>NZ_CP194338.1:0-3656497 GCF_051903255.1 Curtobacterium sp. SP.BCp | reverse complement strand
ACGAGTTGCTCGAGAGCTTGGCACCTGGCTCAACTACTGAGGCGTCACGTAAGGGGGAGATCGCGTCTGGTCTTACCGCGGACGTGATGCAGGCCGCACTTTCTAATCGTCCCATCATCCTCTTGGGCGACGTGGGCTCGGGAAAGAGTACGTTCATCGACAGGCTCGTGAATGTCGATGCGAAGGACGTACTAGGGGACAGCCTGTCCATTTACGTCGACTTCGGAGCGGGCGCCAATTTCAATACGTTGAATGAGCATGTCCTTGAGTCCTGTGTGGCGCAGTTGCGCGACAAGTATGATATCAATGTGCTTGCAGCAAGTTTCGCTGAGAATGTCCTTCGGCGCGAGCTAAAGTACTTTGACGAGTCGCCAGCAGGCGCCTATAAGACCCTAGATGCTGCTCGGTACGCGGTCGCCCGTGTTGAGTTCCTGCAAGGAGAGATGGCCGACAGGAGCGCATACCTCGGTAAGGCATTCGATTGGCTCAACCGCTCGTGGCACCGACAAGTAGTTATCTTCCTCGACAACGTTGACCAGCGTGACCCGCAGGACCAGAACAGTGTCTTCCTCATCTCGAACGAGCTTGCACAGACTTGGCCGGCAACGGTCTTTGTCTCGTTGAGACCGGAGACCTTTTACGCGTCACAGCGTGATGGTGCAATTTCGGGCTACTACCCACGGGTCTTCACCATTTCGCCTCCGAGGGCCGACGTCATGCTTAAGCGACGTATCGACTTCGCCCTGGATCAATTGCGGGACACGGGCCGCTTGAGGTCATTTCCGGCGAACGTGAGCATCGACAGTGAATCCCTCGAGCTGTTTCTGCAGGTCTTGCGTGACAACCTCGGCTCCAACGCGATGTTCATTCGTATGATTGATAATATGGCGGGTGGTAATATGCGTCTAGCGCTCCGATTTGTCACCGACTTCATCGGGAGCGGACATGTGGATACGCAGAAGATCATCGATATTCAGCGCAGATTTGGAAGCTATACGATCCCCGAGCACGAATTTCTGCGGTCTTTGATGTTTGGTGATAATCGCTACTACAGTCCAGACTTCTCGCCAGTGCCAAACCTCTGGCGTGTGGCACGTAAGGACCCAAAGGAGCACTTTCTTCTCCCAATCCTGCTCGCGTTCGTGCAGAAGACGGGCGAGGTAGATGCAGAGCATGGGTATGTTGCCGCCGAAGGTGTCTACGAGAACATCCAATCGCTCGGCTTCGAGGCCACTCAGATCACCGATGCGATTGACTACGCCGTACAATTCCGGCTTCTCGAATCAAGTCGTCGGTACGGTCGCCTGGCTCACGAGGAGGTATTCCGAATCACAACCTCAGGCGCGTACGCGTATCGAGTACTGGCGAAGAGATTCACATACTTGGACGGTGTAACTGTTGATATCCCGGTATTGGACGACGATCTTCGGCGCCGAGTTGTCGACGTTTGGCAACTGCCGGACCGCTTAGCGAGAGCCGAACTGATGGTGGACTACCTGGATTCGGAATGGTCGTACGTGCCCAGCACACCGGCCTTCGACTGGGCGACGTACTCGGGAGACCTCCGGGCAGACATCGCGAAGGTTCGGGAGCGTTCAAGCTAGTGAACTGGCAGCGGGACAAGCTATTTGGCAGCAGGACTGGACAAGTGCGAGCAACGCGAGCTGTCTGTAGCCCGGATTGGGACAAGTTGTCTGGCGGCCGACAGTTCGGTCGTTCCGTGCACCGGCTCCTCACGGATCCAGCCCCGGGGAGCGTTCGTGAGCGCGTCACCGGGGACATGATCGAGTGATGGCGGACCGGACGCGGACGATGACCGCACCGCTCGGACTCACCTTGACGGTGGTGCCGGGGGCGACACCCGGCGACTCGACGTTGGTCGTGCTGCACGGCTCCGACGGTCGTGAGACGGACCTCCTGCCGTTCGCGGCCCGAGTCGACCCCGCAGGAGCGTGCATCGCGTTACGGGGTGCTGTCAGGACGGAGCTGGGGCATGCCTTCTTCGACCGACGACCCGACCGGACCTTCGACGACGACGCGGTGTCGGCACGGATCGCTCCGCTCGTGGACGCGATCGAACTGGGCCAGCAGACCGTCGGGCGAGCCCGGCACACCACCGTCCTCGGGTTCTCGAACGGTGCCGTCATGGCGGCCGCACTCCTCGAGCGGCGCCCCGAGCTGTTCACCGGCGGTGTCCTGCTCCGGCCCCAGGCGCCCTTCCGCTCGTCGCCACGCCGCTCGGAGCTCGCACTGCCCGTGCTCGTCATCGACGGCCGGCTTGACGCACGGCGCTCCACAGAGGACGGCGCGCGGACGGCCGAACGGTTGCGTAGGGCCGGGGCCGGCGTCGAGCACGTGACCCTCGGCGTCGGGCACGGCATCACCGGCGAGGACGAGCGCGCCGTCAGGGACTGGCTCAGGAATCGGCAGCCAGCCGCACCTGGTGGTGCTCCTCGAGCGTCGTGAACTGCGTCGGCGGCCGGTCGGCGTCCGATGCGGTTCGGTGGCTCACCGGCCGCGCGGAGGCCTGACCGGCAACGCCACCCCCGTCGCGTCCTCGAGTGCACGCAGCAGCTCGTCCTGGAAGCCGGCGTCGAGGACGGCCGGGTGCGGGTCCTGCTGCCGGTCGTGGAACCAGTACCCGCCGCTGCTCGTCGCCGCCGGGTCGCTGATCAGGCGTTCCTGCGTGCGGTGCCCGAGTTCGAGGTCGTCCGACGCGCCCGCCCCGCCCATCTTCGTGGGCACCCACCCCGGATCGACCGCGTTCGCCTGCACCCCCGGCCACAGCGCCGCGACGGCCGCCGAGAGCGTCGTGACGAACAGCTTGCTGTCCGAGTAGCTGGTCGTCGCCGACGTACCGGACCAGTCGACACCGGCCAGGCGGGCCGTGCCCCCGCGGTGCATGCCGCTGCTGAGGTAGACGTGGCGCGTCGGGCTGCCGAGGAGGGCGGTGAACAGGTACGGCGCGACGACGTTCACCGGGACCACCGCGGGGCCGGAGAGGACGCCGGCGTTGTGCACGACACCGTCGATCGGCGGACCCGCGTCGAGCCCGCGTGCGGCTGCGAGGACCGCCTCGCGGTCGGTGAGGTCCACGACGACGAGGTCCGCTCCCCGTCCGGTCAGGTCCGCCACGGCATCGGCGCGACGGGCGGAGCGGGCGTGCACGACGACGTCGTGCCCGTCGTCGAGGAGCGTCTCGGCGGTCGCCCGCCCGAGTCCGTCGGTGGAACCGGTGATCAGGAAGCGTGCCACAGCACCCATCCTGCGCCGGCCCGCCCGGATGCGCCGGATCCGCAGGTGACCAGCGATCGGACGGGAGGCTCGTGGCGGCGTCGCCACGGGCCTCCCGTCCGGCGGGTGGTCGCGACCACCGCGACCACTCGGCGCCCGCGGATGGCCGCTTCGCGCCCTGCGGGGCGCCTCCCCAGGACCGCCGCGCAGGATGAGCGGACGGAAAGACGACCGCGAAGGAGCAGCCATGTCGGACACCAGCAACAGCAACCCCGAGGACGCCGCCGTCCCCACGAACGACGAGAACGGCACGACCAAGTCCGGCGGCCTCGGCGACGACTCCACCATCCCGAACCACCCGGACGGCGTCGCCGCCGGGTTCTCGGAGACCGACTCGCACTTCAACCCGGAGGAAGACCCCGAGCACGAGTGAGTGTCCGGCGGCGGTAGGTTGCGGGCGGGAGGTACGCATGGCCGACGAGCTCCGCGCGACCGCCGCCGCGTACACGGTGCGCCCCCTCGACGAGTCGACCTGGGATGCCTTCGAGGAACTCTGTTCGTCGAGCGCCGGGTACCCGAGCGGGTGCTGGTGCAACGGCATGCACGCCGAGGGCCTCACCCGTGACGCCGCAGCCAACCGGGAGCGCAAGCGGACGCGGGTCCTCGCGGGCACGACGCACGCGGCACTCGTCTTCGAGGGAGCGCTGTGCGTCGGCTGGTGCCAGTACGGGCCCGCGTCCGAGATCGTGCACATCAAGAACCGCCGCCGGTACGACCAGACGCAGGACGGCCCGTTGCCGGACTGGCGCATCGGCTGCACCCACGCCCGGGCCGGGCACCGGCGTCAGGGCGTCGCGACGACGGCGCTGGAGGGTGCGCTCGACCTCATCGCTGCCGCGGGCGGCGGACGGGTCGAGGGCTACCCGGAGCCCGCCGGCACGGTACCGGCCGGGTTCCTGTTCCACGGGGCGCTGTCGACGTTCGAGCGGGCCGGGTTCACGCGCGACCGGATGATCGGGCAGCACCGGTGGGTCGTGACGAGGACGGTCGAGCCCGCCGCGCAACCGGGCTAGGGCCGCTGGGGCCGCTCGTCGACGAGGGCGACGAACCGGCTGCCGATCCCCTCGACCTCGTGGCGGGTGAAGCCGGCCGGGGCCTCGGGAGCCTGGTACGGGGCGTGGTAGTCGCACATGAGGTGGTCCCAGTCCGGCCACCACTTCTTCGGACGTGCCTCCTCGGCGTACCCGCACACGACGCACTCGAGGCGCTGCCAGACCTTCTTCGTCCCGGTGCGGTTCGCGCGCGACTGCACGAGCCAGGCGGGCGGGTCCTGCTCGATCGCGGCGAGGTCGTCCTCGCTCATCCGCGCCGGCATGCCGTGGCGGGTCGCCATCTCCAGGGGGATGTCGAGCCGGACGGCGGCCTCACGTCGCGAGAGCATCCGCCAAGGATACGGCCGTGCGCGAGCGACGCCGGCCGGACGACCGCGGGCGGGCGGCCCGGCGTCAGTACGCGATACGCCCGTTCCGGTCGTGGAACTCCCCCGTCGGCCCGTCCGGTCCGAGCAGGGCCAGCGCGACGGTCGCGTCCGTCCCCTCCGTCACGGTCTGGTGGCCGCCGAAGTCGTTGAACTCGGTCGCCGTGTAGCCCGGGTCGCTCGCGTTCACCCGGAACCCGGGCAGGTTCTTCGCGTACTGCACGGTCAACGCGATGAGCGCCGCCTTCGACGCGGCGTAGGGCACGGCCGGCACGGGGTACTCGTCGCGGCCTGGAGTGGTCAGCCACCGCGGGAAGCCGACGCCCGAGGCGACGTTCACGATGACCGGGTTCGCAGACGCCCGGAGCTTCGGCAGCGCGGCCTGGGTCACGCGGACGACGCCGGTGACGTTGGTGTCGAGGACGCAGGCCATCGCGGCGGCGTCGAGGTCGTCGACGCCGAACGACGTCCCGAGGACCCCGGCGTTGTTGACGAGGACGTCGAGCTCCGGCAGCTCCGCGACCGCGCGGTCGACGGACGGCTGGTCGGTGACGTCGAGCTGCACGACGCGGGCGCCGAGCGCTCGGGCGTCGTCCCCGCGGGACGGGTCGCGCATGCCGGCGTACACGGTGTGGCCGGCCTCGACGAGGCGGCGGGTGGTCTCGAGTCCGAGGCTGCGGTTGGCTCCGGTGATGAGTGTCGTGGTCATGCACCGAGCCTGCGCCCGGCACGTGGGGACTCCCAGGCACCGGGTGACGGTGGGACCGTCAGTACCAGGACGGACGGGAGGCGCGGGTCGAGGATGGTGGGCATGAGCGAGTTCGCGAGTGTGCTGCGTTCCTGGCGTGACCGGGTGCGTCCCGAGGAGGTCGGCCTGCCGGCCGGTCCGGGACGGCGGACGCCCGGCCTCCGACGCGAGGAGCTCGCGGCGCTCGCCGGGGTCAGCGTCGACTACGTCGTGCGGCTGGAACAGGGGCGGGCGACGAACCCCTCCGCGCAGCTCCTCGGCGCGCTCGCGACCGCACTCCGGCTCTCGACGGCCGAGCGCGACCACCTCTTCCGGATCGCCGGGGTCGCACCGCCGTCGCGACAGGTGGTGCCGCGGCACGTCACACCGGGCGTCCAGCGGATGGTCGACCGGCTCGGGGACGTGCCGCTCGCGGTGTTCACGGCCGCGCACGACATCGTGCTGTGGAACGACCTCTGGGCCGCGGTGAACGGCGACCCCGGTCACTGGACGGGTCTCGAGGGCAACCTCGTGTGGCGGCACTTCATGCACGGGCACGACGGCACCGACTGGGACGACGAGCACCAGGAGGAGTTCTCCAGCGACCTCGTGGCCGACCTCCGTGCCGCGACCGGTCGTTACCCTGCCGACCGCGACCTCGCCGCCCTCGTGGCGCGGTTGCGTCGGGAGTCGCCGGAGTTCGAGCGGCGTTGGGACACCGGTCGGGTCGCCGAGCACCGGGCGAGCCGGAAGCGCGTGCACACGCCGGTCGGGTCGATCGAGGTCGACTGCGACGTGCTCACCGTCCCCGGCGGTGACCTCCGCGTCGTCGTCTACACGACCGTCCCGGGTTCCGACGACGACGTGAAGCTCGACCTGCTCCGCGTCACGGGCCTCCAGGACCTCGCTCCGGAGCACCCCGTGACACGATGACCAGGTGTCCGGACCCCACCACGACGTCCTGATCGCCGCCGCCGAGGCCGTGGTCTCCCCCACGTGGAGCGAACGTGCCGTGCTGGCCTGCCTCCGCAAGCTGCGCGACGGCGGCCCGACCGAATGGCGGTCGATCACCGTGCACGACGCCTGGCCCCTGCAGGACGCGGAGGGCTTCTGTGTCGTCTACTCCTGGCCGGGACTCGGACCGGTCGGCCTCCGGGCCGCCCTTGCGGGCAGTCGCGACACACCGCTCTGGATCGACGGTGCGTACTCGGAGCCCTTCGCCGGTGGCGAGCCCACCGCCGAGCAGTTCGGGTGGGAGATCGCCGACTTCGCGGTCGCGGAGCCGCTGGGAACGAGGGCGGACCACCTGGTCGTCGACCGTGCCGGGGTCGGCTGGTGGGGTGTCGCGCCGCTCCCCGTCTGACGGCCTGGAGGCCCGTGGCGGCTCCGCCACGTGCCTCCAGGCCGGTGCGCGCCCACTCCGGATCAGGTGATGACGACCTGCGCGTTGACGAGGATCTCGTGGAGGTCGTCGCGCAGCACCTCGCGGGACGGCACGTCGATCTGCACGGTCAGGGCGACCCCGGGCCGAGCGAACGCACGGGCGACCGTCGCGGTCCAGGTGCCGTCGGCCTGTCCCGCGATCGACAGGAACTGCGCCGTACCGCCGCCGGCCGTGGGGAGGAGTTGCTCCTCGAGTCCCTCGACCGGAGCGCCGGACGCCCGGAAGAGCTGCTCGGTCGCGGCACGGTCGCCCATCGTCGGATCGAGGCCGGTGACCCGCTGCTGCGTGACCGTCGCCACGGCGCCGTCCGACCGGGTGTACTCGGTCGAGCCGGCGCTCGGGTCGGAGCGGGTGAGCTGCCACTCATCCAGTGACGACACGGAGACGCCGAACGCGGGCAGGCGGGTCGACGAGAGCTCCGCGCCGTCCTCGAAGGTCAGGTCCTCCGGCTGCGCTCCCGCCGCGGTGCCGCCGACCCCGTCCGAGGCATCGGCCGTCGGTGTGGGCGTCGACGTCGGGCTCGGTGCGGCCGTGCGCGAGGCCCCCGCAGCGTCGCCCGCGTCGGTGTCGGTGGTGCTGCACCCGGTCAGCGCGAGTGCGCCGACGACGAGCGCGGCGACGGTGGTGGTCGTCCTGGGCAGCGTCATGGTGTGTTCCCCCTGTGGTCCCCGCCGGGCGCCCCTCGCCGCGGTGGGTCGTCCACGAGCATACGGACGGTCGGCTGCACGCAGCGGCCTCCACCGAAGGATGCAAGTCCGGGAGGTGCGTTCCTCCGCCGGTCGTCCGGAGCGCGGCGCGTTCCTAGCGTCGGAGGCATGACGAACCACATCCACTCCGGCGCGGACCGGCCGGGCATCCGGGGCACCATCGCCCGGAACCCCCTCCGCGCGTTCTTCGTGCTCGCCCTCGGCCTGAGCTGGGTCGCGTGGGTGCCCTACATCCTGTCGCCGCACGGCCTCGGGGTGTGGGACCTGCACTTCCCCGAGTTCCTCGGCACCGCGCAGTTCTCGGGCGTCCTGCCCGGGGCACTCCTCGGGCCGCTCGGCAGCGCCTTCCTCGTCACCGCGGTCACGGGCGGCCGCCCGGGCCTCCGGCGCTGGGTCGGCCGGCTCTGGCGTTGGCGGGTGTCGTGGCGCTGGTACGCCCTGGCGCTCGTCGGGGTCCCGGCGATCATCGTGGTGTCCGGGCTGCCGCTGTCCGGCGGACAGGTGCAGGCACCGAGTGCCGCGGCGCTGCTCATGCTCGTCCCCGGGCTCGTCGTGCAGGTCTTCACGACGGGGCTGTCGGAAGAGCCCGGCTGGCGCGACTTCGCCCTCCCCCGACTGCAGGACCGCTTCGGACCGCTCGGCGCCGCCGGGATCCTCGGACCGCTGTGGGCGCTCTGGCACATGCCGCTGTACCTCAGCGACTGGGGCGGCTGGCCGGACGCGCACTGGACCGAGCCGCTCGTGTTCGCCGCCTTCACGATCACCTTCAACGTGGTGATGATCTGGGCGTTCAACCGCACGGGCGAGAGCCTGCCCCTGGTCCTGCTCCTGCACGTCGGCGTGAACAACACGATCTCGACGCTCTGGGCCGACATGTACCCGGGCATGACCGCCGGGACGATGATGCTCGGACTCACCGTGATCTCGACCGTAACCGCCGCGGTGCTGCTCGTCGCGACGCGCGGTCGGCTCGGGTACGTCCGACCGGCAGCGACCGGCCTGCCGACGCCGTCCGCCCGCACCCTCGTAGGATCGAACGATGGCACGCGCTGACGCCCGCACCGACCTCGTCGTCGCGGCCGGGACGGCGCTCGTGTCGGTCGGGCTCCTCAGCGGCCTGCCGAGCCTCGACGCCCTCGACCGCCTCGACGAGACCGGGTCGCTCGGGTCGTCGGCAGCGGTCGCCTCGGGGACGCCGCCGGTCGGCAGCGCCGCCTGGGTGAGCCTGTTGATCTCCCTGCTCGTCGCGTCCGCGCTCCTGCTGTTCGCGCGCCGTGCGCCCCGGACGACCGCGCTCGGCACCGCGATCATCGCGGCCGCTGCGGCATCGACCCCGAGCGGCGCGTACAGCCTCGTCCTGCTGCCCGTGGCGGTCGGGGTCGTCCTCCTCGGCTCCCGTGAGCCCCTCGCCCGCACCTGGCCGGCCCTCGTCGGCACCGCGGTGCTGGTCGCGGCCGGGACGGCGATCAACGACCTCGTCCTGTCCGGTGGTGCTCGATCGCAGCCGACCGAGCACGTCGTCACCGCCCTCGGGACGGGTGTGCTGCAGGCCGTCGGTGCCGTCGGACTCCCGCTCCTGGTGGCCCTGCTCATCCGCTCGCGGCGCGACGTCCGTGCAGCCCGCACGGCCGAGGCGTCCGCCGTGGACCGGGAGCAGGACGCCCGCGTCGAGGCGGCGATCGGCCGGGAGCGCGCCGCGATGGCCCGGGAACTCCACGACATCGCCGCGCACCACCTCTCCGGCATCGCCCTGATGTCGGCGGCGATCGACCGGCAGATCGACTCGGACCCACAGCGCGCGCACGAGGGCGTCCGCCAGGTCCGGGAGCAGAGCACCGCCGTCCTCGAGGACCTCCGCCGCCTCGTCGGGCTCCTCCGCGAGGACGGCCCCGCCGAACGCGCGGTCGAGACGATCGCGGGCGTCGTGGACCTCGTCGAGCGGTCCCGCGTGCGGATGCCGGTCGAGCTCGAGGTGCTCGCCTCCGACGAGCACCCCCTCGCGGACGGCGTCGGACCCCTCGCCCAGCTCGCCGCCTACCGTGCGGTGCAGGAGTCGCTCGCGAACGCGGTGCTGCACGCTCCGGGGGCGTCGTGCACGGTGACCCTCGACGACCGCGCTGCGGAGCAGCTCGTCGTCCGCATCGCGAACGACGCCCCGACGCTGTCGACCGGTGGTGGGGCCGCCGCCGGCGGCAACGGACTCCGCGGCATGCGCGAGCGGGCGGACCTGGTCGGGGCGCGCCTCCAGGCCGGCCCGCAGGACGGTGGCGGTTGGCTCGTGGAGCTGACGCTCGGCCGGGAGGCACCGCTCGCGCCCGCCACGGAGGTGCAGCCGTGATCCGGGTCCTGGTGGCGGACGACCAGCCGCTCGTCCGCGCCGGCGTCTCGGCACTGCTGGACGCGGAACCCGACCTCGAGGTGGTCGCGGTCGCCGCCGACGGCGGTGAGGCGCTCGACCTCGCCCGACGGACCCGTCCGGACGTCGCGTGCCTCGACATCCGGATGCCGGTGCGGAACGGCATCGAGGTCGCGCGGGAGCTCTGCGCTCCCGGCGCCGACCCGGAGGTCGCGGTGCTGATGCTCACGACCTTCGACCTCGACGACTACGTCTTCGGCGCCCTCGAGGCCGGCGCGTCCGGGTTCCTGCTCAAGGACGCCGAGCCCGACGTCATCGCCGGGGCGGTCCGGCAGGTCGCGGCGGGGAACGGCACGCTCGACCAGGCGCTCACCCGCCGGGTGCTCCGCGAGTTCGTCTCACGCCGGAGCCTGCAGCCGGTGACGGGCGACCGAGCGGACGGGCTGCTCACCGCTCGCGAGCGGGACGTGCTGCTCCTCCTCGCACAGGGGATGTCGAACGAGGACATCGCGGCCGCCCTCGTCGTCGAGGTCTCGACGGTGAAGTCGCACCTGGCGCGGATGCTCCCGAAGCTCGGGGTCCAGTCGCGGTTGCAGGCCGTGGTCTGGGCGTACCAGAACCGCATCGTGTCGGTGCCCGAGTCGTAGCGCGGTCCCGAACGAGGGCCTGACGGACGCGGGTGCCCGTGCTTACCATGGGCGCCGATCAGGGACGGCGGAGGACAGGGCCTCCGCCCGGGGAGGAACCACCATGTCCGTCCGGACCACGCCGCGCACCGCCGCGGTCGGAGCATCCGCCGCCGTCGCCGCGCTCATCGCCGTCGCTGCGCTGGCCGGGACCGCCGCGCCCGCAGACGCCGCGCCTGCGAGCGCCGCGCCCGCGAACGCTTCCGGGACCTCGTGTCCGTCCGGCACGCTGAGCCTCTCGACGCTCCGGTCCGGCTGCACGACATCGGACGGGACCATCCGGTTGTCCGACGGGCGCACCTTCGCGATCCCGGCCCGCGGTGTGTCCGTCGTCGCGCTGAGCGTCGCCGCCCCGGGAGCAGCCGAGCCGCCCGAGGTCGTCGTCGCGAACACCGGCCGTGCCGGGGTCGCGGTGCGGGTCGGTGACGCCTGGCAGGGTGCACCCACCGCGGTCCGGCAGCAGCGGAGCGCCGTCAGCGCCGCGTCTGGCAGCGCCGGGACGCACACCGCCGGGACGGGGAGCGCCGCGACGACCGGGACGAAGGCCGCCGCCTCGACGAAGTGCACGAGCACCGCGAACAAGCAGAACGACTACCGGTGGTCGAGCACGGTGCAGTGGTACTACAACGGCACCGGCTCGAAGGGGACCTACGCGCAGTCAGCCCTGCAGAAGGCCGCGAACGCCTGGACGGGCAAGATCTCGTCGTGCGGGAAGACCGTGACCTCGACCGCGGCGAACACCTACGTGCGCGCTGCCGCGCAGGCCCCGAACGTCACCGCCAAGGGCGGCTGCTCGGCGAGCAGCGGGTACAGCGTCACCGGCTGGGGCGCGCTCCCGGCGGGGACCCTCGGCGTGACCTGCGTCTGGTACGACCAGGACGGCGTCGTGAAGGAGGCCGACCAGCGGTACTCCACGAAGTACGCGTGGTCGTCCACGGCGTCGTGCTCCGGGAACCGCTTCGACGTGCAGGCCGTCGCGACGCACGAGTGGGGGCACCTCTACGGGCTCGGCCACGTCGCGAGCGGCACCGGCCAGGTGATGGAGGCGGCCGAGGGGCCCTGCGCCCTCGGGAGCCGCACGCTCGGGTTCGGGGACATGACGGGCATCGCGGCGAAGTACTGAACCGGCGGTCGCACTCCGCCGCGTTCGCCGGCGGAGTGCCACGACCGCCCAGACGGCTCCTGGTTGGTTGGGACCATGGCAGCGCCCCCGTCCGTCACGGTCGTCGTCCCCGTGCTCGACGACGCCGAGCACCTCCGCGCCTGCCTCGCCGCCGTCTCCAGGCAGACCCGACCGGCCGACGAGGTCGTGGTCGTCGACAACGGCAGCACCGACGACAGCGTCCGGGTCGCGCTCGCCGCCGGCGCCCGGGTGGTGCACGAACCCCTGCGCGGCATCGCCTCGGCCGCGAGCGCCGGGTACGAAGCCGGCACCGGGGACGTGGTCGCCCGGATCGACGCGGACACGATCGTCCCGGACGACTGGCTCGAGCGGGCGCTCCCGTGGTTCGACGACCCGCTCGTCACCGCGGTCACGGGCCCCGGTGCGTTCCGCGACCTCGGGCCGATCGCCTCGGCGTTCTGGCGGACGATGTACATGCGCGCCTACTTCGTGACGATGACCGCCGCGCTCGGCCGGCCGCCGCTGTACGGCTCGAACGCGCTGTTCCGTCGATCGGCCTGGCGAGCCGTGCGGCACCGCGTGCACCGCACCGACCCGAACGTGCACGACGACGTCGACCTGTCGCTGCAGTTCGACCCGCGATGGCGGACCGTTCTCGACCGGACGCTCGTCGTCACCGTGTCGGGCGGCCCCGTGCAGGATCCCCGGGGTCTGCTCCGGCGGACGCTCAAGGCCGAGCACACCTTCACGGCCTCGGGGCTCCGCGCGGTGCCGCCCGGGCGACTGCTGCGACGCTTCCGGGACGGGACCCTCCCGGTACCGACCGGCCCTGCGCGAACCCGACAGGGCACCGAGGTCTCCTCGGCCCCGGAGTCCGCCGCCGGGGTCTCCGCGTGACCGACGCCCCCGACCTGCACTGCACGACCCTCAACGTGCGGCGGCCCGTCCCGCACCTGCGGCGCGACCACCCGGACGCCTGGCGCAACCGCCGTGGGGCGCTCGCCGCGTTCCTCGACGCCGAACGTCCGACGGTGCTGGCCGTCCAGGAGGCCGTCCCCGCCCAGCTCGACACCGTCCGGGCAGCCCTCGGCACCCGCTGGCGAGCCGTCGTCGCGCCCCGCAGCCGAGCCCGCGACGCCGAGCACGTCGGACTCTTCGTCGACGCTGAGCGGCTGCGCGTGGTCGACCGTCGCACGATGGCGCTGTCACGACGACCGGACCGGATCGGTTCCCGGTCGTGGGGCAGCCTCTTCCCGCGGATCGCCGTCAGCGTGGTCCTCGACGACCTCGCCACCGGGGTGCGCTTCACCGCGATCGCGACCCACCTCGACCCGTTCTCGCCGCTCGCGCTCCGGAACGGCGCCCGGCTCGTCGGTGCCCTCGCGCGGGACGCCGGGACGCCCGTCGTGGCCATGGCGGACTGGAACGCATCGGAACGGTCAGGGGTCGCCCGGGTGCTCGGCGCGGCAGGGCTCCTCGACACGTGGGACCTCGCGGAGGCGCCCGAATCCACCGCGGTGGGCACGTACACGAACCACCGGCCACCGAAGCCCGGCGGCGCACGCCTCGACCGCGTCCTGGTGCGGCCGGGCCACGGCACCCGTGCCCGGGTGCGGTCCGCGACGATCACCACGGGCGCACCCGGCGACCCCGCGTTCTCCGACCACGCGGCCGTCTCGGCCGTTCTCCGGTGGGAGGCCGTGTGAGCACCCGCGCCCTGCTCCGGACGCTCGGTCCGACGTTCCTCCGGCCGCCGCGCGGTACGGAGTGGGCTGCCGACGTCGTCCGCGTCCTCGTGGCGCTGAGCGTCCCGGTCGCGGCGATCGGCTGGGGCGCGATCGACCTCGCCGTCGCTCTGCTCGCGCTCCTCGGAGCGGTCGTCCCACGGATGCTCGGGCTGCGGCCGGCGTTCGACCTCGCCGTCGGGGTGCTGTCGTCCGTCGCCGCGTGGAGCAGCACGCTCGACTGGTACACGACCGTGTACGGGTGGGACAAGGCCGTGCACGTCGTGCTGGTCGGCCTGCTCGGCATCCTGCTGTGCCTGATCGCGTCCGACCTCGGCGTGCTGCAGGACGTGCGGACGCTGTCGGTCTCCGCCCTCGTCGTGGTCTGCGGAGCGGCCGGCCTCGCGATCGGCGGTGTGTGGGAGATCGGCGAGTGGGTGGGGCACACCTCCCTGGACGCGTCGATCTTCGTGAGCTACGACGACACGATCGGCGACCTGGCGGCCGACTTCGTCGGCGCGCTCGCGGGCGGATCACTGCTCCGGTGGGCGGCTTCCGACCGGCGCGTGGTCCAGCCCGGGGACCGCCCTACGATCGGGGGATGACCGACCGCCGCAGCGATCCCTCCGCGGTCTCCGCCCGTCGACCGGGAGGCCCGTGGCCGGGCCGCACCGTGCCTCCCGTCCGCCTCCCGGTCACCTCGTGAACCGCACCGACCGGCTCTACGCGCTGGTGGAGGCACTCCGCGCGGTCGCGCCGCGACCGCTGAGTGCCCGCCGCCTCGCGGAACGGTTCGAGGTGAGCGTCCGCACGGTCGAGCGCGACCTCTCCGCCCTGCAGCAGTCGGGTGTGCCGATCTGGGCCGAGCCGGGCCGGACCGGCGGCTACTGCCTCGACCGCGAGCACACCCTCGCGCCGCTCGGCCTGACGGTGGACGAGGCGCTCGCCGTCACCGTCGGCCTCGGTGCCCTCACGACCGGGCCGTTCCGAGCCGCCGCCGCGAGCGCCCTCGGGAAGGTGCACGCCGCGACACGGGACGAGCGGCTCGCGGAGTCACTGGCCGTCGCGCGGCGGATCGCGTTCCTCGAACCCGACGACGACACCCCGGTCGGCGACGTCGTGACCGCAGCGCTGCGCGACGGCGCGGTCCTCCGGCTCCGGTACCGCGACCGGGACGGCGAGCCGAGCGACCGCGAGGTCGAGCCCCTCGGGTACGTCGTCCGCGACGGCGTCTGGTACCTCGTCGCCTGGTGCCGTCTGCGGCGGGCCGTCCGTGCCTTCCGTGCCGGCAGGATCGAATCGCTCGAGCCCACCGGCGAGCACGCGCCCCTGCGACCGTTCCGCGCCGACGAGCTCGACATCCCGCACGGTGTCACCCGGCACGCGGTCGAGGACTGACCGCGCTGCCCGTCGCGCCGTCGGGAATCACCGACAGGACGGTGTCGCGGAGCACCCCCACACTGCCGACATGGCATTCGCATCGATCCGCATCATCACCGACGACCTCGACCGACTCGTCGCCTTCTATGAACAGGTCACCGGGACCACGGCCCACCGACCGGCACCCGTCTTCGCGGAGTTCCGGGGCGACCACGGTCCCGTGCTCGCGATCGGCTCCACCGCCACCGTCGCGATGCTCGGCGACCGCGCACCTCGACCCGGCAGCAACGACTCGGTGCTCGTGGAGTTCGAGGTCGCTGACGTGGACGCCGAGTTCGCGCGGCTGCGCGACCTGCTCGACGACGTCGTCCTCGAACCGACGACGATGCCGTGGGGGAACCGCTCGACGCTGTTCCGCGATCCCGACGGCACCGTCGTCAACCTGTTCAGCCGGCCGCTGCCCGCAGGAACGTCGCGATCGCCGTGGACCCACCGTTGAAGCGGATCGTGTGCCCGGCGGTGGCGGGGTCCTCGACCACGTCGGCGACCACGTGCGCGACGTCACCGCGGGGCACCTCCGACGACGAGCCGTCCCAGTCGACGCTGCCGGTGGGCTCGTCGTCGGTGAGGGTGCTCGGCGCGACCACGGTCCATGCGAGGCCGGAGTCGCGGAGCACCGCGTCGGCGACGTACTTCGACTGCGCGTACGCGAAGAAGTCGTCGTCCTGGGGCACCCCGTGGTCGAGGACCGATCCGGACCACGACACCATCACGTAGCGCTCGACACCGGCACGGGCGGCCGCCTGGACGGTCAGCACCGCGGCGTCACGGTCGATCGCGTAGGTCCGGTCCGCGGACCCGCCACCGGCGCCCGCCGACCACACGACGGCGTCGTGCCCGCGCACGAGGTCCGTGAACGACTCGAGGGTCTGCTCCTGGATGTCCGCGACGCGGGGCTCGCCCCCGTGCGCCCGGACCTCGTCGGACTGGTCGGCGTCGCGGATGACGGACGTGACGGTGTGGCCGCGGTCGCTGAGGATCTTCGTCGCGAGGAGCGCGACCTTCCCGTGACCGCCGAAGAGGATGACGTTGCTCATCACCCGGACGGTACCCGGCGGGCCTCCGTGCGACTCAGCCGCGCTCCACGACGGCGCGGAGCTGGCGCAGTCCCTTCTCGAAGTCCGGCCCGACGAGCTTGTCGAGCGGGAACACCCGGGTCATGAACGTCCGCGGACTCTCCATCCGCCAGGTGACGTCGGTGCCGTCGCCCGTCGGGACGAGCACGAACCGGGAGACGCTGCTCGACCGGAACGGCTTCGTGAACTCCAGCGCGACGACGACCCCGTCGGGCGTGACCTCGGTGACCCGCATGCTGCCCGCTCCGGCCTTCCGGTTGCCGGACCACGCGTACGTCGCGCCGACGCTGCCCGGCTCGCCCGCGTACTCGCGGTGCAGGTCGGGGTCGGCGCCCTCCCACGGCGACCACCCCTGCCACCGGGTGAGGTCCGCGAGGTGCGGCAGGACGGCGGCTGGTGGGGCCCCGACGTGCTCGTGCCGTTCGACGGTGATCGTGCTCATGCGCCGATGGTAGGAGCACGAGGGCACCCGCGGTAGGGGCGTGCGTCGGCTGTGGAGGAACGACCGCTCCCAGCACGGGGTGCGTAGCGTCACGTGCGGACCACGACGCGTCAGCCAGGAGGAGACACCGATGAGCACCGACCACGAACAGCGAACCCTCGTCCGGACCCTCGCGCTCGGCGTCCTGAGCGGCGGCCGCAGCGCCACGCCCCTCGCCGTGCTCGCCCTGAACCACGACAACAAGAAGCTCTCCGGTGCGTGGCAGGACTGGAAGGTCTTCGCGACGCCGCTCGGTCGCGGACTGCTCGTCGCGGGTGCGGTCGGCGAGCTCATCGGCGACAAGCTCCCGGCGACGCCGAGCCGGATCGGCTTCCCGGCGATCCTCGGCCGGGTCGCATCGGGTGCGCTCGCGGGTGCGGCGCTCGGCACGACGGGTCGCCGCAACCTCGCGGTCGAGGGTGCGATCCTCGGCGGCGTCGGTGCGATCGTCGGCAGCTTCGTCGGCTGGGCGGCGCGGAAGGCCGTCGGCGGTGTGACGCACCTGCCGGACCCCGTTGTGGCGCTCGCCGAGGACGCCGCCGTGATCGCCGGCTCCGTGAAGGCCGTCACCGCCGACTGACGCGCGCCGCACTGCGTGCTGCGTGCGCCGCGACCCCGAGACTCGGCTCGGCGGACGGATCCGCGGTGTGCGCACCACGAACGTGTCGGCGGAGCCGAGTCTCGGCGCACTGGGCGCGACCACCGGTCGGCCGGGAGGCACGGGGCGGGCCCGCACCGCGCCTCCCGGCCGGCGGGTGGTGACCACCTCAGGCGGTTGCGGGCTCCGCGGGAGCGGTCGCCTCCGCGCGCCGGCGGTGCCCCGGCATGAACGACACCGCCACGAGCAGCACCAGCGCGATGACCGCGATCGACACGAACACGACGTGCATCGCCGTCATGAGCCCGGGTCCCTCGGGAGCACCTGCCGCGTCCAGCCGCACATGGGCGTTCACGACCGCGCCGAACACCGCGACGCCGATCGCCGACCCCATCGACCGCGCGAACATGTTCGTCCCCGTCACCGCTCCGCGCTCGTCGTGGGCTGCCGACGACTGCGCCGCGATCAGGGTCGGGACCGCCGTGAGGCCCATGCCGGCACCGACGACGAAGCAGGACACCGCGACGAGCCACACCGACGAGGACGACCCCAGCGCGATCGTGGCCGCAGCGCCGAACAGCACCAGCGACGACCCGATGAGCGCCGTCACACGGAAGCCCCACCGCAGGTAGAACCGCCCGGCCTGCGAAGCGGAGATCGGCCAGCCGAGGGTCAGGGCAGCGAGGGCGAACCCGGCGATCAGCGCCGACGTGCCGAGGACGTCCTGCGCGTAGATCGGGACGTAGGTCGAGAGCCCCATCACGATCACACCGATGACGAGGGACGCGATCGTCGAGGCCGCCACGACCCGACGCTGCAGGAGTGCGAGCGAGAAGATCGGGTGCGCGGTCCGGAGCTCCACGACGATGAACACCGCAAGGAAGACGACCGCGGCGGCGAAGATGCCGATGGAGGCACCCGAGTCCCACGCCCATGCCGTCCCGCCCTCGAGCAGCCCGAGCAACAGGGCGGTCGTCCCGAGCGTCAGCAGCACGGCACCCGGGTAGTCGATGCGCTGGCGGGGCCCGTCGGTGGAGCGCTGCTCGGTGTATGCCCGGACGAGCATGAACCCCGCGACGACCGCCAGCGGGACGTTGATCCAGAAGATCCACCGCCAGGCCCCGAGCTCGCTGAACAGCCCGCCGAGCGTCGGGCCGACCACGGACGAGATGCCCCACACCGACGCGAGGTACCCCTGGGTCTTCGCCCGCTCCTCGAGCGTGTAGATGTCGCTCGTGATGGTCATCGAGACCGGCAGCACGGCGCCGGCGCCGAGACCCTGCACGACCCGGCCCGCGATGAGCGCCGGCATCGACCAGGCGGCGCCGCACAGCACCGACCCGAGCAGGAACAGCCCGATCCCGACGAGGAGCAGGCGCTTCCGGCCCAGGACGTCCGCGAGCCTGCCGTAGATCGGCACCGACACCGCCTGGGCGAGCAGGTACACGGAGAACAGCCACGGGAGCTGCTGGAAGTGCCCGAGGTCCCGGGCGATCGACGTCGACGCGGTGGCGATGATCGTCGAGTCGAGGGCGACCAGCGCGGTCGCGAGCATGAGGGAGAGCAGGATCGGCCCGCGCTCGGAGCGCAGGCCCACACCACCGGATCGTGCAGCCATGCGGGCAGCAAGTCCGTTCCGCGCCGGAACATTCCGGTCCGCAGGACACCAGGCCTAGCGTGGCCGGCATGCGCATCGTCGTCATCGGGGCCACCGGCCACATCGGCACCTTCCTCGTCCCGCGTCTCGTCCGGTCCGGCCACGAGGTGGTGGTCGTCACCCGCGGGACCCGTTCCGCCTACGTCGACGCCCCGGAGTGGGAGCAGGTCGAGCGGGTCACCGCCGACCGTGAGCAGGAGGACCGCGACGGTACCTTCGGCTCCCGCATCGCCGCACTGCACGCCGACGCGGTGATCGACCTCGTGTGCTTCACCGTCGACAGCGCCCGGGCGATGCTCGACGCCCTCCGCGGGACGGACACGCACCTCGTGCACTGCGGCTCGATCTGGCGGGCGGGCGTCTCGCACGTGCTGCCCATCACCGAGCACAACGCGACGCCGCCGTTCGGCGAGTACGGCGAGCAGAAGGACGCGATCGCCCGCCTGTACAAGGAGGAAACCGTGTCAGGCGGTGTCGCGACGACGACGCTGCACCCGGGGCACATCAGCGGGCCGGGCTGGGTGCCGATCGGTCCGCTGGGCAACCTCGACACCTCGGTCATCACACGCCTCTCCGCGGGCGAGCCGGTCGAGGTCCCCGGCCTCGGTGCCGAGTCGATGGCGCACGTCCACGCGGACGACGTCGCGCAGGCGTTCCAGCTCGCCGTCGAGCACCGGGACACCGCCGTCGGCGAGGCCTGCTTCGTGACGGCTCCGACGGCGCTCACCGTCCGTGGGTACGCCCACCTCGTCGCGTCGTGGTTCGGCCAGGAGGCGCGGCTCGAGTCCGTCTCGTGGGACCGGTTCCGGGAGACCACGGCTCCCGACGACGCCGACGCCAGCTGGCAGCACCTGTCACGGTCGCAGGTCTTCAGCCTCGACGAGACCCGGCGGGTGCTCGGGTACGAGCCGGCGTACACGGCCGAGGCGACCGTGCTCGACGCGGTGCGGTGGCTCGTCGACAACGGCGAGGTCGAGGTGGCGCGGCCGCTCGTCGTGTGACCGGGTCAGTGACCGGCGGTGACGACGAGTCCGCGGCGCCGGTGCACCGCCCACACGGTGAGTGCGAAGCCGAGCAGCACCGCGCCACCGACCGTCACCGCCGTCCACCCGCCGACGTTCCACAGCACCGAGGCCACCGTCGAACCGATCGCACCGCCGACGAAGTTCCCGGTCACGAACGCCGTGTTGAGCCGGCTCCTCGCGGCCGGGTCGATCGCGAACAGCCGCGTCTGGTTGAGCACGTTCGCCGCCTGCACCCCGACGTCGAGCAACACGACCGCGACGAGCACGACGACGATAGACCGGGCGCCGAGCCCGGCGACCACGAGTGACAGGAGCACGAGGACGAGCGCTCCACCGGTGACCGGGACGGAGA
The DNA here is from genome assembly GCF_051903255.1 of Curtobacterium sp. SP.BCp. Taxonomy (NCBI): domain Bacteria; kingdom Bacillati; phylum Actinomycetota; class Actinomycetes; order Micrococcales; family Microbacteriaceae; genus Curtobacterium; species Curtobacterium sp. SP.BCp. The sequence goes on along the minus strand of NZ_CP194338.1, from coordinate 3,636,390 downwards.
GGCCCCGGTCGTGGAGTCGTCCGACGCGCTGGGCCGCCACGGCACCGGCGAGTCCGGCCAGCCCGACGAGGCCGATCGCCGAGGTCGAGTACCCGTAGGGCTCGCCGCTCAGCAGGAACGTCAGGGCCGTCCAGAACATCGTGAACACCGCGAACACCGTCGCGCTGATCACGAGCGTGACGCGGACGGAGCGGTGCGCGGCGACGGCCCGGAAGACCGAGACGATGAGCGTCGGGTACGGCACCCGCTCGCGACGGTCGAGCTGGGGGACCGCACGGCGCAGCAGCACGGCGAAGACGAGCGCGGCGGCCGCGGCGACGACGTAGATCGCGCGCCACCCGAAGGCCTCCGCGACGAGTCCGCTCACCGTGCGGGACACGAGGATGCCCGTGAGCACACCCGAGGCGATCGTGCCGACGACCCGGCCCCGCGACGCCGGATCGGCGAGGTCGCCGGCGAGCGGGATGAGCAGCTGCCCGGCGACCGTCGTGAGCCCCACGAGTGCGAGGGCGACGAGCAGGACCGCGAACGAGGGGGCCACGGCGGCGAACAGGAGCGCGGCGGCCGAGGCGACCAGCACCCCGGGGATCAGCCATTTGCGGTCGAGGACGTCGCCGAGCGGCACCACGAGCAGGATGCCGAGGGCGTACCCGACCTGGGTGAGGGTGACGAGCAGTCCGGCCAGCGCGGCGGACGTGCCGAGCGACGACGCGATGTCGTCGAGCAGGGGCTGCGCCCAGTAGAGGTTGCCGACGGCCGCGCCGCCCGCGACGGCGAACAGCAGCGTGCGGCCCGGCGTCATCCCGGCTCGGCCGTGGTCGGTCACCGGCGGAAGAGCTCGGCGAAGGCGGCCGCGCTCGGAGCGAGCCGGACGGCGGCCTCGGCGCGCACCCGGTCCTCCCGGGCACGGTCGCGGGTCAGCTCGTGGAGCTCCTGCTCGGCCTGCCAGCGGAACCGCAGCCGTCCCCAGGACGACGTCGTGCCGGAGGCCGCGGCGGGGGTCTCGATGGACGAGGTGTCGGTCATCGTGCGTCCTTCCGGATCGGGTTCGGGTCCCTCCACGCTAGGACCGACGCGACGGCCGAGACAGGGGCTGCCGACACCCCTCACGGCAGGGCCTCCGTCACACGTCAGACGAGCGCGCGGGCCTGCTCCCCGATGCGCTCCGTCGCGGCCCACGAGGCGAGCACCCGGAGGGCGTCGGCGGTCGGGCTGCCCGGGGTCGCCGGGTAGATCGTCAGGGAGAGCCCCGGGTCCTCGGCGAGCTCCAGCGTCTGGAAGTGCAGCTCGAGGGGGCCGACGACCGGGTGCCGGAAGGACTTCACGCCCGCGTAGTGCCGGCGGACGTCGTGCGAGGCCCAGAGTTCGCGGAACTCGTCGCTCCGCATCGACAGCTCCCCGATGAGCGCCGCGAGGTCCTTGTCGTGCGGGTTCCGTCCGGCCTCACGGCGGAGGATCGCGACGTTCGTGTGCGCGGCCCGTTGCCAGTCCGGGTAGAACTCCCGGGCGACGGGGTGCAGGAAGATGAAGCGCGAGAAGTTCATCGGCCGGTCCGGGGAGTCGACTTGGACGGAGTGCATCGCGTACCCGAGGTCGTTCGCCGCGACGATGTCCTGCCGGTTGTTGAGGATCATCGCCGGCGCGTCCGTGATGACGTCGAGCAGGTACTGCAGCTCCGGGCGCACCGCGGCGACCGGGGTGGTCCGACCGGCCCGCCTCGGGGAGTCGTTCTGGTGCTTCGCGAGGTCCCGGAGGTGTTCGTGCTCGGCCCCGTCGAGCTGCAGCGCCCCGGCGATCGCGTCGAGCACGCTGTCCGAGACGCCCTGGAGGTTCCCCCGCTCGAGTCGGGTGTAGTAGTCGATGCTCACGCCCGCGAGCCGTGCGACCTCTTCCCGCCGGAGCCCCGACACGCGCCGGCGCCCGCCGAAGGTCTCGACGCCGGCCTGCTCAGGGGTGATCCGGGCGCGGCGGCTCGAGAGGAAGTCGCGGGCTTCGTCACGGTGGTCCATGCCGTCACCGTACTTCCGCGGCCGTGCGGCGTGCGAGGTGCTGCCGGAACCCCTGTTCAGCCCCGGGACAGCGGGACGGCGACGATGCGGTCGTCGTCGTCCCGGGGGTCACCCCGTCCGTCGGTGTTGTTCGTCACGAACCAGAGCACACCCTCGGGGCCCTCGAGCACGGTGCGGACGCGCCCGAAGTCGCCGCCGAACCACTCGGTCGACTGCGACGGGTCGGACACGGGCACCGCCCGGACCGACTCGCCCTGCAGGTTCGCCACGAAGACCGTGTCACCGATCACCGCGAGGCCGCTCGGGGAGGCGTCGCTCGTGGCCCACTGCTGCACGGGGTCGACGAACCCCTCGTCCGTCCCGCCCTTCCCCTCGAACTCCGGCCAGCCGTAGTTCGAGCCCTTCTCGACGAGGTTGAGCTCGTCCCAGGTGTTCTGCCCGAACTCGGCGGCGAACATCGTGCCGTCCTCGGCCCAGCCCATGCCCTGCACGTTGCGGTGTCCGAGGCTCCACACGTACGAGTCCGGGAACGGGTTCGCGGCCGGGACGTCCCCGTCGGCCGTCATCCGCAGGATCTTCCCCGCGAGGGAGTCGCGGTCCTGCGCATCGGGCCCGTTGCCGGCGTCCCCCACGCTCGCGTAGAGCATGCCGTCCGGACCGAACGCGATGCGTCCACCGTTGTGGATGCCGCTCGACGGCAGCCCGTCGAGGATCGTCGTTGCATCGCCGAGACGGTACGAGCCCGTGTCGCCGGCGAGCGCGAAGCGTTGGATGCGGTTGCCGTCCTCGGCGGTCGAGTACACGTACAGGTCGCCGTCGTGGAGCGCGAGCCCGAGCAGTCCGCCCTCGCCGCCGGACCGGACGCCAGGGACCGTGCCGACCTCCCGCGTGCTGCCGTCCGCCGCGAGTTCGAGCACCTTCGCCGAGTCGCGTTCGCTGATGAGTGCCTCGGGACCGTCGCCGGTGCGGACGACCGACCACGGTGCGTCGAGGCCGGTCACGACGTCGGCGGGCTCCCCGTCCGGCACGAGTGACGCGACGGTCGCCGTCGACGAGGGCGCCGGACTCGACGTGACGGTGTCCGGTGCCGTCCGTGCACCGCCGCCGGTGCAGGCCGACAGGACGAGGGCCGTGGCGGCGGCCGCGCCGATGGCGCTCCAGGCGCGGCGGGTGGTCGTGTGCACGGTGTGCCTCCCGGGGTCGTGTCCCGATTGCACACGCTCCGGTCGTGAGGAGCCTGTACGGGCACTCAGTGCCGCCACGTGTCTGCCGGGAGGCGCGTGGCGGCGCCGCCCCGCGCCTCCCGTCCGAGAGGGGGTACGACAGGACCCGCCTCCACCGAGCGCCCGCTGGTTCAGTGGACGTCTGCGGGACCGGACGGTCCCGCAGACGGGCCGCAGCCCGGACACCGTCGTCCCGGAAGGACCACACCATGACCACCATCGCCATCGTCGGTGCCGGCAAGGGCCTCGGCGTCGAGACCGCCGCCCGCTTCGCCCGCGAGGGGTTCTCGGTCGCGCTGATCTCGCGCAACCAGGACCGACTCGACTCCCTCGCCGCACAGCTCCGCGAGCAGGGCCACACGGCCGCCGGCTTCGCCGCGAACGTCCGCGACGGGGACTCCCTCCGTGCCGCCCTCGAGCGGGCGACCGAGCAGCTCGGGCCGATCGAGGTGCTGCAGTACAGCCCGCTGCCCGCCAAGGAGTACATGCGGCCCGTGCTCGAGACGACCGCGGAGGACCTCGTCGGACCGATCGAGTTCTCCGTGTACGGCTCCGTGAACGCCGTCCGCCAGGTGCTCCCCGGCATGCGGGCCCTCGGGAAGGGGACCATCCTGTTCGTCAACGGCGGCAGCGCGGTCCGGCCCGGTGCTCGGGTGACCGGGACGTCGGTGGCGTTCGCCGGCGAGAGCGCCTACGCACAACTGCTGCACGACGCCGTCGCCGAGGAGAACGTGCACGTCGGGCAGCTCATCATCCCCTTCGGGATCGACGACGGGCAGGAGGACCATTCGGGCGCAGCGGTCGCCGAGCGCCTGTGGACGATGCACACCGAGCGCGGGGAGTTCCGCACCTACGCGGAGCCGCTGCCCGAGTGAGTCGTTCCCCGGGAGCTGCGTCGCCCGGTGAACACTGCTGGGTCCGGCCCGGGCCCGGGTCAGCGCGCGGCTGCCTCGATCGCGTCTGCCATGTCCTGGGCGACCCGGACGTTCGCGGCGGCCGTGGGGTGGATCCCGTCGGGCGTCGTCCCCGGCTCGTACGCGCCGTCGGACGTCCGGATGGCCGTGAACGGGTCGACGTAGGACCACCCGTGCTCCTGGGCCTCGGCGCGGAGCTCCCGACTGAGGACGAGCTGGCCCGCCCGTCGGTCGGCGCCCCACAGGCTCGTCGTGCGATCCGACGGCGGCCCGGCGACGATCAGCACGTGGTGCGCGTCGACCTTGTGGACGACGGCGTCGACGTTCGCGGTGATCCGTCCGACGGGGACGGCCTGGTTGACGTCGTTCGTCCCGAGTTCGACGACGAGGACGTCGGCGTCCGGGACCGGTCCGATCTTGTGCAGGACCTGGTCGGAGCGGTACCCGCTGTGCGCGTAGCCGCCCACGGCGTGGAGGTCGGGGTCACCCTCGAGCTGGTGCAGCCACGAGTCGGGCCGCGCCGTGATGGAGTCCCCGGCGTACGCGAAGGTGACGGCGTCCGTGGCGTGCGCCGTGTCGAGCGCGCCCCGGACCACCTGGTCCGGCGTCCGTCGGAGCGCGGCGTCCCGCCGGAGGACGGCGTCCTTCCGGATGACCGTCTCCTGCTGGGCGGCGACGGCTCCGTCGGCTGCCGCGGTGTGCGCGGTGGCGATGACGACGGCGCCGGTGCCGACGAGGGCGGCGGAGGCGATGATGCTCATGAGGACCACGAGGTGGCTGGTGCGGGACACGACTACAGGTATCCCTCGGATCCGCCGCGAGAACCAGACCCCAGACCTGGGGAATCGTCGCGGTGACTGTGGCTTCTCGCACCCGTCGCTGGGAGCGCCTCAGTGTGCACGGCGTACCGCCAGACGTCGACCACGTCCGGACGTGAGCCACGTGGCCGTGGTCACGAGGACGGGCAGCCCGATCGCGAGCAGACCCAGCACGGGCCAGTCCGCCACGAACGGCATGTGACTCACCCCCGGCGGTGTCTCCCCGAAGCGCAGGGTCAGCGCACGGATCGGCAGGAGGCCGAGCACGGTGCCGATCACCGCGCCGACGGAGGTGAGGATGGCGGCCTGCCACGCCGTGGAGCGTCGACGCAGGCGTGGCGCGGCCCCGATCGCGTCGAGCACCTCGTCGTCCCGACGGCCGTCGGCACGGGCGAGCCCGATCGCGACCGCGGTGGCGCCGATGGTCACGGCCGCAGCGAGGGCGAGTGCCAGCGCCCGGACCGGTGCACTGGCGTCGACCGGGCCGGCCTCGTAGGAGAAGCTCGGTGCTGACGCCTCCGCACGCGCCGAGCCCCCGTAGCTCTGCCACGCCGAGGCCAGCTCGCCGAACTGCTTGGGCGAGACCTCGCCGTCGAGCCGCGTGACCAGGAGGCCGTCCACCGCGGGGACCCGGTACCGTTCGGCCGTCGCCTTCGTCATGAAGACGCCGACCTGGATCGGCGGGTCCTGCTCGTCGAGGACCGCCGGGATGCTCGTCGTCGCGTCGGGGTGGTCCGGGTCGGGCGACGTCGCGTCCTTCCAGCTGCGGTCGTGGAAGGTGTCGAGCCGGACCGCGTCGTCGTGCACGTACTCGGGCCAGAGCGAGACGGCCCTCCCGTTCGCCAGGGCGTCGCGGACGGCCGCGGACGGCCGGTGCCCGGTGAGCACGGCGTAGTCGTCGACGGTGCCGGTGAGGACGTGTGAGCTCCCGCCGCCGGGCTCGAGCCAAGAGCTGCAGAATGCGGCGCCGCAGTCCTCGGGCCGCTCCCAGAGGTGGAGCTGGGTCAGGGTGCTGGGGTCCTCGGTCGCCTGTTCGTCGAGGATCCCGAGCACCCGGATGCGGTCGTGGTCGAACACGCGCGCGCTGACCTCGGCCGCCCGTGCCGTCACCGCAGCGTCGTGTCCCTGCGGGAAGGAGCGCCCGTCGAGCCGCTGGACGTCTGCCGTGGCCACCCCGACCGCGGTGCTGTACTGGTAGTCGCGGACGTACTGGGCGTGCTGCGACGCGTTCCACGTGATCACCACGGACGCGACGAACACGACGCTCATCACACTGGCGAGCACCGGGACCGTCCGCACCGGGTTCCGGCGGGCATCGCGTCCGGCCATCCGCGCGGCGAGACCGAACCGGCTCGACACGCGCGCGACGAGGGCGAGCACCCACGGCGAGCAGATCGCGACCCCGAGCTGCACGAGGCACGGCCCGATCGCCACACCGGCACCGACCACCCACGCCCAGTGGTCCCGCTGCCCGCTCTGCTCCGGCCGGTCGTTCAGGACCAGGACACCGATGCCGCACGCGAGGGTCATGACGGCGCCGACGACGATGAGGAGCGGTCCCCACGTACGACGACGGCGGGTCGCCGCCCGGCTCGGGGTCTCCGGGCGGAGCGACCCGCGGAGACCGGCCAGCACGTTCACCCGGGTGGCGGCACGGGCTGCGGCGAGGGAGGACAGGACACCGGCGAGGACCCCGGCGACCGCGATGCAGAGGAGCATCACCGCGGGGACGTGCAGCCCGGGGAAGGAGTTCACGTTGCCGTTGTCGAGCAGGTGGAACGCGAGCGCGCCGATCCCCACGCCGATCGCCGTCCCGAGGACCGCCCCGGCCGTCCCGAGCACGAGTCCGGACCCGGCGACGACCGACCGCACGACTCCCCGCTCCGCGCCGACGCTCGTCAGGATCGCGTACGAGCGGGCGTCGGCGCGGGTGCCGACGAGGAACGCTGCACCGGCGAGCAGGCCGACCTCGAACAGGGCGAACACCCCGACGAGTCCGAGTCCGGCGATGTACCACCCGAGGCTCTGCGGACCCGAGGAGCCGTCGACCCGTTCGTCCGGCGGGTCGAGCACGACCGGACGCGACTGCACGACGATGCCGTGGTCGTTCAACCGCTTGATCTCCGACCACGTCGGGGCGTCCGTCGGCAGGTAGACCGTGACCGCGCCCGCATCGGACCGGCCCGTCGAGATCGGGGCGGCGTCCGCGGCGATGCTCCCCCACGGCAGGTAGACCGCCGTCTCGTCCGGGTCCTGCCCGAGGTCACGCATCGTCCCCGTGATGGTGAACCGCTTCGTCACCGGGTCGGTCACGTCGACCGTGTCACCGATGTGGAGCCCGGTCTTCGCGAGCATCGCCGGCGTCATCATCGCCTGGTCACGTGCCGTCGGAGCCGTGCCGTCGAGGACGTGCCAGTGCCCGTCGAGCACCGGGTCCCACGTGTCACCGAGGGTCGCCGTGGTGCCGACCGGGCCGTGCGCACCGCGCAGCACGACGTCGGTGGTCGTCACCGGGATCGCGAGCGCACCCTTCGGCACGTACTCCGTGACGTCCGCGAAGGGGGTGTCGTCGTCGGCCTTCGCCGCGGGACTGTTCGTGTCGGTGTCGGTGGCGGTCCACTGCACGGGGTCCTGCCGCATGCCGCGGGCATCGGGCTGCTGGGTCGTCATCTGCGCCTGGGCGTGCCCGAGGTCGTACCGGAGCTGCTCGGCGGTCGTGGGCTGCGTCGAGGCGAACAGCACCGAGACCCCCGCGAAGCCCAACGTCGGCAGACCGATCAGCGCGACGATCAGCGCCGCGCGTCCGGGCTTCGCGAACGCCATCCGTCTACCCAGCCGGAGCGCCGGCCGGAGCCGGATCACGAGCGGGTCCGGTCCGCGAGCGCCATCTCGACGCCGGAGTACACCGTCTCGTCGACGACCCGGCCGTCCCGGAGGAACACGATGCGGTCCGCCCAGGCAGCGTCTCGGGCGTCGTGGGTGACGAGGAGCGCCCCGGCGCCCGCGTCGACGTGCCGACGGAGCATCCGGAGCACGACCTCACCGGTCTGCGAGTCGAGGGCACCGGTCGGCTCGTCGGCCAGGACCAGCCGGCGCTCGCCGACGACCCCGCGTGCGATCGCCACGCGCTGCTGCTGCCCGCCCGACAGGTCGTCCGGGAACGCGTCGCCCCGGTGCCCGAGCTCGACGTTGTCGAGTGCCAACTGCGCGGCCCGACGGGCACGGCTGGTCTTCCAGCCGTCGAGCTCGAGCGGCAGCGCGACGTTCTCGATCGCGGTCAGGGAGGGGATGAGGTTGAAGTCCTGGAACACGAAGCCGACGAGACGTCGACGGAGGGCCGCGAGTTCCTTCGCCGGACGGTCGGCGACCCACTCTCCGTCGATGCGGACCTCACCGCTCGTCGGGGGCAGCAGCGTGCCGGCACACGCCAGGAGCGTCGACTTCCCCGACCCCGAGGTGCCCATGACGGCGACCATCTCCCCGCGGCGGATGGTCAGGTCGACACCGGCCAGGGCGGTCACGGCCTTCGAACCGGAGCCGTACTGCACGCTCACGGCATCGAGCTCGAGGAGCGGAGCCGCGGCGTTCACCGGGTACTCCGGACGGTCTCGTCGGAGGACGTGGACGTGGACGCGGCCGAGGCGCGGTCGTCCGGTCGGTACCGGGAGACGCTCGACTCGACGTGGTCGAGCCAGCGGACCTCGGCCTCGGCCTGGAACACCATCGACTCGAGCACGAGCGACCACGCGAGGTCCGTGGCCGGGTCCGCCGTGCGCTTCAACCGCGTCAGGTCCTGCAGGTTCCGGACGGCCGCGCCGCGCTGGACCTGCACGAGCCGCTCGACGTCGACACCCGCCACCGTGACGGCGAGCGCGAACTTGATCGCGAGTTCGTCGCGACCGCGCTTCGCCGGGACCGGCTCGCTGAACCACCGCACCACGGCGTCCCGGCCGGCCGCGGTGGCGGTGTACACGACGTGACCGTCCTCGTCGGCGTCGCCTCGCTCGACGAGCCCGTCGCGCTCGAGCCGGTCGAGGGTCGTGTAGACCTGGCCGATGTTCACCGGCCAGCTCCCGCCGGTGCGGTGCTCGAACTCCCCCCGGAGCTGGTACCCGTACCCGGGTCCGTCCACCAGCAGCGCGAGTACGCCCATCCGTACGCTCATGACACTCCCCCTCGTCCGGCCCGTCGTCGGGCATACCGAGTATGCCCATACCCGGTATGCATCCGCAAGAGCACGACGCCCCGGGCCCCCCAGTGGTCACGGACCGAACGTGCACGGGACGCCCCGGCCGCTGTCAGACCGGCTCCCTACCCTCGGAGCGTGCCCCTCCGTTCCCGCAGCCGGAACCCCGGTCGCACGGTCGTCGTCGCCGTCGTCGGTGCCGCGCTCGTCGTCGGGGTCGTCGTCCTGCTCGCCCCGCGCGTGCTCGACGTGCTCGGGACGCCGGGGTCCGCCATCGGGTCACTGCTGCCGTGGATGGGCGTCCTGCTCGTCCCCGTCGCCGGACTCGCACTCGGGACCCGGTCGAAGCGGCTCGCCGTCCTCTCGGTCGCCTACGCTGCCGCCTGGTCGGTCGCGGTGCTCCCCGGGGTGCTCACCCCTGCGGCGACCGGCGAGCCGCAGCTCACGGTCGCCACGCAGAACGTCGAGGCCACCAACGAGGACCCGACCGCGACCGCGGAGGCGATCGCCGCACGGCACCCCGACGTCATCGCCCTCGAGGAACTCACCGGCGACTCCGGCGAGGCCGTGCAGTCGGCGCTCGCCGATGCCTACCCGCACCACTACCGCGTCGGCTCCGTCGGGGTGTGGAGCCGGACGACGCTCAGCGACGGGCAGCCCCTGACCCTCGGGCTCGGGTGGGCGCGGTCACTCCGGGTGACGGTCGACACCGCGATCGGCGACGTGCGGCTCTACGTGGTGCACGTGGACTCGTTGCGACTGGAGACGGAGGACGCGCGGCCGACGATGCTCCGGTCCCTCACCTCGGAGGTCCGCGACGACCCCGCCGAGCGGCTCGTCGTCGCCGGCGACTTCAACGGCGGTGCGTCGGACCCGCTCATGGCGCCGCTGCGGGACGAGCTGTCCGAGGGCGGCGGGTTCGGGTTCACCTGGCCGGCGCAGATGCCGGTCGTGCGGCTCGACCACGTGTTCGTCCGCGGGCTCGGCACGGTGGCCACCAGCGTCCTGCCGTCGAACGGCAGCGACCACCGGGCCGTGCTCGCGGAACTGCGTGCGGGCTGAGCTCAGCGGCCGAGGCCGGAGAGCTCCTCGAACTCCTCGTCGGTGAGCTCGACGACGGCGCCCTGCAGGTTGTCCTCGAGGTGGTCGACGCTCGACGTGCCGGGGATCGGGAGCATCACGGGCGAGCGCTTCAGGAGCCACGCCAGGGCGAGCTGCGCCGGCGTCGCACCCTTCCGCTCGGCGATCGCCGTGAGCGGCGAGTCCTCGCCGGTGAGTCCACCGGTCGCGAGCGGGAACCACGGGATGAAGCCGATGCCCTGCTCCTCGGACCAGTCGAGGAGCTCCTCGGCGTCCCGCTTCTGCAGGTTGTAGAGGTTCTGGACGGTGACGATCGTGGCGTGCTCCTGGGCGGCCTTCACGTCGTCGACCGAGACCTCGGACAGTCCGATGTGGCGGATCTTGCCCTCGTCCTGGAGCTTCTTCAGCTCCCCGACCTGGTCCTCGAGCGGCACCTTCGGGTCGATGCGGTGCAGCTGGAACAGGTCGATGCGCTCGAGGCCGAGACGGCGCAGGCTCATCTCGCACTCCTGGCGCAGGTACTCCGGGCGGCCGACCGGCGGCCACTCGTTCGGACCGGTGCGGGTGAGCCCGGCCTTGGTCGCGATGACGACGTCGTCGCCGTAGGGGTGCAGGGCCTCGCGGAGCAGGTCCTCGGCGACGTACGGGCCGTACGAGTCGGCGGTGTCGAAGAAGTCGACGCCGAGCTCGACGGCGCGCTTGAGGACGCGGACGGCCTCGTCGTGGTCCTTCGGCGGTCCCCAGACGCCGGGGCCGGTGAGCTGCATCGTGCCGTAGCCGAGGCGGTGGACCTCGAGGTCGCCACCGATGCGGAAGGTGCCGGAGGACGCTGCGGGACGGGTGGTGTCGGTACCAGTGGTCATGCACGCCGTTGTACGCCGCGCGCGTGTCGCGTCCCTGAGCGGTCGTCCCCCGCGCTGGTCAGGCCGTGGGCTTGCGCGGGTACGGGGTCTCGCCGCGCTCGAGTCCGCCGACGAGCTTCGCGATCCGGTTCGCCCGCGCCGTCGCGCTCGGGGCCGTGGTCACCCGGTGCAGGACCGCGTACCGGTTCGTGCCGTCGAGTTCGGCGAACAGTGCGGCGGCGGCCGGCGCGGCGTCGAGCGCTGCCCGCAGGTCGTCCGGGACCGTGGCGGTCGCGGCACCCGCGTAGGCACGGTCCCACCGGCCGTCGTCCTTCGCGCGGTCGACCTCGGCCTGCCCCCGGTCGCGCATCCGGCCGGCGGCCACGAGCTCCGCGACGAGGCCGATGTTCCGCTGCGACCACAGGGACGCCCGGCGCCGGGGCGTGAAGCGCTGCCGGAACGTGGCGGCGTCACGCCCGCGCTTCTGCCCGTCGATCCACCCCGAGCACAGCGCCTCGTCGAGCGCCTGGTCGTAGGTCAGGGACGTCGGCTCGGTCGTGCCCTTCTTGGCGAGGACGAGCCACACGCCGTCGGGGTCGTCCTCGTGCGCGTCGAGCCAGGCGCGCCAGGCCGCGGCGTCGGGGAGCACCAGGTCCTCGGGGTCCATGCCGCCGATGCTAGGCCGCACCGCCGACGAGGCGACGACCGTGGCGGACCCGCACCGTGCCTCCAGGCGGCTCGGATCCAGCGGCTCACACCCAGTGCGGCTGCGACAGCAGCCCGTCCGGGTCGACCTGTTCGGCGATCCGGTGCAGCCGCGAGGTGTTCACGCCGAAGTAGGCCGACGGGTCCGTGATCGCCGCGTCGCAGTAGTTCGCGTACGCAGCGCTCCCCCACGCCGGCGTCATCGCCTTCCGGAACGACCGCACGTACGCGTCGAACGGCGCCGGGTCCGTCCCGTCCGCGAAGACCGCCGTGTACTGCACCGTCATGAGCGCCGACCGCCACGGGAACGCCGAGTCCGTCCGCCCGACCCGCGCGACCGCCCCGCCGAGGGCGTCGAGCGAGACACCGCCCTCGAGGTTCCCGGACACGTCCCCGGCGGCTTCCGCGTGCTGCACGAGGACGTCGATCTGCGCGTCCGTGAGCTTCGTCCCGCCGATCGACGACGTCGCCGCCTCGGACACGCGCTGCGGCTTGCCGGCGAGCGCGGACATCGCGGCGCCGTACGACAGCTGCTCGGCCGTGTGACGCGTGGGCTTCACTCCGGTCGCCGCGATGAAGCCGTCGACGGACGCGTCGGCGCCGGTCTTCGAGCCGGTCCACACGCCGGTCACGGTGACCGACAGCGAGGAGTGCCGCGAGCCGCCGAGGAGCTTGAGCGTCGACCACAGCTCGTCGTCGGCGGTCGGGGCCCAGTCCTGCCACGCGCGCACGACGTCGGCTGCGGCCGACGCCGGGAACGCGAGCTCGAAGAGCAGGACGCCAGGCGCGGCGCGGGTCCGGAAGGTCAGTGCGGTCACGACGCCCACGGTCCCGCCCCCGCCGCCGCGGCACGCCCAGAAGAGGTCGGGCTCCGCCTGCTCCGACACGTCGTGCACGGCGCCGTCGGGTGTGACGAGTCGCACGGCCGTGAGCTGGTCGCAGGTCAGACCGAAGGAGCGGGTGAGCACGCCGACACCGCCACCGAGCGTCAGGCCGCCGGTGCCGACCGTCGGGCAGGAACCGGCGCCGATCGCGCGGCCCTGGGCAGCCAGCGTCGCGTACACGTTCGCGAGCTGCGCGCCGGGGCCGATCGTCGCGGTGCCGTCGGCGTGCACCTCGATGCCGTCGAGCTCCTTCGTGCTGATGACGAGCGAACGCGGGACCTCGGTGCCGGGGGCGCCGCCGGCCGACCACCCCGTGTACGAGTGGCCGCCGGCGCGGAGGGCGACCGGTGTGTGCGTGTTCCGCGCGAAGGCGAGGCCGGCCTGCACGTCCGCCTCGCTCGTGGCGAGCAGGATGCCCTGCGGGTCGGCGTCGTCGTACCGCGGGTTCTCGAGCACCCGGGCGTCGTCCCAACCCTGTGAGCCGGAACGCAGGAGCCGTCCCGACACCGCTGCGGCGAGGGCTTCCCACGAGTCGGGGCCGCCCGGCGCCGGGGACGAGGTCGGCGTCCGGTCCGGCGCTGCACCCGTCGCGGAGGCCGGGCCCGACGGCGACCGACCCGGTTTCGGCGCCGAGCCGGAGCACGCCGCGAGGAGACCCGCGAGCCCGATGCCCACGCCGCCCCCGATCAGCGCGCGTCGGCTCGTCCGGTGGAACGCGCGGTCGGTGGAGTCGGGGTGCATCGCTCCTGTCTACGCCATGCTCGACCGCTCGACGAGGCCGGAGTCAGCGGGCGGTGCTGCTGATCCGCACAGCGTCGGCCCACTCCTGCACCCACGCGGGCACCGTGAGGTCCCGTGGCGCGGGTCCGGTGACGGCGAGCAGCTCGGTGGGCGACACGTGCCCGCCGTCCCGGTGCAGGAACCGGGCCTGCACGACCGCGCGGGCGATGACGGCGTCCCGCCGCACGAAGGTCTGCTCCATGTACACCGAGCGCTCGTCCATCCCGAGCACTCGCGTGCGCAGGACGAAACGCTGCCCGAGCGTCAGCGACCGCTTGTACGTGATCGTCTGCGCGGCGACGACGGCGTACCACCCACGCTCGGACGCCGCCTGCCAGAAGCCGGAGCGGGTGAGCAGGTCGTACCGGCCGAGGTCGAGCAGCGACAGGTACTTGCCGTTGTTCACGTGCTGCAGCGGGTCGAGGTCGGTGAGCGTGACCCGGAACGGCGTGCTCGTCTCGTCCCACAGCGAGGTGCCGCTGCCTCGACGCGTCGCGGTCAGTCGGATGCGCAGGGTCAGGAAGAGCAGCCGGAAGTACAGGTTCACGGTGCAGATCTCACCAGGTGCACGGCGCGGGCCGCGAGCACGTTGGAGGAACCGCACGAGGCGCGCGGTGTCGACTGCAACGCCCGACGGGCCAACCCTCCAACGGGGGGCGACCCTCCGACGGCGGGCCGACCCTCCGATCGCGGGTCAGCCCGGGAAGGCGCCCCCGGCACCGCCGACGCCAGGGTGTGCCGACCGCGCCGTGCCCTCGATGACCGAACGGTCCCCGTCCGCGCCGGCCCCCGGCGTGCCGGTGTGCTCCTCCGGCAGGCCACGGAGGACCCGACGACGCCGCGCGTTCTGCAGCTCCAGCACGACCAGCGCCGCCGCGACGACCACGACCACCCCGATGACGATCCACATGACGACCACGTCGTCCCCCTCCCACGATCCGGACCCTGTCCGTGCTCGCAGCGTAGCCGTACCGGTACCTCCCGGGGAAGCGACCGGTGCGAGTAGACCGGACGCATGCAGACACGCAAGCTCGCAGACCTCGAGGTCGGTCCGGTCGGCCTCGGCACCATGGGCATGAGCGCCTTCTACTCCGGCGCCGGCTCCGACGACGACGAGTCGATCCGCACGATCCACCGCGCGATCGACCTGGGCGTCACCCTGTTCGACACCGCCGAGGCGTACGGCCCGTACACGAACGAGGAGCTCCTCCGCCGCGCCCTCGCCGACCGCCGCGACGACGTCGTCATCGCCACGAAGTTCGGCTTGATCACGCACACCGCGGGCGAGGCCACCCCGGCGACCGAGCGCGGCATCAGCTCCGCCCCCGAGTCCGTCCGCGAGGCGCTCGAGGGTTCCCTCCGCCGACTCGGCACCGACCACATCGACCTCTACTACCAGCACCGCGTCGACCCGGCGGTCCCGATCGAGGACGTCGTCGGCCAGCTCGCCGGCTTCGTCCAGGAGGGCAAGATCCGCCACATCGGACTCTCCGAGGCGTCGGCGGCGACGATCCGCAAGGCCCACGCTGTGCACCCGATCACCGCCCTGCAGAGCGAGTACTCGCTGTGGACGCGCGACCCCGAGGGCGAGGTCCTCGACACCCTCCGCGAACTCGGCATCGGCCTCGTGCCGTACTCCCCGCTCGGCCGCGGCTTCCTGACGGGTGCCATCACGAGCCCGTCCGACCTGGACGACGACGACTTCCGCCGCGCGAACCCGCGCTTTGCCGAGGAGGCCTTCGCACAGAACATGCGCATCGTCGACTCGGTCAAGGAGATCGCCGACGAGGTCGGCGGGACCCCGGCCCAGGTCGCGCTGGCCTGGCTCCTCGCGCAGGGCGACGACGTCGTGCCGATCCCGGGGACGAAGCGCGTCAGCCGGCTCGAGGAGAACGTCGGTGCGACGTCGATCACGCTCTCGGCGGACCAGCTCACGCGGCTCTCGTCGCTGCCCGTGCCCACGGGTGACCGCTACCCCGACATGTCCTCGATCGGTCGCTGACGCGAGCGACGCGCGTCCCTGACGCGACGGGCGCGTCCCTGACGCAACCACCTGACGGCCTGGAGGCCCGTGGCACGCCCGCCACGGGCCTCCCGTCCGTCTCCTGGTCGCGCTGGGACTACACCTCAGCGGCGAACGCGGCCGCGCGGAGCTGCAGGTCCTCGATGCGCCGCAGACGCGCGGCCTCGACGTCGTAGCCCTCGTAGGCGGGCGGCGGCAGCTTCCGGACGTTCCGTGAACACTCGAAGTCCTGGCAGACGAGCGTCCCCACGGTGTTGCCGTTCCGACCGGCCTTTCCGGACCGCTTGGCGCTGTAGAACACGACGTCGTTCGGCAGCTTCACGTCCTGGCACCACGAGCACTGCGCCCGGCTGCGGGGCGACGCCTCGGCCTGCCGGAACAGGATCCCGACGAGGTCGCCCTCGAGGGTGGGGACGACGGCGTAGGCACGGCGGCCGATCTTCGGGTCACGCCAGCCGAGGTAGTCGAGCACGTCCCAGTCGGTCGCCTCGAAGGCGTCGGGGAGGGTGATGTCGGCCGTCTCCTTGCGGGAGGCGTTGACGAAGGACGTGCGGATGGTCTTCTCGCTGATGGGCAGCATGGTGTGTCGCTCTCGACGGGGGCCCGGGGCACGCGGATGCGCGCCGCACCGGGCGGAGGTGGTCAGGGGTCGGTGACGGCGGCCGCACCGCACGGTGCGACCGGGGGCGTCACGCCCTGATGCCGGCGCTCTGCGCGCCGACCACCTCCTGGAAGCTCACCCGACCAGCCTACGACGACGTGTCAAGCCGGGCGTGTCGCGATCGTCGGTCAGGCCGGCGTCGCCCGCAGCAGCACGAGGGACCCGTCGTAGGACGGCCGCACCCGGAGCGAGCCGTGGCGGCGGTCCCACTCGCCGGAGTCGAGCGCGTCCCGGAGCGCCGCGACCGAGCGCCGGGCCGTGACCTCGTCCACGAACGACCACGCCGAGTTCGCCAGTCGTGCCCCGGGGTCGAGGAGCCGCTCGGGTCGGGCGTAGTACGCCTCCGAGAAGCCGTCGACGCACGTGAAGGGGATCGGCAGGCGGGTGGTCTCGACCTCGCCGCCGAGTGCTGCGGCGATCCGGTCGAGGGCGGGGTACCGCCGGGCCTCGGTCGCCATCACCTCGGGGGCGTACTCAGCGAGCCAGTAGTCCTGCACGCGGTCGGGGTCGCATGTCAGGACGACGACGGGGCCTCGGGTCACGCGTCGCACCTCGGCCAGCCCGCGCTCGAGGTCACGCCACTGGTGCACCGAGAACGTCGTCATCGCGGCGTCGAAGGTGTCGTCGGCGAACGGCAGGTCCTCCGCGGTCGCGTCGATCGCGGGCGGCAGCGTGTCAGGTCGCTGTGCGCGCATGCCGGCGGAGGCCTCGACGGCGGTGACCTCGCGGTCGGTCGGCTCGTACGAGCCCGCTCCCGCACCGACGTTGAGCACCGTCCGGGCGTCGCCCAGGGCCGTGACGACCGCTCGGGCGAAGGCCGGTTCCGGGCGGCGCCAGCGGCGGTACTCGTGGCCGATCACGGCGTGGTCGGCGTCGCCGGCGGATCCGTCCGAGGTCCTCGTCACGGGTCCAGCCTACGGACCGCCGCTGCTACGCTCGCCGGATGTTCTCCGGGGGATTCGCCGTCGTGTCCATCGTCTACCTGCTCGTCGTGCTCGCCGCACTCGTGCTGGGTGTCGCGCTCATCGTGCTCGTCTTCGCGGGGATCCGGGTGCTGCGGCTCTCGGCGCAGGAGCGTGCGCTGCGCATCGAGTGGCTGCGGCTCCGGAACGCCGGCATCCTCGACGACCTCGACGACGACGAGCCGGGCCCGTCCGCCGCGTAGCCGGTCCGGGGTCCGGGGTCCGGGGTCGAGGTCCACGAAACGCGCGCGTTTCGACGTTGCACCCGTCGAACGACGCGCGCGGCGTCGAAACGCGCGCGTTTCGTGGCCGAAGCCGCCCACCCCGCCGCGGGCTACACCGCGGCGGACCGCTCCGAGCGCTCCGTCGCCGCCCAGGTCCCGAGCAGCGCCAGGTTCCGCTCCGACTCGCTGCCGGGCTCGGCCCCGTACGTGAACATCGTCAGGCCGGGGTCCGCGACGAGGTCGAGCGCCTCGTAGGTCAGCTCGAGCCGCCCGACGACCGGGTGCTCGATGCGCTTCCGACCGGTTCGGTGCGACCGGACGTCGTGCGCCGCCCACCACGTGCGGAACTCCTCGCTGCGGGTCGAGAGCTCCCCGACGAGCGTCACGAGTCCGGGTTCGCACGGGTTCGCGACGGCCGCGGCACGGAGGATCGCCACGGCGTCCCGCGCGGTCTGGGCCCAGTCGGGGAAGAACTCGCGGGCAGCCGGGTCGAGGAACGTGAACCGTGCGGTGTTCACCGGACGACCGGGTCCCGCGAACATCGGCGAGTAGAGCGCCCGACCGAGCTCGTTCGTCGCCACGACGTCGCCGCGCTCGTTCCGAACCCACGCGGGCGCTCCGGTGATCGCGTCGAGGAGCTGCTGCACCCCCGGTCGTACCCGGGTCGGGACGTTGCGGTGCATGGTCTTCACGCCGGCGTTCGCCAGCCGCGCGAGGTCCCACAGGTGCGTGCGCTCGTCCTCGTCGAGCCGGAGCGCCGCCGAGAGGCCGTCGAGCACGCTGTCCGAGACGCCCTTGAGGGTGCCCCGCTCGAGCCGTGTGTAGTAGTCGACGCTCACCCCGGCGAGCATCGCCACCTCGTGCCGGCGGAGACCCGGGACCCGTCGGACTCCCCCGCCGAACGTCGGCATGCCGACCTGGTCCGGGGTGAGCCGTGCCCGTCTCGAGGACAGGAAGTCCTGGATCTCCTTGCGCACGTCGATACCCATGTCGGCAAGGCTACGTCGCGAGACCGGTACCGGGACAGGTACCGGGAGGGCCTGCCTCGGTACCGGGTCCACGCGGATCGGACGGGAGGCCCGTGGCGGCGCCGCCGCGGGCCTCCCGTCCGCTGGTGGTCGCCGCTACAGCGCGCGTTCCCGCGCGACCAGGCGCACCCGCGCCACGCGGTGTCCGTCCATCTCGGTGACCTCGAGCGACCAGTCGTCGAGCTCGACCACGTCGCCGACGACGGGGATGCGGTCGAGGTGCACCTGCACGAGCCCGCCGACGGTCTCGTAGTCGCCGTCGGGCAGGACCGGGCCGCCGTCGGCCGCGAGGTCCTCGAGCACGAGCGATCCGTCGACCCCGTCGGCGGCGGCGGACGCGGTGTCGGACTCGGCGGTGTCCCACTCGTCCTTGATGCGCCCGACGAGGTCCTCGAGCAGGGCCTCGAGCGTCACCATGCCCGCACTGCCGCCGTACTCGTCCACGACGAGCGCGATCTGGTGGCCGTCCGTGCGCATCTGGGCGATCGCGCTCGAGAGCGACTTCGTCTCCGGCATCGCGAGGACCGGCCGGACGAGGGTCGCGAGCGGCGCCTCCGGATCGACGGGGCGGAGGAGGTCGCGGAGGTGCACGAAGCCCGTCACGGCGTCCCGGGAGCCCGAGGTCACCAGGTAGCGCGAGTGTCCGGCGTCGAGCGCGTGGTCGGTGGCCTGGCGGATGGTGAGGTCGGCGTCCATCGTGGACACGTCGTACCAGGGGCGCATCGACTCGCGGAGGGTGCGGTCACCGGCGTCGAGGGCGCTCCGGGCGATCTGCCGGCCCTGGGCGTCGATGGCGTCGTGCTCGGCCACGAGGTCGCGGAGCTCCTCGGTGCTCATCGACTCGCTGCGGGCGTTCGGGTCACCGCCGAGCAACCGCACGATCGCGTTCGTCGTGGTGGACAGCACCCAGATGACCGGACGCATGAGCGTCGCGAACCGGTCGAGCGGCGGGGCCACGAGCATCGAGAAGCCCTCGGCGCGTTGGAGGGCGAGGCGCTTCGGGACGAGCTCGCCGAACACGAGCGACAGGTACGCGATGACGAGGGTGAGCAGCACGAGGGCGACGGCCTCGGCGGCGCCGCGGTCGAGGCCGAGGCCCTGCAGCAGCGGCGCGATGTCGGGTGCGATCGACGAGGCGCCGTACGCGGCCGAGAAGAACCCGGCGACCGTGACGCCGATCTGCACCGCGGAGAGGAAGCGGTTCGGGTCACGGCTGAGCTGGGCGACCCGTGCGCCGCGCGGCCCCTTGCGTTCGAGCTGCTGGAGCTGCGACTCGCGGAGGGAGACGAGGGCGATCTCGGCGGCGGCGAACACCCCACCGACGAGCACGAAGAGGATGACGAGCCCGAAGGCGATCCAGGTGTCGGCGCCCATCAGCGGGTGGTCCGCTCAGGTCGGGGCGGAACCGGTCGCGTTCGGGCGCTGGGCCTGTGACAGTCGTCCATGCCTGTGAGCCTGCACAGGGGTTTTGGGAAGGCGCCCCGCAGTGACTGCGGGGGTGCTGTGGATCGGCTGCCTAGGCGGTGATCGGACGTCCGGTGCGAGCTTCGAGCCACGCGGCGGGGTCGATCGGGGTGACCCCGTCGAGCAGGACCTCGAGGTGCAGGTGTGCGCCCGTCGAGACACCCGAGTTGCCCACCTGGCCGATGAACTCGCCCGCCTCGACGGTGTCGCCGACCTTCAGGGGCGTGGAGCCGGGGATCATGTGGCCGTACAGCGTGGCGACCTTGCGACCGTCGATCACGTGGTCGATCACCACGGCCGTGCCGTAGTTGAAGTACGTGCCGGCGACGCGGACCGTGCCCTTCGCGATCGCGCCGATCGGGGTGCCGAGCCCCGGGGTGAAGTCGAGGCCCTCGTGCAGCGACGAGCACGCCCCGCACGGTGCCGAGCGGTACCCGAAGCCGGAGCTCATCTGCACCGGGCCCGGGAACGGCGAGCGGACCTCGCCCCCGAAGGAGACGGAACCGCTCGCGGTGGCCTGTTCCTTCGTGGTCGAGCCGCCGCCGATCGTGAAGCCGTCGCGCGCGGGGTCGGCGAGGGCGGCGAGCTGCGTGACCGAGTAGTCCTGACCGGCGACGCTCGGGGCGAGGGTCGCGGTGGCGACCGCGGTGCCGGACGCGGCGTGCGCGGGGGTCGCGGAGGCGGCGAAGAGCACGAAGGCCGCGAGGGCGCTGGTGAGGGTCACGCGGCTGGCGCGGTTCGCCGGGCGCAGCGGGTTGACCCGGGTGCGCAGCGGGCGTCGTCCCCGCGGGGTCGTCGCGACGGCGGCCGGGCGGGCGGTGGTCGGCCCGGTCACGTCGCGGTCGACGCGGCGGATGCGGGTCTCGGTGTGCGCGGCACTGGCGTGCTCCGTCGTGGCCCGCGCGGTGGCGGCCGTGCGACCGGTCCGCCGGGGTTGCTTGCGGGACGCGGCGCGCTCGGCCTCGAGGGCTGCACGGCGCGACAGGTGCACGACCGGGGTCTCCGGGTGCTGGTCTGGGTGGGGTGCAGTCGTCATGGCCGCCCACCATTCTGCACGACTCTGTTCGTTTGTACAGACCCCAATGTGATCATTCCGTTACCGGACGCGCCCCGACGGCACGGTCCTCCGTGTCGATCGGTACTGTCCGAGGAGAGCGACCGGAAGGACCGAAGCCCATGGCCCGAACGCCGCGCGAGCGTCACGAACCCGTCGACCTGCGCTCCGCCGAGGTCGTCCTCGCCGGCACCCAGGAGCTCCTGCCCGTGCTGCGTGCCGCCGCGGTCCGGGCCGGAGTCGACGCCACGAGGATGCGGGTCGTCGGCGTCGACGACCTCCCGGACCCGAGCGAGACCGGGGACGCCGAACTCGCCGTGATCGCGATCCGCCGACCCGGCGACGACCCCGCGTTCCACCGGGCGCACGAGGCCGCGGAGCTCATCGACCCCCTGCTCGCGCCGAACGCGGTCCGCATCGTCGTGACGGTGTCGGGCGTGACCCGTCTCGCGCCGAAGATCGAGCGCACGCTGACGTCCGAGGTGCTCCACCAGATCGGAGCCGCGGCCGCGCCGACGGGACGGAACCGCCCGTTCCGGAACCTCCGGATGCGTCTCGGTCTCGCGGCGCTGAAGACCTCCGGTGTCCGGGTGTTCCGGATCACCATCGGGCACTAGGACGCCGGGACGCTAGGGCACTAGGACGCCGGCGCTCCGCGGAGCTCGAGCGCGATCTGCTCGGCGTCGAGGTTCTGCAGCATCGCCTCGAGGACCTCGGCGTCGAACGTTCCGTCGTCGCGGGCGTCGAGGATTGCACGCCGCTGGGCCTCGAGCACCGCGAGCCGTCGGGCCTTCTCGCGACCCATCCACGCGCGGAGTTCGGTCGGGTCCGCTGCCTCGAGTTCCTCTCGCCGGGCCGGAGGCTCCTCGCGCGCCGACTCGACGGACTCGGACGCCGCGCGCATGAGCTCGATCAGCCGTCGTCGTTCCGCGGCGTCGGAGGCGCTCGTGTCCGGGGACGGCTCTGCGATCCGCCGGAGGAGTGGCCCGATGGTGCCGCCCTGGAGGACGAGCGACAGCACCGCGACGGCGAACGCGATGAGGACGAGGAGTGCGTGCTGCGGCGTGGTCTCGGGTTCGAGCGTCTGCGCGGCCGCGACGGTCACCGCGCCGCGCATGCCGGCCCAGACGACCGTGGTGCCCTCCCGCCAGCCGAGCGGGGCGCGACGGTAGTAGGCGATGTCGGCCAGCAGCCGCCGGAGCCGCACGGTGAAGCGGTCGAGCTCGCGCTCCGACGGCTGCCGGTTGCCCGGTCGGTGCTCGCGGATCATCTCGCTGATGGCGTCACGGTCCTCGGTGCGGCCCATCTCGCCGACGCGTTCCTCCATCCGGGCGCCACGACGTGCGCTCGCCGACAGTGCGGCGAGCAGCGGGACCACGTACGCCGCGCGGACGACGAGCGTGAGGACGAGGGCGCCGACCGCGATGAGGACCGCGGGACCGATGCCGACGTGCTCGACCCGCACGTCACGGAGGATCCCGGAGAGCTGCAGTCCCATCGTCAGGAAGACCGCGCCCTCGAGCACGAGCTCGATCGTCCGCCAGTTCTGCGCGTCGGACAGCCGGTGCGAGGGCGGGAGCCTCCGCGGACCGACGATGCCCGTGAACAACCCCGCCACGACGGCCGCGACGAGCCCGGACCCGCCGAGGTGCTCCGTCGGGACCGCCGCGACGAACGGTACGGCGAACGAGAGCGCCGTGTTGATCGCCGGACTCGACACGCGGCGCCGCACCGCCACGTTCGACCAGCCGACGAGCCAGCCGACGACCGCCGCGAGTGCGACGGCCCAGGCGAAGTCACCGAGCGCGCCCCAGAACGAGAACGACGCCGCAGCGGCCGCGATCGCCGTGCGGAGCAGCACCAGTGCGGTCGCGTCGTTGAGCAGGGACTCGCCGTCGAGGATCGACACGACGCGGCGCGACACCGAGGTCTGCTTCACGATCGACGTCGCCACCGCGTCGGTGGGGCTCACGATCGCCCCGAGCGCGATGCCCCACCAGATCCCGATGCCCGGGACCACCCACGCGAAGAACAGCCCGAGGACGACCGAGCTCGCGACGACGAGCAGCACCGACAGACCGCTGATCGCGCCGAACTCGCGCCGGAAGTTCATCGACGGCATCGACACCGCTGACGAGTACAGCAGCGGCGGGAGCACGCCCGCGAGGATCCACTCGGGGTCGATGCGGACGTCCGGCACCCACGGCACGAGGCTCGCCGCGATGCCGACCGCGACGAGCACGAGCGGTGCCGCGACGCCGATGCGCGGGCCGAGCACGGCCGCACCGGCGATGGCGAGCAGGGCGATGACGCCCACGACGAGGAGTTCGGTCACGCACCCAGGGTGGCACCGAACGCCCCGTCAGTCGCCGGTCTGTTCCGTGCTGTGGACGGCGGAGGCGTCCACCCGGTGCTGTGCAGGGACGGTGTGCGCGACGGCCGCCACGCTCCCCACGGCGAGCACGAGCGCGAGCGTCCCGGCAGCGCACGCCGTCCCGATCCGGCGCAGTCGCGAGCCGGTCCCGCGCTGCCGGGGTGCGAACCGGGCGATCCCCCGCGCCGGTTCCGGTCCGACGAGCCACGGGCCCGAGCCGTCGACGTCGTACGAGAAGGGGCCCGATCCGTCCGGCGCGTACCGGTACGGACCGCTGCCGTCCACCGCGTAGGCGGAGCGGAGGTCCTCGGCCGCCCACCCGAAGTCCTCGGGGGTCCGTCGTCGTGTCGTCGTCACGGTCTGCTCCTCCCACCACGGCGTGGGAGCCGCGGGAGACCAGTCCACGCGTGGTCCCCATGTGTCGGCCATGTGCCTCCCGGGCGTCGGGCGGAAGTTCGCTGGGAGGTGACCCGACCAGGTATCTTGACATCGAGACATCCCGCGCGTGCGAGTAGCGTGGGGCGTACCGACGGCATGAACAAGGGAGTACCCGCCAGCATGGCCAAGATCATCTACACGCTCACGGACGAGGCGCCGTTCCTGGCGACCCACTCCTTCCTCCCGATCATCCAGGCCTTCGCCGGCACCGCCGGTGTCGACGTGGAGACCCGCGACATCTCGCTCTCCGGCCGGATCATCGCGCAGTTCCCGGAGCGGCTCACCGACGAGCAGCGCCTGGACGACGCCCTCACCGAGCTCGGAGAGCTCGCGGGGACCCCCGAGGCGAACATCATCAAGCTGCCGAACATCTCGGCGTCGATCCCGCAGCTCAAGGCGGCGATCAAGGAACTGCAGTCGCAGGGCTACGACCTGCCGGCCTACCCGGACGAGCCCACCACGGACGAGGAGCGCGACGTCCGCGCCCGCTACGACCGCACCAAGGGCAGCGCCGTGAACCCGGTGCTGCGCGAGGGCAACTCCGACCGCCGCGCGCCGCTCTCGGTGAAGAACTACGCGAAGAAGCACCCGCACCGCATGGGCGCCTGGAGCCACGACTCGAAGACGAACGTCGTGACCATGGGCAAGGACGACTTCCGCTCGAACGAGCAGTCCTGGATCGCCCCCGCCGACGACACCCTGACCATCGAGTTCGTGGGTGCGGACGGCGAGAGCACCGTGCTCAAGCAGTCGATCCCGGTCCTCGCCGGCGAGGTCGTCGACGGCACCGTCCTGCACGTCCGTGCGCTCGAGGCCTTCCTGCGGGACCAGATCACCGCCGCGCAGGAGCAGGGCGTGCTGTTCTCCGTGCACCTCAAGGCCACGATGATGAAGGTCTCCGACCCGATCATCTTCGGCCACGTCATCCGCGCGTTCTTCCCGACCGTGTTCGAGCGCTTCGGCGCCGACCTCGCGGCCGCCGGCCTCAACCCGAACGACGGCCTCGGTTCGATCCTCGCCGGGCTCGACTCCGCCCCGAACGGTGCAGCGATCAAGCAGGCGTTCGACGAGGGGCTCGACGCCGGCCCCGAGCTCGCGATGGTCGACTCGGACAAGGGCATCACGAACCTGCACGTCCCGAGCGACGTCATCGTCGACGCCTCGATGCCCGCGATGATCCGCACGTCCGGCCACATGTGGGGCCCGGACGGCGACGAGCACGACACCCTCGCGGTCATCCCGGACTCGAGCTACGCGGGCATCTACCAGACCGTCATCGAGGACTGCCGCGCGAACGGTGCCTTCGACCCGGCGACGATGGGCTCCGTGCCGAACGTCGGCCTGATGGCGCAGAGGGCCGAGGAGTACGGCTCGCACGACAAGACCTTCGAGGTCCCGGCGGCCGGTCGTGTGCGCGTCGTGACGAGCGGCGGCGAGACCGTCATCGAGCACGAGGTCGAGGCCGGGGACATCTGGCGTGCCTGCCAGACCAAGGACGTGGCGATCCGCGACTGGGTGAAGCTCGCGGTGACGCGCGCCCGGGCCTCGGCGACCCCGGCCGTGTTCTGGCTCGACGAGACGCGTGCGCACGACGCGAACCTCATCGGCCTCGTGAAGACCTACCTCGCCGAGCACGACACCGACGGCCTGCAGATCGAGATCATGTCGCCCGAGGACGCCATGGCCTTCTCGCTCGAGCGCATCCGTCGCGGCGAGGACACCATCTCGGTCACGGGCAACGTGCTCCGCGACTACCTCACCGACCTGTTCCCGATCATGGAGCTCGGCACCTCGGCGAAGATGCTCTCCGTCGTCCCGCTCCTCGGCGGCGGCGGCCTGTTCGAGACCGGTGCCGGTGGCTCCGCGCCGAAGCACGTGCAGCAGCTCGTCGAGCAGAACTACCTGCGGTGGGACTCCCTCGGCGAGTTCCTCGCGCTCGCGGTGTCGTTCGAGCACCTCGCGGGCGTGACCGGCAACCAGCGCGCGAAGGTCCTCGGCGAGACGCTCGACCGTGCCACCGGGACCTTCCTCGACGAGAACAAGTCGCCGGGTCGCAAGCTCGGCTCGATCGACAACCGGGGCAGCCACTACTACCTCGCGAAGTACTGGGCGGAGGAGCTCGCGGCACAGACCGACGACGCGGAACTCGCGGCGGCGTTCGCGGACGTGGCGAAGTCGCTCGGGGCGGACGAGCAGACGATCGTCGACGAGCTGAACGGCGTGCAGGGACACCCGGCGGACATCGGCGGGTACTACCGTCCCGACGACGCCAAGACCGGCGCGGTGATGCGCCCGTCCGCGACGCTCAACGGGATCCTGGCCGCGCTGTAGGCGCGACCCCCTGACGGACGGGAGGCCCGGTGCCGGCTGGCACCGGGCCTCCCGTCCGTCTCGGGGCGCGGCGGCGCCGGGGGTGCGCGCCGGCCTGGCCGGACTTGCCCGACGCGGCGGTCCGGCCCGGCCGCCCCGTGAGGCGGTCCGGCCCGGTGGTGCGGTGAGGCGGTTGGTCGCGAAAGGTGTCGCCCCGGCCCGCGCCGGTCGACGCCTTCTGCGACCAACGCGGACGTGAGCGGCATGTCGTGCGACCAGCCGGGGGCGGGGCAGTGGCACGGGCCCCGGGCACCAGCCGGGCGGCCCGCGGGCCTCAGCTGCGCGCGGGCACCGGCGGGCCGACCACGAGCAGGCCCGAGAACACGAGCGCCACCGCCACGACACCGATCGCGACCGAGAGCACCGGACGCCGCACCACGAAGAACAGCAGGCGGTCCCAGAAGCCAGACCGCCCCTCAGCCGACCGCCGCCACGGGCCGTCGAGCATCCCGCGCCGGGCCACCGCGACCTCGAACGGCACCGTCGCGTACGGCACGACGGCGCTCGCCCACCCGAGCACGAGCGCGCCGAACGACCAGCGCTGGTTCACGGCGACGACCGTCGTGACGACGAGGTAGGCGAGGAACACGAAGCCGTGCACCCCGCCGCCGATGCGCACGCCCCAGTCGCCGGCGTCGAGGCCGTACTTCAGCACCATCCCGGCGATGAGCAGGGTCCAGGTCACGAGTTCGGCGACCGCGGCCGCACGGAACAGGGATCGGGGAGTCATGCGGACATCGTCGCGTACCCCTCCCGACAGAACCCCGACACCGACAGCCCGACACGCCGCTGGTCGTATCGATTCGACCCGCGCCCCGACTAGCGTTGTCGTCATGTCGACGAGGACAACGACCGCCACGACGGACACCGCCCGACCCCTGCGCGTGGGGGTGATCGGACTCGGCTTCGCCGGCACCACGCACCTCGACGCCTACACCGCGGTGCCCGGGGTCGAGGTGGTCGCCCTCGCCGGCCAGGAGACCGACCGGCTGCACGAGCTCGCCGACTCCCGAGGCGTGCCGCACCGGTACGAGGACTGGCAGGACCTCGTCGCCCGCGACGACCTCGACATCGTGTCGATCGGCGTCCCCAACGCCCTGCACCACCCCATCGCCGTGGCGGCGCTCGAGTCCGGCAAGCACGTGTTCTGCGAGAAGCCGCTCGCGACGACCGGCGACCAGGCGCAGGAGATGGTCGACGCCGCCGTGCGGAACGACCGCGTGCTCGAGGTCGCCTACAACCACCGCCGGCGTGCCGACGTGCAGTTCCTCAGCGGCCACCTCGCGCAGCGCGACGCCGACGGCAACGGGCCGCTCGGACACGTCTACCACGCACGCGCCTCCTGGCTGCGGCGAGCGGGGATCCCGGGCATCAGGAGCTGGTTCGCGAACAAGGAGACCGCGGGTGGTGGTCCGCTCATCGACCTCGGCTCGCACGTGCTCGACATCGCCCTGCACCTGCTCGGCGAACCGCGCGTCGTGACCGCGAGCGCGGTGGCGTACAACGAGCTCGGCAGCGCCGGTCGGGGCGGCAGCGACCGGGACCCGGTGTCCGCGGCCACGGGTCGGCCGTTCGACGTCGAGGACTTCGCGAGCGCCCTGCTCCGGTTCGAGGACGGGTCGAGCCTGCAGCTCCAGGCGAGCTGGGCCAGCTACTCGAAGGACGTCGAGGACATCGAGGTCGAGCTGCTCGGCTCGACCGGCGGCGCCCGGCTGTTCGTCCGCGACTACGCCACCGAGGGCACCGTGACGCTGTACTCCGACGAGCAGGGCGTGCCGACGGTCACCCGACCGGGCGTGCGCGTCCCGTCGGGGCACCACCAGCGCGTCATCGAGGAGTTCCTGGACACGATCCGCTCCGGGGCCCACGAGGGGCACCACGGGGAGTTCGCACTGCACCGCAGCCGTGTCGTCGACGCGATCTACGCGTCCGCTGCTGCGGGTCGAGAGATGGAGGTCGCCGCATGAGCAAGGACGCACCCAGGATCGTCGTCTGGAACGAGAACGTGCACGAGAGCCGCGGCGACGCCACGGTCATCGGGCACTACCCCGACGGCATGCACGCCGTGATCGCTGCCGCGCTCCGCGAGCTCGTCCCGGGCGCCGACGTGTCCACCGCGACGCTCCAGGAGCCCGAGCACGGCCTCACCGCCGAACGCCTGGCGCAGACGGACGTGCTGTTCTGGTGGGGCCACGCCGCCCACGACGAGGTCTCGGACGAGGTCGTCCAGCGCGTGGTCGACGCCGTGCACGCCGGCATGGGCCTCGTGGTGCTGCACTCCGGCCACTACTCGAAGCCGTTCAAGCGCCTGATGGGCACCACGTGCTCGCTGAAGTGGCGCAACGACGGGCAGGACCGCGAGCTCGTCTGGACGATCGCCCCGGACCACCCCATCGCCGAGGGCGTCCCGCACCCGATCGTCATCGACCAGCAGGAGATGTACGGCGAGTTCTTCGACATCCCGCGCCCCGACGAGGAGGTCTTCCTCTCCACGTTCTCCGGCGGCGAGGTGTTCCGTTCGGGCGTCGCGTACCGTCGTGGCCTCGGTCGGGTGTTCTACTTCTCCCCCGGCGACCAGGAGTACCCGGTGTACCACCACCCGGACGTGCAGCGGGTCCTCGCGAACGCCGCGCGCTGGGCCGCGCCGGTGTCCGAGCGCCGCGAGCTGACGGCTGACCCCCACCCTCGGGACTGGTTCACCGCAGAGGGTGCGGGTAGACAGGGCGTGTGACGCAGTCCTCCACCGCCCTCCCGCTCGACCCCGCGGCACGGCGCACCGCCGTCGTCGAGGCCCTCGGCGTGCTCGGCAGCGGTCCCGAGGAGCGCTTCGACCGGATCACCCGGATGACGCAGGAGGCCTTCGGGGTCCCGCTGACGTTCCTCAACCTCGTGCACCACGACGTCGTCACCACGCAGTCGACCTTCGGGTGGCAGCAGGGCTCGAGCGTGCCCGCGTCGGAGCAGTTCTGCGCGACGACGGTCCTGACGCCCGAGCCGATGGTGATCCCCGACACGACGCTCGACGTCCGCTTCGCCACCACGGCAGCGGTCGCCGAGCACGGGATCCGCTTCTACGCCGGCGCTCCGCTGTCGATGCTGGACGGCACCCGCGTCGGGACGCTCTGCATCATGGACGCCCAGCCGCGCGAGTTCGGCGCGGAGGACGTCGCCCTGCTCCGCGACCTCGCGCGGTGGGCGGAGCGTGAACTCGGGCACGCGATCGACCGTCGGCGGGTCCGTCGGGTGCTCGAGGGCCTCGCGCCGGAGCCGGTGGACGTCGCGGGGTACACGGTCACGACGGCCTCGGCGCAGCCTGACGGCGGCGGTGGCGACGTCGTGGACCAGCGGGTGGCAGCGGACGGCGCCCTGCACCTGACGGTCGGCACCGTGGCCGCCGGTCGCGCGTCGGTGCTCCTCGCCTCCGCGGTCCGCGGGGCCGTCGCCGCCCGGACGGACGTCCCGCTCGAGCGTGCGGTGGCCGGCCTGGAGGCACAGCTCGCCCCCGACCTGTCCCTCGCCGGAGCGGTCGCCACGCTGGTGCACGCGCGGGTCGACCCGCGGACCGGTCACGTGGACGTCGTGGACCTCGGGCACGGCCTGGCGGCCGTCGTCCGCGCGGACGGACCGGTCGAGGAACTCCGGAGCGCGAGCCTGCCGGTCGGTCTGCGGCCACAGGGCTCCGACCGGACGCCGGTCCCGGTCGACCTCGGGTCCGGGGACGTCCTCGTGCTCGCGTCCGACGGCGCGCTCGCGCTCCCCGGAGTGGACGGCATGACCGACCTCGCACGGACCGCCGCCGGAGGCGAAGGAGCCGTCCGGGCGCTGATCGACGCCGCGGCACCCACGCTCGCGGCGACCGTCACGACCGTCCGCCGCGACTGACCCCTCAGCGCTGCCGGGGGCGTGCGGTGGGTCCGGACAGGGCGACCACGAGCAGCGTCGCGAGCATGCCGACGCCCGCGAGCACGAGACCGAGGCCGGCGACCTTCCAGTAGGCGCTGCCGACGACCTGCGGCTGCGTGATCGCGTCCGGCCACCACGCGTCGATGACGGGGACCGTGGGCGGGAACGGATCGAGCGCGAACACCACGAGCCCGCCGAGCAGGAGCGCGATGCCGACACCGGCCATCGCGCCGCGGGAGCGCCGCAGCATGCGGACGACCAGGGCGGCCGCCATGGCGACGAGTCCGGCCACGGCGACGAGGAACGCCGTCACGACCACGGCCTGCGGCGCGAGCGCGAACCAGTCGAGCACCGCCACGGGCAGCAGCAGCCACCGACCCGTCCGGGCCAGGAGCGCCGGGTTCGTCCACGCCTGCATGCCGACGACCGTAGGGCACGAGGGCTGGACGACGCCCGGTGGTGGGCTGTGACCCGGCCGGACGTCGGACCTCGGTAGCATCCAATCCGGAGGTCGTGCATGGCAGAGGACGGACCCTCCCGGCAGCGGCGGGCCGTCGCGACCCGGGCGGCGATCATCGAGGGTGCCGCGAGGGAGTTCGACGAGCGCGGGTACGTCGGTGCGTCGATGGACGGGGTCGCCGAACGGGCCGGGGTGACGAAGGGCGCGCTGTACTTCCACTTCGCGTCCAAGGCCGACCTCGCCGGGGCCGTCGTCGCCCGCCAGCACGAGGTGTCCCGCGCCTACGCCGAGGTCGCGCACGCTCGGGGTCGGACGCCGCTCGAGTCGATGATGTGGATGTCGCAGGGACTCGCGGTCCAGATGACCACCGAGGTCGTCGTCAGTGCGGGGATCCGGCTCTCGACCGAGCCCGCCGGCAACGGGATCGCCCGCCAGGACCCCTACACCGACTGGATGCGCGTGACGGCCGACATCTTCCGCGAGGCCATCGCTGCCGGCGAGGTCGACGACCGCTGGGACCCGGCGCTCATCGGCCGGGTCGTCAGCCCCGCGTACACCGGCGTGCAGGCGGTCTCGGACGTCCTCGCGGACCGGGCGGACCTGTTCGAGCGGCTCCGGGAGCTCTGGACCGTGCTCCTCGCCGCGTTCGTGACGGAACGGACGCGGCCGGAGATCCCGCGCCTGGTCGCGATCATCGCCCCCGACGCCGAGGGACGACCGGTTCGGTGACGCGGGTCCCCCCAGGGACACCCACGTCACCTCAGCACGAGGATACCAACCGGTACGTTCCCGTTCCGGCCCCCGTTCACGGGTGCCGACGGCGGTAGCCTCGAGCCGTGCCCACCCCCGCCGCCGAGGTGCACGTCGACGTCCCGCTCGTGCGGGCGCTCCTCCGTGCCCAGCACCCCGACCTCGCCGACCGGCCGCTCGAGGTCGCCGCGAACGGCTGGGACAACGTGCTCGTCCGGCTCGGCGACGACCTGGCGGTCCGACTCCCCCGACGGGCGGCGGCCGCGCGGCTGATCGAGCACGAGCAGCGTTGGTTGCCGGAGATCGCCCGTCGGGTCGCGCCGGTGGTCCCGGTCCCCGCGCCCGTGCGGACCGGCGTGCCGACCGACGGCTACCCGTGGGCGTGGAGCGTCGTGCCGTGGCTGCCGGGCGTCGCCGCGGGCGAACGGGTCGGCGGCAGCCGGGTCGGTGCGGCGCTCGCCGCCTTCCTCGACCTCCTGCACGTGCCCGCCCCCGCGGACGCGCCCGTGAACCCGGTCCGGGCCGTCCCCCTCGCGCAGCGCTCCGACGCGGTGCTCCACCGGTTGGCGACCGCGGACGTGCCCCGCGCCCTGGAGCTGGCCGCGGTCTGGCGGACCGCCGCCGCCCTGCCGGCGTCCACCGAGCCTCCCGTCTGGGTCCACGGCGACCTGCACCCCTTCAACCTGCTCGTCGAGCCGGACGCCGACGGCGGCCGCCTGACGGCGGTCGTCGACTTCGGCGACGTGACCTCGGGGGACCGCGCCGTCGACCTCGCGACCGCCTGGCTGACGCTCGACCGGGAGGCCCGTTGCGGCTTCCGGACAGCGCTGGCCGTCGACGACGAGACGTGGGAGCGGGCCCGCGGCTGGGCCGTCTCGATCGCCTCGGCCCTGCACACCACCTCCGACCCCGCGTTCCGCGCGGTCGGCCGACGTGCGATCGACGCCCTCCTCGACGACCGAGGGCTGTTGCGGCGCACGGACCCGGGGTTACCCTGACCCCCACACATCCGTGCACGTGAAGATCGGAGGGGCCTGATGACCCTCGAGTTCCGCGTCCAGCACGACGTCGCCACCGACGCCTCCCCCGTCCCCAGTCCGCCCGCACGCCGAGGGATCCGCGGCCTGCTCGACCGGTACGCCGTCCACCGCGCGGCCGTCCGGACCCGCCGTGCCACAGCCCGCGTCGAGGAGCTGCACGAGCTCGAGGCGCTGCTCTCCAGCGCACGCGCGGTCATCGAACGCGGTTGGATCCAGCACGCCTGGTTCGCGTACCTCGACGACCACGGCCGCGTGCGCAAGGCCTCGAGCGCCTCCGCCGTCGGCGTGCAGGGCCGACCGCTCGTCGGCGCCTGCCTCGTCGGTTCGGTCGTCTACGCGGCCGGCGGTCCGACGGCCGTGCACTCGCAGCGGGTCCAGCGCGCCCTCGACCTCGTGTGGAACGCGCTCGCGGTCGAGGAGGGCTCCCCCGTGCTCTGGTGCCCGGCGCCCGACGTGCGGATGGCACGCGTCCGCGACCTGACGAGCTGGAACGACCGGGCCTCCCGGACCTCGGCGGAGGTCGCCGGGCTGCTCCTGACGGCCGAGCGCGTCGCCGTGCACGAGTCGGCGCGCGTCCGGGCGACCGTCCGCGACCCCGGCCTGGCACGATCGGGAGCATGAACGACGAGGTCCCCGACGACGACGTCCCCGAGGTCCGCCCCGCGGCCCCGGGGACGGCCGTCGCCGACCGTGCGGTGACCGGCTCCGAGAAGGAGACGCTGCACCGCTACCTCAGGAAGCACCGGGCGGCACTGCTCGCCAAGGTCGAGGGGCTGGCCGAGCGGCAGGCGCGCTGGCCGTTGACCCCGACGGGCACGAACCTGCTCGGGCTCGTCAAGCACGTCGCGGGCGTGCAGGCCGGGTACCTCGGCGAGGTCTTCGGTCGCCCGCTGCCCGACTCCCCCGCCTGGCTCGAGTCGTGGGAGGGCGACGACATGTACGCGTCCCTCGACGAGACCATGGCCGACGTGATCGCGTTCCACCACCGGTCCGCCGCGGACGCCGACGCCACGATCGAGGCGCTCGACCTCGACGCCCGCGGCGCCGTCCCGTGGTGGCCCGAGGAGCGCCGCGAGGTCACCCTCCACCAGGTCCTCGTGCACCTCGGGTACGAGGTCGCCCGGCACGCCGGCCACGCCGACATCGTCCGCGAGATGCTCGACGGCACCGCGGGCGACGGGGACGGCAACCTCGCCGAGAAGAGCGCCACCGACTGGGTCGCGTGGCGCGAGCACCTCGTCGACGTCGCCGAGCGGGCCGGGCTCCGCGACCTGCGCGCATAGCCGACCCCCGCTCGGTATCGTTACCGTTCTCCCAGGGAGGACGTGCGGCACCACGGGTGACCAGGCGTTTTCATCGCACCTGCTCGGCCCTGACCCGTCGATCCGAACATTTGCAGATGTACAAGAAGCGACGCGCTGCGTAGCTTGGTCCGCGTTCGTGCCCCGATCTGTGGGCACTTCGACCGACCAGGAAGGAGCGCCCACCCGTGTTCCAGTACGTCGTGGAGCGATGGGACCAGATCTGGTTCTCCTCGTGGCAGCACTTCTCGCTGGTGGTCCAGTGCGTCGTCCTCGCCACCTTCATCGCCGTGGTGCTCGCCGCACTCGTCTACCGCATCCCCGGACTCCGGGCCGCCGCGAACGAGGTGTCGACCGTCGGGTTGACCCTGCCGTCGTTCGCCGTGATCGGCCTGCTGCTCGTCCCGCTCGGCTTCGGTGTCGTCCCGTCCGTGGTGACCGTGACGTTCTTCGCCGCCCTGCCGATCCTCCGGAACGCGGTCGTCGGGCTCGGTGAGATCCCGGACACCGTCGTCGAGTCCGCCCGTGGCATCGGCATGAGCCGCTTCCGCACCCTCGTGCAGGTCGAGCTGCCGATGGCGTGGCCGATCATCCTCACCGGCGTGCGGGTCTCCGCGCAGATGGTGATGGGCGTCGCCGCGGTCGCCGCGTACGCGCTCGGTCCGGGGCTCGGTGGCTTCATCTTCTCCGGGCTGTCCCGACTCGGCGGCGCGAACGCCCTCAACTCCGTGGTCGTCGGCACCGTGGGCGTGGTCCTCCTCGCCCTGGTCCTCGACCTCCTGCTCCTCGGCCTCGGCCGTCTGACCATCTCGCGAGGTATCCGTGTCCAGCACTGAACGCAGCAGCACTGAACGCAGCAGCACCGACCAGGCCAGCGCTGCCCACACCGGCACCGCCACCGCCGACCCGTCCGTGACCGGGCGCGGGATCCTGCTCGACGAGGTCACGAAGCGCTACCCCGGCCAGGCGAAGCCCGCGGTCGACGGCATCACGCTCGAGATCCCGGCCGGCAAGGTCGTCATGCTCGTCGGCCCGTCCGGCTGCGGCAAGACCACCACGCTCAAGATGATCAACCGCCTGATCGAGCCCACCGAGGGCCGCATCGTCGTGGGCGAGGACGACGTCACGAACATCGACGGCGACGAGCTCCGTCGGCGCATGGGCTACGTGATCCAGGCCGGCGGCCTCTTCCCGCACATGACCGTCGCGGCGAACATCGCGATCGTGCCGAAGATGCTCGGCTGGCCGAAGGACAAGATCGCCGCCCGCGTCGACGAGCTCCTCGACCTGGTCTCGCTCGACCCGGACACCTACCGTGACCGGTACCCCCGTGAGCTCTCTGGCGGCCAGCAGCAGCGCGTCGGTGTGGCCCGGGCGCTCGCCGCGGACCCGCCCGTCCTGCTGATGGACGAACCGTTCGGCGCGGTCGACCCGATCACCCGGCAGCGGCTGCAGGACGAGCTGCTCCGCATCCAGGAGGAGCTGCACAAGACGATCGTCATCGTCACGCACGACTTCGACGAGGCCGTGAAGCTCGGCGACTGGATCGTCGTGTTCTCCGAGGGTGCCCACATCGTGCAGTACGACACCCCGGAGCGCATCCTCGCCGAGCCCGCGAACGAGTTCGTGGAGAACTTCATCGGGTCGGGTGCCGGGCTCAAGCAGCTCACGCTGAACCGGGTGCGGGACGTCGAGGTCGAGTCGGCCGTGACCTGCTCCCCCGGCGAGGAGGCGAAGGCCGTCCTCCAGCGCATGCGCGAGGCCGGTGGACACGGGCACGCCGTCGTGGTGGACCGTCGCCAGCGGCCGATCGGTTGGCCGACCCGCCGCCAGATCGAGCGGCTCGACCGCATCCCGGAGGGCATCGACCCCGACCTGCCCGTCGTCGGCGAGGCCGCGACCCTGAACGACGCGCTCGACACCATGCTCGTGTCGAGCGCCGGCGCCGCGCTCGTCACCGGACGTCGTGACGCCTTCCGCGGGGTGATCACCGTCGAGACCGTCATGGACGCCATCACGAAGTCGCGCGCCGCCGCGGCCGAGGAGCAGGCGTACACCCCGGTCGGCACGAACACGAACCCGATCGAGACGATGCCGTCCGCACCGGCACCCGCGGCGTCACCGGCCGCCGACGACACGGAGCGCGCCGATGGCTGACGTCGTCGCAGCCGGTACCGACCGCCCGACGCGCGTCACGTGGCGCGGGCTCGTCGTCCAGCCGGTCGTCATCGTGCTGGTCCTCGTGGCCTTCGTCGTCTGGCTGAACACCGCCGCTCTGACCCCGACCGAGCGCACGACGCTCAACCCGGCGGACATCCTCGCGCTCACCGGGCAGCACCTGTACCTGACGCTCGCGTCGACGGTCATCGTGCTCCTGATCGGCATCCCGCTCGGTGTCGCCCTGACCCGCGGCCCGTTCCGGCGGGCGAGCGGCGCGATCCTCGCCGTGGCGAACGTCGGGCAGGCGGCTCCGGCCGTCGGCCTCGTGGTGCTGCTCGCGGCGTGGCTCGGCTTCACCTCCTGGGCCGCGATCGTCGCCCTCGTCCTCTACGCGATCCTGCCGGTGCTCCGGAACACGATCATCGGCATCGAGAGCGTCGACCAGCGACTCGTCGAGGCCGGTCGCGGCATGGGCATGAGCGCCGCGTCCGTCCTGTTCAGGGTCGAGCTGCCCCTCGCGGTCCCGGTGATGCTCGCCGGCATCCGCACCGCGCTCGTGCTGCTCGTCGGTTCCGCGGCCCTCGCGACCTTCATCGGTGCCGGAGGGCTCGGGCTGCTCATCACGACGGGCGTGAACCTCTTCCTGCCGAAGGTGCTCGTGTCCGGAGCGCTCCTGATCGCGCTCCTCGCCCTGTCCATCGACTGGGTGGGCCGGATCGTCGAGACCGTCGCACGACCGAAGGGACTCCGATGAAGCGCCGCTCCGTCGCCGCCGCCGTCCTCGTGGGGGCATCGGCCCTCGCCCTGACCGGCTGCGGCCTGCAACCCGCCGCGTCGTTCGTGCCCGCCGCGGGTCCCGGCACCATCGAGCGCATCGACGACCTGCCGGACGGCGCGCACATCACCGTGACGTCGAAGAACTTCACCGAGCAGCTCGTGCTCGGGAAGATCGCCGTGCTCGCCGCGAAGGCCGCCGGGTTCGACGTCACCGACGAGACGAACGTGCCGGGCAGCGTCGCCGTCCGTCAGCTCATGACCGGGCACCAGGCCGACATGACGTACGAGTACACCGGCACCGCGTGGCTGACCTACATGGGGCACGAGGCCGGGATCCCGGACAAGCAGGAGCAGTACGAGGCCGTCCGCAAGGAGGACGCCGGCAACGGACTGACCTGGCTGCCGCCCGCGCCGATGAACAACACGTACGCGTTCGCGGTGCGCGAGGAAGCCGTCGACGAGCTCGGTGGGATCACGAAGCTGTCGCAGATCGCCGACCTGCCGGCCGACCAGCGCACGTTCTGCGTCGAGTCCGAGTTCAACTCCCGTGCCGACGGCTTCAAGCCGATGCTGCAGAAGTACGGCCTGCAGGTCGGTGGATCGGGCGACACCGCGATCCCGTCGGGCAACGTCGACATCCTCGACACCGGCACCGTGTACACCGCGACCGACCGTGGCAAGTGCAACTTCGGCGAGGTCTTCACGACCGACGGCCGCATCAAGTCGCTCGGCCTGCAGGTGCTCGAGGACGACCGCGGGTTCTTCCCGGCGTACAACGTCGCGCCCGTGCTCGCCACGGAGACGCTGGAGGAGTACCCGCAGCTCGAGGACGTCTACGACCAGATCTCCCCGAAGCTCACCGATGCCGTCCTGCAGGAGCTCAACCGTCAGGTCGACGTCGAGGGCCGCGAGCCCGCGGACGTCGCCTTCGACTGGATGACGAAGGAAGGCTTCATCAGCGAGGGCTGACGCGACCAGGAGCCGGCCGGAAGGCCCGTGGGGACGCCGCCGCGGGCCTCCCGGCCGTCTCGGGGTCGCGTGTCAGTCCGTCGCGATCCGCGACGCCGTGTCGCGGATCAGCGCGACCACCTCGGCGCGGACCTCCTCCGCGTCGGAGCCGTCGTGCCGAGCTGCACTGCGCATCGCCGTCATGCACATGCCGAGGAGCATCTCGGCGGCCTGGGCGGTGGCGGCCTCCGGGCCCCAGGCCGGATCGCGCGCCAACACGGTCCGGACCGCGCCGACCATCGCCTCCGACACGGTCGTCATCCGGGTGACCTGCCGCTTCATCAGCTGCGGGAACCGCACGACGAGCTCTTTGCGGGCCGTCCGCTCGTCCTCGTCCGCGAACGTGTCGCCGAACACGAGGAACGCGAGGTCGACGACGGCCTGGGCCGCCGGCTCCCCCGCGACCGCCTCGAGGTGTGTCGCCAACGCCTCCGCCGACAGGTCGAGCTCGGTGTGCCCGAGGACGGCGTCCTCCTTCGAGTCGAAGTAGTTGAAGAACGTCCGGGGCGAGATGTCCGCCCGCGCGGCGATCTGCTCGATCGTCGTGTGGTCGATCTCGTGCTCGAGCGCCAACGACCGGGCGGACTCGGCGATCCGACGTCGCGTCTCGATGCGCTTCCGGTCGCGCAGACCCAGTGGTTCGGGCATGCTCCGACTGTAGCCGTCGGCGGACGCTGCGACGCCGACGTGCATAGTGTCGGGTCCGTGGCGGCGTTCGGACGGGACATCGGGGACGGGTGCACGTTGACCCTGCGCGACCTCACCACCGTCGAGCCGCTGCACGAGCTCGTCGTCGCCAACCTCGACCGGCTCCGGGCCGCCGAACCCTGGGCGTGGCAGGTGCAGAGCGTCGACACGATCGCGATGCACACCGAGCACCTGCTCGGTCAGTACGCGATGGACCGGTCGCTCCCGTGCGTCATCCGGTCGGACGACCGCATCGTCGGGGCGGCCTCGCTCGCGTTCGACCCGTACCTCGGGCAGGCGTCACTCGGCTACTGGATCGACGCCGGCACGGAGGGCCGGGGCATCGTGCGCCGCGCGGCCACCGTGCTCATCGGTGTGGCCAGGGCACGGGGGTGCGCTCGGGTCGAGATCCGGACGGCCGTGGACAACGAGCGGAGCCGTCGGCTCGCGGAGCGGCTCGGGTTCGTGCACGAGGGGACGCTGCGGAGCG
The DNA here is from genome assembly GCF_051903255.1 of Curtobacterium sp. SP.BCp. Taxonomy (NCBI): domain Bacteria; kingdom Bacillati; phylum Actinomycetota; class Actinomycetes; order Micrococcales; family Microbacteriaceae; genus Curtobacterium; species Curtobacterium sp. SP.BCp. The sequence goes on along the minus strand of NZ_CP194338.1, from coordinate 3,597,775 downwards.
CGATGCCGCTCGGGTCGCGGCGCGTCGACGTGGCCGTCTACGGGCTGGTGCTCTGAGCGGTCCGCTGACGACCCCGGCGCTACCGAGTCGCGCTCTTCGTGTCGCCGACGCCGCTCGCCGCGCGAAGGTGCGCGACGACCCGCTCAGCGAACACCGGGCAGCCGGCGTCCCGCAGCGCGACCGCGAGGCCCTTCCGGTTCGGCCGTCCGTTCCAGTACCGGTTCTGGTCGAGGACGACGTTTCGCACGAGCCACGGAACGGCGTCGTCCGCCAGCACGAAGAAGTCGTCGCACCCGTACACCTCGTACGGCAACGCATCGAATTCCTCGAAGCCGCGGTCCTCGGTCAGGAGCACGTCCGCTCGGCATGCGATGGCCGCGGCGCGGACGTGCCGGTCCTTCCGATCGCTGCCGGGCCAGTCGACTCGGCCGTCGAAGTCCTCGACGAGTTCATCGACGGCTCCCCTGAGGCTCCGTACGAGCTGCGTCGTCGCACCGCCATCGCGGTCGGGATGAACCGTCCGCAGTCGCGCCACGGTCTCCGCCAGGACGTCCTCGGTGGTGTGGAGCTGGAACATCTGCGGCACTTCGGCGCGGAGCAGGCAGAGCCAGTCGCGCAGGGTTCTGCTGAAGAACACGTTGGCGTCGACGAAGACCCGCTGGAGCACACCGCAAGACTACGGGTGGCGTGTGACACTTCAGTCGAACGCTTCGCCGGCGATTCGGACATCGCGCGCCGCGGCTCGACGATCGGCGTCGCGGCGCTGCCGGAGCTCGAGCACGTCACGTCGACGGAGTCGCGTGTGAGTTCCCACCTTCGTCGAGGGGATCGCGCCCGCTCTGATCAACTTCATGAGCGTCGGGCGGGAGATCCCGAGTTCCTTGGCGGCCGTCGTGGTCGTGAGTTCCTCGGGGATCGAGACGGTCACGACCGCCGACCCGTTCGCGGTCGAGCGGAGTGTGTTCACCAGGAAGGCGGCGAGGTGTCCCGGCACCGCGATGCTCGTTCCGTCGTCCAGCGTGAGCGACATGCCCACCACCTGGCGGTCGTGCGCGCGCTCGACCGTGTCCGCGGCTTCGTCGCGGACTGCCGGATCCGGAGTGGTGTCTTCCGTGACCACGCTGCGTACGGGGGGCATCGCGCTCTCCTGTCGTTCAGTGGAGTAGGTGGTGACCACACTACGAGGGTTGCACTTACAAGTGCAACCCTCCTGCTTCCGGTGCGCGCGGTCCGGAGAGCTGGTCAGCGGCCGGTGGTCGCCCCGTGCCAGACGGCGAACGAACCGCCGATGACGAGCAGCGCGCCCACGAGGATCCACACCGCGAGGGCGACGAGGTTGAGCAGGATGCCCCACCCGGCACGTCCGCGGGCCATCGGCTCCCGCGATCGGGAGGCGATGCCGAGGCAGAGCCCGACGATCGGAGCGAAGAACGTCCAGCCCGCCAGCAGCGAGCAGATGCCGAGGACGAGGCTGGCCGTCCCGAGGCCGGTACGAGGAGCAGTCGGGTACGAGGTCATGGCTCCGAGCGTACGGACGGTGCCGGCGCGCGTCGTCCGTCCGTGCGCTGATCCGAGGTCCGTCGGACGGTTGACGGTCACTCGTCGCCGGTATCGTCGTGGCATGGCCCTGTTCGGACGACGCAGCAAGAACGACGTGCGCGACCGACCCGTGAGTCAGGTCGAACTGAAGCGCGCCGTGGACGAGGGGTTCCTCATCGCGAAGGCCGCGGTCGTCGTGGCGGTGGCGAACCGGATCATCACGAACGCCCTCCGCGACCAGGGGTACTTCGACCACGCGCTCATCGCCGACGCCGCACGCCAGGAACTCCACCGGATGGCCGAGGAGCAGCGGGGGGACGCCGCCCGGATGCGCGAGATCCGTGCCACCTCGAGCAAGCAGAAGGGCCGGTCACGACACCAGCACGACTACCGCCGCGGTGACGACCACAAGCTCCGCACACGAGAGGCCACCTACGAGGAGCTCGCCGCCCGGCTCGACGCCCGTCGCGACGACCAGAAGTTCGTCGACGGCATCGTGCTGCAGGCCCGGGCCCGCGCGTGGGACGACATCGGGACGACGGTCGTCGGGCGCCTCGGCTGGGCACAGCGTCCGGCCGACGACTACGAGGTCGGTCGCGACGAACGCCTGCAGCAGATGCTCGACGAGGACTTCGCGACCCTGCTCGCCGAACACCCGGTCGGGTCCACCGCTCCCGATGCCGACGAGCCCGACGACGTCGACGGTGACGAGGACGGCTCCGACCCTGCCGACGCCGACACCGCCCGCGCCTGACGACCAGCCCTGAGCGCTCGCGGACGCCCGGGTCCCTAGGCTCGGACCCATGGTGGACGCGGTGGTGGTCGGAGCAGGGCCGAACGGACTCGCGGCAGCGGTGACGCTCGCGCGCGCCGGGCTGAGCGTCGAGGTCGTCGAACGGAACGACACGATCGGCGGGGGAGCCCGCACGGCCGAGCTCACCCTGCCCGGCTTCCGTCACGACGTCTGCTCCGCCGTGCACCCCATGGCCCTGCAGTCCGAGTTCTTCCGCGCGTTCCGCCTCGAGGACCGCATCGAGTTGCGCCTGCCGGAAGTCCAGTACGGCCACCCGCTCGACGGCGGCCGCGCGGGCATCGCGTACCGGGACATCGCCGAGACCGCGGCGGGGCTCGGTGCGGACGGCCCGGCGTTCCACCAGCTCATGGCCCCGCTGGCGCGGCACTCCGACCAGGTCGCGGACTTCGCGACCGATGCGCTCCTGCACGTCCCACGGCACCCGGTGACCGTCGCGAGGTTCGGCCTCCGCGCGCTCGAGCAGGGCACGCGCGCGTGGAACGCCCGGTTCCGTGAGGACGTCGCGCCCGCGATGGTCACGGGCGTCGCCGCGCACTCGATCCAGCACGTGCCCTCGCTCGCGACCGCGGCCGCGGCGCTGTCGCTCGGCTCCTACGCCCACGCCCGCGGCTGGCCCGTCCCGATCGGCGGCAGCCAGGCGATCGTCGACGCCCTCGCGGCCGACCTCGTCGCGCACGGCGGCACGATCGAGACCGGCCGCGAGGTCACGAGCCTCGGAGACCTCACGCCGGCAAAGGCGGTGCTCTTCGACACGAGCGTCCCCGGCATGCTCCGGATCGCGGGGAAGCAGATCCCGACCCCGAAGCGCGGGGCACTCCGGCGCTTCCGGTTCGGCAACGCCGCCGCCAAGGTCGACTTCGCGCTGTCCGGGCCGGTCCCGTGGGAGAACGAGCTGCTCCGGAAGGCGGGCACGGTGCACATCGGCGGGACGCGCGCCGAGATCGCCGCGGCCGAGGGGGCGGTGGCCCGCGGGCAGCACGCCGAGCGGCCCTACGTCCTCGGTTCGGAGCCCACCGTGGTCGACCCGAGCCGGGCTCCGGAGGGGAAGCACGTCTTCTGGGCCTACGCGCACGTGCCGGCCGGCTCCGACGTCGATCAGACCGAGGCCGTCACCCGGCAGATCGAGCGGTTCGCCCCGGGGTTCCGCGACCTCGTGCTCCACGCTTCGAGCCGCACGGCGGTCCAGATGGCCGAGTACAACCCGAACTACCAGGGCGGCGACATCGCGGCGGGCGCAGCGAGCTTCTGGCAGCTCGTCAAGCGCCCGGTGCTGTCGTCGGACCCGTGGCGCACGGGCGGCGGCATGTACCTCGCGTCGCAGAGCGCCGCACCGGGTCCCGGCGTGCACGGCATGGCCGGCTGGCACGCCGCGAGGAGCGCCCTGCGCCACACGTTCGGCCTGTCCGTCGACGTCGATCTCGCACCGGAGGACTGACCCATGGCGAAGAACGTCCGCATCCTGCACTGCCGCCCCGAGGACGTGTTCGACGTCCTGCGCGACGGCTGGCTCTTCACGACCTGGGTGGTCGGTGCGTCCCGGATGCGTGGGCAGGACCCAGGGTGGCCAGCGGTCGGCACCCGGATCCACCACTCGTTCGGCGTGTGGCCGATCGTCATCGACGACACCACGACCGTCGAGGTCTGGGATCCGCCGCACGCGATGACGATCCGGCCGAAGGGCTGGCCCATCGGGGAGGCCCGGGTCGCGCTCACGGTCGAGGAGCACCGGCGCGGCTGCAAGGTCACGATCGTCGAGAACGCGATCGCAGGACCGGGTTCCTACGTGCCGGACTTCCTCATGCAGCCCGCGATCTGGGTGCGGAACCACGAGACGCTGCGGCGGCTCGGCTGGGTCGCCGCGGGTCGCGCCGGGCGCGACTGAAGACCGGACGGGAGGCCCGTGGCGGCGCCGCCACGGGCCTCCCGTCCGGTGCGACGGACGTCGCTACTCCGAGCGACTGAACGCGCTCGCGCGACGCACCTGGTCGTCCGTGAGGGCGACACCCGTGTAGCGCTCGAACTGCCGCGCCGCCTGCAGGGCGATGACCTCGGCGCCGGTGATGACGTGCTTGTCGGCCGCGCGTCCGGCGCGGACCAGCGGCGTCTCGGAGGGGAACGCGACGACGTCGAAGACGGTGTGCGCGGCGGCGATCCGGGCGTCCTCGAAGGCGAGCGCGTCCTCGTCGTCACCGCGCATCCCGAGCGGCGTGACGTTCACGAGGACGTCGGCGTCACCGGCGTCGCGCTCGTCGGCGACCCGCTCGTAGCCGTACTGCGCGGCGAGGGCCGGACCGGTCTCGTCGTTGCGGGCGACCACCGTGAGGTGCTCGAAGCCGGCACCGCGGAACGCCGCCGTGACGGCCTTGGCCATGCCACCGGATCCGCGCAGCAGCACCCGTGACGAGCGGTCGACGTCGTGGCTCGCGAGCAGGGACGCGACGGCCTCGTAGTCGGTGTTCGACGCGGTGAGCACGCCGTCGTCGTTCACGACCGTGTTGACGGACTGGATGGCCGCCGCGGACTCCTCGATGACGTCGACGAGCGGGATGATCGCCTCCTTGAAGGGCATCGACACCGAGCAGCCACGGATGCCGAGCGCACGGATGCCCGCGACGGCGCCGGGGAGGTCGGTGGTCGTGAACGCCTTGTAGAGGAAGTTCAGCCCGAGCTCGTCGTACAGGAAGTTGTGGAACCGGGTGCCGATGTTGCTCGGGCGGGCCGCCAGCGACATGCAGACCTGCATGTCCTTGTTGAGGATGGGCATGCCGTCAGTCTCCCATGCTGGCGCTGATGGAGCGGTCCATGTTCGACGGTCCGGTGACCGGGGTAGCGTCGACGGCATGGCAGAGCTCCCCGACACCATGCGCGCCGTCCGGTTCTCCGAGTGGGGTGACCGAACCGTCCTCCGCGTCGAGGAGGTCCCGGTCCCCGGGGTCGAGGCGGGCCGGGTGCTCGTCCGGGTCCGCGCCGCCGGCATCAACCCGGGGGAGTCCGCGATCCGTCAGGGTCTGTTCGACGGTGAGGACCCGTCGAAGCTGCCGTCGGGGCAGGGCACGGACTTCGCGGGCATCGTCGTGGCCGCCGGCGAGGGTGTGGACGGCGTCGACGAGGGCGAGGAGGTCCTCGGCTGGTCGTGGGAGCGGTCGAGCCAGGCCGAGTACGTGTCGGTGCCGGCCGGTCAGGTCGTGCAGAAGCCGCACCTGCTCCCGTGGGAGGTCGCGGGTGGGCTCGACATCGTGGCGACCACCGCGGCGGCTGCCGTCCGCGCCGTCGATCCGCGACCGGGGGAGACCGTCGTGGTCTCCGGCGCCGCCGGTGGTGTCGGCGGCTTCGTGACGCAGCTGCTCACCAACGAGGGCATCGACGTCATCGCGATCGCCTCCGAGGCGAACCACGACTGGCTCCGGTCGAAGGGCGCGCGGCCCGTGGCGTACGGCGACGGACTGCAGGAGCGGATCGCCGAGGCCGCGACGAACGGCGTCGACGCACTCATCGACACGTACGGCCCCGAGTACGTCCACCTCGGCGTCGCGCTCGGGGTCCCGGTCGACCGCATCGAGACGATCATCGCGTTCGAGGCCGCCTCGGAGCTCGGGGCGAAGGCCGCGGGGAGTGCGGACACCGCCGACCCGGAGATCCTCGGGGCGCTGGCGCTGCAGGTCGCCGACGGGGCCATCGAGGTCCCGATCGCCGCGACCTACCCGCTCGACCGGGTGCAGGACGCCTACGCAGAGCTCGAGCAGCGGCACACGCGCGGCAAGATCGTCCTCGTCCCGTAGAGCGCCCCGGGGGTTGTCCCCACCGTCGCTCGTGGGGCACCCGGATGTCCTCGGGTGCCCGTCGGTCCGTAGCGTGGTCGGCATGAGCACCTTCCTCCGTCCCCGTTCCGGCCGCCTGCTCGCCGGGGTCTGCGCCGGCATCGCCGACCGGCTCGGCTGGTCCCGTACCCTCGTCCGCGTCGTGTGGGTGATCCTGAGCCTGTTCCCCGGCCCGCTCTGGGTCCTCTACGTCGTGCTGTGGATCCTCATGCCGGGCGAGGGCTCGCAGCGACTGCGCCGCGTCCGTCGCCGCTGACCGCTGCTGGACTCCCGTCCGTCCGGACGGGCTAGTGTGGCGGCGTGCCGGTCTCCGTCTTCGATCTGTTCAGCATCGGTGTCGGCCCGTCGAGCTCCCACACGGTGGGGCCGATGCGCGCCGGAGCCGCGTTCGCCGCTGCCCTGCCCGTGTCGGGTGTCGCCGGCGTCCGGGTGGACCTCTACGGGTCGCTGGCCTCGACCGGCCACGGCCACGGCACGCTCGGCGCCGTCGCGGCCGGGCTGACGGGCGCCGACCCGGAGACGGTCGACCCCGACCGGATGGCGCTCGACCTGGCCGACCTCGAACGCACGGGGACGCTCCGGCTGGCGAACGGAGCGACCGTGCCGTTCCGGCTCGCGGACATCGTCCTCCACCCGCTGACGATGCTGCCGCGCCACCCGAACGGCATGCGGCTGCGGGCCACCGACGCCGACGGGAGCGTGCTCGCCGACGAGACCTACTACTCGATCGGCGGCGGGTTCATCACTCGTGACGGCGACACCGACGCCGCGGAGGTCGCGGGCGCGGCCATCCCCGTCGACGACCACGTTCCCCACCCGTTCTCCAGCGGCGCCGAGCTCCTCGCGGAGTGCGCGCGCTCCGGCCTGCCCGTGAGCGGCATCGCGCTCGCGAACGAGGTCGCACTCGACACCTCGGAGGCCGCCGTCCGCGAGCGACTGCTCGCGATCCACGCCGTCATGGAGCAGTGCGTCGACCGTTCGGTGCGCCGGACCGGCACGCTCCCCGGCGGACTCGACGTCCGGCGCCGATCGGCCACCTGGTACGAGCAGCTCGTCCGCGACGACCCCGACCACGACCCGCTCTTCGCGATGGAGTGGGTGAACCTCGTCGCGATGGCCGTGAACGAGGAGAACGCCACCGGCGGCCGGGTCGTCACCGCGCCGACGAACGGCGCCGCCGGGATCATCCCCGCGGTCCTGTCGTACGCGCTCACCTACGTGCCCGAGATCACCCCCGATCGCCGGGACGACGCCGTGGTCCGGTTCCTGCTCACCGCCGGTGCCGTCGGCTCGATCTACAAGGAGCGGGCGTCGATCTCCGGCGCCGAGGTCGGCTGCCAGGGCGAGGTCGGTTCGGCGGCGTCGATGGCGGCCGCCGGCCTCGCGGAGGTCCTCGGTGGGACGCCCGAGCAGGTCGAGAACGCGGCCGAGATCGCCATGGAGCACAACCTCGGGCTGACCTGTGACCCGATCGGCGGCCTCGTGCAGATCCCCTGCATCGAGCGGAACGCGATCGCGGCGAACAAGGCGATCAACGCCGCACGGATGGCGCTGCGCGGCGACGGCGTCCACCACGTGTCGCTCGACCAGGTCGTCGAGACCATGCGGCAGACGGGCGCCGACATGTCGACCAAGTACAAGGAGACGGCGATGGGCGGGCTGGCGGTCAACGTCCCGCTGTGCTGACCCGGACCTCGTCGACCCAGACCTCGTCGACCCGGCCCTCGCTGACCCGCATCTCGAGCCGGGCCTCGGTGGGGACCACCCTCGGCGCACCGTCCGCGTCGAGCACCACGAGCGCGGTCGCACCCGGTGTCGCGAGCTCGTCGACCACGGTGCCGACGAGTCGCTCGCCGCGGTCGTCGTAGCGCACGGTCGCGTTCACGGGGACCTCGTCAGCGGGCACCTCCCGCCACGCTTCGTGGTCATCGATGGTCTGTTGCACCGCTCCATCATCCTCTAATGTCCGGAAGACGCAGAATCGTCGAACCATCGTCACGTTCACCGTCCGCGCGTACGGTCGGCCCCATGACCGAGCACGACGGACACCAGCACCCCGACCGCGACCACCTCGACGACGGCGTCGACATGTCCTTCGAAGAGCGTCGGCAGGACACCCTGCGCCGCATGTCCGGGTCCGACGAGCACGACGCCGAGCCCCGGGTCGAGGTGTCCGAGGCGCCGGACGGTGACGTCCGGATCGACGTCGCCGACACCGCTGCGGTCCGTCCGGGGGAGTGACCGGACGCCAAGGGCGGTGGTCCACGGCATGATCGTCCCGTGCACTACGTCCTCCACCGCGTCGACGGCGGCGTCTCCGCGACGCCCCTGACCGACGCGGGGACCGCCGGGGGCGAGCCGATCCGGGTGGCCGAGCCGGGCCTCCCGGCCTTCGTCGCGGACCAGGACGCCGCCGACGTGCGCTGGGTCTGGGACGACACCACACGCTGGTACCCGGACGTGCTCGCGGCCGGCGGACGGGTCGCGCGCTGCGTCGACCTCCGGCTCGGCCGCCGCGTCCTGCGGGGCGCGCTCGCCGCGCGCGGGACGGCGCTGCAGGCGTCACCGCCCGATGCGCTCGACGCGCCACCCGCCCTGGAGGCACGGGTCGCCCAGCCGGCGCAGGCCCGGCTCTTCGACGACGCGCTGTTCGCCGCTCCGGTGCCGGACGACGCGCTGGACCCGGTCGCCGAGTTCCGGGCGCAGCTCGACGCCGTCGCGTCGTCGACCGCGCCGAGCGCGCTCCGGCTGCTCCTGACCGCGGAGTCGGCCGGGGCGCTCGTCGCGGCCGAGATGCTGCACGCCGGACTCCCGTGGCGCGTCGACGTCCACGAGCGGCTGCTCGAGCAGGAGCTCGGTCCGCGGGTGCCGTACGGCGTCCGACCGCGACGCCTCGAGGAGATCGCGACGGTGATCCGGGAGCGTCTCGACGACCCCGGCCTCAACCCCGACTCGCCCGCCGACGTCCTCCGGTCGCTCCGGCGCGCCGGTCTCACCGTGACGAGCACCCGGAAGTGGGAGCTCCGCGAACTCGACCACCCGGTCATCGAGCCCCTGCTCGAGTACAAGCGGCTCGCCCGGCTCCTCACCGCGAACGGGTGGACGTGGCTCGACGACTGGGTCCGCGACGGTCGGTTCCACCCGAAGTACGTCGTCGGCGGGGTCGTGACCGGACGGTGGGCCGCGGACGGCGGCGGGGCGATGCAGCTGCCGAAGGGCATCAGGAGCGCCGTGGTCGCCGACGACGGCTGGAAGCTCGTCGTCGCCGACGCCGCCCAGCTGGAACCCCGGGTGCTCGCCGCGATGGCGGGGGACCGGGCGATGGCGGCGGCGGGCGACGGACGCGACCTCTACGACGGCGTCGTCGCCTCGGGGGCGGTCGAGACCCGGCAGCAGGCGAAGGGCGCGATGCTCGGCGCGATGTACGGCGCCACCCAGGGCGAGGGCGGCCGGCTCGTGCCCCGACTGGCCCGGGCGTTCCCGCAGGCGCTGGCACTCGTGGAGCGTGCCGCCCGGGCGGGGGAGCGCGGCGAGCCCGTCACGACCCTGCTCGGTCGGACGTCGCCCGTGCCGGATCCGTCCTGGTTCGAGGCGCGCAACCGCGCGTACGCGGTGGAGGGCACCCCGGCGATGCAGCGGGCCGTGGAGTCGCGGGCCCGGAGCTGGGGACGGTTCACCCGGAACTTCGTCGTGCAGGGAACCGCCGCGGAGTGGGCGCTCGCGTGGATGGGCTCGCTGCGGACGCGCCTCGCCGCACGCTTCCCGGGGCCGGTGACGGCAGGGCCGCACCTGGTGTTCTTCGTGCACGACGAGATCGTGGTGCACGCGCCGGCCGAGCACGCCGAGTGGGTCGCCGACCAGGTGCGTGCGGCAGCGGTCGACGCCGGCCGACTGCTCTTCCGTGACTTCCCGGTGACGTTCCCGCTGAGCGTCGCGGTGGTCGACTCGTACGCCGACGCGAAGGACTGACCGGGCCGCGATCAGCCACGACCGGGCAGGGTGGGTCGATGGACCACACCCACGCCGAGGCCCCCGACGAGCACGTCGGCGACGTCGACCTCACCCGGTGGCGGACCCGCGCAGGTCGGTCGGTCGCCGACACCTGGGCCGGACTCGGACACCGCTACGGCGCACTCCCCGTCCTCGTGCTCACGTTGACGATCGGCATCGCGGTGGCCGTCACGGCGACCTGGGCGGCGTCCGAGGTCTACGACGCCGTCCGCGCCGGGGACGACGTCGCCGTGCTCGACCGGCCGGTGCTCGACTGGGTGCTCACGCTCCGGTCACCGACCACGGACACCCTCGTCACGTGGTGGACCGACGTGGCCGGCACCGTCGGGATGCCCATCGTCGCCGTCGGGTTCCTGATCGGCTTCACCATCCAGCGCCGGGCATGGACCCCGTTGGTGCTGCTCGTCGCGGCGAGCGGCGGATCGCTCCTCATGACCGTCGCGGGCAAGGACCTGATCGGCCGGGCCCGTCCGCCGCTCGCCGATGCGGTGCCCCCGTACGAGCACTCCGCGTCGTTCCCGTCCGGCCACACCCTGAACGCCACGGTGGTGGTCGGCACGATCGTCTACCTGCTCGTCCTCCGGCAGTCCCGGCTGGTCGGGCGGGTGTGGACGATCGCCGTCGGGACGGCGTTCGTGCTGTCGATCGGCGCTTCGCGCGTGTTCCTCGGTCACCACTGGCTGACCGACGTCCTCGCGGCGTGGGCGCTCGGACTGGCGTGGCTCGCGATCGTCGTCACGGCGCACCGGTTGTACCTGACGGCGCTCCGTCGCGGTGCGCGGCCCGTCAGGTCGCCCCGGTAGGTTGCCGGACATGGAGGAACGGGTCTTCGGCGGCAGGTACCGCGTCACGGGCACGCTCGGGCACGGCGGCATGGCGTCCGTCTACCGGGCGGTCGACGAGATGCTCGGACGCGAGGTCGCGGTCAAGGTGTTCCGCATCGGCCCGGTCGACCACGGGGAGCGAGCCCGTGCCGAGGCGGAGATCCAGGTCCTCGCGTCACTCCGCAGTCCGGCGCTCGTGACGCTCTACGACGCAGCGCTCGACGACGTCGACGGCGACTCCTACCTGATCATGGAGCTCGTCCCGGGCAGCGACCTCGCGACGCGGCTCCGCGAGGGGCCCCTCGACACCGTCACGACCGCGCGCGTCGGTGCGCAGATCGCCGAGGGTCTCGCCGCGGCGCACGCGCAGGGTGTCGTCCACCGCGACGTGAAGCCCGCGAACGTCCTGCTCGAGTCCGACGGCACGCACGTCAAGCTCGCCGACTTCGGCATCGCCCTGCTCCGCGACTCCGCCCGGGTCACCGGCACCGGCACGGTGATGGGCACCGCCGCGTACATCGCGCCGGAGCAGGTGATGGGGCAGCCGATCACGGGCAAGGCCGACGTGTACGCCCTCGGCCTGGTGCTCCTCGAGACCCTCAGCGGCAAGCGGCCGTTCCCGGGCAGCGCGGTGGAGTCCGCGACCGCCCGGCTCGCCCGCAGCCCGGAGATCGACCAGCACCTCCCGACCGCGTGGCGCACCCTCCTGCACGTGATGACCGCCACCGATCCCGACGAGCGTCCCACCGCGGCGGAGGCGGCCGAACGACTCCGTGCCCTCGGGCGGGACGACGTGGCACCGGCGACGCAGCTCCTCCCGGGTGCGCCCGGCGCGATGACCCGAGCCGGAGCCGCCGGAGCTGCCGGAGCCGCCGGGGCAGCGGCAGCCGCCGCTGCGGCACATCCGGACGCCGCGCAGGCCGCCACCGCTCGGATGGACGCGACCGCGCCGATGCGACCGACCGACCGACCGGACGACGCGACCCGCGTGATGTCGGCGACCCCTGCCTCCCGGTCGGACGACGTCGCGACCACCGTCCTCGGAGCTGCCGGGGGAGCAGGTGCCGGAGCAGGCGCCGCGCGCGGCGGGACGCCACCGCGCGTGCCCGCCACACCGTCCGGTGAGCGCCCCGACGAGCCGCGTCGCCGGCGGCGTGGCCCGATCGTCCTCGCGGTGGTGATCGCCGTGCTCGTCATCGCCGGCATCGTGGCCGCGGTGATCGCCCTCGGTCCCGGGTCGACTCCGGCACCGACCGAATCGAGCACGACGAGCCCCGGCGACCAGCAGCCGAGCAGCGAGCCGAGCCAGCCCGAGGAGCAGCCGAGCCAGCCGGAACAGCAGCCGAGCGAGCCCGAGCAGCAACCCTCCGAGCCCGAGCAGGAACCGAGTGAGCCCGCCGAACCGAGCGAGGAGCCCTCGGAGGACCCCGTGCCGTCCGAGGTCCCCCAGCCGTCGAGCCCGGCGTCGAACCCGGTCGAGGACCCCCAGGGTGCCGTCGACACGACGACCGGCAGCGGCCCCGGTACGGGACCGGGGGCCGGCCCCGGCAACTCGGGCAACGCGCCCGGGCACAACAAGTAGGTTTCATCCAGTCGATGGAGCAAATAGGCTCGTCGTGTGGATGAGCTGCAACGGAGCGGCGGGCCGACGACGGCCGTCGCGGCACGCAACGGTGTCGGGTACACGTCGACGGAGGCCTGGCTGGTCGAACGACCGTCGGGAGCCGACCCGACCGAGGGGATCGTGCCCGGGTTCGCCGGCCGCACGATCGCGCCCGGTGACGAACTGTCGTGGGTGTGGTTCCCCGAGCGGACGCTGCCCGACGGCCTGACCGAACCGACCGAGGCCGACCTCCCGCACTTCTGGGACGCCACCGCCTTCGGGCTCGACGTCGTCTGCACCGACGGCACCCGGCTCAGCGACACGGCACGCGACCAGTACGGCGACGCCCTGGCGCCGGAGGCGCAGGACGCCGCCCGGAAGCAGTGGGTCGACCAGTGGAACCGCCGGGCGGTGGACCTCACGCCGCTCGCGGGGCGGGTGGTCGACCGCCTGGAGGCACGGCTCGGCTCCGCCTCGTTGCACCCCTCCGGCGACGGCGAGCGTCCGGCGCTCCGCGGCTGGCTCGACGACGTCCGGCTCGGCCCGGCACGGCCCGCACCGGAGACGCCGCTCGACCACGTCCGCACGACGCGGGGCACGCAGGCGTCGTCCCGGTTCTCCCGCGGCAACAACGCGCCGCTCGTCGGCCTGCCGCACGGTGGGGTCTTCGGGCTGCCGATGACCGACGCCTCGAGCAACCGGTGGCCGTACGCGTTCCACGAGCACGCGCGGGTCGAGGACGACCGGGTCCGCTCGGCGATCCAGGCCTTCGCGACCAGCCACATCCCGTCACCGTGGATGGGGGACCGCGGCGTGTTCCAGGTCATGCCGTCCCCGCTCGACACACCCGATCCCGACCGGACCGCCCGGGCGCTCGGGTTCGACCACGACGACGAGCAGGACGGCCCGCACCGCTACCGCGTCGCGCTCGACCACGGCGTGACGGCCGAGGTGACCGCGGGGGAGTTCGCCCTCGGGTTCCGGTTCACGGGCACCCGCAGCGTCGTGCTCGACCACCACGGCCGCGTCTCCGACGTGTCGGTGACCATCACCGACGGGACGGCCGTGGTCGAGTGCGTGCTCGACGACCGGCCGGGCACGCCGCCGCACCACGTGCACGTACGGATCCCGCGGGTCACCGCCGACCACACGAGCACCGGGCAGGACGAGCTGCGCGGCTGGCTCACGGTCGACGGGGACGTGGACGTGCTGCTCGGCATCTCGACGGTGTCGATGGCGGACGCTCGGGCGAACCTCGAGGCCGCTGGGGACCACGACGCGATGCGCGCGCACGCCGAGGAGCGGTGGACCGCGGAGCTGTCCACGATGTCGTTCGAGGGAGCGACCCCGGACCAGCTGACCGCGCTGTACTCGGGGCTCTACCGGCTGTTCCTCTACCCGAACCGTGCCGGCGAGACCGCCCGGGACGGCGTGCCGCGCCACCGATCCCCGTACGGAGCGGTGCAGGCGTCACCGATCCGCGACGAGCCCGGCCCCGAGGTCGTCGAGGGGCTGTTCACCACGACGAACGGGTTCTGGGACACGTACCGGACGGCGTGGCCGCTCCTCGGACTCCTCACCCCGGACACGGCGGGCGAGCTCGCGCAGGGCTTCGTCGAGCACCACCACGACGGCGGTTGGACGCCCCGGTGGAGTGCCCCGGGCGCCGAGGACTGCATGACCGGCACCACGAGCGACACCGTGTTCGCCGACCTCGCCGCGAAGGGCATCGACGGCTTCGACCTCGCGGCGGCGTACCGGAGCGCGGTCCGCAACGCGACCGTCCCGCCGCGTGACGAGCGCGTCGGACGGAAGGGGAGCCTCCCGGGCGCCTTCCGCGGCCACGTCGACACGGCGACCCACGAGGGGATGAGCTGGACCCTCGACGCCGCGATCAACGACTGGGGCCTCGCCGTCATGGCGGACCTGCTCGCGCGTCGAGCGTCGACCGACGCCGATCGGGAGCGTCTGCTCGCCGAGCACGAGTGGTTCGCCCGTCGCTCGCTGCAGTACCGGAACGTGTTCGACGCCGAGCGCGGGTTCTTCATCGGGCGCGACCAGGACGGCACCTGGCGGGTCGGCACCGAGTTCGACCCGCGCGACTGGGGCGACGACTACACCGAGACGAACGCCTGGGGCACCGCGTTCACCGCGCCGCACGACGGCGCCGGCATCGTCGACCTGCACGGCGGACCCGCACGGTTCGACGCCGCCCTCGACGCGTTCTTCGCCACGCCGGAGACCGGTTCGACTGCCCGCTCCGGCTCCTACGGCTTCCCGATCCACGAGATGACCGAGGCCCGCGACGTCCGGATGGGCATGCTCGGGCTCTCGAACCAGCCGGCGCACCACATCCCGTTCTTCCCGATGTTCACGGGGCGACACGACGACGCCCACCGGATCGTCCGCTCGGCCCTGGACCGCCTGTTCGTCGGTTCGGACCTCGGGCAGGGGTATCCGGGCGACGAGGACAACGGCGAGATGAGCGCCTGGTACGTCTTCGCCACGATCGGCCTGTACCCGCTGGCGCCCTCGACGGGGACGTACGTGCTCGTGCCGCCGTCGGTGCGGCGGACCGTGCTGCGTCCCGCCTCGTCGGACGGTCGCGCCACACCGACCGTGATCGAGGTCGAGTCCGGACCGGTCGGCGGCTTCGTCGCGTCGGTCACCGTCGACGGGACGCCCTGGGAAGCGGTCAGCATCCCGCACGAGGTCGTGGCCGCGGCGTCGCGCATCGCGTTCACCCTGTCCCCGGAACCCACCGGGTGGGCATCGGACACGCGGCCGGTCTCGGCGTCCGCCGTGCACGGGTTCCGGGACACCCCGGTCGACCTCCTGCCAGGAGGGACGCACCCGCTCGTCGACGACACGGGGCGGACCGCGACGGCGCTCGCCGCCGGTGCGTCCGTGACGTTCGAGGTCCCGTCGGCGCCCGTGTCGCTGTACACGGTCACGGTCGAGGCGCCGGGGACGTACTCGTGGGACGTCGCCCTCGGCGCGACGGAGGCGTCGGTGCACGACGCCGAGTTCGCCTGGGCCGGGCAGACGCGGGTCTTCCGGCTGGAGGGCACCGGGTCGGCGTTCACGTTCTCCGCGGTGACGGACGTCGCGCTGACCCAGCTCGAGCTCGTCGCGGCGGACGGACAGCGTTGACCCGCCGTTCACCCGTGCGGAGCATGCTCGCCCCATGTCGATGAGCACACCGTTCGATCCGGAGCAGCCCGGCGCGTCCGTCCCCGTGGACGGCTCCGACGCCACCGAGCTCGAGGTGGAGGAGGAGCGTGGCGCCGACGTCGGGCCGGACGCCGGTCCCGCCGCTGCCGACCCGAGCGTCTCGCCGGTCGACCACCACGACGAGGACGAGGCCGGCGGCGGTCCGGTCTTCCGACGGCCGCAGGCAGGCGACCGGCTCCACCCGGACGACCTCTGACGCGCCTCTTGGCGGATTGCCAAGCGCGTCGGGCATGCTCGGCCGCATGTCGATCGCGAACTCCTGGGACCCCTCCGGTGGCCGAGCCATCCCCGAGGACCAGGTGAAGGAAGACGGACTCGAACTCGACGAGGACACGGCTGCCGAGCTCGGCATCTCGTTCGACGTCGTCGGAGGAGCGTCGTCCGACCCGGCGCGCGTGTCGCCGGTGGACGTCGCCGTCCCCACTCCGCCGACGTCCGACTGACGCGGCAGCGCGCCGTCGGGTGCCGCGCCCGCGGTGGCGCGCTCCGGTTCCGCACGACCGAAGTCACCCCGAACCGGGCGGAACCGTGGTTCGAGGTGACTTCGGTTGTGCGCGGCGACGGCGCGGCACGGCGACCGCGGGACCGCGACCGCATTCAGGGCACGGTGTGCCCCGCCGCCGTGAAGATGCGGTACCACTCCTCGCGCGAGAGCACGACGTCCGAGCCCGCCGCCGACTCCCGCACGCGCTGCGGGTTCGTCGTCCCGAGGACCACCTGGAAGTGCGCCGGGTGCCGGGTGATCCACGCCACCGCGATGCCGGTCGGGGTGACGCCGTGCGCCGCCGCGACCTCGTCGAGCACGTCGTTCAGCTCGGCGTACTGCTCGCGGTCGCCGAGGAAGACCCCGTCGAAGAAGCCCTTCTGGAACGGCGACCAGGCCTGCAGCGTGATGTCGTTCAGGCGCGAGTGGTTGAGGATGTCGTTGTCCCGGTCGACGGACTGGTCGAGCCCGCCCATGTTCGCCGCCACGCCCTGCGCGATGACGTTCGCGTGCGTGATGCTGAGCTGCACCTGGTTGAACGCCAGCGGCTGGGCCACCGAGCGACGCAGCAGGTCGACCTGTCCCGGCGTGTGGTTCGAGACGCCGAAGTGGTGGACCTTGCCCGCGGCGTGCAGCTCGTCGAACGCCTTCGCCACCTCCTCCGGCTCGACGAGCGCGTCCGGGCGGTGCAGCAGCAGGACGTCGATGTGGTCGGTGCGGAGGGCGGCGAGCGACTCGTCGACGGACGACAGGATGTGCTCGTACGAGAAGTCGAAGTACGCGCCGTTCGCGGTCGGGCGGATGCCGACCTTCGTCTGCAGCACGATCTCGGCGCGCTCGGTGGGGGAGAGCGTGACGGCCGAGCCGAACCGTTCCTCGCAGCCGTGCCAGCCGCCGTAGACCGCGGCGTGGTCGAACATGGTCACACCCGCGTCACGCGACGCCGCGTACAGCGAGCGGATGTCCTCGTCGCTCATGTCGTTGATCCGCATGAGACCGACGACGACGTCGGACGCGGTGAGGTCGGTCTGTGGCAACTCCAGTGTCTTCACGACGTCGATCCTGCCAGCGGGCAGGTGCGCGCGGCAGGCCCTGGCAGTACCCCGGGAACGCGCCGTGTCGAGCGCCCTCCTGCCGCGGAGAGCCGTGGCGCGTCGGCGACGACGGCTCAGTCGGCGAGCACCACGAGCACCCCGGAACCGGTCGGCCAGGTCGCCCGCAGGGTCTCGCCCGCCGGCACGGGTGACCCCACCACCCGCAGGACGACGAGCTCGCCGTGCCCGGTGTCGATCGTCGTCTCGCCCTCCTCGGTGCGGGTGTCGACCGCGGTCACCGTCGGTGACGAGGGAGCGGAACCGCTGCCGACCGCCGTGCACTCCTTCTCCCACGAACCCGATCCGTCGGCCTGCTCGAGCTCGGCCTCGTGGCCGCCGGTCGCGATCGTGCGACGGACCACGTCGGCGTAGACGGGGTCGCCGGTCGCGTCGTACACCCACCGTCGACCGAGCACCGAGTGGTCCATCTCGGTCACGAGGAACGCGTCGGCCCGGTCGAGCGGAGCACCCCGGTAGGTGAGCGGCGTGTGCAGCAGGCGCCCCGATGCGGTCCGGACGACGATCGTCTCGATGCCGACCTCGCCGTCCGGGTCGTCGAACCGGAAGCGCCCGACGACCTCGATGCCCTCACCCGGCGTGACACCGCTCCAGGGCTGGGTCGGCAGCCAGGCGCCGAGCGCCTCGGTCTTGGACGGTCGGAGTTCCGCGCGGTGGATGATGGCCATGCCCCGAACCTACCGAGCAGTGCTCAGTGCACCGAGAACCCGCCGTCGACCGCGATCGACTGCCCCGTGACGTAGCCTGCGCCCGGCCCGGCCAGGAACACCGCCGCCGCGGCGAAGTCGGCGGCGACCCCGTTGCGGCCGACGAGCGTGCGGGCCGCGAGCCGCTCGACGGTGCCGGGGTCGGCGCTGAGCCGGCGGTTCAACGCGGTCTGCACGAAACCGGGCACGAGGACGTTCGAGGTGACCCCCTGCGCGGACCAGGCCTCCGCCTGGGACCTGGCGAGCGCCTCCAGACCGGCTTTCGACACCCCGTACGCGCCGCTGGCCGCGAAGGGGCGGTGCGCCTGCTGCGAACTGATACCGATGATGCGGCCGTGGCCGCGCGCCGCCATGCCGGGCGCGAGCCGCTGCCCGAGGACGAACGGGGCGTCGAGGTTGACGCGCATCGTCGCGTCCCAGGTGTCCTCGTCGAGTTCCGCCATCGGCGGCCGGAGGTTGATGCCCGCCGAGTGCACGAGGACGTCGACGTCGCCCACGACGTCCGCGAGGCCGTGGGCGCCCGCACGCGTCGCGAGGTCCGCCACCACGCCCTCGGCCGAGCCGCCGCCGCTCCGGATGCCGTCGACGGTCGCGTCGATCGTGCTCCGCGTGCGCGCCGCGACGACGACGTGTGCTCCCGCGCCGGCGAGGGCCTCGGCGATGGCGCGTCCGATCCCGGAGCTCCCGCCGGTCACGAGTGCAGTGCGGCCGTCGAGTCCGAAGAGCTGCTGCAGCGACATCCGGCCAGGCTACCGACGCCCCTACGCTGGGAGGGTGCGCGACGACCTGCTCCCCGTGCTCGCCTGCCCCGTCTGCGCCGAGCCGCTCGGCCGTGTCGGCGGACAGGTGGGCTGCGCGGCCGGGCACCGGTTCGACGAGGCCAAGCAGGGACACCTCACGCTCCTCCCCGCCCGTCGTCGAGCCCTGACGGCCGACACCCCGGAGATGGTCGACGCCCGTGTCCGGTTCCTGGGTCGCGGGAACTACGCGCCCGTCGAACGCGCGATCGCCGCCCTGGTCGGAGCATCGACCGCGCCCGGCATCGTCCTCGACGTCGGGTCCGGGCCCGGGACCTACCTCGCGCATGCGCTGCGCGCGTCGGACGGGAGGCCCGTGGCCGCGTCCGACGCGGCGCCGCGCGTCCGGCTGGGGGTCGCCCTGGACCTCTCGCCGGTCGCGATCCGGCGGGCGGCCCGTGTCCACGAGCGGGTCGGGGCCGTCGTCGGTGACGTGACCGAGCGCCTCCCGGTCGTCGACGGTGCCGCTGCGGTCCTGCTCGACGTGTTCGCGCCGCGCAACCAGGCGGAGTACGCCCGAGTCCTGCACCCCGACGGCGTGCTCGTCGTGGTGACCCCGCGCGTCGGACACCTGGCGGAGCTCGCGGAGGCGACCATCTCGGTCGACCCGGAGAAGGAGCGCCGACTGCACGACTCGTTGTCGCCGTCGTTCGTACGGCGGTCGTCAGAGGACCTCACCTGGACCATGGACCTCAGCGCCGAGGACGTCCACGACGTGGTCCACATGGGGCCGAGCCACCACCACGTCGCCGCCGACGCGGCGTTCCGACCGACGGCGGTCACCGCTGCCGTGACGATCAGCACCTGGAGCCCGGTACCGTGACCATCCGCCATGCCCTCCGCTCGCAACCCGTGCTCAGGACCGAGCGTCTGACGTTGTCGCAGCTCGGCCCGGACCACCTCGACCTGGTGATGGCCGGCCTCGCGGACGAGGACGCGATGCGGCTCACCGGCACCCGAACCACCTTCACCCGCGAACAGGTCGGTGCGCACCTCGCAGCGCTCCCCGGCGCCGACGACCGGGCGGACTTCGCGATCACCGGGCCTGACGGTGCGTACCTCGGCGAGGTGGTCCTCAACGAACTCGAGGAGGACGACCGTTCGATGAACTACCGGATCGCCCTCGCGGGTCCGTCGCTCCGGGGACGTGGATTCGGTACCGAGGCCGGTCGGGCCGTGGTGGCGTGGGGATTCGACGTCGTCGGCCTGCACCGGGTCTCGCTCGAGGTCTACGCGTTCAACCCCGCGGCGCAGCGGTCCTACGAGAAGATCGGCTTCGTGGTCGAGGGGCGTGCCCGCGAGGTACTGCGGCACGGCGACCAGTGGATCGATGCCGTGGCGATGAGCATGCTCGACTCCGACCCTCGGTCGGCGTGATCTGCGATAACATTATCAGAGTTCTTTCGCGCTGATAAAGTTATCGCCATGCGGAGTGCCGTCGACAACCCGTTCAGCCCCGGCTCGGACGTCGTGCCGAACATCTGGGCGGGTCGGGTCGAGCAACTCAGCGACTGGCGGGACGTCGTCCGGCCTCGGCGCGTGGCGGGGCTGTACGAACGCGGACGGACGATCCTCGGAGAACCCGGGACCGGGAAGTCCTCGCTCGTGCGACGCATCGCTCGGGACGCCGTCGCCAGCGGTGACTGGGTGACGCCCCAGCTGCGCATCCCGTCTGGTGCTGATCCGCTGAAGCTCGTCGCGGGGGCAGTGCTCCGACTCGCTGAGCAAGCGGGCATCGCGTCCGGGGCGACGGGCCGTGTCGTCGAGCTCCTCCGCAGGGTCGAGACCGTCGCGGCCAGCGGATTCTCGCTCACCGTCCGGGGTGGTGACGGCCCCGAGCCGTTCACGGCCCTGTACGAGCTGCTCGTCGAGGTCGGACGGGCGGCCGTGCGCCAGGGCAACGCGGTGCTCATCCACGTCGACGAGGTCCAGAACATCACCGACGAACGAGCGCTGTCGCAGCTCCTGATCGCGCTCGGCGACGCGCTCACCCACACCGTCGAGGTCGAGGTGCCAGGCGGCCGCCTCGTCGAACGCCACCTCCCGATCGCCGTCTACCTCACCGGCCTCCCGGACTTCGAGGACATGGCCGGTGCCCGGAAGGGAGCGGCGTTCGCTCGGCGCTTCCGCACGTCAGCGCTCACCGCACTCGGCGAGGACGACCTGCGTGCAGCGCTGCAGCCGCTCATCGTGTCCGGCTGGGTGGTGCCCGACGGCGCAGGCGAGACGAAGTCGATCACACTCGACGCCCTCGCCGCGGATGCGGTCGTCCAGCTCTGCTGCGGGGAGCCCTTCCTGTTCCAGCTCGCGGGGGAGCGCGCCTGGTACGCGGGATCCGGCGACGTCGTCACTGCGGACGAAGTCACCGCCGGGTGGCGCGGTGCCGAGGGGGAGGCGTCCTCGCACGTCGAGCGCGTCCTGGCACGGCTCCCGCAGAAGGAGCGGACGTTCGTCGACGTCATGGCGGCGATGCGCCCGGAAGACCGCACGTTGACCCGGATCGCTCGCGAGATGGGCGAGGCGAGCGCTCAAGCCGTCGGTCCGACCGCCCAACGTCTGGACACGGTGCGCGGCGTGATCGAGCGCGGCAAGCCGTACTCGTTCCGGAACCGGGCCGTGGAGGCGTACCTGACGAGTGACTGGCCACGCGTCGGGTGATCGGCCGCCCTGGTGCCGGTGCGGCAGGATGACGACGTGTCGATCCGTTCTCGTGCCCGCCGCGTCGCGACCGTCCTGGCGCTGACCGTTGCTGCGAGCAGCGCGCTGACGGGGTGTACCGCGTCTCCGGAGGGCGCGTTCGGCTGTGTCCCGCGGTTCACGGTGACGCCGGAGCGGGCCGCGGCGGGCGACACGGTGACGTTCGCCACGACGGACGAGTGCGACGTGGACGTGCCCGACGGCGGCTGGCGGATCACCGTCACCGACCACGGCGCGTACAGCCATGCGGACGTCGCGCGGTCGGACGACGCGTTCGACGGATCGTGGTCGGTGCCCGTCCCGCTGCCCGCGGACCTGGGGCCCGGCGACGCCTCGGTGTCGATCGCGAACTGGGACTACGCGCCGTGCCCCGCGGACGCGAGCTGCACCGGCCCGTCGCAGGCCTTCACGGTCGAGCGCTGAGCGTCACTCGCCCCGGGCTGCCCGCCGACGGGCGGCGTGCGCCCGACCCCGTGCCCGGTCCACCGCGCGGCCGAACTGGACGAGCAGGAACCCGGTGCCGACCACGCCCGCCGCGATCGGGGTGACGACGAGCTCGAGGTCGATGCCGGGCGCCCGCCACCAGTCGATGGACCACGCCGCGACGACCCCGAACAGCAGGACCGCCGCACCGACCCACCAGCCGCGGCCGGGCAGGGTCCAGAAGCCGAACGCCGCGAGGACGACGAGCGCCCACGAGCCGAACGGTGCGAAGGACCGGGGGTCGTTCGTCCCGCAGGACGACACCGCGCACTCCCAGACGACGGTGTGCGCCACACCCGCGTACCAGTGGACGAGCAGGCACGCGGCGACGAGGGCGAGCAGTCCGACCGGGGGCCCGGCCCACGGTCGGACGCGGCCGAACCGGGAACGACGTCGTCGCGCGGCGGTCCACCCCTCGCCGAGCTCGTAGCCGGGCAACGGTCGGTACTCGGGCATCCCCGCACCGTACCCGCTCCGGGTTCCGTGCAGAAGTGCTCCGGAAAGGCGTCAGCCCTGCGGCCCGGCGACGTCGAGCGCCCAGACGACGCCGAAGCGGTCGCGGAGCTGCCCGGCGAGCGGTGCCCACGCCGACGGTCCGAGCGGCTGCCGCACCTCGGCGCCGTCGAGGAGACCCGCCCAGTACCGCTCGACCTCGGCAGCGTCGTCGCCGTGCACGTACACGTAGAAGGCGTTGCTGCCCTGGTCGTACGGCTGCCCGGGCCAGACGTCGAACGCCATGATGCGGAAGCCGGCCTCGGTCGTCACCTGGCCGAAGACGATCCGGTCGGCCCAAGCGGGCTCGTCGGTGGCGGCCATCGCGCCGTAGGTCATGGACGCGACCTCGCCGCCGAAGACGCGGGCGTAGTGGTCGAGGGCCTCGCGGGCCTGTCCGTCGAAGTTGAGGTGGGTCGTGGTCTCGATGCTCATGGGACGAGCATGACCGGCAATGCGGTCAGATCGTGACCGCTTCTCGACGGATACTGGATCCATGCCCGGACCGTCCTCCCGCATGCTGACGCTGCTGTCCCTGCTGCAGGTGCACCGGGACTGGCCGGGCGACGAGCTCGCCGGCCGCCTCGAGGTCAGCCCGCGGACGCTTCGCCGCGACGTCGACCGCCTCCGTGAGCTCGGGTACCGCATCGATGCCCTGCGCGGACCGGCCGGTGGCTACCGGCTCGCCGCGGGAGGCGATCTCCCGCCGTTGCTGTTCGACGACGACCAGGCGGTCGCGATCGCCGTGGCACTGGCGGTGGCCCCGGCATCGGGCGCCGACATCGCCGAGGGGGCCGTGCGCGCGCTCGCGACGATCCGGCAGGTGCTGCCCGAGCGGCTCCGGAACCGCGTCGGTGCGGTCGACGTCGTGACCACGGCCGCGCGGACGACCGTCGACCCGGACGTGCTGGTCGAGGTCAGCCGCGCGGTGTCCGCGCGTGAGGTGCTCCGCTTCGGCTACGGACCGGACGAGTACCCCCGCCGGGTCGAGCCGCACGCCGTGGTCGCGCGGGCCGGCCGCTGGTACCTCCTCGCCTGGGACCCCGAGCGCACGGACTGGCGGACGTTCCGGGTCGACCGCATCACCCCGCGGCCGCCGACGCGGCTGCCGTTCGTGCCGCGGCCGGTGCCCGGAGACGACCCGGCGTCCTTCGTGGCGGCGCGCTTCAAGGGCTCCGCCGTCGCGGACGTGTGGCCGTGCACCGGCACCGTCGAGCTGCACTGCGCGGCGAGCGCCGTCGAGCCCTACGTCGACGCGGCGGACGACCTCGTCGCGACCGCCCCGGACCGGTGTCGGCTGACCACCGGATCGTGGTCGTGGGAGGCGCTGGCGGCTCGGGTCGCGGGCTTCGCGGTCGACTTCACCGTGCTGGGTCCGCCTGCCCTACGTGGGGCAACCAAAGAGCTCGCAACGCGACTCGTCAGCGCGTCGGTCCTGCCACCGACGTGATCAGCGGGCCGTCCACAGTGCTTCATCCAGCCACTCGGGGGCGACGCCCATCGACGACACGTCGATGGCATCCGTGGCCGGGAACGCGGCGAGGTGTGCGACAGCCCGCTGCGCCCAGTCGTGATCTGAAGGGATCGACCGGAGGAGGTAGGCCATCACGCTCAGTGTGTTGTACACGCCGAAGACCTTCGGAGCCCGTCCGTCCGACATGTGGGCAAGAAGCGGCACCTCGGAAGCCCGGGGCCGTTTCGGCGCGACGACCAGTTTCCGGTTGAAGAGCCGAGCGTGATGGGCGGCGACGTTCCGCACGTAGTTCAGTGATGCGAGCCAGCTCGACATCAGGCGCTTCGTCGGCACGTCGAACACATTCGCGATCTCCGTCGCGAGGTCGTTCCGGAGACCGGCGTAGAGGCGCGTGACGTGGCCGAGCTCGAGGATCTCGGTCAGCGCCCAGATGGGCATCCTGTCGTCGTACTTGTCACGGAAGTGCCCGACGAAGGCTTCGTCAGAAGCGCTCCGTCGTTCCTCGACCCGGCGGAGCCACGCCTCGTGGGGGCTCACGAAACCATCACGGGCGCCGGTGAAGGCCTGAGTGAAGAACCTCGCGTCCTCGTGCGCGAACGGGGAGTGCGCGCCGAGGACGTGAGCCACCTGGGTCCGAACGGCGACCTCGATTCGCTCGACGGCATCGATCACGAGCAGTCGCAACGATCGGTCGAAGTCGACCAGCGCCCCCGCGTGGAGGATGTCGGTCCCCGGTACGTAGTCGCTGTGCACCCGGAAGCGCTGCCGCCCGGCATCGTCCACGGCGACGGAGGAGCGCCGGAACGGGTACAGGTACCCCGTCAGTCGGTAGTAGCCGATCTCCCGCAGCATCTCTGCCGCGGTCTCACCATCACCGACACCGCACCCGCGTTGCTCGAGCCTCGCGATCTGGTCCGCGATCGAGAGCCACGGCTTCGCGTACTCCATCGTCCTCCCCCGACGAAAAGAAAATCGGCCCGAGCCGTGAAGGCGAGCGGGCCGATCGTGATACCAGAACGATATCACCTCCTCACCGACGATCGCTGTCCTGTTAGGACCGCGCATGCGTCCGTCAGGACGCCGTCAGGGATCCGTTAGGACCGGCCTGGAGGCACGACACCGGTCGCACCATCGGTGACGCACCAGGAATGGTGCGGTCCGCGCCGTCCGGTGCCGGGCCCGTGCAACCTACGGAGTCCTCGTGTTCGACGTGTTCGTCGTCGCCGGTGTCCTCGCCGTGTTCGGCGTGGTCGCCCTCATCGCCAAGGGGCTGGAGCGGCTGTGATCGGCATCACCATCGCCGCGGCCGTCCTCGGCGTCGCCGCTGTCGTCTATCTCGTCTGGGCACTCGTCCGGCCGGAGAAGTTCTGATGAGCGCGGGGGACACGTGGGCGGGCATCGCCCAGGTCGCACTCCTCGTCCTGCTCCTCGTCGTCTGCTACCGACCCGTCGGTGACTGGATGGCGAGCGTCTACACGCCCGTGCGGCACAGCCGGGTGGAGCGCGGGGCCTACCGGATCATCGGCGTCGACCCGGACGCCGAGCAGTCCTGGCCCGCGTACCTCCGCGGCGTGCTGCTCTTCAGCGTCGTCGGCCTGCTCGTCGTCTACCTCCTGCAGCGCATCCAGGTCGTGCTGCCGGGTGACCTCGGGCTGCCGAACGTCGGGCCGTCGCTCGCGTTCAACACGGCGGCGTCCTTCGTGGCGAACACGAACTGGCAGTCGTACTCGCCCGAGGCCACCGTCGGGTACTCCGTGCAGATGGCGGGCCTCGCGGTGCAGAACTTCCTGTCGGCAGCGGTCGGCCTCGCGGTCGCCGTGGCACTGGTCCGCGGCTTCGCCCGTCGGAAGTCCGGCACGCTCGGCAACGTCTGGGTCGACATCGTGCGCGGCACCGTCCGGCTCCTGCTCCCGGGCGCCTTCGTCTTCGCGATCGTCCTGGTCGCGGGAGGCGTCATCCAGTCGTGGGGCGCCGGCACGGACGTGACCACCCTGGTCGGTGGGACCCAGCACATCCCGGACGGCTTCGTCGCGTCGCAGGAGGCCATCAAGGAACTCGGGACGAACGGCGGCGGGTACTTCAACGCGAACTCGGCGCACCCGTTCGAGAACCCCCAGGCGTGGACGAACCTCGTCGAGGTCTTCCTCATGCTCGTGATCCCGTTCTCGCTGCCGCGCACGTTCGGCCGACTCGTCGGCGACGACCGCCAGGGCTACGCGATCCTCGCCGTCATGGGAGCGATCTTCCTCGTGTCGCTCTCGGTGATGTCGATCGCCGAACTCGGGGGAGCCGGCACCGCCACCCACGCGGCCGGAGCGGCGATGGAGGGCAAGGAGATGCGCTTCGGCATCCTCGGCACGACCCTCTTCGGCACGACGTCGACCGCGACCTCGACCGGCGCCGTGAACGGCATGTTCGACAGCTTCACGCCGATCGGCGGGATGATGGCGATGCTCAACATGATGCTCGGCGAGATCAGCCCCGGCGGCGTCGGGTCGGGCCTCTACGGCATGCTCGTCCTCGCCGTGATCACGGTCTTCATCGGTGGCCTGCTCGTCGGACGGACCCCGGAGTACCTCGGCAAGAAGATCCGCGCACGTGAGATGACCTTCGCGGCGCTGTACATCCTCGTCACCCCGACGCTCGTGCTGCTCGCCACCGGACTGTCCCTCGTGATCCCCGGCGTCCGCGAGCAGGTCGTCGGCACGAGCATCTTCAACCCGGGCAACCACGGCCTGTCCGAGCTCCTCTACGCCTACACGTCCGGCGCGAACAACAACGGCTCGGCGTTCGGCGGGATCACCGCGAACACGACGTGGATGAACTCCTCGCTCGGCGTCGTGATGCTCCTCGGACGCTTCCTGCCGATCGCCCTCGTGTTGGCGCTCGCCGGCTCCCTCGCCCAGCAGGACAAGGTCCCGGCGACCGCCGGCACCCTCCCGACCCACCGGCCGCTGTTCATCGGCCTCCTCGGTGGCGTGGCGGTCATCGTCACCGCCCTCACCTACTTCCCGGTGCTCGCACTGGGACCCCTCGCAGAAGCGCTCGCACGATGAACGCACCGTCGACGTCCAAGGACCACGCCATGACCACCGCGACCTCCGTGCCGGAGGCGACCACCGCCTCCAGGCCGACCACCTCGTCCGCGTTCGGGCCCCGCCAACTGGTGGCGGGCCTCCCGGGCGCCCTGCGCAAGCTCGACCCGCGTCTCATGTGGCGCAACCCCGTCATGTTCATCGTCGAGGTGGGCGCAGCCCTCACGACCGTCTCGCTGTTCGTCGAGCCGTCCGCGTTCACGATCGCGATCGCGGTCTGGCTGTGGCTGACGGTGGTCTTCGCGAACCTCGCCGAGTCCGTGGCCGAAGGCCGCGGCAAGGCGCAGGCCGACACCCTCCGCAAGACCCGCTCGACCACGAGCGCCCGCCGGGTCCTCGGGTACGACGCCGCCGACCCGGCCGCCACCGGCAACCAGACCGAGGAGGTCGCGTCCGTCGACCTCGCCAAGGGCGACGTCGTCGTGGTCGTCGCGGGTGAGGTCATCCCTGGTGACGGCGACGTCATCGACGGCATCGCCTCCGTCGACGAGTCCGCGGTCACGGGGGAGTCGGCGCCGGTGATCCGCGAGTCCGGCGGCGACCGCAGTGCCGTCACCGGCGGGACCCGGGTGCTGTCCGACCGGATCGTCGTGCGCATCACCTCGACCCCGGGTGAGACCTTCATCGACCGGATGATCCGGCTCGTCGAGGGTGCTGCCCGGCAGAAGACGCCGAACGAGATCGCGCTGAACATCCTGCTCGCGTCGCTGTCGATCGTGTTCGTGATCGTCTGCCTCACCATGCAGCCCATCGCCGGGCTCGTCGGCGCGACCGTGAGCATCCCGGTGCTCATCGCCCTGCTCGTCTGCCTCATCCCGACCACCATCGGCGCGCTGCTCTCCGCGATCGGCATCGCCGGCATGGACCGTCTCGTGCAGCACAACGTGCTCGCGATGTCCGGCCGTGCGGTCGAGGCCGCCGGGGACATCACGACCCTGCTGCTCGACAAGACCGGGACGATCACGTACGGCAACCGCCAGGCATCCCGCGTGGTGCCGGTGCCGGGCGTCAGCGAGGCCGACCTGATGGAGGCGTCCGCACTGTCCTCCGCTGCCGACAGCACCCCCGAGGGGCGCTCGATCGTCTCGCTCGCCGAGGCGGCCGGCGTGGCCACCGCGCTGCCCGCCGGAGCCGTCGAGGTGCCGTTCACCGCGCAGACGCGCATGTCGGGCCTCGACCTCACCGACGGCACCGAGGTCCGGAAGGGTGCCGCGGCCGCGGTGCTCGCGTGGGCCGGGGCAGCCGACCTGGCCGTCACCGCCGCGATCGACGCCACCGTTGCCGAGGTCTCCGACCAGGGCGGCACCCCGCTCGTCGTCGCCCGTCGCGCGCCCGGTGGTGCCGTCGACCTGCTCGGCGTCGTGCACCTCAAGGACGTCGTGAAGGACGGCATGTCCGCCCGGTTCGCGCAGCTCCGCGAGATGGGCATCCGCACGGTGATGATCACGGGCGACAACCCCCGTACGGCGAAGGCCATCGCGGCTGAGGCCGGCGTCGACGACTTCCTCGCCGAGGCCACCCCGGAGGACAAGCTCGCCCTGATCCGCAAGGAGCAGGAGGGCGGCAACCTCGTCGCGATGACCGGCGACGGCACGAACGACGCCCCGGCGCTGGCCCAGGCGGACGTCGGCGTCGCGATGAACACCGGCACGACGGCGGCGAAGGAGGCGGGCAACATGGTCGACCTCGACTCCGACCCGACCAAGCTCATCGACGTCGTCCGGATCGGCAAGCAGCTGCTCATCACCCGCGGCGCACTCACCACGTTCTCGATCGCCAACGACGTCGCGAAGTACTTCGCGATCATCCCGGCCATGTTCCAGCTGGCGTTCCCGGGCCTCGCGGCACTGAACATCATGGGGCTGCACAGCCCGTCGTCCGCGATCCTGTCGGCCGTCGTCTTCAACGCGCTCGTCATCGTGGCGCTCATCCCGCTGTCGCTGCGCGGCGTCAAGTACCGCGCCGCCTCGGCCTCGTCGATCCTCGGCCGCAACCTGCTCGTCTACGGGCTCGGCGGCGTGATCGTCCCCTTCATCGGCATCAAGCTGATCGACCTCGTGGTCGGTCTCATCCCGGGGTTCTGACATGTCTCGTTCGTCTTCGTTCCGTTCGATCGGTGTGGCCGTCCGCCTCACCCTCCTCAGCACCGTCGTCCTCGGCGTCGCGTACCCGCTCGCGGTGTGGGGCGTCGGCCAGGCCGCCTTCCACGACCAAGCCAACGGTTCGATGGTCAACTCCGCCGACGGAAAGGTCGTCGGGTCGTCGCTCATCGGCCAGTCGTTCGAGGGGTCCGGCTCGGCGCGGTGGTTCCAGTCCCGTCCGAGCGCCGCGGGCGAGCAGGGCTACGACGCGAACGCGTCGAGCGGCTCGAACCTCGGCCCGAACAACCCCGACCTCCTCAAGGCGATCGAGGAACGTCGTGCCGCGGTGGCGAAGGCCGACGGGGTCGCCGAGTCGTCGGTCCCCGCTGATGCCGTCACCGCGTCCGGCTCCGGCCTCGATCCGGACATCAGCCCCGCCTACGCGATGCAGCAAGTGGCGCGGGTGGCGTCCGCCCGTGGTCTGTCCGAGACGGTGGTGCGGAAGCTCGTGGAGCAGCACACCGAGGCGCGGCAGCTCGGGTTCCTCGGCGAGCCGGTCGTGAACGTGCTCGAGCTGAACCTGGCGCTCGCGAAGGCGTCCTGACGATGGTGCCGGTCGCGTCCGCACAACCGAAGTCACCTCGAACCGCGCCGAACCGTGGTGCGGACCGACTTCGGTCGTGCGAGGCGCGTCGGCACCACGACCCCGACCACCACCACCACGACGACCCCGACGCGAGAGGATGAGCACGTGAAGCGAGGCAAGCTGCGGGTCCTGCTCGGTGCCGCGCCCGGCGTCGGCAAGACGTACACGATGCTCGAGGAAGGACACCGGATGGCCGCCGAGGGCCGGGACGTGGTCGTCGCCGTCGTCGAGACCCACGAGCGCGCCGCCACCGCCGCCCTGGTGCACGGCCTCGAGGTCGTCCCACGGCGGATCGTCGAGCACCGCGGCGTGACCCTCGACGACATGGACCTCGACGCCGTCCTCGCCCGGCGTCCCGACGTCGCGCTCGTCGACGAGCTCGCCCACACGAACGCCCCGGACGGCCGGAACGAGAAGCGCTGGCAGGACGTCGAGGCGCTGCTCGCCGCGGGGATCAGTGTCATCTCGACCGTGAACGTCCAGCACATGCAGTCCCTCGGTGACGTCGTCCGCGAGATCACCGGCACCGTGCAGCGCGAGACCGTCCCCGACGCCGTGGTCCGCGCCGCCGACCAGATCGAGGTCGTCGACCTGTCCCCGGCGGCCCTGCGCGACCGGCTCTCCGACGGCCTCGTGTACCCGGCGGCCCGGATCGACGCAGCACTGTCGAACTACTTCCGGCTCGGCAACCTCACCGCCCTCCGTGAGATCGCCCTGCTCTGGCTCGCCGACGAGGTCGACGACGCCCTGCGCGCCTACCGCGCCGAGCACGGCATCGACCACCGCTGGGAGGCGCGGGAGCGGGTCCTCGTGGCCCTCACCGGCGGGCCCGAGGGCGAGACGCTGCTCCGGCGCGCGGCGCGCATCGCCGCACGCAGCGCCGGCGGCGAGCTCGCCGCGGTGCACGTCACGACGAACGACGGGCTCCGCGTCCGGCACCCCGGCGCCCTCGGGAAGCAGCGGACCCTGCTCGAGCAGCTCGGCGGGACGTACCACCAGGTGGTGGGAGACGACGTCCCGGGGACCCTCGTGCGGTTCGCGAAGTCGATCGACGCCACCCAGATCGTGATCGGGGTCAGCCGGCGGAGTCGCCTCGCCGCAGCACTGACCGGTCCGGGCATCGGCAACACGGTCGTCCGCGAGTCGGGCGACATCGACGTGCACGTCGTCACGCACGAGCGAGCCGGCGGCGGGTTCGCGCTCCCGAAGCTCGGGGGCAGCCTGTCGCGCGGCCGCATCGTCGCCGCGTTCGTCCTCTCGCTCGTGGCGGGGCCACTCCTGACGTGGCTGCTCTCCCTCGGCACCGATCCCGACGCCATCACGGTCGACGTGCTCGCGTACCAGCTGCTCGTGCTCGTCGTGGCGCTCGTCGGCGGCATGTGGCCCGCGGTGTTCGCCGCCGTGCTCTCCGGACTGAGCCTCGACTTCTTCTTCGTGCAACCCCTCTACATGGTCACCGTCCAGCAGCCCTGGCACCTCGTCGCGCTCGTGATGTACGTCGTCAGCGCCGTGCTCGTGAGCTTCGTGGTCGACCGCTCGGCACGACGCTCGCGCGCTGCCCGCCGTGCCGCCGCCGAATCGGGTCTCCTCGTCGGGATCGCCGGCAGCGTCCTCCGCGGCGACGACGCCCTCCAGGCACTGCTCGACCGCACCCGCGAGGCCTTCGGGTTCGCGGGTGTCCGGATCCGGCAGGGCGACGAGGTCCCGGCCACGTCGGGGGAGTTCGGCGACGTCCCGGACGCCACCACGAGCCTCCCGTCCGGCGCCGTCCTGGAGTTCGCGGGCGCACCCGACGACCCGACCCAGCGCCGGCTGCTGCGCGTCGTCGAGCAGCAGCTCGACGCAGCGGTCGAGCACCGCGAACTGACCCGCACGGCGGTCGACGCGGAGCGGATCGCCGCGGCGGACCGCGTGCGCAGCGCCATCCTCGCGGCCGTCGGCCACGACGTGCGTCGGCCGATCGCGGCCGCCTCGGCGGCCGTGCAGACCCTCCGCGCCGCCGACATCACCCTGTCCGACGCCGACCGGGAGGCACTGCTCGCGACCGCCGACGAGAGCCTCGGACACCTCGCGGTGCTGTTGGCAGACCTCCTCGACGTCAGCCGCGTGCAGGCGGGGGTGCTCGCCGCCCGGCCCGTTCCCACCGCGCTCGAGACGGTCGTCGCGCCCGCCCTCGACGAGCTCGAACTCGGGCCGGAGGACGTCGACCTCGACCTCCCCGCCGACCTGCCGCCCGTCCTCGCCGACCCCGTGCTGCTCCAGCGCGTCGTCGTGAACCTGCTCGCCAACGCCAGCCGCTACGCCCCCGAGGGCACCCGCGTCCGCGTCGCCGCGAGCGCCTTCGGCGGCGGGGTCGAGCTCCGCGTCGCCGACCACGGCCCCGGCATCCCCGAGGACCGCCGCGGCGAGGTGTTCCAACCGTTCCAG
Source organism: Curtobacterium sp. SP.BCp (assembly GCF_051903255.1). Classification (NCBI taxonomy): domain Bacteria; kingdom Bacillati; phylum Actinomycetota; class Actinomycetes; order Micrococcales; family Microbacteriaceae; genus Curtobacterium; species Curtobacterium sp. SP.BCp. Next base: position 3,565,437 of record NZ_CP194338.1, on the reverse strand, counting down.
CGGCTCGGCGACACCGACAACGACACCGGCCTCGGCCTCGGGCTCGCGCTCGCCCGCGGGTTCACCGAGGGCATGGGCGGCACCATCGAGGTCGACGACACCCCCGGAGGCGGACTCACCGTCGTCGTGCGGCTGCCGATCGCCGGACACGTGGGGGTGTCGGTCCTGTGAGCACCAAGGTCCTCATCGCCGACGACGACGCCCAGCTCGTCCGCGCGCTCGCCGTCACCCTCGCCGCCCGCGGGTACGACGTCGTCACCGCCCGCGACGGCCGCGCCGCGCTCGACGCCGTCATCACCGAACGCCCCGACCTCGTGCTGCTCGACCTCGGTATGCCCCGTCTCGACGGCATCGGCGTGCTCGAGGGCCTCCGCGCCTGGACGCAGGTGCCGGTGCTCGTGCTCTCCGGCCGGACCGACTCGTCCGACAAGGTCGACGCACTCGACGCCGGCGCCGACGACTACGTGACGAAGCCGTTCCAGATGGACGAGCTCCTCGCCCGGCTCCGTGCGCTCGGCCGTCGGCAGGCCGCGGTCGCCGCGTCCGCCGGGGGAGCACCGACCGTGGCGATCGGCGACCTCGTCGTCGACCTCGTCGCCAAGCAGGTGACCCCGCCCGCGGGTCCCGCGATCCGCCTCACCCCGACGGAGTGGCGGCTGCTCGAGGTCCTCGTGACGAACCCCGACCGGCTGATGACCCGCGAGATGCTCCTCACCGAGGTGTGGGGACCGTCGCACGGCAACGACTCCGGGTACCTCCGGCTGTACATGGCCCAGCTCCGGCGGAAGCTCGAGCCGGACCCCGCGAACCCGCGCTACCTCGTCACCGAGTCGGGCATGGGGTACCGCTTCAGCCCCGGCCACGCGTGAGTCGTCGGGCGGTCGCCGTGCCCTGCCGACCGGCTGGCGGGTCCCTGTCGGCACGCTGGCGGGCAGGTGTCGGGTCCGTGTCGTGGTGTCCGGACCCGCGCGGTTCCGAGGCTCGGGGTCATGAACGAGATGCGGATCGCAGCCCTCCGACGCGAGCGAGGCTGGACCCAGGAACGCTTGGCCGAGACGAGCGGGATCGCTGTCCGGACGGTGCAGCGGCTCGAGTCCGGCAAGGACGCCAGCCTCGAGACGCTCAGCGCGATCGCCCGTGCGCTCGACGTCCCCGTGCGGGACCTCTTCGCGTCGGAGGAGTCGGCGGACCTCGATCCCGGCGTGCGGGGCCTCGACGAGCGGACCGCCTCCGACCAGGCCGCGCGGGACCGGGCGGTCGCGGGCTTCTGGTCCCTGTACACGGCGATCGGGATCGGATTCGGCATCGCCACCGTCGTGCTCCTGGTGCTCCACGTCTGGTCACCCCTCGTGTTCCTCGCCGTCGGGGCGTACTGGGTCCTGGGTCGACTGGTCGGACGGGTGGTCGTCGACGTCGTCCTCGCGCCGCGGCTCGACCGCCGGTACCCGCTCTCCCGCCACGACGACGGGTCGTCGCGTGCCGCGGGATGACTCCCCACCCGACACGTCGATCGCGCCCGTCGGGGCGGCGGACGTCGAGGACGTCCGTACGTTCCTGACGGCGAACGACCTCACCGTCGCAGGCCTCGGCACACCGGGTGTGCGCCTGTGGGTCGTCCGGGACGTGGCCGGCTCGGTCGTCGCTTCCACGGGCTCCGAGACCTCGTCGGACGGGAGGCACGCCCTCCTCCGCAGCGTCGCCGTCGGTCCGCAGCGCCGCGGCTCCGGCGCCGGGGTCGGCTCGCGATCTTCGCGATGGAGCAGGCCGTCTCGACGGGTGCCGATCGAGCGTGGCTGTTCAGCCGCCGGTCCGGCCCGTTCTGGCAGGGGCTCGGGTTCCGCCCCGCGGACCGCGAGACCCTGGCGGCGGTCCTCGCGGACACCAGCCAGGTCGCCCTCTTCCGTCGGACAGGGCAGCTCGGCCGGGAGGTCGCGTGGAGCCGCCCGCTGTAGCGTCCCCTCGTGACGATCGAGCTGCGCCGGGTGACCGCCGAGGACTGGGCAACGTGGCGCCCGGTCCGACTCGCGGCGCTCGCCGATGCCCCGGACGCGTTCGGCTCACGACTCGACGACTGGCGGGACGCTCCGGAGCACCGCTGGCGGACCCGGCTCTCGCTCCCAGGAGCGATCGACCTCCTGGCGGTCGACACGGACAGCGGCGACGGTCGAGCGATCGGGATGGCGAGCGGGGTCCCGGACGCCGACGACCCGCACCGCGCCGAGCTCATCTCGATGTGGGTCCACCCGGTGGCCCGTCGCCGCGGGGTCGCCCGTCTGCTGATCGACGCCGTCGCGGACTGGGCGGCCGAGTGCGGCGCACACGAACTCGTGCTCTCCGTGATGCCCGACAACCGCGACGCGCAGGAGACCTACGCCCGCGCCGGGTTCTCGGTGACGGACGAGCCGGGGGACCTGCTGCCGGACGGCCGGCGCGAACTCGTCATGCGACGCGACCTGGAGGAACGATCGTGAACCGAGCACTGCGCATCACCGCGTGGATCGTCGCAGCCGTGGTGCTGGTCGCCGTGGTGTTCCTCGTGTACGCCAACATCGTCATGCAGGGGACCCGGAGCGCCGCGCTGCAGGTCTGGCGTGACGACCGGGTCGCCGTCCGTGACGCCGGCGACTCGATCGTGATGACGCCGACCGGGCAGGCCGACGGCAAGGGGATCGTGTTCATCCCCGGCGCGAAGGTCGACCCGTACGCGTACATGGCGACGTTCCGGCAGGTGGTCGCGACCGGGACGACGGTGGTGATCACGAAGCCGACGCTCAACCTCGCGTTCTTCGACACCCGGCCGCTCTCGACGTTCGAGGCGCACGCCCCGGAGGTCACGACGTGGGCCGTCGGCGGACACTCCCTCGGCGGTGTCCGCGCCTGCCAGCTCGCGAAGGACGCCGACGGGCTGCTGCTCCTCGGGAGCTACTGCGCGAACGACATCAGCCGCTCGTACATCCAGGTCCTCAGCGTCTCCGGCTCGCGCGACGGGCTGTCCACCCCGGCGAAGGTCGACGCGGCCCGGCACCTCCTGCCGTCCACCGCCACGATGGTCGAGGTCCAGGGCTCGAACCACGCGGAGTTCGGCGCGTACGGCGACCAGCCCGGTGACCGTACGGCGACGATCTCCCCGGCCGAGGCCCGCGGCGAGATCAGCGCGGCGGTCGAACGGTGGGTGCGCGCACTGCCCCCGGGGACCGACCTGCGCTGACGGCCATCCGCACCGCGTCGACGGCGAGCGGCGGCACCAGCCCGACCGCTTCGACGTCCGCGACCGGCACCCACGCCGGCCGGTAGCGGTTCGTCTGCGAAGCGCCGGCTCGCTCCGGCGCGTCGGTCGCCAGCGCGGGCACACCCGGTCCGGCCTCGACGTGGAGGTACACGGCGGGCGCAGCGCGGTCGAGGCCGACCGGCAGGAGGGCGACCACCTCGCCGTCGAGTCCGGTCTCCTCGCGGAGCTCGCGGAGACAAGCCCGCTGCGGGGTCTCGCCCTGCTCGACGCCCCCGCCGGGCAGGACGGCGTAGCGCCGTCCGTCGCGCTCGCGGAGGACGACGAGCACCCGGCCGTCGCGGACCGCGACGGCGGCCGCGCGGAGGCGAAGCGGACCTGGAGCAGACACGTCGTCACCGTACGCCGCGTCGAGGAGGTGAGCCGTGCCTCCCGGCCGATGACTCGCCCTGGCGACTGCAACCGGTGGCTGGCAGCATCGGCGCATGGCGTTCCTCGTCCTCCTCAACGGCATCCCGGCGAGCGGCAAGTCGACGGTCGCCCGCGCGTGGGCCGAGCGGCACGCTCCGGACCTACCGGTGGCGTTCGACATCGACGTCCTGCGCGCCATGATCGGCGGGTGGCGGACGGCACTGCGTCCTGCCGGGGAGGCCGCGCGGGTGATGGCCACGGCGGCGATCGGGGCACACCTGCGGTCCGGCCGCGACGTGATCGTTCCCCAGTACGCCCGCCGGGCCGACTTCGTCGACGACCTCGCCGCGCTCGCCACCGACTCGGGAGCGGTGTTCGTGGAGCTCGCGTTGCGCGCCGACGCGGCGGAGGCGGACCGTCGCTTCGCGACGCGGGCCGCGGAGGGACCGAGCGTGCACGGTGACCTCGGCGGCGACCGGATGGTGGACGTGCACGTCGGACTGGAGGCATTCCTCGCCACCCGTACCCGCGTCCAGCGGGTGGGCGGTCCGGACCAGGGCGTCGCGGACGTCGTCGACGAGATCGACGCGGTCCTCGCCGCGGTGGCGGCGGGCTCCGTCAACGGGTGACGTCGGTCTCCCGGGTGTGCGACGAGCGCCGTCGCGTTGCCCGTGCGATGAAGTACAGCACGACGCCGACGGCGAGCAGCAGTGCGGCGTACAGCCACACCTGCCCGCTCTGCTGCGTGAGCAGCAGGACGCACGACGCGACGCCGAGCACCGGGACGAACGTCCACACCCTGAAGTGGTCGTGCTCCACGCGGTCGCGGCGGAGGACGAGGACGGCGACGTTCGTGCTGATGAAGACGAACAGGAGCAGGAGCACGACGGTCTCGGCGAGGGTGCCGACGTCACCGACGAGGGTGAGGAGCATCGCCACGACGGTGGTCGCGACGATGGCGGTCCACGGGGTCCCCCGGTTCGGGAGGACCTTCGCCAGCACTGCGGGCAGGAGTCGCTGCTCGGCCATGCCGTACGTGACGCGGCTCGCCATGATCATCGTGAGCAGGGCGCCGTTCGCCACCGCGACGAGGGCGATCAGGCTGAACACCCAGTCCGGGATCGGGACGCCCGAGGCCGAGACCACGGCGAGGAGCGGACCGGACGAACCCTCCAACTCGGAGGCGGGCAGCGCGATCGCGCTGGCGAGGCCGACGAGCACGTAGACGACGCCGGCGGTCGCGAGGGCGCCGAACAGGGCCTTCGGGTAGACACGGCGGGGTTCGCGGACCTCCTCGGCGACGTTGGCGCTCGTCTCGAAGCCGACGAACGAGTAGTAGGCGACGATGGCGGCGCTCAGGGTCGCGAGCGCCGGGTTCGCGTCCGCCGGGAACGCACCGACGCGGCTCACGTCGCCGCCTCCGGCGCCGAGCATCACGGCCACGACGACGATCACGATGACGAGGCCCGACACCTCGATGATCGTCATGACGACGTTGCTCTTCAGTGAGTCCGAGATGCCGCGGGCGTTGAGGCAGGCGATGAGCGCGAGGAAGACGATCGCGGTGGGCACGGGCGGCAGGTCGACGAACGTGCCGAGGTAGTCGCCCGCGAACGCGAGGGACAGCCCGGCGGCGCTCGTGACCCCGGCGGCGAGCATGCTGAACCCGACGAGGAACGACACGAGGGGCACCTTGTACGCCCGCTCGGCGAACACCGCTGCGCCGCCGGCCTTCGGGTACTTCGTGACGAGCTCGGCGTAGGAGCCCGCGGTGAGCAGGGCCAGCAGCAGGGCGAGGACGAGCGGTGCCCAGAGCGCCCCACCGACGTCCTCCGACAGCGTCCCCATCAGGGCGTAGATGCCGGCGCCGAGGACGTCGCCGAGGATGAACAGGTAGAGGAGCGGGCCGGTGATCGCCTGGTGGAGCTTCGACTCCGGCTGTCCCGGAGCGGAGCGTTCGGCGGTGTCGCTGGTCATGGTGGTGCCTTCCGTCCCCGTCAGGGTGTCCGAGTGCTCCCGAGCGGCCTCACCGGTCCGTCCGCATCGCGCGGAGTCCTGCACACTCCGCTCTCGGTGAACTCTCTCCACACATCGGCGTCGCGTCTGAGTGCACCGGCGGGAGCGGTCCTAGAGTGGGCGCATGACCGCACCGGACCGGCCCACCCCTGCCCGCCTCGCGGATCAGCGCGCGCTGCTGTTCGACCTCGACGGCGTCCTCACGCCGACCGCCGAGGTGCACATGCGCGCGTGGAGCCGCCTGTTCATGCCGTACCTCGCCGCGCAGGGCGTCGCGCCGTACACCGAGCAGGACTACTTCGACCACATCGACGGCAAGCCCCGCTACGACGGGGTCCGGTCGCTGCTCGCGTCGCGCGGCATCGACCTGCCGGAGGGCACCCCCGACGACGACCCGTCGGCCGACACCGTCTGCGGCCTCGGCAACCGGAAGAACGCCGAGTTCACGGCCGAGCTGGACGAGCACGGGGTCGAGCCGTACCCGGGCTCGCACCGGTTCCTCGTCGCCGCGATCGACGCCGGGTACTCGGTCGCCGTCGTGTCGAGCTCGGCGAACGCAGTGTCGGTGCTCCGGACGGCCGGCATCCTCGAACGCTTCCCGGTCATCGTCGACGGCCTCGTCGCCCGGCAGGACGCGCTCGAGGGCAAGCCCGCGCCGGACACCTACCTCGACGCCGCGAGCCGCTTCGGTCTCACCGCTGCCGAGTGCGTGGTCGTCGAGGACGCCACAAGCGGGGTCGAAGCCGGTCGCAACGGCGGCTTCGGACTCGTGATCGGTGTGGACCGTGGAGCCGGCGCGGACGCACTGCGGGCCCACGGCGCGGACCTGGTCGTCGAGGACCTCGCCGACCTCGTCGACGACCTCCGCCCCGTCTCCACCCCCGCGACCTGACGGACGGCGGCCGTTCCCGGGCCGCCACGACCCGCCGCCGCACCTCCCTCCCCCACGGAGCAGCATGAACCCCATCACCTCGGACCCGCTCGACCGCGTTCGCTACCCGATCGACGAGTGGGCGCTCGTCGAGACCGAGTACACGCCGGACGAGCAGGGCGTGGCAGAGACGAACTTCGCGGTCGGCAACGGCTACCTGGGCCTCCGCGGCAACCTCGACGAGGGCCGTGGCGGCGTCCAGTACGGCACGTACGTCAACGGGTTCCACGAGACCTGGCCCATCCGGCACGCCGAGGACGCCTTCGGCTTCGCGAAGACCGGGCAGACGATCATCAACGCGCCCGACGCCAAGGTGATCCGGCTCTACGTCGACGACGAGCCGCTCGTCCTGGCCGAGGCCGACATCCTCCGGCACACGCGCCGCCTCGAGTTCCGTGGCGGCTACCTGTTCCGCGAGACCGAGTGGTCGACACCGTCGGGCAAGCGGGTCCTCATCCGTTCGCGCCGCCTCGTGTCGTTCACCGACCGGCACCTCGCCGTCATCGACTACGAGGTCACCGTCCTCGACGCCGACGCCTCGATCCTCCTCTCCAGCCAGATCCTCAACCGGCAGGACGTCCAGGACGAGTACCACGCGGGCATGCGCGCCGCCGCGAACGCCTTCGACCCGCGCAAGGCCGAGGCGTTCACCGAGCGTGTCCTCGAGCCGAAGCTCAAGCGCAGCACGGGTGCGCGGTCGCTCCTCGGCTACCAGGCCGCCAGCTCGGGCATGACGATCTGCGTGGGCGTGGAGCACCACCTCGAGACCGACAACTCGTGGGACGAGTCGTCGTCGATCGAGGACGACCTCGCGAAGCACGTGTACCGGGTGCAGGCGCGGGCCGGTGTCCCGATCCGCCTCGTGAAGAGCATCGTCTACCACACGTCCCGCGGCGTCCCCGCGCGCGAACTCGCCGACCGCTGCGACCGCACGCTCGACCGTGCCCACGCCGAGACCGTCGACGACGTGTTCGCCACGCAGCGCGCCTGGATGGACGACTACTGGGCCCGGAGTGACGTCGAGATCCCCGGCAAGCCCGACGTGCAGCAGGCCGTTCGTTGGAACCTCTTCATGCTCGCGCAGGCGACGGCCCGCACGGACGGGCACGGCATCGCTGCGAAGGGCGTCACCGGGTCCGGGTACGGCGGTCACTACTTCTGGGACATGGAGATCTACGTCCTGCCGTTCCTGTCATACACGGCGCCGATCGTCGCGCGGAACGCCCTCCGCTTCCGCTACAACATGCTCGACGCCGCCCGCTCCCGGGCGCGCGAGCTGAACCAGCACGGGGCGCTCTTCCCGTGGCGGACGATCAACGGCGAGGAGTCCTCGGCCTACTACGCCGCCGGCACCGCGCAGTACCACATCGACGCGGACATCGCCCACGCCCTCATGCAGTACGTGCGGGCCTCCGGTGACAAGGAGTTCCTCAAGCGCGGCGCGATCGACATCCTCGTCGAGACCGCTCGGCTGTGGGAGGACCTCGGGTTCTGGCGGTCCAACGGCGACAAGAAGTTCCACATCGACGGCGTCACCGGGCCGGACGAGTACACGACCGTGGTCGACGACAACCTCTACACGAACGTCATGGCCCGGGCGAACCTCTGGTCCGCCGTGCAGGCCTGCCGCGAGCTCGCCGTCGACGACCCGGAGGAGTACGGCCGCATGGTCCGGCGCACCGGGCTCCAGGAGGACGAGGTCCAGGGCTGGGAGCACGCCGCCGAGTCGATGGAGATCCCCTTCGACCCGCACCGCGGCATCCACCCGCAGGACGCCCAGTTCCTCGACAAGGAGCTCTGGGACCTCGAGAACACGCCGGAGTCGAAGCGGCCGCTGCTGCTGCACTACCACCCGCTGGTGATCTACCGGTTCCAGGTGCTCAAGCAGGCGGACGTCGTGCTCGCGCTGTTCCTGCAGGGCCACGAGTTCACCGCTGCCGAGAAGCGTCGTGACTTCGACTACTACGACGCGCTGACCACGGGCGACTCGACCCTGTCCGCCGTGGTGCAGTCGATCATGGCGGCCGAGGTCGGCTACTGCGAGCTCGCGGAGCAGTACTTCCAGACCGCGCTGTACGTCGACCTGGCGGACCTGCACGGCAACACCGCTGACGGTGTGCACATCGCCTCGACCGGCGGGATCTGGGGAGCCCTCGTCAACGGGTTCGGCGGCATGCGGGACCACGGCGGACGCATGACCTTCAACCCCCGGCTGCCGAGGACGTGGGAGCGCATCACCTACCGGCTGAACGTCCGGGGCTCGCGTGTGAAGGTCGATCTCGAGCAGGACACCCTCACGTTCACGATCGAGCAGGGCGACGGCTTCACCGTGTGGGTGCACAACCAGCAGTGGGACCTCTCCGCCGCGGAGCCCACCGTGGTGCCGCTGCCGCACCAGGGGCCGCGCATGACCGGGCGGGCACCGACGACGAGCGACATCCAGGGCACGCTCCGTGCCGACGGGTCGGTCATCACCGCGTCGATCCCGACGATCTCGCTGGAGCGGCAGTTCGAGGTGGACGAGACGACCGCGTAGCACCGGCGGTCGGCCTGGAGGCCCGGGGCGCGTCCGCCGTGTCGGCGCGCGTCAGCGGGTGGTCGCCACCAGTTCCACCTTCGCCCGCTCGGCGTCCTCGAGGAACGCCGCGTGGTGGTCCGGTCCGCCGGCATACGGGTGCCGGTCGGCGTAGAGGTGCGTCCACCCGTGCGCCGGGGCCGCGTGCCAGAGGCGGTCGACGTCGGCTGGGGTGCCGGCGTGGAACGCCAGGTGGCTCAGGCCGGGTCGGCGCCGGTCGTGGGTGCCGTCGAGCGGTGCCGCCTCGAGGACGATGTACGTGCCGCCTGCGATCCAGCTCCGTCCGTGGTCCCACCGCTGGTACGGCTCGTACCCGAGCTCGCCGAGCAGCCACCCCCACGTCGGCTCGGCTCGATCGAGGTCGGCGACACGCAACTCGACGTGGTGCAGGGCACCACGTCGGACACCGTCGGGAACGCGGGTCACAGGAGCTTCCGGAGCGTGTTCGTGTTCCGCGTCGTGGTCGTGCGCTTGAACCGCGCCGCTGCCGCACGCTTCGCGAAGGCCGTGTCCGTGCTCGACCCCTTCGGGCACGACCAGTACACGACGCCGTCGCCCCGGGCGACCCGTTCCACCGGATCGTCGGGCGCGCGGTCGGCCAGCAGGTCGTCGAGGGCCGCAGCCTCCGACGCGAAGACGACGTAGTCGTGCCGGTCGGGCGCGGAGGGGAAGGGGAACCCGTCCACGATGCCCGCCAGGTCGTCGTGCCGGAGCAGCACGATCCAGGCGTCGTACCCGAAGCGGTCCCGGAGTGCGTGCTCGACACCGGCCTTGATCGCGGTCGCGTCGCCGGTCGCGGTGAAGACCACGTTGCCGGAGGCGAGCACCGTCCGGACGTCCTCGTGGCCGAGCCCGCGGAACGTCTCGGCGAGGTCCGCGCTCCGGATGGTGATGCCGTTCACGTTGACGCCACGGAGCAGCGCGATCCACCTGGTCATGTCCGGACCGTAGCGCGCCGTCGCGGTCACGTCCACGTCCGGGCCACACCCCAGCCGCCGCCCTCGGGCACGATGTCGACGACGAGGGTCTCGCCGTCCTCCGCGGTCGCCTGGAAGCGCCACCCGACGGTCCGCTCGGGAGCGTGCGTGATCGCCGTCGGCAGCTCCGCCCGCGTGACGGTGAGCCGTGTCGGTGTGTCCGTGACCCGCCAGCGACGGCCCGACCACACCAGCCGATCGGGAACGCCGGCGGTCCACCAGACCGTCGCTGCCGTGTCGATGATCACCACGATGACCTCCTGCTGTTCGAACGTGTGTTCGAATGGTAGGCCACGACCGGCCGCTCGGCAACGGCCCGGTGCGGCGTGCGGACGGACGGCTCCGGGCCGGGGGACGCCGACCTCGGAGCAGCCGCAGCGGCGCTCCGGTAGACGAGACGCATGACGGACGAGCGACACGACGACCACGGATCCGACGACCAGGGACCGGACACAGCGCACCAGGTCCCGGAGGGGGTGTCCGAGGCGACCGTCGAGGCGCTCGGCACGCTGTCCGCGGCGCTCGAGGTCATCGAGCACGCGCGGGGTCTGCTGTACGGCTTCCACCGCCTCACGGGCAAGGCCGACCTCGACCTCGGCGACGCCGTCGAGCAGCTCCGGAAGGCCGGGCACACCGACCTCGCCGACCGCATCGACACCGAGCTCCTCGGGCGCAACGTCATCGCGGGCCGGTGGACCTTCCAGATCATGGAGGACTACGACGACGGCTACTACGCGCTCGCCAAGGAGCTCGAGCAGACCGCCCGTGACCAGCTCGTCGGTGGGAAGCGCCACCTGTTCGAGGCGGGCATGAAGGAGGACCGGCGCACGCAGGGTCGACGCCACCACGAGGCCCGCCCGTCCGACCTGCCGGACTGACACCGCGCCTCCAGGTCGAATCCGCGCGGAAAGCGACAGTCCTCGATGACCAGGTCACCGAGGACTGTCGCTTTCGCGGAAGTGAACGCGCGCGTCAGCCGACGCCGAGCAGCGCCTCCAGCGGCCCGCGCGCGAAGTACAGCAGGAAGCCGAACGCGACGACGTACAGGAGCCACGAGACCTCGCGGCCCCGGCCGGACAGCAGCTTGATGAGCACCCAGCTGATGAAGCCTGCGCCGATGCCGTTCGCGATCGAGTAGGTCAGCGGCATGACGACGATCGTGAGGAACGCCGGCAGCGCCGACCCGAAGTCCGTCCACGAGATGTCCGCCACCTGCGCGACCATGAGCGCGCCGACGACGACGAGCCCGGCGGCGGCGACCTCGAGCGGGACGACCTGCGTCAGCGGCGTGAGGAACATCGACGCCAGGAACAGCACGCCGGTCACGACCGAGGCCATGCCCGTGCGGGCGCCCTCGCCGATGCCGGCCGCGGAGTCGATGAACACCGTGTTCGACGACACCGAGGCGCCACCGCCGGCGATCGCACCGACGCCCTCGACGACGAGCGCCGACTTGAGCCGCGGGAAGGTGCCGTCGGGGTGTGCGACCCCGGCGGCCTTCGCGAGACCGGTCATCGTGCCCATCGCGTCGAAGAAGTTCGTGAAGACGAGGGTGAAGACGAGCATCGACGCGGCGAGCGGGCCGATGCGGCTGAAGGCACCGAAGTCGAAGTGCCCGACGAGCGACAGGTCCGGCACAGCGAACAGCGCCGAGGGCAGGCCCGGGGCGTTGAGGTTCCAGCCGGTCTTCGACTCGACCGAGGTCGGCACCTGGAAGATCGCCTGCAGGATGATCGCGATGATCGTGGTCGCCACGATGCCGATGAGCAGGGCGCCCTTCACGCGGCGGGCCATGAGCGTGCCGATGATGACGAGGCCGATGAGGAACACGATCGTCGGGAGCGCCCCGACCGAGCCGTCCTCGCCGAGCTGCAGCGGGGGCGAGGCCAGCCCGGACGACCGCACGAAGCCGGAGTCGACGAGGCCGATGAAGGCGATGAACAGGCCGATCCCCACCGTGATCGCGGCCTTGAGCTGGGCGGGCACCGCCGTGAAGATCATCGTCCGGATGCCCGTCAACGCGAGGATCACGATGATGACGCCGTTGATGACGACGAGTCCCATCGCCTCGGCCCACGTGACCTGCTTCACGACGCTCACGGCGAGGAACGAGTTGATGCCGAGGCCCGCCGCGATGCCGAACGGGAGGTTCGCGACGACGCCCATCGCGATGGTCATGAGGCCGGCGACGAGACCGGTGGCCGCGGCGACCTGGGCGTTCTCGAGCCAGCCGCCGGTGACGTCCTTCGCGGCCTGGTCGGCGCTGAACCCACCGAGGATCAGCGGGTTGAGGATGACGATGTAGGCCATCGTCACGAAGGAGACGAGACCACCACGGATCTCTCGGGGGATCGTCGACCCGCGGCTCGTGATCGAGAAGTAGCGGTCGAGGCCGGACGCGAAGCGGTTCCGGGGCGGCGTGTCGGTCTGCTGGGCGCTCACCGGACGAGTTTACAGAACGCTGGGAGCGCGGCGCGTCGCGCCGGGAGCGTCGGCCGGGAGGCACGGCTCGCCTCCGCGGGGTACGTCACCTCGGGTGCCCGCTCGCGTTCTGCGGCCAGCGACGGTGTTGGATGAGGACGTGAACGAACGACTGGACCGCGCGCGGATCGAAGCCGCCGTGCGCGAGCTCCTCCTCGCCGTCGGCGACGACCCCGACCGCCCCGAACTCGCCCGCACCCCGGGGCGCGTCGCGGACTCCTACGCGGAGTTCTTCTCCGGCATCGGGACCGACGCCGTCGCGATCGCCCGGGACGGCGTCGTGCACGCCGAGGACGGCGATCGCGGGCAGCTCGTGATCGTCCGCGACGTGAAGTTCCGGTCGATGTGCGAACACCACCTGCTGCCCTTCATCGGCGTCGCGCACCTCGCCTACGCACCCGGCGACCAGCTCATCGGCCTCGGGACGCTCTCGCGCGTGCTCGACGCCGTGGCCTCGCGCCCGCAGCTCCAGGAGCGGCTCGGTGAGCAGGTCGCGGCCACCATCGCCGAGGGCCTCGACGCGACCGGCGTGCTCGTCGTCCTCGACGCCCAGCACCAGTGCGTGACGACGCGCGGTGAACGCCAGACCGGCTCGACCACGGTGACGGTCGCCGCCACCGGGACCCTCGCCACGCCGGCCGGCCGCGCCGAGGCGATCGCCCTCATCGGCGCGGGCGTCGGCGCCGCCGGCGGACCCGCAGCCGGGGCCGACCACGGGACCGACGCATGACGACCGAGCAGCGCGATCCGAGCCTCCGAGCCGTCACGACCGAACCCGGTTGGGTGGTTCCCGACCTGCGCGACCCGGTCCGCACGATCGGCCGCCGCACGTTCGACTTCGAGCACCGCGTCGCCGTCATGGCGATCGTGAACCGCACGCCCGACTCCTTCCACGACCAGGGAGCGACGTTCGCGCTCGACCAGGCCGTGGCCGCCGCCGTCCGTGCCGCCGAGCAGGGCGCCGACTGGGTCGACATCGGCGGCGTGAAGTTCGCGCCGGGGCCGGAACTCTCCGCCGCCGACGAGCTCGACCGGGTCCTGCCGGTGGTGGCCCAGCTCGCGCAGGAGTCCGACGTCGTGATCTCGGTCGACACCTTCCGCCCCGAGGTCGCCGAGGCCACGATCGCCGCCGGTGCCAGCGTCGTCAACGACACGACCGGGTTGTCGGACCCGCGGATGGCCGCCGTCGTCGCCGACTCCGACGCGACGATCGTCATCACGCACTCGACCGCCCCGCCCCGACAGGAGCTGCCCGAGCCGCCGCACTACGACGACATCGGCCGGGAGGTCGTGGACTTCCTGCGCGAACGAGTCGACCGAGCACTCGCCGCGGGCATCCCGGAGTCGCGGATCATCGTCGACCCGGGCCACGACCTCAACAAGAACACCGTGCACACCCTCGAGCTCACGCGTCGGCTGCCCGAGGTGGTGGCGCTCGGGTACCCGGTCCTCGCGGCCGTGTCGAACAAGGACTTCGTGGGGGAGTCGCTCGGGCGGCCCCGGGGGCAGCGGCTGTCGGGCTCGCTGGCCGCCGCCACCGTCAGCGCGATGCTCGGCGCCCGGATCGTCCGGATGCACGACGTCGTCGAGAGCGTCGACGCCATGCGCATGGTCGAGGCGGTCCTCGGCTGGCGCGAACCCGTGGAAGCGAGGCACAACACGTGAACGCCCTGCCCCCGTCCATCGCCGACCACTCCGACGAGGACCTGCTCGCGCTCTACGCCGACGGCGTCCCGGACGGCCCCTGGCTCCGCGTGAACTTCGTCACGACGCTCGACGGGTCGGCCTCGGCCGGCGGTCGGACGGCCGACCTCGGCGGCGACGACGACCTCCGCGTGTTCGACCTCCTGCGCCGTACGGCCGACGTGGTCCTCGTCGCCGCCGGCACCGTCCGCGACGAGGAGTACGGCCCGATGGTCCTGCACGACGCCGACGTCGACTGGCGTCGTGCGCACGGGATGCCGGACCACCCGGTGTTCGCGATCGTCACGGGCTCGGCGGGCCTCGACCCGTCGTCGCGGGTGTTCACCGAGGCGCCGGTGCGCCCGATCGTGCTGACCTCGGCGTCCGGCGCGGCGTCGGAGCGGGGTCGGGCACTCGCGGAGGTCGCGGACGTCGTGGCATGCGGGGACGACTCGGTGGACGTCACCGCCGTCGTGCGGGCGCTGGGCGACCGTGGACTCGAACGCATCCACTGCGAGGGCGGGCCGTCGTTCTTCGGGGCGCTCATCGCGGCGGACCTCGTGGACGAGCTGACCCTGACGGTGGATCCCACGCTCGAGGGCGGGGAGGGGCCGCGGATCGCCACGGCGCCGTCCGGGTCGTCGGCCGCGGCAGGGCTGCGACGCATGCGTCCCGCGCACGTCCTCCTCGGCGCCGACGGGGTGCTCCTGACGCGGTACGTGCGCGCCTGACGCCGCGCCGCGTGTGGCCGAGTCCCGTGGTGGGCGACGCCGCTTGCGCTCTGGAGCGCGGGAAACGTCGCCCACGCCGAGTCTCGGGGCGCGGCTGCCGAGTCTCGTGCGGCCTGCCGCGTCCCGGTGCTGCGCCGGTAGGGTCGGAGGTGTGATCGACGTCGTGGTGTCCGGGGTCCTGTTCGACATGGACGGGACGCTCGTCGACTCGACCGCGGTCGTCGAGGCAGCGTGGACCCGGTTCGGTGAGGAGCACGGGCTCGACCCGGTCGAGATCCTCGGCTTCTCGCACGGTCGCCAGACGATCGACACGATCCAGCGCTTCCTGCCCGACCTGCCCCGGGACGAGCAGCAGGTGATCGTCGACACGATGATCGCCGCGGAGATCGACTACGTCCACGGGATCATCGAGGTCCCCGGCGCCGGCGCGTTCGTCCGGCGCCTCCAGGACCTCGGCGTGCCGGTCGCCCTCGTGACGAGCGCCCCGCGCGAGCTCGCGGTCAAGCGCATGATCGCAGCCGACGTCCCCGTCCCCGACGCCCTCGTGCCGTCGGAGGACGCCGAGCGCAGCAAGCCGCACCCTGAGGGCTACCTCCGCGGCGCCGAGCTGCTGGGGGTGCCGGCCGAGGAGTGCCTCGCGTTCGAGGACGCCCCCGCCGGGGTCGAGGCCGCGCTCGCCTCCGGGGCGACGACGGTCGTCGTGGGCACCCTCGAGGCCGACGTCACCGCCGGCCTGCCGCGCATCGCGGGGTACGACGGACTGACCGTCGAGCCCGAGGGATCCGGTTTCCGCATCCGCGGCTGAGCGGAGCTGTGCGGGGCCTGCCGACTGCGAGCACGCCCAGCGCCGTCCGACGACCGTGGTCCCCAGCGGCCGGAACCACCGGGCCGCGGAAGGAGTGACCATGGCAGCCCTCGACGGCAAGAAGATCCTCGTCATCGCGACGAACTACGGCGTGGAGCAGGACGAGATCGTCGTCCCCACCGAGCAGCTCCGGGAACGCGGCGCGGACGTGACCGTGGCGGCGCAGGAGTCCGGCTCGATCGAGACCCTCGTCGGCGACAAGGACCCGGGGAAGTCGGTGTCCTCCGACACCACCATCGGCAGTGTCAGCGGAGCCGGGGACTACGACGCGCTGGTCGTCCCGGGTGGCACGATCAACGCGGACACCATCCGCCAGGACGCCGACGCGGTCGCGCTGGTGCAGGCGTTCGCCCAGGCCGGCAAGCCCGTCGCGGCGATCTGCCACGGCCCGTGGACCCTCATCGAAGCCGGCGTCGTCTCGGGGAAGACGATCACGTCGTTCCCGTCGCTGCAGACCGACGTCCGGAACGCCGGCGGCGAGTGGGTCGACCAGGAGGTCCAGGTCGACGGTGGCCTCATCACGTCCCGCAACCCGGACGACCTGCCGGCGTTCGTCGACGCCATCGAGCACGCCCTCACGGCGTAGGCCGGCTGGGGTCCGCCCCCGTCGCCTCACGGCAGGGGCGCGACCCCCAGCGGGACGGGCGCGGCGGTCCACAGCGTCGCGGGTCCGACGGAGAGCACCCCGTCGGACTCCGGGTCACACCGGACCCCCGCCCGACCCCGCATCGCCCGGAACGCCCCCGGCGCCACCTCGTGGTCCATCCACGCGCACGGGTTCGCCGGCCGGTACCCGCGGAACCGCACGACCCCCTGGCCGGAGTCGAGCGCGAACGGCTGTCCGCGGAGCGCCTCGACGTCGGCACCGCGGAGGAACACGTTCCGCCGGGTCGCCACCGGATCGACGTCGGCGCCGAGGGAACGCGCCACCTCGCCCAGGCCCTCGAGCCCCACCACCGTGACGCTCGCGTGCACGTGGGCCCGCGCGGCGAAGTAGCGGTCGCCGACGATGCCGAGCCCCGTCCGCAGCTCGACGCGGTCCCGCAGCTCGGGCGTCGACGGATCGGCCGGCAGCGCGCCGTCGGCCGGGCGACCCTCGTACCGGTGCCGGGGTGACGCGAGCAGGAGCGCGACCACGACGTCGGTCCGGCAGGGCAGCCCGTCGGGCGCGACCAGGTCGTCGGCGGATGTCATGCGGCCAACGCTAGCCGTGCCTCCCGGCCGTCACTGTCGTGTCCGATTCCCGCCAGTCGATGTCGGTGAGCCGTGCGACGCTGGACCCATGTCCACCACCGCAGCCGACACGCTGCACGCCGAGCGGTACCGCGCCGTCGCCTCGCGCGACGCGCGGTTCGACGGCCAGTTCGTCACCGCCGTGCACTCCACCGGCATCTACTGCCGCCCGTCGTGCCCCGCACGCACGCCGCGCGAGACCGGCGTCACGTTCTTCCGGACCAGCGCCGCCGCACACCTCGCGGGCTTCCGCGCCTGCAAGCGCTGCCTGCCCGAGGCGACCCCCGGCAGCCCCGAGTGGGACCTCCGCGAGGACGTCGCCGGCCGAGCCATGCGCCTCGTCCTCGACGGCGTCGTCGAGCGCGAGGGCGTGCCCGGCCTCGCGGCCCGCGTCGGCTACTCCGAGCGGCAGCTCGGCCGCATCATGACCGCCGAGCTCGGCGCCGGGCCGAAGGCGCTCAGCCGCGCGCACCGGGCGCAGACCGCCCGGACGCTCCTCACCTCGTCGGACCTCCCGATCGCCGACGTCGCGTTCGCAGCAGGCTTCGCGAGCGTCCGCCAGTTCAACGACACCGTGCGCGAGGTCTTCGCCGTCACACCGTCCGAACTCCGCGCCCGGCGCACCCTCCGACCGGTCGCCGACGGCACGCTGCACGTCCACCTGCCGGCCCGCGCGCCGTTCGACGTGCAGGGACTCCTCGAGTGGCACGCGCTGCACGCGCTGCCCGGCGCCGAGCAGGTGGACGTGGACCCCGACGGTCGGGTCACCGCGTACGGGCGGCTGGTCACACTGCCGGGAGGCACGGGCTGGTTCCGCGCGACGGCCGCCGCCGGGCGGGCGGTCGGCATCGACCTGCAGGTGCGGGTCGAGGACCTGTCGGACCTCCCCACGCTGGTCGCGCGCGTGCGCGCGCTGTTCGACCTCGACGCCGACCCCACCGCGGTCGACTCGGTCCTCGCCACCCTCCCCGAGCTCGCGCCGGCGGTGGAACGGGTACCCGGCATCCGGCTCCCCGGCACCGTGGACGCGCACGAGGTCCTGATCCGCACGCTCATCGGGCAGCAGGTCTCGGTCGCGGCGGCGCGCACGGCGCAGACCCGGCTCGTCGCTGCCCTCGGAGAACCGGCGCCGGAGTCGGTGCTCCCCGGCGGGCGGCTCTTCCCCACGGCGGACGTGGTCGCCGAGCGCGGCGGGACGGTGCTCCGCGGCCCCGGTGCCCGGGTGCAGACGATCCTCCGCGTCGCCGCCGCGCTCGCCGACGGGTCGCTCGTGGTCGACGCCGGGCAGTCGGTGCACGAGCTGCGCGCCGGACTCCTCGCCGTGAAGGGCATCGGGCCGTGGACGGCGGACTACGTGGCACTCCGCGTACGCCACCACCCCGACGTGTTCCTGCACAGCGACCTCGCGGTGCGGAACGGTGCACAGGAACTCGGGTTGCCCGGTGCCGTGCGCGAGCTCTCCCTACGGTCGGAGCAGGTAGCGCCGTGGCGGAGCTACCTGACGATGCACTGCTGGCGACCGATCGTCGACCGCGCGATGGCGACGGCCGGCGTCAGCCACATGACGACCGCGGCTGCTGCCGCCCGGAAGGACGAACGATGACCGACGCGACCATCCAGACGCTGGACACCCCAGACGGTCCCTTCACCGTGCTCGAGGACCCCGAGGGGCGGGTCCTCGCCTCGGGCTGGACCGACTCCGTCGAGCGGATCCTCGGCCGACTCGCCGAGCGGAACCGGCCCGAGCGGGTGGTCGACGGGCGGGTCGCCTCCGCCGAGGCCGTCGACGCCTTCTACGCGGGCGAGGTCGAGCACGCGATGCAGGTGCCGGTCCGGCAGTCCGGCACCGAGCTCTTCACCGAGGGGTGGCGGCAGCTCCGGCTCATCCCGGCCGGCGTGGTCCTCACCTACCGGGAGTTCGCCGCGGCGGTGGGGCGGCCCGATGCCGTGCGCGCCGCCGCGAGCGTCTGCGCGCGGAACGCCCCGGCGCTCTTCGTGCCGTGCCACCGGGTGCTCCGGAGCGACGGGACCCTCGGCGGGTTCGCGTGGGGGCTCGACGTCAAGCGGTCCCTGCTCGAGCGCGAGTCCGTCGGGACGACGGCGCTCGTCTGAGAGCTGCACCGCGCCGTCCTCCCCCTGGTTGCGGGTGTTGGCGCGCGCTCGCGGCCCTGCCATGCTCGACAGGACCTCACGCACGGTCCGTCCCGAGGACCCGGCGAACCGCCGTCGCACGACCCTCGAGGACCGCATGCACCCACACGCTCCCCCGCCCGCCGTCGACCGCACGGTCCGCTCCGCCGACGGCACCGAGCTCGCCGTGACCGAGACCGGCACCGGGCCCTCGCTCGTGGTGGTCGGCGGTGCGTTCGACCACCGGGGCACGCCCTACCTCGAACGACTCGTCGCGGCGCTCGCCGACCGGTACCGCGTCGTCACCTACGACCGCCGCGGCCGGGGCGCTTCGGGGGACACCGAGCCGTGGGCGATCGAACGCGAGGTCGAGGACCTGGCCGCCGTCGTGGAGTCGGTGCCCGGTCCCGTCGCGGCCTTCGGTGCCTGCGTGGGCGCGGGGGTGCTGCTGCACGGGCTCGCGGCCGGCGTCCCGATCACCCGCGCGGTCCTCTTCGAGCCGCCGTTCCGGGCGAGCATCGAGCACCACGTGGACGACGTCGTGTTCGCGGACCTGCTCGACGAGCACGTCGGGGTGGGTCGGCGGTCCCAGACGGTCCGAGCGTTCCTCGCGCACGTCCTCGGCGTCCCGATGGGGCAGGTCGCACTGCTCCGGCTCCGACCGGCGGTGTGGTCGGCCCTGCTCGGCGACGCGCACGTGCTGCCGCGCGACGTCCGGGTGCTCAACGGCCTCGTCATCCCCGAGCGCGTCGCCGCGGCGGTCGGGGTGCCGGTGCTCGTCGCCTCCGGGGACGCCGGACCGGAGTTCATGGGGCAGGCAGCACGGGCGCTCGCCGAGGCGATCCCGGGGGCGGTGCACGTCCAGCTCGCCGGGCAGTGGCACCGGCCGGAGCCCGCGGTGGTCCGGCGGACGGTCGACCGGTTCGTGGGGAGTGCGCAGGCTGCGAAGACGGACGGGTGACCGCACCCCGTCCTCCGGGGGTCCAGTACTCCTGCGAAGATGGACGGGTGACCGCACCCCGTCCTCCGGGGTCCAGTACTCCTGCGAAGATGGACGGGTGAGCGCACCCCGTCCTCCGGGGTCCAGTACTCCTGCGAAGATGGACGGGTGAGCGCACCCCGTCCTCCGGGGTCCAGTACTCCTGCGAAGATGGACGGGTGACCGCACCCCGTCTCGGACTCCTGCTCGACGTCGACGGCCCCATCGCCAGCCCGGTGACCCGGACCATCGCGATCCCGAGCATCGTCGAGGACCTCGTCGCCCTCGCCGCCGAAGGCATCCCGATCGTCTTCAACACCGGCCGGAGCGACGCCTTCATCCGCGCCGAGGTCGTGGCGCCGCTGCTCGCCGGCGGCCTGACCGAGGACACCCGCGTGCACGCCGTCTGCGAGAAGGGCGCCGTCTGGTGCTCGATCGGCCCGCAGTACGAGGGCGGGATGGGCGAGCTCACGGTGGCCGACGACCTCGCGCTGCCGAGCGACTACGCGGACGAGATGCGCGAGCTGGTCCGGACCGAGTACGCCGACCTGGTCTTCTTCGACGAGACGAAGCGCGCGATGGTGTCGATCGAGCAGCGCGTCGAGGTGCCGAACGCCACGTACCTCGCGCGCCAGGCCGAGTTCGACGCGCAGGCGATGGCCGCGCTCGTGCGTCGCGGGCTCGGCGTCCGTCGGCTCGACGACGTCCGACCGGCGGCCGACGGCAGCGTCGCGTGGCGGGTCGACCCGACGATCATCTCGACCGACGTCGAATCGGACCGGAGCGGCAAGGACCTCGGTGCCGAGCGATCCCTGGAGCTCCTCGCGGCCGACGGCGAGCTGCCGATCGCGTGGCGGACGATGGGCGACTCCCGGAGCGACTACGCGATGGCGGACTGGCTGCACGCGAACGGCCACGACGTCGCGCACGTGGACGTCCGTCCGGCCGACGGGGTGCCGGCGACGCCGTACCCGGTGCTCACCGCTCCCGATGGCGTCATCCACGACGAGGCCGGCGCCCGCTTCCTGCGCGACTGGACCCGCGCGGCCTGACCGGACCCGCGCCGCCTGACCGGACCGCCGCCGGCCGGTGGCTGCGCACCGGAGCCGACCCGTGCCTCCCGGCTGCCATCGCGACCGCCGCGACGCGAGCCGCCGCGAGCCCGCCGGCCCGAACCGTTCCGCCACGGAAGGACCGTCCGGACAGACGCTTTGCGTGCCGGGGTGGTACACCAGTACCCTCACGGGGTCCGCCGCCCAGCCGATGACGGGAACCACCCCATGGCAACACCGCTCCGTGTCAAGTCGATCGAGGCCTCCCTCGCCGACTCCGAAGAGCAGGGACGCTCGCTGAAGCGGTCCCTCAAGACGTTCGACATCGCCGCGATGGGCATCGCGGTCGCGGTCGGCGCCGGCATCTTCTCGGTGGGCGCGAACGCCGCCGCGAACTTCGCCGGGCCGAGCGTCATCGTGTCGTTCATCCTCGCCGCCGTCACGTGTGGTCTGGCGATCATGTGCTACGCCGAGTTCGCCTCGACGATCCCCGTCGCCGGCTCCGCGTACACGTTCACCTACGCCACGATGGGCGAGCTGCTCGCCTGGATCGTCGGGTGGGACCTCATCCTCGAGACCCTGACGGCCAGCGCCGTGATCGCGAAGTACTGGGGCATCTACCTCAGCACCGCGTTCGACGTCTTCGGGGTGAAGCTGCCCGACTCGATCGCCATCGGTCCGATCGGCTTCGCGTGGGGGCCGGTCCTCATCGTCGCGGTCTTCACCGTGCTGCTGGCCTTCGGCACGCGGCTGTCGTCGCGCGTCTCCGCGGTCATCACGATCGTCAAGGTCGCCATCGTGGTGTTCGTCATCGTCGCGGGCGCGTTCTTCGTCAAGGCCGCCAACTTCACGCCGTTCGTGCCGCCGGCCGCGCCGTCGAAGGGTGCCGACGGCAGCTTCTGGACGCAGTCCCTCGTGTCCTGGGCGACCGGCTCGGCCCCGGCGCAGTACGGCGTGTTCGGCCTGCTCGCCGCGGCGTCCCTCGTGTTCTTCGCGTTCATCGGCTTCGACGTCGTCGCCACGAGCGCCGAGGAGACCGAGAACCCGCAGAAGACCCTGCCCCGTGGCATCTTCCTCGGGCTCGGCATCGTGACCGTCCTGTACGTCGCCGTGTCCGTCGTCATCACCGGCATGGTGTCGTACCAGCGGCTCGCGCAGGAGGACTCGCCGTCGCTCGCCTCGGCGTTCTCGATCGTCGGGCTGCCCTGGGCCGCGGGGATCATCGCGATCGGCTCGCTCGTCGGCCTGACCACGGTCGTGATGGTGCTGCTCCTCGGCCTGTCCCGCATCGTGTTCTCGATGAGCCGCGACGGCCTGCTCCCGCGCTGGTTCTCGCAGACGAACCCGAAGACGCAGACCCCGGTCCGCGTCCAGGTGGTCGCCGGTGTCGTCGTCGCGGTGCTCGCCGGCTTCTTCCCGGTCGAGAAGCTCGAGGGCATGATCAACATCGGCACACTGTCGGCGTTCGTCCTCGTGTCGATCGGCATCGTCGTGCTGCGTCGGTCGCGGCCGGATGCTCCCCGTGCCTTCCGGGTGCCGTGGTCGCCGGTGCTGCCGATCCTGTCCGCGGTGCTGTGCTTCTGGCTGATGCTCAACCTCGAGGTCGAGACCTGGCTGCGATTCGTGATCTGGCTCGCGATCGGCTTCGCGATCTACTTCGGGTACAGCCGCCGCCACAGCCGGGTCGGGCAGCGTCTGCGGTAACGCGCTCCCTCCCGAACCACGGAAGCGACATCGAACCACTCCGCCGGAGTGGTTCGATGTCGCTTCCTCGGTTCCGAGCGGCTCGCGGCAGGGCCGCGCGCTACGCGCCGACGACGAGCGCGATGCCGAAGCCGAGCATCACGACGGCGACCAGGCCGTCGAACACCCGCCACGTGAGCGGCTTCGCGAACAACGGTCGGAGCAGCCGTCCGCCGAACCCCACCGCGGCGAACCACACGCAGCTCGCGAGGACCGCCCCCACCGTCCACGGCCACCGCTCGACGGCGCCCTGCTGGTTCGCCACGGACCCGAGGAACACCAGCGTGTCCAGGTACACGTGCGGGTTCGCCCACGTGAAGACGAGCATGGTCGCCACCGCCCCGCGCACGGTCGGCACCCGGCCTGGAGGCACGGTGCGCGTCGTCCGCGCCGCCAGCGCGGGTGCGCCGGGCGCGACGGCCACCGCGCCGTCGCGCCCGCCCGTGGACTCCGCGCTCCGGCGTGACGCGGCGCGGAGTCCCCGGGACGGCGCGACCTCGGCGACGTCCGGTGCGGGCACCGCGACGCCGTCGTCCGCTGCCGCGTCGTCGAGCCGCAGGGCGTCGCCCGAGGGGCGGAGGGCGCGACGCGCCGCGAGCACGCCGTAGGTCACGAGGAACGCCGCCCCGACGAAGCGTACGACGACGAGCGCGACCGGGAACCGCTCCACGACCGCGCCGACCCCGAGCACCCCCGCCACGATGAGGACGGCATCGGACAGGGCGCAGACGACCACGGCGGCGGTCACCACCTGGAGGCCCGCGGACACCGCGAGGCGCAGCAGGTACGTGTTCTGCACGCCGATCGCCACGATCAGCGCGAGTCCGGTGCCGAGGCCGGCGAACAGGGGGAGGAGCACGTCTCCGACCGTAGGACAGACGGCGGATGAAGCCCAGTTCACCTTCCTGCTGCACCGTAAGCTCTGCTGCATGGCACGGTTCCAGCGCGAGCACCTCGAGACCCTGCTGGCCGTCGTCGACCACGGCACCCTCGACGCCGCCGCCCGCGCGCTGTCGATCACGCCGTCGGCGGTGTCGCAGCGTCTCAAGGCGATGGAGCAGCAGGCGGGCCGGGTCCTCGTGCGCCGAACCGTCCCGGTGGTGCCGACCGCCGCCGGCGAGGTCGTCCTCCGGCACGCTCGCCAGGCCAGACTGCTCGACGAGGAGACCGCGCGCGCCCTCGACGGCGACACCGGCTCCGTGCCGTCGATCCCGCTCGCCGTCAACGCCGACTCCCTCGGCACCTGGTTCCTCGACGCGCTCGCACGGGTCCGTGCCGACACCGAGGTGGTGTTCGACCTGCACCGCGAGGACCAGGACCGGACGGCGGAACTGCTGCGCGCGGGCACCGTCATGGCCGCGGTGACCGCCGAGGCCGATCCCGTCCAGGGGTGCTCGTCGGTCGCCCTGGGCATCGACCGGTACCGCGCCGTCGCCGCGCCCGCGTTCGTCGAGCGGTACCTCGCCGACCTCGACCTGCGGGCCGCGAGCGAGCGGCGGGTGCTCGACCGCCTCGACGGGGTGCCGCTCGTCGACTACGACCGCGACGACGACCTGCAGCAGGGCTACCTCCGCACGGTGCTCGGGCACGCGCCGCACGGCCCACGGCACTTCGTCCCGACGTCGGCCGACTTCGCCCGGGCGGTCGGCCTCGGCTTCGGGTGGGGGCTCCTCCCCGAGGCGCAGTGCACGGCGCTCCTGGCCCGCGGCGAGCTCGTCGAACTCGTCCCCGGGCGGCACGCGGACGTCGCGCTCTGGTGGCAGCGGTGGAACCTGGCGTCGCCGCTGCTCGAACGGGTGACGGCAGCGGTCCGGGCGACCGCGGCCGAACGGCTGCACCCGCCCCACTGACGGCCGCTGCGGGGGCGACCGCGCATCGTGCCGGGACTCCGTGATCCGTTCCGCGCGGCGGCGGTCACTGCGCGAACGCGCAACCATCCCGTGCACCGGCGGAACGGACGAGCGGCAAGCCGCAATCCCGCCCGGAATCGACGCAAGTTCACCTCCTGGACACCTGGTGCGCGGCGCGCCTCCGTAGGCTCGACCCACCTCGACGGTCACCCGCTGCCGGGGTGCTCGCCCCGCCGGCCACCCACCGGCCGGAGTGCTCCACCGGGCTGCCACGTGCCTCCCGGCCGAGCGCCGACGGACTCTGTCCGGCGGCCGAGCGCACCATCACCACGAGAACACCGAACACCCGCGGCCCACCCAGCCGCACGCACCACCCGGGTCGCCGACGTCGTCGACACCACCCCACGCGTCGGCGCCCGAAGCCGACGCGCGGGGTGACCGGGCCCGAGCCTGCCGCAGGAGGCGGCCGCGCTCTCCGGACGGTCCTGGCGCTGTCCGGAGGCGCCCCGGCGCACCGTCGAGGGCATGTCGAGCAGATCCCGGACCGCCGCCGCGACGATCGTGGCCGCCACCGTCGCCGTGCTCCTCGCCGGGTGCACCGGCGCCGGTGCCCAGAACGGCAACCCGGTCGGCAAGGGACCGGCGAGCGACGACCCGGCGCGGACGACCTGCCCGGTCGCGGCGAAGGAAGCCGTCGACGTGATCGACGAAGCCGTCGGAGCCCACGACGACACCGACTTCGCGAGCGTCCGGGAGGGCGACGGCGGCTGGTACCTCGGGGCGTCGATCGCTCCGGCGGAGACGGACGACCCGAACGACGACGACGTGACCGTCTGGGCGACCTCGTCCGACCCGACGTCAGAGGACTTCGACGGACCCCTGTGGCCGGTCAACCGTGCCGCGAAGGACGCCGCGGGTGACCAGGACGGTGCTGCGTCGGCGGCGCCCTCGGCGTTCACGGACGACTCGGACGCTGCGCGCTCCGTCCAGCAGTGCGTGGTGAACGCCGCGAACCGCTGATCCGTCGGCCGGTCAGGTCTGGCAGCGCGGGCACCAGTAGGTGTCCCGCAGTGTGAGCTCGGACTCACCGAGCTCCCCGCGGCGCACCGGGGTCCCGCAGCGCAGGCACGGCTTGCCCGCACGCCCGTAGACCCACAGTCGGCGGCCGGGCCGGTCGACGCCGGTCGTGATCCGGGCGTTGCGGTCCCGGTTCGCGGTGATGAGCCGCGACGCCAGCGCGATGACCCGCGCCGGGTCCGGCACCTGCCCGACGGGACGTGTCGGGAGCACGCCCCGGAGGAAGCAGAGCTCGGCGCGGTAGACGTTGCCGAGGCCCGCGAGGACGCGCTGGTCGAGCAGGGCGAGCCCGATCGGACGCTGCGGGTCGCGCGTGAGGTTCGCGAGCGCCAGGTCGGCGTCCCAGTCCTCGCCGAGGAGGTCCGGCCCGAGGTACCCGACGATCTCGGGCTCCTGCTCGCGCGGCACCACCTCGAGGATGCCGAGCGTGAACCCCACCGTCGAGACGTCGGCCGCGTCGAGCACGACACGCGCCTGGTGTGCCGGACGGCGCCACCGCTCACCGGGGGCGTACACGTCCCACCTGCCCTCCATCTTGAGGTGCGAGTGGACGGTGAGGTCCCCGATGCGGTGCAGCAGGTGCTTCCCGCGTGGGACGACCTCGTCGACGGTGCGGCCCACGAGGTCGAGCGTCGCGAAGGCGGGCACGCGGAAGTCGCTCCGGGTGAGTTCCTTGCCGGCGAGGGCGGCGTGCAGCCGGTGTGCGGCTCGGTGGACGGTGTCGCCCTCAGGCACGGAGGCGCACCCCCTGCGGCGTCGCGGTGAAGCCTGCGTCGCGCAGCGCCTGCCCGAGCGGGGACTCGAGCACGAACGCACCGTCGACCCGCTCCACCGAGAGCTTCCCGAGCCCGCGTCGGACGGTGGCGGCGATGGACACCGCGGCGGCCGCGAGGTCCCCGGCGTCGTCGGTGAAGGTCAGGACCGACTTGCCGCCGCGCTCGACGTAGACCGTCAGCGCGCCGTCGACGAGCACCACGAGCGCGCCGGCCTTCCGCCCGGGACGGTGTCCGCGGGCAGACTGCTTGCCTCCCGTTGCCCCACCCACGGTCGAGCCGCCCGCTGTCGCGTTCCTGCTCGTCGCGTTCTCGGCCGCTGCGGGCCCGCCGGGGCCACCGCCCCCGTCCGGGTCGTCGTCCGTGGCAGCGCCGTCGTTCGGCCACGCCAGCGCCGCCCCGTACGGGTTCGCCGGGTCGGTCGCCGCGAGGGTCATCGCCTGGCGGGTCCGCTCCGGGTCGTTCTGTTCGTCGTCGTCGAGGTCCCGCGCGAACGTCCGCAGCCGGTCCACCGTCGGGCCGGTGGCGAACTGCGCTGCGCCGAGCCCCTCGACGAAGTACCCGCGCCGGGCCCGGCCGGTCTCCTCGAACCGCGCGAGCACCCGGTACACGCCCGCGAACCCGCCGCGCACTCCCTCGACCTGAACGGCCCCGCGGGTCACGACGCCGTAGCGCTCGAGCAGCTGCTCCGCCGTCGCCGCGGCCCGCACCGTGGCGTCGGACTGCGCCAGTGGCAGGATCGACCAGCGCCCGCCGACCGTCGGCGGCCCGGACTGCGTCGGCAGCGTCGGGCGACGACGTCCGCGGTACGCCCGGGCCCGCGGGGTGCTGGAGCTCTTCGCCTTGCCGCCGAGCATCGCCCGCAGCGGCGCGAGGGTGTCGTTGGTGATCTGCCCTGCCCACACGAGGTCCCACAGCGCCGTGGTGAGTGCGGCGTCGTCCGTGCTGCCGACGGCCTGGGCGAGCTGGCGGAAGAAGTACGCGCCGCCGCCGGCGAGGGCACCGAGGACGTCCCGTTGCAGCTCGGTCGTCTCACCGCCGTCCGGCTCCACCAGGGTCGTGTCCGCGGTCTCGGCGAGGTGGAACCGCACCCACCCGTCGTTGCCCGGCAGGGTGCCACCACCGGACCACAGCACCTCGCCCGTGGCCGTCAGCTCGTCGAGCATGCTCGGCTGGTAGTCGGTGACGCGGGACGGCAGCACGAGGGACTCCCAGGCGCTCGCGGGCAGGGCCACGCCGGCCAACTGGTCGAGCACCTGCAGGACGCCGTCGATCCCGCGCAGGCCACCGCGTGTACCCGGAGTGTGGACGTGCTGCCACGCCGGGAGGAACCGCGCGAGGGTGTCCGGCGACACCGGCTCGACCTCGTGCCGGAGCGCCGCGAGCGACTTCGTGCGGATGCGGCGGAGCACCTCGGCGTCGCACCACTCGGCACCCTGGCGGTCGGGTCGGAACTCGCCCTCGACCACCCGACGGTCGGCGGCGAGGCGTCGCAGCGTGTCCTGCACCACCGCGATGCCGAGGCCGAGTCGGGCAGCCGCCTCCTGCGCGGAGAACGGGCCGTGCGACCGGGCGTACCGGCTGACCAGGTCACCGAGCGGATCCGCGACCGGCTCGACGAACGCCGTCGGCACGCCGATCGGCAGCGGGACGCCGAGGGCGTCACGGAGCCGCGAGGCGTCCTCGATCACGGCGTACCGGGTCTGCCCGGCGTGCGAGAACGACAGGACACGGCGGTCGCGCTCGAGCGCCTGCAGCGCGGTGGCGACCGGCGCGGTGTCGCCCTCGGCGGCGGCCCAGCTCCGCGCGGTGAGTTCGGTGAGGTCGAGCGCTCCCACGAGTCGCAGGACGTCCACGAGCCCCTCTCCGTCGCGCGCCCGGCGGTCGGGCGAGAGCCGCTGCAGGTCCTGCTCGACCGAGGCGATCACGGCCGGGTCGAGCAACTCGCGGAGCTCTGCGCGGCCGAGGAGCTCGCCGAGCAGGGTCGAGTCGAGTGACAGCGCCGCCGCCCGCCGCTCGGCGAGGGGCGAGTCGCCCTCGTACATGAACGCGGCGACGTACCCGAACAGCAGCGTCCGTGCGAACGGCGACGGCTGCTCGGTCTCCGTCTCGACGAGCTTGATCCGCCGCCCGGCGATGTCGTCGGCGATGGACAACAGCGACGGCACGTCGTAGACGTCCTGCAGGACCTCGCGCACGGTCTCGAGGACGATCGGGAACGTCGGGTACTTCTGCGCGACCTCGAGCAGCTGGGACGCCCGCTGCCGCTGCTGCCAGAGCGGCGACCGCTGGCCGGGGTTCCGGCGGGGCAGGAGCAGGGCTCGGGCCGCACACTCCCGGAACCGGGCCGCGAACAGCGCGGAGCCGCCGACCTCGTCCGTCACGAGGACCTCGAGCTCGTCGCGGTCGAACACGAAGAGGTCGGCGCCGGGTGGTTCCGCGTCGGTCTCGGGGATGCGCACCACGATGCCGTCGTCGGCCGCCATCGCGTCGCCGTCGATGCCGTGTCGCTCCCGCAGCCGCGCGCCGACCGCGAGGGCCCACGGCGCGTGCACCTGCATGCCGTACGGCGAGTGCATGATCATGCGCCAGTCGCCGAGCTCGTCGCGGAAGCGCTCGACCACGAGGGTCGTGTCGTTGGGCACGTACCCGGTCGCAGCGCGTTGGTCGCGGAGGAACGTCAGCAGGTTGGTGACGGCGCGTTCGTCGAGACCGCCGGAGGACACCCGGGCGCGGGCGTCGTCGTCGGAGGCCGACTCGACCTCGCGCACGAACGCGCCGGTGGCCCGGCCGAGCTCCGCGGGACGACCGAGTCCGTCGCCCTTCCAGAACGGCACCCGCCCGGGCTGCCCGAACGCCGGGCTCACGAGCACCCGGTCGTGGGTGATCTCCTCGATCCGCCAGCTCGTCGCCCCGAGCGCGAACACGTCGCCGACGCGGGACTCGTAGACCATCTCCTCGTCGAGCTCGCCGACGCGCGACGCCCGCTCACCGACCATGAAGACGCCGAACATCCCGCGGTCGGGGATCGTGCCCCCGCTGGTCACCGCGAGCCGCTGCGCGCCCGGACGGCCCGTCAGGGTGCCGTGCACGCGGTCCCAGACCAGCCGGGGCCGCAGCTCGGCGAACTCGTCGCTCGGGTAGCGCCCCGTCACGAGGTCGAGCGTCGCCTCGAACGCCGACCGCGGCAGGCTGCTGAACGGTGCGCTCCGCCGGACGAGCTCGAACCAGTGCTCGACGTCGACGGTGTCCACCGCTCCGGCGGCGACGGTGTGCTGGGCGAGCACGTCGAGCGGGTTCGCCGGGACGCCGATCGACTCGATCTCGCCCGCGACCATGCGCTCGACCGTCACCGCGCTGTTCACGAGGTCCGCGCGGTGCTTCGGGAACAGCACGCCGCGCGAGATCTCGCCCACCTGGTGCCCGGCGCGGCCGACGCGCTGCAGACCGCTCGCGACCGACGGCGGCGCCTCGACCTGCACGACGAGGTCGACCTCGCCCATGTCGATGCCGAGTTCGAGGGAGCTCGTCGCGACCACGCACCGGAGTCGTCCGGACTTGAGGTCGTCCTCGATGATCGCGCGCTGGTCCTTCGACACCGAGCCGTGGTGGGCGCGGGCGAGCACCGGCACGCTGGCGTCGGACCCCCCGCCGCCGGTCTGTCCGGACGCACCGATGACGTCGGCCGGCGGTCGCTTCGGCTGCGCGACGGGTGCATGGGCCGAGGCGCGCGCGGGGGACTGCCCGCGCGGCCGGGTCGGCGCGACCGGCATTCCGTCGTCGGCCGGGGAGGCACCGGCGGGGACGAGCACGCCGTCACCAGCGGCGGCGAGCACCCGCTCCTCGTGGATCTCGTTCAGCCGCGCGGTCAACCGCTCCGCCAGCCGTCGGGAGTTCGCGAACACGATCGTCGAGCGGTGCTCTTCGATCAGGTCGACGACACGCTCCTCGACGTGCGGCCAGATCGACCCGTTCGTCGGCGACTCGGTCGCGTCCGCACCGACCGGCGGAGCGCCGAGCTCGGTCATGTCGTCCACGGGGACGACCACCCGCAGGTCGAACGTCTTCTGCGCCGGCGGCGCGACGATCGTCACCGGGGCCCGGCCGCCGAGGAAGCGTGCGACCTCTTCCGGGGGCCGCACGGTCGCCGAGAGCCCGATGCGCTGGACGGGCTTCTCGAGCAGGTCGTCGAGGCGTTCGAGCGACACCGCGAGGTGCGCACCGCGCTTGGTCGACGCGACCGCGTGCACCTCGTCGACGATCACGGTGTCGACGTTGACCAGGGTCTCTCGAGCGCTCGACGTGAGCATGAGGTACAGCGACTCGGGCGTCGTGATGAGGATGTCCGGCGGCTGGCGCAGGAGTCGCTGTCGATCGGACGACGGGGTGTCACCGCTCCGCACGCCGACCGTGACGTCGGGTGGCTCGAGACCGAGCCGTCTGGCGGTCTGGGTGATGCCGACGAGCGGGCTGCGGAGGTTCCGCTCCACGTCGACACCGAGCGCCTTGAGCGGCGAGACGTAGAGGACGCGCGTCCGTTGCTTGGCGGGCGGCTGGTCGGTCGCGCTGATGAGCCGGTCGATCGACCAGAGGAACGACGCGAGGGTCTTGCCGGACCCGGTCGGAGCGATCACGAGTGCGTGCTGGCCGGTCGAGACGGCGTCCCACGCGCCGGCCTGCGCAGCGGTCGGGGCCGGGAACGCGCCGCGGAACCACTCCGCTGTGGCGGGGGAGAAGCGCTCGAAGACGTCCGTCATGGTCCGTCCCATCCTGCCCGCGGCCACCGACAACGGGCCGAGGGAAGAACGTGCTTGACACAGCGATAGTTAACGATCTATCGTTACTACATCGCGATACGACGAAGGCCGATCGGTCAGACCGGATCGTGAGCCGACTCAGCACGACGAAAGGACACCTCATGCGCTTCGACGACATGAACCCCCAGCAGCACCAGCACCCGCGTGGCCCCCGCTTCGGCGGCCCGCGACACCACCACGGCGCCGGCTTCCCCGGCCGTGACCGCGGTGACCACCAGCGCGGCGGCTTCGGCCCCGGGCGTGGCTTCGGTCCCGGCTTCGGCCCGGGCTTCGGTCCCGGGTTCGGCGGTCCGGGCTTCGGCGGCCGCGAGCGCCGTCGCCGCGGCGACGTCCGTCTCGCGATCCTCGGCCTCCTCGCCGAGGGGCCGCAGAACGGCTACGCGGTGATCAAGACCATCGCCGAGCGCACCGGCGGCGCCTGGAAGCCGAGCCCCGGCTCGGTGTACCCGACGCTCCAGCAGCTCGTCGACGAGGACCTCGTCGTCTCGACGGGCGACGGCCGCAAGACGCTCTTCGAGCTCACCGACGCCGGCAAGGCCGAGGCCGAGTCCAAGGCGGACGAGATCGCGGCGGCGTTCGAGGCGCCCGGCATGCCGGACGCGCAGCGCGCCTTCGTCGAGTCGCTCCGGAAGACCATGGGCGTCCTGCACATGTACCGGACGACCGCGACGGACGAGCAGATCGCGGCGGCGACCGACAAGGTCGACCAGCTCCGCAAGGACCTCCTGCAGATTCTCGCGGACTGACCGCGCGACCCACGACGGATGGGCGCGCCCCGCTCAGCGGCGACGCGAAGCGTTGCGCGGGGCGCGCCGACCGAGCCTGCGAGGGAGGACGGTGCCAGCTGGCACCGGGCCTCCCGTCCGCTCATCGGTCACCGTGGGTTCTCGGAAAGCGACAGATCTCGGTGTCGCTTTCGCGAAAGCGACAGTTCGGCGCGCGCACGAGGCACGGTTCTGTCGCTTTCGCGTCATCGACCGACCCCGGCCGTGGCGCCGGCGCGCGGCGCGCGGCGCTACGCGCCGTCGCCGACGAACGCGGCGACGTCCGCCAGCTCCGCTGCGGACACCGCGTGCGGCAGCCCCGCGTACTCCCGGTCGGTCACGTCCGTGTTCGCGGCGGCCCACGCCTGCGTCCGCGCGGTGGCCTCGGCCGGGATCACCGGGTCGAGGTCGCCGTGCCCGAGGAACACCCGCGGCCGGACCGCCGCGACGGCCTCGTCCCGCGAGTCCGTGACCCCCGGCACGACGAACCCGGACAGCGACACCGCGAACGCGAAGCCCGCCGGCCGGGCGCGGAGGAGCTGCAGCGCCATCGAGCCGCCCTGGGAGAAGCCGAGCAACCCGATGCGCGGGTGGTCGGCGGCGACCGAGTCCACCCAGTCGAGGACCTCGGCGACGGCGACGTCGACGAGCTCCGGCGACGGCGACCCCGGCGTGCCGAGCGGGTACCAGGAGAAGCCCGGGCCCCACTCCATCGGCGCCCGCAGCGAGGCGACCGTCCAGGCGGGCGGCAGCGCGGGCGCGAGGCCGAGCAGGTCGCGCTCGTTCGACCCCACCCCGTGCATCGCGACCACGAGCGGGGTGCCCGGACGCTCGGACGGGTCGCGGGTCCACTGCACCAGGTCGCTGTCGATCATGCGGCCAACGCTAGCCGTGGCGTCCGCCGAACTCGCTGCCGTGCCTGGTAGACACGGTGCATGGCCTCGCTGCGCACCCCCGACCCCGACTCCGGCTGGCTGTCCGACGAGGAACTCGCGAACATCCGCCGTCGCCTGCCGATCTGCTACGTCGAGGCGATCCCGGTCCGCACGGACGGCCTCGGCGTCGTCACGGAGGTCGGCGTGCTGCTCCGCGTGGCACCGAGCGGCTCGATCGCCCGCACGCTCGTCTCCGGCCGGGTGATGTACGGCGAGTCGATCCGCACGGCCCTGTTCCGGCACCTCGAGAAGGACCTCGGGCCGATGGCGTTCCCGCAGCTGCCCGCGAGCCCGACGCCCTTCACGGTCGCCGAGTACTTCCCGCTGCCCGGCGCCTCGGTCTACACCGACGAGCGGCAGCACGCGATCTCCCTCGCGTACGTCGTCCCGGTGACGGGGACGTGCGAGCCGCGCCAGGACGCCCTCGAGCTCACGTGGATGAGCCCGATCGAGGCCGCGTCCGACGCCGTCGCCGACGAGATGGAGGGCGGCCGCGGCGCGCTGCTCCGCGCCGGCCTCGCCTCCGTCGGCGCCCTGCACTGACGAGGACACCCACTCGCACGGAACCAGGTTCCGGACACGGCACCGCGCCCCTTCACGGTGCAGTGTCCGAAACCTGGTTCCGCCGCCCCACACCGCGCGCCTCGCATGACGAAACACCGCCCCCCGAACACGACGAAGCCCCCGGGACCACGTGGTCCCGGGGGCTTCGCAGCTCGGTCGTGCGACCGGCTTCAGTGCTTCTCGTTGCGGAGGCTGTCCGCAACGCCGTGCGCCGCGTCCTTGATGTCATCGACGCCCTGCTTGGCCGACGCCTTGGCCTGGTCGGTCTGACCCTCGGCCTTGAGCTTGTCGTTGCCGGTGAGGTTGCCGATGCCCTCCTTGACCTTGCCGACGAGCTTCTCGCCGGTGTGGTTCTCTTCGCTGCCAGCCATACGGTCTCCTTCCAACGACGGACGTTTCCCCGTCAGCCGCTCGCGCGGCATCCGGTGCAGGAGAACCTACGCCCGACGCCCGGTCGCGTTCGGAGGAGACGTCGAGGTTCGGGGGGGGCGAGGAGCCTCAGTGGCGGTCGGCAGCACCCGCCGGACGGGAGGCACGGCGCGAGCCACGACGACGTCCAGCGCCCGACTCGGAGCCGGCTCCACGACCCGCCGCGTAGCCGCCCTCCGACGACCACACCGTCGCGGACCCGCCCCGGACGACGTCGCTCGACGCGCGACGGCTCCCGCCGCGGCGCTGTCCGCCGGAGGCCGCCGCGTCGGAGCCGCGACGCTGACCGCCCGACGCTGCCGCGTCGGCACCGCGGCCGCCGCGACGACCACCGGTCGCCTGGCCGCCACGACCGCCCTCGGCGTCCGCCGGACGACCACCACGACGGTTGCCGGAGCCGGCCGACCCGGCGGCCGGGGCTGCCTGCGCGGCCTGACCCGTGCCTCCCGAGCGTCCACCGCGACCACGACGACGACCGCCGCCCGCGCTGTCGGACTCGGCCGTGCGCTGCTTCGGCGCGCGCTGCTGCTGCACCGGCTGCTCCGGTGCCACGTGGCGGATCGGAGCGACCTCGCCGACGAGCTCGGTGACGGCGGGCGAGGTCGACGTGACCTGCTGCGGGGTGACCTTGATCGCGGCAGCGCGCATCATCTGCGCGACGTCGCGACGCTCGGCCGGCATCGTGACGGTGACGACGTCACCGGACGAACCGGCACGGGCGGTACGGCCCGAGCGGTGCAGGTACGCCTTGTGCTCGGTCGGCGGGTCGACGTGCACGACGAGCTCGACGTGGTCGACGTGCACCCCGCGGGCGGCGACGTCGGTGGCGACGAGGACGAGGGCCTCGCCGGAGGAGAACTTGGCGAGGTTGCGCTCCCGGGCGCCCTGCGACAGGTTGCCCTGCAGGTCGACGGCCGGGATGCCCTGGCTCGTGAGCTGCTTGGCGAGACGCTTCGCGTGGTGCTTCGTGCGCATGAACATGATGCGACGGCCCGAACCCGAGGCCAGCGTCCGGACGAGGTCCTTCTTGGCGTCGGCGTCGGCGACCTCGAACAGGTGGTGCGTCATCGCCTCGACGGGGCTGTTCGCCTCGTCGACGGAGTGCATCACCGGGTCGTGCAGGAACCGCTTGACGAGCTTGTCCACGCCGTTGTCGAGCGTCGCCGAGAACAGGAGGCGCTGCCCCTGCTCGGGCGTCGCCTGCATGATCTTCGTCACGCCGGGCAGGAAGCCCATGTCGGCCATGTGGTCGGCCTCGTCGAGGACGGTCACCTCGATGTCGGCGAGCGTGAGGTGTCCCTGCTGCATGAGGTCGGCGAGGCGACCGGGGCACGCCACGACGATGTCGACACCGCCGCGCAGGGCGTCGACCTGACGACCCTGTCCGACGCCGCCGAAGATGGTCGTGGTGTTGAGTCCCATGGCCTTCGCGAGCGGTGCGAGGGTGGCGTCGATCTGCGTCGCGAGCTCACGGGTCGGCGCGAGGACCAGGGCGCGGGGGCGTCCGGCGCGGCGCTTGCGACCGCTGGCTGCGAGACGGGCGGCCAGCGGGATCGCGAACGCGATGGTCTTGCCGGAGCCCGTGCGGCCGCGGCCGAGGACGTCCTTGCCGCGGAGCGAGTCCGGGAGGGTGTCGGCCTGGATCGGGAACGCGGTCTCCTTGCCCTGCTGGGCGAGGACGTCGACCATCGGCGCGGGGACGCCGAGGTCGGAGAAACGGAGGTCTTCGTTGGTCATGGTCTGACCTTTCCAACCGGAGTGCACCGGTTGTGGGCGCGCGATGAGGCAGCGCGCGGGCGGGATGCGCGCCAACGATGGTGGTGGCGCAGTCGCCGCAGCAGAGAGCCTGGGCACCTTCGGGAGGTGCTCGATCATCGACCAACGGGTGGTCGGGAGTCGGGGCGTCCGTACGACGCACGAGGCGATCGGCGCCTCGAGTACCCCCAGCATAGCGGGTGCTCCCCCGCGGACCGGGGGTGGGATCGTTCGCCCTGCGCGTGCGAGGATGCCCGGGTGCGCGCCAGGACCCTGACCTTGACCGTCGCGACGACCCTGGTGGCCGTGCTCGGCACCGCCGCCTGCGCCACCGCGACCCCGGCGTCCTCGTACCGGAACCTGCCGACCTCCGGCGTCCCCGACTACCAGCTCGGAGGCTCGTACACACCTCCGGCAGGCGTCACGATCGTCGAACGGGACAGTACCGAGCGACCCGCGAAGGGGAAGTACTCGATCTGCTACGTCAACGGCTTCCAGACGCAGCCTGAGGACGCGACGACGTGGAAGCGGGACCACCCGACCGCGATCCTCCGCGATGCGAAGGGCAAGCCCGTGTCCGACCCGGGCTGGCCGGACGAGATGCTCCTCGACACCACGACGGCCGCCAAGCGCGCCACGATCGTCCGGGTGCTGACGAAGTCCGTCGCCCGGTGCGCCGACCGGGGCTTCGCCGCCGTCGAGTTCGACAACCTCGACTCGTGGACGCGCTCGAAGGGGAAGCTCACGCGCTCCGGGAACCTCGCGCTCGCCGCGGCGCTCGTGCGGCTCGGGCACGGCAAGGGCCTCGCCGTCGGGCAGAAGAACACCCCGCAGCTCGGGGCGTCGGGACGGAAGCAGACCGGGTTCGACTTCGTGGTCGCCGAGGAGTGCTTCGTCTACCAGGAGTGCGGCGCGTACACGAAGGCGTACGGGAAGCGCGTCATCGACATCGAGTACACGGACAACAGCGAGCGCCCGTGGTCGTCCGTGTGCGCGTCGACGAAGCGGCCGGCGATGACGATCCTCCGGGACCGCGACCTGGTGCCGGCGGGCGACGACGCCTACGTCTTCCGGCACTGCTGACGCGTCCCGCGGGCGGCGCCGGCCTGTGCTGCGTCGCGTCCGCGATGATCCGGCCTGGAGGCGCGGGTCGCCTCCGCCCCGCGCGTCGCGTCAGGCGGGCCAGGCCTCGTGCAGTGCCGTGGCGGCCTGGTCGGCGGACAGTCCGGCACTCCGCGCGGCGACGGCCAGCGCGTGCGCTGCCTCGGCGACCTCCGGCGGGACGTCGGCAGGACGCACCACCCGGGTGCCGGCACCGCGTGCGGTGTGCACGAGCCCGGACTCCTCGAGCAGCTGGTACGCCTTCGCGACCGTGCCCGCGGCCAGCCCGAGCTCGTCCGCCAGCCCCCGGACGCTCGGCAGCCGTGCACCGTCGACGAGGTAGCCCGCCTGGATCTGTGCGGCGATCTGCGCGCGGACCTGCTCGAACGGCGGAACGCTGCCGCCGCGGTCGAGTGCCACCAGACCGTTCATCTGCACCTCGCTAGAAGTCGTACTGCTCGCCGACGGGGATCGGGACGGGGACGGTGTTGCCGGGCGGTGCGAGCGGGCACGCCCACGCGGGGTCGTACGCGCACGACGGGTTGTACGCGAAGTTGAAGTCGAGCACGAGCTCGTCGTCGTCACCGCCGAGGTCGGCGCCCTTGATCGTGTCCAGCAGGTAGCGGCCGCCGCCGTAGGTACCGCGGGCCTTCCCGGCGCTCGCGTCCTTCACCGGTACGAAGACCCCGCCCGCGTAGCCACCGTGCGACCACACGTCGAGCGTCCCGATGCCGGGCAGCTGCACCACGCCGAGCCGGTCGAAGTGCACGGTGCCGTCGGTCCCGGTCTCGACGTCCATTGCCTGGGGCTCCGCCGGCTCGATCCGGGCGTGGAACCGCCAGTCCGGGTCGTAGGTCGGGACGGGCAGCGACTCGAAGTCGGCCGCGTCCTCGGCCAGCAGCGGCGACGCGGGGTGGTCGGCGAACATCGCATCCCGGGTCTCACGCCAGAACGCGTGCGCGGTCTCCGGGTCGGGGGTCGCCCGCACCCGGCGGTACAGGTCGAACGTCGTCCGCCGCCAGTCGACGGTCGCGAGCGTGTTCGCGACGGTCGCGTCGGTGCTCGGCACGGTGGCCGCGTCGTCGGTCCGGGGCTCGTCTCCTGCTCGCAGGTCGCTCACCCG
The DNA here is from genome assembly GCF_051903255.1 of Curtobacterium sp. SP.BCp. NCBI lineage: Bacteria > Bacillati > Actinomycetota > Actinomycetes > Micrococcales > Microbacteriaceae > Curtobacterium > Curtobacterium sp. SP.BCp. The sequence goes on along the minus strand of NZ_CP194338.1, from coordinate 3,527,216 downwards.
TACAGGCTACGCCCGGGCCGCTCGCGAGAGCGAGCACGGGACCGCGGGTCGGCCGGCGTCACGCCGGACGGCGCCACGTCGGTGCGAGCTGCCGCATCCGCAGCCCGCGCCACTGCCAGATGACCCACATGCCCGGCCACAGCAGCACCCCGAGGACCGGCGGCCGCATCCGGTAGGTCAGCCGGTCGAGCAGCAGCGTCGTGCCGTCACCGAGGTCGACCGTGGCCATCCGGTGCGCCATCGTCATCCGGCCGAAGAGCCCCGACACCCCGCCACCGTTGTCGCGCTGCACCGGGACGCCCTCGACCTCGTACCGGTCGATGTCCACGTGGGTGTCGCCGCTCGGGAACACCCCGAACGCATCGGCGGCGATCGGGTGCGGCTCGCCGGGCGTCCACCGTGCCGGGAAGCCCTCGGGGGAGCGCGAGCGGTACCGGAGTAACGGCTTCGTGACCGCCACCATCACCGACGGTGACAGGAGCGCGTCGCGGACCGTGTCGACCGGAGCGTGGAGGACGGTGCGGAGACCCACGTGCATGCGCCCGACGCTACGCGGACCGACTGTGACGGGGCGCGTTCCCCGGACGCTCCGGTGTGCTCAGGCGTGCCGAGCGGACCGGCGGCGCGAACCCTCGGCGCGGTCGTGCCGACGGAGCCGCTCGGCCAGGGACATCCGCACGGTCGGCCACTCGGACGCGGTGATCGAGAAGACGACGGTGTCGCGGAGCGTGCCGTCGCGACCGATCTGGTGGTTCCGGAGCACGCCGTCCTGCTTCGCTCCGAGCGCCGCGATCGCCGCGCGGGACTGCATGTTGTGGAAGTGCGTCCGGAACTCGACCGCGATGCACTGCCACGACTCGAACGCGTGCGAGAGCTGCAGGAGCTTCGCCTCGGTGTTGATGCCCGTGCGCTGCGCCGACCGGGCGAGGAACGTCGACCCGACCTCGACCCGGCGGTTCGCCTGGTCGACGTTCATGAACGTGGTCGATCCCACCACGCGGCCCGTCGGGCGGTCGCGCACCGCGAACGGCACCATCCGGCCCGCCTCGTGCTCGGCGAGCCGCCGCTCGATCTCGGCGTCGACCTGCGCCGGAGCCGGGATCGACGTGTACCAGGTCCGCCACAGGTCGCCGTCCGTGACCGCCGCCCGCAGGTCGTCCGCGTGCTCCGCCCCGAGGGGTTCGAGCGTCACGCGGTCGCCGGTCAGGGTGGGAACGGGGGCGATCTCCATGACACGGGATCCTACGGTCACCGACCGTCACCGGACCTCCGGACGAGACCGACCTGTGGAGACGGACAGGGGCCGGCGGGCGACTACCCTGTGCTCGTGGCAGCACGCACGCAGCAGCAGTACCAGGTCCGTTTCGCGTGGGGCGTCGCCGGCGCCGGACGGATCGCGCACGACACCCACCTGCTCGTCTGGGTCGACGTCCTCCCCGCCCCGCGGGACCACGACGACGCACTCCGCCGCACCGTCGCGGCCCTGCCGGACGGCCCGGAGGTCGTGCTCGGCCACCTCGGCAACGCGAGCGCGGTCGCGGATCGCGTGACGCGCCTCCAGGCCGAACGCGGTGACCGGTGCGTCGTCGCGATCGTCGCCGCCGGAGCCGACCACGCTGCCCGCTCGGACGCGGCGGACGCCGCCGGTGAGGCGTGGGACGTCCCGGGCTCGCCGGACTTCGCGGTCGAGGACCTCCTCGCCGCGGGAGCCGTCCTCGACGCGCTCGCCGCGGTCGGGATCGACCACACGTCGCCGGAGGCCGCTGCCGCCTGCGCGGCCTACACGGGACTCCGACGGGCCACGAAGCACCTCGTCTCGGCGTCCGAGGGGGCGCGGGAGCTCGACCGGGCCGACGTGCAGGCGGCGCTGGCCCGCGGTGGGGAACTCGTCACCCTGCGGGCGTAGCGTCCGGAGGGTCAACGGACCCGAGAAGGAGCACGTCATGAAGGCAGTCGTCGGCGACACCGTGATCGCGGAGAGCGACAAGGACGACCTCATCCAGATCGAGGGCAACTGGTACTTCCCGCCGTCGAGCGTGAAGACCGAGCTGCTCACCGAGAGCCCGACGCAGTACCACTGCCCGTGGAAGGGCGACACGCAGTACTACACCGTGCACGTCGACGGGCAGGAGCTGCCGGACCGCGCCTGGTCGTACCCGACGCCGATCCCGTCGTCGTTCGACCGCGTCGGCAAGGACTACTCGGGCTACGTGGCGTTCTGGAAGGACGTCAAGGTCGTCGAGTAGACCCGGCTGGGCACCAGTGGGGGGCGCCGGTGCGTGCGCGCGGCCGTGCCCGCGAGCCCGCGGCGCCGCGCGTCAGCCTGCCAGCGTCAGCCAGACCAGCGCGACGTTGAGCGCCACGATCACCAGCGCGATGACCCCCGCGACCACGCGGGTGGTCATCGCGTTGACGTCGTCCCCCATCACGCTCCGCCGCGAGGTGTACACCACCAGCGGCACGATCGCGAACGCGATCCCGAAGCTCAGCACGACCTGGCTGACCACGAGCAGCATCGTCGCGTCCGCGTTCACCGCGAGCAGCACGATCGCCGGCACGAGGGTCACGAGCCGCCGCACGACCACCGGGATCCGCACGTGCAGGAGCCCCTTCATGATCTCGGCACCGGCCATGCAGCCCACCGAGGTCGACGCCAACCCCGACGCCAGCAGCCCCACCGCGAACAGCACGCCCACGACCGGGCCGACGTTCGCCGCGATGGCCGCCTGCGCCCCCGGGATGGTGTCGGTCCCCTCGACCCCCGGCAGCGTCGCCGCGGCGAGGACGAGCATGCAGATGTTCACGCCACCCGCGACGACGAGCGCGAGGCCCACGTCCCACCGCGTCGCGACGAGGACCCGTCGGCGCTCCGGCCCCGCGGGGACGTCACCGTGGCGGTCCCGCGCGAGGGCCGAGTGCAGGTACACCGCGTGCGGCATCACCGTCGCACCGAGCATCGACGCCGCGAGCAGCACCGAGCCGGAGCCCTCGAAGCGCGGGACCAGCCCGGCGACGAGTTCCGTCGGAGACACCTGCGCGAAGAGCAGGCCCGCGCAGAAGCCGACCGTCAGGATCGCGAGCATCGCCGTGACGATCGCCTCGAACGCCCGGGTGCCCCGCCGGTTCTGCAGGAGCAGGATCGCCATCGACACCACGCCCGTGATGACCCCGCCGGCGACGAGCGGCAGCCCGAAGAGCAGGTGCAGCGCCAGTGCCCCACCGATGACCTCGGCGATGTCGGTGGCGGCCGCGACGACCTCGGCCTGCGCCCAGAAGAGCAGCCGGGGTGTGCGCCGCATCCGGAGGCCGAGGTGCTCCGGGAGGGACTTGCCCGTGACGACCCCGAGCTTCGCCGAGAGGTACTGCACGACGACCGCGCTCGCGTTGGCGGCGACGAGGACCCAGAGCAGCAGGTAGCCGTACTTCGCACCCGCCGTGAGGTTGGCGGCGACGTTGCCGGGGTCGACGTAGGCGATGGCGGCGACGAACGCGGGGCCGAGGAGCGTCAGACCGGCGGCGCGCTTCCGAGGGGTGGTCGCCTCGGCGGGGCGGGTCGCGGTGTCGGTCATGGGGACCAGTGTGCCAGAGGATTCGGCACGCCGAATCCTTGTCTTCGCTCGGGGCACGATTCGAGGCGCGCTCGGTGTCGGCATGGTTCTGCCGTCGGCCTGGAGGCGCGGGTCGGGTCCGGCTCGTTGACCGCGGCTGTCAGGGCGGTCAGGAGTCGCGGCTCACGGCGATCGTCGCGGCGTCCGTTCCGAAGGCGGTCGTCCGGGTGGCGACAGGAGACCCGGCCGCGCACTCGTAGATCGCCGCCGCGAATGCCGCGGTCCATGCTCTTCCGAGGATCGCACGCTCGCTCAACGGTCGGCGTCCGAATCGATGACGTCGTCTGTCAGCGTACGAGCGCAGATCACCGCGAGAGGTTCCTGCGGCGACGAGGCGACGTCGGTCGAGGTCGCCGAGCCGCTCACATCGCGGAGATCGATCCACCGGACGAAGGCGGTGGTCGGGTCACTCCCGGGCGAGCGGAACGCGAATCCGTCGGACGCTCGTTCCGGGAGCGGATCGGTTGAGCGGACCCGAATTCCGGAAGTCGACCAAGGCCAGAGCGAGCGCTCGACCTCGACGTGGACGTCCATGACACGTGCCTGGATGCGCGGCTCGGACGTTCGCTGCACCGTCGTCCACGGCACCGCGATCGGGAGGCCCGGTCGCTGCGACTCGGTGGCCGGTCGAGGGACTTCGGGGAAGGACGGGTCGAGCGCGACGAGCGGCTCGGAGCGGTCATCGGCGAGTGGGTACGCACCGCCGTCGACCTCGACCCACGATCCGACCGGCATGGGAGGCGGTACCGCGCCGAACCAGCTCGTGGTCACCGAGGAGCGGACGTCGAGGGCGGATTCCTGCACCCAGGAGACCCAGTTCCCGAAGCGGTCGAGGCGGATCGATCCGGTCGGAGCCGGTCGCGTCCCTCGCACCAGGGCTTCTTGCCCATGGCGTGCGACGACCTCAACCGGCTCCGCGTGATCGAGGAGACCAGCGATGTCGAGGCTGCTGCTGAACATGTGGGGGAGTCTCGGCAGGTGCTCCCCGATCTCCGTCAGGGAAATGGTCACGTCGGACGGATGACGGGTGCTGACCCGTGCGCGGACGCCGTGCAAGTCGTGGACGGGGTCGCTCAGATCGACGACGAAGGCACCGCTGCGGTCGACGAGCTCGCCACCTGCACGCTCGACTTCGGCAGGCGAAGCCGACCCCCGGCCTTCGAGTCGACCGTCGAGGTCGACGACCTCGACGAGCAACCCCCGCCACCATCCGGTCACCGTCGAACGGGCCTCCCAGCCTCCCGCCAGCGTGAAACTCTGTGATCGATCCTCCCGGGGGCCGGAGGGCTGACTCACGCGACTGTCGTGTCAGCGCCGGGCCAGGCCGGGAGCATCGTCTGGCGGAACTCGGCGGATCCGAGCGCACTCTTCGGGAGCATGGCCTCGTACCAGTCGGCGTCCAGCTTGACGAGCTGCAATCCCTCGTTCAGGCGGTAGTCGTGCTGCAGCGACATCGCCATGACCGCTGCCTCGCCGGACTCGGCGACGGTCTCGTCCACGACGCGCACGTCAAGACCCGCCCAGCGCAGCCGCACGTCCAGTTCGTAGTACTCCTGCACGTCCTCCACCGGGACCACCGTGGCCCACACGCCGGGTCCGGTCTGCACGAAGTCCGACTGTTCGGCGTCAGCGTCCTGCCGCACGATCGCGACGTGCGTTGCGTCGATCAGGTCGGCGATGTACTTCGTCCCACCGACCGATGCGATGCCACCACCGAACATCGAGATCGGCCGCTGGGTGACCGGTCGAGCCGCCTGCAGGTCGTCGCGGTACACCCAGCCGATGTGCACGCCGGCGTACCGGGCCACCCACGTCTCCGGCCCGTTGCCCGTGTACCGCCAGATCTCGGCGCCGAACGGGACGCGATGCGACGGCATCCAGTTGAGCTCGACGATGCGGTCCAGGTCGTTCGGGACGAAGCCGGTGCCCGTGAACGGCTCGCGGTCGACCCACATGGCCCCGAGCGCTTCGGATGAACGGTCATCCGAGCCACCGACGGCTGGGCGGACGAAGAGCTCTGGCGTCGCCTCGAACCGGATCACGTCGAGGGAGGGCATGTCGGGGGAGAACGGGCTCCCGGGGAACCCCAGCCCGTGCACCTGGATCAGGTCCTCCATCCGTTCGAGTCCGCTCGTCGCGGCCATCGGGATGACGTACCCGCCGAAGCGCTCGAGCTGCCCGTTGAAGAACGCGTCGCTCAACTGCGGCGTGATCGCCTTCTGCATGATGGTGCCGGTCACAGTGGGGTCCCCTCGTCGTCGCGTCGTGCTGTCCCCAGGCTAGGTGCTCGTCGCCCGGAACGGTCCGGATCGCTGCGGTCGATCTCGTCGACACGTGCGGATCGACGTCAGCGGGTTGCACGCCATCCGCAGTGACCGGTCCGAACGCGTCCTGCGGCCCGTTCCGTCCGGACCGCTGATGGTGACGTCGTGATCGACTGCCCGGACCGACACGTGGAGACCGTCACGCAACCTGCTCGGACTCGAGATCGTCGAGGTCCTCCGGCCGGACGAACGCCGTGACGCGGCCCTCCCGCTCGACGAAACGGATCGCGGCGCCGTCTGCTGCGTGGATCGTTCGCCGACGGCCGTCGAGTGCTCGGACCTGGACGGTCGCCAGAGCGGCAGCGTTCCAGGGATGTTCGACCTCGACAGACACGCCCCTCACCGTCGCGGTGGTGCGGACGGTGGCATGGCGGAGAACGGCGTCCCTCGTGATCCGCGCATCGGAACGCGACTGGTTCGTCATGAGGCTCGACGGCCGGGGCTCCCAGCCACGGTCAGGGGACGTCGGAGCCCAGGAGTGCAGCAGGGCGGCGTCGTCCAGGAGCGAGCCGGAGAACCATCCGCGCTCGGTCTGCACGTACGTGCCCGCCATGATGGCAGCCGACCCTCCGGGGCGGCCCCAGCTGCGCGTGACGTCGGCGATCCGACTGAACCCGGATCGATCGAGCCAACCGACCCGGACCCGGTCTCCGATCCAGAACTCGCCGCTGGACGGCACCGTCCCGTCCGGCCTGGAGTACGGGGGGACGGCCGTGAGGCCCGCAGAGCCGTCGAGCCGGAGTCGCTCGGCGTCGCGCTCCTGCTGCTCCCCGAGCTGTCGGCGCCACGTCAGCGCTCGGTCTGCGGACACCGTGGACCCGTCGAGTCCGGCGAGTACGCCGTCCAACAGCGCGTCTGCGGAGGCCGGGACGACGTCGAACCCGCGGAGCGCGACGTCGCCTGCGAACGGCCCGAGCGATTCGGAGTCCTGCGACTCGTCGAACCGGAGCTGATCGGTGAACGAACGCACGGCGAACAACTCGCTGCCGTCTACGAGGCGGGAACTGAACCTGCCGCGCTCCTCCTCGGCTTCGGCCGGGAGAGGCGGGTCACCCGTCGCGATGGACCCCCACACCGTCAGCGTTCCGTCGTGTGCAGCCTGAACGTCGACCAGGAGGCCCTTCCACCAGCCGGTCGTTCGGCGACTGACGAGCGTGAGATCAGAGCGGGGGACACGCACGGGCACCTCGTCCCGGATGAGCACGTCCCCGTCCGCCGGGGTGAGCGGTCCGAGGCGGCCGGTCGCGACCAGTTCCTCCCCGATCCACGCCGACGTGCCAGAGCCGAGGACAGGGCTCAGATCACGTGCCACCGGACGCCGTCCCACTTCGCCAGGATCTCCTGCGTTCCGTCGACGTTGTACCGCCACAGCTCCGCGCCGGGTGTCAACGGGGTGTTCTGACGGAGTTCGACCTCAGGTGTGTAGTGCTCGTAGTGGCCGGCCCACCCGTTGCCCCGGAACGGGTCGAACGAGGTGAACGTCCGCGACGAGTTCCGCTCGAGCGATGCTTCCAGCTTGGTCCGGAGGTCCGTGTCGGCGACGCCGTCGATGAGGTGCTCGAGCCGGTCGCGGCGCTCGGGGACGGACATCGCGTCCCACTGGTGTTCGTCGATCGTCCCGTCCTGCATCCAACCGCGGATCGTTCGCAGTGGAAGCATCCGATCGTGCACGTCCGAAGTCGGCGTGCCGCGTCCGTCGAACCCGATTTCCGTTCGCATCCGCACGCCGTGGACGGGATTGGCGCTCGGTGCCGGGAACGCGGTCGAGTTGTACCCAAGCCCGAGCTTCTGGAACACCCGCAGCGGCGTGATCGTGCCGTGGTTCGAGATCGCGGTGAGGTGCGCGAACTTCGCGATGAAGCCGGGGACGCCCTTCTTCGCGTAGTACCCGACGTCACCGTTCGCGATGTCCGACAGCATGTCGATCGACTGCTTGAGGGGCATCACCTTCTGGATGACGTCGCCCGATCGGATCGGGTCGAGTCCATCCCGGATGTCGATGAGCGTGTCCATCTCGTCCGCGCTCAGTCGATGGATCGGCTTGCTCACCAAGCGTCGTAACTCGCGTCGCGACAAGCCGTGGTCGTGCAGCCGGGCGTCCAGCTCCGCTCGGTACGCAGCAGCGTCGTGAGCAACCGCCGCTGTCCACCGGCTGCCCGTGGCGGGGAGGAACTGGAGCGGCGGCGTACGGAGCGATCGACTGTCAGGCCGCGCGCCGTCGCCGGTGATGACAGCCAGCCCGCGGTCCCGCCAGACGAGGTACGACCGGGCGATCTCGACACGGCGACCGTTCCACAGGGCGGTCGTCCGGATGGAGACAGGACCCGAGCATTCGGACCGGGGAACCGAGATCACGTTCTGCGTCACGGATCGGACACCTCCCTCGAGCGCCGCTGCGAGGTCTTCTGGAGCCTGGAGGAGCAAGTTCGCGCGGCCGTCGACGACAGTCAGCCGCGGAGGCATCGAGCCGGTGGTCGGTCGTCCCATCCGGGAGTCGCGAGCAGTCGACCTCGCCATCGGAAGAAGTCGCCCGTCGGGATCGCCGTCGGGCCGATGGCATGCCAGACAGTCTGGACCGGACCGCCCGCACTGAGTTCCGACCGCTCGAACTCTCTCGTACTCGCGCGCGTCGAGCCGCGCAACAGCTCGTCGAGCGCGTCGAGCGATGACGTCATCCCCAGGACACGTGCGCCGTTCTCCGCCAGAATGTGAACGGCGCGACCGCTGCGGTCTGTCGCGACGGACGAGGAGAACTCCACAGGTTCGTTGCTCAGCCGCAGTGTCATCGTAGGTCCTCGACGGTCATCGCTGGCCAGCGGCGTCGTCGACAGAGGCGAGGTCGTCCTGGTGGTCACGGCACGCAGTGGGGCCCACGAGTCGAGCCACAGCTCGAAGCCCCCGAAGGCATCGCGTGGCTCGATACCGGGAACGGGCAGGTCTCGGGCACCCGACTCGCCACGGGCGATGATCGTGTTGCCATCGTCGTACACCCTGACGGACACGCTCCCGAGGAACGCCCGGACGTCCGTCTCCGGCGCGGTCAGCTGCGGTGGCACCAGTGACCCCACTTCCCCTCGATCCCCGTCAGGCGTGATCGGGCGCCCCTGGCCCCTCCGGCAGCTGCACCTGCTCGGTTCGCGCGATGTCGAGGAGCTTGCCGGGTAGATCGGTCTCGTCGACACGCTGTACTCGGGACGTCGTGCGCACCTTGGTCGCGTACGGCGACGTCCCCTTCCCCTGCCTCGTCAGGAAGACGGACTGAACCGCTCACTCGTTCGGGAGAAGCGTCCACCCGGACGAAGGAGACGAGCTCTCGGTCGCCCTGAGCACGTGGTAGCTCGATGACGACGAGATCGGCGCAAACCTTGAGACGGACCCGTCACTCGCCTGCGAACCGCTCTGCGATCCGTCGGAGCCAAGCGGGCATGTACTCCGCAGACCTTGGATACTGGCGCAAGTCCTCGGCCCACATTTCATCGCTCGGTGCCGCATTCGAGCCAACGGGCTCTTCGAAGGGTCGGCCCGGATTGCTCCACGGTCGGATGTCCCAGTTCGCTTTGCCCTGCAGTCGACCCGAACGGTCGATTTCCCAGTCGAACGAAAGCCACGCGCCGACATCGGGTTCGGCCATGGCCGCTCTGAGGTCATGGAAAGCATCCATCAGCATGGACGAGCGTACTTTCTGGTGCCGCCATGCGCCCTGCTCGAAAACCTCGAGACGTGCCGAGCTCGTGCGACCTGCCTCCCAGAAGAAGATGTGTACCTTCTCCCAGTCTGCGCCCTCGGCCACCGAGGAGGCAATTTCGGCGATCCGACGATGGATCGCGACTGCGTCCGTTGCTGGGTTCAATTCGGCGCTCATACTCTTACCATATCAGTTCCGGATATATTGATCGTCTTCGTCGAAGTCGCGGCCGCCGTCTTCGCGCCAATTGACCCAGAATCCTTGAGCGCGCTCGCTGTCGCTCCGCGGAGCATATTCATTCTTCGCATGAACGGTCACCGTGCGCCCGGACGATCCGTCTCCGACTACCTTGGCCCAGGCGTTCTCCAGTACGCGGTACTCACCTTGGTTCACTCGGCGACCCTGCATCGCAACGTTGTTGACTCCTTCGACCGGCCCGCCGAATTGTGCTCCAGCCCAGTGGCCTCCATGGTCACCAGGGAGTCTGTCCACTCCACCTGAGGCCGTCTGCTCAGACGCAAGTCGCTGCCGGTCAGCGACCGGGATGACACGATCGAGGTGGAGCTCGACGTCGTCAAGGCGCCCGAGCGAATCCGTCGTGAAGATGTACTGTCCGTCGTCGACGACGTACACGGTGTCACGCTGCCGATTGGCGTGGAGAAGAGCGTCGGTCGGATCGAGCTTCGTCCCGGACTCTGCCCGCACGATCTGTTGCCCGGCTGCGTTGCGCTCGATGCCGTGCGCGTCGATCCTCGTGTCGAGGTCGATCTCTGGATTGAAGCCATCGGATGCGCCCCGCCTCGTGAGCGGCGGGACCCCGGCGGCTCTGCCCGCGCTCGCGTCTGACGGAGTGGGAGACGACCCGCCTCGCTGAGAGGCGTCGACAGCGTCGATGCGGCTGGTGAGGCGGGAACCCGGAGCGCTCGACGGGAGGGCGCTCGGGTGTGTTGCCATGGCGGTGCCGACTGCCGTTCCCGCCGCTGCTGCGTGCTCCGGGCTGGCCAAGTGCACATCTGTGGCGCCCTGACCCGGTGCCGTGTTGGGAGCATCTGTCCCTGAAGTGGGATCGGACGTCCGAGCTGACGATGATCCGTCCATGTGCGCCTCAGCAGCATGGACTTCGGTGGCGGTCGGGCTCTGGACGTGGTCAAGATCGGCGCGGACGGTCGTCGCTTCGTGCGTCGTGACGGTCTGGTGCGACGTGGTGGCGACCTCGTGGTGCGGGGCGTCCGAGCGGCCCTGCACCTCGCTCGCGACGGCGTGCTCAGGAGCGCTCGTGGTCGCGGCGGCCTCGGTGCGTACCGGGACGTCGGTGTCGCTCGCGGGGGCATCCACGTGCGCGTCAGCGGCATCGACGTGTGCGGGCACGTCGGAGTGCGTTGCGTGTTCGGTGTGCACAGGCGCTTCGGTGTGCACAGGCGCTTCGGTGTGATCCCGAGCGTCGACCTGGGATGCGGGCATGTCCGCACGTGCGGCCGGAGCATCCCCGTGGGCGGCCGGAGCATCCCCGTGGGCGGTCGGAGCGTCGGCGTGCGTCGTCGAAGCATCCGTGTGTGCGGTGGCCTGGGTGTGGGCCGGACTGTCGGCGTGCAGCGCCGGAGTATCGGCGTGTACCGCGCCCTCGGCGTGTGCTGCGCCTTCGGTGGGCGTCGCGCCCTGCGCTGCAGCGTCGCTGTGCGCACCACCGCCGAGGTCGTGCGCCCCCGCGTCCACGTGGTCGACGTGCGTCACGACGTTCTCGCCGCCCGCGTGCGTCGTCGAGCCGCCCGCGTGTGCTGCACCCGTGGCGACGGGGGTCTGGGACCCGTCGACGTTCGGCCGGTCACCGGCGTGCGCACCGGTCGGCGAGCCGTGGGCAGCGGCGCCGCTCACGACGGGCGCGTCGGTGTGCGCCGTCGGTGCCGGACCACTGGCCGTCGTCGCGGCGACGTCGACATCGGTCGCGGACGTGACGCCAGTGACATCGACCTCGACGTCGACGTCACCGACGTGCGTGTCCACGTCGATGTTCGTGGCCGCGCCGGTGTCCGAGGAGCCGTGCCCCGACGAAGCGCCGGTGGACCCACTGCCGGCGTGCGCGTGGTGTGCCTCGACGGCGCCGTGGCCGCCGTCGAACGCCGCACCGCCGACGGTGCCGAACACGAGGGACTGGATGACGTTGAAGTCCTGCCCGTTGACCTTCGCGGTCACGTAGTCACCGCCGACGCCGGAGGCCGCGCCCGTCACGGCACCGCGTCCGGTCGAGACCGCGACGTGTGTGAACGTCGAACGTGTCGCCGCGGCTTCGCGTCCGGTCCGCCCGACCAGCCCCAGCCCGCCGCCGATGGTGCCACCGACCGCGCCGCCGAGCAGCGCGCCCTGCCAGCCCTCGGAGAACGACTTGCCCTCGACGAGGATGTTGCTGAAGCCCTGCGAGACGACACCGGTCGCCATGCCCTTGAACGTCTCGCCGGCGATGCGGGCGAATCGGGATCCGCGGCCGACGGCCTGGAACAGCCGGACGCCGTTCTCGATGGCCTCGCGGGGGATGCGCGACAGGGTGATGAGCCGCTGGATGACCTCGGCGATCCGCACGACGAACCGCATGACGGTCGCCGAGGTCGCGGCAGCACCGACGACCGCAGAGGCGCCGAACGTGAAGAAGCTCAGTGCGATGCTGACACCGACCTCGACGCCGACGGCGATGGCGAGCTCCTTGACGATGTCCATGATCTCGTTGCGGGCGGTGACCGTCTGGTCGATCAGCGCGTCGAGGGCTTCGACCGCAGCGCCGGCCGCGGTGGACATCTGGCCGAGCGTCGTCACGACGGACGACCGTGCGGAGGACATCGACGCCCACTGCGGGATGTCGGACGAGCTCGCGACCGTGAGCGATGCGGCCACGCTGCTCTTGATCGACTGGAGCTGGTCGTCGTAGGCCTTCCAGGCGCTGACGGCCGTGCTCATCTTGTCGGTGTCGGCGAGGGGGAGGTGGAGCCCCATCGACGCGAGTGCTTCCTCGACCCAGCCCTGGAACTCACCGAGTGCGCCGGGCCACCCCTCGCCCATCGCCGTCGGCACGGAGGTGTCGAGGCTGACCTCGTGCGTCGGGATCGAGATGCCGCCGTCGCTGTCCTGGAGGGCGCCGGCGAGTTCGGCGCGCTTGTACGCCTGCCCGGTCGCACCCATGATCGAGTCGAAGGCCGCGAGCGCCGTGGCGACGCCCTCGCTGGCCTCGCCCGCCTGCTTCGCGATGTTGTCGTAGGAGTCGATCCACTCCTTCGACGCCTCGTCCGGACCAGCCATCCCGCCGGACCCGGAGAGCACGCTCTGGAGTGACGTCCACGCCGTCGAGAGATCGTGCGACGCGGTCGCCATGTCGTTGCCGTCGCGGGCGATGCCGAAGGCGTCGAGCCGTACGTCGGTCATGCGGTGGGGTCCCCTCGTCCGTCGCCGCGGGTCATGCGAGCTGCGCGCTGAAGTCGGTCCAGGCCGTGTTGAGCGCGTCGATGGTCTGTTGGTACGCCTGGAGCACGAGCTGCGAGTGCTGCGTCAGGCCGTCGGCCGCTTCGGCGAGCGTGGTCGCCTGCGCCGACCACTGCTGGAAGACGGCCTGGAACGACGCCATGGCCGCGCCCTGCCACTCGGCGGGCAGCACCGCGGCGAACGACTGCGCGCCCTGCTGGAGCAGGAGGCAGTACTCGTGCAGCTGGGTCATCGACTGCACGAGCTGGGTGAGGGTGGCGATGTCCGCCTGCTGCTCACTCATCGCCGGCTCCGGTCTGCAGTGTCGCCGTCGCGTCCACGGCGGCGACCCGTCGGGTCCGTCGCGATTCGTCGGCGTTGCCGTTGCCGCCGGTCACGCCACCTGCCACGGCGACGTTGCCGCCGACCGGTGCGTCCGGTGTGCTCGTCGTACCCTCGGTCCCCTCGATTCGGCGCACCGGGACGACCTGCTTGTTCTCGAGGAAGTTGCCCGAGAGCCCGGTCTCGTTGAGTTCGTAGGAGACGCCCGCTTGACGGAGTCGTTCGGCGAGGTCGCGGAGCGTCGCCGCGAGCGCAGCGGAACCGGCCTGGAAGTCGGTCCACGACTTCTGGAACGTCGCGGCGTCCTCGCCCTTCCAGAGCACGTCGACGACGCTCTGCACGTGCGAGTTCGTCGACCCCACCTGCGACTCGAACGTCGTGACGACGGACTGCAACGTCTGTGCCACCTGTCCGAGCGTCTCGGTGCGGACTCGGTACTGCGCCATGGTCTCCCCCGTGGATCGGCCGTCGTGCGACCGGTGGTGAGCCGGTCAGCGGCTGGAGCGGATGGGACCGGGCAGTCCGCGGCGGGACTGCCCGGGCCGGATCAGCGGAACGTGCCCGAGATCGAGTTCTCCGACTCCTCGTACGACAGCGCTGCGCGCGAGAGCAGCTGGCTGATGCCGGCGAGCGACTCCTTCAGCTGCACGGCCGACTGGTCCCACTGCTGGTAGAGGTCCTGGAAGGACGACGACGCCGCGCCCGACCAGTCGCCGCCGACGAGGCCGTCGACGAGCGACTTGAGGTTCTGCAGCTGCGACTCGATGGACTGCGAGCCCGACTGCAGCTGGTTCGAGACGCCCGAGAGCGACTCCGAAGTGACGCGGATGTCCGCCATGGTTCCCTCCAAGAAACACACGTGTCCCTGGGGTCGATCATCGACCTACCCCCCGATGAGTGCCCACCCCCGTCCGGGGGCCGACCGGAGCAGCATAACCGATGCTGCACCCTGCAACGAAAGTATTCGTCACCAACCCGGCTGTCCGGTGCATGCCCGACCCAGGAGGTCGACGCCGTGCTCGGGGTGGGTGACCGCGGCCCACAGCGCCCGCGCATCCTGCGCGTCCAGTGCACGGTCGACCTCCGCGAAGAAGACCGGGGCCGCCGTCACCCACTGCGTGAGGCCCTCGTCGAGTGCGAGCGCCCGCGCATCCTCGGTGATCGCGCGGAGACGCTCGACCGCGGCGCTGACCGGCCGGAACCCGTCCGCGCCCTGCGCACCGACGGCGCCGGTGAGGACCTCCATCACCGGGCCGCGGTAGCGGCTGCAGAGCTCGGTGGCGTCGACGTCGGTCACCTCAGACCCCCGTCTTGCCGTCGAACACCGCGATACCGGAGTTCGTCCGGAAGAACTCGCCCTGGTCGAGCATGGTCGCCGAGCGGGAGTTCGGCAGCCCGCGCCGCGTGGCCTGCGCCCGGAGCGTCCGGTCAAGCCGGTCTGCGTCGGCGTCCGAGTAGTAGACGTCCCCGATGATCTGGATCGCCCCGAAGTCCGGCGCACCGCTGCGTGCCCAGAGCTTCACCCAGCGACGGAACTGCTGCGGTCGTGCCCGCTGCCGCATCGCCGGGCCGTCCTGGAGCGCGACCGTGAGGTAGTGGTTCGCCGACCCGACCGCCTGTGTCCACCGCTCGGCGAAGCCCTTGATCCCACCGGACCGCGCGTACCGGTCGGCACGGGCCTGGTCGTACACGGTGTAGACCGCGGGGATGTCGTCCCAGCTGATCAGCCCGAGCAGCGGGACCTCGACGCCGGCGTCGGACACCGTGATGCCGCGGTCCGGGTCGCCGAGCGTCTGCGCCAGGCGGTTGCGACGGAACCGCAGGACGGCGAAGAAGTAGAAGGCTGCGACGATCGTGACGCCGTGCGCGATGATGATCGGCCCGAGACGACCGAGCAGGCTCGTGATGACCTCGAGCGCGACGACGACGACCACGGTGCCGACGAGGGTCAGCCGTTCGCGTCGCACGACGGACGCCCAGCGCGCGGGATCCGGCTTCACGGTCAGCGGGTCGAGCCCGGTCGTTTCGCCCCCGGTCAGCCCGCCGGTCGGTACGCCCGGGTCCATCGGCTCGTTCACGTTCATCGGATCGCAGCCCCTCGTCGTCGGAATCCGCGCAGCAGCCTACAGGCGAGCGGACGATGCTCCCGAGGTCAGGACACGAACGGGTTGCCGGTCGTGTTCGTCGGCCGATCCGGCACGACCCCGTCGACGGTGACGCCGCTGAGCATGCTCGCGTACTCCGCGAAGTCGGCAGCGCCGAACGACTCGACAGCGTGGATGCCGCGGGCCTGGGCCTGGACCAGGACTGCTGCCGTGATCCGGTTCGTGTCCCGCGGCGAGAGGACCGTGTCGAGGCCGAGGACGTACTGTGCGAACGCGGGACCGTGAACGTTCGGGAACGTGTCGAAGCCCTTCACCCAGCGCTGGTCGACGACGCGCGAGCGGAGCGCAGGAGCATCCTCGAGCAGGAACCACAGGTGGCGCGTGGCCCCGCCGTTCCCACCAGCCCAACGGTCGGCCGCCCCTGCCAGACCCGGCCGCGTCCGACGCCGAGCTGCCTGCGCCGACTCCTCGACCGCGAACACCGCTCGGACCTCCGGCCAGCCGATGTGCGGGACGAGTGGCGTGTGGAGTCCGGCGTTGGACACCCCGAGCAGCAGTCCTGGCTGCCCTCCGGCGGAGCGGAGCAGGGCGAGGCGCCGCCGGAGGAGCACGATGCCGAGGATCGCACCGACCACGAAGAGCAGCGCAGCGAGGACGATCGGGCCGGTCCGGCCCCAGGCGACGGCGCCCACGAGCACGGTGGCGGTGACGACGAGCAGCAGCACACCCCCACGGAGGTCCCCTGCCGCGATGCGACGGAAGCGTTCGGCGTCGTGGTGGACCTCGAAGCGTCCGTCGTGCGCGAAGAAGGTCCGCCAGCTCTGCCGGGTCGCGTCGTCCATCAGCACGACCCCACCGGCCCCGTCACCGGACCCGCGCTCCCACCGACCCGAACCACAGCTCGTCACCCGGCACGAGCTCGACGGCGAGCCCCTCCGGGCACCGGTCCTCCCGGTCGCCACGGCGCAGCACGGTGCCGTTCCCGGACCCCCGGTCGACGATGCGCAGCCCTCCCGTGCCGAACTGCACGGTCGCGTGCACGCGCGACATCGAACGGTCCGGGTCGTCGACGGTGAAGGCACGGGCTCCCTCACGCGCGGCGATCTCGTCGGGCCGTCGCCCGACCAGGATCGTGCCCTCCTCGACGAGGAGCGTCTGGCCCGTGGTGAACACCAACTGCGGGAGGGCGCCGGAGGCCTGCGGCGTGGCGGGCGCGCGCTGCGCCTCCAGGCCGGTGGTCGGGACCGGCCCCGGACGGGCCGGCGGCGGCGGGACGGACGCGGAGGGTCGCGACGGGACGTCCGCGGTGTCGCCGAGGGCGACCGGCGTGGATCGTCGACCACCCGTCGCGAGCTGTCCGCACGCCAGGCAGAACATGCTGTTGGGGCGCAGCTCGGCCCCGCAGTACGAGCAGCGTGCAGCCATGCGGACCACCCTACGTGGCCCGGGAGGCACGGATCACCGCGCGCTCCCGGCGACCGTCCGTCACGCGGCCGGGTCGGGGACCTGCACCTGCGTCCACTCGCCGCGACGGTGCAGGGCGCCGCCGCCGGCGGGCTGGCGCCCGACCATCCACTTCGGCACCTTCTGTCCGAACAGCTGCGTCCCCATCAGGGCGCTCGTCGGGGAGAGCAGCATGCCCTCCTGGGTGCGTCGGACCTCGCCGTACGGGCCGGAGAAGGTCTTCGCGGCGGCGTCCGGGTTCGTCGCGACGACGAACACGAACCGCGCCTTCTCGCCCATCAGCGAGTTCTCGAGCGGGGTGTTCGACACGAGTTCGGCGTCGTCGACGAGCACGGTGACGGGCACGGACGGGTCGTCGTACCGGCCGAGCGCCGGGGCGAGGTCCATGAACCCCATCGGGTCGGTGAGGAGCGGCACGCCGACCTCGCGCGCCCAGGTCGTGAAGACCGAGTCCTTCGTGGCGACGGCGATCACCGGCCTGCCGGTCCACACGAGCTGGTGCGCGATCGCGGTGAGCGTCGTCGACCGGCCCGTGCCGCGTTCACCGACGACCTGGAACCCGCCCGCGGCCGGCCAGTCCAGGGTGATCCGCGCGAGCTCGTCGCCGCCGACGCCGATCGTCGGACCGTCGGGGGTCGAGCGGGCCGCGACCGGGAGGTCCTGCGAGTCGGCGAGTGAGATGCGGGACGGCAGGGCGTCGACGCGGAACGGGCGAGGGCCGGCGATGCCACGGGCGTCCGTGGTGCCCGAGGCGTCGGTCTGCTCCGTCCACCGCAGCCGCGCGGTCTCGACCGCCCCGCGGAGCGCGGCTGCCTGGGTCTCGGCGGAGGCGTCCTGGCCGAGCACGGCGAGCTGCGCCTCGCGCACGGTCGGGCCGAAGAAGACCCGGCCGGGCGGCACGCTCTCGGGCAGCTCACGGACCATGACACCCGCGCCGCGGTAGTCGTTGGTGTCGCGCATCGGCAGGACGTACTGCTCGCTGATGAAGCCCGCGATCTTGTCGGCGGACACGGTCCGGTCGCCGGTGACGGCCACGCGGATGCCGGCTGCCGGCCCCTCACGGAGGACCCGGGTCATCTGGTCGCGGATCGGCAGGAGGTCCTCGGGCTGCATCGAGCTCGTGGCGCGGTCCCAGCCGTCCACCCCGACGACGATGTAGGGCAGCCGCTCGGCGTCGGACGCGGCGGCGCGACGCTGCTCGACGATGGTGCCGACAGCAGCCTGGGACAGCACCGACTGGCGGCGTGCGAGTTCGGCGACGAGGCGGTCCATGAGCCGGGGCAGGCGGGACGGCTCGAGCGGGGTCACGACGGCGCCGGTGTGGGGCGCCTGCGCGAGCGGGAGCAGCCCGCCGTTGCCGTGGTCGATGACGTAGAGGTGCAGGTCGGCCGGGCTCATCCGCTCGACGGCCTGCGCGAGCACGGTCCGGAGCGCGGTGGTGCGGCCGGAGAGCGCCGCTCCGAGGAAGAGCAGGTGCGTGCCGGCCTCGAGGTCCCAGACGAGGGGGCGCTGCGTCTGCTGGCCGGGGACGTCCTCGATGCCGAGCGTGATCGTGGTCGGCGCCCCGGTGCCGCCGGCGACCTGTGCCAGGGGGAGCAGCGCGGGCAGCGGCATGAGCCACGGCGAGGCGTTCTTCGGGATGCCCATCGCCTCGGTGGCGCGGGTGACGACGTCCACCAGTGCACGGAGGTCGGTGTCGTCGTGGTCGACCGGTGCCGCCGCGTGCCGCTTCACGGGGAACCGCGGGGGGTAGGCGAGACCCTCCCAGTCGACGGAGGCGACCTTCGGCAGCTGGCGCTGGACCCGCTGGACGCCCTGCCGGATGCCGGCGACGCGTGCGGTCTGGAAGCCGCTCGGGAGCGCACCGAGCCCGGCGCGGACGAACCCGCGGCCGGGCGTCGACTGGCTGATGAGCGCGGCCTCGGGGGAGCCGAGCACGTCGGTGGAGTCGGCGCGGTCGGTGACGCGGAGCGCGACGCGGAGGTTGATGTTCGACTGCATCTCGGGCGTGATCACACCGCTCGGACGCTGGGTGGCGAGGACGAGGTGCACGCCGAGCGACCGGCCGACGCGTGCGATGCGGACGAGGCCGTCGATGAAGTCGGGGTGCTCGGTCTTCAGCTCGGCGAACTCGTCGATGACGATCATGAGCCGTGCGAGACCGTTCCTCGCCGCGGCGTCGGGGTCCTTCGCCCACGCGGCGTCGACGTCCTTCACGTTCAGTTCGGGGATCCGCAGCGCGGTCTCCCGGCGCTTCAGTTCGGCGTCGAGCGACGTCAGCGCGCGCTCGGTCTCGCGGGCGTCGAGGTTCGTCACCATGCCGACGGTGTGCGGCAGGCGGGAGCAGTCCGCGAAGGCCGACGCGCCCTTGTAGTCGACGAGCACGAAGTTCAGCGCATCCGGTCGGTTCGCCATCGCGAGCGACACGACGAGCGCCTGCAGGAACTCCGACTTGCCGGACCCCGTGGTCCCCGCGACGAGGGCGTGCGGGCCGTCCGCGGCGATGTCGATCGCGAACTCGCCGTCTGCGCTCGCGCCCACGACGACGTGCGTCCGGCGGGGCGACCGCTCCCACCGGGCGACGATCGGCGCGGGGTCCTCGAGGTCCACGCCGAGCAGGTCGACGTAGCGGACGCTCGTCGGGAGCATGCCCTCGTCGCCGACGCCCGAGACGTGGCGGATGGAGCACAGACTGCGCGCGATGCGCTCGGCGGTCGGGACCGACAGGCCGTCGAGCAGGACGGAGGAGTGGTACGCGGCGTCGGACTCCAGCCGGGCGAGCGACCGGTCGTCGGGGTCGACGGCGAGCACCGTCCGGGACTCCTCGGGCAGTCGGGCGCGGTCGGTGTCGAGCGCGATGACGTGCACGCCGACGCGGGCGCCCTGCTCGAGGACCTGCACCATGCCCGGCAGGGTCCGGTACTCGCGCGCCCCGTCGACCACGACGACGACGTCGGTGTCGAAGTCGCCGGCGCTCACGGACGACCCGGCGCGGGTGCGGACCTGCACGAGTGCGGCGAGGTCGCGCAGTCGCTCCCGGCGCGAGTCGTCGGTGTTGCCGATGAGCGTGAGCGCACCGTCCTCGGCCTGCTGCGTGTGCGGGAGCCACTGCGTCCACGCCCACTCCGGGGCCGCGTCGTCACCGCAGACCACGACGACGGCGGTGTCGCGCGGGGACCGCAGCGTGGCGACGGCGGCGAGTGCCGACCGGACGACCGCGCGCGTCACGTCCGTGGGTCCGGCGATCCCGACGACCCCGGCGCCGAGGTCGATCGACACCGGCGCCGGAGCGACGCCGACGTGGTGCGCACCGGTGTGCTTCGACACTCCGCCCTGGAAGTTCGCGGCGAGCGGCACCTCGGCGACGCCGACGCGCACGTGGAGGGCGTCGGCGTCGCGCTTCCGTCGCTCCCACAGCCGCGCGAGCGGCCGCGTGGCGATGTCACGCACCACCACCGGGTCGACGCTGCGGTACCAGGAGTCGAGGCGCTGCTCCTTCACGAGCCCGGCGATCCGCACCCGGGTGTCGGCGATGTCCTGCCGCCACTCCTCGAACGTCTTGATCCCCTTCTTCTTCGCCCGCGACCGCTGCGTGAGGAAGGTCCCGACGACCATCACGGGCGACGCGGCCGCCATCATGAGCATGATCGGGCGGGCGAAGACGATCGCCATCGTGACACCGAGGACGACCGGGATCACCGCGGACAGCCACGGCATCGGGGTCTTGTCGACGTCGTCCGGCTGGTCGCCCGGGAGCACCACGGTCGGCGGCACGGCGGGCGGCATGATCCGTGACGTCCTGTTGAAACCGCGCATCCCGACCTCGTCCGGCGCGAGGTCCGCGTCCGCGAACGGCTCGATCCCGATGCGGAACACCGAGCTGCCGATCTGGACGACGTCGGCGGGCACGATGTCCGTGCTGCCGGTGACGTCGCGGCCGTTCACGGCGACCCCGGGCGCGTCGTCGATGACGGTGAGGACGGCGCGGAGGGGCCCAGCGCCGACCGGCGCGATCCCGGTGGGCGTCGAGGCCGGTGCTCCCTGGTCGACCGAGACCGTGGCGTGGTGCGGTCGGAGGTACGGGTCGGCGATGCACAGCTCCGTGTCGCCCGAGCTGCCGATGCGCAGCGGGCCGTCGAGCGGCAGCGGCACGGTCTCGCCCGCGAACGGGCCGCCGACGACCTCGAGCCGCGGGCGCCCGGGAGGCAGGTCGCTCGGTGTCCGCGCGGGCAGGGTCGAGCCGTTGAGGATGCCCGCCTCGGCCAGCGACGCCGAGGGTCCCGCACCGGGTGCGACCGCGGCGGGGTCGACGCCGAGCCCGGCCGCGACCTCGCCGACGCTCGTCACGTCGGTCGCGTCCACGACGAAGGTCGTGTCGGCGCCGCGGCGCGTCGGGTCCTGCAGGCTGAGGCGGAGCGTCATCGGCTGCCTTCCGTGATGCGGTCGAGGTCGGTCAGGAGCGGGGTGAGGAGGCCGGTCTGCCCGCGGTCGGCGGCGTCGTCCTCGGACGGCAGGGTCGCCACGACGCTCCGGGTGCTCCGGGTGCCGAGGCCGGTTTGGAGGCCCGTGGCCGGGTACCGCGC
Source organism: Curtobacterium sp. SP.BCp (assembly GCF_051903255.1). Classification (NCBI taxonomy): domain Bacteria; kingdom Bacillati; phylum Actinomycetota; class Actinomycetes; order Micrococcales; family Microbacteriaceae; genus Curtobacterium; species Curtobacterium sp. SP.BCp. Next base: position 3,505,661 of record NZ_CP194338.1, on the reverse strand, counting down.
GCCGGTCGCGGTCGGCTCGCCCTCCTCCGGCGCGAGGGTGCCGGTCGCGGTCGCCGCCGTGCGGCTCCCGGAGCGTGGCAGCACCGTGACGCTGCCGGTCGCCTGGTCGCCCGAGGCGGTGCGGACGTGGAACGAGAACTGGTCGGCGCGGGTCATGGTGCCCGAGGGGCGGTAGGTCGCGACGCCCCGGTCGGTGCAGACGACCGTGCCCGTGACCGCGGAACCGCAGTCCGAGAACAGCACCCGTCCCTTCCGGGCCGAGGCGAGGGAGGACAGGTCGATGCGGAGCGTGCCGTCCGCACCGAGGCGCCGCAGGGTGTCCTGCGCGGCGAGGTCGCTGCGACCGGCCTCGACGAACACGAGCCGGACGGTCGCGGAACCGCTGCCGCCCTGGTCGTCGGTCGCGCGCAGCCGGACGGACGCCGTGCCGGTCCACTCAGACGGCGGACGGACCACGAGGCCGGTGCTCGTCACGGTGGCGACGACCCCGGCGGGCTTCGCGGAGACGACCTGCATCGCCGGACCGGCTGCACAGCCGTCGCACCGGATCCCGAGGTCGCTGTACGGCACGGTCGCCGTCGTGCCCTGCTCGAACGGGTGGTCGTAGGTCTGCTCCTGCAACGAGGGAGCGGACGGGGGCTCCAGCGACACCAGGTACGTGACGTCGAGGTCGATCGCTCCGTTGCGTTCGGGCACGGTCATCGTCACCGTTCCGAAGTCTGCCCGGAACCCCTTCGAGGTCAGGCTGAGGGAGTCCGACGAGCACGCCGCGGTGAGGCCCGTCGGCACGTTCACGCGGCCGCAGTCCGACACCGACCAGCCGTCACCGAGGGACACCTCGGCCTTCCCGACGTACGGGACCGCGATCCGGACCGGGTCGTCGGCGCCCTGGCCCGACCGGGAGTCCTGGTCCGGACCGGCCGCCTGCCGGGCGGAGGCGGCGACGGCGGGGGAGGACGTGCCTCCCGGCAGGGTCTGCGGCAGCACCAGTGCCAGCGCGACCAGCGCGACCGAGCCGGCCACGACGCGGCGCCGCACCCGACCGCCTGCTTCCTGCTGCCCCCGGAACACGCCCTTATGATAGGCGGCGCACCGTCCACGGGGAGGATCGCCGCATGAGCACGACGTCGTCGCGTCCCGGCGTGCCGGACGTCCCCGTCATCCCGCCCGTGCCGTCGGCTCCGTCGCCCGAGCACCGTCGGGAGCGTTCCTCGGGTGCCCGGCTCGGCTGGGACCCCGGCCAGCCCACCCTCTACGAGCAGTGGGGTGTCCCCGCTCCGGCGCCGAAGCGCTCGATGGGATCGGACATCGGGGTGCTCCCTGAACTCGAGCAGACCGAGACGACCCGGCGGCCGCTGTGGAAGCACCCCGCGTTCATCGTCTCGGCCGTGCTGGCCCTCGTCGCCGTCGCGATGGCGGTCGTGATGATCGTCCACGCCGTGACCGCGGAGGGGCCCCCGAAGGTGCGGGACCTCGCGATCGAGTCCGGTTCCGGCAACGTCCACGTCTCGTGGAGCGGGCCGGACGTGGCGTGGTCGGTCTACGTCGTCGAACCGGGCACGAAGCCGGTGGACGTGACCGCGCAGGCACGGGGTACCGAGCTGTGGTTGCCGACCTCGGGCGGGCTGTACGACGCCGACTCCTGCTTCGTCGTCCGTGCCACCGCCGCGAACCAGGGGAAGGCCGTCCCGACCGACGCCGGGACCCGGTCGTCGCAGGGAGCGGACCAGGTCTGCCTGGGCGATGCGGGCTGACCGCGGACGGTCCCCCGGCGTGCGGCCGCGCGGTGGGACCGTCGCGCTCGTCGGGACGGCGCTCGCCGCGGTCCTCACCCTGACCGGCTGCTCGGGTGCGGACCCCGCGGACGTCGCGGTCACCCCGACCGCGACCGGCTTCGGCGGCCAGGCGCCGGTGGACGGCAGCCGCAACGGCATCGAGACCGTCGACGGCCCGACCGCGCTGCGGGAGGTCCTGCGGGCCGCCAGGTCGTCGTCCGTCGTCGCGACCGGCACCGTCACGGAACTCGTCCCGGACCCCGACGCACGGGAGGGCTCCGGTGACACCGTCCCCGGACGCACGGTGCGCTTCACCTACCGTGGTGTGCCCGACGACTCCTCGCTGCAGCTCAGCGTCGGCGGGGTCACCCTCGATGCCCGACGCCGTGGGGACAGCGTGTACGTGCGCGGCAACGCGGCGTTCGCCGAACGGACCGGACTCGACGAGGCGACCGCCGGCAGGGTGTGCGTCCCGGCGGGGTCGGCGACCCTCCGGACCTTCGCGCCCTTCACCGAACCCGACGACCTGCTCCGCACGGTCCTCGGGGCGGACGGTGACGTGACGCTGCACCCCGGCGCGGTGAGCGGCACCGGGGAGGACGCCCGGGCGCAGGTCGTCGTCGCGAGCGGATCGTCACCGGTCGGCGCACTCGAGGTGTCGGCGGTGGGGGAGCCGGTCCCCTACACGCTCAGTGCCGCGGACGGGACGGGCACGGTGTCGATGTCCTTCCGGTCCTGGGGAGCCGACCTCGAGCTGCCGGATCCGGACGACGTCGTCCGAGCCTGCTGACCCGAGTCGGCTGACCGGGCGCGGCGCGGCGTGGCAGCGACAGCTCAGTGTGCCCCTGCGCGGTGCTGCGGGTGCGGCGGCCGTCGCCTCTCCGCCGCCGCGCGTCAGCCCGCCGCGCGTCGCGCCCGGTGCGCCCGGACCTTCGCCCGGTTGCCGCACCGCTGCATCGAGCACCACCGACGGGTGCCCCCGCGGGACGAGTCGTAGAACACGAGCCCGCAGTCCTCGGCCGAGCACCGGCTCAGCCGTGTCGGTCGTCCGTCGGCCTCGGCGTCGTCGAACCCGACCTCGGTGAGGAGCGCGACGGCGTCCCGCGCGACGCTCGACAACGCCTGCGCCAGGCGGACCCGGTTCGCCCCGGCGCGACGGCGACCACCCGGGAGGCTCGGCGGCACGTCCGGCAGCGCCGCGAACAGGTTCACCGTGTCGATGTCGTCGGGAGCCGGCCGGGTCCGCCCGGTCCCGGCGCGGAGTCCCGCCGCCACCGCGGTCCGCTCGGCGGCCGTCGACGCGGGAGCCGGGGCAGCGGCCACCGCGAGCCGGGCGATCGCCGCCCGCAGTGCTCGGGCGTCCTGCAGCTCGCGCGCTGTGGCGCCGACGTCGATCGGCTCGGTGTGGTCACCGAGCCACTCGTCGAGGTCGGCCGGCGTCGCGAGGAGCTCACCGAGCTGCGAGCGGGGGTGGCGTCCGTCCGGGTCGTCCGCGAAGCCCCCGGTGTGCGCGAAGTCGAGGGCGATCCGTCCGGCGTCGAAGAACCAGGACGATCCGGCGTCCGTGCGGATGTGCTGCCCCGTGTGCATCCGCCCAGGCTAACGGGTTACCGCCTCCGCACCAGCGGGAGCCGTCGACCGCCGTTGCCAGGTGATGACGTTCCGGGCGTCGAACCGCCGGGAGCACTTCGCGCACGCCAACGGCCGGGTGGGCGTCCGGTACCGGACGTGTTCGTGCCCGGCCGGGCACGCACCGACCCACGGCGCGAGCTCGGTCGCCACGGGGCCGTCGTAGAGCCGCGAACCCGTGTACCCGATCGCCGCGGCCGTCCGCCGCCACACCGGACCGTGGGCGGCCCGTGCCCCGGCGAGCGCGTGGGCGATCTCGTGCAGCAGCACCTGGTCGGCGTCCTCGTCCGAGAACCGCGCGGCCAGGTGCCGGCTCACCGTGATGCGCCGTTTCGTGAAGTCGCACTGCCCGGCCCGCGTCTTCGCGTGGTCGAACGCGAACGTCCAGGTCGGGTCGAGGTGCTCCGCCATGAGCCCGGCGGCGCGCTGACGGACGGCGTCGAGCCGCTCCGTCATCGTTCCGGGCGCGGGTCCGCCTGGCCCTTCCGCGCGGCACGCGCCGCGATGCGTCCCCAGATGTCGTCCGCCTCGGTGCGGGCCGCGTCCGGCGCACCCAGCACCCGACGTCGGACCCGCGGCTCCTGCTCCGCGACCTGCGGTTCCGGACGGGAGGCCCGTGGCGCCTCCTCGACGTCGTCCTCCGCCCGGCGGGCGGCAACGTCGCGGGCCGTGCGCGGCTTCTCCGGCTGGTCGTCGGTGGTCGAGATGGCGGCGCGCATCGCTGCCTCGACCGCGGTGCGCAGGGCATCGGTGCGCTCCGACGGCGCCCCGGCCTGGCGGAACGCCTGGTAGGCGCGGGACAGGGCCGAGCGGGCCTCCTCGAAGCGGCCGCTCTCGAAGAGCGACCAGCCCTCGAGCTCGGCGGCGGCGCCCTCGAGCTCCGGCCACTCCTCGGTGCGTGCGGTGTCCCGGGCGAGGGCGGCCTCGGTGGCGGCGCGCTCGTGGCGACCGAGGTCGTGCAGCACGTGCGCGCGACGGATCCGGGCGGCGACCTTGTCCTGACGCTCCCCGGTGAACATCGTCAGGCGGAAGACCTCCTCCGCGACGACGAGCGACTCGTCCAACCGACCGAGCAGGCGCAGGAGTTCGGCCCGCTCCGCGAGGGCCTCGGTACTGCGGCTCTGCCCGAGGTCACGGAGGCGCTGCTGCACGGCCTCGGCGTCGACCGCGGGGCGCAGGCTGATCGGCGCGAACGTCGAACCCGGGCTCACCCCGGCGGTGACGGGCGCCGCGTGGCGGCCGTCACGGGCGCGGTCGGTCCGGTCGTGCGGCTGCGGGTTCTCGGGCGGGAGGGACATCGGTTCGAGGGTAACCGCGCTGCGCCGAGAGTGAGCGGTGCCACGCGCACGGGGGTCACCCGGACGTGGAACGGCCCGCCGTGCCGGAGCACGACGGGCCGTCGACGATGTCGACCGTCAGGGGGCGAAGCCGGAGTTCGCGGCGGCGGCTCCCGCGACCACGGCGTAGACGACGATGAGGACGATCGGTCCGAGCACCGCCAGGACGAGGCCGAACACGCCGAACCCGCGCCCGCGCTTCGTGACGATGGCGATGATGCCCTGCACGATCGCCCAGACGCCGAGCACCGTGCCGAGGAGCGACAGCACGCCGGAGACGACGATGGCCGGTGAGCTCGCCAGGTCGTTGTACTGCGAGGGATCGGGTGTCGACGAACCGCCGTTCCGCAAGATCTCGTCGAAGGCGCTGCTGGAGACGATCGCGGTGCCGAAGAAGTACCCGGCGATGCCACCGATGACGAGCGCGATGAGCCCGAGGAAGAACGCGACCACGCCGACGGTCTTCTTCTTCGCGGGCTTCGGCTCGTCGTACTGCTGCCACGAGGGTCCGCCGTGGTTCGTCGCTGCCGCGGCGGCGTACGGCTGCTGCTGGTGGTCGTGGTTCCACGCGGGTGCGCCCGACCGGTCGTCGTGCTGGCCCTGCCCGTACTGCGACTGGCCGTACTGGCCCTGCTGCTCGCGGTACTGCTCGCTGCCGTACTGCGGCGCGGCCGTCTGCTCGCCGTACCGGGGCGCGTCGCCCTGCTCGCCGTACCGCGGCGTCGTGCCCTGCTCCCCGTACTGCGGCGCGGACGCGGGTTCGGCGCGCTCCCCGTACCGCGGGGTGGTGTCGCCCTGCTCGCCGTACCGCGGGGCGTCAGCGGAGGAGGCGTCCGGCGCGGGCCCCCAGCTCGGCGCCTGGCCGTCGGTCGGCCGGCCCTCGTTGCTCCGGTCGTCGTTCGTCATGGCGTGCGGTCCCTTCGCTCGGTCGTGCCCTGCACGGTCGTTCAGCCCATCCTGCCCGTCCTGTCCGCTGAACGCCCGACAACGCCACCGCGGTGCACGGCACGCGGGACGGACGCGACGGAACACGCGTCGATCGACGTGCGGTTCGTCGCAGTCGTGACCGAGAAGCCCATGCGCGCTCATCGTGCGACGAAGCACCTCGGGATCGACGCGCGGGACGTCGAAACGCGCGCGTTTCGTGGGGGAGGAAGCGCCGTCCTGGCGTCAGCCGCCGAACACGCTCCGGTTCGGCTCGGGTGACGCCACCGCCGTCTGGTCGGTGACGATCGGCGCGCCGGCCACGAACGCCCGCAGCTCCGCGCCGTGCACGACCTTCGCCGGCATCGGGTCCGAGGAGTACCGCCGCGGCATGTCCGCCACGGGCAGGTCCGTCGGGGAGCCGAGCAGCACGATGTTCCCGAACCGACGGCCCTTGAGCATCCCGGTGTCCGCGACGGCCGCGACCGACGGCAGCACGGACTGCAGCGTCGACGCCTGCCCTCGCGCGAAGGCGAGACCCGCGCCGTCCGCGACGTTCACGGCGACGATCCCCGTCGGCGAGAGGAACGCCGCCACCTCGCGGTAGAACTCGACGCTCGTCACGTGCGCGGGGATCTGCGACCCGCCGAACACGTCCACCACGACGAGGTCGACCGAACCCCGCAGACCAGCGGGCAGCTTCGAGAGGACCTCGCGCGCATCGCCGTACCGCACCCGGATGGAGGCGCCGCGGGGGAACGGCAGCACGGCCCGGACCTGGTCGACGAGGTCCCGCTCCAGCTCGATCACCTGCTGCCGCGAGCCCGGCCGGGTCACCGCGACGTACCGGGGGAGCGTGAGCGCCCCCGCCCCGAGGTGCAGCGCCGTGATCGGGCCACCCGGCAGCAGGTCGATCGCGTGCCCGATGCGCCGGATGTACTCGAACGCCAGGTGCGTCGGGTCCTCGAGGTCGACGTGCGACTGCGGCGTCCCGTCGACCACGAGCGTGTACGAACCGGGCCGGTGCTTGTCCGGCTCCACGACCGCGTACCCCGCACCGATCCGGAACCCGTCGAACGCATCAGCCATGCCCCAATCGAACACCACCGCGGATCCCCACCCGCACCCCCACCCCTGGTTGGTGTGCCCGCGGACGCCCGCGAACGAGGCTGGGGACACCCCGACGGGAACCCCGCCGGACGCCGACGGGAACCCCCGCCGGACCCCGAACGGAAAGGTTCACCCCGATGTCCGCCCAGCTCGTCGTCAACGTCCTCCTCGGTCTCGCCCTCGTCGGCTTCCTCGCCTACCGGCAGGCCACCTGGCAGTACCTCGACCCGACCCGCATCTGGCGCACGCCGCTGGTCATGGGCGTCGTCGGCGTCGTGGTCCTCGCGAACTCCGGCGTCACCGTCACCACGACCGACGTCGTGTTCCTCGCGATCGAGGCCCTCGTCACGATCGGCGTCGGCCTGACCATGGGGAGCATCACCCGGTTCCGCACCGTGTCGACCCCGGACAGCAAGGGCCGCACGCTCCAGTCCCGCACCGGGTGGACCGGCGCCGCGCTCTGGGTCGTCCTCATCGTCGTGCGCATCGGCCTCGACGTCCTCGGCGGCCACCTCGGCGCCCACCTGCTCACCTCGACCGGCACGATCCTGCTCGTCCTCGCCCTGAACCGTGCCGCCCGAGCCGTCGTCGTCGACCAGCGGATCCCCGGCGGCAGCGCCCGTCGCACGAGCGGCATGATGGTCCGGTGACCATGCTCGCCGAGCCCGAGCGGGCCGACCTCCCCCGCGGTGCCGGGGGCGGCCGGCCCCGTTCCGGTGTCGCGTGGGGGCTCAACGCGCTCGGGGTCGCCGTCGTCGGCTTCTGGTTCGTGAAGAACGGCATCGGCCTCCACCACCCCGCGTGGGTGTGGGTCGTCGGGGGTGTGGCGCTCGCCGCCTGGGTCCTCCGCGAGTTCGGCCGCTCCACCCGCACGGTCCTCGCTGCCGGCGCGCTCATGGTCCTCGCGGGGTCCGTCGTGGTCGTGCCGACCGACTCGCTCCTCATCGTGCCGGTCATCGTCGGCATCGTCCTGCTCGGCGCCACCCTCACCGTCCCGGTCTGGGTCGGTGCCGTCGCGGCCGTGGTGTCCCTCGCCGTGATCGCCGTGTCCGCCACGGTGCTGCACGCGTCCGTCCAGTTCGTCCTCGGCACGAGCGCCGGCCTCCTCCTCGGCGTCCTCATCGGATTCAGCCGCCGGCAGTTCCGGGTGGCCGAGCAGCGCTCCCGCGAGGCCCTCGCCGAGCAGCAGCGCGCCGCCCTCCTCGCGGACCGCTCCCGCGCCGCGCGGGACATCCACGACGTCCTCGCGCACTCCCTCGGCGGGCTCGTGCTCCAACTCGACGCGGTCGAGGCCCTCCTCGAGGCCGGCCGCGTCGACGAGGCCGCCCGCCGCGCGGGCGAGGCGCGGACGCTCGCCGCGGACGGCCTCGCCGAGGCCCGCCGGGCCGTGCACGCCCTCCGCGACGACGCGGACACCGAGCCGCAGGCCGACGTCGAGGCGCCGAGCCGCGCCTCCCGGCTGGAGACGCTGCTCGAGGACCACCGGTCGTTCGGCGGCACGGTCCACGCGCAGGGGGACGAGGCGCTCGCCGACCTCGACGCGGCGCACCGCGCTGCCGTGGTCCAGGTCTGCCGGGAGGCCCTCAGCAACGCCCGCAGGCACGCCCCGGGCCGCCCCGTGGCCCTCTCGGTGGTCCGGGACGGCTCCGCCGTGTCCGTCACGATCACGAACCCGCTCGGCTCCGACGGCCACGGGATCACGGGCATGCGGGAGCGCCTCGCGGAGCTGGGCGACGACTCGACGGTCGACGCCGGGATCCGCGACGGGGCGTTCGTCGTCGCGGTGCGCGTGCCCGTCGCGGACCGGGCGGGGGAGTCGTCGTGACGATCCGGGTGCTCGTCGTGGACGACCAGGCGATCGTCCGCGACGGGCTGGTGACGGTGCTGTCGCTCGTGCCCGACCTCGAGGTCGTGAGCGAGGCCGCCGACGGTGCCGAGGCCGTGGAGGCCGTCGGACGCGACCGCCCGGACGTCGTGCTGATGGACCTCCGCATGCCCGGGGTCGACGGCCCGACCGCGACCGCACGCATCACGGCGGCGCACCCGGAGGTCGGCGTGCTCGTGCTCACCACCTTCGCCGACGACGACTCGATCGTGACGGCGCTCCGGGCCGGAGCCCGCGGGTACCTGACGAAGGACGCGGGTCGGACCGAGATCGCCACCGCCATCCGGGCGGTCGCGTCCGGCCAGGCCACGTTCGACGCCTCGGTCGGGGCGCGGCTCGTCGCGCAGCTGGGAGGCCCTCCGTCAGCATCGGCGGCGCCGTCGCCGGGCGTGCGCGACCGCTTCCCGGACCTGACCCCACGTGAGGCGGACGTCCTCGAGCGGATCGCCGCGGGCCGGTCGAACCCGGAGATCGCCGCCGAGCTGTTCCTGACGGTCCCGACCGTGAAGTCCTACGTGAACCAGGTGTTCGCGAAGCTCGGGGTCCGCAGTCGTGCGGAGGCCGTCGCCCTCGTGCTGCGCTCCTGACCCTGCACTGCGCTCCCCGGCCACCGTCGCCGTCCGCCCAGCCCGCGCCAAGGGACGTCACGTACCGTTCACCCGGTCGTCACCCGGACCGTGTCGATGCCAGCGGCCCCACACCGCCCGCGTCCACCCTCCGCCGTGACCGCGACGAGCCCGCCCGGCCGACCCCACCGTCCGGTGCCCGCACGTCGTCGGCGCGTCGCTGCGCCGCCGTCCGGTGCGCCCTGCGTGCCGGACCGCCCGCCGCGTGCGCAGAGCACGCCGTCCCGTGCCAGCAGGAGCCCCCGCATGACCGACACCCTGAGCGTCCCGACCCTGGGACTGACCACCGCGACCCGACCCCGCACGGCGACCCGTGCCTCCCGGCCGGTCCACGGCGACCACGACGTCGCACCCGCCTGGATGCGCGCGACCGGTGCGGTCCTGCTGCTCGGCGGCCTCGCGCTGTCGAGCGCGGTGCTGGCCTGGCCCGGTGACGCACCCGAGGCCGCGCTCCTCGTCCCGGGGGTCGTGGCGGTCGTCACCGGCTTCCTGCTCGTGCTCGCCCGGACCGGCGTCACCGTGACCGACGACCACGTGGTGCTGCGCTTCCGCCCGTTGCCCGCACGGCGGATCGACCGCTCCCGGATCGTGGACGTGCGTCTCGTCGAGGCGGACGCGTCGACGTTCGGCGGCATCGGGCTGCGCCGCGCGCACGGCGTGCGCGCCCTGCTCCTGACGCCGGGGCTGGGCGTCGAGATCACCGACGACCGCGGCCGCGTGACGTTCGTCCGGACCGCGCGCCCCGAGGCGACGTACCGCGCGCTCGCGGCCTGACCACGGCGGAATGAACGACCGGCCCACCGGCTTATACACGTCATCGACGAAGAAGGTCAAGCCAGGACTGGACACCGGGGGACAAGCCGACCTATGATGACAGTTCGCGCTCCCTGGCTCGTCGTGTCGTCATATTGCGGTCGACCGTCGGTTCACATCGAACCCGCCTGGTGACGCCGGACCCGTATATGGCGGCGGGTCCCGCTCACTCCGATCATCGCACAGGTCGCATCCCACGGATGCGTACCGTTCCCCGTGTGTTGGTCACCAGGTCGCGCTGAAGCGTCAATCCACCCACCAACGTGCTGCTCGTCAGTACCGGCCCGACGGGGCCTACCGGAGGTCACACCCTTGGCTGCTGCGCCCAACGCATCCACCAACCCCAAGAACGGTCGCAACCACTCGCGACTCTCGTTCGCCAAGATCACGGACACCCTCACGGTTCCTGATCTGCTCGCCCTCCAGACGGAGAGCTTCGACTGGCTCGTCGGCAACGACGTGTGGAAGGCCCGACTCGCAGAGGGGCAGGAGCAGGGTCGCACCGACCTCGCGCTGCACTCCGGGCTCGAGGAGATCTTCGAGGAGATCTCCCCGATCGAGGACCTCGGCGAGACCATGCAGCTCGGCTTCACGTCGCCCGAGCTCGAGGACCCGAAGTACTCGATCGACGAGTGCAAGGAGCGTGGCAAGACCTACGCTGCGCCGCTCTACGTCAACGCCGAGTTCATGAACCACATGACCGGTGAGATCAAGACGCAGACCGTCTTCATGGGCGACTTCCCGCTCATGACCGAGCGCGGCACGTTCATCATCAACGGCACCGAGCGCGTCGTCGTCTCGCAGCTCGTCCGTTCCCCGGGCGTGTACTTCGAGCGCGCGCAGGAGAAGACCTCCGACAAGGACATCTACTCCGCCCGCGTCATCCCGTCGCGCGGTGCCTGGCTCGAGTTCGAGATCGACAAGCGCGACCAGGTGGGCGTGCGCATCGACCGCAAGCGCAAGCAGTCCGTCACGGTCTTCCTCAAGGCCCTCGGCCTGACGAGCGAGGAGATCCTCGACGAGTTCCAGGGCTTCGCCTCGATCGAGTCGACCCTCGAGAAGGACGCCATCCTCACCAAGGAAGAGGCGCTCAAGGACATCTACCGCAAGCTCCGTCCGGGCGAGCAGGTGGCGGCCGAGGCGGCGCGTGCGCTCCTCGACAACTTCTACTTCAACCCGAAGCGCTACGACCTGGCGAAGGTGGGCCGGTACAAGCTCAACCGCAAGCTCGGCATCGACGCGCCGCTGAGCGACTCGGTGCTGACCGTCAAGGACATCGTCGCGACGATCAAGTACCTCGTCTCGCTGCACGCCGAGCGCACCACCATCGACGGTGTCCGCGACGGCGAGCCGGTGCAGCTCCGCCTCGACGTGGACGACATCGACCACTTCGGCAACCGTCGCATCCGTGCCGTCGGTGAGCTCATCCAGAACCAGGTCCGCACCGGTCTGTCCCGCATGGAGCGCGTCGTCCGCGAGCGCATGACCACGCAGGACATCGAGGCGATCACGCCGCAGACCCTGATCAACGTGCGCCCCGTCGTCGCCGCGATCAAGGAGTTCTTCGGGACGTCCCAGCTGTCGCAGTTCATGGACCAGAACAACCCGCTGGCGGGCCTGACGCACAAGCGTCGTCTCTCCGCCCTCGGCCCGGGTGGTCTGTCCCGTGAGCGTGCCGGCGTCGAGGTCCGCGACGTCCACCCGTCGCACTACGGCCGCATGTGCCCGATCGAGACCCCGGAAGGTCCGAACATCGGTCTGATCGGCTCGCTCGCGTCGTTCGGTCGGATCAACTCCTTCGGCTTCATCGAGACCCCGTACCGTCGCGTCGTCGACGGCCAGGTCACGACGCAGATCGACTACCTGACCGCGTCCGAGGAAGACGACTTCGTCGTCGCCCAGGCCAACGCGCCGCTCACCGACTCCTTCCACTTCCAGGACGACAAGGTGCTCGTCCGGAAGAAGGGCGGCGAGGTCGAGCTCGTCGGCAAGGACGAGGTCGACTACATGGACGTCTCCCCGCGCCAGATGGTGTCGGTCGCGACGTCGCTCATCCCGTTCCTCGAGCACGACGACGCGAACCGCGCCCTCATGGGTGCGAACATGCAGCGCCAGGCCGTGCCGCTGCTCCGTTCCGAGTCGCCGCTCGTCGGCACCGGCATGGAGGGCTACACCGCGATCGACGCCGGTGACGTCGTCACCGCGGACAAGGCCGGTGTTGTCTCCGAGGTCTCGGCCGACGCCGTGACCCTGCAGCTCGACGAGGGCGGCACGCAGACCTACTACCTGCGCAAGTTCGACCGCTCGAACCAGGGCACGAGCTACAACCACCGCGTCATCGTCTCCGCAGGCGAGCGGGTGGAGCAGGGCGAGGTCATCGCCGACGGCCCCGCGACGGAGAACGGCGAGCTCGCGCTCGGCAAGAACCTCCTCGTCGCGTTCATGCCGTGGGAGGGCTACAACTACGAGGACGCGATGATCCTGTCGCAGAACCTCGTGAAGGACGACACGCTCTCCTCGATCCACATCGAGGAGTACGAGGTCGACGCCCGCGACACCAAGCTCGGCAAGGAAGAGATCACCCGCGACCTCCCGAACGTCAGCCCGGACCTCCTGGCCGACCTCGACGAGCGCGGCATCATCCGCATCGGCGCCGAGGTCCGTCCCGGCGACATCCTGGTCGGCAAGGTCACGCCGAAGGGCGAGACCGAGCTCTCCGCCGAGGAGCGCCTGCTCCGCGCGATCTTCAACGAGAAGTCGCGCGAGGTGCGCGACACCTCGCTGAAGGTGCCCCACGGTGAAGAGGGCACGATCATCGGCGTCAAGGTGTTCGACGCGCAGGACGGCGACGACGAGCTCGGCTCCGGCGTCAACCAGCGCGTGGTCGTCTACATCGCCCAGAAGCGCAAGATCACCGCGGGTGACAAGCTCGCCGGTCGTCACGGCAACAAGGGCGTCATCTCGACGATCCTGCCGGTCGAGGACATGCCGTTCCTCGCGGACGGCACCCCGGTCGACATCGTCCTGAACCCGCTCGGCGTCCCCGGCCGCATGAACTTCGGCCAGGTCCTCGAGATCCACCTCGGGTGGCTCGCGAAGCAGGGCTGGAACGTCGAGGGCATCCAGGAGTGGGCTTCGGCTCTCCCCGAGGCAGCCCGCAGCGCGGAGCCCGGCACGAAGGTCGCCACCCCGGTGTTCGACGGTGCGTACGAGCGTGAGATCGAGGGCCTCCTCGACAACACCCTCCCGAACCGCGACGGTGAGCGCCTGATCGGTTCGTCCGGCAAGGCGCAGCTCTTCGACGGCCGCTCCGGCGAGCCGTTCCCGGAGCCCGTCTCGGTCGGCTACATGTACATCCTCAAGCTGCACCACCTGGTCGACGACAAGATCCACGCGCGTTCGACCGGTCCGTACTCGATGATCACGCAGCAGCCGCTGGGTGGTAAGGCGCAGTTCGGTGGACAGCGCTTCGGTGAGATGGAGGTGTGGGCGCTCGAGGCGTACGGCGCCGCCTACGCCCTCCAGGAGCTCCTGACGATCAAGTCCGACGACATCCTCGGCCGCGTGAAGGTCTACGAGGCGATCGTCAAGGGCGAGAACATCCAGGAGCCCGGCATCCCGGAGTCGTTCAAGGTCCTCATGAAGGAGATGCAGTCGCTCTGCCTGAACGTCGAGGTCCTCTCGGCCGACGGCCAGGCGGTCAGCCTCCGCGACACGGACGACGAGGTCTTCCGTGCCGCCGAAGAGCTCGGCATCAACATCTCCTCGCGGTTCGAGTCGTCGTCCGTCGACGACATCTGATCCCGCCCGTACTCGTAACGAATCCAGCTAGAGAGAAGAACATTGCTCGAAGCAACTTCATTTGACGCACTGCGGATCGGTCTCGCCACGGCCGAGGACATCCGCCAGTGGTCGTACGGCGAGGTCAAGAAGCCGGAGACCATCAACTACCGCACCCTCAAGCCCGAGAAGGACGGTCTGTTCGGCGAGCAGATCTTCGGTCCGTCCCGCGACTGGGAGTGCGCCTGCGGCAAGTACAAGCGCGTCCGGTTCAAGGGCATCGTCTGCGAGCGCTGCGGCGTCGAGGTCACCAAGTCCTCGGTCCGCCGTGAGCGCATGGGCCACATCGAGCTCGCCGCGCCCGTCACGCACATCTGGTACTTCAAGGGCGTCCCGTCGCGCCTCGGGTACCTGCTCGACATGGCGCCGAAGGACCTCGAGAAGGTCATCTACTTCGCCGCGTACATGATCATCGACATCGATGAAGAGGGCCGTCACGCCGACCTCCCGGGGCTCGAGAACGAGATGCGTCTCGAGATCAAGACCCTCGAGGGCCAGCGCGACTCGATCATCGCCGACCGCCTCAAGAAGCTCGAGGACGACCTCGCAGCGCTCGAGGAGGAGGGTGCCAAGGCCGACGTCAAGCGCCGCACCAAGGACACCGCCGAGAAGGAGATGTCCCAGGTCCGCAAGTCGTTCGACGAGGACATCACCCGCCTCGAGCGCGTGTGGGAGGACTTCCGCAACCTCAAGGTGGGCGACCTCAAGCCCGAGGACGCCGTCTTCCACGAGCTGCAGGACCGCTTCGGCATCTACTTCGACGCCTACATGGGCGCCGAGGCGATCAAGCTCCGTCTCGAGGCCTTCGACCTGGCGGCCGAGGCCGAGTCGCTGCGCCTGCAGATCGCCGAGGGCAAGGGCCAGAAGAAGATCCGCGCGATCAAGCGTCTGCGTGTGGTCTCCTCCTTCCTCGCCACCGGCAACTCGCCGGCCGCGATGGTGCTCGACGTCGTCCCGGTCATCCCGCCGGAGCTCCGCCCGATGGTGCAGCTCGACGGTGGCCGCTTCGCCACGTCGGACCTCAACGACCTCTACCGTCGTGTGATCAACCGCAACAACCGTCTCCGCCGCCTGCTCGACCTCGGTGCCCCCGAGATCATCGTGAACAACGAGAAGCGCATGCTGCAGGAGGCCGTCGACGCGCTGTTCGACAACGGTCGTCGTGGTCGTCCGGTCACGGGTACCGGCAACCGCGCCCTCAAGTCCCTGAGCGACATGCTCAAGGGCAAGCAGGGTCGCTTCCGCCAGAACCTGCTCGGCAAGCGCGTCGACTACTCGGGCCGTTCGGTCATCATCGTCGGCCCGCAGCTCAAGCTCCACCAGTGCGGTCTGCCGAAGCAGATGGCCCTCGAGCTGTTCAAGCCGTTCGTCATCAAGCGCCTCATCGACCTGTCGCACGCGCAGAACATCAAGTCGGCCAAGCGCATGGTCGAGCGTTCGCGCCCGCAGGTGTGGGACGTCCTCGAGGAGATCATCCGCGAGCGCCCCGTGCTGCTGAACCGTGCGCCGACGCTGCACCGTCTGGGCATCCAGGCGTTCGAGCCGCAGCTCGTCGAGGGCAAGGCCATCCAGCTCCACCCGCTCGTGTGTGCTGCGTTCAACGCGGACTTCGACGGTGACCAGATGGCCGTGCACCTGCCGCTCTCGGTGGAGGCCCAGGCCGAGGCCCGCATCCTCATGCTCGCCTCGAACAACATCCTCAAGCCGTCCGACGGCCGCCCGGTGACCCTGCCCGCACAGGACATGATCATCGGTCTGCACCACCTCACGACCGTCCGCGAGGGCGCCGTGGGTGAGGGCCGTGCGTTCTCGTCCGTCGCCGAGGCGATCCTCGCGAAGGACCAGGGCACGCTGCACCTCAACGCGCTCGTCAAGATCCGCATGTCCGACGTGTACTTCGCCGAGGGCGAGGCACCGGAGGGCTACGTGCAGGGCGAGCCGGTGCTGCTCGAGACCACGCTCGGCCGTGCGCTCTTCAACGAGACCCTCCCGGCGAACTACCCGTTCGTCCAGAAGGTCACCGACAAGGGCGTGCTCTCCGCGATCGTCAACGACCTCGCAGAGCGCTACTCCAAGACCGAGACGGCCGCCGCGCTCGACCGGATCAAGGACGCCGGCTTCTACTGGGGCACCCGCTCCGGTGTGACCGTCGCGCTCTCGGACGTCGTGACGCCTCCTCGCAAGAAGGAGATCATCGCGGGCTACGAGGTCCAGGCCGCCAAGGTCCAGGGCGAGTTCGACAAGGGTCTGATCACCGACGCGGAGCGCCGCGCCGACCTGATCAAGATCTGGACCGAGGCCACGAACGAGATCGCGCAGGAGATGCGCGACAACTTCCCGGTCGACAACACCATCAACCGCATGGTCTCGTCGGGTGCTCGTGGTAACTGGCTGCAGGTGCGCAACATCGCCGGTATGCGTGGTCTGGTGAACAACCCGAAGGGCGAGATCATCGCCCGCCCGATCATCAACTCGTACCGCGAGGGCCTGACCGTGGCGGAGTACTTCATCGCCACGCACGGTGCCCGCAAGGGTCTGGCGGACACCGCTCTCCGTACCGCCGACTCGGGCTACCTGACCCGTCGTCTCGTGGACGTCTCGCAGGACGTCATCATCCGCGAGGACGACTGCGGCACGACCCGCGGTCTCGAGCTGCCGATCGCGACGAAGGGTGCCGACGGCGCCCTGGTCCGCGACCCGCGCGTCGAGAACACCGTGTACTCGCGCACCCTGGCCACCCCGGCCGTGGACGCGCAGGGCACGGTCGTCGCCGAGGCCGGTGAGGACGTCGGTGACGTCCTGATCGACAAGCTCATCGCGGCCGGTGTCGAGAGCATCAAGGTGCGCTCGGTCCTGACCTGTGAGTCGGCCATCGGTGTCTGCGCGAAGTGCTACGGCCGTTCGCTCGCCACGGGCAACCTCGTCGACATCGGCGAGGCGGTCGGCATCATCGCCGCCCAGTCCATCGGTGAGCCCGGTACCCAGCTGACGATGCGTACCTTCCACACGGGTGGTTCGGCGTCGGCCGACGACATCACGCAGGGTCTGCCCCGCGTGACCGAGCTCTTCGAGGCCCGCACCCCGAAGGGCGCGTCCCCGATCGCCGAGGCCCCCGGCCGCGTCGTCATCGAGGACACGGACAAGGGCCGTCGGATCATCCTCACGCCGGACAACGGCGACGAGCCGTTCATCTACCCGGTGCTCAAGCGTGCGACGCTCCTCATCGAGGACAACCAGCACGTCGAGCTCGGCGAGCAGTTCATCGCCGGCACCGTCGACCCGAAGGAAGTCCTCCGCGTCAAGGGTGTCCGTGAGGTCCAGAAGCACCTCGTCAACGGTGTGCAGGACGTGTACGGCTCGCAGGGCGTGCCGATCCACGACAAGCACATCGAGGTCATCGTGCGCCAGATGCTCCGCAAGGTCACCGTCGTCGACCACGGCGACACCGACCTGCTCCCGGGCGAACTCGTCGACCGTTCGCGGTACAACGAGCTCAACCGTGCGGCGCTGCAGGAGGGTCGCAAGACCGCTTCCGCTCGCCAGGAGGTCATGGGCATCACCAAGGCGTCCCTCGCGACCGAGTCGTGGCTGTCCGCCGCGTCCTTCCAGGAGACCACCCGCGTCCTCACGCAGGCGGCCATGGAGGGCAAGCAGGACCACCTCGTCGGCCTCAAGGAGAACGTCATCATCGGTAAGCTCATCCCCGCCGGGACGGGCCTCAGCCGGTACCGCGACGTGGACGTGAACGCGACCGAGGAAGCGAAGGCCGAGCGGTACCCCAACCGCATCTTCGCGGACGACTCGTCGTTCTCGGACGCCGACCTGAGCTTCGTCGACTTCGACAGCTTCTCGTCGGACGACTTCACGCCGGGTACGTACAACTGAGTCTGAAATGACCCACGAAGGGCCCCGCATCCGTCAGGATGCGGGGCCTTTCCGCGTTGCGGGTCGCGTTCGCGACCACGGGTCGGCCTGGAGGCGCGGTGCGGGCCCGCCACGGGCCTCCTGTCCGTCTCGTCACTGGTACGCGATATGTTGGTCGGGTGGGATCCGGAACAGAGCAGTTGAGTCCGCGGCGGCGTCGCGCCGCCCTGGCGGTCGGCGTCGCGTCGGTGGGACTGGCGGTGACGTCGCTGGTCCTGGTGCTGACCGGCGGACCGCTCGCAGTGGCAGCTGGCGGCGGTGCGGTCCTCCTGTCCGGGACGATCGACCGGATCGACCGGGACGGTGGCCGAGCGCCGAACACGTTCCTGATCGTGGTCGGTGTGCTGGCCGTCGCCGTGGTCGCGTGGGTCGTCCGCTCCTGAGCGTCAGGCGGTGCGGCCCTTCTCGTCGACGAGTGAGTACAGGCTGAGCACGTTGCCGTCGGGGTCGCGGACGTCGAACCAGTTCGTGGCGCCGTCGATGCACTCGACGGGGCCGATGTCGATGCCGAGGGCACCGATGCGGCTGTGCTGGGCCGTCACGTCGTCCACGCCGAACCGGACGCTGACGGGGTTCTCCTCGGCGTGCTCGTCCTCGTAGAGCTGGATCCAGATGCCGCCGACCTCGTACTCGGCGACGCCGTCCTCGGGTTCGAGGTCCGGCTCGGTGCGCTCGAAGACCGCGCCGTACCAGAGGCAGGACGCCTCGATGTCGGTGACGGGCAGCCCCACGGTCACGCTCGTGATGTCCATGACTCATCATGGCCCGACGGGGTCGGGCGCGTCGAGCGTTTCGTGGTGTGCTGGCAGGCTGGGGACATGGCGACACTGCGCGAACGGATCACGGCACCGGCCCGCCTCGAGCCACCGGTGCGGACCGGGGGACTGACGTTCCGGCCGGCGACCGCGGACGACACCGCCGGGATGCTCGCGGTGGCCGTCGCCGCAGCGGCGGCGGACGACCCGCGCAGCCGTCCCTCCACAGCGGACATCGAGCGGACGTTGTCCACGGAGGGCCTCGACGTCGCGCGGGACACCCTCGTGGGCGTCGATGCTGAGGGGCATGTGCAGGCGTACGGAATCGTCATCGACATCCCGTCCCGGGTCACCGCGGCCCGGGCGGTGCTCGAGGGTGCGGTCCACCCCGAGGTCCGTGGTCGCGGCGTCGGCAGGAGGGTCCTCGCGTGGCAGGTCGGTCGGGCACGGCAGCGACTGGCGCAGCTCGACGTCGACCTGCCGGCGACGCTCGACGTGGGCGGGCCGGAGGGCTCCTCGGTCCTGCGGCTGGCGGCACGGTCCGGGTTCGCGCCCGTGCGGACCTGGCTCGACATGGAGCTCGTGTTCGACGACGGTCCCCGCGAAGCGCTCCCGGTGCCGCCCGACGGGCTCGTGGTCAGGCCCGCGACGGAGGACGACATCGAGCCGCTGCGGGCGGCCAAGAACGATGCCTTCCGCGACCACTGGGGCTCCCAGCCGATGGTCGCGTCGGACTGGCGCGGGTTCCTCACCTCGGCCAAGAGCCGGCTCGACCTGTCCCGGGTGGTCGTCGACGACACCGGCGCCGTGCTCGCGTTCGCGATCGTCGAGGTCGAGCCGTCCGCGTTCGAGGCCCGCGGCCGCGGCTTCGGGTACGTGCACTGGGTCGGCGTCGTCCGAGCCGCGCGCGGCCGGGGCCTGGCGCCGCTCGTGCTGGGCGCCGCCCTCGACGCGATCCGAGCCGACGGACTCGCGGCCGCGGTGCTGGACGTCGACGCGGAGAACCCGAGCGGAGCAGGCCGGATCTACCAGCGCCTCGGCTTCGTCGCGGGTGCGGTGCACGTCACGTCGTCGGTGTCCCTCTGACGCGGGTCGTCCGGGTCGTGTCCGCTGGACGGCACCCTCGCACTGGGGGCACCCGATGCCCGTCCGCCCCCTCTTTCTGGGACTGCGGCGGCCCTCCGGCGCGACCGTAGCGTGGTCGAGCGTCGTTCCCCGCACGGCGCCACCCCCGATCCGCGCGCGAACCGAAGGAGGCTCGGAGCCCATGGCCACGCTGTCCGAGATCCTCATCCTCAACGGCGCCCTGCCGATCGAGCACCTCGACTCGATGACCGGCGACGAAGACGTCGACGACCGGTCCATCCGAGCGCTCGTCGACCAGGGCATCGTGAGCGAGGCACAGTACATCACCGCCCGTGCCGCATCGAGCAACTCCCGCACGGTGCCGCTGACCGACTACCCGGTCGACGGCACCGCGGTGTCGATGCTCCCGGCCGCGCTCTGCCGGCGCCACGGCGTGCTCGGCATCGGGTTCGAGGGCGACGTGCTCGTCCTCGCGATGGTGAACCCGACGAACGTCCTCGCGATCGACGACGCACGCACCGCGTCCGGCCGGAGCGTCAAGCCGCTCCAGGTCGAGGAGCGCGACCTCGCCGCGGCGCTCGACCGCTACCTGCGCGCCGACGACGAGCTGAACGACCTCACGTCGTCCCTCGAGGAAGAAGCCTCGCAGCACACCCAGCAGCAGGCCGACCTGACCGACGGTTCGCTCGACGACGTGCCGATCGTCCGGTTCGTGAACCTCCTCGTCTCGCAGGCGATCCAGGACCACGCGTCCGACATCCACATCGAGCCCGGCGAGCACGAGGTCCGTGTCCGCTACCGCATCGACGGGGTCCTGCACGAGATGGCCCCGGCACCCAAGAACATCCAGAACGGCGTCATCAGCCGTCTGAAGATCATGAGCGACATCGACATCGCCGAGCGTCGGAAGCCGCAGGACGGTCGCATGTCGGTCCGCCACGGCGGTCGGCAGATCGACCTCCGCGTCGCGACGCTGCCGACCGTGTGGGGCGAGAAGGTCGTCATGCGGATCCTCGACAACACGAACACGTCGATGTCCCTCAAGGACCTCAACCTCCTCGAGCAGAACTTCCAGGCGTACCAGCGCTCCTACTCGAAGCCCTACGGCATGATCCTCGTCACCGGACCCACCGGCTCCGGCAAGTCGACCACGCTGTACACGACGCTCAACGCCGTGGCGAAGCCCGAGATCAACGTCATCACCGTCGAGGACCCGGTCGAGTACCGGATGGCCGGCATCAACCAGGTGCAGGTCAACCCGAAGGCCGGGCTGACGTTCGCGTCCGCGCTGCGGTCGATCCTCCGCTCCGACCCCGACGTCGTCCTGCTCGGCGAGATCCGTGACC
Organism: Curtobacterium sp. SP.BCp; assembly: GCF_051903255.1. NCBI lineage: Bacteria > Bacillati > Actinomycetota > Actinomycetes > Micrococcales > Microbacteriaceae > Curtobacterium > Curtobacterium sp. SP.BCp. The sequence continues at coordinate 3,484,611 of NZ_CP194338.1, read as the reverse complement.
ACGAGACCGCGCAGATCGCCATCGAAGCGTCCCTCACCGGCCACCTGGTGCTCTCCACGCTGCACACGAACGACGCCCCGTCCGCGGTGACCCGGCTCACCGAGATGGACATCGAGCCGTTCCTCGTCGGGTCGGCGCTCGACTCGGTGGTCGCGCAGCGTCTCGCGCGCCGGCTCTGCGACCGCTGCAAGGCCCCGGCCCAGTACGCCCCGGCCCAGTTGCAGGCGCTCGGGTTCCTGCCGTCCGACGTCGACCAGGTCCCCGAGTTCTTCGGTCCGGTCGGCTGCTCGGTCTGCTCCAACACCGGGTACCGCGGGCGCATCGCCCTCCACGAGGTCATGACCGTGACCGAGGAGATCGAGCGCCTCGCCGTCGCTCGGGCCTCGAGCGCCGAGATCAGCCGCGTCGCCCAGGAGCAGGGCATGCTCACCCTCCGCCAGGACGGGTGGGAGAAGGTCAAGCTCGGCATGACGAGCGTCGACGAGATCCTGCGCGTGGTCGCGTAGAAGGCCCGGGAGCACACCGATGACCGACTCCGTGTACGACATCACCCCCGCCGACGGCCCCGTCCACGGCTGGCACCCCGGTGCCCCCGGCAACGAGGTCGGCGGAGGACGCCGAGCAGCCCGCCTGGCCGCCGCGGCGGCTGCCGCCGCATCCCACCCGACCTCCCCGGACGTCGCCGGAGCGGTCGTGCCGCCGCCCGCCGCGTCGCCGGTGTACGACCTCGCCGACGACGCCGCCTGGCCCGCGCCCGTCGCGCCGACGCCGACCCCTGCGTGGGACGCGCCCCTCGGCACCGCCACGACCCCGGCTCCGGCCTGGGACACGCCCGTCGACGCCGCCGCGGGGACGGCCGCCGTGTGGCCCGCCCCGTCGGGTGACCCCGTCGCCGTGCCCGTCGCGCAGCCGCAGGCTGCGCCCGCGACGCCCCCCGCAGCCGTCCCGCCGTCGACCGCGTCCTACGGGTACGCCGAAGAGGCGACCCGGCAACTGCCGGTCGTGCCCGGCGGAGTCCCCACGGGCCTCCAGGCCGGAGCCGCGTCCGCCGGGAGCGAGGTCATCAACTTCACCCGCCACGCGCGCGAGGTCGCGGACCCCGACCTGATCACCGCGCTCGCGCAGGTCGTCTACCAGGGGGCGTCCGACCTGCACGTCACCGCCGACGCACCACCGACGGTGCGCGTCGACGGGTCGCTCCGCCCCGCCGTGCCGGGAGGCCCGTGGTCGCGCAACAAGGTCATCGCAGCGCTCAAGACGATGCTGTCCGTCGAACAGGCCGGCCAGTTCGACCACGAGCAGGAACTCGACTTCGCGTACTCCCTCTCGCCCGACTTCCGGTTCCGCGTGAACTTCTACCAGCAGCGTGGCAACTGGGGCGCCGCGTTCCGCATCATCCCGACGAAGATCAAGACCCTCAAGCAGCTCGGCATCCCCGAGCACGTCGGTGAGTTCGCGAAGCTGCCGCGCGGGCTCGTCCTCGTCACCGGACCCACCGGCTCCGGCAAGTCGACCACCCTCGCCGCGCTCATCGACCTCGTCAACGAGACCCGTGCCGACCACATCGTCACGGTCGAGGACCCGATCGAGTTCATGCACGACCACAAGAAGGCGATCATCAACCAGCGTGAGGTCGGGGCCGACACGCACTCGTTCGCCGCCGCGCTCAAGCACGTGCTGCGGCAGGACCCCGACGTCATCCTCATCGGCGAGCTCCGCGACCTCGAGACCATCTCCGTCGCGCTCACCGCCGCCGAGACCGGCCACCTCGTGTTCGCGACCCTCCACACGCAGAGCGCACCCGGCACCATCGACCGCGTCATCGACGTCTTCCCGCCGCACCAGCAGGGGCAGATCCGGACGCAGCTCGCATCGACGCTCGAAGGGGTCGTCTGCCAGACCCTCGTGCCGAAGGCGAACGGTGCCGGCCGCGTCGTCGCCACCGAGATCATGAAGACCACCCCCGCGATCGGGAACCTCATCCGCGAGGGCAAGACCTACCAGATCACCTCGGCGATGCAGGCCGGCCGCGACGCCGGCATGCACACCATGGACCAGGACCTCGCCGAGCTCGTCAACGTCGGCACCATCACCCGCCGTGCCGCGATGGAGAAGGTCCACGACCACGACGGCTTCGACCGGCTCGTGCAGCGCGTCGAGTCGCCCTCCGACTCCTCCGCCGCCGCGATCGCCGCGTCCGAGATCGACTTCGGCGACAAGTACTCGGGAGGCCACTGATGTCGCTCGCCTTCGACTACCGCGGCCGCGACGGCAGCGGCAAGCTCGTGAAGGGGCGGCTCGACGCCGCGTCCGAGAACGCGGCGACCTCGCGCCTCCGATCGATGGGCATCGCGCCGATCGCCATCAACGAGGCTCGCGCTGGTACGGGGCTCCAGGCGGAGATCAAGATCCCCGGCTTCGAGAAGGGGGTCAAGCTCAAGGACCTCGCGATCATGTCGCGGCAGGCCTCGACGATGCTCACCTCCGGCCTGTCGCTGCTCAAGGCGCTGACGATCCTCGCGGACCAGACCGAGAGCAAGAAGCTCAAGGAGATCCTCGCGAAGGTCCGCGACGAGGTCGAACAGGGCGTCTCGTTGTCGGACGCGGTCGCGAAGTACCCCGTGGACTTCCCGCCGATCATGATCAACATGATCCGAGCCGGGGAGGCGGGTGGCTTCCTGGACAAGGCGATGGATTCGATCGCGACGAACTTCGAGAAGGAGCACAAGCTCCGGTCGACGATCAAGTCTGCGATGACCTACCCGGTCGTCGTGCTCGTCATGTCGCTCGTGAGCGTCGTCGTGATGCTGGTCTTCATCGTGCCGATCTTCTCGAAGATGTTCGCCGGGCTCGGGAGCGCGCTCCCCTGGCCGACCCAGGCGCTCGTCGTGCTCTCGCACGCGATGGTGTGGATCGCGCCGGCGCTCGCCGTGGTGTCGGTCGCCGTGTGGCTCTGGTACCGGGTGAACAAGAACACGGACCGCGTGCGGGCGTTCCTCGACCCGATCAAGCTGAGGATGCCGATCTTCGGACAACTCAACCGGAAGATCGTCATCGCGCGGTTCGCGCGCAACTTCTCGAACATGATCGGTGCCGGCGTACCCATCCTGCAGGCATTGCAGATCGTCGGCCAGGTGTCGAACAACTTCGTCGTGCAGAAAGCGCTCGAGCGGGTTTCCGAATCAGTTCGGAAAGGTGAGTCGATCAATGCGCCGCTGCAGCGCGAGAACGTTTTCCCGCAAATGGTTTCGCAGATGGTGGCGGTCGGTGAGGACTCCGGCTCGATGGAGACCATGCTCGAGAAGATCGCGGTCTTCTACGACGACGAGGTCGAAGCGACCACCGAGGCGTTGACCTCGCTGATCGAGCCGCTGCTCATCGCGTTCCTCGGCGTCGTCGTCGGCGGCATGATCGTCGCGCTCTACCTGCCGATCTTCGACATCACGAGCGCGATCCAGCACTCCTGATCGGCAGCCCCATTGCAGGGGGCACCTGCGCGCAATTCGCCCCCGGACTGGGGGCGTTTTGCGTTCGGAACACCCCCGTTCTCGGGATGACGGCCGGGAATGCGCCCGGAATACGCTTCACTCGGCGGCGCGAGCGCAGCCCACCCATCCTCCTGAACCATTCCGAAGGAACGACAAAAATGTACTTCCGTCTCATGGGCAAGCTGAATGCTCGCCGCAATGCGATCGCTGCTGAGAACGAAAAGGGCTTCACCCTGATCGAGCTCCTGGTGGTCGTCATCATCATCGGCATCCTCGCGGCGATCGCCATCCCGGTGTACCTGGGCGTGCAGAACAACGCGAAGAACTCCGCGACGCAGTCCGACGTCACGAACCTCAAGACCGCTGTCGTGAGTCTGCAGACCAGCGGTGGCTCGCTCCCGGCGAAGTTCACGTCCGCCGTGGCCCCGAGCGGCACCTTCCCGACCGGCTTCGCCAACGCTGGCGCCACCATCAGCTCGAACACCACCTCGCTCAACTACGGCCCGGTCGGCACCAACGGTGACTTCTGCATCATCGGCGTCAGCAGCGGCGGATCCACCTTCTACGCGACCTCCACGTCCGGTGTGACGAGCAACCAGTGCACCCCCTCCTGATCTCGAGAGACAAGACCATGACCTTCACCGCCCTCGCGCCGCTCGAGGAGCGTCGCAACCGCCTCCGCAACCAAGACGACCGGGGCTTCACCCTGATCGAGCTCCTCGTCGTCGTGATCATCATCGGCATCCTCGCCGCGATCGCCATCCCCGTGTACCTCGGCGTGCAGAACAACGCCAAGAACTCGGCCACCCAGTCCGACGTCTCGAACCTCAAGACCGCGGTCGTCAGCGTCCAGACGAACAAGGGTGCTCTCCCCACCACGAGCACGAGCTGGACCGCGCTGCCCGCGGCCGGTAGCGACCCGGACTGGGCAGCTGCGGGCATGACCCTGTCAAGCAACACGAAGACGCTCTACTACCAGTACATCAGCGCGACGACCTTCTGTGTCGCCGGCTGGAGCGCTGCTGGAAGCGCCTACTACGCCACTGAATCTGGCGGTGTCACGGGTACGAGGCCGTCGCAGTGCACGGCCGTGACGTCCTGACCTGAGTCGAGACCGGGCAGGGCATCCGGACCTTCGGATGTCCTGCCCGCCCGCACATCCAGCACGACACGCAACGACCCCGACCCGGAGGTGACCATGATCCGACGCATCGCCTCGGTGTTCAGTCCCGCTGAACCTGCGGACCGCGAAGCGGGTTTCTCGGTCGTCGAGGTCATGGTCGCCATGATGGTGTTCGCGATCATGTCGATCGGCATCGCCTACGGCATCGTCAACGCACTCACGCTGAGCCAGAACAGCCGGAGCCGCACGACGGCGGTCGCGCTCGCTTCGCAGGACATCGACGGTCTGCGTCAGACGGCCAGTGCGACGGCGGCGGGCATCCAGCAGGTCACGAGCTTGCCCGCGAACCCGGGCGACGCCGTGCCGACGAAGACGATCGGTGGCGTCACCTACACCATCTCCCGCGACGTCAACTGGGTCGACAGCACCGGAGCCACGAACGCCTGTGGCTCCGCATCCGGCGGGTACCTCGCCTACAAGAGCGTCGTCGAGACGGTCTCGTGGAAGAGTCGCAACCAGACCTACTCCACGACGATGACCTCGGCCATCGCGCCGTCGAGTGCGGTGACGTCGCCCGGCAACGGCTCGATCACGATCTCGGTGAAGACCGCATCCGGCACGGGCAACGCCGGGGTGGCGATCACGATCACCCCCGTCGCCGGCAGCACCGGTGGTCCGCTCACCGTGCAGCCGGACGCGACGAACGCACAGGGGTGCGCCATCGCCGTCGACGTGCAGCAGGGTGACTACACGGTCACCGCCACCGAGACCGATGGCATCGACACGGACCAGAAGCAGCCTGCGAAGAAGACGCCGGTGACGGTGGTCGCCGGAGCGAGCGCCTACGTGCCGTTCGTGTACGACCAGGCGTCGATGATGACGCTCCAGTACGCCTCGACGTACAGCGCGACCCTGCCCCAGAGCATGCCGACCACCTTGTCCTCGACAGGCGGTGGACAGGACGTCATCACGCCGTGGGGCACGACCCCGACGGTCACCTCCGCGACGAAGACCGCCGTCAGCGTCTTCCCGTTCGGGAACTACGCGGTGTTCGCGGGTACGTACAACTCCGCTCCCGGAGCGACGAGCTGTCTCAGCCCGAACCCGGGAGCCTGGAGCACGCCGAACGCACAGAACCAGGTCGGCATCGCACCTGCGCAGGTCGGGACCTCGCCAGGGCAGCCAGCCTCGGTGTCCCCGGTCCCGGTGATGACCGGCGTGGTCCAGGTCGGTGGGATGAGCAGCAGCACCTACGTCGTCGCGACCACGGCCACGACAGCCGGCGCCGGTGACCCCGGCTGCACGGCCGGGTACACGCTGAGGTTCCCGACCAGCTCGTCCGGTTCACAGACGCTCGCGCTCCCGTTCGGGACGTGGAACGTGTCGTTCTACTCGAGCATCACGGGCACCGTCCTCAACGTCCTGAACGGTGCCTCGGTGAAGAACGTGACGCCGGGGACCTCGAGTGGCGGGGTGCTCGGCGGCTACACCGTCGTCGTGGACCCGAGAGGACAGACGAAGTGATCCGGCAGATCCTGGACCGGTCCCGCGATGACCGCGGCATCACGCTCGTGGAGCTCCTCGTGGCGATGAGCGTCGCGACGATCATCATCGTGGCGGTCGGGGGATTCTTCGCAGCGACCGTCAAGGCGACCAACACCGACCAGGTCAGCGAAACGGGCATGCGGCAGGCCTCGAACATCATGAACGCCGTGACGCAGTACGTCCACGCAGCCACGGTCCTGCCGTTGCCGGACGGGACGTTCCAGACCGCGATCCAGCGTGCGACGCCGACCGACGTGGCGTTCTACGCGTACGTCAACCTGTCGGGTTCCACCTCACAGCAACCGATCCAGGTCGAGTTCGTCCGGGACTCGACCACTGGCCTCCTGCTCGAGAAGCAGTGGGACGGCATCGCGGACCAGAACGGGTACTACACGTTCCCGGCGCTCACGGCCGCGCCGACCCGCACCATCACCCTCGGCGGTCCGATCGCGTCCCCGACGATCGACAACCGCCCGCTATTCGAGTACCTGGACGGCTCCGGCGTCGTCCTTCCGACTCCGGCGAGCACCCCTGCGTCGGTCCGAGCGATCCGCGTGAACATCGAGGCGGGGTCGCTCGCGGCGGGCCGGCCGGGGAACACGACGCTCCAGAACACCCTCTACCTCTTCAACGTGGGCTACGCCACGACCTCGAACGCGGGAGCGACACCGTGATGCGATCGATCCAGTCGGTGCTCCGGCGGGCGAACGACGACGACCGCGGCGTCGTGCTCGCGAACGTCATCATCTTCGGCACTGTCATGATGCTCATCGTCGCGGGCCTGCTGGTGCTCTCGACATCCGGTGCCGTGAAGTCGTCGAACGACCGCGACTACCAGAACGCTGCGGCTGCTGCCTACGCGGGACTCGCTGACTACCAGTCGAAGATCTCGAACGACAACGGGTACGCGGTCTACGGCACGACCGCGAACGCACAGTTCAGCAGCACTGCGAGGGCCATCTTCCAAGGACTGGGGCCGAACGGCACCACCAATCCAGCCTTCGTCGGCTGGGTCGGCGTGCCGAAGACCGGCGACCAGTGGTTCCGTTACGAGGTCGACAACTCGTTGTACGCGGCGCAGGGCATCCTGCGCGTCCGGGTCACCGGCAAGAGCGGATCGACGACGCGCTCGCTCGTGGCGAACCTCAAGGGCGACGGGTTCATCAACTACCTGTACTTCACGAACTACGAGTCTGCGCAGCCGTCGATCACCGGTTCGACGTGCACGTCGAACTACCAGTGGCAGACCGGTGTCTCGAACACCTGCGGGTACGTGCAGTTCGCCGCTCGTGACGTGCTCAACGGTCCGATCCGGACGAACGACACGTTCACCTCGTGCGGCGCGACCTTCAACGGGACGGTCGAGGACCACGACGGGACGGTGACGAGGCCGAGTGGTTGCGCGTCGTCGACCTACAACGGTGGGACACCGGCAGCGGCGGCCTACCTCGGTCTGCCCGCTCTGAACTCGAACATGTCGCAGGAGGCCCGCGCCGACCTGCCGACCACTGTCCCCCGCCCCGGGTGTCTCTACACCGGTCCCACCACGATCACGTTCAACGGCGACGGCACGATGACCGTCAAGTCCCCGTGGTCGCGGGCGACCCAGTACACGGTCGTCGCGTCGGGGGCGAGCGTCGCGTCGGACACCGCGAAGGCTGCCTCGCTGTGCGGGTCGATCAGCGCCCTGCAGAGCGCGGCCGGAGCCACGATCCCCACCCTGCCGTCCAACCTCGTGTTCGTGCAGGACGTCCCTCAGACGAACAGTCCGACGAACGTGAACTACTGGGGGACGTCGTACCCGAGCGGCTACACGAACACCTACTGCAACACGAAGGTCACCGTGAGCGGGAGCTCGGCGTCGACCTCTGCCAGCACGACCTACAGCAACGGGATGGGCTATCCGGCGTCCGGCGAGTGGATCAACGGAGGCTCGTACACGTCCGGCTGGAACACGTACTGGCGGACGGGGTCCACGTCTGACACGTACGGCTGCACCGACGGCGACGTCTTCGTGTCCGGTCGGTTCTCCGGCGCCATGACGATCGCCGCTGCCGGAACGGTCTGGCTCACCGGCAACGTCACCTACGTCAACGCGAACCAAGACATCCTCGGTCTCGTCGGGCAGGACGCGGTCGAGGTCTGGAACCCGGCCAAGTGCTCGAGCTTCTCCGGCACGTCCTGCACCAACCCGGCGCTGCTCCGGCGGTCGGGCGGGGAGAACTTCGAGGTCGATGCCGGTGTCGCGAGCAACGCCGGAACGTTCTGGAACCAGAACTACGACCTCGGCCAGCCCCTCGGTGTCCTGACCGTCAAGGGTTCGATCGCACAGAACTGGCGCGGAATCGTGGCAACCGGAGGCGGGACGATCGCGACGGGCTTCGCCAAGAACTACGTCTACGACAGTCGTTTCCTCACGACCGCGCCGCCGAAGTTCCTGCAACCGGTGTCGACCTCGTACGGGGTGACGACGCAGGTGGAGGTCCAACCTGCCTACCTCGCGAACGGCCTGTGCGCGAAGACCGCGACGGGAGTCTGCCGATGAGCGACGCTCTTCCGATCGGCCTCGTCGTGTCCGTCACAGCAGTGTTCGGCCTGATCATCGGTTCGTTCCTCAACGTGGTCGTGTACCGCGTACCGGCCGGGCTCTCCGTCGTCCGGCCGGCGAGCGCTTGCCCGGAGTGCCGGCACCCGATCCGCGGGCGCGACAACGTCCCCGTCCTCTCATGGCTGGTCCTGCGCGCGCGCTGCCGGGACTGTGGGGTCCGCATCCCGGCCAGGTACCCAGCGGTCGAGGCGGTTACAGGTGTCCTGTTCGCGTTGGTCGCCTGGCGCGTCCTCAAGGCCGCAGCAGTGACCGACGGAAGCACCACAGCTCACCTGACCGTCGCGATCGCCTTGCTGTACCTCATGTCGATCAGCGTCGCCCTGACGTTGATCGACCTCGACGTCCATCGTCTGCCGAACGCGATCACCTACCCGTCCGCGGTCGTCCTCGTGGTGCTCCTGGTCATCGCCTCGGCTCTCGGGGGTGACTGGGGCGCCTTGTGGCGCGGGGTCCTCGGAGCTGCCGGCCTCGGGCTGTTCTACCTCGTCCTCGCGGTCGCGGTGCCCGGCGGCATGGGGCTGGGCGACGTGAAACTCGCGGTGGTCCTCGGCTTCGTCCTCGCGTACCTCGGATGGGGACCCCTCGCAGTGGGCGCTTTCGGTGCCTTCTTGGTCGGCGGTATCTTCGCGGTCGTCCTCCTCCTCACCGGCCGGGCTCGGTGGCGCGGCGGGGTGCCGTTCGGTCCCGCCATGCTCGCCGGAGCGTGGATCGGTGTGTTCTTCGGCACGTCCGTCTGGACGGCGTACGTCACAGTCCTCGGCCTCGCCTGATCCCTCCATCGAAAGCAGACAACATGACGAAGAGCATCGTCGGTCTCGACCTCACCGGTACGTCCATCCGTGCTGTCGAGGTCGCGGACGCGGACAAGCCGCAGCCGTCGGTCCTGCGCGTCGCTGAGGTCGCCGCACCCGAGGGGGCGATCAGTCGAGGCGAGGTCCTCGAGCCGAACACGGTGGCCCAGTCGCTCCGGCAGCTCTGGCGGACGGGACGCTTCCGCACGCGCCGAGTCGTGCTCGGCATGGGCAACCAGCGTGTGCTCGCCCGTGACCTCACTGTTCCGCGCGTGCCGTGGGCCCAGATGCGCGAGACCCTCCCCTTCCAGGTGCAAGACATGCTGCCGGTCCCCGTCGGCGACGCCATCCTCGACTTCTACCCGACATCCGAGAGTGTGGGGGACAACGGGCCGGTCGTGTCCGGCCTGCTCATCGCCGCGGTCAAGGACGCCGTCCTGGCGAACGTCCGCGCCGTGCAGTTGGCCGGGCTGCGGCCGGTGGGTGTCGACCTCATTCCGTTCGCACTGAGCCGGACACTCGTCACGCGGCGCCGCACGCCGGGCACAGTCGCCCTCATCGGGCTCGGTGCTGACACCACGAGCGTCGTGATCCTCACCGAGGGCGCCCCGCACTTCGTCCGGATCATCCCCACCGGCGGGAACGACATCACCCGTGCGCTGAGCGGGCGGCTCGACATCCCGCTGGACGAAGCCGAAGCCGTCAAGCAGTGGTTCGGAGTCGGGCCGGGCGCCAAGACGCCCGACGACGCCCGCGCGATCGCTGCGACGAGGGAGGCGGTGGAGGAACTCCTCTCGAGTCTGCGGAACACGATCAACTACTTCGCGAACACACGGCCCGACCAGCCGGTGCGTCGCATCGTCCTGACCGGTGGCGGATCACGGATGCACGGGTTCGGCGATGCGCTGGCGCAGGCCACGCGACTGCCGGTCGAGCACGGTGACGTCTTCGCGGGGGCAACCCTCTCGCGATCCATCAACCCGGACGACCTCGCGGCGCACGGTGAATCGGTGTCGGTCGCGTACGGTCTCGCGGTGGGGAGCCGAGCAGCATGAGCGACCTCGAGGTGAACGTCGTCGACGACCGTCGACGGGCGCGCGGAGTGCGATTGCGGGCGGATCGGAGACGCGGCAACGGTCTCTCCCCGGACCGAGACAGCGCCGAGCGTGCGGCTCAGGAGCGTCCACCGAAGCGCTCCGCCCGCGGCCCGGTCCAGACCGTCGGGGGAGAGCCCCGAGTCGACCTCCTCCCGTCTGAAGTGCACACCGAGCAGCGTGCAGCTGCAGTCGCACGGCGTGCGTGGCTCGCCGTCGTCGTGGTGGGAGCTGTGGTCCTCCTCGGGGTCGGAGCTGCGACGACGGAAGGCGTCCGAGCTCGATCCGACCTCGCTCGTTCCCAGTCGAACGGCGCATCGGTCCTCCAGGAGCAGCTGCGCTTCAACGATGTCCGGGCCGTCCAACGGGACACCGAGCTCCTGAAAGCCGCCCAGGCCGTCGGAGGCTCCGCTCAGATCGACTGGAGCGGTGTCCTCGGCTCGCTCGCCAGCGCGCTGCCAGCCGGGACGACGGTCACGGGCCTCACGATCACCTCGATGGATCCCGTGAAGGGCTTCGCGCAGTCGACCGAACCGCTCGCATCGAGTCGCGTCGCGACGCTGGACATCACGATCAGCAGCGCCGCCGTGCCGTCGGTGCCCGACCTCTCCGACCGGCTGACGACCGTACAGGGCTACGCAGGCGCGCGGATCGCCACGATCGCGAGTGCAGGCGACAGTGGGGCCTACTCGGGGCAGATCACCCTCGATCTCGACTCGAAGGCCTTCGACGAGACGTACGTTCCCAAGAAGGGGGAGTGACGTGGACAAGTACAAGCTCTCGCTCATCGGGGCGGCGCTCGCTGCCGTTGTCCTGATCGCCGGCGGTTGGTTCGTCGGCGTGCAGCCACAACTCGCCTCCGCCTCTGCTGCGGACGCGCAACGCACCACGATCGAAGCCACGAACGCCAGCAATCGTGGCGTCCTGCGGAAACTCGAGGCCGAGTTCCGGGAACTGGGCCGTTCGAAAGCGGAGCTCGCCGCACTCCGGAAGTCCGTTCCCGCAACCGCCGACACCGCAGGCTTCACACGCCAGGTGGACGCCGCCGCCACGGGCGCCGGCGTCACGCTGACGTCGCTGACGTTCGGCACCGTGCAGGCGTACGCACCCGCGGGTGAGCCCGCCGCGAGCAACGGAGCGGCGTCCGCGGTGCCGTCCTCGTCGGCTTCCTCTTCGTCGACTCCGGCCCCCGCCGCTACCCCATCCGCGGCCTCGACACCGGCCGCACCCCAGCCGTACCGGAACGACCAGATCACGTCGAGCACCTTCGACCTGATCCCCGTGAGCATCGCGGTCGATGCCGCGAGTTGGGTGCAGGCTCTCGACTTCACCAAGCGGATGCAGCACAGCGATCGCTTGTTCCTCGTCGACACACTGTCGCAGACTGCCGGAGAGGGGAAGGGGCCGAGCCAGGCCTGGTCGCTCTCGGGGTACGTCTACGTGGTGCACGCCGCGAGTGGTGCCAGCAGTTCGTCGACCGCCTCCGAGACCGCGTCGTCGGGCGCGTCGAGCGAGACCTCGGCCACCGCGCCGACCGCCCCGACGAACGGCTGACGGACCCCTCCCCGAGACCCCCGCAGACTGGGGTGTGACGCGCCGCGCCACACCCTCTTCCGTCGGAGGTCCTCGTCTGCGTACGATGCTCCCGACGCCGCGCTCGTGGCTGCTCATCCCCTCTCGAACGGCCCCGCTCGTGGGCTGTTCCTCGTCGTGCCCGGAGTCGCGCGTGTTGAACGGAATCGTGGAGTTCCTCGGCTGGTTCGGAGCCGTAACCGTACTGGCTGGTTACATCCTCTTCTCGACCGGCAAGCTGCCGAACGGCCCGGTCTACCAGCTGCTCAACCTCGTCGGGGGCCTCGCGATCGCCGTCAACGTCGGAGCGCACCACGCGATCCCGTCGCTCATCGTCAACGGCATCTGGGCGATCGTCGCCGTGGTGGTCCTGATGAAGATGCTGCGCACGCGACGGGCGGCCAGGCGCGGCGAGCCGGTGGCGGCGACGACGGGTCCGATCCTCGTCGAGCCCCCGACCACGACAGCGGTCCTGCCGGTCGTCGGCCCGGCCCTCCGCGACCACGACGACACGACCGACCACGGCGACACGACCGAGCCGGACACCGGATCGCACGTCCACACCGAGGCGTACGAGGAGGCCCGCGTCCACACCGCGGGCGAGGCACCGACGGCCCCGGCCCCCATGACCGAGACCGTCCCGGTGATCACCGCGACGATCGCCCTCGCCCTGGTCGCGGCAGCACAGCGGGAGCAGCAGGACCACGAGCGCCAGCAGCAGGACCACGTGCCCGAGCAGCCCGAACTGGCCTGACAGCTGACACCCGAACCGAGCCGAACCCCGCGGGACCCGCCCGCGCGAACGACCCCGGCGATACGATCGCTCCATGTCCCGGTGGCTGATCGCGACGATGACGTCCGTGCTCTTCATCGCGCTCGTCGTCGCGGTGTCCGGCTTCGAGGCGCTCCTCGCCGACGTCGAACCGATCACCCAGCCCGACGCGACCCCGTACCTCGGCCCCGCGATGGTGGTCTCGGTCGCGATCGTGGTGTTCCTCGCGACCGCCGCCGGAGCCCGTGAGGGCAACCCCGGCGTCACGGGCCTGGTCGCCGCAGCGACCTCGTACCTGGTGATGCTCGGTGTCGGAGCCGTCGGGTACGCACTGCTCCGGGGCGACGCCACGGAGCTCCTCGTCTTCCCGGCGGGCTCCGCGCTCGGGCCCTTCGTGGTCGGGACCGTCGTGGTCGCCCTGGTCTGCGTCGTCGGGGGGATCGCCGTCGTCCGACACCAGGCGCGAGCGGCGGGGGCGGCCCCGGAAGGCTCCGGCAGCGGCCCCGGCCCGGTCCCGGGAGGCCCTGGCCGCACGTCCGCACCGGCCCCCGACGCCCGGGGGAGTGACGGCGGTCCGCGGTAGGATCGCCCCGCACGACGCGACACCGCGAGCCGCGCCGTGCGACGACCACGCACGGCGACCGGGGGCACGATGACCGACCACGACCACGGCTGGGGAGCGGTCCCGCCCGTCGACTCCATCCGCGGCACCCGGGTCCCGGATCCCGCACGTTCCCGTCGGCGCCTGCGGCGCGGTGCGCTCATCGGGATCCTCGCGGGCGCGGCTGCGCTCGTCCTCCTCGTGGTGGGCGGCGGCATCGGCTACGCGAACGGCATGAGCACGCACGCGGCCGACCGGCCGGTCCGTGCCTTCCTCGACGACCTCCTGGCCGGCAAGGCCGAGGCCGCGCTCGACTCCGCCGGCATCGAGCGTGAGAAGGGGGACGCCCTGCTGACCGACGCCGCCTACGCGAAGGCGAAGCGGACGATCACCGGCTACCGCGTCACCGCGGTCCGGACGAGCGGTGACAGCGCTGCCGTCACGACCGCACTCCGCCAGGGCGGACAGGACGTCCCGGCGACGTTCGAGCTGAGCCGGACCGGCACCGACTGGGGTGTGTTCCCGGTCTGGCAGCTGCAGCCGCCCCGGCTCGGCGCCGTCGACGTGTCGGTCCGCGGCCCGGCCCGCACCCCGCTCGAGGTCGCGGGCAGGTCCGTCACGACGTCGAAGGACGGCACGGCGACGCTCACCGCCCTCCCCGGCAGCTACGACGTCGCGATCAGGGGCGGCAAGTGGGTCGAGTCCGGCAGCGAGACCGCCACGGTCAGCGGGTTCGGCGGCACCGCGTCGAGCCCCGTTGCGATGACGGCCACCCTCACATCGGTGGGCAGGAGCGCGGCGACGAAGGCAGTGGACGCCTGGGTCGACGGGTGCATCGCGTCGCACGACCCGGCGCCGTCCGGGTGCAGCTTCTACGCCTACGGCGAAGACCCGTCCTACACGTACACCAACGAGCGCTGGACGCTCGGCACCCGCCCGGTCGTCTCGGTCGGCGAGTGGTCGTCCGGTGGCTGGCTCGTCACGACGACCACCTACGGTCGCGCGACCTTCACCGCGGACATCTCCGGTCCGGGTGGCGTCGGCACGGCTTCAGCCGGCCCCATGAACGTCAATGCGAGCGGGTACATCACGGGGTTCGACGGTGACGGGGCGACCTTCCGTTCCGCGGTCGCCCCGTCGTCGTCCGAGTCGGGTTCCTGACACGCGGCGTCCGGCCTGGAGGCACGGGTCGCCCCCCGACCGGGCAGCCCACGTCGGACGCGGTGCGGGTCGCCCTGACCGGGCAGCCAACGTCGGACGCGGTGCGGGTCGCCCTGACCGGGCAGCCAACGTCGGACGCGGTGCGGGTCGCGCGGTTGGCCGGGCAGCCCGATCCGGACGCGGTGCGGGTCGCGCCCTGGCCGGGCAGCCCGCTCCGGACGTGATGCGGGGCGCCCCGACCGGGCAGCCCACCTCGGACGCGGCCCCGCCGCCCGCGGGAGGACCCACCGGACCGACGTTCGCGCAGGGCGGTCCCCACGGGCCTCCAGGGCGACGCGCCCGGATTGATTTCGCGTGGTGCCGCGGGTAGGCTCTACCGGGTGTGCGCCCTCGGGCGCGCCCGAAAGTCCGGACGGCCGACGGCCGCATCCGGGCCACTCCGTCCCCCACCGAACCATCCGCCGACAGGCGGTCCTCGGTGTGGGACGAGGAAGCCGGCGGTCCGCGCCGGCCGGAGAGCACGAGCGAAGAACCAGGAGAACAGTTGCCTACTATCCAGCAGCTGGTTCGCAAGGGTCGTACGCCGAAGGTCACCAAGACCAAGGCGCCCGCCCTGAAGGCGAACCCCCAGCAGCGTGGTGTGTGCACCCGCGTCTACACCACCACCCCCAAGAAGCCGAACTCGGCACTGCGCAAGGTCGCTCGTGTCAAGCTCTCGAACGGCACCGAGGTCACGGCCTACATCCCCGGTGAGGGCCACAACCTCCAGGAGCACTCGATGGTGCTCGTCCGTGGCGGTCGTGTGAAGGACCTGCCCGGTGTCCGCTACAAGATCATCCGCGGTGCGCTCGACACGCAGGCCGTGAAGAACCGTAAGCAGGCGCGTAGCCGCTACGGCGCGAAGAAGGGTTGAGTCAATGCCTCGTAAGGGTCCCGCTCCCAAGCGTCCCGTCGTCGCAGACCCGGTCTACGGCGCGCCGATCGTCTCGCAGCTCGTGAACAAGATCCTGCTGGACGGCAAGAAGGGCCTCGCCGAGCGCATCGTCTACGGTGCACTCGAGGGCGTTTCCGCCAAGAACCAGCAGGACGCCGTCGCGACGCTCAAGAAGGCGCTCGACAACGTCCGTCCGACCCTCGAGGTCCGCAGCCGCCGCGTCGGTGGCTCGACCTACCAGGTCCCGGTCGAGGTCAAGCCGCACCGCGCGAACACCCTCGCGCTCCGCTGGCTGACCTCCTACGCCAAGGCCCGTCGCGAGAAGACGATGACCGAGCGTCTCATGAACGAGATCCTCGACGCGTCGAACGGTCTCGGTGCCGCGGTCAAGCGCCGTGAGGACACGCACAAGATGGCCGAGTCGAACAAGGCCTTCGCCCACTACCGCTGGTAGTCCCGGCACCGTTCCGGGGCGTCGGCGGTCAAGAACCCCGGCGCCCCGGAACGGACGCCCATCTCTCCTACAACTCTTCCGGAGGAACCCTGTGGCACAGGACGTGCTCACCGACCTGAACAAGGTCCGCAACATCGGCATCATGGCGCACATCGATGCCGGCAAGACCACGACGACCGAGCGCATCCTGTTCTACACGGGCATCACGCACAAGATCGGTGAGGTCCACGACGGCGCTGCGACGATGGACTGGATGGCGCAGGAGCAGGAGCGCGGCATCACGATCACGTCGGCCGCGACGACCTGCTTCTGGGACAACAACCAGATCAACATCATCGACACCCCCGGTCACGTGGACTTCACGGTCGAGGTGGAGCGCTCGCTCCGCGTCCTCGACGGTGCGGTCGCCGTCTTCGACGGCAAGGAGGGCGTCGAGCCCCAGTCCGAGACCGTGTGGCGTCAGGCGGACAAGTACGACGTCCCGCGCATCTGCTTCGTCAACAAGATGGACAAGCTCGGCGCTGACTTCTACTTCACCGTCGACACGATCGTGAACCGCCTCGGTGCGGAGCCGCTCGTGCTCCAGCTCCCGATCGGTGCCGAGAACGACTTCGTCGGTGTCGTCGACCTCATCGAGATGCACGCCAAGGTCTGGCCGGGCGACGCCAAGGGTGATGTCACCATGGGCGCCCAGTACGAGGTCCAGGAGATCCCCGCGGACCTCCAGGCCCGTGCCGAGGAGTACCGCGCGAAGCTGATCGAGCGCGTCGCGGAGTCCGACGACGCCCTGCTCGAGAAGTTCTTCGACGGCCAGGAGCTCACCAAGGACGAGATCCGCGCTGGCATCCGCAAGCTCACGATCGCGTCCGAGGTCTACCCGGTCCTCTGCGGCTCGGCATTCAAGAACCGCGGCGTCCAGCCGATGCTCGACGCTGTCATCTCGTACCTCCCGTCGCCGCTCGACGTCCCGCCGATGATCGGCCACGACGTCAAGGACGAGGAGAAGGAGATCATCCGCAAGCCCGACGCCACCGAGCCGTTCTCGGCCCTGGCGTTCAAGGTCGCGGTGCACCCCTTCTTCGGTCGCCTGACCTACGTCCGCGTCTACTCGGGCTCGATCGAGTCGGGTGCCCAGGTCATCAACTCGACCAAGGGCAAGAAGGAGCGCATCGGGAAGATCTTCCAGATGCACTCCAACAAGGAGAACCCGGTCGACAACGTCACCGCCGGTCACATCTACGCGGTCATCGGCCTCAAGGACACCACCACCGGTGACACCCTCTGTGACCCGAGCAACCAGGTCGTCCTCGAGTCGATGACGTTCCCGGAGCCGGTCATCGAGGTCGCCATCGAGCCGAACACGAAGGCCGACCAGGAGAAGCTCTCCACGGCCATCCAGAAGCTCGCGGAAGAGGACCCGACGTTCCGCGTCGAGCTCAACGCCGAGACCGGTCAGACCACGATCAAGGGCATGGGCGAGCTCCACCTCGACATCCTGGTCGACCGCATGAAGCGCGAGTTCAAGGTCGAGGCGTCCGTCGGCAAGCCGCAGGTGGCCTACCGCGAGACCCTGACCAAGCCGGTCGAGCGCTACGACTACACCCACAAGAAGCAGACCGGTGGTTCCGGTCAGTTCGCGAAGGTGCAGATCGCGCTCGAGCCCATGGAGGTCACGGCGGAGAAGGTCTACGAGTTCGAGAACGCCGTCACCGGTGGCCGCGTCCCGCGCGAGTACATCCCGTCGGTCGACGCCGGTATCCAGGACGCCATGCAGGTCGGCATCCTCGCCGGGTACCCGACGGTCGGCGTGAAGGCCATCCTCAAGGACGGTCAGTCGCACGACGTCGACTCCTCCGAGATGGCGTTCAAGATCGCCGGTTCGATGGCCTACAAGGAAGCCGCCCGCAAGGCCGGCCCGGTCATCCTCGAGCCGATCATGGCCGTCGAGGTCCGCACGCCCGAGGAGTACATGGGCGACGTGATCGGTGACCTGAACTCCCGTCGTGGCCAGATCGCCTCGATGGAGGACGCTTCGGGCGTCAAGGTGGTCCGCGCGAGCGTGCCGCTGTCCGAGATGTTCGGCTACGTCGGCGACCTCCGGTCGAAGACCTCTGGTCGCGCCGTCTACTCGATGACCTTCGAGACCTACGCACAGGTCCCGGCCAAGGTCGCCGAGGAGATCGTCGCGAAGAGCAAGGGGGAGTAGCGCTCCAGCGCTGCTCCACAGGCGAGGGTGCCCGGCGACGGGCCCCTCGTCACCAAGTACAGTAAAGACACACACCCTGCAGGCCAACGGTCCACGACCGGGGGCATGCGATCCGAGTCCTGAGGAGGACCCACAGTGGCCAAGGCCAAGTTCGAGCGCACCAAGCCGCACGTCAACATCGGAACCATCGGTCACGTCGACCACGGCAAGACCACGCTCACGGCGGCGATCACCAAGGTTCTGCACGACCAGTACCCGGACCTCAACGAGGCTCGCGACTTCGCGCAGATCGACAACGCTCCCGAGGAGCGCCAGCGCGGCATCACGATCAACATCTCGCACGTCGAGTACCAGACCGAGAAGCGTCACTACGCGCACGTCGACGCCCCCGGTCACGCCGACTACGTGAAGAACATGATCACGGGTGCGGCGCAGATGGACGGCGCGATCCTCGTGGTCGCCGCCACCGACGGCCCGATGCCCCAGACGCGTGAGCACGTCCTGCTCGCCCGCCAGGTCGGCGTCCCCTACATCGTCGTCGCGCTGAACAAGTCCGACATGGTGGACGACGAGGAGATCCTGGAGCTCGTCGAGCTCGAGGTCCGTGAGCTCCTCGGCTCGCAGGAGTTCGACGAGGACGCCCCGGTCGTGCAGGTCTCGGCCGTCGGCGCGCTCGAGGGCAACGAGAAGTGGGTCAAGTCCGTCCAGGACCTGATGGCCGCTGTCGACGAGAACGTCCCGGACCCGGTGCGCGCCACCGACCAGCCGTTCCTCATGCCGATCGAGGACGTCTTCACGATCACCGGTCGTGGCACCGTCATCACCGGCCGTGTCGAGCGTGGTCAGCTCAACGTCAACGCTGAGGTCGAGATCGTCGGCATCCGCCCGACGCAGAAGACCACCGTCACGGGCATCGAGATGTTCCGCAAGCTGCTCGACTCGGCTGAGGCCGGCGACAACGCGGGTCTGCTCCTCCGTGGCCTCAAGCGTGAGGACGTGGAGCGCGGCCAGGTCGTCGTCAAGCCGGGTACGGTCACGCCGCACACGAACTTCGAGGCGAACGCGTACATCCTGACCAAGGACGAGGGTGGGCGTCACAACCCGTTCTACGCGAACTACCGCCCGCAGTTCTACTTCCGCACCACCGACGTCACGGGTGTCATCACCCTGGACGAGGGCACCGAGATGGTCATGCCCGGTGACACCGTGCACATGTCGGTCGAGCTGATCCAGCCGATCGCCATGGAGGAGGGCCTCCGCTTCGCCATCCGTGAGGGTGGTCGTACGGTCGGCGCCGGTACGGTCGAGAAGATCATCAAGTAACTCCGGTTACCTGCTGCAGCGGGGTCGGGCCTTCGGGCCCGGCCCCGCTGTCGTCGTTCCGACTCGGTGTTCAACCGCCGTTCTCCCGCGCAGACCGGACAGGACGTGAGGTTTCGTGCACCATGTACGGCAAGCGGCCGGAGGGACCGGCCATCGAGCGGTCGGCCTGTGCCGGTCGAACAGGGAGGGCACCATGGCCGGCTTCGACGACGTCCAGAAGAACGTCTCCGCCAAGGCGGAAGAGGTCACCGACAAGGCGAAGGCCTTCGTGGACGAGAACCGCGACAAGATCGAGGAAGCGCTGAAGAGCGACAAGGCCGAGGAGGTCTCGGACAAGATCATCCACGGTCTCGCCGACGGCCTGAAGAAGGTGACCGGCGGTCGCTTCGACGAGCAGATCGACAAGACCGCCGAGAACCTCGACGACAAGATCGGGAACAACGGGGACAGCACGGGCGCGTAGCGCCCCACCCACGCGACCAGCCACCGGACGGGAGGCACGGCTCACCAGGTGAGCGGTGCCTCCCGTCCGTCGCGTGTGGCTGGTCCGGAACGTGTCCCCACAAGGTGGGACGCGCTGTACCCCTGTCGGGGTGTGTTGCGGCTTCCCGCACCTCGATACCGTCGAGTCGCGGGACCACAGCGGTCCCGTGTGGTGACCCGAACGCCGCCCTTCCTCCCCGCGCTGGCCCCTGCCCGCGAGGTGTCGTCGTGCTGTCCGTGGGTCGCCTGTCGACCCGAAGGACAACCGTGTCTGCGAAACACCGCGCCCCCGCACGTCGCCGTTCCGCCCGTCTGCTCGCAGGAGCCGCCGTCACCGCGCTGGTCGCGGGTGGCGCGGTCGTCCTGATGCCGCAGCTCGCGTCGGCGGCGGCTCCGTTCCCGACGACGCAGCTGTACGCGACCGTCTCCGGCTCGTCGACGGTGTACTCCGTCGACCGTGCAACGGGGGCTGCCACGGCCGCGCTCACCGTGCCGAACAACCCGACCGGACTGAACCAGATCGGTGTCTCCGGCGACGGCGACGAGCTGTTCCTGACCAACAGCTCGACCGTGTTCGAGTACACCGCGTCGACGGAGACCTGGGAGACGGTGGCGCGGCCGAACCCGCCTCTGGTCGCGAACCAGATGGGCGGCGTCGACCCGAAGTCGGGCAAGTTCTTCTTCGGCGGCCTCGCGAGCGGTTCCACGTTCTCGTTCACCTCCTACGACCCCGACACGAACACGATCTCGTCGAACGTCACGTCGGTGACCGTGCCGAACCCGCCCGGCGGGAACGGCGACCTCGCGTTCGACCGGCAGGGCAACCTCTACTTCATCTCCAGCAGCGCGACGGCCGCACAGCTGTACCGCGTCGATGCAGCCGACCTGGGTGGGGGTTCCACCACCGCGACCCCGGTCGGACCGGCGATCACACCCGCATCCGCCCTGACATCTCTGGCGTTCGGCGACGACGGGTACATCTACATCTCGGGGTCGTCTGCGAACACCTTCCTGCAGGTCAACCCGGTGACCGGTGCCACGGTCGCGCAGCGGAGCATCACCAGCGGTGGGAACGCCCTGGCGGTCACCGACCTCGGTTCCCGCGCGGTCCCGTCCACGGGTGCGGCATCCGGCGGGTTCACGGACGGCAAGGCGAAGCCGAGCGACCAGCTCACCATCAGCGTCGGCGGCGGTGACGTGCCGAAGCCGGCCACCGCGACCACCTCGGACGGCAACGACACCGTGACCGCGGGACCGATCATCCTGCTCCCGGGCGGCTCCTACACCGTGACCCAGAGCCCCGGGAACTCCTCCACGGACCCGAACGACTACGACACGTCGTACGTCTGCACCAACCTCGTCGACAACACCACCGTGTCGAAGGGCACCGGCTCGACGGCCCCCTTCACCGTCCCTGCGGGCGGCGGCGACGTGAGCTGCGCGTTCTCCAACCCGCTCAAGCCGAAGGTCGAGAACACCTCCTCGACGGGGAACACGCCGGGTCAGCCGGCCACCGTCGACGTCCTCGCGGGCTCCACGGGCGACATCGACCCCACCACGGTGCAGCTGACCGACGCGGGGGTCCCCGGCTCGTCCGTGAGCGACGGCGGCAAGACCCTCACCGTCCCCGGGCAGGGCGTCTGGACCGTCGACCCGAAGACCGGCGCGGTGACCTTCACCCCGGAGGACGGGTTCACGAAGAACCCGACCCCGGTCACCTACACGGTCGAGGACACCCGAGGAAATACGACGCAGGGACAGGTGTCCGTCACCTACCGCGGGGCAGCTCAGAACGACGCCGCGACCACGAAGCAGGGTGCGGGCGTCTCCGTCGACGTGCTCGCGAACGACCAGGGCGGCGTCGTTGCCACCTCGGTGGTCTTCCCGACCGCCGGGCAGCCGGACGGAGCCACCGTTTCCGGGGACGGACGCACGATCGTGGTCCCCGGCCAGGGCTCGTACACGGCCGACCCGAGCACCGGCGCGGTGACGTTCACCCCGGAACCGACGCTCCGCGGCACGACGACACCGGTGACGTACCGGGTGGCGGACGCGGACGGCGGGACCTCGACGGCCCAGGTCACGATCTCGGTGACCCCGGTCGGACCGAAGGCTGCGGCCGAGACCGTGAGCACCCAGCAGAACACACCGGTCACGGTCGACGTCGCCGGGGACGCGAAGCCCGGGGTCAACGGAGGCAACCCGATCGACCCGACCTCGGTCGTGTTCACGGCGGCGGGGCAGCCGGACGGCGCGACCGTGTCGGACGGCGGCAAGCAGCTCACCGTCCCGGCCGAGGGCATCTACTCGATCGACCCCGCCACCGGGAAGGTGACGTTCACACCCGCACCGGGATACGCCGGCACGACCACCCCGGTGACGTACCAGGTCGGCGACACGGGCGGCGCGACGGGCACCGGCACCGGCACCATCGTGGTCACGGTCACCCCTGTGTCCCCGACCGCGAACCCGGACTCCGCGACCACCACCCAGGGCGAGAGCATCAGCACCGACGTCCTCGGTGACGACACCGCCGGCAACGCCGAGACACCGCTCGACCCCGCCACCGAGGCGTTCCCGACGGCGGGACAGCCGGCCGGCGCGACGGTCTCAGGGAACGGCCAGCAGCTCGCCGTCCCCGGTCAGGGCGCGTACACGATCGACCCCGCCACCGGGAAGATCACCTTCGCCCCGGAGCCCACGTTCCGTGGCACGGCGTCGCCCGCGACCTACCGCGTCGCCGACGCCGACGGCACGACGACGTCCTCGACGCTCACCGTGACCGTCACCGCGGTCGGCCCCGTCGCGACGGACGACACGGCGAGCACCGGGCAGAACACGCCCGTGTCGGTCCCCGTGACCGGCAACGACCGCCCCGGCGTCGAGCGCGGGACACCCATCGACCCGACGTCCGTCGTGTTCCCGACCTCGAGCCAGCCGCAGGGCACGGTCGTGTCGGTCGACGGCCGGACCCTGACCGTCCCCGGCCAGGGCGCCTACGTGGCCGACCCGACGTCCGGCGCGGTGGTGTTCACCCCGATGCAGGGGTGGTCGGGCACCACTGCCCCGGTGACCTACCAAGTCGGAGACACCGGCGGCCGGACCACGACCGCCACGATCACCGTGACCGTCGTCACGGCCCTCCCGACGGCTGCCGCCGACACCGCTCGGACCCCGCAGGACACCCCGGTGACGGTGTCGGTCCTCGGGAACGACCGCGCCGGCAACGACCGCACCCCGATCGTGCGTGGATCGGTTCGCCTGCTCGGCGCAGACGGCCGGCCGGTCACGACCCTCGCGGTCCCCGGCAAGGGCACCTTCACGGTTGACACGACGACCGGTGAGGTGACCTTCGCTCCGGCGAAGGGCTGGACCGGGACGCTCGAGGCTCCGTACCAGATCGCCGACGCCGACGGCGGCACGGCTTCCTCCACCGTCACGGTCACGGTCGGTGCCGCCCCCCGCGCCGTGGACGACGTCCGGACCGGAACCCCGGGCAAGCCGATCACCGTCTCGGTGACGGGCAACGACGGTGCCGGGTCGTCGCCGGTCGACCCGACGTCCGTGCGGCTCGTCGACCCGGAGACGGGTGCGCTCGTGACCAGCGTGACCGTTCCCGGGAAGGGCACCTTCACGGTCGGGAACGACGGAGCGATCACCTTCACGCCGGTGGAGGGCTTCCACGGCCGGGCCGAGGTGTCCTACTCGGTGGCGGGTGAGGACGGCAGCCGCGCGACCGCCACGCTGACGATCACCTACCCGGCGGTGGCAGCGGGCACCGTCCGACCGACCGCCGACGGCGGCCGGCTCGCCTTCACCGGGACCGACGTCGCCTGGCAGGGCTCGATCGCGGCGCTCCTCCTGCTGGTGGCCGGTGGGACGACCCTCGTCCTCCGACGGCGGAAGCGCGCAGGGTCGCGCTGACGACCGGGTGGTGACCCACCACCGGACGGGAGGCACGGTGCCGGCTGGCACCGTGCCTCCCGTCCGTCACAGGGTCGGGTGGGCATGCTCGGAGGCGTGACCCGTCTCCGACGCTCCGCGACCGGCGGTCGCGGCTACCACCGCGTCCGTTCCGGCCGCGGCTTCTCGTACCGCGACCCCGACGGGAAGACCGTCACCGACCCGGCGGTCCGCCAGCGCTTCGAGGACCTCGTCATCCCGCCGGCGTGGGACGACGTCTGGATCTCGCCGTACGACAACGGACACATCCTCGCCACCGGCATCGACGGGGCCGGACGACGGCAGTACATGTACCACCCCGGCTGGCGCGAACGCATGGACCGGATCAAGTACGACCGTGCGCTCGCCCTCGCCGAGTCCCTGCCGTCAGCACGACGGATGGTGACGCAGGACCTGCGTCGCCCGGAGCCGGACCGACAGCGCGCGCTCGCCGCGGCGTTCCGGATGCTCGACCAGGGATCGCTCCGCGTCGGGTCCGAGCGGTACGCGACCGAGCACGGCAGCCGTGGGCTCTCGACGCTGCTCTGCGCGCACGCCCACGTCTCGGGCGACGACATCGAGCTCGACTTCCCTGGCAAGAGCGGACAGGAGTGGTCGTCGTCGATCCACGACCCCGACCTCGCGACGGTGATCGCCGGCATGAAGCGTCGCGGACCGAACGCCCGACTGCTCTCGTTCCGCGAGCGCCGCGGGGCCGAGTGGGAGCCGCTCTCCGCCGAGGACATCAACGCCTACGTCAAGGAGCGCGCCGGCGACGAGTTCACCGCGAAGGACTTCCGCACGCTGCACGGCACGGTCGCCGCCGCCGTGGACCTCGCGAGGACCGGACCCCAGTCGAGCCAGGCGAAGCGCAAGAAGGCGGTCTCGCACGCGGTGAAGGCCGCGAGCGACGAGCTCGGGAACACCCCGACGGTGTGTCGGCAGAGCTACATCGACCCCCGGCTCCTGGACGCGTACGACCACGGCGAGACGATCGACCCCGGGCGCCTGCACGCCGCCGAGTCCGAGGTCCGTGCACTGCTCTACCGGCAGTGACCGCGGAGCGCGTCGGATGACGTACCGTTGACCACCGTGCCGCCCACCCCACACCCGGCACGGAAGGACCCCCGACAGTCGTGACCGACGAGTGCATCCACGGTTTCCCCACCGAGCTCTGCGACATCTGTTCCCCCCGCCAGCGGGAGACCCCCGCTGAACCCACCGCCCCGGCACCCCGCCGGACCCGCATCACCACCGACCTCCGCTCAACGCCCACTCCCGCGCGCGTTCCCGGCGGGCCGCTCCGCTCGGCCGTCCCGGACCTGCCCGAACCCCGCGTCTTCGCCTCGCTGCGGGCGCACCACGCGACCCACATCGACAACCTGCCGGGCATCGTGTCGGACGGCGCGATCGTCGCCGCGACCGACGCGACGCCCGCCGTCGACGTCAGCTCGACGGACACCCGTGCCGCGCGTTCCGAGGCCGCGGCACCGGACGGGTCGCCCGTCGCCGCCCACGTCACGTTCTCGCTGTCTCCCGACGCCACGCGCTGGGACGAGCTCCGCCGCGGTGCCGAGGGGGAGCGGTGGTCCGACGCCGCCCGCCGGACCCGCGCGACCGACTACGTCGTGCTCGTCGTGCCGGTGTCCGCGTTCGGCGCCTCGGTGATCGTGGCCGACCAGGATGCCGAGGCCGAGGACGTCCGGTTCGCCGTGGGCCCGGAGGCGGGGACGAACCTCATCCGCCGCACCGACTTCACCGACCCGGAGATGCACGGCCTCGAGCTGCTCGCCGGGCCGAGCGTGCCGTTCTCGTCCGTCGCGGTGATCGGTGTCCCGAACGACCGCGCGCGGCAGCAGGTGAAGGCGATCCTCGCCGAGCACGGCGGCCACGCGCCCCGGGTCGCCGTCTTCCCGCCGTGGTTCGTGCCCCCGGTGACCGCCGAGTAGGACTCGCGTCGCGAGTCGGCCGCGTTCTCCAGGCCGCGTTCGTCGTGCCCTCCCGACCACGTCGGGAGGGCACGCTGCGTGGCGGGGGCGGGTCGTGCCTCCAGGCTGGCCGATCCCCGCCGTTCCGGGGAAGTGCGCCGATCCCGACACGCCCGCGATCCGCGACACGCCCGGGTTGCACGGATGCCGTGCCTATGGGAGACTTGTCCGGTTCCGAATTCCGCAGGGCGTCCGCGCCCGCAGGATCACTGCTCTGGCAGTGCACAACCCCCTTGTTCAGCAGGGCTGGGTTGGGCCGCAGGCAGCAGAACACGATCGAATCCCCCGCGAAGCACGACGAGCACTGCTGTGCCCGGAGTGTGGGGGAAGCGACATGCCCACGCTGGACGGCCCAGGTCGCCCGCGCGGTTGACAGGAGAACAGCGGTCATCCCCAGTGGATGCGGCCGGTTGGTTCAGGTAAACGGCCTGGCCCGCAGGAATGCGGAGTGCAGGCGGCGTCAGGCGGCCCGAGAGGGTGCGCGGCGCAGAGAGGACAAAGAGACACATGGCGGGACAGAAGATCCGCATCCGGCTCAAGTCGTACGACCACGAGGTCATCGACACGTCGGCCCGGAAGATCGTCGACACGGTGACCCGTGCCGGTGCGACCGTGGTCGGCCCGGTGCCGCTCCCCACCGAGAAGAACGTGGTCACCGTGATCCGTTCTCCCCACAAGTACAAGGACTCGCGCGAGCACTTCGAGAAGCGCACGCACAAGCGGGTCATCGACATCGTCGACCCGACGCCGAAGGCCGTCGACTCGCTCATGCGACTCGACCTCCCGGCCGACGTCAACATCGAGATCAAGCTGTAAGGGGGCTGACCAATGGCGAACTCCACCAAGACCGTCAAGGGCCTCCTCGGCAAGAAGCTCGGGATGACCCAGGTGTGGGATGAGAACAACAAGTTCATCCCCGTGACCGTGATCGAGGTCGGCCCGAACGTGGTCACCCAGATCCGCAACGTCGAGCGCGACGGCTACGAGGCGATCCAGATCGCCGCCGGTGCCATCGACCCGCGCAAGGTCAACAAGCCGACCGCCGGCCACTTCGAGGCCGCAGGCGTGACCCCGCGTCGCACCCTCACCGAGATCCGTACCAACGATTCCGCTGAGTACACGCTCGGCCAGGAGCTCACCGTCGACACGTTCGAGGCGGGCCAGAAGGTCGACGTCGTCGGTACCTCCAAGGGCAAGGGCTTCGCCGGTGTCATGAAGCGTCACGGCTTCGCCGGCGTCTCCGCATCGCACGGTGCGCACCGCAACCACCGCAAGCCCGGTTCGATCGGCGCCTCGTCGACCCCGTCGCGTGTCTTCAAGGGCATGCGCATGGCCGGTCGCATGGGTGGCGAGCGCGTGACCGTCCTCAACCTCACGGTGCACGCCGTCGACGCCGAGAAGGGTCTGCTGCTCGTCAAGGGCGCCGTCCCCGGTGCTCGTGGCCGCTCCGTCTTCGTCCGCACCGCCGTGAAGGGTAAGTGATCATGGCCACCGAGACCGCAACCACGATCGACGTCCTCGACGCGACCGGGGCCGTCGCCGGCAGCATCGAGCTGCCCGCCGCGCTCTTCGACGTCGAGACCAACGTCCCGCTGATCCACCAGGTCGTCACCGCGCAGCTCGCCGCCGCGCGTCAGGGCACCCACAAGACCAAGAACCGCGGCGAGGTCCGCGGCGCCGGTCGCAAGCCGTTCAAGCAGAAGGGCACCGGCCGCTCCCGTCAGGGCTCGGTCCGCGCTCCGGAGCACACCGGCGGTGGCGTCGTCCACGGACCGACCCCGCGCGACTACTCGCAGCGCACCCCGAAGAAGATGATCGCCGCTGCTCTGCTCGGCTCGCTCTCGGACCGCGCCCGCGGTGGCCGCATCTCCGCGGTGGAGTCCTTCGTCCCGGCCGAGGTGCCGTCGACCAAGACCGCCCGCACGCTCCTCGAGAAGGTCGCGCCCGTCAAGAACGTGCTCGTCGTGCTCGAGCAGGACGACGAGCTCACGCTCAAGTCGATCCGCAACCTGCCGGGTGTCCACGCACTCTCGTACGGCCAGCTCAACGCCTACGACGTGCTCAAGTCCGACGCCCTCGTCTTCAGCAAGAGCGCACTCGACGCCTTCATCGCGTCGAAGTCCGCGAAGGAGGTCTCCGCATGAGCGGCTTCAACAAGGACCCGCGCGACATCATCATCTCGCCGGTCGTCTCGGAGAAGAGCTACGGCCTGATCGACCAGGGCAAGTACACGTTCATCGTGGACCCCCGTTCGAACAAGACCGAGATCAAGCTCGCCATCGAGAAGATCTTCGACGTCAAGGTCGCGAGCATCAACACGCTGAACCGTCCGGGCAAGACCCGTCGCACGCGTTTCGGCATGGGCAAGCGCAAGGACACCAAGCGCGCCATCGTGACGCTCAAGTCCGGTTCGATCGACATCTTCACGGCTGTCGGCTGAGGACCAGAGGGATAAATCATGGCTATTCGTAACTACAAGCCGACGACCCCCGGTCGTCGCGGCTCGTCGGTCGCCGACTTCGCCGAGATCACCCGTTCGACGCCGGAGAAGTCGCTGCTTCGTCCGCTGCCGAAGACCGGTGGGCGCAACAGCTCCGGCCGCATCACGACCCGTCACATCGGTGGTGGCCACAAGCGCCAGTACCGCGTGATCGACTTCCGTCGTCACGACAAGGACGGCGTCGACGCCAAGGTCGCACACATCGAGTACGACCCGAACCGCACCGCGCGCATCGCGCTCCTGCACTACGTGGACGGCACGAAGCGCTACATCATCGCGCCGAACAAGCTCAAGCAGGGCGACGTCGTCGAGCAGGGCCCCGGCGCCGACATCAAGCCCGGCAACAACCTGCCGCTGCGCAACATCCCCGTCGGTACCGTGATCCACGCGATCGAGCTCCGCCCCGGTGGCGGCGCGAAGATGGCCCGGTCCGCCGGTGCCTCGGTGCGTCTCGTCGCCAAGGACGGCCCCTACGCGCAGCTCCGCCTGCCGTCGGGCGAGGTCCGCAACGTCGACGCCCGCTGCCGCGCCACCATCGGCGAGGTCGGCAACGCCGAGCAGTCCAACATCAACTGGGGCAAGGCCGGCCGCATGCGCTGGAAGGGCGTTCGCCCGACCGTGCGTGGTGTCGCCATGAACCCGGTCGACCACCCGCACGGTGGTGGTGAGGGCAAGACCTCCGGTGGTCGTCATCCGGTCAGCCCGTGGGGTCAGGCCGAGGGCCGGACGCGCAAGCCGAACAAGCCGAGCGACAAGCTCATCGTCCGTCGCCGTAACGCCGGCAAGAAGCGCAAGTAGGAGTTCAGAAGATGCCACGCAGTCTGAAGAAGGGCCCCTTCGTCGACGAGCACCTGCTCCGCAAGGTCGTCACGCAGAACGAGGCCAACACCAAGAACGTGATCCGCACCTGGTCGCGTCGCTCGATGATCGTCCCGAACATGCTCGGGCACACGATCGCCGTGCACGACGGCCGCAAGCACATCCCGGTGTTCGTCACCGAGTCGATGGTCGGTCACAAGCTCGGCGAGTTCGCGCCGACCCGCACCTTCCGTGGTCACGTGAAGGACGACAAGAAGGGCCGTCGCCGCTAACGCGGGGACGCAGAGGAGGAACGAAATGGTGGAGTCGATCGCACGCGTGCGACACATCCGCGTCACGCCTCAGAAGGCCCGTCGCGTCATCGAGCTGATCCGCGGCAAGCAGGCCCACGAGGCGCTCGCCATCCTGAAGTTCGCGCCGCAGGCCGCTTCGGAGCCCGTGTACAAGCTGGTCGCCTCGGCGATCGCGAACGCCCGGGTGAAGGCGGACTCGACGAACAGCTTCCTCGACGAGCGCGACCTCTACGTGAGCCGCGTCTTCGTCGACGAGGGCACGACCCTGAAGCGGTTCCAGCCGCGTGCCCAGGGCCGCGCCTTCCGCATCAACAAGCGCACCAGCCACATCACGGTCGTCCTCGCGACGCCGGAAGAGGCTGAGGCCGCCGCGACGAGCAAGAAGGCGAGCAAGTAATGGGCCAGAAGGTCAACCCGTACGGCTTCCGTCTCGGGATCACGACGGACCACGTCTCGCACTGGTTCACCGACAGCACCAAGGCCGGTCAGCGCTACGCCGACTACGTGGCCGAGGACATCAAGGTGCGCGAGTACCTGAAGAAGACCCTCGACCGTGCCGGCGTCGCCCGCATCGAGCTCGAGCGCACCCGTGACCGTGTCCGCGTGGACATCCACACGGCGCGTCCGGGCATCGTCATCGGTCGTCGCGGTGCCGAGGCCGAGCGCGTCCGCGGTGAGCTCGAGAAGCTCACCAAGAAGCAGATCCAGCTCAACATCCTCGAGGTCAAGAACCCCGAGACCGAGGCCCAGCTCGTCGCGCAGGGCATCGCCGAGCAGCTCTCCGCCCGTGTCGCGTTCCGTCGCGCCATGCGCAAGGGCCTGCAGGGTGCGCAGCGCGCCGGCGCCAAGGGTGTCCGGATCCAGGTGTCGGGTCGTCTCGGCGGCGCCGAGATGTCGCGCTCGGAGTTCTACCGCGAGGGCCGCGTGCCCCTGCACACGCTCCGCGCGAACATCGACTACGGCTTCTACGAGGCCCGGACCACGTTCGGCCGCATCGGCGTGAAGGTCTGGATCTACAAGGGCGACATCACGAACAAGGAGCTCGCTCGCGAGCAGGCGAACCAGCGTTCGTCGCGCCCGGAGCGTCGTGGCGGCCCCCGTGGCGAGCGCGGCGACCGTCGTGGCGGCGACCGTGGCGGCCGTCAGCAGCAGGCCCCGCAGGACGCGCCGGCCGGCGCAGGAGTTGAGGCGTAACCATGCTTATCCCCCGTCGAGTCAAGCACCGCAAGCAGCACCACCCGAAGCGTTCGGGTCAGGCGACCGGTGGCACCAAGGTCAGCTTCGGCGACTTCGGTATCCAGGCGCTCACCCCGGCGTACGTGACCAACCGGCAGATCGAGTCCGCTCGTATCGCCATGACCCGTCACATCAAGCGTGGCGGCAAGGTCTGGATCAACATCTACCCGGACCGTCCGCTCACGAAGAAGCCGGCCGAGACCCGCATGGGTTCCGGTAAGGGTTCCCCCGAGTGGTGGGTCGCCAACGTCAAGCCGGGTCGTGTGCTCTTCGAGCTCTCCGGCGTCAACGAGGACATCGCCCGCGAGGCGTTGACCCGTGCAATCCACAAGCTGCCCCTCAAGGCACGCATCATCAAGCGCGAGGAGGGCGACGCATAATGGCGATCGGTTCCAAGGAGCTCCGTCCGACTGAGCTCGACACGTTCGAGAACGAGCGGCTCGCCGACGAGCTGAAGAAGGCCAAGGAGGAGCTGTTCAACCTCCGCTTCCAGTCGGCCACCGGCCAGCTGGAGAGCCACGGTCGTCTTCGTGCCGTCAAGCGCGACATCGCCCGCATCTACACCGTCCTCCGCGAGCGCGAGCTCGGCATCCGTGCCACTCCCGCGCCCGTCGAGACCGCCCCGAAGGCCAAGAAGTCGACGAAGAAGGCTGACAAGCCCGCCGAGTCGACCGAGGCCGAGACCGCCGAGGAGAACTGATGGCGAACGAAGAGAACACCTCCGCCGCCTCGACCCGCGGCTACCGCAAGACGCGCCGCGGCTACGTGACGAGCGACAAGATGGACAAGACCATCGTGGTCGAGGTCGAGGACCGCGTGAAGCACGCGCTCTACGGCAAGATCATCCGCCGCACGTCCAAGGTGAAGGCCCACGACGAGCTCGGCACCGCTGGTGTCGGCGACCTCGTCGTGATCAGCGAGACCCGTCCCCTCAGCGCCTCCAAGCGCTGGCGCCTGGTCGAGATCCTCGAGAAGGCCAAGTAGGCCCCCGCCTGCTTCGGAACAGGAGACAACAGTGATTCAGCAGGAATCCCGCCTGAAGGTCGCCGACAACACGGGTGCCAAGGAGATCTTGACCATCCGCGTGCTCGGCGGCTCGGGCCGTCGCTACGCCGGTCTCGGTGACGTCATCGTCGCCACGGTGAAGGACGCCATCCCCGGCGGCAACGTGAAGAAGGGTGACGTCGTCAAGGCGGTCATCGTTCGCACCAAGAAGGAGACCCGTCGTCAGGACGGCTCCTACATCAAGTTCGACGAGAACGCGGCAGTGATCCTCAAGGCTGACGGCGACCCGCGCGGCACGCGCATCTTCGGTCCGGTCGGTCGTGAGCTCCGTGACAAGAAGTTCATGAAGATCATCTCGCTCGCGCCGGAGGTGCTGTAAGCCATGGCGAACATCAAGAAGGGTGACCTCGTCGAGGTCATCACGGGCGCCACGCAGGAGCGTGGCGGCGACCGCGGCAAGCAGGGCAAGGTCATCGAGGTGCTCGTTGACTCGGAGCGCGTCGTCGTCGAGGGCGTGAACTTCGTCACGAAGCACGTCCGCGTCGGCCAGACCCAGCGTGGTTCGAAGACCGGTGGCATCGAGCAGCACGAGGCTCCGATCCACGTCTCGAACGTCGCCATCGTCGACCCGAAGACCAAGAAGCCGACCCGCGTCGGCTTCCGTACCGAAGAGGTGGAGAAGGACGGCGTCAAGAAGACCGTCCGCGTCCGCTACGCCAAGAAGTCGGGTGAGAAGCTCTGATGACCGACACGACTGCCGCGCCGGCGACCAAGGTCGAGCCGCGCCTCAAGCAGAAGTACAAGAACGAGATCAAGGCTGCCCTCACCGAGCAGTTCGGGTACGCGAACGTCAACCAGGTCCCCGGCCTGGTCAAGGTCGTCGTGAACACCGGCGTCGGCGAGGCCGCTCGTGACTCGAAGATCATCGAGGGGGCCATCAAGGACCTCACGGCGATCACGGGTCAGAAGCCCCAGGTCAACATCGCTCGCAAGTCCATCGCGCAGTTCAAGCTGCGTGAGGGTCAGGCGATCGGTGCGCACGTCACCCTCCGCGGTGACCGCGCCTGGGAGTTCCTCGACCGCCTGATCTCCCTCGCCCTGCCCCGCATCCGCGACTTCCGCGGCCTCAGCGACAAGCAGTTCGACGGGAACGGCAACTACACGTTCGGTCTCACGGAGCAGTCCGTGTTCCACGAGATCGACCAGGACCGCATCGACCGCGTGCGTGGCTTCGACATCACCGTCGTGACCACCGCGAAGTCGGACGACGAGGGCCGCGCGCTGCTCAAGCAGCTCGGGTTCCCGTTCCGTTCTGCCGAGCAGACGGTCTAAGATACTTCGGGCGGTGCGGGCCGGAGGATTCACGTCCTCCGGCCCGCACGCACGAACACACAGGTCTCCGGGAACCGCCCGGGGACCCCGATCGCTCAGGTCGGCATTCGTGGAACGGGTGTCGAAACCAGGCGAGAATGGATACGCATCATGACGATGACCGATCCGGTCGCAGACATGCTGACCAGATTGCGGAACGCGAACTCGGCGCACCACGACGCCGTCTCGCTTCCCAGCTCCAAGCTGAAGAAGAACATCGCTGAGATCCTCAAGCGCGAGGGTTACATCAGCGAGTGGAAGATCGAGGACGCCCGCGTCGGGCAGACCCTCACGATCGACCTGAAGTACGGCCCCGAGCGCGAGCGCTCGATCGCCGGCATCAAGCGCGTCTCGAAGCCGGGCCTCCGGGTCTACGCGAAGTCGACGGAGATCCCCCAGGTCCTCGGTGGCCTCGGCGTGGCGATCCTCTCGACGTCGTCCGGCCTCCTGACCGACCGCGAAGCCGAGCAGAAGGGCGTGGGTGGGGAAGTCCTCGCCTACGTGTGGTGATCGACAATGTCTCGAATCGGACGTCTTCCCATCGACATCCCCGCCGGCGTGACCGTCTCCATCGACGGCCAGAACGTGGCGGTCAAGGGCCCGAAGGGCGAGCTCGCGCTCGTCGTCGCTGAGCCCATCCAGGCCAAGGTCGAGGAGAACCAGGTCCTCGTCACCCGTCCGGACGACGAGCGCTCCTCGCGTTCGCTCCACGGCCTGACCCGCACCCTGATCGCGAACAACATCGTCGGTGTCACCCAGGGCTACTCCAAGGGCCTCGAGGTCGTCGGCACCGGTTACCGCGTGCAGGCGAAGGGCACCAGCGTCGAGTTCGCGCTGGGCTACTCCCACCCGATCACGGTCGAGGCGCCCGCGGGCATCTCGTTCGCCGTCGAGGGCAACAACAAGCTCACCGTGACCGGCATCGACAAGCAGGCCGTCGGCGAGGTGGCCGCCAACATCCGCAAGCTGCGCAAGCCCGAGCCCTACAAGGGCAAGGGTGTCCGCTACGCCGGCGAGATCGTGCGCCGCAAGGCCGGAAAGTCAGGTAAGTGATCATGGCTCTCGGTATCCGAGGAAAGAGCAAGTCGGCCGCCAAGGCGCGCCGTCACAACCGACTCCGCAAGAAGATCACCGGCACCGAGGCGCGCCCGCGTCTGGCCGTCACGCGTTCGTCGCGTCACGTGTTCGTGCAGGTCATCGACGACGCGAAGGGTCACACCCTCGCCAGCGCATCGACGATGGAGGCCGACCTCCGCTCGTTCGACGGCGACAAGACCGCCAAGGCCCGTCGCGTCGGTGAGCTCCTCGCCGAGCGCGCGAAGGCCGCCGGCGTCGAGGCCGTGGTCTTCGACCGTGGTGGCAGCAAGTACGCCGGTCGCGTCGCCGCGATCGCCGATGGCGCCCGTGAAGGAGGGCTGAACCTGTGAGCGACACCGCGAACACCACCAGCAACACCGCCAAGGAGACGACGACCGAGGCCGCGGCCACGGCCGAGCGTCCGGTCGAGACCGCCGCTGGCTCCGCGTCGAACAACCGCGACTCCGCCGACCAGCGCGGCCGTCGTGGCGGCGGGCGTGACCGTCAGCAGGGTCGCGACCGCAACAACCGCGGTGGCGACAGCCAGTTCCTCGAGCGCGTGGTGACCATCAACCGCGTCTCGAAGGTCGTCAAGGGTGGTCGTCGCTTCAGCTTCACGGCGCTCGTCGTCGTGGGTGACGGCAACGGCCTCGTGGGCGTCGGCTACGGCAAGGCCAAGGAGGTCCCGACGGCGATCTCCAAGGGCGTCGAGGAGGCGAAGAAGAACTTCTTCCGCGTCCCGCGCGTCGGCAACACCATCCCGCACCCGGTGCAGGGTGAGGCCGCTGCCGGTGTCGTGCTCCTGCGTCCGGCCGCTGCCGGTACCGGTGTCATCGCCGGTGGTCCGGTCCGCGCCGTGCTCGAGTGCGCCGGCATCCACGACGTCCTGAGCAAGTCGCTCGGCTCGTCGAACACCATCAACATCGTGCACGCGACCGTCGAGGCGCTGCAGCAGCTCGAGGAGCCCCGCGCGGTCGCAGTCCGCCGTGGCCTCGACGTCGACGCGGTCGTCCCGGCCCGTCTGCTGCGTGCCGAGGCCGCCGCAGCGCGTGCCGCGTCCGAGAAGGCAGGTGCGTGATGGCGACGCTGAAGATCACGCAGACGAAGTCCGTTATCAGCGAGAAGCAGTACCAGCGCGACACGCTCCGCAGCCTGGGTCTCAAGCGCATCGGCCAGACGGTCGAGCGTGAGGACAACCCCCAGAACCGCGGGTACGTCGCGACGGTCGCGCACCTCGTGAAGGTCGAGGAGGTCGACGCATGAGCGACGAGAAGAACGAGCGCGTGCAGGTCCTGAAGCTGCACCACCTCCGCCCGGCCACCGGTGCGAAGAAGGACCGCACACGTGTGGGTCGCGGTGAGGGCTCGAAGGGCAAGACCGCCGGCCGCGGTACCAAGGGTCAGAAGGCTCGGTACCAGGTCAAGGTCGGCTTCGAGGGTGGGCAGATGCCGCTGCACATGCGCACCCCGAAGCTCCGCGGGTTCAAGAACCCGTTCCGTGTCGAGTACCAGGTCGTGAACCTGGACAAGATCGCGGAGCTCTACCCGAACGGTGGCGACGTCACCGTTGCGGACCTGGTGGCCAAGGGCGCCGTCCGCAAGAACGAGAAGGTCAAGGTTCTCGGTCAGGGCGACATCAACGTGAAGCTCACGGTCTCGGTCGACAAGGTCTCGGCGTCCGCCGCCGAGAAGATCGCGGCTGCTGGCGGCACCGTCTCCCAGTAACCCCCGTCGGCGGCCCGTGCGTTTGCGCACGGGCCGCCGTTACGGTTTCCTTGACAGTGGCCGACGTCCGTCGGCCTGGTCGGCCCTGCCGACCGACACCGGAACGGTCGCGTTCGACGGCCCCGGTCCCAGAAGTTCGGAGTCCTCGTGTTCAGAGCGGTCGCGCGCATCATGCGCACCCCAGACCTTCGCAAGAAGATCGGCTTCACCCTCGCGATCATCGCGCTCTTCCGCCTGGGGTCGTACATCCCCGCCCCGTTCGTCGACTACGCGTCCGTGCAGAGCTGCCTCGCCAGCGCGTCCTCGCAGCAGGGTCTCTACGACCTGATCAACCTCTTCTCCGGCGGCGCGCTGCTGAAGCTCTCCGTCTTCGCGCTCGGCATCATGCCGTACATCACGTCGTCGATCATCGTGCAGCTCCTGCGCGTGGTCATCCCGCACTTCGACGCCCTCTACAAGGAGGGCCAGTCCGGTCAGGCCAAGCTGACGCAGTACACGCGCTACCTCACCATCGCGCTCGGTGTCCTGCAGTCCACCACCCTGATCACCGTCGCCCGCTCGGGTGCCCTGTTCGGCACGAACGCGTCGGCCTCCTGCTCGTCGATCATCTCGAACGACAGCTGGTACGCGATCATGCTGATGGTCATCACCCTGACCGCCGGCACCGGCCTCATCATGTGGATGGGCGAGCTCGTCACGGAGCGCGGCATCGGCAACGGCATGTCGCTGCTCATCTTCACGTCGATCGCAGCGCAGTTCCCGTCGGCGCTCTGGGCGATCGAGCAGTCGAACGGCTTCGAGCTGTTCCTGTTCGTGATCCTCGTCGGCCTGGTCATCATGATGGCCGTCGTCTTCGTGGAGCAGTCGCAGCGGCGCATCCCGGTCCAGTACGCCAAGCGCATGGTCGGGCGTCGGACGTTCGGCGGCAACAACACCTACATCCCGATCAAGGTGAACATGGCCGGCGTCGTGCCCGTCATCTTCGCCTCGTCGCTGCTGTACCTGCCGGCCCTCGTCGCGCAGTTCAACCAGCCCTCGGACGGCTCCGCGCCGGCCGCGTGGGTGACCTGGATCCAGAGCAACCTGACCTCGGGTGACAACTGGTTCTACATGGTGCTGTACTTCCTGCTCATCGTCGGGTTCACCTACTTCTACGTCGCGATCACCTTCAACCCCGAAGAGGTCGCCGACAACATGAAGAAGTACGGCGGCTTCATCCCGGGCATCCGTGCCGGACGCCCCACCGCCGAGTACCTCGACTACGTCCTGACCCGGGTGACGTTGCCCGGTTCGCTCTACCTCGGTCTGATCGCACTCATCCCGCTGGGCGCCCTCGCGTTCTTCGGTGCGAACCAGAACTTCCCGTTCGGTGGCGCCAGCATCCTCATCATCGTGGGTGTCGGCCTCGAGACCGTGAAGCAGATCGACTCCCAGCTCCAGCAACGTCACTACGAAGGGCTTCTCCGTTGAGCGCACGTCTCATCATCGTCGGACCTCCCGGAGCCGGGAAGGGCACGCAGGCCCGCCGCATCGCCGAGGCCTTCGGCGTCCCGGCGATCTCGACGGGCGACATCTTCCGCAAGAACGTCGCCGAGGGCACCCCGCTCGGCATCGAGGCGAAGAAGCTGATGGACGCCGGTGAGTACGTGCCGGACGAGCTGACGAACGAACTCGTGAAGTCGCGGCTGGCCGAGTCGGACGCCGAGCACGGCTTCCTGCTCGACGGCTACCCCCGCACGCTGAACCAGGTCGCGTACCTCGACGCGCTGCTGACCGAGCAGGGCACCCAGCTCGACGCCGTCGTGCAGCTCGTCGCGGACCAGGACGAACTCGTCGGTCGGCTCCTCAAGCGCGCGGAGGACCAGGGCCGCAGCGACGACAACGAGGACACGATCCGTCGTCGGCAGGAGGTCTACGTCGAGCAGACCGCCCCGATCGTCGGCGCCTACGCCGAGCGTGGGCTCGTGCTCGACGTCGACGGCCTCGGTGGCATCGACGAGGTCGGCGACCGCATCCAGTCGGCGCTCGCGTCCCGCGGGCTCACCGCGGGCGTCTGACCCCGAAGTGGTCCGCTTCCGCAAGCCCTCCGTCTACAAGACGCCGGAGGAGCTCCGCGCCATGGTGCGCCCGGGGCTGCTCACGGCACAGGCGCTCGACGCGGTGCGCGCCGCGATCCGCCCCGGCATCACGACCGGTGAACTCGACGCGATCGCCGAGCGGACCATCCGCGACGGTGGTGGCGTACCGAACTTCCAGCTCGTCCCCGGCTACCGGCACACCCTGTGCGTCTCCGTGAACGACGAGGTCGTCCACGGGATCCCGGGTGACCGGGTGGTGCAGCCCGGCGACATCGTGTCGGTGGACGCGGGTGCCGAGGTCGACGGGTGGAACGGCGACAGCGCCTTCACGATCGTCGTCCCCGGCGGCGACGCTGCGGTGTCCGAGGCGCGACAGAAGCTCTGCGACACGACCGAACGGTCGTTGTGGCACGGGATCGCTGCGCTCGCCTCGGCGAAGCACCTCAACGAGGTCGGCGCCGCGGTCGAGGACGCCATCGAGGAGACCGGCGCCTGGGGCATCGTCGAGGACTACACGGGGCACGGCATCGGACGGTCCATGCACGAGGACCCACCCGTCTTCAACTACCGGGTGCGCGGCGCGGGTCCGGCGGTGAAGCCCGGCCTGGTCGTCGCGATCGAGCCGATGGTGACCGCGGGGACGATCGACAGCTCGACCGACGACGACGACTGGACGGTCCGGACGCTGGACGGGTCGGACGCCGCGCACTGGGAGCACAGCGTCGCGGTGCACGCCGACGGCATCTGGGTGACCACCGCCGCCGACGGCGGTGCTGCGGGCCTGGCCCCGCTGGGTGTGACACCGGTCCCGATCCCGTAGGACGGGCCTCCAGGCGGTACCGCCCGTCAGCGGGTCGCGACGGTGCCGCCCGGCAGCGGGTCGCGACGGGACCGGCTTGGAGGCGCGGCTCGTCCCCGCCCCGTCGGTTCAGTTGCCGACGGAGCAGGTCTGTTCGTCGGCGTTCTGTCCGGTGATCGAGGACGGCAGCGGCGTCGCGGTGGCCGTCGGCGTCGCCGACGACGCGACCGCCGAGGACGACGTCCCGCCGGAGGAGGACGTCCCGCCGGAGGAGGAGGTCCCGCCGGAGGAGGACGTTGCGCCGGAGGAGGACGTTCCGCCGGAGGACGACGACGTCCCCGCGCTCGTCGACTCCTCGGACGCGCGTCCGGTGGTCGAGTCGGAGAGCGACGTCCGCTGGTCGGTCTGCAGCGCGACGTTGAGGACGTGTGCTGCTTCCTGCGACACGATCACCCGAGCGGTGTCCGCGGGGTCATCCACGACCGGGTACTGCACGAAGAGCATGTTCGACGTGCTCATGCCCCGGAGGGTGGTGGCGAGGCCGACGAGGCTCCGGGCCTTCGCGAGGCCGTCGGAGAGCGTCATGTTCTGCAGGGCTGCCGTCGCGAGGCGGTAGAGCGTGACCGGGTCGGACAGGGTGTCGCCCGAGGTGATCTTCCGGAGCAGCGCCGAGAGGAACACCTGCTGCGAGCTGATGCGGGCGAGGTCGCTGCCGTCCCCGACGCCGTGGCGGGTGCGGAGGAACGCGAGCGCGTCGGAGCCCTGGAGCGTGTGCTCGCCGGCCGTGAGGTGGAGTCCGGTGTAGGTGTCGTTGATCGGCTGGGCCACGCAGACGTCGACGCCGCCGAGCGCGTTGGACATCGAGATGACGCCGTCGAAGGTGATGAGTCCGGCGTAGGGGATGCGGAGTCCGGTGAGGTTCTCGACAGTGTCGACGACGCAGGAGACCCCGCCGTTGCCGAGTGCGGTGTTGAACTGCGCCGAGGTCGACGCCGGGTACGTCGTCCCGGTGGCGGGGTTGCTGCACGCCGGGATCGGCACCATGAGGTCGCGCGGGAAGCTCACGGCGGTCAACTGCTGGTGGTCCTGCGAGATGTGCACGAGGATCGTGACGTCGTTCCGGGCGCCCTGCACGTCCTCGTCGGAGTCGAACTGGCCGACGCGGGTGTCGCTGCCGATGAGGAGGATGTTCGCGCCACCGGGCATCGCGGTGATGTCGGCGGTGTCCGCGACCTGCTGGTCGTCCTTGCTGAGCGCGACGGTCTTCGGCTTCGTCGCGAGTGTCCCACCGGCGATCGCGGCCACGCTGGTGCCGCTGACGAGGGCGACCGCCAGGACGGACGCGACGATCCCGAGGGCCGACGCCCAGGCGCGACGACGGGGCAGGCGTCCGTGGCGGGCCAGGGGGCCGCGGGTCTTCGGCACGGTTCTCTCCGTTCGGTGGGCTGCCGTGACACGGTACGGCCGGTGCACTCGAGACGGCCCAGAACGGGCCAGGCAACCACTGTGGAACGTTCAGAATCCCGCCGGGAAGCCCCAGGTCGAGGGGCCGGAGCCGTCCGCACTTGGCAATCGGGCGTCTGGCAAGTAGGATCGATCTTTGGTGTGTCATGCCCTCCGGGCGTGGCGCCCGACCCGCAGACCGGCTCGGGGATCACACCGGTAATCCAACCAAGCGACAGTGAGGCTATGGCCAAGAAAGACGGCGTCATCGAGATCGAGGGCTCGGTGCTCGAAGCTCTGCCCAACGCGATGTTCCGCGTTGAGCTGACCAACGGACACAAGGTCCTCGCGCACATCTCCGGGAAGATGCGCCAGCACTACATCCGCATCCTCCCCGAGGACCGCGTGATCGTGGAGCTGAGCCCGTACGACCTGACCCGCGGCCGGATCGTCTACCGCTACAAGTGATCCGCGAGCTGGAAAGGAACGGCCCGGCGAACCCGCCGAGCACGAAGCCAGCGAGCACGAGGAACCAACCATGAAGGTCAACCCCAGCGTCAAGCCCATCTGCGAGCACTGCCGAGTGATCCGCCGGAAGGGCCGCGTCATGGTGATCTGCAAGAGCAACCCGCGCCACAAGCAGCGCCAGGGCTGAGCTCCCAGCAGGACCCACAACTCAACACCGAACACGCAGTACCAGAACCCGCGGCTCCGGCAGCGGGGGACACCTCGGGGCGGAGGCCCGGGCACCGGTACTGCGCCACACCTCCACCAACCACAGGAGCAGCCAGCACATGGCACGTCTAGCAGGCGTCGACATCCCGCGCGAGAAGCGCGTGGAGATCGCACTCACGTACATCTACGGCGTCGGCCGTACCCGGTCCGTCCAGGCCCTGGCCGAGACCGGCATCTCCGGCGACATCCGCGTCAAGGACCTCACCGACGACCAGCTCGTCGCCCTCCGCGACTACATCGAGGGCAACTTCAAGGTGGAGGGTGACCTCCGCCGCGAGGTCGCCGCCGACATCCGCCGCAAGGTCGAGATCGGTAGCTACGAGGGTCTCCGCCACCGTCGTGGTCTCCCGGTGCGCGGTCAGCGCACCAAGACCAACGCGCGTACCCGCAAGGGACCGAAGCGCACCGTGGCAGGCAAGAAGAAGGCCCGATAGGAGATCATCATGGCTACCCCCAAGACTGCCGCGCGCAAGCCGCGTCGCAAGGAGAAGAAGAACGTCGCCGTGGGCCAGGCCCACATCAAGAGCACGTTCAACAACACGATCGTCAGCATCACCGACCCGTCGGGTGCCGTCCTCAGCTGGGCGTCCTCGGGTGCCGTCGGCTTCAAGGGTTCGCGCAAGTCGACGCCGTTCGCGGCGCAGCTCGCCGCCGAGTCCGCCGCGCGTCAGGCGCAGGAGCACGGCGTCAAGAAGGTCGACGTCTTCGTGAAGGGTCCGGGTTCGGGCCGCGAGACCGCGATCCGTTCCCTCCAGGCCGCCGGCCTCGAGGTCGGTTCGATCAACGACGTCACGCCGCAGGCGCACAACGGGTGCCGCCCGCCCAAGCGTCGCCGCGTCTGACGCGAGGAGCAACCGGCCGTTCCCCGCTCGTTCCCTGACCGGGGCGAGCGGGGCCGGCCATTCCTGGTCGTTCGATCGCGCACGACGAGCCGTTCGCGGCCGTCGGTGCGCGTGATCACAACTCAACAGACCCGTCGGGGCCCGGTCGGCCCCGTCGTACCGCCGAGTGTCATATAGCGGACACTCCGCCGAAAGGAATCCCACAGTGCTCATTGCACAGCGCCCCACCCTGACCGAGGAGTCGATCTCCGAGCACCGCTCGCGCTTCGTCATCGAGCCGCTCGAGCCGGGCTTCGGTTACACCCTCGGCAACTCGCTGCGCCGCACGCTCCTCTCCTCGATCCCCGGCGCGGCCGTCACCAGCATCCGCATCGACGGCGTCCTCCACGAGTTCAGCACCGTTCCCGGTGTCAAGGAAGACGTCACCGAGATCATCCTCAACATCAAGAGCCTCGTCGTCTCCAGCGAGCACGACGAGCCGATCACCGCGTACCTGCGCAAGCAGGGTGCCGGTCAGGTCACCGCGGCGGACATCTCCGCCCCGGCCGGCGTCGAGATCCACAACCCGGACCTCGTCATCGCGACCCTGAACGACACCGCGCGGTTCGAGCTCGAGCTCACGATCGAGCGTGGCCGTGGCTACGTGTCGGCGACGCAGAACCGCTCGGAGTTCTCCGAGGCCGGTCAGATCCCGATCGACTCGATCTACTCGCCGGTCCTCAAGGTCACCTACCGCGTCGAGGCGACGCGTGCCGGTGAGCGCACGGACTTCGACCGCCTGGTCGTCGACGTCGAGACGAAGCCGGCGATCTCGCCGCGCGACGCCATCGCCTCGGCCGGCCGCACGCTGGTCGAGCTGTTCGGTCTCGCCCGCGAGCTGAACACGGCGGCCGAGGGCATCGAGATCGGCCCCGCGCCGGTCGACGCGGTGCTCTCGAACGAGCTGCAGACCCCCATCGAGGACCTCGACCTGTCGGTCCGCAGCTACAACTGCCTCAAGCGGGAGGGCATCAACACGGTGTCCGAGCTCGTCGCCCTCTCGGAGACGCAGCTCATGAACATCCGCAACTTCGGTCAGAAGTCGGTGGACGAGGTCAAGGACAAGCTCACCGAGCTCGGCCTGTCCCTCAAGGACACCGTCCCCGGATTCGACGGCGCCCACTTCTACAGCGGGTACGACGAGGACGAGTCCAACAACTGACCTCGCGCGCGAGCGCACGCGTGCTGAGTCAGCGCGCACCACCATCACCACTGGAGAACTGACATGCCGAAGCCCACCAAGGGCCCCCGCCTCGGTGGCGGTCCCGCCCACGAGCGCCTGCTCCTGAGCAACCTCGCCAACGCCCTCTTCACGCACGGCCGCATCACCACGACCGAGACGAAGGCCAAGCGCCTCCGCCCGGTCGCCGAGCGGCTCATCACGTTCGCGAAGCGCGGCGACCTGCACGCCCGTCGTCGTGTGATCAGCATCCTGCGCGACAAGTCCGTCGTGCACACGCTGTTCACCGAGATCGCCCCGCAGGTCGAGGACCGTCAGGGCGGCTACACCCGCATCACGAAGCTCGGTTTCCGCAAGGGCGACAACGCTCCCCTCGCGTCGATCGAGCTCGTCCTCGAGCCGGTGTCGGGCAAGCCCGCCCCGGTGAAGCGCGACGCGGCTTCGGCCGCCGCCGCCCCGGTCGAGGAGCCGGCCGCTGACGAGGCCCCGGTCGACGAGACCGAGACCACCGAGGAGTCCGCGCCGGTCGAGGCCGAGACCGAGACCGAGGCTGCCGCCGAGGTCGAGGACGACGCTGCCGCCAAGGCGGACGACACGAAGGCCGACGACGCCAAGTAGTCACCAGCACCACACGAGGAAGCCCCCGCGACGCACGTCGCGGGGGCTTCCTCGCGTCCGGGGCGTGAGCGGGTGACGGACAGGAGGCGCGGTGCGGGCCCGCCACGGGCCTCCAGGCCGTCGCCGCGCACCTCGGATCCGCGGTCGGTCCTCCCAGGCGCCGCCACGTAGCGTCACCGTCGCCATGGCACGAGCAGAACGCATCACCGGCGCCGGTCGCCGCATCTGGCGGTGGAGCCGCGACTCCGGCACCCAACCGCGGCTGCTGCTCGCCGCGAAAGCGGCGTTGGCCGCGACCATCGCCTGGGTCCTGGCCAAGTACGCGCCGGGCGTCGCGGCGGAGTACCCGTACTACGCGCCGCTCGGCGCGATCGTCGCGATGCGCACGACCGTCTTCGCCGGCATCCGTTCGGGCGTGCAGACGCTCGTGGGCATCACCCTCGGGATCGTCATCGCCTGGGTGACCATGCTCGTCGGCGACCCCGGCGTGATCGCGGTCGCCCTCGCGGTCGGCATCGGTGTCCTCGTGAGCGGTTTCCGGATCCTCGGCGAGGGGTACTCCTGGGTGCCGATGGCCGCGCTCTTCGTGCTGCTCGTGGGTGGCGGCAACGCCGAGGGGTACTCGTTCGCGTACATCGTGCAGATGGCCATCGGGATCGCGATCGGCCTCGCCGTGAACTTCGCCGTGTTCCCGCCGCTGCACTTCTGGGACGCGGAGCGCCGCATCGACCAGGTGAACGCGGTGCTCGCGCAGCAGCTCGACGACCTGGCGGACGTGCTCGTGGACGGTGAGCCCGACACCGCCGCGTGGGACCGGCAGCAGGAGCGGCTCGACAAGGCCATCGCGGACGTGCGGGACCGGGTCGCCACCGCACAGGAGAGCCGGCGGATGAACCCGCGTGGTGCGCTCCGTGGTTCCCGAGCGCGCCTGCAGTCGGACGGTGCCCGGTTCCGTGCGGTCGAACGTGCTGCCTGGTACACGACGGACCTCACCGAGCTCGTCGCGCGCTCCGGC
This sequence comes from Curtobacterium sp. SP.BCp, assembly GCF_051903255.1. Taxonomy (NCBI): domain Bacteria; kingdom Bacillati; phylum Actinomycetota; class Actinomycetes; order Micrococcales; family Microbacteriaceae; genus Curtobacterium; species Curtobacterium sp. SP.BCp. Next base: position 3,439,752 of record NZ_CP194338.1, on the reverse strand, counting down.
CCTGTGGCCGACAACATCGGACGGCCGGACCCCGCCTTCGCCGAGCCGTTCGCGGCCGCACTACGGCAGGTGGCGTGCGTGGTCCGGGGCGACTGCCCGGCGGAGGAGGGGGACGAAGCCCTCGCGACGCTCGAGGCGGCGCTCGACGCGAGTCGGTCGAACCCGTCCCAGGTCACCGTGACGGCGAGTGCGATCGTGGCGCTGCGGGGTGTCATCGAGTCCGAGAAGCGGGCGACGGAGGACATCGACACCGACACCGGGCCGTTCGGGAAGAAGCAGACCGGACGGTGAGCGGGCCAGCGGTCCTCGACGAAGATAACACGTAGGTTATAGAGTGCGTGCATGCACGCCTTCGACGTCCTCGGTGACCCGGTTCGACGACGTCTGACCGAGCTCCTGGCCACTGGCGATCGCCCCGCGGGCGAGTTGGTCGACGTCATCGCATCGGAGTTCGGGATCTCGCAGCCGGCGGTCTCGCGGCACCTGCGGGTCTTGCGCGAGGCGGGTTTCGCATCGTCGGAGGCACACGGGACTGCCCGCATCTACCGCCTCGAGCCCCGCGTGGTGGCCGAGCTCGACGGAGCCGTCGAACGCTACCGCGCGCTCTGGCGACAACGACTCGATGCGCTGGGCACCGAGATCGCCAGGGGGCAGCGCGAGGCTCGACCGGCGGCAGATGAGCCCGATCACACGACCAGAAGACCCGCACGACACGACGAGGAGTCCTGACATGCGCACCACCGACGGCACCGCAGAACCGCTCTCCGAGGGCGGGTACCTCATCCGCTTCGCCCAGACCTACCCGACCACCCCGGAAGACCTCTGGCACGCGGTGACCGACCGCGAGCGACTCTCCCGGTGGATGGCCCCGTACGAGGGCGACCTGCGACTCGGCGGGCACTGGACCGCCCGTTACGACGACGGGAGCGTGTTCACCGTCGGGCAGGTCACAGCGTGCGACCCGCCCCGGAGCTTCACGACCACCTGGCACGCCGTCGAGGAGCAGCAGACCACGATCACGGTCACGGTCGAGCCGACGGAGCACGGTGCGTCGCTCCGGCTCGAGCACCAGGGTGTCGGCAGCATCGACTACCTCGCCGGGTGGCACACGTACCTCGAGCTGCTCGAGCTCGACCTGGACGGCGACACGGCCGCAGCCGCGACGTTCGACTGGGATGCCCGGTACCGGGAGCTCCGGACGCGGTACCGGGAGAACGGCGCGGGAGGCGTGACGCCCGAGCGTCCGTAGACTCGGGACGTGACCGCGCGTCCCCGTCTCGCCGTCCTCGGACCCGTGCTGGTCGAGGGGACGACTGGGACGCCCACCGCCGTCACCGGCGCGCTCGCGCGGTCGTTCCTCACCGCGCTGGTCCTGGCGCCCGGGCTCGGCGTGTCGACCGACTCGCTCATCGACGGCCTCTGGCCCGGCGAGCAGCCCCGTGCGGCACGGGCGGCGCTCCAGACCATGGTGTCGCGCCTGCGCCGGACGACCGCCGACGGGCTCGTCCGCTCCACCACGACGGGATACGCCCTCGGGTGCGACGCGGACGACGTCGACCTGCTCCGGGCGGAGCGCGCGGCGTCGTCGACCGACGTCGGTGCCGTGGAAGGCGCACTCGTGCTCTGGCGGGGTGCTCCCGGCGAGGACGTCGACGGTGACCTCGGCGACGCGCTCGCCGTTCGGGCCGCCACCGCACGCGGCGCCCTGCGTCGAACGCTCGGAGCAGTCCTGCTCGAGGCCGGACGAGCGGACGAGGCGGTCGCGGTGTGGCGGTCCGCCGCCGAGGCGGACCCCTTCGACGAGGTCACGGTCGCGGGCACGATGCGTGCGCTCGACGCTGCCGGCCGACCGGCCGAGGCGCTCGCCGTGTTCGCCGCGCACCGTGACCGGCTGGTCGACGAACTCGGTGCCGACCCCTCCGGCGACCTCGTCCGACTGAACGCGGACCTCCTGCGCCGGTCGGCAGACCAGGTGGGGCGGGCGCGACACATCGGCCTGCGGGCCGCGCCGAACCGGTTGGTCGGACGGGAGGCCGACCTCGCCGCCGTCACGGACCTCCTGTCCCGGGAGCGGTTGGTCACGGTCCTCGGTGCGGGTGGGCTCGGGAAGACCCGCCTCGCCCAGGCGGTCGCGGCGGCGCTGCCGGACGACGTCGGCGTCGTCGTGGTGGAGCTCGCGTCCGTCGCGGCGCCCGAGGACGTCCTCCCCGCGCTCGGTGCGGTGCTCGGGATCGTGGAGGTCAGATCGGCCCGGACGCTGCGCGACGCCGTGGTGAGCGACCTGTCGGCCAGGGTCGTCAGATCGCTGTCGGACGGGCCGACGGTGCTCGTGCTCGACAACTGCGAGCACCTGCTCGAGCCGGTCGCCACGCTGACCGCCGAGCTGCTCGCCGCGGCCCCGGACCTGCGGGTGCTCGCCACGTCGAGGGCGCCCCTCGCGATCGCCGGTGAGGTCGTGGCGCCCCTGGCGCCCCTGCCGGTCGAGGCGGACGGTGCCGCGGTGCGCCTGTTCACCGAGCGTGCCCGCGCGGCCCGCCCCGGCGCGGTGCTGCCGGTGGACGCCGTCCGCCGGATCTGCACCCGTCTCGACGGCTCACCCCTCGCGATCGAGCTCGCCGCCGCACGGATCCGAGGCATGAGCACGGACGAGATCGAACGGCGTCTCGACGACCGCTTCGCGTTGCTGCGGGGCGGCGACCGGAGCGCCCCGGAACGGCACCGCACCCTGCTCGCGGTCATCGAGTGGAGCTGGCACCTGCTCGATGACGGCGCCCGCGACCTCCTGCCCCGACTCGCGCTCTTCCCCGACGGGCTCGCGGTGGACGCGGTGGAGGCGGTCGCGGCCCCGGATCAGCCCGACGCACTGGACGATCTCGCCGACCTCGTCGAGCAGTCCCTCGTGCAACTCGTCGAACACGAGGGCGAGCCGGTCCGCTACCGCCTGCTCGAGACCGTCCGGGAGTTCGGCGCGGCGCGGCTCCGCGACCTCGGACGCACCGACGAGGTCCGACGTGCGATGCTCGGGTGGGCCCACGGCTTCGGCACCACCCACGACCTGTTCGCCATCGTCGGCCCGGAGCAGCTCGGCCGGTTCCACGAGGTCCGCCGCGAAGCCGACAACCTCGTCGGGCTCCTGCGATGGGCGCTCCGCGACGAGGACGCCGGGGCGACCGCGGCGGTGTTCGCTGCCCTCGGTGCCTACTGGACGCTCCGTGGCACGCAGGAGGAGATCACCGCGGTCGCTCCGGACGTCGTGACCGTCCTGCGGTCCCGCGAGCCGGCAGGGGCAGACCGCACCGCCGCGCACATCGGGCTCGTCGTCGCGGGTGGCGCGTCCGCGTTCGACGACCGCCGCACGACCGCGTGGGCCGTGTCGACGCTCCGCCGCTGGCGCCGGACCGCGACCGCCGACGATCCCGTCGTCGACGCCCTCGCCGCCCTCTTCGTCGAGCTCGGCCGCCCGGATGCCGCGACTGCACTCCTCGCCGGGTTCCGTGCCGATCCGGACGACCGCGTCGCCTGCATCGGGAACCTGCTCAGCGCCCCGCTCGCCGAGAACGGCGGGGAACCCGCCGAGGCGCTCCGCTTCGCCGTTGCCGCCCAGGACCTCGCGAACCGTGCCGGCGACGTGTGGACCACCGGGACCTCCGCGGTCACGATGACGCAGCTCCTCGCGCAGACGGGCCGGTACACGGATGCCTTGGACGCGGCCGAACGGGCACGGGGACGCCTCGAGCTCCTGGGCGCCGACGACGACCTGTCCGAGATCGCGTGGTCAGTCGGGCTCTGCGCCGCCGCGACCGGGGACGTCGACCGAGCCAGGTCGGTCGCCCGCGAGCTGCAGCACCGACCGGCCAGCGGTCGTGGCCCCGAGGCCGACGGTGCGATGGTTGCCCTGATCGCGCTGGCGATCGAGGCGGAGTGCCGGCGGGCGGAGGGCGACCCGGCAGCGGCCGCCGACCGGTACACGGCGGCGTGGGAGGCGGCATCGGAGCGGCGCGGACCCGCCCCGAACTGGCGGCTGATGGCCGGCGCCGCCCGCATCGCCGCCGTCGACGAGACCGCGGGCGGTCTCGACAGGCTCCGGCCGGCCGAGCGAGCCGTCGCGCGACGGATGCGGAACGCGACACTCGCCCTGCTCCGGGTCCGGCCGTGGTGGACCGACCTGCCCGTGGTCGGGACGACCCTCGCCGGACTGGCGCTCGCCGCCGCCCGCGAGGGATCCCTCGATGCGGCTGCGCGGTGCTGGGCACTGGCCGTGCGCTTCGGCACGCGGCAGGACTTCGCGGTGCTCTCGCACGAGCGGCTCCGGCCCGTGATCGCCGCGGCGGTCGGCGCCGACGTGCTCCGCGACGCCGAGACGGCCTCGGCCCGGTGGGACCGGGACGAGGCCGTGGCGGCGACGCGCGTGGTGCTCGAGGACCTGCGGGCGGGGGCTCAGGCCTTCCGCATGTAGGTCCGCACGGTGAGTGGGGCGAAGACCGCGACGACGACCGCCGCGCCGAGGAGGCTGATCCAGAGGTCACCCGTCACCGCGCCGTGGTTGACGAGTTCACGGACCGCCGTGATGAGGTGCGAGATCGGGTTGACCTCGGTGAACCAGCGCAGCCAGCTCGGCAGGGTGTCGACGGGGACGAACGCGTTCGAGAGGAACGTCAGCGGGAACAGCACGAGGTTCGCGATGCCGGAGACACTCGACGCCGTGCGCGCGACCACGCCGAAGTACGCGAAGATCCAGCTGATCGCCCACGCGACGACGATCACGAGGAGCCCGGCGAGCACGACGGCCGCGGGACCGCCCTCGGGCCGCAGACCCATGATGATCCCGACCGTGAAGGTGATCGTGGTCGCGATGGCGTAGCGGACGGTGTCGGCGAGCAGGGCTCCCGCGAGGGGTGCGATGCGCGCGATCGGGAGCGACTTGAAGCGGTCGAACACCCCCTTGTCCATGTCCTCGCGGAGCTGGACGCCGGTGACGATCGACGACGTGATGTTCGTCTGCACGAGGATGCCGGGGATGATCACGGGCAGGTAGCTGCCGATGTCGCCGGAGATCGCGCCGCCGAAGATGTACGTGAACATCACGGTGAAGACGATCGGCATGAGCGTGACGTCGAAGAGCTGCTCGGGCGTCCGGCGGATCTTCACGAGTCCGCGGTAGGCCATCGTGAACGACTGTCGGACGGTCGCGGCGAGTCCCGTGCTGCCGACGCCGGCGCGCGGCGTGACGCGGGGCGTCGAGGTCGGGGTGGGGGCGATGGTGGTCATGCGATGCTCCCTTCGAGCTCGCGGTCGGCACCGTCGGTCGCGTCGGCGTCCGTCGGTCTGCCGGTGATGGTCAGGAAGACCTCCTCGAGGGTCGGCTTCTGCACGCTCATCTCGGCGAGGGAGATGCCCGCCTCGCGGAACGACACGAGCAGGTCGGTCACCCGGTCGGGGTCGGTCATCGGTGCGGTCAGCCGGGAGCCCTCGGGGCTCGCGACCGCGTCGACGCCGAGCGTGGTGCGCACGATCGTCCGCGCCGCGTCCAGCCGGAGCCCGTCGGTCAACCGGAGCTGCAGCGACGAGGTGCCGATCGAGGCCTTGAGCTCGTCACCCGTGCCCTCGGCGACGACGCGGCCGTGGTCGATGACGGCGATGCGGTCGGCGAGCTGGTCGGCCTCGTCGAGGTACTGCGTGGTCAGGAGCACCGTCGACCCGGTCGTGACGAGCTCCCGGATGGTGTCCCACATCTGCGCCCGGGTCCGCGGGTCCAGCCCGGTCGTGGGTTCGTCGAGGAAGATGAGCGGCGGCTGCGCGATCAGGCTCGCCGCGAGGTCGAGCCGACGACGCATGCCGCCCGAGAACGCCTTGAGCGGTCGTGACGCCGCCTCGGTCAGGCCGAAGCGGTCGAGCAGCTCGGACGACTTCGCCTTCGCGTCGCGACGGGAGAGCCCGAGCAGCCGCGAGAAGATGACGAGGTTCTCGGTCGCGCTGAGCGTCTCGTCGACGCTCGCGTACTGTCCGGTCACGCCGATGAGCGAGCGGACCGTCTGGGCCTCACGCCGGACGTCGTGCCCGAACACGCGGGCCTCGCCGGCGTCCGCCGTGAGCAGGGTCGCCAGCATCGAGATCGTGGTCGTCTTGCCGGCGCCGTTCGGGCCGAGCACGCCGTACACCGTGCCGGCCTCCACGCGGAGGTCGACACCGTCCACGGCGCGGTTCGTCCCGAAGGTCTTCACGAGGCCGGATGCCTCCACCGCGAGGGGTGTCGTGGTCATCGCAGGTTCCTTTCGTCGATGTCGGGGTCGATCGTGCAGCCGCCCGCTCACACGCCACTGACGCGCCACTGACACCGCTACCGTGGGGGCGTGAGCGACACCGAGACCCCCGACGGCGTGCGGCTCCGGCTCGACATCGCGTACGACGGAGCAGCCTTCTCCGGCTGGGCCCGCCAGCCGGGCCTCCGCACCGTGCAGGGCGCGCTCGAGTCGGCGCTCGCCACGGTCTTCACCCGGTGGGGCGAGCCGCCGGTCCTCACCGTCGCGGGCCGCACGGACGCCGGCGTGCACGCCACCGGCCAGGTCGCCCACCTCGACCTCTCGCCCGAACAGTGGGGGGCGTTGCGGGCCAAGCGCGGCACCACCGGGCGCTCGCCGCTGGACGGTCTCGTGAAGCGGGTGAACGGCATCGCGGCGCCCGACGGCGACGTCGTGGTCACGCGCGCCTCGATCGCCCCGGACGGGTTCGACGCCCGGTTCTCCCCCCTCTGGCGTCGCTACCAGTACCGGGTCGCGGACGCCGACACACCCCGCGACCCACGTCGTCGCGGACACACCACCTGGCACCCGACGCGTCTCGACCCCGCGGCGATGGAGCGCGGTGCGCTGGTGCTGCTCGGGCTGCACGACTTCGCGACCTTCTGCAAGCCGCGCGACGGGGCGACCACGATCCGGACGCTCCAGGAGTTCCGCTGGGACCGCGAGCCGGACGGCACACTGGTGGCGAGCCTCCAGGCCGACGCGTTCTGCCACTCGATGGTGCGCGCGATGGTCGGGGCGACCATCGCCGTCGGTGAGGGCCGCTTCGGCCCGGAGCGCCTCGAGGCGCTGCGGCGCGCGCAGCAGCGCACCAGCGAGTTCAAGGTGGCGCCGGCCCGCGGGCTCACCCTGACCGAGGTCGGCTACCCGGCCGACGACGCGCTCGCGGCGCGGGCCGACCAGACCCGTGCGCGCCGGACGGTGGACGGACCCGCCACCGGTACGGTCGGGGGATGAGCTCCCGCACCGCCCGGTCCGTCGTCTCCGTCGCGCCCGGTGTGGTGTTCGTCGAGGGACCGGTGTCGAACTGGGTCGTCCTCGCCGAGGAGGACGGGGTCGCGCTGATCGACGCCGGGTACCCCGCGGACACGGACCTCGTGCTCGACACCGTGCGCTGGGCGGGCCACGACCTCGACGACCTCCGCCGCGTGTACGTCACCCACGGGCACGTCGACCACGTCGGCGGCATCCCCGGGATCCTCGAACGGTTCCCACGCCTCGAGGTGCTCGCCCACGCGGACGAGGTCGACAACGTCCGCGGTCCCGGGCGGCAGCAGGTCACCCCCGCGGAGATCGGCGGGCGGCTCGCGGCACCACGGGTGCTCCGGTGGCTCGCCCGGGCGATCGCGTCCGACGCGCTCCGACCGACGACCGTCCCGACCGTCCGCGCCTTCACCGCCGCGGACTTCGACGGCCGCGCGATCACCCCCTTCCCGGCCGACGGCCACACCGCCGGGTCGACGGCGTACCTCCTCCCGGCCGCGGACGCGATCGTCACGGGTGACGCGGTGGTGTCGCGGCACGACACGCAGCCGGCGTCCTGGGCGCCGCGCCCCCGGATGATCACGCCGTTCTTCACGGCCGACCCGGGACGGGCACTCGAGTCGGCGCGAGCGCTGCCGATGCCGGGCATCCTGCTCCCCGGTCACGGCCCGGCGGTGCACCGCGTCGGGTCGGAGTGGCTGCCCGTCCCGCACTGAGTCGTCCCGGGACGTTCGTACCGGGAAGCAATCATTTACCTGTCCGCAACCTGAGCGACCGTCCAGGCAGGTAGGTTCCGAGGGTCGTTGCCCCCCCGACCGGGGGGAGCCAACCCACGAACGCGAAGGTCCTCATGCTCCGAACCGAACGCTCGGCGGGGGTGACGAGCCGCACGCTGGTGTGCGCCGTCACCGCCGCAGCCCTCGTCGCCGCCCCGCTCGTCGCCGCCGCCCCGGCGTCGGCGAACCCGGACGGCACCGGCCTCGTCATCGAGGAGGCCTACCTCAAGGGCGGCAGCGCGAACCAGCCGTTCACGAACAAGTTCGTCGAGCTCGGCAACCCGACCGACGCCCCGATCAGCGTGGACGGGTGGTCGCTCCAGTACCGCGCCGCGACCAGCACGGGTGCGCCGTCGGTCGGCAGGCTCGCCGGCTCGGTCCCCGCGCACGGCACGTACCTCGTGCAGATGGGGTCCAACGGGTCGACCGGTCAGGCGCTGCCCGAAGCCGACGCCGTCACGGGACTGAACCCGTCGGGGTCGACGGGCACGCTCGTCCTCGCCGACCAGGCGACCGCGCTGACCCTCCCCGCCGGTGCCGTCACGACCGGGACGCCCGGTGTCGTCGACCTGCTCGGCTACGGCACGTCGAACACCTTCGAGACCGCGGCCGCCACGACCGGCACCGCCAACTCGGTGCCGGACGCGCTGACCCGCACGGGCACGACCGACACGGACTCGAACGCGGCGGACTTCTCGCTGACGAGCACGGTCACCCCGGAGAACGCGGCCGGCGAGACGACCCAGCCGACGGACCCCACCGACCCGACGGACCCCACCGACCCGGGCACGCCGGCGACACCGGCCGAGCAGGTCACCATCGCGCAGCTGCAGGGGACGACGGACACCTCGCCGTACGTCGGCAAGACCGTGCGCACGGACGGCGTCGTCACCGCCGTGTACGCCACGGGCGGGTTCAACGGCTACACGATCCAGACGGCCGGCACCGGCGGGGCGCTCGACCTGGCGACGCACACGGCGTCGGACGCCGTCTTCGTGTACTCCTCGGCCACCGCGGCGAAGGTCGCGATCGGCGACGTCGTGCGCCTCACGGGCGCGGTCTCCGAGTTCAACGGTCTGACCGAACTCACCGTCCCGACCGCCGCGGGTCTCGAGCAGCTCCCGAAGGACGGCGTCGCCAAGCCCGTGCCCGCGACGCTCACGTTCCCGCGCACCGACGCACAGCGCGAGTCGCTCGAGAGCATGCTCGTCGCGCCGCAGGGGGACTACACGGTCGCCGACGACTACACGACGAACCAGTACGGCGAGGTCGTGCTCGCGAGCGGGAAGCAGCGACTGCTCCAGCCGACGGAGGTCGCCCGTCCGGGCAGCGCCGCAGCCGCCGCGGTCGTCGCCGACAACGCGGCGCGCAAGGTCGTGCTCGACGACGGGGCGAGCACGAACTTCCTCAGTGCCGCCAACCAGTCGATCCCGGTCTCCTGGCTCACCCAGGGCCCGGTCACGGTCGGCGCCGCCGCGACGTTCGACGAGCCGGTCGTCCTCGACTTCCGGAACGACGCGTGGAAGTTCCAGCCGACCTCGCCGATCACCGGGGCCACCCCGGCAGCGGACCTGCCGGTGTCGTTCTCGAACGTCCGCACCGCAGCGCCGGAGAACGTCGGCGGGGACGTCAAGCTCGCCGGGTTCAACGTCCTGAACTACTTCCCGACGACCGGCGACCAGCTCACCGGCTGCACGTACTACACGGACCGTGACGGCGACCCCGTGACCGTCAAGGGCGGCTGCGACGCCCGTGGTGCGGCGAACGCGGACGACCTCGCCCGCCAGCAGGTGAAGATCGTCAAGGCGATCAACGGCCTCGGCGCCGACGTCGTGTCGCTCGAGGAGATCGAGAACTCGGCCCGCTTCGGCCAGGACCGCGACGCCGCCGTGGCCGCCCTCGTCGCCGCCCTCAACGAGGCCACCGGCAAGGACACCTGGGCCTACGCGAAGTCGCCGGCGAAGCTCCCGTCGAGCGAGGACGTCATCCGGCTCGCACTCATCTACAAGCAGGACCGCGTGCAGCCGGTCGGCGGGTCGACGATCCTCACCGACTCGACGGCGTTCGCCAACGCCCGGCAGCCCCTCGCCCAGGCGTTCGCGCCGGTCGTGACCGGGCCCGGCAAGGGCGGGGGCGTCGAGAAGCCGAAGAAGGCGGACACGTTCCTCGTCATCGCGAACCACTTCAAGTCGAAGGGCTCCGGCGAGGGCGCCGACGCCGACCAGGGCGACGGCCAGGGTGCATCGAACGCCTCCCGTGTGGCGCAGTCGAAGGCGCTCGTGGCGTTCTCGACCGCGATGCAGAAGACCTCCGGCACCGACAAGGTGTTCATGCTCGGCGACTTCAACGCCTACAGCCAGGAGGACCCGGTGAAGGTCCTCGACGACGCCGGCTACACGGACCTCGGCCCGACCGAAGACCAGACCGAGTGGTCGTACGTCTTCAGCGGGCTGAGCGGGTCGCTCGACCACGTGTTCGCGTCGAAGGCGGCCGTGAAGACCGTCACCGGCGTGGACATCTGGAACATCAACTCGGTGGAGTCGGTCGGCCTCGAGTACTCGCGCTACGACTACAACGTCACGGACCTCTACCGCGACGACGTGTTCCGCGCGAGCGACCACGACCCGATCCTGGTGGGCATCGACCTGCCGGGCGTCGGGAAGCCCGGCGGGCCCGGTGACGGTCCGGGCAAGCCCGGTGAGGGACCCGGGAAGCCCGGCCACAGCGGGACCGGCCCGATCGCGGCGGCCATCGCGGCGCTCATCGACTGGTTGCGCGGCCTCTTCCGGTGACGGCCGTCCTGACGGACGTGACCACCTGACGGACTGGAGGCGCGGTGCCAGCGGGCACCGTGCCTCCAGTCCGTTGCCGGGCGCGTTCGACAACGCGAGTCGCGTCGGGTAGGCTCTCTCCTTGGTCTGTGCGCCCCGTGCGCCGGACAGTCAGATGAGCCCTCCACCGGGCAGTTCCACGTGCATCGCGCGGGGAACACCCACCGGAGCGGGATTCACGGACTCCTCACCTCGACACGAAAGCAGCACACCTGTGACTCGTACGTTCTCCCCGAAGCCGGCAGACGTCCAGCACGACTGGATCGTCATCGACGCGACCGACGTCGTCCTCGGCCGCCTCGCCACCCACGCGGCTGCGCTCCTGCGCGGCAAGCACAAGGCCACCTTCGCCCAGCACATGGACATGGGTGACTACGTCATCATCATCAACGCGGACAAGGTCGCCCTCACCGGCTCCAAGCTCGCCAAGAAGGTCTACTACCGTCACTCGGGCTACCCGGGCGGCCTCACGGCGACCTCCTACCCGGAGATGCTCGAGAAGCACCCCACCCGCGCCGTCGAGAAGGCGATCCGCGGCATGCTGCCGAAGAACACCCTCGGCCGTGAGCAGCTCAAGAAGCTGAAGGTCTACGCCGGCGCGGAGCACCCGCACGCCGCGCAGCAGCCCAAGGCGTACACCTTCGACCAGGTCGCGCAGTAACGACGGCCACGACGACTTCAAGGACTGATACAACTCATGGCACAGATCGCTGACTCCCTCGACCAGACCCCGGAGAGCTTCACTACGGAGAGCGCACCCGCCGCTGCCGAGGCTGCTCCCCGCCAGATCCTCAACGTCTCGGGCGGTGCCGTCGGGCGCCGCAAGGAGGCCATCGCCCGCGTCCGCCTCGTCCCCGGTGGCGGCGCGTTCACGGTCAACGGCCGCACGCTCGAGGACTACTTCCCGAACAAGCTGCACCAGCAGCTGATCAACGACCCGTTCAAGGTGCTCGAGCTCCTCGGCGCCTACGACGTCACCGCCCGCATCACCGGTGGCGGCCCCTCGGGTCAGGCCGGTGCGCTCCGCCTCGCCATCGCGCGTGCGCTGAACGAGATCGACCGCGAGAACAACCGCCCGGCGCTCAAGAAGGCCGGCTTCCTCACCCGTGACGCCCGCGTCATCGAGCGCAAGAAGGCCGGTCTCAAGAAGGCCCGCAAGGCGTCGCAGTTCTCGAAGCGCTAGTCGCTCGCCGAACCCGATCGCAATGCCGCGTCTGTTCGGTACCGACGGTGTTCGTGGTCTCGCCAACGGCGAGCTGACGGCCGCGCTGGCTCTGGGTCTCGCCCAGGCCAGCGCGGCCGTGCTCACACACGGACACCATGCGGACGCCCGTCGGGCGTCCGGTCGACCGCGCCCCCGCGCGGTCCTGGCGCGCGACCCGCGCGTCTCCGGTGAGTTCCTCGGCGCGGCCGTCGCCGCCGGGCTCGCCTCCGCCGGCGTCGACGTGCTCGACGCCGGGGTCATCCCCACCCCCGCTGCCGCGTTCCTCGTCGCGGACATCGACGCCGACTTCGGCGTGATGATCTCCGCGTCGCACAACCCGGCCCCCGACAACGGGATCAAGTTCTTCGCCGCCGGCGGCCGCAAGCTGCCGGACGAGGTCGAGGACCGCATCGAAGCGGCCATGCACGACCACTCGGCGCCCACCCCGACCGGTGGCGACGTCGGGCGGATCACGCGCTTCGCCGACGCCGAGGACCGCTACGTCGTGCACCTGCTCGGCACGCTCCCGGCGCGGCTCGACGGCATCCACGTGGTGCTCGACTGCGCCAACGGTGCGGCCTCGGCCGTCTCGCCCGAGGTCTTCGTCAACGCCGGTGCCCGCGTCACCCTGATCGGCGCCGACCCCGACGGCGTGAACATCAACGACGGTGTCGGCTCGACCCACATCGACAACCTGGCGCGGGCCGTGCTCGAGGCGGGGGCCGACGTCGGCATCGCCCACGACGGCGACGCCGACCGCTGCCTCGCGGTGGACGCCGCGGGCAACGCCGTCGACGGTGACCAGATCATGGCGATCCTCGCGCTGTCGCTCAAGGAGCGCGGGCAGCTGGCGTCGGACACCCTCGTGGCGACCGTCATGTCGAACCTCGGGCTCTTCCGGGCCATGTCGGACGCCGGCATCTCGGTCGAGCAGACCGCCGTGGGGGACCGCTACGTGCTCGAGCGCATGAACGAGGGCGGGTTCTCCCTCGGCGGCGAGCAGTCCGGCCACGTCATCTTCCACGAGTACGCCACCACGGGCGACGGCATCCTCACGGGGCTGCACCTCGTCGCGGAGATGGCGCGGACGGGCAAGTCGCTCGCGCAGCTCGCGGAGTGCATGACGGTGTTCCCGCAGGTCCTGCTCAACGTCCGGGGCGTCGACCGCACCGGCCTCGACGACCAGGGCGTGCAAGAGGCCGTCGCGGCGCACACCGCTGCGCTCGGGGACTCCGGGCGCGTGCTGTTGCGGCCGTCCGGGACCGAGCCCGTCGTGCGGGTCATGGTCGAGGCGGCGTCGCAGGCCGATGCCGAGCGCATCGCCGAGGACCTCGCGGACGTCGTGCGCGCGAGGCTCGCGATCGAGGACGCCGCGTAGGGTCCGCCCGCCGAACCCTGCTGCTGCGACCGGCGCGAACCGCCGCCGCACAACCAAAGGCCCTCGGAACCACGTCATCGCGTGGTTCCGAGGGCCTTTGGTTGTGCGAGCGCGATCCGCGCCGCGTGCGCGTGCTCTCGCGCGAGCCCGCCGCGCGTCAGATCTTGCGGAGCAGCACCGAGTTGACCTTGTGGTTCGCGCCCTTCTTGAGCACGAGGGTCGCCCGGGAGCGCGTCGGCAGCACGTTCTCGACGAGGTTCGGCTCGTTGATCGCCCGCCACACCTCCGTCGCCGTGCGCACCGCGTCCTCGCGGGAGAGCGAGGCGAAGCGGTGGAAGAAGGAGTCCGGGCTGGAGAAGGCCTCCTCCTGCAGGGCGAGGAACCGGTCGACGTACCAGGACTCGATGTCCTTCGTCTTCGCGTCGACGTAGATCGTGAAGTCGAACAGGTCGGACAGTGCCAGGCGCCCGTTGGTCGGCGCCGCGAGCACGTTCAGTCCCTCGACGATGAGGATGTCCGGCTGCCGGACGACCACCTCGGCGTCGGGCACGATGTCGTACACGAGGTGCGAGTAGAACGGCGCACGGACCTCGGCCGCACCGCTCTTCACCTGGCTGACGAACCGCAGCAGGGACCGACGGTCGTACGACTCCGGGAAGCCCTTGCGGTCCATGATCCCGCGGCGTTCGAGTTCGGCGTTCGGGTACAGGAACCCGTCCGTCGTCACGAGTTCGACCCGGGGCGTGTCCGGCCACCGCTTCGTGAGTTCGCGCAGGAGTCGTGCGACGGTCGACTTGCCGACCGCGACCGAGCCCGCGACACCGATGACGAACGGCGTCCTGCCGGCTCGTTCCCCGAGGAAGCTCGACGTCGACGCGTGCAGGTTCCGCGCGCCGGCCGCGTACAGCGTCAGGAGGCGTGACAGCGGCAGGTAGACCTCTTGGACCTCCTGCATGTCCAACCGGTCGCCGAGGCCGCGCAGCTGCACGATCTCGGTCTCGGTGAGGGACAGGTGCTCCCGCGGCGCGAGCTGTGCCCACTCGTCGCGGGGGATCTCCACGAAGGGGGTCGGGTGCGCGACGGTGGTGTCCGTGATCGGCATGGGGACGAGCGTACCGACGGGAGGCCCGGATCACGTGAGCAGGCGCGCTCCCGTGCACCGTGCCTCCAGTCCGGAGCCCGGTGCGCGTCCGCCGGACGCGGGCCGGTCTGCGCTCGGTGCGGTCAGGCGGGCAGGGCCGCCTCGATGGCGGCGACGACCTCGGGGTCGTCCGGCTTGGTCGTCGGACGGAAGCGCGTCACCGCGCCGTCAGGCGCGACGAGGAACTTCTCGAAGTTCCAGCTGACCCGGCCGGCCTTGCCCGCGCTGTCCGGGGTCTCCTTGAGTGCCTGGTACAGCGGGTGGGCGCCCTTGCCGTTGACCTTGACCTTCTCGCACATCGGGAACGTGACGCCCCACGTCGTCGAGCAGTACTCCTCGATCGCCTCGGACGAGCCGAGCTCCTGCAGGAACTGGTTGCTCGGGAAGCCGAGGACCGTGAAGCCGCGCGGGCCGTACTCCTTCTGCAGTGCCTCGAGCTGCTCGTACTGCGGCGCGAGGCCGCATCGCGAGGCGACGTTAACGACGAGCACGGCCTTGTCGGAGAACTGCCCGAACGTGGTGTGCTCACCGTGCAGCGTCGTGATCTCGATGTCGTCGAACCGTCCCATGTGACGGACGTTAGTCCACCAGGTCGAGATCAGCCTGTCGCCGGACGAAGGCCCGCATGTGCGGCACCGTGTAAGCGATCCGTCCTCGCTGCGGCGCGAACACGATGCCCTTGCCGATGAGTGCCTGACGCGCCTGACTGGTGGCCTTCGCGGGGACGCCCAGGCGGCTCGCGACTTCACCGGTCGAGGACTCACCCTCAGGGTCGTCGGACATCGCGACGAGGTACTGGCGCTCAGCGGGCGTCGCACTCGCCCAGCGCCCGGGGAAGAACCCGCTGTCCAGCTCGGCGTTCCCGCGTTCGATGGCTCCGTCGGCGTCCGCTCGGGTGATCCGCTTGTCCGCCGCCAGGTCCCACGCGGCAGATCCGTACGTCTGCAGGAAGTACGGGTAGCCGCCCGCTGCGTCGACGATGGTGTCGAGCGCGTCCGGGTCGAACGTGACCCCGGACCGCTGCGCCGGCAGGACGAGCGCGTCCGCAGCGGCCCCGGAGGGGAGCGACCCGATCTCGCGGTAGTCGAACAGGCGCTCCGCGTACGACTTCGCCGTGGTGAGCGCCCCGGGCACACTCGGCAGCCCGGCTCCGACCACGACGAACGGCCACTCGCGCTGGCCCGCCCGGTGCTGCACGGAGATCAACGCGGCGAGCAGCGCGGGTTCGAGGTCCTGGAGTTCGTCGACGAACAGCGCGAGCACCCGCTGCTGTTCGCGGAGTGCGGGCGCGAGGTCCTCGACGAGCTCTTCGAGGTCGATCTCGATCACGCCGGTGTCTGCGCGCCCGACCGAGGCCTCGACGTCGACGGAGAACCCCATGCCCCCGAACTGCACGCTGAACGCCTTCACCGTGGCCAACGCGTCCCGCACCGCGGAGGTCAGCGCCCTTCCTCGGTGCAGACGGCGTGCTGCGAGGGCGATCTCACGAGCGAGTCGCCGACGGGTGGTCTGCTGCCCCGAGTCCGATGTCTGCCCTTCCACGTCGACCACGAGCCAGCCGGCCGAGTCGGCCTGCGCCCGGAACTGGTTCAGCAGAACGGTCTTGCCGACTCCGCGGAGCCCGTGCAGGACGAGGCTGCGCGAGGTCTGGCCGCGACGGGACCGCGCGACCAGGAGGTCGAACGCGTCGACCTCGGGCTGGCGTCCGACGAGTTCCGGCGGCCGCAAGCCGGCACCGGGGGCGTACGGGTTCAGTTCGGCGCGCATCTCTCCCAATCTGATCCGGTCTGTGGTGGACAGCAGACTACGGCAGAAACCGACAGATGACGAGACGGCATCGATCCGGCCGCTTCGCAGGGTCACCGCCCAGGCAGACCGTAGGATCGAGGCCATGTGTGGAATCGTCGGCTACGTCGGCAGCAACAGCAGTCAGGACGTGCTCCTCGGTGGACTCCGTCGGCTCGAGTACCGCGGCTACGACTCGGCGGGCATCGCCGTCGTGGACGCCGCATCGGACCTCGCCTCGGCCAAGAAGGCCGGCAAGCTCCAGGCGCTCGTCGACGAACTCGAGTCGCACCCCATCGCGGACGGCGGCACCGGCATCGGTCACACCCGCTGGGCCACGCACGGCGGGCCGACCGACGGCAACGCCCACCCGCACCTCGCGGACGGCGGCAAGCTCGCCCTCATCCACAACGGCATCATCGAGAACTTCGCCGAGCTCCGCGGCGAGTTGCAGGCCGAGGGCGTCGAGTTCCTCAGCGAGACCGACTCCGAGGTCGCGGCGCACCTCGTCGCGCGGTCGTTCCGCGAGACCGGGGACCTGACGGACGCCATGCAGCAGGCCGTGCAGCGGCTCGAGGGCGCGTTCACGCTCCTCGTCGTGCACGCCGACCAGCCCGGCGTCGTCGTCGGTGCCCGGCGGAACTCCCCGCTCGTGGTCGGCCTCGGCGACGGCGAGAACTTCATGGGCTCCGACGTCGCCGCGTTCGTCGCGTACACGCAGCGGGCCCTCGCGATCGGACAGGACGAGATCGCCACGATCCGCCCCGACGGCGTCGACGTGATCCACTTCGACGGCTCCCCGGCGTCGCCGAGCGAGTTCGAGGTCAACTGGGACGCCTCGGCAGCCGACAAGGGCGGTTGGTCGTCCTTCATGGCGAAGGAGATCAGCGAGGAGCCCGAGGCCGTCGCGAAGACGATCCTCGGCCGCGTCCACGACGGCGCCGTCACCCTGACGGACCTCGACCCGATCGCCGAGCGCCTCGCGACCGTCGAGCGTGTCATCGTCATCGCGTGCGGGACCGCCGCGTACGCCGGCATCCTCGGCAAGTACGCGATCGAGCAGTGGGCCCGTGTCCCCGTCGAGGTCGAGCTCGCACACGAGTTCCGGTACCGCGACCCCGTGCTCGACGAACGCACGCTCGTCGTCTCGATCAGCCAGTCGGGCGAGACCATGGACACGCTCATGGCCGTCAAGTACGCCCGTGAGCAGGGGGCGCAGGTCCTCTCCATCTGCAACACCCAGGGCGCGACGATCCCGCGCGAGTCCGACGCGGTCATCTACACGCACGCCGGCCCCGAGGTCGCCGTGGCCTCGACGAAGGCGTTCATCGCGCAGGGTGTCGCGCTGTACCTGCTCGGGCTGCACCTCGCGACCCTCCGCGGGACGCTGACGGCCGAGCAGATCGCCGAGCAGGTCGCCGAGCTCGAGGGCCTCGCCCCGAAGCTGCAGCAGACCATCGACGACGCGTCCGGCATCAAGGACCTCGCCCGCTGGATGGCGGACACACGGAGCGTCCTGTTCCTCGGCCGCCACGTCGGGTACCCGATCGCGCTCGAGGGTGCGCTCAAGCTCAAGGAGCTCGCGTACATCCACGCCGAGGGCTTCGCCGCCGGTGAGCTCAAGCACGGTCCGATCGCCCTCATCGAGCCCGGGCAGATCGTCTTCGTCATCGTGCCGTCGCCGCGTGACAGCCGCTCGCTGCACCCGAAGGTGGTGTCGAACATCCAGGAGATCCGCGCCCGCGGCGCCCGGGTGATCGCCATCGCGGAAGAGGGTGACGCCGCCGTGCTGCCCTTCGCCGACGAGGTCCTGCGGATCCCGCTGGCGACGCCGCTGTTCGAGCCGCTGCTCGCGGTCGCGCCGCTGCACATGTTCGGCATGGAGCTCGCCGCGGCCAAGGGCCTCGACGTCGACCAGCCGCGCAACCTCGCGAAGTCGGTCACCGTCGAGTAGTCGCTCGTGATCATCGGCATCGGGGTGGACGTCGTCGACCTGGAACGCTTCCGTGGTGTGCTCGAGCGCACCCCGGCGCTCCGGACGCGCCTGTTCACCCCCGCCGAGCTCGTCCGCGACGGTGAACCCCGCCCTGCCGCGTCGCTCGCCGCGCGGTTCGCCGCCAAGGAAGCACTGATCAAGGCCTTCGGCACGAGCGCGGGCCTGAGCTGGCAGGAGCTCGAGGTCGTCGCGGACGACCAGCGGAACCCGTCGCTGACCCTCCACGAGGGTGCTCGGCGGGTGGCGGAGCAGCGTGGCGTGACGAGCGTGCACCTGTCGCTGTCGCACGATGGAGGGATCGCGACGGCGTTCGTGATCATCGAAGGGAAGTCGGATTGACCAGCCACTTGCGGTTGCCGCGCCGGACGGCGCGGCTGCACCCGCGCCTCCAGGTCGGAGGGGGTGACGCGCGGTGAGCGCGTTCACCGGGATCACCGTCGACCGGGAGGCTCTCATCGCGAACTACGCGACGGTCGCCGAACAGGTGGCACCGTCCGGCGTCATCGCGGTCGTCAAGGCGAACGCGTACGGGCACGGCGCGGCCGACGCCGCGCGGGCCTTCGTGGACGCCGGGGCGGAGTGGCTCGGCGTCGCGGACATCGACGAGGGGATCGCCCTGCGCGAGGCCGGCATCGACGAGGGGACCCGCATCCTCGCGTGGCTGCACGCCCCCGACGAGGACTTCCGCCGCGCCGCGCAGTACGGCATCACGCCGGCCGTCTCCAGCGTCTCGCAGCTGTCGGCAGCGGCCGACTCCGAGGTGCCCGCCGTGCACGTGTGCGTCGACACCGGGCTGAGCCGCAACGGCGCCGTCGAGTCGGAGTGGCCCGAGCTCTTCGAGACCGCCGGTCGGCTCGCCCGCAGCGGCTCCCGCACCCGTGTCGAGGGGCTCATGTCGCACCTGGCGAACGCCTCGCGGTCGGACGACCTCGACCAGGACGCCGCGCTGCAGCGTGCGCTCGACGGCCTCGCGGCGAACGGCATCGTGCCGGACATGGTGCACCTCGCGGCCAGCGCCGCGAGCATCGCCGTGCCGGAGACCCGCCGGGACATCGCGCGCGTCGGTGTCGCGCTGTACGGGCTGAGCCCCTTCGCGGACCGCACCTCGGCCGACCTCGGGCTCCGTCCCGCGATGCGCGTCACCGCGGCGGTGCTCCGGACCGTCCAGGTCCGCGCCGGCGAGGGCGCCAGCTACGGGTTCACCTGGCGCGCCGAGCACGACACCCGCCTCGCGGTCATCGGCCTCGGGTACGCGGACGGCTTCGACCGGGCGCTCGGCAACCACGTGTCGGTGCGCATCGGCGACCAGCGGTTCCCGGTCGTGGGCCGCGTCGCGATGAACGCCATGCACGTCGACATCGGTGACGCGGACGTGCAGGTCGGCGACGAGGTCGTCCTCTGGGGCGACCCGGCGAACGGCGACCCCGCGGTCGAGGAGTGGGCCGACGCCATCGGCACGATCAACTACGAGGTCGTCGCCCGCGTCGGCCGCAGCGTCGAGCGGAGGACCACGTGAGCGCGTCACTGCGACAGGCATCGGTCGACCTCGACGCCTACCGGGCGAACCTCGACCTGGTGCGCGAGTGGATGGAACCGGTCGAGCTCATGGCGATCATGAAGGCCGACGCGTACGGCCACGGGCTGGAGCCGATCGCGCTCGCCGCGGTGGACGCCGGTGTGCGGTGGATCGGCGTGCTGACCGTCCCGGCAGCCCTCCGGCTCCGGGCCATCGGCGTCGACGAGGACGTCCGCGTGTTCACGTGGCAGCACGCCCCGGACCTCGACTTCCGCGACGCGATCGACTCCGCGGTCGACCTCGGGGTCTCGAACGTACCCGAGCTGCAGCGGATCGTCGACGCCGTCGACCACCGACCCGCGCGCGTGCACCTCGGCTTCGACTCCGGCCTCCACCGTGACGGCGCGACGCCGGAGGACTGGCCGGCCCTCGTCGCCGCAGCACTCGACGCCCAGCGCGCCGGTCGGATCGAGGTCGTCGCCGCGTACACGCACCTCGCGGAGTCGTCGGACGACGAGGACACCGCCGCGGTCGCCGCGTTCGACGAGGCCGTCGAGCAGGCCGAGGACGCCGGGCTCGACCTCCCGGTGCGGCACGTCGCCGCATCGCTGGCGGGGCTCGAACGCAAGGAGTTCCGGAAGGACATGGTCCGGATGGGGGCGAACCTGTTCGGCATCCCGGGCGCGGACGGCGTCTCCGCAGCCGACCTCGGTCTGGAGGCCGTGATGACGCTGCGTGCCTCCGTCGCGAAGACGAAGCGCGTGCCCGTCGACACGGGGGTCTCGTACGACTACACGTACCGCACGACCGCGGAGACGACCCTCGCGCTCGTCCCGGTCGGGTACGCGGACGGTGTGCCGCGACTCGCGCAGGGACGGGTGCAGGTCGCGATCAACGGGAAGCGGTACCCGATCGCGGGCCGGGTCGCGATGGACCAGTTCCTCGTGGACGTCGGCGACGACGAGGTCCGGGTCGGGGACACCGTGACGCTGTTCGGCACGGGGGAGCACGGGGAGATGACGGTCCTCGAGTGGGGTGAGGCGCTCGACAGCATCGGCGAGGAGATCGTCTGCCGCATCGGTGAGCGCGTGCCCCGCGTGTACGAGGGGCACGAGGCCGAGGGGCACGTGGCCGAGTACCTCCGGGGCGAGCGATGACCGAACCGCGCGTCCTCCTCGACACCACCGTCGCCACGACGGAGGAGATGGGCGACCTCGGTGCACGGCTCGCGGGCGTCCTGCGCGCTGGCGACCTCGTCGTGCTCACCGGTCCCCTCGGCGCCGGCAAGACGACGCTCACGCGGGGCCTCGGTGCCGCACTCGGTGCCCGGGGGCAGGTCTCCAGCCCGACGTTCGTGCTCGCCCGGACCCACCCGACGACGAGCGGGCCGGACCTCGTGCACGTCGATGCCTACCGCCTGTCGGACCCGCTGGAGCTCGACGACCTGGACCTCGACTGGGACGGCTCGATCGTGGTGGTCGAGTGGGGTCGCGGCTTCGTCGACGGCATCACCGACGACGTGCTCGACGTCGAGATCGTCCGGGCGACGGGCAGCGCCGGTGACCGGGCAGCCGACGAGGACCTCGACCCGGACGACGTGCCCGACGAACCCCGGCGGGTCATCGTGACCGGTACCGGTGGCCGCTGGGCTGGCGTCCGGCTCTAGGCCCGTCACCGCAGCGCGAGCACCTGCTCCGCCACGAGGTCCGGTCGGGTGACGAACGGGTGGTGTCCCGTGGGGACGTCCACCGACCGCGTCGCCCGCGCTGCGTGGGAGCGCTGGAGGCCGACGGTGGTGCTCCGGTCCTCCGTGCACACCACGTAGGTCGAGTCGACGCCCTGCCATCCCGCACCGGTCGTCGGCGTGACGAAGGCGGTGGCGTCCTGCGCCGTCACCCGCTCCCAGCCCGCCCGCTGCGTGTCCGGGTCGGCGTCCTGCAGGAACCGCGCCCCGAACGACGCGGCGTCGTACCCGCTGACCGCGAGCCGCCCCTCGCCCCCGTCACCGATCGACACCGGGTCCGGTTCGTCGGCCATGATCGCGCCCTGGGCGGTGCCGACGTCCGGGAGGTACGAGGAGACGAACAGCAGCCGAGCGACCGCCCGGTGGCGGCCCGCCTCGGCGATCACGGTCCCGCCGTAGGAGTGTCCGACGACGACCGCGCCGTCGGGGTCGTCGACGTCGTCGAGCGCTGCACGGAGCGCGGCCGCATCGGCCACGAGGCCGGACGTCCCGTCCACCGCCGGAGCTTCGCCGCAGCTCGGGAGGGCGACCGAACGGCTCCGGACGCCAGCGCGGTCGAGCAGTGCTGCCGTGGGCGACCACCACCAGTCGCCGTCGCGGACGAGGGCGCCGTGCACGAAGAGCAGTTCCATGTCGGTGACGCTACGTCGTGGGGAGGTCGCCGTTCCGGCGTTCCGCTCACAGCGATGGAGCAACCGTCGGGGACGCCTACGATGGACGGGTGCTGCTCGCGATCGACACCTCCGCCGGGACGTCCGTCGCCGTCGTCGACCCGTCGACCGGGCAGCAGCTCGCGAGCCGCAGCACCGACGACTCCCGCCGTCACGCCGAGGTCATCGGACCCTTCCTCGCCGAGGTCCTGACAGAGGCCGGCGTCACACCTGCCGAGGTGACGGGCGTCGTCGCCGGCATGGGCCCCGGCCCGTTCACCGGTCTCCGCGTCGGCATCGCCGCCGCCCGCACCTTCGCCGCGGCGCGCGGCGTCCCCTTCCTCCCACTATCGAGTCACGACGCCGTCGCGGCCGATCAGCCCCAGACCGATCAGCCCCGGACCGATCAGCCCCAGGCCGATCAGCCCCAGACCGATCAGCCGCGGCCCGGCCCCTTCGTCGTCCTGACGGACGCGCGCAGGCGCGAGGTCTACTGGTCGGCGTACGACGCCGACGGCGTCCGCGTCGCCGGCCCGGGACTCGCCAAGCCGGCGGACCTCGACGAGGCGATCCGCGCCTCCCGTCCGGAAGCGGTCACCTGGGAGCGCGTCACCGCGGTCGCGATCCCGGCCTGGAGGCTCGGCGCGCTCGCCGCGGAACGTCTCGCCTCCGGCGCTCCCTTCGCCGACGACACCCCGCTCTACCTGCGCGACCCCGACGTGACGATGCCGGGAGCCCCGAAGCGGGTCGTCCGGTGACGGGCCTCCCCGACGGGTTGCGGCTCCGACCGGCCCACCCGCAGGACCTCGACGACATCATGTGGCTCGAGCACGTGTCGTTCCCCACGGACGCGTGGTCGGCGTCGCAGATGTCCGGCGAGCTGTACTCGCCGCACGGGTACTACGTCGTGGTCGAGACCGTGGCAGAGGGCACGGCGCCGACGGTCGTGGGGTACGCCGGACTGTCCTCGCTCGCGGGCAACCCGGTCGCCGACGTGCAGACGATCGCGGTCGCCGCCGAGCAGCGTGGGCGCGGCATCGGCAGGGTGCTCTTCACCGAGCTGCTCGACGAAGCGCGTCGTCGCGGCGTGCACGAGGTCTTCCTCGAGGTGCGGGCGGACAACCCGGTGGCGCAGGCGATGTACACCGCGTTCGGCTTCGAGCACATCGCCACGCGGCCCCGCTACTACCAGCCGGACGGCGTCGACGCGTGGGTGATGCGCGCGGAGCTGCCCGCGGCACCCGGCACCGGTTCCGTCGGGCCGATCGGACAGGAGGCGCTCGATGAGCACAACTGAACCTCTCGTGCTCGGCATCGAGACGAGTTGTGACGAGACGGGCGTGGGCATCGTCCGGGGGAACACCCTGCTCGCGAACGTCATCGCGTCGAGCATGGACGAGCACGCCCGGTACGGCGGCGTCGTGCCCGAGGTCGCCGCACGGGCGCACCTCGAGGCCATGACGCCGACGCTGCACGAAGCGCTCGACCGCGCCGGCGTCTCCCTCGACGAGCTGGACGCCGTCGCGGTCACCGCCGGACCCGGGCTCGCCGGTGCGCTCATGGTCGGGGTCGGGGCTGCGAAGGCGCTCGCGGTCGCGACGGGCAAGCCGCTGTACGGGGTGAACCACCTCGTCGGGCACGTCGGCGCCGACGTGCTGCGCTCGGACGGCTCCGAGATCGAACTGCCCACGGTCGCGCTGCTCGTCTCCGGCGGGCACACGTCGCTCCTGCTCGTGCGGGACCTCGTGGCTGACGTCGAGCTCCTCGGCGAGACGATCGACGACGCCGCGGGCGAGGCGTTCGACAAGGTCGCGCGGCTGCTCGGCCTGCCGTACCCGGGCGGCCCGCAGATCGACCGGGCTGCCGCGGACGGCGACCCGACGGCGATCCGGTTCCCCCGCGGACTGACGCTGCCGAAGGACATGGCGGCGCACCGGTACGACTTCTCGTTCTCCGGGCTGAAGACCGCCGTTGCCCGCTGGGTCGAGAAGTGCCGCGACGAGGGCCGCGAGGTCCCCGTCGCCGACGTCGCCGCGTCCTTCCGCGAGGCCGTGGTCGACGTGCTCCTCACGAAGGCCCTGAACGCGTGCCGCGACACCGGGGTCGACCGGCTCCTGCTCGGCGGCGGGGTGGTGGCGAACGCCCGCCTGCGTGCCGTCGCGACCGAACGCTGCGCAGCCGCCGGTGTCGCGCTCCGCATCCCGCCGTTCGACCTCTGCACCGACAACGGCGCGATGATCGCCGCAGTCGGTGCACGGCTCGTCGCCGAGGGGCACGCGCCGAGCGACCTCGGGATCGCCGCCGACTCGACGCTGCCGGTCACGACCGTCCAGGTCTGAGGCCCGGCGGCGCGGCTCGGCGTCCTGCACGGGCTCGGGCTCCGTGTGGAACGATGGGGGCCGGTGTCCGACGAGTGGGTGCCGGGAGGGGTGGACGCGGTGTCCGATCAGAACCAGTGGCCGAGGCCCGGCCAGTCCGACGAGCAGGCGAGCGGCGGGTACTCCGGCGCCCCGCAGCCCGACGGCGATCGTGCGTCCGACGGCAGCCGTGCGTCCGATCCGACGTCGACCCCGGCGCCCGGTGAAGCACCGAGCGCGCCGCAACCGCCGAGCGCCCCGCAGCCGCCCGAGAACCCGTACGGCCAGAACCCGTCCGGCCAGAACCCGTCCGGCGCGCAGCAGACCGGCTCGCAGCAGAACCCGTACGCGACGCCCGGGCAGGAGAACCCGTTCGCCGCGCCGGGCCAGCAGCCGGGGTACGGGGCGCCGCAGAACCCCTACGCCGCGCCGAGCAACCCGTACGCTGCGCCGAACCAGCAGCAGTACGGGCAGCCGCAGTACGGAGGCCAGCAGCAGTACGGCGGCCAGCAGCAGTACGGCGGCCAGCAGCCGTACGGCCAGCAGCAGTACGGCCAGCAGCAGTACGGCCAGCAGCCGTACGGCGGCCAGTACGCCGCGGCGGGCTACCAGCCCTACGCGCAGCGCCCGAAGACGAACACCCTCTCGATCCTCTCGATCGTGTTCGCCTTCGCCGGCATCTTCATCCCGCCGATCATCATCCTGACCAGTCCGGCCGGCGCGATCATGGGCCACGTCGCCCTCGGCAAGATCAAGCAGACCGGTGAGGGTGGACGTGGTCTGGCGCTCGCCGGCATCATCGGCGGCTGGGCGTTCACCGCGCTGTGGATCCTCTTCGTCGCGCTCATCGTCATCGCGGGCATCGCCTCCCGCAGCGGCTCGGGCTACTCCGACGACTTCGGCTCCACGGGCGCGTTCGTCCTCTGAACCCGACGCACGACCCGCACACGACGCGCCCACGACGACGGCCCCCGCACCCGCGGGGGCCGTCGCGGCGTCCGGGGGGGGGGGGGGCTAGCCGGCCACCTCGCCCAGCCGCTCGCACAGGATCGCGGTGTGCCGTCCCTCCAGGCGGGTGAGCACGAGCGTCACTGCGCGCCGCCCCCGGAGCCGCAACCGCTTCCGGAACTGCGCGGGGTCGACGTCGACCCCCCGCTTCTTGATCTCCACGGTGCCGACGTCGTCGGCGGTCAATCGTGCCGCGAGCTGCTTCACGTCGAGCGGCAGGGTGTCGACGACCCGGAACCCCTGCGCGAACGGCGTCGTGACGGCACGGTCCGACGTGACGTAGGCGATGCCGTCGGAGAGCATGCGACCGTCGATCGAGCGGGCGAGGTCCCCGATGAGCCGTGCGCGGATCACGGCTCCGTCGGGCTCGTAGAGGTAGGTACCCAGGGCGCCGACGGACACGTCCGGTGCATCGGCGGCCCCGGTCAGCTCGGCGACCCCGTGCGCCCCGATCACGGTCGCGGCGCGCCGGACCCCGTCGCGGGCGAGCGGGCCGAACCAGAGGGCCAGCTCGACGACCTCGCGGTCGACGGACACCCACTGCGCCTCGGCGGTGTCGGGGATGAGGTCGCGGTCGGTGCCCGGGCCGAGCTTCACGCCGGTCGGGGTGGTCGTCGCGGCGGCGAACACGGTGTCGAGCGACGGCGACCAGTCGTCCGGGTCGGCCAGGCGCCGGGTGTTCCCGTGTCCGGCGGTGCGGCGGGCGGGATCCATCCACACGCCGTCGACGCGGGAGAGGTCGAACGCTGCGGCGTCGCCGAGCTCCACTCGGGCGCTCGGCCACGGCGCGAGGTTGTGCGTCGCGACCGCCGCGGTGACCTCGTCGCGGTCCACCGCGGTGACGTCGAGGTCGAGCGCGGCCATCGCCATCGCGTCCCCGCCGATCCCGCACCCGAGGTCGGCGACCCGCGAGAGCCCGGCGGCGGCGAACCGGCCGGCGTGCTGCGCGGCGACCTGCAGCCGGGTGGCCTGCTCGAGTCCGGCTTCGGTGAAGAGCATGCGCGAGGCGAACGGCCCGAACTTCGCGCCCGCCTTCTGTCGGAGCTTCGCCTGGGTCAGGACGGCGGCGACGAGCCCGGGGTCGTGCCCCTCGCCGCGGAGGCGCGAGACGACCCGGACGATCTCGCCGCCGTCGGAGACGCTCGGAGTACGGTCGAGCAGGGCCATCCCCTCGGGGGTGAGCAGCTGGGCGAGTTCGGCGGCGTCCATCCTCCGATCCTCCCAGGTGCACACCGAGTCCACCGTGTTGGCACTCGGATTGACCGAGTGCCAACGACCCCCTAGAGTTGGCGTTGGCACTCTCCTGTGCGTAGTGCCAACCCGGTTTTCATCTGTACCGAGTCTGTACCGAGAAAGAAGAGGTCACCGTGGCCGTCAGCATCAAGCCGCTCGAGGATCGCATCGTCATCCGCCAGGTCGAGGCGGAGCAGACCACCGCTTCCGGTCTGGTCATCCCGGACACCGCCAAGGAGAAGCCCCAGGAGGGCGAGGTCGTGGCCGTGGGCCCGGGCCGTGTCGACGACAACGGCAACCGCATCCCGCTGGACATCGCCGTCGGCGACAAGGTCATCTACTCCAAGTACGGCGGCACCGAGGTCAAGTACTCGGGCGAGGACCTGCTGGTCCTCTCGGCCCGCGACGTCCTCGCGGTCGTCGTGCGCTGAGTCCAGCCCACTCCTCGAACGCCCCGTCGGCCACCTGGTCGGCGGGGCGTTCGTGCGTCCGCGTTCGGTCCGGCGGGTGGTCACCGAGCGTTCCTGCCGGGAGGCACGGTGCCGGTCCGCAGCGTCGGCGCCGCTTCCTAGGATGGTTCCGTGAATGAACCGACGACCGTGCGCCCGGCCCGCAGCGAGGCATCCGTCGGTGTCGTCCAGGCGATCGTGGCGTACGGGCTGTGGGGACTCATGCCGCTGCTCTTCGCGGCGATGTCCCCGGCCGGCGCGTTCGAGATCGTGGCGTGGCGGATCGTCTTCGGCCTGGTGTTCTGCGTCGTCGCGATCGCCGTGACCCGGTCGTGGCTCCGGACCCGCTCACTGATCGCCCAGCGCCGGGTGATGCTCGTGATGGGCCTGGCAGCGGTGCTCATCCTCGTGAACTGGACCGTGTACGTCGCCGCGACGACCACCGGCCACACCGTCGAGGCTGCGCTCGGGTACTTCATCAACCCGCTCGTCACGATCGCACTCGGCGTGGTCGTGCTGCGCGAACGCCTCCGTCCGGCGCAGTGGACGGCCGTGGGCATCAGCGTCGTCGCGGTCGTCGTCATCGCGGTCGGGTACGGGCAGGTGCCGTGGATCTCGCTCGCGCTGGCGTTCTCGTTCGGACTGTACGGGCTCGTGAAGAAGCGGGTCGGCGGGACGGTCGACGCGCTGAGCGGCCTGACGATCGAGACCGTGTGGCTGCTGCCGATCGCGGTGGTGGCCCTCGTGGTCATGGGCGTGACGGGCCTCGGCGGCGGTGTGACGTTCGCGAGCGAGGGCTGGGTGCACGTCCTCGTCACGGTGCTGACCGGCCCGGCGACCGCGGTCCCGCTGCTGCTCTTCGCGTCCTCGGCGCGCCGGGTGAGCCTGTCGACCCTCGGGCTGACGCAGTACCTCGCGCCGGTGATGCAGCTGCTCGTCGGTGTGGTCGTGCAG
This sequence comes from Curtobacterium sp. SP.BCp, assembly GCF_051903255.1. NCBI lineage: Bacteria > Bacillati > Actinomycetota > Actinomycetes > Micrococcales > Microbacteriaceae > Curtobacterium > Curtobacterium sp. SP.BCp. Next base: position 3,411,447 of record NZ_CP194338.1, on the reverse strand, counting down.
CAGGAGCCGATGCCGCCCGAGCGGTGGATCGGCTTCGCGATCGTGTGGCTGGCGCTCGTCGTGCTCACGGTGGACAGCTTCGCCGCGGCACGGTCGTCGCGGCGTCGTGCCCAGGCCGCGCCGGTGGCGGACCCGGCCTGACCCGCCGGACGCGCGCCGTGCCTCCCGGCCGGTCCTGCGGACGGTCATGCCGAGAACGCGACGCGATCCGCCCTCTCAACTGCGAAAGCGACAGTCCCCCGCGGTTGAACTGCGGGGGACTGTCGCTTTCGCGTACTGGTCGTGCCTACCTGGTCGTGCCTACTTCGAGACCGAGCCCTGGATGGCGCTCTGGTACACGGGCTTGTTGTCCGCGTCGAACTTGTAGATGCCGATGTAGGCGCTCGACGGGTCGTTGTTGTCGTCGAACGGTCCGATGCCGGACGGACCCGTGTAGTGGATGTCCTTCCCGTCCCCGAGGAGCGTCGAGCACTCCTTGAACGTCGAGCACTCGGTGCCACCGTCCGCCCCGGAGACCGCGGCCATGTTGGCCTGGATCGTGCCGGAGTCGGTGCCCTTGCCCTTCACCGCGGCGAGGGCGGCGAGCATCGTGGCGTCGTAGGACTCGGCCGCGTACGAGTAGTCGGCGAGGTCCTTGCCCGAGGACTCCTTGTAGAACGCGGCGAGCTTCTTCTTCAGGTCGTCCTTCGGCGAGGCGCCCGGGATGGTGCCCTGCGCGCCCTCGAGCGTGCCCTTGTCGAAGTCCTTCGAGTAGTCCGCGGTGTTGCCGTCGGACATGTAGATGCTCGACATCTTCGCGTTCTGCGCCTTGAGCTCCGGGATGATCGACTTCGTCTCGTCGAAGGCCAGGACGACGATCGCGTCCGGCTTCGAGTCGAGCGCCGCCGTCACCTCGGACGAGAACGTGGTCTGTCCGGGCGGGAACTCCTGGCCCTTGCCCTTGCCGCCGTAGACGACCTGGCCACCGGACGCCTCGACCGCGGCCTGCACCGAGTTGCGGAGACCCGTGCCGTAGGTGTCGTTGAAGACGAGGAACGCGACCTTGGCGTTGCCGTCACCCGTGATGAGCTGGCCGAGGGCCGAACCCTGCACCGAGTCCGGCGGAGCGGTCCGGAAGTAGTAGGACGAGTAGCCCGAGAGGTCGGTCGCGGTGTTCGCGGGGGAGATCTCCACGATGCAGTTGCTCGTGAGCTGGTCGATCACGTTGAGCGTGACGGACGAGGACTCGGCACCGATCGCGACCGGGACCTTCGCGTTGACCAGCTTGGTCGCCGCGGCGCTCGACACGGTCATGTCGTTGCTGTCGCCGGAGTCCGTCGCCGGGCTGATCGAGACGTCCTTGCCGAGCACGCCGCCGGCCGCGTTGATGTCCTCGACCGCGAGGCCCACACCGGACTCGGCGGGCGGGTTGAGGTACGCGAGCGAACCGGTGAGCGGCAGGATCGTGCCGATCTTCAGCGCGTCGGTGCTGGGGGAGTCCGGAGCCTTGCAGCTCGCGGCCGGGTCCTTCTTCGCGCCGCCGGAGGCGGACTCCGAAGGCGAGCTGCCGCCCGAGGTGGTGGAACACGCGGCGAGCAGGAGCGCTGCCGCCCCCGCCACTGCCAGTGCCGAGGTGGCACGGGTGGTTCTGATCATCCGTGGAGCCCTTTCTCTGCGCGGGGGCCGGACCGCATCGGGTCGAGCGCGGTGTCCTCCGCGTGGGATGTCGAGAAAGCTAGAGCGGATCTGTTTCGCCCGTGTGACGATCATCCACCCCTGGATGTTTCGTTACAGACCCGTGATGAAAGCTGAGCAGCCGCACAACCGTCCCGCACCCCGGATGCACGAACGCCCCGCTCCTCACTGAGGAACGGGGCGTCCGGGGCGGTCGCGCGGACCGATCAGCGGCTGTAGTTCGGGGCCTCGACGACCATCTGCACGTCGTGCGGGTGCGACTCCTTGAGCCCTGCCGGGGTGATCCGGACGAACTTGCCGCGGGCCTTGAGCTCCGGGATGGTCCGGCCGCCGACGTAGAACATCGACTGCCGCAGGCCGCCGACGAGCTGGTAGACGGCGTTCGCGACGGAGCCGCGGTACGGCACCTGGCCCTCGATGCCCTCCGGGATCAGCTTGTCGTCCGAGGGGACGTCGGCCTGGAAGTAGCGGTCCTTTGAGTACGAGGTCTTCTTGCCACGGGTCTGGAGCGCGCCGAGGGAGCCCATCCCGCGGTACGCCTTGAACTGCTTGCCGTTGACGAAGACGAGGTCACCGGGGGACTCGTCGGTGCCCGCGAGGAGCGAGCCGAGCATCACGGTGTCGGCGCCGGCGACGAGGGCCTTCGCGATGTCGCCCGAGTACTGCAGGCCGCCGTCGGCGATCACCGGGACACCGGCTTCACGCGCGGCGAGGGAGGCCTCGTACACGGCGGTGACCTGCGGGACGCCGACGCCCGCGACGACGCGGGTGGTGCAGATCGACCCGGGACCGACACCGACCTTGACCGCGTCGACGCCGGCGTCGATGAGGGCCTGCGCACCCGCACGGGTCGCGACGTTGCCGCCGATCACGTCGACACCGGCGAACGCCGGGTCGGCCTTGATCCGGCGGACCATGTCGAGCACGCCCTCGCTCTCGCCGTTGGCGGTGTCGACGACGAGGACGTCCACGCCTGCCTCGAGCAGGGCGGTCGCGCGCTGCCACGCGTCGCCGAAGAAGCCGATCGCGGCGCCGACGCGCAGGCGTCCTGCGTCGTCCTTCGTGGCGTCCGGGTACTTCTCGCTCTTGTCGAAGTCCTTGACGGTGATGAGGCCCTTGAGGCGACCGGCCTCGTCCACGAGGGGGAGCTTCTCGATCTTGTGTTCGGCGAAGATCGCGACGGCGTCGTCGGGGTCGATCCCGACCGGCGCCGTGATGAGCGGTGCCTTCGTCATGACGTCGCGCACGAGCGTGGTCTGGTGCTCGAAGGGGGCGACGAAGCGCATGTCGCGGTTCGTGATGATGCCGACGAGCTTGCCGTCGCCCTCGACGACGGGCAGGCCGGAGACGCGGAACTGACCGCAGATCGCGTCGACCTCGGCCACGGTGGCGTCGGGGGTGGTCGTCACCGGGTTCGTGATCATGCCCGACTCGGAGCGCTTCACCTTGTCGACCGCTGCGGCCTGGTCGGCGATGGACATGTTGCGGTGCAGGATGCCGATGCCGCCCTGGCGTGCCATGGCGATCGCCATGCGGGCCTCGGTGACGGTGTCCATCGCCGCGGAGAGCAGCGGGACGTGCACCTGGATGCGCTTGGTGAGCCGGGACGTCGTGGACGCCTCGCTCGGGATGACGTCGGTGTGCCCGGGCAGGAGCATGACGTCGTCGTACGTGAGTCCGATGAATCCGAACGGATCCGGCTGGTCCATGAGTCCCCTTCGTGGGCTGGGTGCCGTGGGGCGGCACCTGAAGTGGTCGAGACACCGGGAACGCAGCGACGGGTTCCGGATGAGCAATGGTAACGCGCGCGGGTGTGCGCGCATTCCGGACCGTGGCACACCGCAGAACCTGTGCAGGATCACGGTCAGGGCACGATTTCTCCAGGGAACGTGGTGGAAACACGGGGGACACAAAAACTCCCTAGGGTCCTCGACTATCCGAACGAGAGGCTCATCCGTGGGTTCCATCACTCCGCCGGGGTCAGCGCTGCGGCGCCGGTTCCGCCGAGGGGCGCCAGGCCGCAGCCGCCTGGTCCTCGCCGCAGTACTCTTCCTCGCTTTCCTCGCCACCTTCGCGGTCGACTGGGCAGTGTCGCCCGCGGCCCAGGCGGTGACGAGCAGTCCCAGCGCCAGCGCGCCTGCCTCGACCGGGCCGTGCGTGGTCAGCCCGACGAACGGGTGCATCCGCGGAACGATCCTCGACTCCGAGCGGGACCCCGCTGCGGGCGTCGCGGTGGACGTCGCGGGCGCCGGCGGTTTCGCCCAGACCGCGACCACCGACGACTCCGGTCGCTGGTCCGTGACGATCACGACGCCGGGGCAGTACACCGTCAGCGTCGACCAGGACTCCCTGCCGAAGGGCCAGTACCTGACGAACGCCGCGGACGCCGAGCGGAAGGTGACCGCGACGCTCAACGCCAACGTCGGGCAGATCTTCCAGCTCTCCGACCAGCAGGGTGCCACCACGCAGGCCGACACGAGCAGCTTCAGCTTCACGCGTGCCTGGCAGCAGTTCGCCTCCGGCATCCGACTCGGGCTCCTCATCGCGCTCGCCTCGATCGGCCTCTCGCTGATCTACGGCACCACCGGGCTCTCCAGCTTCTCGCACGGCGAGCAGGTGACCCTCGGCGGGCTCCTCGCCTACGTCTTCGCGAACCAGCTCGGATGGAACATCTGGGTGACGGGCATCGTGGTCACGCTGCTGTGCGCCGCGACCGGGTACCTCCAGGACGCGGCGATCTGGCGGCCACTCCGCCGGAAGCGGATCAGCCTGACGCAGCTCATGATCGTCACGATCGGCCTCTCGATCGCCGCGCAGTACGCCTTCCAGTACTTCTTCGGCGCCGCGACCGTCCGGATCCAGCAAGGCAACCCGGAGACGATCACGTTCGCCGGCATCACCCTCACGGTGCAGTCCTACGTCGCGATGGCGATCGCACTCGTCGTGCTCGTCGCCACCGGGCTCTTCCTCGCCAAGACCCGCTTCGGTCGAGCGACCCGCGCGGTGTCGGACAATCCGGCGCTCGCCGCGGCGTCCGGCATCGACGTCGACCGGGTGATCCGGTTCGTGTGGACGCTCGCCGCCGGCCTCGCGGGGCTGTCCGGCGTGATGCTCGGCCTCGTGCTGAACGGTGTCAACTGGCAGACCGGCCTCCAGCTGCTGCTCCTCATGTTCGCGTCGGTGACCCTCGGCGGTCTCGGCACCGCGTACGGGGCGCTCGTCGGCTCGATGATCATCGGCATCGTCGTGGAGCTCACGAACCTCGTGCTGCCGGGTGACTTCAAGTACGCCACGGCCCTCGTGATCCTCATCCTCATCCTGCTGTTCCGGCCGCAGGGCATCTTCGGTCGCGCCGAGCGGATCGGCTAAGGGAGCGCGTCATGGACTACTTCGTCAACCTGCTCAGCAGCCTCAGCCAGGAGGCCCTGGCACCCACCACGGCCGCGTTCGCCCTCGCCGCGATCGGTCTGAACGTGCACTTCGGCCTCACCGGACTCGTCAACATGGGCCAGGCGGCGTTCCTGCTGCTCGGCGCGTACGGCTTCGCGATCTCGATCACGAACGGACTGCCCTTCGTGGTAGCGGTGCTCATCGCCCTCGCGATCGCGATCGTCTTCGCGGTCATCCTCGGCATCCCGACGCTGCGGCTCCGCGGCGACTACCTGGCGATCGTGACGATCTCCGGCGCCGAGATCATCCGCATGGTCGGCCGATCGAGCCTCCTCACGGACACCACCGGCGGCTCGAACGGTATCGCCGGCTCGACCTACCGCGACCCGTTCAACGCGATCAGCCCGCTGCCGGACGGCACGACCACCATCCTGTGGTTCACGTACTCGAACAACGGCGTCAACGGCTGGTGGATCCGACTTGCGGCGTGGGGCCTCGTCGCCCTCTTCACCCTCGTGCTCTTCCTCCTCATGCGCAGCCCGTGGGGCCGTGTCGTGAAGGCGATCCGCGAGGACGAGGACGCCGTGCGCTCCCTCGGCAAGAACGTCTACTCGTACAAGATGCAGGCGCTCGTGTTCGGCGGCGCGCTCGGGGCCCTGGCCGGCGTGATCTACGTCCTGCCGAGTTCCGTGCAGCCCGACGCCATGGGCCGATCGATGACGTTCTTCATCTGGACGGCGCTCATCCTCGGCGGCGCGGCGACGGTGTTCGGGCCGGTGCTCGGCGCGGTGCTGTTCTTCGTCGTCCGACTCTTCATCCGCACGGTCGCGAGCGACTTCATCCCCGACTCGATCATGAACCAGCAGCAGGCGGAGCAGTTCTCCTACGTGCTCGTCGGCGTCGCGCTCATGCTCCTCATCGTGTTCCGTCCACAGGGACTCCTCGGCAACAAGAAGGAGCTGACGTTCAGTGTCTGAGTACAGCCACCCCAAGGCCGACCCGATCCTCACGGTCGACACCGTCACCCGTCGCTTCGGCGGCATGACCGCGGTCGACGTCGACCACCTCGAGGTCCAGCGGGGCTCGATCACCGCCCTGATCGGCCCGAACGGCGCCGGCAAGACCACGTTCTTCAACCTGCTCACCGGGTTCGACAAGCCGAGCCCCGGCGCGACGACCCGCTTCAACGGTGACACGCTGCAGAAGACGAGCGCGACGCACATCGCGAACAAGGGCATGGTCCGCACGTTCCAGCTCACCAAGGCGCTCTCGCGGCTCACGGTGATGCAGAACATGCTGCTCGGAGCGCGCGACCAGCCGGGCGAGAACTTCTTCGCCGCGCTCGTCCCCGCCCTCTGGCGACCCCGCGAGCGGGCCATCACCGCGAAGGCCGAGGAGATCCTCGCCCGCTTCAAGCTCGACACGAAGGCCGACGACTACGCCGGCTCGCTGTCCGGCGGCCAGCGGAAGCTGCTCGAGATGGCCCGCGCGCTGATGTCCGACCCGACGATGATCATGCTCGACGAGCCGATGGCCGGCGTGAACCCGGCGCTGACCCAGTCGCTCCTCGGGCACATCCAGTCCCTCCGCGACGACGGCATGACCGTGCTGTTCGTCGAGCACGACATGCACATGGTCCGGCACATCTCGGACTGGGTGGTCGTGATGGCCGAGGGCAAGGTCGTGGCCGAGGGACCGGCGGACACCGTGATGGACGACCAGGCCGTCATCGACGCGTACCTCGGCGCCCACCACGACACCGACCTGGGCGACGACTCGCTCCTCACCGAGGAGACCTACGAGGAGCTCGCCGAGGAAGTCAAGGAAGAAGACGAGCAGGAGGCGACCCGATGACCGACGCACCGAACGCTGCGGACGCGAGCCGCGCCTCCAGTCCGGAAACGCCGCAGGCGCCGGAAACGCCGCAGGCGGCGACCGCCACCCTGGACCGCGAGCCGGTCCTGAGCGCGAAGAACCTCGTCGCCGGCTACCTGCCCGGGGTGAACATCCTCAACGGCTGCGACCTCGACTGCTACCCCGGCGAGCTCATCGGCATCATCGGCCCGAACGGCGCCGGCAAGTCGACGCTCCTCAAGGCGCTCTTCGGCCTCGTCTCCATCCGTGAGGGGTCCGTGAGCCTGCAGGGTGAGGACATCACGAACCTCAAGGCGAACAAGCTCGTCCAGGCGGGCGTCGGCTTCGTCCCGCAGACGAACAACGTGTTCCCGTCGCTCTCCATCGAGGAGAACCTGCAGATGGGGCTGTACCTCCGGCCCCGGAAGTTCGGCGAGCGCCTCGAGGTCATCTACGACCTCTTCCCGGTGCTCGCGCAGCGCCGCAACCAGCGGGCGGGCTCGCTCTCCGGCGGTGAGCGGCAGTCGGTCGCGATGGCCAGGGCGCTCATGATGGACCCGAAGGTGCTGCTCCTCGACGAGCCGAGCGCCGGACTGTCTCCCGTTCGGCAGGACGAGACGTTCATCCGCACACGCCGGATCAACAAGGCCGGTGTGTCGATCATCATGGTGGAGCAGAACGCGCGACGCTGTCTGCAGATCTGCGATCGTGGGTACGTGCTCGACCAGGGGAGGAACGCGTACTCGGGCACCGGGCGTGAGCTCGCCGACGACCCGAAGGTCATCGAGCTGTACCTGGGCACGCTCGCCAAGGACGTCGACTCGGCGCGGTAGCGCCGGTCGGCCGCGGGTCCCGCTGTGGGGGTGGGATCCGCACCGGGTGGGGCCGTGCGTGGACGCTCCGCGCCGCACGGCCCCATTCCCGTGTCGGTGGCCGCCCGTGGGGGCCGCGCCGCCGGTCGGGTCGGCCACGCCCCCTCGCCCACGCCCCCTCGGCGACGGACTGGAGGCACGAGTCGGCTCCGACGGTCGGCTACCGTGGTGCAGGTGCGCACTCCAGGTCCCCGCGCGCTCGACGCCGTCGTCTGGCTGCTCTTCGTCGCCCTGTTCGTCGGCGCCGCGCTGCTCGTGAAGGTCGCCGCGGTGCTGCTCGTCGTCCTCGTGGTGCTCGCGGTCCTGCTCGGCCTCACGTTGCGGGTCCTGCGGAAGCGTCGGTCGCGCGGCTGATCGCAGTTCATCCTCCGGGACGACAGCGCTCACCCGCGGCCCCGATCCGCCGCGGGCACCCTGCCGCCACGCTGAGTGCGTGCCCACGCTCATCAACGACCCTCGCGTCCTCGCGGTCACCGTCCGACCACGGCGCGAGCCGCTGGTGCCCGTGGCCGACCTCGGTGTCCGCACGACCTCGACCGGTGTCGGCGGGCTCGTCCGCCGCGGGGTGGCGGAGCGCCTCGCCCGTGCCGACCGCGCCCTGCCCGCCGGCGTGCACCTGCTCGTCGGCGAGGGGTACCGGACGCTCGCGGCCCAGCACGCGATCATCGCCGACTACCGTGCGACCCTCGCCGCCCTCCACCCCGGCGTCACCCCGGGCGAGCTCGACGACCTCGTCTCCCGCTTCGTCGCACCCGCGCAGGCGGCGCCGCACGTCGCCGGTGCGGCGGTCGACTGCACCCTCGTGGACGACGACGGCGACCAGCTCTGGATGGGCACGGCGATCGACGACACCCCCGAGCAGAGCGGCGGCCGGTGCTTCACGGGCTCGCCGGACATCGACGACGAAGCCCGGGCGAACCGAGCGCTCATGGCCTCGGTCCTCGAACCGGTCGGCATGGTGAACTACGAGACCGAGTGGTGGCACTGGAGCCACGGCGACCGGTACTGGGCACACCGGACGGGAGCCGCCGCCGCGCGGTACGCGGCGGTCCCGGAGGCGTCCGACGCCGCACGGTCCAGGGCGGTCCCGGAGGGGGCCGGCGCCGCGGTGCGCAGCGCCGGTGCGGTGGACCCTCGGGCCGTCGCATGACCGTCCTCGCGGCGCCGGTGCCGACCACACCGACGGTCGGGCCGCTCCGCACCGTGCACCCCGCCGCGATCGCCGCGAACGTCCGCCGGGTCACCGCCCGCGGGCACGACCTCGTCGCCGTGGTGAAGGCCGACGGCTACGGCCACGGCGCCGAGGTCGTCGGTCGCACGGCGCTCGCCGCGGGGGCGTCTGCACTCGGCACCGCGACCCTCGCCGAGGCGCTCGTGCTCCGGGCCGCGGGCATCGACGCCCGCCTGCTCTGCTGGCTGCACCTCCCCGGGGCCGACTTCGCCGCCGCCGCGCGGGAGCGGATCGAGGTCGCGGTCGGCGACGAGGCGACGCTGGCCGCCGTGACGGACGCCGGACGGCTGACCCGCACCCCCGTCGTCGTGCACCTCCACGTCGACACCGGGATGGCGCGCGAGGGCGCCGAACCCCACCGCTGGCAGGGCCTCCTCGACGCCGCAGCCGCTGCCGAGCGAGCCGGTCACGTGGTCGTGCGGGCGGTGATGGGGCACGTGCCGAACGCCGACCGTGCCTCGGCGTCGCGCGCGGCGACCCTCCTGCGGCTCGCCGGACTCGCGGCCGACCTGACGCTCGGGCACCCGGTCGACCTGCACCTCGGCGGGACCCCGGCCGCGTTCGCCGGGGCCGACCTGGCCGGCATCGCCGTGCGGGTCGGGGCGGCGCTCGTCGGCATCGGCCCCGCCGGTGCCGGACTCGTCCCCGCGATGACGGTCACCGCGCCGGTCGTCGCGGTGCGCTCGGTCCGTGCGGGCACCCCGGTCGGGTACGACGGCACGTGGACGGCGCCGCGGGACGCCGTGCTCGCCGTGCTGCCGGTCGGGTACGCCGACGGTGTGCCCCGCGCCGCGTCGGGGTCGGCGCGGGTGGGCCTCCGCGGGCAGCTCGTGCCCGTGGTCGGTCGGATCAACATGGACCAGGTCGTGCTCGACGTGACCGGGCTGCCCGGGTCACCCGTGGTGCCCGGAGAGGTCGCCACGCTGATCGGACCCGCGGGCGTGCCCGCCGGCACCGGGCCGACCGCCGCGGACTGGGCCGCCTGGGCCGACACGAACCCCCACGAGATCGTCACCGGACTCGGCGGCCGCATCGCGCGCACCGTCGCCACCACGAACAGCAGGAGCACCGCATGAGCACCACCGAGCCCGTCCGCGTCGTCGTCATCGGCGGCGGCGCCAACAGCGAGCACGAGGTGGGGCTCGCGAGTGCCGCCTCGGTCGCGGCCGCCCTCGACCCGACGAGGTACGAGGTCGCGCGCCTGACGATCGACCGCGACGGCGGGTGGCGCTCGGCCGACCTGCCGTGCTCCTTCCCCGAGGCCGCAGCGGTGCTCGCATCCGCCGACGTCGTGTTCCCCGCGGTGCACGGGCCGGACGGCGAGGACGGCTCGCTCGCCGCCCTCGCCCGGCTCGCCGGCGTGCCCGTCGTCGGGTCCCCCGTTGGTGCCGGGGCGATCGCGATGGACAAGTGGGCGACGAAGCTCGTCGCGGAGGCATCCGGTGTCGCGGTCGCACCGGGCGCACTGCTGACCCGCACCGAGGCGCGCTCGGCCGATGCCACCGCGCTCGCGGCGACCGTCGGTCCGCTGCCCTGGATCGTCAAGCCCGTGGCCGGCGGGTCGAGCTTCGGTGTGAGCCGCGTCGACGCCCCGGAACAGCTCGACGCCGCGCTCGCCGAGGCCTCCGCCCACGACGACCGTGTGCTCGTCGAGCGGATGGTCTCGGGCCGCGAGGTCGACGTCGCCGTGCTCGAACGCCCGGACGGGTCGCTTGTCGTGGGCCCGCCGCTCGAGGTGCTGAACGCGGCGGACGGCTTCTTCGACGCCGACACCAAGTACGACGGCTCCGCCCGGTTCGCGCTACCCGCACCGCTCGACCCTGCCGTCGCGGACCGCATCGAGGCAGTCGCCCGGACGCTGTTCACCCGCCTCGGCTGCGCCGGTCTCGCGCGGGTCGACTGCTTCGTCACCCCCGAGGGCGCGGTCGTGCTCAACGAGGTGAACACGATGCCCGGACTGACCGCGCAGTCCCAGCTGCCGAAGATGTTCGCGTCGGTCGGGGTCGAGTACCCCGACCTGCTGTCCGACCTGGTCGAGACCGCACTGCGCGGGGCGGGACGCACGACCGGTCCGGCACCGTCCACCCGGTCGGGGACCGCCGTGGAGGCCGCCCGGTAGGCTGTGCGCGTGAGTGAAGTCGAGATCGGTGCAGGCAAGCGCGGACGACGGGCGTACGCGTTCGACGACATCGCGGTGGTCCCCTCGCGACGCACGCGAGACCCGCGCGACGTCAGCGTGCAGTGGACGATCGACGCGTTCACCTTCGAGTCGCCGATCCTCTCCGCCCCGATGGACTCCGTCGCCTCCCCGGCCACGGTCATCCAGATGGGCAAGCTCGGCATCCTCGGCGTGCTCGACCTCGAGGGCCTGTGGACCCGCTACGAGGACCCGGCGCCGTACTACGAGGAGATCAAGGCCCTCGCCGACGGCAACGTCACCAAGCGCATGCAGGAGATCTACTCGGAGCCGATCAAGGCCGAGCTGATCACCGCACGTCTGGCCGAGATCCGTGCCGCTGGTGTCCCCGTCGCTGGCTCGCTCAGCCCGCAGCGCACGCAGGAGTTCTCGCAGACCGTCGTCGACGCCGGAGTCGACCTGTTCGTCATCCGCGGCACGACCGTCTCGGCCGAGCACGTCTCGCAGGACGAGGAGCCCCTCAACCTCAAGAAGTTCATCTACGAGCTCGACGTCCCCGTCATCGTCGGCGGTGCCTCGACCTACACGTCGGCGCTCCACCTCATGCGCACCGGTGCCGCGGGCGTCCTCGTCGGTTTCGGCGGCGGCGCCGCGTCGACCACCCGGGCCGCGCTCGGCATCCATGCGCCGATGGCGACCGCGGTGGCGGACGTCGCCGGTGCACGCCGTGACTACATGGACGAGTCCGGCGGGCGGTACGTCCACGTCATCGCCGACGGCGGGCTCGACACCGCGGGCGACGTCGTCAAGGCGATCGCCACGGGCGCCGACGCCGTCATGCTCGGCACCGCGCTGGCCCGGGCGACCGAGGCCCCCGGCGGTGGCTTCCACTGGGGTGCCGAGGCGCACCACCCGGAGCTGCCCCGCGGCCGTCGGGTCGAGGTCGGCACGATCGCCCCGCTCGAGAACGTCCTGCACGGCCCGACCCCCACCTGGGACGGCCGCGCGAACATCGTCGGCGCCCTGCGTCGGTCGATGGCGACGACCGGATACTCCGACGTCAAGGAGTTCCAGCGAGTAGAAGTGGTCGTGGCGCCGTACCACCAGCAGTGACGCTCCGGCGCCGACCGTGAACCGGAGGCGACCATGGCGAAGGCAACGACCACCAGCACCACGACCGACGGCCTGCCCGGCGGTGTCGGGTTCGACCCGACCGTGAAGCTCGGACCCGACGAACGCGCGGCCGCGATCGCGGCGCTCAAGGAGCACGAGGTCGACGTCCTCGTCGTCGGTGGTGGCATCGTCGGGGCCGGCAGCGCACTCGACGCCGCCACCCGTGGTCTGAGCGTCGGCATCGTCGAGGCCCGTGACTGGGGTTCCGGGACGTCGAGCCGCTCGTCGAAGCTCGTGCACGGCGGCATCCGCTACCTCGAGCAGCTCAACTTCGCCCTCGTCCGCGAGGCACTGATCGAACGCGGCCTGCTCCTCCAGCGCATCGCCCCGCACCTGGTGAAGCCCGTCCGCTTCCTCTACCCGCTCAACCACCGCGTGTGGGAGCGCTTCTACATCGGCATCGGCATGGCGATGTACGACGTGTTCAGCTGGTCCGGTGGCCGTCCGCCGGGAGTCCCGCACCACCGGCACCTCAGCCGCAAGCAGGTGCTCAAGAACATGCCGGGCCTCAAGAAGGACGCCTTCGTCGGCGGCATGACGTACTACGACGCCCAGGTCGACGACGCACGCTACGTCGCCTCACTCGTCCGCACCGCGGCGTCGTACGGTGCCCACGCCGCGAGCCGGGTCCGCATCGAGGGCTTCATCAAGGTCGGGGAACGCGTCGTCGGTGCCCACGCGCACGACATCCAGACCGGCGAGAAGTTCGACATCCGGGCGAAGCAGGTCGTCAACGCGACGGGCGTCTGGACGGACGACACTCAGGCGATGGTCGGCACCCGCGGGCAGTTCAAGGTCCGTGCGTCGAAGGGCGTGCACCTCGTCATCCCGCGCGACCGCTTCCAGTCGAACACGGGCATGATCCTCCGCACCGAGAAGAGCGTCCTCTTCGTGATCCCGTGGGGTCGGCACTGGCTCGTCGGCACCACCGACACCGACTGGAACCTCGACAAGGCACACCCGGCGGCGACAGCGGCGGACATCGACTACATCCTCGAGCACGTCAACAAGGTGCTCGCGGTCCCGCTCACCCGCGAGGACGTCGAGGGCGTCTACGCCGGCCTCCGTCCGCTGCTCGCGGGGGAGTCCGACCAGACCTCGCAGCTCAGCCGCGAGCACGTCGTCGCGCACACCGCACCAGGCCTGGTGGTGGTCGCGGGCGGCAAGTGGACGACCTACCGCGTGATGGGGAAGGACGCCATCGACGAGGCCGTCGCCGCGATGGACGGCAGGATCCCGGAGTCGACGACCGAAGACATCCCGCTGCTCGGTGCCGAGGGCTACCCCGCCGCGTGGAACCGCCGCGGCCGGACGGCCCGGCAGGTCGGCGTGCACAAGGTCCGGATCGAGCACCTGCTCAACCGCTACGGCACCCTCGCGACCGAGGTGCTCGCGCTCGTCGAGCAGGACCCCTCGCTCGCCGAGCCCCTGCCGCAGGCCGACGACTACATCGGGGCCGAGGTCGTGTACGCGGCCTCGCACGAGGGCGCACTGCACCTCGAGGACGTCCTCGCCCGCCGCACCCGCATCTCGATCGAGGCGTGGGACCGCGGGGAGTCGGCGGCCCCGGTCGCGGCGAAGCTCATGGCCGACGTCCTCGGCTGGGACCAGGAGACCACCGAGAACGAGGTCTCGAACTACCTCAAGCGCGTCGCCGCGGAGCGCGAGTCGCAGCTCCAGCCCGACGACGAGTCCGCGGACCGCGTGCGCCTCGAGGCGCCGGACATCGCGTTCGGCTTCGATGAGGACGACGTCGTCGTCGGCGGTGGCCGGTCGAGCAGCGCAGACGGCGCGAAGGCGTCCGACGAGCAGGTGGTGGGGGAGAAGACGAGCGAACCCCGGTAGGCGACGGACGTCGCCGACCCGCACCGTGCCTCCAGACCGGCCTGGAGGCGCGGTGCGCGCCCGTCAGGCAGCCGCGCCCTGGTCGGACGCTCGCGCCTGGTCCGCGCGCTGTCGCGTCCGCCGTCGCGTGCGCTCGGCGGTGGCCGTGAGGACCGCGAGCAGCGCGACCACCGCGGCCGCGCTCGTGCAGCCGAGCACCGTCGGCCAGACGGTGTGCGGGCCACCCGAGCCCGGGTACGAGTCCGCGAGGTCCATGCCGAGGAACCACGACGACTGGAAGACCGCGGCCGCGCCGAGGACCACGAGGCCGAGGTGGAGGACCGTGACCACGGTCGTCGGCAGGTGCTGCCGGATGCCGAGGACGCCGACGCCGATGCCGAGGATCGCGCCGATGCCCGCGACGACCAGCACGCCGACGAGGTCCTGCGTGGAGGAGTTCCCCATCGCGTCGACGTGCGCGTAGACCGCCGCGAGCGGGCGACCCGGTGCGACCGAGAGCGGCTCTGCCACGAGCGCGTTGACCGCGAGCAGCGCGGCGTAGGTGACGACGACGGCGGCACCCGCGATCGAGACGGTCCTGGAGGTCATGCCGCGACCGTAGCCCCGCCGCGCGGCCACCCGCATCCGTCCGGAGGACGATGCCCACCCGCCGGAATGGTGCGCGCCTCCCGGTGGTTATCATCGTGGTACTCGGAAAGGGAGGCCATCTCATGGTCGACGTCCATCGCGTCAAGCTCCCCGGAGTCGGCGTGCTGCACAGCTTCTACACCGACGACGGTGGCAAGTGCGGTGTCATCACGCACCGGTCGGGACACTCCGACCTCATCTCCTTCGCGGACGTCTCGGACGGCGCTGACAAGTCGGAGAAGGTGTCGCTGCGCCTCAGTGAGGACGAAGCGCACACGCTCGCGGAGCTGCTCGGCGGCACCCGCATCACCGAGGGCCTCGACAAGCTCGACGAGATCCCCGGCCTCAGCATCGACTGGTTCTCCGTCGACTACGAGGACGCCATCGCGGGCAAGCCCCTCGGCGACCTCCACGACTCGGGGTTCATCGGACTGACCGTCGTCGCGGTGGTCCGTGGCGACAGCGCCAACCCCGCTCCCTCCCCGGACTTCGTCGTCTTCCCCGGCGACACCATCGTCGTCGCGGGCGCGCCCGAGAAGGTCGCCAAGGCGTTCTCGTTCTACCGCAGCGGAGAGCTCGCGGCCGCACCGGCCGAGGCCCCGCGCCGGAGCTAGCGCGTGCACCTGGGTGGTGAGCTGCTCACCATCGGTGTGCTGTTCGTCATCGCCTACGTCCTCGGGCGTCTCGGCAAGACGATCGGGCTCCCGGCGATCCCGATCTACATGGTGGTCGGGCTCATCGCGAGCCCGCACACACCGTGGATCGGGCTCAACGTCGAGTCGCACACGATCGAGCTCATCGCGACGTTCGGCCTCGTGCTGCTCCTGTTCAACCTCGGACTCGAGTTCGACCAGGAGGAGTTCTACGGCAACGCCGGCAAGCTCCTCGTCTCCGGTGGCACGTACGTCGCCATCAACATGGGGATCGGCTTCGCGTTCGGCTTCTCGCTCGGCTGGGGCACCCGCGAGGCGCTGATCATCGCGGGCATGACCGCGACCTCGTCGAGTGCGATCGTCACGAAGCTCCTCATCGAGCTGCGGCGGCTCGCGAACGACGAGACGCCGATGATCCTCGGTGTCACCGTCATCGAGGACGTCTTCATCGCCATCTACCTGGCGATCGTGTCGGTCGTGCTCTCCGGCGACACGAACATCTGGGGCGTCGTGGGCAAGCTCGCGCTGGCGTTCGGCTTCCTCATCGTGATGTTCACCCTCGCCCGGTTCGCCGGCAAGTGGGTGTCGAAGATCTTCGCCACGCGTGACGACGAGCTCTTCACCGTGCTGTTCTTCGGCCTCGCGGTGATGTTCGGCGGCATCGGCGAGATCCTCGGCGTCACCGACGCGATCGGTGCGTTCGTGATCGGCTTGCTCTGCGGTGCCACGCGCTACCGAGACCGCATCGAGCAGCTCGCCCTACCGATGCGTGACGTCTTCGCGGCGTTCTTCTTCGTGAACTTCGGCCTCGGCCTCGACCTGTCGACCTTCGGCGAGGTGCTCTGGCCGGTCCTCGGTGCGATCGGCATGACCGTCGTGCTCAACGCGGTCGCCGGCCAGATCGTCGCCCGCATGAACGGGTTCAACGTCCAACAGGGGATCAACACCGCTGTGATCCTGGTGAACCGTGGCGAGTTCGCGCTGATCCTCGCGACGCTCTCGGCGGCCGCCGGCCTGGAGGCGCGGATCACAGCGTTCGCGGGCCTCTACGTCCTCGTCATGGCCGTCCTGGGTCCGCTGCTCGCCGTGAACTCGGACCGGATCGGCCGCCTCGTGGTGCGTCCGGCGCGCGTCGCGCGGCTGCGCCAGCGCCTCCGCGCGCGGCTCGGGGGCCGCGGCGGCGCCGTGCCCGTCGGAGCGTCCGGACCGGCCCTCGACGAAGCGATCGACTCGGCCGCGGAAGCTGGGGTCGCCGACGAGGACGCCTCCCGGGCCGCCCGTCGTGCCGAACGCGACCGGCAGTTCGCGGAGGAGTTCGCCCTCGTGGAGGCCGCTGGGAGGGAAGAGCGCGAGAATGGTGCACCGGAGCCCCGCGACGAACCCGTGACCTCGTCGGTGGAGATCCCCGCCGAGCGTCCCGAACGCCCGGTGCGACAGCGCGATCCGGAGTACTGATACAGATGTGGGCCGTTGCCCGACGACCGAAGTGGATCGCGCTGCTGCTGCTCGCGCTCGTGCTCGCGGCGGTGTTCGCGTTCCTGGGCAAGTGGCAGCTCGAGCGGAGCATCCAGAACGGCAAGCCCCTGCCCGCGACCACCGAGACCCAGAGGACGCTCGACGACGCCCTCGCGCCCATGAAGCCCGTGACGGAGGCGCTCGCCGGGCAGCGGGTCACCGTCACAGGCACGTTCGTCGCCGGTGACACGACCGTCCTGACCGGTCGGAGCGGCGGCGGGACCTACCAGACCGTCGGACACCTGGTCGATTCCGGGACCGGCGCGAGCCTCCCGGTCGTGATCGGCTGGTCCGACCAGCGGTCCGCAGCCGTCGCCGGCGGTGACCGGCTCACCGACGGGCAGACGATGACCATCGAGGGGCGGCTCTACCCGGAGGAGTCCCCGGACCAGGACACCTACGACAAGGGCGAGTACTCCGCCGTGGCGCCGGCGCGGTTCGTGAACACGTGGAAGCAGTTCGACGACCGCATGTACCTCGGGTACGTGGTCGCCGACGGGTCCACCGCGAAGGCGGCCGACCTCGGCACCATCGCCGACCGTGCCCCGACGCGTGAGGTCCAGTTCGACTGGCTCAACCTCTTCTACGCGGTCGAGTGGGCCGTGTTCGCGGGGTTCGCCGTGTTCCTCTGGTACCGCTTCGTGAAGGACGCCTGGGAGCGCGAGGAAGAGGACCGCCGTGAGCGCCTCCACAGCGCCGACGGGGCGCTCGTCGACCGACGGTAGGATGGCCGATATGGCTCTGACCGTCCGACCCCGCGACGTCCCGAAGATCCCGGGAGCGGTGAAGTGGTACCGCGTCTCCGCGTACATCACCGGTGTGCTGCTCCTGGCCCTCGTGGTCGAGGTCATCATCAAGTACACGCCGCTGCAGCTCGAGATGCAGCTCGGCAACGGCCCGTTCTTCGTCCCGAACGGCACGGCCGGCGAAGCCCCCGGCACGTTCAACCTGTCGATCGCGATCCTCATCGCGCACGGCTGGCTGTACGTCCTCTACCTCTTCACGGACTTCCGTCTGTGGAGCATCATGCGCTGGAGGCCCTCGCGCTTCCTGCTCATCGCCCTCGGCGGCATCATCCCGTTCATGTCCTTCGTGGTCGAGCACCGCATGCAGCAGAAGGCCATGGACACCTACCACGAGCTGACCGCTGCCCAGCAGCGTGAGAAGGAGGCCGCTCGGTGAGCGAGACCGACCAGCGTCCCGTCCTCGTCGTCGACTTCGGAGCCCAGTACGCGCAGCTCATCGCTCGCCGCGTCCGCGAGGCCAACGTCTACAGCGAGATCGTCCCCCACTCGATCACCGCGGACGAGGTGAAGGCGAAGGACCCCTCGGCCATCGTGCTGTCCGGTGGTCCGTCGTCCGTCTACGAACCGGGTGCGCCGTCGCTCGACGGCGACATCCTCGACCTCGGCGTCCCGGTGCTCGGCATCTGCTACGGCTTCCAGGCCATGGCGACCGCGCTCGGCGGCGAGGTCGCCCAGACCGGTCAGCGCGAGTACGGCGCGACCGACGTCAGTGTGAACGAGACCGGCACGGGCAGTGTCCTCCTCGGCGACCAGCCGGCGTCGCAGGTCACGTGGATGTCGCACGGCGACTCCGTGGCGAAGGCCCCCGAGGGCTTCGAGGTCCTCGCATCGAGCGCGTCGACCCCCGTCGCGGCGTTCGCGTCCGACGAGCGCAAGCTGTACGGCGTGCAGTGGCACCCCGAGGTCAAGCACTCGGCGTTCGGCCAGGCCGTGCTCGAGAACTTCCTCCACCGCGCCGCCGGGCTGCCCGGTGACTGGAACTCCGCCAACGTCATCGACGAGCAGGTCGCGCGCATCAAGGAGCAGGTCGGTTCCGCGCGCGTCATCGCCGGGCTCTCCGGCGGCGTCGACTCCGCCGTGGCCGCTGCTCTCGTGCACAAGGCCGTCGGCGACCAGCTCACGTGCGTGTTCGTCGACCACGGGCTCCTCCGCGCCGACGAGCGCAAGCAGGTGGAAGAGGACTACGTCGCCTCCACCGGTGTCCGGCTCGTGACGGTCGACGCCGAGCAGCAGTTCCTCGACGCCCTCGCGGGGGTGAGCGACCCGGAGCAGAAGCGCAAGATCATCGGCCGTGAGTTCATCCGTACCTTCGAGGCCGCCGCCGAGGCGCTCGTGCTCGAGGCTCGCGGAGACGACGAGGCGGGCGAGGTCAAGTTCCTCGTGCAGGGCACCCTCTACCCCGACGTGGTCGAGTCCGGCGGTGGCTCCGGCACGGCGAACATCAAGTCGCACCACAACGTCGGCGGTCTGCCCGAGGACATGACCTTCGAGCTCGTCGAGCCGCTGCGCACCCTGTTCAAGGACGAGGTGCGCGCCGTCGGCCGCGAGCTCGGGCTGCCCGAGGTCATCGTCGGACGCCAGCCGTTCCCCGGTCCGGGGCTCGGCATCCGCATCGTGGGCGAGGTCACGAAGGACCGCCTCGAGCTGCTCCGTGCCGCCGACAAGATCGCCCGCGAGGAACTCACCGCGGCCGGCCTCGACGAGGAGATCTGGCAGTGCCCGGTCGTCCTGCTCGCCGATGTCCGCTCCGTGGGTGTCCAGGGCGACGGCCGCACGTACGGCCACCCGATCGTGCTCCGTCCGGTGTCCTCCGAGGACGCCATGACCGCCGACTGGACGCGCCTGCCGTACGACACCCTCGCGAAGATCTCGAACCGGATCACGAACGAGGTGCCGGACGTGAACCGCGTCGTGCTCGACGTCACGTCGAAGCCGCCGGGGACGATCGAGTGGGAGTAACCACTCCCTGACGTCCGAGGGCCCGGTACGCGCACTGCGTGCCGGGCCCTCGTGCGTGCGGGGCGCTCGCGTGCGGCGGGGACGTGCGTGCGGGGGTGCGTGCGGGGCGCGTGCGCGATGCCCTCCCCGAGGTTCCGCAATCTCGGCATCCTCGCGGGCCCCGCGCACGGTTCGTGGAACCCCGGTAAACCCGAGCGGCATGTCGTGGAACCTCGGTCACGGCGACGAGCTCCCGCACCCGTCGAGGGACGACGAAGGGCCCCGGCGAGTACGCCGGGGCCCTCCGTGTTGCGCTGGTGCTAGTTGCGCGAGCTGCTCGCGATGATGGCGAGGATGCGCAGGATCTCGAGGTACAGCCACACCAGGGTGACGATCAGGCCGAACGCTGCCGTCCACGCGTAGATCCGGGGAGCGCCGCGCTGGACGCCCGTCTTGATCTGGTCGAAGTCGAGGATCAGCGAGTACGCCGCCATCAGCACGACGAAGATGCCGATCACGACACCGAGCGGGATACCGAAGACCGTCACGCCGAGCAGACCGAACGCGGTGTTCGTGACGCCGGT
The DNA here is from genome assembly GCF_051903255.1 of Curtobacterium sp. SP.BCp. Classification (NCBI taxonomy): domain Bacteria; kingdom Bacillati; phylum Actinomycetota; class Actinomycetes; order Micrococcales; family Microbacteriaceae; genus Curtobacterium; species Curtobacterium sp. SP.BCp. The sequence continues at coordinate 3,391,148 of NZ_CP194338.1, read as the reverse complement.
CCACATGAGCACGAGGTTCACCAGCGAGAACGCCATGTACCCGACGATCGCGACCAGGAAGAACCGCGTTGCCTTCGGGGTCGCACGCACCTTGCCGGACGTGAAGAGCAACAGTGTCACCGCGAACACGCCGAGCGTGCCGAACACTGCCTGGGTGACGATGCCGTCGAACGCGCTGTTGTAGTACGCCGAGATGCCACCGACGAAGAGACCCTCGAAGAAGGCGTAGGCGAGTACGAGCGCCGGCGACGGCTTCTTCTTGAAGGTGTTCACCAGGGCGAGGACGAACCCGACGATCGCGCCGACGATCCAGACGACCGGCGGGAGGTTCCAACCGGCCACCGCGCCGACGACGAGCACACCGAAGGCGAGGAGCGTCTTGACGATGGTGTCCTCGTAGGACATGCGGTTGGTGTCGACCGTGGAGGCCGACGGACGGTCGTACATGTACTGCAGCTGGTCAGGGGTCATCCCTTGCTGCGGCGTCTGACCCCAGCCAGCCTGCTGCTGTCCGGCGCCCGCGCCCCAGGCGTTCCGGCCCGCGTCGTTGAAGGCGGGGGACTGGTCGAAACCGGGCTTGAAGGCCATGGTGTCCTCTCATGGATGATTCGAGTCCTCTCAGCCTACGGATCAGGTGGCCCGGAAGGCTGTGGATTCGCGGCGAGCGGAACGGCTGTCCCGTGGTCGCCTGCGGCGATCGTCGCAGCCCCGGCTCGGAGTTCGCCGTACCGGGCCTGAGCACCTGACGGAGGTGGGCTGGACGGCGGCGGCGAGCCGTGCCTCCAGGCCGGTACCGTGCACGCATGACCCTCGTCATCGCCCACCGCGGCGCGTCCGGACACCGCCCAGAGCACTCGCGCAGCGCCTACGACCTCGGGATCGCGATGGGGTGCGACGCGATCGAACCGGACCTCGTCCCGACGCGCGACGGCGTCCTCGTGCTGCGGCACGAGAACGAGATCTCCGGCACGACCGACGTCGCCGACCACTCCGAGTTCGCCGGCCGCCGGACCACGAAGACGGTCGACGGGCAGACCCTGACCGGGTGGTTCACCGAGGACTTCACGTGGGCGGAGCTGCAGACGCTGCGGACCCGCGAGCGGCTGCCCGCCCTGCGCCCCGCCTCCGCAGCGCACGACGGGGAGGACCCGATCCTGCGGCTCGAGGACCTCCTCGCTATCCTCGACGACGCCCCTCGGGCGGTGGGGCTGGTCGCCGAGGTCAAGCACGCCACGTCCTTCGAGCGGGCCGGGTTCCCGATGGGCGCGATGCTCGACGAGGTGCTCGCTGGCGCTGGGTGGCGGCAGGACGAGCGGCTCACGGTCGAGAGCTTCGAGAAGGGCGTGCTCCGCGACCTCCGCACGCGTCGGACCGGTGGCCGGCTCGTGTACCTCCAGGAGGCGCGGGGCGGCGCCGCCGACGAGGTCGCGTCCCACGGGTCGCTGGCCCCGTCCTACGCGTCCGAGCGGTCCGACGAGGCGCTCGCGGAGCTCGCCACCGAGTTCCACGGGATCAGCGTCGACCTGGGGACCCTGATGGCGGGCGTCGACACCCGGGCGGTGGACGACCGTGGGCCGGTGCGAAGTGCGATCGTCGACCGGGCGCACGACGCCGGGCTCGACGTGTTCACGTGGACCCTGCGGCCGGAGAACCGCTTCCTGCCGGCACCGCTCCGGCGAGGCGGCGACGTGGCGGCGCACGGTGACTGGGAGCGGTGGTTCACGTCGATCATCCGCACCGGTGTCGACGGGGTGTTCGCCGACCACACGGACCTCGCCGTCCACGCCCGTTCGATCGTCGGGCCCGGTTCGGCTGTCGGGGGCCCCGCCTAGACTGTTGTGGACATGACGATCGTGCTGGACCCATTCGACTCGTCGCCCGAGCAGGGTGGCGGGGCCGCTGCCTACGAAGACCCGTTCACCGCGGGTCTGAACCCCCAGCAGAAGGAAGCCGTCGAGTACCGCGGCGAGTCCCTGCTCATCGTCGCGGGTGCCGGATCGGGCAAGACCAGCGTGCTGACACGGCGGATCGCGCTGTTGCTCGCCAACCGCGAGGCCTGGCCGTCGCAGATCCTGGCGATCACGTTCACGAACAAGGCCGCGGCGGAGATGCGGGAGCGGGTGCGTGCCCTCGTCGGCAACGAGGCCGAGGGCATGTGGATCTCGACGTTCCACTCCGCGTGCGTGCGCATCCTGCGGCGCGAGGCCGAGCGGTTCGGATTCTCGCAGTCGTTCACGATCTACGACTCGGCCGACTCCCGTGCGCTCCTCAAGCGGATCATCAAGGAGTACGAGGCGGACCAGCTCGGACTGACGGTCGGTGCGGCGGCGTCGAAGATCTCGAAGCTCAAGAACGAGCTGCAGGACGTCGACACCTACGTCCGGAACATCAACGCGAACGACCCGCAAGAGGTCATGTTCGCCCAGGTGTTCCGCCGCTACACCGACGAGCTCCGTCGCGCGAACGCGTTCGACTTCGACGACCTCATCGGGCAGACGGTGTTCCTCTTCCGCGCGTTCCCCGACGTCGCCGCGCTGTACCAGCGGCGGTTCCGGTTCATCCTCGTCGACGAGTACCAGGACACGAACCACGCGCAGTACGCCCTCATCCGTGAGCTCACCCGTCCGGTGCCCGTCGAGCAGGTCGACGCGCTCGAGGACGCCGGCCAGCACGTCGAACGCATGCGGGAGCGCGACGGGTCGATCGCTCCGGCGTCACTGACCGTCGTCGGTGACTCGGACCAGTCGATCTACGCCTTCCGCGGGGCGGACATCCGCAACATCGTCGAGTTCGAGCGGGACTTCCCGAACTCGAAGGTCATCCTGCTCGAGCAGAACTACCGGTCGACGCAGAACATCCTCGACGCCGCGAACGCCGTCATCGCGAACAACTTCGACCGGCAGGCGAAGAACCTGTTCACCGACGTCGGCGCCGGCGACAAGATCGTCGGCTTCACCGGGTACACCGGCCACGACGAGGCCCAGTTCGTCGCGGACGAGGTCCAGCGGCTGCACGAGGGCGGCACGGCCTACCGGGACATGGCGGTCTTCTACCGGACGAACTCGCAGACGCGTGCGCTGGAGGAGATCTTCATCCGGGCGGCGATCCCGTACCGGGTGCTCGGTGGCACGAAGTTCTACGAGCGTGCCGAGATCAAGGACGCGATGGCGTACCTGATCACGATCGCGAACCCCGCCGACCCGATGGCGCTCCGCCGCATCCTCAACGTGCCGAAGCGCGGCATCGGCGCCGTCACCGAGACGACGCTGCAGCGCTACGCGGACGAGCACGAGACGACGATGCGCGACGCCCTGCGGCACGCGGACGAGCTCGGCTTCGGTCCGAAGGTCCGGAACGCGATCACCGCCTTCGCAGCGCTCCTCGACGAGGTCTCCGCCAAGGCCCAGGACCAGCCGGTCGTCGACACCCTGACGCAGTTGCTCGACGGCTCCGGGCTGCTCGAGAACCTCCGGAAGTCGCCCGACGCGCAAGACGCTGCGCGGGCGGACAACATCGACGAGCTCGTCGCGGTCACGCGCGAGTTCCAGAAGAACAACCCGGACGGCACGCTCTCGGACTTCCTCACCGAGGTGTCCCTCGTCGCGGCGGCGGACGAGCTCGACGACTCCTCCGGAACGGTGTCCCTGATGACGCTGCACACGGCGAAGGGCCTCGAGTACGACGCGGTGTTCCTCACCGGCGTCGAGGAAGACCTGCTGCCGCACCGGATGTCCGCGAACGAACCGGGCGGCCCTGCCGAGGAACGCCGGCTCTTCTACGTCGGGATCACCCGCGCGAAGAAGTCTCTCTTCCTGTCGCTCGCGATGACCCGGGCGCAGTTCGGCGACGTCAACGTGGCGATGCCGTCCCGCTTCCTGCAGGAGATCCCCGAGGGGCTCATCGAGTGGAAGCAGTCGCCGGGCATGGCGAACAGCCGCGGTGGCACCGAGCCGCGGGCACTGAACGCGCGGCGCGGTGGCTTCGGCGGCGCGGGTGCCGGCGGTGCGTCCGGCGGTGGCGGCTACCGCGGTGGTGGTGGCTGGGGCGGCGGGTCGTACGACCGGGCTGCCGCGGCGCAGAAGACCCGCCCGAAGACCGAGTGGGCGAACCGGGTGTCCGGGCAGGTCCGCGACAACGGGGACCTCGAGCTGGCGGCTGGCGATCGCATCAAGCACGTCGACTTCGGCGAGGGCACGGTCTCGGCGGTGACGGGGCAGGGCGCCAAGCGGATCGCCGAGATCGCGTTCGACTCGGCGGGGCGCAAGAAGCTCCTCATCAAGATCGCCCCCATCGAGAAGCTCTAGCGACGCGGCGCCAGCGGGCGCGGCGCCAGCGGACGCGGCGCCGGCGGGCGCGGCGGCGGCGGGCGCGGCGGCGGGACGACGGCGGCGCGACGGCGCACAACCAAAGACGCGTCGAACCGCGCGTTTCCGCGGTGCGGGCCGCCTGTGGTTGTCCGAACGCGGCGCACGCCAGCGAGCGCGGCGGCGCGCGTCGGACCGCTACGGCTGGAGCCGCGCGGCGTCCCACCCGTCCGACGTGCGGACGTACTGCAGTCGTCGGTGCATCCGGTCGCGGCTGCCGTGCCAGAACTCCACGATCTCGGGCTCGAGCCGCCAGGCCACCCAGCCCTCCGGACGGGGCACGTCGTCGTCGGTCTCGGACAGCAGGACGTTCGCGTCGTCGATGAGGTCCTGCAGGGTCCGCGGTTCGAGCACGTCCGACTGGTCGGCGATCGCGGTCGCGGCGCGGGACTTCGGCGACCGGTCGGCGAAGAGCTGGTCGGACGCCTCGTCGGAGAGCTGCACGGCCCGGCCCTCGAACCGGAGCTGCTGCATGGTCTCGCGCCAGTACACCTGCAGCGCCGCGTGCGGGTTCTCGGCGAGCTGCCGACCCTTGGGGCTCAGCGTGGAGGTGCCGAACACGAGCCCGTCGTCCTCGAGGCGCTTCACGTCGACCGTGCGCGCGGACACCCGGCCGTCGGCGCCCGCGGTGGCGAGGGTCATCGACAGCGGCTCCGACACCTCGCGCTCGTCGGCGTCGTGGAGCCACTGCCGGGCGAGGTCGATCGGCGACGCCGGCGGGGCGTCGAACTCGGGGAGGTGCAGGGAGTCGTCACCGGACAGCGAAGCGGACATGGCCCCAGCCAACCGCGCTCAGTCCACCCACGTCCAGGTCGCCGGGGGACGCCCGCCCCGCGTGGTCGCCGCCGAGGACGCCTCGGCCCGCACGAGCGCCGGGTTCGTGCGCAGGGAGCGGTTGAGGTTGCCGGCATCGGGCGCGCTGCCGTGGAGCGCCGTGTGCAGCTGCGCCGCCGCGGAGGTCGGGAACAGCTCGCCGAGCAGCGCGCGGGTCAACGGGACGTCGCGCCAGAGTCGCGTGCGCACCTGGTCGACGGCCGTCCGGACGATCGTGTCGTGGTCGAACGGGAGGCCCGGCTCGGCCCCGACGACGGGCCGCCACACCGTGGGCGGTGCGTCCACCCCGGGGGTCACCACCGCGATGAACGCGATGCTGATCGCGGCGTCCCGCGGGTCACGCGACGGTCCGTCGAACGCGCCGACCTGCGCGAGGTGCCGGACCGCGGCCGCCGCGATCCCGGTCTTGGTCCGCAGTGCGCGCCCTGCGCCGTCGACGAGGCGTTCCGCAGCGTCCAGGAGCACGCCGGGAAGTGCCTCCCGGCCGGCGAAGGGGGCGTACGGCCGACGCGCGGTCGCGACCCGCAGACCGTCCGCCGTCGTGAACGACACCGGGACGACGTCGATCGCGATGAGCGGCTGGTCGCGGGCCGCGGAGGCGGCGTCGGTCACGCCCGCGCCCGGCGCGCTGCCCGCGCGGCCCGTTCCGCGCGGAGGGTGGCCCGGACGTCGGCGAAGGACTGCAGGACCGTGAACCGGCCGTCCACCCACACCGTCTGGAGGAGGCTCGTGGCCTCGTCCTCGGCGCTCGCCTCGTCGGTCTGCCGGATCTCGCCGTCCGCGTCACGGTGCAGGGCGATCCGACCCTTGGCACTCTTCTTGCCGCTGCCGGTCTTCGGGTCCTTCTGGATGTCGACCGGCTTCCCGTCGACGAGGGCCCAGGTCGCCTTCACCGCGCTGCCGAGGTTGTCGCGCGTCATGTACTGGTAGGTGTACGACCCGATCCCGAGGACGATGGTGTCGCTCGCGTAGCCCTTCGCGGCGAGACGCTCGTAGATGCGCCGGGCGCGGTCGAGGGTGATGCTGTCGCCGTAGATCACGCCGATGTGCTGGTCGAGGACCTTGAAGCCCTGTTCGTTCACGGTGTGGCCGAACAGCTCGTCGAGGAGCTCGACGACGCCCTTCTCCTCGTTGCTGCGCCCGGGGCGGAAGAGCTCGTCCTCCGGGACGCCGTGCACGGTGCCGGTGACGATGTCGACCGGGTCGCCGGAGTCGGGGCGGATGACGAGCTTGCCGTCGCGGGCCGTGATGCGGTCCTTGAGCTGCGGGAGCGTCTCGGTGATCACCTTGAACAGGTCGAAGCCGTCGCTCACCGCCGAGACGATGCCGGTCGGGTAGACGTCGAGGATCTGCTCGAAGGTCTCGAGCTCGCCGTCGGCGCCGCGCACGCACATGACGCTGTGCTCGGTCGCGGGGACGCTGGCGCCCACCCAGCCGTTGTCGCCAGGGTAGTAGCGGTCGATGAAGTCGAGCGACGGCATCGAGTCGGTGCCGAGGAACGACAGGAGGTGACCGGCGCCGGCAGCGGCGGCGGACTCGATGCTCGACTGGCCCCGGAAGGAGAAGTCGTGGGCGGCGAAGTCGATGCTCGCCGGGTCCGCACCGGTGCGCGCTGCCCAGTCCTCCATGAGGTCGCGGTACTCGAGCGCCTTCGTCGCGACGGTGGACGGGTGCCAGATGGACGCCGACAGGGCGGTCTCGATGTAGTTCGGCAGCCAGAAGAACTCGTCGATCGTGTTCTCGATGGTGAGGGTCGCGACGCCGATCGGTGCGAGGGTGCCCTCGGGCAGCGCCTTGACGTCGAGCGGCAGGTACCCGAGCCGGTGCAGTGCACGGACGTGGTCGGTGCCGATGTGGTTCGGGCCGAAGTAGCCCTGGAGCGCCTGCTCGAACAGGTCGGCGACCTCGTCCTCGTCGGCGGCGAAGAACGGCGCCCAGGCCTCGACGAGGTGACGCTGGATGAACGCCTGCAGGCCGAAGACCACGGCGTGCGTCGACTCCGGCATGTGGCTGTTCGACCGGTTCGTCCAGTTGATCAGGATCCGGGTCGTGCCGGCCGGGTAGACCTGCCGGTGCGAGTGCTTGTAGCCGTCGACGGCGAGCAGCGGCGCGATCGGGCTCGGGGTGGTGATGCGGGGCTCGAGGCCCGTCGTCGTGACGGTGCTGGCGGTGTTCGTCATCGGATCTCCTTCGTGAGGTACGGGCTGAGCGGGACGGTGCGGAGGCCGGGGACGTCCTGCTGTGCGGGGTAGCTGTCGGTCGTGACGATCTCGCCGAAGTGGTCGGCGAGCTGCGGGGCGCGGCCCGAGAAGACGCCGTGCGACACCCAGAGGCCCAGGCGCTCCTTCGGCAGGCCGGTCGAGCCAGCGAGGCCCATGAAGGTGCCGCCGCCGTCACAGATGTCGTCGACGACGAGCAGGCGACCGGTCTCAGGGAGCGGTTCGCAGGAGAAGCCGTCGAGCTTCCCGGTGTCGGGGTTCCGGTGCTTCTCGGCACGGAAGAGCGGCAGGCCCGCGGCGACGGCGACCGCGGAGGCCCGAGCGACCGCACCCTTGTCGGGGGCGATGACCCCGCTGTAGTCGGAGCCGGCGAGCACGGCGTCGCAGACGACCTGCTCGCTCGTGACGACCGTGAGCCGCTCGACCAGCCCGACGATGACCGGCGAGTGCGGATCGAAGGCGATCACCTGGTCGATGCGGAACCCGTTGAGGACGTCCGCGTAGACCTTCGCGCCGAAGGGGAGGCCGCGGTCCTGTCGGGCACCGGGCAGGTACGGGATGAGCGCGACGGACCGTGCGCCCCGCTGCCGGACCGCGTCCGCCCACATGCCGAGCATGAGGAGGTCGTCGCCGCTCGTGCCGCGCAGGGTCGCGATCTCGGTGGTCGCCTCCGCGTCGGCGTCGGCGTCGTCCCGGACCTTGACGTGTGCTTCGCCTGCGGGGAACCGCATCGTGGAGAACGTCGGTGTCGTCGGTGTGCCCTGGGTGTCCCAGGTGCTGAGTTCGACTGCCATGGCTCGACCGTACCACGGTATTTGTCAGATTGACAAGTACCGGGTCACGGAACGGGAACCTGCACCGAGACCAGTTCTCCGTCTCCGAGGTGCACGATCGCCGACCCCGGCTGGACCCGGTCGACCACGGAGCTCCGGGGCAGGCGCATGCCGAGCAGGTCGCCCTCGGTGATCGCCTGCGGGCTGAGGAGCGCGCCCGAACGCGCTCGCTTCATGTCGACCTGCCAGCCGGTGAACCCGACCCCGAACTCGGCGGTCAGTCCGGCTGCGACGATCGCCTGGCCGCCGTCCGCCGCGCGCTTCACGAACCCCTGCAGCCACGTCTTCGCCGGCGCGTCCTTCACGAGTTCGGCGTCGTCGATGACGAGCACGCGTCGGCCGGGCTGGTCGTCGAACCGCGGCGCGAGGAGGTCGTCCGTGATGTCGGTGCCCTCGTGCACGGCGAGCACGCCCGGTTCCGATGCGAGCGCTCGCAACGGCGATTGCCGCGGGGTGACGAGGACGACCTGGCCTCCGGCCCGAAGGACCGACCGAGTGATCGAGAGGAGCACCGAGCTGCGGCCGGACTTCGCCGGACCGCCGATCGCGAACGAACCGGCCTGCGCGAGGTCCGGGCCGATCGCGGCGAGGTCGTCGCCACCGATGCCCACGAGCCCGAAGAGGTCGGCGTCGTCGGTCCGCATCTCCCACGCCCGGTCGAACGGCACGGGGCCGCTGAGCTGGTCGACCCGGAACGGCCGACGCGAGCGCTCGACTCCTGCGTCCCGCCCGGTCGCGAACGTCGCCAAGGCCGTGATGGCGGCGGCCTGCGCCTGACCCGTCCCGGCGGCGGCGAGGAGGGCGATCTGCGTCTCGACGGCGGTCTCCGAGCTGAAGGCCCGACCGTCGGGGATCTGCTCCGGCAGCTTCCGTGGGTTCAGTGCCGCGAGGCCGTAGTCGCCCCGGTCGGACAGGCGCAGCACGAGCTTGTCCTCCACCAGGGTGGCCATCCGGCTCGAGAGCAGCTGCCGGTCGCCGGTCACGACCAAGTGGATCCCCACACTTGCGCCCTCGCGGAGCATGGTCATGACCTGATCGGTCGGTGCACCGTGGTCGAGTTCGCCGAGGGATCCGACGAAGCCCTCCCACCGGTCGAGCATGAACACGATGTGCGGCAGCCGGTCGGCCGGTGAGACCGCCGCGGCGCGTTGCTCGACGATGCTCGCGAACCCGCCGTCGGCGAGGACCTGCTGGCGACGGGCGAGCTCCTGCGTCAGCTTGGCGAGGAGCCGCTGCGCCCGCTCGGTCTGCACACGCTGGACGACCGCGCCGGCGTGCGGCAACGCCTGGATCGGCAGGAGCGCACCGTTGCCGCAGTCGAGGGCGTACACGTGCACGTCTGCCGACGAGGTGTTGCGGGCGACGGCCGCCGCGATCGTCCGGAGCACCTGGGACCGTCCGCTGCGCGGTGCACCGACGACGTAGAGGTGGCCGTCGGTGTCGAGGTCGAGGCTGCGGACGCGCTGGGCCTGTTCGCCCGGGAAGTCCTGCAGGGCGAACGGCAGCGGGTTCACGCGCGACGAGGTCGTCGAGGGGACGTCGACCTCCCACGCGGAGTCGTTCACGTCGGTGAAGAGCAAGGACTCCGGCAGCGCGTCGAGCCACGGACGGTACGGCTCCGGCCCGCCGAGGGTCTCGGCAGCACCCGCCACCGCGGCGACGAGCTCCTGGAGGTCGGTCCGGTCGTCGTCGGAACGGTCCTCGGACTTCGGCGGGGCAGGGGGCGGTGCGCCGAGCGAGGACCACGACACCGAGCTCGCCCACACAGGGCGTCGCCGGTTCGACGTGGCCCCGGGACGACGTCCTCCGACGCGGCCGGACTGGAACGGCAGCAGGGCGCCGGCGCCGAGACGGATGTAGCCGCGCCCGGGCGTGCTCTTCTGGATCTGCGCGGCGTCCCCGGCGTCGATGACGTCGGTGCTCTCGCTCGAGTCGGTCACGCGGAGCGCGATCCGCAGGTTCGTGTTCGCCCGGATGTCGTTCGACACCACACCCGTCGGTCGCTGCGTGGCGAGGATGAGGTGGATGCCGAGCGATCGCCCGCGCTGGGCGATGTTCACGAGGCCGGTGACGAAGTCGGGAAGCTCCCGCACCAGGCTGGCGAACTCGTCGATGACGATGAGCAGCCGCGGCATCGGGGGCAGCGGCTCACCCCGGCCGAGGCGCTCGACGTAGTCCTCGATGTCCTTCGCGGCGGCCTCGGCGAGCAGGTGCTCGCGGCGGCGCAGCTCGGCTCCGAGCGACTCGAGCGCCCGCTCGACGAGGTGTGTGTCGAGGTCGGTCACCATGCCGACCGTGTGCGGCAGCGGTGCGAAGTCCCGGAAGGCGGCACCGCCCTTGTAGTCGATGAGGACGAAGTTCATCCCCTCCGGCGTGTTCGTGGCCGCGAGCGAGGCGACGATCGTCTGCAGGAGTTCGGACTTCCCCGAGCCCGTCGTGCCCGCGACGAGTCCGTGCGGACCGTCACGCCGGAGGTCGAACGCGAAGGGCCCGTCGAGGCTCTCGCCGACCACGACCTCGGTCGTCCGGGGGCGGACGCCCCACCCGCCCGTGATCGCCCTCGCCGTCGGCGGTTCGAGCAGCATGACATCGAGCAGCCGCGACGACGTCGGGAGTCCACCAGCATCGCTCTCGTCGTCGGCGTCGACCATCGGCGCGATCGCCCGGGCGACCGATTCGAACCAGCCGTCCGGCACCCGGTCAGGGCGGACGTCGGTGATCGTCGCCTGTCGCTGGGCGGCCACCCGGATGCGCTCGGAACCCACCGTCACGACGACCGAGCACTCCTCCGGCAGCAGCCGGGCCTCTTCCTCGATGCAGATCGCCCGCACACCGACCGCGGGGCCCTCCTTGAGGATCCGGATGAGTCCGGGCAGGGCTCGGAGCCGCCGGGCGCCGTCCAGCACCACGACGACGTCGGGCCCCGCAACGACCCGCGCGCCGGACTCCCGCAGCGCCCGCTGTCGGGAGTCGATCACCTGCCCCAGTTCCGCCACGCGGGCGCCGAGCGTCTCGGCATCGTTGCCGATCGCGATCACCGCGTCCTGCCCGAAGCCCGGGCGCGCCTGCGGCACCCAGCGGAGCCATGCCCACTCCGAGGACGACTGCGCGTCGGTCAACACGACGAACTGCGTGTCCCGGGGACTCTGCAGCACGGCGAGCTGCGCGACGAGCCACGACGTGAGGTGCTTCGTGTGCTCCTCGCGCCCAGCGATCCCCACGACACCGTGCTCGACGAGGTCGACGACCACGGGGACGTCCTCCGCCAGCTTGTCGACCGCACGACGGTGCTCCAGCGCAGCCGGGTCCTCCAGCACCACGCCGGACGGCACGTCCGCCGTCCCGACGCGCAGCGTCAGGTAGTCGGGGTCGGTCCGGCGACGCTCCCACAGGCGGGCGCGGCGCCGCAGGGCGATGTCGAGCACCGTCGCCGGGTCGGGTGCGCTGGTGCGGGACTCGCGTTGGTACCGGGCCACGGCCTCCAGGGCGTCCGCCTCGACCGCTCGCTTCGTCTCCTCGTACTCGGCCACGCGCTGCCGGTGCGTCTTCTTGCCGTTCCGGCGGTCCCACCAGGCGTTGCCGAACATGATGATCGGCGACATGAGGCCGAAGGCCAGGTAGGCGACGTTGTGGAAGATCGAGATCATCACGGCCGCCATGCCGAGCGGCGCCAGCGCCGCGATGATCGGGATCGACCGTCGCGACTGCTGCCCCGGCGCGGCCGGCAGCTTGAAGACCGTCGGAGCCTCCTCCGGTAGCAGCCGCGGCGGCCGCGTGTAGTCGAGGGTTCCGCCACCCGGCGTCAGCGTGATCGCAGCGCGGTCGGCGTCCGGCACCGCGACGGACAGGAGCGTGTCGCCGATCGCGACGACGCCCCCCGGCTCGACCGGGGTCTCGACGTCGACCTCTGCCCCGTCGACGAGGACGCGCGAGCCCCGCGTCGGGATGATCGTGAAGCGACGGTTGAGGTCGAGCCGCAGCACCGCCGCGTACTCGGGAGCCGTGCGGTCCGGCAGGTGCACCGTCGCGTCCGGCGCGGACCCGACGTGCGCGACCCCCGCGTCGAGCACCACGACCGTGCCCGCACCCGGGCCGCCGACGATGCGGACGCTGGGCAGGTCGGCCGGGAGCGGGAGGACCGGTGCGGGTGCGCCGAACGTCAGTCGGGCCCCCTCGAGCAGGACGCCGGCACCGAGGCGGGCGTGCGGGGTCGTCGGTACCGAGTCGACGGCGACCTCGACGATGGACTCGGCGCTCAGGCCGAACCGGCGGGCGACGATCTCGACGACCTCGCCGAGGACGGTGTCCTCGTCGCACTCCACCACGAAGTCGGCAGTCGCGTCGGTCGGCAGGTGGGTGGCGGTGAACGTCAGGCGCACCGCTCGACCGTGGCTGACCGTGCAACGGTGACGCGCGCCGAGCGCGCGGCCGGTCTTCGCAAGATCAGAGGACGCGTACACGAAGTCTCGAGAGAAGACGGCCTATCGGCGCTTCCATGATCTCCGCGTCCCGCGGTCCGACATCCACCTTGACCTGCACGAGCACCTGCTGGAACGGGAAACTCGCGACCCAACCGTGGGGAGCGTGTTCCCGCGAGATCGTGGAACGCAGACCCGACGAGCCCGTGGGCGAACGCCAGGGCTCTGGTTCAGCGATGCTGACCTGCTTCAAGGACGGCATGGCAAGTTCTCGAAGTGCATCATCGTCATGAGTCTCCGATTCGCGCCAGTGAAGTCGGACGGGCAAGAACGCTGCGGGAAGGGCGGCGCGCAGGACGAAAGCGCGTTCGTCCGGGCTGGTCATCACCGCAGCTGCCGCGAGAGAAGCCTGAATGGGAAACTGCTCTGGGTCCTGACGCAGAAAGCGCTTCGGGAGAACCGAACGCGCGGCGCGTGCTGACCACTTCTCGATTACTCGGTCGGACGCCTGCTGCAGATCGTTCGGTACGACGACCCATTCATCTTCGACGTCCTGCGCTTCGATGCTGATCAACTTGATCCTTCTTCGTTCGTGTCGACGATGCTGATCGCATCAACGAATTCCATGACGGCGGATGCGTGTCGCACAAGAGCTCCGAAGTCGGCGTTCGCGCAGAGCACCGAAACGACGATCTGACCGGCTCGGAAGCCGAAGGCAAGGGAGCCATCGAGCTCTCGCCCGGGCCCTCGCAATCGGAAACCGACCGCGCGGACACCTCTCCCGAGCTGCACAGCAGCATGTGGTTCGACCTTCGGAGGTTCGACCGTGTTCCCGAGCGATCGTCGGACGACTTCATCGAGGTCGAGCTCGCACGTCGGGGTGTCAGTCGTGAAACGCACTCGAACGGTGGTCGGTGAAGCTGCCATCGAGGGAAGGTGGACGGCAACCAACTCATCCGAGTTCGAAGGAGCCAACGCCTCGAGGGTCAACTCCAGCCACGCCCGCATGGCGTCGTCCATCTGTTCGCGCGGAGCAGTGGATGTGTGCCAGTGCTGGATGCGTTGCGCACGAGTCGGTCCGTCTTCGTTTTCGGCGAACAGCCAGTCTGATGCATCGAGCTCGATTCGCAGCATGGCTCGCTGGGGGTCCGCGTCAACCACGAATGTCCTCCGGGGACGGGAGGACACGTCCGTCTGCATCCGCCCAGCGGAAGGTTGCGAGGAGTGCACGGAACAGCGTGAAGAGCGCCTCGTTCACGTGGCGCTCCGCGTGCCGCAGTTCTTCGAGCACCTCGGGGTGCTCGGAGACGACGGTGAACACGATCGCGATGATGAAGTCGGCGTGGCCGGGGACTTCGATGAACGCCCCCGTCGAACTCAGCACCCGAGCCGAGCGGTCTACCGGCGGTGCAGCGCTCTCCAGGGGAACGAGAACTGCGGCCGTTCGTGCGACTTCGATCACCTCTGCCCCTGGTGCCGAACTGCGTGCGAGAAAGATGTCCGAGGTGGAATGGCCGTCGGCAACCGTCATCGATACCCGCGAGATCGTCATGCTTGCCGCAACCGAAGTGCCCGGCAGCGGGCCAGCCGTCATGTAGCTGTCCAGCACGCTCTGCGTGTGATCTGCGGCGCGAGCCTCCTCGAACAAGGTTCCTACCTCAGCCCGCCACGAATCGCTCGCCTGAGTCGGTGCTGGAACCGCCTCGAGAGTGCGCTCCATCCACGTGGCGTAGTCGCCTTTCGGAACGTGTAGCCACCCCGCAGGAAGTGCGAATGTGTACGACTCCGGGACTGTGTCGGTCATCGCGTGCGTCAGAACCGCGGGCCGATCGGCGCGGTTGCCCAGTGGTCGAATTTCTTCCAGAGCGGAATGTAGTCCTTGGCCCAGCCGAATCCGTCGAGCCCGACTCCGGTCCAGCCGACTCCGATCCCCGTGGCCAGGACCCGCTCGAGCCGCGCAACGGCGGTCGGGCTCTGCCCCACAGCACCTACCTGCGATCGACGGATCCATTGCACCATGTGCGCGAGTTCTTCATCCCCTGCCGCAAGGAAGCGGTACTTGTCGTAGATCCCTTCGCGTGGGATGCGACCGTAGCTCCGAGCGACACGTTGGAACGCGGCGCGTTCCGCCATCCCGTCGGACACGATCGCCTGCACGCGAGAACGGGCGACTGCGTTGACCGCGGTCCGTCCCGCAGACACGGCGAGCTTGCCGGCACCGAACGTCAGGAGGCCTACGGCATCAAGCGCAACATCGGCCCAGGAGCCCGTGCCCGCTGCGGCTTTGGCGACATCCCCCGCGGTAGCGAGTGCCATCACGCTCAGAGCGAGCACGCCGAGCCATGTGGTGAGCGGGAAGAGGAGTGCTGCGATCGCGAGAACGGTACCGGCGAACTGGGCGACCTTGAGGACCACCGAGATCCACTCGTCGTTGTCCTTCATCCACTGCTTGAAGTCGTCCCACGCGCTGTCGTCCAGACCGTCGTCGACGCTGTCGTCGATCTTCGCGATCGCGCGTTGCGCCGCGGTCTCGAGTCCTTCGAGCGCGGACCGCATCATGCTCGCTGCGCGCGTTGCCTCGGCCTGGGCGCTCTCGGCCCGACTCCGCTGCGTGTCCGAAAGAATCTGGTACTCCTGCTGCTGATCCGGGTCGGTCGAGGAGTTGGCGAGGTCTTGGTAGCGATCCTGGGACCGAGTAGAGGATCGAGCCTCCGTCTGGCTCTGGTCGTGCAGGTGGCTGGCAGACGAAGCTTCGTCGATCGCTGTCGAGAGTGCGCCGGCGTACTCGTTCAACGCGTCGCCTGTGCCGGAGTACCGACCCTCGGCACCGCCGAGCTTGTCGGCGAGATCCCCGGCCTTCTTGAGGAACGCCGTGACCGCCTTGCTTTCAGAGTCAGAGTTGTCGAGTCTTTTCAAGGTGCTCGCGGCACCGCTGATCGCGGAGGCCACCTGGTGGTACTGGCGCGCCATGGCCTGGACAGCGCTCGGGTCACCGGTCGGACCTGACGCGAGCGCGCTCACTGCTCACCCGCAATGGACTTCACGAGTTCGGTCTCCGAGTCGTCGAACGCGTTGTCGATGGTGAGCGCCATCTTCGCGAGCTTCTCGATCGATTCGCTCAGGTCGCGGCGGTGGCTGTCCCACCCCGACGAGAAAGAGCGGATCCGTCTGGCGAGCTCGGGGTGGCCGACGGCATCGGCCGCGTCGCCCGAGTGCTGGTCCGCGTTGTCGAACTCGTGCTTCACTGCACTGAGGTCGCTCCAGAGGGACCCCATCTTTGCGCCTCTGTAGCGCAGCGTTCCGCCTGCCACTGTCTTCCTCTTCCCCCGGGTTCACGCTCGTGCTGCAAGTGTCGCCGCCCCTGCGGCGAGAGCGGCGGCCGGCACCCCCAGGTGCCGGCCACCGTCGTGCAGAGCCTGACTAGCCGATGCTCGACGCGAGCTGCTCGTCCGTGGACTCGAGCGTGTTCGCGGCGCTCTCGAGGAAGCCGGCCATGCCGTCGATCGCCTGGATCGTCTGCGTCGCGCCGGAGTTGAACTCCGAGTACGTCCCGTCGAACGCCTTCGACGACTTGTCGGTGACGTAGCCCGACGACACGAGGTTGTCGATCTGGCTCTTGAGCTGGCTCAGCTGGTCCTCGATGGCCTTCTGGCCGTTGCGCAGCTGCGAAGCCTGGTTGCGGAGATCGTCGTAGGTGACATTGACGTTTGCCATGTGCATACCCTCCCTATGCGGTATCTGATGTACTAGGACGATACTGGTTTCCGACGAATCTCGCACCAGGTGGGGACAGGAAGTAGGACGAGGGGTACGCCTTGGCACGACGTTGCAAGGAGGAACAGACGCCGGAGCGTCCGGTCGTCACGCACGCCGAGGTCGAGCGTGACCGGCAGGCCGGTCACCTCTCCCGCGCGTGGGTCCTCCCGAGGGCTCCGGTGCCGGACCGCGAGCCGGACGTCGAGGTGCACACCGAGCCGTCGCTCCCGACGATCGGCGTGGCGCCGCGGGTCGTCCTCGAGGTCGCGCCGGGCAACGTCGTACCGCTGGACCAGCCGGTGGTCCTGGGCCGCAAGGTGGCGACCGCCCCCGGTCGGCGGGCGGTGCTGCTCGACGACCCCGGGCGCTCGGTCTCGCGCGAGCACGCGGCGGTCCGTCCGACGGGTGACGGCGGGCTCGTGGTCGAGGACCTCGGTTCGGCGAACGGCACCGTGGTGGTACGGGCTTCCGGTGCGCGGGAGCCGAGCGTCGGCGGCGCGCAGGTCGTCGCGCGACCCGGGGACGTCCTCATGGTGGGCGACTACGCGGTCCGCGTGCTCGCCGGCTGACGCCGACGAGCAGCCCGCCGCATCGCCCGGACCAGCAACGGCCCCGGCAGCCGCAGGAGCCACCCCGGCACGAGCGCGCGCACGACGCGGAGCACCCGCACGGCCCGCTCGTACCGTCGCCGCTCCCGAGGCCCCCAGGCGAAGCCGTACCCGGCCCGGATCCGCTCCGGCAGCATCCCGACGGTCACGACCCGCACGAGCGGCAACGCCGCCCGCACCCACCAGGGCGCGAACCGCGGGTGCAACAGGTCGCGGACGACACCGCGCGCGTCGTCGCTGACGGTCAGCCCGTCGAGCGTCTCCACCCAGTACCGGTCGAACGCGGCCACCGACCTCGGCCAGCGTGACGGCGGCACCCGGAGCGCGGTCCCGATCGGCGCGTAGGCCTGCAGGACCTCCTCGGCCCGGACAGCGAAGACGTCGGACCCGAAGGCAGCGTGCGCCTGCCGCGCCGAGTCGAAGAGCGTCGCGGCGACCCAGAGCTGCCGGTCCACGTCGTCGGCCCCCGTGACGGGCACGTGCGCGCGGTTCACGAAGGAGGCCGCGGTCGCCGCGTCGGCGGGCGTACCCGAGACCACTGCGAAGACGAACGACAGGGTGTGCGCGAGCCGCTGCTGCGGCCGCCGCGCGAAGTCGGAGTGCCGTCGGACCCCGGCCGCGACCACGGGGTCCGCGATCTGCAGCAGGATGGCGCGGCCGCCGGCCGCGACGGGCGTGCTGTCCGCCAGCAGGCGACGGAACGCGCGATCGCGAGTGGACGCCGGACGGGAGGCACGGTGCGGGACGTGCGCCGTGCCTCCCGTCCGGTCGGTGCCCGTCGACCGCTCAGTCGTCACGTCGTGCCCGCCGCTGTCGTGCACGGGGCGAGACGTCCACCCAGACCGCCGCGACGAGCGCGGCGAGCCCGACGGTGGTCGCGTCGACGAGGAAGGTCGTGCTCCCGACGTCGTCGCGTGCCGCCGAGAGGAGCGCCGCGACCGTCCAGATGGCGGGGATCGGCCACAGGACGCCGGTCCCCGCGACGACCGCCGCGAGGACACCGACCGCGAGCAACGCGAGCCAGCCGAGGTTCCCGGCCGTGCAGGCGGGACCGAACGTCTGCGGCCCGCACGCCGTCACACCGGACCGGACACCGAGCGTCGCTGCCGCCGCGATCAGCAGCAGGCCCGCGACCGACACCAGCCGCGCGGTGCCGGGGTGTCGGCCGAGGCGCTGCCGGAGTCGGGAGATCACGCCCCGATGCTAGTCAGCACGATGCTGGTCAGCGCCGGTGTCAGAGCGGCTTGGTGCCGAGGTCGTTCCCGAGGTCGGGGTGGTCCTCGTCGCCGTCGTGCTCCCACAGGTCCGGGGCCTCCTCGCGCTCGGCCCCGCCGGTCGGGCCGGACGCGGTGCCGTCGCCGGGCTGCGGCTCGACGGTCTCGCCGCCGACCGCGTCGTTCGTCACGGTCTCGAGTGCCTCTTCGCGGTCGTCGACCTCGTACGGGCCGGTGTGCTCGGTGTCCACGTCGTCGTCACGGAAGCCCTCCGTGTCGGGGCCGTCGTTCGGGGTGGTGCCGGGGTCGCTCATGGCGTTCCTCTCGTCGTGTGGGTGTCCTGTCTACGCGCGGCCCCTAGGCGGACACGAAGCGGACGTCCCCGTGGTCCTCGTCCGATGCGTCGTCGAGCCCGAGCTGCTGCGCCAGACCCTGCTCGTCGGTGGCACCCCAGCGCTCGACGATCTTGCCGTCGCGGAACTTCGCCACCTGGATGCCGCGGACCTCGAACGACTTGCCGGTCGGCTCGTGCCCCTCGAACGGGCCGGTGTGGGTGCCGCGGATCGTGAACACCGCGGTGACGAAGTCGTCGGTGACGACCAGCGGGTCCGGGGTGAGCTCGAGGTCCGGGAACGCCGTCGTGAAGTCCTGCCAGAAGTCGACGATGCCCGCGAGCCCGGGGGCCTGGCCCGGCGCCGGGTCGTGGTCGACGACGTCCTCGGCCCAGACCTCGCCGAAGCGGTCGAAGGCGCGGTCCTGGATGATGCCGCCGAGGCGCTCCTGCGCGGCCTGGTTGACGTCGGTGCTCATGTGGTGTTCCTCTCGTCGTGGTCTTCCTGCGTACGCGACGGAGGTCGGAGCGACCGGATGGTCCGGGGGACGGGTGTCCGGTGCACGCACCGGGCCGGCCTGGAGGCGCGGCGAGCGGGCCGGGTTCGGGTCGTGTTCACCCGGTGGTCACCTCCGCGACACGACACCGGTGCATGCTCTGGCGTGCTCGGGGGAGTGGAGCGCGGTCGCCGACGGGTGGTCGAGCGACCGCGCCTTCCCCTGCGAGCCGGCTTCCCGCCGCCGCGGTGTCGCGATCAGACGCGCTCGAGCAGGTGGCGCTCCTCGACGTCGGCGAGGGCGAGCGTGCGGTAGCCCGCCGACTCGAAGAAGACCGTGAGGCGGTCGTCCTCGGTGCTCATCACGGTGCCGCGGCCCCACTCCGCGTGCTCGACGGGTGCGTCCGGTGGCCACGACGCGTCGTGGGACCCGTCGGCGGAGTGCGCGGCCGCGGCGGTCCCGGCGCTGCAGGTGTCGCAGTTGCCGCACGGCTCCGCGAGCTCGTCGCCGAAGTACCCGAGGAGGAACTGGCGACGGCACTCGTCGGTCTCCGCGAACCGGCGGATCATCGCGATGCGCGACTCCTCGATCTGCTCCCGCTCGGCCGCGCGGTCCTTCGCGCGCCCCGCCGCTGCCTCGGCGGTGGTCGGAGAGCCGTCCGCGCGGCGGACACCGTCCGGGCCGTCGACCAGGACTCCGGCCTCGACGAGGGCGTTCGCGGCGCGCCCTGCGGTCCGGGTGGCGAGACCGGACCGCTCGGCGAGCCCGGACCGTGCGACGACCCCGTCGGCGGGGACGGCGTCGAACACGGCGCGCAGGGTCGCCGGCCGCGGGCTCCCGGAGGCGAAGAAGCGCCGCAGGCCGAGGTCCTCCGCCCGGTAGTGCATCGTCGCGACCCCGGGCTGGCCGTCGCGTCCCGCGCGCCCGACCTCCTGGTAGTAGGCGTCCACCGACTCAGGCACGTCGACGTGCACGACGAAGCGGACGTCGGGCTTGTCGATCCCCATGCCGAACGCACTCGTCGCGATGACCACGTCGATCTCGCCGTCCAGGAACGCGTGGTGGACGGCCTCGCGGTCACGGACGCGGAGGCCCGCGTGGTACGGCTTCGCGCGCCGCCCTGCCTCGACGAGGACGTCGGCGTACTCGAGCGTCTCCGCGCGGGTGGCGACGTAGACGATGCCGGCGCCCTCGAGCCCGGCGACCTGCTCGGCGACCGCTTCGCGCTTGTCCTCGGCGTCGGCGTGCCGCACGACCTCGAAGCGCAGCTCCGGCCGGTCGAACCCGGTGGCGAGCACGAGCGGGTCGCGCATCCCCAGGCGTTCGATGATCTCGGCACGCACCGGCGACGACCCCGTCGCCGTCATCGCGAGCACCGGTGGCCGACCGAGCCGGTCGACGACCTCGCCGAGGACGAGGTAGTCCGGGCGGAAGTCGTGGCCCCATGAGGACACGCAGTGCGCCTCGTCGACGGTCACGAGGGCGACCCCGGCAGCACGGAGCCGGTCGACGACCTCGTCCTTCGCGAGCTGCTCCGGAGCGAGGAAGACGTAGCGGACCTCACCGGACTCGACCTGCGCCCAGGCGTCGTCGAGGTCACGGCGCGAGTGGGTCGCGTTCACCGTCACGGCCTGCGGGGCGTCGGGGTGGTCCTCCAGCCCGACGACCTGGTCCTCCTGCAGGGCGACGAGGGGCGAGACGACGACCACCAGTCCGTCGAGCGCCAGTCCGGCGACCTGGTAGATCGCGGACTTGCCGGAGCCGGTCGGCATCACGGCGACGGCGTCGCGGCCGCCGAGGACCGCGTCGATGACGGTCTCCTGCGCGGGTCGGAGGTCCCAGCCGAAGACGTCGGCGGCGCGGGTACGGAGTTCGTCGAGCACCCGGTCACCCTCGTCCGGTGCCGCTGGGCGCCCGCCCGGCCATGCGCCCTGCGGATTCTGCCCTGCGGAGACGTCCCGTGCCTCCCGGCCGCCAGCGCACCGCGCGTCCCGCGCGACCGCACCTGCCGCGCACCCCGCGTCCACCTGCCGGCGCTAGGCTGACCCGCGGCCGTTGTCTCGACATCGAGCGACCCTCGATGTGGAGTGTGGCGACCGGGTAACCGATGCCGATCGCACGGAACGTGCGGGAAGAAGAACAGCGTGGATCTTTTCGAGTACCAGGCCAGGGACCTCTTCGAGTCCTACGGCGTCCCCGTCCTCCAGGGGATCATCGCAGACACCCCCGAGGAGGCGAGGGCAGCGGCCGAGAAGATCGGCGGCGTGGTCGTCGTCAAGGCGCAGGTGAAGGTCGGCGGTCGCGGCAAGGCCGGCGGCGTCAAGGTCGCGAAGACCCCCGACGAGGCGTACGAGCACGCGCAGGCGATCCTCGGCCTCGACATCAAGGGCCACACCGTGCAGCGCGTGATGGTCGCCCAGGGCGCGGACATCGCCGAGGAGTTCTACTTCTCGGTGCTGCTCGACCGGGCGAACCGCTCGTACCTCTCGCTCACGAGCGTCGAGGGCGGCATGGAGATCGAGCAGCTCGCGGTCGAGAAGCCCGAGGCCCTCGCCCGCGTCGAGGTGGACCCGCTGACCGGCATCGACGCCGCAGCCGGTCGGGCGATCGCCGAGCAGGCCGGGTTCCCGGCGGAGCTCGTCGACAAGGTCGCCGACGTCTTCGTCAAGCTCTACGACGTGTACCAGGGCGAGGACGCCACCCTCGTCGAGGTGAACCCGCTCGTGCGCACGGGCGACGGACAGATCCTCGCGCTCGACGGCAAGGTCTCGCTCGACGAGAACGCCGACTTCCGGCACGAGGACCACAAGGCGCTCGAGGACACCGCGAGCGAGGACCCGCTCGAGGCCAAGGCGAAGCAGCACGGCCTGAACTACGTGAAGCTCGACGGCGAGGTCGGCGTCATCGGCAACGGCGCCGGACTCGTCATGTCGACGCTCGACGTCGTCGCGTACGCCGGTGAGCGCCACGGCGGAGTGAAGCCCGCGAACTTCCTCGACATCGGCGGCGGCGCCTCGGCCGAGGTCATGGCGAACGGCCTCGACGTCATCCTCGGGGACGAGCAGGTGAAGAGCGTCTTCGTGAACGTCTTCGGCGGCATCACCGCGTGCGACGCCGTCGCGAACGGCATCGTCGCCGCGCTCGGCATCCTCGGCGACTCGGCCACCAAGCCGCTCGTCGTGCGCCTCGACGGCAACAACGTGGAAGAGGGTCGTCGGATCCTGGCGGAGGCGGCGCACCCGCTCGTCACCGTCGCCGCGACCATGGACGATGCGGCCGAGAAGGCCGCCGAGCTCGCCGCGGCCGCGGCGTAAGGAGCCTGCAGAACAATGTCGATCTTCCTCAACAAGGACTCCAAGGTCATCGTCCAGGGCATCACGGGCGGTGAAGGCACCAAGCACACCGCGCTCATGCTCAAGGCCGGTACCCAGGTCGTCGGCGGCGTGAACGCTCGCAAGGCCGGCACGACCGTCACGCACGGCGACGTCGAACTCCCGGTGTTCGGCTCCGTCCGCGAGGCCGTGGACACCACCGGCGCCGACGTCTCGATCGTCTTCGTCCCGCCGGCGTTCGCGAAGGACGCCGTCATGGAGGCCATCGACGCCGGGGTCCCGCTCGTCGTGGTCATCACCGAGGGCATCCCGGTGCAGGACTCCGCGGAGTTCTGGGCGCACGCGAAGGCGAAGGGCGGCACGACCCGCATCATCGGCCCGAACTGCCCCGGCATCATCACGCCCGGTGAGTCCCTCGTCGGCATCACGCCGGCCACGATCACCGGGAAGGGGCCGATCGGGCTCGTCTCGAAGTCCGGCACCCTGACCTACCAGATGATGTACGAGCTCCGCGACCTCGGCTTCTCGACCGCCATCGGCATCGGCGGCGACCCGGTCATCGGCACGACGCACATCGACGCGCTCGCCGCGTTCGAGGCCGACCCCGAGACCGAGGCGATCGTCATGATCGGCGAGATCGGCGGTGACGCCGAGGAGCGTGCGGCCGACTACATCAAGGCGCACGTCACGAAGCCGGTCGTCGGCTACGTCGCGGGCTTCACCGCGCCCGAGGGCAAGACCATGGGGCACGCCGGCGCGATCGTGTCCGGCTCCGCGGGCACGGCCGAGGCGAAGAAGCAGGCACTCGAGGCGGCCGGCGTGAAGGTCGGCAAGACGCCGTCCGAGACCGCAGCGCTGCTGCGCGAGGTGGTCGCCGCCGCCACGGCGTAGCGGCTTCGTCGGACCGTCGGTCCGGAACAGCCTGGAGGCACGGTGCGGGTTCGCGCCGTGCCTCCCGTCGTTCCTGCCCCGCGGCACGTACCCTGGCCCGGATGAACCGCCTGGGAACCGCCGTGCTCGCCGCGATCGAGGGGATCGTGACGGTCGGTGTCGGCGTCGGGATCGCCCTCGTGCCGCTCACCCTGCTCTGGGGCTTCGAGTACGGGCTGCAGGTCGACTGGGACGTGTTCTGGAAGGCGAGCGGCAGCGTCTGGCTCGTCGGACACGGGGTCGACGTCACCTTCCTGCTGGGGGCGGCAGCCGCGAAGGCGTCGGGCGTGAGCGGGGCGTCGGCGCCGATCCACGTCACCCTCGCGGCCCTCGGGTTCGCGATCGTCACGGCCTGGCTCGGGGCCCGTGCCGGACGCCGCTTCGCCGAGACCGCCCACCGCACCACGGGCGTGCTCGTCGGCACTGCGGTCGTCGCCGTCCTCGGCCTCGCGGTCGCCCTGTCGTCGACCTCGGCCGCCACACAGCCGAGCACCTGGCAGGCGGTCGTCTTCCCCGCGCTCTGGTTCGGGATCCCCGCCTTCGTCGCTTCCGAGGTGTGCCGCCTGCGCCGGATGCTCCCGGCGGACGCGGTGTCGCAGCGGGCGATCGACCTCGTCGAGCGGGTCCCCGCGGTCTGGCGTGCCGTCGCCGGCTTCGGTCTCCGGGCCGGTACCGCCGCGACGGCCGCGGTCGTCGCCGTCGCCGGACTCGTGGTGGCGGTCCTGCTCTTCGCCTCCTTCGCCGAGGTGATCACGCTGTACGAGCGGTCGCACGCGGGGGTGGTCGGCGGGATCGCGCTGACGGTCGGACAGCTCGCGTTCCTGCCCGACCTCGTCGGTTGGGCCACCGCGTGGCTCGTCGGGCCGGGGTTCGCGATCGGCACCGGTTCGAGCGTCTCCCCGGTCGGCACGGTCCTCGGCCCCATCCCCGGCATCCCCGTCTTCGGCGCGCTGCCGGCGTCCGGGCACACCTTCGGGCTCGTCTGGGTCCTCGTGCCGGTCGTCGCCGGGTTCGCGGTCGCCGGACTCCTGCGACCCCGGCTCGTCCGGGCACTCGGTGACGCCGACTCCGCGCTGCACCGGGCACTCGGCGGCGTCGCGGCCGGGCTCGTCGCCGGCGTGCTCACGGGCGCGGTGGCGTGGGTGTCCTCGGGGTCGCTCGGGCCGGGGCGGCTCGCCGACGTCGGCCCGCACGCACTCGTCGTGGGGGCGTTCGCGGCCCTCGAGGTCGGGGTGCCGGCGATCGTCGCGCTCGCCGTCGGCAGCGACCTCGTCCGGCTGCCGGAGCGGCGAGAGCGCTGGACCGAGGCGGCGGAGGACGACGCGGACGCCGACGCCGACGCCGCCGAGGGATCGTTGATCGACGCGCTCGACCGCGCAGGCGCCGGGCGCACCACGGACGTGCACCGCTTCGTCGTCGAGGAGGTCCACGACCCCCACTCCACGCGCACCACCGGCGCAGCGGCAGCGGGCCCCTCCGCCACAGGGGCCGTCACCGAGCCGGTCACCGGGCTCGACGACGAGCGAGCAGGTCCCGTCCCGACGCCGACGGCCGATCGGGACCGGCCCGACCACGCGGACGACGAGGACGTCGAGCTGCCCGAGTGGGCGCGCACCGACGTCGTCGCCTCCGACCGGGTCGACCGCACGACCGCCACCGACGGCCAGCCGGCCTCCGCCGCCCTCGGGAGCGTGCGGGACCGCCTGCGCAGTGCGGCCGACGGGGTGCGCGGTGGCGTCCGTGACCGCGCGGCCGCGGTCCGCGACAGGATCGGCGGCGACCACGGCGGCGACCGCGTCGGCGACCAGCCCCTGCCGCTGCCGACCGCGCCGGGCACCGAGCAGCAGCCCGCGTTCCCGTGGAGCACGGAGGAGTTCGTCGCCGGACACCACGACGACACGGACGCGGTCGAGCGTGCCGAACCCGTGCACCCCCCGCACGACCCCCGGCGCGCCGACGGCACCCCCTCGCGCCCGAGGTGGGACCGCACCGACCAGATCCCCGAGGACGAGCTGCCCTGGTGGCGCAAGCCGAAGTCGACGGAGTAGCACGCTCGAGCGCCCCGCTAGGCTGGACCCCGTGCTCGAACTGGTCGTCCTGATCTCCGGTACCGGGTCGAACCTGCGGGCGCTGCTCGAGGCGACCACGGACGCCGAGTACCCCGCCCGTGTCGTCGCGATCGGGGCCGACCGCGACGCCGAGGGCCTCGGACTCGGCGAGGAGTTCTCGATCCCGACCTTCACGGTCCCCTACTCCCGGTACGCGAGCCGTGCCGAGTGGGGCGCCGCGCTCGCCGAGCAGATCCGCCCGTGGACGCCCGACCTCCTCGTGCTCTCCGGCCTCATGCGCCTGCTGCCGCCGGCCGTCGTCGCCGAGTTCTCCCCGGGGATCATCAACACCCACCCCGCGTACCTGCCCGAGTTCCCCGGCGCCCACGGCGTGCGTGACGCCCTCGCCGCCGGCGTCACGGAGACCGGCGCGAGCGTCATCGCGGTCGACGACGGCGTCGACTCCGGGCCGATCCTCGCGCAGGAGCGCGTCCCGGTGCTGCCGGGCGACTCCGAGTCGACGCTGCACGACCGCATCAAGCCGGTCGAGCGTCGCCTGCTCATCCAGACCGTCCTCGACATCGCCAACGGCAAGACCGACCTGAAGGGCCCCTCGAACGCATGAGCGTGCACGCCGCCGACCCCAGCCTGTACCGCGACCGTGACGTGGTGCCCGTGCGCCGCGCGCTCATCTCGGTCTCCGACAAGTCCGGCCTGCTCGAGCTGGCCGGTGCGCTCGCCGAGTCCGGCGTCGAGATCGTCTCGACGGGATCGACCGCGCAGACCATCCGCGACGCGGGCTTCGCCGTCACCGACGTCTCGAGCGTCACGGGCTTCCCGGAGTCGCTCGACGGCCGCGTGAAGACCCTGCACCCGTCCGTGCACGCGGGGCTCCTCGCCGACCTCCGCCTGGAGTCGCACGAGCAGCAGCTCGCCGAGCTCGGCATCGAGGCCTTCGAACTCGTGGTCGTCAACCTCTACCCGTTCGTCGAGACGGTGGCGTCCGGTGCGGACACCGCCACCGTCGTCGAGAACGTCGACATCGGCGGCCCGGCGATGGTCCGCGCGTCGGCGAAGAACCACCCGAACGTCGCGATCGTCGTCTCGCCGAGCTCCTACGCCGAGGTCGTCGAGGCCGTCCGCGCCGGTGGGACGACGCTCGACCTCCGGAAGCGCCTGGCGGCGCAGGCGTTCGCTCACACGGCGGCCTACGACACGGCGGTGGCCTCGTACTTCGCGACGGACGTGGTCGCGTCCGACGCGAGCAACGGTGACGACCGGGAGGCCCGTGCGGACTTCCCGGAGCACCTCACGGTCGACGCGGGGCTGGCCGCCACCCTCCGGTACGGCGAGAACGCGCACCAGCGTGCGGCGCTCTACCGCTCCGAGCACGGCACCGGCATCGCGCAGGCGACGCAGCTGCACGGCAAGGAGATGTCGTACAACAACTACGTCGACGCCGACGCGGCCGTCCGCGCCGCGTACGACTTCGCCGAGCCGGCCGTCGCGATCATCAAGCACGCGAACCCCTGCGGCATCGCGGTCGCCCCGACGGACGCGGCCGACCCGATCGCCTCGGCCCACGCTGCGGCGCACGCCTGCGACCCGCTGTCGGCGTTCGGCGGGGTGATCGCGGCGAACCGCCCGGTGACGCTCGGGATGGCCGAGACCGTCGCGGACATCTTCACCGAGGTCGTCGTGGCCCCGGCGTTCGACCCCGAGGCGCTCGAGGTCCTCTCCCGCAAGAAGAACATCCGTCTCGTGCAGCTCCCGGCCGACTTCGCGCTCGTCCCGCAGGAGGTCAAGCAGGTCTCCGGCGGCTTCCTCGTCCAGGACGCCGACCGCTTCGACGGGTTCGACCAGTCCACGTGGACCCTCGTGTCGGGCGAGCCCGCGGACGAGCAGACCCTCGCCGACCTCGCGTTCGCGTGGAAGGCGTGCCGTGCGGTGAAGTCGAACGCGATCCTGCTGGCGAACGCCGGCGCGAGCGTCGGCGTCGGCATGGGTCAGGTGAACCGGGTCGACTCGTGCCACCTCGCGGTCAGCCGTGCCGGTGACCGCGCTGCCGGATCGGTCGCGGCGTCCGATGCGTTCTTCCCGTTCGCCGACGGCCTGCAGGTGCTCCTCGACGCGGGTGTCCGCGCGGTCGCCCAGCCCGGGGGCAGTGTCCGCGACGACGAGGTGATCGCCGCCGCGAAGGCAGCCGGCGTCACGATGTACCTCACGGGTGAGCGGCACTTCTTCCACTGAGTCCATCAACCCGGAACGACCGGCAACTCCGGAAAACGCTTGCGCGCCACGTTCGACTGTGAATAGTCTGTAAGGCTCCGCGACAGGCACGCCGACGACCCAGCAGGACACTGCAGAGCGGTCGGCGGCACCGCGGGACACAACGGTGACGAAGACGACGACTGGAGTGACGATGCACACGACGACCGGAACCACGGCCATGGCAGCCCGTGCGGACATCGTGCGCCTCGTGGGGACCGCTCCCGACGCACGACCGCGGGTCGCACCCGCAGCCGTCGCGCCGTACCCGTTCCCGGGTACGCCCGCCGTCTCGGCACCGCTGTCCGCGTAGGGCTGCTTCCCACAGCCAGCGACGAGCCGTCGGTCTCCTCCGACGACCACGAGCACGCGACGAGTCGCCGGACGACCACCGGTGACGACGAGCACGGGCCTGCGCGAGCCCACGCCTGAACCCGGGGACCACCACGTCCCCGGTGCACTCCGACCGAACCGACGCCGCACGACCAGCGGCGGCGGACGGCCGCGACGCGACACCGCACCCGCCCGACCAGGGTGGCCACGGCCCGCGACGCGACCAACCGCTCGGCCGACGACCACCACGCAACGGACACCGTGCCTCCAGGCCGGCTGCTGCGACAGCAGCGACCGATCCGGGGGACCGGCACGACGCACGAGGACGCAGACCCCATGTCCAAGACGCCAGACCAGGCGCGCCCGTCCACCGACCGCCCCTCGACCTTCCGCGCCATCGCGCGGATCTACCCCTACGTGAAGCCGCACCAGCGGCGCCTCATCGGCGGCATGTTCGCCGCCATGGGTGCCTCGCTGGTCGCGCTCGCGATCCCCTACGTCCTGCAGTGGCTCGTCGACGGGCCGCTGTCCTCGAAGGACGCCGCACAGATCTGGCCCGCCGGGTTGGCCGTGCTCGCGCTCGGCGTGCTCGAGGCGTTCTTCATCGCCTCGCGCCGTCGGCTCGTCATGCGTCCGTCCACACGGATCGAGACGAGCATGCGGAACGCGCTCTACGCGAAGCTGCAGGACCTGCCGGTGGCCTTCCACGACCGCTGGGAGTCCGGCCAGCTGCTGTCCCGGTCGGTGTCCGACCTGTCGCTCATCCGCCGGTGGCTGGCGTTCGGCGTCGTCCTGCTCGTCGTCAACATCGTGACGATCGTGGTCGGCTTCGTCGTGCTGTTCACCTTCGGGTGGCTGCTCGGCCTGGTGTTCCTCGTCGCGTCGATCCCCCTGTGGATCAACGGCCTGCTGTTCGAGCGCAAGTACTCGGTCGTGGCCCGTCGCAGCCAGGACCAGGTGGGTGACCTCGCCACGAGCGTGGAGCAGTCCGTGCACGGCATCCGCGTCCTCAAGGCGTTCGGCCGCGGCCGGTACAAGCTCGACGAGTTCAGCGAGCAGGCCGAGGCGCTCCGCGGCACCGAGATCGAGAAGGCCAAGGCCGTCGCGGGCATCTGGCTCTGGCTGCTGCTCGTGCCGGACGTGGCGTTCGCACTGTGCCTCCTCGCCGGGATCTACCTGGCGTCGCAGGGGCAGCTCTCCGTCGGCCAGTTCTTCGGCTTCTTCGCGACGGCGACGGTGCTGCGGTTCCCGATCGAGTCGATCGGCTTCCTGCTCTCGATGACCTTCGACACCCGCACGGCGGTCGACCGCTTCTTCGAGGTCATGGACTCGGAGAACACGATCACCGACCCGCGGGAGCCGGGGACCATCGCGGAGCCGCACGGCGCGCTGTCCTTCAACGCGGTGCACTTCCGCTACCAGGACTCCGCCCCGCAGTACCCCGACCTCATCAACGGCGTCGAACTGCAGCTCCGTCCGGGCGAGACCATGGCGCTCGTCGGGCTGACCGGCTGCGGCAAGACCACGCTGCTCTCGCTCGTGCCCCGGCTGTACGACGTCACCGGCGGTTCGGTCACGATCGACGGCGTCGACATCCGTGACCTCACGCGCGAGGAGCTCCGGCGGCACGTCGGCGTCGCGTTCGAGGACGCCACGCTGTTCTCGACCTCGGTCCGGGACAACGTGCTGCTCGGACGGCCGGACCTGTCCGGCGCCGAGGCCGAGGCCGTGATGCGCGAGGCGCTCGACATCGCACAGGCGTCCTTCGTGGACGACCTGCCCGACGGTGTCGACACCCGGGTCGGGGAAGAGGGGCTGTCGCTCTCCGGTGGTCAGCGGCAGCGTCTGGCGCTCGCCCGTGCGATCGCCGCCCGCCCGTCGGTCCTCGTCCTCGACGACCCGCTGTCGGCGCTCGACGTCGACACGGAGGCCCGGGTCGAGGCCGGCCTGCGCCGCGTCCTCGCCGAGACGACGTCGCTCATCGTGGCGCACCGTCCGTCGACGGTGACGCTCGCGGACCGCGTCGCCCTCATGGAGAACGGCGTCGTCACCGCCGTCGGCACCCACTCGGAGCTGATGGCCACCAACGACCACTACCGCTACGTCATCTCCTCGCTCGACGAGGACGACGCCACCGCACGAGAGGAGGCGATGGCATGAGCCAGCAGGAACAGCAACTGCCAGCCCAGACGGCGGCGCAGTCGACCGACGCGCCCGACGTCGACGACGTCCAGCAGCCGGTCACCGCGTCGATCACCACGCTCGGTGTCCGTGGCGAGGAGCGCGACGACTTCACCAAGGCGGAGAGCAAGCGCCTGCGGCGTCGCTCCCTCGCCCTGCTCGGGTCGCTCGCGGCTCCGCTCAAGGCCCGACTCGTGCTGCTCGGCATCGTCGTCGTGGTCTCCACCGCGGGGACCGTGGCCGGTCCGGCGCTGATCGCGTGGGGCATCGACAACGCCCTGCCGGCGGTGCTCGACCGGAACGACTGGGTGCCGGCGTTCGGCGTCGTCGCGACGTACATCGTCGTGGCGATCGCCGGGGCCGTCCTGACCGCCTGGTACACCGTGCTGGCGGCCCGGATCAGCCAGGCGATCCTGTTCGACCTCCGCAAGCGGGTGTTCCTGCACACGCAGCGGCTGTCGCTCGAGTTCCACGAGACGTACACGTCGGGTCGGATCATCTCCCGCCAGACGAGCGACCTCGACTCCATCCGCGAACTGCTCGACTCCGGGCTGAACCAGCTCATCCAGGGCGTGCTCTACATGGTGTTCACGGCGATCGCCCTCGTGGCGCTCGACCCGACGTCCGGGCTCGTGCTCGCGGTGTCGCTCGTGCCCCTGTGGTTCCTGATCCGCTGGTTCCAGACGAACTCGCAGACGCTCTTCCGGGCCACCCGCGTCACCTCGGCCCGGGTGATCGTGCACTTCGTCGAGACGATGACGGGCATCCGGGCGGTGCAGGCCTTCCGCAAGGAGTCCCGCAACCGTGACGAGTACGGCCGCTACGTCGAGGACTACCGACTGGCGAACACGAAGGTGTTCAACCTGTTCGGGACCTTCGACCCGGTGCTCGTGCTCATCGGCAACGTCACGCTGGCCGCGGTCGTCGTCGTCGGCGGCTTCCGGATCGTCGGCGGGTCGCTCGAGGTCGGCGCGCTGCTCGCGGTCGCGCTGTACGCCAAGCGGTTCTTCGACCCGGCGCAGGAGCTCGCGATGTTCTACAACGGGTACCAGTCGGCCTCGGCCGCGATGGAGAAGATCTCCGGGGTGCTCGAGGAACGGCCGAGCGTGCCGGACCCGGTGAAGCCCACCCGCCTCGCCGACGCCAGCGGGAAGATGGACTTCGACGACGTCGTGTTCGCCTACAACGCGGACAAGGTCGTGCTGCCGGAGTTCGACCTGCACATCCCGGCCGGTCAGACGATCGCCCTCGTCGGGTCCACCGGTGCGGGGAAGTCGACGCTCGCCAAGCTCATGGCGCGCTTCTACGACCCGTCGGAGGGGTCCGTGCAGCTCGACGGGGTGGACCTGCGGGAACTCGACACGAAGGACATGCGCCGCGCGATCGTCATGGTCACGCAGGAGGCGTACCTGTTCTCCGGTTCGGTCGCGGACAACATCGCGCTCGGGAAGCCCGGGGCCTCCCGGGAGGAGATCGAGCGTGCGGCGAAGGCGGTCGGCGCGCACGAGTTCGTCATGGCGCTGCCGGACGGGTACGACACCGACGTGAACAAGCGTGGTGGCCGGGTGAGCGCGGGGCAGCGCCAGCTGCTCTCGTTCGCGCGGGCGTTCCTCGCCGACCCGAAGGTGCTCATCCTGGACGAGGCGACCGCGTCGCTGGACATCCCGTCCGAGCGGCTCGTGCAGGAGGGCCTCGAGACCCTCCTCGCCGACCGCACGGCCGTGATCATCGCGCACCGCCTGTCGACCGTCGCGATCGCGCACCGCGTGCTCGTGATGGAGCACGGACGCATCGTCGAGGACGGCGCGCCGGAGGACCTCATCGCCGGCACCGGACGGTTCGCCCAGCTCCACGCCGCCTGGCGCGACTCGCTCGTGTAGGTCCCCGCGGGCGTTGCACCACCAATCCGACGTCGAACCGTGCATCCGCGCGGGTTCGACGTCGGATTCGTGGTTCGACATGACAGGCTCGGGTCATGAGCAACGACAGCGTGCAGCCCGGCGGCGTCGCCCTGCGCGACCCCTTCTACGGCGCGCCCTTCGCCGAGGCCGTCCGACGGTTCTGGCGGAAGTACACCGTCTTCACGGGTCGTGCGTCCCGGGCCGAGTTCTGGTGGTGGTGGATCACGTCGCTCGCGATCGGCCTGGCGCTGCAGCTCGTGCCGCAGGCGTTCACCCCGGACTCGCCGCTGTTCGAGAACCCCGTCGGCTCGTACCTCTTCGTGCTCTGGGGCCTGGTCACCCTGATCGGCTCGCTCGCACTCGGTGCCCGACGGCTGCACGACGCGAACCTGTCCGGGTTCTGGCTGTTCGTGAACGTCGTCCCGGGGATCGGCACGCTCGTGTTCCTCGTCCTGTGCCTGCTCCCGGCGAACCCGAAGGGCGCACGCTTCGACCTCTGACAGGTTCGGCAGCGGGAACCCGCAAGAGTGGCCGGAGCAGGGGACGGACGCGGCAGGACCGACCTACTGTTCGCGTGTGACCCACACCCCGAGTGGCCCGGCGGCCCGCCTGCGCGAAGACTTCACGTACGGCACCGAGCACGTCCTCTTCAGCACGCTCCTCGGCTCGGCGCTCCTCCCACGGGTGGTCCGCCGCGGGCTCCTGAACCTCGCCGGAGCGCACGTCGGGTCCGGCCCCGGCGTCGGGTTCGCCCTCACGGGCTCGGCCCGGAACCTGACCATCGGCACCGGCGTCTTCTGCAACAAGCACGTCTCGATCGAGGCCGTCGCCCCCGTGACGATCGGCGACGACACCGCGATCGGCATGCAGGTGCTCATCGTCACGAGCCACCACGGCATCGACGCCGCCGGCGACTGGGACCGGACGGCCTCGGGTCGTACGGTGGCGATCGGCCAGCGGGTCTGGATCGGCGCCCGGACCATGGTGCTCCCCGGCGCCGTCATCGAGGACGACGTCGTGGTCGCTGCGGGTGCGGTCGTCGCGGGACACCTCCGCTCCGGCGGGCTCTACGCCGGCGTCCCCGCCCGACGCATCCGCGACCTGCGGCCGTCGGAGTCCGCCGGCGTGCCGGACGTCGCCGTGACGGCAGCGGTCGCGAGCGGATCGGGTGGACCCGTGCCGGGTCCGAGCGCGGCGGCCCGCGACGAGACCGGGCCCGGTACCGCGGTTCAGAACGGGTCGGTCGGGAACCCGGGATCCGTCGGGTCGTAGCCCTGGTCCGGTCCGGCGGTGGCGCGACCCGGCCGGGAGGCGCGGTGTGCGCCCGCCCCGCCCGTCACGTCGTCCGACGGGTCACCCGGGTCCGGTGACCAGCGCGCCCGACGCATGTCGAGCCTCCAGGCCGTGGCGCCGTGCACGAGCGGCGTGCCCTCCGCGCGGTAGTGCTCGAGCGCGCGCGCCTCGTGGTGGACGGGCGGGTGCCCGCCGGACCGCACCACGCGCCACCAGGGCAGGTCGGCGCCCTCGTGGGCCATCACCTTGCCGACCGCACGCGAGGCACGTGACCCGAGGACCGCGGCGACGTCGCCGTAGGTCATGACGCGGCCGGACGGGATGCTCCGGACCACCTCGGCGACGGCGGCACCGAAGTCGAACGCCGGTGACGGCTCGGCGCTCACGGGTGGGTCAGGGGTCACCCGAGCGTCAGGACCGCGAAGTGGTCGCCGTACTGTGTTTCGCGCACGAAGTCGAACCCGAGCGCACGGAAGAAGGCCTCGGGGCTGCCGCTGCCGCCGGGCTCGTACACGACGGTCAGACGCTCGAAGCCCCGACTGCGTGCCTCGTCCGCGAGGCCGTGCACCGCGAAGCGTCCGACGCCCCGGCCCTGTGCCGTCGCCGCGACGTTGACCCGCCAGATCGCGCTGCGCAGCTCTTCTTCCGGGTTGTCGGCGTCGAACGTGCCGATGATCATGCCGACGACCTCGTCACCGTCGAGCACGACGCGGGTCCACGCGGAGCTGGGCTTCACGTCCGACTCCGCCTGCCCGTAGGTGGTCGGCTGCACGAACTGTTCCTGCCCCGGCTTGAGCGTCAGGGAGTTGGCCGCGGCGGCGGTCGCTGCGGAGAGCTGTTCGAGACGGAGATCGGCCATGCGGTCAGCGTATCCGTGCCGCCAGTCCGGGGGCCAGCGAGCCGCGTGGACCGATACCGCAACGTTGTCACCGTGCAGGGCCCGGTCAGCGGGGCGGTATGGTCGCGACATGGCAGAGCACCGGCGCGGAGCGAACCTCCCGTCGATCGGGGGGTTCAACCGGACCGTCGTGCTCGACGCCGTCCGACGCTCGCCCGAGGGCCTCAGCCGGGTGGAGCTCGCCGGGCGCACGGGGCTCAGCGCGCAGACCGTCTCGAACGTGACCCGGTTCCTCATCGAGGCCGGCATGATCGTCGAGTCCGGCACCGTCGTCTCCGGCCGGGGCAAACCACGGACGATCCTCCGGCTCGAGGCCGGCAGCCGCTACGCGGTCGGCGTGCACGTCGACCCGGCGATCGTCACCTACGTCCTGCTCGACCTCGCCGGCACGGTCGTCGCGCAGAGCACCACGTCGACGCCCACCGCCGACGACCCCGCCGAGGTGGTCCGCACCATCGCCGACGCCGTGGACGCGCTCGTCGTGGGGGCGGAGGTCGACGTCGACACCGTCCTCGGCGTGGGCATCGCGAGTCCCGGACCGATCGACGCGGAGGCCGGCGTCGTCCTCGACCCGCCGTTCCTGCCACGGTGGCGCGACGTCCCGCTCCGTGACGCGCTCGCCGAGGCGACCGGCTACCCGGTGCTGCTCGAGAAGGACGTCACGGCCGCGGCGGTCGGTGAGATGTTCCTGGCGGGGGAGTCCGCCGCCCGCAACTTCGCCTTCGTGTACTTCGGCACCGGCTTCGGCGTCGGGCTCGTCCTCGACCACGAACCCGTGCGGGGCGTGGGCGCGAACGCGGGTGACGCCGGACACATCATGGTCGACCAGGGCCCCCTCGCCGGGACCCCGGACGGCTCCGGCACCCGCGGGGAGGTCGGCGCCGCGGTGGCCCCCGACCGTCTCGTGCAGATCGCAGCGGCCCGCGGGCTGGCGCTCGGCGAGGTCACGGACGCGGCCTCGGTCGACCGGGCGTGGGACGCGCTCGCCGCGGCGATCGTGGACGGCGACCCCGACGCGCACGCGCTCGCGGCGGACGCCGGCCGGGTCATGGGGAACGCGGCCGTGCTCATCGTGAACCTGCTCGACCTCGACCGCGTGGTCTTCGGCGGTCCGTTCTGGTCGCGGATCGCTGCGGCTGCGCTCCCGGCTGCGCGTGCGGCGATCGTGGCGTCGCCGCTCCTCGTCCCGAAGCACCCGATCGTCGTGGACGAGAGCGACCGCGGCGCCGACGTCGCTGCGGTCGGGGCGGCGTGCCTCGTGCTCGACGCCGCACTGTCGCCACGGGCGAGCACCCTGCTGATCCGGCGCTGACCGGGTGCCGACGCGCGGGGGACATGCCCGCGGAGGTGCTGTGAGGTCTGCTCGGTAAGAAGGCTGGGTGACCGACATCGTGCAACCACCCGTCGGGACGGCCTGGCACCGAGCGACGCTCCTGGCGTCCTTCGGCCGGTTCTGGCGCGGGTACACCGTCTTCTCGGGCCGAGCAGCGCGAGCCGAGTTCTGGTGGTGGGTGCTGTGGTGGTACATCCTCGCCAGCATCGCGCAGATCCCGTACCTGATCGGGATCCTCACGTGGCGGCCGCAGGACGTCTCGCCTGCGGACGAGGCGGTGATGGAAGAGGCGCTCCGGGCGATGAACCCGTTCCCGGTCTGGTGGACGCTCCTGTCGTCGTTGCCACCGGTCGGACTCGTCGGTCTGCTGCTGTTCGCCCTCCTCGCGCTCGCAGCACTGCTCCCGTGGATCGGGGTCATCGCTCGTCGGCTGCACGACACGAACCGTTCCGGCTGGTGGGTGCTGCTGGCCGCCGTCCCGATCGGCAACGTGGTCCTCATCGTGTTCCTCACGCTCCCGTCCGACGAGCGCGGCGCCCGGTTCGACGGGCGCGGCGCCCGGTTCGACGGGCGCGGCGCCCGGTTCGACGGGCAGGGCGCCTGATCCGACGATCCGACGTCCGGGCCGGGCGCCCGACATGGTCGGGGCGCACCGGCGGTACCGTCGGGGGATGACCTCCGAGATCCTCCGGTACACCGCCTTCGCCGCCGAGCCGGGTGGGGGCAACCCGGCGGGCATCGTGCTGGACGCGGCCGGCATGTCCGACGCCGAGATGCTGGCGACGGCCCGCGAGGTCGGGTACTCCGAGACGGCCTTCGTCGTCGGGGGAGCCCTCGACCGCCCGGTCGTCCGGTACTTCTCGCCCGCGGCCGAGGTGCCGTTCTGCGGGCACGCCACCGTCGCCACCGGGGTCGCGCTCGCCGAGCGGCACGGCACCGGGGACCGCGTGTTCGTCACCCCGGCGGGGGAGATCGCGGTGCACACGACGACGGGTGCGGACGGCGCGGTGCTCCTGGCGATGACGAGCGTCGAGCCGTGGACGCGCGAGGTCGACCCTGGTCACCTCGCCCGGCTGTTCGACGTGACCGGGATCGGACCGGACGACATCGCCGACGGGTTCCCGGTGCTCGAGTCCTTCGCGGGCAACCGCCACCCCGTGCTCGTCCTCACCGACGCCGAGCTCTTCCACCAGTTCCGGTTCGACCCGCGCGTGCTCGCCGAGCTGAAGGACGAAGCCGGGTGGGCCGGCACGGTGACGGTGCTGCACCGCACGGGGCCGCTCGAGTACGAGGCGCGGAACCTGTTCCCCGCCGGCCGCATCACCGAGGACCCCGCGACGGGATCGGCCGCGGCGTCGACCGGGGCGTACCTCCGGGCGGTCGGGGCTGCCCAGCCGGGAGACCGCGTGGTGATCCGGCAGGGGCGGCACGTCGGACGCCCGAGCGTGCTGCTCGTCGACGTGCCCGAGGCCGGGGGCACCACGGTGACCGGCGGCGCCACCCCGGTGTGAGGTCGTTCCGGAACGGTACCGGACTCCCTCTTGACACGGATAAGTCAATACGCTGGACTAATCCTGCGCGCGGGTGACGGCACCCGCGGACATCCCGTGCAAAGGAGCACCGATGAAACGCCGCACCCGAATCATCGCCGGTCTCGCAGCCGTGGCAGTCGCCGCGGTCGGACTGGCGGGTTGTTCCAGCTCAGGGTCCGCCTCGAGCGACACCATCAAGATCGCGTACCAGAAGTTCGGCGCCTTCCAGCAGCTCGACGCCCAGATGAAGGAAGTCAAGAAGGAGTACGAGAAGGAGTACCCGGGCAAGAAGGTCACCCTCGTGCCGATCCAGGCGCAGGGCAACGACTACTACACGAAGCTCGCGCTCATGAACAAGGCGCCGGCGACCGCGCCGGACGTCATGTACGAGGACACCTTCCTCATCAAGGCGGACGCGCAGGCCGGCTACCTGTTGCCGTTGGACAAGTACACGGCGAAGTGGAAGGACTGGGACCAGTTCTACGACAACGCCAAGCAAGCCGGTGAGGGCGTCGACGGCAAGACCTACGGCGTCTCGATGGGCACCGACACCCGGGCCCTCTGGTACAACAAGGACATCTTCAAGAAGGTCGGCCTCCCCGTCCCGTGGGAGCCCAAGACCTGGGACGACGTCCTCGCCGCCGCGAAGACGATCAAGGAGAAGGACTCCGGCGTCATCCCGTTCAACATCTACTCGGGCAAGGCGCAGGGCGAGGCCTCGACCATGCAGGGCTTCGAGATGCTCCTGTACGGCGCCGACGGCGACGGCAACACGCTCTACAAGGACAAGAAGTGGGTCACGGGCTCGAAGCAGTTCGAGGACTCGCTGCAGTTCGTGAAGGACGTCTACCAGGGCGGCCTCGGCCCGACCCCGCAGCAGGCGCTCGACACCAACGTCGGCACGACCATCGCCCAGACGTGGCTGCCGCAGGGCAAGCTCGCGATCGACCTCGACGGCTCGTGGCAGTCCGGTACCTGGCTGAAGACCGGCACCGCGCCGTGGTCCGAGTGGAACGACGTGATGGGGACCGCAGCGTTCCCGACGCAGAACGGTCAGGAGCCCGGCTACAACTCGATGTCGGGTGGCTGGACGCTCGCGGTCGGCAAGAACTCGAAGAACCCGCAGGCGGCGTTCGACTTCATCACGAAGTTCCTCGACAAGGACGGGTCGCTCAAGTACGACACCGAGAACAGCCAGATCGCCGTCCGCAAGGACGTCGCCGAGGACAGCGCCTACACCGACGCGAACCCCACGTTCAAGTTCTTCTCCGGGCTGGTGGAGCACACCAACTTCCGCCCGGCGACGAGCGACTACTCGCAGGTCTCGAACGCCATCCAGGTCGCGATGGAGTCGGTCATGACCGGGCAGCAGAGCCCGAAGCAGGCCGCCGCCGCGTACGACCAGGCGGTCGAGCAGGTCGTCGGCAAGGACAACACCGTCTCCGCCGGCTGACGGACGGCACGTCCTGACGGACGTCACCACCTGACGGACGTCACCACCTGACGGACGTCACCACCTGACGGACGGGAGGCACGGCTCGCGACGTGCGCCGCGCCTCCCGTCCGACCCTCCCCACCTTCGGAACCCTCTCCGCACCCGGAAGGCAACCCACCGTGTCCAGCACCCCCCTCGCGCCGACCCTGTCGGCGCCCGGTGCGCCGCAGCGCACCGACCCGCCGGCACCGCGCAAGCGGAGGCCGCTGCGGAACGTCGGACGGGCCGTCCCCCTCCTGCCCGCCGTCGTCCTCCTCGTCATCTTCCTGCTCGGCCCCGTCATCTCGTCGTTCTACGGGTCGTTCACCAACTCGGCGCTCACCGGCGTCGGCGCCTCCGACCAGCAGTTCGTCGGGCTGAAGAACTACGTCGAGCTGTTCCAGGACCCGGACTTCCCGAAGTCCGTCATCCTCACCGTCGTCTTCCTCCTCGCCTCCGCCGTCGTCGGGCAGAACGTGCTCGGCCTCGGGCTCGCGCTCCTCATGCGCAGCGCGAACAAGGTCGTCCGGTCGATCGTCGGCACGTTCGTCGTCGCCGCGTGGGTGCTGCCCGAGATCGTCGCCTCGTTCGCCGCGTACGCGTTCTTCAACGACCAGGGCACGCTCAACGAGTTCCTGAAGATCTTCGGCATCACCGGGCCGAACTGGCTCTACACGCTGCCGATGCTCTCCGTGATCCTCGCGAACATCTGGCGCGGCACCGCGTTCTCGATGCTCGTCTACTCCGCCGCCGTGCAGGAGGTCCCCGAGGAGATCACCGAGTCGGCCGAGGTCGACGGTGCCGCCGGCTGGCAGCGCCTCGTCTACATCACGATCCCCGTGATCCGCCGCTCGATCTCGACGAACCTCATGCTCACGACGCTGCAGACGCTGTCGGTGTTCACGCTCATCTTCGTGATGACGGGTGGCGGGCCCGGCACGAACTCGTCGACGTTGCCGATCCTGGCGTACCAGGAGGCGTTCAAGTTCTCGCAGCTCGGCTTCGGGACGGCGATCGCGACGATCCTGCTCATCGTCGGCGCGGTCTTCTCGATCATCTACATCAAGGCACTGAAGCCGGAGGTGGACTGACCATGGCCCTCACCGCTGACCGCCCGGTCGCGAACGCCACCCGCGCGGTGACCGCCTCCGGCGCCCTCCACATGACCTCCCCGCGCGGCCGCACGATGCGCTGGGTGTCGAACGTCGTGCTGCTCGTCATCGCCGTCTGCTTCGCCGTGCCGCTGCTGTGGCTCGTGCTCGCATCGCTCGACACGCAGGCGTCGCTGTCCGTGAAGATGCCGACGCAGTTCACGCTCGACAACTTCGCGAAGGTGCTCACGCCGGACCTGTCGTTCATCCCGCTCGGCAACAGCCTGCTGCTCTCCGGCGGCACCGCGGTCGTCACGGTCGTCGTCGCGATCCTCGCCGCGTACCCGCTGTCCCGGTACAAGATGCGCGTCAACAAGCCGTTCCTCTACAGCATCCTGTTCGGCACCGGCCTGCCGATCACCGCGATGATGGTCCCCGTCTACGCGCTGTTCGTGTCGCTCAACCTCATCGACAACGTGTGGGGCTGCATCTTCTTCCTCGCCGCGACCAGCCTGCCGATGGCGATCTGGATGGCGAAGAACTTCATGGACTCGGTCCCGGTGTCGCTCGAGGAAGCGGCCTGGACCGACGGCGCCTCGATGCTCACCACGCTGTGGCGCATCGTGATCCCGCTCATGCGCCCGGGCATCGCCGTGGTGTTCATCTTCGTGTTCATCCAGGCGTGGGGGAACTTCTTCGTCCCCTTCGTGCTGCTCCTCTCGCCCGACAAGGTGCCCGCCGCAGTGAGCATCTTCAACTTCTTCGGCCAGAACGGCGCCGTCGCCTACGGGCAGCTCGCCGCGTTCTCGATCGTGTACTCCGTGCCGGTCATCGCCCTCTACGTGCTCGTGTCCCGGGGCCTCGGCGGCGGCAACGCCCTCGCCGGCGGCATCAAGGGCTGAGCCGGAAGGAACCTCCTCCATGCACTCCGACGAACCGCTCGTCCACGCCCGGATCGCCCGGCTGGTCCGCGACCGCATCGACCCCGCCGTGCACCGCCGCTCGGCCCCCGTCACGATCGACGCCTGGCAGGTACCAGACGAACCGGTGCCGTTCGCCACCGCCGTCGCCGCCGAGTACACCCCGTTCGACGGCGGCGCCTGGGGCGGGAAGCCCTGGGGCACGACGTGGTTCCGGATCCGCGGCACCGTCCCGGCCGACTTCGGCACCGCACCCGGCACCACCGCCGAGCTCCTCGTCGACCTCGGCTTCACGAAGCGGAACCCCGGCTTCCAGGCCGAGGGGCTCGCGTGGCGTCCGGACGGCACGACGATCAAGGGCATCGAGCCGCACAACGACACCGTCCCGCTCGAGGTCGGCCCCGGCGAGTCCTTCGAGGTCTACGTCGAGGCCGCCGCGAACCCGGACATCGGCGGCGACTCCTTCCAGGGCGCGACGCCGCTCGGCTCGAAGTCCACCGCCGGCTCCGACCCGATCTACCGCGTCCGCCGCATCGAACTCGTCGAGCGCGACGACACCGTCTGGGAGCTCCAGCAGGACTTCTGGGTGCTCCGCGGACTCATGGGGGAGCTGCCCACCGACGGCACCCGCGGCGCGGACCTCCTCCGCGGCCTCGAACGCGCCGCCGACGCCCTCGACCCCGACGACGTCGCCGGTACCGCTGCCGACGCCCGTGCGGTCCTCGCGCCGCTGCTCGCCGTGGGCGCCTCCGGGTCCGCGCAGCGCGCGATCGCCGTCGGCCACGCGCACATCGACTCCGCGTGGCTCTGGCCCGTCCGCGAGACGATCCGGAAGTGCGCGCGCACGTTCTCGAACGTGCTCGACCTCATGGACCGCGACCCGGACTTCACCTTCGCGTGCTCGTCGGCGCAGCAGTACGCGTGGATCCGGGACGGCTACCCGTCGATCTGGGAGCGCATCAAGCAGCGGGTCGCCGAGGGGCGCTGGATCCCGGTCGGCGGCATGTGGGTCGAGTCCGACACCAACCTCCCCGGCGGTGAGGCCCTCGCGCGGCAGTTCGTCGCGGGCAAGCGGCTGTTCCTCGAGGAGTTCGGCATCGACACCCCCGAGGCCTGGCTGCCGGACTCGTTCGGCTACTCGGGTGCGCTGCCGCAGATCGTCCGCGCCGCCGGCTCGAAGTGGTTCGTCACGCAGAAGCCGTCGTGGAACGAGACGAACGTCATCCCGCACACGTCCTTCCACTGGGAGGGCATCGACGGCTCCCGCGTCCTCACCCACCTGCCCCCGGCCGACACGTACAACTCGGACGTCTCGCCCGCCGACCTGCACCGTGGCGAGCGGCAGAACAAGGAGCGGGGCGTCGCCAACACCTCGATGCTGCTCTACGGCTTCGGCGACGGCGGTGGTGGACCCACCCGCGAGATGGTCGCCGCAGCCCGACGCCAGCACGACCTCGACGGCTCGCCCCGGGTCACGCTCGGCACGCCCGCGGACGTCTTCGAGGAGCTCGAGCGCGTCCTGCCCGAACCCGCCGTGTGGTCGGGGGAGATGTATCTCGAGTTCCACCGCGGCACCTACACGTCGCAGATCCGGACGAAGCAGGGCAACCGCCGCTCGGAGCACCTGCTCCGCGAGGCCGAGCTCTGGGCCGCCACGGCCGCCGTCCGCCACGGCCTCGACTACCCGTACGAGGAACTCGAGGAGGCCTGGCACACCGTCCTGCTCCAGCAGTTCCACGACATCCTCCCCGGCTCGTCGATCGCCTGGGTCTACGAGGTCGCCGAGGAGAACTACGCCCGGGTCGCCGAGGTCCTCGAAGGCCTCATCGGCACGGCGACCACCGCGCTCGCGAACGCTGGGGCCGAGGCGCTCGCCGGGGTCGGAGCCGCCTCGGCCGCGGTCGGCGGCCACGGCGCCGGACTGCTCGACGCTCCGAGCCCCTCCACCACCGGCGAGGGCGCTGCCGACGCCACGGCTGCCGGCGGGCAGCTCGTCCGGTTCAACGCCTCGCCCGTGGCGGCGGGCGGGGTGACCGCCCTGGGAGGTTCGCCGACCGACGGGGAGCGAGCCGTGCCTCCCGTCCGACACGGCGACCACCTCGTGTTCGACACTGGCATCGTCACCGCGACCGTCGACGCGGCCGGCCACGTCGTGTCGCTCGTGGCGAACGCCACCGGCCGCGACGCGATCGCACCGGGGTCCGCCGGCGCGGAGTACACCGTGTTCCGCGACACCCCGAACCAGTGGGAGGCGTGGGACATCGACCGCGCCTTCCAGCGCAACGGCACCGTGCTCGTCGCCTCGGACGTCACCGTCGACGGTGACACCGTGGTCGTGCAGCGGTCCTTCGGGTCGTCGACGATCACGACGCGCTACTCCGCCGTCGAGGGTGCCCCTGAACTGCGGATCGAGACCGAGGTCGAGTGGCACGAGCACCAGAAGCTCCTCAAGCTGGCGTTCCCGCTCGACGTCCGGGCGTCCGTCGCGTCGAGCGAGATCCAGTTCGGGCACATCGACCGGCCGACCCACCAGAACACCTCCTGGGACTCGGCCCGCTTCGAGACGAGCGCCCACCGGTGGGTGCACGTCGCCGAGGCCGGGTTCGGGGTCGCGGTCGCGAACGACTCGACCTACGGGCACGACATCACCCGGTCGACCCGTGCCGACGGCGGCACCACGACCCTGGTCCGTGAGTCGCTGCTGCGCGCACCCACGTTCCCGGACCCGGACGCCGACCAGGGGCGCCACGTGTTCCGCACGGTGCTGCGGGTCGGGGCGACCGCGCTCGACGCGGCGGACTCCGGCTACCGGCTGAACCTGCCGGTGCGGTCGGTCCCGGGGTCGGCCGTGGTCGACCCGCTCGTGACGGTGTCGTCCCCGCAGGTGTTCGTCGAGGCCGTCAAGCTCGCCGAGGACCGCTCGGGCGACGTCGTCGTCCGGCTCTACGAGGCCTCGGGCGGTCGGGCGTCCGACGTCGGGGTGTCGTTCGGGTTCGACGTGGCGTCCGTCTCCGCGGTCGACCTGCTCGAGCGGCCGGTGGAGTCGTCGTCTTGGGGTGCGGGGGAGCCGGTCGTGCTCACCCTGCGCCCGTTCGAGATCGTCACGCTGCGGGTCCGACGGGCCTAGCGGAGGACGAGCCGGGCCCGAGGCAGCGGGTCCGGCGGAGAGGCTGCGGCGTCGGGGGAGCTCGGGTGCGCTCCCCCGGCGCCGCGCTGCGTGCGCGAGCGGGGCGGGGCTGGGCTGGGCTGGGCTGGCTGGGCGGGGCTGGGCTGGGCTGGTCGTTCCGGGCGTGGGTGGTCGATCCGGGCGTACCTGGCCGGAACTTCCGACCAGGTACGCCCGGAAAGATCAGGTATCGCGGACGCTTTGGGAAGGAACGCTCTTCCTCCACAACGTTCGGTCCGGGAGGCCCGTCCACAGATCTCGTGGACGGCACCGCTGTGCGCGGGTCGCGTGGGCAATCTGCCGTGCATGAACGAACCGCTGCCGATCCTCCGAGCTTCGGCCATGCACGAGGCCGGTGCCGATGCCACCACCCTGCGCCGACGAACCAGCGCGCACGGCCCGGACCGACTCGTCCGCGTCGGCCCCAACGCCTTCGTGCACGGGGCACGATGGGACGCTGCGGGCCCGCGACAGCGCTACGTCACACGCGTGTACGCCAGGCTCGGTCGCATCGGAGTCCGCGCAACGGCATCGCACGATTCAGCGGCAGCGATCCACGGCCTGCCGGCGCTCCACGGCTGGGACGTCCCGGTGCACGCCACGGTGCCGACGTCGATGTACCGCGGACGGACCTCGGCGCTGGTGTTGCACTCGCGCGCCGTGACCGACGCCGATCGGATCGAGGTCCGGGGCATCCACACGACGACGCTGCCGCGGACCGTCGCGGACATCGCGCTCGCCGGCGACTTCCGCTCCGGTGTCGTCGTCGCCGACGCGGCACTCCGGGGCGGTTGCCCTCGCGCCGCGATCTGCGCCGCGGTGGGGTCGACGGCACGGAGCCGCGTCCTCGCCACGTCCGTCATCGAGTTCGCGGATGCCCGCTCCGGTTCCCCCGCTGAGTCCCTCGCGCGAGTGGTGTTCCGGGAACTCGGACTCCCCGCCCCGGTCCTCCAGCAGCCGTTCGTCGTCGCAGGCCGTCGGTACGAGGTCGACTTCTGGTTCCCCGAGCAGGGCGTCGTGATCGAGGTCGACGGCCTCGCGAAGTACACGCAGGCGCGGTACCGGAACGGCCGCACGCAGGAGCAGGTGGTCGTCGACGAGAAGCGCCGTCACGAGGCCCTGCTCACCGCCTCGGCCGTCCGCACGATCATCCGGCTGGAGTGGCGCGACCTCTTCGATCTCGAC
Source organism: Curtobacterium sp. SP.BCp (assembly GCF_051903255.1). Lineage (NCBI taxonomy): Bacteria > Bacillati > Actinomycetota > Actinomycetes > Micrococcales > Microbacteriaceae > Curtobacterium > Curtobacterium sp. SP.BCp. The sequence continues at coordinate 3,346,189 of NZ_CP194338.1, read as the reverse complement.
ACGCTGACCCGCCGCCTCCGCATCGCAGGTCTGCCGTGCCTCCTCCGCCCGGTCCGGAGCGCTCGCGACGTGAGACGGTGAAGCGGCACAGGGAGCCGTCACTACCGTGGCGCGCATGGCCGTCACGGAGATCTGGCTCGTCCGCCATGGGGAATCGGAGGCGAACGTCGCCGCCGCCCGCGCCGAGGCCGAGGGAGCGGACGTCATCGACGCCGGGCACCGGGACGCGGACGTCCCGCTGAGCACGCTCGGGGAACGGCAGTCCCGTGCCCTCGGCACCGAGCTCGCCGATCGCGCGCTCGACGACGTCCCCGTCGCGCTCTGGGTGTCGCCGTACCGCCGCGCGCAGCAGACCATCGCGATCGCGCTCGAGCACGGTTCGCTCGCCGAACCCCAGCGCCGCACCGACGAACGGCTGCGTGACCGCGAACTCGGCGTGCTCGACCTGCTCACCCGGCAGGGCGTCCGCAACCGGTACCCCGACGAGGAGCGCCGCCGCGAGTGGCTCGGCAAGTACTACCACCGGCCCGCGGGCGGGGAGTCCTGGGTGGACGTGGTGCTGCGGCTCCGCTCGGTCCTCGCCGACGTCGACCGGCTGCACGACACCGAGCGGCTGGTCGTCGCCGCGCACGACGCCGTGGTCATGTTGACGGTCGCCGTCTGCCTCGACCTCGACGAACCCGCCCTCATGGAGTTCGCCCGGACGCACACCGTCGCGAACGCCTCCCTCACCCGACTCCGACGCGACGCCGTCGGTTCCCCGTGGTCGCTCGAGGAGTTCTCCTCGGTCGGCCACCTCGACGATGACGAGGTCACCGAGCACGGCGGCCGGAAGGACGACGCCCGTGTCCGCTGACCCCATCACCCCGAACTTCCTCCGCGACTGGGCGCTCCCCGAGCCGGGCGCCGGCAAGTACGGGCGCGGGCAGGTCCTCGTGGTCGGAGGCGCCGCACGGACGCCCGGCGCAGCGGTCCTGTCGGCGCTCGCCGCACTCCGGGTCGGTGCCGGCCGGCTCACCCTCGCGGTGGCGCGGAGCGTCGCATCCCAGGTTGCGGTGGCCGTGCCCGAGTCCGGCGTCGAGCCCCTCGACGAGGACCCCGACGGCCACGTCGCGGTCGGGGCCGGCGAGGGCATCGCTGACGCGGCGGCGTCCGCGGACGCGGTGCTCGTCGGACCCGGACTGGACGAGCCCGAGGGAACGCGCGACCTCGTGGCCTCGCTCGCGCGGACCGTCGGCCCGGACACCCTCGTGGTCCTCGACGCCTTCGCACTGGGCGTCGCGGCGGACCTCCGACAGGAACTCGAACCACTGCGCGGGCGTCTCGTGATGACGCCGAACTCCGGGGAGGCCGAACGACTGCTCGGCCGCAGCTGCGGCGATGACACCGTGGCCGACGCCGTCGAGATCGCGGAGCACTTCGGAGCCGTGGTGGCCCTCGGCGACGCGATCGCGACCCCCGGCGGCCGGACGTGGCTCAAGGGGACCGGATCCGGCGGTCTCGGGACGAGCGGCAGCGGAGACGTGCTCTCGGGCGCGATCGTCGGGCTGCTGGCGCGGGGAGCCGACCCGGCGCAGGCGGTCGCGTGGTCGTCGTACGTGCACGCCGCCGCGGGGGACCGCCTGGCCGTGCAGGTCGGGCCGCTCGGCTACGTCGCGAGCGAGCTCGTCGCGGAGATCCCGCACGTGCTGGTCGAACTCGGCGCCTGACACACCTGCGGCCCCGTCGCCGGGACGTCCGGCAACCGCTCGTTCTTTCCCATCGCGGTTGGCGTGACTGGTGGAACCGGGCATTCCTGGCGGGAAAGAACGACCAGGCACGCCCGGAACGACCAGGCACGCCCGGAACGACCAGCCGCGACCGCGCCCGCGACCGCGCCGCTACCCGCGCAGGGACTCGACCGCCTTCTCCACCCGCCGCGCCCGCGTCTCGGGTGCCTTCGCCTGGAGCACCGGGTCGACGAGGGCGCGCTGCCGTGAGTTCGAGAGCGTCTCGAAGGCCGCGCGCACCCCGGCCGCGTCGAGTGCCGCACCGAGGCCGTCCGGCACGTCGACGGTCCGGGGCAGGGTGTCGACGTCGATCGTGACCTCGACCGTGTCACCCGCGGCGACCCCGGCGGCCTCGCGGTGCTCTGCCGACAGCGGGACGAGCGACTGCGCACCCATGACCCCGACCGTGGACCGGTACGTGTAGCCGCCGTTCAGGGTGACCACCACCGGCGGGCGCTTCCCGGCGCCGAGCGCGTCGATGACCTCGGGCGGGACCGGGAGTCCGGTGGCCGTCTTCCGGGCCAGCAGGACCGTCGTCGTGAACTGCACGGGGACAGCGAACCACCGGGGTGTCACCACCGCAAGGGCACCGTCGCGGGAGCAACTGTTCGATCCCCGTTCACCGTGCCGATCCGGGCCGGAAACCGGCCCCGGCCATCCTCGTCACCGACCGAGTCGCACAGTCGTGCGGAACGGATCCCCGACCCGGAAGGCACACCCCGTGCAGCACAAGCGCACCCTCGCCGGCATCGCCCTCGCGGCAGCCGCCATCGTCACCCTCGCCGGTTGCTCGGCGACGAGCAGCGCGTCCACGAAGGACGACTCCGACTGGAAGACCGCGACGAGCGCCGAGTCCGCCGGCGGCATGGACGCCCTCGTGAAGGCCGCCAAGGCCGAGGGCCAGCTCAACGTCATCGCGCTGCCGCCGTCGTGGGCGAACTACGGCAAGATCATCGACGGCTTCACGAAGCAGTACGGCATCAAGGTCAACTCCGCGAACCCGAACGGCTCGAGCGCCGACGAGGTCGCCGCGGTGAAGTCGCAGAAGGGCCAGTCCACCGCACCGGACGTGCTCGACCTCGGCAACGCCGTCATGCAGCAGAACCTCGGCCTGCTCACCGACTACAAGGTCGCGAACTGGTCGGACATCCCGGACACGCTCAAGGACGCGGACGGGAAGTGGACGCGCGACTACACCGGCCTGATGTCCATCGGCTACGACTCGTCGAAGGTGAAGACCGCCCCCAAGGACCTGAACGACCTGCTCGGCTCCGAGTACAAGGGCAAGGTCTCGATCGCGGGTGACCCGACGCAGGCGAACCAGGCCGCGAGCGCGGTGTACCTGGCGGCCCTCGAGAACGGCGGCTCGGCGGACGACATCACGAAGGGCGTCGAGTACTTCGGCAAGCTCAAGCAGGCCGGCAACTTCCAGAACGTCCTGCCCTCGCAGGCGACGGTCGCCTCGGGCGAGACCCCCGTCGTCATCCAGTGGTCCTACAACAACCTCGCCTGGGGACCGGCCGCCGGGTCGTCGGGGAACAAGAACTGGAAGACCGTCGTCCCCGAGGGGCAGGCGCTCGGCTCGTACTACTCGCAGGCGATCAACAAGGACGCCCCGCACCCCGCGGCCGCGCGCCTCTGGCAGGAGTACATCGCGAGCCCCGACGTGCAGAACCTCTACCTGCAGGCCGGCGCGTTCCCGTCCACCCTCGCCGCGCTCGAGAAGTCGGGCAAGGTCGACCAGGACGCCCTCGAGGCCGCCGGCGGCATGCCGAAGGACTACGTCGAGCTGACGGACGACCAGGTCACGGCCGCCGCGAAGGTCCTGTCCGCCAAGTGGTCCGCCACGATGGGCTCCTGACCGGCATGACCACCGCATCGGCCCCAGGGGTGCCCGCCGCCCCCGGCACCGTGGCGCCGTCCGCTCCCGTCACCGCCGGGCCGGCCGCCACCAGCGCGGCGCCGGCGGTGACCAGCGGGACCACCGCAGCCGCCGATGCCACCGCCCGCCGCGGCGCCGGACCCCGTGTCCGGCGCCGCGGCGGCGTCGCGTGGCTCGGCCTCACCCCGTTCGCCGCGTACGTCCTCCTGTTCCTCGCCGTCCCCGCCGTCATCGCGGTGGGCAGCGGTTTCTCCACCGGCGACGGCGCGTTCACGTTCGCGAACCTCGCCGCGTTCGCCGACCCCACCGTGCTCCGCGCCTTCGGAGCGTCCTTCGGCCTCTCCGCCGTCTCCGCCGTGGTCGGCGCGGTGATCGGCGCGGTCGTGTGCTGGGCGCTGTCCGCGCTCCGGCCCGACGGCATGGTCCGCTCCGTGATCGACGCCGCGGCGAGCGTGCTCGCCCAGTTCGGCGGCGTCATGCTCGCCTTCGCGTTCATCGCCACGATCGGGGTGCAGGGACTCGTGACGACCTGGCTGGTGTCGACCTTCGGCGTCGACCTCAACGCGGGCGGTGCCTTCCTCTACACGGTCCCCGGGCTCGTCCTGCCCTACGTCTACTTCCAGGTGCCGCTCATGGTCCTCACGTTCATGCCCGCCCTCGAGGGCGTGAAGACGCAGTGGGGCGAGGCCGCCGCCACCCTCGGCGCCTCCCGCGCGACGTACTGGCGGCGCATCGCCCTGCCCGTCCTCGCGCCGGCGTTCTGGGGGTCGCTGCTGCTCCTCTTCGCGAACGCGTTCTCCTCGTTCGCGACCGCCGCGGCGCTCATCTCGCAGGGCGGCATCGTCCCGCTGACGATCCGCGCGCAGCTCACCAGCGAGACGATCATCGGCCTCCAGAACGTCGCCGGGGTGCTCGCCCTCGGCATGGTGATCGTGATGGCGGTCGTGATGGGCGCCTACTCGCTCCTGCAGCGACGGGCCGCGAGGTGGCAGCGGTGACCGCGGGCACCGCTCCGCGGACCCGATCTGGGCCCACGCCGCCGGTCCCGGGGCGACGCGCCAGCGGCGGACCGGCCGAGCCGGTGGGGAGAGGCACGGGTCGCCCCCGCCGGTTCGGCCCGGCCCCGTCCCTGGTCACCGCCGCGATCGTGCTGGTCGTGGTCGGCCTCGTCTTCACCCTCCCCCTCGTCGCGCTCCTGCAGTTCACGTTCCGCCAGGGCACCGACGGCGGCCTGACCCTCGACCACTACACGGCGCTCACCGACCCGGTGAACGCCGCGACCTACCAGCCGGTGTTCGACGGCCTCGGCGCCTCGCTGCTCATCGCCGTCATCACGGTGGCGATCGTGCTCCTGGTGCTCCTGCCCGCGCAGATCATCACCGCACTCCGCTACCCGAGGCTCCGTCGGGTGCTCGAGTTCGTGTGCATCGTGCCGATCACGGTCCCCGTGGTGGTGCTCGTCGTCGGGTTCATCCCCGTGTACCAGGTGGTGTCGCAGGTGTTCGGGTCCGGCGCCTGGACGCTCGCGTTCGCGATCGGCATCGTGTCGCTGCCGTTCGCGTTCCGCCCCATCGCGGCCGCGCTGACGGCGATGGACGTCGCCGTCCTGTCCGAGGCCGCCCGGTCGCTCGGCGCCTCGTGGTGGACCGTGACGTGGCGCGTCCTCCTGCCGAACCTCCGACGCGGGATCACCGCCGCGTGCTTCCTCACGATCACGGTCGTCCTCGGCGAGTACACCCTCGCCTCGTTCCTCTCCCGCACGACGTTCCAGACGGCGCTGCTGCTCGTGCAGTCGACCGACCCGTACGTCGCCGCGATCTTCTCGCTCGCAGCGCTGCTCTTCGGGTTCGTGCTGCTCGTCGTCATCGGCCGGGTCGGCGCACGCCGCCGGCACGCCCCGAAGGAGTCCGCATGACCACCACCGCACCCGCCGCACCCGCCACGCTCGCGAGCACCGGCGCCACGGTCGAGCTCGTCGGCGTCGAGAAGCACTACGGTGCCCACCGGGCCCTCGCCGGACTGTCGCTGCGGATCGAGCCCGGCGAGTTCGTCTCGCTCCTCGGGCCGTCCGGCTGCGGCAAGACCACGGCCCTCCGTGCACTCGCGGGCCTCGAGGCCGTCGACGCCGGCACCATCCGCATCGACGGCTCGGACGTCAGCAGCGTGCCGGTCAACCGCCGCGACATCGGCATGGTGTTCCAGCAGTACTCGCTGTTCCCGCACATGACGGTGCGGCAGAACGTCGCGTTCGGCCTCGAGATGCGGAAGGTCCCGGTAGCCGCCCGTCGCGAGCGCGTCATCGAGGCGCTCGACATGGTCCACCTCGCCGAGTTCGCCGACCGGTACCCGCACCAGCTCTCGGGCGGGCAGCAGCAGCGGGTCGCCCTCGCCCGGGCCCTCGTCACCCGCCCCCGGGTGCTCCTGCTCGACGAGCCGCTCTCCGCGCTCGACGCCAAGGTCCGGGTCTCGCTCCGCGACGAGATCCGCCGCATCCAGAGCGACCTCGGCATCACGACCGTCTTCGTCACCCACGACCAGGAGGAGGCGCTCGCCGTCTCCGACCGGATCGCGGTCATGCGGGCCGGGGACATCGAGCAGGTCGGCACCCCCGAGGAGCTCTACCGCGCTCCGGCCTCGGCGTTCACGGCGGACTTCGTCGGGCAGTCGAACCGGATGCACGGCGACCTCCGCGGCGGCGACGTGTTCGTGTACGGCTTCACGGTGCCGGCGATCGACCGCACGGCGGCGGACGGCCCGGTGGTCGCCTACGTCCGCCCCGAGGACGTGGCCTTCGCCGCGGAGGGCATCACCGGCACGGTCGTCTCGTCGAGCTTCCTCGGGTCGATCCGCCGCACGACCGTCCGCCTCGACGACGACACGATCGTCACCGTCCAGCACGAGGTCGGTGACCGGCGCGCGGCCGGCGACCCGGTGGCCGTGCGCCTGACCGGCGCACCGGTCGCGGTCGCGCCCGTGGGGGAGCGCACCGCGCCCACGCACTGAGCACCGGACGGGAGGCGCGGTGCGACCCCGCAACGCGCCTCCCGTCCGCCCGTCAGCGCTGGAAGCGCGTCGCCACCTCGTCCGACAGCGCGGCGTCGACGCGGGCGCGCATGTCCTCGGACATGGGCGGCAGGGCGTCGAGCGGGGCCCAGAACGCCTCGGTGTTCTCGCCGTCGGCCGGGAACGGCGTGCCCGATACGTAGCGGAACGCGAACACGAGGTCGAGGTACTGCGCCCGGTCGCCGTTCGGGTAGGTCATCTCCGGAAGCACCTGCACCCACGCGAGCCGCACGGCCTCCGCGACGACGTCGGCTTCCTCGAGGACCTCGCGGGCGGCGGCGACGGCGGGTTCCTCGCCGGGGTCGACGATGCCGGTGACGGGCGTGTACGCGCTGGTGTCGGCACGTCGGACGACCAGGAGCTCGCGGTCGTCGCCGGAGCCGCGCGTGACCACGGCGGTGACGCCGGTGAGCCACAGCGGGTGGTTCCCGATGCGCTCGCGGAGGGACAGGACGAAGTCGGGGGTCGGCACGCACCCACGCTACGGCACACCCTGTCGCGGACTGGTCATGACCAGTAGGGTGGGACCGTGGAGATCATCATCCTGCCCACGCCGGCGGAGGTCGGTCGCGTCGCCGCGGCCAAGATCGCCTCCGTCGTCGCGAAGAAGCCGTCCGCCGTCATCGGTCTCGCCACCGGGTCCAGCCCGCAGGGCATCTACGCCGACCTCAAGCGTCGTGTCGACGCCGGCGAGATCTCGTTCGCCGAGGCGCGCGGGTTCGCCCTCGACGAGTACGTCGGGATCCCGCTCGAGCACCCGGAGTCCTACGCGTCCGTCATCGCCCGTGACGTCGTCGGCCCGCTCGGCTTCGACCCGTCGCGCGTCCGCGTGCCGGACGGCCGCGCCGCCGACCTCGAGTTCGCCGCGAAGGAGTACGACGCCGCGATCCGTGCCGCGGGCGGGGTCGACGTGCAGATCCTCGGCATCGGCGCCAACGGGCACATCGGCTTCAACGAGCCGACGTCGTCGTTCGCGTCCCGCACGCGCATCAAGACCCTCGCGCCGTCCACGCGCGAGGCGAACGCCCGGTTCTTCGACTCCCCGGACCAGGTGCCGACGCACTGCATGACGCAGGGGCTCGGCACCATCCTCGAGGCCGGCGAGCTCGTGCTCGTCGCGCAGGGCTCGGCGAAGGCGGACGCCGTCGCCGCCGCGGTCGAGGGGCCGCTGTCGTCGTTCGTGCCCGGGTCGGCGCTGCAGCTGCACCAGCACGCGACCGTCGTCGTCGACGAGGAGGCCGCCGCCGGACTCCGGCTCGCGGACTACTACCGGTACACGTACGACAACAAGCCGGAGTGGCAGCGGTTCGAGTGACCCGGGGGCTCAGAGCGCCGTCGCGAGCCTGCTGAGCGCTTCGTCGAGGGTCTCGGCGGAGCAGCCGAAGTTCAGGCGCACTTGTCCTGCTCCCTGCCGGCCGAAGTCGAGCCCGCGTGACAGGGCGACCTCCGCCCGGTCCAGCAGGACCGCAGCGGGGTCGTCGCCGAACGGCAGTGCGCCGAGGTCGATCCAGGCGAGGTAGGACGCCTGCGGCTGCCGGTACCGCGCGCCGGGCAGCACCTCGTCGAGCCGTTCGGCCAGTGTCCGCCGGTTCACGGTCAGCTCGGTGAGCAGCGACGCGAGCCACGGCCCGCCCGCGCGGAACGCCGCCACGCTCGCGGTGTGGCCGAGGATCCCGGTGCGTTCGACGACCTCGGTCGGCATGCCGTCGAACCACGTCCGCGCTCGCTCCGACGCCCCGACCATGAGCGCGCACTTCGTCCCGGCGAGGTTCCACGCCTTGCTCGCGCTGGTCAGGGCGACGCCGAGGTCGGCGGCTTCCGGGCACGAGTCGAGGAACGGCGTGAAGACCGCGTCGGCGTGGGTCAGCGGCGCGTGGATCTCGTCGGACACCACCACGGCGTCGTACTCCGCGGCGAGGCGGGCCAGGGCGGCGAGCTCGTCCCGGGGGTGCACGAGGCCGAGGGGGTTGTGCGGGTTGCAGAGCAGGATCGTCCGGACGCCGTCCGCGAGGGCCGCGCGGACGCCGTCGAGGTCCATCCGCCAGTCGGCCGTGGTCGCGCCGGTGGTGTCACCCGCTCCCTCCGCCGGCGGCAGCAGGGGGACCTCGGCCGTGGTTCCGCCGGCCTCGGTCACGTAGTCCCAGAACGGCGGGTACACGGGCGGCATGACGACGACACGATCGCCCGGTTCGATGATCCGTCGGAGCGTCTCCACCGCGGCGACCGACACGTCCGTGGTCGTCCGGACGAGGTCGGGGTCGACGCGCCACGACCACCGGTCGGCTGCGAAGTCGGCGAAGGCCTCGGGCAGCGCTCGGCCGTGTCCCACGTAGCCGGTGTCGCCGTTCGTGACCGCCGCGACGAGCGCGTCCCGGACCGGTTCGGCGAGCACCGAGTCCATCTCGGCGACGAACATCGGGAGGACCTCCGGCGGGAAGGCCGTGTACTTCTCGCTCGTGCGGGTGTGGTGCGCGTCGAACGCGGAGACCATGACGCTCATGCAGACATCCTCGCAGCGTCCCGCCGTCGGGGTACGCGCAGGTCCCGCACGCTGCGAGCCGCCGCGCCCGACGCGCCTACCGTGGCGGTGTCATGGCTGCCGAACACCGCAAACCCGTCGAGCCCGATGCGGCTCCCACCGTCGCACACCACGCCGCGCACCACGCGGCGGCCGTCGAGACGCCCGCTGCGCCGTCGACCCCCTCGTCCGCGCCTCCGGCCCGATCGGCAGCGCCCGCGTCGCCCGCCGACCGGGGCGCCGGCGGCGACGGCGACGGCGACGGCGACGGCGACCAGCCGGACCCGAACCGCTGGAAGGCCCTCGTCATCTGCCTCCTCGGCGGCGGCATCGTGCTCCTCGACGTGTCGATCGTCAACGTCGCGCTCCAGTCGATCTCGTCCGGCCTGCCCGGTGCCACCCCCGAGGCCGTGCAGTGGATCCTCTCCGGCTACGCCCTCGCGTTCGGACTCCTGCTCGTGCCCGGCGGCCGACTCGGCGACGCCTCCGGCCGCCGACGCATGTTCGTCATCGGCGTCGGGCTGTTCACGCTCGCGAGCGCCCTCTGCGGCTTCGCACCGAACGGACTCGTGCTCGTGATCGCGCGGCTCGTGCAGGGCTTCGCGGGCGGCCTGCTCACGCCGCAGGTCACCGCCCTCATCCAGCAGCTGTTCCGCGGCAAGGAGCGTGGTACGGCGTTCGGGCTCTTCGGCGCCACCGTGGGCATCGCCACCGCGATCGGCCCCCTCGTCGGAGGGCTGCTCATCACGGCGTTCGGCACCGAGAACGGGTGGCGGTTCGTGTTCTTCGTGAACCTGCCCGTCGGGCTCGTCACGATCCTCCTGGCCTTCCGGTACCTCCCCGCGGCGGCGACGGCCGAGCGTGGCCGGAAGCACGACTTCGACCCGATCGGGATCGTGCTGCTCGGAGCCGCCGTGGTCGCGCTCCTGCTGCCGTTCGTGCAGTCCGAGGTGTGGAAGGGCAACGCGAAGTACTGGCTCGTGGTCGTCGCGGTCGTGTTCGCCGTGCTCTTCGTGCTGTGGGAGCGGCACTACGGCAAGAGCAAGGAGCCGGTCATCGACCTCGCCCTGTTCGGCCGCCGGTCGTTCTCGCTCGGCGTCGGTCTCGCGACGCTGTACTTCGCCGGGTTCACCCCGCTGTTCTTCGTCCTGACGCTGGCCCTCCAGTCCGGCCTCGGGTACTCCGCCCTGCTCGCCGGCCTGTCATCGGTGCCGTTCGCGATCGGGTCCGGCATCGCGTCGACGATCGGTGGCCGGATCGTGCACCGCTTCGGGCGGCAGCTCATCGTCGTCGGCACCGTCCTCGTGCTGCTCGGGCTCGGCGGTGTGATCTGGGTCGTCGCGAACCACTACCGCTCCGACCTCGGCTGGTGGCTCGTCGTGCCGCTGCTCGTCGCGGGTGTCGGGTCCGGCCTCACGATCTCCCCGAACCAGACCCTCACACTGTCCGAGGTGCCGGTTCAGCAGGGCGGCTCCGCCGGTGGTCTCATCCAGGTCGGCGCCCGCGTCGGCTCGGCCATCGGCATCGCGGCGGTCGGCAGCGTCTTCTACTCGGCACTCGCCAGTTCGAAGGGCGACTACGGGCAGGGGCTGCCGCTCGGCCTCGGGGTCGCGCTCGTGTTCGTCGCCGCCGCGCTCGTGGCGGGCATCGTGGACGTCGTCGTGGGGAAGGTGCGCGGGACCGCGGCGTCCGTCTGACGGCTCACCTGCCCATCGCAGCGCGTCTCATTTGAAATACTCGACAAGACATATCACTTCCTTTACACTCGGGATGCGGCTGCAGGAGCCGCGAACCCGAGCGGAAGCGGAGTCATGGCGAAACGCGCACTCATCACCGGCGTCACCGGACAGGACGGCATGTACCTCAGCCGTCTGCTGATCGACAAGGGGTACGAGGTCTTCGGACTCGTCCGCGGCCAGAACAACCCGAAGCGCGCAGTGATCGAGCGGTGGGCTCCCGAGGTGACGATCCTCACCGGCGACCTGCTCGATCCCTCGAGCCTGCACCGCGCCCTCCTGACCGCGCAGCCGGACGAGGTCTACAACCTCGCGGCGATCTCCTTCGTCGGGTACTCATGGGAGAACGCGCACCTCACGAGCCAGGTCACCGGCAACGGTGTGCTCAACATGCTCGAAGCCATCCGCCTGTACTCCGCTGATGATCCCGGTCGGGTCCGCTTCTACCAAGCCTCGTCGTCGGAGATGTTCGGGCGAGTGCAGGAGGTGCCGCAGCGCGAATCCACGCTCCTCTGGCCTCGCTCGCCGTACGGTGTGGCCAAGGTCTTCGGCCACTACATGACGATCAACTACCGCGAGTCCTACGGCATGCACGCGTCGTCCGGCATCCTCTTCAACCACGAGTCGCCCCTGCGCGGCCCCGAGTTCGTCACGCGGAAGATCTCCCTCGCGGTCGCGAGGATCTCGCTCGGTCTCCAGGACGTGATCACACTCGGCAACCTCGACGCGAAGCGTGATTGGGGGTTCGCGGGCGACTACGTCGACGCGATGTGGCGGATGTTGCAGCAGGACGAGGGTGACGACTACGTGATCTCGACCGGCGAGACCCACTCGGTGCGTGAGTTCCTCGACGCGGCGTTCGCCCGGGTGGGCATCGAGGAGTGGGACCGCTACGTCGTGCAGGACCCGGCGTTCATGCGCCCTGCGGAGGTCGACCTCCTCATTGGTGACTCCTCCAAGGCGAGGGACGTCCTCGGATGGACGCCGACGATGTCGTTCGAGCAACTCGTCGGGGCGATGGTGGATGCGGACGTCGCGCTCGAGCAACCGCGCGCGGCAGCCTGACGGCCATGAGCAGTCGCATCGGGACGGCGCTCATCACCGGCGTCACCGGCCAGACCGGCAGTTTCCTCGCGGAACTCCTGCTCGAGCGCGGGTGGGACGTCCATGGTGTCCACCACGACGATCGTGCACGGGACAGCGGTCCGGTTCTCCCGGGGGTCCGGATGCACCGCGCAGACCTCACCGACTTCCGTCGGGTGCGGGCGATCGTCGAGGCGACCGACCCGACGACCGTCTTCAACCTCGCGGCGCTCAGCTCCGTGGCGCTCTCGTGGGAGCGGCCCGTCGAGACCGCCATGCTGAACGGTGCGGCGGCCGCCAACCTCCTCGCATGTGTCGACGGCCTGCCCCCGATCATCGGAGGCCGTGGCTTCGTGCAGGCGAGCAGCGCTGAGATCTTCGGGGCGCCGGCGGTGGCACCGCAGGACGAACGCACTCCCCTCGCACCGATCAACCCGTACGGGGCATCGAAGGCCTACGCGCACGCACTGGTCGGCGCGTACCGCTCGAAGGGGCTCCGCGCATCGAGCGTGATCCTCTACAACCACGAGTCGCACCGGCGTCCCGAGACCTTCGTCACGAGGAAGATCACGGCCGGCGTCGCACGCATCGCGCGGGGACTCCAGTCCGAGATCGTCCTCGGCAACCTCGACGTGCGGCGCGACTGGGGGTGGGCGCCCGACTACGCTGACGCGCTCCGGCTGGTCGGGGAGGGCGACGTGGCCGATGACTACGTGGTGGCGACCGGCGAGTCGCACAGCATCCGAGACTTCGCCGTCGCGGCGTTCCGCCGGGCCGCGCTGGCCGACGGCGTGGAACGACTGCGCTCAGACCCGCGGTTCTTCCGGCCCGCGGACTCGTTCGAACTCCGGGGTGACGCGACAAAGATCCGGGACGCTCTCGGCTGGCGTCCGACGAAGTCGTTCGTGGACGTGGTCGCTGCGATGGTCGACCACGACCTGCAGTCCGAGGAGGTCCTCGGCGGCGTCTCGCGGTGACCGCTGAGGGCGCTCGCGACCATCATCGTGTCTCGTCGATCCGGAGCTCGGTCCGTCTCGAGTTCGACCGGCACCGCGGCGTCGGTCTGACGGTCAGCCGACGACGCCCGGCTCGTCGGGTGCGCTGAGCGCGCGTCGCATCTCGGCAGTACTCGTCTCCCAGAGCGGAGCATCGGTCCGGACGACGGCGAGCACGTCATCGACCATGCCGGTCCGAACGGAGACGCCTCGCGCTCGCGCGGTCCGTCGGACGGCGGTGCGGAGCCCGGCGACCGGGGTGGCCGTGTCGGTGCGCACCACGGCCTGCCCGACCGTCCGGGCGTGCTCGACCAGCGCGGCTGCGACGGCGTCGACGTCCATGCGGCCGATCGTGCACCCACCGCAGCCGCGATGGACTCGGTCAGGTCCGGAGCTCGGTCCGCACCGGCTTCAACCGCTCCGGGGCGTCCGTCGCCGGCGACCACTCACACGTGAACGTCCCGCGGTACCCGAAGAGGAACCCGAACACGCGGTTGTGCACCTCGAGGTCGACGTGGAACGCCTCGTCCTCGTCCGACCACCACTCGTGCAGGGTCGCCCGCCCGCTGAAGAGCATCGGGAAGCGGAAGGCGATCGGCCCCTCGTAGAAGCGCTGCGCGTCGGACCGCAGGACGAGACCACCGCGCTCGTCGACCGAGAGATCGAGGTCCACCGCCAGGTGCTGGTGAGATCCGAGGTAGTCGAGCACCCGTCCGTCCACGAGCACCATCGTCGCGTCGAAGCGAGCGGTCCGTCCGGGCTTCGTCGTGTAGGTCCGCACGAACGTCACCGTCTCGCGGCCGTAGCGGTCGCGGTACGGGTAGTTCTCGATCGTGAACGGCACGTCCGTCCCGACGTCGGGCACGAGGATGTTCCGCAGCCGCCCGATCTGCAGGAACGGCACGGTCCACCACGGTCCGCGACGGATCGACGCCATCACGCCGCGCCCCGTGCACGCCTCGGCCGCGTCGAGCCCGACGCCGAACCGGCGCTGCATCATGGGGTGGAGCCGCTGGAAGTCGGCACCGAGCGCCGCTTCGAACACGGAGGTCACGGGTTGCCTCCCGGGTCGGGGAGCGCTGCCAACGTGGCAGGCGCGTCGTGCAGGTGGTCGGCTCGTCGGGACCCGCCAGCGGGTGCGCGGAGCGTCCTGGAGGCACGGGGCCGGCCCCGGCGCCAGGGCTTCAGGACCGAGGTGAGCGGCCAGGCCTCCGGTTCGCCACCACCCTCCAGCCAGACGCGGAGCCGATCGAAGCTCCAGGCGGTCGCCCACCCGAGGAGCGGGCGGACGACGAGGTCGAGCGGACCCCAGCCGCTGTCGTAGTCGTAGCCGGTGATGAACCGCGTGCGGCCGTCGTCGGTGGGGACGTACCGCCAGTAGCCACGGCCGGAGCGGATCGGCGACAGCGGGTCCGGGGTCGAGAACCGGAGCGCGGAGGTCCTGGTGCCGTCGGGACGTCGGCGCTCGCCGATGCTCACACCGGTGCCGTGGACGTCGTGCACGGGGGACCGTCGGACGTAGGTGAACCGCACGGCGTCCTGGTCGGCGTCACGTTCGGGCAGGATCTCCGAGAACCGGACGTCCCACCGCACGTGCTGGGTCGGGTCCTGCGTCGCCGCCCACACCCGCTCGAGGTCGGCCGCGATCACGGTCTCGACGTAGATCCCCCGGTTCCGCACGGTGCGAGCATAACGACGCGGCGGTGGCGGCCGGGGACCCGGACGCCACCGCCGCGCACCGGCTCGTCAGCCCTGCGGGACGCTGTCGACCACGGATGTCGTGACCGCGGACGAGTCGAACACCGTGCCCGCGGGCCACAGTCGGCTCGCCGAACCGGTGAGGGTCCTCGAACCGAGGTACGCGCCGGTGTCCGGGTCGATGACGATCTCCGAGTGTTCGCCGTCGCGGTTCGGCTCGTCCCGGCCGATCGCCGTCCCGGTGTGTCCGTCGAGCGTGACAGCGTCGTGGGTGATCGTCGTCCCGGGGATCTTCGCGAGCACCTCGTACATGGCGCTCCGGAGGTCCTTCGGGACGAGGCCGGTCGCGAGGTCGTCGCCGATGAGCGTCGTCATCGCCTCCTCCTGGCTCGCGGACCCGGTGGCGTGTTCTGACACCCAGGTGTAGAGCGCCTCCGGATCCCTCGGCATCTCTGCCAGGTGCGCGGGCGTCAGGTCGTACCCGTCGATGACCCCGCCCACCCCGTGCGAGACGCCCGTCGGGTAGGCGCCGCTGCCCTCGCGCTCCCACTCGGCAGCCGCTTCGGGCTCGGAGCCGGCCGGGAAGAACTGCGTCGGCTCGCCCGAGGTACGCACCTGTGTCCACTCGGCGGACACATCCGCCGGCCGGTAGACCGTGATCGTGTACGGCACGAGCGCGGAGAACACGTTCGCGTCGCCGAAGGACGTCTGGCTCTCGCGCTTCGTCGACACCTCGAGGAACTGCCCCGGCCCGACCGTCGGGTCACTCGCCGCGACGGTCTCGTCGGCGGCCTTCTGCAGGACCTCAGCGGCGGTGGCGGCCTGCGGCTGCGACCCCACGACCGGCAGACGGTCGGAGGCACCGGTCAGGTTCCCGCCGACGATCACCGTCGCGAGGGCGGTCACCGCCGCGACGGACCCCACCGCCCCGAAGGTCCAGCGGGAGCGGCGACGACGACGGTGGATCGTGCGGTCGAGCACCGCGCGTCGGATCGGACGGATGGCTTCGTCGAGGGCGGCGCCCTCGGGCGGCGGTGCGGTGATCACAGTGTCTGCTCCATCTCGTGCAGCGCGCGGCTCGACTTCAACTTCGCGCGGGACCGTTGGATGCGCTTGCGCGCGTTCGTGGTGGTGAGGCCGAGCATCGCGGCGGCCTCGTCGTAGGACCGGCCCTGGAGCAGGCAGAGCTCGCAGAGTTCCCGGTCGGGCGAGTCGAGCGAGGCGATCTCCGCACGGACCCACCGCAGCTGGTGCACGGCTTCGTCGTGCGCGACCTGTCGGTACCAGGCCTCGGACGCGCCGCTGTGTTCGTCGACCTCGTCGGTGCGGGACGACCGTCGCTGCCGGTTCGTGTTCATGGCGACGTACCGCGTCGTGGTCAGCAGCCACGGCAGCGCGGACGCTCCGACGACCCCGATGTCCTTCCGACGGCGCCAGGCGACGAGGAACGTCTCCTGGACGATGTCGTCGACGTCCGACCGCTCGTCCGCGAGCCCCCACGCGTAGCGGAAGACCGCCCGCGAGTGCCGATCGAGCAGGACGGTGTACGCCTCGGCGTCGCCCTTCGCGACGGCGGCGACGAGCGCTGTGTCCGGGACGGTGCCCGGCCCCCTTGGTGTGTTCACGATTGCCTCCGAACAGTGGGTGTCCGGAACGGCTGCCGTGTGACAGATCGGCCGATCAGACGATCGCGCGCCCGGCTCCCCACACCCGTGTCACCTCGAGCGACGGCGTCAGCGCGACGAGATCGGCGGCGTACCCGGGCGCGATCCGGCCGAGGTGGTCCCCGAGGCCGAGCGCCCGTGCCGGCACCGTGGTGAGCGCCGCGACGGCCTCCGGCAGGGTCCGGCCCGCGAGGCCGACAGCGTTCCTGAGCGCCTGGTCCTGCGTGAGCGTCGACCCGGCGATCGTGTCCGTCCCGGCGACGAGGGCGACCCCGTCCGCGACCGTCACGCCGAGCGACCCGAGCGTGTACGAACCGTCGGCAGCCCCCGCGGCACCCATCGCGTCGGTGATGAGCGCGACGCGGTCCGGCGCCGACGACAGCAGCAAGGACGCCACGGACGGGTGGACGTGGACGCCGTCGAGGATGAGTTCGAGCGTGACCCGGTCGTCGGCGACCGCCGCGGGGATCGGCCCCGGCGCACGGTGGTGGATGCCCGGCATCGCGTTGCAGGCGTGTGTGAGCAGGGTCGCGCCGGCGTCGAACGCGGCGCTGGCCTGGTCGTACGCGCACACCGTGTGGCCGACGGCGACGGTGACACCCGCCGCTGCGAACCGTTCGATCGCGGCGAGCGCTCCCGGGAGCTCGGGGGCGATCGTGACCTGCCGGACCACGCCCGAGCCGGCCTCGAGCAGGGTGTCGACCGCTGCCGGCGTCGGGTCGATCAGGAATTCGGGGTTGTGCGCGCCCTTGTTCTGCGGCGACAGGAACGGCCCTTCGAGGTGCACGCCGAGCACCAGGGGGTCGTCGGCCATCACCGAACGGATGTGCGCGAGCGAGGCCACGAGCGACGGCAGCGGGTTCGCGACGAGCGACAGGACCGACCGGGTCGTGCCGTGCCTCCGGTGCACCGCGAGCGCGGCCGCGAAGGAGTCGTCCTCGTAGGCTGCACCGCCACCACCGTGCCCGTGCAGGTCGACGAACCCGGGCACCAGGACGGCGTCGCCCAGGTCGACGACCTCGTCCGCCGTGGGGGCCTCGGGGCCGGAGCCGACCGCGCGGATGACGTCGCCGTCGAGGAGGACCCACCCGTCGGCCGTGGAGCCGCCGGCGTCGACGACGCGGGCCGACCGGACCAGCGTGCGCCGCGCCTCCAGGCCGCGCCCGCCGACGCCGGATCCCACGACAGCGGAACCGTTCACGGCGGAAGCGCCGACGGACCCGGCGGACCCGTCGGCGATGCCGGTCACCGCGTCTCCCGACGGAACTGCGCCACGCCCGAGACCGCAGCGACCACGACGAAGACGAGCCCCACGACCGGGTGCCCGATCGACACCCAGGCGGCGCCGGCGGCGACGACGAGTGCGACCTCGACGATCGTCTTGCCGACGATGTCCGTCTCGATCGGCGAGCGCGGCGAGCGGAAGAAGAACCAGACGACCGCGGCGAAGAGCGGTGTGCCGACGATGAAGAACACCGCCGGCAGCGGGTACGGCCAGGCGAGGTAGCCCCAGTACCCGAGCGAGAACAGCCCGAACGCGCACACCAGCGCCCGGAGCACGTCCCAGGCTCCGAGCCTGCGCGGCTGGACGGCGCGCGGGTCGGGGGTCTCGGACCAGTCGACGGGGCTCTGCGGTGCGGACACGGTTCCTACTTGAAGATGATGGTGCGGGCGCCGTCGAGGAGCACGCGGTCCTCGGCGATCCACCGGACGGCCTGGGTGAGCGTGCGGGACTCCTCGTCCTGCCCGATCGACACCAGCTCGGCGGGGTCCTTCGTGTGGTCGACCCGGACGACGTTCTGCTCGATGATCGGCCCCTCGTCGAGGTCGCTCGTGACGAAGTGCGCGGTCGCCCCGATGAGCTTGACGCCGCGTGCGTGCGCCTGCCGGTACGGGTTCGCGCCCTTGAATCCGGGCAGGAACGAGTGGTGGATGTTCACCGCGCGGCCCTCGAGCGCGGCGCAGAGGCCGGGCGACAGGATCTGCATGTAGCGGGCGAGGACGACGAGCTCGATGTCGTGCTCGTCCACGGCCTCGAGGATCCGCTGCTCCATGTCGTGCTTGCTCTCCGCGTCGGTCACCGGCCGGTGCTCGAACGGCACGGAGTAGAACGACGCCAGCTCCTGCAGGTCGGCGTGGTTCGACAGCACGAGCGGCACCTCGATCGGGAGCTGGCCGCCGCGCTGCCGGTAGAGCAGGTCGTTGAGGCAGTGCCCGGCCTTCGACACGAGGACGAGCGTGCGGAGCGGCCGGCCGACGACGTCGAGCTGGACGCGGGCGTCGTAGCGCTGGACGACGGGGGCGAGGGCCTCCTCGAAGGCCTCGCGGTCGACCGGTGCCATGACCTGGAGGCGCATGAAGAACGTGTTCGTGTCCGCGCTGGAGAACTGCTGCGACTCGGTGATGTTGCCCTGCGCGGCGACGACGGCTCCGGACACGGCGTGCACGATCCCGGGGCGGTCGTCGCAGACGAGCGTGAGGGTCCAGTGCGTGGGCGTCGTCGCGGTGGTCGCGGGCGTCGGGTCGGTCACCGGATCAGGGTACCGGGCGCGCTGCCGCGCGCTGGTCGTGGTCGTGGACGTGGGCCGTTCCGGCGGGTCGCCCTGTGTCCCAGCGGTCGGCCTGGAGGCACCGGTCGCCTCCGTCCGTCGGCCCGCGCTCGCGAGGCGGTTGCATCAGCGCCGGGGGCGCCGCCCGGGCGCACTGCCGACGACGGGGCGCCGCCCCGGCGCACAACCAAAAACGCAGCGAACCGCGAATCGACGCGGTTCGCTGCGTCTTTGGTTGTGCGGCGCCCGCGTGCGCGCTGCGGCTGCGGACCGGCTCGATCAGCGGGCCTGCGGCCGGGCGAGCGCGCGGTCGGCGATCGTCAGGACGCTCGCGGCGACCGCGACGCCCACGACCACCCACGCGAGCACGTGCAGGTCCGGCGTGGTAGGGGCCGTCCCGAACACGCCGCCAATGAGCGAGGACGCCCCGATCGCGCCGATGTACACGCTCGTCCGAGAGAGCCCGGCCGCGGTGCCGATGTACTCCGCGGGCACGACCCGGTACAGCGCAGCCTGGTTCGACACCGATGCGAAGGCCTGCGGGACGCCGAACAGCGCCGGCGTGAGCACGAGCAGGGCCACGGGGGACCCCGAATCGAGCAGGAGCAGGAGCAGCCCGCCGACGATGGGCACGACGGCCGCGGCGATGAGCGGCCCACGGACGGCCGTCTTCCGCGCGACCAGGAACGAGGCGATGCCGGCGACGATCGCCGCGGGCAGCTGGATGTACCCGGCGGCGTCGCTCGAGTACCCGGCGACGTCCTGCACCCACTGCGAGAAGCCGTAGGTCATCGTGTACGCGAGCAGGTACACGAGGAACAGCCGCACGTACGTCCGGGACAGCGCGCCGTTGCGGGCGAGCAGCCGCACGTCGACGAACGGCTTCACGGCGCGCAGTTCCCACAGCACGAGCGCGACGAGCAGCACGACCGCGGTCCCGAGCAGCCACCAGAGCCCGGCCGAGAGGTCGAGCAGGAACACCAGGAGTGCCGACACGGTCCCGGTCATGAGGAGCATCCCGACCGGGTCGAGCGCCTGCAGCACCGGCAGGTCGTCGTCGTTCTGCGGACGCAGCCGGTCGGACGGCAGCCACAGCAGCGACACCACGATGCCGAACACCGCGAGCGGCACGTTGACGAGGAAGATCGCGTGCCAGCCGAAGGCCGCGATGAGCGCTCCGCCGAGCGGCGGCCCGGCTGCGGCGGACACGAGCGACGTGATCGAGAGCGCGCCGAGGACGAGCGGGGGCGTGGGCTTGCCGATCCGCGCCGAGTGCTGTCGGAGCGTCGTGAGCGCCGCCGGGTAGGCCGACGACGTGCCGATCCCGATGAGCACACGGGCCGTCACCGCACCGCCGAACCCGGTGAGGAACTCGGGCACGACCCCGGCGACGCCGACGATCACGAGACCGGAGAGGAACACCTTCTTCGGGCCGAACCGGTCCGCGAGCTTGCCCATCGTCGGCTGGGCGACGGCGCTCGCGAGGTACAGCGCCGCGACGAGCCAGATCGCCTGCGCGGCACCGATCCCGAGATCGCGGGAGATCGGTGCGAGGGCGACCGACACCATCGTCGTGTTGATCGGGTTGAGCAACGGGCCGACGAGCACGGGGACGAGGAGCTTCGGGCCGAAGCCGCTGCCGCCGCTGTCGGTCGGAGCGGGCGTGGGGACGGGGGCGGTCGCGGTCAGGGTTCCACCAGCGGCTCGAGGATCTGCAGCGAGCGGGCCACGGTCGCGCGGTCCTCCGCGGTGAGCGCGGCCAGGCGGTCCGCGAGTACCCGGCTGCGGGCCGACCACGCGTCCTCGCGTGCGGCTGCGCCCGCCGGGGTCGCACGGACGAGGGTCCGTCGGCCGTCGGTGGGGTCCTGTCGGCGCTCGACGTACCCGAGGTCGACGAGTGCCTGGACGGTCGCGCCCATCGACTGCGGGCGGACACCCTCGGCGCGGGCGAGGTCGGCGACCGTGCTCTCGCCGTACCGGAGGAGGCGTCCGAGCGCCGCGGTCTGCGATGCGGTGACCTCGTCGGACTTGCCCGTGAGCAGGGTCCGGCGGATACGGCCGTGGATCGTCAGCAGCGCGCTGGCGAGGTCGGGTGCACCGTCGGAAGTCATACCGCAACGGTACTACTTCGACAGGGGAACTTGCAAGGCTTCCTGTCGATCTCGATGCCGACGGGGGCGGACGGCTACGGCTCGAGGACGATCCGCCGCTGCACGACCCGGAACCCCGCGCGCTCGAACGCCCGACGCATCGGCGTGTTCGCGTCGTCCGTGGTGCCGACCACGTGGTCCTCGCCGTCGGAGGCGTGCAGCCGGAGCGCCTCCCGCAGCAGGTCGTCGACGTACCCGTGGCCACGGTGTTGCGGGAGCACCCCGATGAAGCTCACCGCGGGGTCGTGGGCCGTCCGCGTCGCGAGGACGAAGCCGACGACGATCCCGTGCTCGTCCGCTCCGATCCGCCAGGCGTCGCGTGACCCCGGCAGGTCGCGGTAGAACGACAGGTCGTCCAGGGCCGCACCGCGGCGACCGAGCGCCCGCACGGTGGCGAGGGTGTGTGCGTCGAGGGAGCCGACCGCGACACGGGCGAACAGGTCGGCGAACTCCGCGTCGTCCCCGCCGCGGAAGCGGAGCCGACCGCCCGGGGCAGCAGCCGCACCGGTCGCCGGGTCGGGGTGTCGGAACCGCACCCGCTCGGTGACGCGACCGAGTCCGGCCCCCTCGGCTGCGCGCGTCCGCCAGGCGACCGCCGCGACGGCGTCCGGATCGTCGCGCCACTCCGTGTCGACGTCGAGGATCCACTCCGGCGCGACCCGTGCACCCTCGACCCGGAACGTCGCGGTCGCCGCAGTGACGAGTGCCGCCGCGACCGCCGCACGGTTCTCGTCGGCGTCGACCTGCACGTCGTCGAGCGTCGCCGGTGCGGCGGCACCCGGCCGTCCCCACCACAGCGCACGGCCGACCACCCGACCGTTGCGGAACGCGAGCCACGACCACCCGGGTCGGTACGAACCCGTCGCGGAACCCGCCGTGAAGCGCTCTCGGTCCACGGACCCGACCGGCTCCGACGTCGAGAACGCGAGCAGGGCCTCCCGGTCGGCCGTCGTGTCCGCGCTCGCGCGGACGGCGAGCGTCACCGGTCCCCGACGAGCGCCGCGACCAGGTGCTCCTGCACGTACCCGACCCAGTCGTAGACGTCCCGCAGGCCGACCCCGGCCTCCGCGCGGTACGACGCCTCCTCGCTCGCGGCGTCCGTGATGCCGAGGCGCTCCGCGATCGTCAGCCGCAGGTCCGTGAGGCACCGCAACCACGCCTGCTCGTCCTCGGGGGAGAACCCGCCGTCACGCACCCCGGTCAGCCACTCGTGCACGACCGCCGCGTTCGACGTCTTCTGCGTCAGCAGGTCGGACTGCGTCCACCGGCGGAACTCGGCGCTCGCCGCGTCGTCGTCCGGGTACGCGTCGGGGAACATGCGCGTGGCCACGGGGTCCGCGGACAGGTCGCCCGCGAGCACCTGCTGGAGCTGCTCGGTCAGCGACGTCAGGACGTCGCGCTCGCCGGAGGACAGACCGAGGTGGACGCCGTCGGCACGGCGGACGAACGGGATCACGGGGTCGGCGCCCGGTCGACCGTCGCCTGCAGGCCGTACCCGTGCATCGCCTCGACGTGGGCCTCCATCGCCTCGCGCGCCCCGGTCGCCACGATCGCCCGCCCGTCGTCGTTCACCTGGTGCATGAGCCGCTCCGCCTTCGCCCGCCCGAAGCCGAAGTAGGACTGGAAGACGTAGGTGACGTACGACATCAGGTTGACCGGGTCGTCCCAGACCACGGTCACCCAGGGCGTGTCGGAGCGGGTCGTCGTCCGCTCGTCGACGTCGGGGCTGAGCAGGGTCATGCCACCAGGGTGACACGAACCGGTGCGCTCGGTACGATCGGGGGGTCGCGACTGGCGTTGGATGGGTCACCATCGGGGAGCGACACCTGACACGGTGCGCGGCCGTACGCCTGGGCCGCGCCCACCCGTCCACCTCGTCGTGCGTGTGCGCGACGGAACAGACAACGAGGAGTCCCGTGTCCATCACCGATCTGACGCCTGCCGCCGTGCAGTCGACCTTCAACGCCCCGCTCGCCGAGGTCGACCCCGAGATCGCCGCCGTCCTGCAGAACGAGCTCGGCCGCCAGCGCGACACCCTCGAGATGATCGCCTCCGAGAACTTCGTGCCGCGTGCCGTCCTCGAGTCGCAGGGCTCCGTCCTCACGAACAAGTACGCCGAGGGCTACCCGGGCAAGCGCTACTACGGCGGCTGCGAGTTCGTCGACGTCGCCGAGCAGCTCGCCATCGACCGGGCGAAGGCCCTCTTCGGCGCCGCCTACGCGAACGTCCAGCCGCACTCCGGCGCGAGCGCGAACGCCGCGGTCCTGCACGCCATCGCGTCCGCCGGCGACACCATCCTGGGCCTCGAGCTCGCCCACGGCGGCCACCTGACCCACGGCATGAAGCTCAACTTCTCCGGCCGGATCTACAACGCGGTGTCGTACGGCGTCGACCCGGAGACCTTCGAGGTCGACTACGACGACATCCGCGCGAAGGCGATCGAGCACCAGCCCAAGGTCCTCATCGCCGGCTGGTCGGCGTACCCGCGCCAGCTCGACTTCGCGAAGTTCCGCGAGATCGCGGACGAGGTCGGCGCGACGCTCTGGGTGGACATGGCGCACTTCGCCGGGCTCGTCGCCGCGGGCCTGCACCCGTCGCCGTTGCCTCACGCCCACGTCGTGTCCTCGACCGTGCACAAGACCCTCGCCGGTCCGCGCTCGGGCATCATCCTGTCCAACGAGGAGTCGCTCTTCAAGAAGCTGAACTCCGCGGTCTTCCCGGGGCAGCAGGGCGGCCCGCTCATGCACGTGATCGCCGCCAAGGCCACCGCGTTCCTCCTCGCCGGCCAGCCGGAGTTCAAGGACCGCCAGGAGCGCACGCTCCGCGGCGCTCGTCTGCTGGCGGACCGCCTCACGCGGGCCGACGCGAAGGCCGCCGGCATCGACGTCCTCACGGGCGGCACCGACGTGCACCTGGTGCTCGTCGACCTCCGCGAGTCCGAGGTCGACGGCAAGCAGGCCGAGGACCTCCTGCACCAGGTCGGCATCACCGTGAACCGCAACTCCGTGCCGTTCGACCCGCGCCCGCCGATGGTCACCTCCGGTGTTCGCATCGGCACCCCGGCGCTGGCGACCCGTGGCTTCGGCGACGCCGAGTTCACCGAGGTCGCCGACATCATCGCGCTGACGCTCATGCCGAACCCGGACATCGAGGCGCTCTCGGCCCGGGTGAAGGCGCTGGCCGACGCGTTCCCGCTCTACGCGTGAGCGCCGCCGTGGCCGACCTGCCGCGGGCGCTCTGGGACGGTGAGGGCTCTGCCGTCCGCATCGACGGCACCGCCCTCGCCGCCCGCACCCTCGACGACCTGAAGCTCCGCATCGACCGTCTGCACGACCACGGGTTCCGGCCCGGCCTCGGCACGATCATGGTCGGGCAGAACCCGGGCTCGGTGTCCTACGTCGCCGGCAAGCACAAGGACTCGGCGCAGATCGGGCTCGACTCGGTCCGCATCGACCTGCCCGAGACGGCGAGTGCCGCCGACATCCGCGCGGCGATCCTGCAGATGAACGACGACCCCCGGGTCACCGCCTTCATCGTGCAGCTCCCACTGCCGCAGGGCATCGACCCGATCCCCATGCTCGAGCTGATGAACCCGGCGAAGGACGCCGACGGCCTGCACCCGACCAACCTCGGCGAGCTCGTCCTCGCCGTCCCCGGTGGTGCGGGCACGATCGACGCTCCGCTGCCGTGCACCCCGCGCGGGATCGTCGCGATGCTCGAGGCGTACGAGGTCCCGATCCGGGGCCAGCACGTCACGATCATCGGGCAGGGGCTCACGGTCGGTCGGCCGCTCGGCCTGCTCCTCACGCGGCTCGAGGCCACCGCCACCCTGACGCACTCGCTCACCGAGGACGTCGCGGCCGAGTGCCGCCGTGCCGACATCATCGTCGCCGCGGCCGGTGTGGCCGGGCTCGTCCAGCCGGACTGGGTCAAGCCCGGTGCGGCGGTCATCGACGTCGGCATCAGCCGCATCGTCGACGAGGAGACCGGCAAGGCGAAGCTCCGCGGCGACGTCGACCCTGCGGTCGCATCGGTCGCGGGGTTCCTGTCGCCGACGCCGGGCGGCGTCGGGCCGATGACCCGCGCGATGCTCATGAAGAACGTCGTCGAAGCGGCCGAGCGCCACCTGCGCTGACGGTCACCCTCGCGAGAGCGACAGATCTCCCTGGCCCACCCACGGGGATCTGTCGCTTCCGCGTTCCGGTCGCGTCCAGCCCCGGACTGGAGGCACGGATCACCTCCGCCGGATCGCGCGCCTGGTGCTACGGTCGCCGCATGGGGGATGAACGAACGCTGACGGAGCCGGTGCTGCGAGCGCGCCCCGAGCCGTCGCAGCTCACGAAGGACGCCCGGTGGATGGTGCTGATCGTGCTGCTCGCGCTCGTCGTGCAGCACTTCGGTGCGACCTGGTCGACCGGGTTCTCGCACGCCGGCACGCAGACGACGATCACGAGCAGCCCGTGGGTCGGGTGGACGCTCACCACGATCGGGTTCGCGGTCGTCGGCTCCGTCGTGGCGATCGCGCGCCGCGGAGCCGTCCGCTTCGACGAGCACACCGTCATGGGACTCGCGCTGGCCGGGGTCGTCGGCACGACCGTGCTCGTGTGGCTGCTGATCCCGGTCGAGATGACCTGGGTGCAGTGGGCCGTCGAACACGGCGATCCGCACCCGTTCGTCTTCGGGAACGTGCACGTCGTGTCCCGCTACGCCGACTACACGGGCTGACGCGCGCGCCGGCCGCCACAACACGCCGCCTTCCGCACGTCGAACCACGAAAGCGACGTCGAACCGCCACGTGGCACTGGTTCGATGTCGCTTTCGAGGTTCGGTAGCGCCCGGCGCAGCAGCGCAGCAGCGCAGCAGCGCAGCGCGCAGCGCGCGTCAGTCGCGCCGGGCGCCCTGCGCGGCGTGCACCGTGAACACGGTCGGCTCGCGGTACCCGGCCGCCGCGAAGGCGGACGTGACCGCGTCCGCGATCGCGCCACGGGCCTCCCGGTCGACCAGCGCGATCGCCGCACCGCCGAACCCGCCACCGGTCATCCGAGCGCCCACCGCGCCGTGCTCCATCGCGGTGGCGACCGCCAGGTCGAGCTCGGGCACCGAGATCTCGAAGTCGTCGCGCATGGACTCGTGCGACGCCACGAGCAGCGCACCGATCGCCCGCGGGCCGTCCTCGCGGAGGGTGCGCACCGTGTCGAGGACCCGCTGGTCCTCGGTCACGACGTGACGGACGCGGCGGAAGGTCTCGTCGTCCAGCAGCTCCTGGGCGCGCGGGAGGTCGTCCACCGACAGGTCGCGGAGCGCCTCGACGCCCATCACCGCGGCACCGCGCTCGCAGGAGTCGCGACGCGCCTTGTAGCCGCCCGTGGCGTGGGCGTGCTCCACGCGGGTGTCGACGACGAGGACCTCGAGCCCGTTCGCCTCGAGCGCCAGGTCGACCACGGCCGTGTCGAGCGTCCGGCAGTCGAGGAACACGACCGCGTCCTGCTCACCGAGCAGCGACGCGGACTGGTCCATGATCCCGGTAGGGGCGCCCACGGCGTGGTTCTCGGAGTACTGCCCGACGCGCGCGAGCGTCTTGCGGTCGAGCCCGAGCTCCCAGAGGTCGTTGAAGGCGAGGGCGACACCACACTCGATCGCCGCGCTCGACGACAGGCCCGCCCCGACCGGCACGTCCGAGTCGATGAAGACGTCGAACCCGTGCTTGTCCGAGAGGTCGGCGCCGGCGTGCTCACGGAGCGCCCAGGCGATGCCGAACACGTAGGCCGACCAGCCCTCCATGCGGCCGGGCGACAGCTCGTCGAGGGTCAGCTCGACGACCGACGACGGGTCGAACGCCGACGCGACCCGCAGCACGCGGTCGTCCCGCTGCCCGATCGACGCCACCGTCCGCCGGTCGATCGCGAAGGGCAGCACGTACCCGTCGTTGTAGTCGGTGTGCTCACCGATGAGGTTGACCCGGCCGGGGGCGGAGTACCGCACCGTGGGCTCGTACCCGTAGACCTGCTGGAACGTCATGCGCGCTCGATCCCTCCTCGGATGAACTCGGCCGCCTTCTCGGGCACGAGGTCCCCGATCCAGGCGCCCATGGCGGCCTCGCTGCCGGCCAGGAACTTCAGCTTGTCCGCCGCGCGGCGCGGGGACGTGATCTGCAGCATGAGCCGCACGGTGTCGCGGCCGGTGTGCACCGGGGCCTGGTGCCAGGCGGCGATGTACGGCGTCGGGTCACCGTAGAGCTCGTCGATCCCGCGCGTCAGCCGGAGGTGCATGTGCGCCAGCTCGTCCTTCTCGGCGTCGGTGAGCCCGGCGAAGTCGGGCACGTGGCGGTGCGGGAGCATGTGGATCTCGATCGGCCAGCGCGCCGCGAACGGCACGAAGGCGGTGAAGTGCTCGCCGGCGAGGACGACCCGGTCGGACGCCCGCTCGTTCGCGAGGTGCTGCTCGAACAGGTCCGGCCCGAAGCGCTCGATCGAGGCCAGGAGTCGCTGGGTGCGCGGCGTGACGTACGGGTAGGCGTAGATCTGCCCGTGCGGGTGGTGCAGCGTGACGCCGATCGCCTCGCCCCGGTTCTCGAACGGGAACACCTGTTGGATGCCGGGCAGCTCGGACAGTGCTGCGGTGCGGTCCGCCCACGCCTCGACCACGGTGCGGGCACGCGACTCGGAGATCGACGCGAAGGAGCCCTCGGTGGCGGGGGAGAAGCACACGACCTCGCAGCGTCCGACGCTGCGGAACTGGCGGTTGAACCCGACCTCGGTCAGGGCGTCGAGCGACGGCGGGGCGTCCTCGGCGCCGCCCGGCCCGGCGAGCATCGGCCCGAACGACGGCGAACGGTTCTCGAACACCGCGACGTCGTACACGCTCGGGATCTCGGACGGATTCGCCGGGCTCTGCGGCGCCAGCGGGTCTTGGTCGGCCGGCGGCAGGAACACCCGGTTCTGCCGGCTCGCCGCGATCGACACCCACTCGCCCGTGAGGACGTCCTGACGCATCCGGGCCGTGTCCGGCCGGGGGTCGAGGACGCGCTGGTCGATGCTCCGCTCGGCGGGCAGGGTCGAGTCGGCGTCGTCGAAGTAGAAGAGGTCGCGGCCGTCCGCGAGCTTCGTCGCGCGCTTGGTGATCACCGGAGCAGCCTAGCGTGATCCGAAGTGTTGCGAAAGCAGACGGAAGCGGACGAAACTGAGCACGTGACCGACGACGACCTCTTCCTCGACGGCGCGCTCCCGGCGCCCCTCCGCCAGGACCGCATCGTCGCCATCGTCGAGGGGGCACCCGGGCTCGTCCGGACGGCCGCCCTGGCAGCGGCCCTCGGCACGAGCGAGGTGACGGTCCGACAGGACCTCGCCACCCTCGACCTGGAGGCACGGATCCGGCGGGTGCACGGCGGTGCGGTCCGCCTCGTGGCCGGTTCGGGCGAGCGCCCGCTCGAGGAGACCGCGGTCGAGCACCAGGTCGCGAAGGCGGCCATCGGCCGCGCCGCGGCCGCGCTCGTCCGGTCCGGTGAGTGCGTCGTGCTCGACGTCGGCACCACACCCGCGGCGGTGGCTTCCGCCCTGGTGGCACGGACGGACCTGGTCGACGTGACCGTGGTGACGAACTCCCTGACGACGGCACTCGCCCTCGAACCCGCCGTCCCGCGCTTCACCGTCATCGTCACCGGCGGGACGCTCCGACCGCTGCAGCACTCGCTCGTCGCACCGTTCAACAACACCGTGGTCCCGATGATCGCCGCCGACGTCGCGTTCCTCGGCGGCACGGGCGTCGACGTCGAGCACGGCCTGACGAACGTCAACCTCCCCGAGACCGAGACGAAGCGGATGCTCGCCGCGACGGCACGGCGTACGGTCGTGGTCGCGGACGGGTCGAAGTTCGGCCGGGCCCACATCGGGGTCGTCCGTGCGCTCGAGGACGTCGACGTCGTCGTGACCGCCGAGGCCCCGGCGGACCTGGTCGACGCCGTGCGCGCAGCCGGGGTCGAGGTCGTCGTCGCCGACGAGCGCTGAAGCACCGCAGTACGGGTTCCACCCGCGTTCCCAGGAAGGACCAGCCCGCCATGACCGCAGCAGCCCCCACCGGAGGCCAGTACCACCTCCGCCACGCCGGACCGGACGGCGTCGTCGAGGCCGTCGTGACCGAGGTCGCCGCGGGCATCCGCGAGCTCCGCGTCGCCGGGTTCGACCTCACCGAGCCGTTCGGTGCGGACCAGGCCCCGCCGGGAGCCGACGGCATCGTGCTCGTGCCGTGGCCGAACCGTGTCGCCGGCGGTCGGTGGGAACTCGACGGCGCCGTCCAGCAGCTCGACGTCTCCGAGCCGAAGTACGGCAACGCCTCGCACGGGCTGCTCCGCTTCGCGCCGTACCGGACCGTGACGCAGACGGAGTCGTCGATCGAGCAGGAGGCCACGATCCACCCGCAGCACGGCTGGCCGTTCACCCTCGAGACCCGTGTGCACCACGAACTCGTCGACGACGGCATCCGCGTCACCCACACGATCACGAACCGCTCCGGCGTCCGGGCGCCCTTCGCCGTCGGCGCGCACCCGTACCTCCGCGCCGGCGACACCCCCGCCGAGGACCTCGTCGTGACGCTCGACGGCGCCACGGCCTTCTCGACGAACGAGCAGAAGGTGCCCGACGGGTCGTTCGACGTCACCGGCACCGATTCCGACCTCCGCGCCGGGCGTCGCGCGGGCGACTCGGACCTCGACACCGCCTACACGGACATCGCGGCCGACGAGCACGGCGTCCGGCGCACGACGCTGCACGGCCCGGAGGGCGACGGCGTCGAGCTCTGGCAGGACGAGTCGTTCCCGTACGTGCAGGTGTTCACCTCCCGGACGTTCCCCCGGGGCGACGGCACCGGGCTCGCGGTGGCGGTCGAGCCGATGACCGCGCCGGCGAACGCGCTCAACTCGGGGGAGGGCCTGCGCTGGCTCGAGCCCGACGAGACCTGGACCGGCACCTGGGGCATCCGCCGCGTCTGGTCCTGAGCCGCACCTCTGCCCTGCCGCACGACGAAGGCCGCCCCGATCGGGGCGGCCTTCGTGTGTTCTGCGGCAGGTCAGGCGCGGCGCATGCGGAGCGCCTCGACCGCGAGGGCCTCGGTGCCGTACCGGCCGACCTCCTGCGCCCAGGCCGGGTCGTCGCCGCGGAGGGCGATGTACTCGGAGCGCTGTCGGCACACGTAGCCGAGGACGGTGGTGGCGGTGGCGACCTCGACGAAGTCCTCGCGGATGTGGCGCGTCGACACCTTCGCGTTGCGGCGGAGCGTGTCGAGGAGCAGTTCGTCGCTCATGGTCGTGTGGGTGGCTGCTGCGAGCTCGACGATGCGGCGCGCGCCGTCGGCGCTGATGTGCGTGGCTTCGATGGGCTCGATCACGGTGTACCCCGTTCGTTCGCTGGTGGTGCTGTCGTGCAGGACCCGGTGCTCGGATCCGGGAACGACACTATCGGCGCCCACCCAACAGCTCGCTGAATGCGGACTGAACTGTGCCGTGGAACGGACAAGAGTCAGCTGTGGAGGGTTTGTACCCCGATCGTTTCTGAGGTGGGCCCCGTGGGGCTCGAACCCACGACCCTCGGATTAAAAGTCCGGTGCTCTACCAACTGAGCTAGAGGCCCTCACCCGCAAGGCTAGCGGGTGAGGGCCTCCAGTCGAGAAACGAGCGCGTCAGCTCCGGCGTCCGGTCAGGGTCCGCAGCAGCCACATGACGAGCGCGATGACGAGCAGCACGATGCCGACCCACAGCAGGAACTTCAGGCTGGCGGCGAAGCCACCGACGAACAGCAGGATGACCGCGATGACGGCCAGGATGATGAGCAGGGCGTTCATGAGGGTCCTCTCCTTCACGTCCGGGAGGGGTGCCTCCCTGCCGGTCAACCGTACGCGCGAGCGGCCCGTTGCGTTCTCGGCGAACGGGGGACGTGCTGCGTCGGTGGCCGCGCCTACACTGTCGCGGTGCCTCGCGATCACCACCGTCCCGTCCACTTCACCGATGCCGAGTTCGCCGCGATCCAGGGCGGGGAGGACCCGGCGGTGGTGAACCGCGTCGCGCACGAGACCGCGAACGCCCTGCTGCACCGCGTGCGCCAAGATCCGGACCCGGCGGTCGTGGAGCGCCTCGTGACCTACACGGACGTGCACGGCATCGACGCGATCGCCGAGCTCTGGGCGCGGGTGGGGGCGCACACGCTGCCGGGGGCGCTCTGGCGGATCTACCTCGTCCGGACGGTCATCCGTCAGGCGCCGGAGGAGATCGCGTACCTCTTCGCGCGCGGCACGGAACGGATCGGCACGATCGACCAGGCCGTCGCCGGCGCCGAGCAGCCGACGGGGCCCGCGGAGATCCTGACCCTCGCGGACCGCATCCTGCACGGCCTCTACACCGGCGACCTCGCGGTGGCGCTCGACCGCGGCGCTGCGTTCTGCCGGCTCACGGCGGCTGGCGCGACAGCGGTGGCGGACGAGTCCGACCTCACCGCGGAGGAGCGCGCGAGCGAGCTGACGACCCGGGCGCTCCGGCTCACCGAGCTCGCGGCCGACCTGACGGAGGCGGCGGCGCTCTGGCGCCGCGACAGCCTCGACTGACGGTCGACCCGCCGGGCGGGAGCCAGCCGACCGAGGCGACCCGCGCCTCCAGGCCGACCAGAGCCAGTGGAGAGGATGAAGCCGAGCCGCAGAAGCGCCTCTCGGCGCGAGGCCGCTCGAAGCGGCGATATTTGGAGCCCGGGGCTTGCTGCGGCCCGGCGACGACCACTCTACGAAACGACCCCTGGACGCGTCGAATCCGTTCTCGCAGGGAGGACACGGATCCGTCCGGGCGCGCCCGCGGAGGTGCCCGAGCAGTCCTCCAATCCGACCGGACGAGGGCACCGAATCATCACCGTGGCGAGGCCCTGGCCTCACCACGGCGAGGGGTCCCGCGCGACCCGGTCCGACACCAGTCGGTCAATTCCCTGCGGGTCACGCGGGCCCCTCGCTCAGAACGAGCACCACCACACCCGAAGAGCTGCGTGAGTCCTGGACACCCGCAGCGCCCCACGCACAGAGAGGGGGGAAACCTGCGATGCTTGCACTCGTGGAACGCGACACGAAGCGCTGGGGCTCTGCGGAGCCGGCGCCGCCGTCGCCCGATGAACTCCTCACCAGGGTTGCGAACGGCGACCAGGCGGCCTTCTCCGACCTGTACGACGAACTGTCCGGGCGGGTGCTCGGCCTCGTGACGCGGCTGCTGAAGGACCGTGCGCAGTCCGAAGAGGTCACCCAAGAGGTCTTCCTCGAGGTCTGGCAGCAGGCCACACGGTTCGACCAGGTGCGGGGCTCCGCGGCGAGTTGGGTGCTCACGATGGCGCACCGCAGAGCGGTCGACCGGATCCGGGCATCGCAGGCCTCGCACGACCGCGACACCCGCATCGGCATCCGCGACTTCGAGGCCGGGTTCGACCAGGTGTCCGAGTCGGTGGAGATCCGCATCGAGCACGAGCGGGTCAGTCGGGCGTTGGCGAAGCTCACCGAGTTCCAGCGCCAGGCGGTGCAGCTCGCGTACTACGGAGGCTTCTCGCACAGCGAGATGGCCGAACAACTGGGTGTCCCGATCGGCACCGTCAAGACCCGTCTCCGTGACGGGATGATCCGACTCCGAGACGAGATGGGGGTGACCTCATGACCGAACGACACGACGACCCGTCCACGCTGACCGGCTCGTACGCCCTCGACGCGCTGTCCGACGACGAGCGCACCCAGGTGGAGGTCGCCCTCGCGTCCTCTCCCGAACTCCGGTCCGAGACCGACTCGCTGCGCGAGACCGCGCTGCAGCTCGCGTACTCGACCGCCCCGATCGAGCCGCCGGCGTCACTCAAGGCGTCGCTCATGGCGCAGATCCGGAACACGCCGCAGTCGGCCCCGGTCACTCCGGCAGCGACTGCGCCGGCAGCTCCGGCTGCCTCCGTTCCCGAGGCTCCCGCTGCTCCTGCGTGGTCCGACGTCGGTTTGGAGGCGCGACCCGCCTCCGCCCCGTCGCCCGCTTCCTCCGTGTTGCCGGGCCCGGCGGAGACCGCGGCTCGCCGCCGCTGGTTCCAGCGTCCGGCGGCTGCCCTGTCCGCCGCTGCCGCCGTCGCGGTGGTGTTCCTCGGCGTCGGGCTCGGCGTCGGCGGTGTGCTGAACCCGGGCGACGAGTCGCGGCCGGGGACCTCGCAGAGCACCAGCGTCCTAGACGGGATCTACGCGGCGTCCGACTTCCAGCGGAGCTCCACTCCCGTGCAGGGCGGCGGGACGGCCACGGTCGTCTGGTCGCAGGACCTCGGCAAGTCGGCGGTCATCCTCGACGGCGTCGAGGCCGCACCGAAGGGCAAGACCTACGAGCTCTGGTACATCGACTCGAAGGCTGCCGGCGGATCGATCACGTCCGCTGGGCTGATGGACCAGTACGCCGACGGGGTGCACTCCGCGGTGCTGACCGGCAAGGTCCGGGACGGCGTCACGGTGGGCATCACGGTCGAGCCGGCCGGCGGGTCGAAGCAGCCGACGACGACCCCGATCGCCGCGGTCCCGCTCGACGCGTAGCGGGCTTCCCCCCCTCCATCCCTCCCTCCGCGAAACGCGCGCGTCCCGACGAAGCACGTGTCGATCGACACGTGCTTCGTCGTCCCGTGTACGCGCATGCGCTGCGGCGTCGTGACCGCGACGAAGCACTCGTCGATCGACGTGCGCTTCGTCGATCCCTGCACGCGCACGGAGCCGGCCGACCCGTGCCAGGTCCGCGGGCCAGGGCGACCACCCGCGGGACACAGGTGGGCCCGCCGGACGCGACCCGTGCCTCCCGACCGCCCCTCCTGACCGCAGCGCGGCGTCCGGACCACAGCGCGCCGGCCGACCGCGGCGGAACGGCGACCCCGCGACCAGGGCAGCGCCCCGGAACGCCGACGGCCCCGCCGGACCGAGGTCCGACGGGGCCGAGTGAGCACGACGCGAACGGTGTGCGGCCGCGTCAGCGGATCATCCGAAGCGGCCGGAGACGTAGTCCTCGGTGGCCTGGACGGACGGGTTCGAGAAGATCGTCGCGGTGTCGTCGTACTCGATGAGCTTGCCGGGGTGCCCGGTGCCGGCGATGTTGAAGAACGCCGTCTTGTCCGACACCCGCGAGGCCTGCTGCATGTTGTGGGTCACGATGACGATCGTGTACTCCTTCTTCAGCTCCTCGATGAGGTCCTCGATGGCGAGGGTCGAGATCGGGTCGAGCGCCGAGCAGGGCTCGTCCATGAGGAGCACGTCGGGCTGCACGGCGATCGCCCGGGCGATGCAGAGTCGCTGCTGCTGCCCGCCCGACAGGCCCATGCCGGGCTTCTCGAGGCGGTCCTTGACCTCGTTCCAGAGGTTCGCGCCCTGCAGGGAGCGCTCGACGATGTCGTCGGCCTCGGACTTCGAGATGCGCTTGTTGTTGAGCTTCACGCCGGCGAGCACGTTGTCCTTGATCGACATCGTGGGGAACGGGTTCGGGCGCTGGAACACCATGCCGACCTGGCGACGGACGAGCACCGGGTCGACACCCGCACCGTAGAGGTCGTCGCCGTCGACCTTGACCGAGCCCTCGACCCAGGCACCGGGGATGACCTCGTGCATGCGGTTCAGGGTGCGGAGGAACGTGGACTTGCCGCAGCCGGACGGGCCGATGAACGCGGTCACGGTGCGGGGTTCGATCGTGATGTCGACACCCTCGACCGCCTTGAACTTCGAGTAGTAGACGTTGAGGCCGTCGACCTCGATGCGCTTGGACACTGTGGACCTTCCGGGTGCTAGCGGGGGAGCTTGGGGGCGAAGAGGCGGGTGATGAAGCGCGCGAGGAGGTTGAGCGCCATCACGATGAGGATGAGGAGCAGCGCGGCCGTCCACGCCCGGTCGACGAACGGCACCGGGTTGGCGCCCTGCTGCGAGTACTGCGTGTACGCGAACACCGGCAGGGTCATCATCGGGTCCTTGAACAGGTCGTAGTTCATCGACGCGGTGAACCCGGCGGTGACGAGCAGCGGTGCGGTCTCGCCGATGACGCGGGCGATCGAGAGCATGACACCGGTAGTGATGCCGGCGAGCGACGTGGGGAGCACGACCTTCACGATCGTCAGCCACTTCGGCACGCCGAGCGCGTACGAGGCCTCGCGGAGCTCCATCGGGACGATCTTCAGGACCTCCTCGGTGGAGCGCACGACGATCGGGATCATCAGCACGCTCAGGGCGATCGAGCCGACCAGGCCGAAGCGGGCACCCGGGCCGAGGAAGAGCGCGAAGAGCGAGTAGGCGAAGAGGCCGGCGACGATCGAGGGGATGCCCGTCATGACGTCCACGAAGAACGTGATGCCCTTCGCGAGCGCGCCCTTGCCGTACTCGACGAGGTAGATCGAGGTGAGCAGGCCGATCGGCACCGAGATGAGCGCCGCGAACAGCGTGATCTCGAGCGTGCCGACGAGGGCGTGGACCGCGCCGCCGCCCTCGGAGATGACGCCGCGCATCGAGTACGAGAAGAACTGCGCGTCGAACCGGGCGAGGCCGTCGGCGAGGACGGTCCAGAGGAGCGACACGAGCGGCAGGACGGCGATCACGAACGCGGTGACGACCAGGGAGGTCACCAGACGGTCGACGGCCTTGCGCCCGCCCTCGACGATGCGGGACACGACGACGATGAGGACGTCGAACAGGACCGTGCCGAGGAACAGCGCCGCGACGACGTTGAAGTCCTTGACCGCGCCGCCGGCGTTGAGCAGGGCGAACACGGCGATCAGGGCGACCCACGAGCCGATGAGGAGCAGCCACGGCACCGACTTGTGCAGCTTGCCGTTGGCGTAGACGTTGCCGGCCATGCCGGACTGACGGAGGGCGAGGGACATCGGGTCGTACCTCTCAGCTCACTCGCTTGCGGACGATGTACCGCGCGAGCATGTTGATGACCAGGGTGATGACGAAGAGGACCAGACCGGACGCGACGAGGGCGTTCAGGGCGGTGCCGGAAGCCTCGGCGAACTGCAGTGCGATGTTCGCGGCGATCGTCGACGGGTTCAGCGACGTGAGCACCTGGAACGTGACGTTGGTCGACACCGAGAGCACGAGCGCGACGGCCATCGTCTCCCCGAGCGCTCGACCGAGGCCGAGCATGATCGCGGAGACGATGCCCGACTTCGCGAACGGGAGCACCGACAGGCGGATCATCTCCCAGCGGGTGGCGCCGAGGGCCAGCGCTGCCTCTTCGTTGAGGGTCGGTGCCTGCAGGAAGATCTCGCGCATCACGGCGGTCATGATCGGGATCGCCATCACCGCGAGGACGATCGAGGCGGTCAGGATCGTGCGGCCGGTGCCCGTGACCTGACCGGAGAACAGCGGGAACCAGCCGAGGTACTCGTTGAGGAACGCGTAGAAGGGCTTCACGAACGGCGCGAGGACGACGATGCCCCACAGGCCGTAGACGACCGACGGCACCGCGGCCAGCAGGTCGATGACGTAGCCGAGCACCGGCGCGAGGCGACGCGGTGCGTAGTGGGAGATGAAGAGCGCGATCCCGAGCGCGAGCGGGACGGAGATCACGAGCGCGATGAGCGCCGACCAGACCGTGCCGAAGACGAGCGGTCCGACGTAGTCCCAGAAGTTCGCCGAGTCGTTCGGCAGGGTGCCGGCCTTGGCGACCAGCGCCGGGATGCTCTGCCAGACGAGGAACGCCGCGACGAGCACGAGGACGAAGAGGATGAGGCCGCCGGAGATGACCGAGGCGGCGGAGAAGACGCGGTCGCCGACGCGGACGACGGCCTTCGGCTTCGGGATGACGGTGGCCCCTTCGCGGGCCGGTGCGGTCGTCATGCGACTCCTGTCGGAGGTTCACCCGTGGCGGGGAACGGGGAGGTGGGAGGTGGTGCCGTGACGGGCGAGTGCCCGGACGCCGGTCGTGTTGGGTGGGACCGGCGTCCGGGCGCTCAGAGGGCGTTACTTGATGGAGGCGACGGCCTTGGCGGCCTTCTCCGAGAGGTCGCTCGACAGGGCGGCCGACTTGGCCTCCTTCGCGGCGGCGTCCTGCGCGTCCTTCGACACGACGTAGTCGAGGTAGCCCTTCACGAGCTCACCCTTGGCCGAGTCCTTGTACTCCTGGCACGCGATGGCGTAGGAGACGAGGACGAGCGGCCACGCGTTGTCGGCCGTGTCGGTGCGGTTGATGTCGATCGCGAGGTCGTTGTCCGCCCGGCCCTCGACGGTCTTGGAGTCCGCGACGACGGTGGCGGCACCGTCGGCCGAGATCTCGGTGGCCTTGTCGCCGACCATGAGCTTCGCCTTGTCGAGGTCACCGGCGCCGGAGTCGTCGATGTAGGTGATGGCGTTCGAGGCGCTGGCCATCGAGGACGCGACACCCGAGGTCTTCGCGGCGGCGTCACCGACCTGGTACGGGAAGGTCTGGCTCGGCTCCTTGCCCCAGACGTCCTTCGCGTTCGCGTCGAGGTACTCGGAGAAGTTCTCGGTGGTGCCCGAGTCGTCCGAGCGGTGCACGACGGTGATGTTCGCGTCGGGGAGCGAGGCGTCCTTGTTCAGGTCCTTGATCTCCGAGTCGTTCCACTTGGTGATCTTGCCGGAGAAGATGCCCGCGATGGTCTTCGCGTCGAGGGTGAGGTCCTTGACGCCGTCGACCTTGTACGCGATCGCGATCGGGGAGATGTAGACCGGGATGTCGATGGCCTTCGAGTCCGCGGCGCAGTTCGCGAACGTGCCCGAGAGCTCCTCGTCGGAGAGCGCGGCGTCGGAGCCGGCGAAGTCCGCCGCACCCGAGATGAAGTTCTTGCGGCCGGCGCCCGAACCGTCGGGCGAGTAGTTGACCGTGACGCCGGAGGCGACGTTCTGGAACCCGGCGGTCCAGGTGGCCTGTGCGGTCTGCTGCGCGGACGAGCCCGAGCCGGTCAGCGTGCCGGAGAGCTTCGAGTAGTCCGTGCCCGAGCTCGACGAGGCGGAAGCGCCAGCGCCCGCGCCGCCTTCGTTCGAGGCGCAGGAGGACAGCGCGACGGCGCCGACGACCGCGATCGCCGCGACCGTGCCGATTCGCTTGATGTTCACAGGGGTCCCTTCGGGAATGTCAGTGCAGGTGGGACCGCTGCTGGTCCCGCGGGCCGGTGCTGACCCGGGAGCGACTGTAGGGACGACAGATGACCCGGGAGGTGCCCCCGGGTGAACGGCAGGTGAACGAGGCCTTGCCCCGCTCGCGGCACGCGGACACGCACCCGCGGTGGGGTGCAGGATCGGGTCACCGCGCCCAGGCGCGGCGCATGCGTTCGCATGGGCGCCGCCCGGCCGCCGGTGCCGTGTCGGAGCGGCCTCCGGGACCGGCCTGGAGGCACGGATCGCCGCAGCCGCGCCCGCGTCGGTGGCGACGCGGCCGGTCGGTGCGGCTCGGACCGGGGTCCTACGAGGCGATGGTGTTGCGGTGCGTCTCGACGGCGACGAGCTTGCCGTCGGCGATGTGCATCACGGCGAAGTCGCCGACGGACAGCATCGCCGCGCGGCGGAGGTCGAAGTGGCGGCTGCCGTCGGCGGTCGCACCGGCGATGCGGGCGATGATGTCCGGGAGCACCGGACCGTGCGAGCACAGGACCGTCGACTTCGCCTTGTCGATGCGCCGCAGCACGACGCCCTTGACGTTCGCGGCGCCGCGGTCGTGGGCGTCCTGGCTGATGTCCGGTGTCGACTGCACGCCGACCTTCGTCCGTGCGGAGAGCGGCTCGACGGTCGCGAGGCACCGTGCCGCCGTGCTCGACACGATCTTCTTCGGGCCGAACGCCGCGACCGGCGCGGCGACGGCCTTCGCCTGCGAGCGGCCGACGGGCAGCAGCGGCCGGGTGGCGTCCGGACCGTCCCAGTCGGAACCGGGGACCGTCTTGGCATGGCGGAGGGCGATGAGCGCGAACGTCTTGTGCTCACCGGCGGCGGCGCGGTCGGCGAAGCGGTCGAGGATCTCGACGTCCCGGTCGTAGGTGAGTCGGCCGCGGGCGTCGTCGACCGACACCCACTCCACCGAGGCGACCTCGTCGTTGGGGCGGAACCTGCCGGCGCGCTCGAACTCCTTGTTCGACACCCTCGCGGACCAGTAGTGCACGACCTTGTCGCGACCGTTCGGCAGCACGTACTCGGCGGTGCCCAGCGGAGCGCCGAGGTGCACCCGGTAGCCGGTCTCCTCGTCGATCTCGCGGACGGCGGTCGTCGGGACGCTCTCGCCCGGGTCCACCTTGCCCTTCGGGAAGGAGACGTCGTTGTGGTGACCGCGGTGGATCAGCAGCACCAGCGGCCGTCCGTCCTGCTCGCGCCAGACGACGGCTCCTGCCGCGACGACGGGACCGGTGGGACCGCCGCTCACCGAGTCGAGCGCTTCCGGGCCGAGATCTTGCGCATGAGGACATTCTGCACGTCCTGCAGCGGGCGCCCGTCAGCGTCGGTCGAGTGGCGCGTCCACTCGCCGTCGGACTCCAGGTGCCAGGAACTCGTCTCGTCGGCCATCGCGAGGTCGAACATGTCCTGCACCTCGGTCACGTGTGCCGGGTCGGACAGCCGCACGAGGGCCTCGACGCGACGGTCGAGGTTCCGGTGCATCATGTCCGCCGAACCGATGAAGACCACCGGGTCGCCGTCGTTGTGGAACGCGAACGCCCGCGAGTGCTCGAGGTAGCGCCCGACGACGCTACGGACGCGGATCGTCTCGCTGACGCCCTCCATCCCCGGCTTGAGCGAGCAGATCCCACGCACCCACACGTCGACCGGCACCCCGGCCTGGCTCGCGAGGTAGAGCGCGTCGATGATCTGCTCGTCCACCATCGAGTTCACCTTGATGCGGATGCCCGACGGCTTGCCGGCCCTGGCGTTGTCGGCCTCGGCCTGGATGCGCTTGATGAGCCCCTTGCGGAGGTGCAGCGGGGCGACGAGGAGCCGCTTGAACTTCTTCTCGATCGCGTAGCCGGACAGCTCGTTGAACAGACGGGTGAGGTCCTTGCCCACGGTGTCGTCCGACGTGAACAGGCCCATGTCCTCGTAGATGCGCGAGGTCTTCGGGTTGTAGTTGCCCGTGCCGATGTGGCTGTAGTGCTTGAGCGTCCCGCCCTCCTGCCGGATGACGAGCACGAGCTTCGAGTGCGTCTTCAGCCCCACGAGGCCGTAGACGACGTGGACGCCGGCCTTCTCGAGCTTCCGCGCCCACGTGATGTTGTTCTGCTCGTCGAAGCGCGCCTTGATCTCGACGAGCGCGAGGACCTGCTTGCCCGCTGCGGCCGCGTCGATGAGGGCTTCGACGATGGGGCTGTCGCCCGAGGTGCGGTACAGCGTCTGCTTGATGGCGAGGACGTTCGGGTCCGCCGCGGCCTGCTCGAGGAACGCCTGGACGCTCGTCGCGAAGGACTCGTACGGGTGGTGCACGAGGACGTCCCGTGCCTTGATTGCACCGAAGAGGTCGGGCTTGGTGTTCGGCTCGCCCGGCTGGAACTGCACCGGAGTCGTCGGCACGTGCTTCGGGTAGTGGAGGTCCGGGCGCGCGATCTTCGCGATCTCGAACAGCCCGCCGAGGTCGAGCGGCGACGGCAGGCGGTAGACCTCTTGTTCGGTGATGTCGAGCTCGCGGACGAGCAGGTCGAGGGTCACCGGGTCCATGTCCTCGGTGATCTCGAGCCGGATCGGCGGACCGAACCGACGGCGGAGGAGCTCGCGCTCGAGGGCCTGGATGAGGTTCTCGGCCTCGTCCTCCTCGATCTCGACGTCCTCGTTGCGGGTGACCCGGAACACGTGGTGCTCGAGCACCTCCATCCCCGGGAAGAGGTCGTCGAGGTGGTTCGCGATGAGGTCTTCGAGCGGGATGTACCGCTGGCGCCCGGACCCGTCGTCGGGCAGTGCGATGAACCGGGAGAAGTTCTGCGGCACCTTGAGGCGCGCGAACTCCTGCCGCTGCGACTTCGGGTTCCGCACCCGCACCGCAAGGTTGAGCGACAGCCCGGAGATGTACGGGAACGGGTGCGCCGGGTCGACCGCGAGCGGCATGAGCACCGGGAATATCTGCTCGTTGAAGTACTCGCGCATCCGGAGGCGGTCGGCCTCGTCGAGGTCGGACCAGTGCTCGATGTGCAGCCCCGCGGCGTCGAGGTCCGGCTTGAGCGAGTCGATGAACGCGTGCGCGTGGCGGTCCTGCAGCTCGTGCGCCTTGCGGGCGATGTCCCGCAGGACGTCGCTCGGCGCACGGCCGACGTTGGTCGGGACGGCGATCCCGGTGTCGATGCGTCGCTTGAGGCCGGCGACCCGGACCATGAAGAACTCGTCGAGGTTGGACGCGAAGATGGCGAGGAAGTTCGCCCGCTCCAGCAGGGGCTGCGTGCGGTCCTCGCCGAGCTCGAGCACGCGCTGGTTGAACCGGAGCCAGCTGAGCTCACGGTCGAAGTAGCGGTCCGAGGGCAGCGACTCGTGCTCCACCTCGACGACCTCGTCGAAGTCGTCGAGGTCCGGTGCGACGGAGTCGCCGTCGAGCTGCGGTTCGGTGTCCATGCCCACATCCTGCCACCCGCGGCCTCCGCGACGAGGGCCGCACGTAACGGCTGTGGAAACGCCGCGTGAACGGACCCACCGTGCAGGGATCAGGGAGCGGCGTACTGCACGTCGATCGCGTGCTGCGTGAACCCCGACCGGCGGTAGAGCGCGAGCGCCGGTTCGTTGTCGCCCTCGACGTACAGCGCCGCCGCGTCGAGCCCCCGCCCGACCAGACGCCCCCAGCCGGCACGCATGAGCACGCCACCGAGCCCTCGGCCCTGCAGGTCGGGGCGGACGGCCACGGCGTAGAACTCCCCGACGCCGTCCTCGACCTTGATCCAGCACGACGCCGCGAGCCGTCCCTGGTCGTCCCGCAGCAGCAGCAGGTCGTCGCCGGAGAACCACGGGTCGGCTTCCCGCGCGCGGAGGTCCTCGAGCGTCATCCGGCCCTGCTCGGGGTGGTGCGCGAACGCGGCGGCGTTGAGGTCGAGCCAGGCGGTCTCGTCGTCCGGGTCGCCCGAGCGGAACGCCGCGAGCGACCAGCCGTCCGGCACCGCTGGCTCGGGAGCCTCCGACGGGACCGGCGCCCGGAGCTGCAGGAGCGTGCGGACGGCCGTCCAGCCGAACCGCGCCGCGAGCGCCCGCGCAGCGGGGTGGTCCCCGTGCGCCCACGCGAGCCGAGGCGCCTCCGCGAGCCGAGGCGCCTCCGCGAGCCGAGGCGCCGACCCGGACCCCGCGGCGGCCCCGCCGCCCAGGGCGAGCGCCTGCGTGACCAGGGCCGTTCCGAGTCCGCGGCCACGGGCCTCCAGGCGGACTGCGACCTCGAGCTCACCGTCGCGCACCACGGCGACCCCCTGCTCGTCGCCGAGCACCGTCGCACGATCCGCGCGCACGTCGACCAGGGTCTGGTCGGAGAA
Organism: Curtobacterium sp. SP.BCp; assembly: GCF_051903255.1. NCBI lineage: Bacteria > Bacillati > Actinomycetota > Actinomycetes > Micrococcales > Microbacteriaceae > Curtobacterium > Curtobacterium sp. SP.BCp. The sequence continues at coordinate 3,303,654 of NZ_CP194338.1, read as the reverse complement.
CGGCCGCGGCTCGCCCGCGACCGTGAACGCGTCGAGCGCGACGGTCACTGGCCTGCCAGCCGGTCGGCCTCGTCCTCGTAGACGTTGAAGCGGTAGCCGACGTTCCGGACCGTGCCGATGAGCGACTCGAGGTCGCCGAGCTTCGCGCGGAGTCGTCGGACGTGCACGTCGACCGTGCGGGTGCCGCCGAAGTAGTCGTAGCCCCACACCTCGCTGAGCAGCTGCTCGCGCGTGAACACGCGGGAGGGGTGCGTCGCGAAGAACCGGAGGAGCTCGAACTCCTTGAAGGTGAGGTCGAGTGGCCGACCGCGCACCTTCGCGGAGTAGCTGGCCTCGTCGATGACGACGCCGGAGGCCTGGATCTTCGTGCTCGCCGGCTGCTTCGCGGCGCGCCCGGCCGCGAGCCGGATGCGCGCGTCGACCTCTGCCGGACCGGCCGTCTCCAGCACCACGTCGTCGACGTTCCACTCGCTGTTCACCGCGGTCAGACCGCCCTCGGTGACGACGAGCACGATGGGGGTCGGCGAACCGCTCGTCACGAGGATCTTGCAGAGGGCCTTCGCGCCGACGAGGTCGACGCGGGCGTCGACGAACACGAGGTCGCTCTGGGGTGCGTTGACGAGCTGGGCGGCCTCGGCGGGGACGTGGCGGATCCGGTGGCTCAGGAGACCGAGACTCGGCAGGACGTCGCCGGGCGCGGCAGAGGTGAGTACCAGGAGCTGGGCCACAGGACCTCCAGGGCGTGGGGGACGTCGTGGACACATCCTAGTGATGCTCGGGAAGTGGCCCGCCGTCCGAGCGGACGGTGCGGACGGGTGGACGGGTGGACGGGCGGTCGGCGCTGACGGACGCCCGTCGCCGCGCCTGTCATGATGGGGCGCGTGACCGAGCCCGTGCAGCCCGCCGACCAGCGTCGCCTCAAGCTGACGTCCGTGCTCCCCGTGTGGCTGCTCGCGGTCGTCGGTGCCGTCCTCGTGATCACGCTCGCGCAGAAGGACTCCTTCGCGTGGCTGCTGCTCGTCTTCGTGCTCTGCGTCCTCGTGAGCTTCGTGCTCCAGCTCATCACCGCGACGAAGGACGGCCTCGTCGAGCGGATCAGCATCGCGTCGTCCGGGGCCTTCGTCGTCGTCCTCGTCACCGCGGTGGTGCTCCTGGCGCGTTGAGCCGGTCCGCGTAGACTCGCAGCATGGATTCGCTGCTTGCGCTCGAGCTCTTCTACGTGGGCCTCCTCGGCCTGGCGTCGCTCGCGATCGCGTTCGTCTCGGTGACCGTGATCGTGAAGCTGTTCAAGGGTCAGCGTTGATCGAACTGCCCGAGGGTCTCGCGCCCGAACTCGTCCCGCTGTCCTGGCTCGTCGGCGTGTGGGAGGGCACCGGTGTCGTGGAGTACCCGGTCGACCCCGACGGCGAACCGCGGAAGTACGACTTCGGCCAGCGCGTGAGCTTCAGCCACGACGGTCTGCCCTACCTCAACTACTCGTCCACGACGTGGCTGCTCGACGACGCGCACACGCCGCTCGCTGCCGAGATGGGCTACTGGCGACTCGACCGGCCGCACGAGCCCGGTGACCGCGGCCCCGCGATGCTGCTCGGCGACGGACCGACCCCGTTCGGCACGACCCAGAGCGTCGAGACGCTGCGGAACGCGACCGACGGCTTCGACATCGAGGCCGCGATCGTGCACCCCACCGGCGTGAACGAGCTCTACGTCGGTCGGGTCCTCAAGGGCCGGATCGACCTCGCGACCGACGCCGTCATGCGCTCCCCGAACGCGAAGGACTACTCGGCGGCCACGCGCCTCTACGGTCTGGTCGAGGGCAAGCTCTTCTGGGCGTGGGACATCGCGGCGCTCGGGCAGGAGCTCACCTCGCACGCCTCGGGGCAGCTCGCGAAGGTCGACTGATGACGACACCGTTCGCGTCGCGGCCGGGGTTCGTCGCGGGCGACCGAGGGGTGGCCGCGCACTTCGGCAACCCGCTCGGCGAGCAGCGGCTGCTCGAGCGCGGCCGAGCGGTCGTCGAGCTCGGGCTCGGCGTCGTCACGGTCACCGGTCCCGACCGGCTGTCCTGGCTCAACTCGATCACCTCGCAGCTCCTGACCGGCCTCCGGCCCGGCGTCTCCACCGAGACCCTCGTGCTCGACGCCTCGGGTCGCGTGGAGCACGCCGCCCGTGTCGTCGACGACGGCGAGACGGCCTGGCTGCTCACCGAGGCCGACGACGCAGCACCCCTCGCCGGATGGCTCGACTCGATGCGCTTCATGCTGCGCGTCGAGGTCACCGACCGGTCGGCGGACTTCGTCACGCTCGGCCGGTTCGCCGGGGCCGTCGGCCCCGCGGACGCCGCGGTCGAGTGGGTCGACCCGTGGTCCGAGATCACGCCGGGTGGGTGGGGCTACGCCGCCCTGGAGGCACACCCCGCCTCCGACTGGACCCTCCGGATCGCCGTGGTCGCCCCCGGCACCGCGGCCGCGATCGCCGCGTCCGACGTCGCCGCCGCTGGTCTCCTCGCCTACGAGGCCCTGCGGATCGCCGCCTGGCGTCCGTCGCTGTCGGACGTCGACGAGCGGACGATCCCGCACGAGCTCGACTGGCTCCGCTCCGCCGTGCACCTGTCGAAGGGCTGCTACCGCGGACAGGAGACGGTCGCCAAGGTCCACAACCTCGGGCACCCGCCGCGTCGTGCGGTCCTGCTCCACCTCGACGGCTCGGACGCCGTGCTGCCGGCACCAGGGACGCCCGTGCTGCTCGACGAGAAGGAGGTCGGGCGGCTCTCGGCCTCGGCGGTGCACCACGAGCTCGGGCCGATCGGGCTCGCGGTCGTCAAGCGCTCCCTCGACCCCGACGCGACGCTGACGCTGCGCGCCGACGACGTGGTCGTGACCGCGGCGCAGCAGGTGATCGTGCCCCCGGGCGCCGGAGCGACGGCGAACGTGCCGCGGCTGCCCCGCCTCGGAGCGGTCCGCCGCTCGTAGCCCCGCGGTCCCGTCCTGCTCCACGAAACGCGCGCGTTTCGACGTCGCACCTGTCGATCACGGCGTGCAGTGCCGGAACGCGCGCGTTTCGCCGACCCCTCAGGCGTCGGCCGGGGCGACGGACGCCCACGGGACGGTGAGCTCGCCGAGGCGCCAGCGCGAGACCCCGTGCAGCACCGGCCAGCCGCGGTCCCGCATGCCGCCGACGGCCGCGAGCCACCGCTGCCGAGGGCCGTACGTGCCGAGCGGCGCCGCGACCGCCCACGCCAGGTCGAGGTCGCGCAGGAAGCCGTGGACGCGCTCGCCGGGCACGTTCCGGTGGATGAGGGCCTTCGGCAGCCGCTCGGCCACGACGCTCGGCACGTCGAGTCCGGCGAGCCGCAGGGACACGGTGAAGGTCCGCGGGGCGACGTCGTCGAGCGTCACCCACGACGCCACCCGGCCGACCTCGTTGCAGGTGCCCTCGACGAGCGCGCCACCCGGCTGCAGACGGTCCTGCATGATCCGCCACGAGTCGACGACGGCGGACTCGTCGTACTGCCGCAGGACGTTGAACGCCCGGATCACCGCGGGGCGCCGGCCACCTGGCGTCGGGGTCTCGAACCCGCCGAGCCGGAACGTGACCCCGTCGCGGGTGCCGGCGTTCGCGAGCGCCACCCGGTCGGGCTCGATCTCGATGCCGGTCACCTCGACGTCCGGCCGGACACGGGCGAGCCGGTCGCGCATCTCGAGCGTCGTCGTCGGTCGGGCGCCGTAGCCGACGTCGGCCACGAGCGGGTCGGACGTCCGGCGGAGGACCGGGAGCGCGGCGATCCACCGGTCGACGCGGCGGAGCCGGTTGTACCCGGTCGTCCCGCGCGTCACGTTCCCGATGGGCATGGACCCCAGGCTACCGAGGCGCACCCGCTCGGTAGACTCGGGGCATGACCTCCACGCTCGTCCTGCTCCGTCACGGCAACAGTGACTGGAACCAGAAGAACCTGTTCACCGGTTGGGTCGACGTCCGACTCAGCGAGCTGGGCGAGAAGGAGGCGAAGCGCGCCGGCGAGCTCATCGCCGAGTCGGGCATCGTCCCCGACGTCCTGTACACCTCGCTGCTCACCCGCGCGATCCAGACGGCGGACATCGCCCTGCTCGAGGCCGACCTCGCCTGGCTCCCGGTGAAGCGCGACTGGCGCCTCAACGAGCGCCACTACGGCGACCTGCAGGGCAAGGACAAGGCCCAGACGCTCGAGGAGTACGGCGAGCAGCAGTTCATGGAGTGGCGCCGCTCGTTCGACGTCCCGCCGCCCCCCATCGCCGACGACGCCGAGTGGTCGCAGGCCGGTGACCGCCGCTACGCCGGCCTCGGCGACCAGCTGCCGAAGACCGAGTCGCTCAAGCTCGTGATCGACCGGCTGCTGCCGTACTGGGAGTCCGACATCACGAAGGACCTCGGCGAGGGCAAGACGGTGCTCGTCACCGCGCACGGCAACTCGCTGCGGGCGCTCGTGAAGCACCTCGACGGCATCTCCGACGACGACATCGCGGGCCTCAACATCCCGACGGGCATCCCGCTCGTGTACGAGCTCGACGACGACTTCCGTCCGACGAAGCCCTCGTACTACCTCGACCCCGAGGCCGCCGCTGCCGGTGCCGCCGCCGTCGCCGCCCAGGGCGCCAAGAAGTAGCACCCAGCACGACGACGAACGCCCCGCCGGACCTCGGCGGGGCGTTCGTGCGTCAGACGAAGTGCGACGCGATCTCCTGCACGAGGGCACCGACGTCGTAGGGCTCCGCGGTGTCGACCCGCACGACCGGCACGCCGGGCAGCCCGATCGGGCCGGCCGTCGCCTCGTGCTCGTCCCAGAACGCGAGCACCGCGGCGAGGTCCCCGTGCACGTCGTGCCGCACCGGGAGGGTGCCGGGCTCGTAGCGTTCGCGCAGCCGCTCGTCGGCGGTGGCCCGGTCGACGTCGCACCACACCTCGACGACGCGCGGCGACCCGGCGGAGGCGAGTCCGGCCTCCAGGAGGTCGCGATCACGTGACGGGAGCCAGACGGCGTCGAGGACGACCCCGTTCTCGACGGCCCGTGCCATGGACCACATCGTGTCCATGGCGATCGCGCCGAGGTCGCGGGAGGGGATCATCGGACCGGCGAGGTCCGCCAGGGGTTCCTTGATGCGGTCCTTCGACAGGAAGGGGCAGCCGAGCACCTCGGCGAGGGCGGCGCCCACCGTGCTCTTGCCCGAACCGGGCATGCCGTTGACGACGATCGCGACCTGAGCCATGCCACGATCCTCCCGTCAGAGCCGGGAGACCGCAAAACCCGCCCGTCAGGCGGGGGAGGTCGTCACCGACGCTGCGCCGGCCCAGTCGCCGGTCGCCAGGTACTCGACCTTCTTCGCGATCGACACCGCGTGGTCGGCGAAGCGCTCGTGGTACCGCGAGGCCAGGGTCGCGTCGACGGTGTCGATCGGGTTGCCCTTCCAGGTCTCGCCGAGCACGAAGTCGAAGACGCTCGCGTGCAGCTCGTCGACCTGGTCGTCCTCGTCGCGGATCTCGGCGGAGAGCGCGATGTCCTCGGTGGCGAGCAGCCGGGTGAGCTTCTGCGCCATCGCGACGTCGTGCGCGCCCATCTTCTTGAAGGTGCCGCGGAGGCCCTTCGGCACGACCTTCTCCGGGAAGCGCTGCCGCGCGAGCTGCGCGATGTGCTCGGCCATGTCGCCCATGCGCTCGAGCGAGGAGCTGACCCGGAGCGCGGTGACGACGACGCGGAGGTCGCGGGCCACGGGCGCCTGGCGGGCGAGGATGTCGATCGCGACCTCGTCGAGGCTGTTCGCGGCCTCGTCGATCTTGGCGTCGTCGGCGATGACCTCCTCGGCCAGCGCGACATCGGACTCGCTGAAGGCCTGGGTGGCCCGGGTGATGGCGGACTCGACGAGCCCGGCGATCTCGGTCAGTCGCTCCTGGACGTCCTGGAGTTCCTGCTGGAACACTTCGCGCATGGGGGATGTGCCTCTCGTTGCGGTACCGGACGAGTGTCGTCATCCCAGGTGAACGGACGGTGACGCGCGGTTGAACGTCTGACCGAACGGGGCCGGAACCGTGCGGAACCGGGGTGAACGGCGTCCGAACCGGGCATGACCATCCCTACACTGACGGCATGGACAACGCGTGGCTCGTGCCACTGTCGATGCTCCTCGGCGGGGTCTTCGGCGCGGGCGTCGTGGTGCTGATCATCACCGCCGAGCGCACGGCCCGTGCAGCCGACGTCGCGGAACGGACGCTGCCGGACGGCGTCGCCGCGGTGATCGCCACGATGCACAACCCCGCCGTGGTCGTCGACCCCTCGAACACCGTCGTGGCGGCCTCGCCGCAGGCGCTCACGGTCGGGTTGGTCGTGCGCCGACGGCTCGTGCACAAGGAACTCCGGGACCTCGTGGACCGGGTGCGCGCGAGCGGGGAGATGGGCGCCGAGGACATGGAGCTGCCCCGCGGTCGGCACGGTGAGCTGATCGGCTACCTGAGCTTCCGGGCGGCGCAGCTCGGCAACCGGTACGTGCTCGTCACCGCCGACGACCTCACCGAGAGCCGGCGCATCGACGAGGTCCGGCGGGACTTCGTCGCCAACATCTCGCACGAGCTGAAGACCCCGATCGGCGCCATCGGCCTGCTGTCCGAGACCCTCGTGGCCGCCGCGGACGAACCGGAGCACGTGCGGAAGTTCGCCGCGCAGCTCGTCACCGAGTCCGAGCGGCTCGGCGCGCTCACGAAGGACATCATCGAGCTGTCCCGCCTGCAGTCGGTCGACGCGCTGGAGTCCAGCGAGGAGACGTCGATCGACCGCATCGTGCAGGCGGCCGTCGACGCCAACGAGGTCGTGGCCCGCGCCCGGGACATCGACATCGTCCGCGCGAAGAAGACGAAGCTCCGCGTGATGGGCGACCCCGGACTCCTGCAGGTGGCGGTGTCGAACCTCATCGCCAACGCCGTCAAGTACTCGCCGGACCACACCCGCGTCGGCGTCGGTGTCCGGAGCACGAAGGGCTTCGTCGAGGTCGCCGTCACCGACCAGGGCGTCGGCATCCCCGAGGCCGACCTCGACCGTGTGTTCGAACGGTTCTACCGCGTCGATCCCGCGCGGTCGCGGGCCACCGGCGGCACCGGGCTCGGTCTCGCCATCGTCAAGCACGTCGTCGGCAACCACGGCGGCGACGTGCGCGTCTGGTCGCAGCCCGGCAAGGGCTCGACCTTCACCATCCGCCTGCCCGAGGCGGACACCGACCTGACCACCGCACTCGAAGAGCAACTGGAAGAGCAGCCATCGTGACCAAGATCCTCATCGTCGACGACGAGCCGGCCCTGAGCGAGCCCCTGGAGTTCCTGCTGCAGCGCGAGGGGTACGAGACCTCCGTCGCCGCCGACGGCGTGACCGCGCTGTCGAAGTTCGACGCCGAGAACCCCGACCTCGTGCTGCTCGACCTCATGCTGCCGGGGCTCTCCGGCACCGAGGTCTGCCGACAGATCCGCACCCGCTCGAACGCACCCATCATCATGCTGACGGCGAAGGACTCCGAGGTGGACATCGTCGTCGGGCTCGAGCTGGGCGCCGACGACTACGTGACGAAGCCGTACTCGACGCGGGAGCTCCTCGCCCGCATCCGTGCCGTGCTCCGTCGTCGGACCGAGGACGACCCGGGGGACTCGGGCATCCTGCAGGTCGGCGGGATCCGGATGGACGTCGAGCGTCACACGGTGTCGGTCGACGGCTCGGAGACGCCGATGCCGCTCAAGGAGTTCGAGCTCCTCGAGCTGCTGCTCCGCAACGCCGGTCGGGTGCTCACCCGCGGGCAGCTCATCGACCGCGTGTGGGGCTCGGACTACTTCGGGGACACGAAGACCCTCGACGTGCACATCAAGCGCCTCCGGTCGAAGATCGAGCGGGTGCCGAGCGCGCCGGAGCTCCTCGTGACGGTCCGCGGTCTCGGCTACCGCATCGAGGCGTAGCGCGCCGCGCCACGCGGAGGGCGCGCGTCCGCCCCGCGGCCGGGTCGCAACGCACTGGAGGCGCGGTGCCGGTCTCGGGGACCGGCACCGCGCCTCCAGGCGGTCGCGCTGTGTGACGGGCGCTGGGCGCTACGGGTTGATCGGGGCCTCGGTGGTCGCGTCACCCGACGGCTCGTCGGTGCCGCCCGAGGTCGCTGCGTCGGAGGGCTCCGACGTCTCGCTCGGCGCCGAGGTGGGCGCGAGGGTCGCGTACTCCTCCTGCGCGGTGGTCAGGACCGGCACGTTCACCGAGACACCCTCGGCACCGGAGTAGGAGAAGTAGACCTTGACGAGCGAACCGGGCTTCGCATCGGCCTGGTCGAACACGACGTCGGTGCCGGGCGCCGGGGTCGAGCCCTGCGTCCCCTCGCCGTTGGACTCGGTGCCCTTGGTCGGGGTGGGCGTCGCGGCCGAGCCGGACGCCGCGAGGTCGACCCGGGAGTTCTTCGGGACGTCGATCGTCTCGGTGTCGCCGCCGACCTCGATCGAGAGCGTGACGTCCTCGGAGTCGGAGTTGTTCACGAACGTGCCGATGAAGCGGGCGCTCTCGCCGTCGTCCGAGATGAGCAGGGCGTTCCGGATGTCGATCGAACCCGTCTTGGCGTTCACGCCGTCGGTGACCTGCTGGATCTCGGCAGTGCCGACCGGCGAGACGAACTCGCACCCGGTGGCGCCGAGCGCGATGGTTGCCGCAACGGCGACGGACACGAGTACCCGAGCTCGCAAGAGATTCCTCCGGAAGATCACGTTTGGGGACCGGACGGTCCGACCCCATCCTAGCGATCACCTGGGAGGGCGAGTGCTCAGGGCACCCTTACCCGAACACCCCTTGTGGTAAACTGGGTGTCTCGGAACGGAGCCTGATACATGCAATTCGAGGTCGGCGAGACCGTGGTCTACCCCCATCACGGGGCGGCAACCATCTCTGAAGTGAAGACGCGCGTCATCAAGGGCGAGGAAAAGGTCTACCTGAAGCTGCGTGTGACGCAGGGTGACCTGACGATCGAGGTCCCGGCGGACAACGTCGACCTGGTCGGCGTGCGCGACGTGATCGGCAAGGAAGGGCTCGACAAGGTGTTCGAGGTCCTCCGGGCACCGTTCACCGAGGAACCCACCAACTGGTCCCGCCGGTACAAGGCGAACCTCGAGAAGCTCGCCTCCGGCGACGTCATCAAGGTCTCCGAGGTCGTCCGCGACCTCTGGCGCCGCGACCAGGACCGCGGGCTCTCCGCGGGTGAGAAGCGCATGCTCGCGAAGGCCCGGCAGATCCTGATCTCCGAGCTCGCGCTGGCCGAGAAGACCGACGAGGACAAGGCATCGACCGTCCTCGACGAGGTCCTCGCCTCCTAGCGCGTCCGAAGCACTGGACGACACGACGACCGCTCGGTTCCCCCTCGGGGTGGACCGGGCGGTCGTCGTCGTCGCGGCAGGGTCCGGCACCCGGCTCGGCATCGGCACGGCGAAGGCGTTCGTCCCCGTAGCCGGTCGGCTGATGCTGACCCGTGCGCTCGAGCCGCTGTTCGCTCTGGCTGCGCCGGCGCTGGTGGTGGTGGTCGCCCCCGCCGACCGGCTCGACGAGTGTCGGCAGGTGGTCGCCGACGTCGCGGGCGCTGCGGTCGGGTACACCGCGGTGGTGCCAGGAGGCACGGACCGCCACGCGTCGGTCCAGGCCGGTCTGGCAGCGCTGCCCGACTCGGTCGACGTCGTGCTCGTGCACGACGCCGCGCGGTGCCTGACCCCGGCGACGCAGTTCGAGCGGGTCTTCGACACGGTGACGACGACGGGCGACGGGGTCGTCCCGGCCCTGCCGGTCGTGGACACCGTGAAGCGCGTGGACGGCGACGTCGTGCTCGAGACCGTCGACCGGTCGGCGCTCGTGGGGGTCCAGACGCCGCAGGGCTTCCCGCTCGCGGCACTCCGCCAGGCCTACGCGGTGTCCGAGCGCTCCGAGACCGACGACGCGGGCGTCTTCCAGGCAGCCGGACGCACGGTCCGGTTCGTCCCGGGTGATGCCGACGCCTTCAAGATCACCACGGCGTGGGACCTCGGTCGCGCCGAGTCGGTCGTCCGGGCACGTGCGGGTGCCGAGCAGGCGGGCATCCGGATCGGCCTCGGGGTCGACGTGCACGCGTTCGACGCGGCCGCGCCGTGCCGGGTCGGGTTGCTCGACTTCCCGGGGGAACCGGGCCTCTCCGGACACAGCGACGGCGACGCGGTCGCGCACGCGGTGTGCGACGCGCTGCTCTCGGCCGGCGGCCTCGGGGACATCGGCGGACGCTTCGGCACGTCCGATCCGCGGTACGCCGGAGCCACCGGGGACGTCTTCGTGCGGGGTGCGGTCGAGCTCCTCGCGTCTGTGGGGTTGGCACCGTCGGCGGTCACGGTCCAGGTGATCGGCAACCGACCGCGGATCGGTCCCAGGCGTGCGGAGATGCAGGACGCGCTCGCGGCCGTCGTGGGTGCCCCCGTCGCGGTGTCCGGCACGACCACGGACGGTCTCGGCTTCACCGGTCGGGGCGAGGGGCTCGCGGCGATCGCGACCGCCGTCGTCCGGCAGGCCTGACGGACCGCGACAGACCGGCGTCCTAGGCTTGGGGCGTGACCGTTCGCCTCCACGACTCCCGCGCCGCCGCCGTCGTCGACCTCGTGCCCCTGGTCGACGGACACGTGAGCGTCTACGTCTGTGGTCCCACGGTGCAGTCGTCGCCGCACATCGGGCACCTCCGCTCCGCGCTCGTCTACGACATCTGGCGTCGGTGGCTCACGTACCGCGGTTACCGGGTGACGCTCGTCCGGAACGTCACGGACATCGACGACAAGGTGCTCGACCTCGCGGCCGGCACCGACGAGGAGTGGTTCGCCCGCGCCTACCGCGTCGAGCTCGAGTTCACCGCGGCGTACCGTGCGCTCGGCATCCTCCCGCCGACGTACGAGCCGCGGGCGACGGCGAGCGTGCCGCAGATGCATGAGATCATCGAGCGACTCATCGAGCGCGGGCACGCGTACGCCGGGCAGGACGGCTCGGGCGACGTCTACTTCGACACCGGCAGCTGGGCGTCGTACGGCGCGCTCACCCGGCAGCGTCGCGAGGACATGGTCGACGCCGCCGACGCCGATCCCCGTGGCAAGCGCGACCCCCGGGACTTCGCGCTCTGGAAGGGCCGGAAGGACGGCGAGCCCGACACCGCGGTGTGGGACAGCCCCTGGGGTCCCGGCCGTCCGGGCTGGCACATCGAGTGCTCGGCGATGAGCCGGCGGTACCTCGGCCCGGCGTTCGACATCCACGGCGGCGGGCTCGACCTCCGGTTCCCGCACCACGAGAACGAGCTCGCGCAGTCGACGGCCGCGGGTGACCCGTTCGCGACCTACTGGCTGCACAACGGTCTCGTGACCGTCGAGGGCCAGAAGATGTCCAAGTCGCTCGGCAACTCGATCTTCGCGGCCGACTTCCTCGCCGCCGCGCGTCCCGAGGTCGTCCGGTACTTCCTCGGCGCCGCGCACTACCGCTCGTCGATCGACCACCACGACGGCTCGCTCGCCGAGGCCGAGGCCGCGTACGACCGCATCGCCGGCTTCCTGTCCCGCGCTGCTCCGCGCCTCGAGGGCGTGCAGCTCCACGACGCTCCGGGCGTGCCGGACGCCTTCGCCGAGGCGATGGACGACGACCTCTCGGTGCCGCAGGCCCTCGGGGTGCTGCACGAGACGGTCCGTGCCGGGAACGCCGCCCTCGACGCCGACGATGCGGACGCGCTCGGTCTCGCGTACCATCAGGTGGCCGCGATGGTGGAGGTGCTCGGCATCGACCCGCGAGCGGCCCACTGGTCGAGCGGCGGTCAGGACACCTCGGCCGCCCCGCTCGCAGCCCTCGTCGAACGCCTCGTGCAGGAGCGTGCCGACGCCCGGGCCGCACGGGACTTCGCGACGGCCGACCGCGTGCGTGACGACCTCGCCGCCGCGGGCATCACCATCGAGGACACCGCAGCGGGTACACGCTGGAGCATCGCCTGACCACGGCCGTGCCGAACAGGAGCTGAGCATGAAGAACGTTTCCGGGAGCAAGAAGGGCCGTCCGGGCGCCGTCCGGTCGGGCCGCAAGGGCAACAAGCAGGTCGGCTCCGGCGGCCAGGGCGCACAGGCGCTCGAGGGACGCAAGCCGACGCCGAAGGCCGAGGACCGCCCGTACCACCCCGCCGGCAAGCGCAAGGCGGCGAAGGAGCGGCTCGACGCCGCCCGTGGTCGTCACGGCGCCTCGAGCGCTCCGCAGCAGCGGTCCGGGCGCCCGCCGCAGCGCAAGAGCGACGACTCCGAGCTCGTCACCGGTCGGAACTCCGTGCTCGAGGCCCTGCGTACGAAGACCCCGTCGACCACGCTCTACGTCGCGTCCCGCATCGAGGTCGACGACCGCGTGAAGGAGATCCTCGCGCTCGCCAACCACCGCGGTGTGCCGATCATCGAACTGATGCGCCCCGAGCTCGACCGCATCACCGGGCACGACAGCGTCCACCAGGGCGTCGCGCTCAAGGTCCCCGCGTACGAGTACGCCGTGTCCGAGGACATCGTCGAGCGGGCGTTCGCCAAGGACGAGGTCCCGCTCATGGTCGCGCTCGACGGCATCACCGACCCGCGCAACCTCGGCGCGATCATCCGGTCGACCGCGGCGTTCGGCGGGCACGGCGTCATCGTGCCGCAGCGTCGCTCGGTGGGTGTGACCGCGTCGGCGTGGAAGACCTCCGCCGGTGCCGCCGCCCGCACCCCGGTCGCGATGGCGCCGAACCTGACGCAGACCCTCAAGTCGCTGAAGTCGATGGGGCTGTTCGTCCTCGGGCTCGACGGCGACGGTGACGTGGAGCTCGACGGCCTCGAGCTCGCCGACCGCCCGATCGTGATCGTCGTCGGCTCGGAGGGCAAGGGCCTGTCGCGCCTCGTCACCGAGACCTGCGACGCCATCGTGTCGATCCCGATCTCGTCGGCGACGGAGTCGCTCAACGCGGGCATCGCGGCGAGCGTCACCTTGTGGGAGGTCGCCCGGCGCCGCCGCGCCGTCTAGCGCCTCGCGCGTCCCGCGCGCAACGTCACCGCCTGGAGGCCCGGTGCCGGTCTGCAAGACCGGCACCGGGCCTCCTGTGCGTCCGTGGGGTTCCGCGACTGGCCGCATGCGGTCTGCCGGGGTTCCACGACTCGCCGCCCGCGGTGCGCCGAGGTTCCACGGACGGCCGTTCCAGGCGCCGAGATGCCGAGATCTCGGAACCTCGGCGGGATGGGGTGGGACGGGATGGGATGGGATGGGGCGGGTCCGCCGGCGCGTCAGACGCCCGCGCGCCAGTCCTCGACGTCCTCGTCGACGTCAGCGTCCTCCCCGACCACCGGGATCGGCAGCGTCATCGAGGACGTCGGCGGGTTGATGAGGAGCCGCTCGTCCCGCCGGTGCCGGAGCACGTCGTTGATGTACGCGGTCGTGGCCTCGGGCAGCGAGACCGCACGCTCTTCGGCCTGCGACATGAACCAGCGGTGCTCGAGCAGCTCGTGGAACACCTCGGCCGGCTCGAGACGTCCACGGAGGTCGCGCGGGATCGACCGGACGACGGGCTCGAAGACCCGCGACACCCACTCGTGCGCGACCATCTCCTCGTCGAGGGCCTCCCGGCCGTTCCGCGCGCGGTAGGCGTCGAGGTCGTTGAGGAGCCGTCGGGCCTGGTTCTCGCCCGCGTCGAGTCCGGTCAGGCGCAGCAGTCGGCGCTGGTGGTGTCCGGCGTCCACGACCTTCGGCTGGATCCGCACCTGCGAGCCGCCCTCGGTCGTGTGGATCGAGAGCTCCTCGATGTCGAAGCCGAGCGCGTTCAGCCGCTCGACCCGGTCGTTGATGCGCCACCGCTCCTTGATGTCGAACTGCTCGGTGCCCGTGAGCTCCTTCCAGAGGATGCGGTACTGGGCGACGATCCGGTTCGACACGTCGACGGGGTCGGCGTTCTCGTCGAGGCGCCCACCGGCCTCGAGGTCGAGCAGCTCACCGGCGATGTTCACCCGGGCGACCTCGAGGTCGTTCTCGCGCTGCCCGTTCGAGAGCCCGCCGGGGTAGAGCTTCCCGGTCTCGGCGTCGACGAGGTAGGCGGCGAAGGCCCCCGCGTCGCGACGGAAGAGGGTGTTCGAGAGCGACACGTCGCCCCAGTAGAAGCCGATGACGTGCAGTCGGACGAGCAGCAGGGCGAGGGCGTCGACGAGGCGGGTCGCGGTCTCGGGGCGGAGGGTCTGCGAGTAGAGCGCGCGGTACGGGAGCGAGAAGCGCAGGTGCCGGGTGACGAGGACGGGGTGCAACGGCTCACCGTCGGCGTCGACGCGGTTCGTGATGACTGCGACCGGGTCCACGCACGGCACGTCCATGCGCTGCAGGGTCCGGAGCATCTCGTACTCGGCGCGCGCCACCTCTTCGCCGGTCTCCTTCACCGCGGCGACGTACCCGCTCAGGTGCACGAAGCGCACGAGGTGCCGCGAGATGCCCTTCGGCAGCGCGACGATCACGTCGTCCGGCCAGTCCTCGAGCGGCTGGTCCCACGGCAGGTCGAGCAGGCCGGGGTCGACGGTGGCTGCGGTGATGGACAGGGAGTCGGGCACGGTTGGCTCCTGGTGGTGCGGTGGCCGGTGTCGTCCCGGCAGTCTGACAGACAGGAGGCGCGGTGCCAGCTGGCACCGCGCCTCCTGTTCGGCTGTTCCAGCGTTACGCGCTGACGACGGCCTTGTCGTCGAGACGGTCGCCCGACTCGGTGTCGAAGGCGTGCACGTGACCCTGCTTCGGCGAGATCACGATCGTGTCACCGATCGACGGGTGCGAACGGCCGTCGACGCGGGCGACGATGTCGGTGCGCTGGCCGTTCACGTCGGCGTGACCGTAGAGGTAGCCGTCGGCGCCGAGCTCCTCGACGACGTCCACCGTGACCGGCAGGCCCTCGCCCGAGGTCGACACGATGACGTCCTCGGGGCGGATGCCGACCGTGATGTTGCCGGAGCGGGCGTTCGACAGGGTGTCGCGGTCGATGGCGTGGTTCAGCGTGCCGAACTTGATGCCACCCTCGACGACGTCGGCCGGGAGGAGGTTCATGGCCGGCGAGCCGATGAAGCCGGCGACGAACACGTTGTTCGGCTTCTCGTACAGGTCACGCGGGGAGCCGACCTGCTGGAGGATGCCGTCCTTGAGCACCGCGATGCGGTCGCCCATGGTGAGGGCCTCGGTCTGGTCGTGCGTGACGTAGACCGTGGTGACACCGAGGCGGCGCTGGAGCGAGGCGATCTGGGTGCGGGTCTGGACGCGGAGCTTGGCGTCGAGGTTCGACAGCGGCTCGTCCATGAGGAACACCTGCGGCTGACGGACGATCGCGCGGCCCATCGCGACGCGCTGACGCTGACCGCCCGAGAGGGCCTTCGGCTTGCGGCCGAGGTACTGCTCGAGGTCGAGGAGCTTCGCGGCCTCCTGAACGCGCTGCGCACGCTCTTCCTTGCCGACGCCGGCGATCTTGAGCGCGAAGCCCATGTTCTCGGCGACGGTCATGTGCGGGTACAGCGCGTAGTTCTGGAACACCATCGCGATGTCGCGGTCCTTCGGCGGGACGTCGGTGACGTCGCGCTCGCCGATGCGGATCGCACCGGAGTTGACCTCTTCGAGACCCGCGAGCATGCGGAGCGAGGTCGACTTGCCACAGCCCGAGGGGCCGACGAGGACGAGGAACTCGCCGTCGGCGACGTCCAGGTCGAGGGAGTCGACCGCGGGGCGGGTGCCTCCGGGGTAGAGACGGGTTGCCTTGTCGTAGGTGACGGACGCCATGAGCGTTCGATCCTTCCTTCACCGGCAGGTACGTGCCGGACGATCCGTAGTGAAGCGGTTGCCCGTGGGGGCCCCGGATGGTCGCCGTCGACCATCGATGCTCATACAACACGACTTCCCCGAGGAGCGCCAGTGCCTCTCGGCTGGTTGGGTGGTTCCCAGAGCGGCCCACTACAATCGCCGGGTCCGTCCGCCGAGTGGGGGCACGGTGCGCGCGGACACCCGATCAGGAGGACGACACACCGATGACCAACCGCCCCGAGGGTGACGCCCGTGCCGAGCGGGCAGCTGCCGGTCGCGCCGAGCGGAACGAGCGTCGAGAAGCTGCCCGGCAGCGCGCGCAGAAGCACCGGACCCAGCAGAAGCGTCGCCAGCGCGGTGCCCGGCTCGGCATCCAGATCGGCATCGGCGTCGTGCTCCTCGCCGCGGCGACGGTCGTGACCCTCGTGCTCGTCCAGTCCGCACAGCCCGCCGGCCCCGGCCCGTCGAACATGTCGCAGGGCGGCATCACGATCGGCGAGGGCCTCGAGGCGCAGACGGCCGGCTCGACCCCGTCGGCCTCGGCCTCGGACGGCGCGGGCACCGTGCACATCACGACCTACATCGACTACCTCTGCCCGACGTGCGGCCAGTTCGAGAAGGCCAACGGCGACTACATCGAGGGCCTCGTCGAGTCCGGAGCGGCGACGGTCGACATCCACCCCGTCGCGATCCTCGCGAACCGCTCACAGGGCACGAAGTACTCGCTCCGTGCCGCGAACGCCGCCGCGTGCGTCGCGGACCGCTCGCCCGACCAGTTCTTCGCCTTCAACAAGGCCCTGTTCGCCGAGCAGCCGCAGGAGGGCACCGCAGGACTCAGCGACGCCGACCTCGTCAGCGTCGTCCGGAGCGTCGACGGGATGCGCGGCCAGCGCGCGATCGCGGACTGCATCGAGGACCAGACCTACGCGCGGTGGGTGACCGAGCGCACGAACGACGTCACCGACGGCAAGATCCCGGGCAGCGACCTCACGTCGTTCCCGGGGACGCCGCTCGTCCTCGTCAACGGGCAGCAGTACGAGCTCACCGCTCCGATCACGAACGACGACTTCCGCACGTTCGTGCTGAGCGCGGCCGGCTCGACCGACTCGACGCCGACGCCCACCCCGACGACGACTCCCTCGGCCACGCCCACCCGGACGCCGTCGGCCACGCCCTCCGCCGGCTGACGCGCGGTCCGCTACAGGGCGTTGCCCGGCACGCTGAACGTGTCGCAGGACGTCGCGCCCTGCTGGTGGCCGCGGAGGAACCAGCGCTGCCGCTGTTCGCTCGACCCGTGGGTGAACGAGTCCGGGTCGACCGAACCCGTGGAGCGTCGCTGGATGCTGTCGTCGCCGACCGCGCTCGCGGCCGACAGCGCGTCGTCGATCTGCGCGCGGGTGATCGGCTCGAAGAACGTCCGCCCGTCGGCGTCCTTCGTCGTCGCGGCGTCGCCGACCCACGCGCCGGCGTAGCAGTCGGCCTGCAGCTCGACGCGGACACTACCCGACGAGGCGCCCGTGCCCGAGCGGTCCGTGTCGGCGAACGTGCCCTGCAGCTGCTGGACGTGGTGGCCCCACTCGTGCGCGACGACGTACATCTGCGCGAGCGGACCCCCGGACGAGCCGTACCGGGACTGCAGCTCGTCGTAGAAGGACGTGTCGACGTAGAGCGCCCGGTCCGGCGGACAGTAGAACGGCCCCGTCGCCGACGACGCCGTCCCGCAGCCCGTGTCCGTCGAGTCCTGGAACAGGTAGAAGGTCGGCGTCGTGTACGAGATGCCGAGCCGCGGTGCCTCGGCGGACCAGTAGGCGTCGAGCGATTCGGCAGCGCCCTCCATCCGGCAGTCGACCGAGGCGTTCGCGTCGCGTCCGGTCCGACACTCCGGTGCCGCGTCGACGGTGTCCCCGCCCTGCTGGATCGTGGTGAGGCCACCGCCACCGCCGAGCACGCCCGTGAGGTCGACCCCGGAGACCGCCGAGACGATGTAGACGAGGAGCGCGAGGCCGCCCACGGCACCGCCGCCGACCACCGCCGTGCGCCCGCGGCGCTTCACCTTTCCGCCGGAGAGCTGCGAGTCGTCGTTGAACGTCATGCCCCGAATGTACGGACCGGGCGTGCTCCACGTCACAGCGCGCGGAGGCAGGCCGCGTAGCGTCGGCAGCGCCCCGCAGTCGACACGTGTCGCACAGATCGCGGGCGTCGCACCGAGGAAGGACGCAGCACCATGGCCACTCCCGTCAGCACCGTCATGAGCCCCGCGCGCTACGTGCAGGGCAAGGACGCCATCACCCGGATCGGCGAGTTCGTGGAGCCGATCGGCAAGCGCCCGCTCATCGTCGCCGACGACGTCGTGTGGGGGATCGTCGAGGACGCCGTGCGCACCGCGTTCGACGCCGCGGGGCTGCCCGTCGAGCGGGTCGGGTTCGGCCGCTTCGCCACGCCGTCGGCGGTCGACGCCCTCGTCGAGGCCATCCGCGAGCACGACATCGACGTCGTCGTCGGTGTGGGCGGCGGGAGTGCGATCGACGCCGCCAAGGCCGCCGGTCACCTCACCGAGATCCGTTGGGTCAGCGTCCCGACCGCGGCGAGCACGGACGCCCCCACCTCGGCCCTCGCCGTCATCTACTCGGCGGAGGGCGAGTTCATCGAGTACCGCTTCTTCCCGCACAACCCCGACCTCGTGCTCATCGACACGAACCTCGTCGCGCACGCGCCGGTGCAGTTCCTCGTCGCCGGCATCGGCGACGCGCTCGCGACCTGGGTCGAGGCCCGCGCCGCGAAGCGTGCGAACGCGGACACGATGGCGGGCGGGCTCCAGACCGAGACCGGCGTCGCCCTCGCCGAGCTCTCCTGGCGGCTGCTGCACGACAACGCCCTGCAGGCCATCGAGGCGGTCCGTGCCCATGTCGTCACACCCGCGCTCGAGAAGGTCGTCGAGGCGAACACGCTCCTCTCCGGCCTCGGCTTCGAGTCGGGCGGGCTCGCCGCGGCGCACGCGATCCACAACGGCCTGACCGCGGCCCCCCAGACGCACGGACTCGCGCACGGGCAGAAGGTCAACGTCGGCACCGTGGCGCAGCTCGTCCTCGAGGGTGCCCCCGCGCAGGAGATCGAGGACTTCGTCGTGTTCACCACGAAGGTCGGGCTGCCGAACACCCTCACCGAGATCGGCCTCACGGTCGACGACACCGACGAGCTCCGCGCGGTCGCCGAGGCCGCGACCGAGGCCGGCGAGACCATCCACAACATGCCGTTCCCGGTCACGGCGGAGATGGTCGTCGACGCGCTCGTCGCGATCGAGGGCATCGCGCGCAGCATCCGCGCCGACCACGGCCTGCCCGAGCCGGAGCTCTACCGGCACCACTGAGACCGGCGGTACCGACCCCGGGGATCAGGTGCGGACCAGCGGCTCCACGGCTGCGAGGTCCGCGCCGATCCCGACGTCCACGAGTTCGATGCGCCCGGCGAGCGTCGCAGCCGGCCCGACCAGGAGCCCCGCCTTCACCCCGCCGAACGTCACCGTGACGTCGGCGTGCAGCACGCGGTCGTCGGCGACCCCGCCCGTGTCGACGTCGATCCCGCTCGGCACGTCGACCGCGACGACGAACGGAGCCCGCTGGTCGCGGGCGAGCTCCCGCAGCGCGTCGACGACCTCGCGCGCGGGGGATCGCAAGGGACCGCTCGCCCCGATGCCGAGGATGGCATCGAGCACGAGGTCCGCATCCGACGCCGCCTCCGCGGCGACGACCGCCAGGCGGTCGCCCTCGTCGGGTACCGCGGCACGTAGGATGTCGGCCGCACCCGCGTCGGTCCCGCCCGTCGCTGGTGCGGCCGGACCGTCCAGGAGGCGCGCCCCGGCCTCCAGCGCCGCTGCCAGGCCCGCCTCGTGGACACGTGACCCGACGCGCAGCACCGACACGTGCCTCCCGGCCGTCGCCAGCCGCTCACCCGCGAACAGGGCGTCACCGCCGTTGTCGCCGCTGCCCACCAGCAGCAGGACGGACCCCGGCCCGTCGCCCGGCCGGACGGCCGGGTCGTCGAGGAGGTCCGACACGACCCGCGCGAGCCCCTCGGCCGCACGCTGCATGAGGGGTTCACCCGCGTCGAGGCGCGGCCGCTCCGCCGCCCGGATCTGATCCGCTCCGTACCCGTCCATGGCGACCACAGTGCCCCGCTAGCCTGGGGTCGCCATGTCACTCGTCCCCGAAGCGCCCCGTCCCCGAGCCGTGATGTCCCCGGACGGCCTCCCGATCGCGACCTACGACTTCGGCGACCCGGACGCACCCGTCGTCGTCGCGGTGCACGGCTTCGCCTCCGGCGCACTGCTCAACTGGCACGCCTCCGGGTGGACGCGCGACCTGCTCCGCGCCGGGTACCGCGTCGTCGCGCTCGACCAGCGCGGGCACGGCGCCTCCGCGAAGCCGCACGACCCGTCCGCGTACTCGATGGAGCTCCTCGTCGCGGACGTCGTCAGTGTGATCGACACCTACCTGCTCGACGACGTCGCGTACCTCGGCTACTCGCTCGGCGCGCGTGTCGGCTGGCACACCGCCGAACAGCTGCCCGACCGGGTGTCGCGGGCCGTCCTCGGCGGGATCCCGGACGCCGACCCGATGCGACGCGTCGCCGTGGACCAGGCGAAGGCGTACCTCACGGACGGCACGCCCATCGAGGACCGGGTGACGAACGGGTACCTCACGATGGCCGGGAACGTCGAGGGCAACGACCTCCGGGCCCTCGTCGCGATGGTCGAGGGGATGCGGGACAGCATCGAACCGACGCCGGAGAACGCGCCGGCGCAGCCGCTCCTCATGGCGGCGGGGAGCGAGGACGGCATCAAGGACAGCGCGGTGCGGCTCGCCGCGGCGGCACCGGACGCCGGGTTCTTCGAGATCCCGGGGCGGAACCACTTCAACGCTCCCACTTCCCGGGCGTTCCGTCAGGCGGCGATCGCGTTCCTGCGGGGCTGACCGCGGCGGCCGCGGACGGCACGGCACGTCCCGGCGACCTGTCCGTCGGGCGCTGACAGGTACTCGCAGGTCCTCGTTGCCGGAGGGGTCCCGGCGTACCGTCCCGGCCATGGACTACAGACTCCTCGGCAACAGCGGGACATCGGTGTCGACGCTGACCCTCGGCACCATGACGTTCGGCAGCGAAGCCGACGAACCCACCTCCCACCAGATGCTCGACACGTTCGTCGCGGCCGGCGGCACGCTCGTCGACACCGCCGACGTGTACTCCGGCAACGAGTCCGAGCGGATCATCGGCCGCTGGCTCAAGTCCCACCCCACCGAGGCGCAGCAGGTCGTCCTCGCCACCAAGGGCCGCTTCCCCCAGGGCGACGGGCCGAACGACGTCGGGCTCTCCCGTCGCCACCTCTCCCGCGCGCTCGACGCCTCGCTCGAGCGGCTCGGCGTCGAGACGATCGACCTGTACCAGATGCACGCCTGGGATGCCCTCACCCCGATCGAGGAGACCCTGCGCTTCCTCGACGACGCCGTCTCCGCCGGCAAGATCGTCTCCTACGGGTTCTCGAACTACCTCGGGTACCAGATCACCAAGGCGGTCTACGAGGCGAAGGGCCACGGCTGGGCGCCGCCGGTCACGCTGCAGCCGCAGTACAACCTCCTCGTCCGCGACATCGAGCACGAGGTCGTCCCGGCCTGCCTCGACGCCGGCATCGGTCTGCTGCCCTGGTCGCCCCTCGCCGGCGGTTGGCTCTCCGGGAAGTACCAGCGCGACGAGGCCCCAACCGGCGCCACCCGTCTCGGCGAGAACCCGCAGCGCGGCATGGAGGCGTGGGAGGCCCGCAACGGCGACGAGCGGACCTGGGCGGTGCTCGACGCGGTGTCCGCCGTCGCCGACGCGCACGGGGCGTCGAAGTCCCAGGTCGCGCTCGCCTGGCTCCTCGCGCAGCCCGCAGTGACGAGCGTCATCCTCGGTGCCCGCACGGTGTCGCAGCTCGAGGACAACCTCGGCGCCGCCGACCTCGTGCTCGACGAGGCCGAGCTGCGGTCGCTCACGGAGGCGAGCGCTCCCCGCATCGACGACTACCCGTACGGAACCGCAGGTGTGGCGCAGCGGAACCGCAACATCACGGGAGGCCGCTGACCGCGCGCTGCGACGTCCATGCGGAAAGCCGCGCAATCGGCACGGACGTGTGGACTTCGGTTTCGATGCGGTGTCATCCTCTTCTCACGACCGGCTGGTTACCGCGTCGAGCGATGAGGAACACCCCCTGATCCGTGTTCCACGTACGCCGGAGGCCCGAGCGACCAAGTCGCCCGGGCCTCCGTCTTCCCCTGGGGATCCGGGCCGGCAGCGGGACTCGAACCCGCAACCCCCGTATTACAAGTACGGTGCGCTACCAATTGCGCCATGCCGGCTGACGCGCCCACTCTACCGGGACGCGTCCGCGCTCACTCGGACGCCGAGAAGTTCAGCGAGATCGAGTTCATGCAGTAGCGGTCACCCGTCGGAGTGCCGAAGCCGTCCGGGAACACGTGCCCCAGGTGGCCGCCGCAGTTCGCGCAACGGACCTCGGTACGCTGCATGCCGAGGGAGTTGTCCTCGATGAGCTGCACGGCGTCCGGACGGACCGACTCGTAGAACGACGGCCAGCCACAGCCGGAGTCGAACTTCGTGCCGCTCTTGAACAGCTCCGCACCGCACGCCGCACACGTGTAGACGCCGGCACGCTCCTCGTCCAGGAGCTCACCCGTCCACGGGCGCTCGGTACCGGCCTGGCGCAGGACGGCGTACTGGTCCGGGGAGAGCTCCTCGCGCCACTGGGCGTCGGACTTGTCGACGTTGTATGCCATTGCTTCCTCCTGCTCTCGGCCGCTGCTGGACGGCCACCTTCAGTAAACTCGCGCCGATGTCCGAACATTCCGTGCACCGCGCCCGCTGGGACCGTCTGACGACGGACGAACTGTACGGCATCGTGGTGCTCCGGAACCGCGTCTTCGCCCTCGAGCAGCGGGTCACCGCCGAGGACTTCGACGGCCGCGACCGCCATGCGGACACCGAGCACTGGTGGTTCGGAACGGACGCCGAAGTCGTCGGGTACCTGCGCCTCGTCCGACCCGCTCCGGACGAGGCCCACCCGGCCGGCGCCACCCCGCCGGAGTGGGTGATCGGCCGGGTCGCCACCGACCCCCGACACCGCGGGCGGGGCATCGCGGGGCGGCTGGTCGCGGCGGTCCTCGCGGAGCACGGGCACGAGCCGTTCGTCCTGCACGCGCAGGAGTACGTCGCCGGGCTCTACGAACGGCACGGCTTCGTCCGCTTCGGGGAGCCGTACGTGGAGGCCGGCATCGCCCACGTCGGGATGCACCGCCCGTGACGACGCGGGACCGCTACCGCGCCTACGCCGACCGCATCGAAGGGGTCTCCCCGTCCTACGCCGCGTGGGCACGGTCGCTCGACGACGAGCTCGTCGCGCTCCTCGACTCGGTCCCGGAGCAGCGCCGACAGCCCGAGCTGGTCTTCGCGGTCGCCCGGCGGCTGGGCGCGGACCCGCGGGACCCCGACGCGCTCCGCGCACTCGACCGGGAGGCACGGCTCGCCCTGGCAGCGCGCCTCCCGTCCGCCACGGTGCAGGCAAACGACCCGCGCCGGGCCGCGCCGGTCGTCCCGCTGTTCGCGGCGCTCGCCGCGAGGTCGTCGCAGCCGCTCGGCCTCGTCGACGCGGGAGCCGCGGCGGGGCTCTGCTCGATCCCGGACCGCGTCACACTCGACCTCACCCTGGTCGAGCACGGGTCGGAGCGCGTCCGGATGCACACCGCGACCCCCGACGGTCCCGTGCTCCACCTCGTCGCCGAGGCCCGCGGTGCCGTACCCGCTCCGGCAGCGCGCCCGATCGCCGTCGCCGGCCGCGTGGCCCTCGACCCGAACCCGATCGACCTGGCCGAGCCGGGGGCGTTCGACCGTCTCGTCGAGGCCGTCCCGCCCGAGGCGACGGACCGGACCGCCCTGATGCGTGCGGCGGCGTCCGCGGCGCTCGCCGTGCCTCCCGTCCGACTGCGGGGGACCCTTCCAGGTGACCTCGACCGCGCACTCGACCACCTGCCGGACGGCTGCGAGCCGGTGGTCCTGACGACGGGGACGCTCGTGTACGTGCCGGGTGCGGACCGGCAGCGGGTCGTCGACCGTCTCGCGGAGCGCGGCGTGCACTGGATCGCCCTCGAGCGGACCGGCATCCTCGACGGTGTCGCGCTGACCCTGCCCGCCGACGTCGACCGGGACGACCCGGACGCGTTCGCGACCGTCTCGCTCGACGGGGTCGCGGTCGCGGTGTGCGACCCGTTCGGGACCCGGGTGCGGTGGCTCCGGGACCTGTGACCGGCTTCGCGACAGTCCAGCGGCGTGCCAGGGTCCGGCGACGCGGCACCCCTACGATGTGCGAGACCCGTACCACCCGCCTCGCGCCACCACCTCGTGATCGGACCGTCGTGACCACCACCCCCGCAGACGCGCTCAGTGAGCTCGACCTGCACGTGCTCGCCTTCGAGCACGACCGGGCGCGGCACGACCGCACGAAGGAGGCGGAGATCCGCGTCGAGTTCGACATGTCGCCGGCTCGGTACTACCAGGTGCTCGACCGCGTGATCGACTCCCCGGCGGCGCTCGCGTACGACCCGCAGCTCGTCACCCGACTGCAACGACTCCGGCACGCCCGCGTCACGGCGCGGGCGGGGCGCAGCTTCGCGCTCCCCGGAGCCGCACCAGAACCCCGTGAAGAGGACCGATGACCGAGAGATTCCCCCGAGACCGGTTCGACGACGCCACCGACGGCCCGCGCGTCGGTGCGCACCGCGGCCCCCAGCGTCGGGGCCGCGGCTGGATCGTGTTCGCGTGGGCAGCCCTCGCCACCGGAGTCCTCGTCGGCCTCGGCGTCCTCGGGCTCGGGCTGGCGACCACCGGCCTCTCGGACGGCAACGACTCCGGCGGGGGCGCCTCGTCCCCGACCTCCTCGGCCTCGGCGTCCGCGACCGCGAAGCCGTCTCCGTCCTCGACGCCGTCCGCGTCGTCGGGCTCCGGAGCGGGTGCGTCCGCCGCGACCCCGGCGCAGCAGGGCACCACGAGCGTCGTCGTGCTGAACGGCACCACGACGACCGGGCTCGCCGGTCGTGCCAGCACGGCGCTGACCGGGGCGGGGTGGAAGATCACCTCGACGGGCGACGCCGGCACGACCGGGACCACGCAGACGATCGTGTACTACCGCTCGGCCGAGTCGGCTGCGGTCGCGCAGGGCATCGCCAAGTCGCTCGGCACCACCGCCGTGCAGCTGTCGACGGCCTTCCCGAACGCCGACGTCAGCGTCGTCCTGGGGTCCGACTACACCGGCTGAGGGGCATTCCCGAGCGCATTCCGTGTGTTTTCGTGACGAACGTGTTTCCGGCGCGTTGCGATTGCACGGAATGGACGTGAAACGACGTCACACCTCTTGTCGGATCGACCTCCGTGCGCAAGAGTCACTGCCAGGTGTCGCACCGACGGCGCCGTCGATCGCAGCAGCACCACCGCAGGGAGCAACAATCATGGCCAACGGAACGGTCAAGTGGTTCAACGCCGAGAAGGGCTTCGGCTTCATCACCGTCGATGGGGGTGGCCAGGACGTGTTCGTGCACTACTCGGCCATCGACATGTCGGGCTACAAGGTCCTCGAGGAGGGGCAGGCGGTCACGTTCGACGTCGGCACCGGCGCGAAGGGTCCGCAGGCCGAGGCGGTCCGCCCCGCCTGAGTCACCGAACCACACCGGAACGCGCCGTCCCCTCGGGGGCGGCGCGTTCGTCGTGTCCGCGGAGGCGCGCCCGCAGTGGGTCGGTGGTGCTCGTGCTGATGTGCGCCCGGACTGGGTCGGTGGTGCTCGTGCCGGTGCGCTCGCAGCGGACCCGACCTGGGAAGTCGACCCGTGCCTCCCTGCTGTGTTGCACTCGCACCCGGCGAGTGCCAGAATCGGCGTTGGCACTCGCTCACGTTGAGTGCCAGCACGACCCCCATGACGACGTCCGGGAGGGACGAGAAACTCACATGGCTAAGATCATTGCTTTCGACGAGGAGGCCCGTCGTGGCCTCGAGCGCGGCCTGAACACCCTGGCCGACGCCGTGAAGGTGACGCTCGGCCCGCGCGGCCGCAACGTCGTCCTCGAGAAGAAGTGGGGCGCTCCCACGATCACGAACGACGGTGTCTCCATCGCCAAGGAGATCGAGCTCGACGACCCGTACGAGAAGATCGGCGCCGAGCTCGTCAAGGAGGTCGCGAAGAAGACCGACGACGTCGCCGGTGACGGTACGACCACCGCGACCGTGCTCGCCCAGGCGCTCGTCCGCGAGGGCCTCCGCAACGTCGCCGCCGGTGCCGACCCCGTGTCGCTCAAGCGCGGCATCGAGAAGGCCGTCGCCGCCGTCTCCGACCAGCTCCTCGCCAACGCGAAGGACATCGAGACCAAGGACCAGATCGCCGCGACCGCGTCGATCTCGGCCGCCGACACCACCATCGGCGAGCTCATCGCCGAGGCGATCGACAAGGTCGGCAAGGAAGGCGTCGTCACCGTCGAGGAGTCGAACACCTTCGGCACCGAGCTCGAGCTCACCGAGGGCATGCGCTTCGACAAGGGCTACCTGTCGCAGTACTTCGTCACGGACCCGGAGCGCCAGGAAGCCGTCTTCGAGGACCCGTACATCCTCATCGTCAACTCGAAGATCTCCAACATCAAGGACCTGCTCCCGGTCGTCGACAAGGTGATCCAGGCGGGCAAGCAGCTCCTCATCATCGCCGAGGACGTCGACGGGGAAGCCCTCGCGACCCTCGTCGTGAACAAGATCCGTGGCATCTTCAAGTCCGTCGCCGTCAAGGCCCCGGGCTTCGGCGACCGCCGCAAGGCCATGCTGCAGGACATCGCGATCCTCACCGGCGGCCAGGTCATCTCGGAAGAGGTCGGCCTCAAGCTCGAGAACGCGACGCTCGACCTGCTGGGCAAGGCCCGCAAGGTGATCATCACCAAGGACGAGACCACGATCATCGAGGGCGCCGGCGACGACGAGCAGATCGCGGGCCGCGTCCGTCAGATCCGCTCCGAGATCGAGGCGACCGACTCCGACTACGACCGCGAGAAGCTCCAGGAGCGCCTCGCGAAGCTCGCCGGTGGCGTGGCCGTCATCAAGGCCGGTGCCGCGACCGAGGTCGAGCTCAAGGAGCGCAAGCACCGCATCGAGGACGCCGTCCGCAACGCGAAGGCTGCCGTCGAGGAGGGCATCGTCGCCGGTGGTGGCGTCGCGCTCATCCAGGCGTCCGTCGCGCTCGAGTCGCTCTCCCTCGAGGGTGACGAGGCAACCGGTGCGAACATCGTCCGCGTCGCCATCGACGCGCCGCTCAAGCAGATCGCGCTGAACGCCGGTCTCGAGCCGGGCGTCGTCGCCGCGAAGGTCCGCGAGCTCGAGTCGGGTCACGGCCTCAACGCCGCGACCGGCGAGTACGTCGACCTCGTGGCCGCGGGCATCATCGACCCGGCCAAGGTCACGCGCTCGGCGCTGCAGAACGCTGCGTCGATCGCCGGTCTGTTCCTCACGACCGAGGCCGTCGTCGCCGACAAGCCCGAGAAGGCCCCGGCCATGCCGGCCGGCGACCCCACGGGTGGCATGGACTTCTAGTCCCGGTAGCCGGAAGGGCCCCGCACGCTGCGCGTGCGGGGCCCTTCCGCGTGCGGGGCGCTCGGCGTGCGGGGGCGCTCGGCGTGCGGGGGCGCTCCGCGTGCGGGGTGCGCGTGCGGGGTGGGTGCCGCCGGTTGGTCGCGAAACGTGTCGGCTTCGTCGCCGGTAGGCGACAGTTCGTGAGACCACGGCGTTCCGTGCACGGCACGTTGCGCGACCACCGAGTTCCGCACGGGAGGCGCGGCTCGCCCAGTTCTCCACAGGTCGCGTCCCGAGGGAGCCCGCGGACATACCCTGGGGCGATACTCCCGGCATGACCCACCCCCGTTCGCTTCCGCCCGAGCTCGACCGAGCGGGCTTCCTCGTCCGTGACGCCACCGCGGCCGGGGCCAGCGCGAACCGACTCCGCCGTGGAGACCTGCTCCGCCCCACCCACGGCGTCCGCACGACCGACCCGACGCTCCCGCTGGTCCGTGCTGTGGGTCTGGTGCTGCGCCCGGACCAGCACGTGAGCCACACGTCCGCACTCGCGGTGTGGGGTGCACCGCTCCCTCGACGGGGGGTCGGCGAGCTGGTGCACGTGTCGACCTTCGGCACCGGTCCACTGATGCGGCGACGAGGTGTCACGGGACACCGGCATCGCGCTCCGGTCGACACGGTGGTCCGCGACGGCGTCCGCGTCAGCGCTCCCGCACAGGCCTGGCGAGAGAGCGTCGGTCTCCTCACGGTGCACCAGGCAGTCGCGGTCGCAGACCACTTCGTCCGACCCGGTGGACTGCTGACGGTCGACGACCTCATCGCGGCGATCCGCCCGGGAAGTCACGGCAACGCAGCGGCACGGGAGGTGCTCGACCTCGTGCGGGTGGGCGCGGACTCGGCGATGGAGACGTGGCTCCGGCTTGCGGTCGTCGATGCCGGTTTCCCGGAGCCCCAGCTCCAGGTCGAGGTGTCCGACGCGCGCGGTGTCTTCCTCGCTCGGGTCGACATGGCCTGGCCGGAGTACCGGATCGCGCTCGAGTACGACGGCGCGCACCACCGCGAGCGTGCAGCGTTCGAGCACGACCAGCGTCGGGACAACGGTCTCGCGGTGAACGACTGGCTCGTCATCCACGCCACCCGCGCCGATGCATCGCGCCCGGCTGTGCTCTTCGAACGGCTTCGGCAGGCGTTCGTCGTTCGGCGGGACGCTCGACGGGTCGCGTGAGCGGCGGCTTGGTCGCACGACCTGCCGTCGGCGAGCCGGACTGGTCGCAGAACATGTCGGCACGACCGGAGTTGAGCGGCATGTCGTGCGACCAACCGGGGTCGCGCGTCGGGCGGGAGCGTGGGGGTCAGGGGGCGGGGGCGGCCTCGGGGACCGGGGGCACCCAGTCGCGGGGGAGCAGGGGGAGCCACACGCGGAAGGTCGCGCCGCCGCCCTCGGTGTCGAACACCTCGACCGACCCGTGGTGTGCCTGCACGATGCCCGACACGATCGCGAGCCCCAGCCCGGAGCCGCCGGTGTCGCGTGCCCGCGAGGTGTCCGCACGCCAGAACCGCTGGAAGATCTTGTCGCGGAGCTGCGGCGGGATGCCCTCGCCGTGGTCGATGACGTCGATGTTCGCGAGCCCGCGCTCCTCGTCGACGCCGATGCCGATCTCGATGGGGTCGTCGGACGGCGTGAAGCGCATCGCGTTGCCCATCAGGTTCGTCACGACCTGCCGGATCTTGTTCTCCTCGGCGAGGACGATCGGCGGGCGCTTCGGCAGCACGACCGTGGGCAGCGGGGTGGTCTCGTCGGTCGGCGCGGCGTCGAGGCTCATCGCACGGTTGCGACGGGCACGGAGCCGGGCGATCGTCTGGCGCGAGAACGCGATCGGTCCCGTCGTGTTGGCGGAGGCGGACGTCGGCGACGCGGGGACCTCGCCGGTCTCGGACATCGCCGGGCGGACGGCCTGCGGGACGCTCTCGCCGGTGACGCTGTCCTCGACGAGCACCTGGATCTCGCGGTCGGGGTTGGACGCCATGGTGTCGAGCGCGGAGTCGCGGGCGATCGACACGAGGTCGACCGGGCCGAGCTCGAGCGGCTTCGACTCGTCGATGCGGGCGAGCTGGAGCAGGTCCTGCACGAGGAGCCCCATGCGCTGGGCTTCCTTCTCGATGCGCTCCATGGCCTGGGCGACGTCCTCTTCCTTGCGGAGGGCACCCATGCGGTACAGCTCGGCGTACCCGCGGAGCGAGACGAGCGGCGTCCGGAGTTCGTGGGAGGCGTCACCGACGAACCGGCGCATCTGGTCGATCGTGCGCTCCCGGTCCTCGAACGCGGTGTCGATGCGCTCGAGCATGGCGTTGAGGGAGCGGTTGAGGCGCCCGACCTCGGTGTTCGGGGTGTCCGCCTCGAGTCGCTGGTTGAAGTCCCCGGCGGCGAAGCGCGCAGCGGTGTCCTCGACGTCGCGCAAGGGGTCGAAGGTCGCCGTCACGAGGAGCCTGGTCAGCATGGCGCCGAGCAGCATCACCGAGATGCCGAAGAACAGGAAGATGACGGTGAAGCGGAGGATCGTCTGGTCGTTGTCGGCGCTCGAGACCGCGACGAGCACGTACCCGGTCTCGGTGGTGCCGTCGGACCGGTTCTGCAGCGCGGCGGGGATGACCTGCGCGCGCCACTCGTGGTCGTGTGCGCTGTCGTAGAGCGAGAACCGCTGCGTGCTCTGCGAGGCCTGCGCGAAGTCGAGCATCCGGATGTCGGGCCGGCTGCTGGTCTTCGTCTGGCAGATCTGGTCGCCGTCGGCGTTGTAGGCGGCGACGTAGGCACGCTGCGACAGCACGACCGACAGTTCGCAGTACTGCTTGCCGTCGCTGATGTTCTGGCCCTCGAGCTGCTCCGTCGTCTGCTTCACGGTGTCGTCGAGCTGGGTGAGGAGGTAGGTCGACAGCACGGTCATCGTGCCGAGCCCGGCGACGAGCAGGCCGAGCGCGACCAGGAGCACCGTGATCCCGGTGATCTTGGTGCGCAGGGAGATCCCGTCCCACCAGCGGCTCATTCGCGTGTGCATGCTGTCCCAACGATAGACAGCGACCGCCCGGTGAAACCGGACGGCCGCCGTGAAGACCTGCGCCTAGGAGGCCTTCGCCGCCTTGAGCATGTAGCCGAAACCGCGCTTGGTCTGGATGACCGGCTCGGCCGAGTACTGGTCGAGCTTGCGGCGGAGGTACGAGATGTACGACTCCACGATGCCCGCGTCGCCGTTGAAGTCGTACTCCCACACGTGGTCGAGGATCTGCGCCTTGGAGAGCACCCGGTTCGGGTTGAGCATGAGGTAGCGGAGCAGCTTGAACTCGGTCGGGGAGAGCTCGATCTGCGCGTCGCCGATGGTGACCTCGTGGGTGTCCTGGTCCATCGTCAGTTCGCCGGCACGGATGATGGCGTCCTCTTCGTCGTTCATGGTGCGACGGAGGATGGCCTTGATGCGGGCGACGATCTCGTCGAGCGAGAACGGCTTGGTCACGTAGTCGTCGCCGCCGACCGTGAGGCCGGTGATCTTGTCCTCGGTGTCGTCCTTGGCGGTGAGGAACAGGATGGGCGACGTGTAGCCCGAGGACCGGAGGCGCTTGGTGACGCCGAAGCCGTTCATGTCGGGGAGCATGACGTCGAGGATGATGAGGTCCGGCTCTTCCTCGAGCACGGCGGAGATGGCCTGCGCGCCGTTGCCCACGGCACGCACGGCGAAGCCGGCGAAACGCAGGGAGGTCGTCAGCAGGTCGCGGATGTTCGGTTCGTCGTCGACGATCAGGATCTTGGGGCCATCGCTCATGCGCCCATCTTCTGACCGTTCCTTGTGGCTTTCCTGTGAGCGGTGCGTGCGTGAGCACGGGACGGCCTGGAGGCGCGGTGCGGGCTGGCACCGCGCCTCCAGGCCGCCCTTCGGGAACCCCCGCAAGGAGGCCGCTACGCGGCGGCCGCCACCTGGTCTGCGTCGAGGATGGTGTACGAGTAGCCCTGCTCGGCGAGGAACCGCTGCCGGTTCTGCGCGAAGTCCTGGTCGACGGTGTCCCGCGTGACGAGGGTGTAGAACGACGCCGGCAGGCCGTCCTTGTTCGGACGGAGGAGCCGTCCGAGGCGCTGCGCTTCTTCCTGCCGGGAGCCGAACGAGCCCGACACCTGGATCGCCACGGTCGCGTCGGGCAGGTCGACCGAGAAGTTCGCGACCTTGGACACCACGAGCACGTCGATCGCACCCGTGCGGAAGGCCTGGAAGAGTCGCTCACGCTCGTCGACGGGCGTCGCTCCCGTGATCTCGGCGGCGTCCAGCGACGCAGCGAGGTCGTCGAGCTGGTCGATGTACTGCCCGATGACGAGGATCTGCTCGCCCCGGTGCTTCTCGATGAGCTCTCGCACGACCGGGGTCTTCGCGGGCGTCGTCGCGGCGAGGCGGTAGCGCTCGTCGTCGCCGGACGCCGCGTACTCGAGCCGATCGCCGTGGGGCAGGTCGATGCGGACCTCGTAGCAGGACGCCGGCGAGATGTAGCCCTGCGCCTCGATCTCCTTCCACGGGGCGTCGTAGCGCTTCGGCCCGATGAGCGAGAACACATCGCCCTCGCGTCCGTCCTCGCGCACGAGCGTCGCGGTCAGGCCGAGGCGGCGACGCGCCTGCAGGTCGGCCGTGAGCTTGAACACCGGCGCCGGCAGGAGGTGGACCTCGTCGTAGACGATGAGCCCCCAGTCGAGCGCGTCGAGGAGCGACAGGTGCGTGTACTCGCCCTTCCGCCGCGCGGTGAGGATCTGGTACGTCGCGATCGTGACCGGCCGGATCTCCTTCACGGAGCCGGAGTACTCGCCGATCTCGTCCTCGGTCAGGCTGGTCCGCCGCAGCAGCTCGTCCCGCCACTGCCGCGCGGAGACGGTGTTCGTCACGAGGATGAGCGTGGTCGCCTTGACGGTCGCCATCGCTCCGGCACCGACGAGCGTCTTGCCGGCACCACAGGGGAGCACGACGACGCCCGAGCCCTGCGCGAAGAAGGTGTCGACGGCCTGCTCCTGGTACGGCCGGAGGTGCCAGTCGGCGGTCGCGAGGTCGATCGCGTGCGGCTGACCCGGCGTGTAGCCCGCGAGGTCCTCCGCCGGCCAGCCGAGCTTCACGAGCTCCTGCTTGACCTGTCCGCGGGCCCACGGCTGGAGCTCGATCTCCTCCGGGGAGCGCTGGTTGCCCAGGAGCGGCTTGATGCGCTTCGACCGGGTGACCTCGGCGAGGATCGCCGGGTCGGTGGCGGTGAGGAGCAGCATCGGCTGGCGCTCGAGTTCTTCGCCGGGGGAGTTCGCGATCGCGGGTGCGTCCGGCCGTTCCTCGCGCCGGATGACGAGCCGGCCGTAGCGGGACACCGTGTCGCGGACGTCGACCGTGACGCTCTGCGGGACGGGGAACTTCGCGAACCGCTCGAGCGTGTCGATCATCGCCTCGGCATCGTGCCCGGCGGCCCGGGCGTTCCACAGACCGAGCCGCGTGATGCGGTAGGTGTGCACGTGCTCCGGGGCACGTTCGAGCTCCGCGAACACCGCCAGTTCGTGGCGCGCGTCCTCGGCGTCGGGGTGTGCCACCTCGAGCAGCACCGTGCGGTCGCTCTGCACGATCAGCGGTCCGTTCATGACGGATCAGCCTAGGCGCTCCGCCTGCGCACGGGCCGGGGTGTGGATCAGGCGTCGCTCTCCACAGCCACGACGAGGGAGAGCGGGAGGGTCCGCTCGACGTCCACCGCCGTGTCCTTGCCGCGGACGCGACCGGCCGCGACCGAGGTCGGGACGATCGAGAACGGTCGCTCCGAGCCGTCCGGCATGCGCACCGTGAGCCGGATCGGCGTGCGTCCGCGCACGGCGAGGTCGATCTGCCGGCCGAGCCACTCCTGCTCCGGCTCGCCCTCCGCCCGCTGGGTCGTCAACCGGAGGCGCTCCACGAGTGCACGGGCGGCCTCCTGCGGGTCGCGTCCCGCTGCGCGGCGGACGGGAGGCGCGGCCTCCACGGTCGCCTGGGCTGCGGTCGTCAGCACGGCCGGGTACCGCGCGTCGCGCAGCGCGGTGTGCACGACCTGCGCCGGGTAGCGGGTGGTCAGCGTGGTGAGGTCCGGCCGCTCCCACGACACCTGCCGGAGCTCGGCGTCCACGCCGATCAGGTCGAGCTGGTCGGCCGTGCCCCGGACGACCGAGCCGACGCCGCCCGGACCGAGGTCGACCACGATGCTGCCGTCGCGCTCGGCGACCTGGTCGACGAGGTAGACGAGCGGTTGGGGCACGCCCGACACCGAGAGCCGTTCGAACCGCCCGAGCACCGCGTCGCGGTCGAGTCCGGACCGGAAGGCCCGGGCGAGCGACTCCTCCGACACGCGGTACCGCGCTGCGAGGCCCGGGGCCTCGAGCGTCGCGACGGCACGGAGTTCGGCGTCGTCCGCCGGGGCGAGCGGCCCGGGCGCGATGACGGTGAGGTCGTGCTGGAGGTACACGCCCGGCACGGTGTCGGGGAGGTCCGCGGCGGCACGGTCGGCCGCGTCCGTGGCGCCGGCGAGCAGGGCGGCACCCGTGGTCGTGAGGGCGCCGTCGACCACGAGGCCGAGCGCGCTCCCCGTGCCCGCGACCGTCAGGAGTTCGGCGTCGAGCCACCGTGCACCGGCCGGGTACGCCCAGCGCCCCGTCGCGACGAGGTCGTGCCAGTCGGCGCCCGCGAGGTCGAGCACCTCGCGCACGGCGGGGTCGAGCGCGTCCCGCCAAGCGCCCGTGAGGGTGGTCCACCGCTCGGCCCACGGCGCGAGGAGCCATGCGTCACCATCGTCCGAGACGTTCCACGTGCCGCGCTCGAGCGACGCCAGGCCGGTCCGGCGCAGCAGGCTGAGGCGGTCGGGGACGACCTCGGGGTCGGTGCCCAGCCGGTCGCCGAGCGTCCGGGCGAGTGGGGTGCCGATGCCGCCCTTCACGAGCTCGCGCACCTCGCCGGCGTCGACGGCCCGGAGCAGCTCGGCGAGCACGGTCATGGTGCCGAACGCGTGCTCGGCGCCCGTCGCCCGGGCCGTGTCGTCGTCGACGGGGGCGGCGTGGCGGGCTGGTGCCGGGCCTCCCGGCTGGTCCACCGCGACCGCCAGGTCCGGGTGGGCGGCCAGGCGGGCGGACACCGCGTCGTCGACGCCGCCGTCCGTGTCGGCGAGGCCGAGCGCGACCGCAGGCGCCAGCGAGTCCGTGGCGCCGCCGTCGCGGAGGGCGAGGAGTGCCGCCCGCGGCAGGTGCTCGATCGCGGCGTCGACCGCGTCGTCCGTGCGGAGCGCCTCGGCCAGGTCGAAGAAGTCCGCGATGTGCTGCGGCCCGCTCTCGGCGAGCGACGCGGCGGGCAGCCGGCGGGCGACGACGAGGCGCTCGAGGGCGTCGTCGGGCATCGCCCGGAGCCGGGCGGCGAGGTCGGCGGTGGTCGTCATCGTCCGTCCGCTCGGTGCCGGGTCCGGGTCCTCAGTGAGACGTCCGGTTCTCGCGGGCCCGGCGTGTCCAGACGACGCCGAGGAGCACGAACAGGAGCAGCATGCCGATCGGGAGTCCGACGAGCGGGATCGCCATGACGACCGGCCACGGCATCGACCCTCCGGCAGCAGGAGCCGTCAGCCACATCACGATCACCGCGACGAGGCACAGGAAGGCGGCGATGAAGATCCCGCCGACCATGAACCCGAGCACGCGTTCGGTACGATTGAACGTCACCGAGGACTCCGCTGCGTCGCGGGGGGTCCCGGTGGATCGGGTCGGCTTGGCCATCGACCCAGGATATCCGACGCACCACGGCCGTTCCACGACCACGAGGAGTCCACGCATGCCCACCGGCAAGGTCAAGTTCTACGACGACCAGAAGGGGTTCGGGTTCATCACCGGCGACGACGGCGACCAGGTGTTCCTGCACGCCTCCTCGCTGCCGGACGGCGTCACCACGGTGAAGGCCGGTTCGCGACTCGAGTACGGCGTGGTCCAGGGCAAGAAGGGGTCGCAGGCGCTCAGCGTGCGGTTCCTCGACCCGCAGCCGTCGCTGTCGAAGATGTCCCGTCGCTCGGCCGACGACATGGCCGTGATCGTCGAGGACCTCGTGAAGGAGCTCGACCGCATCAGCGGCGACCTCCGCCACGGCCGTTACCCGAAGAACGGGGAGCGCCTCGCCGCGATCCTCCGCCACGTCGCCGACCAGTTGGACGCCTGATGCCCACGCACGAGTACGAGCGCCTCGCGCGCACCGCCCTGCTCGAGGTCACGCCGGACTCGACCGTCGGCGCCTTCGTCGACGCCGTGGACGAGGGCGACGACGTCGTCTCGCTCCGCTTTGCCAACCGGATGGCGGGGTACCCCGGCTGGCGGTGGACGGTGTCGGTCGCGAAGATCGGCGACGACGAACCGACCGTGCTCGAGGTCGAGCTCATGCCCGGCGACGGCTCGCTCGTCGCGCCCGAGTGGGTGCCCTGGTCCGAGCGACTCGCGGAGTACCGCGCCGCGCAGGAGGGCGAGGACGGACACGGGGACGACGACGACGAGTCCGACGAGGACGACGACGAGTCGGACGAGGACGACGACGAGGACGCCGACTACGACGACCCGGACGACGACGAGGCCGACGACGATGAATCGGACGACGACGACGACTTCGACACCGACGAGGACGACCTGAGCGAGTCGGACGACGACGACCTCGACGGCGTGGACGTCGACGAGCTCGACGACGCGGCGGACTCCGACGACGAGTCGGACGAGGACGACACCGAGCCGGAGCCGGTCGCGCCGCCGCGCGCACGCCGGCGACGCGCGCAGCGCGTCCGCCCCGTCGACCCGGACGACGACCTCGAGGTCGACCGTCTCGACGCGAGCGAGGTCGACCCGGACCACCACCGGTCCTGACGCGACGCGCGTCGTCCGCGACGCGACCGGCAACGAACGGGAGGCGCGGTGCCAGCTGGCACCGCGCCTCCCGTCTGTCCCGACGCGCGCTGTTCTGCCGCGCGCTGTTCTGACGCGCGTCAGCGCGACAGCTCGCCCACCACGTACTCGATCGCCTTGGTGAGCTGCGCGACGTCCGCCGGCTCGATCGCCGTGAACGTCGCGATCCGGAGCTGGTTGCGGCCGAGCTTCCGGTACGGCTCGGTGTCGACGATGCCGTTCGCGCGGAGCGTCGCGGCCACGGCCTTGGCGTCGATCGCGTCGTCGAGGTCGATCGTCGCGACCACCTGCGACCGGTGCGACGGCTCCGCCACGAACGGCGTCGCGAAGTCGACCGACGCCGCCCAGTCGTAGATGGTCCCGGAGGACTGCTTCGTGCGGGCGTCGGCCCACGCGATGCCGCCCGACTCGTTGATCCAGCGGACCTGGTCGTCGAGGAGGAGCAAGGTCGCGAGTGCCGGGGTGTTCAGCGTCTGGTCGAGCCGTGAGTTGTCGACCGCGTTCTTCAGGGACAGGAACTCCGGGACGTAGCGGTCCGAGGCGGCGATGCGCTCCACCCGCTCGATCGCGGCGGGGGAGAACAGCGCGAGCCACAGCCCGCCGTCGGACGCGAAGTTCTTCTGGGGCGCGAAGTAGTAGACGTCGGTCGCGGACACGTCGAAGGCCGCACCGCCGGCAGCGCTCGTGGCGTCCACCACGGTGAGCGCGCCGTCGTCACCCTGCGCGCGGACCACCGGGGCCATGACGCCGGTAGAGGTCTCGTTGTGCGGGTAGGCGTAGACGTCGACGCCCTCGACCGGTTCGAGGGCGGCGAGCGAACCGCCCGGGGCCTCGATGACGTGCGGCGCCTCGAGCCACGGTGCGGCGACGGCCTTGGCGAACTTCGAGCCGAACTCGCCGAAGGACAGGTTCTCGGCACGGCGCTCGACGAGCCCGAAGGCGGCGGCGTCCCAGAACGCGGTCGACCCGCCGTTGCCGAGCACGACCTCGTAGCCGTCCGGCACCTGGAACAGGTCGGCGATGCCCTGTCGGACGCTGCCGACGAGGTCCTTCACGGGCTTCTGCCGGTGGGAGGTGCCGAGGATCGTCGCCCCGCGCGTCACGAGGGACTCGAGCTGCGCGCCACGGATCTTGGACGGGCCGCAGCCGAAGCGTCCGTCGGTCGGGAGGAGGTCGGACGGGATGACGATGTCTGCCATGGAGCGATCCTACCGGCGCGGTATCCCAGGGCATTCCTTGACCCTTGCAAGTGTTGGTCCTGCAGTGTCACCGCGAACAAGTAGGGTGGCGGGACCTGAGACCAGAGAGGCGGACCGTGACCGATCTCGTCGACACCACGGAGATGTACCTGCGCACGATCCTCGACCTCGAGGAAGAAGCGATCATCCCGCTGCGCGCCCGCATCTCGGAGCGCCTCGGCCACTCGGGTCCCACGGTCTCGCAGACCATCGCCCGCATGGAACGTGACGGCCTCGTCGTCGTGTCCGGCGACCGCCACCTCGAGCTCACGACCGAGGGGCGTTCCCGAGCGACCCACGTCATGCGCAAGCACCGTCTCGCCGAGCGGCTGCTCTCCGACGTCATCGGGCTCGACTGGGCGTTCGTCCACGACGAGGCCTGCCGCTGGGAGCACGTGATGAGCGAGCAGGTCGAGGTCCGGCTGCTCGAGATGCTCGGCAACCCGACGGAGTCGCCGTACGGCAACCCGATCCCGGGGCTGGCCGAGATCGGCGGGCCGGACGCCGGCGGCTTCCTCGACGGCGTGCAGAACATCGTCACCGCGACCGAGGGCACCGACGCCGTCGCGACGGGCACGATCCGCCGCCTGGGTGAGCCGGTGCAGTTCGAACCCGAGCTCCTCCACCAGCTGCGGACCGCCGGGGTCATGCCCGGTCGGGTCGCGAGCGTGCAGCGCGCCGGCGCCTACGTCGCGGTGCGGGTCGACGGCGAGGACTCGGGCATCGAGCTCCCGAGCGAGGTCGCACAGCACGTGTACATCGAACGCGGCGACGCCTGACGTCCGCTCGCCTTTACCGTTCTGTTACAAAGTCCCCGTTTCATCTCGACAAGGTAACGACGGCCACGTACACTCGTGCGAGTCCCCGGGCCGACACCGAACCCGGGAACCCGTGGCAGGACGTCTCGAACCCGTCTCCTGCCTCGATCGGAAACGATGACGAACGGATGGGGTTCCACGGCCCAGGTCAGGCGAGTCCCCAGCTCGTCGTGATGCCCCGGACCGTGGTGACGAGGCGCCGGAGATCCCACCCTTGACGCTGAACGGTTCCGCCGCGGACGACCAGACCGCGAACCCGACGAACACCGCCGACGCCCCCACGGCCCTCCCCACCCGACGCACCGCGCGCGCTGCCGCCCCGCAGCCCGTGAAGACCGCACCGCTCGCCGGTGGACGCCGTGCCGCACAGGCCGCCCAGCGCGCCGAGCAGGCGAAGGCCAGCTCGTCCGCCCGCAAGCGCCGGTTCCTCGCGCCCCTCGTCCTGACCGTCGCCGCCGGCATGTTCGGCACGATGGCGGTCCCGGCCGCGTTCGCGTCGACCCAGCAGCCCTCGGACGCCGCTGCCGCCGCCCAGCGCCAGCTCCGCACGACCGGCGAGCAGAACTTCTCCGTGTCGGACGCGGTCGCCCTCGCCGGCACCAGCCGCGACGGCTACGGTGCGACGGCCCAGTCGACGCTCGACGCCGAGGCCGCGCAGCAGGCCGAGGCGAAGGCCGCGGCAGCTGCCGCGAAGCAGGCCGCCGCGACCGAGAAGGCTCGCGCGGCGACCGCCACGCAGTACGCCTCGTACTCGGGCCCGAGCGCCGCCGACTACGTCGCGACCTCGAAGGCCGCGAACACCCCGTTCTCGCTGCCCGCCGTCGTCGCGACCGCGAAGCAGTACATCGGCACGCCGTACGTGTTCGGCGGCGCGGACCCGTCCGGGTTCGACTGCTCGGGCTACGTGATGTTCGTGTACGCGCAGTACGGCATCAACCTCGCGCACTCCGTGCCCCTGCAGGACCAGGCCGGCACCACGATCCCGGAGTCCGAGGCACAGCCCGGCGACGTCGTCATCTTCAACAACGAGGCGCACGACGGCTTCTACATGGGCAACGGCATGATCATGGACGCGCCGAAGCCCGGCGGCTCCGTGTCGATCCGTCCGATCTGGACCAGCGACTACCACATCGTCCGCTTCGGGATCTGACCCCGAGCGCGCCCTCCGGTCGACGCGGATGCGTCGAACCCGTGAACATCGCCGGAACCGGCCCGCACACCCTCGTGCCGGGCCGGTTTCCGACGTATCCTGACGCTGCACCGGCCCTTCGGCTGCGAGCAGGGAGACCTCATGTCAGCGTTCCGCACGACCCGCACCATGGGTCGGCGCGCGCACGTCGACATATGGTCGACCACCGCCTGCGTGCACGAGCACGCCCCGTCATGACGAGAGCACTGCCCATCCGGGTGGTGCTCTTCGTGGTTCCGGGGCCGTGCGCGCGAGCGACGGTCACCTGCGCGACGCCCTGGTCCGGCGCACCCGCACCGCCTGGAAGCCGTCCAGGCACGTCGGAAGGGAACCCATGCGCACTCTCGTCCTCAACGCCGGTTACGAGCCCCTCGCGGTGATCTCGTTCCGACGGGCCCTCGTGCTGGTCATGAACCAGAAGGCCGCCATCGTCGCCGCCGACCTCGACCACCCGGTGACCGGGTCGACGTCGACCTACGACCGTCCGTCCGTCATCATCCTCACCCGGTACGTGCGCATCCCGCACTCCAGACTCGTGCCCGTCTCCCGCCGCGGCGTCCTCCGTCGCGACGGCAACCGCTGCGCCTACTGCGACCGGCACGCCACCACGATCGACCACGTCCAGCCGAAGTCCCGCGGCGGGCAGGACTCGTGGGAGAACCTCGTCGCCTGCTGTCTGGCGTGCAACAACACGAAGGGTGACCGCACCCCGCAGGAGATGGGGTGGCGGCTGCGCTTCCGCCCGAGGGCGCCGCACGGCGCCTCGTGGGTCGTGCGCGGGATCGAGCGTCCGCAGGCGGACTGGGACGAGTACCTGGTCGCCGCGTAGCGGCGCTGCTGTCGCAGCCAGGAGCGGACTGGAGGCGCGGTGCCCGCTGGCACCGCGCCTCCCGTCCGTCACCTGGTCGCGCCCGCTAGAGTGGTCCAGCCAGCCTCTGTAGCTCAATGGAAGAGCAGTTCCGTCCTAAGGAAACGGTTGGGGGTTCGAGTCCCTCCAGGGGCACCAAGCGTCAAGCACCGAGCACCAGCACCGAGCACCAGCACCGTCAGGCAGCGGCGCGCTCGCCCTCGGGGCGGCGGCGCATCGCGGGGGAGCCGACCTCGGGTCCGCGGTAGACCATGTCCATCGCGCCGATGCTCTCGCCCGGCGGGACGATCGCGTCGATCCGGTCGAGGACCTCGTCGGAGAGCACCACGTCCACCCCGGCCAGGGTGTCCTCGAGCTGCTCCATCGTGCGGGGCCCGGCGATCGCCGACGTCACGCCCGGGTGCGCGATCGTGAACGCCATCGCGAGGTGCGTGAGCCGGATCCCGGTCTCGTCGGCGAGCGCGATGAGCTGCTCGATCGCGGCCAGCCGTCGTTCGTCGCGGAAGTGCCGCATGCCGGTGCTCGCCCGGAACTCGTCGTTCGACTGCCCGGCACGGTACCGCCCGGTCAGCGAGCCGCCCGCGAGGGGGCTGTAGACGAGCGTCCCCATGCCGTACCGCTGCGCGACGGGCAGGACCTCGCGCTCGATCTCCCGGTCGAGGATCGAGTAGTTCGGCTGCTCGGTGCGGAACCGCTCGAACCCGCGGCGCTCGGACACCCACTGCGCCTCGACGATCTCCGAGCCGCGCATCGACGAGCTGCCGATCGCGCGGACCTTGCCCTGCCGGACGAGGTCGGTGAGCGCCGAGAGGGTCTCGTCGATGTCCGTGTCGGGGTCCGGGCGGTGCAGCTGGTAGAGGTCGATGTGGTCGGTGCGCAGGTTCCGGAGCGACCGCTCGACCGCCTCGACGATCCACCGCCGAGACGCTCCACGGTGGTTCACGTCGTCGTCGACCGGACCGTGGAACTTCGTGGCGAGGACGACCTGGTCGCGTCGTCCGGCCAGCGCTTCGCCGACGACCTCCTCCGAGTCGCCGTAGCGGTCCGCCGTGTCGATGAAGTTGATGCCGGCGTCGAGCGCCCGGTGGATGATCCGGATGCCCTCGGTGCGGTCGGGGTTGCCGAACTGGCCGAGCATCATCGCGCCGAGCGCGTAGGGCGTCACCTTGATGCCGGTGCGTCCGAGGGTGCGGTACTGCATGGCGGTCTCCTGTAGTCTCGTATCCGGAACAACGTTCCGCTGATGTCGATCACCATACGGAACATTGTTCCGTTTACGCAAGGGGTGTGCTGTGCCGACCGCCGAACCGCGTCGCCTGCGTGCCGACGCCCGCCAGAACGTCGACGCGATCCTGCAGGCAGCCCGGACGGTGTTCGCCCGGTCCGGGGTCGACGCCCCCGTGCGCGAGGTCGCTACCGAGGCCGGCGTGGGTGTCGGCACGCTCTACCGGCACTTCCCGCAGCGCGCGGACCTCGTCGCCGCCGTCTTCACGTCGGAGATCGACGACACCGCCGCCGAGGCCGACCGTCTGCGGGCCGAGTACCCGCCGGGGGAGGCCCTCGACCGCTGGGTCACCCGGTTCACCCGGTTCGTCGCGACGAAGCAGGGCCTGTCCGCGGCACTGCACTCCGGCGACCCGGCGTTCGACGCGCTGCCGGGGTACTTCGTGGACCGGCTCGGGCACGTCCTGCGCGAGCTCCTCGACGCGGCGATCGCCACGGGGGAGGTCCGCACCGACGTCGACGCGGTGGAGCTTCTGCAGGCGATCGGCGACCTCAGCCACCGGGCACCCGCGGCCGACGGCTCGCCGAACCCGATGGTGCGTGTCCTGCTCGACGGGCTGCGCGTCCGCGGCGACTGAGGGACCGTGCAGCATCCTCGGCCAGGTCCGCCGGTCGCCTTAGTCTGGCGCGATGGGGAACAACGGACGCCGCAGCGGGGGCGCGATCGGACTGCTCGTGCTCGGCGGGTACCTGGTGCTGCGCTTCGGCCTGCTCGCGTACCGGGAGCACCAGGAGGGCATGTCCACCGAGGGCATCGTCCTGAGCCTCGTCGGGTTCGCGGCACTGTTCTTCGTGATCGTCGAGGTGATCAACCTCGCCTACCACGCGCACACCCGGCGCCGTGAACGCGCCCTCGCCGCCCTCCACCCCGGTGCCCGCCTGGTCCCGGTGCGGGTCAGCCGCGACCTCGGCAAGCAGATCGACTGGGCGGCAGGCGCACTCGGCCTGCCCCGGGAGTCCGTGCCCCGGCGGGGCTACGGCACGCTCGTCGCGGACGGCAACGGCATCGGTCTCTACTCGGGTGGATCGACCCCGACGCTCCTCGTCGGCATCCCGCGCGCCGCGGTCGTCTCGGTGGCGAGCGGCGACGCGAAGGCCGTCGGTCGCTACGCCTTCGGACGGGTCGACGCGATCCGGGTCCTCGCGGGTGACCCGAACGCACCGGTGTGGATCGACGTGCCGGCGTACCGCGTGGTGTTCGGGTTCCCGAAGCACCTGCGCGGCGAGGAACTCGACCAGCGCGTCCGCGAGGTGGCCTCTGCGGTCGGCGTCTCGGTCGCGACCCTCCCGCCGCTGCGCTGAGCGCAGCTGCACGACGGCGGAGCGCCCCGCGCCCGACGCGGGGACCACCGGACGGGAGGCCCGTGGCGGCGCCGCCACGGGCCTCCCGTCCGATGGTCCGGCCGACTTGCCGCTCAGGTAGCCGACTCGACGAGCGCCGCCTCCGCGCGTTCCGGCGACCCCTCGGCGAGGCCTCGGGCGATCCGCGCCCGCGACACCGCCCACAGCACGAGCGCCGCGGCGAACACGAGGACCTCGGTCACGGTGAGCGCCCAGATGATCCCGGCGAGCCCGAACCACAGGTTCCCGACGAACACGATCGGGATGAACAGCACGCCCTGTGCCAGGGAGAGCGTCATGGCGGGGACGACCATCCCGGTCGCCTGGAACAGCGACGTCAGCAGGCCGGTGAACCCGTTGACGATCGTCGCGACCAGCTGTGCCGTGAGGATCGTCACGCCGATCGCGAGCACGGCGTGGTCACCCGAGAAGACCGTGAAGACCTGCTCGCGGAACACGAAGACGGTGCCCGAGAACACCAGCACGATCGCACCGACCGTCAGGGCCGCCGCGCGGAGGGCCGAGCGCAGTCGGCCCGCATCGCCCTTGCCGAACGCGTACGCGAGGAGCGGGAGCACGCCGATCGTGACCCCCATGACGAGGAACTCCGGGACCTGGGCGATGCGGACCGCGACGCCCATGGCGGCGAGCGGGTCGTTGCCGTAGGCGCTCGCGAGGTTGTTCAGGACGAGCGTCGTGACGATGAGGAACGCCGCCTGCAGCAGCTCGCCGGCGCCGACGCCGAGGACCGGCCGCACCACGTCGCCGCGCAGCGTGATCCACCGCGGAGCGAAGCTGACGTTCGCGCTGTGCCGCTGCAGCCAGACCACCCAGTACCCGATCGCGACCAGGTTGCCGAGACCGACCGCGAGTG
The DNA here is from genome assembly GCF_051903255.1 of Curtobacterium sp. SP.BCp. Classification (NCBI taxonomy): domain Bacteria; kingdom Bacillati; phylum Actinomycetota; class Actinomycetes; order Micrococcales; family Microbacteriaceae; genus Curtobacterium; species Curtobacterium sp. SP.BCp. The sequence goes on along the minus strand of NZ_CP194338.1, from coordinate 3,259,631 downwards.
CCGCGCCGGCCACGCCCCAGTGCAGCACGAGGATGAAGAGCACGTCGAACACCAGGTTGCCGAGGGTCGACAGCACGAGCCCGACCATCGCCTGCCGCGCGGCGCCCTCGGAGCGGACGATCTGCTCGAGCGCGAAGGACGCGGCGAGGACCGGCACGAACGCAAGCATCACGGCGACGTAGGCGCTCGTGGCGGGGACGGCTCGGGCGTCGGCACCGAGCAGGGCGACGAGTGGGTGCAGCAGCAGGAGTCCGGCGCCGCCGAGCACGGCTCCGGTGACCACGGCGCCCCAGAGCGAGAACGCTGCGACGTGCTTGATGTCCTGCGCTCGGTCCGGCTCGTGCTCGGAGGCGCCGAGCATCCGGGACATCAGCGCGCTGCCGCCGACGCCGAACACGCCACCGACGGCCATGACCAGGCCGAGGAGCGGGGTGCCGAAGGTGATCGCGGCGAGCAGCGAGGTGTCGTGCTGCGAGCCGATGAACCCCGCGTTGATGACGTTGTAGACGGCGCTGACGACCATCGCGGAGGCCATCGGCACGCAGAGGTGCACGAGGGCGCGGGCGATGGGTGCCGCGGACAGGTACCAGCGGTTCCGGTCGGCGACGCGGTCGCCGTGGTCGAGGGTGGTGGTGCTCATGGCTGCCTCCTTCTGGGCAGGGCGGAGCGCGCGCCGACGGTCGTCGGCACGGCGTGCGGAGTCGCGGCGACCGTGGTCGTGGCGCGACGGGGAGAGCGGCCGGCGGACGCCGTCGCTGTGGTGCGTGCCCTCCGGCCGGGAGGCGCGTGGTGCGTTACCGGGTGGGCTCCGGGAGGGCTGCGGTCACCTTGCGCAGGAGGTCGTGCAGGGTGGCGCGCTCGTCGGGGGTCAGCGGTGCGAGGATCTCGTCGTCGAGGGCGTACATGGCGTCCTCGAACCCGGCGATGAGGGCGGTTCCCGCCTCGGTGGCGTGGACCCGTTTGGTGCGGGCGTTGTCGGCGTCCGGACGACGTTCGACGAGCCCGCGCCGTTCGAGCCCCTGCAGGAGGCTCGAGACGCTGGCGGCGCTCGTCCGGGTGACCTCGGCGAGTTCACGCTGGATCGCGCCGGGCGAACGCTGCAGGTACCCGAGCACGAAGGACTGCTCCTGCGTGAGGTCGCGGTCGCGGACCCACTCCTCGGCGGCCTTGCGCTGCGCCCACCCGATCCAGCGCATGAGCTGGAGCGGCGTGTCGAACTGCGGTGCCTGCTGCGTCATGTTCAGAACTCTAACTGTTTGACTTCTAACTGTCAACGGTTGCTCGGACTCCCCCGAACGGGGGTATCGCCAGAGTGTGGGCGCTTCCTTGTAGGTTGTTCAGGGAGCGCGGATCAACCACCCGCGCGCAGTCCTCAGCACGACGGCGATGCCGTGCACACCCGAGGGGGATCAGGGATGGACCGGAACGACTCCGCGACCGCACGACGCGTGCAGTCCTGCGTGAGCGCCGGCGTCCCACCCTTCATCCACGGGGGTGACGCGATCCGCTGAAGCCCGTCCGCGCGCAGCTCGACGCGCACACGTGACTCCGGGACCGCCCCACCAGCGGTCTCGTCGGATCCCCGGACCAACCACCCCGGGGATGGATCAGCGGCGGAGGGATCCGCCGGAGGAAGAGGCACAATGCCATCCACAGCAACACGCTTCGCGCTGCGCGCGGGCGCCACGGCCACCGTGGCCGCGGTCATCATCGGCGGTGCGGCGCTCCCCGCGAACGCGGCCGCCACCGACGTCACCCAGGCCGAGGGTCGCCTGCTCGCGGGCAGCGGCACCGTCGACCTCGACACGATCGCGGCACTCGCCGGGTCGTACGGCGCGACCGCTCCCGGCGGCGCCGCCGACGGCGGGTCGAACCCGCTCGACCTCACCGTCCTCGACAGCCTCGGTGTGCAGGTCCCCGGCGGCATCCAGCTCCTCGGGGCCAACGGCCTCGTGGACGTCGGGGTCGCGGGTCAGTACTCCTCGACCTCCACCACCGGGGCAGTCGCCGCGGCCGGGGCGGTCACGGGCGACGGCGCGATCCAGGTCGGCGCTCCCGGCAGCGACGGCGCGAGCATCGACCTCCAGCCGCTGCTCGCCGGACTCGACCTCGACGGGGTCATCAGCGACGCATCGGTCGACCTCGGGGCGCTCTCCGCGCGGGCCGAGGCGACCCGCACCTTCGACGGTGCCGACGTCACCACCGACTACCAGGTGGCCAGCGCGGACGTGTCCGTCGTGAGCCCGGCGGTCGCCGCGCTCGTCGGGCAGCTGAACACGACGCTCGGCACCACGAGCACGACCCTCAACACGGCGCTCGGCGCGGGCGGGGTCACGACGGCGCTGACCGGCGCGGTCACGGACGACCTCACCGACGTCCTGAACACCGTCCCGGGCATCGCGGTCGGTGACACCACGGCCACCGTGACCGCGGACGTCGACCTCGCGGCCGCCGTGTCGTCGATCACCGCGGCCCCGCTCACCTCGGGCGCCGTCACGATCGACCTGTCAACCGGCACGGTCTCGATCGACCTCGACGACCTCTACACGCTCAACGACCTCGCGCCGAACACGCGACTGCTCGCGAGCGACACGATCAACGCGCAGATCGAGGAGGCGATCGCCGACATCCTGACGAACCAGGTGCCGGCGCTGCTGACCGACGCGCTCCAGGACGCGCTCGACGTCGCCACCGTGAACGTGGACGTCAGCACGGACGCCACGGTCCTCGTCGCGGACGCCGGCCTCGACATCTCCGTCGACACGACCCTCGGCCAGCTCCTCGGCACCTCGACGACCGACCCCGAGGTCACCCTCACCGGAACCGGGGCACTCGCGCTCCTCGACGACCTCGGTCTCACGGCCGGTCTCGAGGCAGTCGTCGACACGGCGCTCCTGCCCGCGCTGACCACCGCGGTCAGCGGCATCGTGACCGAGGACTTCGTGTCCGACACCGTCGCCACGCTCGTCGACACGCTCGAGGACGTGGTCACGGCCCTCGACCCGGTGCTCGACGCACTCAACGAGTTGGTGTCGATCACGATCAACTCGCAGACCGCCCCGGCGTTCAGCGACCCGGACGGTGACGCCACCGGCGCCACCACGGTCCGTGCCGTCCGCATCGAACTGCTCCCCGCGGTCGACGCGGCGACGGTCGACATCGCGACCGCGACCGTGCAGGCCGACGCCTTCGCCGGCATCGCCATCACCGACCCGGAGGACGGCACCGAGACCACCGTGCCGACCGAGGACGACACCACGGACGTGCCGGTCAGCGGCACCGCGGAGCCGGGCTCGGACGTCGACGTGACGCTCGACGGTGACGAGGACGGCACGCAGTCCACGGTCACCGACGAGGACGGCACCTGGACCGTGACGTTCCCGGACGTCGCCGTCGGTGACCACGAGGCCGTCGCGGTCGAGACCATCGGCACGCTCGTGAGCGACCCCGACTCGGTGACCTTCGTCGTGGCCGCGGCGCCGGTCGACCCGACCGACCCGACCGACCCGACCGACCCGGGCACCCCCGGCACGCCGGGCGGTCCGGGCGGTGACGGGTCCGGCGCAGGCGTCGGCCCGGGTGCCGGCGGTGGTGGCGGCTCGCTCGCCTACACCGGCGCCGAGCTCCTGCCGATCATGCTGATCGCCGGTCTGCTCCTCGCCGCCGGTGGCGGCACGCTCCTCGCTCGTCGCCTCCGCCGCACGGCGTAGACGACGCGTGACCCGCGCGGGTGGCGGTCAGGGTAGCCGTCACCCGCGCACTCCCGGGGGGTGGCGCGTTCGGGTCGCGGCCTCCCACGCCGGTGCGGTGGTGATCGGGTCACCACCGCACCGGCGTCACCATCGGCGGGCACCTTCCCTGCCGCACGACGCCGTCCCACCGATGAGGAGCACCGTGCACGACCACGACACCCACCCGCTCGACCGCCACGTGGGGCCGCCCCACGTCGAACGCTTCCGGCTGACCCACGCGCCGTCCGAGACCCTGTCGGTCGTCTGCACGTGCGCGATCGGTGCCGACCACGACAACACCATCCGCCCCGACCGGGCGACACCTGTCCGCTGAGGCCCGCACGGGGGGATACTGGCTCCGTGCGTGAACTCCAAGCCCAGATCGCGGCGGACCTCGACGTCCAGCCGACCATCGACCCGCAGCAGGAGATCGACCGTCGGGTCGGGTTCCTGCGCGACTACCTGCTGACCACCGGCGCGAAGGGGTACCTCCTCGCGATCAGCGGCGGACAGGACTCCACCCTCGCCGGCAAGCTCTCGCAGCTCGCCGTCGAGTCCCTCCGGTCCGAGGGGCACGACGTCACCTTCACCACAGTGCGCATGCCGTACCGTGTGCAGGCCGACGAAGAGGACGCGCAGCTCGCCCTGCGGTTCATCGGCGCCGACCCCGGCATCACCGTGAACATCGAGCACGGCGTCGACGGGGTCGTCGAGGACACCCTCGCCTCCGGTGTCGAGCTGAGCGACTTCGTCAAGGGCAACGTGAAGGCCCGGATGCGCATGGTCGCCCAGTACGCCGTCGCCGGGCAGCGCGGGCTCCTCGTCGTGGGGACCGACCACGCGGCCGAGGCCGTGACCGGGTTCTTCACGAAGTACGGCGACGGCGGTGTGGACCTCACCCCGCTGACCGGCCTGACGAAGAGCCAGGGTCGCCAGCTCCTCGAGTTCCTCGGAGCCCCCGCCCGCCTGTACGAGAAGGCACCGACCGCGGACCTGCTCGACGACCTGCCCGGACAGACCGACGAGGCGAACCTCGGGCTCACCTACGCGGAGATCGACGCGTACCTGCAGGGGCACGACGTGCCGGACGAGGTCGCGGAGGCGATCGAGGCGCGGTACTGCGCGACGGCGCACAAGCGCGCCGTCCCGGCGACCCCCTTCGACGACTGGTGGCGCGCGACCGTCGACGCGCGGTAGTCGCCACCAGCTGACGGACGGGAGGCGCGGTGCGGGCTTGCACCGCGCCTCCCGTCCGTCGGCGCGGCCCGGTAGGGTGGAGCGAACAGAACAACACATGCGGAATCCCGGTTCGGCGCCCGCCGGACGGCGGCTTCCGTGAGGGGGAGACATGGAAGTCCTGTTCGCACTCGGCGCCGTTCCGCTGGTCATCGTGGGCGTGATCGTCCTCGCGTTGATCGTGCTCGTCTACGCCAAGCTCGTCTACCGCAACGCCGGTGCGGACGAGGCGCTCATCATCACCGGCAAGCGGTCGCGCAAGGTGAAGAACGCCGACGGCACCGAGACCGTCGAGTCCGGCATCAAGGTCGTCCTCGGCGCCGGCGTGCTCGTCCGCCCGTTCTTCGAGCGGGTCGCGAAGCTGTCGCTGAGCTCGCGGGCGATCGACATCAACGTCAACGCGCAGGACTCCCGCGGCGTCACGATCGACGTCGAGGCGGTGGCGCTCGTCAAGGTGGGCGAGGCGGACGCCTCCATCCGTGCCGCGGCGCAGCGTTTCCTCGGTCAGGAGAAGAAGATCGACGACTTCGCGCGCGAGGTCCTGTCGGGTTCGCTCCGCGCCTCGATCGGCGCGACCGACGTCTCGACGATCATCCGCAACCGCGACCAGCTGACGGTCGCGGTCCTCGACGTCGCGAAGGACGCCCTGCACAGCCAGGGCCTCGACGTCGACTCGTTCGAGATCAAGGGCATCTCGGACCGCAACGAGTACATCAGCGACCTCGGTCGTGCCGAGCGCGCCCGTGTCCGGCTCGAGGCCGAGAACGCCGAGGCGCAGGCCGACCGCGAAGCCCGTGAGGCCCGTGCCCGCGCGGACCAGGCGATCGCCGAGGCCGAGAACGCCCTCGCGATCCGCCGAGCCGCGCTCCAGCTCGACTCCGACCGGGCCTCGGCCGAGGCCGCTGCGGCGGGACCGCTCGCGCACGCCCGCGCCGCGCAGGGCGTCGTGGAGCAGGAGCAGCTGACGGCGCAGAAGCGAGCCGAGCTCCGTCGTGCCGAGCTCGAGTCCGAGGTCACCGCCGTGGCCGAGGCGAACGCCCGCAAGACCCGGCTCGAGGCCGAAGCCGCCGCCGGTGCCCAGGTCGAGACGGCCCGTGCACAGGCCGAGGCCCGTCGCATCTCCGCCGAGGCCGTCGCCGCGGAGGCCCAGGCGGAGTCCGAGGCCCGCAAGCTCGCCGCCGACGCCTCGCGCGCCGAGGGCGAGGCAGCGGCCGACGCGATCCGGGCCAAGGGTCAGGCCGAGGCCGACGCGACCAAGGCGCAGGCCGACGCGCTCGCGCAGCACTCCGAGGCGGTGCTGCGCGTCAAGGCGATCGAGACGCTCCCGAGCATCGCGCGCGAGCTCGCAGCGCCGATGGGCAACATCGACAAGCTGACGGTGGTGTCGTCGGACGGCGCCGGCTCGCTCTCGAAGAGCGTCGTGAGCCAGTTCAGCGAGGTCGACGCACTCCTCGGGACGACCGCCGGCTTCACGCTGAGCGACATCGTGAAGAGCACGACGACGGGTCAGGCCGCAGCGCGCGCGGTGGCACGCGAGCAGGAGCCCGCGGCCGCCGACGCCGAGTAAGGGCCGACGACGGGCGCGGCGGGGTCAGTCCTCGCCGCGACCGTCCTCGCGGCGCCCGTCGTCGTCGGAGCGGTTGTGCTGTCGGCCGGCGTCCTCGCGCTCCTGCGACAGCCGCTGCTGCCACACGACGCTGCGCGCGGCACCCCCGAGGACGTCGTCGACGCTCCGGTCCGTCTGCGCGGCCAGTGCGCCGCTCAGCCCGGCGGTCAGGGTGCCGCCCGCCGAGGCGAGGCGTTCGACGACCTCCTCCTGCCGGTCGGTCAGGGGTTCGTCGACCAGGTCGTCGACGGTGTCGCGGATGTTCTGCTCGCTCGCGTCGAGTGATGCGTCGTCTCCCGCGTGCAGTGCGGCGGCCTCGCCGACGACGACGAGCCCGAGGCGCGCGGCGTCGTCCTCGGGACGGTGGTGTGCGTGCTCTTCGGTCATGGCGTGGACGGTACGCTCCGCGTTCCGCCGACCCTGGACGCGGGCGTCCCCCCTCGGGTCAGCGCGGGGTCACGGCCCGGCGGCGGAGCACCCAGCGTGCGGCGGCCGTGCCCTCGCTCCGCTGGAAGTCGCGGATCGTCGGCATCGCGGGCGGCGCCGGCTGCGCCGCCTTCTCGAGGAACAGCCCTGCGAGCGCCGCGAGCACGGCGTCGACCGTCGACCCGTCCAGCCCGGCGAAGACCGGGTGTTCGGCGAGGTGCTGGTCGACATCGTCGTCCTCACCGCGGACCAGGGTGTCGAGGAGGTAGGTGAGCGGGTCGAGCCAGTGCGCCCCGACGGACGCCCAGGGCCAGTCGACGACCCACACCAGGCCGTCGGCGTCCACCAGCAGGTTGTCGGCCCGGCAGTCGGCGTGCACGAGGTGGTCACCGTCGACGAGCCGGTCGGCACCGCGCGCCGTCGCCGCGAGGAGGTCCGCCACGGCGGCGACGTCCTCCGGGACCTCCGGGGCCAGCCCGGTGACGAGCATCCGGTCCCATGCGGCGAACTCGTCGCGGAGGTCGTCGGCGATGCGGGGGAGGCCCGTCAGCGTCCCGGAGGCGAGCGGCAGCGTGTCGAGGGCGTCGAGGACGGCGGCCGTGTCAGCACCGCGGCCGTCGCCACCCGGGTGTCGGCCGTCGACGTCGTCGAGCACGAGCGCGACCCAGTCGTCGCCGTCGTGCACCTCGTCGAACGCGGCGATCAACCGTGGTGCCTGCACCTCGGGTGGGATCGCCGCCATCACCCGCGCCTCGCGGCGGTGCATGTCGGCGCTGTCGCCGTTGCGGGACCGGGCGACGCTCTTCACGAAGGCGCGGTGGCCGTCAGCCGTGACGACGCGGTCGGCGCTCCCGGGCGACCACCCCGAGGGTTGCGACACGGCCTGGACGACCGGACTGCCGAGGGCTGCCTCGATCCGTGCCCGCAGCGTCGTCGGTAGTCCGGTCCAGCTCGTCCGCCCCATCCGGCCACGCTACCTGAGAAGCCGTTCACCAAAGGTGCACGATGGCAAACATGCATTGCCAGCAACGATGCTGCTGATGTAAAGTTGCGCGGTCTGCAAGTTTGAGAGTTGGGAACCAGATGTCCACTGCCACCGCACCGGTCGAGGTGCAGCGCGGGCGATCGTCGGCTCCGGCGGCCACGCCGGCGAAGCCGATCATGTCGCACCGGCAGATCCTCCTCGTCATCTACGGCCTGATGGCCGGCATGTTCCTGTCGTCGCTCGACCAGACGATCGTCGGGACGGCGATCCGCACGATCGGTGACGACCTGCACGGCCTCGACCAGCAGGCCTGGGTCACGACCGCCTACCTCATCGCGTCGACGATCACGACGCCGATCTACGGCAAGCTCTCCGACGTGTTCGGCCGCCGGCCGCTCTACATCTTCGGCATCGCGGTGTTCATCCTCGGGTCGCTGCTCTCGACCCTCTCGACGTCGATGATCATGCTCGCGGCCTTCCGGGCGTTCCAGGGCATCGGTGCGGGTGCGCTGATGTCGCTGCCTCTCGCGATCATGGGTGACATCCTCGCTCCGCGTGAGCGCGCGAAGTACCAGGGCTACTTCCTCGCGGTGTTCGGCATCTCGAGCGTCATCGGACCGCTCATCGGCGGGCTGTTCTCGGGCGCGAACGAGATCCTCTGGATCACCGGCTGGCGCTGGGTCTTCCTCGTGAACGTCCCGATCGGCATCGGCGCGCTCATCATGGTCATCGCGTTCCTGCACCTCCCGAAGTTCGGCGACGCCAAGGCGAAGCCGCGCATCGACTGGTGGGGCGCCACCTCGGTCATCGTGACGCTCGTGCCGCTGCTGCTCGTCGCCGAACAGGGCCGCACGTGGGGCTGGGGCTCCGCGGCCGCCATCGCCTGCTACGTGATCGGTGCGCTCGGACTCGTGGCGTTCCTGGTGATCGAGTCGCTCATGAAGGACGACGCGATCATCCCGCTCAAGCTCTTCCGCTCCGGTGTCTTCTCGATGGCGACCGGCCTCGGATTCCTCGTCGGGTTCGCGATGTTCGGCGCGATGCTCACCATCCCGCTGTACCTGCAGATCGTGACCGGCCTCACCCCGACCGAGTCCGGCTTCGCCACGCTCCCGATGATCGGCGGGCTCATGATCGCCTCGATCGCCTCCGGCCAGATCGTCGCGAAGACCGGCCGCTACCGGATCTTCCCCGTCATCGGCACCGCGCTCGTCTCGGTCGGCTACGTCGTGCTGACCTTCATGACGATCGACAAGCCGCTCTGGTTCCTCATGATCGGCATGTTCCTCATCGGGCTCGGTCTCGGCCAGCTCATGCAGAGCATCACCCTGGCGTCGCAGAACTCGGTGCAGCCGCGGGACATGGGCGTGGCGACCTCCTCGGCGACGTTCTTCCGCCAGATCGGTGGCACGCTCGGCACCGCGGTCCTGCTCTCCGTGCTGTTCTCGATCATGCCGACGAACATCCTGCACGCCACGGCGGACCGGTCGAACCTGTCCTCCGCGCTCGACGCAGCCCTGAACCCGACGGTCGCCTCGGCGAAGGCGAACCAGGGCGTGATGGACCAGATCTGGAACCCGATCGTCGAGCCGGTCCAGGAGAACGTGCAGCAGCAGCTCGACTCCGCATCGACCCAGGCGAAGAGCGCAGCCGACGCCGCGGTCACGAAGCAGGTGACGGCGACCGTGCAGCAGCAGGTCGCGGCCGGAGCCGTGCCCGCAGCGGCGGCGCAGACCGTGATCGACCAGCAGGTCGCCGCGGCCACCCCGGCCGCCGAGCAGCAGGCCCTCGCCGCGGTCGCGGACAAGGCACACGCCAGCGTCCAGGACGGCACCGTCTCCGTCGACTGGGCGGACGCCTCGCAGCGCTCGTACTGGGTCGACCAGCTCACCCCGAAGCTGTCGAGCACCATCGAGGACCAAGCGTCGTCGAGCGGCTCGAGCAGCAGTTCCGAGACGAGCGACACGTCGTACCTCAACGGTGCGGACCCGGCACTCACCCGTCCGTTCATGACCGGGTTCAACGCCTCGGCCGTGACCGTGTACTGGGTCGGGTTCGCCGTGATCCTGCTCGCGTTCGTGCTGAGCTGGTTCTTCAAGGCGCCGCCGCTCCGGAAGAGCTCGGCGCTCCAGGAACAGGCCGACTCCGCCGGCACCGCTGACGACCTCGAGGTCCAGGCGGTCCGTGCAGCCGACACCATGGGTTCGCCCACGGCACCGACCACCGGGTCGATCAGTGTCCAGCGCGACCGTACGGACGCCTGACCCGACCGGAGCCGTCCGCACCACCGCGGACGGCTCCGGTCCGGACGCCGGCGCCTGCGGCCTGCGCGAGCGGAAGAAGCAGCAGACCCGCGCCGCCATCCACGGTGCCGCGCTCGAGCTCGTGACCCGACACGGGCTGGCAGGGGTCACCGTCGAGGAGATCTGTGCGGCCGCGGGCGTCTCGAGCCGCACGTTCTTCAACTACTTCCCGTCGAAGGGCGACGCCGCACTCGGACTCGGCCCGTCGACGGTCCCGGAGGACGCCCGCGCGGCGTTCCTCGCGGGGACGGGCCCGCTCGTCGCGGACTGCTGCGACCTCGTCGCGCGGACGGTCACCCTGCCGGAGGACCGCCGCCGGATGAAGCAGCTCGTCCAGGCCCGGCCGGAGATGGTCCCGACGATGCTCCAGTGGATGTCGGAGACCCGCGCCCGCGTCGCCGAGGTCGCCGCCGAACGGGCCGGTGCGGACACCGCGCGGACGGCCGTCACGCTCGTCATGGCCGCGGTGATCGAGGCGACGCACCGGTACGCGGTGTCGTCGCGAGCGGAGCTCGCGACGCGGCTCCGTGACGTGGTGGCCGAGATGGGGCGGCTCGCTGCCTCGGATTGACGGCCCGGGAACAGACGGGAGGCACGGTGCGCGTCCGACGCGCACCGTGCCTCCCGTCCGGTTCCCGCGTCAGCGGGTACGCGCTCCGCGCCCGGCGAACCGCGTGTAGATGAACAGCACGATGATGGCGCCGATGATCGACCCGATGATGCCGGCGGGCTGGAAGAACCCGTCGTTCCCGTCGTGGTTGAAGATCAGGTAGCCGAGGAAACCGCCGACGAACGAGCCGACGATCCCGAGGACGATCGTCATCAGGATGCCGATGTTCTGCTTGCCGGGGATGACCAGGCGCGCGATCGCGCCGGCGATGAGTCCGATGATGATCAGGCTGACGATGAGACCGAACACGGTGTGCCTCCTTGTGTGGGGGTCGGTCCACTCGGCGGGTACCGGGTGCGACCAGCACCAGACACAACTCCCCGCTCGCTCGGCGTCCTCCCAGGGAGCCCTCGCGAGGGCGTTCAGACCAGCCCGGAGGCCTCCAGCTCACCCCGGAGCTCGGCGTCCGACGGCTCCACGAAGTGCTTGCCGTTCGGCAGCACCACGACGGGGATGTTCTTCCGCCCGCTGAGCGCCTCGGCGCGGTCGGCAGCGGTCAGGTCCGCCTCCACGTCCACGTAGTCGTAGTCGATCCCGAGCCCGTCGAGCAGCGCCTTGGAGCGCCGGCAGTCGCGGCACCAGTCCGCGCCGAACATGGTCACCTTGTCGAACGTCGCTTCAGCCATGTGGGGTACGACGCTCGACGGCCGCAGTGCATTCCCGCGCACACCGGGACACGCTCCGTCGGACGGGAGCACGATCGGAGCATGAGCCTCCCCGTCGACGTGGTCCACCCCCACCACCGCCACGGCTGGTGGTGGAAGACCCTGCTCGCGGGCTTCCTGCTGTGGGTCGTCACGATCGTCGTCACGGTGCTGACGCGCAACACGAACCTCGTGCCGACGATCATCCTGCTCGGCAGCTTCCTCGTCCCCTTCACCGTCGTGCTCTTCGTCATCGAGCGGGTCACCGGGACGATCAGCACGATGCAGCTCGTCACGGCGTTCTTCGTCGGCGGGATCCTCGGTGTCCTCGGGGCGTCGCTCCTCGAGGCGAACCTCCGGCAGGACGCGCTCCTGTACATCGCGGTCGGGTTCGTCGAGGAGTTCGTCAAGGGCGTGCTGCTCGTGGTCGTCGCCTGGCGGGTCCGGCCGAAGACGGCGCGGCAGGGTGCGCTCCTCGGCGCCACGGTCGGCGCGGGCTTCGCGGCGTTCGAGTCCGCCGGGTACGCGTTCAACGCGGCGATCACCGCGCGGGGGATCGACCTCGTGTCGCTCCTGCAGACGGAGGTCGTCCGGGCGATCCTGTCCCCGGTCGGACACGTGCTGTGGACCGCGGTCCTCGGCGCCGTGCTCTTCGGGGCCGCGCGCGGTGGGGTCCGGCTCCGCTGGTCGTGGAGCATCGTCGTCGCGTACGTCGGGGTGTCGCTGCTCCACGGGCTGTGGGACAGCAACTCGACCCTCGCGACGCTCCTCGCGTTCGTGTTCACCGGCACGCCGTTCTCCGCCGCGCGGGGCCGGTACGTGCCGGCCGACGTGGCGACGCTCTCGACGACGCTGTACGTCGTGGGACTCGCGATCGTCACCGCGATCGGGGTGGCGGTCCTCGTGACCGTGCTCGTCCGGCACCGTCGGCAGGACCGGGCGCTGGCCGCAGCGTCGGACCGGTCCGACGCTGCGGCTGCGCCGACGTGGCTGTCGGGTCCGTCGGGACCGGGCGCGACCGACTGGACCCGCACCCCGCCCCCGCACGCGCACTGACCCCGGGCACCGGCGCGACACCCGCGCGCCCTACGATGTCCCCATGCCGCAGCGACCCGACCCCGCCCGGGCCGCCTGGGCCTCCGCAGCCGTCCGCCGGTTCGCCGCCGCCACCAACCTCCTCGTCGCCGCGCGCCGCTTCCGCATCGTCGGCGGCGACCCAACCGACGTCGCGACCCTCGGCGCGGTCCTGACCGGGCTCGGCGCGCGGCCGGCGGGTGAACAGGAACCCGTCGACCAGCTCTGGTGCCTCGGCGACCCCGCCGAGACGACGCCCGCGGTCGAGCGCGAGGCCGACCGTCCCCGCGGCGCCGCGCTCGTCGTGGTCGACGCCGGGAGGTACCTCCCCGCGGTGGACGAGGACGCCTTCGGCCCGGTCGCCCCCGTCCGACCGGGCGTCCTCGGCGTCCCCTCGCTGTCGGCCGACGTCTTCCTCGTCTCGACCGGCCGCGACCCCGAGACCGACCCGGCCGCCGAGGCCCGCATCCGGTGGGCCCGGCGCTGGATGCCGGTGTCCCGGACGGTGGCGCGCGAGCTCGGGGACGGAGGGCTGCTGCGCGGCACCCGCGTCGCCGTCGCCATGGTGCTCGAACCGAAGACCGCGGTGCTCGCGCTGCTCCTCCGGGACGCCGGCGCCGAGGTCGTCGTGTACGCCCACGCCGACGAGACCGACGACGCCGTGGCCGAGGTCCTCCGCGCCGCCGGGCTCCCCGTGTTCGCCCGCGCCGGTGTGTCGCTCGCCGATCAGAAGACGCTCGCCCTCGCGATGCTCGACACGGCGCCGCACATCGTCCTCGACGACGGCGCGCACGTCATCCGCCTGCTGCACCAGGAACGGCCGGACCTGCTCCCCGTGATGCTCGGCGCGGCCGAGGAGACCACGAGCGGACTCCGGCCGCTCCGCACCATGGCCGAGCGCGGCACCCTGGGCATCCCGGTGGTCGCCGTCAACGACGCCCGCACCAAGACCTTCTTCGACAACCGGTACGGCACCGGGCAGTCGACGGTGTCCGCGACGCTCGACCTGGTCGACCGGCTCCCGTCCGGCGCGCACCGGGTCCGCCCGGGAGGCACGGCCGTCGTCGCCGGGTTCGGTCCGGTCGGCGAGGGGGTCGCGATGGTGCTCCGCGCGCTCGGCTTCGTCGTCGTGGTCGCCGAGACCGACCCGGTCCGAGCCCTGCAGGCCGCCTTCGCCGGGCACGTGGTCGCTCCGCTCGCCGACGCCGTCCGGGACGCCGACCTCGTCGTGAGTGCCACCGGGGTCCGCGACACGCTCTCGCTCGAGGTCCTCCGGGCGACGGCAGCGGGCGCGGTCGTGTCGGTCGCGGGCGGGGTCGACCAGGAGGTCGCCGTCACGGACGCCCTCGCCGCCGGTGCCACCCCCACGACCGAGGCGCCCGACGTCGAACGGTTCACGTTCCCGGACGGCCACCACGTCGTGGTGCTCGACCGCGGCGGGTGCATCAACGTGACGGCCGCCGAGGGCAACCCCGTCGAGATCATGGACCTGTCCTTCGCCGCACAGCTCGGCGCCGTCCGCATGCTCCTGGAGCGCGGTGACGAGCTCGACCGCTCGGTCGTGCCGATCGACCCCGCGGTGGACGAGGCGACCGCCCGGACGGCGCTCGCCGCGTTCGGGACCCGACCCGCGCCTCCCGGCCGGATGGGTGAGCATCCGGCGGACCGCGAGCCCGACGTCCGTACCCACCGTTTCGGGGACCCGTCGTGAGCGTCGTCGTCCACTCCGCACGGGTCGTCGTCCCGATGACCGCGCCGCCCATCGCCGACGGTGCGGTCGCCGTTCAGGGCGACCGCATCCTGCACGTGGGGGACCGCTCGTGGGTCGTCGACCAGCTCGCCGCGAGCGGCGTGCCGACCACCGAGCGCCGGTGGCGAGGCGCGCTCCTGCCCGGTCTCGTCAACGCGCACACGCACCTGCAGTACACCGGCATGTCTGGTGTCGGGCGCCGGCAGTACGCGGGCTTCGAGGACTGGGCGGCCGCGTTCAACGCGGAGTACGCGGTGCCGCACGACTGGCGGGCCGAGGCCACAGACGGGGCTGAGGCGTCGCTCCTGGCCGGGGTGACGAGCGTCGCGGACGTCGTCACCGACATCGAGGCGGCGACCGCACTCGAGGACGCCGGGCTCGGCGGCATCGCCTACTGGGAGGTGATGGACTGGGAGAACGCGGCATGGCAGGAGCACGGCCGCGACCAGGTGCTCGCCGAACTCGCCCGGATCCCCTCTACCCCGGGCGCCGGACTGTCGCCGCACGCGCCGTACTCGCTCGACGTCGGTCCGCTGCTCGAGCTCCCCGACATCGTCCGGCAACGCGGACTCCGCCTGCACCTGCACCTCGGTGAGGCGGCTTTCGAGGGGGAGCGGACCGCGATCGAACCGGTCCCGGGACTCGACGGGGTCGTCGGCGTCGGACACGGCGCGGACTGGCACCTCGCGAACGTGCCCTCGTTCCGTGCGATGCGGGCACTCGGGTTCGGCGCCAGCGCGACCTCCTTCGTCGATCGCCTCGGTGTGCTCGGTCCGGACTGCCACGTCGCGCACGGCGTCTACATGACGGCCGCCGACCGGGCGCTGCTCCGGGCCCGGGGCACGGCCGTCGCACTCTGCCCCCGGTCGAACGCCGTGATCGGGCTCGACCCGCCGCCCGTCGCCGACTACCTGCGCGAAGGTAGCCCGATCGCGATCGGCACCGACTCGCTGTCGTCGTCGCCGTCCCTCGACCTGATGGCCGACGTCACCGCGCTGCACCGGATCGCCCGCGCCCAGGGGTACCGCGGGCACGACCTGCACGAGCGGCTGCTCGCCGCGGCGACCCTCGGCGGCGCGCACGCGATGGGGCTGGCCGTCGGACCGGACCGGATCGGGCACCTCGCTGTCGGGGCCCGAGCGGACCTCGCGGTGTTCGACGTCGACGCGCGCACCGTCCCGGACGCACTCGCCGAGCTCGTGGAGGACGGTGCCGGGCGCGCCGTCGCGACCGTCGTCCGGGGCGTGGTGCGTGCGATCGACGGCGCACTCGTCGGGCACGCCGGACCGCAGCCCACCCCGGCGCCCACCCGTCCGTCGTCGTCCCGCCCGTCGTCGTCCCACCCGTCGTCGTCCCACCAGGAGGAACCCGCATGACCGAGACCGCACCCCGACCCGGCATGGCAGCCCGCCGCACCGTCTCCGGCGAGCTCGTCGAGTGGCTCGACGTCCCGAAGCGTGCCGTCGCCCTCGGCATGGAGCCACACCCCGAGGGCGGCTGGTACGTCCGCACGTGGACGTCGCCCGCGACCGTCCAGACCCCGGCGGGGGAACGTCCTGCGGCGACGCTCATCCACTTCCTGCTCCCGCCCGGCGAGGCCTCGGCCTGGCACCGGGTGGCGAACGACGAGATCTGGATGTGGCACGGACCCGACTCGGTCGACCTCCAGCTCGGCGGCGACGGTGACGAACCGGTGCCGGGAGCGACGATCACCCTCGGGCCGGACGCCGGACGTGACCGGGTGAACGACGCGCAGGCCTTCGTCCGCGGCGGTGTCTGGCAGCGCACACTCCCGCAGGACGGCGAGGTGCTCCTGAGCTGCCTCGTGTCGCCGGGCTTCTCGTTCGAGGACTTCAGCCTGGCCGAGGAGCAGTAGCAGGACCGAGCCGACCGATCGTGGCGGGGAACAGCGTTGCCGGCGGCGGGCACCGGACGCCGTTGTCCGCCACCCGCCGCCGGAGCAACGTGCTGCGGGACCGATCATGCACGAAGAATGCGCCGGAAATGTCGTCGTGATCGTTTCGTGAGGTTCGGTTGCGGCTTTCGCACCGATTCCCGTTCGGTATTCCTCCGACCAGAATGCATCGTTCGGGACGCTGACCATGACGGTCCGCGTCGCCGGCGGCTCGCGCTGGTGTACCAGTTCCGCGTACGATCGCATCGCCCACACCCCTCGAGCGAAGGCCCGCCCGTGACCCGTTCCCTCCGCCTCACCCTCGCCGTCGCGACGGCCGCCGTCGCCGCCCTGGCCCTGACTGCGTGCTCGGCCGGCAGCAGCAACGCCGCCGGGACCGTCACGGACGGCAAACTCACGATCGCGACCGGGCAGCCCGCCTACTCGCCGTGGGTCGAGGACAACAAGCCGGCGTCCGGCAAGGGCTTCGAGGCCGCTGTCGCGTACGCCGTCGCGAAGGAGATGGGTTACGCGAAGTCCGACGTCGTCTGGAAGCGCAGCACCTTCGACAGCGCGATCGCTCCTGGTCCGAAGGACTGGGACCTCAACATCCAGCAGTTCTCGATCGACGCCAAGCGCAAGAAGGCCGTCGACATGTCCACCGCGTACTACACGACGACCCAGGCCGTCGTGACGACGAAGTCCTCCAAGGCCGCGGGCGACACCACGATCAGCGCGCTCAAGCAGGACGCGATCGGCGTGGCCACCGGGTCGACGAGCATCCAGAGCGTGAAGGACGTCCTCGGCGTCACGCCGCAGGTGTTCAACTCGAACGACGACGCGGTCCTCGCGCTGAAGTCCGGCCAGATCGACGCCATCGTCACCGACCTGCCGACCGCGTTCTACATGGCCGGCGCGCAGCTCGACGGCAAGGGCACCGTGTCGGCACAGTTCCCCGACGACGGCGCCGGGGACCAGTTCGGTTTCGTGCTGCCCAAGGGCTCGGAGCTCACGAGCAAGGTCGACAAGGCGCTCACCGCGCTGCAGGACGACGGCACGCTGCAGAGCCTGCAGACGAAGTGGCTCTCCTCGGAGACCGGCACGCCCGTCCTGAAGTAGTACTCGTGACCGTCCCCGCAGGCACCGGCACCCCGGTCGCCGCACCCGCGCCGAGCCAGGTGGAGCTGGAGCGTCGGCTCTACCGTCGGCAGCGCGGACGCCGGTCGATCGCGGTGTCGGTGGTGTCGACCCTCGTGGTCGTCGCCGTCGTGTACTTCGGCGTCGTGAACACCCCCGGGTGGGCCGCCGTCCAGCAGTCGTTCTTCGACCCTCAGACCGCCGTCGACTCGTTCCCCGCGATCCTCGCCGGCCTGTGGTTGAACGTCCGGATCCTGTTCTTCAGCGCGATCGGCGTCGCCGTGTTCGGCACGCTCCTCGCCGTCGTCCGGGGCCTCCGCAGCCCGGTGTTCTTCCCGCTGCGGATGCTCGCGACCGGGTACACCGACCTGTTCCGTGGCCTGCCGCTCATCATCGTGCTCTACCTCGTCGGCTACGGGATCCCCGGGCTCGGCGTCTTCCCCCGACTCCCCGCCGAGTTCTGGGGCACGATCGCCATCGTCCTGACGTACTCGTCGTACATCGCCGAGGTGCTCCGCGCCGGCATGGAGGCAGTGCACCCGTCGCAGCGCCTCGCCGCCCGGTCGCTCGGCCTCTCGCACGCGAAGACCCTGCGGCTCGTCGTGCTGCCGCAGGCGATCCGGAAGGTCACCCCGGCGCTCATGAACGACTTCGTGTCGATGCAGAAGGACGTCGGCCTGGTCTCGATCCTCGGCGCCGTCGACGCGGTGCGTTCGGCACAGATCGCCCAGGCGGAGAGCTACAACTTCACGCCGTACTTCGTCGCCGGTCTGCTGTTCGTGGTGATCAGCCTGCCGTTGATCCGCGTCACCGACGCGATCGCCAGGCGGCAGCAGCAGCGCGAGCAGATCGGGGGCACGGTGTGAACGCGACGAACGAAGCGGACGCGGGTCGTGCCTCCAGTCCGGTCGACGGCCAGGAGGCACGGCGCGAGCCGCCGACGTCGGCCCCCGTTCTCGAGCTGCGCGGCCTCCGCAAGGCGTTCGGCGAGCACGAGGTGCTGCGCGGCATCGACCTCACCGTGCACCGCCACGAGGTCATCTGCGTCATCGGCGCGTCCGGCTCCGGGAAGTCGACGCTGCTCAAGACCGTGAACCTGCTCGAGGGCGTCGACGACGGCGAGGTCCTGCTGCAGGGCACCGACATCGCTGACCCCCGCGTCGACGTCGACGCCACCCGGGCGCGGATCGGCGTCGTCTTCCAGCAGTTCAACCTGTTCCCGCACATGAGCGTGCTCGACAACGTGACGCTCGCCTCGCGGCAGGTGCACGGCATCGGCAAGGCGACGGCGGAGGAGACGGCGCGGCGGCTGCTCGACCGGATCGGCCTGGCGGACTTCGCGGGTGCCTACCCGGACCGGCTGTCCGGCGGGCAGCAGCAGCGCGTCGCCATCGTGCGGGCCATTGCGTCCGACCCCGAACTGCTGCTGCTCGACGAGGTCACGAGCGCCCTCGACCCGATGCTCGTGGGCGAGGTGCTCGACCTCGTCACCGAGCTGAAGCGGCAGGGCTCGACGATCCTGATGACCACGCACGAGATGTCCTTCGCGCGGAAGGTCGCGGACCGGATCGTGTTCCTGCACCGCGGCGAGGTCGTCGCGCAGGGAGCTCCGGCCGACGTGCTCGACCACCCGGAGCACCCGGCACTCGTGGAGTTCCTGGCCCGCGTCCACGCCTGACGCGCCGCGCCGCACCGCGCGGCACGGTCCGGACTCGCGGGCGTGGTGCGGCGTCGACGGTCCGCGCACAACCGGAGCCGTCTCGAACCACGGGAATCCACGGTTCGAGACGACTTCGGTTGTGCGGTGCGAACTTCGGCGGGGCGGCGCGGCCGGCGGCGGGGCTCGCGCGCTACGGCGTCAGCAGGACCTTCCCGACGAGCTCGCCGTCGGCCATCCGTCGGTGCGCCTCACCGGCCTCGGCGAGTGGCAGCACCGAGTCCACCACCGGGCGGACGCTCCCGTCCTCGACGAACGGCCAGACGTGCTCGCGGACCGCGGCGACGATCGCGGCCTTCTCGTCGAGCGGTCTGGCGCGCAGCGTCGTGGCGCTGATCGTGGCGCGCTTCGCCATCATCGCGCCGAGGTCGAGTTCGCCCCTGGGGCCGCTCGTCGTCGAGATCACCGCGATGTGTCCGTTCGGCGCGAGCACCCGGAGGTTCTTCGCCAGGTAGTCCGCCCCGACCACGTCGAGCACGACGTCCACCCCGCGGTCGTCGGTGAAGTCGAGGACGGCCGCGACGAAGTCCTCGGACCGGTGGTCGATCGCGAGGTCCGCGCCGAGCTCCCGGGACGCCCGCACCTTCCGGTCACCCCCGCTCGTCGTGATCACCGTCGCACCGAGGGCCTTCGCCCAGACGACGGCGTGCGACCCCATGCCGCCGGTGCCTCCGTGCACGAGGAGGGTCTGCCCCGGCCGGAGTCCGGCGAGCATCCCCACGTTCGAGTACACCGTGCAGGCGGCCTCGGGGAGCGCGGCAGCGGACACGAGGTCGAGCGCGTCCGGCACCGGCAGCAGCTGCGTCGCCGGGACGGCCACGAGCGACGCGTACCCGCCGCCGGCGAGCAGCGCGCACACGCGGTCGCCGACCGACCACCCGGTGACGTCGGGGCCGAGCGACCGGACGGTGCCCGAGACCTCGAGCCCGAGCACGGGGGAGGCCCCGGGCGGCGGCGGGTAGTTCCCCGCGACCTGCTGCCGGTCGGCGTTGTTCACACCGGCCGCCGCGACCTCGACGAGCACCTCGCCCGGGCCGGGCTCGGGGTCCGGGAGGTCGCGCAGGGTCAGGGTGCCGTCGTCGTGGCTGATCGCTCGCATGTCCTCGACGGTACGCTCGGACGCGGCCGCACCCACGCCGGGCTCGGCGATCGAAGGGGGACGCACCACCATGCGCAAGCAGTACCTGACCATCACCACGGCGGTCCTCGCCGTCACGCTCCTCGCCGGCTGCTCGGGCGGCGGCGACTCGGGCGGCGGCGACGCCGGCTCGGGTGCGGAGTCGTCCAGCGCGGCGAGCACGAAGCCGACCCAGGCGGCGCCCGCGCAGACGAAGCAGGAGGCCTGCACCCTCGTCGAGAACGAGTTGCAGTCGTACATCGCGTCCCAGTCGTCGGCCGCGGCCGGCGCGACCAGCGCCGAGGACCGCGCGAAGGTCGTGGAGGGGCTCACCTCGCGCCTCGACGCCGTCGTGCCGAAGGTCACCAACGACGAGGTCAAGCAGGACTTCGAGGCCTTCAGCTCGGCCGCGAAGGACTACGTGAAGACGGTCCAGGACTCGGGGTCGCAGACCTCGTCCGAGGCCGTCGCCGCGCAGGAGAAGGTGCAGGCCACGCTGAAGGACCTGTCGGCGGACTGCCCGTCCTGAGCGGACGGCCGCACACGTGATGCGCCCGCGCTCCCGGTGAGGAGCGCGGGCGCCGCGTCGGAGGGTGTCAGGCGGCGGCCTGCGACGCGTCGAGCCGCGCCACCTCCTCGGGGCGCAACTTCACCGACACGGCCGTGACCGAGTCGAGGATCGACTGCGGCCGCGACGCCCCGGGGATCGGGACGACGACGTCGCTCTTCGCCAGCTCCCACGCCAGCGCCACGACCTGCGGCGTCACCCCGCGGTCACGGGCGACGTACGCGAAGTCCTCGTACGCGGTCCCGAGGTCGGCCGCGTTCGTGATGCCGCCGAGCGGGCTTCACGGCAGGAACGCGATGCCGAGTTCGTCGCAGAGCTCGAGTTCCGGCTCGCTCGACCGGAACCGCGGCGAGTACTGGTTCTGCACCGAGGCCAGCCGCCCGTCGAGGACCTCGTTCGCCGTGCGGATCTGCTCCGGGTCGGCGTTCGAGATGCCCGCCATCCGGATGACACCCTCGTCGAGCAGTTCCGCGAGGGCCCCGATCGACTCGGCGTAGGGCACCGCGGGGTCCGGCCGGTGGAACTGGTAGAGCCCGATCGCCTCGACACCGAGCCGCTTCGCGGACGCCTTCGCCGCCTCCTTGAGGTACTCCGGGTGCCCGTTCTGCGCCCACGGGCCGGGCTCCGGACGGAGGTGGCCGCCCTTCGTCGCGATGAGGACGTCGTCGGTGGCGCCGGAGAACTCGCGGACGGCCTTGGCGATGAGTGACTCGTTGTGCCCGACCTCGTCGTGGGCGGCGAGGTGGTACGCATCGGCGGTGTCGATGAGCGTGACGCCCGCCTCGAGTGCGGCGTGGATGGTGGCGACCGAGCGCCGTTCGTCCGGTCGGCCCTCGATGGACATCGGCATGCCGCCGAGACCGATCGCGCTGACGGACACGTCTCCGATGACTCGTTGCTTCATCGCCCCAGCATGCTCCGCGAGGCCCGCGTCGCGCCCAGCAGTGCAACGGTGGAGCGGCGCGGCCGCGACTTCCACGCCGCACCTCGCTTAGGGCCGCCACAGCCGGGACATCGAGTCCGTGCATGCTCCGCTCGCACGCTGGATCCATGACCACTCGATCACCACACGCGCCTGCGTCCGCGCTTCCCGCCTCGGCGATCCGGGCCGGGCTGCACCGCCTCGTCCGCGGTCGAGCGGGCACCGCAGCGTGGGAACGTCCGGCGTTCCTCGGGCTCCTCCTCGTGACCGGCGTCCTCTACATCGCGAACCTCGGCGTCAACGGGTGGGCGAACGCGTTCTACTCGGCGGCAGTGCAGGCAGGGAGCCAGAGCTGGGAGGCCTTCTTCTACGGTTCCTCGGACGCGGCGAACGCCATCACGGTGGACAAACCCCCGGCGTTCCTGTGGGTGATCGGTACCTCGGTGCGGCTCTTCGGTCTGAACTCGTGGGCGATCCTCGTGCCGCAGGCGCTGATGGGTGTCGCCTCGGTCGCGATCCTGCACGGGATCGTCCGCCGCCGCTTCTCGGCCGGCGCGGCGCTCGTGGCCGGCGCGGTCCTCGCGACGACTCCCGTCGCGACCCTGATGTTCCGCTACGACAACCCGGACGCCCTGCTCGTGCTCCTCACGGTGGGCTCGATCGCGCTGACGCTGCGCGGTGTCGAGTCCGGTCGGATGCGGTGGGTGGTGTGGGCCGGGGTGCTGATCGGGCTGGCGTTCCTGACGAAGCAGCTGCAGGCGTTCCTCGTCCTGCCCCCGCTGGTCGGGGTCTACCTCGTCGCGTCGCAGCGTCCACTGCTGCGGCGCATCGGGCACCTGCTTGCCGCGGCCGCCGCGGTCGTCGTGTCGGCGGGGTGGTGGGTCGCGATCGTGGAGCTCGTCCCGGCCTCGTCACGGCCGTACATCGGCGGGTCCCAGACGAACAGCTTCCTGGAGCTCACCTTCGGCTACAACGGTCTCGGGCGGGTCACCGGCGACGAGACCGGCAGTGTCGTGCCGGGTGGGACGACGGGTGCCGGGTCCTGGGGCTCGACCGGCCTGACCCGCCTGTTCGGCTCGGAGTTCGCCACCCAGGTCGCCTGGCTCCTGCCCACGGCACTCGCCCTCCTCGTCGTCGCCCTCGTGGCCGTGGGGCTGCGCCGTCGAAGTGACCCGCGGCTCGCGACGGTCCTCGTGCTCGGTGGCTCGCTGCTGGTCACCGGCCTGGTGTTCAGCTTCATGGGCGGGATCTTCCACCCGTACTACACGGTCGCCCTCGCTCCGTACATCGCGGGTCTGGTCGGCATCGGAGCCGGACTCCTGTGGCAGCGCCGAGGAGCCGTTGCCTGGCGGGTCGTCAGCGCCTCGGTCGTGGCGCTCTCCGGCGTCTGGGGGTTCGTCCTCCTCTCCGAGGTGTCGTCGTGGCAACCCTGGATCCGATGGGTCGTGCTCGCCGCCACGATCGCCGGCACGGTCCTCGCGCTCCTGCCGCCGCGTGGCCGGCTCCTCACGGGCACGACCATCGCCGCCGTGCTCGTCGCGGCCCTGCTCGGGCCGACGGCCTTCTCGGTGCAGACGACCACGGTCGGTCACACCGGCGCGCTGCCGTCAGCAGGTCCGCAGGTCAGCGGGTCGGGTCAGGGCGGACCCGGAGGACCCGGTGGTGCAGGGGGCCGGGGCGGCACCGGCGGCCAGGTGAACGGCGGCGGGCAGACCGGACCCGGTGGCCCGGGGAATCCCGCCGGCCAGAGCAGCCAGAGCAGCCAGAGCGGCCAGAGCAGCCAGAGCGGCCAGAGCAGCCAGAGCGGCCAGAGCGGTCAGAACGGCTCGGCGGACGGCGGGACGACGGCGCAGGGCGGCCAGGCGCCGACCGGGACCGACGGTCCGACCGGTGGCGCCGGTGGCGGAGGCGGATCGTCGCTCAACGGCGGGTCGACCGACGTGTCCGGCGACGTCGTGTCGGCCCTGTCCGAGGACGCCGACGACTTCACCTGGGCAGCAGCGACCGTGGGCTCGAACAGCGCCGCGACGTACCAGCTCGCGACCGGCGACCCGGTGATGGCGATCGGCGGGTACAACGGGACGGATCCTGCACCGACCCTGGCGCGGTTCGAGGCGCTCGTCGCGGCCGGCGAGGTGCACTGGTTCATCGCCGGGTCCGGGACCGGTGGGAGCAGCAGCTCCGGTAGCGACGCGGCCGAGCAGATCACCTCGTGGGTGACCTCGCACTTCGCGTCGACGACCGTCGACGGGGTCACCCTCTACGACCTCTCGAGCGGCTCGTGAGCCGACGGGTGCGGTCCGCCCCACCACCGGACGGGAGGCGCGGTGCGGCGCCGCCACGCGCCTCCCGTCCGACATGCGCGGCGGAACGACACCGTCGTTGTCGTGCGACGGCGCCGACGTCGTTCCGCAGCCTCACGAGCGCCCGTCCGGCACCGCCGCGCCTCGGCTACCGCCGCGCCCACGCCGGCGCGTGCTCCGGCAGCGGCCCGAAGGCGACTCCGCGTGCGTAGAGTCCACGCATCGGCGGCACGTACCGGGCGAGGAGCACGGGCAGCAGCGGCGGCCCGTCCCCGAGCCGACCCGCGAACGCCCGCTCGAACACGACCCGGTGCAGCACCGACTGCGCCGCCTGCACGACCACCGCGGGCGGCGTCCGACGACGCTGCACCCGTGCGAGGTCCCGGTCCAGTCCCGCCCCGGAACGGCCCGTCCGGAGCGCCGGAGCGAGCACGGTCGCCGTGGCCACGGCGTCCTGCACGGCGAGGTTGATGCCGACCCCGCCCGCCGGGGACATCGCGTGCGCGGCGTCGCCGATGCAGAGCAGCCCCGACCGCCACCAGCGCCGCAGCCGGTCCATCCGGACGTCGAGCACGTGCACCTCGTCCATCGAGCCGATCGCCCCGACCCGCTCCGCGAAGTCCGGCCGCAGACGCGCGACCCGGGCGCGGAACGCCTCGACGCCCTCGGCGCGGAGCCGCGCGTCCGACCCCTTCGGCGCGAAGTACGCGACCTGGTGGTAGTCCGGGCGGGGGAACGAGAGCAGGACGTCCGCCTCGGAGAACGCCGGCACGAGGGCGCTCGCCGTGTCGCCGTCGCGCCGCGGGAGCCGGAACCACCACGTGTCGAACGGCACGGACGACGACACCGGTCGGAACCCGGCGGCGTCCCGGACCGTCGAGCCACGGCCGTCGCACGCCACCACCACGTCCGCCCGCAGCTCGGTGCGCTCGCCGGCGCCGCTGCGGGGAGCGAGGTGCACGCCCGTGACGACCCCGTTCTCCAGGATCACCCCGGTCGCGGCCGTCCCCATCGTGATCGTGAAGGACGGCTCTGCGCGGGCAGCGGTGACGAGCATGTCGAGGAGGTCCCACTGCGGCACCATCGCGACGTGGTCGTACGGCGGGTCGAGCCGCGAGAAGTCGCCGAGCAGCAGCCGGGAGCCGTCGGGCATCGGCAGCGAGAAGTCGTCGAGACGCGACTGCGGCAGGGACCGGAACGCCTCGCCGAGACCCAGCTCGTCGAGGAGCCGGATCGTCGAGGCGTGCACGGTGTCGCCGCGGAAGTCGCGGTTGAAGTCGTCGTGCCGCTCGACGACCTCGACGGCGATGCCCGCTCGCGCCAGCAGCAACCCGAGGACGACGCCGGCCGGGCCGCCTCCCACCACCGCCACCGTGGTCCGCCGTGTGGTCACCATGCCGCGGACGCTACGCCCGTCCCGCGGACGACCGCCGGGAGGCCCGGTGCGGCTCCGGCGTGCCGGGTCCGGTCCGTCAGGCGGTCCCGACCGACGACGACGCCGTGCCGTGGTCGGCGGCCTGCGCGAACACGACGCCGCCCCACGTGACGCACGCCACCGCGAGGACGAAGCCCACGGCCGCGATCCACCAGGAGGTCCGGCGGCGCAGCCACGCCCCGATCGCCAGGACGACGGTCACGACGCCGACGACGAACGCCCCTCCGACCGCGATCGCGGTGCCGCCGAGGTACCCGCCGGGGGAGCATCCCGTGGCGGCGTCGCAGGTCGCGGTCGCCGAGATCACCGCGACGACGCCGACGACCGCCGTGACGACGGTCATCACCGCGCCGAACGCGAGGAGCAGGATCGTCGTCACCCGGTCCGCGACCCGTCCGGCCGGGAACAGCGTCGTGCCGCCGCGCTCCCACGCCGCGGCACGCTGCTCGTCACCGGAGGAGGAGGTGGGCTGCCCGCCGGGCACGTTCGACCAGGTCATGGCACCAGTCCTACCGTGCCTCCACGCCGAACGCCTGGGCGAGCTTCTGGATCTTCTGCGCCCGGCCGAGGCGCGGCAGGTCCGAGCCGTCGCGGATGACGCGGCCGCGGGCCTCGAAGTCGTCGAGGAAGTCCTGCGCCCACGCGACGTCGGTCGGCGTCGGCGAGATCACCTCGTTGATGACGGGCAGCTGCTCGGTGTCGAGGCAGAGCTTGCCGGTGAGCCCGAGCGACACCGCGATCTGCGACTGTTCGCGGAGGATGGCGTGCGCCGACCCCACCGTGGGGCCGTCGATCGGACCCGGGAGGCCGCCGACGCGTGACGCCACGACGAGTCGCGACCGCGGGTACGCCATCGCGAGCGTGTCGGCGCTCGTCCCGGTGTCCCGTCGGTAGTCGCCGGACCCGAACGCCAGGCGGAACGCGCCCTGCGCCCGAGCGATCGACGTCGCCTCCTCGATGCCGAGCGCCGACTCGACGAGCGCGACCACCGGGATCTGTCCGCCGAGCCGGTGCCAGGTGTCGGTGACCTGCGCCGGTGACTCCGTCTTCGCGAGCATGACGCCCTGCAGCCCGGGCAGGCCGCGGAGCTCCTCGACGTCGTCGGCCCAGAAGTCCGTGGTGACGTCGTTGATCCGGACCCAGGCCTCGCCGCCCCCGGCCAGCCAGGCGGCCACGGTCGAGCGGGCGGCGGGCTTGGCGGCGGGGTCGACGGCGTCCTCGATGTCGAGGATGATCTGGTCGGCGCGGGATCGCTGCGCCCGGTCGAAGCGGTCGGCGTGGTTGCCGGAGACGAGGAGCCACGACCGCGAGATGTCCGGCGCCACCGCCCGTCGACGGGACGGGGTCGGGGCGGGCGGAGCGGTTCGGTCGTCGATGGCCATGTCCACGTTGGTACCACACCGTGACCTCCAGCCCGCGTGTCACGGGCGACGAATCCGGAAACCTCCGGTTCATTGCAGGAGCACGGGTCCGGTTCCGCCTACAGTGTCCGATGTGTGGCGAGCGGACAGGGTGACCGACGGTGAGGACGACGTGAACGACGACGTCCCCGTCGAGGGTGCCGACGCGCGCCCCCGGAACGGACAGCAGGAGCAGGACGAGACGACGGGTCCGACCGGGTCGCATGCCCCGGTCGGACAGCGACCGTCGAGCGCGCCCGACCGTGGTGCGGACGCGACCGACGAGACGGACCGCACCCTGCGGCCGGAGCTGCAGCTGACGAGTCCGCAGGCGATCAGCCTGGGTGACCCGCGCCTCCAGGCCGGCAACGCGGCGGAGCCCGCGTGGGACGCGTGGCGGAAGCAGCTCACCGGTGTCGGCGGCACGAGCCCGCTGACCCGCTTCTCCGACCACCCGCGTGCCCGCATCGAGCTCTCGACGACGCACCCCGGCGGCCTCGCACAGTTCATCACCGGCAAGACGACGCTGCTGTCGAGCCTCATCCGCGACGAGGTCGCGCTCCGTGCGGCCCGCATCGCCGCGGCGCACGTCGAGGCGAAGGGCACCGAACTCGCGACGGTGCGCGGCATCGACGCGGTCAAGCTCGGCATCGGGATGGCGGACTGGAAGCACGGCGACGACCACTTCCGCGGGCCGGTGCTGCTGCGTCCGCTCGCGATCCGACGCCACGGCCGCGACTTCGAGGTGCGCCTGCTCGGCGAGCCCGTGCTCAATCCCGGCCTCGCCGACGCCCTGCACGAGCAGTACGGCGTCATCCTCGACGCGCAGTCGTTCGTCGCGCTCGCGCAGCAGGACGGCTCCTTCACACCGAACCCCGTGATCGACCGGCTCCGCGGGCTCACCGCGCACATCCCCGGCTTCTCGGTGCACGCGCGCCTCGTCGTCTCGACGTTCGCCGAGGTCGCGACCGGCATGGTCGAGGACACCGGTGACCTCTCGCACCCCGTGCTCGACGCCCTCGCCGGCAACCCGAGCGCGAAGTGGCAGGTCGAGCAGTCCTACCGGCCCGTCGAGCAGACGCCGTCCGACGAGCGCAGCCCGGAGACCGACACGCTGCTCCTCGACGCGGACGACGAGCAGGAGAACGTGATCGCGCAGATCACGGCCGGCAACTCGATCGTGGTGAAGACCCTCCCGGGCACCGGTGGCACGCAGACGATCGTCAACGCCCTCGGCGGTCTCGTCGCGGCGAACAAGCGCGTCCTCGTGGTGAGCCCCCGGCGTGCGACCCTCCGGGGCATCGCCGCCCGCTTCGGCGAGGTGCACCTGCCCGGGGTCGCGGTCACGCCGTCGACGCTCCGCCGCGACGTCGTCCGCGCGATCGCCCGCAACGAGAAGGCGAAGCGTCCGAACCTCCGCGAGGTCGACGACGCGCTCGTCCGGCTCCGGAAGGTGCTCATCGACTACCGCGGTGCACTGACGCGCGTGGACCCGTCGTTCGGCGTCTCCGTGCTCGACTGCCTCGTCGAGCTCTCCCGGCTCTCGCTGCTGCCCGTCCCGCCGTCGACGACCGCACGGCTCTCGCAGTCGTCGGTCGCGTCGATGGTCGAGGGGCGCTCCCGGGTCGCCGAGACGATGGTCAGCGCGGCCAACCTCGGCGAGTTCCGCTACGGCCCCGACGACTCGCCCTGGTACGGCGCGAAGTTCTCCACCAGCGACGGCGCGCAGCGGGCGCACAAGACCGCGAAGGACCTCGACGCTGACGGGCTGCCCACGCTGCTCCGCCGCGCGCACGACCTCGTCGCGACCACGCACATGCGGCAGTTCACGACGATCAACGAGCTCGGGATCTACCTCCGCCTGCTCACCGAGATCCGGGACACGCTCGACCGCTTCCTGCCAGTGGTCTTCGACCGTTCGGTGTCCGAGCTCGTCGCCGCGACCGCTCCCCGGGGCGAGGGTGCCCCGATGTCGTCGACCAACCGTCGCCGACTGAAGAAGCTCGCCCGCGAGTACGTCCGCCCCGGCGTGCACGTGTCCGACCTGCACGAGGCACTGACCCGCGTGCAGCAGCAGCGTGTGCTCTGGCAGCGGTACGTCGCCGCCGGCGTGAACCCCGAGGTGCCCACGGGCATCGCGGACGTCCAGGTCCTGTTCTCCAACGTGGTCGAGGACCTCGCGCGCCTCGACGAGCCGCTCGGTCGCACCGCACGCGAGGACCAGCTCGCGAACCTGCCCGTCGACCAGCTCGTCCCGACGATCGCCCGGCTCGCCGAGGAATCCGACGTCCTGCACAACCTGCAGGAGCGCACGGAGCTCATGCAGACCCTGCGCGACCTGCAGCTCGAGCCGCTCATCACCGACCTCGCGAACCGGCACGTCCCGGACACGCAGGTCCCCGCGGAGCTCGAACTCGCGTGGTGGCAGTCCGCCCTCGAGTCGATGCTCGAGTCCGACCGGGCGCTCCTCGGGGCGAACACCGACATGCTCGACCGGGTCGAGGCCGACTTCCGGCTCGTCGACGACGCGCACGCGGCCGGGGTGTCCCAGGGCCTCGCGTGGCAGCTCGCCGAGAACTGGAAGGTCGGGCTCGTCGACTGGCCGGACGAGGCCACGGCGCTGAAGACGCAGCTCAAGGAGGGCGCGATCACCTCGCGTCTGCTGCAGGACTCCGCACCGCACCTGTCCCGGTCGATCGCGCCCGTGTGGCTCGCGAGCCCGTACGAGGTGTCCGAGATCGCGGACACGATGCCGTTCGACACGGTGATCCTCGTCGACGCCGGTGCCGTCACGATCGCGGAGACCGTCGGTGCCGTCCGCCGTGCCCGCCAGACCGTCGTCTTCGGCGACCCGGTGACGCAGACGCCGTCGCCGTACCGCATCGCCGTCGACCCCGACCACCGGGCACTGCAGGTCGACGAGCAGACGCTCGACGCCTTCCACGCCGACTCCGCGCTCGCGAAGCTCTCGACGCTCCTCCCGACGCTCTCGCTCACCCGCTCGTACCGGGCCGGCGGCGAGGACCTCGCGGAACTGGTCAACCGACGCTTCTACGGCGGCCGGATCGAGTCCCTGCCGTGGGCCGGGTCGTTCCTCGGCCACGGGTCGATCGCACTCGACTACGTCAGTGACGGCAAGGCCGTGCCGGACCCCGACTCCGGAGCGGTCGAGAGCGTCGACGCCGAGGTGGACCGTGTCGTGCGGCTCGTCATGGAGCACGCCCGCACCCGTCCGACCGAGTCGCTCATGGTCATTACGGCCTCCGCCAAGCACGCGGTCCGCGTCGAGCAGGCCGTGCTCACCGCGGCGCAGGGGCACAAGGACCTCACCGAGTTCGTCATCGGCGACCGTGCCGAGCCGTTCATCGTCGCCACGCTCGAGCAGTCGGTGGCCCAGAGCCGCGACCGCGTCATCTTCTCGATCGGCTACGGCCGGACGCCGCACGGCCGGGTCCTCCGCGACTTCGGTCCGCTCGGCAAGCCCGGCGGGGAGCGCCTGCTCGCGGTCGCGATGACCCGTGCCCGCCGCTCGATGGTCATCGTCACGTGCTTCCAGCCGTCCGACATCGAGGCCGAGCGGATGGGCCACGGCACCGTCGCGCTCGCGGAGATCCTCGCCGAGGTGCGCGCCCGCACGAGCGCCGAGTACGTGCCGGACGACTCCGACCCGCTGCTCGTCGACCTCGCCCGCCGACTCGAGATGCGCGGCATCCCGGTCGCGCTCGGACACCGCGGCAAGCTCGGGCTCGTCGCGGCGCACGGCGGGGTGTGCGTCACGATCGAGACCGACGCGTCGCTCGTGAAGGGGTCCCTGCGCGAGTCGCTGCGGCTCCGGCCCGAGGTGCTCCGTCGGCTCGGGTGGCACTACGTGCGCGTGCACGCGTTCCAGCTGTTCTCCGACCCGGACCGCGTGGCGAACACGGTGGCCTCGGTGCTCGGCGTCGACCGCGGCGCGACCCAGGAGATCTCCATCCCGCCGATCCCCGCCCGCCGGTGAACACGTCGGATCTCGATCCCGGCGTGCTCACGGCGGGCCCCGCCCGCCGGTGAGCCCGTCCCGGCGGGCCTCCCGCCCCGCCGGTCCGGTCACGCCGGAGACGGACCAGCTGGTGGGCACGTGGGCGCGGACCGACGACGCGTCGTCAGCCGCGCCTCCCGTCCGGTCGGCGTCCCCGGAACGCGACACGGACGACCGGCCGGGAGGCACGCGCCGCCGGCGCAGGCGCGTCACCACCCAGCCTGTGCCGGGCTACGACCCGGCCGCCCCGCCGGAGCCGGCGCGGCACCGCGACGGCGAGAACGACGACCAGCTCCGACGCGACGTCCCGCCGCACTGGTGAGGCCGGGTAGCCTTGCAGGCGATGACTGAGACCGCGCGACAGCGCCCCGACTGGCAGACGTGGCCGAACCTCATCACGCTGTTCCGGCTCCTGCTGATCCCGGTGTTCGTGGGGCTCGTCGTCGCCCGGCACCCGGGGTGGGCACTCGTGTCGCTCGTCGTGATCGGCGTCAGCGACTGGGCCGACGGGTTCATCGCGCGCCGCTTCGACCAGGGATCGAAGCTCGGGAAGGCGATCGACCCCGTCGCCGACCGGCTCGCCATCATCGCCATCGTGCTCTCGCTCGTGCTGGTCGGGCTGCTGCCGCTGTTCGTCGTGATCGTCGTCGTCGCGGTCGACCTGGTGCTCGCCGTGCTCTCGAGCGTGCTGTTCCACGGCAACCCGGACCTCGACGTCACCTGGACGGGCAAGATCCGCTCGGCACTGCTGTTCGTCGGCCTGCCGGTGCTGCTCTTCTCCGCCGTGCACACCGTGGACGAGAACGCGCCGTGGGTCCGGATCGTCGCCCTCGTGTTCGTGTACCTCGGTACCGCCGGGCACGTGCTCGCCGGTGCGCAGTACGCCGTGGCGATGGTCCGCAAGCGCCGCGCGGTGGCTGCCGCGGCTTGAGCGCGCGGGTGGGCGGCACGCCGGGCGCTGCCGCTCCGGTTCGCACCACGAAACCGACATCGAACCGGACTCCGAGCTCGGTTCGATGTCGGTTTCGTGGTTCGTAGCTGGAGCGGCGGCGCGGCTAGAGCTTCGTCGAGCCGCCGATGCCCGGGCCCTCGGGCGCGTCCGACGGTGCCACGTGCGCTCCGCCGCCGGCCGGCAGTGCGGCGCCGTTCTGGGAGCGGAGCAGGTCGCGGATCTCGAGCAGCACCTCGACGTCGGTCGGCGGGACGTCCTGCGGCGTCTGCTCCTGGTTCTTCTGCACGCGCTCGAACGCCACCTTCTTGAGGTGGTTCACCGGCAGCACGAGCGCGAAGTACACGACGGCGGCGACGATCACGAAGTTGAGCGCAGCGCCGATCACCGCGCCGAAGTACATGGTCGCGTGACCGTTCGACACGGTCGGGATGACGACCGGCAGCGCCTTGTCGAGGCTCTTCGCGTTGAACACCGCCCCGATCGCAGGGTTGATGACGGCGTTCACGATCGCCGTCACGATCGCGGTGAACGCCGCACCGATGACGACTGCGACGGCCAGGTCGATGACGTTGCCGCGGAGCAGGAACTCCTTGAAGCCCTTCACGCGGGCCTCCTTCCGGTCGAGGAGCCCCCACCGTACCGAGGCGTCCGCCCGCAGGTCAGGAGGCGCTGGGCGCGGCCGGCTTCTTCGACTCGGTCTTCTTCGGCTCCGACTTCGCTGGAGCGCTCGACGACGAACCGCTGTCAGTCGACGACGCGCCGGACGACGAGCCGCCGCCGGCCGGCTTCGCCCGCGAGTCCGTCCGGTAGAACCCGCCGCCGTTGAACGTCACACCGACCGGCGAGAACACCTTGCGGAGTGCACCACCGCAGACGGGGCACTCGGTCAGGGCGGCGTCCGTGAAGGACTGCTTGACGTCGAAGGCGCTGTCGCACTCGGTGCACCGGTACGAGTAGGTGGGCACGCTAGCTCCGGAAGGTGATGATGCGCGACGGCGTGATGATGCCGTCGACGGGTTCGTCGTGGGCCTCGCGCGGGACCTCGTCGAGGTACTCCGCGTCGAAGATCACAGCATAGACGGGCGGACGGTTCGCCATGGACCCGAGGGTCTTGTCGTAGTAGCCGCGGCCCCAGCCCATCCGGATCCCGTCGTGTCCGACCGCGGCGGCCGGGGTGAGGATCGCGTCGACGTCGCCGAGCGCGAGCGGGGAGAGGACCTCGCCGACGACCTCCGGCATCCCGAACAGCCCCTCGTGCTCCGACTCGCCGTCGCCGACCGCCCAGTCGAGGAGCCCGTCCTCGCGGGTGATCGGCAGCAGGACGCGGATGCCCCGCGCGTGCGCCCAGTCGAGGAACGGCCGGACGTCGGGCTCGTCGGGCGCGGAGAGGTACAGCGCGAGTGACTCGACCTGGCGCTCCTCGACGAAACGCTGCAGGGTCTCGGTCAGGGCTGCCGCGTCGGCGTCGCGTTCGGTGGTGGTCCTGGTGCGTCGCCGCTGCCGGAGCTCCGCCCGCAACGCACGCTTCTCGACACCTCGGTCGGGGATCATGCCCGGGAGTCTACCGAGGCCGCTCTTGCGGCTTCCCGCCGCGGCCCGCGCGAAGCCGTGTCCTCCACAGCGACGACATGTGCCCTCCAGGACTGGTCCGGTACGTTCACAGGCATGGGCTTCCAGATTTCGAAAGCCGTGATCCCCGCCGCCGGCCTGGGCACGCGCTTCCTCCCCGCCACCAAGGCGATGCCGAAGGAGATGCTCCCGGTCGTCGACAAGCCGGCCATCCAGTACGTGGTGGAGGAGGCCGTCGACGCCGGGCTCACCGACGTCCTGATGATCACGGGCCGCAACAAGAACGCGCTCGAGAACCACTTCGACCACGTCGCCGAGCTCGAGGAGACCCTGAAGAAGAAGGGCGACCACGAGAAGCTGCAGAAGGTGAACCAGTCCACGGACCTCGCCGACATGCACTACGTCCGCCAGGGCGACCCGCTCGGCCTCGGTCACGCGGTGCTCCGCGCGAAGATGCACGTCGGCCGGGAGCCCTTCGCGGTCCTGCTCGGCGACGACATCATCGACGCCCGCGACCCGCTGCTCAAGCGCATGATCGAGGTCCAGGGCCAGAAGAACGCCACGATCGTCGCCCTCCTCGAGGTCCCCGAGTCGCAGACGCACATGTACGGCATCGCGACGGTCGAGGAGACCGACGTCGACGACGTCGTGAAGATCACCGGCCTGGTCGAGAAGCCCGCGCAGGGCGAAGCCCCGTCGAACCTCGCCATCATCGGCCGCTACGTCATCCGCCCCGAGGTCTTCGACGTCCTCGAGAAGCAGGAGCCCGGCAAGGGTGGCGAGATCCAGCTCACCGACGCCCTCATGAAGATGGCCGGCGCCGAGGAGTGGACGGGTGGCGTGTACGGCGTCGTGTTCCGTGGACGTCGGTACGACACCGGTGACAAACTCGACTACATCAAGGCGATCGTGCAGCTCGCCTCGGACCGCGAAGACCTCGGGCCGGACCTCAAGTCCTGGCTCAAGGAGTTCAACGCGGGCGAATAGCCGACCCGTCGTCGAACGGGTCCGGGGGAGTTCCCCCGGGCCCGTTCGGCGCATCCGGAGGAACCACAGCGATGACGACGATCCCGACCCTGTCCCACGGGCGGGTCACCATCCGGCCGCTCCGGCTCCGGGACAGCCGTGACCTCGACGTCGCCCTCGCCTCGAACCGCGGTTGGCTGCGGACGTGGGAGGCCACCAACCCCTCCGGCCACGTCTCCACCGACGTCCGCGGCAGCATCCGCGCGCTGCAGGCCAATGCGCGTGCGGGCCTCGGGCTGCCGTTCGCGATGGAGCTCGACGGCCGGTTCGTCGGCCAGCTCAACGTGTCCGGCATCACCTACGGGTCACTCGCGAGTGCCTCGATCGGCTACTGGGTCGTCGAGGACGCCGCCGGGCACAACGTCACCCCGATCTCGGTCGCCCTCGCCGTGGACCACTGCTTCCGGTCGGTCGGCGTGCACCGCATCGAGATCTGCATCCGTCCGGAGAACGCGCCGAGCCTCCGCGTCGTCGAGAAGCTCGGCTTCCGGTACGAGGGGCTCCGCCGCCGCTACATCCACATCAACGGCGACTGGCGCGACCACTTCTGCTTCGCCCTCGTCGCCGAGGAGGTCCGCGAGGGCGTCCTCGAGCGCTGGGTCCAGGGCCGGGTACCGCCGGGTGCCGGCAGCGTGCCCCTGTCGGCCCGCGACGAGGCGGCGTTGCCGATCCACACGACGCCCCGCCTCTGACGCGGCCTGCCTGGAGGCACGGCTCGGCCCCGACGGAATCCGTCGCGACACGCGCAACACGCGTCCGCCAATCACGCTCCGCGTGCGACCCCGCCCCTACCGTTGGCGCATGGCAGGTATCGGCTCCTGGGGCGGCGGCATCGTGCTGCTCCTGGCAGCCGTCCTCTGGATCGTCTACCTCGTGCCCTCGTGGGCGGCGCGGCGCCAGTACCTCGCGACCGAGCGCAACGCGATCCGGCTCCAGCAGACCCTCCGGATCCTCGCGCAGACCGCCGAGCTCCCCGACGAGGTCCGCGTCGAGATGAACGCGAAGTCCCTCGCCGAGGCGCAGCGCGTCGCCCGGTCGGAGGAGGCCAAGCGCACCGCCATCGTCCGGGCGCACGAGGCCGCCCGTCAGCGGGAGATCACCCGCCGTCTCGCGGAACAGGCGCCCGTGCTCGAACGCGCCTCGAACGTGCCGGCCCTGACGGCGATGCGGATGCGTCGCTCCCGGCTCGGCGCGACGCTCTTCGGCACGATCGGACTCGTCGTCGCCGTCGTGGTCCTCGTCGCCGCACCCGCACTCTGGCTGATCGCCGTCGCCGGGCTCGTGGCCGCCGGTGGGGCCGTCGCGGTCCTCGCGCAGCTGCACCAGGTCGCCCAGGCGCGGAAGGCGCGTGCCGCAGCCGCCGCGACGGACGCGACCCGTGCCTCCCGGCCGACCACCGCGTGGACGGACCCGGCGCCGCCGCTGCCGACGGAGGCGCCCGCCGAACCCGTGCGCGACCGGAGCTGGACCCCGAACCACGTGCCGAAGCCGCTCTACGTGGAGCGTCCCGTCGCGCCGAAGGCCTCGCCGGAGTCGTCCGCCGAACTCGCTGCGCGGCTCAAGGAGCGCGTCGCCGAGGCGAAGGCCGAGGCCGATGCCGAGGCCGCGGCGATCCGGGCCGGTGCCACCGACCCGTCGCTCGCGACGGTCTCGCGCATGCGGCCCGACGTCGAGGAGGCGGCCGCGTCGCTGTCCTCGCACGACCAGGGCCGGCTCGCCGAGCGACTCGGACTCCGTGCTCCCGCGTCCGCGTCTGCTGTCTCGTCCTCGTCCTCGCCCTCGGCGTCGGCCGAGCCCGCCGTCGAGACGCCCGTCGAGCCCGCGCCGCCGAGCCGGTGGGCCGGCATGGGCGTCATCGACGAGGACGTCTACCAGCAGGCCGACCTCGACGCCATCATGCGTCGACGCCGCGCGGTCTGATCCCTGCCACGGCACGCCCGGACACGGTCGGTCGATTTCGGTTCACGCGGACCGTGGTGCTAGGGTTGACGAGTCCTTGGGGCTATGGCGCAGTTGGTAGCGCGTCTCGTTCGCAATGAGAAGGTCAGGGGTTCGAATCCCCTTAGCTCCACCAGGTACACGAAGGGCCACCCGATCGGGTGGTCCTTCGTCGTTGCCTGAGGTTCTCCTCGGCAGTGCTGTGTCGTCGGCCCCGGTCGCCCTAGACTCGCGGGGCGCGCTGCAGCGCCGAGGGGGGAACATGCACATCAGGAACGTCGTCGTCGCGATCGGGGCGGTCGCCGCGGTCATCGCCGGGAGCGTCATGGCCGGACCGGCTCCGACCGCGTCCGCCGCCGCACCGGTCGACGGAAGGTTCACCCCGGTGACCTCCGCTCGCGCATGGTCCGGCAAGGTCGGGACCTCGCCGACCAGCGTCACGCTCGGCGGTCGGAACGGCATCCCGTCCTCCGCGACCGCGGTGGTCCTCACCGCGACCGTCAGCGGACCGACCGCGTCCGGGTACGTGAGCGTCGCGCCCGGCGGCAGCGGAGCGAGCCCGTCGATCCAGAACTTCGGCCCGAAGCAGTCGATCTCCGGTACCACCACCGTCGGACTCGTCGGCGGGAAGGCCCAGGTGAAGGTGTCGTCCGGCACCGCGACCGTCGCCCTCGACGTCGCGGGCTGGTACGGCTCGAGCAGCGGCGGGTCGACCTACACCCCGCTCGCGCCGACGAACGTCCTCACGGGCACCGTCGGCACCGGGGCGACCCGGATCGTCGTGGCCGGGAAGGCAGGTGTGCCGTCGAACGCCACGGCCGTCGTGCTCCAGGCGGACGTCTCGCGCCCGGCCGCCGCGGGCACGCTCCGCCTCACGCCCGCGGGCAGCGCCGCCGGCATCGCGTCGGTGACCTACCAGAAGGGCGTCACGGTCGCGAACACCGTCACGGTGCGGCTCTCCGGCGGTGCGGTGCAGGCGCGGGTGTCGTCGGGGAGCGCGCGTGCCCTCGCAGACGTCGTCGGGTACTACTCGCCGTCGACCTCGGGGGCGGTGTTCGTCCCCTCGGCCCCGGTCCGCGCCGCCACCGTCGCGGCGGGTACGACCGCGAAGAACGTCACCGTCGCCGGGACGGCCGGCGTCCCGCGGAACGCCGTCGCGGCGGTCATCAACGCGAAAGTCGGCAAGGGCAGCGTCGGCGGGTCACTGCGCGTCGTCGGTGCCGGGCTCGCCTCGAGCGTGCCGACGCAGGTGTACGCGAAGGGGCAGACCATCGGCAACGCGCTCATCGCGCCGCTGGCGTCCGGCGGGAAGGTGTCAGCGAAGGTGTCGGCGGGGACGGCGACCGCCTACGTGGACGTCGTCGGGTACTTCATCGACGGGAGCACGGGATCGGGGACCGGTGTCGACGTGTCGTGGCCGCAGTGCGGGAAGACCGTCCCCACGGATCAGTCGTTCGCGATCGTCGGCGTCAACGCGAGCCTGGCCAACACGACCAACCCCTGCCTGCAGCAGCAACTCGCGTGGGCGGCCGGTTCGAAGGGGGGAACGGCGCAGCCGAAGACGCAGCTCTACTCGCTCTTCACGAACCCGGGTGCGACGCTCGCATCGAAGTGGCCGATGTCGAACACGCTCGACGACGGCAAGGTCGTCCCGACACCGAAGTCGTACGGGGTGTGCCGGGCACAGGCCAGCGGTGTCCCGCAGTCGAAGTACGTGACGACGACCGCGTGCTCCTACGTGTACGGGTTCGCTCGGGCGTACGAGGCATCGACCAAGCGGGGCGTGTCGAACGCGGCGCAGTTCCGTTGGTGGCTCGACGTCGAGACCGGGCTGTCCCACACGAGGACGACGACGTACAACCTGGCCGCCCTCGAGGGCATGATCGCAGCACTCCGTGATGCGGGCGTGACGAACGTCGGCATCTACTCCACCGCCAGCCACTTCGGGGAGATCATGGGTTCGGTCCCGTCGACGAGTTCCGCACGCGGTCTCCCGAGCTGGCTCGCCATCGGGCCTGCACGGCTCGACCAGGCGCAGTCGGCGTGTTCGAGCGCCGGCTTCGCCGGCGGAACGGTCGCGATGACCCAGTACGTCACCGCGTTCGGGGCGTCGCAGATCGACCGCGACTGGTCGTGTCGCTGACGCGCTGACGGACGCCGGGCACGGTGCGGACCCGCGCCGTGCCTCCCGTCCGTCGCCCCGACGTCAGCCGGGGACGCTCGCCGTGAGGACGCCCGCCTGCGCGAACACGGCGTGGATCGTGTTCGCGGCCTCCTCGAACGCCCGGTTGCCGCGCGCCATCCCGATCGCGCCGCCCTTCACCAGCGACCGGCCGGAGCCGCGGAGCAGCCGGACGACGGTCCGGCCGTCCTGCGTCACCATGACCTGCACGTCGAGGCGGGTGTGGAACGTGCGGTCGTTCGCCAGGGAGCCGACGAGGAGCGTGAGTCCGAGGCTGCCGCGGGTGGCGCGGAGACCACCCTGGTCGGCGTCGTCGACCGTGTAGCCCTCGTGGACGAGGGCGTCGCGTGCGCGGGCACGTGCGGTCTCCGGGTCGGCGGCGACGAAGAAGTCGTGGCTCTCGGGCATGCGGAGGGATCCTCTCGTTCGGTGGCTGCGGGTCGATCATGCCGGTTCGCCGCCGGTCGCGCGCGGCACCGGGCCGTCCGTCGGGGGTGTCGCCTACCCTGGTGAGGTCATGACTGCCTCCTACACGCGCCGCACCCTGTTCTCGCTCGCCGGTGTCGCCGGCGTCGGTCTCGCGGTCGCCGCGTGCTCGTCGGACGGCGGGGGGAAGGCCTCGGCGACGAAGCAGCCGGGCGCGACCGGATCGGCGCCGACGACCGGCTCGTCGACCGCGAAGCCGGTCGCCTCGAAGCTCGAGCCCGCGCAGGTCCCGCTCGCGGGCGGGGTGACCGTCACCGTCCTCGGGACCGGGCTCGACGTCGTCAAGGGCGTGACGGTGGGCGGCATCGCTGCTCGCGACGTCCGGGCCACCGCGGGGAAGGTCACCTTCACGGCCCCGCACCAGGCGATGTACACCGCCGGGGACGCGGACGTCGCTCTCTTCACCGAGACGATCGAGCCGTTGCCGTCGGCGAACCAGTCCTCCGACGGCAACGGCAGCAGCGCGAACGACGGCCAGTCCGGTGCGACGCAGGACTCCGCGACCGCCGCGCCGACGCCGACCGCGGCCCCGACGCCGGACGCCGCCGATGCCGTCGCGACGACGTCGCTGGCGTACGCAGCACTCACCGCGACGGACCGACAGCTCGCCTACGCGATGCGGTACTGGAAGGACTACAACCTCGCCGAGTACGGGACGATGAACCCGATCGGCGGGGACTGCGCGAACTACGTCAGCCAGACCCTGATCGCTCGCGGGTGGGAGCAGCGCGACGACTGGTACAACCGCGACGCGGGTGCCGCGCACTCACCCACGTGGACGTACTGCCCTGCGATGGACCCGTGGCTCAGCGAGCACGCGGCCGAGTTCGGCCTGACGAAGCGGTCGATCGACGAGCGGGACAAGGTGAAGGTCGGCGACATCGTGTTCTTCGACTGGAACGACAACGACTCGCCCGACCACACCACGATCGTGTCCGAGGTCTTCACCGAGCCCGACGGCACCGTGCGCATCAAGTCCGCGAGCCACAACCAGGACGGCCCCTACCGTGACCTCGACGAGATGATCACGGTGCAGCACCCCGGCGGCAAGGCCTGGTTCCACACGTTCGACGCGTAGCCGCGGCACGGTGGCGCAGGCGCGGTGGCGCGGCCACGGTGGCGCGTTCTGCGTTCGCACAACCAAAGGCGGTTCGCGCCGCGGACGCCCGTGGTTCGGCATGACTTCGGTTGTGCGAACGCAACCGGCACCGCCACCGCCACCGCCACCGCCACCGCCACCGGCGCCGGCGCCGGCGCTACGCGCCGCCCGCGCCTACGGGTACCCGAGGAACCACAGGAGCACGACCGCCACGGGCTGCAGGCACATGCCGACCACGAGCCACGCCACCGCCCGCCGCCGCGTGCCGACGAACACGTCCGACCCGAGCAGCGGCGCCGTCGGCATGAGCAGGCGGGGCAGTGACTGCTG
Organism: Curtobacterium sp. SP.BCp; assembly: GCF_051903255.1. Lineage (NCBI taxonomy): Bacteria > Bacillati > Actinomycetota > Actinomycetes > Micrococcales > Microbacteriaceae > Curtobacterium > Curtobacterium sp. SP.BCp. The sequence goes on along the minus strand of NZ_CP194338.1, from coordinate 3,219,113 downwards.
CGGCAGGAAGACCGCGACGAGGTAGAGCACGTACGCGGCCGTGAACGACCACACGTCGGTACCCACTGCCCGGACGTCCCGGCGGCACCAGAACCACACGGCAGCGGCCAGCGCGACGAGCACCAGGACGATGCCCGCCGGCCCGAGCCACGTGCCCGCCATCGTGAACCACGGTGTGAGCGGCGCGAAGTGCTGCCGCCCGACGAACCCGACCCACCACGACAGCTCGGTGTCGAGGTACGCGTCTGGTCGGCCGGTCACGGCGGAGGCGATCACCGGCCACGCGAGCCCCGCGGTCGCGACGAGCAGCCCCGACACGACCACCACGACGCGGTCCCGCCACCGGAACCCCCGCCCGTCCTGCACCCACCGCACGACGAGGTGCACCGCGAGCGCCACGGCGAGGGCGAGCACGCCCGGCTTCGTGAACGCGGCGACGATCCCGAGGGGCGCGATCCACCAGTACCGTCGGCGCACGAGCGCGAGCAGCGCGGCGAACAACAGCAGGAGGAACAGACTCTCCGCGTAGGCCACCTGGAGCAGGAACCCGGTCGGACCGAAGGCGAAGAGGGCGGTCGCCCACCGCGCGGCCCGGTCGCCGCGGACCGCTCGCACCACGCGGTACAGCACCATGCAGGCACCGGCGCCGGCGAGGGTCGCCACGAGCACACCCGCGACCCAGAACGACCCGCCGACGACGGGCGCCACCGTGCGGGCGAGCCACGGGAACACCGGCAGGAACGCCCACGCGTTCGGCAGCACGTGCCCGGCGTCGTCCACCGGGATCGCCGTCGGGTACCCCCGCTCGGCGATGATCCGGTAGAAGGACGCGTCCCACGACCCGGAGAACGTGAAGAACGACGGGTCGCGTCGGTACGACGCGAACGGCCACCCGGCCGCGGTCGCGACCCAGTAGAGCGAGCCGAGCAGCAGCGTGCTGAACGCCCGTGAAGCCAGCCACAGGACCAGTGGAGCGGACCACCCGCTGTGGCGCGCCTCCAGGACGGAACCCAGCCGGGAGGCACGGGTCGTCTCCGCCACGTCGGTCACCGCACGATCCTCGCACGCTGCGCAGCAGCGTCGGCCACCAGCAGGCGGACGCGGCCGTCCGCCTGCTGGTGCGCGTCAGCGTCCGGTGACGGCTCGGCGGATCTGCTCGATCGGGACCTTCGGCGTGCGGTCGGCGTTGAGCAGCCCGTTCGTCTCCTGCATCGTGTCGGTGAGCTGGGTGTAGCAGGAGCCGGCGAGGAACGTGCTCGCCCGGATCGCGTCGTACAGGCCGGTGATGCGCGTGATCCAGTCGTCCCCGTCGGACGCCGAGGTGTACCCCCAGCCGTCCTCGCGCTGGACGCCGGGCTGGTAGTTCACGCCGCCGAACTCGGTGAGCATCACGGGCTGCCCCTCGTCGACCGCACCGCCGACGAGGATCTGCCGGTCGGCCGGACCCATGCCGCGCAGCAGGGCCGTGCGGGCCGCGTCGTCCGCGTACGTGCGGGCCAGTACGGCGCCGTCGCCCTCGTAGTCGTGGACCGAGAGGATGTCCGACGCGGGGTGCTCCCAGCCGTCGTTCGAGATCACCGGGCGGGTGGGGTCGAGCGCCCGGGCGACGTCCGCGAGCGCACGCGCGTACGCCTGCTGAGCCGGGTCGTCCGCGATGTGCTGCACGCCCCAGCTCTCGTTCGCGGGGACCCAGGTCACGATCGACGGGTGCGAGGCGTCGCGCTCGACGGCGTCCATCCACTCCCGCATCAACCGCTGCACCGCCGTGGGCGAGAACGCGTAGGCGCCGGGCATCTCGCCCCAGACGAGCAGTCCGAGCTTGTCGGCCCACCAGAGGAAGCGCGGGTCCTCGACCTTCTGGTGGTTCCGCGCGGCGTTGAAGCCCAGCTCCTTGATGAGCTCGACCTCGCGCCGGAGGGCCTCGCGGGACGGGGCGGCGAGGTGCGAGTCCGGCCAGTAGCCCTGGTTCAGGACGCTGCGGACGTCGTACGAGTGCCCGTTGAGCAGGAACGCGCCCTGGCCGATGGAGGTGGTGCGGACCCCGAAGTAGCTCGCGACCGCGTCGGTCGCCGTGCCGCCTGCGTCGAGCAGGGTGACGGTCGCGTCGACGAGCCGTGGCGTCTCGGGCGTCCAGACGAGCTCGTCCTCGGCCTGGCCGTTCGTCTGCCGGGGGAGCGGCACGACGACGTCGAACTCGGTGTCGATCGCGCTCGACCGGGCGACGTCGCCCAGCGCGGACTCGACGGTCGCGAGGTGCTCGTCGGCCCACCACGCCGCGACGCGGAGGCGCTCGCCGCCGGGACGGGTGCCGGCGAGCCGGACGGAGAGTCGGACCGTGGCGTGGTCGACGTTCGTCCAGCGCAGCGCCGCGATCGACACGGTCGGCACGGCCTCGAGCCACACGGTCTGCCAGATGCCGGTGGTCCGGCGGTACCAGATCGCGTGCGGCTCCTCGTGCCAGTCCTGCTTGCCACGGGGCTGCGTCAGGTCGAGCGGGTCGTCCTCGGCACGGACGACGAGGGTGTGCACGGCGTCGGGGTCCGCCGTCAGTACGTCGGTGACGTCGAACGCGAAGGGCGTGTGACCGCCCTCGTGCTCGCCGACGAACTGCCCGTCGACCCAGACGCGCGCACGGTGGTCGACGGCTCCGAAGTGCAGGACCAGACGGGGCTGCGCGGACGAGTACCCGGCGGCGGCGATGTCGGCTGCGGTGAGCTGCCGGGAGTACCAGACCACGGGGTGGAAGCCCGGTTCGTCGATCCCGGACGCGACCGACTCCGGCGGGAACGGCACGGTGATGTCCCGGGCGTCCGGGAAGCCCGAGCGCCAGGCGGCGTCGTCCCCGTCGTTGCGGAACGACCACGTGCCGTCGAGGTCGGCCCAGGCGGGGCGGAGGAGCTGCGGCCGCGGGTACGTCCCGTCCTGCTCGGTCGCGACGGGGAGGGCAGTGGGGGCGGCGTCGTTGCCGGCGAGCGTGCTCATGCGTCCATGCTGGACCCGTTCGTACATCGTTGTAAAGAGGTGTGGCAACGGACGGGCCCCATGTCGCTCGTCACGCGATCGCGGCGTCCCGTGTCAGCACCATGACGTCCATCCGGCCCTGCTGGACGACCTCGCCGTGCTGGTTGCGGAGCGACACCGCGCGCTCGACGATGCCCGTCGTCCCCGAACTCGTCAGCCGCGTCGAGAGGATCTCCACCGTGCACGTCACGGTGTCGCCGATGAACACCGGAGCGGTGAACCGCCACTGGTCGATGCCGAGCAGCGCCACGGCCGAACCCTCGAAGACCCCAGTCCGCGCGATGAGGCCGAGGCAGAGCGACGTCCCGAGCAGTCCGTGCACGACGCGCTGGCCGTAGCGGGTGCGTGCCGCGAACTCGACGTCGGTGTGCACCTGGTTGTTGTCGTTCGTCCACGAGGCGAACGACACGACGTCGGCCTCCGTGATCGTCCGACCCGGTGTGGTGAAGGTCTGTCCGGCGGCGAGGTCCTCGAGGTAGTGCGGCACCCAGTCATCCTCGCACCGCGAGCACCGCGAGCACCGCGAGCACCGCGAGCACCGGCGTCCCCCACCTCCCCAGCGCCGGGCGCGTAGCCTCCGCGGCATGAGCGACGCTCCCTCCGACCACGACCTCGCCCCGTGGATCGCCGCACAGCGCTGGTACGCCGCCAAGGGAGGCGCCGGCCCGACGCTCCGCACGCTGTCGACCGACGACGACACCCGGCTGGTCCTCGACGACGCCACGACCGGTGCCGTCCTCTACCAGGCGCCCGTCGTCGTCCGCGACGGCGCCCTCACCGACGCCACGACCGACCTCGAGTGGGTCAGGGGCCTCGCAGCCCGGATCGACGCGGACCCCGAGTCGCTCCGTCCGATCGGCACCGTGACCGCCGCGCGCGTGCTGTCCGGCGAGCAGTCGAACACCTCCGTGATCTGCGACACCGAGGCCGGCGAGCAGGTCATCGTCAAGGTGTTCCGCGTCCTGCACCACGGCGACAACCCCGACGTCACCACGCAGCTCGCCCTCTCCGCGGCCGGCAGTACCCGGGTGCCGGCGGTCTACGGCGCGCTCCGCCGCAGCTGGCCCGACACCGGGCGACCGGACGGCACCGCCACCGGCCACCTCGCCGTCGCGCAGGAGTTCCTCCCCGGTACCCGCGACGCCTGGCGTGTGGCGCTCGACGACGCCCGCGCCGGTGTCGCCTTCGCCGACGACGCGACACGGCTCGGTGCGGCGCTCGCCGAGGTGCACCGCACGCTCGCGGAGGTCCTGCCGACCACGCCCGCGACGGACGACCGCCGCCGTGATGCCCTCGCCACGATGCACGCCCGCCTCGCCGCGGCCGAACGCGAGGCGCCGGCGGTCGCCGAGCACGCCGACGCCGTGCGTGCCGTGTACGCACGGGCAGCCGAGGCGTCGTGGCCGGACCTCCAGCGGGTCCACGGAGACCTGCACCTCGGCCAGGTGCTCGCGGTGCCGGGGGAGCGGGGGTGGGTGTTCCTCGACTTCGAGGGTGAACCGCTCCGTCCGCTCACCGAGCGCTCGGTGCCCGACGTCCCGCTGCGCGACGTCGCGGGCATGCTGCGGTCGTTCGACTACGTGGCGGGAGCGCTCGCCCGTGATGCCGACCCGGTGGACACCGGCGACTGGGCACACGAAGCCCGGAGCGCGTTCCTCACCGGCTACGAGCAGGGGGCCGGCGGCGACCTCCGCGCACACCGCGAGGTCCTCGACGCCTTCGAGCTCGACAAGGCCGTCTACGAGGTCGTCTACGAGTCCCGAAACCGGCCGGACTGGGTCGACATCCCCCTCGCGGCCGTCGCGCGGCTGGCCGCGCGCAACGCTGGCTGACGGGTCCGCGCGCGCAGCGCTGGCTGACGGGTCCGCGCGCGCAGCGCTGGCTGACGCGCCCACCTGACGGCCTGGAGGCCCGTGGCGACGCCGCCACGGGCCTCCAGGCCGTCATCCGGTCACGTCAGTTGACGGGGCCGGTGTACTTCTCGCCGGGGCCCTTGCCAGGAGCGTCCGGGATCGAGGAGGCCTCGCGGAACGCGAGCTGCACCGAGCGGAGCCCGTCGCGCAGCGGACGGGCGTGGTGGTCGCCGATCTCCGTCGCGGCGGCGGTGACCAGACCGGCGAGGGCGGTGATGAGCTTCCGCGCCTCGTCGAGGTCGGTCTGTTCCTGCGGGTCGTCGGCCAGCCCGACCTTCACGGCCGCGGCGCTGAGGAGGTGCACCGCGACGGTGTTGATGAGCTCGACCGCCGGCACCTCCGCGATGTCACGCGCCTCGTCGGCTCCGGTGGGCTCGTTCGGCGGGGTGTCGGTCACGGTGCTCCTCTGCTAGACTCTGTCGCGGCAGATGCTGTCCGTGCGCCCTCGGGGGCTCGAGCGGCGTCTTGCGAAAGAGGAGTCTCTCCCACCCGCGGCTGTGCACCACCAGGCTACCGGGTCCCCATCGCTCCGCCGGGCTCAGCACCACGAGCACGGCAGGTCCTCCCGCAAGGGACGACGTCGGGCGGTGCAACGGGTTCCGATCCGTGCGTCAGACCTCCTCTCTCGTGCCGTCGTCCAGGGCAACAGCCCCGGACGGCCAACCACCTGATTGAAGGAGCTCCGCATCACCGATCCCCGCACCAACGACCGAATCCGCGTTCCCGAGGTCCGACTCGTCGGCCCCCAGGGTGAGCAGGTCGGCGTTGTCCCGATCGCCATGGCCCTGCGTCTCGCGCAGGAAGCCGAACTGGATCTGGTCGAGGTCGCCCCGAACTCGAAGCCGCCCGTGGCCAAGATCATGGACTACGGCAAGTTCAAGTACGAGGCTGCGCAGAAGGCCAAGGAAGCGCGTCGCAACCAGGTGAACACGGACCTGAAGGAGGTCCGGTTCCGCCTGAAGATCGACAAGCACGACTACGAGACCAAGCGCAAGCGCGCCGAGGGCTTCCTCCTCGGTGGCGACAAGGTGAAGGCCATGATCCTCTTCCGCGGTCGCGAGCAGTCGCGCCCGGAGCAGGGCGTCCGTCTCCTGCAGCGGTTCGCCGAGGAGATCGCCGAGTTCGGTGTCGTCGAGTCGCGTCCGACCCAGGACGGCCGCAACATGACGATGATCATCGCTCCGCTGAAGAACAAGTCCGACGTCAAGGGCGAGCAGAACGCCAAGCGTGCTGCACAGAAGGCCGAGCGTCGCGCGTCGGAGCACGCCGCGAAGAACGGCGAGGAGTCCCCCGCCGCTTCCGAGCAGCAGGCCGCTCCGGCCGAGTAGGTCTCCCCGACCGAACCCGCGACGACGCGGCTCCCCACACCCATCCCACGGAAAGGCACTCCATGCCCAAGCAGAAGACCCACTCCGGGTCGAAGAAGCGCTTCAAGGTCACCGGCAGCGGCAAGATCATGAAGCAGCAGGCCGGTATGCGTCACAACCTCGAGGTCAAGAGCGCCAAGCGCAAGGCCCGCCTCAACGAGGACCAGGTCCTCGCGAAGGCCGACGCGAAGAACGTCAAGAAGCTTCTCGGCCACTGAGCCGGCGGAACGTAAAGGAATAGATCAATGGCACGAGTAAAGAGAGCGGTCAACGCCGCCAAGAAGCGCCGCGTCGTTCTCGAGCGCGCCGAGGGCTACCGCGGTCAGCGTTCGCGTCTGTACCGCAAGGCCAAGGAGCAGGTCACCCACTCCCTCGTCTACGCGTACCGCGACCGTCACGCCAAGAAGGGCGAGTTCCGTCGCCTCTGGATCCAGCGCATCAACGCTGCGTCGCGTGCGAACGGCCTGACCTACAACCGCCTCATCCAGGGTCTGAACCTGGCCGGCGTCGAGGTCGACCGTCGCATCCTCGCAGACCTCGCGGTGAACAACCCCGACACGTTCGCGGCGCTCGTCGAGACCGCGAAGAAGGCCCTGCCGGCCGACACCTCGGCCCCGAAGGCCGCGTAGTCACGCCAGCCGCACCACGAAGCCCCCGTTCCGTCCGCGGAGCGGGGGCTTCGTGCGTTCTTAGACTGGTGCCCGTGAGTGATCTCCTCGAGAACCCGAAGGCCGGCCGTGTCCGTGCCGTGGCCGCCCTCGCCAAGAAGGACGTCCGCGCCGACACGGGCCTGTTCCTGCTCGAGGGGCCGCAGGCCGTCCGGGAGGCGCTCGAGTACCGCCCGGAGCTCCTCCGCGAGCTCTACGTGACGCCGACCGCGGCCGCGCGCTACGCGCTCGACGACGCGCCGGTCGACACCTGGTTCGTGACCGAGCAGGTGCTCGACACCATGGCCGACACGGTCACGCCGCAGGGCGTCGTCGCCGTCTGCCAGCAGTTCCCGACGTCGGTGCGGTCGGTCTTCCCGGATCCGGCCTCCGTCGACGTGGCCCCCGTCGACGCGACGGACGGCCTGGAGGCCCGTGGCGCCTCCGCGACGGAGGGTGCCCTCCCCGGACTGGTCGCGATCCTCGAGCAGGTGCGGGACCCCGGCAACGCCGGCACGATCATCCGCGCCGCCGACTCCGCCGGCGCCGACGCGGTCGTCCTCACCGGGCGCTCGGTGGACCCGTACAACCCGAAGGTCGTCCGCTCGACCACGGGCTCGCTGTTCCACGTGCCGGTCTCGGTCGGTGTGACGCTCGCCGACGCGGTCGGGCGGGCGAAGGCCCTCGGCTACACGGTGCTCGCGGCGGACGTCTCGGGCGACGACCTCCCGGAGGTCCGTGCCGACGGGATGCTCGACGGACCGACGGCGTGGGTCTTCGGCAACGAGGCCCGCGGGCTGACCGACGAGGACCTCGCGCTCGTCGACCGTGCCGTCAAGGTGCCGATCTACGGGCAGGCGGAGTCGATGAACCTCGCCACGGCGGCTTCGGTGTGCCTGTACGAGAGCGCGTTCGCGCAGCGGGCCGCGGCTGCTTCCTCCACAGCCGGCTGACGCGTCGTCTCCCTCCACCGTCCGACGGGTACAGGACGGCGGTATCCCATCGGCCGGTAGGCTTGGGCCTCGTGTCAGAACACCTCGAGATCAGCGAACCGGCCGTCAGCGCCGCCGTGGACGCCGCCCTCGCGGCCGTCCGGGCCACGACGACCGTCGCCGAGCTGAAGCAGGCCAGGGCCGAGCACACCGGTGAGCAGTCGCCGTTGGCGCGGATGAACGCGTCGATGCGCAGTGTGCCGCCGGAGCAGAAGGCCGCGGCGGGCAAGCTCGTCGGCCAGGCCCGCGGCCGCGTCAACCAGGCCGTCGCCGAGCAGGAGTCCGTCCTGGCCGAGGCCGAGGAGCGCGCACGGCTCGAGTCCGAGCGGGTCGACGTCACGGCCCTGCCGTCGCGTCGCACACCGGGGTCGCGTCATCCGCTGTCGCTCCTGAACGACGCCGTCGCGGACATCTTCGTCGGCATGGGGTGGGAGGTCGCCGAGGGCCCCGAGCTCGAGCACGAGTGGTTCAACTTCGACGCGCTGAACTTCGACCAGGACCACCCGGCCCGAGCGATGGCCGACACCGTCTTCGTCGAGCCCGTCGAACGGCACCTGCTCATGCGGACGCACACGTCGCCCGTGCAGGTCCGCTCCCTGCTCTCCCGAGACCTGCCGCTGTACGTCATCGCGCCCGGGCGCGTGTACCGGGCCGACGAGCTCGACGCCACGCACCTGCCGGTCTTCACCCAGGTCGAGGGCATCGCGATCGACAAGGGCCTGACGATGGCGCACCTGCGCGGCACGCTCGAGCACTTCGCCCGGCAGATGTTCGGCGCCGAGGCGCAGATCCGTCTCCGCCCGAACTACTTCCCGTTCACCGAGCCGAGCGCCGAGATGGACGTCTGGCAGCCGAACGCCAAGGGTGGCGCCCGGTGGGTCGAGTGGGGCGGCTGCGGCATGGTCAACCCGAACGTCCTGCGCGCCGCCGGCATCGACCCGGACGAGTACCAGGGCTTCGCGTTCGGCATGGGCATCGAGCGGACGCTGCAGTTCCGCAACGGCCTGAACGACATGCGTGACTTCCTCGAGGGCGACATCCGCTTCTCGCAGCAGTTCGGAACGGTGGTCTGATGCGCGTCCCACTCCGTTGGCTCGGTGAGTCGGTCGACCTCCCCGAAGACGCCACCCTCGAGCACGTCCACGCGGCGCTCGTGTCGGTGGGCTTCGAGGAAGAGGACGTCCACACCTACGACCTGACCGGCCCGATCGTGGTCGGCCGGGTGCTGTCGCTCGATCCGGAGCCGCAGAAGAACGGCAAGACGATCAACTGGTGCCAGGTGGACGTCGGCGAGCCGGAGCCCCGCGGCATCGTCTGCGGCGCGCACAACTTCGTCGCCGGTGACCTCGTCGTCGTGACGCTGCCCGGCGCCGTGCTGCCCGGCCCGTTCCCGATCGCCGCCCGCAAGACGTACGGCCACGTGTCCGACGGCATGATCGCCTCGGCGCGCGAGCTCGGCCTCGGCGACGAGCACGACGGCATCCTGCGCTTCGCCGACCTCGGGATGGAGCCCGAGGTCGGAGCGGACGCCATCGCCCTGCTCGGCCTCGACGACGCCGCGGTCGAGATCAACGTCACCCCGGACCGCGGCTACGCCATGAGCATGCGCGGTGTCGCCCGCGAGTACGCGCACGCCACCGGGGCCTCGTTCCACGACCCGGTCGACCGCGTGACGCCCCGCGCCGCCGAAGGCTTCCCGGTGGCCATCGACGACCAGGCGCCGATCCGTGGCCATCAGGGCGCGACGACCTTCGTGACCCGGGTCGTCCGCGGCATCGACCCGACCGTGAAGACACCGGCGTGGATGGTGTCGCGCCTCGCACTCGCCGGTGTGCGCTCGATCTCGCTCCCCGTCGACGTCACGAACTACGTCATGTTCGAGCTCGGCCAGCCGCTGCACGGGTACGACCTCGCGAAGGTCGTCGGCGGGCTCGGCGTCCGGCGTGCGCACGCGGGGGAGACCCTCGTCACGCTCGACGACGTCACGCGGAAGCTCGACCCGGAGGACCTCGTCATCACCGACGGCGACGGTCCGGTCGGGCTCGCCGGCGTCATGGGCGGTGCCCGGACGGAGATCTCCGACACGACCACCGACGTCCTCATCGAGGCTGCCGTGTTCGACCAGGTGTCGATCGCCCGGACCGCTCGTCGCCACAAGCTCCCGAGCGAGGCGTCCCGGCGCTTCGAGCGCGGCGTCGACCCGCTCGTGTCCGAGGCGGCCGCGAACCGCGCCGTGGACCTCCTCGTCGAGCTCGCCGGGGGCAGCGCGGACCCGCTCGGCTCGACCCTCGTCGACACGACGCCCCGACCGACCATCGCGATGCGGATCGGGCGCCCGGCCGAGCTGATCGGCGTGGAGTACACCGACGCCGAGGTCATCGACACCCTGCGTGCGATCGGCGCCACGGTCGAGGTCGACGGCGATCTGCTCGCGGTCACGCCGCCCACCTGGCGCCCGGACCTCGGCGACGACACCACCCTGGTCGAGGAGATCGCCCGGATCGTCGGCTACGGCCGCATCCCGAGCGTCCTGCCCGTCGCCCCGCCCGGCCGCGGACTCACCGGCCACCAGCAGGCTCGTCGCCGGGTCGCGAACGCCCTGGCCGCCGCCGGCCTGGTCGAGGTCGTCACCGCACCGTTCGTCTCGGCCGCCACGCAGGACGCCTACCCGGGCATCGACGGCGACGGCGGCCCGAGCGTCGTGCTCGCCAACGCCCTCGACAGCGAGCAGAACCGACTCCGCCGCAGCGGTCTGCCGGCGCTCGTCGACGTCGCACGGCGCAACGTGTCGCGCGGACTCGTCGACGTCGCGGTGTACGAGACCTCCAGGGTCTTCCTCCCGACGGACGGGCACGAGCTCGGCACCGTCGACGTCCCCGCGGGCGCCGCGCTGCCGGACCGCCAGACCCTCGCCGCCCTCGACGCGTCCCTGCCGGCGCAGCCGTTCCACGTCTCGGCGCTCCTCACGGGCAACCGGGTCGCGAAGCAGCCGGGCGCCGCAGCGGAGCCGTACGGCATCGCGGACGCGCTCGACGCCGCCCACGAGGTCGCCTGGGCCGTCGGCGTCGAGCTGACGGTGGCCCAGACGACCCACCCGTCGCTGCACCCGGGGCGCGCGGCGTCGCTCCTCGTCGGCGACTCCGTCGTGGGCATCGCGGGCGAGTTGCTGCCGGAGCTGAGCGAGGCCGCGGTGCTGCCCCGCGTGGTCGCCGTGCTCGAGCTCGACCTCGACGCCCTGGTCGCGGCGGCCCCGGAGCTCGTGTCGGTCGCCCCGATCGAGTCCTACCCGGCGGCGACGCAGGACCTCTCCCTCGTGGTCGACGCGGACGTTCCGGCCGGTGACGTCCTCGACGTCGTCCGCTCTGGTGCCGGGGAGCTGTTGGAGTATGCTCGGCTCGTGGACGACTACCGGGGCACCGGCGTGAGCGAGGGACAGAAGTCCCTGACGTTCGCGCTGCGCTTCCGTGCCACGGACCGCACGCTGACCGCTGCCGAGGCCTCCGAGGCCCGTGACGGCGCTGTCCGACGTGCCGGCGAGCGATTCGGGGCGACCCTGCGCGACTGATCCACAGGATCACCGCCCGGGGCCGCCGCCTCCGACTCTCTCGACGACCAGTCCGACCCAAAGGTGGAATCCCATGTCCGTATCCGTCGCCGTGGCGGGAGCCTCCGGCTACGCGGGCGGTGAGCTCCTGCGCGTGCTCTCCGCCCATCCCGAGTTCGACGTCAGGACGGTGACCGCGTTCTCGAACGCCGGACAGCCGCTCATCGCCACGCAGCCGCACCTGCGCTCGCTGGCGCACCTGACGCTCGCGGAGACGACGGCCGAGAACCTCCGCGGACACGACGTGGTGTTCCTCGCCCTGCCACACGGGCAGTCCGGGGCGATCACCGCCGAGCTCGACGACGACACCCTCGTCGTCGACTGCGGCGCTGACCACCGGCTGACGGACCCGGCGGCGTGGGAGGCCTTCTACGGCGGCGACTGGTTCGGTGCGTGGACGTACGGGCTCCCGGAACTCCTGCACGCGGCACCCGCGCCCGGCTCCGCGGAGGAGTGGCGTGACGAGGACGACATCGCCTCCCAGGGCCGGCAGCGCACGGAACTGGCCGGCACGAAGCGGATCGCGGTCCCGGGGTGCAACGTCACCGCAGTGACGCTCGGGATCCAGCCGGGCATCCAGGCCGGGCTCGTCGAGTCGGACGACATCGTCGCGGTGCTCGCCGTCGGGCCGAGCGGTGCCGGCAAGAAGCTCGCGACGACGTACCTCGCCTCCGAGATCATGGGCTCCGCGAGCGCCTACCAGGTCGGGGGGAAGCACCGGCACATCCCGGAGATCCAGCAGAACCTGCAGGTCGCCGGCGCCTCGGACGTGACGATCTCGTTCACCCCGGTGCTCGTCCCGATGTCCCGCGGGATCCTCGCGACGACGACGGCGAAGCTCGCGCCCGGGGTCAGTGCCCGTGACGTCCGGCTCGCGTGGGAGCAGGCGTACGCCGACGAGCCGTTCGTGCACCTCCTGCCCCAGGGCGAGTTCCCGCGGGTCGCCGACACGATCGGGGCGAACACGTGCCTCGTCGGCATCGCCGTCGACGAAGCAGCCGGTCGCGTCGTCGCGGTGAGCGCGCTCGACAACCTCGCGAAGGGCACCGCCGGGGCAGCGGTCCAGTCCACCAACATCGCCCTGGGCTTCCCCGAGACCCTCGGCCTCAGCGTGGACGGAGTCGCACCGTGACCGACGCGAACCAGCACGACGCAGGTCAGCCTGTCGGAACCGAGCCGGGCCTCCAGGCAGGGTCGTCCGGACAGGGCGTCACCGCGGCCGCGGGCTTCCGCGCCGCCGGCGTGACCGCCGGTCTCAAGGCGAGCGGCAAGCCGGACGTGGCGCTCGTCGTCAACGACGGCCCCGAGGCGGCGGTCGCCGCCGTCTTCACGAGCAACCGCGCCCAGGCGCACCCCGTCATCTGGTCGCGCCAGGTGGTCGGCGACGGTGTCGCCCGTGCGGTCGTCCTCAACTCGGGAGGCGCGAACTGCTTCACGGGTCCGTTCGGCTTCCAGACGACCCACCTCACCGCCGAGGCGGTCGCCGGTTCCCTGGGCATCGGCGCAGGGGACGTCGTCGTCTGCTCGACCGGCCTCATCGGCGTCGGCGACCAGACCTTCCGTGACAACGTCCTGAAGGGCGTCGACCTCGCGTCCGCGGCGCTGTCCCCGACGGGCGGACACGACGCGGCCACGGCCATCATGACGACCGACACGAAGCCGAAGCAGTCGGTCGTGACCGAGGACGGCTGGACCGTCGGCGGCATGGCGAAGGGCGCCGGGATGCTCGCGCCCGGCCTCGCGACGATGCTCGTCGTCATCACCACGGACGCCCTGCTGCCCGCTGACGAACTCGACCAGGCGCTCCGCGCGGCCACCCGCGTGACGTTCGACCGCGTCGACTCGGACGGCTGCATGTCGACGAACGACACCGTGGTCCTGATGTCCTCCGGGGCGAGCGGGACCACCCCGGAGGTCGGCGACTTCCAAGAGGCGCTGACCGCGGTCTGCGCCGACCTCGCGAAGCAGCTGCAGCAGGACGCCGAGGGCGCGAGCCACGACATCGCGATCGAGGTCGTCGGCGCCGCGAGCGAGGACGACGCCGTCACCGTCGGCCGGAGTGTCGCTCGGAACAACCTCTTCAAGGCCGCCGTGTTCGGCAACGACCCCAACTGGGGCCGGGTGCTCGCGGCCATCGGCACGACCGACGCCGACTTCGACCCGTACGCGGTCGACGTGAGCATGAACGGCGTCCGGGTGTGCCACGCGGGCGCGCCGGACGAGCCGAGCGACTCCGTCGACCTGACCGGCCGGGAGACCCACGTGCTCATCGACCTCGGGGTGGGGCCGCACGCGGCGACGATCCTGACGAACGACCTGACGCACGACTACGTCCACGAGAACAGCGCGTACTCCAGCTGATGAGCGACCACGACCTCACCAAGGAAGAAGAGCACGAGCTCGCCGCCGTCAAGGCCGCGACGCTCATCGAGTCCCTGCCCTGGCTGAAGCGGTTCTCGGGCAAGGTCGTCGTCGTCAAGTTCGGCGGCAACGCGATGATCAACGAGGACCTCAAGCGGGCCTTCGCCGAGGACATGGTGTACCTTCGCTACGCGGGGTTGCACCCGGTCGTCGTGCACGGCGGCGGGCCGCAGATCTCGGCTGCGCTCAAGGAGCAGGGCATCGAGTCCGAGTTCCGCGGCGGGTACCGCGTCACCACCACCGAGGCGATCACCGTCGTCCGTGACGTCCTGGCCGGCGAGGTCAACCGCGAGATCGTCGAGCTCATGAACGAGCACGGCGACGGCCTCGCGGTCGGCGTGTTCGGTGACGGCGGTTCCCTGTTCACGGGCGAGAAGAAGGGCGTCGTCGTCGACGGCGAGCACTTCGACCTCGGCCACGTGGGCGACATCACGCACGTCGACCCGTCCGGCGTCCTCGCCGCGATCGAGGCCGGCCGGATCCCGGTCGTCTCGAGCATCGCGATCGACGACGCCCACCCGGACCAGGCGCTCAACGTGAACGCGGACGCCGCCGCTGGTGCGCTCGCCATCGCACTCAAGGCCGCGAAGCTGATGATGCTCACGGACGTCCCCGGGTTGTACCGGAACTGGCCGGACCGCGACTCCGTCGTCGACCTCATCGCGGTCGAGGAACTCCGCGAGCTCCTGCCGTCGCTCGAGTCGGGGATGATCCCGAAGATGACCGCGTGCCTCGACGCCGTGGTCGGCGGGGTCGGCGGGGCGACGATCATCGACGGCCGCATCCCGCACTCGATCCTGCTCGAGGTCTTCACGCTCCGCGGCGCGGGCACCGAGGTGATCCCGGACCCGAGCCGTCGCACCGAGAACCAGATGACCCACGCCGAGATCGGCCGACGCGTCGCGTCACCGTCGATCGACAGCAGTACCGGCCAGCACGTGGCCAGCGCGACCGAGAAGGGACAGCAGTAGTGAGCACCGAGACGCAGACCGAGACCTGGAACGACCGGTTCGGGGCGTCGCTCATGCGATCCCTGACCCCGCCGAAGATCATGCTCGAGCGTGGCGAGGGCTGTCGGGTGTGGGACGTCGACGGCAACGAGTACCTCGACTTCCTCGCCGGCATCGCGGTGAACTCGCTCGGGCACGCGCACCCCGCACTCGTGGAGGCCGTCGCCGACCAGGCCGCGAAGCTCGTGCACGTCTCGAACTACTTCGCGACGCCGCCGCAGCTCGAGCTCGCCGAGCGCCTGAAGCGCATCACGGGTGCCGGGGACGCCGGTCGCGTGTACTTCGGCAACTCGGGCGCCGAAGCGAACGAGGCCGCGTTCAAGCTCGCGCGCCTGAACAAGGGCGCGGACGGGAGCAAGACCCGGATCCTCGCACTGAAGCAGGGCTTCCACGGCCGGACCATGGGCGCGCTCGCACTCACCGGCAAGCCCGCGCTGCAGCAGGACTTCCTGCCGATGGTCCCGGGTGTCGAGCACGTCGACTCCACCGTCGAGGCGCTCGAGTCCGCGTTCGACGACCACGTCGCTGCGCTCATCCTCGAGCCGATCAAGGGCGAGGCCGGTGTGGTGGACCTGCCCGAGGGCTTCCTGCTCGCGGCACGCCGCCTGACCGAGGCGCACGGCGCGCTGCTCATCCTCGACGAGATCCAGACCGGTGTCGGTCGCACGGGCAACTGGTTCACCTACCAGGGGCACGGCTTCACCCCCGACGCGATCACCATCGCGAAGGGCATCGCCGGCGGCTTCCCGATCGGCGCCCTCGTCACGTTCGGCTGGGCGTCCGACCTCTTCTCGGCCGGCCAGCACGGTTCGACGTTCGGCGGCAACCCGCTCGGCACCCGTGTCGCGAACGCCGTGCTCGAGGAGATCGAGCGTGCGGACCTCGTCGCCGGTGCGGTGACGAAGGGCGAGCGGATCCGTGCGGGCATCGCGTCGATCGGTTCGCCGCTCGTGCAGGAGGTCCGTGGCACCGGCCTGCTCATCGGCGTCGGCCTGACGGGGCCGGTCGGCCCCGCCGTCAACCAGGCCGCGCTCGACCGTGGCCTCATCATCAACGCCCCGAACGAGTCGAGTCTGCGCATCGCGCCGCCGCTCGTCGTGTCTGACGCCGAGATCGACGAGTTCGTGTCGATCCTCGGAGAGAGCCTGGCCGCCGTCGCGGCAGAGCAGGGCACCGCCGACCAGGAGACCTCCGCATGACCCGCCACTTCCTCCGCGACGACGACCTGAGCCAGGCCGAGCAGTCCGCGATCCTCGACCTCGCGGCGCAGATGAAGGCCGACCGCTGGGCCGCGAAGCCCCTCGCCGGGCCGCAGTCCGTGGCGGTCATCTTCGACAAGTCCTCCACCCGCACGCGTGTGTCGTTCCACGTGGGCATCTCCGACCTCGGCGGCAGCCCGCTCGTCATCACGACGGCGAACAGCCAGCTCGGCGGCAAGGAGACCCCGTCGGACACGGCACGCGTCCTCGAGCGCATGGTGTCCGCGATCGTCTGGCGCACGTACGCCCAGTCGGGTCTCGAGGAGATGGCCGACGGCACCCGTGTCCCCGTGGTGAACGCCCTGTCCGACGACTTCCACCCCTGCCAGCTCCTCGCCGACCTCCTCACCATCCGCGAGCACCGCGGCACGCTCGCGGGCCAGACCTTGGCGTTCGTCGGTGACGGCGCGAGCAACATGGCGCAGTCGTACCTGCTGGCCGGGGCGACCGCGGGCATGCACGTCCGCGTGGCCGCGCCGGAGTCCTTCGCGCCCGCAGCGTCGGTCGTGTCGGACGCCGAGCAGCGCGCCGCGATCACGGGCGGCTCCGTCCTCGTCGTCTCCGACCCGGTCGCTGCCGTCGCCGGTGCAGACGTCGTCGTCACCGACACCTGGGTCTCGATGGGCAAGGAGGACGAGAAGCAGGCGCGCCTCGACACCTTCGCCGGCTACCGCGTGGACGACGAGCTGATGGCGCACGCGGCCGACGACGCCGTGTTCATGCACTGCCTGCCCGCCGACCGTGGCTTCGAGGTCACGGCGGAGGTCATCGACGGCCCGCGCAGCATCATCTGGGACGAGGCGGAGAACCGTCTCCACGCCCAGAAGGCGCTCCTCGCCTGGCTCCTGGCCGCGAACGCGGCCGAACCGGCCGCGGCCGCGAACACGGCCGAACCGGCCGCGGCCGCGAACACGGTCGAACCGGCCGCGGCCCCCACCAACTGACACCCCCACCCCCAAGGAGAAACCACATGGCAGACCGCGTCGTACTGGCGTACTCCGGAGGCCTCGACACCTCCGTCGGCATCGGCTGGCTCAAGGACGCCACCGGCAAGGACGTCGTCGCGCTGGCGGTCGACGTCGGCCAGGGCGGCGAGGACATGGACGCCATCCGTCAGCGCGCGCTCGACTGCGGCGCGGTGGAGTCGGTCGTCGTCGACGCGAAGGACGAGTTCGCCGACGACTACCTCGTGCCCGCCCTCAAGGCGAACGCGCTCTACCAGAAGCGCTACCCGCTCGTGTCCGCGCTGAGCCGCCCGCTCATCGCGAAGCACCTCGCCCTCACCGCGAAGCAGCTCGGTGCCGACAGCGTCGCGCACGGCTGCACCGGCAAGGGCAACGACCAGGTCCGCTTCGAGGCCGCCGTCGCCGCGATCGCGCCCGACCTGACGAGCGTCGCGCCCGTCCGCGACCTCGCGCTCACCCGCGACAAGGCGATCGTCTACGCGAACGAGCACAACCTCCCCATCGAGCAGTCGAAGAAGTCGCCGTACTCGGTCGACCAGAACGTCTGGGGCCGCGCGGTCGAGACCGGCTTCCTCGAGGACCCGTGGAACGCCCCCATCGAGGACCTCTACTCGTACACGCAGGACCCCTCGGTCCCGCGTGACGCCGACGAGGTCACGATCACGTTCGAGCAGGGTGTGCCGGTCGCGATCGACGGCCAGCGCTTCAGCGTCCTCCGCATCGTGCAGGAGCTCAACGCCCTCGCCGGCAAGCACGGCGTCGGCCGCATCGACGTCGTCGAGGACCGCCTCGTCGGCATCAAGTCGCGCGAGGTCTACGAGGCCCCCGCGGCGATGGCCCTCATCGCCGCGCACGAGGAGCTCGAGAGCCTGACCCTCGAGCGCGACGTGAACCGCTACAAGCGCGGCATCGAGTCGGAGTGGGCCGACCTGGTCTACGACGGCCTGTGGTTCGGCGGCCTGAAGCGCAGCCTGGACGCGTTCATCGACCACACCCAGCAGCACGTGTCGGGCGACATCCGCCTGCAGCTGCACGGTGGTCGGGCGACGGTCACGGGCCGGAAGTCGGAGCAGAGCCTCTACGACTTCGACCTCGCGACCTACGACACCGGCGACACGTTCGACCAGTCCCTCTCGAAGGGCTTCATCGAGCTGTGGTCGCTGCCGTCGAAGATCTCGGCCCGGCGCGACGCCGCCAACTAGGCGACCCCGGTGGGGCGGGACCAGCTGGTCCCGCCCCACCACCGGCCACCCCGTCCCACCACCGGCCCGGAGGCACGACCCGCGTCCGACCCGCCGGTCGCCTCCCACGGACGCACCACCCAGAACGAACCCACACGACGCAGGACGACATGACCGACGCAGCCCCGCACGCCAAGACCGACGCCACCAACACCGGCGCCCTCTGGGGCGGCCGCTTCGCGGACGGCCCGAGCGCCGAGCTGGCCGCCCTCTCGAAGTCGACGCACTTCGACTGGCAGCTCGCGCCCTACGACATCGCCGGGTCCCGTGCCCACGCGCGGGCACTGCAGGCCGCGGGCTACCTGACCGAGGACGAGCTGGAGCGCATGCTCGCCGGCCTCGACCGCCTGGCCGACGCGCACGCGACGGGCGAGCTGCAGCCGGACGACTCCGACGAGGACGTCCACGGCGCGCTCGAACGGCTGCTCATCGCCGACCTCGGTCCGGAACTGGGCGGGAAGCTCCGCGCCGGCCGGAGCCGCAACGACCAGATCGCCACGCTCGGCCGCATGCACATGCTCGACCACGGTCGGCGCATCGGCCACCTCGTGATCGACCTCGTGGACGCCCTCAGCCAGCAGGCGAACGAGCACCCCGGTGCGATCATGCCGGGCCGCACGCACCTCCAGCACGCGCAGCCCGTGCTCCTCGCGCACCACCTGCTCGCGCACGCCTGGCCGCTCGTGCGTGACCTCGAGCGGCTCCGCGACTGGTCGGCCCGCGCGGGCGTGAGCCCGTACGGCGCCGGTGCCCTCGCCGGCAGCTCGCTCGGACTCGACCCGACGGCGATCGCGCACGAACTGGGGTTCGCCCGGCCGGCCGAGAACTCGATCGACGCGACCGCCGGCCGTGACGTCGTGGCGGAGTTCGCGTTCGTCCTCGCCCAGATCGGCATCGACGTCTCGCGCCTGGCGGAGGAGGTCATCCTCTGGAACACGAAGGAGTTCGGCTTCGTCCGGTTGCACGACGCGTTCTCGACGGGGTCGAGCATCATGCCGCAGAAGAAGAACCCGGACATCGCCGAGCTCGCGCGCGGCAAGTCCGGGCGGCTCCTCGGCAACCTCACCGGCCTGCTCGCGACGTTCAAGGGCCTGCCGCTCGCGTACAACCGTGACCTGCAGGAGGACAAGGAGCCCGTGTTCGACTCGGTCGAGCAGCTCGAGGTCCTGCTCCCGGCGTTCACCGGCATGATCGCGACGCTGACCTTCGACACCGAGCGGATGGCCGAGCTCGCGCCACAGGGCTTCTCGCTCGCGACCGACGTCGCCGAGTGGCTCGTCCGGCAGGGCGTGCCCTTCCGCGACGCCCACGAGGTCTCCGGCGCCCTCGTCCGCCACTGCGAGGAGCGCGGCATCGATCTCGACGACCCGACCGACGACGAGTACCGGTCCGTGTCGGAGCACCTCACGCCCGAGGTCCGCTCGGTCCTCACGATCGAGGGCAGCGTTGCCTCCCGCACGGGCGCCGGCGGCACCGCACCGGACCGCGTGGCGGAGCAGCTCACGTCCCTGACCCAGCGCGTCCGCGAGCTGGCGGAGGGCGCCCCCTTCACCCGATGACCGACGCGCTGCGGGCACTGCTCGCCGAGCCCGCTCCGAT
Source organism: Curtobacterium sp. SP.BCp (assembly GCF_051903255.1). Lineage (NCBI taxonomy): Bacteria > Bacillati > Actinomycetota > Actinomycetes > Micrococcales > Microbacteriaceae > Curtobacterium > Curtobacterium sp. SP.BCp. The sequence goes on along the minus strand of NZ_CP194338.1, from coordinate 3,199,074 downwards.
CTGCGCCCCGGCCCTGCTCGGCGCGACCATCGCCGGCCGCGGCGTCGCGGTCCGCATCACCGAGGTGGAGGCCTACCACGGCCCGACCGATCCGGGCTCCCACGGCCACCGCGGGATGACCCAGCGCAACCGTCACCTCTTCGGCCCGCCGGGCACGCTCTACGCCTACCGCTCGTACGGCATCCACACCTGTGTCAACGTCGTCAGCGGCGCCGAGGGCACGTCCGCCGGCTCGTTGCTCCGTGGCGGCGAGGTCATCGACGGCCTGGCCACCGCCCGCGAGCGCCGCGGGCTCCGCCCCGCCGACGTGGCTCTGGCGCGCGGACCCGGGAACCTCGGCGTCGCGCTCGGGGCCGTCCTCGGCACCGACGACGGCACGTCGCTCCTGGACGGGTCCGGTCCGTTCGTCCTCACCCTGGCACCCGGCCTGGAGGCACGGCTCGCCTCCGCCCCGCCAGCCGCGGTCGTCGAGGAACTCCTGGCGGAGACGGACGCCGCAGGCGTGCGGCGCATCTCGCGAGGGCCGCGCACGGGCGTCGGCGGCGTCGCCGGCGGCGCGCGCTTCCCCTGGCGCTTCTGGCTGACGGGCGACCCAACGGTCTCGACGTACCGACGGCACAAGGGTGCCGTCGACTAGCGGGGGCGACCCGTGCCTCCCGGCCGGTTGCCGTGCGCGTCCGTGACCGCCGCTACGATGGCCGGGTGTCCAGTGATACCGCGCTCGATGTCCTGACGCGCCAGCAGAACGACCCCACCTTCGCCTCGGTGTGGGACGAACTGCGCTGGCGTGGTCTGGTGCACGTCTCGACCGACGAGACCGCACTCAAGGAGGCCCTCGACGGCGAGCCGATCACCTACTACTGCGGCTTCGACCCGACCGCGCCCTCACTGCACTGCGGCAACCTGCTGCAGCTGCTGACCCTGCGCCGGATCCAGCTGGCGGGGCACAAGCCGCTCGCGCTCGTGGGCGGTTCGACCGGCCTGATCGGCGATCCGCGCCCGACCGCCGAGCGCACGCTGAACACCCCGGAGACCGTCGCCGACTGGGTCGACCGTCTCCGTGCCCAGGTGTCACGGTTCCTCAGCCCGGAGGGCGAGAACGGCGTCCGCCTGGTGAACAACCTCGACTGGACCGCGCCGCTGTCCGCGATCGACTTCCTGCGGGACATCGGCAAGTACTTCCGCGTCAACTCGATGCTCAAGAAGGACGCCGTCGCCGCGCGGCTCAACTCGGACGCGGGGATCAGCTACACCGAGTTCAGCTACCAGATCCTCCAGGGCCTCGACTACCGGGAGCTCTTCCGGCAGTACGGGTGCACCCTGCAGACCGGCGGCTCCGACCAGTGGGGCAACCTGACCTCGGGGACGGAGCTGATCCGGCGTACCGAGGGCGCTGCCGTGCACGCGCTCGGGACGCCCTTGATCGTGAACTCGGACGGCACGAAGTTCGGCAAGAGCGAGGGCAACGCCATCTGGCTCGACCCGGAGATGACGTCGCCGTACGCCTTCTACCAGTTCTGGCTCAACACCTCGGACGCCGACGTGGTCGAGCGCCTCCGGCAGTTCACGTTCCTGTCGCGGGCCGAGGTCGAACGGCTCGCGCAGGCCGTCGCGGACGAACCGTTCCGCCGTGAGGCGCAGCGCACCCTCGCGTTCGAGGTGACCGCGGTCGTGCACGGGGTCGAGGCGACCCAGGCCGCGATCGACGCCGCCGCTGCCCTGTTCGGCAACGGCGACCTGACGACCCTCGACGAGCAGACCCTCCGGTCCGCGATCGCCGAGCTGCCGGGGTCGACGACGTTGCCCGGCGATGCCGACGTTGCGCGCGCCCTCGTCGAGACCGGTCTCGTGAAGTCCCTCGGCGAGGCCCGGCGAGCGATCGACCAGGGCGGGGTGTACGTGAACAACGCCCGGGCCGAGGACCCGACCGCACCGGTGGCGGACCTCGCGCTGCGCGGGGGAGTGCTCGTGCTCCGTCGCGGCAAGAAGACCCTCGCGGGTGTGTCGATCAGCTGATCGCCCGCGCACGCCGACGCCCGGTTCCCCCTGTGGGAGCCGGGCGTCGCTGCGTTGCGGGGCCGGTGTTGCAGAACGCGACACGCCCGGGAAGTGCGGCCGGTTGGCGCTCCCCCCGGTCCGCACGTAGAGTTCTTACTCGTCACCCCAAAGGTGCGGCGGAGCGGCTGGAGCGAGAGCCCAGAGCCTGCCGGCCTCAAGCGGGACCATCCTCCACTGAAGTTCAGAACTGGCCTTGCGCTGGATCGCTTCGACGCCTAGGATGACTAGTCCACCGGTTCTCTCCCGTCAGGGATGAGCCACTGGGCCTTCTGGTCCGACGACACAGGTGGTCAAACCAAGATCGAAAGCCTCTCTGGCGAAACCTCTTCGTGGGGTCGAGTGGGGAGTGCGTCTGGTCCTTGAGAACTCAACAGCGTGCACATTGTCAATGCCAATTTATTGACCCCGTGGCCGAGCTTGCTCGGTTCGGAGACAATTCCTTTTGGATAGACAGAATTGTCAGTTGACAGTTCTTTTTGTCAGTATCAACTCGGCCATGCTTTCGGGTGTGGTTGGTAATTTTTTTACGGAGAGTTTGATCCTGGCTCAGGACGAACGCTGGCGGCGTGCTTAACACATGCAAGTCGAACGATGAAGCCCAGCTTGCTGGGTGGATTAGTGGCGAACGGGTGAGTAACACGTGAGTAACCTGCCCCTGACTCTGGGATAAGCGTTGGAAACGACGTCTAATACTGGATATGACTACTGGTCGCATGGCCTGGTGGTGGAAAGATTTTTTGGTTGGGGATGGACTCGCGGCCTATCAGCTTGTTGGTGAGGTAATGGCTCACCAAGGCGACGACGGGTAGCCGGCCTGAGAGGGTGACCGGCCACACTGGGACTGAGACACGGCCCAGACTCCTACGGGAGGCAGCAGTGGGGAATATTGCACAATGGGCGAAAGCCTGATGCAGCAACGCCGCGTGAGGGATGACGGCCTTCGGGTTGTAAACCTCTTTTAGTAGGGAAGAAGCGAAAGTGACGGTACCTGCAGAAAAAGCACCGGCTAACTACGTGCCAGCAGCCGCGGTAATACGTAGGGTGCAAGCGTTGTCCGGAATTATTGGGCGTAAAGAGCTCGTAGGCGGTTTGTCGCGTCTGCTGTGAAATCCCGAGGCTCAACCTCGGGCTTGCAGTGGGTACGGGCAGACTAGAGTGCGGTAGGGGAGATTGGAATTCCTGGTGTAGCGGTGGAATGCGCAGATATCAGGAGGAACACCGATGGCGAAGGCAGATCTCTGGGCCGTAACTGACGCTGAGGAGCGAAAGCGTGGGGAGCGAACAGGATTAGATACCCTGGTAGTCCACGCCGTAAACGTTGGGCGCTAGATGTAGGGACCTTTCCACGGTTTCTGTGTCGTAGCTAACGCATTAAGCGCCCCGCCTGGGGAGTACGGCCGCAAGGCTAAAACTCAAAGGAATTGACGGGGGCCCGCACAAGCGGCGGAGCATGCGGATTAATTCGATGCAACGCGAAGAACCTTACCAAGGCTTGACATACACCGGAAACGGCCAGAGATGGTCGCCCCCTTGTGGTCGGTGTACAGGTGGTGCATGGTTGTCGTCAGCTCGTGTCGTGAGATGTTGGGTTAAGTCCCGCAACGAGCGCAACCCTCGTTCTATGTTGCCAGCGCGTTATGGCGGGGACTCATAGGAGACTGCCGGGGTCAACTCGGAGGAAGGTGGGGATGACGTCAAATCATCATGCCCCTTATGTCTTGGGCTTCACGCATGCTACAATGGCCGGTACAAAGGGCTGCGATACCGTAAGGTGGAGCGAATCCCAAAAAGCCGGTCTCAGTTCGGATTGAGGTCTGCAACTCGACCTCATGAAGTCGGAGTCGCTAGTAATCGCAGATCAGCAACGCTGCGGTGAATACGTTCCCGGGCCTTGTACACACCGCCCGTCAAGTCATGAAAGTCGGTAACACCCGAAGCCGGTGGCCTAACCCTTGTGGAAGGAGCCGTCGAAGGTGGGATCGGTGATTAGGACTAAGTCGTAACAAGGTAGCCGTACCGGAAGGTGCGGCTGGATCACCTCCTTTCTAAGGAGCATCTGGTCTCGTGCAGTCCTCGTGGCTCGCAGGGATCCAGGCGCCGATGCAACCCGAATGTGGTTGCCGGTAGCTCATGGGTGGAACATTGACAGTGCAGTCGTCGGCGCGTCTGCCGATCTCAGTACGGCTGGTCCTTCGGGGCTGGTCAGGAACGGGTTGGTGGGCAGGCGGGGTGGCTGGTGCACGTTGTTGGGTCCTGAGGGACCAGGCTTCCCGGCCGCTTGGTCGGGGGTTGAGCCGTGACAGTCGGGGCCTTCGGGTCGTGGGTGTTGCTGGTTCTTCGATGGGCCACATGAAGCTGACGCGAGAGTGTTGGGGGAGTGTGGTGCCGATCGTATGTTGAGAACTACACAGTGGACGCGAGCATCTTAGATCGCTCGTGACGATGACCGGCTTGTGTTGGTTGTTGTTCGAGTCGATCGCAATTTTAATCTTTGTGGTCAAGTTTCTAAGAGCAAACGGTGGATGCCTTGGCATCTGGAGCCGAAGAAGGACGTAGAAATCTGCGATAAGCCTCGGGGAGCTGATAATCGAGCTGTGAGCCGAGGATTTCCGAATGGGGAAACCCCGCCAGGCGACTTGTCGACCTGGTGACTCCCGCCTGAATATATAGGGCGGGTAGAGGGAACGTGGGGAAGTGAAACATCTCAGTACCCACAGGAAGAGAAAACAACATGTGATTCCGTGAGTAGTGGCGAGCGAAAGCGGATGAGGCTAAACCGATCATGTGTGATAGCCGGCGGGCGTTGCATGGTCGGGGTTGTGGGACACGTCGCTCAGTTCTGCCGGACTGGGACGGTTACAGCGCATCATAGTCGAACCGGTTTGAAAGCCGGGCCGTAGTGGGTGCCAGCCCCGTAGACGAAATGGTGTTATGGCCGGATGTGTATCCCAAGTAGCACGGGGCCCGAGAAATCCCGTGTGAATCTGTCAGGACCACCTGATAAGCCTAAATACTCCCAGATGACCGATAGCGGACAAGTACCGTGAGGGAAAGGTGAAAAGTACCCCGGGAGGGGAGTGAAATAGTACCTGAAACCGTTTGCTTACAAACCGTCGGAGCCTCCTTGTAGGGGTGACGGCGTGCCTTTTGAAGAATGAGCCTGCGAGTTAGCGATATGTGGCGAGGTTAACCCGTGTGGGGTAGCCGTAGCGAAAGCGAGTCTGAATAGGGCGGTTCAGTCGCATGTCCTAGACCCGAAGCGAAGTGATCTATCCATGGCCAGGTTGAAGCGACGGTAAGACGTCGTGGAGGACCGAACCCACTTCAGTTGAAAATGGAGGGGATGAGCTGTGGATAGGGGTGAAAGGCCAATCAAACTTCGTGATAGCTGGTTCTCTCCGAAATGCATTTAGGTGCAGCGTTGCGTGTTTCTCGCCGGAGGTAGAGCTACTGGATGGCCGATGGGCCTCAACAGGTTACTGACGTCAGCCAAACTCCGAATGCCGGTGAGTGAGAGCGCAGCAGTGAGACGGTGGGGGATAAGCTTCATCGTCGAGAGGGAAACAACCCAGACTACCAACTAAGGCCCCTAAGCGTGTGCTAAGTGGGAAAGGATGTGGAGTTGCATAGACAACCAGGAGGTTGGCTTAGAAGCAGCCACCCTTGAAAGAGTGCGTAATAGCTCACTGGTCAAGTGATTCCGCGCCGACAATGTAACGGGGCTCAAGCACACCGCCGAAGTTGTAGATTTCGCACACTCGATAAGCCTTCGTGGTTCAGTCGTGCGGAGTGGTAGGAGAGCGTCGTGTGGCGAGTGAAGCGGCGGAGTAATCCAGCCGTGGACGCTACACGAGTGAGAATGCAGGCATGAGTAGCGAAAGACGGGTGAGAAACCCGTCCTCCGAAAGACCAAGGGTTCCAGGGCCAGGTTAATCCGCCCTGGGTAAGTCGGGACCTAAGGCGAGGCCGACAGGCGTAGTCGATGGACAACGGGTTGATATTCCCGTACCGGCGAACAACCGCCCAAGCTAATCCAGTGGTGCTAAGAGTCCTAACCCGGACCAGCGGATCCCTTCGGGGTGATGCGGGCCGGTCTAACGCTCGACCCCATGCTGGTGCGGCTAGCGTATGAACAGGTGTGACGCAGGAAGGTAGCTGAGCCAGGCGATGGTATCCGTAAGGTGAACCTGGTGTAAGGATGTAGGGCTGACGATAGGCAAATCCGTCGTCTGTACGCCTGAGATCCGACGCGTACCCGTTCGGGGAAATCAGTGATCCTATGCTGCCGAGAAAAGCATCGACGCGAGGTTGCAGCCGCCCGTACCCGAAACCGACTCAGGTGGTCAGGTAGAGAATACCAAGGAGATCGAGAGAATCGTGGTTAAGGAACTCGGCAAAATGCCCCCGTAACTTCGGGAGAAGGGGGGCCGGAACCGTGACCGGACTTGCTCCGTGAGCGGTGAAGGCCGCAGAGACCAGTGGGAAGCGACTGTTTACTAAAAACACAGGTCCGTGCGAAGTCGCAAGACGATGTATACGGACTGACGCCTGCCCGGTGCTGGAAGGTTAAGAGGAAGGGTTAGCCTTTGGGCGAAGCTCTGAATTTAAGCCCCAGTAAACGGCGGTGGTAACTATAACCATCCTAAGGTAGCGAAATTCCTTGTCGGGTAAGTTCCGACCTGCACGAATGGCGTAACGACTTCCCAGCTGTCTCAACCGCGAACTCGGCGAAATTGCACTACGAGTAAAGATGCTCGTTACGCGCAGCAGGACGGAAAGACCCCGTGACCTTTACTACAGCTTGGTATTGGTGTTCGGTGTGGCTTGTGTAGGATAGGTGGGAGACTGTGAAGCGGGCACGCTAGTGTTCGTGGAGTCATTGTTGAAATACCACTCTGGTCACTCTGGATGTCTAACGTAGGACCCTGATCGGGTTCATGGACAGTGCCTGGTGGGTAGTTTAACTGGGGCGGTTGCCTCCCAAAGAGTAACGGAGGCGCCCAAAGGTTCCCTCAACCTGGTTGGCAATCAGGTGGCGAGTGTAAGTGCACAAGGGAGCTTGACTGTGAGACTGACAGGTCGAGCAGGGACGAAAGTCGGGACTAGTGATCCGGCAGTGGCTTGTGGAAGCGCTGTCGCTCAACGGATAAAAGGTACCTCGGGGATAACAGGCTGATCTTGCCCAAGAGTCCATATCGACGGCATGGTTTGGCACCTCGATGTCGGCTCGTCGCATCCTGGGGCTGGAGTAGGTCCCAAGGGTTGGGCTGTTCGCCCATTAAAGCGGTACGCGAGCTGGGTTTAGAACGTCGTGAGACAGTTCGGTCCCTATCCGCTGCGCGCGTTGGAAATTTGAGAAGATCTATCCCTAGTACGAGAGGACCGGGATGGACGAACCTCTGGTGTGTCAGTTGTTCTGCCAAGGGCACCGCTGATTAGCTACGTTCGGACCGGATAACCGCTGAAAGCATCTAAGCGGGAAGCCGTCTTCGAGATGAGATTTCCATGCACCTTGAGTGTGAGAGGCTCCCAGCAGACTACTGGGTTGATAGGCCGGATGTGGAAGCGGGGACCAACGACCCGTGGAGCTGACCGGTACTAATAAGCCGAAGACTTGACAACACAACTATTTCCCACACTTTCGGGTGTGGGGCTCGCGTCCACTTTGTGGTTCCCGACCGACGATCGGGAACAAGAAACTGAACACCGCGCATGCGCGGAACAGCTTTCGAGATTTCCCAGCGATTGGGTCGAAAGTGTTCCGGTGGTCATAGCGAGAGGGAAACGCCCGGTCACATTCCGAACCCGGAAGCTAAGCCTCTCAGCGCCGATGGTACTGCAAGGGGGACCTTGTGGGAGAGTAGGACGCCGCCGGACTCAACGTGAAAGAAAGACGTGGCCATCGGCCCTCCGTCGAGCACAGGGGAAACCCACGGCTCGCGAGGGTCGGTGGCCATTTCTGTTTGTGGCGGTCGCTCGCCTCGACGCGCAGCACGGTTCGTGATGGACTGGGCGTGTGTCGTGCTCGAGGCCGGCACCCAATGACAACGACACAGCGGACGACAGCTCGGGAGACCGGGCGCGCAGACGAGGAGCGACGGTGGCGAACGACGACGAACAGCGACGAGACGGCGAAGGCCGTTCGGATCGGCCGCGTCGAGACGGAGACCGTGGGCCTCGTCGAGACGGCGGCCAGGGTGGCCGCTGGTCGTCCGGTCCGCGCGACTTCGAGCGTCGGGAGGGTGGCCGGCGTGACGATGGTCCTCGTCGCGAGGGCGGTCGTCCGTTCCGCGACGGCTCCCAGCGTGGGGACCGTCCGGCATGGCGCGGTGATCGTGCTGACAGCGGGCGCCCGCCTCGTGGCGACGGTCCGCGCGGTGCTGGCCGGCCGCAGCGCGACGGTGATCGTCCGTACCGTGGTGGATCTGATCGGCCGCAGCGTGATGGTGATCGCTCGTTCCGCGGTGGTGCTGATCGTCCGCGTCGTGATGGTGATCGTCCGTTCCGTTCGGATCGTCCGGCGCGTGATGGTGATCGTCCGTACCGTGGTGGATCTGATCGGCCGCAGCGTGATGGTGATCGCTCGTTCCGCGGTGGTGCTGATCGTCCGCGTCGTGATGGTGATCGTCCGTTCCGTTCGGATCGTCCGGCGCGTGATGGTGATCGTCCGTTCCGTTCGGATCGTCCGGCGCGCGATGGTGATCGTCCGTTCCGTTCGGATCGTCCGGTGCGTGACGGTGACCGTCCGTTCCGCGGTGGTACCGATCGTCCCCGTCGCGACGGGGACCGTCCGTTCCGTTCGGACCGTCCTGCGCGAGATGGCGACCGTCCCGAGCGCCGCGACGGCGGCCGTCCGTTCCGCGGAGACTCCGACCGCCCGCGTCGTGACGGAGGCGACGACCGTCGTCGCTTCGGGGACGGCTCGCGTCATGCCGGCGCACGCTTCGGCGAGGCAGCCCGTGACGACTGGGAGGACCGCGACCCGTACGGCACCAAGTCCATCCGCCCCCGCCACGACGATCCGGAGATCCCGGACGGCGTGCAGGCACGTGATCTCGACCCTGCTGCCCGTGCAGAGCTCAAGACCCTCAGCAAGGACAACGCGGACTGGGTCGCGAAGCACCTCGTCTCGGCGGCGCTCCTCGTGGACGTCGACCCCGAGACTGCGAACCAGCACGCACTGAGCGCTGCCCGTCGCGCCGGTCGCGTGGCCGTGGTCCGGGAGACCGCAGCGATCACCGCGTACCGTCTCGGCGACTTCGCCACCGCGCTCCGTGAGCTCCGGACCTACCGGCGCATCGCGGGCAAGAACGACCAGCTGCCGATGATGGTCGACTGCGAGCGCGGCCTCGGCCGACCCGAGCGCGCGCTCGAGCTCGGTCGTTCGGTCGATCGCGCAGCCCTCGACACCCCCGTGCAGGTGGAGCTCGCGATCGCGATGTCCGGCGCACGCCTCGACCTCGGCAATCCACAGGCCGCGCTCGGTGAGCTGGAGATTCCACAGCTCGACCCCTCGACTGCGTACAGCTGGTCCCCGGCGCTCTACAGTGCTTACGCGGCCACGCTCGAGGAGCTCGGCCGCCAGGACGAGGCCGACGAGTGGTGGGCCCGTGTCGATCACGCGACCACGGCTCTGGCCGAGGCCGCTGACGAGGATGCTTGGGAGACGGTTGATGTGGTCGAGGAAGCGATCGAGGACGAAGGACACCGAGAGGACGACGCCGAGCAGCTCCACGAGCCCGCAGTCGAGCAGGACGCCGACGACGAGCTCGAGCCTGCCGACGAACCCGCTCCCCTCGACGAGCCCGGCCCCGCCGACGAGCCCGGCGAGATCGACGACGACAACCCCGCCGACGTCGACGGCTCCGCAGCCGGCTGACGCAGCTGCTCAGCCGTCTGACGGCCCGGTTCCCCCGACACGCGGGATCGACGTCGTCCTGACGGACCTCGACGGCGTCGTGTACCGCGGACGCAACGCGATCCCGCACGCCGTCGAGTCCCTGACGCGGGCGTCGCTCGGCGCCCGCGTCGGGTACATCACGAACAACGCGTCGCGACGTCCGGTCGACGTGGCCGAGCACCTCGAAGCGTTCGGCCTCGAGGTCACCGCGGACGACGTCGTGACCTCGTCGCAGGCCGGCGTCCGACTCCTCTCGACGCTCGTGCCGGCCGGATCGACGGTCCTGGTGACTGGTGGCCTCGGGCTCACGAGCATCGTCGAGGAAGCCGGGTTCATGGTCACGAACAGCGCCGAGGACTCGCCGGCGGCGGTCATCCAGGGCTTCTCGCCCGACCTCGGGTGGAAGGAGCTCGCGGAGGCGTCCTTCGCCCTCGCGGACCCGGAGGTGCCGTGGGTCGCGACGAACATGGACTGGTCGATCCCCGTCGAGCGAGGGATCGCGCCCGGCAACGGCACGCTCGTGTCGGCCGTGCACCAGGCGGTCGGCCGGATGCCGGTCGTCGCGGGCAAGCCGGAACGGCCGATCTTCGACGCTGCCCTCGCCCGCTTCGGCGGTGAGCACCCGCTGTTCATCGGCGACCGACTCGACACGGACATCAAGGGGGCGAACGACGCCGGGATCCCGAGCGTCCTCGTCCTGACCGGGATCGACCGGGCGAAGCAGATCCTCGCGGCCGACCCGAAGTCGCGGCCGACGTTCATCCTCGGCGACCTCCGCGGCCTGTCGACGCCGTACCCGGTGACGGTCCGGCGCGAGGACGAGGACGGCACCCGGTACGTCACGGTCGGCGACTCCACGGTCGCGATGCGCGGGCACGTCGTGCGGGTGCTCGACGACGGCGACGACCTCGACCGACTGCGTGCGGGCGCGACGATCATCTGGGAGTCGGGCCTGGCCATCTACGGTCTCGACGTGGACCCGAAGCTGTACGGCGGCGAGTAGCGTGACCGACGTGCCGAACGAGGACCACCCGACGCAGCCGCAGCCCGGCGGCGTCTCGGCGCGTCCGAAGCCGGGCGGGGCCTCCGGCGTCCCGCTGTCCGACCAGGACCACGAGGACTTCGCCGCGCGGACCGCAGCGGCGGAGGAACTCGACCTCGCGGAGCGGGCGGACGCCTTCGCGGCCCTGCACGATGAGCTCCGCACCCGACTCGAGAGCGGCGGCACGGCGAGTGCCTGAGGCCGCCGGAGCACCCGAGGGCGCTCGCGGCGGTCCCGTCCGTCTCGACGCGCTCGTCGCCGAACGCGGACTCGCACGGTCACGCACGGCGGCGGCCAAGCTGATCCAGGACGGGCGAGTCACCGTCGCCGGGGTCGCGGTCGTCAAGCCGTCCCACCCGACCCGTGCGGACGCCGCGATCGTCGTCGACTCCGGGGACGAGTGGGTGTCCCGTGCTGCGCGGAAGCTCGTCGGTGCCCTCGATGCCTTCGAGATCGATCCCACCGGACGCGTGGCGCTCGACGTCGGCGCGAGCACGGGCGGCTTCACCCAGGTGCTCCTCGCACGCGGTGCCCGTCGGGTCGTCGCGCTCGACGTCGGTCACGGCCAGCTCGACCCCGTGGTCGCCCTCGACGACCGTGTAGCCGTGGTCGAGGGGTGCAACGCGCGGAACCTCACCGCCGAGTCGTACGCCGCGCTCGATCCGGCAGCTGCGGAGACGTCCCTCGTGGTCGGCGACCTGTCCTTCATCTCGCTCCGGATCGTGCTGCCGGTGCTCGCCTCCGCGGTGCCGTCCGACGACTTCGTGCTCCTGGTGAAGCCGCAGTTCGAGGTCGGTCGTGGTGGCGTCCGCGAAGGCATCGTGCGCGACCCGGGCCTCCGGAACGACGCGCTCATGAACGTGCTCTGGTCGGCGTGGGACGCGGGCCTCGGGACGTCCGGTCTCGCCGCTTCGCCGATCGTCGGCACGCACGGGAACCACGAGTACCTCGCGCGCTTCCAGCGTGGTGTCGGTACCAATCCGACAGAATGGATCGACCGGGCGACGAGCCTGGCGGAAGGGGTGGCATGAGCGACGAACGGCACATCCTGCTCGTCTCGCACACCGGGCGGCAGGACTCGATCGATGCCGCGGTGGAGGTCTGCGACATCCTGCACGCCGCCGGGGTGACCCCGGTGATGCCCTTCGACGAGTACGCCGACGTCCGGCGGGCCGAGGCGTCCGTCGGCAAGGTCGACATCCTCGGGGTCGACGTGCAGGCGGACCAGCTCGAGATCGTCATCGTGCTCGGCGGCGACGGGACCATCCTCCGCGCTGCAGAGCTCGTCCGCGGGACCCGTGCGGCGCTCGTCGGGGTGAACCTCGGCCACGTCGGGTTCCTGGCCGAGAGCGAACGCCCCGACCTCGAGGAGACCGTGCAGCGCACCCTCCGTGGTGAGTACCACGTCGAGGAGCGTGTGGCGCTGCAGGTCGACGTCGTCGTCGGCCAAGAGACCGTGTACTCGTCGTGGGCGCTCAACGAGGCCACGATCGAGAAGGCGTCGCGCGAACGCATGCTCGAGGTCGTCACCGAGGTCGACGGCCGCCCCCTGTCGTCCTTCGGCTGCGACGGCGTGGTCATCTCGACCCCGACCGGCTCCACGGCGTACTCGTTCTCCGGCGGCGGCCCGATCGTCTGGCCGGACGTCGACGCGATCCTCATGGTGCCGTTGAGCGCGCACGCCCTGTTCTCCCGCCCCATCGTCGTCGGCCCGGACTGCACCCTCGCGGTCGAGGTGCTGCGCCGGACGAGCGGCGTCGGCGTGCTGTGGTGCGACGGCCGCCGGGCGCACGACCTGCCGCCGGGTGCACGTGTCGAGGTGCACCGGTCCTCTGAGCCCGTGCGGGTGGCGCGGCTCAAGGACGCCCCGTTCACCGACCGTCTGGTGGCGAAGTTCCGCCTGCCCGTCACCGGCTGGCGCGGCCCGCAGCGCGACGACGAGGTCGACCAGTGATCGAGGAGATCTCGATCGCCGACCTCGGGGTGATCGGTGAGGCGACGCTCGAACTCGGTCCGGGCTTCACCGTCGTGACCGGTGAGACCGGCGCCGGCAAGACGATGATCGTCACCGCGCTCGGCCTCCTGCTCGGTGCCCGTGCTGACGCCGGTGCGGTCCGTCGGGGTGCATCGTCCGCCGTCGTCGAAGGACGCTGGCACGTGCCGGACCACGACGCCGTCGCAGAACGGGTCGAGGACGCCGGCGGCGCCGTCGAGGACGGTGAGCTCATCCTCACCCGTACCGTCTCGGCGGAGGGTCGCAGCCGCGCGACGGTCGGCGGTCGCAGCGCTCCGGTCGCGGTGCTCGGCGAGCTCGCCGACCAGCTCGTCACCGTGCACGGCCAGTCCGACCAGATCCGCCTCACGTCGGCCGCGGCCCAGCGCGCCGCCCTCGACGGGTTCGGCGGTCCGAAGCTCCGGAAGGCGTTCGACGCGTACGTCGCCGCGTACGACGCCTGGCAGCAGCACGCGGGCGAGCTCGAGACGCTCACGCGCGACCGCGACGACCGCGTCGCCGAGGCAGAGCGGATCCGCGCCGCCTCGGACGAGATCGAGACGGCCGACCCGCAGCCGGGCGAGGACGTCGAGCTCGCGGAACGGGCCGAACGGCTGGGCAACCTCGAGGAACTCCGGCTGTCCGCGGGCCTCGCTCACGAAGCGCTGTCGAGCGAGTCACTCGAGGGCGCACCGGACGTCGTCGGCCTCGTCGAGTCGGCACGCCGAGCGATCGAGCGCGTCGCGGCTTCGGACGCCGCACTGCAGCCCGTGCTCGAACAGCTGACGGAGCTGAGCATCCAGGCGACGGAAGCCTCGGCGAGCCTGTCGAGCTACCTCGGCTCGCTCGAACCGGACGCCGGTCACGACCTCGAGCTCATCAACGAACGACGCGCCCTGCTCGCCGGGCTCACGCGCAAGTACGGCGAGACCGTCGACGACGTCATCGCGTACGGGCAGCGGGCCGGCGAGCGACTCCTGGAGCTCGACGGCGACGACGACCGCATCGCTGCACTGCAGCAGGCGGTGGAGCAGGACGAACGGACCCTCGCGGACGCCGCCGGTGCCCTCACCGCGGCCCGGACCAAGGCTGCCGGCGACCTCGCGAAGCGCGTGACCGCCGAACTGAAGTCGCTCGCGATGGCCGGCGCCACCCTCGTGGTCGAGGTCACCGACGCGGAGGAGTACCGCCGACACGGTCGCGACCAGGTGGCGATCCTCCTGCAGCCGCACTCCGGCACCGACCCGCGTCCGATCGGCAAGGGCGCGTCGGGCGGTGAGCTCTCGCGCGTCATGCTCGCGATCGAGGTCGTCATGGCGGGCAGCACCACCGTCCCGACGTTCGTCTTCGACGAGGTCGACGCCGGCGTCGGCGGAGCGGCGGCGATCGAGATCGGGCGGCGGCTCGCGCAGCTCGCGGAGCGCACGCAGGTCATCGTCGTGACACACCTCGCGCAGGTCGCGGCCTTCGCGAACAACCACCTCAACGTCGTGAAGGACGCCAGCGGCGCGGTCACCTCGTCGAGCGTGCGGCGGCTCGACGGCGAGGAGCGGCTGCAGGAGATGGCACGGCTGCTCTCCGGCCTCGGCGACAGTGCCAGCGGCATGGAGCACGCCCGCGAGCTCCTCGAGGTCGCCGGTCAGTCCGCCTGACGGCAGCCCGCATCCGGCAGGAAGCGCGCGGTGCGCATCCGGCGGGATGCGGCAGCCGCGCCGGAAGGAAGTGTCAGGGACGCCGGCCGGGAGACGCCACCCGAGCCCGCCACGACCGGCGCGCCACGAGGCGGGCCGAGCACCGGCCACCCACCCGCGCAACGCCCGCGGCGAACGCGGGTCGCGCCTCCCGTGCGATCTGACGTAGGATGGAAGCCCGTGGCGGACACTTACAGCGGCGGAACACAAACTTCGAACGAGACCCCGAAGGTGACGAAGCAGATCTTCGTGACCGGCGGGGTCGTCTCGTCTCTCGGCAAGGGCCTGACGGCGGCCAGCCTCGGCAACCTGCTCACGGCGCGCGGCCTCAAGGTCGTCATGCAGAAGCTCGACCCGTACCTCAACGTGGACCCGGGCACGATGAACCCGTTCCAGCACGGCGAGGTCTTCGTGACCGACGACGGCGCCGAGACCGATCTCGACATCGGGCACTACGAGCGCTTCCTCGACATCAACCTCTCGCAGGCGGCGAACGTCACCACCGGGCAGGTCTACTCGAGCGTCATCGCCAAGGAGCGTCGCGGCGAGTACCTCGGCGACACGGTCCAGGTCATCCCGCACATCACCGACGAGATCAAGCGTCGGATGCGCGAGCAGGCGGAGAACGACCCCCAGCCCGACGTCATCATCACCGAGGTCGGCGGCACGGTCGGTGACATCGAGTCGCAGCCGTTCATCGAGTCGGCACGCCAGGTGCGGCACGAGCTCGGCCGCAACAACGTCTTCTTCGTGCACGTCTCGCTCGTGCCGTTCATGAACGCGTCCGGCGAGCAGAAGACCAAGCCGACGCAGCACTCCGTCGCCGCACTGCGCTCGATCGGCATCCAGCCGGACGCGCTCGTCCTCCGCAGCGACCGCCCCGTGTCGGACTCGAACAAGCGCAAGATCGCCCTCATGTGCGACGTCGACGAGGACGCCGTGGTGAACGCCGTCGACGTGCCCTCGATCTACGACCTCCCGGGGCTGCTGCACGACCAGGGCCTCGACCAGGTCATCATCGACGCCCTCCGCCTCGAGGCGCACGACGTCGACTGGTCGGCGTGGAAGCCGGTCCTCGACGCGGTGCACGAGCCGAAGAAGGAGGTCACGATCGCCCTCGTCGGCAAGTACATCGACCTCCCCGACGCGTACCTGTCGGTCACAGAGGCCCTCCGCGCCGGTGGGTTTGCCCACAACGCCCGCGTGAAGCTGAAGTGGGTCGTGTCCGACGACTGCACCACGCCCGAGGGTGCCGCGAAGCACCTCGGCGACGTCGACGGGATCTGCGTCCCGGGTGGCTTCGGTGTGCGCGGCATCGAGGGCAAGCTCGGCGCGCTGCGGTTCGCGCGTGAGCAGGGCATCCCGACGCTCGGCCTGTGCCTCGGCCTGCAGTGCATGGTGATCGAGTACGCCCGCCACGAGGCCGGGCTGACCGACGCGTCGAGCACCGAGTTCGACCCGGAGACGACGACGCCGGTCATCGCGACCATGGCGGAGCAGGTGGACATCATCGCCGGCGGTGACCTGGGCGGGACGATGCGCCTCGGTCTGTACCCGGCGCACTTCACCGACGGGTCGCTCGCGGCGGAGCTGTACGGCACCCCGGAGGCGTCGGAGCGTCACCGTCACCGCTACGAGGTCAACAACCACTACCGCCAGCAGATCGCGGACGCCGGCCTGGTGTTCTCGGGCACCTCGCCCGACGGCACGCTCGTCGAGTACGTGGAGCTGCCGCGCGAGGTGCACCCGTTCTACATCGCCACGCAGGCGCACCCGGAGCTCCGGTCGCGTCCGACGAACGCGCACCCGCTGTTCGCCGGACTCGTCGGTGCGGCGATCGAGCGTGCGGGTGCCTCGAGCCTGTTCGACCCGCAGGAGTCGGCTGCCTGAGCCGACCGAGATCCGGACGGGAGGCGCGGTGCCAGCTGGCACCGCGCCTCCCGTCCGTCCCGGGGTCGCGCTCTGGCGCTCGCAGTCGCGTTCTGTCGCTTGCGGTCGCGTTCTGTCGGGCGGAACCAGGTTCCGGACACAACACCACGGAAAAGCGCGGTGCTGTGTCCGGAACCTGGTTCCGGCGAGCGGGCGTGCTTGGATTGAGCACGTGACCGACGCACCCATCGCAGACGAGCCCACCTCCTTCGACGTCACCGACTCCACGGTCGTGTACGAGGGCGTCGTGTGGAACGTGAGGCGGGACACCGTCGCGTACGGGGACGGCTCGATGGTGCGCGAGTACATCGACCACACCGGGGCGGTCGCCGTGTACGCGGAGGACGACGAGGGACGCGTGCTCGTCATCCAGCAGTACCGGCACCCGGTCCGGGTGCGCGACTGGGAGCTGCCCGCGGGTCTGCTCGACCACCCGGGCGAGGACCACCTCGTGGCCGCGAAGCGCGAGCTCGCCGAGGAGGCCGATGTGGAGGCCGACGAGTGGGAGCACCTCGTCACCTACAACACGTCCTCGGGCGGGAGCGACGAGTTCCTCGAGATCTACCGCGCCCGCGGCATCCGAGCCACCGCGTCGGCGTTCGAACGCGAGGCCGAGGAGGCCGACATCGTGAAGCGGTGGGTGCCTCGCGCCGAGCTGGTCGAGGCGATCCTCGACGGGCGCCTGCACAACTCCGGGCTGGTGGTGGCGGTCCTCGCGGCCGACGCCGCGGCTCGTCGGTAGCGTGCCGGTCGTCACGGTGACCGCGTGATCGCACTCGCACAGGCCACGGAGTCGTACCTGCGGCACGTCGCGATCGAGCGGGGGCTGTCGCAGCACACCGTGTCGGCCTACCGGCGCGACCTCGCCGTGTTCGCGGAATGGTTGGCGGACGCCCCGGTGGTCGACTCCGCGGGCGCCGACCGAGCCGGGGGAGCCGCTGCCGTCGAGGACGTGGGTCGTCTGGCGCGGGCGGACGTCGCCGGGTTCGTGGAGCACCTCGCCACCCGGCCGGAGCCCCTCGCGCCCCGGTCGATCGCGCGGATGCTCAGCTCGGTGCGGTCCTTCACGGCGTTCGCTGCGGGGGAGGGCTGGCTGCCGCTCGACCCCGGCACCGCCGTCCGACCGCCGAAGGCCCCGATGCGGCTGCCGAAGGCGATCTCCGTGCACGACATGGAGCGGCTGCTCGGCGCGGTCGTCGGCGACGATCCCGTGCAGCTGCGGGACCGGGCGCTGCTCGAGCTGCTCTACGCCACGGGTGCGCGCATCTCCGAGGCGGTCGGGTTGTCGGTGGACGACGTGCAGTCGGACGACGAGGGGCCCGGTGGTCCCGGGGTCTCGGTCGTGCGGGTGACGGGCAAGGGCAACAAGCAGCGGATCGTGCCCCTCGGCAGCTTCGCCCGGGCGGCGATCGACGCGTACCTCGTCCGGGCCCGGCCGGTCTTCGCCGCACGTGGACCCTCGACGCCGGCGCTGTTCCTCGGTGCCCGCGGGGCGCGGCTGTCCCGGCAGAGCGCGTGGCTCGTGATCCAGGCGGCTGCGGCTGCGGCCGACCTCGAGGCGCACGTGTCGCCGCACACGTTCCGGCACTCGTTCGCGACGCACCTGCTCGAGGGCGGTGCGGACGTGCGGGTCGTGCAGGAGTTGCTCGGGCACGCGAGCGTCGCGACGACGCAGATCTACACGATGGTGACGGCGGACATGCTGCGGGACGTGTACCAGACGGCGCACCCGCGGGCGAGGCGGGGGTAGGGCGGGGCGCGGTGTCGGGGTGCCGTGGGTTCGCTCAACCAAAGGCGATCGGCGCCACGGTTGCATCCGGTGCGATCGGACTTCGGTTGTGCGAACGGGAACCGCACCGCGACTGCACCGCCGTCAGCACACGGGCGAGCGTCGGCGGACGGGCGCCGGGGTCAGAACAGGCCGAACTGCGCCGACGCAGCGACGGCCGCCGTCGCCACCGCGACGACGAGGGCGCTCGCCGCGATGCTCCGCGAGAGCACCCGCCACCCGCCGGTCGCCCGGGGAGCGATCACGGCCACCGACCCGATCGCCAACGCGACCGCGCTGACGAGCCCGAGGGGGTTCCAGACCGCCGAGAGCGCCGCGGCAAGGGCGGCGACGACGGTCAGCACGCACAGCCGTCGGACGTTCCCGGCGTCGGACGCCCACGGACGGGCCCGGATCGCCGCGGTGCCGACGGAGAACGAGGGCCCGACGGGTGCGACCACCACGGGCAGGATCGGCTCCGTCCGGCTCGGCAGCGCCCGGGTCGCCTCGGCCCAGGTGCGCCCGTCCCACCACCGCAGTCGGGATGCGTCCTGCGGATCGGGGAACCAGCCGGCGGCCGGGAGCGTCACGGGGTCCTCCTCGAGGAGACGGAGTGCGGATGTGCCCCTCGACGCTACGGCGCGGTGCGCGTGCGACACAGCCCCAGCCCGGGTGTCGGCGAGATGGGGGACCGCTGCGCGCCGGCCGGGACCGCTCAGGCGGGCACGGGTGCTGCGTCCACCTCCGTGAAGACGTCCTTCACCGCGGCGAGCATCCGGGCGTTGAAGTCCACGCCGAGCTGGTTCGGCACGGTGACGAGCACGGTGTCGGCAGCACGGACGGCCCGGTCGGCGGCGAGCTCCGCGACGAGGTCCTCGGGTGACCCGATGTACGAGCGGCCGAACCGTGCGAGACCACCATCGAGGTGTCCGACCTGGTCCTGTCCCTCGACCTGCGCCCGGACACCGAAGTAGTGGCGGGACTCGTCGTCGATGATCGGGATGATGCTCCGCGAGACCGAGACCCGCGGGGTCCGCTCCCACCCCATCTGCTCCCAGGTCGACCGGAAGCGCTCGATCTGCTCGGCCTGGAGCTCGTCGAACGGCACGCCGGTGTCCTCGGTGAGGAGCGTCGACGACATGAGGTTCATGCCCTGCTCGGCGGTCCACTCGGCGGTGGCACGGGTGCCGGCACCCCACCAGATCCGGTCCGGGAGCGTGTCCGAGAGCGGGAACACGGGCAGCGACCCGGCCGTGCCGGTCATCTGCGGGTTCGCGTTCGCCATGGGCTCCCCGGCGATCGCTCGGCGGAAGACGCTCGTGTGCGAACGCGCGAGGTCGGCGCCGTTCGGGTCGCCGGCGTCCGGCACGTAGCCGAACTGCTGGTACCCGGCGATAGCGGTCTCGGGTGATCCCCGGGAGACGCCGAGTTGCAGTCGGCCGCCGGAGATGAGGTCGGTCGCCGCGGCCTCCTCGGCCATGTAGAGGGGGTTCTCGTACCGCATGTCGATCACGCCGGTGCCGATCTCGATGCGGCTGGTCCGGGCGGCGATCGCGGAGAGCAGCGGGAAGGGTGCGGCCTGCTGCGGCGCGAAGTGGTGGACGCGGAAGTACGCGCCGTCCACCCCGGCCTCCTCGGCGGCGACGGCGAGGTCGACGGCCTGGACGAGGGCCTCGCGCGCGCTGCGCACCCTGGACCCCGGCACGTCGCGCCAGTGTCCGAACGACAGGAACCCGATCTTGGTCATGTCGATGCGAACGCATCCGAGTCGGCGTCCATTCCGCACCGGACCCGGGTGGCGGCACGCGACGGCGGACTACCGTGGTCCGCCATGGACGATCCCCGCGCCGCACTCACCGCCGAGCGCCTCCGCAACGAACGTCTGCTCGCCGGCGTCGAGGAGAGCATGCGGGACGTGAGCGACGCCCGGCAGGACGCCAACTCCGACGACGAGCACGACCCGGAGGGAGCGACCCTCGCGTGGGAGCGCGGTTCGCTCGGCGCGGTCCGCGACGACGCCCGCGAGCACATCCGGCTGGTGGACGCCGCGCTCGCGCGGCTCGACGCGGGGACCTACGGGCGATGCGCGGTCGGCGGGGAGCCGATCCCGGAGGCGCGCCTGGCCGCCGTCCCGTGGGCGGCGACGTGCGTCGCGCACGCGTGACGGGCCTCCAGGCCGGGTCGCTGACCCGATGCTGACGATGGCCGGGAGGCCCGTGGTGCGCCGTCCAGGACCCTGCCGTCCGCCACGGCGCAGTTTCCCAGCCGCAGCCCCTACCGTGCCGACATGGACGGCACACCCGACGAGCGACCCGGCGCTGTCGAGCCCTCGGCGGCGCGGCACCAACGCTTCCAGTGGTTCCGTGAACTCCGCGCCTGGATCCACGCGCGGCCGCACGTGCACCTCTTCTACAAGGTGCTCGTCGGGGTCGTCGGTGGGCTGGTGGTCGTCATCGGCCTGATCCTCGTGCCGCTGCCCGGGCCGGGCTGGCTCGTGGTCTTCATCGGGCTGACGATCCTCGCGAGCGAGTTCCACTTCTTCCACCGGATCATCACGTGGCTCCGGGCACAGCTCCACCGCTTCTGGGACTGGGCGAAGACCCGCGGCCCGAAGTGGCTGCGGAAAGTCGCTGACCGCGGCAAGGCGGACGTGGACGCCGCACACGCCGACGCGCACCGGAACATGGGGATGCAGGCCCGCGCACCGAGGCACCCGCGCCCCGGTCACTGAGCGAGCCCGGCGCCTCCGCTCAGTCGGCGGCCGCGGCGCCCCGCTCGGGGCAGGTCCGGACGGAGCCGGTGGCCGTGCGTTCGATGACCGAAGCCGCCTGCTCCTCGACCGCAGCCCGTCGGGTCGACGTGAGCTGCAGGACGAGGGCGGTCCCGGCGGCGAGGACGATGAACGCGCCGTACCCGGCGAGCACCGGCACGAAACCGAAGGCCGGTTCGACGAGGCCCGCCACGACGGCGGGGACACCGAACGCGAGGTAGCTCACGATGTAGATCGTGGACAGCAGCCCCGCGCGGTGGGTCGGTGCGGCCGTCGCGAGCAGCATCCGCAGCGGCGCCTGGAACCCGGCGCCGAAGCCGATGCCGGCGATCGCACTGCCGACGACGAGGCCCGGCAGCGAGTGCGCGAACACGAACGAGACGGTGACGACCGGGCCGACGATGAGCGCGACGAGCCCGAGGAGCAGGCTCCGGCGGGTGTCGAGGCGCTGGATCGCGAGACCGGTGAGGCCGCCGACCCCCGTGACGACGGCGATGAGCGCCCCGGCGGCGAAGTGGTCCCGGATGCCGAACACCGCGCCGAGCGCCGAGGGGACGAGCGAGAGGAAGAGGCCACCGAGGGCCCAGCTCGCGACGAGTGACCCGGCGACGCTGCGGAACAGGACGCGGGAGTCCCGCGGCACGGACACCGTCGGGCGGAGCGACCGGAGGGCTCCCGGGCGACGGGTGACCCGCTCGGGGACGACCACGAGGGCGATCACGAGCACGAGCAGCAGCGAGCCGAACACCGCGTAGACGAGCTGCTCGGGCGCCGGACCCCACTCGACGAGCGCGCCGCTCGACAGGGCTCCAGTCGCGAGGGCGAAGGGCGGCACGGCGCCGTTGAGCACACCGGCGAGGGACGGGAAGCGCTCGAGCGAGTGGTCGATGAGCGCGGCCCCGAGGGCACCGATCAGGAGGCCCACCGCGACGCCCTGGACGATCCGGTCGAGGATCAGCGCACCGAGCCCGTCGGCCCGCGTGAAGAGGACGAGGGAGGCGACGAGCAGCAGGCCACCGGTGAACAGCACGGGCTTCCGGCCGACGTGGTCCGAGAGGCGCCCGGCGACGAGCATCGTGACGAGGAGTCCGGCGACGTAGATCGCGAACACGGCGGTGAGCATGAGCGGTGTGAGGTGCCACTCGGCTGCGTAGACGGGGTAGATGGGCGACGGCACCGCGGACGACGCCATCGCGGCGAGGAGCACCGCGGCGAGGATCCAGAACCCGGCGACCGAGCGAGCTGACTGCTGCATGAGCACCCTTCCGAGGAGGTCTTGTACGACTGCATTCGTACCGCAGTCGACTGTACGACGCAAGTCGTACAGGGAGGTGAACGGTGCTACCGTCTCGTGCATGCCCGCCAACGTCGATGCCCCGGAGCGGCTGCCCCAGCCGGCCGTCGCCGAGATGGACCTGCCCGTCGTCCTCGACGCCCTGAGCGACCCGATCCGCCTCGCGATCCTGCACCGGTACCTGATCGACGCCGCCGGCGGGGTGCGGAGCTGCGGCTGGGTCGGCATCGACCGGCCGAAGTCGACGCTGACGCACCACTTCCGCGTGCTGCGCGAGGCGGGGCTGCTCGAACAGCACCAGGAGGGCCTCGTCCGCTCGAGTCGCGTGCGGTTCGACGACGTGCAGCAGCGGTTCCCCGGACTGCTCGACCTCGTCGCGGCGTGGGAGGTCCCGGCGGCCCTCATGCGCGAGGACGTCGCCCCGTGACCCCCGCTGCTCGACCGGCGCACCGGCTGCCCACGATCACGACCGAGCCCGCGGCCGTCGCGGCGATCGCCGCCGACCTCGAGGCCGCGGGGTTCACCGTGGAGCGGCTCGACTTCCTGTGGGGTGCCGAGGCCGCAGCGTCACTGCACCGGGGATCACGCGTGGCGGCGCTGCGTGCGCTGGCGTCGCGGGACTCCTCCCCGCTCGCCGCCCTCGCCACGCTCTTCGTGCTCGGGCTCCCGGTGTCGCGGGCGCACGCGGAGGCCGCGTTCCCGACGGCGGGCGTCGACCGGGTCGCCGCAGCAGGCCTGCTCCGGCACGACGTGACCAGCACCGACGACTCCGGGCTCCCGCTCGACCCCGCCGACGCGCTCGTCCACCCCACGGTGGACCTCCGCCCGTACGCCTTCGTCGACGACCTCGGCGCCGGCAGCTGGTGGATCGTCTCGGACCTCGGCGAGCTCGCCCTCGGCACGGCCCTGGGGGAGGAGCACGTGCTCGGCATCGGCGGAGCCACCACCACGCTCTCCGGCCTGCAGGTGCCCGTGCCCGTCCAGCGCGTGCTCGACCTCGGCACCGGCTGCGGCATCCAGGCCATGCACGCCCGCCGGTTCGCCGACGAGGTCGTCGCCACCGACATCTCCCGCCGCGCCCTCGACATCGCCCGGTTCAACGTCGCGCTGAACGGGCTGGACGGCATCGAGTTCCGGCTCGGCTCCCTGTTCGAACCCGTCGCCGGCGAGCGCTTCGACCGCATCGTCTCGAACCCGCCGTTCGTCATCACACCCCGCCGCGAGGGCGTCCCCGCCTACGAGTACCGCGACGGCGGGATGGTCGGCGACGCCCTCGTCGAGACCGTCCTCCGCGGCCTCGGCGAGCACCTCGAACCCGGCGGAACCGCGCAGCTCCTCGGCAACTGGGAGTACCGCTGGGGCTCCGACGGCCTCGACCGGGTGCGTTCGTGGTTCGCCGACGCCGACGCCCGCGCCGACGCCGACCTCGACGTCTGGGTGGTCGAGCGGGAGCGCGAGGACCCGCCCGCCTACGCCGAGACCTGGATCCGCGACGGCGGGACGAAGCCCGGCAGCACGGAGTTCGACGACCTCGTGGACGCCTGGCTCGACGACTTCCGCGACCGCCGCGTCACGGGCGTCGGCTTCGGCTACGTCGTCGTGCGTCGCCCCGCGCACGCGGACGAACGGCCGGGAGGCGCGCCCCGCCTCCGCCGCTTCGAGCGCGTCCCCGAGGCGCTCGGGTCCAACCCCGCGGGGCTCGGCGCGACCGTCGCACGCGTCCTCGACGCGGCCGACTGGCTCGCCGCCCACGACGACGCCGCGCTCGGCGCCGCGCACCTGCGCGTCGCCGGCGACGTCACCGAGGAGCGGTACTACTGGCCGGGCAACGACGACCCGACGGTGATGACGCTCGTGCAGGGCGGCGGGTTCGGCCGTCGTGTGGACGCGGACACGGCGCTCGCCGCGTTCGTCGGCGCGTGTGACGGCGACCTGTCGGTGCGGGCGATCACCGGTGCGATCGCGCAGATCACCGGCGTGGACGAGGACGCGCTCGTGGCCGACCTGCTGCCACGGGCACGCGACCTCGTCCTCGACGGGCTCCTGCTGCCGGCCTGACCGGCGCCCACTCCGGGCGGGCTCAGGCGCGGTGGTCGCGCCAGCTGTGCTCGGGCGCGTAGCCGAGCAACTCGCGGGCCTTCTCGCTCGAGAGCAGCGAGCTGACGCCGTCGATGTCGCTCCGGCGCTCGATGTCCGGGACGAACCGCTCGACGAGCTCGATCGTCGGGGTGTCCATGACGGTGTCGGGGCTCGCGATCACGAACGCCTCGAACCCGGTGAGGTCGGCCTCGAGAGCCCGTCGGACCGCTTGGGCGCCGTCGCGCGAGTCGATGTACGACCACAGGTTGAAGGTCTTCGCCTCCGGGGTCGCGTCCCACGGGAACGACGGGTAGTCGGTCTCGTCCATGACGTTCGAGAACCGGAGGCCGATCATCTTCAGCTCCGGGTCCCAGCGCGTGAAGTGGCGGGCCATCTCCTCCTCCACGGCCTTGCCGAGGGAGTACGACGACTGCGGACGGACCGGGAACTCCTCGTCCACGGGCAGGTACGGCGGGTGGTGCTCGCCCATCGGGATGCCGAGCAGGGTCTCGCTCGACGCCCACACGACGTTCTTGATGCCGGCCTGGCGAGCGGCGTGGAAGACGTTGATCGACGACGTCACGTTGTTCGTGATGAGCGCCACGTCCGGCACCTGGCCCGGAGCGGGGACTGCGGCGAGGTGGACCACGGCGTCCACGTGGTCGTAGCGGTCGTCGACGCCGAGCAGCACGTTCAGCACCTGGCCGTGGTCGGTGAGGTCGGCGCGGATGAACGGCACCCGCTCGGGCTTGTCCGGCGAGGGCACCCGGTCGACGAGCACCACGTCGTACCCGTGCTCGTCCAGGTGCCGGACCACGGCCCGCCCGAGCTTGCCGCTGCCACCGGTGACCACCACGCGTGTCATCGCGTCTCCTCTTCGTCGAGTGTTGCGTACCCGCCCATCCTGCCCGGCGCGGGGTGGACGCAACCAGGCACGGACGGTACCTGTCCGCCGGACGCTGCACGGGCCTCCCGGCCGGCGCGCCAGCGCACCCGCGACCGCGCGGTCACCGGCAGCGCAGTCCGATCGGGCATGATCGTACGGTGTCCTCTCCCGACGTGACCGCCGCCTTCCGTGCCGCCCGCGACCAGCTGCTCGCGGCCGAGACCGCTGATCAGGCCCGTGCCGACTTCACCTGGCCCGATGTCGGCGAGACGTTCAACTGGGCGGACGACTGGTTCGACGTCATCGCCCGCGACAACGACCGCACCGCGCTCCACCTCGTCGACGCGGAGCACGACCGACGGTTCAGCTACGCCGAGATGGCGGCGCGCTCGGACCGGCTCGCGGCGTTCCTGCACGCGCACGGCGTCCGGAAGGGCGACCACGTGCTCCTCATGCTCGGCAACCAGCTCGAGATCTGGGAGACGATGCTCGCGGTGATGAAGGTCGGCGCGGTGATCCTGCCCACCACCACCATGCTCGACACCGCCGACCTCCAGGACCGTGTGGACCGTGGCGAAGTGGCGCACGTCGTGACGAACGCCGGCGAGACGGCGAAGTTCGACGACGTGCACGGCGACTTCTCGCGCATCGCGGTCGGGGCAGCGACCCCGGGCTGGACGACCTACCCGACCGACCTCGGCGAGCCCGCCCCCGCCGACGAACGCCGGCCCGTGGTGCGCACCCTCGCGACCGACCCGTGCCTGGTGTACTTCACCTCGGGGACGACCTCGAAGCCGAAGATGGTCGTGCACTCGCAGACCTCGTACCCGGTCGGACACCTCAGCACGATGCACTGGATCGGCGTCCGTCCGGGCGACGTGCACCTCGCGATCAGCTCGCCCGGCTGGGGCAAGCACGCGTGGAGCTGCTTCTTCGCGCCGTGGATCGCCGAGGCCACGATCTTCGTGCACGACACCCCGCGCTTCGACCCGGTCGCGCTGCTCGACGCGCTCGACCGACACGAGGTCACGTCGTTCTGCGCGCCGCCGACGGCCTGGCGGATGATGCTGCAGGGCGACCTCGGGGCTCGGCCGCGGGCACTCCGCGAGGTCGTCTCCGCGGGCGAGCCGCTCAACCCCGAGGTCATCGCGCGCGTCGCCGACGCCTGGGGCCTGACGATCCGCGACGGCTACGGCCAGACCGAGACCACGGCGATCATCGGCAACCCGCCCGGCGCTCCCGTGACCCCTGGCGCGATGGGCACGCCCCTGCCGGGCGTCGACGTCGTGCTGCTCGACCCGGTCACCGGCGAACGGACCGACGAGGGTGAGGTCTGCCTCGACCTGACCCGACGCCCGCTGAACCTCATGTCCGGCTACCTCGGCGACCCCGACCGCACGGACGTCGCCATGCGGGACGGCTTCTTCCGCACCGGTGACATCGCCTCGCGCGACGCCGACGGGCAGCTCACGTTCATCGGTCGGACCGACGACGTGTTCAAGTCCTCGGACTACAAGGTGTCGCCGTTCGAGGTCGAGAGCGCCCTGCTGCAGCACCCCGCGGTCGCGGAGAGCGCCGTCGTGCCCGCTCCGGACGCCGCGCGGCTCAACCTCGTCAAGGCCTACGTGACGCTCGCCGCGGGGTGGGCCGCCGACGCGGACACCGCCCTGCAGGTCCTGCAGCACGCCCGCGCCGCACTGCCCGCGTACGCCCGGGTCCGTCGGGTCGAGTTCGCCGAGCTGCCGAAGACGATCTCGGGCAAGATCCGCCGGGTCGAGCTCCGGGAGCGCGAGGAGCGGGCGGCCGCGGCCGGCGTCCCGGTCGAGGGGGAGTGGCGCGAGGACGGGTTCGCGGAGCTGCGGCGCAGCTGAACCGCGGCGGGCGCGGGCGCGGCGGGCGCGGGCGCGGCGGGCGCGGGCGCCGCGGGCGCGGCGTGCGCTGCGTGCGCTGCTCGGGCGCGGCGCCCGGTACGCGTCAGTCCGCGATGCTCGCCGCGGCCTGCGTCACGGCGAGCTGCGCGATCAGTTCCACGTGCGCAGCCATGTCCCGCGAGGGGTCGTAGAGCCACTGGATCTGCATGCCGTCCGACACCGCGAGCATGATGCTCGTCAGGGCTTCCGGATCGACGTCGGCGCGGAGCCGCCCCTCGGCCTGCATCTCCCGGAACTGCCGGGTCATCTCTGCACGGGTCGTCTCGTAGCGCTGCTGGAAGTAGTCGTGCGCCGCGTGCTCCGGATCGGTCGCGGCCGCGGCGGAGAGGTTCACGAACATCTGCACGAGCCCGGGGACCTCGGCGTTGTGCCGCACCACGGCAGCGAGGAGCTCGGCGGGGTCCGACGCCTGCCAGTCGTGGGCGTCGTCGATCGCGTCGCGGCGCTTGAGCACCTCGACCCAGAGCTCGTCCTTCGAGTCGAAGTAGTGCAGCAGCCCGGCCTGGGTCAGCCCCACAGCGTCGGCGATGTCCTTGATGCTGGTGCGGCGGAACCCGTTCACGGCGACGAGGTCGAGCGCGATCGTGAGGATCTCCTCGCGCTTCGCGATGCCCTTTGCGTACGAACCCCGTCGTGCCATGCGGTGACCATACCGCCAGGAGCACACAGACAAAACCAAGCACAAGTAGGTTTCTGGTGTTACGGTGGTCGGAGCCGCCGAAGGAGGCGAGCGAGTCACCGGTGCTGGTGGCGCACCCGGAAGAAGGACCCAGTGGCCAACGACGCCCTGACCATGGCCGACACCCCGACCGCCGTCGCCCCCACGCGCGGTCGCGGCAACCCGCTGATGTACACGCTCGGCATGCCGATCGCGATGTTCGGCCTGTTCATCGCCCTCCTGCCGCCCGTGCTCGTCGCGATGGCGCTGAAGGTCGCGGAGATCGCGCCCCAGAACCAGGCCGGTGTGCTCGGCACGGCCCTCGGCATCGGCGCGTTCGCGGCGATGGTCGCCAACCCCCTGGCGGGTCGCCTGAGCGACCGGACGGCCGGGAGGCTCGGCATGCGTCGTCCGTGGATCATCGGTGGCACCGTGGTCGGCTTCGCAGCCCTCGTGGCCGTCGCGACGACGTCCTCCGTCGTCGTCCTCGTGGTCGCCTGGGGCGTCGCCCAGATCGCGTACAACGCCACGATCGCCGCGCTCACCGCCGTCATGCCGGACCACGTCACGCGCTCGCAGCGCGGCCGCGTCGCCGCGCTCCTCGGACTGGCGCAGAACCTCGCGCTCGTCGGCGGCACCTTCCTCGTGCAGCTCTTCTCGACCTCGGCGACGCAGATGATCGTCCCCGGGGCGATCGGATCGGCGCTCGTCGTCCTCTACGCCGTGCTCTTCCGGGACCGCGTGCTCGTGAACCGCCCGACCTCGAAGCTCGGCGTCGGACAGCTCTTCGGCTCGTTCGTCTTCAACCCGGTCAAGCACCCGGACCTCGGCTGGGCCTGGCTCACCCGCTTCATGATGGTCGCCGCGCAGTACACCGCGGTGTCCTACCTGACGTACTTCCTGCGCGACGACATCGGGGTGAACGAGGCGACCCTCGCCAACGCGGTGTTCCAGGGCACGCTGTGGAACGTCGTCGGCATCGTGCTCACCTCGCTCGTCGCGGGCTGGCTGTCCGACCGACTCGGGCGCCGCAAGCTCTTCGTGGCCGTCGCCGGGGTCGTCGGCGTCGTGGGCCTCGTGCTCATCGCGCTCGCGCCGTCGCTGTCGATGGTGCTCGTCGGCGAGTTCGTCATGGGCGCCGGCATGGGCGTCTTCTACGCGGTCGACCTCGCGCTCATCACCGACGTGCTGCCGTCCGACCAGGACAACGCGAAGGACCTCGGCGTCGTGAACATCGCCCAGGCGCTCCCGCAGTCGATCGTCCCCGCGGCCGCCCCCGGCGTGATCGCCGTGACCGGCGGCTACAGCGGGTTCTTCATCACCGGAGCGGTGGTCGGCCTGCTCGGCATCGCCTCCGTCTCCCGCATCCGCGGCGTGCGCTGACGCCCGCCCCCACGAAAGGACCGACCACCGTGACCATCGTGAACGAGACGACCCGTGCCTCCAGTCCGCTGGCCGAGCGCATCGACGCGCTCCTCGACCAGCTGACCGTCGAGGAGAAGGTGCAGCTGCTCACCGGACGTGACTTCTGGACCACCTGGCCGATCGAGAAGATCGGACTCCGCCGCATCCTCATGTCGGACGGCCCGTCCGGCGTCCGCGGCGAGGTGTGGGACGAGCGCGACCCGTCGCTCAACCTCCCGTCCGCCACCGCGCTGTCGGCGAGCTGGGACCGGGCGATCGCCAAGCGCTACGGCGCGGCAGCCGCCGTCGAGGCCCGGCGCAAGGGCGTCGACGTCGTCCTCGGCCCGACGATCAACCTGCACCGCTCGCCCCTCGGCGGCCGGCACTTCGAGGCGTTCAGCGAGGACCCGGTGCTCACCGCCGACCTCGCGGCCAGCTACGTCGAGGGCGTGCAGGAGAACGGCGTCGCCGCGACCCCGAAGCACTACATCGCCAACGACTACGAGACCGACCGCTTCACCGCCTCGACCGAGGTGTCCGACCGGGCCCTGCGCGAGCTGTACCTGCTCGCGTTCGAGAAGGCCGTCACCGAGGCGCACGCCTGGGCGATCATGTCGTCCTACAACGCGATCAACGGTGTGACCGCGTCGGAGAACGACCTGCTCGAGACCCCGTTGAACTCGGAGTGGGGCTTCGACGGAATCGTCGTGTCCGACTGGACCGGCGTCCGCTCGGTCGACTCGGCGAAGGCGTCGCAGGACGTCGCGATGCCCGGACCGAACCCGTGGTGGAGCGAGGGGCCGCTGCTCGAGGCGGTGCGCGCCGGCGATGTCCCCGAGGCCGACATCGACCGCAAGGTCCGGCGCATCCTGACGCTCGCCGCCCGCGTCGGGGCCCTCGAGGGCTTCGAGCCGGTCGCCGCGCAGCCCGTGCACGTCGAGGACGGCGTCGCGTTCGTCCGCGAGGCCGAGGCGGAGGGCACGGTCCTCGTCCGCAACACCGGCATCCTGCCGCTCGACCCCGGTGCCGTGTCGCGCGTCGCCCTGCTCGGGCACAACGCCGACCAGGCCCGCAGCCAGGGCGGCGGCTCAGCGACCGTCGTGCCGTCGCACGTCGTGACCCCGGTCGAGGGCATCCGCGCCGCGTTCCCGGGTGCGACGATCGACCACGCCATCGGTGCGGTCGTGCAGGAGGGCATCGCGGAGTTCCCGCTGTCGACCATCACGAACCCGGCGACCGGCGAGCCCGGTGCCCGCGTCGCCTTCGTCAGGGCCGGCGAGGAGATCTTCGTCGAGGACCGCCGCGCCACCGCGCTCTTCTGGTTCGGCGGGGACGCCCCGACGCGCGAGGCCGACCGGCTCGACATCACCACGACGTACACCGCACCGACGACCGGCACCGTCCGGATCGGCATCGGCGCCGCCGGACACTCCCGGATGTGGATCGACGGTTCACTGGTCCTCGACGAGGAGGTCGGCTTCGAGGGCGACCAGCTCGGCGCCGCCTTCCTCAACCCGCCGGCGCGGTCGGTGCCGGTCGAGGTCGAGGCCGGCCAGCAGGTCGCGATCCGCATCGAGTACGACGTCGTCCAGGACGAGACCCTCGGCGGGGTGCTCGCGTACCAGTTCGGCACCGAGCCGAGCGACGCGGACCCGGCCGTCCTGATCGAGGAGGCCGTGCGCACCGCCACGGGCGCGGACGTCGCCGTGGTCGTCGTCGGGACGAACAGCAAGGTCGAGTCCGAGGGCTACGACCGCGACTCCCTCGCGCTGCCGGGGCACCAGGACGACCTCGTCCGCGCCGTCGCCGCCGCGAACCCGAACACGGTCGTGGTGGTCAACGCCGGCTCCCCGGTCGAGATGCCCTGGCGCGACGACGTCGCCGCGGTGCTCCTCACCTGGTTCGGCGGGCAGGAGTACGGCAACGCGCTCGCCGACGTGCTGACCGGTGCCGCGGAGCCGGGCGGGCGCCTGCCCACGACCTGGCCCGCGACGCTCGCGGACGTCCCCGTGTCGAACGTCACCCCGGTGGACGGCAAGGTCGCCTACGACGAGGGCGTGCACATCGGCTACCGGGCCTGGCTCCGCGCCGGCACCGAGCCGGCGTACCCGTTCGGGCACGGCCTCGGCTACACGACCTGGACGATCGACGGTGTCGCAGGGACGCCGACGGTCCGCGAGGGCGACTCCGTGATCGTCACCGCGACGGTCGCGAACACCGGTGCGCGCGCTGGGAAGCACGTCGTGCAGGTCTACGCCTCGCGTGCCGACTCCGCGATCGACCGGCCGGTCCGCTGGCTCGTCGGGTTCGCCCCGGTGCGCCTCGACGCCGGCGCCTCCACCGAGGTCTCGATCGAGGTGCCGGCCCGTGCCTTCGCGCACTGGGACGGTGCCTGGTCGTACGAGCCCGGGGCGTTCACGCTGCACGTCGGGGCCTCGGTGATCGACGAGGCCGGCACGACGACCCTCGAACTGGAGCAGTGACCACATCCGGTTTCCGCACGGGCGCGTGGTGCATTCAGTAACATGAATCCGCGCGTTCCGGCTGGTTACCGGTCGCGTACACACCATGAACGGTGCCGTCGTGTGTGCGAGCCGGTCTCCTGATCCGATCGGTCAGCCCGGACGGCGCCGGTGTGTCAGGATGCGCCCCCACGCTTGCGCGGGGGCGCATTCGTCGTTCGGTGCACCGGATCCCATGAATGACGAACGTTCACCTTGAATCGCCGAATACCGCGAACTCGGTGTGACAACGCCGTGGCGAAGTGCAACTATGGACGCACCATCCCGTACGGATCAGGGACGGGATGGTCATCCGGCCGGGGGCCCGGGGGAACTCACCAGCCCGGTCGCGGGCCCCGCCGGATGCCATCCGGTCCGTGCTGTCCCAGCCGGCGCGGAGTGGGCGCGGGCAGCCCGGCTCAGGCTGTGCGGAGTGCTGGGGCGACCTGCTCGGCGACGATCTGCAGGATGCGCTCGTGCGCGGCCGCGTCACCGTTGGCCGGGAGGGTGATCACGAGCTCGTCCGTCGCCGCCACCGCCGGGTCCGCGAGGAGCGTCTCGGTGATCTGCTCGACCGAGCCCGCGACCACCTTGCTGAAGCGGAACGGCGGCCCCGAGAGCGGACGGCCCTCGTCGTCCATGCCCGCCGCGTACCCGGTCAGGAACTCCTCGTGCACCGCGCGGTCGTGGTCGTCCAGGAGGGGCACGACGATCCGGCCGACGGCGACCCTCGGCGTGCGGTCGACGTGCTCACCGGTGCCCTGCAGCTCCGCGAAGCGCTCCCGGTACGCCGTGATCTGGCCCGCCTGCGCCACGGCGAACGGCGCGCCCGTGTCCTCGGTGTTCAGCGTCGAGCAGTGCAGCAGCAGTCCCTTCTCGGCCGTGCGCACCGCGGTGCCGAGGCTGCCGCCGCCCCACCAGACGCGGCCACGGAGCCCTGGGCTCAGTGGCTGGAGGGTCAGGTCGGCCCCGGCCGGGATGCTCTCGTAGCCCTTCCCCGCCGTGCCGAGCGGTTCCCCCTGCAGGACCTCGAGGAGCCGTGCGGCGCGCGCCTCGGCCTCGTCGCGGAAGCTCCGGTCGACCGGGCCGAACACGGGGTCGAGGATCGGTCCGTAGCCCGCGATGCCCGTGCTGATCCCGAGCTGCACCCGCCCACTGCTCAGGAGGTCGACCGTGCTCGCGTCCTCGGCCAACCGCACCGGGTCCTCGTACCGCATGCCCAGCACGGCGGTGCCGAACCCGATCGTGCTCGTCCGCTGTGCCGCGGCCGCGAAGAACGTCATCGGACTCGTCAGGAACGGCTCGAAGTGCCGCCCGCGGACCCAGCCGGTGCCGTAGCCGAACGACTCGGCCGCGGCGAACAGTCGCAGGCCGTCCTCCAGCGCGGCGGCGGCACCTGCGGTGCCACCGTGGTTCGGGACGAAGGAGAGGAAGCCGAGATCGCGCATGTCGCGAGTCTATGCGCGCGTATGGAGCGGGGCTCGCGGCCCGGCACGATCCGGACTGGAGGCGCGGGTCGGGCCCGCACCGCGCCTCCAGTCCGTCCGGTCGTCACCACCCACCTGGGAGGATGGACGCATGACCGACGTCACCACCCAGCCCCCGCTCGTCGCCGCCCTGCCGGCGGCGGTCGACGGTGTCGTCGACCCGGACGCCGTCTACGAGGCCTTCGCCGCGTGGGCCGCCGAGGGCGGCCGACCGCTGTACCCGGCGCAGGACGAAGCGGTGATCGAACTCGTCTCGGGCGCGAACGTCGTCCTCTCGACCCCGACCGGCACCGGCAAGTCCCTCGTCGCCGCCGGCGCGCACTTCGCGGCGCTCGCCGAGGGGAAGCGGAGCTACTACACGGCGCCGATCAAGGCCCTCGTGTCCGAGAAGTTCTTCCAGCTCGTCGACCTGTTCGGCGCGGAGAACGTCGGGATGGTGACCGGCGACTCGAGCGTCAACGCCGACGCCCCCATCGTGTGCTGCACGGCGGAGATCCTCGCCAACCTCGCGCTGCGGCAGGGGCCCGATGCCGAGGTGGACGTCGTCGTCATGGACGAGTTCCACTTCTACGGCGACCCCGACCGTGGTTGGGCGTGGCAGGTGCCGCTGCTCGTGCTCGAACGTGCGCAGTTCCTCCTCATGTCCGCCACCCTCGGCGACGTCACCACGATCGCGGACGACCTGTCCCGCCGCACCGGACGGCCGACCGCCCGGGTGACCGGTGTCTCCCGGCCGGTCCCGCTGTCGTACGAGTACGTCATGACGCCCGTGCAGGAGACCGTCGAACGGCTGCTCGAGGAGGGCAAGGCGCCGATCTACATCGTGCACTTCGCCCAGGCCGCGGCACTCGAGCGGGCGCAGGCACTGATGTCCGTCCGCGTCGCGTCCCGTGAACGACGCGATCTCATCGCCGATGCCGTCGCCGGGTTCCGGTTCAGTGCCGGCTTCGGGCAGACCCTCTCGAAGCTCATCCGCGCGGGCATCGGCGTCCACCACGCGGGGATGCTGCCGAAGTACCGTCGGCTCGTCGAACAGCTCGCGCAGCGCGGCCTCCTGCCGGTGATCTGCGGGACCGACACCCTCGGCGTCGGCATCAACGTCCCGATCCGCTCCGTGCTGCTCACCGGCCTGACGAAGTTCGACGGCTCGCGGATGCGGCAGCTGTCCGCGCGCGAGTTCCACCAGATCGCCGGACGGGCCGGACGCGCCGGGTACGACACCGAGGGCGACGTCGTCGCCGAGGCGCCTGAGCACGAGATCGAGAACGCCCGAGCCCTCGCGAAGGCCGGCGACGACCCGAAGAAGAAGGGGAAGGTCAAGAAGAAGAAGGCGCCGGAGGGATTCGTCTCCTGGGGGCAGGCCTCCTTCGAGAAGCTCATCGCGGCCGAGCCCGAGCCGATGGTGTCGCGCATGCGCATCACCCACGCGATGGTGCTCTCCGTCGTGGCCCGCGGCGGATCCGTGTTCGAGAACGTCCGGGCGCTGGTCTTCGAGAACCACGAGCCCCGATCCCGGCAGCTCGCGATGGCCCGGCGCGCGCTCACCATCGCCCGGACGCTCATCAACGCACGGGTGATCGAGCGGTTCTCCGGGCCGCCTGTGTCGTACCGGCTCACGGTCGACGTCGCGCCGAACTTCGCGCTCAACCAGCCGCTCTCACCCTTCGCGCTCGCCGCGTTCGAGCTGCTCGACCCGGAGTCGCCGACGTACGCGCTGGACATGGTGTCGATCGTCGAATCCACGCTCGACGACCCGCGGGCGATCCTCGCGCAGCAGCAGTTCAAGGAGCGCGGCGAAGAGGTCGCGCGCATGAAGCGGGAGGGCATCGAGTACGAGGAGCGGATGGAGCTGCTCGAGGAGGTCACGTGGCCCAAGCCGCTGGACGAGCTGCTGACCGCCGCGTACGAGGCCTACGCCGCCGAGCAGCCGTGGGTCCTCGACTTCACGCTCTCGCCCAAGGCCGTCGTCCGGGACATGTACGAGCGGGCGATGACCTTCGGCGACTTCGTGCGGTTCTACCAGCTCACCCGCTCGGAGGGGCTCGTCCTGCGGTACCTCTCCGACGCGTACCGCACCATGCGGCAGACCATCACCGAGGAGCAGCGCACCCCCGAGCTCGACGACCTCATCGAGTGGCTCGGCGAGGTCGTCAAGCAGACGGACTCCTCGCTCGTCGACGAGTGGGAAGCGCTCCTCAACGGAGACGTCGCGCTGGCGGAGGCCGAGCACGAGGTGATCGCGCCGCCGCAACCTGCGCGCCTGACCGGGAACGTGCGGGCCTTCCGGGTCCTCGTCCGCAACGCCCTGTTCCAGCGGGTGCTGCTCGCCGCCGCCGACGACCCGGAGGGGCTCGGGCAGCTCGACGCGACCAGCGGGTTCGACCGATCGGCGTGGGACAACGCGCTCGAGGAGTACTACGACGCGCACGACTCGATCGGCACCGACGCGGATGCGCGCTCGATGGGGTACCTCGTGCTGTCCGAGGACGGCGCCGGGCGGACCTGGCGTGCGCGGCAGATCTTCGCGGACCCGTCCGGCGACAAGGACTTCGGGTTCTCGGCGACGATCGACCTCGACGCCTCCGACGAGGCCGGCGAGGCGGTCGTCCGGGTGACCGAGATCGGCCGGTTCGACGGGTGGGCCGAGGTGGACGTCGACTGATGGCTCCCGTTGCCCGTCCGCTCGGCGGTGCGTCCGCCGCGCGCGACGTCGCCGCCTTGCAGGACCTCCTCGAGTCGGTGCCGGACTACGCCGAGCGCATCACCGGCTACCCGCCGGGGCCGTCCGACGGCCTCAGCGCGCTCATCGGCGTCCCGGACGGGTTCGACCCCGCGGGGAAGCACGGCCTCGGACTGTGGGACGGCGACCGTCTCGTGGCCTTCGCGGACGTGCTGCTCGGGTACCCGGCGCCGGAGGTCGCGTACATCGGACTGCTCGTCGTCCGCGGTGGGTCGCACGGGCAGGGACTCGGGCGAGCGATGCACGACGAGGTCGTGGCGTTCGCCCGTGCGTCCGTCGGGGTGGGTGTGCCGGCATCGTCCGTCCCGATCACCCGGCTCCGGCTCGGGATCGTCGCGACGAACGCGGACGTGGCGGAGCCGTTCTGGCGTTCGCTCGGGTACGAGCCGACGGGGGAGACGAAGCCTACCGGTACGACCGGCTGGAGAGCACCGTCACACTGTGGGAACGCCCACTCTGACGTCCGGGTACGTTCGACGGCAGCCCAGCCCCGTCCGGTGGCCGGGACCGTCGAGAGGAACCGCCATGCGCATCGGATCGAGCATCGCCCTGATCGTGATCGGCGCCATCGTGGCGTTCGCCCTGAACATCCAGGTCGCCGGGGTCGACCTCCGCCTGATCGGCTACATCCTGATGGCCGCCGGCGTCGTGCTGCTCATCATCAGCCTGGCGGTGGCGTTCGGCGGCCGTCGCACCACGACGACCACCCGGAGTGGGATCGATCCGGCGTCCGGTGAGCAGATCACCCGGCAGGACCGGCGGGACGGGACCTACTGACCCCGCTGCCTGCCCGACTTGCCAGGCCGGGTCCACCTCACCGGCCAGAAGTTCGCCGCAGCGCGGCGAGCAAGGCTTCGCCGTCCGCGACGTCGTAGAGCGCGAAGTTCCCGCGTTCGGGCGTGAGGTCGAGGCCGGTGTTCGCGTACTGCCGCACCGCCTCGCTTCCACCCCAGAAGAGCGTGTCGAGGTGGCGTGAGTCGTCCCACTCGACGGACATGTGCTCGGCGGAGCGATCGACGTACCAGTCGGTCCGGCTCGCGGAGGTCTCCCGGACCCGGCGCTCGTTCACCACGAGCACTCGGTGGTCCGTGACCGCGTAGACGTCGGTGCGCTTGCGGTGCCGCTTCACGAGGAAGCGCCCGACGAGCACGTGCGCGGCAGCGACGGACAGTGCTGCGAGCACGACGATGGTCACCGGGTGGGCGCCCGACGAGAACACTGCGACGTCGGCGACGGCGAGGACCGCCGAGAACAGCACGCTCAGCGGGATCAGCCACCGATCGGCGTCCACGAAGACGCGGGCCGGATCACTCCGGCCGACCCAGAGGAGCTCTTCGCCGTCGTGGAGCCGTGACTCGACGAGTGACCGTGCCTCGTCGGGACCCGGCGCTCGTCCCATCAGAACAGGGTCGCGGGCGGGGTCGCCTCGGGCAGGGGCTCCGGCTCGGTGACCTCGACGCCGGGCCAGCCGGGGCCGTGCGGAACCTCGGTGCCGTTCTGGTACGCGGTCGCGGCACCACGGGCGCGGACGTCGGCGGCCTCGTTCATCTCGTGTCCGACGTGTCCCTTGACCCACTCGAACCGCACCTGGCGTCCCTGCAGCTCGGCGTCGAGCTCCTTGATGATCTCGACGTTGAGCACGGGCTTGCCGTCGGCCTTGCGCCAGCCCTTCCGCTTCCACCCGGCGAGCCATTCGGTGCACGCCTTGATCGCGTACTGGCTGTCGCACAGGATGTGCAGCGGCTCGCCGGTGTCCTTCGTGGCACGGAGCAGCTGCAACACGGCGGTGAGTTCGCCCTGGTTGTTCGTCGCCTTGGGCCACCCGCCCGCTGCCCATCGGTCGTCGTCGACGTACCAGGCCCAGCCGGCCGGGCCGGGGTTGCCGAGAGCGGAGCCGTCTGCGGCGGCGACGATCGTCACGATGGGACCTCCAGGTGGTGCGGGTGCTGCACCACCGTAACGGAGGTCGGGGACGTCAGCGCTTTGCGGGGTCCAGGTTGAGCGTCGTTCCCTCGAGCAGCCACTCCTCGGCACCGCGCGTCTCGAGGTACGGGTTCATCCAGCGCAGCTGCGCCGGGGTGACGCCGAACCGTTCGCTGACCGTCGAGAGCTCGTCGCCGTGCGAGACACCGTAGGTCCTCGGGGCGCCGTCGGCGTCGCGGACCCAGCCGTAGGCGCCCGGGCGGGCTTTCCCGACGGTCACCTCCAGCTGGGGGTAGGGGTTCGGGAGCCTCCAGTCGAGGGCGCCGATCGCCAGGACGGAGCCGACCCACGGTCGGTCGTCGGACTCGGAGCCGTCCTCGTTCGGCATCGGTACCAGCACCGCACTGGAGAGGTAGTCCGGTGTCCTGCCGGCATCGTCGAGCGGAACCTTCACCGGCGCCGATGTCCCGCTCCACTGCACCTGGCTCCGGACCACCGTGTCGTACCCATCGGCGTACGCAGCAGGACGATGGCGGAACTGCAGGGCGATGGGCTGCGGGTTCGTGGTCCGGTAGTCGGACAGCTCGGCGTCGAACAGCCCGTCCGGCCGCTGCACGATCCGCACGTGGAGGCTCGTGTCGCCGGACTTCGACACGACCTCGGTCTCGGCGGCGACGCTGCCCGGCGTGAGCACGGGGGAGGTGGTCGGGGTCGGTACCGGCTCGGTCGCGTCGGACGATCCGCCGTCGGGTCCCGCGGCAGCCGTCCTCGTGGGCGCCGGCACGGCGTCGTCGCCGCCGAACAGCGAGCAACTGCTGAGCACGAGCATCGTCGACACTGCCACCGCCGTCGCCCCGAGCGCCGCGATCGTCCTGGTCCTTCGTTCCACGTCGTTCCCCCTTGAAACGACCCTAGTGCGATGCCTCCGCGCGGACAGGGCAACGGGAACCGGACGACGGCGGTCGTGACCGAACCGTTGCCGGAGGGGAGCGGCCTACTGTGCAGCCCATGAGCGACAGCATCCCCCAGGCCCCCGGCCCCGACGAGTCCGACGACCGCGCCCGCGACGACGAACTGCGCGACGCTGCGCACCACGAGGGCGCCGACGGTCTCGACGACCGCACCCAGCGCGCGGCGGACACGTCCTACAGTCCGTCGAGCGAGCGCGAGACCGTCGCCTCCCAGACGGAGCAGCGCGACGACGCCGGCCTCCGTGAGGACGGCATCGACCCGTCCCGTGTCGTCGCGGCACCGGGGACCGGCGGCGCGGACGACGCCGGCGACGTCGAACCGGAACCGGGCGACCTGAACCTGCCGTGGCAGTCCGAGGAGGACCGCCAGGGCTGATCGGCAGACGCCGGCTCAGGCTCGACGAGTAGCTTCCGGCGCATGCCCGTTCCCTGGATGGAGCGCACCGGCCGGACCCCCGGAGGGGTCGTCGGGGCGTGGTTCAACGTCGTCGTGTGTGCCGTGCTCGTGGTGGGGCTGCCGATCGCAGCGCTCTCCCGAGGTCAGGGCGCGGTGAACATCGCCTTCGCCGTGGTCCTGACCGCGGTCGCACTGGGCATGGAGGTCCTGTTCGTCCGCAACCTGCGCCAGCAGCTCGCTCGCAGGAGGGGCGAGTGAGCGGTCCGGCTTGGTTCTTCGCGATAGGTGGCCTGGTAGCAGCGGTCTGGGGCGTCACCGTCGCGGTGTTCAATCGGTGGGCGCAGCGGATCGGCGGCGACGAGTTGATGAACGGGAAGCCGCTCACACCGGGCTTCGTGCGCGTCATCGGCATCGGCCTCGCCATCGGTGGAACAGTGATGGCGACCGCCGCGTTCAGCGGCCTGTTGCGCGAGGGCTGAGACCCGCCCTACGACACCGAGTCCGGGTGCGAGCCCGTCCGCTGCCCGGACTCGAGCGTCGCGATCACCGCGAGGTCGTCCTCCGTCAGCGTGAACCCGTCGACGTCGACGTTCGAGCGGATCCGCTCGGGCGTCACCGACTTCGGCAGCACCACCACGCCCTGCTGCACGTTCCACCGCACGAGCACCTGCGCGACGCTCACTCCGTGCGCCTCCGCGATCGTCGTCAGCACCGGTTCGTCCACGAGACGCCCCCGACCGAGCGGCGACCATGCCTCGGTAACGATGCCGTGCTCGGCGTGGAACGCCATCAACTCGCGCTGCGGCAACCACGGGTGCCGCTCGACCTGGTTCACCGCGGGCACCCCGCCGGTCTCGTCGATGATCCGCTCGAGGTGCGGCACCTGGAAGTTCGAGACCCCGACGCTCCGCGCACGTCCGGACGCACGCAGCTCGACGAGCGTCCGCCACGTCTCGACGTACTGGTGGCGGGCCGCCGCCGGCCAGTGGATCAGGTACAGGTCGACGGCGTCGACCCCCAGCCGGTCGAGGCTGGCGTCGAACGCCCGCAGGGTCGCGTCGCGACCCTGGTGGTCGTTCCACACCTTGGTCGTCACGAAGACGTCGTCACGGTCAAGCCGGGAGGCACGGATCGCCTCCCCGACGCCGCGCTCGTTCCCGTACATCTCGGCTGTGTCGACGTGGCGGTACCCGGCGTCGAGCGCCGTGCGGACGGCGACGGCGGCCTCGGCGTCGTCGACCTTGTAGACGCCGAAGCCGACGGCGGGGATGCTGCGACCGTCACGGAGGGGGATGGAGGTGGCCATGCACCCATCCTGCCGATCGTGGCGGGGGTGCGTCGTGCCTCCGAGCCGGAGACGCCGCGACCAGCAGACGCGATCGCGGATGAAAATATTGTGCATTTGATACTTGACGAGCAGCCGGAGGAGCGTTTCACTGATCCTCATGCTGCTTTCCGGAATCGCCCTGACTTGCAGTGGGCTCGCCGTCGCACTCACCGCCGAGCTCGCTGCTCGGGGAGTCTTGCGACGCAATGGTGGGGCTGGCATCCGCATTGCATCAGTGATGAGGACGGAAGACACGTGGAAGGCCGGGCACCGCGCCGCGCGTTGGTGGATGCACGGAGCAGCCGTGGCGATCGGTGGCGCTGGCATCCTGAGCTTTTCCGCCGCCCGGGGCATTGCCGAGACGGGCCTCCTCGTGGGGATGGCGGGTGGTCTGGCCCTCCTGCTCATCGGTGCCTTCGTCGCTCATCGCACTGCGCAAGGGCTGGACGACGCGGCCGAGGAACGAACAGCAGATCATCGCGAGCACTGAGTCGAACCAACCGACGCACAGGCCCGCTTCATCACGCAAAGAACGAACAGGAACACCATGAAAGCAATCGCCGCGTCAATCGCCCTCTTTGCCACCGTGATCGCAGGAGGCGTCGGCATCGCCCAGGCGAGTACGACGAAGTCTTGGTCCGACGAGGAGATCGTCCGAGGCGTCGTGTTCGGGCAAGGGTCGTTCGCGCGGGAGATCGAGACGGATGTCGCCCTCCCGGCCTCGCTCGACGAGGCAGAGTTGCAGCACTACGCAACGCTGTCTGACCGGGTCGTTGCCGACATGCTCGCAGTACCCGACCGGCGCACTGAGAGCGCTCTTCGAGACCTCAAGTCTGGAGACCCGTACCGAACGCTGGACGGCTTCTCGACCTTGCGCGACGGGTTTTCGGCATCCCTGAAGGCGCTCTATCCCGAGGCCGTGACGGCGGCGCCGACCCCGAACACACCAAAGGTGTGCGGTCCGACTGTCTGTGCTGCCGCGGTGGTCCTCGCCATCGCCGTGGGCACCGCGATCGCCGCGGTGAACTTCAACGTCGCTGGGAACGTGAACATGGTTGTCAACCAGAACGGTCTCTGGACCAACAACGGCGTTTGGAACTCTCGCTCCAGCCGGTCCTCGAGCGGGGGGCTGCCGACGTCGGACGCTGCGGCAATCGCTGTGGAGTACCCGCGCTTGGTCGAGACTGAGGTGGCTGCCCGCGTGGCGGCGGTCTTCGCGGAGTCGTGAGTAGCCGCCGGCCAGCCGTGAGCATCGGTGTTGCCGGCGCTGCGGTCATGTGCTGCGTGACCGTCGCGCTTCTCTCGTTCCTCGGGAACAAGGCACCCCGAACGGTCAGTGACCCTGCAGGGCATCGGCTCGACGGGCAACCAGTAGCGCAGCTGTTCCGCCAAGGATGGGGATTCTTCACTCGAGACGCGCGAGAAGACATCGTGCGGACCGCGCGGTTCGAGCGTGGGCGATGGGTGGTGCGAGAGGGCAACTTGACGTCGTCGAGCGGAAATTTGTTCGGCTTGTCGCGAGGCTCTCGCAACTTCGATCAGGACCTTGCCGTGGTCCTGGAGAGCCTGCCGGCTGATCCTCGTTGGACCCCGTGCGAGTCGGTATCGAGGCCAGGGTCCTGCTTGGCGGCCGAAGACTTCGGGACCGCACCGCGAGTGAGGCTGCACACCTCCACGGACTTGCTCTGCGGGGAGGTAGCACTCATCCGTCAACCTCCGATACCAGTGTCGTTCGCTCCGTTCCGCGCGACGCCGCCCGGTGCCGTCCTCCCGGTGCGAATCGCATGCTCGCCTTGATGAGCGTCGTGGAGAATGTGGCTCGCTCCATTGCTCGGCACTGGGAACGATCGCCTCACGGGCTGCAGCTCACTGTGGCTCGCTCGATCCTCGCGTTGTCCACGGTGATGGTGCTCGCAGTCAACGGCGCTCAAGTGCTGTTGCACGATCCGCTGAACGCGGGCCTGTCTCCGACCTCCTGCGACAACCTCGCGTCGCTCGGTGCTTTCTGCCTGGTACCGCCGGAATCGGCGGAGCAAGTTCGGTGGCTGTTGATCCTCCTGTGCATGCCTGCGTTGCTCGGTCTCGTGCCGATCGTCGCCGCGCCCATGCATGCCTACGCCGCGTTCACGGTGGCGTCGAACACCGTTGGCATCGAAGGCGGGGACTTCCTTGTCGCCACGACCAGCGCGGTCCTGGTGCTGGTGTGCGCGACGGACCGTCGGCTGCACGGTTGGTCACCACGAGGCACCGCAAGACCGTCGGTGTCGCACATCCCGGCACAGGTGTTCCTGCTCGGGCTTCGCGTACAGGTCTCCTACGTGTACCTCGAGGCTGCCACAGTCAAACAGGTGCACCCCATCTGGGCGGACGGAAGTGCGCTGTGGTACTGGATGCAGCAGCCTAATTTCGGAGCGCGTCCTGAGGTGCGCGATCTTCTCGGAGTAGCTCTCATGCAAGCGCCGCTGCTCCATGCAACGACCTGGGGTGTGATCGTGGTGGAGTACGTGCTCGCTTTCGCCGTTCTCGCGGCACGGCAGCGCAAGACGCGGCTCATGACTCTTGCGCTCGCCGTGTTCATGCATCTCGTCTTCGCGCTCGTGCTCGGACTGATCACCTTCTTCGTGTCGATGCTCGGTGTCCTGCTGGTCGTCATGTGGCGAGTCGGAGATCCGCTTCCGTGGAAGGCCGTCCGCGCCCTCCGGCCG
Source organism: Curtobacterium sp. SP.BCp (assembly GCF_051903255.1). Lineage (NCBI taxonomy): Bacteria > Bacillati > Actinomycetota > Actinomycetes > Micrococcales > Microbacteriaceae > Curtobacterium > Curtobacterium sp. SP.BCp. The sequence goes on along the minus strand of NZ_CP194338.1, from coordinate 3,155,620 downwards.
AAGCGCCGCGACGGGAAGCGGAGTCGTCGTCAGCTCGTGTCAAAGGTGCACTGAATCACGCCTTCCGGACGGTCTGTGCCGTGCGCATGGGGCCAGGTGACCATGCACCCATCCTGCCGATCGTGGCGGGCGCGCGTCGTGCCTCCCGGCCGCTGTTCGCACCACGTGATCGACGTCACGCGCGTCGATCGACGTGTGCGGTGTCGAAACGCGCGCGTTTCGCGGGGGAGGTCCGGACTAGGTGGGGAGGTTGACCGGCTCGGTGTCGGGGATGGGGCTCGCGTCGCGGCCACGCAGGTCGGGCAGCCACTGCTTCGCCGCCAGCGGGAGCAGGACGCCGACCAGCGCCATGCCCGCGCCGACCATGAGTCCGCCGGTCGGGCCGTGCAGGTCGATGAGGAACCCGGCGACAGCGGAACCGCCAGCCGCGCCGATGAGCTGGCCGGTGCCCATCCAGCCGTAGGCCTCGGCGGTGTCGGAGAACTTCACCGTCGCCGACACCGAGCCGAACATCACGGCGAGGGCCGGGGCGATGCCGCCACCCGCGATGAGGAGCGCCAGGCAGAGCCACCAGAAGTCCGTGCCACCGACCGCAAGGGCGAGGCCGACGAAGACGATCGTCATGCGGGTCCACAGGGTGTTCGGCGAGATCGGGCGGTGGCCGAACGCGAGCCCGCCGACGAGTGAGCCGATCGCGAACACCGCGAGGACGATGCCGGCGTTCGGACTGCCCTCACCGAACACGCTCGTCACGCTGGCCTCGACCGCGGCACACGCTCCGATGAGGAGGAGGCCGGTCAGGGTGGCGACGACGACCGAGGGGCGGCGCAGGACGACGCCGAACGCCCGCTTCGAGCGGGGGATGCGCACGCGGCCGAGCTCGGGGGAGGCGATGAACCACACGCCGCCGATGACGAGGAACGCCATCGCGACGACGATTGCCTCGACGGTGCCGATCTGCGTGGCGACGAAGGTCGTGATGACCGGGCCGGCCACCCAGATGAGCTCCTGCGCGCTCGCGTCGAGCGAGAAGAGTGGCGTGAGCTGCGCCGAGGTCACCATCTTCGGGTAGATGGTGCGCACGGCCGGCTGGACCGGGGGCACCGCCAGCCCGCCGATGAACCCGACGACGACGTAGCCCCAGAGCGGCATCAGGACGAACCCGACGACGCCCATGCTCGCGAGCGCGACGATGCTCGTGAGGATCAGGACGGGACGCATGCCCCAGCTGCCCATCCACCGGCTGGTGAGCGGGCCCGCGATCGCCTGCCCGATGCTCGTCGTGGCGAGCACGAGTCCGGCCGCGCCGTACGAGTCGAAGACGTGCTCGACGTGGAGCAGGTACGCGAGCGAGAGCATCCCGAACGGGAAGCGGGCGGTGAGCTGCGCGGCGATGACACGACCGACGCCGGGGGTCTTCAGCAGGGGCCCGTACGTACTCACAAGAGGAGTGTACGGACCGGACGGACGGCCTGTCCCCCGGTCGGGGAGGTGTGCACGGACGGCACCTGTGCACGGTCAGGTGCCGGGCTCCGCGACACGCCGATCGTGTTCTGCCCACAGGCGTGGAGGGATGTGTCCACAAGGTGTGGAGGAGTGTCGGTGGCGAGGGTCAGACTGGCGGAATCACGGGCCTCTCCCGACTGTTCACACTGTGGAGGGCGTTGTGGAGAACTACACGGCTGTAACACTTTCTCTTGTGGTCGGTCCCGGTGTCGGCCACTAGATGTAGTATCGAGTCACCGGTTCGCACCCGCTCTCTGCGGGCGCAGCACTCGCTCTCTGCGAGACCCGGCAGGCTTCAGAAGCACCACAGCAGCACAACCACCAGCACCACTGAACGACCCGCTCGACGGGCCGAGAACACAGGGGAGATCATGGCCGTCACCGTCTACACCAAGCCGTCCTGCGTCCAGTGCACCGCGACGTACCGGGCCCTCGACAACAAGGGCATCCAGTACGAGGTGCACGACGTCTCCACGGACGAGGCAGCCCTCGAGCACGTCAAGAGCCTCGGCTACCTGCAGGCCCCGGTCGTCGTGACCGACGACGACCACTGGTCGGGCTTCCGTCCCGACAAGATCGCGACGCTCAGCGCCGAGCTCGCGTGATCCACTAGGTGTGTTTCCGGCCCCGTAGGGGCCGGAAACACACCTACCCCTGATCTGCTGTCCGCACCTCTCACCAGGGAGCGCACATGAGTCGCCTCGTCTACTTCTCGAGCGTGTCCGGCTACACGGCCCGCTTCATCGAGAAGCTGGGCCTGCCGGCAGATCGGATCCCGCTCTACCCGAACGACCCGTTCCTCCACGCGGACGAGCCGTACGTCCTCGTGCTGCCGACCTACGGGGGCGGCAACGGGCAGGGAGCGGTCCCGAAGCAGGTCATCAAGTTCCTCAACGACGAACGCAACCGATCGCTCATCCGCGGTGTGGTCGTCGGCGGCAACACGAACTTCGGCGAGGCCTACGGCCTCGCGGGGGACGTCATCGCACAAAAGTGCGGCGTCCCCGTCCTCTACCGTTTCGAGCTCTTCGGCACGCCTGACGACGTGCACGCAGTCACCACTGGATTGGAAGCATTTTGGACGCAGCAGTTGCAGACGTCGATCTGACGTCGCCGCAGACGGGGATGGACTACCACTCCCTCAACGCGATGCTCAACCTCTACGACTCGGACGGGAACATCCAGTTCGACAAGGACCGTGAGGCCGCCAAGCAGTTCTTCCTGCAGCACGTCAACCAGAACACCGTCTTCTTCCACAACCTGAAGGAGCGGCTCGACTACCTGGTCGAGAACGAGTACTACGAAGCCGCGACGATCGAGCAGTACTCGCTCGAGTTCATCCAGAAGCTCAACGACCTGGCGTACTCGAAGAAGTTCCGGTTCCAGACGTTCCTCGGTGCGTTCAAGTACTACACGAGCTACACGCTCAAGACGTTCGACGGCAAGCGGTACCTCGAGCGCTTCGAGGACCGCGTCGTGATGACCGCCCTCGGCCTCGCGCAGGGCAACGAGCAGCTCGCGATCGACCTCGTGGAAGAGATCATCGCCGGCCGCTTCCAGCCCGCGACCCCGACGTTCCTCAACACCGCGAAGGCCCAGCGCGGCGAACTCGTCTCCTGCTTCCTCCTCCGCATCGAGGACAACATGGAGTCGATCTCGCGCGGCATCAACTCCTCGCTGCAGCTCTCGAAGCGCGGCGGCGGCGTGGCCCTGCTGCTCTCCAACATCCGTGAGGCCGGCGCCCCGATCAAGCAGATCGAGAACCAGTCCTCCGGGATCATCCCCGTGATGAAGCTGCTGGAAGACTCCTTCTCCTACGCGAACCAGCTCGGTGCGCGTCAGGGTGCCGGTGCCGTCTACCTGTCGGCGCACCACCCGGACATCATGAAGTTCCTCGACACCAAGCGCGAGAACGCGGACGAGAAGATCCGCATCAAGACGCTGTCGCTCGGTGTCGTCGTGCCGGACATCACGTTCGAGCTCGCGAAGAACAACGAGGACATGTACCTCTTCTCGCCGTACGACGTCGAGAAGGTCTACGGCATGCCGTTCGGCGACGTCCCGATCTCCGAGAACTACCGCGCGATGGTCGACGACTCGCGCATCAAGAAGACGAAGATCAAGGCGCGTGACTTCTTCACGACCATCGCCGAGATCCAGTTCGAGTCGGGCTACCCGTACATCGTGTTCGAGGACACGGTGAACAAGGCCAACCCGATCAAGGGTCGGATCAACATGTCCAACCTGTGCTCGGAGATCCTGCAGGTGAACACGCCGACCACCTTCAACGAGGACCTCTCGTACAAGGAGATCGGCAAGGACATCTCCTGCAACCTCGGATCGCTGAACATCGCGCTGACGATGGACTCGCCGGACTTCGGCAAGACCATCGAGACGGCCATCCGCGGCCTCACGTCGGTGTCGCAGATGTCGCACATCTCGTCGGTCCGCTCCGTCGAGGACGGCAACGACAAGTCGCACGCCATCGGCCTGGGCCAGATGAACCTGCACGGCTACCTCGCTCGTGAGCGCGTGTACTACGGCTCCGAAGAGGGCATCGACTTCACGAACATCTACTTCTACACGGTGCTGTTCCACGCCCTGCGCGCCTCGAACAACATCGCCATCGAGACGGGGGAGACCTTCGACGGCTTCCGCGACTCGAAGTACGCGTCGGGTGAGTTCTTCGACAAGTACACCGACCAGGCGTGGACGCCGGCGACCGCCCGCGTCGCGGAGCTCTTCGCCAGCGCGAACATCGCGATCCCGACGCAGGACGACTGGAAGGCGCTGAAGGCGTCCGTCCAGGAGCACGGCATCTACAACCAGAACCTGCAGGCCGTCCCGCCGACCGGTTCGATCTCGTACATCAACCACTCGACGTCGTCGATCCACCCGATCGCGTCGAAGATCGAGATCCGCAAGGAAGGCAAGCTCGGTCGCGTCTACTACCCGGCGCCGTTCATGACGAACGACAACCTGGACTACTACCAGGACGCGTACGAGATCGGTGCCGAGAAGATCATCGACACCTACGCCGCTGCCACGCAGCACGTCGACCAGGGTCTGTCGCTCACGCTGTTCTTCAAGGACACCGCGACCACGCGCGACATCAACAAGGCCCAGATCTACGCATGGCGCAAGGGCATCAAGACGATCTACTACATCCGTCTGCGCCAGCTCGCCCTCGAGGGCACCGAGGTCGAGGGCTGCGTCAGCTGCATGCTCTGATCGCTCACGCGATCACCCTCCGGACTGGAGGCGCGGGGCGGCCCCGCACCGCGCCTCCAGTCCGCATCTTCGTCAGTCAGTAATCAAAGGAACGTGCGTTGGTCGAGAAGCTGAAGCTCATTGATCGGGTCCAGGCGATCAACTGGAACCGCATCCAGGACGACAAGGACGTGGAGGTCTGGAACCGTCTCGTCAACAACTTCTGGCTGCCGGAGAAGGTGCCGCTGTCGAACGACGTCCAGTCGTGGAACACGCTGACGCCGGCCGAGCAGACGATGACGATGCGGGTCTTCACCGGCCTCACGCTGCTCGACACCATCCAGGGCACCGTCGGCGCCGTGTCGCTCATCCCCGACGCGATCACCCCGCACGAGGAAGCCGTCTACACGAACATCGCCTTCATGGAGTCGGTGCACGCCAAGAGCTACTCGTCGATCTTCTCGACCCTGGCGTCCACGCCCGAGATCGACGAAGCCTTCCGCTGGTCCGAGGAGAACCCGAACCTGCAGAAGAAGGCCCAGATCGTCATGGACTACTACCAGGGCGAATCGCCGCTGAAGCGCAAGGTCGCTTCGACGCTGCTCGAGTCGTTCCTGTTCTACTCCGGCTTCTACCTGCCGATGCACTGGTCCTCGCGGGCGAAGCTGACGAACACCGCCGACCTCATCCGCCTCATCATCCGCGACGAGGCCGTGCACGGGTACTACATCGGGTACAAGTACCAGAAGGGTCTCGAGCAGGTCACCGAGGCCGAGCGTCAGGAGCTCAAGGACTACACGTTCTCGCTCCTCTTCGAGCTGTACGAGAACGAGACGCAGTACACGCAGGACCTCTACGACGAGGTCGGGCTGAGCGAGGACGTCAAGAAGTTCCTGCACTACAACGCGAACAAGGCGCTCATGAACCTCGGGTACGAGCCGATGTTCCCGAAGGAGCTCACCGAGGTGAACCCGGCGATCCTGTCGGCGCTCTCCCCGAACGCGGACGAGAACCACGACTTCTTCTCGGGGTCGGGCTCGTCGTACGTCATCGGTAAGGCCGTCGTGACGGAGGACGAGGACTGGGACTTCTGATCCCGGGCTGACTCGTGGGAACGCCCCGCTGGCTTCGGCCAGCGGGGCGTTCGTCGTTCAGGGGCGCGGTCGCCGACTGGTCGGAGAGCGGAACTTCATCGAGATTCGATTCGGTCGGGCTATCTGCGACACGGCAGTCGCATTGCGTGCGTTGCAAGAAGCTGTGTTCGGTGCGGACCGGCTGTCGGACGGCCAACAGGATCTCCATCGGAGACGTTGATGGGCAGCGACGGCTCTTTCTGCGAGATCGGTCGCGGCTGTCCTAGGGCCTCCTCACGTACTACGGTTCGAGCGTGCCCGTGTTCTCCAACGACGACATCCTCGGCAACAGGCTGGACTTCGAGATTGCCCGCGACGGATTCGTGCGGAGGTTGCAAGGCGATGCTGCGTTGCGCAATGGCGAGACGTGGCTTCGGCGCGAGGGCTATCGGGTCATCGAGCTGGACGCCGGGGCATGGAGAGAAGGCATGCAGATGCACATCGCCTTCGCGACGGCCCTGCAGTTCCCCAGCCACTTCGGGAGGAACCTGGACGCGCTCGACGACTGCATGTCAGACGTAGCCGTGGCGAACTACGGGTGGGACGGAACCGAGACGGGCCTCGTCCTGATCCTGTCCGGCTTCGACGATTTCGCTCAACGACTCCCACGGATCGCCGACCACGTGAAGCAGATCCTGGGGAGGCAGGGACGCTACGCAGCACTCTTCGGGAACCGGCTCCTCACAATCTTGTCCTGAAGACGATGGGGCACAATCGGCGTCCCCGCCTTGGCTGGTTTCTGAGGCGACGGGCTGTCGGGACACCGCCAGCCAGAGCGTTTTGCGGAGGACCAGCATGAGTCCTGGGTCCACGTGTTGGACGCTGCCGAGGGCTGCCGCCGACCACAGTGAGCTGAAGTCTCTGTCCTGACGATGCAAGTCGGGGGACTGGGTGCCACTCCCAGCAGTGGGCCGCCGACGTCTCGGAGGCTGGCGGTAACCGTCTCCTTGCTGATCAGTTTGCGGAACTGTGCACGAGTAACGTTCGCCCAGTGAGTGCGCTCTGGCTGGGGTTGGCCGCGGTGATCTTCCTCTGTTGGGGCGGCATCCTCCTCAGCTTCCCCGAGCTGATCGCTCGATTCTCGCGCAAGGTGCAAGGCGAGTTCTGGGGAGGTCAGCTCACTCCCGAGCGAACGAGATACCTCGGATTCGGCTTCGTGCTCACCGGTGTGGTCGCGGCCGGATTGCTCCTCGCGTTGATCCTTCGAGGCTGAGCGCGGCGTCCCTTCGGAAGCTTGGTCGACGAGAAGGTCGTCCGCTCGACAGGAACGGACGCGACGTAGCCTGGTCGGATGAACGACCAGCCGCCCCGCAGCATGGCCGATCTGTTCACGGAGGGCGAGGAAACTGTTCCGGCGCCCCGCAACGCAATCCGCGCCGTCGGTCTGGTCGGCTTGCTGACGTTGTTGATCACGGTGATCGCGGTCGTCGCCGCTGTCGTCGTGACCGTGACGTTCTTCGCCACGGTCCTCGGCGGAATCTTCCTGATCTTCGGGCTGGGGCCGCCGCTCCTCTGACGAGCCAGCCAGTGCTTCACGAACCGCGGTGTACGAACCTCGGTGACACTCGACAGCTAGGTTCGTCGCATGAGTCGAACGAACGTGCTCTGGGTGGTGTTCCTGTTGCTCGGACTCGTGTTCGGTGCAGTCTCCATCGTGCTTCTCTCGAGAAGCACCTCCGGTGTGTTCGGATGGATCACGCTCGTCTGTGCCGTGGTCATCCTGGTGTGTTCCGCAGTGGCGTACCGCCGTGCCCGCCTCCATCCGTGACAGGTTTCCGATCGGTGATCGGACGCCGGCCGCTCGGTCTGGTTGCATCGATGCACCGCTCGCGATCGTTTCGGACACACCCGTCGTCCCCGCGGGAGAGGAGCGCCGCATGTTCAGGATGAAGGGGAACCTCGTTCCGCCGACCATCATCGGGTTGTTTGCGGTCGCTGTTGGCGCGATCACGCTGCTTTCGCCTCACCGCGCAGATGGCAGCGTTGCCGTCTGGGGTGTGCTCGCGGGATTGTTCGGCGTCTACGTGCTGTGCGGCGTCGTCGTGTCCTGGCGGGCGCGGAGATGAGCACGCGGAGCGCAGGAGACGCAGCCGAGCCGTTTCGTGCGCCCAGCGCTCGAGAACGAGCGATCGTGGATGCTCTTGCCGGCGTTACTCGTAGGAGGAGTGCGGATGCACTCCGGTCGCAAGCGTCGGTGATGCTCGTCGCGGCGAACTGCGAGTGCGGGTGTGGCAGCTTCGCAGTGTCGTCACCAGGCGCTGCGCCAGCCGTGACCATGCACGATGTGCCCGCCCTCGTCGGGAACGAGCCTCCGACCAAGGTGCTGCCTGTCGTCAACGATGGCGGCAGGTTGGCGAGCGTCGAAGTGACGTACTCCCTCACGGAGGCACACGGCATCCCCCAAGCGATCGCCCTGACCGCACGATCGCCGGATTGACATCGATGAGCGGACCACCACGCGATTCGGCTGCGGCCCTGGCCGCCGTCACTCCGGCGGCGTTGTCCCGGCGCCCTCGGTGTCGTCTGAGCCAGCCGGACCGGTCCCGGCCTCATCGAGGTTCTCGTGCGGGTCGCCCATGTCTCCAGTTGCTGCGCCGACGGCGGACAGTCCGTAGTGCTTGCGAACAGCATTCGCTTCGACCAGGGAAAGAGTGTGTCCGGTTCCGAGGACCGGCGCGTCCTTGATCGCCTCCTTGGTGTACCCGACGTGCAGGTCCGTGCCGTCGAGGGTGGCGTCTTCGACCGGGATCAGGGCCTGGTGCCTCCCGAGCACCCCCGTTGCGACGCTGACGTAGGCGGCGCTTCCGTCCTCATCGAAGGGGAACACCTGTGTCACCTTGCCGATCGACGCACCGCTGCGATCACGGACCGTCGCGGTCTCGACCCGGCGGATGAGGCTCTCGGCGATCATGGGCGTAGTCAACGCCGTACGCCTGATGCTTCAGGGCGACGAGAGCGGTTCGTCGCAGGACGAACCGCGGCGGACGGCACGGTGCGCAGCGGGGATGGACAGGAGTGCTCCGACGAGCAGGACCATCGCGGCCACGAGCACCGATATCGGGTGCCGCAGCACCGGAATGGCGATGCTGACCAGGCACCACAGCACGCTGGTGGCTCCGGCGATCACGGTCGGCCGCAGCGCTGCGCGGTGGCCGATGCGCCAAGCGGCGTCGCTGGACATCGTCAGCCGCGTCCGGACGCCCGCGAGATCGTTCCGGGCGAGTGTTCCGGTGGCAGCGCGCCAGGTCAGCCAGGTCACCAGGGCGGCTGCGCCGATCTCGAGCGACAACGCGAACACCATTGCTCCTCCCATGGTGTCGAACGGTAATGTTTCACCGGCGAGCAGTCAACTTCCCGAGGAGGAGCACGGTGCGAAGTCCGTTCGATGCCTCTGGATTCTGGCGTGCGAGTCTCCGGACGGCCGACGGATGGCGTGTGGTCCGCGAGCCCCGCGGGCCCTACGCCGATGCGTCGCTGATCGAGTGGGGAAGCATCACCAAGGGGGTCGTGGGCGCGACGGCCGTGCTCACGCTCGATGTCGAACAGCCGGTCGTGCACTAACTGCCCGACGTGCCCGATCCCGACATGACCGTTGCTGACCTCGTGCACCACACGTCGGGACTGCCTCGGCTGCCGGCAACGATGCGGGATCGAGTCTTCGGCGATCCGTACCACCAGGCGGTCGGCGTGCCGCTGGACCTGGCGCTCGTGGTATCGGCCGGCCATCGTGGCCAGTACGTGTACTCGAACCTCGGGTACGCCGTCCTCGGAGCGGTCCTCGACAGGGTGCACGGCGATTGGTTCGCTGCTGCTCGGGAGCACGTCCTCGAGCCTGCAGGAGTGAGGTCGGCAACGCTGGCGCCTCCGTCGACCGAGCGCGCCGTCCCGAAGTTGTTCGGGCGTCCCGTGCGGCCCTGGGATCTCGGCAACTCGTCGTTCGCAGCTGCTGGCGGGATGTGGTCGACGTTCGAGGACCTCTGCCGCTACGCCGACTGGGTGCTGGAGTCCGGCCCGGACCGGCTGCGGTCGGTGAGCTGGCGGCGTGAAGGAGCAACGACGTGGATCAACGGAGAGGTCCGGGCGGCGGGGGCGTCCATCGTGAACGTTCGAGGGATCACCGCGGTGGTCCACGCGCTCGCGAAAGCCCCGCACGCCGCCGATGGAATTGCCACGGCACTCATCCAGCAGGAGCTCGCAGCATGACGCGACGACGGCGCGCCGTTGTCCGTTCGCGCCGCACCGTCCTCGCGATCGTCGCGGCGGCGCTTCCCATGGCCGGCGCCGGCGCGGTCACGTGCGCCTGGTGGGGCCGGCTACCCGCCCGGATCGCCACGACGTTCGGCCCGGACGGCGAACCGAGCGGGTACGAAGATCCGTCAGTGGCGGCGATCGTCGTTGGTGCGCTCCAAGCGGTGTTCCTCGCGGCTTCGACGATGTCTGCACTCGCCGAGGACCGACGCAAGGCGCGCGTTGCGTGCGCGGTCACCGCCGGCTTCGTCGCCGTGCTCGCCGTCAGCTGGGTGATCCTGGTGGGGCTGGCCTCGTCGACGTTGGGGCCGGCAGCGTGGTGGCTCATGCTCGCGGCCCCGGTGTGGACAGGCGTCCCGTACTGGGCGTTCGGAGCGGCCGGTGGGGATGACGACGTGGCGCCAGGACCAGCGCGACGTCACCGCCGGGCAGCAGCCGCGCCTCCCGGCCGCTCTGCAAGCTGACCGAACGGCCGACGCGACGAGCGCGACGCGTCGTGCTAGCGGCCGGCCGGCACGGCCGCGCCCACCAGCTCGGCCCGCACGATGTTCGCCCCGGCGGACAGCGCCCCCAGCTTCGCGAGCGCAGCACCGCGTGCCAGCGGCGCCATCCCGCAGTTGGTGCTCGGGATGAGCTTGTCCGCGTCGACGAACTCGAGCGCTCGACGCAGCACCTCGGCGACCTCCTCCGGGGTCTCGACGGTCTCGGTGGCGACGTCGATCGCGCCGAGCATCACCTTCTTGCCGCGGATGAGTTCGACGAGGTCGAGCGGCACGTGGGAGTGGATGCACTCGAGGGAGACGATGTCGATCGAGGACTGCTGGAGGAGCGGGAACGACTGCTCGTACTGCCGCCACTCGGCGCCGAGCGTCTCCTTCCACTTGTTGTTCGCCTCGATGCCGTAGCCGTAGCAAATGTGCACGGCGGTCTCGGCGGTGTGCAGGCCCTCGGCGGCACGTTCGAGTGCGGCGACGCCCCAGTCCTGCACCTCGTCGTGGAAGACGGTGAAGGCGGGCTCGTCGAACTGGATGATGTCGACCCCGGCCGCTTCGAGTTCCCGGGCTTCTTCGTTGAGGATCGTGGCGAACTCCCACGCCAGCTTCTCGCGCGACTTGTAGTGCTGGTCGGAGAGGGTGTCGATCATGGTCATCGGGCCGGGGAGTGCCCACTTGATCGGTCGGTCGGTCTGGGTGCGCAGGAAGCGGGCGTCGTCCACGAACACCGGGGCGGGGCGACTCACGGCGCCGACGACGGTGGGGACGGCGGCGTCGTAGCGGTCGCGGATCCGGACGGTCTCCTTGCGCTGCTGGTCGATCCCGTCGAGGTGCTCGATGAACGTCGTGACGAAGTGCTGCCGGGTCTGTTCGCCGTCGCTGACGATGTCGATGCCGCGGTGCTCCTGCTCGTGGACGGCAGAGCGGAGGGCGTCCTGCTTGCCCTCGGCCAGCGCCGCACCCTCGAGCAGCCAGGGCGACCAGAGGCGCTCGGGCTCGGCGAGCCAGGACGGCTTCGGCAGGCTGCCGACGATGGAAGTGGGGAGGAGAGACGTCATGCGAGTGCGGGTCCTGTCGGGGAAGAGGGAAGTCAGAGAGCGACGGCGGCGTCGGCGGCGAACCGGGCGAGCAGCGCGCGGTGCGGTGTCACGAGGTGCTCCTCGGTCCACCGGCCCTGGGTGACGCCGAGGCGGCTGCGCTCCTCACGGTCGTACGTGACCGGCGGCACCGTGAAGTCCGTGTGCTCGAGGGTCGGGCGGTAGGTCGCGCCGGCGGGGGTGTTCGCGTTGTAGATCTCCGGGCGGTAGATCTTCTGGAACGTCTCCATCGTGGCGATGGTGCCGATGAGCTGGAGGTCGGAGTAGTCCGCGGTCAGGTCGCCGCGCGAGTAGAACGCGAGCGGGGCCGAGGCTCCGGCGGGCTGGAAGTACCGGACCCGCATGCCCATCCGGCCGAAGTAGTCGTCGGTGAGCGAGGAGTGCTCGTGGTCGTACTCGGCGCCGAGGACCGGGTGGACGAACCCCGTCTGCCGGTAGGTCTGGCTCGTCGAGACGCTGATGCAGACGACGGGCTCCGTCGTGAACCGGGAACCGAACGCCGACGACGAGAGGAATCGCTGGAAGAGGACCCCGTGCAACACACCGAAGTCGGACGGCAGCGACGGCAGTGACGGCAGCAGCACCGAGAAGTCGTAGTCGCGGAGGTACGACGAGAAGTTGTTGCCGAGGATCCCGTGGTGGCGCTCACCGGTGTGCTGGTCGACGATCGTGACGTCGAGCATCTCGAGCAGCGGGAAGCGCTCCGCAGCGCCCTCGTCGACGAACTCCATCGACACCGACACGATGTCGAGCTCGGCACGGTACCGGTCACTGGTCGCGCTCGACACCGCAGACGACCCAGCGGCGCCGGCCAGCTCGTTCAGCCGCCCGTCGATCATCCCGAGCGCGTTGCGGAGGTTCTCCTGCCGCCGTTCACCGCGCGCGAGGTTCGCGAAGTTCGTCGTCAACCGGGAGCTGTCGGAGGGGGAGTAGTCCTCGTCGAACCGGGTCCTGGTGATGCTGAAGGTGAGGTCGTCCGTCATGGTGAGCCATCCGTCTGCTGAGCGGCCCAGAGGCACTGGGAAGGGGTTCCTCGATCATGACCGGAACCACGGGTCATCAGGTAATACGGAGACGCTATGCGGCGGTATAGCCTCTGCCTATGGCCCGGGTTGCGAACGACATCACCCTCCAGCAGCTGCGCTACTTCATCGAGGTCGCGTCCGAGGGCTCCATCAGCGCAGCCGCCGACCTGCTCTACGTGTCGCAGCCGACGATGTCCGCGGCGATGAAGGACCTCGAGGCGCGGATCGGGCGCCCGCTCTTCACGCGGTCGGCACGCGGCGTCGTGCTCACCGTCGACGGGGTCGAGTTCCTCGGGTACGCCCGACAGGTCGTCGAGCAGGTGTCGCTCCTCGAACAGCGCTACGTCGGCCGGCAGGCATCACGTCGGCTGCTCGGGGTGAGCGCGCAGCACTACTCGTTCGCCGTCGAGGCCTTCGTCCGCATGGTCGAGGGGGCGGCAGCGGACGAGTACGAGTTCTCCCTCCGTGAGACCCGCACGTGGGACATCATCGAGGACGTCCGCACACTCCGCAGCGAGGTCGGCATCCTCTACCGCAACGACTTCAACCGACAGGTGCTCGGCAAGCTCTTCCGGGACGCCGGGGTCGTGTTCACCCCGCTGTTCGTCGCGCAGCCGCACATCTTCGTCGCCCGTCGGAACCCGATCGCCGCCCGGGAGCGCGCGACCCTCGACGACCTGGCCGACCTGCCGCGGCTCACGTTCGACCAGGGCGCGAACAACTCCTTCTACCTCGCCGAGGAGATCCTCTCCGCGATGTCGAGCAAGCGGGAGATCCGGGTGTCGGACCGTGCGACGATCTTCAACCTCATGATCGGACTCGGCGGCTACACGATCTCCACCGGCCTCATCAGCGACGACCTCGACCCCGAGATCGTCGCCATCCCGCTCGACGTCGACGAGCGGATCGAGATCGGCTGGATCGCGCACGCCTCGGTCCCGCTCACGGTGCAGGCGCAGACCTACCTCGACGAGCTGCGCGCGGTGGTCACCAGCTACGGGGTCGAGCCGCTCGGGTAGGCGGGTAGGCGGGTAGGCGGGTGGGCGGGTCGCGACAGCTGGCGGTCGCGCGTCGACCGCTGTCGCGGTGACCGGCCTGGAGGCGCGACCCGCCCTCACAAGGCAGGTCGCGCCTCCAGGCCGGTCACCTCGCGCCCTGCCGCGACGGTCAGCGGAACAGGTCTCGCCAAGGCGACGTCGGATGCGCGCGGCGGATCGCCGCGTCGAGCCAGTCGCGCGCCTCGTCGTCGAGCAGCGGGGTCACTGCCGCCCGGTCCGCGTCGTCCTTCGCAAGCGGAGCAGCTGACTTCCAGAGCAGTTGTACTTCGGGGCCCACGACCCGCATCCCCTGTACGTTCAGGACGGCGGACGCCCAGGCGCGGTCGATGGTCGGCTCCCGCCGGTAGCGCCACGCGTGCTCGTCACCGGCCTCGAGGTTGATCTGCAGACACCACGATCCTGACCGGCTGTCGAGGCACCACACGTTGACCAACGGCTCGTGGTCGGGCGCCTTGTCGAGCGGCGTGAGCATCCCGGACTGCGCTGCGAAGCGGTGCAGCCAGTCGGGGAGCGTCGCGACGAAGTCGGGGAAGTCCTCTGCGGTGACGCTGACGTCGACATCGCCGTGCGCGCGGGACTCGTACCCGAGCAGCACATCGAGGGCGACTCCGCCGGAGAGCCATGCGCGACCGTCTGCGATGAGATCACTGACGTCGGCGACCGGCAGGGGTGCCCACCGGTCGACGGACGGGTCGTGGCGGCGTCGCATGCCGACACGGTACAGGCGTCCTCGTGCCGGCCGGGCGCGCATCGGTCACGGGGTCGGGGTGTCGCTTCGATCGGTGAACTCGGTGAGGACGAGGTGCTGGTGGCCGTCGACGAGCTCCCGCGCGACGTCGAGGTGGCCGGCGTGCGTGGCGGTCTCGGTGATGACGTGCAGGACGGTCTCGAGGAGGGAGCGGTCCGGCGCCCAGGGGTAGAGCGCCAGGGCCCGTGACGAGGGGCGCGCGTCGAGCGCCGTGGACTCGATGACGCGGTCGGAGCGTGCCGCGGCGGCCGCGTAGTCGTCGAGGATCTGCTGGCGGCTCGGGAACGGTGACGGGTGCCACACCTCGTCGTCGGTCGGGAGGTCGAGCGCCTCGCCGGCGACGACCCCCTGGAACCAGAACCGCTCGACGTCGGAGGTCAGGTGACGGACCATGCCGAGCGGGGTCCAGCCCGACGGGACGGCCGAGCTCGTCAGCGCCTCGTCGGGGAGGCCGTCGAGGGTGCTGAGGACGCGGCGCCGCTGGGCGCGCAGCGTGTCGAGCAGGAGGTCCTTCAGGTCGGTCATCGTGTCGCGGCCCACTCGTGGAGCGCGGCTTCGACACCGCTCGCGTCGTTGCTCAGGACCACCACCTCGGTGTCCTCGCCGGGCACTTCGGCGAGCAGGGACTGGAAGCCGGGGTTGTCCCCTGGCACGAACCAGCCGTCGTCGCCGAGCACCCGTCCGAGAAAGGTGCCGTAGCCGTACGCCTTCGCCGAGAGTGAGCGGTCGACGGGGTCCGGCGGTTCGAGGATCGCCTGCGGGGAAAGCATCTCCGCGACCAGGGTCTGGGGTATGAGCTGCCCGGACCGCAGTGCCCGGCCGTACCGGAGCAGGTCTCCGGCCGTCGTCCACAGGTCGCCGGTACCGGGGAGGTCGGCGAAGCCCTGCTCGACGGTGATCGTCCGGCCGTCCACGTGTCCGACCGCAGCCCCGCGCTCGGGGAACTGCCCGGACGTCGTGTCGCGCATCCCGGTCGGCCCGAGCACCACGTCCCCGAGGGCTTCCGCGTAGGGGCGGCCGGTCACCGCCTCGATCACCCGCGCCACGACGAGGAAGCCCGGTCCGCTGTACCGGAATCGTTCACCGGGCGCGGCGTCGGGTTCCGCGGTCAGGGTCAGCCGGACGAGCTCCTCGTGCGACGACGGGACGTCGAGCAGGGGTGGGACACCGTCGAGGCTGCTCCAGTGCCCGAGCCCGGAGGTGTGGCTGAGGAGGTGGTGCAGTGTCACCGCACGCAGGTGTCCGGGGAGGGCGGGCAGGTGCTCGGCGATCGGCTGGTCGAGCGCGAGGCGTCCGCGGGCGACGAGGTCGAGGGCGACGACGGACATCAGCTGCTTGCTGATCGACCCCGCCTGGAACCGCGTGCCGAGGATGATCGGCGGCGATTCCGGTCCAGCGGTGTTCCCCACCGCACGTTCGACGAGCGGTTCCGCTCCGCGCGCGACGAGCATCGTCCCGGACCAGGCCGGCTGCGGTGCGACGTCGTCGTCCATGCGTGCACGCTACCGCCGCTCCTGGGCCCGTCGTCGCCGGTCGGGAACCTGAAGCGATCGTCATGTCCCGATCGCACCCTCGAGCGCCCCGCTGCTCTACCGTCGGTCGCGGGGGCTCGTCGCTCCCGCCGACCCTCCGAGGAGCACCGATGTCCACGACACCCCCTGGCTGGTACCCCGACCCCTCCGGTCAGCACGGCACCCGGTGGTGGGACGGCGTGCAGTGGACGCAGCAGGTCGGGCCGCCGACGTCGCAGATGCCGCGCCCGCGGATCCCGGACCACGTGCCGACCGACACCGTGTGGGTGTGGATCATGGCGCTGCTGCCGATCGTCTCGTTGCCGGTCTCGCTCCTGTACCAGCCCGAGTTCCGCTACGAGGTCCTCCCGGGCGGCGTCCGGACCGTCGATCCACGGTCGATCTACACCGCCGGGTACCTGCTCGTGCAGGGGTTCACCGTCCTGGTCTACGCCGCGACCGTCGTGCTCGCGTACTTCGACCACCGCGAGCTGAAGCGGCGCGGTGTGGTGCGTCCGTTCCCGTGGGGCTGGGCGTTCCTGCTGTCCCCGATCCTGTACCTGATCGGCCGGTACGTCGTCGTCCGGAAGGTCGCGCCCGGCCGACCCATGTGGCCGCTCTGGACCAACATCGCCCTGCTCGTCATCGGCCTGGTGATCGGCATCGCTCGGAGCGTCGCGATCTTCCAGCAGATGCTGCCCTAGTACCGCCTACTACTGCGCCCTGACCAGCCGCGGGATCCGCTCCTTGAACGGGAAGAACCCCCGCGATGCGAACGGCCACGCGCGGCTGTCCCACGGGCGTCGCACCGTCACGAGCCCCACGCCCTCCGCGGCGAGTGCCGACCGCAGCACGTCGAGCCGCTCCCGCACCGGCGCGACCGGGGCGTACGGCACGAGGACCGTGTCGAGCGCTGCCGACCGGGCCCAGTCCACGACGGCCGATGCATCGGCGGCGCCGAGGGTCGCCGCCGGGAGCCCGGTGGCATCGGCGGTCCGAGCGGCAGCGTCCGCGACGGCTCCGGTCGTGAAGGCCTCGACGAGCGGCGACACCGGCGCGGGCGAGCGGGCTCCGGCATCGGCGAACACCGCCGCCGAACGCAGCGTGGGTGCGGCCGGGCCCAG
This sequence comes from Curtobacterium sp. SP.BCp, assembly GCF_051903255.1. Classification (NCBI taxonomy): domain Bacteria; kingdom Bacillati; phylum Actinomycetota; class Actinomycetes; order Micrococcales; family Microbacteriaceae; genus Curtobacterium; species Curtobacterium sp. SP.BCp. The sequence goes on along the minus strand of NZ_CP194338.1, from coordinate 3,138,466 downwards.
CGCGGTCAGCAGGGAGGCGGGCTCGAGGTCCTCCTCGTGCAGCAGCAGCCCGACCCGCGACCCGACCTCCCCGAAGACGTCCTCCGGGGCGATCGGCGTCGCCGGTGGGAACGGCTCCTCGTCGAGCGGCCGCGCGGTCGTCGCGAGTCCCCTCGGTGCGAAGCGGCCCTCGGTGTAGCGGGCGATGTTCTCCGTCGTCGCGAGGTACGTCTTCCCCCGTGTCTGCAGCCCCGCGACCCACCGCCACGAGAGCGTGTTCGACGCCGCGTCACCGTCGAGCAGGTGCCGGAGGAAGAAGTCTGCGCCGAGCTGCCACGGGAGCCCGAGCGTGAAGACCCAGATGCTCGCGAACCACATCCGCACGTGGTTGTGCAGGTACCCGGTCTCGACGAGTTCGCGCGCCCAGGCGTCCATCGCGTCGATGCCGGTCCGGCCTGCCACCGCGTCCTCGTACCCATCAGGCGGATCACCCGCGAGCAGGTCGCGGACCTCGTGCCGGGAGCGCCGCCACACCTCGGGACGCTGTTCCAGCCACCCCTTCCAGTAGGTCCGCCAGAACACCTCCTGCACGAACTTCTCCGCCGCGTGCAGGCTGTGGCGCTCGAGGACGGCGTCGACGACCTCCTTCTCGGTCACCAGCCGGTGCCGGACGTACGGCGACAGCCCCGAGACGTTCGACCGCGAAGGGCCCAGGTCGTGGTTGCGGTCGCGTCGGTAGTCGGCGCCGGCTCGGGGCACGAAGTCGTGCAGGGCCTCGAGGCCAGCCGCGCGGGTGGGGATGAACACTGCGCCATCCTGCGCCCGTGGTCGTACGGCCAGCCGAGAGCCGCTGTACCCGGCGGCCGCGACCCGACGGCCCGACGTGACCGGGGGGCGCTGACGCGACCAGGTCCGGACTGGAGGCACGGTTCGGGCCCGCACCGCGCCTCCAGTCCGTCAGGTGGTCCGGATCGCGGACTGGAGCCGCTCGATGTGCGCTCCGAGCGCTCCGGATGCCAGCAGGCCGGGACCGAGTGGGCCGGACGTGTCCTCGCCGAGGAGCGGCAGGCGTCGCAGTGCCGCGCGGACCGGCTCGCCCGCGTGTGCGAGCTGCCAGGCGAACTCCTCGTCGCCGCCCGCGCCGGGGGCCGCGAGTTCCGCGGCGCGCGCTGCGTACGCAGCCGCGCCGAGCGCGTGCGCACCCATGTGTGCGACGCCCGACGCCTGTCCTGCGGCGCGTGCCGCCGCCCGTCCGGCGTCCGAGCTCGCGGCGTGCGCGGCGCGACCGGCGACGAACCGATCGCGGATCTGTCCAGGGGTGTCCAGCTCGCCGGAGGCGAAGCGGCGCGCCCGATCGATCCCGTCGCGCGGCCGGCCGTCGTCCGGCGCCTCGGCCTCGAAGAGTGCGAGCACGCGCTCCGCGCAGTCCGCCGCCCAGGCCGCGACGAGCCGTCGGTCCGCCTCGTCGAGGGCCTGGGGTGACGTCATCGGTGCAGTCTGGCACCGAAACCACCGAGGCCACCGAGGAGCTGCTCAGTGCAGGTGCAGCCGGAGCAGCATCGAGTCGCCGTGCACCGGGTCGACCTCGCGCTCGCCGGTGTCGACGAAGCCGAGCCTGTCGAGCAGGCGCAGTGACGCAGTGTTCCACTCCCGGACCGTCGACGCGAGATGCCCGTACCCGATCGATGTCGCGCAGTCGACGACCGCACGCGCCGCCTCGGTCGCGTAGCCCCGCCCCGAGTGCTCGCGGAGGAACTCGTACGCCAGCTCGGGTTCGTCAGGGACGCCGACACTGTTGGGCACGAGGCCGCAGTACCCGAGCGGCCTCGCGGTGCCGAGCTCCTCGACGACGAGCAGGCCGGGAGCCGGCGCGTGCTCGTACGCCCGGAGTCGGTCCTCCAGCTCGACCACGGTTGGACGGCCGTCGGCGGAGATGCGTCGGTGTGCAGGGACCCGGGGGTCGCGCTCCTCCCAGAGTCGGCGCTGGAACACCGCGTCGGCGACCGTCCAGGGGCGGAGCCGGAGTCGCTCCGTCCGTGCTGCATCCACCGGCCCAGTGTGCTGCACCGCTTGCCTGCCGTCCGGAACCGGCGTAGCCTTAATGGTGGTTAATCGATTAAGCAGTGTCATTCGCCGCGAACCCGACGATCGACCGCCATCCCCAGCAACGACGCTCGGAAGGACCGCATCCATGCACATCGGGTCGACCTCGAGGTCACGGCGCACCGTCGCCGCCCTCCTCGGGGCTCTCGCTCTCGTCACCGGGAGCCTGTTCGCCGTCTCGGCAGGGACCGGCAGCGCTGCTGCCGCGAGCGCCGGACCGTGCGACACCTACGCCAGCGCCGGCACCTCGTGTGTCGCCGCGTACAGCTCCACCCGGGCGCTGTACTCCTCGTACAACGGGCCGCTCTACCAGGTGCAGCGCGCCTCGGACGGGGCGACCACGAACATCGGACTCCTCGCCGCTGGTGGGTACGCGAACGCCGCGGCGCAGGACACGTTCTGCTCCGGCACGACGTGCACCATCCCGAAGATCTACGACCAGTCGTCGAACCACAACGACCTCACCGTCGCCCCGGCGGGTGATGCGGGTCCGGCGAACAACCCCGCGAACGCCACGGCGCTGCCGATCACGGTGGCCGGCCACAAGGCGTACGGCATCTTCATGCCGCAGCAGGTCGCCTACCGCATCTCGAGCACGCTCGCGAAGGGGACCGCGCGTGGTGCGAGCCCCGAGTCGATGTACGAGGTCGCGAGTGGCACCAACGTGAACCACGGGTGCTGTTCCGACTTCGGCAACGTCGAGACCCAGGAGAAGGACACCGGCAAGGGGCACATGGACGCCCTCAACCTCTCGATGCTCAACGGCACGGGCAGCGCCGGTCGCGGACCCTGGGTGCAGGCCGACCTGGAGAACGGCGTCTACGAGGGCAGGACGGCGATCAACACGGCGAACACCGGCAACAGCACGAAGTTCGTCACGGCGCTGCTCAAGAACGACGGTGTCGCGAACTTCGCACTGAAGGGCGGTGACGCGCAGGGCGGCTCACTGTCGAAGTGGTACGAGGGGCCGCTGCCGACCGACAAGGACGGTGACGGGCAGGGCTACACGCCGATGAAGCTCGAGGGCTCGATCGTGCTCGGGGCCGGCGGGGACAACTCGAACCGCGGGACGCAGTCCTTCTTCGAGGGTGTCATGACGTCGGGGTACTCCTCCGACGCTGCGGACAACGCCGTGCAGGCGAACGTCGTCGCGCAGAACTACCAGGGCGTGTCCACCGGCGGGGGTCCGGGCTCGTTCATCACCGGACCGGGTGGCAAGTGCGTCGACGTGTCCGGGGACGACACCGGCGGCAACACCGCGGTCGTCCAGCTCTGGGACTGCCAGGCGCTCGCGGCCGACCAGCACTGGCTCGGGAACGTGTACGGCGCCCACACGCTGAGCACGCTCGGGCGGTGCCTCGACGTGAACGGCAACGGCACGGCGAACGGCACGCACGTCGAGCTGTACGACTGCAACGGTGTGGGCGGTCAGCAGTGGATCGTGCAACCCGACGGGTCGATCAAGAACCCGCAGTCCGGTCGCTGCCTGGACGACCCGTCCGGCAACACGGCGAACGGCACGCCGCTGCAGCTCTACGACTGCAACGGGAACCAGGCGCAGAAGTTCGTGGCCTCGGTGCCGATCCGCACGATCGGTGACAAGTGCGTGGACGTCGCGGGGAACGACCTGCAGCAGAACGGGCAGCAGGTGCAGGTGTACGACTGTCAGACCCTGCTGACCGACGAGCAGACGTCCGACCAGCAGTGGGCCTACAACGCGACCGACCACACCATCCGCACGCTCGGCCGCTGCCTCGACCTCGACGGCAACGCGACGGCGAACGGCACGCACCTGGAGCTGTACACCTGCAACGGTGTCGGCGGGCAGCAGTGGGTGCCCCAGGCGAACGGCTCGGTGCTCAACCCGCAGTCCGGACGGTGCCTCGACGTGCCGTCCGGCAACACCGCGAACCAGACCCCGCTGCAGCTCTACGACTGCAACGGGCAGGCGCCGCAGGTGTTCCGGTTCAACTGATCGGGGACGCTCGACAGGACGGACGGGAGGCCCGTGGCGACACCGCCACGGGCCTCCCGTCGGTCTGGACCCCGGTTTCGACGAAACCCTTGCTGAATCGATCAAGCAGGTGCATGATGATCCCAGTTAATCGATAAAGCGAGCAGGGAGGCGCCCGTGCCGAAGTCCGTGACCCTCAAGGACGTGGCCGCCAAGGTCGGCGTGACCTCCGCGGCTGCGAGCATGGCACTGTCCGGCCACGAGCGCATCAGCGAGAAGACCCGGGCCGCGGTCAAGCAGGCGGCCGACGAGCTCGGCTACGTCCCCAGCTCCGCCGGCCGTGCGCTCCGCAGCCAGCGCGCCGACGCCGTCGCCCTCATCGTCCCGAACTCGTCGACGCACGTCTTCGGCCACCTGTACTTCATGCACGTCCTCACCGGGATGTCGACCGCGGCGAACGCCCACGACGCGCAGGTGATCGTCTCGACGAACGCCGACACCTCCACCGGTGGGGTCGCCTACGAGCGGGTCATGCGGTCCCGCACCGCCGACGGCGCCATCGTCACGAGTGCCGCGATCGACGACGACCACGTCCAGGCCCTCGTCGCGAGCGGGCTGCCGGTGGTCCTCATCGGCAACTACCCGCACCTGGCCCGCGCCGTCTCGGTCGGGATCGACGACGTCGCGGCGACCGAGCGGCTCGTCGACCACCTCGTCTCCGTCCACGGGCGGCGTCGACTCCTCCACGTGACCGGCACGCTCGACCACCAGACCGGGCTCGACCGCCGGGAGGGGTTCCGCCGTGCAGCGGATCGGCACGGCCTCACCGACGTGTCCGTCATCGAGGGGGACCTCTCCGAAGCCTCGGGCGCCGCCGCCGTCGAGCAGCTGCTCGCCGGATCCCGTGACGAGGACGAGCTGCCGGACGGCATCGTCTTCGCGAACGACGACATGGCCGTCGGGGGTCTGCGGGTCCTGCGCCGCGCCGGGGTCCGCGTGCCCGAGGACGTCTCGGTCGTCGGGTTCGACGACTTCGGCCTCGCCCGCGTGACGACCCCGGGGATCACGACCGTCCGCGTCCCCGCCGAGGAGATGGGCCGGATCGCGACCGAGCGGCTCTTCGGCCTCGTCGACGGGACGCGGGGCAACGACACCGACACCGACCAGCACACCGAGCTGCCGGTCGAGGTCGTCCTCCGCGGATCGTGCGGCTGCGACGACGACGCGGGCCTCGCCGCCCCCTGAACTCCTCTCCGACCCATCCACCACAGCGCACCGTCCGACACCGAACACCGACCCGCGCGCCACTGCGACGCAAAGGAGCGTTACAACGATGAAGCACGCACGCACGACCCTCGCGGTCGTCTCCGGGGCCGCCGCCCTCGCCCTCGTCCTCACCGGCTGCTCCGCCGGCGGCGCGGCGAGCAGTGACGGCCCCGTCACCCTGAAGGTCTGGACCGGGTTCACCGGCGGTGACCGTCCCGGCTACGCCACGATCGTCAAGGACTTCGAGAAGTCCCACCCGAAGATCAAGGTCGAGATGACCGTGCAGCCGTGGGACACGATCCAGCAGAAGCTCCCCTCGGCGTGGCTCACCGGCCAGGGCCCCGACGTGGCCGCGGTGTCGAGCGACCCGAACGCGGTCGCACAGTACGTGAAGACGAACTCGGTGCTGCCGATCACGATGACCGGCAGCGGCGACGGCAAGATCAACACCTCGGAGTTCGCACCCGGCACGGTGGAGGAGTTCACCTACGACGGCAAGCTCTACGGCGTCCCGGCCAACTTCGCGACGCTGAGCCTGTACTACAACAAGAAGCTCTTCTCCGACGCCGGCATCGCGAACCCACCGACGACCGTGCAGGAGATGGCTGCCGACGCGAAGCAGCTGACGACCGGTGGCAAGTACGGCATCGCGCTCGCCGACAACCAGACCATCCAGATGTGGCCGGTGCTCCAGTGGCTCGAGGGCGGGGACATCGTCACGAGCAAGGGGTGCAGCGCCGTCCAGACGAAGGCCTCGCAGCAGGGTCTGGAGACCTGGGGCGACCTCGTCGCGAAGGACAAGGTCAGCCCGGTCGGCCTGACCGGCGCCGAGGCCGACTCGCTGTTCTCCGCCGGCAAGGCCGCCATGGAGATCAACGGACCGTGGGCAGCACCCGGGTACAAGTCGGCGGGCATCGACCTCGGCATCGTGAAGGTCCCGGTCGGTGTCGACGGCAAGTCGACGACCCTCGGCTCGATCGCTCCGCTGTCGATCTCCGCGAAGACGAAGTACCCGACGCAGGCCCAGGAGTTCCTCGCCTACTGGACCTCGAAGACCGCGCAGCAGAAGTTCTCGCTGCAGACCGGCTTCCCGCCGCTCCGCACCGACCTCTCCGACGACGCGGACCTCAAGGCCGACGCCACCGTCTCGGTGTTCGCGAGCCAGGTGCCCGACTCCCGTCTCTACCTGCCGCACGTGACGAACGCCACCAAGGTCGACTCCGACGCCTACGTCCCGATGATCGGCAAGATCACCCGCGGCACCTCCGTCGCCGACGCGACGAAGGAAGCGGCGCAGACCATCGACGGTCTGACCGGTTGCAGCCAGTGACCGACCAGCTCACCGGGTCGGCCCCGTCACGCAGCACGCGTGACGGGGCCCCCGCCTCCACCGCCGGCCGGGAGGCACGCCCCACCCGCCGCCGGACGCGCCGCTTCCAGCCCGCCTGGCTGTTCATGGCCCCGTCGCTGCTCATCCTCGGCGTGTTCGTCCTCTTCCCGATCCTGCGCTCGCTGTACTACTCGTTCTTCGACTGGACCGTCGGCGCCGTTGCGCAACAGTTCGTCGGGTTCGGGAACTACGTCCAGCTCGCCCACGACCCGCAGTTCTGGAACGCCCTGCGGGTGACGCTCGAGTACACGGTCGTGTCCGTCGTGCTGCTCGTCGTGCTCGGGTTCGTCGCCGCACTGCTGCTCCAGCGGGACACCCTGCTCAACCGGGTCGTCCGCTCGGTGTTCTTCTTCCCGACGATCGTGTCGCTCGTCACCATCGGCCTCGTCTGGAAGTTCCTCCTCGACCCGGACATCGGCCTCGTCGGCGGGCTCACCGCAGTGTTCGGCCTGCCGAGCGTCGCCTGGCTGCAGTCCACCTCGCTCGCGCTGCCGACCGTCATCTTCGTGTCCGTGTGGAAGAGCATCGGCTTCGCGATGATCCTCTTCATCGCCGGCCTCAAGGGCGTGCCGGGGGAGCGGTACGAGGCCGCCGAGCTCGACGGTGCGAACCGCTGGCAGACCGTCTGGCGGATCACCCTGCCGAGCATCCGCCCGACGCTCCTGTTCACGTCGATGATCCTGACGATCCAGTCGTTCCAGGTCTTCGACCTCGTCTACGTCATGACCGGCGGTGGCCCCGTGTTCGCGACGGACTCCCTCGTCAACCTGCTCTACCGGGACGGCTTCGTGAACTACCAGACCGGCTACGCCTCGGCGATCTCCTGGGTCCTCTTCGTCATCATCATGCTCATCTCGCTCCTGCAGCTCCGACTCTTCCGGTACGACGATGTCGACTGACACCGCGACCCGGCGACCGCCCGTGGCGGAGCCGACCCGTGCCTCCCGGCCGTCTGCCGGCCACCGACCGGGGCGACACGGTCGCCGGAGCAGCCTCGTCGTCACCGGCTCCGTCCTGAAGTGGGTGTACCTCGGGATCGGACTCGTGTTCGCGCTCGTCCCCTTCGTCTGGATGGTGAGCGGGAGCTTCCGGTCCGAGGCAGACCTCTTCGGACACCCGGCGTCGTTGTTCCCGACGAGCATCACGCTGCACGGCTACGAGGGCGTGTGGCAGCAGTTGCCGTTCCTGCGGCTGCTGCTCAACTCACTCGTGTTCACGGTCGTGACCACCGTGCTGACGCTGCTGTTCGACTCGATGTGCGCCTACGCCCTCGCCCGGATGCGGTTCGTCGGGCGGAACGTCGCGTTCGTGCTCGTCATCGCGACGCTCATGGTGCCGTTCCAGGTGACCCTCATCCCGGTGTTCGTCGAGCTGTTCCACCTCGGGTGGCTCAACACGTACCAGGGGCTCATCATCCCCAGGGCGACGAGTGCGTTCGGGATCTTCCTGTTCCGGCAGTTCTTCATCGACATCCCGCCGGAGCTCGACGAGGCGGCGCGCATCGACGGCGCCGGGCACTGGCGCATCTACTGGCAGGTGATCCTGCCGCTGGCGAAGCCGGCGATCGCGACCGTGGCCGTGCTCAACGGGATGGCGCTGTGGAACGACCTGCTCTGGCCGCTCGTCGTGAGCACCTCGAACGACATGCTGACGCTGCCCGCCGGGCTCACGCTGTTCGGTGGCGCGCACGTCACGGACCACGCGGTGCTGCTCGCCGGGGCCGTGATCTCCCTCCTGCCCATCGCGCTCGGGTTCTTCTTCGCGCAGAAGTACTTCGTCGCGGGCGTCGCCACCTCGGGGTTGAAGTGACGCGCGGCACGTCGGGCGTCGAGCGGCCGGGGGAAGCGTTCGCGCCCGGGACGTTCACCTGGGCCCTCGGCATCGAGGACACGTGCGTCTACCCACCGGCCCGCTTCGCGATGGCGCCGCTCGACGAACACGTGCTCACCGGGCACGACGACGCCTGGCGCGGCGACCTCGACACGGTGCGCGACCTCGGCGCGACGGCCCTGCGGTACGGGGTCGACTGGCCGAAGGTGCACCTCGGCCCCGGCCGGTTCGACTGGTCCGTCCTCGACGAGCGACTTCCCCGTGCGGCCGACGGCGGTGTCACCGTCATCGCCGACCTCGTCCACTACGGCACACCGACCTGGCTCGACGACTCCTTCGCGGACCCGCGGTACCCGGACGCGATCGCGGAGTTCGCCGGTGCGTTCGCCGATCGGTACGCGGGGGTCGTCGACCACGTCACCCCGCTCAACGAGCCGATCACGACCGCGTCGTTCGCGGGGCTCCGCGGCGTCTGGCCGCCGGGGCTGTCCGGGTGGTCGGGATGGACGTGCGTGGTCCTCGCGATCGCCACGGGCATCCAGCGGAGCGTCCGTGCCGTGCGTGCGGCGAACCCCCACGCGGTGGTCGTGCACGTCGAGGCGAGCACCCTCGTCGAGTCCGGCGACGGCGATCCGGAGACGACGGCCGAAGCGGGACTGCTCGAACTGGTCGGCACCGTCCCGACCGACCTCGTGCTCGGCCGTGTCGTCCCCGGACACCCGGCGCACGGCTGGCTGCTCGAGCACGGCGCGACCGAGTCGGGGCTGCGCGAACTGGTCGACGGAGCCGTCGCGGTCGACCTGCTCGGCGTGAACTACTACCCCGACCTCACCCCGCGACGACTCGTGTCCGGGGTCGACGGCACGGTCCAGCACGCGCACGACCGCTGGACCGACGGGCTCGCCGAGGCACTCGGACGGTTCGCCGGGCGGTACGGACTGCCGATGCTCGTCACCGAGACCTCGATCGAGGGCGCCGACGAACTCCGGTCCGCCTGGGTCCGTGACGCCGCCGACACCGTGCGGGCGCTCGCCGCGTCCGGGACCGACGTCCGTGGGTTCACGTGGTGGCCGCTGTTCGACTTCGTGGACTGGTCGTACGCCGCGGGCGGGCGGAACGTCGAGGAGTTCGAGCTCCCCGACGCCGTCGTCGCCGACCGCGCCGCGAGCGACCGGAAGACCCCGTACCTGCGCCGGATGGGGCTCGTCCGACTCGAGGAGGACGAGGGCGGGGTGCTCCACCGGGTGCGGACCCCGGCTGCCGAGCGCTTCCGCGAGTGGGCCACCGGCGCCGTGGCGGCGGCATCGTCCGTCGTCGGCCCTGCCGGGACGGACGGCGCACGAACCGAGGATGCTCGAGGGACCTGAACACGAACGAGCGGAGGTCGCGGTGCGCGACGGACTGATCGGCATCGAGGAGCACTGGATCCACGAGGGGATCGACCGCGCGCAGCGTGCGCTGCCGCCGGACCGGCGCGACGACAGCCTGCTCCTCAACGACCACGGCGACGTCGCGCAGCAGCTCGCCGACACCGGCGGCGGGCGACTCGCGGCGATGGACGCGCAGGGGGTCGACGTGCAGGTCCTGTCCCTCGCCCCGCCCGGGACGCAGGGCCTCGACGCCGCTGATGCCGTCGTGCTGAGCCGGGATGCGAACGACCAGGTCGCGGCCACCGTCGCGGCGTCACCGGGTCGGTTCCGCGCCTTCGCCACCCTGCCGCTCGCCGATCCGCCCGCAGCCGCCGTCGAACTCGCGCGTGCCGCGGGCCTCGGCCTGGTCGGGGTGATGCTGCACGGGCGGACCGGCGACGTGCTGATCGACGACCCGCGGTACGACGAGCTCTGGACGGTCGCCGAGCGCCTCGGTCAGCCGGTGTTCATCCACCCGCAGATCCCGCCGCGCACCGTCCGGGATGTGTCCTACTCGGGCCTCGGCGACCTGCCCGACCTCGCGATGGCGACCTTCGCGTGGGGCTGGCACCTCGAGGCGGGGACGGCGGCGCTCCGGCTCATGGCCCGCGGTGTGCTCGACCGGCACCCGGCGCTCCAGCTGGTGCTCGGACACTGGGGCGAGCTGCTGCTCCTCTGGCACGACCGGGCGGACGGGTTGGCTCGCGCCGCGGGGACGGAGCGCTCGATCACGGAGTACCTGCGCGAGAACGTCTGGATCACGGCGTCGGGCATGCTCGACCCGGCGATGCTCCGGCACGCACTGAGTGTGACGAGCCCGGATCGTCTGTTGTTCTCGACCGACCACCCGTTCCAGCGGCCGAGCGCCGCGGACATCGACCGGTTCCTCGCCGAGTTCGTGGACCCGGGGGACCGGGCGGCCTTCGCGTCCGGCAACGCCCGTCGACTGTTCGGGATCACCGACTGACGGAGCCGCGGTCCCTCAGCCGCGGTCCGGCCGTGGCCCGTCCGCCGCGAGGTCGGTCATGCCGCTCAGCCGCCGACCGACGCGCCCGCGCGGGAGGCCCGGTGGCGCGCGGCCGGGTGCCGGTCGGGCAGCCGGGAGGACCCGCCGCCCTGCACACGCTGCCGCAGGGTCTCGCCGTCGGTGTACCGCTCGGGCAGCCGTCCGCGTTCCCGGAGCAGCGGGGTGACGTACGTCCCGAAGACCCGGACGGTGTCGAACGAGTGGTACTGCCGGAGGTTGATGCCGTCGATCCCGTCGTCGTCGAGCCACCCCTCGATCTGGTCCGCCACCGCCTCGGGCACGCCGGCCGCCCAGAACGCACCGTGCCAGGCCTCGTCCACCCGGTCGAGCAGCTCGCCGACGGTGCTGTCGAGCGCGATCCGCCCCACGAGCCGCTCGCCGCCCTCGACCCCCTCGGCCTCGAGCGCATCGCGAACGGTACGGTTCCGCGGGTGCCGCAGGGCGTCGAAGGGCACGCTGCCGTGGACGAGCGGCCCCTCCTCGCTCCGGAACGCCCGGTACTGCGCCACCTTGTCCTCGACCTCGCGCTGGGTCGGGGCCGTGATGACCGCGGCCTGGGTGACGAACTTGACGTCACCGCGCTCGCGTCCGGCGGCCTCCGCGGCGTCCCGGACGGCGTCGGCGGTGCGCTGGACACCGTGTCCGCCCGTGAAGACGACCTCTGCGTGGGCGCCGGCGCGCTGGATCCCGGCTGGCGAGCCCGTCGCGAGGAACAGGGTCGGCGTGCGCTGGGTCGACGGCTCGGACAGGTGCGGTCCGGCGACGCTGAAGTGCGTCCCGACATGGTCGATCGAGTGCACCTTGTCCGGGTCCGTGTACACCCCGTGCTCGGCGTCGCGCAGGACCGCGTCGTCCTCCCACGACCCCTCCCACAGCTGGTAGAGGACGTCGAGGTACTCGTCGGCGATCTCGTACCGGGTGTCGTGCGGGATCTCCTCGGCGAGCCCGAAGTTCCGTGCGGCGTTCGGGAGGTAGCTCGTCACCACGTTCCACCCGACCCGGCCGTTCGTCAGGTGGTCGAGCGTCGACATGCGGCGGGCGAACGCGAACGGCGGCTCGTAGCTGGTCGAGAACGTGATCCCGAAGCCGAGGTGCTCGGTGACCGCGGCCATCGCCGGGACGACGAGCATCGGGTCGTTGTTCGGGATCTGGAGTCCCTCGCGCAGCGCCGGCGCCGTGGACCCCTGGTACACGTCGTAGGCGCCGAGCACGTCGGCGATGAAGACCGCGTCGAACTGCCCGGCCTCCGCGGTGCGTGCGAGCTCCGTCCAGTACCGGATGTCCGTGTAGCGGTGGCGTTGGTTGCCGGGCAGTCGCCACAGGCCGTGCGTGATGTGTCCCACGCAGTTCATCTCGAACACGTTGAGCAGGAGTCGCTTGGGCATGGTCCGAGGCTAGGCAGTGTCCGACCAGGACCAGCCCTGCGTGACCCCAGGTTGCGACGGAGGTCGCGGAAGGCACCTGCGGACGTCGCACGACGACACGTGTCGGCCCCTCCGTGACGTCGGGAGACGGTGCGTTGCCCGGTGTTGCCGAGCGGTCGCGCTCGCCGCGGAGCCGGCCCTAGCGTCCCCTGTCATGACCCGCTCCCACTCACTGCGGACCGTCGCGGCGGCCCTCTCGACCGTCGCCCTGGTCGTGCTGCTCGCCGGGTGCAGCGGCGCGTCGTCGGCGTCGTCGCGGTCCGACGGGCCGGTCCGCGGCGGCACCCTCGTGTACGCCACCGACCGCGAGCCCACCTGTCTCGACCCGCACAACTCGGGTGACATGCCGCAGACGTACATCGCCCGCCAGTACCTCGACTCGCTCGTGTCCCTGCAACGCGACGGCAGCGTCAAGCCGTGGCTCGCGACCTCGTGGGACATCTCGCCCGACGGGAAGCAGTACGACTTCACGCTGAAGCAGGGCGTCCGGTTCACCGACGGCACCCCGTTCGACGCGCAGGCGGTGGTGGACAACTTCACCCAGATCCTCGACCCCGCGACGCAGTCGAGCACCGACCTGCTCTACCTGACCGGGTACTTCGACAAGGCCACCGTCGTCAGCGACCACGTCGTGCGGATCTCGCTGCAGCGGCCGTACTCGCCGCTGCTCGCCGCGCTGTCGCAGGCGTTCTTCGGGATGGAGTCGCCGAAGGCCATGGCGCGGGGGCTCGCGGCGAACTGCGAGTCCCCGGTCGGGACCGGCCCGTTCGAGGTCGTGCGGTGGAACCACGAGCGGGACGTCGAGCTCGTGCGCAACGACGAGTACAACAGCGCACCGGAGGACGCGGAGCACCAGGGCCCGGCGTACCTCGACGGCATCACGTGGAAGTTCCTGAAGGACAACACGACCCGGTACGGCGCGCTGAGCTCCGGCGAGGCCGACGTCATCTTCAACGTCCCGCCCGAGAGCGAGGGGCTCGCGAAGGCCGACCCGTCGATCTCGCTGCAGTCGTTCGTGCACTCCGGCTCGCCGTTCAGCCTCGACCTCAACACGAAGAGCCCGGTGTTCAGCGACATCCGCGTCCGGAAGGCGTTCGTGCACGCGTCGGACGCGAAGGAAGCGGTGGAGAGCGCGTACAACGGCGTCTTCCCCTACGAGGGCAACAACGTCAGCTCCGGCACGCCGCACTACGACGCGGCGTACCACGAGCCGTTCCCGTACGACCCGACCGAGGCCGAGCGGCTCCTCGACGAGGCGGGCTGGACCGGTCGCGACACCGACGGGTACCGCACGAAGGACGGCGAGACACTCACGGTCGAGCTGCCGTACAACGCCGATTCGGCCGAGACCCCGCCCGCCGACCTGACGATCCTGCAGGACATCCAGGCGATGGAGAAGCGCGTCGGCATCAAGGTCGTGCTGCAGGCCCTCGACTCGTCGAGCATGAACGCGGTCTGGGGCAACCCGAAGGCGTACGACCTGCTCGGGAACTACTGGAACAGCCCGACGCCGCACGTCATGTACATCAAGTACTCGAAGGCGACCTACGACGTCGACAACGGGCAGAACTCCGCGTTCGCGTACGACGACGAGCTCGACCGGCTGCTCATCGCCGGGACCGCGACGACCGACCCGGCCGCGCAGCAGCGGGCCTACTCGAAGGCGCAGGCACTGCTGTCGTCGAAGGCGTGGACGCTGCCGCTCTACCCGATCCAGACCCGACTCGGCATCTCCGACCGCGTCCGCGGGGTCTGGATCGAACCCAGCGAGGGCGAACCCGTCCTCGCCGACGCCTACCTCACCGACGGAGGCAAGCGATGACCGGCTGGCCCGTCCGCATCGCCCGGCGCATCGCCGAGGCCGTGCTGCTGCTGCTCGCCGTGGGCACGATCGTGTTCTTCCTCGAGCACGCCGTCCCCGGCGACCCCGCGGTGGCGATCCTCGGCGGCGCGGCCGCCCACCCCACGAAGGAGGCGGTCGCCGCGGTCACCGCGCAGTACGGCTTCGACCGTCCGCTCCTCGTGCAGTACGGCGACTTCCTCGCCGGCCTCCTCCGACTCGACTTCGGCGAGTCCTACACGCTGAAGCAGTCGGTGACGAGCGTCATCGCCGGGCAGATCGGACCGACGCTCGCGCTGACCGTCGCCGCACTCGTGCTCGCCTGGGTGCTGTCGATCGCCTCGACCCTGCTCACCGCGGGGCGCTCCGGGGTGTGGGGGCGGATCGGCTCGGTCGTCGAGACCGTCGCCGCCGGACTGCCCCAGTTCTGGCTCGGACTCGTGCTGCTGCTCGTGTTCGCGGTGCAGCTGCACTGGTTCCCGGTGATCGGCTCCGGTCCGCTCGGCATCGTCCTGCCGGCGCTGACCCTCGCGATCCCGCTCGCCGGCTTCCTCGGCCAGGTCACCCGCGACGAGTTCGAGGAGAAGCAGCAGGAACCGTTCGTGCTCTCGGCCCGGTCACGCGGACTGTCGGAGGGGGCCGTCCGGTCCCGCTTCGTCCTCCGGCACGCCGCGCTGCCGGGCATCACCCTCTCCGGCTGGGGCCTCGGCTCCCTCGTGTCCGGAGCCGTCATCGCCGAGGTCGTCTTCGCCCGCCAGGGCATCGGACAGGTCCTCGTCACCGCCGTGAGCGCGCAGGACCTGCCGCTCGTCATCGGCATCACGTTCGTCGTCGCACTCGTGTACGTCGTCGCGAACGTCCTCACCGACATCGCCTACGTCGCGGTGGACCCCCGCCTCCGCCGCTCGATCGGAGCCGCAGCATGAGCACCACGACCGTCACCGCACCACCTGCGCCAGCAGGGCCCGTCGTCACGGAGCCCGCCACCGGACCGGCCGGAGCCGACGTCCGCGAGGCGCGCCGTGCCTCCAGTCCGATCCGCAGGGTCTCCTTCTGGCTGGCGGCCGCGTTCATCGGGCTCGTCGCACTGGCGGCCGTCTGGCCGTCGCTGCTCGCGCCGCAGGACCCGCTCGCGATCGACCTCGGTGCGAGCTTCGACGCCCCGAGCGCCGCGCACGTCTTCGGGACGGACCAGTCCGGCCGCGACGTGTACTCCCGGGTCGTGCACGGCGCCGGCCAGTCGGTCTCCATCGGTGTCGGAGCGACCGCGCTCGGGCTCGCCGGGGCGCTCGTGCTCGGGGTCCTCGGCGCGCTCGGCGGCCGTGCCGTCGACGCCGTCGTCACGCGCGTGATCGAGGTGCTCTACGCGTTCCCGGGCATCCTGCTCGCGCTCATCCTCATCGCCGTGTTCGGGTCGAGCGCGGGGACGCAGATCCTCGCCGTCGGCATCGCGACGATCCCCGGCTACGCCCGGATGGTCCGGGGCCAGGTCCTCGCGGTCCGCGGTGCCCCGTACGTGCAGGCCGAGAGGGCGCTCGGGCACTCGGCGGCGCACGTGCTGTTCCACACCCTGCTCCCGAACGCTTTCCGCCCCCTCACCGTGCTCGTCACGCTCGGCATCGGGCAGGCGA
Organism: Curtobacterium sp. SP.BCp; assembly: GCF_051903255.1. Classification (NCBI taxonomy): domain Bacteria; kingdom Bacillati; phylum Actinomycetota; class Actinomycetes; order Micrococcales; family Microbacteriaceae; genus Curtobacterium; species Curtobacterium sp. SP.BCp. The sequence goes on along the minus strand of NZ_CP194338.1, from coordinate 3,122,613 downwards.
TCGTCTGGGCCTCGGCGCTCGGCTTCCTCGGGATGGGCGTGCAGCCACCGGCTCCGGAGTGGGGCGCGATGCTCAACGCCGGCCGCAACTACCTGCAGCAGGCCTGGTGGCTCGACTTCTTCCCGGGCGTGGTGATCGTGCTCCTCGCCCTCTCGCTGACGGCCGTCGGCCGAGCGGTGCAGACCCTGACCCAGCCTGGAGGCGCGCGATGACCGGTCCTGTCGGCCCCACCCCCGGCGGTCCCACCGTCGTCTCCCCGCCCGTCGCGGCCCCACCCGTTGCGTCCGTTGCGTCCGGTGCGGCGCACGGTCCGCTCCACGACGCGTCGCTCGGCTCCACCCTCGGCTCGCCCCTGGTCGAGGTCGCCGGGCTCTCGGTCGCCTTCGGCGACCGGACGGTCGTCCGTGACGTCTCGTTCTCGCTCGAGCGCGGTCGCAGCCTCGCCCTGGTCGGTGAGTCCGGGTCCGGCAAGAGCGTGACCGCGCGGAGCCTCCTCGGACTGAACGGCACAGGAGCCCGCCTGCGAGCGTCGACCCTGGCGCTCGGCGGGCGTGACCTCACCGACCTCGACGACCGGGCCTGGCGCCGCATCCGCGGGGCGGAGGTCGGGTACGTGCTGCAGGACGCCCTCGTGTCGCTCGACCCGCTGCGTCGGGTCGGGGCCTCGGTCGCCGACGCGCTCCGCGAGCACGGGGTCCGTCCCCGGGCCGCGCGCGAGGAGCGCGTGCTCGAGCTGCTGACCCGGGTGCGGGTACCCGAGCCGGCGTTGCGTGCGCGACAGCTGCCCGCCGAGCTCTCCGGCGGGTTGCGGCAGCGTGCGCTCATCGCCGCCGCGGTCGCGCTCGACCCGGCGCTCCTCATCGCCGACGAACCGACCACCGCGCTCGACACCACCGTGCAGGCGCAGATCCTCGACCTCCTCGACGAACTCCGGTCAGGCGGGACCGGTCTGCTCGTCATCAGCCACGACCTCGGCGTCGTCGAGCAGCTCGCCGACGAGGTCCTCGTGATGCAGCACGGCGTGGTCGTCGAGCAGGGCCCGACGGAACAGGTCCTCGGCGACCCGCAGCACCCCTACACGAAGCGGTTGCTCGCGGCGATCCCCTCGCTGCACGCACCGGGCGCCCGGCTCTCGGATGCCCCGGTCGCCCCGCTCGCACCCCGGCCGCCCCGTGCGGACCGACCCGCCGTCGCACCGGGCACACCGGTCCTGTCGGTCGAGCACGTCTCGAAGACCTACCGCGGGCCCGACCGTGTCGACCGCACCGTCGTCGACGACGTGTCGTTCGAACTGCACGCAGGGGAGACGCTCGGCATCGTCGGGGAGTCCGGTTCGGGCAAGTCGTCGACCGCCGCGATCGCCCTCGCGCTGACCGAGCCCACGAGCGGGCGCGTGCTGTTCGAGGGACGGGCGTGGTCCGAGCTCCGCGAGCGCGAGCGGCGCCCACACCGACCGAGGATCGCGACCGTGTCGCAGGACCCGCTCAGCTCGTTCGACCCGCGGAAGTCCGTGCGACAGCTCGTCGAGTCGGCACTGCGTGCGGCGACCGGCACCGTCGCGACCGGTCGGGTCGAGGCGTTGCTGTGCGGCGTCGGGCTCGACCCGTCCCTCGGCGCTCGGCACCCGCGCACGCTGTCCGGCGGGCAGCGCCAGCGCGTCGCGATCGCCCGCGCACTCGCGACCGACCCCGACGTGCTCGTCCTCGACGAGGCCGTGAGCGCACTCGACGTGTCCGTGCAGGCGCAGGTGCTCGACCTGCTCGCCGATGTGCAGCAGGCGTACGGGGTCGCCGTCCTCTTCATCTCGCACGACCTCGGCGTCATCCACCACGTCAGCGACCGGGTGCTCGTGCTCCGGCACGGGCGCGTGGTCGAGACGGGAACGGCGGAGCAGGTGTTCTCGTCGCCACGGGACCCGTACACCCGCGGGCTGCTCGACGCCGTCCCCGGGGCACGCACCCGTCGTCACCACCAGGAGGAACGATGACCACGACCACGACCACGACCACGACACCCGTCCGGGTCCGCCCGACCCTGTCCGAGCTGCTCGAACGGTTCGCACCCGTCCTCGACCGCATCGCCGCTGGTGCCGTCGAGCGCGAACGCACCAGGACGCTGCCGCACGAACCGGTGCGGTGGCTGGCCGACTCCGGCTTCACCGCGGTCACGCTGCCCGTCGAGGCGGGCGGCTCCGGTGCGGCCCCGAGCGACCTCTTCGCGCTGCTCGTCCGACTCGGCGAGGCGGACTCGAACCTGCCCCAGCTGCTCCGTGCCCACTTCTCGTTCGTCGAGGAGCTCCTGCTCGACCCGAGCGTCGTCCGGCGTGCGCACTGGTTCGACCGGATCGCCGCCGGAGACGTCTTCGGCAACGCGAGCCACGAGCGGAGCAGCGCCGCGGTCGGGCGGTTGTCCACGCACCTCGTGCCGAACGGTGACGGCTGGCGGCTGCACGGGGAGAAGCACTACTCGACGGGGACGCTCTTCGCCGACTGGACCACCGTGACCGCGGAGACACCGGACGGCCACGTCGTCGGGGTCACGGTCCCGGTGGACGCCTCTGGCGTGCACGTCCGCGACGACTGGAACGGGTTCGGGCAGCGGCTCACCGGCAGCGGCACCACCCGGTTCGACGGCGTGCCCGTCGAGCTGTGGCAGCTCCGGGCCGAGCGGGACGATCGACGGACGCCACTGCCCGCGTTCCTGCAGACCGTGCTCCTCGCGTCGCTCGCGGGGGTCGGCCGGGCCACCGCACGCGACGCCGTCGCCTTCGTGCGGGGGCGGACGCGGCACTACCAGCACGGCGCCGGTCCGACCGCCGCGACCGACCCGCTCGTCCAGGGCGTGGTCGGGCGGATCGCCTCGGACGCGGTCGCCGCCGAAGCGCTCGTCCTGCACGCGGCGCGGGCGATCGGCGAGGCGCACGAGGCGCTGGCCGACGGGACGGCGGACGCGGCCGAGCTGGTGGCCGCCGCCGAGCTCCGGACGATCCAGGTGCAGCAGAACGTCGTCGAACTCGTGCTCCGCGCGACGACCGCGCTGTTCGAGGTCGGGGGAGCGAGCGCCACCGACCGCGACCGGGCCCTGGACCGGCACTGGCGGAACGCCCGGACACTGTCCTCGCACAACCCGCTCGTGTTCCAACAGCGCATCATCGGCGACCACCTCGTGAACGGCGCGGAACTCCAGTACTTCTGGGCCACCGGCGAGGCCTGAAACCGCTCAGGCGCACGCGTCGGCCCGGCACGAGGTCGGGCAGGAGCCGCGTACCGAACGTCCGCGCGGTCCGTCAACCGAGCGGCAGGGCCATCTCGATCGTGCGACCGTCCTCCGGTCGCACGTCCGCCCCGAGGACGTGCAGGTCCCGAGTCCGCCCGGTGGGTCGGAACCCCCGACGGTCGTAGAAGCGGCGTGCGGGTTCCGCGTGCTCGTACACGTACAGCCGGAGCACCGACGCGCGTCCGGAGGCCCATGCGAGGACGCCGTCGAGGAGCGCGTCGGCCACGCCGTGCGTCCGGCCGCGGAACCCGGGGGTGACGTACACCCCGGTGAGCACGGGCTCGGGGCCGTCGGCGTCCCCGGTCTGCGCGCTCATCATCCCGATCCACCGCCCGGTTCGGAGTTCCGTCGCGGCGAGGCTCGTGGCGTCGGGCGCGGTGCCCCGACGGGCGCGCATCCGCCAGTCGTCCTCGGTCATCGCACGGGTGGCGTCCGGCGTCGCTCCGTACGAGATCGCGTTGTCCGTGGCGTTCTCGATGCGGAGGGCACGGACGAGCGGCCAATCGTCCTCGCGGGTGGAGCGGATCGAGTACGACGGCATGCGTCGACGCTACCGCCAGCCGGCCAGCTCCTGCTCGAGCGTCCGCCGTGCCCGAGCGAGCATCCCACGGACGGTCGACACCGGCCGACCGAGGACCGCCGCGACCTCGCCGTAGGCCAGCCCGTCGAGGTGCCCGAGCTCCCAGCACCGACGCTGCAGGGCGGGCATCGACGCGAGCACAGCCCCGACCGCTTCGACGAGCGACGACCGTTCGCACACGTGGGTCGGCGTGGTGTCGTCGGATGCGGGCACCGAGTCGTCGAGTTCGTCGAGCGGCCGTCGGGCAGCGCGTCGGACCCGGTCGTACGCCCGACGGCGCGCGGTCGTCACGAGCCAGCCGCAGATCGCGGTCGGGTCGTCGATCGTGTCGAGGTGGGTCCACGCGGCGAGGAAGGTCTCCTGCACCACGTCGTCGGCGTCCGCGGGGGAGTGCAGGACGCTCATCGCGGCGGCGTGCACGAGACGGGTGTGGCGGTGCACCATCGGTGCGAAGGTCGCCGGGTCGGCGACGGGGGCGGGCATGAGCACGGTGCGGTCCGATCCTCGGGTGGATGCGTGAGGATCATTCGGAGAGAGGTGCTCGGCGGGCAGGCTCGACGGATACCCCAGTCGACGGGGCAGAACGGGCAGGTTCCCACGGTGCCGACCAGGTGACGGCCGGGAGGCGCGTGGCGGCGCCGCCACGCGCCTCCCGGCCGTCAGGTGGTCGCGCCGGGCGTGACCGCGTCCTCGACCAGGCGGATGGTCACCGTGACGAGGTCGGCTCCGCCGTCGACCCGCGGGTCGACGAGGTCGCGGACGCGTTCGCCGACGTCGCGGACCGTGTCCGGTGCGGGCCGGTCGCCCGAGACCGCGATGCCGGCGGCGATGCGCACGGTGGCGCCGTGGCGGTCGATGTCCACGAGCACGTCCGGCTCCCGGAGGGCGAGGGCGGTGGCGACGACCTCGGCCGCGGCGTGCACGATCGGTCGGGGCGGGTAGACCGCCACCACGCCGGGCACCGCGCGGATCGCGGCGGTGAGTTCACTCGACAGCGCTGCATCGTCCACAGCGGGCTCCTCAGGGCAGGACGACGTCGTCGAAGCGGACGTCGATCGACTCGATCGTGAGTTCGGTGTGGCGGGCGAGTGCGGTGGCCACGGCGTCGCGGAGGCGGTCGGCGGTCGCCTCGGCGGAGGCGCCGTAGAGGAGTCCCGCGGTCACCGCGACCCGCACGGGCGCCCCCGGCACGTCCACGTCGCCGTCGAGCTCGCAGCGTCCCATCACGACCTCGCGGAGGGCGTCGCCGGCACGCCGCACGACCCCGCGCACCGCGGCCTCGGTCATCGCGAGACGCAGGCGCGGGTCGGGGTGCGCGATCGGTACGTCCCGTCCGGACCGGACCTCGGCGCGGATCGTGTCGAGCAGCCGGTCGATCCAGGCGGTCTCACGGCCGGCTTCGTCCTCGGCACGGCGTTGCAGCGCGCCGAAGGACAGCTCGCGGAGGCGCTGCATGTTCGCCAGGGCGAGCCGGCACCCGGGCGAGGACTCGATGGACGGGTCACGGGGTTCGCGGCCGTGGTCGAGGTAGTCGGCGAGCTCCTCGATGGTGTGCCCGTCGAGGTCGTCGTCGGGGAGCGGGAGGTCGTCGTCGGGCCTCGGGAGGTCGTGGTCGGTCATCGCCATCCCTCCATCTCGGCAGCGAGGAACCGTCGTGCTCGTGCGAGGAGTCCGCGGACGGTGGACGTGGACAGCTCGAGTTCGTCGGCGATCTGCTGGTAGCTGTACCCGGCGGTCTCGCGGAGGAGCCAGCAGCGGCGTTGGTCGGCCGGGAGCCGGTCGAGTGCCGTCAGCAGGGCGTCGAACTGCAGCCTGTTCTCGACGATACGCTCCGGGCTGCGTGCCGCGTCGGCGGGGGCCTCGACGTCGCCGAGCTCGTCGTGGTGCCGTCGGCGCCGGAGTCGGTCGAGCGCCTTCCTCGTGGTGATCTGCAGCATCCACGACCGGAAGCGCGCGGGGTCCTCGAGGTCGGACAGCTTGCGCCACCCCGTGAGGAAGGCCTCCTGCACGACGTCGTCCGACTCGATGGTCGAGCCGAGGACCTGCTCGGCGTACACGCGCATCAGGGCACCGTGCCGTCGGGCGAGCACCTCGAACGCGAGCACGTCACCGTCGGCCGCCCGGGCGACGAGTGTCGCGTCGGACCCGCGTCGGAGAGGATCGTCGTCGTTCATCCCCGCCTTCCGGTCCGTCGTGGCCCCGACCGGTCGATCGGAACTCCGAGCATGCACCACCGGACGACGACGTGCCCGGGAAGCAGCGACGACGACGGTTTCGTGACATCCGGCCCCGCGGTGACGTCTTCCTGGGGACATGCACGACGACGCCACACCCGAGGCCACCGAGCCGACCTCCGCCCACGACACCGCGCCGACCGCCGCCGCACTCGATCCGCAGGCTCCCGTCCGGGACCTCTGCATGAGCGTCTTCGACCGGTGGCGCTGCGGCCGGGAGGACGGCCACGCGGGACCCCACTCCACCGGCGACGAGGCGCTGACCGCCTCGTGGAACGACACCGCGGCCGGACGCCGACTCCGCTGGCGCTGACCGCTACTGGCGTCGGGTTCTCTACCACCGGGGCAGCGTCGCCGCGCGTTCCCGACCGGGGTACATCGCGGATGCGCGCTTTCCGGTCACGCCGCGTCACGGTGCGGCCGCTTTCCGAACGGTCGCTCTCCGCGCGAGCAGAACGGGGGACAAGAACGTGCTGGAACGGCCGTTGTCTGGGAAGTCGATGGAGGATCTCAGCCCGGCGTGACTTCCGTCTGGGGTGCCCCGTCTCCTCCGTGAACAGCAACCGCTGGGAACGCCCGGCGGGACGAACGGAAGGAATCGACATGGCTGACACCACGACCCCCAACACCCTCGCCGGCTCCCGCGCCGCAGGCACCCCTGCCGCTGGCTCCAACCCCTCGGGCAAGACGGTCATCGACGACACCGTGGTCGAGAAGGTCGCCGGCATCGCCGCCCGCGAGGTCAACGGCGTCCACTCGCTCGGCAAGGGCGCTGCCCGTGCGATCGGTGCGATCCGCGACGCGATCGGCCAGCGCGACTTCGGCCAGGGCGTCAAGGTCGAGGTCGGCGAGAAGCAGGTCGCCGCGGACATCGTCATCGTCGCGGAGTACCCCGTGTCGCTGCAGCAGGTCGCCGACGGTGTGCGTTCGTCGGTCTCCCGCGCGCTGACCCAGATCGTCGGCATGGAGGTCGCCGAGGTCAACGTGACCGTCCAGGACGTCTACATCCCGGGTGACGACGACAACGACGACGAGAAGAAGGAGTCCCGCGTTGAGTAACACGTTCGCAGGCGCCCTGATCGGGGCGATCCTCGCCGTCGTCGCACTCCAGTTCGGGTTCGGTGGCTTCGTGCTCGTGGTCGTGTTCGGTGCGATCGGGGCCCTCGTGGCCGCGCTCACGACCGGCAAGATCGACCGCGGCGCCCTGACCGACGTGCTGACCGGACGTCGGAGCTCCCGGTGACCGCCGGCCCGGGCGTCCCGGGCCGCGTGGAGATCTCTGCTCGTGCACTGACCTCGCTGGCGCGGGCCGTCGCAGCCGAACGGCTCGGCGCGCCCGCCCGGCGGGTCCGTGTGGAGCTCGGTGACCACGCGGGCGGGCTCGCACTGCAGGTCACCGGTCCGATCCGCACGCAGGACGACGTCGTCGGATCGGCCGCCACCGCCGCCGAACGTGTCCGTGAACGGCTCGGCGAGCTGTCCGGCCGACGCGTCGGCAGCGCCCACATCGAACTGACCGGCATCGTGCACGAGCACGAAGGCCGGGTCCGGTAGGAGGAGGAACCTGTGAGCACCACCTCGCTCGAGCGCCGCATCCAGCGGCGGAGCATCCACCGTTCCCGCTCCGGCGCCGTGTCGGTGTCCCTCGTCGTCCTCGTGCTCGTGGCGGCGTGGATCGGCACCGAGTCGGTCCTCAAGGCCGTGGGCGCGGCGCCGCTGTTGGCGGACCCGCACACGGTCGTCGACGCCGCACTCAAGCCCGACGCCGCGTTCGTGACGATCGTCGAGGTCGTCGCGGTCGTCCTCGTGGTCCTCGGGATCGTGCTGATCGTCCTGGCCCTCAAGCCCGGCCGGCAGCACCGGTCGGCCGTGGCGCACGAGCGCGGTGCCGTGGTGATCGACACCGCGATCCTCGCCTCGACGGCCGCGAACGCCGCGGCCCTCGCGGCAGGCCTCCCCGAGGGCAACGTGAAGGCCTCGGCCCGTGGACGTTCGTCCGAGGTCCGGCTGGTCCCGCTCTCGGGTGTGCCCGTCGACGAGGCCTCGGTCCGGTCCGCGGTCGAGGAACGACTCGGTCGTCTCGATGACCGGTTCGGCAAGCGTGTGAAGGTCCGTGTGGAGGAGAAGGGAACGTTGGCATGACCAAGAGCAACCGCACCCTGAACCGCATCATCCTGCTGGTCCTCGGCCTGGCCGCCGTCCTCGTCGGCCTCACCATCGGCGCCGGCGTCCTGCCCGCTGTCCGCGACGCCCTGGGGCCCTCCCTCACGTTCCCGTCGAGCCTCACCGTGCCCGCGGCGTCGCTGTGGACCGTCGCTGCGGCGTGCGTCGTGGTGATCGTGCTGGCACTGCTGTGGGTGTTCACCCGCGGCCGCGGCGGCACCAGCGTCGCCGTCCGGGAACGCTCGGGTGAGGACCAGGTCACGATCAACGTCGCGCTCGTGCGGGACGTCATCGACCACGAACTCGCCGACGTCCGCGACGTCGTCGGCTCGAAGGTCGACACGTACCTGGTCAAGCGGCAGCGCGCCGCCCGGATCCGGGTGACCGTGCGCCGCGGCGGCGACGCGGTGAGCGTCCTCGACGCCGTCGACCACGCGATCGGCGTGCTGGACCGCACCCTCGGCCGGCAGGTCCCGATCCTGGTCCACCTCACCGGCGGCACCCGCGCCGCCCTGGCCAAACCCACCCGCGTGCAGTAGACCGCACCACCCACCCACCCCACCAGACCCGGGAGACGACCCGCGCCTCCCGGCCGGTCCGGTGCGACCGCACGCTGTGCGGTCCCTCACGACCCGTTCACCTGCCGTCCCCCGAGCGGGGGTGAGCACAGCGCGAGACTTCCCACATGAAGTTCTCCGGCAGGACCAAGGGTCGGCGTCGCGCAGCAGCGTTCGTCGCCGCGGCAGGCATCTTCGCCGCCGCCGTCGCGGGCATCGCGACCTCCACCGCCTCAGCCGCCGACGCCAGCACGGCGCAGCGCGGGGCCACCATCACCTCGACCGGGCTGCGTCCCGGGCAGGTGAAGCACGTCTGGTTGATCATCCTCGAGAACAAGTCGTACGACGCGACGTTCACCGGGCTCAACCAGAACAGCTACCTCTGGAAGACGTTGCCGGCGCAGGGGGTGCTGCTGAAGAACTCCTACGGCACCGGCCACTACAGCATGGACAACTACATCTCCATGGTGTCGGGGCAGGGTCCGCAGGCCGACACCCAGTCCGACTGCAACGTGGTGAACACCCGCTTCGGGTCCGACCACAGCGTCATCCGCTCCGGCTCGGACAAGGGCCAGGTGCGGTCGCTGGCGAACGCTGCGCAGCCGAGCGGCGCGAACGCGCCCGACGGCTCGAACGGCTGCACCTACCCGCACTCCACGCCGACCCTCTTCAACCAGCTCGACGCCGCTCACAAGACGTGGAAGGGCTACGCGCAGGACCTCGGGAACCAGCCCGGTCGGGAGGACGGTGTCTGCGGTGCACCCGGGACCGCCGAGAACAACCCCGAGAACAACCCGACCTACCTCACCCCGACGTCCGACCACCCGGCAGCGGCCGGCGTGACGAGCTTCACCGGGGCGCAGGCGAACGACCAGTACGTCGCCAAGCACTTCCCGTTCCCGTGGTTCGAGGGACTGACCGGCGCGGCCGGGGCCAAGGGTCGTGCGGCGACCTCGTTGACGAAGCCCGCCGAGGGCGGCACCGACTGCGACTCGGCGCACATCGCGAACCTCGACTCGTCCTCGAGCGGGCTCTTCCGCGACCTGCAGCACGAGAAGACCACCCCGGCGTTCAGCTGGATCACGCCGAACAACTGCAGTGACGCGCACGACGCGGTCTGCAAGGGCAACAACCTGTCCGGGTCGTTCACGAGCAGCGGGCAGCCGGTCTACCAGTCGGGCACGCCCGCGCCGGAGTCGACCACGCCGAAGAACCACACCGGCGGCCTGTACGCCTCGGACCTCTTCCTCAAGTACTACGTCCCGATGATCGAGCGTTCGGCCGCGTTCAAGGACGGCGGCCTCATCGACATCACGTTCGACGAGGCGAACCCGCCGTTCACCTACACCGGCAACAGCTTCAACAACGCGGACCACTACGGACCGACGCTGTCCGACAAGCCGAACGCCTCCTCGGGCATCGCGGCCGACCGTGCCGGCGAGAACCTGTACGGCAAGAACGTCGCCTTCGAGCCCACCGGCCCGAACTCGACGCTCGGCAAGGACGCGAAGGGCAACCAGCTCTACCCGGGCCCCGGCGACAACGCCTTCATCGACCGTCCGCCGGTGTGCACGCAGACCTCCCCGACGCTCGTGCCCGCGAACTGCGTGCCCGGCATCGTCCGGGGCGGCTCGGGCAACACCCCAGGAGCCCGCACCGACGCCGTCGCCGCGAACACCGCGTCGAGCTACGTCTCCGACCAGTCGATCGTCGCGACCGACACCGGCCGCGGCGTGGTCGACACGACCGACACGACCGGTCCTGGCGGCACCAGCCCGATCCCCGAGGACACCTTCGTCGGAGCGGTCAGCGACACCGGTCCGCAGTTCCCGACGACCTCCTCGGGCTCGGTCGTCAACGGTTCGTTCCAGCTCCTCGACGCCTCGGGCAACCCCGTCACGCCGACCGGGGCAGTCACGAGCCTCACGCTCAGCGCCGAGGGAGCACCCGGGTTCCTCAGCACCGGGCAGACCGCGGACCCGCTGTACGACGCCACCGACGCGACCCCCGGCGGCGGCGACACCGGCAGCGTGCTCATCAGTCCGCTCATCAAGCCCGGCACCGTGTCCACGACCTACTACAACCACTACAGCTGGCTGCGGACGATGGAGGACGTGTTCGGGGTGAGCCGAGGGGACGACCACCAGCGGTTGCCCGGCGGCACCGTGTCCGGCGGCGTCGACGGTCGCGGTCACCTCGGGTACGCGGGCCAGGCCGGCCTCGAGCCCTACGGACCGGACGTGTTCAACAACGCGAGGCACCGGTGACCCGCTCACGCACCGCGTCCCTCGCGGTCGCGGTGGCGGGGGTGGCGGTCCTCGCGGGGGCGCTCGTCGGCTGCTCGTCGCACGTGGAGCCGAAGGCCGAGGACACCTACGGCGGCATGCCGGCGTACCTCGCGGGGATCCCGTCGACCACGGACGCGGTGCTCGACGGCACCGCGGCCCGGCCGGCCCTGACCTCCGAGGGGGACGCGGTCCGCGTGCACCTGCACGGCGGCGCGACGGTGCTCGCCACCGTCACCGGTCCGGTCGTCCCCGGTGAGGGGCTGCCGTACCAGGGCGAGACGACGACGTGCACGTGGACGGTGTCGTTGCGGGACGCCTCCGGCAGCGTGCCGGTATCCCTGACCGACCTGACCACGACGGACCAGCTCGGGAACGCCTACCGGCTGTCCCCGGTCCCGGGGAAGGGCACACCGCCGAGCGTGCTCCGTCCTGGGCAGCGCACGACGTTCGAGGTCCGCACCGTCATGAAGGTCGGCGAGGGTGTGCTCCGCTGGGCTCCCGGCGGCGGGAAGACCCTCGCCGAGTGGGACTTCGAGGTCGAGAACGACTGAGTGGCAGGGTCGCTGACGCGACCGACGACCGGACGGGAGGCACGGGGCAGGTCCGCCACGTGCCTCCCGTCCGTCGTCCGGTCACCGTTCCGAGACCGCGGCGATCGCCTCGCTGATGGTCGCGCCCGGGTGCTCCTCACGCCATCTCCTGACGTCGCGCGGATCGGGAGCAGCGCCCTCCGGCACGCGCATTGAACCGATCACGCTCGGCATGGACGCGGCGTACGCGAGCGTGGCGAGGGCCCCGAGGCATGCGTACGGCAGACCCAGCGCGAGCCAGGCTCCGATCGTCGCTGCCGTGCCGCCGAAGACCACGAGCGCCGACGTCCGGGCAGTGGGGGTCGTCATCGTCGGCCTCGCGAGCGGCGGAGCCGCAGCGCGGTGCCGGTGTACATGCCCGCCACGCCCAGGGTGACCGCTGAACAGATGGTGATGAACCCGGGGCGGGTGTTCGGGGCTGCGACCACATGCAGGAATCGGAACCGGCGATCTGGCGACCCTGGTATGGCATCCCCTTCACACGGTCCATCGTCCGGTTCTTCCGGGAGTACGCCGACTTCGGCGGGCGGGCGAGCCGATCGGAGTACTGGTGGGTGGTCGTGTGGACCGCCATCATCTCCGTGGGCGGTACGATCGTGGGCGCGGCCGTCGACTCTGCGACCGGGTGGACGGCGGCGCAGCTCGCCGCAGCCCAGGCCGCGACCGACGACACCTGGATCCTGCAGTCGCTCGTCGACGACCTGCGGTCACCGTCGAGTTGCATCCAGTACGCGATCAGCGCCGTGTTGCTGGTGCCGACGCTCGCGGTCGGCGCTCGACGCCTGCACGACACGGCCCGGAGCGGCTGGTGGCAGCTGCTCCAGCTCGTCCCCGTCGCGGGCGGCATCGCGCTGATCGTGTTGTTCGCGCTGCGGTCCGACCCTGCGGGCGAGCGGTACGACCGACCCCGGGAGGCCTGACTCAGGCGGCGGTGAGCTCGCGTGTCAGCGCGGCGAGGAAGTCGCTTCGGTGCTCCAATTCCCGATGCTCAGACATTTGCCATGCTGATGTTTCAGTGGTAGAATGCAGGCGCAACAACGTCGTTGAGACTGGAGGCTTCTGTGAAGAACACCATCGTCGTTCGCTCTTTCACAACAGCAGCGGCATTTGTCGCCAGCGCCACGCTCGTCGTGTCGGTTCTCTCCGGCGCACCAAGCCACGCTGCGACTGTGAGTGAGCCGGCAGAGCACTGCTGGACCGAAGTCGAGTCCGGAACGTCGATGTGCGGAAAGACCCTCGATGCGCTCGCCGAGAAGATGTACCGGACGCACGGCATCATCTTGCAGGCGCGACCCGGCGAAGTCGTCGACGACCAAGTCACCGGCCCGAGCAAGCGTGCGAAGGCGAAGGTCGACTCCGAGCGTCGTGCGACAGGCGAAGCTCGCGGAAATGCTCGCGTCAGCTACTTGCTCATCCGGGGCTTCGTCGACACGAGGTATCGCGGGATCTCTCAAACTTGGTCGTCTTCGCTGAGTGAGCCACCTTGTCGGTACTACGCGAGCCTTCCCTACGGCCAGTACGAATCACTCGCGAACATGTTCTGGAACGACACGATGTCGTCGTACCAGGTGGCGCAGGGGTGCAAACTCAATGTCTACGAGCACACCAAGTTCCGAGGCACCAAGCGTGGCCCGTACGGGAACTCGCCGGACCTCGGAATCCTCAACAAGAAGGTCTCGTCGATGAGCCTTCGGAAGGATCCGTGAACGAGTGACTGGGTGATGATCATGAAGGGGAGTCGGGTGCGCGGCTCCCCTTCACGATTCTGTATCGCGGAGTGCCTGCTCTGCCTCTTCTGCCGTGAAGCCCTCGGACCGGAGCTCGGCGCGCACACGAGAGTCGGTGACACCTTCGCGATCCTCCCGCGCTCGCCGAAGCGGTTGAACGAACTTCACCACGAGCGTCGTCATCACGACGACGATGATCAGGACCAACGCCCAGATCGCGCTCGTAATGAGATACATCACGTCCATGTGCACGACGCTACCCATCTGGGGCGTGCTCCTGCAACTGGTGGGATCAGACGGCGGCGAGCTCCCGCGTCAGCGCCGCGACGAAGTCGTCGATGTCCTGCTCCGAGGTGTCGAACGAGCACATCCACCGCACCTCGTTCCGGCTGGCGTCCCAGTCGTAGAACCGGAAGTGCTCGCGGAGCCGATCGGCCACCCCTGCTGGCAGGGTCGCGAAGACCCCGTTCGCCTGGGTGTCCTGGCTGAACCCGACGCCCTGGATGCTGCCGTCGGCGATGCCCGACTCGAGGGCGCCGCGGAGCCGGGCGGCCATGGCGTTGGCGTGCCGGGCCGATCGGAGGTAGAGGTCGTCGGTGAGCAGGGCGATGAGCTGCGCCGACACGAACCGCATCTTCGACGAGAGCTGCATGTTGAGCTTCCGGAGGTAGTGCAGCCCCTCCGACGCCGACGGGTTGAGCACGACGACGGCCTCGCCGTACAGCAGGCCGTTCTTCGTCCCGCCGAAGCTCAGGACGTCGACCCCGGCGTCGGTGGTGAAGGCGCGGAGCGGGAGGCCGAGGGTCGCGGCGGCGTTCGAGATCCGGGCGCCGTCCATGTGCAGCTTCATGCCGAGGCCGTGCACGTGGTCGGCGATCGCGCGGACCTCGTCCACCGTGTACGCGGTGCCGAGCTCGGTGGTCTGCGTGATGGACACGACGAGCGGCTGCGCGCGGTGCTCGTCCCCCCAGCCCCAGGCCTGCTGGTCGATGAGCTCCGGTGTGAGCTTGCCGTCGGGGGCGTCGACCGTGAGGAGCTTGATGCCGCCGACCCGCTCGGGTGCGCCGGCCTCGTCGGTGTGGATGTGCGCGGTCGAGGTGCACACGACGGCGCCCCACCGGGGGAGCATCGACTGCAGGCCGACGACGTTCGCGCCGGTGCCGTTGAACACCGGGAACGCCTGCGCCTGGTCGCCGAAGTGCTCGGTGAAGACCTCCTGCAGCCGTGCCGTGTAGACGTCCTCGCCGTACGCGATCTGGTGGCCCTGGTTCGCGGCGGCGATGGCGTCGAGGACCTCCGGGTGGATGCCGGCGTAGTTGTCGGAGGCGAAGCCGCGGAGGTCGAGGTCGTGGAGTCGGAGGGTCACGCGTCGATCCTAGGTTCGGTGGCGGAGGGCTCGGGCGCCAGGGGGATCCGGATGCCGTTCACCGCAGCCGGCTCGGCGTCCCAGAGTCGGACGACCTCGTCCCCGAGGCGTGCCTCCAGCCCGTCGAGCGCCTTCACGACGAAGACGGCCGCGGCGGCGGTGGCCGGGGCGTGCTTCCGGAAGCCCTGGGCGACGGCCCGGGTCCAGGCGTCCGCCGCCGCCTTGGCAGCGGCGTAGTTCGCACCTCCGGCGGTGGGGGACTCGACACTCGTCGACGACACGGTGGCGAGGCGCCCGGCGGGCGAGGCCACGAGGTCGTCGTACAGGGCGCGGGTCGTGTTCCGGAGCGTGCGGAAGCCCCGGTCGAAGAAGTCCCAGTCCTCGTCGGACTGGCCGGCGAGCCCGCCGCCGCCCCGCCAACCGCCGACGAGGTGCACGAGGCCGTCCACGTGCGTTCCTTCGGACCGGAGGCGCGACACGAGTCCGTCGACCGCGTCGCGGTCCGCCAGGTCGCACCGCTGGGTCGTGACCTGCGGGACGGACGCGCGCAGTGCCTCCAGGCCGTCCTCCCGGGCACCGACGGCGATGACCGCCGCGCCGGCGGCAACCAGTGCTCGCGACACGGCAGCGCCGCTGGTGCTGGTCGCTCCCGCGACCAGCACCGTGCGGCCGGCGAGTGCGCCGCCGCTCACGCGGCGGCAGCCGGGGCGTCGTCCGTCGTCCCGGTGATGCCCGCGGTGGACTGGATGACGGTCGCCATCTTCTTGTTCAGCGCCTCGTAGAACATCGAGAGCGGGAACTCGTCGTCGAGGACGGCGTCCGTGTAGCCCTTCGGCGGCCCGGCGAGCGTCTCCTGCGGCAGCCCCTTCGCCCACACCGAGGCCGGGTGCGGCGTGAGCGTCTGCGTGAGCATCTCGTAGGCGGCGAGCCAGTGCGCCGACTTCGGGCGGTCGATCGAGCGCCAGTAGAGCTCGTTGATCTGATCGCTCAGGGCGATCACGACGTCCGGGACGGCGTCCCAGTCGATCGTGAGCTGGGTGTCGGTCCAGTGCAGGACCCCGTGCTGGTGCAGCCACGCGAAGAGGAGCTGTCCGCCGAGCCCGTCGTAGTTGCGGACGCGGCTGCCGGTGATCGCGAAGCGGAAGACCCGGTCGAAGAGCACCGCGTACTGCACGAGCTTCGCGTGGTCACGGATCGAACGCTGGGCGTCCGAGAGCTCGGCGTCCGGCACCTCCGACAGCGAGCGCTGCAGCGAAACCGACTCGCGGAACGCCGTGAGGTCGCAGCGCAGCTCCTCGAGCGAGTAGAGGAAGAACGGCATCCGCTGCTTGATCATGAACGGGTCGAACGGCAGGTCGCCGCGCATGTGCGAGCGGTCGTGGATGATGTCCCACATCACGAACACCCGCTCGGTGAGCTCCTGGTCGTCGAGCATCGCCGCGGCGTCCGTGGGCAGGTCGAGCTTCGTGATCTCGGCGGCGGCGCGGACGACCCGGCGGTAGCGGGCGGCCTCGCGGTCCTGGAAGATCGCGCCCCAGGTGAACGCCGGGACCTCGCGCATCGAGACGGTCTCGGGGAAGAGCACGGCGGAGTTCGTGTCGTACCCGGGCGTGAAGTCGACGAAGCGCAGGGCGACGAAGAGCTTGTTGCCGTAGTCGCCGGCCTCGAGCTCGGCGATGAAGTCCGGCCAGATGACCTCGACGAGCAGGGCCTCGACGAAGCGCGAGGCGCTCCCGTTCTGCGTGTACATGGGGAACACGACGAGGTGCCCGAGGCCGTCGACCCGGTGCTGCTGCGGCTGGAAGGCGTTCAGCGAGTCGAGGAAGTCCGGGACGCCGAAGCCCCGGTCCTGCCACGCTGCGAAGTCCCGCGCGAGCAGGTCGAGGTACTCGGCGTCGTGCGGGAAGGCGGGGGCGAGCTCGGCGATGGCGGGGACGACCACGGCCAGCAGCTCGGACGCGGCGGTGTGGTCGGCGGGGTCCGGGACGGAGCCGTCCGCTGCCTGCAGGCCCTGGAGCGTGACGACGGCGTCCTTGAGTCGGAGCCAGGCCGGGTGCGTGGCGACCTCGCGGACGGGCCGGTCCGCGCTGGCCGGGCGGTCCTCGCGGACCGGGCGGTCCTCGACGACCTCGGGCTCTCCGACGATGGCGTCCTGGGTGAACCTCTGGACGAACTGCGACATCTCGAACCTCCCGTCGTTGGGCCGGCGTACATGGCCGGACCGCCTCGAACGGCGGTCCTGACGGAATCCTAATGAGGAGTCCGAGCGGCATTCTTGCCACTTTCCAGCGCTTTCCTGCGCGCCCGGGGGCCCCACGCTCGGAACCGAGCGCGCGACGCTCGACATCGTGCGCGGAGAGGTCCTGACCCCCGTCCGGGACGGTCATCCTGCGGGATGATCCGGCTGGCCGACCGGTCTCGCTACGGTGACCTCGACCGCGTGCCGCTCGGGGCGTGCGCTCGCAGACAGGGGTACCCCGACGTGGACCGTCACCACCGCCAGCTCCGCCCTCGCCGCCACCGCCGCGCGGGTCGCACGCACCTGACCGTGGCCGCCGCCCTCGTCGCGGCATCCGCCCTCGCCGGGAGCCTCGTCGCGCTGCCCGCCGTCGCCGCCCCGTCGGACGACCCGACGGCCGTCGCGGTCGGGGGCGCGTCGAGCGGCACATCCGCGACGGGCGGCGCGACGGACACCTCCGGCAGCTCCGGCACCACGATCTCGACCGGTGCGGCGCCCGTCGCGTCCGGGCCCGGCTGGACCGTGACCCCGACCGACGGTGGGTACACGGTCACCCTCACGCTCGACGAGCCGCTGCCCGTCCGCGCCGCGGCCCCGACGCTCGTGGTCGACGGCACCGACATCGGCGTCGCGACGACGAGCCTCGACCAGCGCACCCTCACGGTCACCACGACGGACCCGTCGGTGGCGGACGCGACGAGCGTCGTGCTCGGGTCGACCGGCGGCGTGCAGCGGCCGAGCGGCTCGACCCCGCAGGTGCAGACGAAGCCACAGGCCGTCCCGCGGGAGACCCCGGCGCCGCTCGACGCCGACCCAGCCGCAGCGGGGCCGTACTCCGTCGTCCGTGCCGACTACGACCTCGGTGACCAGGCGGAGACGATCCGCGGGTTCGCCGGGCGCAAGGGCGAGATGCGGGCGGCGGTCTGGCTGCCGACGAACGCCCCGGGCAAGCGTCCGGTCGCGGTGTTCCTGCACGGCCGTCACGAGGTGTGCTCGGGCGGGACCCCGTCGAGGGCCGGCTGGCCGTGCGGCAAGGGGCAGACGGTGATCCCGAGCTACCTCGGCTACACCGCGGCGGCGCAGGCCCTCGCGAGCAACGGTGTCGTCGTCGTGTCGATCTCCGCGAACGCGATCAACGCCCTCGACGGCACCTACGCGGCGGACGGGGGAGCGGAGGCCCGCGGGCAGCTCGTCCTCGACCACCTCGCGCTCCTGCAGCGCGCGGATGCCGGTCAGGAGCCGAAGCTGTCGTCGAAGCTCGTCGGGAAGCTCGACCTCCGGCACGTCGGGCTCATGGGGCACTCCCGCGGCGGCGACGGCGTGGTCCGTGCGGCACTGCTCAACAGCCAGCGGAAGCAGCCGTTCGGCATCGTCTCGGTGCTGCCGCTCGCTCCGACGGACTTCGGTCGGACCACCCTGCCGGACGTCGACACCGCCGTCGTGCTGCCGTACTGCGACGGTGACGTGTCCGACCTGCAGGGGCAGCACTTCTTCGACGACTCGCGGACGGCGTACGGCGACGACGTCCTCCGCTCCTCGGTGCTCGTGATGGGCGCGAACCACAACTTCTTCAACAGTGTGTGGACCCCGGCCACCTACCCGAAGGAGTCCTCGGACGACTGGTGGGACGACTCCGATCCGGTGTGCGGCGCGAAGGCCAAGGGCACGACCCGGCTGTCCTCGTCCGCGCAGTACGCCGTCGGCACGAGCCTCGTCAGCGGCTTCTTCCGCCTCACGCTCGGTGGCGAGCAGCAGTTCCTGCCGTACTTCGACGGCAGCGGACGGGTCCCGGCCGCGCTCGGGAAGGCGGACCTCCGCGTGACCGCGTCCCTGCCGGGGAGCACCCGCCGCGACCTCGCGCTCTTCACCGCGCCGGACCCCGCCGTCACGACGACCGGAGCGCTCCGGGCCGCCACGTGCGCGAGCTCGGACGGGATCGCCGTCACGGCCACGCTGCCGACCTGCGTCACCGGGGAGACCACCGCGCCCGACTACGTGCCGGCGTGGCTCGCACCGTCCGTCCCGGCGACACCCGCCCTCCACGTCACCCCGACCGGCAGCGCGACCGGCGGGGAGGTCCGGGTCGCCCTCAGCCCGTCCTCGGGTGACCTGTCGTCGTTCTCGGCGCTCTCGCTGCGCCTCACGCCCGACGACCGTGCGACGTCGGGCGTCGACGTGAGCGTCCGCCTGACCGACGCCGCCGGTGCGACGGCGAGCGTGCGGCTGTCGGACGTCAGCCTCGCGGGTGCACTCCTGCCGGGTTCCCGGGACGCCGTGCGCAAGACGCTCCTGCAGGAGGCCCACGTGCCGCTCGCCTCGTTCACCGGCGTCGACCTCACGAGTGTCCGGCAGGTCGCGGTCGTCGTGCCGAAGGGGAAGAGCGGCCTGCTGCTCAGCGACCTCTCCGCGGTGCCCGCGTCGTCGCTCGGGACCCCGAAGGTGGTCGACCGCCCCAGCGTCCGCGTCGTCGACCGGTTCGTCGACGAGGGCAACGCCACGGGCACGACCGGGGTGGCGATCGTGCTCTCGCGTCCGGCGGAGCAGACCGCGACCGTGGCGTTCGACCTCGACGCGTACGACGGGGCCGTCCGGTCGACCGTGCAGTCCGTCGTCTTCCAGCCGGGCGAGACCTGTCACTCGGTCGCGGTCAGGAAAGTGGGGAACCGTCGCGCGTCGGAGTCCCCGACCACCGCCTACCCCATCTCAGTCAGCCTGACGCAAGGCGGCGCGGTGCTCGGCGACGGGACCGGCACCCTGACGCTCCGCGAGGACGACGGCGTCACGGTCGACGGCCGGACCCGGGCGTCGGCGCCTCCCGTCGGCAAGGCAGGTGAGGCCTGCGCCGAGGCGCAGGCTGCCAGGGGCACCGTCACCGCGAACCCGACCCAGCCGAAGCGCGGCAAGGGCGTCGCCCTCACGACCACCGGCTTCCGCGCCGGCGAGTCCGTGACGATGCGGATCGACGGTGGCGCGCCCCAGCGGGTGACCGCGAACGCGGCGGGCACCGCGACGCTCAAGATCGGGGTGACCCGGACCGTCGGGAAGCACACCGTCTCCGCCCAGGGGTACGGCTCGGGTCGTACGGCCTCCGGGACCTTCACGGTCCGTCGCTGACGGGTCCGCCCCTGCGGCGGCGTGCGACGAGACGGACGGGAGGCACGGGTCGGGTCCGACCCGTGCCTCCAGGCCGTTGGTCGGCCGCCTGCTCGGCGCGACGGTGCGTCGGTCAGCCGGCCAGCGCCGTCGCGATCCGCGCGTCGCGCACCTCCGGTGCGTCCGCGAGCGTCGTCTTGACGAGCTCCGACCACTGGTCGACCAGGACCTCCGTCGCGTCCGCCTCGACACCGGCGAGGACGGCGTCGACCACCTCGCGGGGCGTGGCCTTCGGTCCCTCGTACCAGCGGGCGATGTCCGTGTCCGCCGCGCCGAGGTGCACACCGGTGACGAGCGTGCCCTGCTCTGCCAGCTCGAGCCGCGCGCTGTTCGTCAGCGCCCACTCCGCGGCCTTCGCCGCGTGGTAGGCGCCGGCGCCACGGATGCTGAACCAGCTCAGGGCGGACAGGACGTTCACGACCGCGCCGCCGCCGTTCCGGCCGAGGACGGGGGCGAACGCGCGGAGCATCGACGCGGTGCCCCAGAAGTGCGTGTCCATCTCGCGGTGTGCCAGCTCGAGGTCGCCCGTGACGAGATCGGCCCCGGTCGAGATGCCGGCGTTGTTGACGAGCAGGGTGACGTCCTGCGCGCGCTCGGCTGCCGCCGCGACCTGTTCCGCGTCGGTGATGTCGAGCGCGAGCGGCACGACGCCCTCGAGGTCGATGGTCTCCGGCCGCCGGGCGGTCGCGTAGACGGTCGCGCCGCGTTCGACGAGCTGGCGAGCGAACTCGCGTCCGAGACCTCGGTTCGCTCCCGTGACGAGGGCGACGGCTCCGGTGATCTGCATGGTGGTGGTCCTTCCGTGTGGGTTGTACGGTGACCGTAGGACCTGACATCAGTGTCAGGTGCAAGCAGGGCGACGGAGGGCAGTGCGGGATGCGGATCGGCGAGCTCGCGGAGGCGACCGGTGCGAGCGTCCGGTCGCTGCGGTACTACGAGCAGCAGGGCCTGCTGCGGTCGGAGCGGACCGGCGGCGGGCAGCGGGACTACGCGGACGATGCCGTCGAGTACGTGCGGCTCATCCGGTGCTGCCTGCGCGCCGGGCTCCCGACGAAGGTGATCGCGGAGATCATGCCGTGCATGCACAGCGGCACGACGACCGGCTCGCAGCGGGCGTTGCTGCAGGGGGAGCGGGCGAAGCTGGCGGCGCAGATCGCGGAGCTGACCGAGCTGCGGGAGCGGCTCGACTGGTTCATCGACGCGGCTGAGGGGCGGGCGGAGTCGGTCGACGTGCGGACCGCCGCAGCCTGACGTGGGTGCGGTCAGCTGCGCCGACCCCGGGCGTACGCGCTGCCGTCGCACGTGTGCACAGCATCGTCGTCATCGAGCAACCGCAGCGAGTACTCGGCGCAGTCGACGAACGTCCCGATGCTGATCCACCACGACGACCGGCGCAGCCGGCCCTTCGACGGCCCGTCCGACCCGATGCCCGCGCGGTGCACGACCCACTGCAGGTCGCGGGCCTCGGCGTCGAGGTACTGCATCACCGCCTCGTTGTCCCGGTGCTGCCCGTCGAAGCTCTTCGCGATGGTCCGGCGGACCATCCGGAGCGGGATCGGCAGACGCTTCCCGGGCTTCGCGCTGAGACCGCCGGCCTGGTAGAGGAAGCGCCGGACCCCTTGCTGCCGCATGGCGGGGACGAGGCGCCGGACGAACTCGGTGTAGACCATCCGGGTCTCCTGCGCCTGCCGGTCCCCGAGCATCGAGACCACCGCGTCGACACCGTCGAGCAGCGCGTCCAGGTCGAGCGGGCCGGCGACGGAGCCCTCGACGACGTCGAGGTCGGCATGGGTGGTCGTGAGCTTGGACGGGGTACGGGCGACGGCCCGGACGGAGTGGCCCGCTGCGAGGGCGAGCCGGACGAAGTGCTGGCCGGTCTGGCCGGTGGCGCCGAACACGAGGATCTGCATGGTGCCAATCTAGGCACTGACTAGTAAGTAGTCAATGCCTAGTTCGGGACTAGGATGAGGGCGTGACCGGCCGGCCCTTCCACCACGGCAACCTGCGAGCGGTGCTGCTCGACGAGGCCGTCGCCGTGCTCCGCGAGTCGGGCGTCGACGGGCTGTCCCTGCGTGACCTCGCCCGACGGGCCGGCGTGAGTCACGGCGCACCCCGGAGCCACTTCGTCGACCGCCAGGCCCTGCTCGACGCGCTCGCCGCCAGCGGCTTCGAACGCTTGACCGCTGCCGTCCGCCGGGCGCTCGGCGGTTCCGGAGCCGACCTCGCAGCGCGGTTCCGGGCGGTCGCGCACGCCTACGTGGACTTCGCGATCGACGACGCCGCGCTCATGGAGCTGATGTTCCAGGCCAAGGCCGGCGGCGGCGTCGGACCGGCGGGGGAGTCCGCAGCGACCCTGTTCACGGTGCTCGACGGCGCCATGGGACCCCGGCCGGACGACGCTGTCGACGAGGCCTCGCGGACCGCGTTCAAGATGCTCTTCGCCGCCACCATGCAGGGCATCGCCGCGCTCGTCGCATCACGCCGGATCGCGCGTGCGGACGCCGACGGCCTGATCGACGCGGCGACCGAGATGATGCTCGCGTCGGACCTCCGCACCCGAGCGGTCACCGCGGGCTGAACGTGCACCAGCTCCGTGCGGTCTGCTTCGACCTCGACGACACGCTGTTCGACCACCGAGGAGCGGCCCGCACGGGCGTCCGACGGTTCCTCGGCGACCTCGGTGTCGACGTCGACGAGGCGGTCCTCGCGGAGTGGTTCCGAGCTGAGGACGAGCAGTACGAACGGTGGCGGACGGGCGAGATCGACTTCGCGGAGCAGCGGCGGGAACGGCTCCGCATCGTCCTCCCGCCCCTCGGCGTCGCGCTGCCGGCGGACGAGGCGGGGCTCGACGCGCTCTTCGACGACTACCTCGCCGCCTACCGGGACGCCTGGTGTGTCTTCCCGGACGTCGCGCCGCTGCTCCGGTCGCTCCGGGAGCGCGGGTACCGGGTCGGCCTCCTCACGAACGGCTCCGAGGCGCAGCAACTCGACAAGCTCGCCCGGACCGGCCTCGACGAGGCGTTCGATGCGGTGTGCGTCTCGGAGCGGATCGGCGTGCAGAAGCCCGACCCACGCGCGTTCACGATCCTCGCCGCGCGGCTCGGGGTCGATCCGGCGGCATGCCTCTTCGTGGGCGACGACCCCGAGCGGGACGTCGCCGGCGCACGCCGTGCCGGCATGCGCGCGGTCCTGGTCGACCGAGCCGACCCCGCAGCCGCGGACCTGTCGACGGTGGTCGGGACGACGCTCAGGGTGGACTGAGCTTCGGGCCGCGTCAGGCCGACGAGCCGCGGTTCAGACGATCAGCTGCCTTGCCGAGCAGCCAGTTCACGGCCCAGCCGAGCACGCCGATCACCGGCACGAACAGGATGACGACCGTCCAGAGCCACTTGACGACGTCACTCCGCCGACGGTCGCGCCAGACCTGCACGAGCGCGGCGACGGTGAGCGCGAGCAACACGAGCAGCATCAGCACATGGACACCGGTGAATCCCACGAACACGTGGTCGTCCCCTTCCGGCACCGGCGGCCCGGTGCGTCCGATCGACCCTACGGATCGGCTCGCGCGATGTCGTCATCCGCTGGGGGGACCGGACGGGAGGCGCGGGGCGGGCCCGCACCGTGCCTCCCGTCCGGTGCGACCCGGCCGTGCGCCGGGGGCGAACCGCCTCACCCGATCAGGTGAGCGATGCGCGCGGCGCGTGCCGCGTTGTCCTGCGCCTCCGGCAGCTCGCCTCGGCTGACGTACCAGAGCGCCGATTCGACGAGCCGCGCGACCGACCAGGCGTGGACGCGATCCGGGGCGAGGCCCGTCCGGTCCGCGACGAGCGCCGTCCGGTCGACGACGGCGGCCACCGGATCGGGCAGTGCGAACGGGTCGTCGACCTGCATGAGCAGCGGGCAGAGGTCGTAGGCGGGGTCGCCCGTCATCGGCTTCGGGTCGATCACGAGCCACGGCTCACGCTCCGCGGCGAGGACGTTGCCCGGGTTGTGGTCGCCGTGCACGACGACCTCGTGCGTGGCAGTCCGGGGGAGTTCTCGGAGCAGCGCCACGCCCTGCCGGACCACCCCCGGGTCGAGCGGCGGCGCGAGGGTCTGCATCCGGTGTTCCGCGAGGTCCGCCCACTCGTCGCAGACGTCCACGAGCCGTTCGAACGGGGAGGACTCGGGGACACCGGCGGCCCAGAGCCGGGCGACGGCGTCCGCCCCGATCGTCAGCCGTTCCGTCGGGCCGAGGTCCTCCCGGTCGACGAGTCGTGTGCCCGGCGCGCAGCGCTCGAGGAGCAGCACGAACGGGTCCTCCGGGTCGGACGCGAGCAGGCGGACCGCGCCGCGGCCGTCCCACCAGGCGAGCGCGGCGGCCTCGTCGCGGGCCTCACGGTGCGGGAACGACAGCTTGAGCACAGCGGGGAGGCCGTCGGCGGTCGTCACCGTCCGGACGTGCGAGACACTGCCGCCCGTGATCTCCGGACCGAGCCGGAGGTCCCACCGCGCGACGGCGGCGGCGAGCCGGTCCGGCACCGTCCGGCGCCAGTCGTCCTCCGTCGGCCACATGCGGGGGTCAGCCGGCCACCGGTGTGAGCCGCACCGGCACGGCCTTCGACACCGGGGTGTTGCTGCCCCTCGCGGCGCTGTCGAGCGGCACGAGGACGTTCGCCTCGGGGAAGTACGCGGCCGCGCAGCCCTTCGCGCTCGGGTAGGCGACGATGCGCTGGTCGCGGAGCACCCGCTCGACGTCGTCGTGCCAGACCGTGGTGACGTCGACGTGCTGCCCGTCCTCGAGTCCGAGCTCGGCGAGGTCCTCCGGGTTCACGAAGACGACGTGCCGCCCCTTCTTGATGCCGCGGTACCGGTCGTTGAGGCTGTAGATGGTGGTGTTGTACTGGTCGTGGCTGCGCAGGGTCTGCAGCAGCAGGGTGCCCTCCGGGCGCTCGACGTGTTCGAGCTCGTTGACGGTGAGCATCGCCTTGCCGGTCTTGGTGGCGAAGGTCCGCGAGTCGCGGGGGCCGTTCGGCAGCACGAAGCCCTCCTTGCTGCCGGCTCGGCGGGAGTAGTCGTCGAAGCCCGGCACGACGTGGCTGATGTGGTCACGGATGACGCCGTAGTCGTCGCGCATCGCCTCCCACGCGATCGGCACCCGGTCGCCGAGGACGGCGCGGGCGAGCTCGCAGACGATCGCGACCTCGGACCGGAGGCCCGGCGCGACCGGCGGCACCTGGCCGTGGCTGCCGTGCACGGAGCAGACGGTGTCCTCGACCGAGACGAACTGCGGTCCCGAGGCCTGGACGTCGACCTCGGTGCGGCCCATCGTCGGCAGGATGAGGGCTTCCTTCCCGACGACGGCGTGCGAGCGGTTCAGCTTCGTGGACACCTGGACGGTCATCTCGGTACCGCGGAACGCCGCTTCGGCGAGCTGGGAGTCGGAGATCGCGCCGACGAGGTTGCCGCCCATCCCCATCCAGAACCGCACGTCGCCGCGCTGCATCGCCTGGATGCCCTTGAGCGCGTCGACGCCGTGCTCACGTGGCGGGTCGAAGTGGAACTCCTCCGCCAGGGCGTCGAGGAAGGTGTCGGGCATCTGCTCCCAGATCCCCATCGTGCGGTCGCCCTGCACGTTGCTGTGCCCGCGGATCGGGGAGGCGCCGGCGCCGGGCTTGCCGATGTTCCCGCGGAGCAGCAGGAGGTTGATGATCTCCTTGATGGTGTCGACGGCCTTGGTGTGCTGGGTGATGCCCATCGCCCACGTGATGATCGTCCGTTCCGAGCGCAGGTAGCGGTCGGCGAGCTCGTCGATCTCGGTGAGGGACAGTCCCGTGGCGCGGACGACCTCGTCGTCGTCGACCTGCAGGATGTGCTGCACGAACGCGTCGTAGCCGCTCGTGTGCTCGTCGATGAACGCCCGGTCCACCACGGTGCCGGGGGCCGCCTGCTCGGCGAGGACGACCCGCTTCGCGACCGCCTGCAGCAGCGCCATGTCGCCGCCGAGCCGGATCTGCAGGAACTGGTCGGCGATCTGGGTGCCGTGGCCGACGACCCCGCGGACGCGCTGCGGGTTCTTGTAGCGGCGGAGGCCGGCCTCGGGGAGTGGGTTCACGGCGACGATCTCCGCGCCGTTCTGCTTGGCGTCCTCGAGCGCGGTGAGCATGCGGGGGTGGTTCGTGCCGGGGTTCTGCCCCATCACGATGATGAGCTCGGTCTGCTCGAAGTCGTCGTAGGCGATGGTCGACTTGCCGATGCCGACGACCTCGGCCATCGCGAGGCTCGTCGACTCGTGGCACATGTTCGAGCAGTCCGGCAGGTTGTTCGTCCCGAAGGCCCGGACGAAGAGCTGGTAGACGAACGCCGCTTCGTTCGAGGTGCGTCCGGACGTGTAGAACGACGCCTGGTCCGGGCTGTCGAGGCCGTTGAGGTGCTCTGCGATGAGCTCGTACGCGCGCTCCCAGCTGACGGGCTCGTAGTGGTCCTTCCCCGCGGGCTTCCACACCGGCTCGGTCAGGCGACCCTGCATACCGAGCCAGTACTCGGTCTTGCCGGCGAGGTCGTCGACGGAGTGCTCCGCCCAGAAGGTCCGCGGCACGGTGACCGGGGTGGCCTCCCACACCACGGCCTTGCCGCCGTTCTCGCAGAACTCCGCGGTCTTGCGCTTGTCCGGGTCGGGCCAGGCGCAGCTCATGCAGTCGTACCCGCCCTTCTGGTTCAGGGCGAGCATGAGCTTGGCGGTCCGCGCGGCACCGAGCTGTTCGAGCGCGGGCCCCATCGAGTGCAGGACGCCGGGGACCCCGGCGGCCCAGTCCTTCGGCTCACCGACCTCGAGGCCGGCGTCCGTCACGTCGTCGGTCGGGGGCTGCTTCGTCATCGGGCGCTCACGGTCTCTCGGTCGCTGCTGCTGTCGGTGGTGGTGTCGGGTTCGACGATGCGCTCGGGTCGGCTGTAGACGACCATGCTCTGGCCGCGGAGGAACCCGACGATCGTGATGCCGACCTCCTTCGCGAGGTCGACGGCGAGCGACGACGGTGCGGACACCGCGGCGAGCACCGGGATCCCGGCCATCGAAGCCTTCTGTGTCAACTCGAAGCTCGCGCGGCCGCTCACCATGAGCACGGTGCCGGTGAGGGGCAGACGCCCGTCCTTCACCGCCCAGCCGATGACCTTGTCGACGGCGTTGTGCCGGCCGACGTCCTCGCGGAGGACGAGCATCCGCCCGGTGCGTCCGTCGAAGAGCGCTGCGGCGTGCAGGCCGCCCGTCTTCTCGAACACGGCCTGCTGGTCGCGGAGCAGGTCGGGGAACGTCGCGAGGAGCGCCGGGTCGAGCACGAGGTCGTCGTGCAGGACGGTGTGCTGCGAGGTCGTGCGGACGGCGTCGATGCTCGCCTTGCCGCAGAGCCCGCAGGAGCTCGTCGTGTAGAAGGCACGCTCCAGGCTCGGGTCCGGCGCGGGGACACCGGGCGCGAGGGTGACGTCGAGCACGTTGTACGTGTTGAGCCCCTCCTCGGTCGCTCCGGCGCAGTACCGGGCAGTGAGGAAGTCGTCACCGCGTGCGATGACCCCCTCGGACACGAGGAAGCCCGCGGCGAGGTCGACGTCGTTCCCCGGGGTCCGCATCGTGATCGCGAGGGACGAGCCGCCGACCCGGATCTCGAGCGGCTCCTCGACGGCGAGCAGGTCCTCCCGGACCGACCGCGAGGTGCCGACCGTGATGCGGGTGACCCGCTTCCGTGCGGTGATCCGGTTCATGGCTCGGGTCTACCACCCGCACCCGTCGCCCACCAGTGCGGTGCGGGTCACGTCCACGGCAGACGGAGTGCCGGCACGACGGCACCGGCCCGCACGCCGCCCGCCTCGACGACCGCCAGCCCGTCCGCGTCCGCCAGCCCGCGGAGCATCGCCGGCGACTGGTGGGTGGTCGGCACCGCGCCGTCCGGGGTCGACCGGTACGCGAGGACGAGCGCACCCGGGCGTTCGTTCGGCACGTCGGCGGCGATCGGCACCCGGTCCGGCTCGTCGAGGGCACGTCCGGTCATCCCGGCCACGAGCGGACCGCCGAGCAGCACCGCGCCGACCATCGCCGCCATCGGGTTGCCCGGCAGGCAGAGGTACAGCGTCCGGCCGCATCGGGCGAGCATCGTCGGCCGTCCGGGTCGCACGTCGACGCGGTCGACGACGAGTTCCGCGCCGATCCGTCCCAGTGCGCCGCGGACGTGGTCGGTCGACGACCCGGCCGTCCCGCCCGTCGTCACGACCAACCGCTCGGTGGCGTCACCGAGCACCTGTTCGGTCGCCGCGGGGTCGTCGGACACCCGCACGGCGGTACCCGTCGACGCACCGAACCCCTGCAGGACGGCGGGGAGCGTCATGGTGAACACGTCCCGGACCCGACCGGGTTCCGGGACACCCCGCCCGACGATCTCGTCCCCGAGCACGGCGACGCGGACGGTCGGCGCGGGGACGACGTCGAGGTCGTCGACGCCCGAAGCGGCGGCGAGGGCGATCCGGGGCGGTGTGAGCACGGTCCCTGCGGCGAAGAGCAGCTCCCCGACGGAGACCTCCTCGCCCGCGGGCCGGACGTGTCGACGGATCCCGATGGTGTGCCGCACGAGCCGTCCGTTGACGACGTCGGCGTCCTCCGAGCGCACGACCGACGTCGTCCCGGGCGGGATCGGCGCCCCGGTCGTGATCGGCCGCGCCCGACCCGCGTCGAGCCGCTCGGTCGACGGAGCCGCCCCGGCGACGATCGCGGCGCCGAGCGACCACGGGCCCTCGCCCGCCACCGCCCAGCCGTCCATCGCGGCGCCGTCGTGGCCGGGGACGGCGCCGGGGGCGGTCAGGTCCGACGCGAGCACCCGCCCGAGACCGTCCGCGAGCTCCACCCGGACACCGGGCTCGCACAGTGCAGCCCCGGCCGCGTGCGCCGCTGCCCGGGCGTCGGCCCACTGCGCCGGGCCGCCCGTCACGCTCCGTCCTGCTCGGCGCGCGCCGCGGCGAGGCGGGTCGCGGTGGCGACGGCGTCGGACAGGTCCTCGGTGCTGCCGCCGCGGAGCCCGGCCGCGTACCCGACGAGGAACGTGGTCAGCGGCGCGGCCGGCCGTGCCACCCCGTGCGCGGCGTCGCGGGCGAGGTCGAGCACGACACCGATGTCGATGGCGGAGTCTGCGGGCAGACCGAGCGCCTCGGCGAGCTCGGCCCTCCACCCTGCGAGGACGTCGTCTGTGGTCATGTCGCCAGTCAAGCAGTGCCGGGGACACCGGGCCTCGCGACGGGCTCAGGTGAGCCGTTCGGCGTCGTCCGGGGTGTCGACGTCCGCGCAGAGTGCGGAGGGCACGGGGACCTCCACGAGCGTGAGCGGAGCGGTCAGCCGACGGAGCGACGCACCGACGACCTCGTCGAGGCTGTCGACCGCAGTCCGGAGGGCCGTCGACCGGTACAACGCCAGGAGCGGCTGGCGGCGTCCGTCGTCGTCGACCGCGACCCACCCGTCCCGATCTGCATCGTCGTCTGCGGGATCGACGGCTCGGAGCAGGAGCGTCACGGCCTCCACCGGCCGGACCAGGTCGCAGGCCAGCACCAGCGTGAGCGGGGCGCTCGCCGGAACCGCGCCGAGGCCCGCTGCGAGCCCGCTCACCGGACCGCCGAACGGCGGGTCCTCACGGACGAGCACGATCCCGGTCGGCGTTCGGGCGTCCTCCCTCGACCCCACCAGG
The DNA here is from genome assembly GCF_051903255.1 of Curtobacterium sp. SP.BCp. NCBI lineage: Bacteria > Bacillati > Actinomycetota > Actinomycetes > Micrococcales > Microbacteriaceae > Curtobacterium > Curtobacterium sp. SP.BCp. The sequence goes on along the minus strand of NZ_CP194338.1, from coordinate 3,092,742 downwards.
ACCGTCCGCCGGGCGCCGGCGGCGGCGTGCACCGCGCGGTCGAGGAGGGTGTCACCGGGCGCGCCGAGCGCGGTCTTGTCGATGCCCCCGAAACGCGCGGCGCGTCCGCCTGCGAGCAGGACGGCGTCGAACGACGGGAGGGCGGACACGTCCGCACGCTACCGGCCTGGAGGCACGGCTCGACTCCGCCACGCACCGCTCGACCTCACGCGGGCCGTGTCGCTGCACGTGGCCGGTCCGCGCTCAGTGGCAGCGTTCCAGGGTGAAGGACGGCTCGGCGTCGAACCCACCGCGGCCGGTTCCGGACGGGCCGCTCGACGTGGACGTCGACCCCCAGTGCCGCACGGTCGTGCACCCGAGCGCGTCGGTCGCCTGCACGACGGGGTCGCTGCTCGTGGCCGAGGACGCGACGACGAGGAGCCGGTCGGTCCCGGTCGCGACGAGTCGCTCGATCTGGGCCGCGGTGAACACCGGCACGTGCCCGGAGAACCCGCCGTCGGTGAGGACCTCACGCCCGGTGTCGCCGATGACGTCCGCGGAGATGCGCCACGAGTCGGACAGGAAGAGCGGCCGGCCGTCCCTCCCGCCACCGTCCTGCTCGGCCGTGCGGACCAGGGCAGCCTCTGCCGGGGTGAGGCTCGAGTGGCCGCCCCAGACGTCCGGTGCCGAGACGCGGAAGGCGGAACTCGGGACGACGCTCCGGTCCGCGCCGAGCATCCCCGCCCGGGCGAGCGCGAACGAGCGGTCCGGCGTGCGACCGCCGAAGGCGAACGCTCCCGTCCCGGTGCCGACCGAGGCGTCCCCGCCGCTGCCGTCCCGAGCCGCGTCGAGGGCCTGCAGCGAGAAACAGGCCGGCCCGGCGACGACCGCGGCGACGAGCAGAGCCGTCGTCGCCCGTCGCCCGCGCGTGCCGGTCCGCACGGAGACACCGCCCCAGTGCACGAGCAGCGCGATGAGCGAGGCGATCGTCAGCCCCACCGCCACCGCGCCGAGCACCACCGGTTCGGCGGACGACCGCGCGAGCCACGTCCACCAGGCGCCCTGCACCACGAGGAGCCCGACCGGGACGGCGCGGAGCCGTCGGTCCGCAGCGTCGACCAGGGACGCCGCGCCCCACCAGCCGACCGCAGCGAGCACGGCGAGCTGGACGCCGATGCCGGCGACGTAGGCGGTGTGCGGGAGTCGCATGACGGACAGCACCACGACCGCCGTGATCAGCCACACGCAGACCGTGACGAGCGCTGCGAAGGCGGGACGTGCCTCCCGGCCGGTGCGACGGGGCCACCACCGGACAGCACCGATCCCGATGCCGGCGACCGCGGCCGGCCACGACCAGCCCACCTGCGAGGCGTACCGCGGCGAGAAGAGCTGCAGCAGGGTCGTCCCGGTGCGGTGCGGCCCCCCGTCGAGGCCGTGGAAGCCGCGGGCAAGGTGCGCTCCCGCGCGGGCGAACGCACCGCCGAGCGCGTTGACGGCGCCGGGCCAGGCGCCGGGCAGGAACCGGTCGACGCCGTTGTACCCGAACACCATCGCGAACACGCTGTCGTCCGTCGAGCCGTCGACGTAGGGGTGGTCCGCCGTCGGCAGCAGCTCGACCACCACCGACCACGCGAGGCTCGCGACGAGCGTCGACGCGACGAGCACCGTGACGTGCCCGAGCGTGCGACGCCACCGCGCCCCCGGGGCCGACAGCGCCACCACCGTCCCGACCACGAGCGCGGGGACGACCAGCCACGCCTGGAGCATCTTCGCCTGGAAACCCACCCCGACGAAGAGCCCCGCGAGCACGAGCGGCCACCAGCGCCCGGTCAGGGCGGCACGCTGCCACCAGACGAGCGCGACGGCGAGGGCCATCGTGAGGAGCCCGTCCTCCATCGGGTGGCCGAACATCGACACGAAGATCGGGGTGGCCGCCGCGAGGGCCGCCGCGACGAGTCCGACCCGCGCGCCGGCCCAGCGCAGCCCCACGACCGACACCGCCACGGTCGTGACCGCGCCCTCGACCACCTGCGGCAGCGCGAGCGCGGCGGTGGACATGCCGAACACGTGCACGCTGATCGCCTGGGGGACCGCGAAGCCCGCGAGCTTGTCGAGCGTGACGGTCGCGCCGGGGTCGAACGAACCGCTGAGGAAGGCGGGCAGGGACTCTGACATCGAGCGGGCGGCGGCGGCGTAGAAGTCCGAGTCGCCGCCCCGTGCGAGGTTCCAGCTCGTCAGGACGGCGCCGAGCACGACGACGAGGGCGAGGACGGCGAGCTGGCGCCGCGGCTGGTGCAGCCAGCGGGCGGGACGCGCGCCGGTGCGCTCGGGCATGGTCATGACGGCAATGTGGTGCCCGCGTCGATGAGGAAGCCGGAGATCCGCCCGGGTCCGGCAGCGGGTTCGTTCAGGCGGTGTCCGCTCTCAGGAACCGTCGCGGAGGTCGGCGAGCGTTCCGGCGGCCAAGGCGATGTGGTCGAAGGTCACCGTGCAGCCGTCCCCGAGCGGGGCCTGCGCGAGGAAGCCGACCGAGAACGGCTGCGCGCCGGGGTCGAGGCGGAAGGTCCGGACGAAGTCCCACGTCACGCCGTCGTCGGACGCGTGGAACGCGAACGCAGGACCCACGCGGGCGATCCGTAGGGAAACGCTCGGACCGGAGAGCAGCCAGCCGTTCCCGTCGTCCGAGAAGCCGTCCGTCACGACGCTGACCACCATGTCCTCACCCTGCGGGGAGTGCTCGTCGCAGAGCTTCGCCCAGCGGTCCCGATCCGACCACAGCGCGAGTGCCCCGGCGTCGAAGGTGGTCCGTTCACCGTGCACGGTCACGCGGGCGGAGAAGACGAAGTCGCCGTCGGGTGCGGGGAAGGCGAGGGCGGTGGCGCCGTGTTGCTGCGGCCCGCCGGCAGCGTCGTTCGTCCAGTCCACCCCTGCGGCCGACACGAGGGTCAGTGAACCGGTGTCGGCGTCGAGGTGAGCGGTGCCGTCGAGACCGGTCCAGTGGAGGGGCGGAAGGCCGGGGACACGGGTGGTCACGACCGCACGGTACCGGTTGGATGGGGTGGTGTCCGTGCTCATCGTCACCGCCCACCCCGATCCCGAGTCGCTGACCCGCGCGATCGCGCGGGCACTCGCCCGCGCGCTGGAGGGCGACGGAGCGGCGCCCGTCGCGGTGGCCGACCTCGACGCGGAGGCGTTCGATCCTCGCTTCACGCTCGCCGACCGACACGCGTACCGGACCGGGCACGACGCTCCGGCCGACGTCGCGGCCGAGCGAGCGCGGCTGGACCACGTCGACGACCTCGTCCTCGTGTTCCCCGTGTACTGGTGGTCGATGCCGGCGCTGCTGAAGGGGTGGGTCGACCGGGTCTTCGGCAACGGCTGGGCATTCCGCGTCGGACCGGACGGCAGGATCGTGCGGCTCCTCGGCGACCTCACCGTGCACTTCGTCCCGATCGCCGGCGACGACGCGGGACGGTACGGACGGCACGGCTACGACCAGGCCTTCACGGCGCAGGTCGAGCACGGCATCGTCGACTACTGCGGCGCTCGCAGGGGCGCGACCGCCTGGCTGCACGAGTCGGAGACGGAGGATCCGGATGCCCGCTCGGCGACCGTCCGCGCCGTCGTCGAGGCCGTCCGCGACGCGGTGGTGCAGGCGCACCGGTAGCGTGTCGGCATGCCCCGCTTCACACCGCCGCCGGCCGACGCCGTCCGCGGACGACTCCTGGACGCGGCCCGCGACGAGTTCGCATCGCAGGGGGTGAACGGGGCGAAGGTCGAGCGGATCGCCGCCGCTGCCGACAGCAACAAGGCCCAGCTGTTCCACTACTTCGGCGGCAAGGACGGCTTGTACGAGGCGCTCCTCGAGCAGACCGCGACCGAGCTCGCCGCCGAGGCCCCGCTCGACGTCGACGACCTGGCCGAGTACGCCGGTCGTCTGCACGACGCCTACACCCGTCGGCCGTGGGTGCCGCGGCTCCTGACCTGGCACCGGCTCGAGGGCCGTCCGGTCGAGTCGCTCGAGGGCGCCCGGGCGGACGCCGTCGCCACGGTCGAGGCAGCACAGCGAGCTGGCGTGCTGCCCCGGACCTTCCGACCGGCCGTGCTGCTCGGGCTGGTCGAGCACCTGGCGGCGTTCTGGGCGGAGACCGCGCCGGAGGCCGAGGGTCCCGTCGCGGCAGTGGCCCCGCGGCGGCGGCGGCAGGCCGTCGTCGACGCGGTGGCGGCGTTGCTCGGACGGTCGGCGGATTCCCGGCCGCGTGGGAGTTCGCTGGGCGCATGAGCGAGTTCGTGAGGGACAACCCGGCCGCCGGACCCGAGGAGCCGGACGCGTACGGCATCGACCTCGTCGACGGCGACGAGCCGTCCGTCCGCCTGCTGGTGCGTGGCGAGCTGCCGGAGTCGGTCGAGCACGACGGCCGGACCTGGGTGGCCACCGACGAGACGCACGACCCTGGTGACGACGGCCCGCCGATCGCCGTGTTCCGGCCGCAGGACTGACCGTGGCGGCAGCGGACGAGACGGGACCGTTCTTCCACGGCACCCTCGCGGTGCTGCGGGAGGGGGACCTGCTCGTGGCGGGTCGGCCTTCGAACTACCGCCCCGAGGTCGTGATGAACCACGTCTACTTCACGGCGCTCCCCGACGGCGGTGGACTCGCCGCGGAGCTCGCGGTCCTGCTCGCCGGCGCCGGTGCCCCGCACGTCTACGAGGTCGAGCCGACCGGGCCCTTCGAGGACGATCCGAACGTCACCGACAAGAAGTTCCCCGGCAACCCCACGCGGTCGTACCGCACGACGGCGCCGCTGCGGATCGTACGCGAGGTCCACGACTGGACGCGGCTGACGCCCGAGGCGCGTGAGACGTGGCGGGAGCGGCTGGCGACGATGCAGCGCGACCGCGCCGAGATCATCAACTGACGCCCGACGGCGGTCGCTGTCGGTCGTCGGACGTACTGTGCGGCCATGCCCGAGGGTGACTCCGTCCACCGGCTCGCCGCGCGGCTCCGAGCGGTCGACGGGGCACGGGTCCGTGCCGGTGAGCTCCGCGGCGGCCCGGACGCCGGGCACGCGTTCGGTGGGCAGCGCGTCAGCGGCCACGCCACACACGGCAAGCACCTCCTCACCCGCTTCGACGATGGCACGACCCTCCACACGCACATGCGGATGCAGGGCTCGTGGACCGTGACCGCCTCCGGGCGACGGTTGCCGCTCCACGTGGCGCGGGATGCCCGCGTGCGACTCGCGCTCGACGACGGCCGGACGGTGTGGGGCATCGACCTGCCGGTCGTCGAGCTCGTACCGACCGCCGAGGAGTCCCGCGTCATCGGGTACCTCGGCCCCGACCTCCTGCACGACGACTTCGACCGCGACGAAGCCGTCCGTCGTTGCACGAGCGACCCCGACGCGTCGATCCGGACGGTCCTCCTCGACCAGCGCCGGGTCGCGGGCCTCGGGAACCTCTGGGTGAACGAGCTCTGCTTCGTCCGCGGCATCCACCCGGACCGTCCGGTCGGCGACGTCGACGTCCCGTCGGCCCTCGACACGGCGCGCCGGATGCTGCGGCACTCGGCGACCGTGCCGGACGCCTACCAGGTGACGACCGGGGTACTGCGACGCGGGGAGCGACACTGGGTCGTCGGGAGAGCCGGGCGACCGTGCCTCCGGTGCGGGACCCGGGTGCGGGCGCGCGACGACGTCGAGGTGGCGGGGTCGCCCGCGCGGCGGGTGTGGTGGTGTCCCCGCTGCCAGCCGGCGCCGACGACGCGCTGACCGCCGGAGCCGGAGCCGACGACTGCGTCTCAGGGAACGTTGAGCCGCTTCCGTCGCAGCCCTGCTGCGGTGAGCGCCATCACGAACGGCGGTTGCACGCAGGCGAGCCGGTGGATCGCAGCCTCGTGCAGCAAGCAGAGGTCGCCCATCTGGGCAGCGGTGAGCTCGCCTCGCGCGAAGGTGACCACACGTGCGTCGTTGACGTGGACGGCCAGCGCCTCGAGTGGTCGGCTTGCGATCCGGTGGTCCTTCGCGAGGAGCACGAACCCGGCCCGGGTCCCCGCCGCGATCCACTCCTCGTCGGCCATCCGCTGCGCACGCTCGTCGCCGAACTGCTCCGCGAGGGTGACGGCGTCCCACCCGGCGCCCCGGAGGCGCGCGATGAGGAGGCGGCCGCCGACGGAACGATCGAGCAGGAAGCGACACTCGCCCATCGTCATGCGGCCTGCAGGAGGAGCGACCGGAGTTCCACCGGCTCGAGGCCGAAGTCGTCCGCGACGTCCGACATCGCCTCGCCGGCGCGGACCCGGCTGACCACGTCTTCGACACGGACGCCGATCTTCGCCACGGTCGGCTGACCCGAGTTGCGGTGTGGATCGACGACCACCTCGATGTGCTCGAAGGCGGGGAGCCGGAGGAAGTCCACGAACCCCTCGCGGTAGACGATGCTCTGCAGGTACTGGTCGACGACGTCCCGGAACACGCCCTGGTGGTTCCGGACGACGACGAGGTCTCGGTCGCCGTTCTCGATGAGGATCTCGGCGCCGTCGGTCCGGAGCTTCTCGCTGAGCAGGGCATCCTCCAGTCCGATCTCCTGGCGGAGGACGTCGACCGCGGGCCGGATCCGAGCCATCGGGAGACCGGCACGGCGGAACGACTCCACGATGTAGGCCTCTGCGAGCGCGTTGAACGGGACCGTGAAGCTCCGCCCTGGTCGCACCCCGGTGAGGATGGGCGCACTCCACCCCCACTCGCCTTCGCTCCGCTGCCTGAACCGGTGCCCGTGCGCCCACCGCGCGAACGAGGTCGACGGGGCGCGGACGATCTGCGCTGCCTCCGTCAGGGAGTAGATCGGGGTCGTGTGTGCCGTGTCGCCGATCGGTGTTTGCATGCAAACAGCCTACCGCGCGGAGGACTCAGAGCACCCGCTCGAGCAACCGCAGCGTCCCCGCGATGTCGATGCTCCGGTCGAGCAACCACTGCACCTGCAGCCCGTCGAACGCCGCGATGATGAGCGACGCCACCTGCTCGAGGTCCGCGTCCGAGTACCGCCCCGACGCCGCGAGCTCGTCCCGGAGCTGCGCCGCGAGGTCCGCCCGTGCGGAGTCGAACCGCTCCGTGAAGAACACCCGCGCCTCCTCGTTCCCCGGCTCGACGGAGGCGCCGAGCAGCGTCGTGTAGAGCGTCACGAGGGCCGGCTCCTGCACGTTCCGGTCGGCCACCGCGGTCATGCCGGCGACGACCCCCGGGACCTCGGTGAGGGTCTTGCCCGAGAGGACGTCCCGCTCCCGGAGCACCTCGACGAGCAGGGCCTCGCGTGACGAGAAGTAGTGCCGGAGCGCCGCGTGCGAGATGCCGATCGCGTCGCCGATGGCCCGGAGCGAGGTGCCGTCGATCCCACGGGTCGCGACGACGTCGAGCGTCCGGTCGAGGATCTCCTGCCGCCGCTGGATCCCCTTGGCGTACGGACCCCGGACGCCGCTTCCCACGTTGGAACTCACCTGCCCAGGCTACGGCGCGACCGGGAGCGGGCCCGGCGCGCACGAAACAATCTCACCAAAAACTTCCGCCCGGAGGTTTTGGGTGCTACTGTCGCCGTCACCTACCAGCACTAGGTATTCAGACGGGCGTCAGCCCCCTGTGGCTCGAGGAGGAGTCATGTCGACACCGACGTCGAAGGAAGAACCCAAGTCCGGTCTCGCCGGCACCGCCAACCCGCCGGTCACCGCGGCCGCGGGCGCGACGAGCTCCGACCATGCAGCGGCATCGCGTGCGTTCTCAGTCGAGGGCATCACGCAGGCCGTCAGCAGTGTCCGAGTCGGCCGTGGCTACCTCTGGGGCCTCAGCTTCGCCCAGTTCGGCCTGTTCGTCGCCCTGCTCACCCCGGTCTTCGTGAGCATGTCGATCAAGGCCGAGCAGCTCAACCCGGCCAGCCCCGAGACGGTCGTCGGTTCGGTCCTGCCGTTCGGCGCGTTCGGCGCACTGCTCGCCAACCCGCTCTTCGGTGCCGTCTCCGACCGCACGCGCACCCGCTGGGGTCGCCGCCGCCCGTGGATGATCGGCGGCGTCGTCGTCTTCGTCGGCGCGCTCGCCTGGCTGGCGTTCTCCCCGAACGTGCTCCAGCTCACCCTGGCGTGGGTCCTCGCACAGGTCACTGCCAACGCCGTCCTCGCCACCCTGACCGCGAGCTTCGCCGACAACGTGCCGGAGTTCCAGCGCGGCAAGGCATCGAGTGTCATCGCTCTGGCACAGAACATCGCCATCCTCGCCGGCCTCTACCTGGCCGTGTACCTCGTCGGCAACCTGCCGATCCTCTTCATCGCGCCGGGCATCCTGGCGATCATCGCGATCGTGGTCTACGCCGTCATCTGCCGCGACGACCTGCCGACCACGCCGATCAAGCCGTTCAGCTGGATCAACCTCATCAGCTCGTTCTGGACGAACCCGATCAAGCACCCGGACTTCGGGCTCGCCTGGTGGGGCCGCTTCCTCATCACCTTCGGCACGTTCATGTTCACGACGTACCGCCTGCTCTACATGCAGGACCGGATCGGACTCCCGCAGAAAGAGGCCGTCGGGGTCGTCGCCTTCGGTGTGCTCCTCTACACCGTCGCCCTCCTCGTCAGCGCCGCGCTCTCCGGCTGGGTCTCCGACCGCGTCGGTCGCCGCAAGGTGTTCGTCTGGAGCTCCACCGCGCTCACCGCGGTCGGCCTGGTCATCCTGGCGCACGTCGACACCGTCGGCGGGTTCTACTTCGCCGAGATCGTGATGGGCTTCGCCTTCGGCATCTACGCCGCGATCGACACCGCGCTCATCGTCGACGTGCTGCCCGACCCGGAGCGTCCCGGCAAGGACCTGGGTGTCATCAACATCGCCAACGCCCTGCCGCAGTCGCTCGCACCGGCCGTCGGTCTCTTCCTCCTCGGCATCGGCGGCGGGCAGAACTACACGCTCATGCTCTGGGGCGCCGGCGTCGCGGTCCTGCTCGGGGCCCTCGTCATCTTCCCCATCAAGTCGGTCAAGTAGCGGCTGACCAACCGCAACCGCCTGGAGGCGCGACCCGCGTCGACGACGCGTGTCGCGCCTCTCCCCACCGACACGGCCTGCACGCCGCTGGCGCGTCGCGCAGGAACCGGCGGTGTGGGCCCAGGCCGTCACCGCCAGCCCCGCGACGACGCGGGCAGAAAGGACCCACCATGGCACCCGCCATCTCCCTGCAGCTCTACACGGTGAACGCCGCGCTGGAGCCCGACCTCGACGGCGGCGTCCGCCGCCTCGCCGAGATCGGCTTCGACACCGTCGAGGCCTTCGCGTTCGTCGGCCGGTCCGCCGAACTCAAGCGGGCGTTCGACGCGCACGGCATCACCGCGAAGACCGGTCACGCCTTCCTCGTGCAGCAGGAGATCCCGCTGCCCGACGGCTCCGTGATGACCGCACCGTCCCACGCCGAGACCTTCGCGGCGGCCGCTGAGCTCGGTCTCGAGATCGTGATCGACCCGTTCGTCGGCGCCGACGAGTGGACCACCCGCGAGGGTGTCGAGCGCGTCGCTGCCCGGTTGAACGAAGCCGCCGCCGAGGCCGCCGAGCACGGCATGCGCGTCGGCTACCACAACCACGACCACGAGCTCCGGCCGCAGATCGACGGCAAGCCCGCACTCCAGGTGCTCGCCGAGCTGCTCGACCCCCGTGTCGTGCTCGAACTCGACCTGTACTGGGCGTCGGCCGCCGGCATCGACCTCGTGCCGTTCATCCAGGAGCTCGGGGACCGGATCGTCGCCGTGCACGTGAAGGACGGGCCGATGCACGACGGGATCTCCACCGCCTCGATCCCGACCGACCAGACCCCGGCCGGCCAGGGCGACGTCCGCCTCGCCGAAGCCATCGCCGCAGCCCCTGCGCTCGAGTACGCCGTCATCGAGTTCGACGGCTTCGACGGGGAGATCTTCGACGGGGTCGAGCAGTCCTACCGGTGGCTCGACGCCACGCTGAACAAGGAAGCGGTCTCCGCATGACCCGCACCGGGAAGGTCGGCATCGGGTTCATCGGCGCCGGCATGATCAGCGAGCAGTACCTCACGAACCTCACGCGGTTCCCCGACGTCGAGGTCGTCCGCATCGGCGACATCGACACCGAGCGTGCGGCGGCGTCGGCTGCGAAGTGGGGCGTCGCGGCGTCCGGCACCGGCGACGACGTCCTCGCGGACCCGGACGTCGAGATCGTCATCAACCTCACGCTGCCGGCCACGCACGTCGAGGTCTCGACCGCCGCCCTCCGCGCCGGCAAGCACGTGTGGAGCGAGAAGCCGATCGGGGTCGACCGTGCGTCCGCCGCCGGGCTGGTCGCCCTCGCCGAGTCGCTCGGGCTGGGGCTCGGCATCGCGCCCGACACCGTGCTCGGCTCCGGATGGCAGACGGCCAAGCGCGCCATCGAGTCCGGCGCGATCGGCACCCCGTTGACCGCGGTGACGAGCTTCCAGTGGCAGGGCCCCGACGTGTTCCACCCGAACGCGTCGTTCCTCTACGCGAAGGGCGCGGGGCCCCTGTTCGACATGGGCCCGTACTACTTCACGGCGCTCGTGCACCTGCTCGGCCCGATCGCTTCGGTCGTCGCGACCGGCTCGACGTCGCGGGACACCCGCCAGCTCGTCGTCGGGCCGAACGCCGGCCAGGAGTTCCCGGTCGAGGTGCCCACCCACCTCTCCGTCCTGACCTCCTTCGAGCAGGGCGGCTCCGCGCAGTCGCTGCTCTCGTTCGACACCCCGCTGTTCCGGCACGGCGTCTTCGAGGTGAACGGCACCGAGGGCACGATCGTCCTGCCCGACCCGAACACCTTCGGCGGCGGGCACCCGATCCGCATCGCACGGCCGCTCGGTGCCGACGTCTCGTTCCCGTTCGAGCAGGAGTGGGAGACCGTCCTCGACGAGGAGCCCACCGCCGGCCGCGGGCTGGGCGTGCTCGACATGGCGCGGGCGATCCGTGGCGGCGGCTCGCACATCGCGACGGGCGAGGTCGGCTACCACGTGCTCGACACGATGGTCGCGGTGGAGGAGTCGGTCGAGCGCCGTGCGTTCGTCGACGTCGAGTCCACCGTCGCGCCGATCGCGTCGCTGCCGGAGGGCTTCGACCCCTTCGCGGCCACGCTCGACACGGTCGCCGCCGCGGTCTGACGACCCGCGTGACGGCCGGGGCCCACGCCGCCGGTTCCTGCGCGACGCGCCAGCGGCGTGCAGGCCGTGTCGGTGGGGAGAGGCCCTGCTCACGTCCGCTGCGAGCGGAACGTGGGCAGGGCCTCCCGTCCGTCCATCACGACGCGCGCCGGGCCGGCCCAGCCCGGTCCCCGAGTCTCGGCTCGGCGGACAGTTCCGCGGCTCCGCGGCCGCGGAACTGTCCGTCGTGGCGAGTCTCGCGTCAGCGCGGCGACGCCGCGGCTCACCAGGGGACGACGCCGTCGTCCTCGAAGAACCCGCCGCGGGGGCCGTCGTCGGGCAGGGTGGCGAGCCGGATGGCGGTCGCCGCGCCCTGCGCGGCCGTCCGGTCGCCTGCGAAGCCGTTGAAGTCCGTCGCGACGAGGCCGGGGCAGGCCGCGTTCACGATGATCGGCGTGTCCGCGAAGGTCCGGGCGTACTGGGTGGTGATGCCGTTGAGGAAGGTCTTCGAGGGCGCGTACGCGGCCATGACCGGCCCGGGCTGCCGGCCGAGCGAACCCATGCTGCTCGAGGCGTTGACGATCCTCGGCGCGGAGGAGCGGCGGAGCAGCGGCAGGAACGCGTTCGTCACGCGGACCACCCCGTAGACGTTGACGTCGACCACCTGGCGGACCACGTCGAGGTCGAGCGTCGTCGGGTCCTGCGTCCAGGTGACGGGGTCGAACGGACCCGAGATGCCCGCGTTGTTCACGAGGACGTCGAGACGCCCGAACCGCCGCTCGACCTCCGCGGCGGCAGCGACGACCCCGTCGTCGTCCGTGACGTCGATCCGGACGCCGTGCGCGTCGATGCCCTGCGTGCGCAGCCGTTCGACGGCCGCCGACCGACTGTCGTCGTCACGGGCACCCACCAGCACGCGGAGGCCCCGGGCGCCGAGGCCCTCGGCGATCGCGTACCCGATGCCCTTGTTCGCGCCCGTCACCAGCGCGGTGGTCCTGTCGTTCGTGGCTGTCGTGGCTGTTGCGTCGTCGTGCTCGTCCATGACCCGATCGTCGGTCCGAGCAGGTCGCTGTGTCCAACACCGATCCGGTCATCGGTGGTACCCCACGGGTATCACCGGGCGTACGCTCTGGACGTGGACGACGTCGAGACCCGCGAGCTCCGGTACTTCCTGGCCGTGGCGGAGGAGCGACACTTCGGACGAGCAGCGCTCCGACTCGGGATGGCGCAGCCGCCGTTGTCGCGTGCGATCCGGCAGCTCGAGGCGCGGATCGGCGTGCAGCTCTTCGACCGCGATCGACGTGGCGTGCGCCTGACCCCGGCGGGTGAGGTGCTCCTCCGTGACGCTCCTGCCGCCCTCGACAGCGTGCGCGCGGCCGTCCGGCGGGCACGCCGCGCGGGTGCTCCGGAGAGGCGGCTCGTGCTCGCGACGAAGGCCGGATCGTCGCACGCGTTCCTGCAGTCCCTGCTCGACGCACACCAGGCCGCCGTCGACGCCGGTGTCCCAGACGCCGTCCCGATCGACGTCGAGCTGTGCGAGATCGGGGAGCAGGCGGGGCTCCTCCTCGACGGTACGGCGGACGTCGCGGTGATGCACCGTCCGTTCGACGACTTCACCGGCATCGAGTCCGTCGACCTGCACTCCGAGCCGCAGGTCGCGATCGTGCCGTCGTCGCACCCGCTCGCCGCACGCCGCTCGCTGACGATAACGGAGGTGTCGTCCGTACCCGATCTCCCGATCGCCCGGTGGCCCCTCGCCGACTGGAGCTACCCGCCGGGTCCGGGCCCGGAGGTGCACTCGCAGTCGCAGCTCGCCCAGCTCGTCGCCCTCGGCCGCACGCTCCTCGTCATCCCCCGGTCGAGCCGTGCGTGGCAGTGGCCGGAGCACGCCGCGGTGCCCGTGCTCGACGCGCCGATCGCCACGACCGTGCTCGGCTGGCCCGAGGGGCGGCGCACACCGGAGGTCGACCAGCTCGTCGCGACGGCGCTCCGGATCGAGGACGACTCCGAGGCCGCGACCGCCTGAGCCGGCGCGTACAGCGGGCGCAGATCAGGCCCAGAGCCGCTCGACCGGCACGGCGTGCCCGAGGACCCGCTCGGCCGCACGGTGCCCCGAGTACAGCGCTGCCGACACCGTCGCCGGGTCGTCCGTCCACGTGGCCTCGCCAGCCAGGTGCAGCACGCCGTCGATCGGCTCCGCGAGGTCGTCGTGGTCGGCAGTGGTCGACCCCGGCAGCATGTGCGCGTAGGACCCGAGCGCCCACGGGTCGTCCTGCCACGCGGTCACGAGCACCGAGGTCGGCGCGGCCACCCGGTCGCCGTACAGCCGTCGCAGCTGGTCGAGCACCGACGCAGCGACCCTCTCGGCGGACCACCCGCGGATCGCCCGCCCCGCCGGCCCCGCCGCGAACGTCAGCAGCGTCGGCTCGCCGTCGATCCGGGTGAGGTCGTACCAGGAGTGCCACCACGATCCCTCGGGACCGAGCTGCCGGACCGCGTACACGTCCTCGTCCCAGAACCGCTCCGGGAACCGCAGCACCACCTTCTCGAAGGCGTTCATCCGCAGGTGGCCGAGGGCCTCCCGGTGTCGATCAGGAAGCGGCGGGTCGAACGTGATCGTGCCGGCCTGCAGCACACTGACGGGCACGGTCGCGACCGCGCTGCCCGCGGCGAACGGCGTGGAGCGTGCGCCGTCGTCGACCGTGACGACGACCCCTCCGAGACCGCGCGACACCGCGGTGACGGTGTGCCCGAGCCGAACGTCGAGCCCCTCGGCGAGGTGCGCCGGCAGCTCGTCGTACCCGTGCGGGAACACGACCTCGTCACCCTCGATGGTGTCGTCGTCGAGGCCGTGCGCCGCCAGCTCGTCCGCGCCCACCCCGTACTGCTCCTCGCTGCGGTGCTCGAGGTGTTCGCGGACCCGCTCGGCGCGTTCGGCGTCCCACCCCTGCGCGGCCACCGCCCGTTCGACGACCATGCGGTACGAGTCCGCCGGGGCCGACACCGCGATGACGTCCACGAGGGTCCGGTCGACGGCGTGCACGTCGTCGGCGAACCGTACGGCCTCGGCGTCGGACACACGGCGGCCGTCCGGCGCGTGGTACGCGATCGGACGGCCGTCCACCTGGTAGCCGCCGACGGTGAACTCCACGGTCGGCAGCCCGAACGCCCGCACCGCGTCCGCGACCGCGCTGCCGTCGATCCCGTGGATCCACGACGCCCCGCGGTCGGTGACCTGCCCGCCGGTCCGCTCGGTGTGCACCCGCCCGCCGACACGGTCGCGCGCCTCGAGCACCACGACCCGGCGCCCGGCGTCCTGCAGCAGCCGTGCCGCGGTGAGCCCGGCCACCCCCGCACCCACTACGACGACGTCCCACGAGGCGGTTCCCACGCTGGTGCTCCTCTCGGCGGCGGATCACGATCATCACAGGGTAGTGCGGATCCCGTCGCGAGGCGCTAGTTTCAGTGCTCGGATGCACGGTGCAGTGGATCCTCGGCGACGGATTTCGTCGCGTGACACATCCGAGAGGTGGCTGGTCATGCGGGACGGCGGAGTGGTGACTGCGGCCACCGACACGACGGCGGTCGACAAGGGCCTGCGGACGGGTGCGCTCGGCCTGTTCGGCAGCGTCGTCATGGGCATCTCGTCCACGGCGCCGGCGTACAGCCTGGCTGCGAGCCTCGGCCTGGTGGTCGCGAGCGGCGGGGCGCTGCTCGCGGGCGTCAAGGCGCCGGCGATCATGCTGCTCGCGTTCATCCCGATGTGGATGATCGCCGTGGCCTACCAGGAGCTCAACAAGGAGGACCCGGACTGCGGCACGACCTTCACGTGGGCGACCCGGGCGTTCGGGGCGGTCACGGGGTGGCTCGGCGGCTGGGGCATCATCGCCGCGGACATCATCGTGATGGCGAACCTCGCGCAGATCGCCGGCTCGTACGGGTACACCTTCGTCGGGGTGATGACGAACGACCCGGCGATCAGCGCGCTGGGGAGCAGCACCCTCTGGTCGACGGTGGCCGGCGTGCTCTGGATCGCCGTGATGACCTTCATCTGCTACGTCGGCGTCGAGGTCTCGGCTCGCCTGCAGTACGTGCTGCTCGGCGTCGAGGTGCTGGTCCTCGTGATGTTCGCGTCGGTCGCCCTGGTCCGGGTCGGCACCGGCCACGGCGTCGACGGATCGATCACCCCGTCGCTCAGCTGGCTCTGGCCGAGCGGCATGGACTTCGGGTCCGTGATCGCGCCCGCCATGCTCACCGCGATCTTCATCTACTGGGGCTGGGACACCGCGGTGTCGCTCAACGAGGAGACGAAGGACCCGGAGAAGACCCCCGGTCGCGCCGCGGTCATCAGCACCGTGCTGCTGCTCGTGATCTACGCGCTGGTGTCCATCGCCGCGATCGCGTTCGCCGGGGTCGGCACGAAGGGCATCGGCCTCGGGTCGCAGACCAACGCGGACGACGTGTTCTCGGCCATCGGCCCCACGCTCTTCGGCGACTCGTTCATCGGGCACGCCGCGATGGCACTGCTCGCGTTCTCGATCCTGACCTCTGCGTCGGCGTCCACCCAGACGACGATCCTGCCCACCGCCCGCACCGCGCTCTCGATGGCCGCGTACAAGGCACTGCCGACCCAGTTCGCCCGGATCCACAAGCGGTTCCTGACCCCGACGTGGTCGACGGTCGGCATGGGCCTCGCGTCCATCGGGTTCTACGTGCTCTTCACCGTCATCTCGACGAACCTGCTCACCGCCCTCATCGGGTCGGTCGGCCTGATGATCGCGTTCTACTACGGCCTCACCGGGTTCGCGTGCGTGTGGGTGTACCGGCGGACCCTGTTCTCGAGCGTCCGGAACGCCGTCATGCGCGGCCTGGTGCCCCTCGCCGGCGGGATCGTCCTCGCCGTGACGTTCGTCTACGGCCTCGTGCAGTTCGCTCAGCCCGACTGGCTGCAGGACGACGCCGGCCACGACGTCACCATCCTCGGGATCGGAGCGGTCGCGGTGGTCGGGATCGGCGCGATCCTGATCGGCGTCGTGCTCATGGTCGTGTGGTGGCTGCGGTCGCCCGACTTCTTCGCGGGCCGGACGCTCACGGCCCGGACCCCCGTGCTCGTGCTCGACACCCCCGAGGGCCTCCCGACGATGGGTTTGCCGGACTCCGGCCGCGAGCCGACGGTCATCGCGCCGGACATGTCGAACCTGCCGACCGGCAGCATCGCCGTGGACGAGGAGACGGGCAAGCGCTTCCGGCGGACGCGCTCACGTCGCGACGACCGTCGCGACGGCTGAGGTCCGAGCACTGCACGTCCGCCCCGCGGCCGACGTGACCGCCTGACGCACTGGAGGCCCGGTACCAGCTGGTACCGGGCCTCCAGGCCGACGTCTGGTCGCCCCTGATCCCCGGCGACCGCAGGGTGGGCCGGTCGCCCGGCCCACCCGACGACGTCAGCGCGCGGTGCGCGCGCCGATGCGCGGGACGACGAGGCCGAGGACGACCATCGCGACCGCGAGGATGAGGTGCAGCACGTTGTCGGCGCTGTTCAGCGGCACGAAGTTCGCGCCGGTGGCCATGCCGGCCGTGAACAGGCCGTAGATGAAGACGACGAAGTAGACGATGCCGCCGATCACGAGGTAGTTCCGCGAGCCGACGTGCGAGCGGGCGGCGATGACGCCGACGACGCCGAAGAGCAGGTGCACGATGTTGTGCAGGACGGACACCTGGAAGACGCCGACGAGCAGCGCCATCGAGCCGTGGCCGGCCATCGACATCGAGCCCATGTCCATCGTGAGGCCCGGGATGAAGCCGGCGATGCCGACGAGCAGGAACACGACGCCGAACAGCAGCGCGACCTTCTGGGTCAACGTGGCGGCGAAGCCGGTGCGGGCGGGTGAGGTGTGTGCGGTCATGGTGCGGTCCTTCCGAACGGTGGGTTCGAACTCGATGGGCCCGAGGCGGAGATCGCCACGGAACTGTCCCAGTCGCACAGGTTCTTCGGAGCGGACCATCCGGTGGTTTGGAGGGGCTCGTGCGAACTCCCGCCGTGCCGGCTGCTGCTCCGTCGTGCGCCAGGTGTGCTGTGCCGATCCAGCCTGCACGTTGCCTGTGGACCCGGTTCGGGTCACTGCGCTCGGCGGACTGGCCCCCCTCCTTCTGGGGGTGCGTGGCTCGGACCAGATCTCCGTCGTGCGGGGGACGCGCGTGGCCTGAGCGTCCCCCTAGCGTTGGCTGCGTGATCGAAGTCGAGCACCTCACCAAGCACTACGGCCAGAAGATCGCCGTGAACGACGTCTCGTTCGTCGTCCGACCCGGGAGCGTCACCGGCTTCCTCGGGCCGAACGGCGCGGGCAAGTCCACGACGATGCGCATGATCATGGGCCTCGACCGCCCCACCTCGGGGAGGGCGATCGTCAACGGCGCGCCCTACCGCAGCTTCTCCGACCCGCTCCGGCAGGTCGGGGCGCTGCTCGAGGCGAAGGCGGTCCACTCCGGGCGGAGCGCCTACAACCACCTGCTCGCACTCGCGGCGACGCACGGCATCCCGAAGGCCCGGGTGCACGAGGTCATCGACATGACCGGCCTCGACGCGGTCGCGAAGAAGCGCGTCGGTGGGTTCTCACTCGGCATGGGGCAGCGCCTCGGCATCGCGGCGGCACTGCTCGGCGACCCGAAGACCCTGATCCTCGACGAGCCGGTCAACGGCCTCGACCCCGACGGCGTCCTCTGGGTCCGCCAGCTCGCCCGCCGCATGGCCGCCGACGGCCGCACCGTGTTCCTCTCCAGCCACCTCATGAGCGAGATGGCGCAGACGGCCGACCGTGTCGTCGTGCTCGGTCGCGGCCGGGTGCTCGCCGACGCCCCGATCGCCGAGTTCGTCGCGGGAGGTGGCAACGGAGGCGGCAACCGCGTGCTCGTCCGGACGCCCGCGCCCGACCAGCTCTTCGGCGCGATCGGCTCCGCCGCGTCCGCCATCACCCCGCGCGAGGACGGCGCCTTCGTGGTCGTCGGCCCCGACGCGCAGCGCATCGGCGACGTTGCCGCACAGGTCGGCGCACCGATCCACGAGCTCACCCCGATGGGCGCCAGCCTCGAGGAGGCCTACATGGCACTCACCCGCGACGACGTCGAGTACCGATCGGAGGGCGTCCGATGAGCGCCGTCACCATGCCCCGCTCCACGAGCCTCTCCTTCCCGCGCCTCGTCCGGAGCGAGTGGATCAAGCTGCGCAGCATCCGGTCGACGGTCTGGTGCTACGCCATCGTCGTCGTCCTGACCCTCGCGATGGCCTACCTGCTCGGCGCCGTCGACACCGGCGTCCAGCGTGGTGCACCGACCGCCGTGGCGAACGAGCTCATCGTGCAGGTCAGCGCCGCCAGTGTGTCGCTGACCGCGCTCGTCGTCGGGGTCCTCGGCGTGCTCATCATCACGGGGGAGTACGGCACCGGGCAGATCCGGTCCACCTTCACCGCAGACCCCGGGCGCACCGGCGTCGTGCTCGCCAAGGCGTTCGTCCTCGCGCTGACGACCTTCGTGGTCAGCGTCGTCGCCACCTGGATCGGCGTGGCGATCACCACTGCGCTGCAGGCCGGCCGGGACATCCGCCCCGACCTCGCGGACCCGGCGGTGTTCATGCCGATCCTCGGCTCGTCGGTCTACGTGACGCTCGTCGCGCTCCTGGCGTTCGGCATCGGACTCCTCGTGCGGTCGAGCGCGGGCGGCATCGCCATCACGCTCGGCATCCTGCTCGTCCTGCCGACGATCGTGCAGATCATCGGCGGGCTGACCAACCAGCAGTGGATCATGGACGCCTCGCAGTTCCTGCCGTCCTCCGCCGGGGCGCAGCTGTACACGTTCGACTCGGGTGCGCAGCAGGGCGACGGCTTGCACCTCGGCGGTTGGGGTGGTTTCGGGGTCCTCGCGGGCGAGGTGGTCGTGATCGGCGCGATCGCGCTCGCCGCGGCGCGGTCGCGCGACGTCTGACGACGTCGACGGACCGACGGGAGGCCCGGATCCGGATCACGCGAGCAGGTCAGCTCACGTGGTCCGGGCCTCCCGCCGTCTGGCTCGCAGTCGAATTGTGTTGACTCGTCGTCATGGAGTCGGGGACACGACCGTTGCCACGATGGGCGGAGGTCGGCAGCGTGGTCGTGGCGGCGGTCGCCATCGTCCTGGCGGTCGTGTTGCGGCTGGCGCCGGAAGGCGAACCGTTCGCGATCGTACGGTTCGTGTTCCAGTGCGTCGGACTCGCCGCGATGATCACCGGGTGTGTGCTGTTCTTCGTCGCGGCCGCTCGGGGGACGGTCTTCTCCACCACCCCTCCCGGGATGCGGACGCTCACCCGGCGTGACCGGTGGTTGATCGGGCGAGCTGCGATCGGTCGCGCCGTCGCGCCGTCCGGCACGGAGGACCTCGTCCGGAACACGGCCCGGCGGATCGTCGTGTTCGCACCACGACAAGTCGTGGTGTTCGTGGGCGCTGTGCTACTCGAGGCCTCGGTCGTCTCGCAGACCACCGAGTGGTGGGCAGCCACGCGGTGGATCATCCCCGCTGGCCTCGTGCTCTTCGTGGTGGCACTGGGGAGCACCCTCTGGAGGAACCGGGCTGCGCTGCGTGTACTGGGACGTGACACGGCGCTCGCCCCGGACCGAGAAGGCTAGCGGCGGCCGAGCAGTGCCGCGACGGCCTCGCGGAGACGCGAGGGCCGCCGGATCGCCAGTGGCACGGAGCGGGTGCTGGCCGGGAACGCGAGGTCGTGGAGCATGTTCCGCTTCGAGCCGTCCCAGTTCGCGAAGAGGTACGCGCCGCCGAACGAGGTGAGACTCCGGACGGGCGTGCGCTTCCAGTTCCGGGCGACGTAGTACCCGGAGTGACCGGCGCTGATGTTGCGGATGACGGTGTCGACGTCGATGACGCTCGTGGTCGTGACGACGGCGGTGATGCCCGTGCGGTCGCGGGCGACGTACTCGATGCGGTGTTCGGACACGGGAAGCTCTTCGTGCTGGAGGGATCAGGGTGGGGACGCGGAACCGCCGTTGCTTCCGGGGGTCAAGGATACGTCCGACCCCGTCGGTGCGTCACGACCTGTGGATCATCTGTGCGGATCCGCGCCGGGCGGACGATCCCGGGGAGCCCGAGCGGGGCGCGAGTCTCGCGATGCGGCGCGCGAGTCTCGCGGTGAGCGACACCCTTCGCGCTCATGGCCGCGAGGAGTGTCGCTGAGGCCGAGTCTCGTGGCAGGACGGGCAGGACGTGCAGCACCCTGCCGGACCGTCAGCGGGCGCGCTCGCGTCGGAGCGAGCGCAGCACGCGCATGAGGACGTCGAGCTTCACCTGCCCGGCCGTGTACGGGCGGCCGAGCGCCGTCCGGGGGAGGAGCACGAGGACCCCGTCGTCCGTCCGGGTGATGCGGAGCGCGACGTCGACCCGTTGCCCGCGTCGCTCCTCGGTCACGAGGTCGATGTGGTCGACGTCGTCCCACGCCAGGTGGGCAACGGGCTCGGAGCTGTCCGGCGTCCAGCCGTGCAGCCCGCTGCCGTCCACCGTCCAGATCGTCGGCGCGGGGTCACCGACCGGCTCGACGGGGAGGTGGAAGCGCACCGGCCCGTGCGCTCGGATGCGGGCGAGCGTGCGGCGGTCCGACCGACCGCGCGAACGCGACCCGACGGCGATCCAGACGCCCCACACCAGCAGCACGAGCGGGAGCAGGAGGAACGACAGGCGGCGGTGTCCGCTCGTGAACCAGTCGAGGTGCGGGACCTCGAGCGCGAGCGACCCGCCTCCGACCACGACGAGCAGGACCACTGCGACGATGAGCCCCCAGCGTGGAGGCGCCACCCCGTCCCGCAGCCGCTGCACCCACCGGTCGGCCTCGTACTCCACCCGGCCATCTTGCCCACGTGTGCTGCGTGCGGTCCACGACCCGTGCCTCCAGGTCGCGTCGCCGGTGCGATGCCGGGCCGCGCCCCGTCGTCGCGGTGTCGCCGGGCCCCGCCGCTGGCGACCGCGGTCCGCGTCGACCATGCTGGGACGGTGCCAGCGCCCCTCGCCACCCTCCGTCCCGCCCTGCCCGGCATCGTCGTCGCCCTCGCTGTCGGCATCGTCGCGACCGTCGTCGGCACCCTGGTGCCCGTCGTCGGCGGTCCGGTCCCGGCGGTCGTGCTCGGCGTCCTCGTCGGCTGGCTCGTCCGCCGTCGCACGGAGGGGGAGCTCGGGAACCTGGCCCCCGGCGTGAAGTTCGCGTCGAGCCGGGTGCTGCAGGCGGCCGTGGTGCTGCTCGGTGCACAGCTCTCGATCGGAGCGGTCCTCCGGATCGGCGCCGAGACGCTGCCGGTGATGCTCACCACGCTCGTCGTCTGCCTGGTCGGTGCCTGGCTCCTCGGCCGAGCGCTCCGGGTGTCGTCGACGCTCCGGACGCTGATCGGCGTGGGCACCGGCATCTGTGGCGCCTCCGCGATCGCGGCCGTCACGCCCGTCATCGGCGCCGTCGGAGCGGACGTCGCGTACGCGATGTCGACGATCTTCCTCTGCAACATCGCCGCGGTGTTCCTCTTCCCCCTGCTCGGACACGCGCTCGGCCTGTCGCAGCACGCCTTCGGCGTCTTCGCCGGCACGGCGGTCAACGACACCTCGTCGGTGGTCGCGACGGCGACGGTCTACGGTCGCCAGGCGACCGACACCGCCGTCGTCGTCAAGCTCGTGCGCACGCTGATGATCATCCCGATCGTGATCGGGCTGGCCGGACTGGAGGCGCGGCGCACCGCCCGCACACAGGCTGCGGTCGGTGACGCCGCCGGTCGCGCCGGGGGCGTCCGCGTGTTCCGGTTGGTCCCGTGGTTCCTGATCGGGTTCCTCGTGGTCGTGCTGCTCCGGACCGTCGGGGTGCTGCCGGCTGCCGCTGCCCCCGGTTTCGCGTCCGTGGCGACGTTCCTCATCACCGTGGCGCTCGCCGCGATCGGGGTGTCGACGGACTTCGGTGCGCTCCGGCGGGCGGGGTTCCGGCCGATGGTGCTCGGCATCGTGCTGTGGGCGCTCGTGGCGGGGACGAGCCTCGGGGTGCAGGCGGCGTTCGGAATGCTCTGACGACCCTTGCCGCATCGCCACCCATCGTTTATCGTTGTTATCGACAATCGATGGTCCGATGACGAGGGGAACCGACCATGACCGCACCCGTGTACGACCCGCCCCGTGGCAGCCGCTCCTGGCTGCCCTACGTCATCGCGTGCGCGATCGGCGTCGTCTGGGTCGGCTGGGCCTACGTCGCCGGCCTGGTGCACTCGCTCCGCGTCGGGACGGTCACGGTGCCGTTGCGGACCGCCTCGACGGCCGACGTGCTCCGACCGCCCAGCGGCGTGGCCCTGCGGGCTGACGCGGTCGCGGTGCAGGTCCCGACCGGTGACGTCCCCGGGGCTGCGCTCGCGTACGTCCGCGTCGGCGACGGCGTCGAGGTCGTCGCCGTCGCGGCCCTCATCGCACTCGTCGGGACGGTCGTGTGGTGTGTCGCTCGCGGCGGACTCTTCGATCGGTCGACGCCGCGACTGCTCGACGGGGTCGTCGTCCTGACCGTCGTCGCCGGTCTCCTGCCCGACTTCGTCCGGCGCATGGGGTGGAACTGGATCGTGTCCTCGCTCGGGTGGGACGGCCGTCTCCCGGAGCCGCTCGTGGAACCGCAGTTCGTGCCGGTGTACCTCGGGGTCCTCGTCGTGACGTGCTTCCGGTTCGCCCTCACCGCGTCGCAGCGGATGGTGCGCGACCAGGCCGGCTTGGTCTGATGCCGCCGGAGGAGGACGGGCACGCGGTCGTGTGCCACCTCGACGACCTGTTGGCCGCACGGGGCATGACCCTCACGGAACTCGCGGACCGGGTGGGGGTGACGGTGGTGAACCTCTCCGTGCTGAAGAACAACCGTGCCCGCGCGATCCGGTTCTCGACGCTGACGGCCCTGTGTGACGTCCTGGGTTGCCAGCCGGGCGACCTCTTCTCGGTGCGTCGACCGTGACGGCGGCGGTTCGCCCTGGCTTGGGTGGCGGCTGGACGCGGGACGACGGGCACCCAGCAAGATGGACCGGACCACGCGAGCGCGTCGGTCGGAGAGGACACCGTGTCGGACGACACCAGCAACGCCGCCCTGCAGGCGATGATCGACCGCGCCGGGCGGATCACTGCTGACGAGGCAGAGACGCTCGACGCCACCTGGAAGGCCGACGAGGGGATCCTGCTCCCGGAACCGAGTGCGTCGCTCGCCATCCAGGGCGGTGCGGACGGGCGGATGGTCACGAACGCCGACCTCATCGCTGCCTGGCAGCACGCGCTGGACGCCGCCGGCGCAGCGGGACGCGTCGAGGAGATCGAAGCTGCGCAGGAGGCCGGGCGCGCGGTCCGGCACTCCGACGCGCGACTGCGCGACCGCGCCGGTGCCGAGGAAGCAGTCCGGTCCGCGGTGCTCGCGACCGGGGTGCGCGACCTCGTCTCCGACGATGAGTACGACACACTGACCGCGGCCTGGCGGAAGGTGCTCGGCGCGGCATGACCGGCCGCGCCCGCGTCGACTCAGGTGCGGGCGCGGACGGCGCCGACGGCCGACCGGACGACACCGGGCACGGTCGAGGAGACGGCTCGGAGGTACGGCTCCTCCTTGCCTCCGAACCCCGTCTTGAACTTGGCCACGCCCTCGTCGATGTAGCCGACGAGGTCGACCGCCGTGTGCCCTCGGCGGAGCGCCCACTGGAGTGCGTCGTGGTACAGGACCGTACTGGGACTGGCCGCACGATGCGCGCGGAGCGACCCACCGACCCAGCCGCAGACGACGGGGTGGCTCGCCAGCGCCACCAGCAACCCCACCGGCTCCCCGTCGATCACCGCGGTGGACGCGTAGAAGTCCTCGCGGCCCGCCGACCAGCGCTCCAGGCGAGCGCCGAGGTCCGCCGGGTACGGCGACGGGACCCCGCGACTGCCGTAGGCCTCCTCGAGGAGCTGGGGCAGGAGCGTCGTGATCTCGCCCGGGAGCGCTGGCCGCACCTCGACGCCCCGCCGCAGGCCGGAGCGCAGGTGGTACCGGGTGTTGCTCTTCATCCCGGCCGTGAGCGACTCCGGGGTGGCACCGACCAGGTCCACCGTGATCGTGCGGTCGGCGTGCCACTCGCACCGTGTCTCAGCCAGCGCACGCTCGGCGCTGCCCGCCACCCCCGGCCCGAACTCGAACCGGACCAAGGGGCGCCCGTGCCGGACCTGCCAGCTCCGGAACGCCCGCAGCGTGGGCACGAGGAGGGATTCGGGGACGAGCGGCCCCACGTAGGGGAACGGAGGCTCGACGGCCCTCGGCACCAGGGACGGTTGCATCATCACGGGGAACACCCCGACGGGTCCACGGTCCCGCAGGACGAGGAGCGGGGTGAACCTCCACCCGAACATGTCCGTCATGAGGTGCAACCACGACCAGTCGTGGAAGCTCGTCCCGCCCGGACTCGCTGCGACGAGCGAATCCCACAGCCGCGAGTCGTCGGTCGTCGTGAACCGGATCTGCACTGGACGAAGCCCTCCCTCGGGTGCCGACTGCCCGATCATGACAGACGACGGCGGACGATCGTGGCCGAACGTAGTGCTGTGAGCCGAACGAACGCCGACACTCCGGAGCACCCGCAGGCCCCGACCGCCGTGTGACGATCCGGTGACGACGTCGTCTGCGCCGCCACGCCGATCGGCCTCCGTCGACCGTCGCCGAACGGACCGTCCGCCGCGGACCTGCGACGCACGGTCCCTACCGTCCCACCTGTCCGACGCGAGCGAACGACTGGCGCGGACGGAAGGGAAGACCACCATGAAGCTCTCCACCACAGCGCTCCTGGCATCGGCGGCCGCAGTGGCCGTCCTCGGCGGGGCCGTTACGTCGGCCTCCGCCCAGGCGGCACCCGCGCACGACACCACGGTCCACGCTGCCGCACACGTCCTCGCGGCTCGGACCGCCCAGCCCCCGAAGCCGGGTCGCCAGGACCACTACCGGTCGACCGACTCGGTGCAGGGTCTGACCCGTGCCGTGGACCGCGCGAGCCACCCTGGCCTCGAGCTCTGCAGCGGCGACTTTGCGTCGCTCGTCACCGCCACGGGCGACCTGCGCGGCGACGGGCACACGTCCTGGCTCGTCGACACGACCTGCGACGGCGCGACCGGCAGCACCCCGGACGAGGTCGCCCTGTACGAGTCGACGGGCCACGGCATCACCCGGTCCGCAGTCCTCTCGGCAGCGACCGCGACGCCGCGTCCGAGCGCCTACCCGTACACCTGGGGCGCCCACACCGTCGTGATCGCCTACCGCGGCGACACGCAGTACCGACTCGTGAAGCTGACGCCTCGCGCCGTCGACCGCGGTCCGATCGTCGCGTTCCACTGACCGGGCGCGGGTGCCGGACTGGAGGCCCGGATCACGTGCGCAGACCTGCTCACGTGATCCGGGCCTCCCGTCCGACAGGGCCGGCGGAGCCGGCTGCGGCCGGCGTCACACCTGGCTCGCGCCGCCGTCCACGTACAGGACCGCGCCGGTGACGTAGCTGCTCCGCGGTGAGCCGAGGAAGAGGACAGCGTCGGCGATCTCGTCCTCGGTGCCGAGGCGACCGAGCGGGACACCCGCGGCGAGACCGTCGAGCAGCGAGCCCGCGTCCTCCGGCGTGTCCGCCAGGCCGGAGAGCCCCGGCGTCCCGATCGGCCCGGGCGCGACGACGTTCACCCGCACGCCCGCGTCGACGAGCTCGGCCGCCCAGCTCCGGGCGAGTGAGCGGACCGCTGCCTTGGTCGCGGCGTAGACGCTGAAGGCCGGGCTGGCCTTGACGTCGATGTTCGACCCGGTGAGGACGATCGCCGAGCCGCGGCCCAGGAACGGCAGGGCTGCCTGGACGGTGTTGATGACCCCGCCGACGTTGGCGTTGAACGTGTCGGTGAAGTGCTCCCACGTGATGTCGCCGAGCGCGGCGAACGAGCCGCCGCCGGCGTTCGCGAACACGAGGCCGAGGGAGCCGCCGCGCGCCCGGACGGCGTCGACGATGCGCTCGATCGCCGCCGGGTCGGTGACGTCGCCCTGCACGGTCGTGACCGCGTCGCCGAGCTCCGTGCCGACGGCGTCGAGGGCGGACTGCCGCCGTCCGGTCACGATGACGTGCGCGCCCTCGGCGACGAGTCGTCGGACGACGGCGAGCCCGATGCCGGACGAGCCGCCGGTGACGAGGGCGGTGGTGTCGGTGAAGTCGTTCATGGTCGGTTCCCTTTCCTTACTGTTCGGTACAGAAGTGGAACGTAGACCCGTCCGGCGCACTTGTCAAATCTGTACCGAACGGTAAGGAAGTGGGTCGTCAGGCGCTCAGGAAGAACGTCCGCACCTGCGTGATCCGACCGTCCGCGACGGTGACGACGTCGATGCCCCGGACCTGGGGTGCGCCCGCCGGGCCGAGTGCCCACGCCAGGGCGCCGGTGTCCTCGGATGCGTAGTGCGGGCCATCCGCGGCGAACACGAAGGAGTCGGGGACCTGGCCGAGGAGCTCCGCGGCCTTCGCGAGCAGTGCCTCCCGCCCGTCGTTCTCGCCCTCCGGGTCGACGAGGACGACGTCGGGGGAGTAGATGCGCTCCGCGGCGGCGCGTCGGGCATCGGCGTCGCGGTTGCCGAAGACCTCGTGGAGGTTGGCGTCGAGCAGTTCGTGGACGGTGGGCATGCGGGTTCCTCTCGGTCTGACGGGGCTATTGTGGTCCGAGCGGTACAGAAAGGGAAGGTGTGCGCATGGCCACTCGTGGACGACCACGGTCCTTCGACGCGGACGCCGCCCTCGACCGTGCGGTCGACGTGTTCTGGCGGCAGGGCTACGAGGGGACGAGCCTCGACGACCTGACGGGCGCGATGGGCATCAACCGGCCGAGCCTCTACGCCGCGTTCGGCAACAAGGAGGAGACCTTCAAGAAGGCGATCGGGCGCTACGCCGAGGTCGAGATGGCCTACGTCGGGGACGCCCTCGCCGAGCCGACCGCCCGCGCCGTGGCCGAGCACTACCTCCGCAGCAACGTCGCCGCGGTGACCACCCCTGGGCGGCCTGCCGGGTGCCTGTCCATCCAGGGCGGCCTGGCCGCCGGCGAGGGCGACCAGCGCATCGTCGACTTCCTCGCCGAGAGCCGGGCCGGCGGTGAGCAGCGGTTCGTCGAGCGGTTCCGTCGTGCGGTCGAGGACGGCGATCTCCCCGACACCGAGGACCCCGTCGAACTCGCGAAGTACGTGTCGACGGTGTCGGCCGGACTGGCCGTGCAGGCGAGCGGCGGCGCACCGCGCGCCGCGCTCGCGGCGGTCGTCGAGCGCGCGCTCCGCGCCTTCCCGGCCTGAGCCGGGTACCCGCTCGACGGACCGGAGGCCCGGATCACGTGAGCGCACCTGCTCACGTGATCCGGGCCTCCCGTCCGGCATCGCGGCGTCAGCCGCGGATCGCCTCCGACAGCTTCACGCGACCGCCGGTCCGGAGCAGCGCGTTCTCGTAGATGCGCGCGCCGACGAGGATGACCACGACCACCGATGCGAGGAGCACCAGGAGCGACAGCACCGGCTCCCACCACTCGACCGAGCCGAGGAAGATCCGCATCGGCATCCCGATCGCCGCGCTGAACGGCACGTACGACATGACGCCGAGGATCGTCGGGTTCGAGTACGCGACGATGATCAGCACGTAGGGGATCATCACGAGCATCATCACCGGCGTCGTGACGCTGCCGACGTCCTCCTGCCGCGACACGAGCACCGCGGACGCGGCGAACAGCGACGCGATGAGCACGAACCCGATCGCGAAGAAGCCGACGAACCACAGCATGCTCGGGCCGAGCAGCGTGAACAGGTTGTCCTGGCCGGTCAGGGCGAGCGCGATGGTCGCCGCGATCGCCACCGCCACGATCTGCGCGAACGCCATGATGCTGTTGCCGAGCACCTTCCCCGCCAGCAGCGCACGGGCTGGGATCGCCGCCATCAGGATCTCGACGACCCGGGTCGACTTCTCCTCCACGACGCTCTGCGCGATCGACTGTCCGAACGTCACCGCCGAGGCGAAGAACACGACGCCGAACGCGAGCGCGACGATGTACACGAGGCCCTCCGGCAGCGCGTCGGGGTCCAGCAGCTCCACCTTCGGCGAGACGCTGAGCGCCTGCACGACACCGGTCGGGGTGGAGTCGAGGCCCACGACCGAGAAGCCGAGCGGATCGTCGGACGGCACGATGGCGGCGTCGACGTCCCCGCTCCGGACGAGACGCTCGGCCGCCGCGGTCGTCGCCGTCGGGGTGACGTCGAGACCGGCGGACGACGGCAGGCTGACGCCCTCCGCGACCGCCACCGGCGTCTTGTCGTCGGACGTGGCGTTGCCGACCACGCCGGCGATCACGATGGACGCGACGACCATGACGACGAGGATGAGCGCCGAGACGATGAACGCCTTGCTCCGGAGGCGCGCCTGGATCTCCCGGGCGCTGACGAGCCGGACCGCGGACACGAACGAACCGTTCACCGGATGACCTCCCGGAAGACCTCGCTCAGCCGGGGGACCCGCGGAGCGAACGAACCGACGGTGCCGGACGACACCGCACGCTGCAGGACGGACTGGGCGACCGCATCGGACGCCTCGAACACGGCGTAGCCGCCGTCGAACTCGCGGACGCTGACGCCCGGTTCGTCGCGGAGCCAGGCGACGTCGCCGTCGACGAGCAGCTCCCAGGCCGGTGGCCCGGCCTGCTTCCGGAGGTCCTCCTGCGGCCCGGACGCCCGGATCCGCCCGTCGGCGATGACGACGACGTCGTCGCACAGGCGCTCGACGACGTCGAGCTGGTGGCTCGAGAACAGCACCGGCACGCCCCGGCCCGCTGCTTCGCGCAGGACGCCGAGCACGACGTCCACGGCCATCGGGTCGAGGCCCGAGAACGGCTCGTCCAGGACGAGCACCTCGGGGTCGTGCGCCAGTGCGGCGGCGACCTGCACCCGCTGCTGGTTGCCCAGGGACAGCTTCTCGACCTCGTCGTCGGCGTGCTTCCCGAGTTCGAGGCGCTCCAGCAGCTGCCCGGTCCGGTCGGCGGCCTCGCGCTTCCCGACGCCGTGCAGCCGGGCCAGGTAGGTGATCTGCTCGGCGACCCGCATCTTCGGGTACAGGCCGCGCTCCTCGGGCATGTACCCGAACCGCTTCCGGTCCGCCGGACCGATGGCGCTGCCGTCGATCGACACCGTCCCCGCGTCGGGCTCGAGCACCCCGAGCAGGATGCGCATGGTCGTGGTCTTGCCGGCGCCGTTGCCGCCGACGAAGCCGGTGAGGCGTCCGCGGCCGACGTCGAACCCGACGTCGTCCAGGACCCGGCGCTCGCCGAAGCGCTTCGTCACGCCCTCGATGGTGAGCATCGCTGGTTCCCCTTCCGTCGACGCACCTCGCCGACGTCTCGACGCTATTTGCCGGGAGGCCCGGCTCGCCTCCGGCTGTCGGCGGGACTTCCCGAGCTGGTCGCCTCCGTCGTACGGGGGAGACGCCGCGGCAGGGGGGCGACCGTCGCGCTGAGGGGTGTCGCCCCGGGCGCCGGGCGCGTCCCAGCGATCCGGCGGCGGCCGTCGGTACGATGCGGCGACCGCGCTCCTTCCCGAGAGGGTCGCGTCGCCGCGCGCAGGGCGCGGCCGAAGCCCGTGTCCCGACCGGGCGCAGCACCGTCGAGGGGGAGCACGTGACCGAGCAGCAGGAGCACACCGCGGTCGAGGAACCGGCAGCGGTCGTCCGCCACGGACGCCTCGCCCCGCGCAGCCCGATCGGCTTCGCCGCCCGCGTCGTCGCGATGTCCGCCGCCGTCGCGCTGGTCGGTGCGGGATCGGTCGCCGCGATCGCCTCCTACCAGGTCGTCAGCCAGGCCAAGCCGCCGGTGTCGCTCGCGATGCCCGGTACGACGGCGAAGGCTGCTCCGGAACTGACCGCGCAGTCCGGCGAGGTGAACATGCTCCTCGTCGCGACGGACACCCGTGACGGCCAAGGTGCCGGCTTCGACGACCCCGTCAGTCGTCGGGCGAGCTCCGGCGTGGGCAACAACGACACCACGCTGCTCGTGCACATCTCCGCGGACCACACGAACATGGCCGTGGTCAGCTTCCCCCGTGACCTCGTCATCCCGATCCCCGCGTGCACCAACGACAACGGCTCCGTGACCCCGGCGACCGACGGGGCGATGCTCAACACGGCCCTGTCCCGCGGCGGCGAGAAGCACGGTCTGGGGTGCGTCGCGAAGACGATCTCCGACCTCACCGGCCTGCAGATCCCCTACGCCGGCATGATCACCTTCGACGGCGTCGTCGCGATGGCGGACGCGGTCGGCGGCGTCGAGGTCTGCCTCGCGACCCCGATCGTGGACACCGACGTCTCCCCGGCACTCGACCTGCAGGCCGGGAACCAGGAGCTCTCCGGGGCCGAGGCCGCGGCCTTCCTCCGCTCGCGCCACGGTGTCGGCGACCGGAGCGACCTCGGCCGGATCAGCAACCAGCAGACGTTCATGTCCGCCCTCGCCCGGCAGACGGTGTCCGCGGGCACGCTGACGAACCCCGGGCGGGTCCTGCGGCTGGCGGAGACCGCGGCCAAGCACATGACGCTGTCCGACACGCTCGCCGACCCGACCACGCTCGCCCGGATGGCACTCGCGGTGCAGAACGTCGGGCTGTCCCAGATGGTCTTCGTGCAGTACCCGGTGGCCGACGACCCGTCCGACACGAACCGGGTCATCGTCTCCGAGGACGCGGCCTCCCAGCTCAACGCGGTGCTCAAGGCGAA
Organism: Curtobacterium sp. SP.BCp; assembly: GCF_051903255.1. Taxonomy (NCBI): domain Bacteria; kingdom Bacillati; phylum Actinomycetota; class Actinomycetes; order Micrococcales; family Microbacteriaceae; genus Curtobacterium; species Curtobacterium sp. SP.BCp. Next base: position 3,061,837 of record NZ_CP194338.1, on the reverse strand, counting down.
CGAGCCGGTCGTGCTCGGCGAGGACAGCCTCGGTCGTTCAGCGGTGAAGGACCCGAACGCGAGCGCGTCCCCGTCGGCCGGGACCGGGTCGTCGTCGGGCTCCGGGTCGGGGTCGCCGTCGTCGGGGTCCGGTTCGCCGTCCGGGGGTGCGTCCTCGGGCACAGGCTCGTCGTCCGGTGCGGCATCGGCCCCGGCCGGTGCGGCATCGGCCCCGGCGGGCACGCCGAGCGCCCCGCGGACCTCGGCGGCGCCGCTGCCGGACAACGTCTCGGGTCAGAGCGCCGCGACGGTCACCTGCGCCAAGCGGGACGACTAGCCCGCGACGCCGTGCTCGAACGCCCAGACCACGGCCTGGATGCGGTCGCGCAGTCCGAGCTTCTGCAGCACGTTCGACACGTGCGTCTTCACGGTGGCGTCCCCGACGAACAGCTCGCGGGCGATCTCGGCGTTGCTCAGACCCCGGGCGAGGAGCCGGAGCACCTCGGCCTCCCGCTCGGTCAGGCCCGCGCCGGCGACGGCGGCCGCGGCGATCGCGGTCGTGTCGACCGGCGTCGTCGGGGTCGGTACCGGCGCCGCGGTGGCACGGCTGATCACCCGGCGGGTGACGTCCGGCGCGAGCAGGGCGTCCCCGGCGGCGACCGTGCGCACGGCCTCGATCAGCCGTTCGGGGGAGGCGTTCTTCAGCAGGAACCCGCTCGCGCCGGCCTCGAGCGCCTGGAAGAGCGCGTCGTCGTGGTCGAACGTGGTGAGCACGAGCACCGCGGGCGGGTCGTCGAGGGCGGCGATGCGCCGGGCTGCCTCGAGGCCGTCGACGCCGGGCATCTGCACGTCGAGGCACACCACGTCGGGCCGGAGCCGCACGACCGCGTCGACGGCCTGCTCCCCGTCGGCCGCTTCGCCCACGACGCGGAGGCCCGGCTCGGACTCGAGGATCACCTTGAAGCCGGCCCGGACGAGGTCCTGGTCGTCCGCCAGCACGATGGTCAGGTCGTCGGCAGCCATGCCCGCACCAGGTACCCTCCCCGGGCGCGCGGCCCGATCTCGACGGTCCCGCCGACGGCGGCGACCCGCTCCCGCATCCCGACGTGGCCGAGACCGCTGCCGGTGGTGTCCCGTGTGCCGCCGCGGCCGTCGTCGGTGACCTCGACCTCGACGGCGTCGGCGAGGTACCGGAGCCGGACGTCCGCTCGTGCACCGTGCCCGGCGTGCTTGAGGACGTTCGTGACGGCCTCCTGCGCGACCCGGAAGGCCACCGCGGCGACCGTGGGCGGGACCGGCCGCTCCTCGCCGACGACGGACCAGTCGGCGGGGTGGCCCGCGGTCCGGGCCGCCTCGACGACCTCCGCGATCCGACCGATCCCCTCGGTGCTCGGCGCGGCGCCGGCGGCGGTGCTCCCCGCCGGGGCCGCACCGTCGCGACCGGCGTCGCCCACGTCGTGCGCGCGCAGGGTGCCGAGCATCCGCCGGAGCTCCTCGACGGCGGTGCGGGCGCTGTCCTCGACCACCGAGAGCGACGACGCGGCCTGCTCGGGATCACGGCCGAGCACGCGACGTGCTGCGCCGGCCTGCACGCCCATGAGTGCGACGTGGTGGGCGACGACGTCGTGCAGCTCGCGGGCGATCCGGACCCGTTCGAGCGTGATCGCCTGCGCCGCCGAGCGTTCGCGCTCCGCGGTGAGCTCGGCGGTGCGCAGGTCGAGCTCGTGCCGGGCGACCGCGGCGCTCCACGCACGGTTGCCGGCGTACCACGCGGCCCCGAAGTACACGACGTTGATGAGCACGTTGAGCAGCGAGTAGGCGATGTAGGGCGGGATGAGGGCCTCGCCGTCGTTCGGCAGCGCCGTCGGCATCGACCAGCCGAACACGATCGCGAGGAACAGCCACGTGAACATGCCGCCGATCACCACCCACCGCACGGCCTCGGCGCGGACCCGGTCCGAGCACCAGGCCCCCACGGTGTACAGCGCGATGAACAGCGTGAAGTTGACGACGAAGAGCTCGGGCACGTGCAGCAGCTGCGTGCCGACGAAGGCGAGCGCGACCACCACGAGCGCCGACATCGGGAACCGCCGCCGGAACGCGATCGGCACCGTGTTCGCGAGCACCATGAGCGCGGACACCCACCACGCGGCCTGGTCGTCGTCGTACGCCCCCGAGGACCCGTACAGCGTGACCGTCGTGGCCATGCCGAGCGCGAGCGCGCCCGCGAGCACGGCATCCTGCCGCAGCTCCTGCCGGCCCACCGGCAGACGTGACCACTCGCTCGGCGTCGCCCCCATGCGTCCACGGTACCGAACCGCGCTGCTCCGCCGGGCGTGGTCTCCTGGCCATCCGGAGCGGGAGGCACGATGCGGTTCCTCGTCAACGTCATCGACGACGGCCAGGCCGCCGCGGTCGGTCGCACCGAGTCGGCGACCGAAGCCGAGGCGGCAGCGGTCGACGCCCTCAACGAGCGACTCGACGCCGACGGCCGGATCGTCTTCGCCGCCGGCGTCTCGGCACCCGCCGACGCGACGGTCGTCGACGCCCGCGGTGCCGGACCGATCGTCCGACCGGGGCCGGCGGTCGAAGCCGCCGAGTACGTCGCGGGCTTCTGGGTCCTCGACCTCCCGGACCGGGAGACCGCGGAGCGGATCGCGACCGAGGCGTCACGCGCCTGCAACCGGAAGGTCGAGCTCCGCGCGCTCCTGTGACCGACGCGACCGGACCGACCCCACGGCACCGATGGCGGTGACCGCCGCTGCGAGCAGGAACGCCACCGCCGGACCCGCAGCGTCGAGCACGGCCCCCAGGCCGGCCGCCCCGACAGCCTGACCGAGGACGAGCACGACGAACAGCACCGACGTGCCCGCCGCGGCGTGCTCGGGGGCGATCTCCGTCGTCCACGCGATGAGTGCACCGGTCGCGGCCGTGTAGCCCCACCCGAAGACCACCCCGGCCGCGAGGGACACCGCACCGGATGCCGGAACGACCCCTTCGACGGCGACGGCAGCGGCCGTGACGAGGGCCGTCACCAGCCACATTGTCCGCGCCCGGAGTCCTGCCGTCCGACGGCTCGTGACCGTGACCGCCGCGCCACCGACCCCGACCGTGAGCCACAGCAGCACCGACGTCACCGTCGAGGCCCCGGCATCGACGAGCGTCGACCGACCGAAGGTCCACACGCTCGCGGTCCCGGCGCCGTACAGCAAGGCGACGACGAGCAGCCGGGCGTGCGCACGGGACCACCGACGCCCGGGGGTCGACGGTCCCCGACCGCCGTCGTGCTCGTCGCGACGGCCGGCGGCGACGAGCACCGCCGCACCCACGAGCACCGCTGCGACACCGGACACCGCCCAGGCCGTCCGCCAGTCCGGCAGGAGCAGGAGCGCGAGCACCCCCGCGACGACCGAACCCGGGCCGGTCCCCGCGTTCACGAACGCCTGCGCCCGGGCACGACCGGGCGCGGACACCCGCTCCTCCACGAGCCGCACGAGCGACGGCGACGCCAGACCGGCGCTCGCCGAGCCGACCACCGCCGCGATCGAGAACAGCACGGCGCCGGAGCTCGCCGCCATCCCGAGCGCCCCCGCGGCGGCCGTGACGGCGGCCGAGAGGACGAGCGCCCGGGCGTGCGACCGAGCGAGCACGAACCCCGCCAGCGCTCCGACGCAGTAGCACGCGGACGCAGCGGCGGACACCCACCCGGCGGCCGTCGCTTCGAGGTCGAGGTCACGTTGCACGTCGGGCAGGAAGAGTCCGAAGGCGAGTCGGACCAGGCCGTACGTCACCGCGATCAGCGCCAGCCCTGAGCCGAGGAGGGCGGCCCTCCGTAACGAAAACGATCGTTTCACTTCTCGGAGCCTAGGCTGCACCCATGGCGATGCGCACAGGGACCCGGCGCAAGCTCCTCGACGCCGCCGAGGAACTGTTCTTCACGCACGGCATCGCCGCCACCCCGGTCGACGCCGTCCTCGACAGAGCCGGCGTCTCCTCCGCCACGCTCTACCGTGAGTGGGGCAGCAAGGAAGCCCTCGTCGCCGCGGCCCTCGACCGCCGCCACGACGAGTGGACCGCCACGTGGGACCGCGCGATCGCCGCGGCACCGGACGACCGTGCCCGGCTCGACGCCGTGTTCGAGGCACTCGACGCCTTCCGCTCGACCCCGACCGGCTCCCGCTGGTGCGCCTTCCTCGGCACCGCCGCCGAGCTCGCCGACGCCCCCGAGGAGGTCCGCGCGGTCCTCGCCCGCGAGACCGACACCCTGCGCGACCGACTCACCGGCGCCGCCGAGCCGCTCGTCGGCACCGCCGACGCTCCCGCGCTCGCCGAGGACCTGCTGCTCGTCGTGTCCGGCGCCCTCGCGATGCGACTCCGCGATCGGCGCACCGGCACGGCGACCGCCCGCGCCGTCGCCGACGCGGTAGTGCGGGCCCACCGCGCGGACGGCGCCTGCACGACCTCACACGGAACACCCGGCTGAACAAGGCTCACGACGGCACCGCCGGACACTACGCTCCGATCGTGCACCCGACCGCGTCCCGAATCACCCGTCGAGCCCTCATCACCGGGGGAGGCGCCGTGGTCGCCGCCGCAGCGGTCGCCGAGGCCGTCAACCTCCGCTGGCTACCGGGACGCTCGTCGATGTACCGCGCGCTCGGGCTGAACGGGCAGCCCGGCGAGATCCCCGACGTCACGCCCGTCCCGACCACCTCCGGCTCGTTCGTGTCGAAGGCCCGCGGCGGCCGCACCGTCGGCTGGACGATCGCGGCGCCCGAGTCGGCCGGGCCGCTGCCGATCGCGGTCGCCCTGCACGGCTACGGCGGCTCCCACCGGACCTTCTTCGGCAACGGACTCGGGTACGACCGGTTCCTCGCACGACACATCGCGGACGGCGGGGCGCCCTTCGCCGTGGCCGGGGTCGACGGCGGCAACCGCTACTGGCACCGTCGGGCGGACGGGGACGACCCCGGCGCGATGGTCCTCGACGAGTTCGTGCCGATGCTCGAGCAGCACGGCTTCGACACCGGGCGCCTGGCGTTCACCGGCAACTCGATGGGCGGCTACGGCGCACTCCGGTTCGGCGGCCTCCTCCGGGCCTCGCGGGTCCGTGCCGTCGCAGCGCTCAGCCCTGCACTGTGGACCAGCGCAGGCGACACCGCCCGAGGAGCGTTCGACGACGCCGCGGACTTCCGCGCGAACACCGTGCTCGGTCGGCAGCGCGAGCTCGACGGCGTTCCGGTGCGCATCGACGTCGGGAACGGCGACGGCTTCGAACCCGCCGTGCGCACCTACGTCGACGGGTTCGACACGGCGCCGGCCGGCGGCTTCGAGCCCGGAGCCCACGACGCCGCCTTCTGGCGACGCATGGCCCCGGCACAGATCACGTTCCTCGCGCGGCACCTGCACGCCTGACGCGGGCAGCGGACGGGAGGCACGGCTCGCGTCCGACACGCGCGGCACCCGTGCCGTGCCTCTCCCCACCGGCACGGCCGGACCGCCGCTGGCGCGTCGCTCCGAACCGGCGGCGTGGGCCCTGGCCGATCCGCGCCAGCGGTTCGCGACCAGCAGGTCGTCGACCGCTGCGACGACGGTCGCCACCTCGGTGCGCGTCGTGTAGTCCACGTGGACGTCCGCGAAGCGGACGACGCCGTCGGCGTCGATCACGAAGACCGACGGGAACGGGATCGCCGCCGTCGCGTCCGCGTTGCTGTCCGCGACGTCGAACCCGAGCTGCGTGTGCGCGCCGCGAGCCGCGGCGCTGGGCTCGGTCACGATCCCGAACCGCCCGGCCAGGACGTTCTCGGGGTCGGTCAGCACCGGGAATGCCAGCTCGCCGTTCGTGATCGACTGCTCCGCGGCCTCCGGCGTCTGCGGCGACACGGCCACCAGCTCGACCCCACGCTCCTGGAGCGCCGGCAGGAGCTCCTGCTGGTACGTGCGGAGCGTGATGTTGCAGTAGGGGCACCAGGCGCCCCGGTAGAAGACGACGACGGTCGGGGTGGTGCCGCGGGCCTCGGCGAACGAGGTGGTGTCGCCGGTCGGGGTGACGAGCGGTGCATCAGGGGCGGTGTCGCCCACGGCGACGACGCCGTCGGGGACCCCCGCGTCGCGGAGGTCCCGCTGTTCGCCGTCGAACACCGCGGAGAGCTCCGGGCCGATCTGGGCGGTGAAGCCCTCGTTGAACGTCTCCACCTGGCGGGCGATGGTCTGGTCGGTCACGGTCGTGCTCCTCGAGTCGGGTGCCGGCTGCGGCGCCGGTGGATGGAGCGTAGGCACGACGCGGGCGTTGCGGGCCGGCGGGCGTCACGGGGCGTCACGGTGCCGGTGCGGGTGCCCACACCGATGCCGGCAGGCACCGCCTCCGCTCTCCGCGTCGTGGCCGATCCGGTACGCGACGGTCGGCACCCGACCACCGGATCGGCCAACGCCTGAGCGGAACACACGGTCGTCGCCGTGTCAGGCCGATCGGACGGAGGACACCGCGAGTTCCGCGAGCCGGTGGTCGTGCGTCTCCTCGTGCGCGGTCACCGTGACGACGGCGTCCCGGTCCTGGTCCACGACCACGTACTGCCCGTAGCGGCCGTCGAGCCGCCACGCCGGGCCCGGACCGTCCCACACCGCGAGGCCGTACCGGGTGAACGGGCCGTCCGTGCCCGCCTCGACCCAGCCCGCGTGCATCCCGTCGACCCACGACGCCGACACCAGCTGCTGCCCCGCGAAGGAGCCGCGGTCCCGCAGCAGACGACCGATGCGTGCGAGCTCGGACGTCCGGAGCTCGAGCCCGCTCCCACCGACGACGAAGCCGAGCGGGCAGCGGTGCCACTGCGGGTTGTCGATGCCGAGCGGATCGAACAGCCGTGGGAGCAGCCAGTCGCGCACGTCCCCGACCACCGCTGCGAGCATCCGCATCGCGACGTACGGGCTCGAATCTGTGTACCGGAAGCGCTCGCCCGTCCCTGTCGCCGGCAGGGCGAGCATCGTCGCGGCGAGGTCGTCACCAGGCACGGGCTCGTCGCCGAACCACGCGAAGTCGATGCCGCTCGTCATCGTGAGCAGGTGCCGCACCGACACACGGTCGACGCCCTCGCCGAGCTGCACGTCCGGCAGCAGCTCGGGCACGCGGGTGTCGAGCGTGAGCAGGCCCTCGTCGACCGCGATGCCGACGGCCAGCGCACAGACGCCCTTCGACACCGAGTACACGTTCTCGCGGTCGTCGCTCCGCCACCGGTGCGCGACCTCGTCGTCGCCGACACGGACGTGCACCCCGTACGCGCCGAGGCCCTCCGCATCGACGGCCGCGACGAAGCGGTCGAGGGCGGCCCGCGCCGTGGTCACGCCCGACCCCGGTTCCGGCGTCGGATCGCCTTCGGGGCGCGACCGCCGAGGAAGGAGCGCGCGGGGTCGACGAGGAACCCCTGGCGCAGGGCCTCGCGGCCGACGAGCATCCGGAACCCCATCTGGTCGCGGTTGCTCAGGGTGACCTCGGCATCCACCGTCTGCTCGTGCAGGGTGATCGGGGTGAGGATGACGATGCGCTCCTGGGTGTGCCCCGTGGAGCTGCGGATGGTCCGGCGGTCGTGGATGTCGCACTCGACGGTGACCGCGTCGGCGTCGGTGTCCTGCCACGGGTGCACCGAGAACCGGACCCGGTCGCCGGGGAGCTCCTCGAGGTCGAACGCGTGCAGCGCCGAGCTCCGGGCGCCGGTGTCGAGCTTGACCTTGATCCACGGCAGCGCGAGCCCCGGCAGGGCAGCCCACTCGCGCCATCCTGCGATCGTCGGGGTGCGGCTCATGTGCCCATCCTGTCGCATGCTTTGATGGAGCGTCGCCGTCGATACCCCGAACACCCAGCGGAGCACCCCCGATGAAACTCGCCATCCTGTCGCGCGCCCCGCACGCGTACTCGACCCAGCGTCTCCGCGCCGCGGCGATCGACCGTGGGCACGACGTCAAGGTGCTGAACACGCTCCGGTTCGCGATCGACCTGACCGCGGACGAACCGGACCTCCTGTACCGCGGCAAGCTCCTCAGCGACTACGACGCCGTGCTGCCGCGCATCGGGAACTCGATCACGTACTACGGCACCGCGGTCGTGCGCCAGTTCGAGCAGATGGACGTGTACACGCCGAACACGGCCACGGGGATCACGAACTCGCGCGACAAGCTCCGGGCGAACCAGATCCTGTCGCGGCACCACATCGGCATGCCGGCGACGACGTTCGTGAACAGCCGGGCCGACGTCCGCGGCGCGATCGACCGGGTCGGAGGCGCTCCGGTCGTCATCAAGCTGCTCGAGGGCACGCAGGGAATCGGCGTGATCCTCGCGCCCGAGGCGAAGGTCGCCGAGTCGATCGTCGAGACGCTGCACAGTACGAAGCAGAACGTCCTCATCCAGTCCTTCATCTCGGAGAGCCGCGGGAAGGACATCCGGGCGCTCGTCGTCGGCGACCGGGTCGTGGCCGCGATGCGCCGCAGTGCGTCCGGCGACGAGTTCCGCTCGAACGTGCACCGCGGCGGCACCGTCGAGAAGGTCACGCTGACGCCCGAGTACGAGGAGGCGGCGGTCCGTTCGGCGCAGATCATGGGGCTGCGGGTCGCCGGTGTCGACATGCTCGAGGGCAATGAGGGACCGCTCGTCATGGAGGTCAACTCGTCGCCGGGCCTCGAGGGCATCGAGCGTGCCACGGGGCTCGACGTCGCCGGCGCGATCATCGACTTCATCGGCAACCAGGTCGCGTTCCCCGAGATCGACGTCCGGCAGCGACTCAGCGTGTCGACGGGGTACGGCGTCGCGGAGCTCCTCGTGCACACGAACGCCGACCTCGTGGGCAAGACGATCAAGGAGTCCGGGCTCTGGGACCGCGACATCACCGTCCTGACCCTGCACCGCGGGGCCACGGTGATCCCGAACCCCCGCAGCGGGGTCACGCTCCAGGCCAGCGACCGGCTGCTCTGCTTCGGCAAGCTCGAGGAGATGCGCTCGATGATCCCGGACCGCCGGAAGCGTCGGAGCAAGGTCCGGAAGCTGCCGAAGGACGCCGTCACCGAGCAGTCCTAGTGCGCGTGGAGGGCACCCGGACCGCACGTCCAGCACTTGTGCGGAATGATGAGCCGGTGACCATCCTCGCTGACCGCCCCGTCGACCCGACGTCCGAAGCGGAGACAGCGCGACCCGGCAACGCCACCGCGAAGCACCGCAACGTCTCGTTGCTGTCGGTCGCGACGACCACCGCGGACCGCGTGACCACCTCCGCCGACATCGAGGAGCGCCTCCGCGGTGCCCTCCGTCGCCTCCGCCTGCCGAGCGGCCTGCTCGAACGCGTGGCCGGGGTCAAGGAACGTCGGAACTGGGGCGAGGGCCAGACCTTCCACGAGGCCGCGATCGACGCCGGTCGTCGTGCGATGGCCGAGGCGGGCGTCCAGCCGCACGACATCGGGCTGCTCATCAACACCTCGGTGACCCGTCCGCACCTCGAACCCTCGGTCGCGGTCCGGCTGCACCACGGCCTCGGCCTGCCGTCGTCGGCGATCAACTTCGACATCGCGAACGCGTGCCTCGGGTTCGTCAACGCCATGAGCGTCGCCGCGGGGATGATCGACTCCGGGCAGATCCAGTACGCGCTCATCGTGGACGGCGAGGACGCCGACCAGGTGCAGCTCAACACGATCGCCCGGCTCAACCAGGGCGGCCGGAACCGCAAGGACTTCATGAGCGAGTTCGCGAGCCTGACCCTCGGGTCCGGCGCCGCGGCCGCCGTGCTCGGCCGGACCGACGCCCACCCGACCGGCCACCGGCTGATCGGCGGCGTGACCCGTGCGGCGACGCAGTGGTACGACCTGTGCGTCGGCAGCCCGGACGGCATGTTCACCGACGCCAAGATGCTGCTCAAGGGCGGCATGGAGCTCGTGGTCGAGGCCTGGAACGAGGCCAAGGCGCACTTCGACTGGTCCGACATGGACCGCTACGTGCTGCACCAGGTCTCCGACGTGCACACCAACGCGTTCGTGAACGCGATCGGCGTCCCGCGGTCGAAGGTGCCGACGACCTACGAGCGCTACGGCAACGTCGGCCCGGCGTCGATCCCGATCACCCTGGCGGACGAGGTCGCGAAGGGCTCGATCCGCACCGGGGACCGGGTGTTCCTCGGCGGCGTCGGATCGGGCATCAACACCGCGATGCTGGAACTGCACTGGTGAGGTCCGGCCTCCCTCGCGTCGCTGCCACCACCGCGCCGGCGACGCTCCCGCCGCCCCTGCCCGGACTCGACCCCGACTGGTCACGGCTGGTCACCGTGCCGGGAGGCGCGGCTCACCCCGAGCGCACCTGGCACCTCCTCGACACGGCCGGCTCCCTCGACGCGCTCGGCGCGCGTCCCGTGGGCACCCTGCTGTGCGTGCACGGCAACCCCACGTGGTCCTACCTCTGGCGCTCGGTCGCACAGCGCACGCTCGACGTCGCCCGCGCCGGTGGCCCTGCGTGGCGGGTCGTCGCGGTCGACCAGCTCGACATGGGGTTCTCGGAGCGGACGGGCACGCAGCGTGGGCTGGCGCAGCGCGTCGCCGACCTCGGGGCACTGACCGACGAGCTCGGGCTGACCGGTCCCGTCGTCACGCTCGGGCACGACTGGGGCGGGGTGGTGTCGCTCGGGTGGGCGGTCGACCACCCGGACCTCGTCGTGGGCGTCGCGACGTGCAACACCGCCGTGCACCAGCCAGCCGACGCACCGATCCCCGCGCCGCTGCGCCTCGCACTCGGGCCGGGGATGCTCGGTCGGGCGACCGTCCTCACGCCCGCGTTCCTCGAGACCACCCTGGCGATCGCGCACCCGAAGCTCGACCGCGCCGTCGCCGACGCCTTCCGTGCGCCGTACCGCGGTGCCGCCCGCCGCGGAGGCATCGGCGGCTTCGTCGCGGACATCCCCGTGGACGCCGACCACGCCTCGGCGCCGGAGCTCGACCGGATCGCCGCGGGGGTCGCCGCGCTCGACGTCCCCGCGCTCCTCATGTGGGGACCGCGCGACCCGGTGTTCCTCGAGCGCTACCTCGACGACCTGCGCCGCCGCCTGCCGCACGCCGACGTGCACCGCTTCGAGGGCGCCGGGCACCTGCTGCCGGAGGACGTCGACGTCGCCGCGACGGTCACCGACTGGCTGGGCGACCGCCTGCCGGAGGGGACCGTGCCCACCCGGGCCGAACCGAGCCTCCCGGCCGACACCGACCACGTCGCTGCGGCGAGCCGCCCGCTGTGGGCCGCACTCGAGGACCTGCGCGACGACGACGGACCCGCACTCGTCGAGATGGCGGCGCCCGGCGGCGTCCGCACCGTCAGCTGGCGGCTCCTCGCACGCCGCGTCGACGAGATCGCCGCTGGTCTCGCCGTCGTCGGCGTCCGTGCGGGGGACCGGGTCTCGCTGCTCGTGACGCCGGGTGCCGACCTGACCGCCGTGCTGTACGCGAGCGTGCGCATCGGTGCCGTCGTGGTGGTGGCGGACGCCGGACTCGGGATCCGCGGTCTCACGCGGGCCGTCCGGGGTGCGCGACCGGACTGGATCATCGGTGCGTTGCCGGGACTCGCGGCGTCGCGTGCACTCGGGTGGCCGGGCCGCCGCATCGCGACCCTCGCGCTCCCCGGGGCCGCACGACGGGCCCTCGGGGTGTCGCACACGCTCGCCGAGGTCGCCCGTGTCGGCGCCGACCGACTCGCCGTGGGCGGTGTCCTGCCGGAGGCGCCGTCGCCCGACGCGACCGCGGCGGTGCTCTTCACCTCCGGATCGACCGGACCGGCGAAGGGCGTCGTCTACACGCACCGGCAGCTCGGCGCGGTCCGGGACGCCCTCGCGACGCAGTACGGCGTCGGCGTCGGTACCGGACTCGTCGCGGGGTTCGCGCCGTTCGCACTCCTCGGCCCCGCCCTCGGCGCGCGGTCGGTGGCGCCGGACATGGACGTCACCGCACCCCGGACGCTCACCGCGACCGCGGTCGCCCGTGCCGTCGCCGCCGCGGACGCCACCGTCGTCTTCCTGTCGCCGGCGGCGATCGCGAACGTCGTCGCGACCGCGTCGCAGCTGACGGAGACCGACCGGACGGCGCTGCGGCGTGTCGAGCTGTTCCTCTCCGCGGGAGCGCCGGTCTCCGGCGCGCTGCTCGCCGCGGCGACCGAGCTGATGCCGAACGCGACGGCGCACACCCCCTACGGGATGACCGAGGGGCTGCTCATGACCGACGTGGACCTCGACGGGGTCCGGGCGGCGTCGGCAGCTGACGCGTCCGGCGTGTGCGTCGGGGTGCCCGCGGCCGGCGTCACCGTGCGGATCGCCCCGCTCGACGCCGACGGTGCCGCGACCGGCGCACTCACCGACGCTCCGGGGGTGACCGGCGAGATCGTGGTCGCCGCCCCGCACGTCCGCGACCACTACGACCGGCTCTGGCGGACCGACCGGGCCTCGCGGCTCGGCGTCGCGGACCCGCGCGGACACCGGACCGGCGACGTCGGGCACCTCGACGACGCCGGACGGCTGTGGGTCGAGGGGCGGCTGCAGCACGTCGTGACGACACCGGACGGCGTGGTCACCCCGGTCGGGCCCGAGCAGCGGATCGAGCGCGTCGCCGGGGTCCGTCGTGCGGGTGTCACGGGCATCGGACCGGCCGGTACGCAGCAGGTCGTCGCCGTCGTGGAGACCGACCCTGCCGAGCGTCGACCCGGCCTCGCGTCGCCGTCGCTGGCGTCCTCGGTGCGCGCCGCCGCCGGGGTGCCCGTGGCAGCCGTGCTCGTCGTGCCCGTGCTGCCGACCGACGTCCGGCACAACTCGAAGGTCGACCGCACGCGGCTCGGGCGGTGGGCGTCGTCCGTGCTCGCCGGTGACCGGATGGTGCGGCCGTGACCGGCGGCGTCGCCGGGAGGCGTGCGCTGCGGGGCTGCTCGTGAAGGTCCTGGTCACGGGAGCCAGCGGCTTCCTCGGACAGGCGACCGCGGCGGCCGTGCGGGACGCCGGGCACGAGGTCCGGACGTTCCAACGCCGCCCGTCCGGGGTGTCGGGCGTTGCGGACGTGCTCGGGACCGTCACCGATCGGGACGCCCTGGCCTGCGCCGTGGAGGGCGTCGACGCCGTCGTGCACCTCGCCGCGAAGGTCTCCCTCGCCGGTGACCCGGACGACTTCCGCCGCGTGAACGTCGAGGGCACCCGGGCGCTCCTCGGCGCCGCACGGGCCGCGGGTGCCGGACGTGTCGTGTTCGTGTCCTCGCCGTCGGTCGCCCACACCGGGACGTCGCTCGCCGGTGTCGGTGCCGGCCCGGCCGAGCCCGACCGTGCCCGCGGGGAGTACGCCCGCACGAAGGCCGCCGCCGAACTCCTCGCACTGGCTGCGGACGAGCCGGGGTTCGCGGTCGTCGCGGTCCGGCCGCACCTGGTGTGGGGGCCGGGGGACACCCAGCTCGTCGGACGGATCGTCGAACGGGCGCGTGCGGGGCGGCTGCCGCTGCTCGACTCCGGCGCGGCGCTCATCGACACGCTCTACGTCGACAACGCGGCGTCGGCGATGGTGGCGGCGCTCGAGCACGCGACGGACGACGGTGTGCACGGGTCGGCGTACGTCGTGACGAACGGCGAGCCGCGGCCCGTCGCGGAGCTCCTCGCGGGGATCTGCGAGGCGTCCGGGGTACCCGCGCCGCGGTGGCACGTGCCGGCCGGGGTCGCGCGGGTGGCGGGGTCGGCCGTCGAGGCGGTGTGGCGCGTGCGGCCGGGGCAGGACGAGCCGCCGATGACGCGGTTCCTGGCGGAGCAGCTGTCGACGGCGCACTGGTTCGACCAGCGTCGGACGCGCCGCGACCTCGGCTGGACGCCCTCGGTGTCGATCGACGAGGGGCTTGTCCGGCTCGCTGCCGCGCGCTGAGCACCGCGGCAGGGGCCCGGGCGCGGGCCCGCTCGGCGCCGAGTCTCGGCTCCGCGGACACTTCCGCGCTGCCAACGCGGCGAAAGTGTCCGCCTGGCCGAGTCTCGGCCCGCGCGGCCGAGCCTCGCGCCGGACATGACCGTGCCGGGTCCGCGTTCGGGTCGCGGACCCGGCACGGGGTCGGTGGGGCGGGACTCAGCCGAGTCCGAGCTTGCGCTTGAGTGCCTTCCGGCGCTTCCGGGCTCGTCGGTCGGCGAGGGCGCGGCGTGCGACCTCGGCCTTCGAGTCCTTCACGACCGGACGGTTCGCCCGTGCGCCGAGCCAGAACCCGAGCAGGACGACGAGTCCGACCAGGATGATGCGGTTCCGCATGGTGGTGCTCCCTTCGAGGTGCGGCAGGTGCCGCAGGTGCCGCAGGTGCGGCAGGCAGCGCAGCGGCAGTGTGTCGGGCCTCAACCCGTGAAGCGCTGCCAGAGGTCGGTGACGATCGGCCAGACGTCGCCGGCGCGGTCCGCCGACGAGACCGCGACCGTGACGACCGGGTAGGCCGTCACCGCGAGGGCGACGAGCACGGCGAACACGACCGCGACGACCGAGGTCACGGTGTGCCGCCGCGTAAGAGCGAGGAGGACGAGCGCGAGCACGACGACCAGGCCGAGCAGTGCGACCAGGGTCACCCGCACGAACGGGAACGGCACGAGACCCGCAGTCGTCGCCGTCACCCCGGCGAGGAAACCGACGAGCGGGAAGAACGCCCCCACGACGATCGCGAGGAGCAGGACGATCCCGATCCCCGACGCGATCCAGACGCCCCGGGGCCGCGGACGGCGTGTCCGGGGGCGGTCGCGTCCGAAGCCCCGGAGCGCGGTCACGGCCGGTCGCCGTCGGGACCCTGGTCGGGGACGACGTCGCGGTGCGTGTCGGCGTCCTCGCGGAGGGCGTCGGCGGCACGGGACAAGGTGGCGGAGGCCTCGTCGAGCGCGTCGGCGACCTGCTCGTCCCCGGGCCCGGCGGCGTCCTCGTGGCGGTCACCCGCCCCGACGGCGTCCGCACGGTCGTCCGCCACCGCTGCGTCGGCGGAAGCGTCCTGCGCGTGCGAGCCGGCGTCACGGGCGGAGTCGGCGGCCTCGTCGGCGGCGCGCGCGGCGCGGTCGGACACCTCGGCACCGGCGTCGGCCGCGGCGTCGCGTGCTGCCCCCGCCGCGTCCTTCGCGTGGTCGACGGCGTCGGCGGCCGCGTCACGGGCACGGTCGGCACCGTCCCGAGCGCGATCGGCAGCGTCGGCGACTCCTTCGCGCGCACGGTCGACGGTCTCGCGCGCCGTGTCGGCGGCGTCGGAGGCCACTTCGCGGGCGCGGTCAGCGGTGTCGGAGGCCACCTCACGGGCGCGGTCGGCCGTGTCGGAGGCGACCTCCGGGACGCGATCGGTGGCGTCCGCGACGGCAGCACGCGCCGTGTCGGCCGCGTCACCCGCACGGTCCACCGCGCGGGCAGCGGCGTCACGAGCCCGCTCGGCGACGTCGGCTGCGTTCTCCTGCACGTCGGCAGCGATGTCGGAGGCCGCGGTCTTCGCGCGGTCCACCGCGTCCTTGCCGGACTCGACGGCCCGGTCCAGCGCGGAGGGCTCGTCGTCGAACGGTCCGTGCACGTCGAGCACGCGGACGTCGACGGTCACGGTGCCGTCGCTGAGCTGCGACACGGCCTCGCGGACCTGCCGACGCACCTCGTCGGCGACCGCGACCACGGGCTCCGGGTACTCGACGACGATCGAGACGACGACGTCGAGTGCGCCGTCCTCCTCGTCGACCTGCACCCCGGTCGTCCCGGCGGAGCGGCCGAACTGGGAGCGCACCCGGTCGGCTGCGCGGGCCAGGAGGTTGCCGAGGTGGTGGACCCCGTGCACCCCGAGGGCGGTCTCGGCGGCGGTGCGGGCGGCCACGGTCACGCGCGAGGCGTCCTCGGGCAGGGGCTCGGTGAGCTCTGCCGGCAGGGGGACCTCGGTGATCTGCGTCCGGGCGTTCGAGTCGTGCTGCATGACTTCCTCCTTGCTCCGGGACGACGGACGCCGCCCACCGTGGGCGGGCGGCGTCCGGGTCCGTGGCGGGTTACTTGAAGACGTCCTTGACGTCCTCGCCGGCCTTCTTGGCGCTGGCTGCGGCCTGGTCCTTCTTGCCCTCGGCGACCTTCTGGTCGTCGTTGGTCGCCTTGCCGACGGCTTCCTTGGCCTTGCCGGCGAGGTCCTGGGCAGCGTTCTTGATCTTGTCGTCGAGACCCATGACGGGCTCCTCTCTCTCGTCCGGGCATGCGCCCGGTTCCTTGGGTGGTGCTGCCGGGAGGTGGGGGTGGTCTCCCGGGGTCTGGTGGGGTGGGTGGGTGGTGCGGTCTACTGCACGCGGGTGGGTTTGGCCAGGGCGGCGCGGGTGCCGCCGGTGAGGTGGACCAGGATCGGGACCTGGCGGCCGAGGGTGCGGTCCAGCACGCCGATGGCGTGGTCGACGGCGTCGAGGACGCTCACGGCGTCGCCGCCGCGGCGCACGGTCACCCGGATCCGGGCGGCGCGCTGCCGCTTGACCAGGTACGTGTCGACCTTCGAGCCGACGACGTCGCGGACGTCGGCGAGTTCGTGGTCGATGACGTCCCGCACGAGCGCGACGTTGATCGTGACCTGGTCCTCGCCCGAGCGTTCCCGGACGGCGACGGACGTGCCGCCGCGGCCGCGGGTGAACACCCACAGCAGTGCCAGCACGATCACCACGACGCACGCCGCAGCGACGATCCACAGCGACGCCGCGGGCACGGTGAGGCTGGTGGGGAACGTGAGGTAGGGCCCCAGGGCGTCGCGGACGGCGGGCAGGACGCCGGCGCCGATGGTGAGGCCGACGAGGACGGCGACGAGTCCGAGGACCAGCAGGATGATGCGGTTCAGGGTGCGGTTGCTCTTGGTCATGCCAACGTTCCCTTCTCCTCCACACGGACCTTCACACGCTTGCCGAACCGCTCGTCCAGACGACCCAGTCGTTGCTGCACGGCGTCACGGACGCGCTGCTCGTCGACCGGGACACCGGTGACGGGCACGACGCGGACCTCGGTGCTCCGGCCGCGGGCGGTCGCAGAGGTGTTGTCCTCGGGGACGCCGGCGGCGAGTCCGGCGGCGTTCGCTGCCGTGGACGCGAGGATGCGGGTGTCGATGACCACTGCGCCCCGGTCGTGCTCGACCGCTGACCGGTGCTGCCGGCCGGGCTTGAGGGCCAGGACGATCAGCACGACGCCGAGGACCACGAGCACGACCGCGACGACCTCGACGATCGTCACGAACGCGGCGTCGGGCTTGAGTGCGGCGTCGACGACCGTCTGCGGGTCCGCCAACAGCGGCGCCGCGCCCACGGCCTTGAGGACCGACTCGGTGCCGATCCACGCCGCCACGAGGACGAGCACCACGAGCGCGACCGACACCGCGGTGGAACGGGACGGGTGCACGCTCCGGCGACGGATGCGTCGTTCGACGGAACCGTTGCTCATGACGACCTCCTAGCGGACACGGCCGTCGTGCTCGCGCACGATGCCGGTGAGTTCGATGTGGGTGGAGCCGACGCGTCGGCCGGTGAGGGCCGCCACGCGGTCGCGGATGTCACCGGCAGCGCGGCCGGTGGCGGTGACGAGGTCGTCCTGCGCGCGGACGGGGCTCTCGACGTCGATCGTCAGGGCCCCGGCCGCGTCGCCGAGTCCGACCCGGACCCGCTTGGCGGGGGCGCCGAGCCGTTCGGCTGCGACGGCCCGCGCGAGCGAGTTCAGAGCCCGGGCGGTGACCTCGACGCGGCCGGGCACGCCCGGGCCGGCGGTCACCGGGAGCTCCGACGTCCGGTCAGCACGTCGGTCAGGGCACCGCGGTCGATCTTGCCCGAGCTGATCGCGGCCACGAGGGCCCCGATCGCACCGAACACGATCACGAGCACGAAGCCCCAGAAGCCGAACTGGAGTGCGACGACGGCGAGGATGGCGCCGATCAGTGCGCCGACGAGTGTGTTACTCAACGCGGGACTCCTTCTTCTCGTCGTCGTTGTCGTCGTCGCCCGGGATGTAGACGTCCTGGACGGTCACGTTGACCTCGGCGACCTCCATGCCGACGATCTGCTCGAGGGCCCGTGCCACACCGGAGCGGACGCCGTCGGCGACCTGCTGGAGGGCGACCGGGTACTCGGCGACGATCACGACGTCAGCGGCGACCTGCTTCTCGCCGACCTCGACCTTGACGCCCTGGCCGAAGTCGCGCTGGCCGATCGCGTCGCGGATCGCACCGATCGCGCGGGCCGCACCGGTGCCGAGCGAGTGGACGCCGTTGACCTCGCGGGCGGCGATGCCGGCGACCTTCGCGACGACGGTGTCGTCGATCACGGTCTTGCCCGAGGCGCTGGACGAGCCCGCTGCGGCGGTGCGCGGCGTGGTGGTGGTCGAGGTGGTCGTGGTGTCAGCCATGGTTGCTCCTTCCGTGTCCCGCCGGGCGTTCCCAGCGGTTGCTGTTCACGGATGAGACGGGGCACCACCGACCGTCGTCACGGCGGTCTGAGAGGAATCAGTGGACTCCCAGGAAGGGTCGCGGAGCGCACTGGTTCCTGTACCCCGGCGACTGACGCGGATGACCGGGACGCGGGAAGCGGCTGCCTCAGTGCGTCCGGACTGCGGCCGGCTCCGGAGCCTTCCGTCGCCGGACCGCGGCGACGTAGGCGCTCGGCGTCGTTCCGTGTTCGGCCTGGAACAGCTGCTGGAGTCGACGCGGTCGGACACCGGCGGCCTCGGCGATCCGGGACACCGTCAGGCGGTCGTCGACGTGCTGCTCGATGAACGCGACCGCGAGCCGGAGTCGCGCGTTCGACCGGTCACGGAGCGTCGCCGCAGGGTCCTCGCCGAAGCGCTCCCGGTAGTCGCGTGCGAACCGCCCCGGGTTGGTGAAGCCCCAGCGGGCGGACACGGCCGAGACGGTCTGGTCATCGCCCTGGAGCAGCTCGTCCCGGACCCGGTCGAGTCGGTGGTCGCGGAGGAACCGGCGTGGACTCGTGCCCATCGTGCGGGCGAACACCTCCTGGAGGCCGCGTTCGCTCAGCCCGCAGGACGCCGCGATGCGGGCGACGGACGGACGTTCGGCGCCGTGCTCCTCGATGAAGCGCACGGCGTCTCGCAGCCGGTTCGCCACCGGCACGTCGTCCCCGCGGTTCCGGATCGGGAACGTGTCGAGCACGACGGTCGCCAGCCGGCGGTTGAGGGCCGTCCGCATGGGGCCGGTCACGCGCTCGTCCAGGAGGGAGCACTGCAGTTCGCGGAGCAGCCGACGGAGTGGCTCACGTCGTGCGATCGCCTCGTCCTGCTGGTCGAAGAGCAGCGGGCCTTCGGGCAGCCGGAAGCCGAGCTGCCGTCCGACCTCCCGGAGGAACGAGTCAGCGACGTGGATGCCGTGGTAGATCGTGCCGGACGACTCGAAGCGGTACGCCTCGGACGCGGACGCGATGTACGGCGTTCCCGGTCGGACGACCCGCGTCCGGTCCGGGAAGTGCATCTCGAGCTCGCCCTCGGTCAGCCAGAACACCACGTGGTCGGTCCGCGGCCCGATCACCCCGCCACGGCGGCCACCGAGGGCCCGCATCGAGCGGAGGGTGAGGTCGTCGTCACCGACGACCGTGTACTCGTAGCGGGTGTCCGGTGTCGCGTAGGTCTCGCTCGCGAACTGCCGCCCGGCGTACTCGGACGTGAAGATCGTGCCGTAGTCCGTGCCGTCATCGTGCGTGTACCGCGCTTTCCGGAACCCGTTGGACGACGCGGTGCTCATGGGGACTGCTTACACGATCGGGGTGAAGACCCACGCCGTCCCGCCGGACGCGAGGTCGACCCGGACGCGTCGCTGACCGGGTCCCGCACGGCGGTCCAGGATCGCGAGCTGCCACTCGGCGTCGAGCCGGAGGACCGAGCCGGCCACGGAGTCGTCGGGCCTGCCCGGACGAGACGCACCATCCTCGAAGCGCCACCCGGGCACGACGTCCTCGACCACGCTGAAGACCCGGCCGAACAGTGCGTCCTGCGTCGCCGACCCGGCGAGGTCGCCCACCGTGAAGACGTGGAACTCCTCACGCACGGGACGCGGCGCGCGCGGACCGATCCCCGGTGTCGACGTCCACACGAGCGCCCCCGCCAGCCCGGTCAGCCCGAGGTGCACCAGCCCGATCACCGCGAGGATGCCGCCCCAGACGATGCCGGAGTCGTCGGTCTCGCAGCCCTCCCAGGTCTGATCCGAACCGTTCGACTCGACCAGACACCAGCCCGATGCGTGCACGGTGACGATGACGGCGACGAGGCCCACGACGACGAGGACGAGGGCGAAGACGCCGAGGCCGACGACCCAGCGCTGACCGGGGGAGAGACGATGCACGAGACCGGAACGTAGCGGACCGCCGGCCGACACGGGAAGGTGATCCGTGCCTCCCGTCCGGGTGTCGTGGCCCCGCGACCTGGTGACCCGGAATACCCCAGGGGGGTACCCTGTTGTCGTGGACGGAGGAACCATGCACGAGGACTCGCACGCGCACGTCGGGTACATCGGCGACAAGGACGACCTGCTCAAGCGGCTCCGCCGCGCCGAGGGCCAGGTGCGCGGCATCGCGCGCATGGTCGAGGACGAGACGTACTGCATCGACGTCCTCACCCAGATCTCCGCGGCGAACCGTGCGCTCGAACGGGTGGCACTCTCGCTGCTCGAGGACCACCTCAAGCACTGCGTCGCCGAGGCCGTCGCCGAGGGCGGCGACGCCGCCGACCAGAAGGTGCGCGAGGCGAGCGACGCGATCGCCCGCCTCGTGCGCTCCTGAACCGACCGAACCCGATGGAGGGAACCAGCATGACCACCCAGACCCTGCTCGTCACCGGCATGACCTGCGAGCACTGCGTGATGAGCGTCACCGAGGAACTGTCCGAGGTCGACGGCGTCCAGGGCGTCGAGGTCGACCTCGTGCCCGGCGGCTCGTCGACCGTCACGGTCACCTCGGACGCGCCCGTCGACGACGACGTCCTCCGCAGCGCAGTCGCGGAAGCGGGGTACGAGGTCGTGCGGTCGTGAGCGACGTCGAGCTCGACATCACGGGCATGACCTGCGCCTCGTGCGCGAACCGCATCGAGCGGAAGCTCGGCAAGCTCCCCGGGGTCACGGCCACGGTGAACTACGCGACCGAGAAGGCGCAGGTGCGTGTCGAGGACGCCGCCGACGTCGACGTCGACCGGCTCATCGCCACCGTCGCGTCGGCGGGGTACGGGGCGACGGTGCCGACTCCGCCTGCGGCATCCACGGACACACTCCGCCCGGACGACGAGACCACGCTGCTCCGTCGCCGGCTCGTGGTGTCGGCGGTGCTCGCGCTCCCGGTCGTCGTGCTCTCGATGGTGCCGGTCCTGCAGTTCCCGAACTGGCAGTGGGCGGCGCTCGCCCTCGCTGCGCCCGTCGCCGTCTGGGGCGCCCTGCCGTTCCACCGTGCCGCGTGGGTGAACGCGCGGCACGGTGCCGCGACGATGGACACCCTCGTCAGCGTCGGCGTCGCCGCGGCCTTCCTGTGGTCGCTCTACGCGCTGTTCCTCGGCGACGCCGGGGTGCCCGGCATGCACATGGCGTTCTCGTGGTTCGCCGCCGATCCGGAGGGGACCGAGCTCTACCTCGAGGTCGCGTCCGCCGTGACGGTCTTCGTGCTCGCCGGGCGGTACATGGAGGCCCGCGCGAAGCGGGAGTCCGGGGCGGCGCTGCGGGTGCTGCTCGAGCTCGGAGCGAAGGACGCGTCCGTGCTCCGCGGTGGGGACGAGTCGCGCGTGCCGGTGTCGTCCCTCGTCGTCGGTGACGTGGTGGTCGTCCGGCCGGGCGAGCGCATCCCGAGCGACGGCGTCGTCCGGGCGGGGTCGTCGGCGGTCGACCTCAGCATGCTCACCGGCGAGGCGGTCCCGGTCGAGGTCCGGACCGGCGACCACGTCACCGGGGCGACCGTGAACGTCGGCGGCCGGCTCGAGGTGACGATCACCGCGGTCGGTGCCGAGACGGAGCTCGCCCGAATGGGACGGCTCGTCGAGGAGGCCCAGACCGGCAAGGCCGACGTGCAGCGGCTGGCCGACCGGGTGTCCGGGGTGTTCGTGCCCGTGGTCATCGGACTCGCACTGCTCGCGTTCGTCGGCTGGCTCGTCCTCGGTGGCTCCGTCACGGCCGCGTTCACGGCTGCGGTGGCGACGCTCATCATCGCCTGCCCGTGCGCGCTCGGACTCGCGACACCCACGGCCCTGCTCGTCGGGACCGGACGGGGATCGCAGCTCGGCATCCTGATCGGCGGTCCGGAGGTGCTCGAGCGCACCCGGACGGTCGACACGATCGTGCTCGACAAGACCGGGACGGTGACGACGGGTGCGATGACCGTGCGGGCCGTCGTGCCCGCGAACGGCGCTGGACCCCGACCCCGACTCCGCGACGTCGACCTGCTCGCCCTGGCCGCCGCCGTCGAGGACGGCTCCGAGCACCCCGTTGCCCGGGCAATGGTCGCTGCTGCACGAGACCGCGGTGTCGAGGTCGTCCGCGCCGACGACTTCGTCGCGACCCCGGGTGCCGGTGTCCAGGCCGTCGTGGACGGCGACGCCGTGTTCGTCGGCGGCCTGGAATGGGTGCGCGACGCGTGGGCGGTCGACGTCCCGTCGGACACGGTGGACGCGGTCGCTCGTGCGGAGGCCGACGGAGCCACCGCCGTCGTCGTCGCCCGGAACGGCAGGGCCCTCGGCGTGGTCGTCGTCGGGGACACCGTGAAGGACGAGTCGGCGGTCGCGGTCGAGCGCTTCCGCGCGCTCGGCCTGCACCCGGTGCTCCTCACGGGAGACAACGGCGGTGCCGCACGAGTGGTGGCCGACGCCGTGGGCATCGACGAGGTGCACGCCCGGGCGACCCCCGCGTCGAAGCTCGACACCGTGCGGCGGATGCAGGCCGAGGGCCGGGTCGTCGCGATGGTCGGCGACGGCGTGAACGACGCGGCAGCGCTCGCGGCGGCCGACCTCGGCATCGCGATGGGTGCCGGGACGGACGCGGCGATCGCCGCGAGCGACATCACCGTGGTGAGCGGCCGGCTGACGGTCGTGGCGGACGCCGTCCGGTTGTCCCGCTCGACCCTGCGCACGATCAAGGGGAACCTGTTCTGGGCCTTCGCGTACAACGTGGCGGCGATCCCGCTCGCGATGGCGGGACTGCTGAACCCGGTGCTCGCAGGGGCGGCGATGGCCTTCTCGTCGGTGTTCGTCGTCACCAACAGCCTGCGACTGCGGCGGTTCCGACCGACGGCCTGATGCTCGACGGCCTGATCCTCGACGGCCCGACGCTCGCCGGCTGCCGCGGCAGGATGGGCACATGCGTTCCCTGCCCGGAGTCCTCGGTACCGCAGCGCCCGTCCACGTCGCACCGATGGCCGGCGGCCCGAGCGCGCCCGGCCTCGTGGTCGCCGCAGCCCGCGCCGGGCACCTCGCGCAGATCGCCGCCGGGTACCAGACGGTCGACGCCATGACCTCGCAGGTCGCGGCGGTCCGAGCAGCCGGCGTCGAGGCCTTCGGGGTGAACCTGTTCGTCCCGAACCCGGTCCCGGTGCAACCGGAGGCGTACGAGGCCTACCGCGCCGAACTCGAGCACGAGGCCGGCCGGACACTGCCGCCGCGCCACGAGGACGACGACGCCTGGTCGGACAAGGTCGCGGCGCTCCTCGACGACCCCGTCCCGGTCGTCTCGTTCACGTTCGGCCTGCCCGACACATCGGTCGTGCAGGCGTTCCGGCGTCGCGGCGTCGTCACGGTGCAGTCGGTGACGGACCCCGTCGAGGCGGTCGCGGCAGCGGAGTGCGGCGTCGACGTCCTGCTCGTCCAGGGGGAGGCCGCCGGTGGGCACTCCGCCGTGCTCGATCCGCGGGTGCCCGTGCGGGCGGTGCCGCTCGTGGAGCTGGTCCGGTCCGTGGTGGCGGCGACGCCGCTGCCGGTCGTCGCGGCCGGCGGCATCGGCGGAGCGGAGGACGTCGGCGAGCAGCTCGCGGCCGGAGCCTCGGCGGTCGCCGTGGGCACCGCCGTGCTGCGGACCGACGAGGCGGGGACGTCGTCGACCCACCGCGCAGCGCTCGCGGACGCGGCCTTCGACCGCACGGTGCTCACGCGGGCCTTCACGGGTCGTCCGGCCCGGGCCCTCGCGAACGCCTTCACCCGCGCGCACCCGGACGCGCCGCTCGGCTACCCGGCGCTGCACCACCTCACGCGGCCGCTCCGGACCGACGCCGCCGCGAGCGGCGATCCGCACCGCCTGCACCTGTGGGCGGGTCGTGCCTGGCGGGCCGCGTCCGACGGTCCGGTCGCCGACGCCCTGGAGGCGCTGCTCGCCTGACCCGGGCGCGCTGCGGGCGCCGAGGTGGTCCGGATCCGGCACCTGTCCTGCACAGGCGGGGCCCGGCGAGGGTCCGTCCACAGCGAAGGCGGACTGTGCGCGGGCGCACCGCGACGGCACTACGCTCGAACGTGGTCCGCGACGCAGTGCTGCGGTGACCGGCGGACTGTGTTCCCACGTGATCCAGGAGGACCCCTCGTGACCGAATCCGCTCCCGTCGACCCCACATCGACCGACGGCTGGAAGAAGCTCGCCGCCATCGCCGACGGCTTCACCCCGGACCTGCGTGGGTGGTTCGACAGCGACCCCGAGCGTGCTGCGAAGTACACGTTCCAGGCCGCCGACCTCACCGTCGACCTGTCCAAGGGCCTCGTGACCGAGGAGATCCTCGCCCGCCTGCTGCAGGTCGCCGAGGACACCGGCGTCGCCGAGCGCTTCCGCGCGATGCTCGCCGGTGAGCACATCAACGTCACCGAGGACCGCGCCGTCCTCCACACGGCGCTCCGTCGCCCGGCCGGAGCCTCCCCGGCGCTCGTCGTCGACGGGCAGGACGTCGACGCCGACGTGCACGCGACGCTCGACAAGGTCTACGCGTTCGCCGAGCAGATCCGCTCCGGCGCCTGGACCGGCGTGACCGGCAAGCGGATCGAGACCGTCGTCAACATCGGGATCGGCGGCTCCGACCTCGGGCCGGTCATGGTCTACGAGGCCCTCAAGCCGTACGTGCAGCAGGGGCTCGAGGCCCGCTTCGTCTCGAACATCGACCCGGCCGACATCTACGAGAAGACCGCCGACCTCGACCCCGAGACGACGCTCTTCATCGTCGCGTCGAAGACCTTCGGCACGCTCGAGACCCTGACGAACGCCCGGCTCGCACGCCAGTGGCTCTGGGAGCGTCTCGGGCTCACCGACGGCTCCGACGAGGACAAGGCGAATGCGGTCGCGAAGCACTTCGTCGCCGTCTCGACCGCCCTCGACAAGGTCGCCGCGTTCGGCATCGACCCGGAGAACGCCTTCGGCTTCTGGGACTGGGTGGGCGGCCGCTACTCGGTCGACTCCGCGATCGGCACCGCCGTGGTCGTCGCGATCGGCAAGGAGAACTGGGAGCAGTTCCTCGCTGGGTTCCACGCGATCGACGAGCACGTCCGCACGACCCCGCTCGAGCAGAACGTCCCCGTCCTGATGGGGCTGCTCAACGTCTGGTACTCGAACTTCCTCGGTGCCCAGAGCCACGCGGTGCTGCCGTACACGCAGTACCTGCACCGCTTCCCGGCCTACCTGCAGCAGCTCACCATGGAGTCGAACGGCAAGCGCGTCCGCTGGGACGGCAGCCCGGTGACGACCTCCACCGGTGAGGTCTTCTGGGGCGAGCCCGGCACGAACGGCCAGCACGCGTTCTACCAGCTCATCCACCAGGGCACGAACCTCGTCCCGGCGGACTTCATCACGATCGCGAACCCGCCGCGTCCCCTCACGGACGAGACC
This sequence comes from Curtobacterium sp. SP.BCp, assembly GCF_051903255.1. Lineage (NCBI taxonomy): Bacteria > Bacillati > Actinomycetota > Actinomycetes > Micrococcales > Microbacteriaceae > Curtobacterium > Curtobacterium sp. SP.BCp. Next base: position 3,036,069 of record NZ_CP194338.1, on the reverse strand, counting down.
GGCGACGGCAAGGGCGTCCAGCCGGGCACCGACGTGCACACCCTGTTCCTCGCGAACTTCTTCGCGCAGACCAAGGCGCTCGCGTTCGGCAAGACCGCCGACGAGGTCCGCGCCGAGGGCACCACGGACGAGGGGATCGTCGCCGCGCGCACGTTCCCGGGCAACAAGCCGACCGCGTCGATCCTCGCGCCGGAGCTCACCCCGAGTGTCCTCGGGCAGCTCATCGCGCTGTACGAGCACATCGTGTTCACCGAGGGCACCATCTGGGGCATCGACTCGTTCGACCAGTGGGGCGTGGAGCTCGGCAAGCAGCTGGCGCTGCAGGTCACCCCGGCCGTGGAGGGCGACCGCGACGCGCTCGACGCGCAGGACTCCTCGACCAAGGCGCTCATCGCGAAGTACCTGGAGCTGCGGAAGTAGCACGCGACCGGACAGCAGACGGGAGGCCCGTGGCGGATCCGCCACGGGCCTCCCGTCTGCACGCACGCACGTACGTGCGGCGCGCGAGCGCGTCAGCGCGCCAGTGGGTCGAGGTTGAGCGTCGTTCCCTCGTAGAGGTACTGGTCGTCGCCGAACACCTGCACGCCCTCGTTCAACCACACGAGCGCGCGCACGCTGACGCCGAACCGCGCCGCGACGTCACCGATGAGGTCGTCCGGCGCCACGACGTAGGACCTCGGCGCGCCACTCGGCGTCGTCGCCGTGACCTTCCCGGCAGCGTTCGACCGCGCACCACCGTCGACGGGTCGCACGTTCGTCGTCCGTGCGGGCACCGACCAGCGAACCGTCGTCACGGCGAGGACCTTGCCGGGGCCGAGCTCGACCGGGACCGCGGCGTCCGGCCCGGCGGACGAGTACGTCACGAGGGTGGTGAGCCCGGACGGCTCGACGCCCGACCCGTCGAGCGGCACCGTCGCCGAGGATCCCGGTGCCGCGGTCGCGCCGCCGAGCTGGTGGTCGCCGACGCCACGGTAGGTGAGACCGTCGCCGACCGCCCGCGGCTTCTCGAACAGGGAGACCGACACCGGGACGGGCAGCGTCGACGTGAAGCCGGAGTACTGCGCCGAGAACGTGTCGTCCCCGTCGGAGACCATGCGGAAGTGGAAGTGGACGCTGCCGAGCGGTGACGCGACGTTCCCCTCCGCCACGACCGTGCCGGCGGCGATCCGGCTCAGGGTCGGCTCGGGAGCCGCCGCTTCCGACGGCTCGGGGGTCGGTGTCCGCGGATGTGCCGACGCCTCGAGCAGGGCCTCGGCCGACGACTCGTCCGGCGTCGGGGTCGGGCTCGCGGAGACGCTCGCGGAGGGCGAGGTGCGTGTCGGTCCCGGAACGGGCTCCGGGCCGCGGAGCAGCGCGCACCCGCCCAACGTGACGATGCCGATCGTCACGAACCCCAGCGTGGCGACCGTCCTCGGTGCAGTCCTCATCGTGTTCCCCCTCCCGCGCGATGCTAACCGGAGGGAGACCGTGCACGCGAACCGGTCGCTCGCTGTCGGCCCCAGGCGTTAGCGTCGTCGGCATGGACCGTTCCGAGATCCTCGCCGCAGCAGCAGCCGCCCACGCCGCCCGCATCGCCGAGTCCGGCGGGGACGACGCTGCGGCCCGAGCGCGAGCCGAGTCGGTCGCGGCGCGCGATGCCCTGGCCGACGATGCTGCCCGGGATGCCGCTCGTCGACGGTCCGACGAATCCGCCCGCGCCGCCGACCGCACCGAGGGGGTGCTGTCGGACTGGCATCGGATGGGTACCCGTCGCGGTGTCAGCCCCGACGACCAGGTCCGCTCCGCGTGGTCGATCGCCGGTGTCCCCGAGCAGGGTGGTGCCCGAGCCCTCGCGAACGTGCTGCTGTCCACCGCAGGGCACGCCGGCCGTGTCGCCGACGCCGCTCGGCGCGACCCGAAGCTCGCCGGAGCCGCGAGTGCTGCGGCGCGCCGGACGGTGCGTCGGTACACGGACCACGGCGCGGGCATGGCCTCACTGGGGGACGTCCTCGGTGACGAGTCCCCGCGGCGGGAACCGGACGAGCACTGACGGTTTGGACCGCTCCGACGCTGACCAGGGCTTTCGTGGACCGATCCAAACGGTCTGACGACAGAATGACTGATTGACAGGACATGGATTCGGGTTACGATCGCTCCACGCGATGAAGCGCGATCACGGACGAAGGAGTCACCGAATGGTCGACATCAAGCCGACAGCACCGGCTGTCGCACTGCCCCCCGTCGGCACGGGGCCGCACCGCCGCCGCCTCGGCGTGCTGGCCCTCGTCGCCACCTTCGGCGGCCTGCTCTTCGGGTACGACACCGGTGTCATCAACGGTGCCCTGAACCCGATGAAGGCCGAGCTCGGCCTGACGAACCTCACCGAGGGCGTCGTCACGAGCTCCCTGCTGTTCGGCGCGGCGATCGGCGCGATGCTCGGCGGTCGGGTCGCCGACGGGTGGGGGCGCCGGAAGACGATCATCCTGCTCGCCGTCGCGTTCTTCGTCGGCACCCTCATCTGCGTCTTCGCCCCGTCCTTCGGCGTGATCGTCGTCGGCCGTGTGCTGCTCGGACTCGCGGTGGGCGGTGCGTCGACGGTGGTCCCGGTGTTCCTCGCCGAGCTCGCGCCCTACGAGATCCGCGGCTCGCTGTCCGGCCGCAACGAGCTCATGATCGTGATCGGCCAGCTCGCCGCGTTCGTCGTGAACGCGATCATCGGCAGCCTCTGGGGTGAGGGCGGTGGCGTCTGGCGCGTCATGCTCGCCGTCTGTGCCCTCCCTGCGATCGCGCTGTTCGTCGGCATGCTGCGGGTGCCCGAGTCGCCGCGGTGGCTCGCGTCGAAGGGGCGCAACGACGAGGCGCTCGAGGTGCTCGGGCAGATCCGCTCGAAGGAGCGTGCGACGGCGGAGCTCGAGGACATCAAGCGGACGAACGAGTTCGAGGCGAAGGTCCAGCGGCAGAGCGGGTGGCGCACGCTGCTCGGCAACAAGTGGCTCATCCGCATCGTGCTCATCGGCGCGGGGCTCGGCGTCGCCCAGCAGCTCACCGGCATCAACTCGATCATGTACTACGGCCAGACAGTCCTCATCGAGTCCGGTTTCGAGGCGCAGGCAGCGCTCATCGCCAACATCGCTCCCGGTGTCATCGCCGTGATCGGTGGGGTGATCGCCCTCGCGAACATGGAGCGCATCAACCGGCGGACCACGCTCCTCATCGGGTTCTCGCTGACCACCGTGTGCCACTTCCTCATCGGCATCGCCTCGATGCTGCTCGTGACGGGCAACCCGGCGCGCCCGTGGGTGATCCTGTTCCTCGTCGTCGCCTTCGTCGGATCGATGCAGACCTTCCTCAACATCGCCGTGTGGGTCGTCCTGTCCGAGATCTTCCCGACGCAGATCCGCGCACTCGGCATGGGCAGCGCGGTGTTCTGCCTCTGGATCGCGAACGCGTTCCTCGGGCTGTACTTCCCGACGATCGTGGCGGCGACCGGCATCACCGGGACGTTCTTCGGCTTCGCCGTCGTCGGCGTCCTCGCCCTGCTCTTCATCTGGAAGTTCGTACCGGAGAGCCGCGGCCGCACCCTGGAGGAGGTTGAGGAGGGCGTCACCACCGGCAACATCTTCGTGGTCGACAAGAAGAAGGCGCGCGCCTGACCGCGCACGACTGACGGACGGGAGGCCCGTGGCGGATCCGCCACGGGCCTCCCGTCCGTCAGTCACCCGGCTGAGAGCAGCGTGGTGACCCGACCGTAGGCTCGACCTGTCGTTGTACGCGTACAAGCCGAGGTGGTGGCCGTGGTCGAGCTCGGGATCCATGCCTTCCCGTCCCCGCTCACCGCGCTCTGCGCGGTGCTCCTGGTCGTCGCGGTCGGTTGCACGGCGTTCGTCGCCGTCGACGTCGTCCGGCACCCGCCGCGGATGCGGGTGATGGCGCTCGTCTGGCCGCTGACGATGTTGTTCGGCAGCGTCGTCTGGCTCGTGTTCTACCTCCGACGCGGGAGGGCGACCGCGCCGGACCACGGCCGGTGGGCCGGGACGGCGATCGACACGAGCCACTGCGGCGCAGGGTGTGCACTCGGCGACCTGGTGGGCGAGTTCGGGCTCGCCTGGTTCCCGGCGATCGGTGCCGTCATCGGGCTGGGTTCGCTCTACCAGGACCGCATGGTCGCAGGGTGGGTCGTGGACTTCGTCCTCGCCTACCTGCTCGGCATCGGCTTCCAGTACTTCGCCATCGCCCCGATGCGCGGCCTCGGCGTCCGTGCCGGGCTCGTCGCCGCGCTCAAGGCCGACACGCTGAGCATCGTCGCGTGGCAGATCGGGATGTACGGGCTCATGGCCGTGTGGCAGCTCGTCGTGTTCCCCGCGCTCTTCGGCGGACGGGCGAGTGTCTTCTCGCCGGAGTTCTGGGTGGCGATGCAGCTCGCCATGGTCGCCGGGTTCGTGTGCGCCTACCCGGTGAACGCCTGGCTGGTGCGTCGCGGGATCAAGGAGGCCATGTGACGGGCTGCGAGGATGGTGGGCATGGCTGAGATCGACGAGGTGCTCGCGGCGTCCCGAGGGCTGCTCGGCATCGTCGCGCGTTCGCTGGCGCCCGCCCTCGAGCACGTCACCGTCCCGCAGTTCCGGCTGATCGTGCTCGTCACCACGCTGGGGCCGACCCGTGCCGGCGACCTCGCCGAGCGTCTGGCGGTCGAACCCTCCACGCTGACGCGCAACGTCGACCGCCTCGTGGCCGGAGGCTGGGTCGAGCGCCGGCCGGGTGCTGCGAACCGGCGTGAGGTGCTCGTGGCTGCGACGGACCGCGGTCGGGCGCTCGTCGACGAGGTCAGCGCGCGACGGAGCCGTGAGCTGGCGGAGGTACTGGAGCGGGTGCCCGAGGCGGAGCGGCCCGCGGTGGTCGCCGGGATGCGGGCGCTGCGGACGGCGATGGACGAGCCGCTGCCGGAGGAGGTCTCGGCCTTCGGGGGCTGACCCAGCAGTGCTCGCCTCCTTGTAGTTGCACGCGTACAATCATTGTGCTCGTACAACTCTGGAGGACCGTGTCGACATCCGCTCCCGCCCGCTCCCACCTGCACGCCGCCGGTACCCGCTTCGGCGGCGCCGCCGTCCGACTCGCCCTGCCCGCCCTCGTCGTCGGTGCCGGCGCCGGGCTCGCCGCCGTCGTCTTCCGCTGGCTCATCGAGCACGCCACGTGGGTCTTCAGCGGGCACGCCGACTACTCCGCGACCACCGGGCACCCCGTGAACCCGTGGGTCCCGTGGCTCGGCGCCGGCTTCGTGGTGCTCGCCCCCGTGGTCGGCGGGCTGCTCTACGGGCCGCTCATCCACCGGTTCGCGCGTGAGGCGCGGGGGCACGGCGTGCCCGAGGTCATGTTCGCGGTCGACCGGAACGGCGGTCGGATCCGCGGCAGCGTCGCCGTCGTGAAGGCCCTCGCGAGCGCGATCTGCATCGGGGCAGGCGGCTCCGTCGGCAGGGAGGGGCCGATCATCCAGATCGGCTCGACACTCGGTTCGACGATCGGCCGGTGGATGCGGCTGCCCGAGGTCCGGCTGAAGACCCTCGTCGCGTGCGGTGCGGCCGGCGGCATCTCGGCCACGTTCAACGCTCCCGTGGCCGGGGTCTTCTTCGCGCTCGAGCTCCTCCTCCGCGACTTCACCCCGACGTCGTTCGGCGCGGTGGCGATCGCGAGCGTGACAGCGGCGCTCGTCGGGCGCGCGGTCTTCGGCGACTCGGCGTTCCTGCACCTGCCGGCCATCGGCGGGGTCACCCCACCGGAGTACCTGCTCTTCGCGCTGCTCGGGCTCGTCGCGGGAGCGGTGGGCATCGGCTTCACCCGGGTGCTGTACCTCGTCGAGGACGCCTGCGACCTCCTGTGGCGGGCGAGCCGCGGTCCGGAGTGGCTGCGGCCCGTCGTCGGCGGCCTGCTCCTCGGCCTGCTCCTGCTCGCGCTGCCCCAGATGTACGGCGTCGGGTACCCGGTCCTCGAGCACGGGGTCGCCGGGCAGTACGCGCTCGGGTTCCTCGCCGTGCTCGTGGTCGGGAAGGTGCTCGCCACCTCGTTGACGCTCGGGATCGGCGGTTCCGGCGGGGTGTTCGCGCCGTCGCTGTTCATCGGGGCCATGGTCGGTGCGGCCTTCGGCGAGGCCGCGGCGGTGGTCGAGCCGGCCCTGCACGGGCAGATCGGGGCGTTCGCGGTCGTCGGGATGGGAGCGGTGTTCGCCGGGTCGACCCGCGCACCGATCACGGCGGGCATCATGCTCTTCGAGTTGACCGGCGACTACGCGCTCGTCCTGCCGGTCGTCGTCGCGGTCGTCATCGCGACGGCGGTGTCGAAGGTCCTGTCGCGCGACACCGTGTACACGCTCAAGCTCAGTCGCCGCGGCGTGGACCTGACCGACTCGGCGGTCCCGGTCCGCCGGTCCTCGGGGGCGACGGTCGGTGGTGCCGCGCGGCCGCTCGGCGCGCTGGTACCGGTGACCGCGACCGCAGCCGAGGCGCTCGTGGCCGTCGAGTCCGGCGGTGGGGCACCGGTCGTCGTGGTGGACGCCGAGGGACGCTTCGCGGGCGTCGTGTCCGCGCGGTCGGCCGGCGAATCGGTGCTCACCGACGTGGACTTCGCGGACCGTCCGGTGCTCGACGTCGCGTCCGACGTGACGGCGGTCCACGACGACGTCGAGCTCGACGGGGTCGTGCAGGACGTGATCGAGGCGTCGGACACCGCCGGCCTGCCGGTGGTCGACGGGGACGGCCGCCCGGTCGGGTGGCTCGCTCAGGCAGACGCGCTGCGGGCTCTGGTCCCCGCCGCCTGACGGACTGGAGGCGCGGTACCAGCTGGCACCGCGCCTCCAGTCCGTCTGCTGCGTGCGCTACGGGCGCAGGAGCACCTTGCCGACGCGGCCGGCGGTGTCGCTGGCGCGCGCCGCGGCGCGGGCCTCCTCGAACGGGAAGACCTCCGAGACCGGGAGGGTCAGCGAACCGTCGAGCACGCGCGAGATGAGCTCGCCGAAGAGCTGCTGCTTGAGCGGCGCGTCCATGGTCTTGCTGACGACCGCGCCCCAGAAGCCCTTGACCGTGAGCTGGCCGAAGATGACCTTGCCCGACGGGATCTCGAGGGTGGGGGAGGCCATCGCGCCGAACACGACGAGGGTGCCGTTCTCGCCCATCACCGAGGCGATGTCACCGGCGGCCTTGCCGCCGACGGACTCGACGCCCGCGATGATCGGGGCGCCGCCGGTGATCGCGCGGACCTGGTCCTGCCAGTCGTCCGCGTCCGTGGCGACGATGCGGTCGATGCCCTGCTCGCGGAGCTCCTCGACACCGGCGGCGCGACGGACGAGCCCGATGACGTTGATGCCGCGGGCCTTGCCGAGCTGCGCGACCATGCGGCCGACCGCACCGTTCGCGGCGTTCTGGATGAGCCAGTCGCCCTTGCGCAGGTCGAGCGAGTGGAGCAGGCTGATGGCGCTGAACGGCATCGAGACGAGCTGCGCGGCGTCCTCGTCGGTCATCGCGTCCGGCACCGGCACGAGACCCGCGGCGTTCGCGACGTAGTACTCGGCCCAGACGCCGAAGGTGCCACCGGCGACGCGCTGGCCGACCGACAGGTTCGTGACGCCCTCGCCGAGCGCCTCGACGACGCCGAGCGCCTCGGTGCCCGAGGCCGCGGGGAGCTCGGGCTTGAAGCCGTACGTGCCGCGGATGGTCCACAGGTCGTGGTTGTGGATCGGGGAGAGGACGGTGCGGACGAGGACCTCGCCGGCGCCCGGGGTGGGGACCGGGCGCTCCTCGGCGGTCAGCACGTCGGCGGGCTCGCCGAACTCGTGGTGGACGACGGCGCGCATGGCGGTGGGGGTGGTGTCGGTCATGGTCAGTCCTCCGAGACGGTGATGGTGACGTCGATGTTGCCGCGGGTGGCGTTCGAGTACGGGCACACCTGGTGCGCGGCGTCCGCGAGGGCCTGGGCCTGGTCGTGCTCGAGTCCGGGCAGCACGACCTCGAGCAGCACGGCGAGCTGGTAGCCACCGTCGCCGTTCGGGCCGATCTGCACGCGGCCGCCGACGGACGAGTCCGTGATCTTCACCTTCTGCGCACGCGCGACACCCTGGAGTGCGGAGTGGAAGCAGGCGGCGTACCCGGCGGCGAACAGCTGCTCCGGGTTCGTCCCGTTGCCCGAGCCGCCCATCTCCTTCGGGATCGCGAGGTCGAGCGCGAACGAGCCGTCGCTGGTCGCGACACGGCCGTCGCGGCCGGCACCGGTGGAGAGGGCCTCGGCGGTGTAGAGGGCTTCCATGTGGTTCCTTCCTTCGTGGGGGTCAGTGCTGCTGCTGCGCCGCGCCGGCGGGCTCGTCGGCCCGGGGCTCGGCTGCGGCGTGCATGGTGGCGGTGAGGCGCTGGAGCGTGCCGATGAGCTCGAGCGCGGCCTGCTCGTCCGGCAGCCCCATGCCCTGTGCGATGCGGGCGGGGACGTGCGCGAGTTCGGGACGGATCGTGCGCCCGCGGTCACCGAGCGTGACGGTGACGACGCGCTCGTCGGTGCTCCGTCGCTCGCGGCGGACGAGGTCGGCCTGCTCCATGCGGCGCAGGAGCGGCGACAGGGTGCCGGAGTCGAGCTGCAGGTGGTCGCCGAGGGACGAGACGGTCTGGTCGCCCTCGATCCAGAGGGTGACCAGCACGAGGTACTGCGGGTACGTCAGGCCCCAGGGCTCGAGCATCGTGCGGTACGCCTGGGTCGTCGCGCGGGAGGCGGCGTAGAGGGAGAAGCACACCATCTCGTCGGTCACGGGCATGACGACAGTGTTGCACACAACTCAGTTGTGCACAACCCGGATTTGCGTCAGTTCTCGTCGTCGGGTCGCCGTGCCCGGAGCCGCAGCGTCGCGGCGAAACCGAGCACGAGGAAGCCCGCAGCGGACCACGCCGCCGCGCGGGTCCCGTCGCTGAAGGCCTCCGCTGCGGCGTCCGCGGCCGACGGGTCCTGCTCGCGGAGTCCGGCGATCGCCCCGCCGGAGGACGTCACGACCGCGTCGGCCACCTGCGAGGCGGTCGCGGACGGGGTGCCGGCGTCCTCCAGTCGGTGTTCGAGCAGCGTGTTCGTCGAGGTGAAGAGGACGGTGCCGAGCACCGCGATGCCGAGCGCGGACCCGATCTGCCGCGCGGTGCTCTGTGCGCCGGAGGCCTCACCGCTCCGCTCGACCGGGACGTCCTGGAGCACGACGCCGGTGAGCTGCGCGGTGGCGAGGCCGACGCCGAAGCCGTACACGAACAGGCACGGCACGATCGCCCACCACGGGGTCGACGACGACACGACGAACCCGACCGCGGCGACGCCGACGATCTCCGCGCCGATGCCGAGCCGGACGATCCGGAGGGCGCCGATGCGCTGTCCGGCCGTGGCGGCGAACCCGCTCGCCACGAAGGACCCGACGGCGAGGGCGAGCAGCACGAACCCGGTCTGGAGTGCCGAGTAGCCGAGCACGTTCTGCAGCCACAGCGGGAGCGACAGGATGATGCCGAACTCGCCGAGCGACACGATGAGCGCCGCGATCGAGCCGCCGCGGAACGACGCGATGCCGAAGAGGTCGAGGGCGATGAGTGTCGAGCGGCCGTTCCGCTGCCGCCGCAGCGTCCAGAGCACGAACAGCACGCCGGCGACCACGGTGAGCCCGAACGCGTACGGGATGGGGGAGAGCGGGCCGGGCCACGACCAGTCGCCGATCCGGAGCCGCTCGGCGTTCGTCCACCACCCGTAGGTCCGCCCCTCGATGAGTCCGAACACGAGCGACGCGCTCGTGAGCACGCTGAGCACCGCCCCGACGACGTCGATCCGGCCGGCGTGCACGGCGTCGCGGGACTCGCGGACGAAGAGGAACGCGCAGACGACGATCGCGACGCCGAGCGGGATGTTGATGCCGAACGCCCAGCGCCACGAGAACGAGGTCGTGAGCCACCCGCCGAGCAGCGGCCCGACGGCGACCATGCCACCGATCGTCGACCCCCAGACGGCGAACGCGATGCCGCGCTCGCGGCCGGTGAAGTTCGCGTTGACGAGCGACAGGGTCGTCGGGAGGACCATCGCGCCGCCGACGCCCTGGACGATGCGGGCGAGCACGAGCAGCTCCCCGGTCGGTGCCAGCGCGGCGAGCACCGACGCCGCCGCGAACACCGCGACGCCGGTCACCAGGAGGAGCCGTCGCCCGAGGCGGTCGGCGAGCGAGCCGAACACGAGCAGCAGCGCCGCGAACACCAGGGTGTAGCTCTCCTGCACCCACTGCACCGCGGTCGAGCCGATGTCCAGGTCACGGACGATGCTCGGGATCGCGACGTTGACGATGGTCGAGTCCACGATGATCAGCGACACGGCGATGCTGATCACGACGAGGCCGGCCCAGCGCCGGCGGTCGATCGCGGCCGGGTCCTCGACGGCGCGGGGGTGTGGGGTGCTCATGCGGTGCCTCCTGGGATCGTCAGCATGCTGATGATCACCGTACGCCGCCTGCCACGCCCGCGTGGAGGTCGCTCACCGACGGGGTACGGCCGGCGTCGAGCACGCGCATGGGCACGGACGGTTAGGCTGACGTGACCCACGATGACCAGCAACCACCTCGACCACACCGCGGCCCCCGCCGCCGGCGACACCCGCCGCACGGGACGCGCCGCCTCCCACGGCAAGACGATCCTCATCGGGGAGCACGCCGTGGTCCACGGCGCACCCGCACTCGTGTTGCCGGTCCTCGACGCGGTCGTGGTCGCGACGGTCACCCCGGTCGAGCCCGACCCCGCGCGCGTCGACCGCGGCCCCGACACGCACCCCGCGACCGGTCACCTGCTCGAGTCCGCGGTGCACACCGGCCCCCTCGACACCGCGCCCGCGGCCGTCCTGCCGACCGTCACCGCGGTGACCGCGACGCTGCGCCACTTCGGCGTGACCGACCGCCGGTTCCACGTCCGCGTCGACAGCGATGTCCCGACCGCCCGGGGGATGGGGTCGAGTGCCGCGGTCGCCGCCGCCGTCACCGCCGCCGTGGCCGACGCCCTCGGTGAGACCCTCGACGCCGACGCCCACCACGAGCTGATCCAGGAGTGCGAGCGCATCGCCCACGGGCGCCCGTCCGGACTCGACGCGCGCGGGGTCGTCGCGGACGCCCCCGTCTGGTTCGAGGGCGGTCGTGTCGAACCCGTCGCCCTCGGTGCCCGGTGCACCTTCGTCGTCGCGGACACCGGCGTCCCCGGACACACGCGCGAAGCGGTCGCGTCCGTCCGGGACCGTCTCGAGCGCGACCCGGTCGCGGTCCGAGCGACGGTCGATGCGATCGGCGAGCTCGCCCGCGCTGCCCGGACCGCCCTGGAGCGCGGGGACGCCCAGGCGCTCGGTGCGAGCATGGACGCCGCGCACGGGCTGCTCGCCGACCTCGACGTCTCGAGCACCGACCTCGACCGGCTCGTCACCGCGGCACGTGGGGCCGGTGCCCTCGGCGCGAAGCTCACGGGCGGCGGCCGCGGGGGCTGCGTCCTCGCCCTCGCCGCCGACGACGACCACGCTGACCGCATCGCGGCAGCCCTGCGCGGCGCAGGTGCCGCAGCCACCTGGACCACCACGATCGGAGACCGCGCATGACCACCGCAACGGCCGTGGCGCACCCCAACATCGCCCTCGTCAAGTACTGGGGCAAGGCGGACGCGACCCTCGCGCTGCCGGCGACCGGCAGCGTCTCGATGGGGCTCGACGTGTTCCCGACGACCACCACGGTCACGGTCGGCGGGACGGCGGACGACACCCTGACGCTGAACGGCGCCGTCACGACCGACGGTGCGCTGGTGCGGGTCACGCAGTTCCTCGACCTCGTGCGCACGCTCGCCGGGTCGACCGAGCACGCCTCGGTCGTCAGCGAGAACACCGTCCCGACCGGTGCCGGCCTCGCGTCGAGCGCTTCGGGGTTCGCCGCCCTCGCGACCGCCGCCGCTGCCGCGTACGGGCTGGACCTGTCCGAGCGTGACCTGTCCCGGCTCGCCCGCCGGGGTTCCGGGTCGGCCACGCGGTCGATCCCGGGAGGCGTCGCGGTCTGGCACGCCGGTGACGACCAGGGTTCGTACGCCGAGACCGTCCCCGCCCCGCCGATGGCCATGGTCGTGGTGACGATCGACGCCGGTCCGAAGCCGATCGGCTCCCGCGAGGCCATGCGCCGCACCATCGCGACGTCGCCGTTCTACCCGGCCTGGGTGACCTCGACGACGGAGACCGTCACCGAGGTGCTCGCGGCCTGCGCCGCCGGGGACTTCCCCCGCATCGGCGAGCTCACCGAGAGCAACGCCCTCCGCATGCACGCCACGATCGAGGGCGCCTTCCCCCCGATCCGCTACCTGACCGCTCGGAGCGTCGCCGTGTTCGACGCGGTCGCCGAGCTCCGCGCCGCCGGACTGCAGGCGTACGCCACCGCCGACGCGGGCCCGAACGTGGTCGTGCTCACCACACCACAGGACCGCTCCGCCGTCGCCACCGCCCTCGCCGGGCACGGGGACGTCATCGAGTCCGGCACCGGACCAGGCGCGCACCTCGTCCGCTCCGAAGGAACCGCGACGACCGGAGAGGCACCCGCCCCGGCCGTCGTCCGACCGGAGGAGTCCGCCGAGTGATCGAGTTCCGCGCCCACGGCAAGCTGTTCGTCGCCGGGGAGTACGCCGTCGTCGAGCCCGGGCAGCCGTCCGTGCTCATCGCGCTCGACCGCGCCATCACCGCCCGGGTCAGCGAGGGCCACGGGTCCGGCAGCGTGCACTCGGAAGAGTACGGCCACCTGCCGCTGACGTGGACCCGTGCCGAGGACGGCCTCGCGCTCGACCGGGAGCACCACCCGTACGACTACGTGATGGCGACGATCGACCTCGTCGAGAAGCTCCGCGCCGAGCGAGGGATCGCGCCGCGGTTCCACGACCTCCGGATCCAGAGCCAGCTCGACGACGCGAGCGGCCGGAAGTTCGGGCTCGGTTCGTCCGCCGCGGTCACCGTCGCGACCGTGGGTGCCCTCGACCGTTTCTACGGCCTCGGTCTGACGCAGTGCGACCGGTTCCGCGTGGCGCTGCTGGCGACGATCCGGGTGAACCCCCGGGCCTCCGGCGGTGACCTCGCCGCGAGCACCTTCGGTGGGTGGCTCCGCTACAGCGCCCCGGACCGCGAACTGCTCGCCGCGATGCTGCGACCCGCGCCCGACCGCGGCGACGGCAGCGTCTCGGGCATCCTCGACGACACCGACGCGTGGACCGGGTTCGACGTGCAGCGTCTGCCGGCGCCGACCGACCTCCGCCTCCTCGTCGGTTGGACCGGTTCGCCCGCGTCGACCACGAAGCTCGTCAGCGTCGTGCGCGAGCACCGCGACGGCGGGTACCAGGCGTTCCTCGACGAGAGCCGGGCCTGCGTCGACGACCTGACCACGGGCCTCCAGTCCGGCGACGCCGAGCGGACGCTCGACGCGCTCCGACGCGCCCGCGTCCTGCTCCAGCGCCTCGGCGCGTCCGTCGGGTCGCAGATCGAGACCGAACGGCTCGCCACCCTGTGTGACGTCGTCGAGCAGGCCGGCGGGGCGGCGAAACCGTCCGGAGCCGGCGGCGGCGACTGCGGCATCGCGCTCGTCCCGGCGGACACCGACCTCACCGCCATCCACCGCGCCTGGGAGGCGCACGACATCAGGCACCTCAGCGTCGCGGTGCAGGCGCCCGAAGGAGACCTCGATGACTGACCCGACCACCACCCCGATCCCGACCAAGTGGGTCGGGCCGATCCGCGTCTCGGGGAACGCGGTCGACGGTGAGCACGAGGTCCCGCTCGCCACCTACGAGTCGCCGCTGTGGCCGTCCGTCGGTCGCGGGGCGCGCATCTCGCGCTCGGTCGAGGGCGGCATAGTCGCGACCGTCGTCGACGAGCGCATGACCCGGTCCGTCGTCGTGCGTGCCGACAGCGCGGCCGCGGCCCACGTCGCGGCCGGTCGCATCCTCGCGCGCCAGGACGAGCTCGAGGCGCTGGTGACGGGGCAGAGCCGGTTCGCGAAGCTCATCGAGGTGCACCCCGAGATCGTCGGCGACCTGCTGTTCCTCCGCTTCGCGTTCACCACGGGGGACGCCTCGGGCCACAACATGGTCACGCAGGCGGCCGACAAGCTGCTGCCCGCGATCCTGTCGTGGGAGCCGGGCCTGCGGTACGTCAGCATCTCGGGCAACTTCTGCACCGACAAGAAGGCCACCGCGGTGAACGGCATCCGTGGTCGCGGCCGCAACACCATCGCCGAGATCGTCATCCCGGGGGAGGTCGTGGTGAAGCGTCTGCGCTCCACCCCCGAGCGGATCGCCGAGCTGAACGTCGCGAAGAACCTCGTGGGCTCCACGATCGCCGGCGCCCTGCGCTCCGCGAACGCCCACTACGCCAACATGCTCCTCGGGTTCTACCTCGCCACCGGCCAGGACGCGGCGAACATCGTCGAGGGGTCCCAGGGCATCACGTCCGCGGAGGTCCGCGGCGACGACCTGTACTTCGCGACCTCGCTGCCGCACCTCATCGTCGGCACGGTCGGCAACGGGAAGGGCGGTGACCTGCCCGTCGTCGAGGACGCCCTCGTGCGGCTCGGCTGCCGTGAGGACCGCGCCCCCGGTGAGAACGCCCGCCGCCTGGCCGCCCTGTGCGCGGCGACCGTGCTGTGCGGGGAGCTGTCGCTCCTCGCGGCGCAGACGAACCCGGGAGAACTCATGGCAGCGCACGTCGCGATGGAACGACGCGGCGCGGCAGCAGGAGGTGCAGCATGACCGCCATCGGCATCCACGACATCGCGATCGCGACCGGCCACCACGTGCTGGAGCTCGACGACCTCGCCGAGCGGCTCGGGGTCGACCCGGCGAAGTACCACGTCGGCATCGGGCAGGACGCCTTCAGCGTGCCCGCGCCGGACGAGGACATCGTGACGATGGGAGCGGCGGCGGCGAAGGAGATCATCGACCGCCACGGCGTCGAGGGCATCCGGACCGTGCTGTTCGCCACCGAGTCCGGCGTCGACCAGTCCAAGGCCGCCGGCGTGTTCGTGCACGGCCTGCTCGGGCTGCCGCAGTCCGTCCGGGTCGTCGAGCTGAAGCAGGCCTGCTACGGCGGGACGGCCGCCGTGCAGCTCGCCCTCGGCATCGTCGCGCGGGCGCCGCACGAGCGGGTGCTCGTCATCGCCGCCGACGTCGCACGGTACGACGTCGACACGGCGGCCGAGCCCACCCAGGGTGCCGGTGCCGCGGCGGTGCTCGTGACCGCCGAGCCCGACCTCATCGAGATCGAACCCGCCGCGGGTGTCTTCACCGCCGACGTCGACGACTTCTGGCGGCCGAACGACCGCTCCACCGCGCTCGTCGACGGTCGCCTGTCGGTCACCGCCTACGTCGACGCGTTCGTCGGGGCCTGGGACGACCTCGTGGCGCAGGGTGGACCCGGCTACGAGGACATCACGCGCTGGGTGCACCACCAGCCGTTCACGAAGATGGCGATCAAGGCGCACCGGAAGCTCGCGCAGCACGTCGGGCAGCCGTTCGACGACGCCGAGCTCGCGATCGGCTTCACGTACAACAAGCAGACCGGCAACACGTACACGGCGTCGATCTGGATCGCCCTCGCGGCGCTGCTCGACCTCGACGACGACCTCGACGGGCAGCGGATCGCGATGTTCAGCTACGGCTCGGGCAGCGTCGGCGAGCTCCTGACCGGCATCGTCCGGCCCGGGTACCGCTCGCACCGCCGGGAGGGCCGCGTCCGGTCGATGCTCGACGCCCGCGTCCCGCTGACGGTCGACGCGTACCGGGAGCTCCACGCCGCGGGTGCCGCGACGAGTGAGGACACCGAGCGGCCGCGGGTCACGAGCGGGCCGTACCGGTTCGCCGGGGTCCGTGGCGGTGCCCGCCGCTACGAGGCGACGACGCAGGACTGACGCGGGCGCACCCTGTCGCGTTCGCGGCGCCCCGCGCCCGGCGCGACCCGGTGACGGCTGGGAGGCCCGTGGCGGCGCCGCCACGGGCCTCCCGTCCGTCCGTGGGTCACGCCGTGACGCGACCGGTCACGCCGTCGCGAGCACCTCGCGCTCCAGACGCTGGTAGCTCGCCTCCATGCCGTCGGTCATGCCGGTCGCGAGGATCGCGTCCCGTTGCTCGATGCTCGGGTACGTGACGAGCAGGGTCAGGAGCGTCGCGCCGTCGACCTCGTCGAACGTGAGGTCGTTCGTGTTCGGGGGGTACGGTGCCCCGGTCATCGCCTCGGTGCTGACGAGTCGGCGCTCCGGCTGGACGACGGCGTTCTCGCCCTCGAAGCCGAACGGCTCGCCCTCGGTGTCCCCGACGGGCGCCCAGGCCTGCCGGTACCGTCCGCCCGGTCGGAGGTCGTTCTCGCAGACCGTCATCTCCCAGCCGTCCGGGCCGAGCAGCCACCGGCGCATGAGCTCCGGCTCGGTGTGCGCGCGCCAGAGCACGTGTCGCGGGGCCTCGAACGCGCGGGTGAAGCGGACGTGGGTGTCGTCGAGGACCTCGGTGACGACGCCCTTGCCGAGCGCGTACTCCCGGAGGTCCGCGAGCACCCGGTCGAGCTGCCCGAACGCCTCGGTGTAGCCCTGCTCCATGCCCATCGCGAGGAGGGTCTCGAGGGCTCCGGCGTCCGGGAACGTCGTGGTGATCCGCACGCGGGAGCCGGTGTCGGTCGACTCGAAGTCCAGGACACTCGTGCTCGTCGGCTGCGTGGGGTCGACCTCACCGTCCTCGGTGGCGAACAGGTCGTCGAACGTCAGACGGACCGGTTCCTCCACGGTGTGCACGAGCCACACGGACCGGTAGGTCTCGCCGTCCGGACCGGTCATGTCGTAGCGGGCGCGGCCGCCGGGACGGAGGTCGAACTCCGAGAACGTGGCGGGGAAGCTCGGCGGGCCCCAGAACCGTTCGAGCTGCCGGGGGTCGGTGAACGCTCCCCAGAGTCGTTCGACCGGGACGGGGAAGTCCGCGACGAGCGTGGTCGTCAGGGCCTCCGGGTCGGTGTGGACGCTGGTCACGGGCATGGTGGCTCCTCGTCGAGTCGGTGGTCGCAGGTCGTGGTCGTGGTCGTGGTCGTGGTCGTCGTTGCTGTGCGTCAGCGCTCGTCGTCGCTCGCCAGCAGGGTGTCGAGTCGGTCGATACGGCCGTGCCAGAGCCGGCCGTACTCCTCGAGCAGACCGCGCACACGCTCGAGCTGCTCGGGGTCGGCGCGCACGATGCGGACGCGCCCGCGGGGTTCCTTGGTCACGAGTCCTGCTCCCTCGAGGACGGTGACGTGTTTCTGCACGGCGGCGAACGACATGTCGTAGGCCGCCGCGAGGACCGAGACCGTGACACCGTCGGCGAGGGTCCGCCGCACGATGTCCCGTCTCGTGGCGTCGGCGAGCGCGTGGAACACGCGGTCGACCTCGGCGTCGGTGAGTTCGGGTCGTACAACCATCTGGTTGCACGTTACGCCGGCTGCGCGCACTGCGCAAGGGGTGCGTGGGCGGCACCGGGATCTGTCGCTTTCGCGAAAGCGACAGATCGCGGGCGTCCGCCAGCGTGATCTGTCGCTTCCGCGGTCCGGTCGAGCGCGCTTCCTGGCTGTCTGTCGCTTTCGCGGTACCCGTGTGCAGGGCGACTCGCGACGAGCGTCACCGGGTGCCGGGTGCCGGGTGCCGGGTGCCGGGTGCCCCGCGCCAGGCCCCGAGCGCCCCGCGCCCCGCGCCGGGCGCCGCGCCTCAGTACACGTCGCGCACGTAGCGCTTCGCGCGCCGCAGGTCGGCCACGTACGCGGCGGCGTCGTCCGCCCCGCGCCCGCGCTGATCCGCGATGACGTCGAGCAACGCCTGCTCGACGTCCTTCGCCATCCGCGAGGCATCGCCGCACACGTACACGAACGCACCGTCCTCGAGCCACCGGTACAGCTCCGCCGCCTGCTCCCGCATCCGCGTCTGCACGTAGACCTTCTCGGCCTGGTCGCGCGAGAACGCGAGGTCGAGCCGGGTGAGCACGCCCCGCTCCTGCAGGTCGGTGAGCTCGTCCTCGTACACGAAGTCGGTGTCGCGGTGCTGGTCGCCGAAGAACAGCCAGTTGCGGCCGGTCGCCCCGGCGGCGGCGCGCTCGTGCAGGAACCCGCGGAACGGTGCGATGCCGGTGCCCGGGCCGATCATGACCACCGGGGCGTCGCCGTCGGCGGGCACCCCGAACGCGGCGTTCGGCTGGAGGTACAAGTCGACCTCGCCGTCGGCCTGCACGCGGTCGGCCAGGTAGGTGGACGCGACACCCGCGTGGGAGCGGTGCACGTCGCCGTAGCGGACGGACGCGATCGTGAGGTGGACGCGGCCCTCGTGCGCGAGCGGGCTCGACGAGATCGAGTACTGCCGAGCCTGCAGCCCGCGGAGGTTCGGCAGCAGCTCCTCCATCGTCGGTGCCGCGCTCCCGGCGTCGCGCAGGAGGTCGAGGACGTCCCGCCCCCAGAGCCACCGGTCGAGCTCGTGCTTGTCACCGTGCGACACGACGGCCGCGAGCTCCGACGCGGGAGCGCGCTGCACGAGGTCGGCCACGAGGTCCTTCGACGGCGTGCGGATCTCGCGGTCGAGCCGCAGCACCTCGGCGAGCGGCCGCCCGTCGAAGTCCGCGGAGCCGTCCGCCCCGAGGTGTCCGAGCAGCTGGTCGACGAGCGCCGGGTCGTTGTGCGGCACCACCGCGAGCGCGTCGCCGGCGGCGTACTCGATGCCGGAGTCGCCGAGGTCGAACTCGAAGTGCCGGATCTCCTTCGCGCTGCGCGGCGAGGAGAGCAGACGGTTGACGACGAGCGGTGCGCGGTACGGGTTGCGCTTGTTCCACTGGGAGCCCGGCCGGGAGGCACGGCTCGCGCCCGCCCCGTCGGCTGCGGCGGACCCGGTGGTCGTCCCGGCGGCGGGGCCACCAGCGGCCGGCCGTGCACCGGCCTCGGCGGCCAGGCGGTCGAGCACCGCGGCACTCCAGAGGGCGGCCGGGTCCTCGAAGTCGACGTCGCAGTCCACGCGGTCGTGGATGCGGGTCGCGCCGAGCTGCTCGAAGCGGGTGTCGAGGAGCTTGCCGGCCTGGCAGAACTCGTCGTAGCTCGTGTCGCCCAGACCGAGGACCGCGTACTGCAGGCCCTCGAGCCGCGGGACCGTCGACGCCTGGATCGCGTCCCAGAACAGTCCGGCGTTGTCGGGCATCTCGCCCTCGCCGTACGTCGAGGTGACCACGAGGACGTGTGACATCCCGGCGAGCTGCTCCGGCGTGACGGCGTCGAGCGGGGTCGCCCGGCCGCCGAGCCCGCGGGCCTTCGCGCCGGCGACGAGCTCGTCCGCGAGGAACTCGGCGTTGCCCGTCTGCGTGCCGAACAGCACGTCGATCGTCGTCGTCGGGGCACCACCGGCGGCACGCTTGCCCGCGGCGGCGATGCCCGCGATGAACCCGGCGAGCCAGGACTCCTGCGCGGCGGAGAACGGGGCGTCGACCGGGATCAGCTGCCCGGTGGGCGGGAGCGTGGTCATGCCGACACCGCCTCGGTCGGGGCCTGCGGGGCGCGGCCGGCGATGTCCTCGAGCGCGGCGTTCGCGAGCAGCTCGTCGAAGCGGGCAGCCCGGACGCGTCCGGCGTTCTTGGCGTTCTGGTGCATGATCCACCCCGTGGTGCCCGGCATGTCCGTGCTCCGGTTGTTCCGCTGCGCGAGCGCACGCTTCGAGTCGTCGAGCCGCTTCACGGCGATGAGGGTCGCGAGCTCGTCGTCGGCGAACCGGTCGAACGTCCCGCGCAGGTACTTCACGACGCGCTGCTTGACCTGGAAGTCCTCGGTCAGGATGAGGTTCTTCACGGCCTCGGTCACGCGCTGGTCGGACGCACCGGCGCCCGGTACCCGCTCCTGCGCGACGTCCTGGGCGACCCCGAGCACGGTGTACGACGAGAGCAGCGAGAACATGTCCTCGCCCTGGTCGCCGAGCGCCGGGGCACGACCGTCGAGCACGGTGCGCTGGTCGCGGTAGTCGACCTTGAACGCGCGGAGCTTGTCGGTCGCCACGGAGTTCGCGAGCTCGTCGAGGAGCTCCGGACGGGTCGCGGCGGCGAGGATCTCGTCGGCGTCCTGGCTGAGCAGGAGCGCGCGGGGCATGCCGACGTACACGTGCGCACGGGTGGTCTCCCACTCGTCGAGCAGCCGCGCGGCCAGCGGTGAGCCCGTGGCCTCGAGGTGCCACTCGAGCAGGAGCTTCGCAGCGGCCTCGTGGAACGCACCGCGCTCGGTCTCGGTGACGGGGAACACGAGGAGCGAGTCGGTGCTCGCCCGCTCGGTCACCGCGCCCGACGGGTCGTACTGGTACAGGAAGCCGCCGGACATGCCGTTGCCGAGGCCCTTGCCGTACGCACCGAGGTTGAACACGGCACCGCCGGTCATGTACTCGCAGCCGAAGTCGCCGACGCCCTCGACGACCGCGGTCGCGCCGGAGTTGCGGACGGCGAAGCGGTCGCCCGCCTCACCCTCGACGAACGTGCGGCCACCCGTGGCGCCGAACAGGGCGAAGTTGCCGACGAGGACGTTCCCGCCGCGCTCGACGCTGCCGCCGCCGGGCGCCCGGACGACGATCCGACCACCGGACTGGCTCTTGCCGACGCCGTCGTTCGCAGTGCCGACGTGCTCGAGCGTCGTGCCGTCGTTCGTGAAGACGCCGTAGGACTGCCCCGCGGACCCGCTCGTGCGGATCGTCAGGGCACCGTCGACGAGGCGTCGGCGACCGCGGTCGTCGGTGGTGATCGCGGGGTGCGCCGACAGGTCGACGCCGCGCAGCTCGTGGTTGAGGATGCGCTCGACGTCGATGCCGAGCTGCCCGCCGACGGACTTGTCGGCGTTGCCCAGCGCGATGCCGTCCACGGTCAGGGCGTGCTCGTGGCCGTCGATGAGCGCTGCACGCACCTGCTCGATGAGGGCGTCGTCGGTCCGGAAGTCCTTCTCGAGGTACTCCGGGTCCGTGACGACCTTCTCCGGCACCTGCGCGAGCAGGTTCCGGACGTCGAGCCGACCGACGCTCGCCGGGTGGTCGAGGAGCTGCAGCAGGTCGGTGCGCCCGCGGGCCTCGCGCAGGGAGCGCAGGCCGAGGCGCGCGAGGATCTGCCGCACGTCGTGGGCGATGTTGAGCAGGTACTGCGCGAGCGCACGCGGGTCGCCCTCGAACGCCTCGGCGTTCGTGGTGAGGCCCGCCGGGCACTTCACGTTGCAGTTCTTCGCCATGACGCAGCCGAGCATCATCAGCGCGGTCGTCCCGAACTCGAACGAGTCCCCGCCGAGCAGCGCACTCGTGACCACGTCGGAGCCGGTCTGGTGCGCACCCGAGCAGCGGAGCGTGACCTTCTGGCGGAGGCCGTTCGCGACGAGGGCCTGGTGGACCTCGGCCACGCCGATCTCCGCCGAACGCCCGGCGTACTTCAGGCTCGTGACCGCGGCGGCACCGGTCCCGCCGGTGTTCCCCGCGACGTTGATGACGTCCGCGCCGGCCTTCGCGACGCCGACCGCGATCGTCCCGATGCCCTCCGAGGACACGAGCTTCACGATCACCCGGACCCGGGCGGCCTTGCAGTCGTGGATGAGCTGCGCGAGGTCCTCGATCGAGTACGTGTCGTGGTGCGGCGGCGGCGAGATGAGCTCGACGCCGGGCGTGCCACCCCGGGCCGCGGCGATGTCCACCGTGACCTTCGGTGCGGGGAGCTGCCCGCCCTCGCCGGGCTTGGCGCCCTGGCCGATCTTGATCTCGAGTTCCTCGAGCATCGGGTCGGCGAGGTAACCAGCCCAGATGCCGAACCGCCCGGACGCGAACTGCTTGATGCGCGAGCCGCGGATCGTGCCGTAGCGGGAGTGGTGCTCGCCGCCCTCGCCCGAGTTCGACATCCCGCCGACCATGTTCGTGCCGTGCGCGACCGCCTCGTGCGCGGTCGCCACGAGCGCACCGTGGCTCATCGCGCCGGACGCGAGTGTGCGGGTGATCTCGTGCGCCGGTTGGACCTCGGCCACGTCGACGCTCGCCGGTGCCTGCTGGAGCAGCCCGAGCAGGTCGGCGGCGGCGCCCGTGGCGCGGAGCGTCACGTGGTCGTCGGCGACGGAGTCGACGTCGACCGTCCCGGGGTGCAACAGGGCGAGGCCGTCCGCGAGCGCCTGGTGGCGCAGTGCACCCGTCGACCCCGTCGAGGTGAGCTCCAGGCGGAAGCGTGTGGTGCCTCCCGGCAGTTGCTCGGAGGACGCACGCGAGCCAGCGAGGCCGCGCACCGTGATGCTGGCGTTCCCGGTGGTCGCGAAGCGACCGAGCTCGCGGGCGAAGTCCTCCGCTTCGTCGATGCCCGTGACGTCCGCGGGGAGCGCGAGCACGTCGCGGAGTGCCGCGGGGCGACGCGACCGCTCGTCGTGCGTGGTCTGCAGGAACGACACGTAGCCGGGCGTGACCCGGTGCGCGTCGATCTCGGCGTCGCTCAGCCGGTCGTACCCGGTGTTCCGGTACGCGGCGTCCGTGATGCCGAACGAGTCGTCGAGCTGCCCGAGCGTGAGCAGCCGGAGCGCGTCGGAGTCGCCGGAGCGCTCGAACGCGGGGCGCTCCTCGGTCATGCCGCCGAAGCCGCGGACGCTCGCGACGCCGAACGAGTGTCCGGCGCCGTCCGAGCGCTCCTTGAAGAGGCCGAGCAGCGGCACCTGGCCCTCGGTCGCGACGCTCCGGGCGCGCTCGTGCCAGTCCGTCGCGGCCTGCGCGATGCGGGCGAAGCCGACACCGCCGACCGGCGCGTCCATGTGCGGGAAGACCCGGGCGAACAGGTCGTCGCCGGTGTCGAGGTAGTTGGGCTCGAAGAACTCGCCGCCGATGTAGCTCTCGGCGGTGCACAGGCCGACGCGGCCCATCGTCTTCGCGAGGGCCTTCTCGGCGGCTTTCCGGAAGCGCTTCAGGGCGAGGTCGGTCGCGGTGTACTCGCCGGCCGGGGCAGCCTCGGCGGGGTACTTCTCCTCCGCACGGAGCCGTGCCGACAGGCTGTACACCGCCGACGCCCCGAAGCCCAGGGCCGTCGCGACGTGGTGTGACGATGGCAGCTGACCGGACTCGGCGACGATCGAGACCCGCAGCCGCAGCCCGGTCTCGATGAGGCGCTGGTTGACCGCGGCCACGGCGAGGATCACGGGGAGGGCAGCATGCGTCGACGAGACACTGCGGTCGGTGAGGACCGCGATGCCGCCGGTGCGCTCGGCGAACGCGGCGACGGCGTCCGCGAGCTCCTCGGTCGCGGCGCGCACGGCGTCCGCGTTCGCCTGCTCGTCCCCGAGGACCGGTACGTAGAGCATGTCGAAGCGCTCGAGCGGCACGATGTCCTGGTCGCGGAGGCGCACCATGTCGAGGTGCCCGAGCACGGGGGACTGCACGACGAGCTGTCGGGTCGGCGTCCCTTCGCCACTGCCCGTCCCGTCGGGCTTGCTGCCCAGGGCGACGCGCATCGACATGCCGTCGGCCTCGCGGATCGAGTCGAGCGGTGGGTTCGTCACCTGTGCGAAGCGCTGCGAGAAGTACTTCGCCATGCCGCCCTCGGTGTCGCTGAGCGCGTTGATGGCGTTGCCGTAGCCCATCGCCGAGATCCGCTCCGACCCGTTCGCGAGCATCGGGTCGAGCATGAACCGGAAGCTCTCCTGGTTCAGCGAGTACGCCACGTAGCGGCCCGCGAGCGACAGGTCGCCGTCGTAGCCGAGGGTCGTCGTCCCGCGCCGGTAGTCCGGTGCCGGCAGGTCGTCGAGGTTCACGCGCGCCGCGTCGAGCAGGCTGCCGTAGTCGCGGCGGCCGGCGAGCATCCGCAGCACGTCGTCCGAGCGCATGAGCGACCCGGTGCGGTGGTCGACGACGAGCATGCCGCCCGCCTCGATCCGGCCCCGGTGCACGACGCCCTCGGGCTCGAAGGTGACCTGGCCCGCCTCGGACGCCACCATCAGGTACTCGTCGGTCTGCACCGTGCGCAGCGGGCGGAGCCCGAGCCGGTCGAGCCGAGCGCCCACGACGTCGCCGTCGCTGAAGATCACGGCGGCCGGGCCGTCGTTCTTCTCCTCGTACAGCGAGAAGTACTCGAGCATGTCCCGCACGTCGGACGACAGCGTCCGGTCGTTCTCCCACGCCGGGGGCATGAGCGACACCACGGCCTCGACGATGTCCAGGCCGTCGTCGAACACCCGGCTCTGCAGCGTCTGGTCGAGCCGGCTCGAGTCCGACTGCCCCGGCGGACGCACGATGCTCCGGGTACGGGCGCGCGCGAGCGCCTCGTCCGACAGGCGGTTCTTCCGGTCGGTGTTCAGCTCGCCGTTGTGCGCCATGAGGCGGAACGGCTGCGCCATCGTCGGGTGCGGCTCGGTGTTCGTCGAGAACCGCGTGTGGAAGTAGAGCGTCCGCACCGAGTGCCGCGGGTCCGTGAGGTCGCGGAAGTACGAGATGACCTCGCCCGAGTTCAGCCGGCCCTTGAGGATCTGGGTCCGGGCGCTGAGCGACAGCGGGTACAGGGCGGCGTGCGGGGCGTGCGCCTCGGCGGCCTGCGTGTACGAGACGCGCTCGACGGCGAGGAGCGCCCGGTTCGCCGCGGCGTCGACCTCCGAGCGCTCCCACGACGAGGGCGCACGGAACACCCACTGCACGATCGGCAGCTGGTACTGCTCGGCCTCGGGCCGGGCGACCGAGTGGTCCACCGGGACGTCGCGGACGAGCAGGAGCTCGAAGCCCTCGTGCTCGATCGCGTCGGTCACGATCTGCACGGCGGCGGCGCGCTCGGCGGCGCCGGCCGGCGTGGTGTCGCCCGGCACGAAGCAGTTCGCGACACCGAAGTGTCCGGCGCGCAGTGCCTCGCCGGTGATGGCGCTGAAGAACTCCACCGACAGGTCGATGCTCACGCCCGCGCCGTCGCCGACGCCCTCGGCGGACTTGCCGCCGCGGTGCGGGATCGAGCAGAGCGCTTCGTCGCCCTTGCGGATCACGTCGTGGGTCGGCGTGCCGTCGAGACGGGTGATGAAGCCGACGCCGCAATCGCTCGATTCGCGGGCAGGGTCGTACAGACCGAAGGAGGAGTGGTTCACGTGCGGGTCCAGTGGAGCGTGTGCCGACAGGCAGCGGACGGCCACGCTGCATCCTCGGAGCGCTCGCCGCGGGCAGGCCGTCGGGTGGTGACGGTCGGGCCCTGTGGGGTTGTGGTGCGGTGAGGTGATGCTACGGGTTGGTATACCGCCGACGCAACAGACCGGCCGGACGGGAGGCGCGGCGCGGCTCCGGCAGCCGCGTCCGGCCCGGTGCGCGGGCGCTCCGGGCGCTCCGGGCGCCGCGCGATGCGCGGGCGCGGCGCGTGGTGCGCTTCACGTTCGCACAACCGAAGGCACCTCGCGCCGCGGATCTCCGTGGTTCGAGGTGCCTTCGGTTGTGCGGCGCGCTCCGCGCTGCTCAGGCCGCGCGGTGCTCGTCGACCGGGATCGGCTCGGTGCGTGCTTCCGTGGACGCGTCCGCCGCCGGCGTGGTACCGGGGCGGATGAGCTCGGGGCGCGGACGGGAGCGGAACACCCACGCCTTGAACAACACGAACCGCACGAGCGTCGCGACGAGGTTCGCCGCAGTGAGGACCACGATCTCCGTCCCGTGCGTGGCGTCCGGGGTGGTCGCGTGCAGGACGACGAGCGACCCCGCGGTGATGGCCCATGCGATGCCGAACACGACGAGCCCCTGCACGTGGTGCATCCCGGCGCCCGCCCGGCCTCGGACCCCGAACGTGAAGCGCCGGTTGAGCGCGGTGTTGCCGATCGCGGTCAGCAGCAGCGCGGTGAAGTCGGCCGTCTGCGCCCCGATCGCCGGCCGGAACAGCGCGTAGAGCACCGCGAACGCGACCGTCGACAGGACACCGATGGCACCGAAGCGCAGGACCTGCCCGACGATCCCGACGTGCGGCGGTGTGAACGGACGGCGGCCGATCGCGTCGTAGACCGGGGCGACCGCGATGCGTCCGGTCGCGAGGCCGCGTGACACCCGCCACATCCC
Source organism: Curtobacterium sp. SP.BCp (assembly GCF_051903255.1). Classification (NCBI taxonomy): domain Bacteria; kingdom Bacillati; phylum Actinomycetota; class Actinomycetes; order Micrococcales; family Microbacteriaceae; genus Curtobacterium; species Curtobacterium sp. SP.BCp. The sequence goes on along the minus strand of NZ_CP194338.1, from coordinate 3,010,034 downwards.
CTTGAGGTCCTCCGTCGCCGTCGAGGCGATGTGCACCGAGGAGTTGACGTCGTCGACCCAGTCGACCGGGACCTCGTGCACGCGGAGCCCGGCGTGCTCGGCGAGCACCAGGAGCTCCGTGTCGAAGAACCACGCGTCGTCCTCGCAGAGCGGCAGGAGGTGCTGCGCGGCCTCGCGGGTGACGGCCTTGAACCCGCACTGCGCGTCCGAGAACCCGACGCTCATCGTCGTGCGCAGCAGCAGGTTGTACGAGCGGGAGATGAACTCGCGCTTCCCGCCCCGGACCACCCGCGACGACCCCGCGAGCCGCGTGCCGATCGCCAGGTCCGAGTGTCCGGAGAGCAGCGGTGCGACGAGTGGCTCGAGCGCGGCGAGGTCGGTCGAGAGGTCCTCGTCGACGTAGACGAGCACCTTCGCCTCGGACGCGCCCCACACCGCCTTGAGCGCCCGGCCGCGACCCTTCAGGGGCAGGTGCACCGCGCGGAGCTCGGGGAGCATCGCGGCGAGGTCGTCGGCGATGCGGGCGGTGTCGTCGGTCGAGGCGTTGTCCGCGATGGTGATGCGCCACGTGTGGTGCAGCGAGGTGCGGCAGAAGGTGTGGAGCCGGCGGACGTGCGCGGCGAGCGTGTCCTGCTCGTTGTGGCAGGGGACGACGATGTCGATGTCGAGGGGCTGGTTCGTCTCCGTCATGCCGATCAGGTTCGGCAGCCGGCTCATGCGCCCCGCTGCAGGACCCTGTGGCGGCTCTAAGAACGCGAGTCGGGCGCCGTTGGTGGAGCCTGCGTGGGGCTGATATGCTACTTTCGCTCGTTGCGCTGAGCTTCGAGAAGTGAACCCGAGACCCATCCGGACGGTTGGGCGCTCGGGTTTCGCGCTTTCGGGGGACCGACGCGCTCCCGATCGGTACGCGTCATCAGACGTCTTTGATCGTCACCGCTCCGGCTCGGCGTCGCCAATCGCCCCCTTTCGCCCAAGCCCAGCCGATCGCATCGGGCAGCGCGAGCAGCGGTTCGATCGCAGCACGTTCGTGGCGGTGGTTCACCGCTTTCGGTCGGACGACGTGCAAGGTCTCGACGATGCGTTGCCGATCCTGGCGCTGGAGCGTCTCATCGAGCTCGAAGCAGATCTCGTCGATGCCGGTGTCCACCGACCATCGGATCAAGCCAGCGACGCATCGGCTTCGACGCTCTCGGTCAGACCGTCCGTCCTTCGGTGCCCTGACGATCACCGTCGAGGTGGTGAACTCGGACAGCGCATCCAGCACGTACCGTCGTCTGCGATCACTCTCCTTGCGCATGTGCAATCGACTCTGGCCCGGAAGGATCATGGAGCGCACGGTGCCCCGGGCCCGGTGCAACGAGCCCGAGTCGAGTGCGACGGAGACGAGGAGGTAGTCCTTCGCCTTCGACTCGTCTACATACGCGTGGCGTCGCGTCCTGCCGGTCGTGTTCATCGCCGCCCCTCCACGGCGTACAACACTACATATCGGTGGTCAGTACCTGCACCACGGCGATCACGGCGAGCACGACGATCGGCACGCCCGCGATCCACAGCCCGGCGCGCACCTGCGTCCGCCGGATCGTCGGCGCCGCGTGCGAGGTCTGGGCGAACCGCGTCGCGGCGACGAGCTCCGGTGCTGCCGCTGGCGGCTCGGGCTCCGGCTGCGGGCGGTCGTCCTCGAACGCCGGGACCTCGACCACGAGGTCCTCGTGGCGCGGGCTCTCCGGGAGTCGGGTGTAGTCGTCCGGCATGGCGCCCCCTTCGTTGCCCGCAGCGTACCGGAACGGCTCAGGACGCGGGCAACTCCACGGTGAACGCTGTGCGCCCCGGCTCGGACACCACACGGACCGTGCCGTCGTGGGCCGCGGTCACCGCCCGCACGATCGCCAGACCGAGGCCGCTCGTGCCGTGCTCTCGCGATCGTGAGGCCTCGCCGCGCGTGAAGCGGTCGAACAGGCTCGGCAGGAGCGCCGGATCGATCGGCGGCCCGTCGTTCGCGACGACGAGTCGGACGGAGGGCCGGGGCGCTCCCGGCACACGCCGCAGGGAGACCACGACGGCCGATCCGCTCGGCGTGTGCTGCGCCGCGTTCGAGAGCAGGTTCCGCACGAGTCGCCGGAGCTGCGCCGCGTCGCCGTCCACGGTCACGGGGTCGTCGTCGACCTCGAGGGTCCAGCGGTGGTCCGGCGCTGTCGTCCGGGCGTCCATCGTCGCCTCGACCACGATCGCGGTCAGGTCGACCGCGTCGACGGCGAGCGGCGGGGTCCCGGCGAGCGCGCGGGCGTCCAGCCGTGCGAGCAGCAGCAGTTCCTCGACGAGGTCACCCATCCGGACCGCCTCGGTCGCGATCCGGCCGACGTTGGCGTGCACCGCGTCGAGGTCGGTCGAGGTCGTCGAGAGCTCGGCGTAGGCCCGGACGGTGGCGATCGGCGTGCGGAGCTCGTGGGAGGCGTCGGCGACGAAGGTCCGCATGCCGGACTCGGCCTCGCGGCGGACGGTGAGTGCCTGACCGACGTGGCCGAGCAGGCGGTTGAGCGCGGTGCCGACCTGCCCAACCTCGCGGTTCGCGGTGAGGTCGGCCGCGCCCACCCGGGCGGTGATGTCGGTCTCGCCGTGTTCGAGGTCGAGTGCGGCGACGTCGGAGGCGACGCCGGCGACGTGTTCGAGCGGCCGCAGCGCCCGTCGGACGGTGAGTGCGAGGGCCCACGCGGCCACGAGGAGCCCGAGCAGGGTGACGCCGCCGAAGACCAGGACGAGGCGGGTGATGGTCGAGTCGAGCGCCCCGAGGGGGAGCGCCGTGACGAAGACGTCCCCGCCGCTGCCGACGGCCTGCGCCCGGTAGGCGCCGAGCTCTCCGAGCTGCACCGTGACGGGTGTGCCGTCGCGGTCGATCGCCGACAGTGTGCGCTCCTGCGCGGCCGTGAGCCCGTGCTGCCGACCCTCGCTGTCGGTGTAGCCGGCGAGCACGGTGGACCCGGAACGGAGGACGGCCACGACCGTCCCGGCGGCCTGCCCCGGCGCACCGATGAACTCGTTGTCCGGGTCCGGCTGCCCGGCGGAACCGCCGGACGAGCCCGACCCCGACGACCCCGACCCCGACCCCGACGACCCCGACCCCGACCCCGACGACCCCGACCCCGACCCCGGCGGCCTCCCGTCCCCCACGACCCGCCCCGCTGCCGTGGCGAGCTCCGCGTCCAGCCGCCCCACGAGGTACTCCCGGAACGCCACGACGGTGACCGCCCCGACCACGACGTTCGTGACGACGAGCAGCAGCGCGACCGCCCCGACGATCCGCCACCGCAGCGAGGGCGCCCGCACGGCACCCGCCCGCACGGCACCCGCCCGCACGGCACCCGGCCGCACGGCACCCGGCCGACGCACCCGGCTCACGTCGTCGGGCGGAGCACGTACCCGGCCCCACGGACGGTCTGCAGCATCGGCTCCCGGCCGGCGTCGAGCTTCTTGCGGAGGTACGACACGTACATGTCCACCAGGTTCGACGACGCCCCGAAGTCCATGCCCCACACGCTCGCGAGGATCTGCTCCCGCGACAGCACGCGGTTCGCGTTCCGGGCGAGGTGCCGCAGCAGCTCGTACTCCGTCGGCGTCAGTTCGAGCGGGTCGCCGTCCCGGGTCACACTCCGGGCGTCCTCGTCGAGGCGCAGGTCGCCGACGACGATCCCGGCCGGTCCGGCTGCCGCGACCCGAGCCGAGGTCCGGGCGAGGATGCGTGCCCGCACGAGCAGCTCTTCGATGCCGAACGGCTTGGTCAGGTAGTCGTCACCGCCGCCCGTGAGCCCGGCGAGCCGGTCCTCGGGGGCGTCCCGCGCGGTGAGGAACAGGACGCGGACGTCGTCCCGGGCGTCGCGGAGCCGTTCGAGCACCTCGAACCCGTCGATGTCCGGCAGCATGACGTCGAGCACGATGACGTCCGGCTGGAACTCCCGCGCGGCGAACAGGACGTCCCGTCCGCGGTGCACGGCGCGCACGGCCCAGCCGTCGCCCGCGAACGCGAGGGCGACGGCGTCCGCGAGCGCGTGCTCGTCGTCGACGACGAGGGCGCGGACGGGCGTGCCGTCCGTGCGCTGCAGCGGGGTGCCGGCCATGTCGGCGAGCCTATCCGCGCCCTCGTCGCGCATCACGTCGGGTCGCTCAGGTCGTAGACCGTGGAGCCACCGACCGTGGTGCTGCTGTAGTTCGCCGCGACCCACTCCTGGATGGCCGAGGCCGTGGACGAGCCGCCGCCCATCCCGCCGCCGCTGCCGGACGAGATGTAGTAGCCGATCTTGCCCTCGGCGACGTACGCCTTGAACTCGGCGAGGGTGGGCGCCGGGTCGCTCGACCAGCCACCGATCGCCATGACGGCGGTGTCGGTGTCGAGTTCGAGCTGCGCGGCGGACTGCGATCCGTTGACGGCGGCGGACCAGGTCGTGTCCGTCGACTCGAGGAGCTTCGTGAGGGCCGACGAGGTCGACGCGCCTCCGCCTCCCATCGCGCCGCCACCGGCCTGGAGGCCCGTCCCCGACCCGCCGTCGGACGTCGCGCCGCCAGATCCCTCCTGAGTGCCGGTTCCCTCCTGGGTGCCGGTGCCGTCCTGGCTGCCGGACGTGCCGTCCGGCATCGACGGGACCTCGCCCGAGGTGCCGTCCGGCGGCGTGCCGCCGGGACCCTGCTGGGTGCCGTCCCCGCTGTCGGAGCTGTCGCTCTCGGAACCGGAGGCCGATCCGCCGGGGCCTCCCGTGCCTCCCGGCTGTCCACCGCCGGTGCCGCCGCCCATCCCGCCGGAGCCGCTGCCGGACGGACCGACGCTCGGGATCGAACCGGAGTGCCCGACGGTCGTCGTGGCGAGGGCGTAGGCCGTGGTCCCGGTCAGCCCGAAGAGCGTGCCGGCGAGGACACCGACCGTGACGAGCTTGCGGAGCGGGGGCACGCTGCCGATGACGATCGCGGCGGTCGACAGGAGGCCGCCGACGAGCACGACCCACCGGAGCCAGGGCAGCCAGGTCGGGTCCTCGTTCAGCAGGCAGAAGCCCCAGTACGCGGTGATGCCGACCATGCCCGCGAGTCCGAGGCGACCGATCACGCGGTCGCGCACGCTCCAGAGGAGGGCGCCGCCGGTGCCGACGAGGCCGGCGATCGCCGGGGCCAGGGCGACCGTGTAGTACGGGTGGATCGTTCCGGACATGTACGAGAAGACGAGGCCGGTGACGAGCAGCCAGCCGCCCCAGAGCACGAGCCCGACGCGGACCGGGTCACCGAGGTGCCGCCGACCGACGACCACGAGGCCGAGCACCAGCGCGAGGAGCGCCGCGGGCAGGAGCCACGAGATCTCGAGCCCCATCTCGGACGAGAACAGCCGGTCGAGCCCGGTCGAGCCACCGAACGACGACCCGGCGGTCCCGCCGCCCATCCCGCCGCCGCCGTTGCCCGAGCCGCCGAAGATGCGACCGAGGCCGTTGTAGCCGAAGACCAGGTCGAGCACGGTGTTGTTCGTCGAGCCGCCGATGTAGGGGCGGGACTCCGCGGGCCAGAGCCACACGGCGACGACCCACCAACCGGCCGAGACCACGAGCGAGACCGCCGCGATGCCGAGTCCGATCGCACGACGACCCCACGAGGTCCGCGCGGCGACCAGGTACACGAGGCCGAACGCCGGCAGCACCAGGAGCCCCTGCAGCATCTTCGTGAGGAACGCGAACCCGAGGGCCACCCCGGCGAGGGCGATCCACCGCCAGCTGCCCCGGGGGAGTGCCCGCACGGTGCAGTAGGCGCCGGCGGTCATGAGCAGCACGAGCAGCGCGTCCGGGTTGTCGAACCGGAACATGAGCGCCGCTGCGGGGGTGGCCGCGACGACGAACCCGGCGAGCAGGGCCCCGACGTTCGCCGTCGTCGCCCCGAGACGTGCGAGGGTGCGGCGGACGGTGCCCCAGACGAGCGCGACCGACCCGACGGCCATGAGGGCCTGGGGGAGGAGGAGGCTGAACGACGAGAAGCCGAACAGCCGCGCGGACAGCACCATCACCCACAGCGATGCCGGCGGCTTGTCGACCGTGATGAAGTTCGACGAGTCGAGGGCGCCGAAGAAGAACGCCTCCCACGACTTCGTGCCGGCCTGGACGGCGGCGGCGTAGAAGCTGTTGGCGTACCCGGAGATGCTGAGGTCCCACAGGTACACGACGGCGGTCAGGGCGAGGAGCGCCCAGAACGCCGGCCGGAGCCAGCGGGCGTCCTCACGCTCGCCGAGGAACAGGCGAGCGAGTGGCGGGCGGCGGTCCCGGGTGGTGGTCCCGGGGTGGGTGCGCTCGCGACGGTCGGTCACGGGGGTCGGGTACGTGGTCATGACGATGAGGTTCCCGGGCGTTCCCCGAACGCGCCGATGTACTGCCTTGGCGCTCCCTAAGACCTGTCGGCAGGAGTCCGCGTCAGGCGTAGCGCCGGGCTGCCCGGAGCGCTGCCCCCGTGTACGACCCGCCGAACAGGAAGACGTGCAGCAACAGTGGCGCGAGCTGATGCAGCTCCACGCGGTCCTGCCAGCCGTCGGCGAGCGGGGACGCCTCGTCGTAGGCCGCGAGGACGGTCTCGAGCCGCGGCAGCCCGAACAGCCCGAGGAGCGCCAGGTCGGTCTCGGCGTGCCCTCCGTGCGGGTTCGCGTCGATGAGCACCGCGCCCGTCGGCGTCGTGCCGTCCACCGGCTGCCCCGGTGTCGGCCAGAGCACGTTCCCCGCCCAGAGGTCACCGTGCAGTCGCGCGGGGCCGTCCCCGACGAGCGACGGCTGCGGCGCGCCGAACTCGCCGTCCTCGAGGCGCTCGGCCACCCGCTCGAACACCGCGGCCTCGGCGCCGTCGAACCCGCCCTGGTCGACGATGCGCGACACGTAGTCGCGGATCCGGTACTCGGCGAAGAACTCGCCCCAGGTGTCCGGGGCGTCCGCGGCGGAGACGAACGCCGTCCGCGACCGCCCCATCCGCAGCGAGCCCTGCTGCGGGAACCCCGGCGAGGGTGCGCCCCAGTGCGGAGCACCGGCGGCGTGCGTGTGGGCGAGCGACCGGCCGAAGCGTCCGGCCTGCTCCGTCGTCGGTGCCCCGTCGCTGATCTGCTCGAGGTGCAGGACCCGCGGTTCCGGGTGCGCGAGGACCCGGGCGATCCGCGTGCCGCCGGCGTCCTCGGCCTCGGCGAGCCACTCCAGCCCGGCGGCCTCCGCGGTCGCCTCGTCGGGGTCGGTGAAGGTCTTCACGTACGTCTCGGTCACCACGCCATCCTGCTCGTGGCCGCTGGTGGTCACCGGACCGCGTCGACGAGCGCCTGTGCGAGCGGGTGCCACGGCCGGGACGACGGTCCGCTCAGCACGAGCGTGCGGGTGAGCCGTCGCTCGAGCGGCAGCATCAGGAGGTCGTCCGGCAGCATGCTCCGTCCGAGCGTCGGCACGATCGAGACGCCCTCGCCACGCTGGATCATCCCGAACATCGTGTTCATCTCCCGTACCCGGTGCGCCCACCGGAACGGCTGCCCGTCGAGCTCGTGCAGCCGTTGGATCTGCACCTCGCACCCGCCGCCACCCGCGACGAGGCCGTCCTCGTGCAGGTCGTCGAGCGTGAGCGCCGTCTGGCTCGCGAGCGGGTGGTCCCGGCGGACGACGGCAGCCATCTCGTCCCGCGCGACGACCACGGCACCGGTCGGTACCGGCGCGGGGTCGACGAGCACGGCGGCGTCGACGGTGCCGCCCTCGAGCCACTCCGGCATCTCCTCGTCGTCGCCCTCGTACACCTGCACGTCGACGTCCGGCAGCGTCACCGCCCACAGCTCGCGGAGGCGGGGGAGCAGCCCCTGGCACACCGTGGGGACGGCGGCGAGGCGCACGGTGCCGCGCGCCGTGGCGGGGGTGACCACTGCCTCCAGGGCGTCGATCGAGGCGACCGCGCTTCGGGCATGGGCGAGCAGGCGTTCCCCGAGCGGGGTGGCGGTCACGGCGCCTCCGCGGTGCACGACGGCACCGCCGACCTCGCGCTCGAGCCCCGCGACCGCGTGGGAGACGGCGGACTGTCCGACGCCGAGGGCCGCGGCGGCCCCGGTGAACGATCCGGAGTCCACGGTCGCGGTGAACGCGCGGAGCTGGGGGATCGAGACGGTCATGCGTCCTCCTCATGGCGACATGAGGCACATGCGTTCGACACATGTGCGGTGGTGGTCGATGCTAGCCCTCGTGAACGCCCTCCTCTACGTCCTCGTCGCCCTCACCTGGGGTTCGAGCTTCTTCTTCGCGAAGATCGGACTCGAGGGGCTCGCGCCGCAGCAGGTCGCCACCGTGCGGACCGTCCTCGGCGCGGTCACCCTCGTCGTCGTGCTGCTCGCGACTCGTCGGAAGTGGCCCCGCGAGCCGCGGGTGTGGGGACACCTGCTCGTCGTGGCGGTGTTCCTCAACGCGGTGCCGTCGTCGCTCATGGCCTGGGCGGAGCAGACGGTGCCGTCCGGCCTCGCGAGCATCTACAACGCGACGACGCCGATCATGACGCTCCTCGCGCTCGCGGTCCTCGTGCCGTCCGAGCGACTCAGCCGCCGACAGCTGGGTGGCATCGTGCTCGGGATCGTCGGGGTGCTCGTCCTCGTCGGACCGCGGGACCTCGTCGGCGACCCGGCGGTGCTCGCCACGGTCCCCGGTCAGGTGGCGCTGCTCGGCATGACCGCGTCGTACGGCATCGGCCTCGCGTGGCTGCGCCGGTTCGGCGTCGGCAGCGGGCAGGACCCGACGACCGTCGCCACGGTGCAGCTCACGCTCGCGGCAGTCCTCATGCTGCTGGTCGCGCCCGTCATCGCCACCGGTCCGGTGCGGCTGGACTGGAGGATCGTGGCCGCGATGGTCGCGCTCGGCGCGGTCGGCACGGGGCTGGCCTACGCCTGGAACACGCGGCTGGTCGGAGCGTGGGGCGCGGGACGTGCGTCCACGGTGACGTACCTGACGCCGGTCGTCGGGGTCGCCCTCGGCGTCCTCGTGCTCGGTGAGCCGCTGCGGTGGAACGAGCCCGTGGGCGGACTGGTGGTGCTGCTCGGGATCGCGCTCGCGTCGGGTGTGCTGCGCCGCCACCACCCCGACGCGACGCGCAGTCGACCGTCGGTACGCTCGGCCGGGTGAGCCACCCCTCGACCGCGCGGCTGCTGTTCGCGTCGTCGCACCCCGGCCCGACCGTCACCGTGACGGTCCTCGCGACGGTCGTCGCCGCGGCCGTCGGGCACCCGGTGTGGCTGGTCGTGCTCGTCGCACTCGCGGTCGTCGCCGGGCAGCTGTCGATCGGTCTCGCCAACGACTGGATCGACGCCGACCGTGACCGTGCGGTCGGGCGGACGGACAAGCCCGTCGCCGGAGGCCTGATCGCCGTCGGGACCGTCCGGACGGCGGCGTTCGTCACGGCCGGCGTGGCCGTCGTGCTGTCGGTGCTGCTCGGCCCGGTCGCGGCCGTCGCCCACGTCGTCCTCGTCGCTGCGGGCTGGGCGTACGACGCGTGGCTCAAGCGCACCGTCTGGTCCGTCGTGCCGTTCGTCGTCGCGTTCGGCCTGCTGCCCGTCGTCGCCGTGTCGGCCGGCGGTGGCGGTGCCTGGCCGGCGTGGTGGGCGATCGCGACCGGTGCGGTGTTCGGCGTCGCGATCCACTGCACGAACGTCCTGCCGGACCTGCTCGACGACGCGGCGACCGGGGTCCGGGGCTTCCCGCACCGCCTCGGGCTGCGCGGTGCGGGCGTGCTGGCGTTCGGTGCGCTCGTCGTCGCGGCGCTGCTGGTGCTCGGCGGGCAGCTCGGCGGGCGGCTCGGCGGGGCCGGTGCCGCGGGCGGGGGTGCTGCCGTGCTGGCGGTCGTCGGGACGGTCGTCGTGGTGGTGTTGGCGGTGGTCGGCGTGCGGCTCGTGTTCGCCGGTCGGCCGACGCGCGCGCTCTTCCGGCTGGTGATCGCGTCGTCGCTCGTGCTCGTCGTCGAGCTCGCGGTCGCCGGGGCTCGGCTCGTCGCCTGACCGGCCGGGGCGCGGCTGGTCGCCTGACCGGCCGGGGGACGGCTCGTCGCCTGACCGGCCGGGGCTCGGCTGGTCGCCTGACCGGCCGGCGCGCGGCTGGTCGCCTGACCGGCCGGCGTGCCGCCGGAGCGCGGGCCCCGCTCAGGCCCAGCGCATCGCGTAGAGGCCGGCGAGCGTCGACGCCGTGGGGAGCGCCAACGCCGTGCGCAACAGCGCGTCCCGGCCGCGGGACCCGGCGACCCCGGCGGGGAGTCCGAGCGCCATGTTGACCTCGGCCTGCCGCGCCGCACGCCGGGCAGCGGCTCGGCGACGCCGCGCCCACGCCGTCCGCGCGGTGGTCGGCACCGTCGCGCCCGCACCGGCCCGGAGCGCAGTCGCCAGCATCGGCACGAGTGACGCGACGTCGAGCCAGCCGAGGTTCATGCCCTGGCCGCCGATCGGGCTGATCTCGTGCGCCGCGTCGCCCACGAGCACGACCCGACCGACGCCGGTCCGGGTGGCCTCCCGCCGGCGGACACCGAAGTCGCTCGTCATCGTGCAGGTCGACGGGTCCGGGGTCGACCCGGTGCGCTCGGCGACGACGTCGGCGAGACGGGCGGCCGCCGTTCCGGTGGAGTCCGAGCGGTCGGAGCCCTCGCCGGTCGTGCCCACGAGCGCCACGTACCGCCGTCGACCACCCGGCAGCGGGAACGACTCGACGACCCCGTCCGGCCCGACGTCGACGAGCGCGGTCGATCGTGCCGACGGGTCCTCGGGGTCGGCGAAGTCGCCCATCACGTAGCGGTGGCGGTAGTCCCGCCCACGGGTCGCGATGCCGAGCAGTTCCCGCACCGTGCTGTGGCCGCCGTCGGCGCCGACGACGAACGCCGCCTCGACCGACCGTGGGCTGCCGTCCGGTCCGGTCCCCTCGGCGAGGACACGTGACCGGTCCTGGTGCAGGCCGGTCAGTGTCGTGCCGGTCCGGAGGGCTCCCGCTGGCAGCCGCCTGCGTGTGAGCGTCTCCGTCCGGTGCTGGTCGAGCGTCGCGACGTACGGGTGCGTGGCCGAGGCGCCCGCGAAGGAGAGCGCACCGAGCTCGCGGCCCCGGCTCCGGGCGACACCGGTGCGGACGAGCACGGCCTCCGACAGGACCGCCCGGTCGAGACCGATCGCTGCGAAGGCGTCGAGCGACGGCGGGTGGATGCCGATGGCCCGGGAGCCGCTCGGCGGGTCGGCACGTCGTTCCCACACCGCGACGTCGATGCCGCGCTCGGCGAGGAGCGCCGCGGCGAAGCAGCCGACGGGGCCGCCGCCGACGACGAGGACGTCGACGCGCTCGGTGGTCACGCTCGGAGCCTACGGACCACGGCCGCCGTCCCCGTGCAGGTGCGCACCCCGGACCGGCTCACCGGGCGGCGGTCGCCGTCCGGGCCTGCTCACGCAGGGGCTGGGTGCTCGTGTCGTGCAGACCCTTGCCGGTGGTCTCCGGCGCCATCACCTGGGACAGGAGCGCCCCGACGACACAGATCGCGGCGGCGATGAGCATGCACGCACCGATGCCGATGGAGTCGATGCCGATCGGCAGCAGGAAGGTCCCCGCGGCGGCACCGACCCGACTGCACGCGGCCGCGAAGCCGACGCCGGTCGAGCGGACCTCCGTCGGCAGCACCTCGATCGGGTACACCGCGGTGAGGTTGCCCTGCGCCGCGTTCATGAACGAGAACACCGCGAAGCAGAGGACGACGACGATGCCCGGAGCCGAGCCCCACAGCCCGACGACGGCGAGGGCGACGGCCATGATCCAGAACGGCGGGATGAGCTGCCGGCGTCGACCGAGCCGCTCGATCGTGAGCATGCCGACGAGCGCACCGATCGCGGCCATGGCGTTGACGATGATCGTCCCGGTCGCCTCGTCGTGCAGCTGCAGCGACTTCAGGACGGTCGGCGCGAAGGTGAAGATCGCGAAGTACGGTGCGACGTTGCACGCCCAGAACAGCGAGATGAAGGCGAGGCGCTGCCGGTTCTCCTTCGCGAACAGCACCCGGTACCCGCCCTCGCGCTGTTCCTCGGCCGCGTACTGCTCGTCGCGGAAGTACGCGTCGCCGCCGAGCCGCTCGGTCACGATCGTCCGGGCCTCCTCCGTCCGTCCGTGCTGGAGCAGCCACCGCGGTGACTCGGGGAAGCCCAGCCGCGCCAGCGCCGTGACGACCGCGGGGAGGGCGCTCGTGACGAGGACCCACCGCCAGCTCAGCCCGGCCCAGTCGATCAGGGCGTAGGCGGTGACGACGGCGACGAGGTACCCGCCGTACCAGCAGACGAGCAGCCCGGAGAGCCGTCGGCCCCGGTCCTTCGACGGTGCGAACTCGGCGAGCATCGCGGCACCGATCGAGTACTCCGCACCGATCGCCATGCCGAGCAGCACGCGCACGACGAAGAGCTGCCAGCCGTCCGCGACGAACGCCTGCAGCAGCCCGAGCACGATGAACAGCAGGACGTCGATCGTGAAGACCCGCTTGCGGCCGAACCGGTCCGTGAGCCACCCGGCGAGTGGCGCTCCGATGAAGATGCCGATCAGCGAGCTCGCGCCGATGAGCCCGGCGAGCACCGGGTCGAGGCCGAGCGCGATCGTGATGGACGGCAGGGCGACGCTGATGACGCCGAGGTCGAAGCCGTCGAGGCCCTCACCCCATGCGCACGCGAACGTCATGCGCCGGAGGAACCCGTTCCGTCCGGCAGGGGTGGCGGTCGTGCCGCGCTGGGTCATGGTCGCTCCTCGAGCGCCGCCACCGTGGCGACGCCCACCGGACCGTAGGCCGGACCCCGCCGCCGGTGTCCCAGGTTGTCCTCCGTGCGGCGCGCTGGGTTCGGCCACCGGATCCACGAACCGCGCGCGTGCCGTTGCAGGGTCTGGTCGCGACCACCACACGGACGGGAGGCCCGTGGCGGCGCCGCCACGGGCCTCCCGCCGGTCGTCTGGTCGCGTGCGACAGCCGCTGCCGGCGCTACGCGGTGGCGTGCTCGCGCGCGGCGCGATCCGCGGCGACGAGACGCTTCGCCTCGCGGAAGCGCTTGCGGGCCTTCTCGACCGGCACCTCGACCGCGTAGGCCGCGCCGACCGCCACGAGGAGCGCCGCAACGACCAGCCACACCTTGCCCCACGCACCGATCGCGAACGTCCCGAGGAGCGCGATCACGAGCGGGTGCCAGAGGTACGCCGAGTACGACACCCGACGGCCGAACCAGGACATCGGCGTCCACGCGAACACCGCCGACACCGGGGTGCGGACGGAGACGAGTCCGCCGATGAGCACCGCCGACACGAGGCCGGTGACGGGCAGGACCACCCCGAACGTCGAGGCGTGCTGCGTCCAGTCCCCGTCGATCCAGAGCAGGACGCCGACGAGAGCGGCCAGCCCGACCCACGTCGCCAGGTGGCCGGCGATGCCCGCGGCGACGCGACGGACGCGCTCGTCGTCGAGCAGCAGCGCGAGCAGGCACCCGGTCGCGAGCGGGACGACGCCGAGCACGGGCGAGAAGTACACGTCCGGGGTCGCGCCGCCGTTGGGCTTCTCGTAACTGAGGAACGACGCGATCGAGGCGCCGACGATGACCACGCCGAGCCCGGCCATCAGCCACCGGCGACGCGACCGGATCGCGAAGAGCAGCACGAGCACGGGCGGCCAGACGAGGTAGAACTGCTCCTCCATCGACAGGCTCCACGTGTGGGCGAACACGCCCTGCGTGGTGTCCCAGAACGAGCGGAAGAGGTTGCCCGTGTAGCTCAGGGCGATGAACGCGGCCTCGCCGGCGGAGAACGTCGCGCCCTTGTAGTCACCGACCCAGTTCCAGAGCGCGAGTCCGACGACCACGAAGGCGATGAGTGCCGGGTAGAGCCGCAGCACGCGCTTGCCCCAGAACGAGCCGAGGCGGATGCGGCCGGTCTTCCGGCGCTCGCCGAGCAGCAGCGTCGTGATGAGGAAGCCGGAGAGCACGAAGAACACCGTGACGCCGATGAAGCCGCCGTCGAAGTGCGACACGTGGAGGTGGTAGAGGATCACGGCGAGGATCGCGATCGTGCGCAGCCCGTCGAGCGCGGGCGCACGGGACGTCGACGGCGGCGGGGGAGTCGTGCTGCCGTCCCTGCGTGCGGTGCCGTCGGCGTGCGTGCTGCCGTCGGTCGTGGCCGGTGCGGAGGTGCTGCGGGTCCGCTCCGGCGAGATCGTGGTGGTCGCCACGGTCGCCTCCTGCGAGATCGTTCTGCTGCCCGGACCGACGAGCGGACCGTGACCTGATCGTTACAGGATGCTCGCCCGAGGTAAGAGGAGTCTCAACGAACGGGGTGCACGAGCTCCGTCAGGGCGTCGAGCCGCTCGGCCGCGATGTCCTCGAACGACCGTTCCTCGCTCGGCGCGATCCACTGCTGGAACGTGAGGTGGAAGACCGTGACGGCCGTCTCGGCGGCGATCGTCGCGGCGGGCTCACCCACGCCGCGGTGGCGGAGGAGGGCACCCAGGTGGATCTTCAGGGTCGCGAGCTTGGCGAGCTCCCGCTCCTGCAGGGCCGGGTTCGCCTCGATGATCGCCTGGCGGGCGCGGGAGAACGGCCGCTTCTCGTGGTCGAAGAACGAACCGGCGGCGGTGATCGCGAGGCGGACCAGCTCGAACGGCGCGGTGCCGTCCGGGGACTGCTCGATCGGGTCCGCGAACATCGCGAGGAAGTCGTCCTGCCCGGCGAACAGCACCTCGCGCTTGTCGGCGAAGTGCCGGAAGAAGGTGCGCTCGGTGACCTCGGCCGCCCCGGCGATCTCGGCCACGGTCGTGGCGTCGTAGCCCTGCTCGGCGAAGAGCTGCATCGCCGTCGACTGCAGTCGCTCGCGTGTACCGGGTTGCCATCGGACCATGTCGGCAGTCTACTGATGACAGCGACTGACATCGAGTGCTACCGTGATGTCAGTTCGTGACATCAGCGCCACGGACACCGTGAAGGGAAACGCACATGCACGTGTTCGTCACCGGGGCCTCCGGATGGATCGGCTCCCACACCGTCGACGAGCTGCTCGCCGCTGGACACACCGTCACCGGACTCGCCCGCTCGGACGCCTCCGCCGCCGCGCTCGAGGGGAAGGGTGCCGCGGTGCTCCGCGGGGACCTCGACGACCTCGACGCCCTGCACCGCGGCGCCGCCGACGCCGAGGGGGTCCTCCACCTCGCCAACAAGCACGACTGGGCGGACCCGGTCGCGACGAACGCCGCCGAGCGTGCTGCCGTCGAGACCCTCGCCGCCGCGCTCGTCGGCACCGACCGGCCGCTCGTCGTGGCCTCCGGGGTCGCGGGCCTCGCACAGGGTCGTCCGGCGACCGAGTCGGACGACAACCCGTTCGTCGGCCCGGACAGCATGCGCGGCGGGAGCGAGAACCGGGGATTCGACTTCGTCGACCAGGGCGTCCGAGCGATCGCCGCCCGCTTCAGCCCGACCACGCACGGCACCGGCGACCACGGGTTCATCGCGGCGATCGTCGCTGCGGCCCAGCGCACGGGGGTGTCCGGCTACGTCGGGGACGGCACGAACCGGTGGGCCGCCGTGCACGTCACGGACGCGGCCCGGCTCGTCCGGCTCGGACTCGAGCAGGCCCCGGCGGGGACGCGGCTGCACGCCGTCACGGAGTCCGGCATCCCGACGCGGGACATCGCCGAGGCGATCGGGGCGGGCCTCGGCCTGCCGGTCACGTCGGTCGACCCGGCGGACGCCGAGGAGCACTTCGGCTTCATCGGCCGCTTCTTCGCGATGGAGATGTCGGCGACCTCGGACGCGACGCGCGAACTGCTCGGGTGGGAGCCGACGGGCGTCGGCCTGCTCGACGACATCGCGGGCGGGGCGTACTTCCCGGTCCGGGGCGCGTAGCGCCGCGCGCCCGGCGGACCACCCGCCGGACGGGAGGCACGGTGCGGGCCCGCACCGCGCCTCCCGTCCGGTGCCGGGTCGCGTCCACGGCGCGCCGTGCGTGCTCCTGCCGCTCGCGCCTGCCGCGTGCCGAGCGGGTTCGACAATGCGAGCGTCGATCGACGCGTGTGTCGTCGCAACATGCACGCGCATCCGATGCGGTCGCAACGAACGACGAAACGCGTGTCGATCGACGCGTGTTTCGTCGCGGACGATGAGCGCAGGAGCCCCCGCGCTCCCGGCGCCTACTCGGCCTTCTGCATCTGCCAGGGCTCGGGCTCGCGGTCGCCGTTCGGCCGCACGGGCCGGACGTCGCCGACGATCGGGATCGCGCGCTTCCGCATGAACCACAGGTACCGCACGAAGAAGTGCGACAGCGTCGACAGCCGGTTGCCGTTGCCGAGCAGCGAGGCGATGTGCACCGCGACCCACGCCGCCCACGCCACGGGGCCGACCATCGTGATCCCGCCGCGGAGCTGGGCGACCGCAGCGTTCGTGCCGATCGTGGCCATCGTGCCCTTGTCGAAGTACTTGAAGTGCTCGGTCGGCTTGCCCTCGAGCAGGCGCTTGATCTGCTTCGCGACGTGCTTGCCGCCCTGGAGCGCCGGCTGGGCGAGCTGGGCGAGCGCGTCGTCCTGGGCGGCGATGTCACCGGCGGAGAAGACCCGGTCGACACCCTTGACGCGGAGGTCGTCGTCCACCTGGATCCGGCCGCCGTGGGTCTGTGGCATGCCCCAGCCCGAGACCTCCTTGTGCGCCGCGACGCCGGTGGCCCAGATGACCTGCGAGGCCGGGATGAACTCGCCCTCGGCGGTGACGACGCCGTCCGGACGGACCTCGGCGACGCCCGTGTTGAGCCGCAGCACGACCCCGCGCTTCCGGAGGATCTTCGCCGCGTACCGACGCAGGCGCGGCGCGAACGGCTTGAGGAGCTCGCCGCTGCGGTGCACGAGCGTGATCGAGATGTTGCCGCGCTCGATCTCGGGGTAGGCGCCGACGAGCGCCTGGTCACGGAGCTCGGCGAGCGCACCGGCCATCTCGACGCCGGTCGCACCACCGCCGACGATCACGATCTTGATCTCGTCCGGGCCCTGGTTCGCGGCGGCTTCCTCGAGCCGGGTGAACAGCTCGTCGCGGATGCGGAGCGCCTGGGACCGGGAGTACATCGAGTAGGCGTACTCGTACGCGCCGGGTGTGCCGAAGTAGCTCGTGTTCACGCCGTTGGCGAGGATCAGCCAGTCGTAGTGCAGGTGCTCGCCGTCGGACATCTCGGCGATCCGCTCGACCGGGTCGATGCCGGTGAGCAGGCCGTGCCGGAACTCGGCGTTCGACTGCTTCGCCCGGAGGCTGCGGAGGAAGTACGTCACGTCACCGGCGTTCAGCCCTCCGGTCGCCACCTGGTACATGAGGGGCTGGAACATGTTGTAGACGTGGCGGTCGACGAGCGTGACCCGGACGTCGGCGTCCGCGAGCTCCCGCATGGCCGCGATGCCGGCGAAGCCTCCACCGACGATGACGACGTGTGGGCGGGTGTCCTGCGGCATGAGCTCCCTGGTTTCCTCGGACGGCGGATGGTCGCCTCCGAGGGTACGCGCGCTCAGGGCCTACCGATGACCGGGGCGCTCACCGCCGACCCGACCTGGAGGCCCGCCCCGGCTCCGTCAGCCGTCTCGCCGCGTGTAGGTGTTCAGCACGTTCCCCTTGCTCGTCACGGTGCTGTCGAGCAGCGTCAGGCGCGTGGGCGGGTCCGTGGGCTCGAAGAGCCGCCGGCCGGGACCGGCGATCGCCGGGTGGATCATGAGCTGGAGCTCGTCGAGCAGCCCGGCGAAGAGCAGGTGCCGGACGACCGAGATGCTGCCCGTGACCGCGATGTCGCCGCCGTCCTGCTGCTTGAGGTCGCGGACGAAGGCGTCGAGGTCGCCCGTGATGCGCGTGCTGTTCTCCCACGCGAGGTCGTCGCCGAGCGTGGTCGACGCGACGTACTTCGGCATCGGGTTGATCCACTGGCCGAAGGGGTCGTCGGCGTGCGCCGGCCACCACTCCGCCCACTCGAGGTAGCTGTTCCGGCCGAGGAGGACCGTGTCGGTGCGGGACATGAACGCCGTCATGCCCGCGCCGAGCTCGTCGTCGAAGCTGTCGTGCTGGAACTTGTAGGGCTCGTCGACCACGCCGTCGACCGAGGTGAAGAGACCCGAGGTGACCTTCCGCATGCTCGGAGGATAGCGGCGTGCCTGGTCAGCTACCAGACCCGGAGTCGGTGCCGCCCTGGGTGCCGCTGTCACCCTGGGTTCCGCTGTCGCCCTGGGTGCCGCCGGGCTGCTGCCCGGTGCCGCCGCCGTACCCCGGGAAGCCGTTCGTCCCACGGCCGGGGAACTGCGACGTGCCCTGGGACTGCGTCCCGCCGATCGCGTGCCCGATCGCGAAGCCGACGCCGCCGCCGACGAGGAGCGCAGCCACCCCGACCGCCGCCGCGATGACCGGCCAGAACCACGGCGGACGTGGCTTGGTGCGCCCCTGGCTCGGGGCGTTGCCGTACCAGGGAGTCGGTGTCTGCCGCGCGGTGTCCCACTCGGCGGCGTACGGGTCCGTGCCGGGTGTGCGGGTGTCCGTCGCCGTCTGACCGGCGGTCGGCGCGGCGTCCCACCCGCTCGGAGCGGCGGCGGGCGCGGCGCCCCAGCCGTCCGGGGCGGACGGGTACCGGCGGGGCTCGGTCGAGGTGTTCGTGGGCGTGGTGTCGTTCATGGTGACGAGTGCACACCGCTCGGCTATCAACCGGTGATGACGACGCTGACGCTGCACTGTGGACCCGGGCGTAGCGTCGGAGCCGTGCGCGCGAAGGTCGAGACGGTGTCGGTCGACGGGCTGCCCGTGCGGCTCCGGACGCTGGCGCCAACCGGTCGCCTCCACGACGCCCTGGTCCCGACGGTGCTGCTCGTGCACGGCATCGGCATGTCGCACCGCTCGTTCGCCCGCTCGCAGCAGGCGCTGGCGAGGACGCACCGGACGGTCGCCGTCGACCTCCCGGGCTTCGGCGGGCTGCCACCGGCCGGTCGACGGCTCGACGCCGAGGAGCTGGCCGACCTCGTGGTGCGCGCGGCACGGTCCCGCGGCGCCGGGGAACTCGTCGTGGTCGGGCAGTCGATGGGCACGCAGGTCGCCGTGGAGGCGGGGCTCCGCCACCCGGGTGCGGTGTCGTCGGTCGTCCTCGTCGGGCCCGTCGTGGACGATCGTCGACGGACGCTGTTCCACCAGGCCGTGGGCCTCGGTCGGGACTCGTTCGCCGAAGGGCCGCGGATGAACGCCGTCGTCCTCACCGACTACCTGCGCAGCGTCCGACAGTACGTCCGGGAGCTCGGTCCGATGCTCCGCTACCCGCTGCTCGAGCGGGTCACCGGCCTCGACGTCCCGGTGCTCGTCGTCCGCGGCGACCGGGACCCGATCGCCCGCCACGCCTGGGCCGCCCGGGTCGCCTCCAACGCCCGCCGCGGCGCGTTCGTCGAACTCCCCGGCGCGCACCACGTGCAGGAGCACCGCCCGGTCGCGTTCGCCGACCTGGTCGCCGAGTTCCGGCGCGTCGAGACCCTGGAGCGTCTCGGATGACCGACCCGACCGCCTCGATGACGCAGGCCGACCCGGACGGGCGATCCGTGCCTCCCGTCGGGCTGCTCACGCGCGCCGTGTGGGCCGTCCGCGACTGGCTCTACGCCGCGCGCTGGCAGGTGCGGAGCCTCGGGCCGACCACGGCGGACGACTACCTCGACGGCTTCCGGCCGCCCGTCGTCGTGATCCCGGGCGTCTACGAGACGTGGCACTTCATGCGACCGCTGATGGACGCGCTGCACGACCGTGGCCACCCCGTGCACGTGTTGCCCGTCCTCCGGCACAACGTCCGCCCCGTGCCCGCCTCGGCGGAGGAGGTCGTCGCGTACCTCGAGGAGCACGACCTGCGCGAGGTGCTGCTCGTCGCGCACAGCAAGGGCGGCCTCATCGGCAAGTACGCGATGGCGTCGCTCGACCCGCACCACCGGATCGACCGGATGGTGGCGGTCTCCACGCCGTTCGGCGGCTCGTCGCTCGCGAGGCTGGCCCCCGTCGCGCACCTCCGGGTGTTCCGCGCCGCGGACCCGGTGCTCGCGGCGATGGGGCGGGAGCTCGCGGTGAACGCCCGGATCACCTCGGTCTACGGGGTGTTCGACACGCTCATCCCGGAGGGGTCGGAGCTCGCCGGGGCGACGAACGTGCGGCTGCCGGTCGGCGGGCACTTCCGGATCCTCGGCGATCCCCGCACCCGGGAGGCCGTGCTCGCCGCCACCGACTGAGGCGCGGCCGGCCGGCCGAGCTCGACCGGGCTCGGCGGGGCCGAGTCTCGGCTCCGCGGACACCTTCGCGGCGCGACGACCACCGAACTGTCCGCCCAGCCGAGTCTCGGCTCCCGCGCCCGCCTGGGCCCACCCGCGCCCGCGGTCCGCTCATGCGCCGGGCAGGAAGAGGCAGAACGGGTGCCCGTCCGGGTCGAGCAGCACGCGGACGTCGTCCTGCGGCTGGAACGCTGCCTCGCGGGCGCCCAGTTCCACGGCCCGGGCGACGGCACCGGGCAAGTCCTCCACCTGGAAGTCGACGTGGAGCTGCATGTTCTGCGCGCCGGCCTCGCTCGGCCAGACCGGGGCGACGTACTCCGGGTCGTACTGCACCGACAGTCCAGCGCCGTCGACCGGCCGGACACGCGCCCACGTCGGGTCGTCCTCGTGCACCGTCCACCCCGTGAGCGCCCCGTAGAAGCGCGCCAGTCGGATCGGCTCGGGGGACTGCACCACCGTGGCCACGAGGGTCGGCATCGTCGCGTCGTCGCTCGTCATGCGGCGGAGCGTACGCGCGTCCTGCCGGGCGTCAGCGCGGGGTGACGCTCGCGCGCTCGACGATCCGGTGCGGCACCACGAACGTCTCCGGCGGCGCCGTCCGGTCGTCGATCCGCCGGGCGAGCAGCCGCAGCGCTGCACCCGCGAGGGTCTTCCGGTCGAACGCCACCGTCGTGAGCGCGGGGATCGCGAACGCCGCCGCCGCGATGTCGTCGAACCCCATCACGCTGACCTGCTCCGGCACCCGGACCCCGCGGGCGGCGAGCACGTGCAGCACGCCGAACGCGATCGAGTCGGTGAACGCGAACACCGCGTCGGGCAGGTCGTTCCGGTCCAGCCACGCACCGAACTCGCGGGCTGCGGTCGCCGTCGACCAGTCGTCGAGCGGCACCCGGAGCCCTGCGTCGACGGGGATGCCCGCCGCGGTCAGCGCATCGCCGTGTCCGCGTTCGCGGAGCTCGCTCGTCGCGGTCGCCCGGACGGCGGCCGCCGCACCGACGATCGCGATCCGCCGGTGACCGGCGCCGAGGAGGAACGCCGTCGCCTCCTCCGCCGCGGCCCGGCTGTCGACGTGCACCTGGTCGACGTGCTCCGGCTCGACCTCGCCGATCACGACGGTCGGCGGGAGTCCCTCGGTCGAGGCCAGCACGCTCGCGCTCAGCGTCACCGGGTTGAGCACGAGCCCGTCGACGAGGTGCGCGCGGGCGCGGGACACGAGGTCCTGCTCGCGTTCGGGGTCGTTGCCCGTCTGGTCGAGCTGCACGACCCAGCCGTGGTCGCGGGCGAGCTCGACGAACCACTCGGTGAGTTCCGCGGCGTAGGGGTTCCGCATCTCCGGCAGGGTGAGCGCGATGACGCCCGACCGGCCGTTCCGCAGCCCGCGGGCCGACAGGTTCGGCACGTACCCGAGCTCGGCGACCGCCTGTTCGACGCGTGCCCGGGTCTCCGGGCGCACGGGGACGCCGCCGTTGACGACGTTGGATACGGTCTTCGGTGACACCCCGGCGAGGGCGGCCACCTCCCGCACGGTCGCGCGCATCGTCCGAGCGTACCGCCCGGGTCGGCCGTGCACGGGCTGGCCGCGCCAGTGCTGGCCGCGCTACGGCCGCCGCTCGTACCGGTGGACGTGCGTGCGGTACGGCACCCGGACGACGTCGTGCCCAGCCGTGTCCGGGTGGGTGTCGAGGAGCTCCTCGACCGCTCGACGCAGGTCGGCGCGCTCGGCGTCCGGCAGCACGATGACGTAGCTGCGCGACAGGACCATGTCGAGGAACGCCGACCGGTCCTGCTCGTGCACCCACGCGAACACGCGGTGCTCCCGCTCCCCGAAGGGCCCGTCGAGCACCGACTCGTCGTCGTACGACATCCGCTGGGCCTCGGGCCGCGTGATGACGTCGCCGAGCCGCTGCGCCCAGTCCGAGGACTCGTCGCGCACGTTCCAGACGAGGCCGAGGACGCCGCCGGGCCGGAGGACCCGTGCAGCCTCGGTGATGCCGGCGGCCGGGTCGACCCAGTGCCAGGACTGCGCGAAGGTCAGCGCGTCCGCGGACGCGTCCGGCAGCGGCACCACCTCACCGGTGCCGTCCAGCGCGCGGACATCCGGCAGCAGCGTCGCGAGCCGCGCCCGCATCGCCGGGTGCGGTTCGACCGCGACCACCTCGGCGCCGCGGCCGAGCAGCGTCCGGGTGAACTTGCCGGTCCCCGCACCGACGTCGACGAGTCGCCGCGCCGCGCGGGGGACCAACCAGTCGGCCACCTCGGCCGGGTACCCCGGTCGCCCGTGCTCGTAGGCCTCGACCGCGCTGCCGAAGGAGCGCGCGTGCTGCTCGAAGGTCATGTCCCCACCCTGGCACGCAGCTGGTACGGACCGCCGCGAGCAGGGCAGCGCTGCGCAGCGATGGACCGTTACAACGATGGAAACAGGTGGCAACACGTTGCCGAACGGTTGCTCGCGGCGGGAGGGTCGCCTGCAGGAATCCAACGGAGGGGGCCACCGAGTGACGAAGCTCGACGTCCGCGCGCCGGACCGCGCGCACACCGAACCACGTGCTGATCGACGAGGTTCGCCGCCACGGCGGCCTGACGGACGACGGACGGCGTGGCAGCGGATCCGGCGGGACCGGGTGCTGTTGCTCATGGGGCTGCCCGGGGTGGCGCTGCTCCTCGCGTTCCACTACCTACCCCTGCTCGGCAACGCGATCGCGTTCCAGGAGTACCTGCCGTTCGTCCCGCTCGGACGGAGCCCGTGGGTCGGGTGGGACAACTTCTCGGTGGTGTTCGACGGCGACCCGGAGTTCCTCGGCGCCCTCCGGAACACCCTCGTGATCACGCTCGTGCAGGTGGTCTTCGTGTTCCCCGCGCCGATCGTGCTCGCCCTCATGCTCAACTCGTTGCTGTCCGATCGGATCAAGCAGGTCGTGCAGTCGATCCTCTACCTGCCGCACTTCCTCTCCTGGGTGATCGTCGTCGCGGTCTTCCAGCAGATCCTGGGCGGTTCGGGGCTCGTGAACAACGCGATCCGTGCGGCCGGCGGCGATGCCATCGACTTCCTCGGGAACCCGGACGGGTTCATCGCGCTCCTCACGAGCCAGGTGATCTGGAAGGACACCGGATGGGCGACCATCCTCTTCCTCGCCGTGCTGAGTCAGATCGACACCAGCCTGTACGAGGCGGCGAAGATGGACGGTGCTTCGCGGTGGCGGCAGTTGTGGCACGTCACCCTGCCGGGCATGCGCGGCATCATCGTGCTGCTCCTGATCCTCCGGCTCGGCGACTCGCTCACGGTCGGCTTCGAGCAGATTCTCCTGCAGCAGGCCGCCGTCGGCCGAGCCGCCAGCGAGGTGCTCGACACGTACGTCTACAACAACGGCGTGCTGGGCGGCCAGTGGGGCGTCGCCGCCGCGGTCGGACTCGTGAAGGGCGTCGTCGGCGTCCTGCTCGTGCTCGGCGCCAACAAGCTCGCCCACGTCTTCGGCGAAGCGGGCGTCTACCAGAAGGACCAGAAGTGACCGCGACCCACACCGTGACCGTGCCCCGCCGGACGAAGCGCAAGCGAGGCGGACCCGACCAGACACCGCTCCCCGGACGACTGCTCACCGGCGCGGTGCTGCTGGTGATCTGCCTCGCGGTGATCCTGCCGTTCGTCGGCATCGTCTCGACGAGCCTCGCGCCGACCAGCCAGGTGAACGAGGCCGGTGGGTTCGTGATGTGGCCACGCGGGCTCGACCTCGGTGCGTACCGGAGCATCTTCGCCGGCGGTGTGGTCACCCGCGCGATGGTCGTCAGCATCGGCATCACGCTCGTCGGGACCCTCATCAGCCTGTTCGTCAGCGCCATGCTCGCGTACGCCCTCAGCCGGCCGGGTTCGTACGGCTCGGGCTTCGTGCTGTCCCTGGTGCTCGTGAGCCTGCTCTTCGCGCCAGGACTCATCCCCAACTACCTCGTCGTGAAGCAGTTCGGCCTGCTCGACTCGTACTGGGCACTGATCCTCCCGACGGCACTCAGCGCGTTCAACGTCATCGTCATGCGCTCGTTCTTCATGGCGATCCCGAAGGAGCTCATCGAGTCGGCGCGGATCGACGGTGCCGGCGACTTCGCGGTGTTCTGGCGGATCGTGCTCCCGCTGTCCAAGGCGGTCCTCGCCGTGATCGGCCTCTTCTACGCGGTCGGCTACTGGAACGCGTTCTTCAACGCGCTGCTCTACATCAACGACACCGCGAAGTGGCCGCTGCAGCTCGTGCTGCGCACCTACGTCATCAACAACGCGCAACTCGGCGGATCCGACCTCGGGACCTCCTCGGACGCGCTGCCCCCACAGGCCTCGATCCAGATGGCGATCCTCGTCGTCTCGATCGTGCCGATCCTCGTCGTCTACCCGTTCCTCCAGCGACACTTCGCCAAGGGTGTCCTGACCGGCGCGGTGAAGGGCTGAACCATGACCACGAACATCACCCGCCGCGCCCTCATCGGGGGCGGACTCGGGATCGCGGCCACGAGCCTCCTGGCCGGGTGCAGCACCGTGACCCGTTCCACTGACGTGAAGGCGATCAACAAGGCCGTCGCGCTGCCCGACTACGTGCCGTGGCAGGGCGGACCTGCGCCCGTCCTGCCGAAGACGAGCGCGCTCATGCCGAGCGCGTTCCGGTCGATCCCCGACCGGCTGGTACCCACGCGGGGCAGACCCGGCGACGGGTCGATCGTCCGCGGCAGCGTGCCGACGAACTCCCCGGTGCCGCCGTCGAAGGGGAACAACCCGTACTGGCAGGGTCTCGACGAGCACATGGGGGTCGACCTGCGGCTGACGATCACACCGAACGCGGACTTCCCCAACAAGTTCGCCACGCAGGTCGCCGGCGACACCCTGGGCGACGTCTTCACCATCAACCAGGGCTTCTCCTACCTGCCCCAGTTCCTCGAGGCGAAGGCGGCGGACCTCAGCCCACACCTCTCCGGTGCCGGGGTCCGCGACTACCCGTACCTGGCGAATCTGCCGACTGCGTCGTGGCGCGGGACGGTCTTCTCCGGAGGGATCTACGGTGTGCCGGTGCCCCGCGGTCCGTTGACCTCCCAGGTCCTCCACCTGCGCCAGGACCGCTTCGACCGGCTCGGTGTCGACCCGGGGTTCGGCAGTCTCGACGAGTTCCTCCAGCTCTGCCGCAGGGTGTCCGACCCGCACGCGAACCGGTGGGCGCTGGCCTCGGTCCCGACGAGCATCCTCGCTCCGATGCTCGGCGTCCCGAACCAGTGGCGGGAGGACGGCGGATCCCTGACGCACATGTACGAGACCGAGGAGTACCGGGAACTGCTCGACGTGTCACGTCGACTCATCGCCGAGGACCTGGTGCACCCGGACAGCATCACCGCCTACAACGGCAAGGTGTGGCTCGTGCAGGGGTCCGCGCTCATGCTGTCCGACACGTACAGCGCGATCCCGGGCATCCTCGGGCAGGCGACGCCCGGCAGCGGGTTCGAGCTCGGTCTCGCACCGTTCGTCGGGCCCGGCGGGGCGAAGCCGAAGCCCTGGCTCGGCGACCCGAACAACACGATCGCAGCCGTCGCCGCCGGGGACGATCGCCGCGTGCGGATGCTCCTCGATGTGCTGGACTGGTGCGCTTCACCGTTCGGCACGGAGGCCTGGACGTACCGGAAGTTCGGCATCGAGGGACGCGACTTCGAGTACCGCGACGGCGCCCCCGTGCTCACGACGGTCGGCAACAGCGAGACGGCCCTCGGCGAGTTCCCGTTGCAGTACTTCACGGAGTGCCCGCTGCCGCTCTACTACGCCGGGCGACCCGGGATGACCGACACCGTGTACCGGTCCCTTGCGTCGTGGTTGGACGACGGCCTGCCCAACCCCACCTACGGCCTGTACTCGCCGACCAACTCGACGAAGGGACCGACCGTGGGTACGTTCGCGACCAACGCGATCAACGACGTCCTGCTCGGCAGGGCGCCGGTGGCGTCCTGGAGGGACACCGTTCGGGAATGGCGGCGTCGCGGGGGCGACGCCGTCCGTCGTGAGTTCGAGGAGGCGCTCGAGGCACGCGCGTCCTGACGGACGACGTGACGGACGGGAGGAACGGTGCGGGCCCGCCCCGAGCCTCCAGACCGTCACCGGGTCACGCCCACTGCGTCAGTCCGCGTGCCGGGCGCTCCATGCGCGGAACGGCGCGGCCGGGTCGTCGACGCGGCCCTGCTCGGCACGCAGCGTGCGCTCCTCGACGGGCTTGGCGTACTCGCCGTAGAAGCTGCCGAGGCTCATCAGGCGGTTGCCGTCCTCGTAGTGCTCGCCCTCCTGTTCCCGTGTCGCGGCGTACACGACCCGGTCGGGCTGCGCGTAGTAGAGCGCACCGAGGCACATCGGGCACGGGTACGCCGTCACGAAGACGTCGTACCCGCCGAGGTCCGTGATGCCCTGTTCGGCGGCAGCACGGATCGCGCGGATCTCGGCGTGCGCCGTCGGGTCGCCGGTCTGGGCGACGTGGTTGACGGCCTCGACGACGACCTCGCCGTCGCGGACGATCAGGCAGGCGAAGGGCTTGCCCCCGTCGGCGACGTTGTCGAGGGCGCGGGAGACCGCCAGTGCCGTGAAGTCGGTCGGTGTGGTGGGTTCGTCGTGGGGCATCGGCCCACCGTCCTCCCGGCGGCTGCCCGGGCGGTGGGTGGCGTCGTACCCCGGGGCGTCGGGCGGGTCGCAGTCGGCGGCGGTTCACTGGCCGGCATGACCGACCGGCCTTTCACCCCCGCGCTCGCCACGTTCTTCCGCGGGCTCGCCGAGCACAACGAGAAGTCTTGGTTCGAGGACCACCGGGAGGAATGGGAGCGGCACGTCGAGGCACCGATGGAGGCCCTGCTCGACGAGGCCGAGCGACGTTACGGACCCGGACGGGTGCTCCGGCAGCACCGGGACCTCCGCTTCACGCCGGACAAGCGGCCCTACCGGGAGGACACCGGGCTCACCGCGGGCGGGGTCTACCTCAGCGCCGGTGCCGACGGCATCCAGGCGGGTGGCGGGCTGTACGCCCCGTCGCGCGCGCAGCTCGACGCCGCCCGCACCGCGATCGACGAGCACCCCCAGGCCGCTGCGGCGCTGCAGCGGGTGCTGGACGACCTCACCGACGCCGGGTTCGAGCTCGCCGGACCACCGCTGAAGACCGCACCGCGGGGGTACGACGCGGACCACCCGCGCATCGACCTGCTCCGGATGCAGCACTACGCCGCACTCCGGCACCTGCCGTTGACCAGCCCGCTGTCCGACGTCGTCGATGCATGGGAGCGGGTGCAGCCCCTCGTGCGGTGGACCGTGAAGTGGGCGCGGGCCGAGGACCCCGACGCCGCCGACGACCCGGCGCCGCCCGTGCCGGGAGCACGGTCGATCGACGAGCGGGCCTGAGCGGCTGCGGGTTCCGGCGCTGGTCGTGCGGTCTCGCCCGGTGTGCGCAGCGTCAGCCGCGGAGCCAGCCGGCCTCCGCGAAGGTCGTCTGCAACTCGGCGAACAGCCGTGCCCCGTGGAACCCGTCGACCGCCGCGTGGTGCACCTGCACCGCGATCGGCATCATCGTCCGGCCCTCGACGTACCGGTAGCGCCCGATCGTGAACACCGGGAGCAGGTGGTCGAAGCCCTCCTTCACGTGCAGCGCGAACCCGGTGAACGACGTCCCGGGCAGCGTCGACACGTCGAACACGTTCCGGGGGCGGTCGGGCTGCGGGAACATCCGGTGGTCGTCCCGGTAGCGCTCCATCGTCGACACGGCCGCCGCGTGGAACCGTGCCGGGTCCTCGTCGAACGGGACGAACAGCACCGAGAACGTCTCCGTGTCCGAGTGGAACACCGTGAACATCGGGTGCACCACGTCCCACACCGCCGGCGAGCCGTCCTCCTGGAGCTGCATCCGGAACTCCTCGTGGCGGTTCACAACGGACGCGATCGCCCACAGCTGTGAGGCGTAGGTGCGACGGTCGGTACGCCTGACCGTCTCGGCGAAGTCGGTGACGTCGAGCTCGACGGTCATCTCCCACGTGCACGGCACCCGGTCTCGATAGTGCTCGAAGTGTTCGCGGCGTGGCCAGGTGGCGAGGTCGACGGGGCGGAGCGCGGTCATGAGAGCCAGTGTGGCCCCGATCCCTAGGGTGGAGCCATGCCGACACTGCAGCGCGTCCCCGCCCTCGTCGCCTCCGGTCAGTTGGCGATCCCGGTCGCCGAGGCGCTCGTCGCACTGCCCGCCGACGTCCTCGGTCGGGTCCAGGCCGCGTCGATCGACCCCGACCTGGCGGACACGGCGGCGTTCTCCGAGGCGTACGGCTTCCCGGTGGAGGGCGGCGCGAACTGCATCGTCGTCGCGGGCAGGCGCGGCGAGGACGTCCGGTACGCCGCGTGCATCGTGCTCGCCCACACCCGCCTGGACGTGAACCGCGTCGTCAAGAAGCTCCTCGACGTCCGCAAGGCGAGCTTCGCCCCGAAGGACGAGGCCGTCGCGCTGACCGGCATGGAGTACGGCGGCATCACCCCGATCGGCCTCCCGTCGTCGTGGCCGGTGTACGCGGACGCACGGGTGCAGGACGCTCCCGAGGTCGTCATCGGCGCCGGGCTCCGTGGCGCGAAGCTGTTCCTGCCGGGCGCGGTGCTCGCGGGGTTGCCGCACGTGCAGGTCGTCGAGGGACTCGCGACTCCAACGCCCGACGCATGACGGTCCGGTTGCCGATCGTCGTCGACGACCACGTGTCGCTCGTCCTCGCCGACGACTCCGTGGCCGAGGCGTACCGCGACCTCGTGCTGGCCGACCTCGACCACCTCCGGCCGTGGGAGGAACTCGCCCGGCCGGACCTCACCACCGAGGACGTCCTCGCCTACCTCACCCCGGGACTCACCGGCTGGGCCGAGGGCACCGGGGTCTCGACGGCGATCGTGCTCGACGGGCAGGTCGTCGGCGCACTCGCCGCACGCATCACCCCGGCGACGGCGAAGGCCGAGATCGGCTACTGGCTGGCGTCGAGCGCCGGTGGGCGGGGCGTGATGACCCGCGCGGTCGAGGCCCTCCTCGACGCGCTGTTCGACGAAGGGGTGTTCCGCGTCGAACTCCGGACCGCCGCCGACAACCTGCCGAGCCGCGCGGTCGCGGAGCGGCTCGGGTTCACCCTCGAGGGCACGCTGCGGCAGGCGTACCCGATCGAGGGCGTGCGGCACGACCTGTGCGTGTACGCCCGGCTCGCGACCGACCCGGTCCGGTGAGGCGCGCTGCGGCCGGGTCGGAGCGCCCGGTCGGTGCGCCCGCTCAGTCGTTCGGTCGGATGAGGCAGAACGGGTGCCCGGCCGGGTCGAGGTACACGCGGAACGTCTCGGTCCCGGATCCCGTCGCCGTCGCGCCGATCGCCAGCACCGCGGTCTCCCCGGCGTCGAGGTCGTCGACCTTCACGTCGAGGTGGCTCTGCTGCGGGACGTCCTGCCCAGGCCACTCCGGCGCGCGGTAGTCGGCGACCTGCTGGAACGCGAGGATCGGCCGGAGGTCGGTGAAGGGGAGCGCGATCTCCGCCCAGTCCTCGTCGGAGGCGACGATCTCGCCGCCGAGGAGTTCCACGTAGAAGCGCGCGAGTGCGCGGGGGTCCGGGCAGTCCAGGACGACGACGTCGAGTGTGCCGATCATGGCCGACACGCTAGCCCCGTCAGCGCGCGGCAGCCAGGGCCTTCGTGATCCGCTGCAACGACACCGTCTCGGCGGTCCCGAGCTCCTGCGCGAACAGGCTCAACCGGAACTCCTCGAGCATCCAGCGGGCGTGGACGAGCTCGGGGTGCGCGCCGACCTCCGGCGGGAAGGTCCCACCGGCGTCGGTGTAGCGGTCGGTGGCGACGGTGACCTCGCGCATCCAGGCCGCGTCGCGCCCGGGGTTCTGCAGGAGCTTCTGCACGCGCGCTTCGACCCCCTGCAGGTACACGCGGATCCGTCGGAGCCGGTCGAGCCCGGCGACTGCAACGAACCCGGGGAACACGAGCCGCTCCATCTGCTGCCGCAGGTCCGTCAGCGCCCCGAGCAGCGACATGGAGTTCGCCTGCTTGATCGCCCGCTCGGCGTTGCGGTGCGCGGTGAGGACGGCCGCGACCTCGGACACCGCGGTGAACATCGTGTCGACGACGGTGGAGGACACGGCGTCGCGGACCCGCTCGAACGCGGCCTGCTCGAACACGAGACCGTCCGGGTGTGCAGCGCGGATGCCGGCGTCGACGACCGCGGCGAGGACGTCGTCGAAGAGTGCCTGCGTCGAGGAGTACGGCGAGGCGGCGAGGGCGAGCTTCTCCTGCGCGGTGAGGTGCTGCTGGATGTACGACACCGGCGAGGGCACCGCGAGCATGACGAGTCGACGGACACCCGCGGGCATCGCGACCGCACGGTCGCGTTCGGTGGCGAGCAGCCGCACCGCGACCGTCGCCTTCGGACCGGAGCCCTCCTCGACCAGCGCCGGGTAGGCGCGGATCACCCCGCCGGACTGCTTCGTGTCGAGGACGCGAGGGAGGTCACCGGCGGGCCACGCGGTGAGACCCGACCGCTCGAGGTCGGTACCGGCCCGCGCGACGCGAGCAGCGCCTCCAGGCCGGTTCGCCTTCGCCGTGGCGGAGGCGACGCTCTGCTGGGTCCGGTCCTTCAGCTTCGTCTGCAGGGCCGCGAGGTCCTTGCCGGCCTCGACCTTCCGGCCACGCTCGTCGACCACGGCCCAGGTGGGGAGCAGGTGCGGCGGCACGCGGGTCAGGTCGAAGTCCGACTCCGACACCGGCACGTACGTCATGCGCTGGATGGTCCGGGCCAGCGTCGACCGGAACGACTCGGTCGGCTCCGTCGGCGCGTCGTCGGGGAGCTCGGCGACGATCTTCTCCGCCCAGTCCGCCGCGGGCACGATGTTCTTGCGGATCTGCTTCGGCAGCGACTTGATCAGCGCCGTGACGAGCTCCTTGCGCAGGCCCCGCACCTGCCAGTCGAACCCCTCCTCGCGCATCCGGGGGAGCAGCGCGAGGGGCACCTGGACGCTCACACCGTCGTCCTGCGCGCCCGGCTCGAAGCGGTACTTGATCGCGAGACGCTGGTCGCCCGACCGCCACTGGGTCGGGTACTCCTGTTGGTCCTGCGCGGCTTCCGCCGCGTCCTCGGCCAGGAGGTCCGACCTGCGCATCGTGAGCAGGTCCGGTTGGTCGCGCCTCGCCTTCCGCCACCATCCCTCGAAATCGCGGGTGGTCGCGACGTCTGCGGGGATGCGGGCGTCGTAGAAGTCGACGATCTTCTCGTCGTCGAAGAGGATGTCCCGTCGGCGCGTGCGCTCCTCGAGCTGCTCGAGCTCCTTGCGGAGACGGCGGTTCTCGCGGTCGAAGGCCTGCTGCGAGTCCCACTCGCCCTCGACGAGGGCGTGCCGGATGAACAGCTCACGGGAGTGCTCGGGGTCGACGCGCTTGTACTGCACGCGCCGCCGCTGGACGACGGGGACGCCGAACAGGGTCACGCGCTCGTAGGCGACGACGGCGCCCTGCTTCTTCTCCCAGTGCGGCTCACCGTAGGTGCGCTTGAGGAGGTCACCGGCGAGCGGTTCCACCCACGCGGGGTCGATCTTGCCGACCGTGCGGGCGAAGAGCCGGCTGGTCTCGACGAGCTCGGCGGCCATCACCGCGTCGGGCTGCTTCTTCGCGAGGACGCTGCCCGGGAACACCACGAACCGGGTGTTCCGTGACCCGAGGTAGTCGCGCTTCTCCCGGTCGCGGAGACCGATCTGGCTGAGGAGCCCGGCGAGCAGCGACCGGTGCACGGCGTCGCCGTCCTCGCTGCGGGACTGCCCGACGCGGACGTCGACCTGCTTCGCCGCGCGCGAGAGCTGCCGGTACAGGTCCTGCCACTCGCGGATGCGCAGGTAGTTCAGGAACTCGGCCTTGCACAGTCGCCGGAACGCGCTCGACGACAGCTCGTCCTGCTTGTCCTCGATGTGGTTCCAGAGGTTGAGGAGGGTGAGGAAGTCACTCGTCGGGTCGGCGAACCGGGCGTGCAGCTGGTCGGCGTGGGCGCGCTTCTCGAGCGGGCGTTCGCGTGGGTCCTGGATGCTCAGGGCGCTGACGATCGCGATGACCTCGCGGCCGACGCCCTGTCGCCCGGCTTCGAGCACCATCCGGCCGAGCCTCGGGTCGATCGGCAGCCGCGTCAGCTGTCGACCGGCCTTCGTGATCCGCCCGTCACCGTCCACGGCCCGCAGCTCGCGCAGCAGGTCGAGACCGTCCTTCACCCCTCGGGAGTCCGGCGGCTGCAGGAAGGGGAACGACTCGATGTCGCCGAAGCCGAGCGAGATCATCTGCAGGATGACCGCCGCGAGGTTCGTGCGGAGGATCTCGGGATCGGTGAACTCGGCCCGACGCTCGAAGTCCTGCTCGGAGTACAGCCGGACGGCGATGCCCGCGCTCGTGCGACCGGCACGACCCGAGCGCTGGTTCGCGCTCGCCTGGCTGATCGCCTCGATCGGGAGACGCTGGACCTTGGCGCGCGGCGAGTACCGGGAGATGCGGGCCGTCCCGGTGTCGACGACGTACTTGATGCCGGGCACCGTGAGGCTCGTCTCCGCCACGTTCGTCGCGAGGACGACCCGGCGGCGGACGCCCGGCGTGCTGCGTCGCTCGAAGACCCGGTGCTGGTCGGCGGCGGACAGGCGCCCGTAGAGGGGGAGGACCTCGGTGCCCGGGTACCGCTTGCCCTCGATGGCCTCTTGCGCGTCGCGGATCTCGTTCTCGCCGGAGAGGAACACGAGGACGTCGCCCGGGTCTTCGCGGGCGAGTTCGTCGAGCGCGTCGGTGATGCCCTGGAGGACGTCACGGTCGTCCGGGGTGCGGCCGTTGCCGTTCCCCTGGTCGTCGGTCCGCGGGTCGTCCTCGTCGTCGTCGCTGTCGGCGCCGTCGCCGTCGTCCGCGACGAGCGGGCGGTAGCGGACCTCGACCGGGTACGTCCGGCCGGAAACCTCGATGATCGGGGCGCCACCGAAGTGCTGCGAGAACGACTCGGGGTCGATCGTCGCGCTCGTGATGATGACCTTGAGGTCCGGCCGGCGGGGGAGGAGCCGCTTGAGGTAGCCGAGCAGGAAGTCGATCGTCAGGGACCGCTCGTGCGCCTCGTCGATGATGATCGTGTCGTAGCGCTTCAGGTCACGGTCGAAGTGGATCTCGTTGAGGAGGATCCCGTCCGTCATCAGCTTGATCTTCGTGTTCGCGGACACCTTGTCGGTGAAGCGGACCTGGTACCCGACGAGGTCGCCGAGCTCGCCGCCCAGCTCCTCGGACACCCGCTCGGCGATCGTGCGGGCTGCGATCCGGCGGGGCTGGGTGTGCCCGATCGACTCGCGGCCGAGTTCGAGGCAGATCTTCGGCAGCTGGGTGGTCTTGCCGGAGCCCGTCGCACCGGCGACGATCACGACCTGGTGGTCGCGGATCGCGGCAGCGATGTCGTCCCGCCGCTGCGAGACGGGCAGCTCGGGCGGGTACGTGATGACGGGCGTGGCAGACATGAGCATTCCAGGATACCTGTGCGGCGTCCCGCCGTGGTGTTCGCGCGTCATCCAGCGAGCTGCGCCACGAGCTCGTCGAGTGCCCGTGCCGGCAGTGCGCACACCCGGTCGTGGCACACGTACGCCGCCGGGGCGAGCGCGGCGCGCGACTCGAACAGCCCGAAGCCCGCGGCCGCCCACTCGTCGGCCTGTGCCGGGGTCACGGCCGCGATCGTCGTCCCGGGACGTCGCGCGCCGAACGCCGCTGACCGCATCGGGTCGGCCAGGTCGGCGGTCACGACGACGACCTCGCGCGACGGTCGCCCGAGCGCCAGCGCGAGCCCGAGCGCATCGGCGTACCCGAGCGGTCGTTCCGTTCCGGACCGGGCACGATCGGCGACGAGCCGCTCGGCCGCGTCGCGGTACGAGCGCTCACCTGTCAGCGCTGCGAGCGTCGCCGCCGCCGAGGCGAGGCCGACCGTCCCCGACCGCAGCGCCGTCTGCGGCTGTTCGCCGGTCGCCGTCCCCGCCGAGTCGAGGACCGGGTCGACACCGAAGCGACCGGCGAGGCCGTCGTCGACGAGGACCCGTGCGGCGGAGGCGTAGGACACCTCGCCCGTGACGAGCGCGAGTTCGAGCAGCCCCTCGGCGAGCAGGCCGACGTCCTCGATCGTCGCCGGAGCGCTCGACGTGCCACGCGGCGAACTCGACCGGACCGCCACGTGCCCGTCACGCACGTGCGCTGCGAGCACCGCGTCCGCCGCGCCCCTGGCGAGCGAGGTCATCTCGTCGTCGCTGTACCGCGCTCCGGCGATGGCGAGCCCTCGGATCGCGAGGCCGTTCCAGCCCGTCAGCACCTGGTCGTCGAGGGGCGGCGGATCGAGCGTCGCGCGCTCGGCCAGCGGACGGCGGTACCACTCGCCCTCGACCCGGCGCCCGTCGATCGTCGACTCGCTGTCCTGCGCCGCGACGAACGCACCGTCCGGTCGCCGCAGGGTGTCGCGGAGGAACGCGGCGATGCCCCGTGCCTGCGCGGACTCGGCCACCGCCAGCAGTCCCGCGTTGTCGTAGAGCATCCGCTCGTAGTGCGGGACGCTCCAGTCACGCTGCGTCGCGTACCGGAAGACCCCGCCGTCGGCATCGGTGAGCTCGGAGCCGGCGATCGCCCCCAGCGTGCGGCCGAGCAGCCCGCGGGCATCCGCACCGTCGGCCGGGTCGCCCGCCGCGAGGTCGCCGAGCAGTTCGAGGAGTGGCGCACCGGGGAACTTCGGTGCGCCCCCGAAACCTCCGTACGTGGTGTCCTCCGCCTGCCGCAGCTGGTCGAGGACCGCATGGGTCGTGTCCACCGACGGGAGGCGCGGCTCGTCCCCGTCGCGTCCGTCGCCGGACACGACGGTCGCGTCCGCCTCGGCGCCCTGTCGGATCGCCGCAGCGATCGCCGCCGCGTTCGCGTCCACCTCGCCCCGACGCTCACGCCAGGCGTCCAGCACCGCGCCGAGGACCTGCCGGAACGACGGCACCTGCTGCACCGGCTCCGGCGGGAAGTACGTCCCCGCGAAGAACACGTGCGCGTCGGGCGTCGTGAAGACGGTGAGGGGCCAGCCGAGCTGTCCGGTGAAGGCGCTCGCCGCGGCCATCATGCTCGCGTCGACGTCCGGGCGTTCCTCGCGGTCGACCTTGATGGCCACGAAGTCCTGCCGCAGGAGGTCGGCCACCCCTGGGTCCGAGAAGCTCTCGCGCGCCATGACGTGGCACCAGTGGCAGGTCGCGTACCCGATCGACACGAGGACGGGGACATCTCGATCGCGAGCCTCGGCGAAGGCCTCCGGGCCCCACTCGCGCCAGTCCACCGGGTTCTCCGCGTGCTGGCGGAGGTAGGGGCTGACGGCCGAGCCGAGGCGGTTGTCGTTCATGCGTCCAGCCTGCCCCGATCGCCCTGAACTCCGGCAGCGCGTCGGCCGGGCTGTGGACCGATCCGCTCAGTCCACAGCGGGCGGTGTGGGGAGCCACCCCGTGAGCAACGCGAGCCGACGTGCCACGTCCTCCGGCGTCAGCTCGTCCGTGTCCAACCGCGTGACGTCGCCCCGGACAGCCGTGTCGAGCCTCCCGGCCGTCCTCGTGCTGTGTGCCAGCTGCGCCTCGGGGAGGCGACCACCCGACCGACGCCGCAGGCGGTCGGCGACCGCTGCGTCGCCTGCGCGCAGCAGCACCGCGGTGACCAGGGGGTCATCGCCCATCGCGGTGGCCAGGGTCTCGTGCTCGAGGACCGAGACGGTGTTCGTGTAGACCAGCCGATGGTGCCCGAGCTCGCGGTACCGCGCCCAGATCGTCGCGAGGTTCCGTTCCGCCAGGTGCGCCTCCGGGTGCTCGACGTGCGGCGCCGGGTGCGCCAGGTCGAGCGCGTCGCCCTCTATGACGACGTGCCGCACATCGTCGGCGACCAGCAGGTCGTGCAACGCCTCGGCGGCAGTCGACTTGCCGACGCCGGAGCGGCCACCGATGAACAGCACCTCCGAGCGGGGCACGGGTCAGCCCCGGCCGAGCATGAGGAGGGCGAGTGCGGCGTCCTCCGGGCCGTAGTCGAACATCCGCTCCCAGAACGGGTCGTCCGCCCACGGCACGTCGCCGTCCGCCGGGACCCGGTGCGCGGTGTCGACGAGCCAGTCGAGCTCGGGGACGACCGCCTGCTCGTACCGCGGTGGGGTCCAGCCGAGGGCCCGCGCGGCTGCGGTGTCGAGGACGAACGGGCTCGACGACGACCACGGTGTCACGCCCACGAAGGCGGGCGCGTCCTCGTCGAGCAGCACCTCGTCGAACACGTGGTCGAGGTGGCTCGCGACGGTCCGCACGATCTCGAGGACCGACGGGGCGGTCTCGTCCGCGACGTTCAGGATGCGGCGGTCCGGCCGGTCCGCGACGAGTGCCACGAGGCTCGCGATCCCGGAGGCGGCGGTGGTGTGGTCGACCCCGCGGCCGTGGTCCGCCAGCAGGATCCGCTCTCGTCCGTCGAGTACCCGGCGGACGACGAACCACTCCCGTGGACGCCCGATGTGCGGGCCGTACACCTTCGACGGACGCAGCACCGTGACCGGGGCACCGTGGTCGAGCAGGACCTGTTCGGCGGCGACCTTCGCAGCGCCGTAGCCGTCGCGGCTCGTCGGGTCGGCGTCGTTCGGCACGACCGTGGGCTGCAGCTCGGTCACCGGGCCGCCGAACACCGGACGCTCGACGGAGTTGCCGTGCCGTCCCTGCTCGTCGACGTACACCGCCTTCGAGGACACGAACACGGTGGACCCCGCGTCGTCGAGGAACGGCCGGAGCCGCAGCGCGTCGTCGCGCGTCCGCCCGACGGTGTCGACGACGAGGTCGGCGCCGGGTCGCAGCAGCGACCGGAGCAGCGCGGTGTCGCGGGCGTCGCCGACGGTCGACGTCGCCCCGTCGGCGGTCAACGCGTCCGCCACGGGACCGCCTCGGCGGGAGACCACCTCGACCTGCCAGTCGTCGTCGGCGTCGAGGAGGTGTCGGGCGACCGCGGAGCCGATGCCGCCGGTGCCGCCGAGGATGACCGCGCGTCTCGTGCTCATGCTGCAACGGTAGTGCGGCCGGGAGGCGCGGGGCGCGTCGGTCGCGCGGCGCACGTCTCGCAGGTGGCAGGGCGTGCGCTCGCGCGACGCGTGCCGTGCGGGTCGGGAGTCTGGTCAGGACGCGATGGATTCCGGCTCGCGCCGCCACCAGTCCGCGAGCGAGCCGTCGTAGACCTGCACCCGGTCGTGGCCGAGGACCGTCAACGCCAGCGCATCGACGCACGCCGCCGTCCCGACGCCGCAATAGGTGACGATCTCCTCGGACTCGATGACCTCCGCGAAGGCGGCCTCGAGCGCGCGTCCCTTCAGGTAGGCGTTGGTGTCGGGGTCGACGAGGGTGCCGACCGGGATCGCCGTGCTGCCCGGGATCACCGGGGCGTGCTCCGCACCGAGGGCGTCGTCGTCCGCCGCGAGCACGAGCGCCGCAGGCTCGACGCCGGTGGTCGCGCGCCGCACCCGGTCGTGGTCGACCCACAGCGGACGCTCCTCGCCCGCCAGAAAGACGTCCGATGCGGGAGCCTGCGCCGAACGGGCGAGGGAACCGATGCGCACCGGACGTCCTTCGTCGCGCCACTTCGTGAAGCCACCGTCGAGCACGGCCACGGAGTCGAAGCCGAACGACCGGAAGATCCACCACAGGCGAGCCGACCACTGCCCGACCCCGTCGTCGTAGACCACGACCGTCGACGTGTTCGTGACGCCGAGGCGGCCCGCGGCGGACTCGAACCGTTCGGCGCTCGGCCGCGTGAACGGGACGTCGCCGTCCGGCGCGGAGAAGTCGTCGAGCAGGTCGGCGTAGCGGGCGCCGGGCACGTGCCCACGGTCGGCGTAGGCGTCCTCCGCGGATCGCCAGGTGGTCTCGAGTCCGGTCCCCGACGTCTGCACGGAGGCATCGAGCACCACGAGCTCGTCAGCACCGAGGTGGTCTGCGAGCCACTGCGTCGACACGAGCGGCGAGGTCAGGACGGGGGCCATGCCGCCCACCGTAACGAGCACCCCTGACGCCTGCGAGGGGAACCGCAACACTGCGCAACTGCGGGCCGTTCCGTACCGCGCGATTCGGCTCTCGGGCGGTGCGGGCGGGGCGCGGCGCGGCGCGCTGGCGGGGCCGGGCGCGGCGCGCTGGCGTGTTCGGGCGCGGCGCGCGGGCGTGGGCGGGCGTGGCGCGCTGGCGTGGGTGCGGCCGTGGTCGGCCGCTGTCGAACGACACCGCCGCGGTCGTCCGACAGCGGCGGTGTCGCAGTCCCGCGTGCGCAACTTCCGTCGCGTGCAACGAACGACCGGACCGTCGTCGTCCGACAGCGGTCCGGTCGTTCCGCAGCGGCACCGAGCCCCCCCCCACCCACGCGCCCAGCCACCCACGAGCGCGGCGCCCCCACGCGACGCGCGGACGACCCGCCCGGCACCGAGCCGAGCGGGTCGTCGTGACGTGCCTGGGACCGTCAGTGCGCGGCGGTCGCGATGCTCCCCGTCGCGGTCGCCGCGGCGTGCTCGAGCTTCGCGAGCCGCACCGACTGCCGGTTGATGAGCAGCCCGCCCGCGAGGGCGACCAGCACCAGGACGCCGGCCGAGATGCCGAACGCCACGTGGTAGCCGTCGAGCACCGCCTGGGCCTGCTGGAGCTTCGTCGGCGCCGCGGAGAGGTCTGCCAGCCGGTCCTTCACGACGTCCGCGAAGATCGTCGAGAGGAGTGCCGTGCCGATCGACCCACCGATCTGCTGCATGGTGTTGACGGTCGCGGACGCCACTCCGGCGTCGGCTCGGGCGACCCCGGTCGTCGCGGTGTTGATGGCGGACGAGAAGATCGTGCCCATCCCGAGCCCGATGACGACGAGCGCGGGCAGGACGGTACCGGCGTAGGTGCTGTCGAGGTCGGTCCGGAGCAGCATAAGCAGCCCGGTCGCAGCGACGAGGCCGCCGGCGAAGACGAGCACCTTCGGGCCGACCCGCGGCAGCAGCCGTCCGCCGATCTGCGTCGACGACACGATGATCGAGAGCGGCATCGGCAGGAACGCCAGACCGGTCTGCAGCGACGTGAACCCGAGCGTCTGCTCGAGGTAGTAGGTCAGGAACAGGAAGATGCCGAACATGCCGATCGCGACGAGGCCGATCGCGATGTACGAACCGCCTCGGTCGCGGTCGAGGACCACGCGGAGCGGCAGCAGGGGGTGCGCGACCCGGGTCTCGATGACCACGAACGCGGCGATGAGCACGACGCCAGCCGCGAGCATCACGATGGTCAGCGGATCGTCCCAGCCGTTCGTCTCGGCGTTCGAGAAGCCGTACACGATCCCGACCAGACCGGCCGTGATGGTGAGCACGCCAGCGACGTCGATCCGCGGGCGGTCGGCCTTCGGCGGCTTCGCCATGAACACCAGCGCCCCGATCACGCCGAGGACCGCGAAGACCACGTTGACGTAGAGGCACCAACGCCAGGTCGCGTACTCGGTGAGGACCCCGCCGAGCAGCAGGCCGAGTGCGGCACCCGAGCCCGCGATGGACCCGAAGATGCCGAAGGCCCGCCCGCGCTCCTTCGGGTCACGGAAGGTCGTCGTCAGCATGCCGAGCGCGGACGGGGCGAGCAGCGCGCCGAAGACGCCCTGCAGTGCGCGTGCCGCGACGAGGAGCCCGAACGAGTCCGCGAGGCCGCCGAGGACGGAGGCGAGCGCGAAGCCCACGAGCCCGATGATGAAGGTGTTCTTGCGGCCGAAGAGGTCGCCGAGTCGTCCGCCGAGGAGCAGGAGGGATCCGAACGCCAGC
Organism: Curtobacterium sp. SP.BCp; assembly: GCF_051903255.1. Taxonomy (NCBI): domain Bacteria; kingdom Bacillati; phylum Actinomycetota; class Actinomycetes; order Micrococcales; family Microbacteriaceae; genus Curtobacterium; species Curtobacterium sp. SP.BCp. The sequence goes on along the minus strand of NZ_CP194338.1, from coordinate 2,969,922 downwards.
GAGTAGGCGGTGACGATCCACTGGCGCTGGTCGGTCCCGAAGCCGAGGTCGGCCTGGGCGGACGGCAGTGCGATGTTCACGATCGTGGCGTCGAGCACCACCATGAGCTGGGCGAGGGCGATGACCGCGAGGGCGATCCAGCGGCGGCTGGCGCGCTCGGGAGCGGCGGGCGGGGAGTCCTGGGTGGTGGGCGCGGACCCGGTCGGGGTCGGCGCGGTCTGTTCTGCCGTCACGGGCAGCCTCCTTCTGGAAGGTGGAGGGGGAAGGGTGGTCGGATCGACCGGAGAAAAACGGATGCTCGGCATCCGCTTGTGTCCAGTGTAGACCGAAACGGAGTCACCGCATCCGTTTGTTCCCAGAATCGTCAACTAGGTTTGGCCACGTGAGCACCACCGACCTCGACCGCCCCCTGCGCGCGGACGCAGCACGCAACCGCGAGCTGATCCTGCAGACGGCGCGGAAGTGCTTCGCCGAACGCGGTCTCTCGGTCACGCTCAACGACATCGCGCACGAGGCCGGGGTCGGCGTCGGCACGGTCTACCGCCGCTTCGCCGACAAGGACGCCCTGATCGAGGCACTGCTCGCGACGAAGTTCGAGGCGATGAACGGCGCCGCCGCCCGCGCTGCCGAGGAGCTCGACCCCCGCGAGTCGCTCCGCGTGTACCTGATGGGCGTGTTCGAGTTCCGCGCGCGCGACCGGGCGCTCGCCGACGCCATCGTGCGTGCCGGCAAGGCCCGCCCGTCGATCGTCGAGGAGCGCAACCGGCTCGAGACCCAGGTGTCCGAGATCATCCGTCGCGCGAAGGCCGCCGGCGTCGTGCGCGACGGCTTCGACTACCGCGACCTGCCGATGCTCACGCAGATGCTCGGCGCGGTCGCGGACACCACCCGCGCGACCGACCCCGACGCCTGGCGGCGCTACGCCCAGGTGCTCATCGACGGCGTGATGCCCCCGGAGCACGCCGACCCGATGTCCGGCACGCCGCTCGACCGGGAAGCCCTCGAACGGGCGCTGCAGCCGGGCAGCTGAACCCGGCCGAGGCTGCTACAGCCAGCTGGGCATCCAGTAGTGCGACCGGATGAAGTCCCACGGCATCTGGATCGCGGTCCACATCGGGTACCAGTACACGGACGCCAGCACGACGACCCCGAGGTACACGCCGACCCAGACGATCGCCCGGGTCCGGCGCGACCGTTCGTCCGTCCGGCGACCGAGCACCAACCCGATCGCCGCGGCGAGGGCCATCACCATGAAGGGCTCGAATGCGATCGTGTAGAACTGGAACACCGTCCGGTTCACGTACATCAGCCACGGCAGGTAGCCCGCCGCGACACCGATCAGCACGAAGCCGTACTCCCAGCGCCGACGCAGCACCCACAACACGAGCAACGCGACGACCGCGATGACCGAGGCGTACCAGATGAACGGGTTCGCGATCCCGGTGATCGCCTCGCCGCAGCGGGACGCCGTGCAGCCGTCCTGACCGGCGTCGGTCCCGACGTAGTACATCGACGTCGGCCGCTGCATGACGAGCCACAGCAGCGGATTCGCCTGGTAGGAGTGCGGTGTGTGCAGCCCGATGTTGAACCCGTAGATCTCGGACTGGTAGTGCCACCAGTTCTGCAGGCTGTCCGGCACCCACGCGAGCAGACCGGTCCAACGCTCGCCGCCGTTCGCGATCCAGTCGCGGTCCCAGCCGTCCCGTGACGTGAACCAGCCCGTCCAGGACGCCAGGTACGTCGCAGCGGCGATCGGCACGGTGAGCAGGAACGACACCGGAGCCTGCTGCAGGAACGCGCTCGACGACCAGAACTCGATGCCCGCCCGCCGCCGCATCATCATGTCGCTGAGCACCGAGTACACCGCGAAGAACGCCAGGAAGAACATCCCCGACCACTTCGTCGCCGTCGCGAGCCCGAGCGCGAGCCCCATCGCGATCAACCACGGCCGCCACCAGAGGAACGGTCCCCACAGGGTGTCCCGCCCGGCCGCGGTCCGTCGCGCCACCCACCGGTCGAGTCGACGCTCCGTCCACCGGCGATCGAGCAGCAGGGCACCGGCACCGAGGACCACGAAGAACGTCAGGATGCCGTCGAGCAGCGTCACCCGCGACAGCACGATCGCCTGGCCGTCGACCGCGAGCAGGAAACCGGCGAGGGTGCCGATCGCGGTCGAACGGAAGAGTGACCGGGCGATGACGGCGGTGAGGAAGACCGTGGCGATGCCGAGCACCGCGACCGTGATGCGCCAGCCGAACGAGCTGTCCGCTCCGAACACCAGCATGCCGAGGCCGATGAGGTACTTGCCGAGCGGCGGGTGCGCGATGAACTCCGCCGCCTGTGAGAACAGGTCGGTCTGTCCGTCGGCGAACCGTTGGTCCGTCGTCGGTGCGCCCTTCTCCGACGGGTTCGCCGGCCACGTGCCCTCGTACCCGAGGTGCACGATCGACCAGCCGTCCTTGACGTAGTACGTCTCGTCGAACACGAGCGAGTGCGGGTGGCCGAGGCCGACGAGCCGCAGCACGGCAGCGAGCAGCGTCACCGCGAGCGGCCCGGTCCACCGCCACACCGCGACCCGGGTGCCGGTCCGGAGGACGTGCGCCCACCAGTCGTCGAGTCGCGAGCCGGTCGGGCGGTCCGCCACGTCCCGGCGGTCGTCGGTCAGCTCGCTGGTCATCGCGGACATCCTACGGAGGCTCTCCATGACCAGGCTGCGACCTCCGGGGTGCTGTGGAGAGCCGTCGTGCGGCGACAATGGACGGGTGATCGTGCTCGCAGCAACCCCCATCGGCAACCTCGGGGACGCCTCCCGCCGGCTCGTCGAGACCCTCTCGAACGCGAGCGTCATCGCCGCCGAGGACACCCGCACCGCGGTGCACCTCATGCGCGCGCTCGCGATCGAGAACCGGCCGCGGCTCATCGCGCTGCACGAGCACAACGAGCGGGAGCGTGCCGCCGACGTCGTCGCACTCGCCCAGGACGACGACGTCGTGGTCCTCACCGACGCCGGCATGCCCGCGATCAGCGACCCCGGGTTCCCCCTGGTGGCAGCAGCCGCCGAGGCCGGTGTCACGGTCACGGCGATCCCCGGTCCGTCGGCGGTCCTCACGGCGCTCGCCGTGTCCGGCCTGCCGACCGACCGGTTCACCTTCGAGGGCTTCCCCACGCGCAAGCAGGGCGAGCGGCGCAGGTCGTTCGAGGCGCTGGCGGGGGAGCGTCGCACGATGGTCTTCTTCGAGTCGCCGCACCGGCTCGGCGACACCCTCGCCGACATGGCTGCCGCCTTCGGCGCCGACCGACGCGCCGTCGTGTGCCGCGAGCTCACGAAGCTGCACGAAGAGGTCCGACGCGACACGCTCGGCGAGCTCGCCGAGTGGGCCGCCGACGGATCGCGCGGAGAGATCTGCATCGTGGTCGAGGGGTCGTCCGGGAGCGACGACGTCACCTCCCTGGAGGACGGCGTCCGTCTCGTGCTCGAACGCGTCGCGGCAGGCACACGCATGAAGGAGGCCGCGGCGGCGGTCGCGGACGCGACCGGACTGTCGAAGCGGGACCTCTACGAGGGCGCGCTGGCGGCGAGGTGACAGGCAGATCGGCGGCCTGGAGGCGCGGGGCGGCGCCGCCCCGCGCCTCCAGTCCGAGTTGTCCACAGCCGCGTCATGCGCGCTCCGCGCGCCCGTAGGATGGTCCGCATGTCCGACGGGTCCTCCTTCAGCATCACCACGCCGATCTTCTACGTGAACGACGTGCCCCACATCGGGCACGCGTACACCGAGGTCGCCGCGGACATGCTCGCGCGCTGGCACCGTCAGCGCGGCGAGGACACCTGGCTGCTCACCGGGACGGACGAGCACGGGCAGAAGATCCTGCGCACCGCCTCGGCGAACGACGTCACCCCGAAGGAGTGGGCGGACCGGCTCGTCACCGATGCGTGGAAGCCCCTGCTCGAGACGGTCGACGTCGCCAACGACGACTTCATCCGCACCACGGACGAGCGTCACGAGCGTGGCGTCACGGCCTTCCTGCAGAAGCTGTACGACGACGGCTTCATCTACGCCGGCGAGTTCGAGGGGTTCTACTGCGTCGGGTGCGAGGAGTACAAGCAGCCGAGCGACCTCGTGGCCGGCACCGGGGCGTACGAGGGGCAGCAGGTCTGTGCCATCCACTCGATCCCGGTCGAGGTGCTGTCCGAGCGCAACTACTTCTTCCGCATGTCCGACTTCGAGCAGCGGCTGCTCGACCTCTACGAGTCGAACCCCGAGTTCATCCAGCCCGAGAGCGTCCGGAACGAGATCATCTCGTTCGTGAAGCAGGGGCTGCGTGACCTGTCGATCTCGCGGTCCAGCTTCGACTGGGGCATCCAGATCCCCTGGGACCACGACCACGTCCTCTACGTGTGGTTCGACGCGCTGCTGAACTACGTCACGGCGCTCGGCTACGGCTCCGAGGACGACGAAGCCTTCCATCGCCTCTGGCCGAGCGTGCACATCGTCGGCAAGGACATCGCCCGGTTCCACGCCGTCATCTGGCCGGCGATGCTCATGGCCGCCGGGCTCCCGGTGCCGGAGCGCGTCTACGGGCACGGCTGGCTCCTCGTCGGCGGCGAGAAGATGTCCAAGTCGAAGCTGACCGGCATCGCGCCGTCGGAGATCACCGACACCTTCGGATCGGACGCCTTCCGCTACTACTTCCTCCGCGCGATCACCTTCGGGCAGGACGGCAACTTCAGCTGGGAGGACATCTCCGCCCGGTACCAGGCCGAGCTCGCCAACGGGTTCGGCAACCTGGCGTCGCGCATCGTCGCGATGCTCGGCAAGTACTTCGACGGCGTCGTCCCGACGGCCGGTGCGTCGACCGACGCGGATCGTGCCGTCGAGGACCTCGCCCGCTCGGTGACCGAGCGCGCCGACGCCGCGGTGGGCTCCTTCGCGCCGCACGACGCGATCGCCACCGTCTGGGAGCTCGTCGACGCCCTGAACGGGTACATCACCGAGCAGGAGCCGTGGGCCCTCGCGAAGGACGACACGAAGCGCGAACGGCTCGCAACCGTGCTCGTCACCGCGCTGCGCGGCCTCGGTACCGTCGCGGTCCTGGTCTCGCCCGTGATGCCGAAGGCGACCGAGAAGCTCTGGGCGTCGATCGGAGCCGGCGGGTCCATCGCCGAGCAGCGCATCGACCGGGCATGGGAGTGGCAGGCGGCGGCGCAGATCGTGCCGCTCGAGTCCGGGCTCTTCCCGCGCATCGAGCAGCAGCCGGAGCAGGGCGCAGCGTGACCGACGCGGCGCACGTCCGTGCCCGCGGCGAGGGATCGGGCGGCGGGTCGAAGCGCGACCTGACGTACCCGCCCCTGCCGCAGGCGCTCGTCGTCCCGGTGTACGACAACCACACCCACATGGAGATCGCCGACGGCGTCGGGGAAGGTGGCGACGGGCCGCTCGAGTACCGCGAGCACCTCGACCGTGCGTCGAGCGTCGGTGTCCGGGGCGTCGTGCAGGTCGGTACCGACCTCGCGACCTCGCAGTGGTCCGCCTCCATCGCCGCTCGCGAGCCGCGCGTGCTCGCGGCCGTCGCGCTGCACCCGAACGAAGCACCCGTGCTCGACGCGGCCGGCAGCCTCGACGAGCACCTCGCGGGGATCGCCGAGCTCGCCGCCCTGCCCCGTGTCCGCGCGATCGGGGAGACCGGCCTCGACTTCTTCCGCACGGGTGAGGACGGCCGCGCTGCCCAGGTCCGCTCGTTCGAGGAGCACATCCGCATCGCGAAGGAGCACGACCTCGCGCTGACGATCCACGACCGCGACGCGCACGACGCCGTGGTCGAGGTCCTCGACCGCGTCGGCGCACCGGAGCGCACGGTGTTCCACTGCTTCTCGGGTGGGCCCGACCTCGCCCGTCTCTGCGCCGAGCGGGGCTGGTACATGTCCTTCGCCGGCACCGTGACGTTCAAGAACGCGCAGGACCTCCGCGATGCGCTCGAGGTCGCACCGCGTCACCTCATCATGGTCGAGACGGACGCGCCGTTCCTCACCCCGACGCCCTACCGTGGTCGACCGAACGCGCCGTACCTCATCCCGCTCACGCTGCGTTCGATGGCGGAGACCCTGCGCACCGACGTGTCGATGCTCGCCGCGCAGATCGCGTCGAACACCGAGACGGTCTACGGCGCGTGGGACGCCGAACCCGTCACGGTGGCGGAGTAGTCGTGGGCGCGCTCCTCGGACCGGCGGAGATCCGTGACCTCGCCGCGAAGCTCGACGTCACGCCGACGAAGAAGCTCGGGCAGAACTTCGTGCACGACGCGAACACCGTCCGTCGCATCGTGGCCTCGGGGCGGGTGACGCCGGAGTCCCGCGTCCTCGAGATCGGCCCGGGCCTCGGCTCGCTCACCCTCGGTCTGACCGAGACCGGCGCATCCGTCACCGCGGTCGAGATCGACGGACGCCTCGCTGCTCAGCTCCCGGCCACGGTGTCGGCCATGCAGCCGGACGCGCGGCTCCGGGTCGTGCACCAGGACGCCCTGACCGTGGCGGCGTCCGACCTCCCGGAAGCGCCGACGCACGTCGTGGCGAACCTGCCGTACAACGTCTCCGTCCCGGTGCTCCTGCACCTCCTCGCGACCTTCCCGAGCATCGAGCGCGCGCTCGTCATGGTGCAGGCCGAGGTCGGGTACCGGCTCGCAGCCGACCCGGGCAGCAAGGTCTACGGATCCCCGAGCGTCAAGGCTGCCTGGTACGGCTCGTGGTCGATCGCCGGTCAGGTCAGCCGTCAGGTGTTCTGGCCGGTGCCGAACGTCGACAGCGTCCTCGTGGGATTCGACCGCGGTGAGCAGCCCGGCGACGATGCCCTGCGGTCGCGGGTGTTCGTGCTCGTGGATGCCGCGTTCCAGCAGCGGCGGAAGATGCTCCGGCAGAGTCTGTCCGGGGTGCTCGGTGGCAGCGCACGGGCCGCCGAGGTGTTGACCGCCGCCGGGATCGACCCCACGGCGCGCGGCGAGGTCATCGGCGTGGACGACTTCGTGCGGCTCGGGCGGACGGTGCTTGCAGCAGGCTGACCGTCGCCCACCGCACATCCGGGAGGTTTCGTGACCGGCTTCCGATGTCCGTACGTTCTTCCTCACCTACCGAGGAGGAACGATGTTCGCACCGAACCGCGATCGCGTCACGCAGGCGGCGCGCGTCGCCGCGATCCGGAGCCGCGTCCGGAAGTACACCGCAGACGAGATGGCCGCGTTCCTCGCGCGACGGCCGGCGCTGGAAGGCACTGCGGAGGAGCGACAGGAGCAGTTGCACCGCGCATCGAACAGCGTGTGGCTCGACAGACCCATCAGCGAGTACCTCGGCTCCCGGTACGACACGTGAGCGCCGCGTCCGGGGAGCCAGTCGACTTCGGGTGGGACCGCGTCCTCGCATTCGAGGAATGCGTCGGATCACTCGACCTGGTGCTGCTCGACCCGCCCTTCCTGTTCCGCGCACTCGTTGCGTCGGAACCGGGGCACGAGAACGCCGCCGCGTTCCTGGCGCACCTGGATCTCCAGCAGACCGCCATGATCGTGTCGTCGCTGTTCGAAGTCGAGCTGCTCGAGGTAGCCGAGGGCCTGGGAAGACCCGAGCTGGTGGACGCATGGCTGGAGCACTTGCGATCGTCGAGCGTGCACACGGTGCCGCTCGACGGAGTCCTACCCGGTGCAACGGACCTCGTCTCCGAGCTCGGCGTGCCTGCCTCCGTGGCGGTGCAGGTCGTGACCGCGTGGGCTTCCGACGTGCCGGCGATCGTCACCACCCGTGCCGCCTTCGCATGCGTCGACGGGTTCTCGTTGTGCGTGAGCAATGACACGCTCGATGCAGCGCGAGCTCTCCGCAGTTGACGCGCCGAACGGTGCGATGCGATCGCGCCGGCCCTACGCTGACCGCATGAGCGACGGGACGGTGCGATCGCACACGCAGGGCGCGGGGCCGGAGCGCATCTTCGCGGCCACGGGGAAGTACCCCGACGACTGGCACGCCGAGCTCGACGCCGCCGGCGGCCAGCACCTCGGTCACACCGCGATCGCCGCCTGGCTCGTGGAGCACGGCGTCGACGGATGGTGGGCGCAAGGGGTCGCGATCGGCTACGAGCAGGCGCGCGGGCTGCGGATCCCGGGGCAGCGCTCCGACGGGACCTTCGCGGTCTCTGCGTCACGGCAGCTCCCCGGCGAGCGGGAGGCCGTGCTCGACCGCATCCTCCCCGTCGTCACCGCCGCGTTCGGGTTCGACCCGACGTCGCAGAGCCGCGGCGGCAAGCGGCCGTCGGCCCGCTGGACCTTCCCGGATCGCGAGTCGGTCCTCCTCAACACCGAGGACGGCCCCAAGCCCGGGACGGTCCGGGTCAGCGTGCAACGCGAGCGGCTGACCGGTCCGGAGCGGATGCCCGACGCGAAGGCCGAGCTGCAGCAGCTGCTCGCCAGCCTCTGACCACCGGACAGCCGGACGGGCGGGGCGGCCGAACGGGCGTCACGGCCGAACGGGGGAGTCCTCGGACGCCCGGAGCACCGCTACGCTCGCCGGGTGCCGCAACGACCCTCGAAGCTCGCCCGTGCCGTCACCGCGTCGTTCGTGGTCGGCGGCGTCGTGGTCGCCGCCCTCGCGTTCGTCGCGGTCGTGCACGACCCGACGAGCGACGCCGCGTGGGTCGCGATCCCGCTCGGCGTCCTGCTCGTCGTCTGGGGTGTCGCGTTCGCTCGGATGAGCGCTGACGACAGCCCCGACGACGACCAGACCGAGAACACGGCGCCGAGCACCGGACCGCTCACACGGGCGAGCGAGGCGATCGCGCTCCTCGGGGTCTACGTGGTGATGCGGATGCTCCACCGACCGCTCGACTCGGCGCTGGTCGGCGTCGGAGGAGTGCTGGCGCTCCGACTCGTGCAGCTCACGGTCGACCGGATCGTCCGGCGTCGCGAGGCGCGCAACGGCAATCCGGGGCCGGCGACCGACTGAGCGTCGCGCGCCGGTGCTGATCGCGGTCGCACAACCAACGTCCGTCGGCGCCGGGGATCCGCACGGTTCCGGTCGACTTCGGTTGTGCGAACGAACGGCGGGGCGAGCGCCTCGCCGTCAGTGCCCGCGACCGGCGAGCACCTCGATGAGCTGCTGCTGCGTCCCGTCCCGCTCGGACCACCGGAGCGGCAGCACGTTCTCGACGAGGATCTCCGGCGCGGCCCCGGACTCGAGCAGCCCCACGACCTCGTCGAGGAAGTCGTCGAGTGACATGCCCCCGAAGTCCGCACCACCGAGCAGGTCCGTGGCGACCGCCGGCGGTACGAGTTCGAGGACGGTGACCGACGAGCCGACGAGCTGCTGTCGGAGGGACTGCGTGTACGAGTGCACGGCGGCCTTCGTCGCGCTGTAGGTCGGCGTCGCAGCGAGCGGGGTGAACGCGAGGCCCGACGACACCGTGACGAGGGTCGCGGCCGGACGGGTGAGCAGGTGCGGCAGGAACGCGTCGACGAGCCGGATGGTGCCGAGCAGGTTCGTCTCGATCGTGGCGACCGCGGTCTCGACGTGGCCGGGTTCCCGGAGGTCCTCGGTCCGCATGATCCCGGACATCGTGACGACGGAGTCGAGCGTCGGGTGGGCAGCGAGCACGGTGTCGGCGGCCGCGGCGACCGACGCCGGGTCGGCGACGTCCACGACCACGGTGTCGAAGCCGTGCTCATCGTGGAGGGTGTCGAGCAGGGCCGCCCGACGCCCGCCGATGACGACGGTGCTGCCGGCGGCCTGCAGGCGGAGCGCGAGTCCGAGGCCGATGCCGGAGGTCGCGCCGGGGATGAAGACGGTGGCGTTCGTGATGTCCATGTCCTCCACGATCCTCGCCGGTCGCCCGTGGAACCAGAGCGCGCTCATCGGGGGACCGCCGATCCCTGGCTCGGACCGGGTACGCGGTGCACGATGTCTGCATGGACCGTGCTGCCCTCGCCGACTTCCTCCGCCGCCGCCGCGAGTCCCTGCGACCCGAGGACGTCGGCCTCGGGTCGGGTGCACGCCGGCGGACGCCGGGTCTGCGGCGCGAGGAGGTCGCGGCCCTCGCGGGGATGTCCGCCGACTACTACACCCGACTGGAGCAGCAGCGCGGGCCGCAGCCGTCCGAGCAGATGGTCGCCGCCGTCGCTCGCGCGCTCCGCTGCTCCCTCGACGAGCGCGACCACCTGTTCCACCTGGCCGGCCACAACGCGCCGGTCCGGGTCCACCGTTCGGACCACGTCGACCCGGCGGTGCTCCGGGTGCTCGACCGGCTCGAGGACACCCCGGCGATCGTGGTGAACGACCTCGGTGAGACCCTCGTCGAGAACCGGCTCGCGGCGGCACTCCTCGGCTCGACGGTGGACCTGCCGGGCAACGAGCGCTACCAGCCGTGGCGGTGGTTCACGACCGAGGCCGAGCGGGCGAAGTACGCGCCGGAGCAGCACGACCGCCTCGCGCGGGCACAGGTCGCGAGCCTCCGCGCGGCGGTGGGCGCTGCCGGCCCCGGGGACCGTCGGGCACAGCAGCTGATCGCCGACCTGGAGCGCGAGAGTCCCGCGTTCCGGGAGCTCTGGGCACTCCACGAGGTCCGCACGCGCTGGGAGGACCACAAGACCTTCGTCCACCCGGAGCTGGGCCGCATCACCGTCGACTGCCAGGTGCTGCACACCGACAACCGGGCGCAGGCCCTCCTGCTCTTCACGGCGCCGCCCGGCACCGAGGACGCGCAGAAGCTCGAGCTCCTCGGCGTCGTCGGCTCGCAGCAGTTCGACGCATCCGGTGCGGCGAGGTAGCACCGCGTCACACACCTGGCTCGCTGTCACACGCCGTGCCTAGGGTGGACGCGTGAGCTCTCCGCGCGTGTACGTCATCCACGAGAACCCCGAGTGGTTCCCGCCGCTCGCCGCCGCCTTCGCAGCCGAGGGCGTCCCGGTCGAGGAGATCCTCCTCACCGACGGTCAGATCGACCTCGCCGCGGAGCCGGCGCCGGGCGTCTACTGGAGCCGGATGTCGGCATCGAGCCACACCCGCGGCCACGAGCACAGCAAGGAGTACACCCGGGCGCTCCTCGGCTGGCTCGAGCGCTCCGGCCGGACGGTCGTGAACGGCAGCCACGTCCTCGAGCTCGAGGTGTCCAAGGTCGCCCAGCACGGCCTGCTTCGCGACGCCGGGTTCGACGTGCCGCGCACCACCGCGGTGTTCGGGGCGGCGGGGCTCAAGAACGCCGCCCGGACCTTCACGGGCGGGCAGGACGTCCCCTTCATCACGAAGCACAACCAGGGCGGCAAGGGCCTCGGGGTGCGCCGGTTCGACTCGCTCGCCGAGTTCGACGCGTACGTCGACAGCCCCGAGTTCGAGGCCCCGGTCGACGGCATCACCCTCCTGCAGGAGTACCTCACGGCCCGCGAGCCGTTCATCACGCGCCTCGAGTTCGTCGGCGGCGAGTTCGTCTACGCCGTCCGTGTCGACACGAGCGCCGGCAGCTTCGAGCTCTGCCCCGCCGACGCATGCGAGGTCCCGCAGGCCATCGCCGGTGCCGTGTGCGACGTGCCGGGCACCGAGGGCCCGGCCGACGCGCCGGCCGCGTTCAGCGTCCGCGAGGACGTCACCGCGTCGCACCCGCTCGTGCAGCAGCTCCGCACGTTCCTGGCCGAGCAGCGCATCCCGATCGCTGGAGTCGAGTTCATGGAGACCACCGACGGCCGTCACGTCGTCTACGACATCAACACGAACACGAACTACAACCCCGCGGTCGAGGCCGTCGCACCGGTCTCGGGACCGCGCGCGATCGCGCGCTTCACCGGCGGCCTGCTGGCCGCGCAGTACCAGACCGCCGCGGTCTGAGGACCAAGCCACCCACGGCCTGGAGGCACGGTGCGGGCCCGCCCCGTGCCTCCAGGCCGGTACTCACCACCCAAGGAACCCACCCCGTGCGATTCGGATACTGGACCCCGCTCTTCGGCGGCTGGCTGCGCAACGTCGAGGACGAGGACATGCCCGTCACCTTCGACTACGTCAAGCGGCTCGCGCAGCGAGCCGAGCGCATCGGCTTCGACCTCACGCTCGTGCCGGAGCTGAACCTCAACGACATCAAGGGGACGGCCGCGCCGTCGCTCGAGGCGTGGTCGCTCGCGGCCGCCATCGCGGCGACGACCGAACGGCTCGAGATCATGGCGGCGATGCGGCCCGGCTACCACCTGCCGGCCGTCACCGCGAAGCAGGCGGCGACGATCGACGACATCTCGTGCGGCCGCTTCACCTTCAACGTGGTGAGCGCCTGGTGGGCCGAGGAGGCCAAGCAGTACGGCGGGATCTTCTCGGAGCACGACGACCGCTACAAGCGCACCGCGGAGTTCGTCGAGGTGATGAAGGGCCTCTGGCGCGAGACGCCGTACTCGTTCCACGGCGAGTACTACGACGTCGAGAACGCCCACCTCGAACCGAAGCCGCGCGTGACGCCGCGCATCTACGCCGGCGGTGAGAGCGAGGCGGGCAAGGCCGCGATCACGGGCTACGCCGACGCGTACGTGACCCACGGCGGCACCGTCGAGGAGCTCCGGACGAAGATCGCCGAGATGCGCCGCCGGCGTGAGGACGCGGGACTCGAGCCGTTCGAGGCGTTCGGGATGGCGGCGTACGTCATCGTCCGCGAGACCGAGGCGGAGGCGCAGGCCGAGCTCGCCCGGATCACGGACGTGCAGCACGGCAAGGCCTACGAGTCCTACCAGGACTTCATCTCGAAGTCGCAGCTCGAGCACGTGCCCTCGCTCGAGGACTACTCCGTGTCGAACCGCGGGCTGCGCCCCGGTTTCGTCGGGACCCCCTCGCAGGTGGCTGACCGGATCAAGGAGTTCGAGGACGCCGGGGTCGACACCCTGCTGCTGCAGTTCTCGCCGCAGCTCGAGGAGATGGAGCGCTTCGGCGAGCAGGTCATCCCGCTCGTCCGCCCGTCGGTGCCAGTGCCGTCCGGGGCGGGCATCTGATGGCCGCGGTCGAGGACGACTGGGCCTTCGAGACCCGGCAGATCCGAGCAGGGTTCAAGGCTGACCCGGGTTGGGGCGCGAACGTGCCGCCGATCGCGCAGAGCGCCGCGTTCGTGTACCCCTCGGGGGAGGACGCCGCAGCGCGGTTCCTGCTCGACGCACCGGGCCACACGTACTCGCGCGTGAACAACCCGTCGGCCGCCGCGCTGGAACGGCGCATCGCGGACCTCGAGGGCGGGGTGGGTGCGCTCGCGCTGGCCTCGGGACAGGCCGCCACGTCCCTCGCGGTGCTCGGTGTCGCTCGTGCCGGGGACCACGTGGTGTCGAGCGCTTCCCTGTACGGCGCGACGTACACGCTCTTCGCGTCGACCCTCCGAGACCTCGGCATCACGTTCACCTTCGTGCAGGACCCCACCGACCTCGCCGAGTGGGCGGCTGCCGTCCGTCCGGAGACCCGGGCGTTCTTCGGTGAGTCCATCCCGAACCCGCGCGGCGACGTGCTCGACTTCGCGGGCGTCGCCGGTGTCGCACACGAGGCCGGCGTGCCGCTCATCGTCGACAACACCATCGCGACGCCCTGGCTCGTGCGTCCGATCGAGCACGGTGCGGACATCGTCGTGCACTCGGCGACGAAGTACCTCGCCGGCCACGGCAGCGCGATCGCCGGGCTGATCGTCGACTCGGGGAAGTTCGACTGGGCGGCGTACCCGGACAAGTACCCGCAGCTGACCAGCGTCGAGCACTCCGGGTTCGCCGGGACGGACTTCGCGGCGAAGTTCGGTCCGCGAGCGTTCATCCAGCGCACCCGCTCGAAGCTCTCCGCCGACCTCGGCCCGGCGATCGCCCCGTTCACGGCGTTCCTCGTGCTGCAGGGCATCCAGACGCTGTCGCTGCGGATGGAGCGGCACGTGTCGAACGCCGCCGCCGTGGCGTCCTGGCTCGATGCGCACGACCAGGTCCTCGGCGTGCACTACGCCGGGCTGCCCTCGTCGCCGTGGCACGCGTTGGCGCAGCGCTACGTGCCGGCCGGGCCGTCCGCCGTGCTGGCGTTCGACCTCGACGGCGGGCTCGAGGCCGGTCGTCGGTTCGTCGGGGCCCTCGAGCTGTTCGACCACGTCTCGAACATCGGTGACGTCCGATCGCTCGTCGTGCACCCGGCGTCGACCACGCACGTGCAGATGACGCCGTCCGAGCGTGCGGCAGCGGGAGTCGGCGAGGGCCTCATCCGTCTGTCGATCGGGCTCGAGCACATCGACGACGTCCTCGCGGACCTCGGGCGGGGGTTCGCGGCCGCACGGCCGTAGCCGGCTGCCCGCTGGGGCGGGTGCCGGCGGCTCGGCCGTCACGCGCAGGAACGTGCTCCGGCCGCGGGATAGGTTGGAGCCATGACCTCGTTGGCCGCACCGACCCGCGTGCGGACGCGCGCCCCCGGCAAGATCAACGTGTTCCTGTCCGTCGGTGCGCTGCAGGACGACGGCTACCACGACGTCGCGACGGCGTACCAGGCGGTGTCGCTCTACGAGGACGTGATCGCCGAGCCGGCCGACGACTTCTCGGTCTCCTTCACGGGGCCGATCGACACCACGGCGGTGCCCACGGACGAGTCGAACCTCGCGATCCGGGCAGCCCGGCTCGTCGCGGACGCCTCGGGACACCGCGGTGGGGTCCGTCTGACGATCGAGAAGCACGTCCCCGTCGCCGGCGGGATGGGCGGGGGATCAGCGGACGCCGCGGCCACCCTGCTGGCGGTCGACACGCTCTGGGGGACCGCCCTCGGCCGCGATGAACTCCTGCGGCTCGCCGCACAGCTCGGCGCCGACGTCCCGTTCGCGTTCGCCGGCGGCACCGCGGTCGGCACCGGACGGGGCGACGAGCTCAGCCCGGCTCTGGCCAAGGGGGAGTTCCGGTGGGTGCTGGCGCTCAGCGACTCCGGACTCTCGACACCCGCCGTCTACCGTGCGCTCGACGAGCACCGGGAGCGGTACCGGGCCGACATCGCCCCGGCGCCCACGACCCCGGTGGTGGAGGCGAACGTGCTCCAGGCGCTCCGCGCGGGTGACCCGGACCTGCTCGCCGACTGCCTGCACAACGACCTGCAGGCCCCGGCGATGCGGCTCCAGCCCTCGCTCGCGGAGACGCTCGAGATCGGCGAGAAGGCCGGGGCGCTCGCAGGACTCGTGTCCGGGAGCGGACCGACGGTGGCGTTCCTCGTGGCGGACCGGGACGCCGCGCTCGAGGTGCAGGTGGAGCTCAGCGCCGCCGGGCTGGTGGCGGTCCGTGCCGCGGGACCGGTGCACGGCGCCCGCGTCGTGCACTGACAGTCGTGCACTGACGATCGTGCACTGACAGCGGACGCCCGTACGGCGGCCGGCCGGCCCTGCTGCTCAGGAGCGCTTGTACTCCGTGAGCACCACGGTGCCGGTCTTCCAGTGCTGCACGGCGGTGAAGCCGTGCTCCGCGAGGACCTGCGTGGTCTCGGGCTCGATGTTCCGCGCCTTGACGGTCCCGCCCACGAACCACACGGTGTCGATGTCGCCGAGTCGGCTCGGGATGGTCGAGGAGAGGTCGCCGTTCTGGTCCCAGAGG
Source organism: Curtobacterium sp. SP.BCp (assembly GCF_051903255.1). Classification (NCBI taxonomy): domain Bacteria; kingdom Bacillati; phylum Actinomycetota; class Actinomycetes; order Micrococcales; family Microbacteriaceae; genus Curtobacterium; species Curtobacterium sp. SP.BCp. Next base: position 2,954,355 of record NZ_CP194338.1, on the reverse strand, counting down.
ACGCCGGCGGCGGGTCCGTCCTTCCGCACGGCGAGGTCGGTCATGCCGGCGAACGCGTTCGGGTAGGACTGCCGGATGATGTCGGCGGTCGTCCCGGGGTGGCCGTACACGCTGCCGAAGACGACCCCCTCGTCGCTGTCGCGCTGCTGCGACCGCTCGGAGGCGATGATCGAGGCGGCCACGGACCACGTGGAGTCCTGCTTCGACCGGGGGAGCTTCACCAGCACGGACGTCGGGACGGACAGGACGAGCACGGCGACGAGCGCCCCGGCGAGCAGTGCACGCTTCCGGATGACCGTGATGCCGAGCGCGATGAGCAGCGCCACGAACGGCAGGCTCAACGTGGCGTACTTCGGCGTGTACAGGTGTCGGCCCATCGCGGTGGCGACGAGGAGCGCGAGCGTCGGGACCACGACGAGCGGCAGCGCGACGCGGACGGCCTGGGCACGGAACAGCGACCGGACCGTCGCGGACGAGCGGTGCGCGGCGACCAGGGCGGTGACGACGCCGAGGACCATGAGCGCCCACGCGACGGCGGCGTACACGTCGACGCCACCGAACCAGGCCGTCGCGAACACCTGCGCGAACGTGCGGTCGTTGATCGGGGCGAGCCAGGCGACCTGCTTGGACTGGCTGGCGACGGCGGCCACGAACGGTGTGACCGCGACGAGGACGACGACCGAGACGATCGCCCAGCGCAGCAGGGAGCCGCCTGGTGCGAGGGGGCGGACTCCGTGGTCGGCGCTCCGGGCACGGCGGTCGGCGAGCATCGTCCACAGGAAGGTCACGCCGTGCGCCACGACCGCGAGGGCGAGGTAGACGTTGAAGGTGATCGCGACGACGGCGAGGAGGGCGTACGCCACCCACCAGTGGAGACTCCGGCCGGACCGGGACCGACGGACGGCGGTCAGCCCGACGAGCGTCAGGCACACCGCGAACGTCGTGATGGTCGCGTACGAGCGTCCTTCGCTGCCGGCCCACTGCACACGGGGGAGTGCGAGGAACACGAGCCCCGCGGCGATGCCGAACCGCCGCCCGCCGAGGCGACGCCCGAGTGCGACCACGAGTCCGGCGGCGACGCCGATCGCCAGGGCGCTCGGGAAGCGGAGCGTGAACGGCGTGTACCCCACGAGCCAGAACCACCCGTGCATGAGCGCGTAGTACAGCCCGTGCACGGCGTCGACGTTGTGCAGCTCCGCCCAGAGCTGCGGCCACGTGCGCTGGGCGCTCGTGACGGTGGCGGCCTCGTCGTACCAGAGCGACGGGACCCAGGCGAAGGCGGCGGCCACGAGGACCCCGAGGGCGCCGACCGTGAGCTCGGGCGTCCGGACGACGGCGACGCGCACGCCGCTCGGGACCGCCCGCAGACGCTCCCGTACCGAGGCCGTGGACAGGCCTGGCTGCACCCTGATGGTGTCGGTACGGGGGGAACTCACGCCCTGCACCGTATCCGGGCGGCCTGGGCGAGTGCCGGGGTGCACCGTGCCGTCCACTGAGAGTTCACATGCCGGTTCCGTGCCGGAGCACGGACTATCGTCAGGCACCATGACGATGCTCCGGATCCGCGACGCGGCGACGTACCTCGGGGTGAGCGACGACACCGTCCGACGACTCGTCGACGGCGGGACCTTCACCCGCCACGACGACGGTGCGGGCCGTGCGGTGGTCGAAGGGCGGGAGCTCGCCGAGCACGCCCGACGTCGGGGCGCGCAACTCGGCGACCCGTCGGGTGTCCGGAGCTCGGCGCGCAACCGCTTCGTGGGGATCGTGACCGACCTGGTGGTCGACGGGGTGATGGCCCAGGTCGAGCTGCAGAGCGGCCCGCACCGGGTCGTGTCGCTGATGAGTGCCGAGGCAGCACGCGACCTCGGGCTCGAGGTCGGTTCGGTCGCGGTCGCGTCGGTGAAGGCCACGATGGTGTCCGTCGAGGTCCCGGAGCCCGACCCCACGGCGGGTCGCGAGTGACCCCGCCCGTGGACGTCCGCCGGGCGCTGACCTCCCGCACCGCCGCGCTGCAGGGCGCCGGGGACCGCGCCCTCGCCGCACTCGCCGACGCCAGCGTCCTCGTCGTCGGGGCGGGCGGCCTCGGAGCCCCCGTGCTGCAGTACCTCGCCGGCGCGGGTCTCCGTCGACTGACCGTGGTGGACCACGACGTCGTCGACCCGTCGAACCTCGCCCGCCAGGTCCTGTTCGGCCTCGCGGACGTCGGACGTCCGAAGGCCGAGGTCGCTGCGGAGCGCCTGCGTGCGGTCGACCCGTCGCTCGAGGTCGTCGCGCTCACGACGACGTTCGCACCGGAGCAGGTCGCCGGGCACGACGTCGTGGTGGACGCCGCCGACAGCGTCGTCGTCACCCGGTCCGTGTCCGACGCGTGCGCGGCCCACGGGATCCCGTTCGTCTGGGGCACCGTCCTCGGCTACGACGGCCAGGTCTCGGTGTTCCACGACGCCGGAGCGGACCCGGTCGACTTCCACGACCTGCACCCCGACGTGCTGCCCGACGAGGGTTCGTGCGCGCTCGACGGCGTCCTGCCCGCCCTCTGCGGTGCGGTCGGCTCGGTGATGGCGGCCCAGGTCACCGCACTCATCGCCGGCCTGGGCGAGCCGCTCCTCGGCCGGGTGCTCACGGTCGACGCCCGACGGTGGCGGTGGACCGAGAGCCCCCTGCGGCGCGGGCCCGGCTCGCGACGGCCGACGCCGGTGGTGGACGCGGAGCCCGAGACCATCGCACCGTCGGCGCTCGCCGACGCCCTCGGCGCCGAGGCGCCCCGGACCGGTGCCGGGGCCGCGACGCTCGTCCTCGTGGACGTCCGCACGCCCGAGGAACGCGCGACCGGGATCATCTCCGGCAGCATCACGCCCGAGGTGCTGCGACCCGACGGCCGCACCGTGGTCGCCGTCTGTGCGAGCGGGCGACGGGCCACCGCCTACGCGCGCACGCTCGACCGCCCGGTCGTCGTCCTCGACGGCGGGATCGCCGCCTGGCGAGCCGAGGGACGACCGACGATGCACGCAGCCGCAGCCGCAGCCGCAGCCGCAGACGCAGACGTGAACGCAAAATCAGACGCAGATGCGGCTACGCTGACAGAGTGAAGACGCTCCTGCGGACGACAGCCCTGACCACCGGCGTCATCGCGGCGCTCGCGCTCGCGGGGTGCTCCGCGCAGGGCGCACCCACGGCGACGGACTCCGCGTCCTCGTCGTCCGGCGCGCTCTCCGGTTCGATCACGGTCTTCGCCGCCGCGTCGCTCCAGCAGACGTTCACCACGCTCGGCGACCGCTTCGAGCAGGCGCACCCCGGCACGACGATCCGGTTCTCGTTCGCCGGGTCGAGCGACCTCGTCACCCAGATCCGCAACGGCGCACCCGCGGACGTGTTCGCCTCCGCGGACGAGGCCAACATGGACAAGATCGTGAAGACCGACGTGGCGGCCGGGTCACCGCGGGACTTCGCGACGAACACCCTCGAGATCGCCGTCGCCCCCGACAACCCGGAGCACGTCACCGGCCTCGACGACCTCACCCGCGACGGGCTGCAGGTCGTCACGTGCGCCGCGCCGGTGCCGTGCGGCGCGGCCACGGCGAAGGTCGAACGGGCCACCGGCATCGAGCTCCGCCCGGTGAGCGAGGAGCAGTCCGTGACGGACGTCCTCGGCAAGGTGGAGTCGGGGCAGGCGGACGCGGGTCTGGTCTACGTCACCGACGTCGAGGGTTCGGACGGTAAGGTCGACGGCGTCCGGTTCGACGAGGCCTCGGAGGCGGTCAACACCTACCCGATCGGGGTGCTCAAGGGGTCGACGGACCCCGAGCTCGCGAAGGCGTTCACCGCCTACGTCCTGTCCGACGCGGGCCAGAAGGTGCTCGCCGACGCCGGCTTCGGGAAGCCCTGACCCGGTGCCCGCCCGGCAGACCCGACAGCTCAGCCCGCCGCGCCGGTCCCGCCGGCGCGGTCAGTCCGTCCCGTGGTGGCTCCCGGTCCCGGCGGCACTCGGCGGTCTGTTCGTCGTCGTGCCCGTCCTCGCGATGGTCGGCCGTGTCGACTGGGGGTCGTTCGTCGCGCTCGTCACCTCGCCGGCGTCCCGCACCGCCCTCGGACTGAGCCTCGGCACCGCGGCCGCGACCACCGGCATCGCCTTCGTCCTCGGCTACCCGCTCGCCGTGGTGTTCGCCCGGTCGACGTCGCGGTGGACCGGGGTGGCCCGCGCCGTCGTGCTGCTGCCGCTCGTCCTGCCGCCCGTCGTCGGCGGCCTGGCGCTCCTCGCGGCGTTCGGCAGGCTCGGCCCGATCGGCGCGTTCCTCGACGACCACGGGGTGCGGATCGCGTTCACCACGGCCGCGGTCGTCATCGCACAGACCTTCGTGTCGATGCCGTTCCTGGTGTCGTCGATCGAGGGTGCGCTCCGCGTCGGCGGCGACCGGTACGAACGGGTCGCGGCGACCCTCGGCGCGAGCCCCACCCGCACCTTCCTGACCGTCACCACGCCGCGGATCCTCCCGGGCATCACGGCAGGGCTCGTCCTCTGCTTCGCCCGGGCCCTCGGCGAGTTCGGCGCCACCCTGACCTTCGCCGGCAGCCTGCAGGGCGTGACGCGGACCCTCCCGCTCGAGATCTACCTCCAGCGCGAGATCGACCCCGACACCGCGGTCGCGCTCTCGCTCGTGCTGGTCGTCGTCGCCGTGGTCGTCATCGGCGTCTCGTCGCTGCGCAACCGGAGCGTGCTCGCGTGAGCGGCCTGGAGGCGCACGTCGTCGTCCGCGCCCGTGACGTCGACGTCGCGCTCGAGGTCGGTCCCGACGAGTGCGTCGCCCTCGTCGGCCCGAACGGCGCCGGCAAGTCGACGGTCGTCGACGTCCTCGCCGGGCTCGTCCGTCCGGACGGCGGTGCGGTCGTCCTCGACGGACGCACGCTCTCCGACGACGTCCGCTCGGTGCCCACCCACCGCCGACGCATCGGCCTGGTCGCGCAGCGCCCCGACCTCTTCCCCCACCGCTCCGTCGTCGCGAACGTCGCCTTCGGACCGCGAGCGGTCGGCGCCACCAGCCGGGAGGCCCGTGGCCGCGCCCGCGACGCGTTGGCCGCCGTCGGGGCGCTCCCGTTGGCCGACCGGGCACCGGGGACGCTCTCGGGCGGTCAGGCCCAGCGCGTCGCGATCGCCCGCGCCCTCGCGGCCGACCCGGCGGTGCTGCTCCTCGACGAGCCGACCTCGGCGCTCGACGTCACCGCCCGGCAGGAGGTCCGCGCCGCCCTCGTCACCGCGGCCGCGGGACGTCCTACGCTGCTCGTGACGCACGACCCCGTCGAGGTGATGGCGCTCGCCGACCGGGCCGTCCTGGTCGAGGCCGGGCGGGTCGTCGACCGCGGCACCCCGGGTGCGGTCCTCGGCCGTCCGCGGAGCGCCTTCGCCGCCCGGTTCTCGGGCCTGGTGACGGTGCCCGGGAGGGCGACCAGCGGCGGGGTCGTGACCACCGACGGCGGTGAGCTGGCGTCGGCGCCGCACACCGTGCCTCCCGGCCGGTCGGCCCTGGCCGCCTACCACCCGACGGCCGCGCTCCTGACGCGGGACGACGACGGGGTGGGGCGTCGCGTGGACGCCGTCGAACCACGGGACGGCCTCGTCCGGGTCGTGGCGGGCGAGCTCGTGGCGGACGTCACCCTGACACGGTTCGCGGCGCTCGGGCTCGCGGTCGGCGACACCTGTCGGATCAGCGTCCCGGCCGACGAGGTGGTGGTCTACGAGCCGGACGGTGGGAGGATCGACGGATGACCTCCTGGATCGGCAAGGCCTGGCCCGTCGCGGTACCCGTCGTCGCGGCGGTCGTGCTGGCCCTGACGTACGGCCGGTACGACCTCGGCACGGTGGTCGTCGTCCTCGTCGCCGTCGTCCTCGCCGCGACGGTCCTCGCGGCCGTGCACCACGCCGAGGTGGTCGCGCACCGGGTGGGGGAGCCGTTCGGGTCGCTCGTGCTCGCTGTCGCGGTCACGATCATCGAGGTCGCGCTCATCATCGCGCTGTCGAGCTCGGGCGGGGCGAAGGCCGAGACGCTCGCGCGCGACACGGTGTTCTCCGCGGTGATGATCACCATGAACGGACTCGTCGGGTTGGCGATCCTCATCGGCACGACCCGGCACCACACCGTCCGGTTCAACCAGGAGGGCGCCTCCGCGGCGACGATGACGGTCGCGGCGCTGGCGGTGCTGACGCTCGTCCTGCCGACGTTCACCACCGGGACGGACAACGCCTCGTTCACCGGTGTGCAGCTGGTGTTCGTGGCGATCGCGTCCCTCGCGCTCTACGGGCTGTTCGTGTTCACGCAGACGATCGCGCACCGGGACTTCTTCCTGCCGGTCGGCCCCGGGCCGCGGGCTGCCGCCGACGACGAGACCGTGCACGCAGCGACCCCGACCGGTCGGCAGACGCTGGTGTCGCTCGGGCTGCTGCTCCTCGCGCTCGTCGCCGTCGTGGGCCTGGCGAAGGTGGAGTCCCCGGCGATCGAGGCGGGCGTCGCGGCGGTGGGCTTCCCGCCGTCGTTCGTCGGTGTCGTGATCGCCCTGCTCATCCTGCTGCCGGAGGGGATCGCGGCGTCGAAGGCCGCGGCGCGCAACCGGATCCAGACGAGCCTGAACCTCGCGATGGGGTCGGCCATGGCGTCGATCGGTCTGACGATCCCGTCGATCGCGGTGGCGTCGCTCTTCATGCCCGGGACGCTGCTGCTCGGGCTCGGGTCGGCGCAGATCGTGCTGCTCGCGCTGACGATCGTCGCCGCGGTGCTCACCGTGCTGCCCGGGCGTGCGACGCGGCTGCAGGGCGGGGTGCACCTGGTGATCTTCGCGGCGTTCATCGTCCTGTCGATCGCGCCGTAGCGCGGGCGACCGCCGCCGGATCGTGCGGGCGGCTGCCCGGGTCGCGCGGGCGACCGGCGCTGGGGCGCGGGGGTGACCGCCCCGGGCCGCCGGGTCGCGCGAGCCGCCGGGTCGCCCGGGCCGCCGGCTGGCGCGGGCGACCGCCTCGGGGTCGCCCGCGTGTCAGCCGCCGGCGAACGGCGGCATCACGTCGACGGTCTCCACCCCGACGAGCGACGTCGAGCGGTCCCGCGTGCTCACCCCGTCGACGAGGAACGAGCACCGCTCCACCAGCGCCGACCACCGCTGCGGGTCCGCCGCCCTGACCGCTGCCAGCGCCACGTCGAGCGAGGCGACCGGCATCGACGCGACGTCGACCGCGACCTCGTCCGCACCGACCGCGGCCCGGGCCGCCGCGAAGAACCGCACCGTCGTCATCGTCAGCCCCCGATCGCGCTCATGCCCCGCGTCGGGTGCACGAGGTCGTCGCTGTCGTCGCCGTGGTCGCGGGGCTTCGCCCACATCGCCCGCTGCCAGAGCTCGGCGACCTCGTCGTCCGTCGCGCCCGAGCGCATCGGACCGAGCACGTCGGTCTCGTCGTCGGAGAACAGACAGCTGCGAACGTGGCCGTCGGCGGTGAGTCGGGTGCGGGTGCAGTCGGCGCAGAAGGACTCGGTGATGCTCGCGATGATGCCGATCGTGCCGAGCTCCGCGCCGAGGGCGCCGTCCGCTCCGCGTGCGAGCACCCGGAACCGCTCGGCCGGTGCGCCGTCGCGCGGGGCCTCGTCGGGGACCAGCCCGAACGCGGCGGAGAGCATCGCACGGGTCTCGGCCGCGGTGATCATGGTCGAGCGCTCCCAGGCGTGGTCGCTGTCGAGCGGCATCTGCTCGATGAAGCGGAGCTCGTACCCGCGCTCGAGGCACCAACGCATGAGGTCCGGCGCGAGGTGGTCGTTGACGCCGCGGAGCAGCACCGCGTTGACCTTGATCGCGAGTCCGGCATCGTGGGCGGCCGACAATCCGGCGATGACCTTGTCGAGGAAGGGCCGCCGGGTGACCTCGGTGAAGACGTCGGGGTCGACGGTGTCGAGCGACACGTTCACCCGCCGGAGGCCTGCGGCGTACAGCGCCGACGCACGGTGCGCCAGGCCGATCGCGTTCGTCGTCAGCGACAGCTCCGGTGCGTCCGGCAGGGCGGCGCAGCGCGCGATCACGTCCACGAGGTCGTGGCGGAGCATCGGCTCGCCGCCCGTGAACCGGACCTTGCGCACGCCGAACCGCGCGGTGCCGAGCCGGACGAGCCGCTCGATCTCCGCCGCGGTCATCAGTGCGTCGTCCGGGGCGAACGGCAGCCCGGCCGCCGGCATGCAGTAGGTGCAGCGGAGGTTGCAGCGCTCGGTCAGCGAGACCCGCAGGTCGACGGCGCGGCGGCCGAAGCGGTCGAGCAGCGCGTCCGCCGAGGGAGCGCCGGTCGTTCCGAGCAGCGTCGCGGGAGCCATGGCGTCAGCGTACGTCCTCGGCCGACCGCGTACCTGACGACATCGCGGGTGCGTGCGCTGCCCGGCCGTCCCGGAACAGCAGCCGGTCTCGCCACCGGGCCCAGTCGGAGCGGCTGGTGCGGGCGAGCGTGCCGACCACCACGACGAGGACCGCCGCGGCGAGCCACCACCGGTAGGCGGGGGTCGACGGCCACACCCCGCGCAGGGCGATCGCGAGCCCGATCGACAGCCACTCCCACCGGCCGGACAGCACCACGAACGGGATGAGCAGCAGTGCGTACCAGGGGTAGCGGGGGGTCACGGCGAGGAACGTCACGCCGATGAGCAGGACCTCCCCGGACCACGGGGCCGCCGGGTCGGCCAGGCGCCAGGCGACGTACGCGGCGAGCAGCACGAGCAGCCCGACGACGACCGTGCCCGCGTCCCCGGGGAACACGAGCGACACGAGGGCGAACCGGGAGCCGTCCTCGTAGCCCTCCTCCGACAGGTAGCCGGGCAGGTACCCGAGCACCTTCGGCCCGGTCGAGACGACGTACGGCACGTACAGCAGTGCGAAGACGGCCACGCCGACGGGGATCGCCCACCAGTGCCGTCGTCTGCCGAGGAGCGGCGGGTAGACGAGTGCGGGGATGAGCTTCGACGCGGTCGCCGCCCCGAGCGCGATCCCGCCCCAGATCGGCCGACCGAACGCGACCAGCACCGCGCCCGCGGTCGCCAGGGCGGCGCCGAGTGCGTCGACGTGCGAGTTCGTGACCGCCTCGGACGCCACGAGCGGCGACCACGCCCAGAGCGCCGCCCACCAGACCGGACGACCGGTGCGCCGGAGCACCGCGACGAGCCCGACGGTCACACCGAGCGACAGCAGCAGCCCCGCCACCTGGAACGGCATGTACTGCGCGGTCGCGGGCACGAAGGCCCGCACGAGCGCGAACCACAGCTGGGCCATCGGCGGGTAGATCGTGACGACGTCCGGACGGTTGATCGCCACGCAGTGCCCGTCCGCGCCGTCCCCGAGCCCGCGGAACCGCGGTTCGATCGGCTTGCACGTGCCGTCGACCTTGTCGGGGAACAGCCAGTCGGGCCGGAGCCCGGCGAGCGCCTCGGACTGCGGGGTGTGCGCGTACGGTGAGATCCCGGCGTGCTGCACGATGCCGTCCCAGGCGTACCGGGCAGAGTCGGTGCTGGTGTTCGGCGGACCCGCGAGCGCGGCGAGCCCGACCACCAGGCCGCCGCCGACGACGAGCCAGGTCGTCCACCGCGAGGGGACGAACCGCAGCGCGAGCACCGACGCCGCGAACACCGTCCAAGCGATCAGGGTCCACGCGACGAATGGGGAACGATGACCAGCTCGGAGGAACCCCAGATGCGTGACGCCGTAGGCGACGACGCCCGCCAGGGCGAGCACCCCGACGACCGCCAGCACGGTCGACACCAGCGCGGTGGACGGGAGTCGGCCGGGGCGGAGACGTTCACTCATGGTGCGTCGAGGCTAGCGACGGTCCGGCGGCTGCTCCTGGATGCACGATCCGCGATGGCGTCGCCGAACCGGAACGCCCGCTCGGCCGTGGTCCTGGGGCGTCTGCTCGGCATCGCGTTCCTGGTCTGCTTCGGCACCGGCGTCTACAGCCACCTCCTCCAGCAGCCGTTCCCGTGGATGCGCTTCCCCACCCGTCCCGTGCAGCTCTACCAGTTCACGCAGGGCCTGCACATCACCGCGGGGATCGCGATCATCCCGCTGCTCCTCGCGAAGCTCAACACCGTGATGCCCGCCCTGGTCCAGGTCCCCCCGGTGCGGGGGTTCCTGCACCTCCTCGAGCGGCTCTCCATCGCGGTGCTCGTGGCGGCGGCCATCGTGCAGGTGGGGACCGGGCTGCTGAACACGTACCAGTGGTACCCGTGGCCGTTCCCGTTCAAGCAGGTGCACAACGCGCTGGCGTACGTCATCATCGGCTCGCTCATCGTGCACGTCGCGGTGAAGCTGCGGGTCATCGCGCGGTACTGGCGGTCGCGCGATTCGTACGACGAGCACGGTCGTTTCGTCCCGGACACGACGGTGGGCAGCGAGCTGCTGCCGCCGGCGGCCGACCGGGAGGCGCGGGTCGGCCCCGCCTCGGACGCCCCGGCCCCGCAGGCGGCCGCGTCCTACCCCCGCGGCCTCAGCGGCCGCCTGCTCCGCTGGGTCGACGGCGCTCCCGCCGCGACACCGATCGGGGCCGAGTCTCGCGCTGAGCGACCGGACTCGGGGCCTGCGTCACGAGATGTGTCGCCGAGCGCGGGTCTCGGGACGCCCGACGCGGGTCTCGGGGCGCCCGACGCGAGTGCCGGGGCGGAGCCGAGCCGTGCCTCCAGGCCGTCGACCGCGGCGACCAGCGGACGACGTGAGCGGATCGCCCGACGCGGGTTCTTCGCCGGGGTGACCGCCGCGACCGTCGGCGTCGTCGCCCTGACCGCCGGCCAGTCGAGCACGCTCGCCGAGCCGTTCAACGTGTTCGGTGCGCGCCAGCGGCACCGCGGTCCGAACGACCTGCCCGTCAACCGGACGGCGCGGGCGGCGGGGGTCCTCGCGACCGCGACCGCCGCGGACTGGGCGCTCACCGTCGTCGGACCGGCCGTCAGCCGGACGTTCTCGCGCGCCGAGCTCGTCGCGCTCGGGACGGCGCAGGCCGAACTGCCGATCTCCTGCGTCGAGGGCTGGAGCCAGATGGCGACCTGGCGCGGGGTGCGGATGCGCGACCTGCTGCTCGCCGTCCAGGCGGAGCCGGGGTCGAAGGTCCGCGTGACGAGCCTCGAGCGGCACGGCGGCTACCGGATCATGGACATGGGGCCCGAGTACGCGGAGGACCCGACGACCCTCGTGGCCCTCGAGCTGAACGGTGCGACGCTCGACCTCGACCACGGGTTCCCGGCGCGCATCATCGCTCCGGGCCGGCCCGGGGTGCTGCAGACGAAGTGGATCGAGAAGATCGAGGTGATCGCATGAAGGCCGCGCGGATCGTGCTCGTCGTGCTCGGTGTCCTGGTGATGGCGTTCGGTGCGTACGTCCTCGTGACGACCGTGCGACCGAACCGGATCTGGGGGCTCGCGACCTGGTTGCTCGGCGCTGTCGTCCTGCACGACGCCGTGCTCTCACCCTTCGTCGTGGGTGCCGGCCTCCTGCTCCGCCGGACCGGGCGCTCGATCCGGGCGTGGGTGCTCGTGGTCGTCCAGTCGGCCGTGGTGCTCGGGAGCGTGCTGGCCCTCGTGGTGCTGCCCGAGATCGCGGCGAAGGCGCACGGGCAGAAGAACCCGACGATCCTGCCGTTCGACTACGGCGTCCGGTTGGCGATCGTCGAGGGGGTGCTGCTCGTCGTGGTGATCGTGGTGCTCGTCGTCGGCGGCCTGATGTCGAGGAATCATCCACGAGCACTGGTTGAACCGACAACCAATCGGTAGACTCGGCCCATGCCCGAGCCGACCGACGACACCCCGTGGCTCGACCGCGCGCAGCTCCGTGCGTGGATGAAGCTCGTCGCGGTCATGGAGCTCCTGCCGGCGGCGCTCGACCAGCAGCTCCAGCGTGACGCCGACCTGACGCACTTCGACTACATGGTCATCGCGATGCTCTCCGAGACGGAGTCGCGCACGCTGCGGATGTCCGCGCTGGCCTCGGCGACGAACGCGTCCCTGCCCCGGCTGTCCCATGTGGTGTCGCGGCTCGAGAAGCGCGGGCTCGTCGCACGCTGCCCCTCCACCGACGACCGCCGGGCAACCGACGTGCGGCTCACCGACGACGGCTACGCGGCCATCGTCGAGGCGGCGCCGCAGCACGTGCGGACCGCGCGGACGTTCGTCATCGACGCGCTGACCGACGAGCAGGTGGGACAACTCGACGCGATCACGTTGGCGCTGCTCGGGCGCCTCGACCCCGAGGGTCGCTTCGCCGCGCTGACCTACCCGCGCGAGGACGACGGCCCGACGATCTGCGAGCAGCGGCTCACCGGGCAGGGGCAGCCACCGCAGTAGGCGCGCGCTCGGGCTGCAATAGGCTCACCGCATGAACGCGCCCGCCGAGCCCTCCGACACGTACTCCTACCTCGGACCGGCCGGTACCTTCACCGAGGCGGCGCTCAAGCTCGTCGAGGCCGCCGCCGGCAAGCCCTGGCGGAGCGTGAACAACGTCGGCGAAGCGCTCGACGACGTCATGAGCGGCCGGTCGGTCGGTGCCGTGATCGCGATCGAGAACAGCGTCGACGGCGGAGTCAGCGCCACGCAGGACGCCCTCGCCCGGATCCCCGGCGTGCGGATCGTGGGGGAGTACCTCGTCCCGGTCGACTTCGTCCTCGTCGCACGGCACGGCACGACCCTCGCCGACGTGCGCACCGTGAACGCCCACCCCGTCGCCTACGCCCAGACGCACCAGTGGCTCGAGCAGCACCTCCCCGGACACGGGCACATCCCGGCGTCCTCGAACGTCGCCGCCGCCGTGTCCCTGCTCGACGAGCACCCCACCGCGGACGCCGCCGTCGCGCCTCCCGGGATCACCGACCACCACGACCTCGCGGTGCTGGCGTCCTCGATCGGTGACAACGCCTCGGCCGTGACACGGTTCGTGCTCGTGTCGCGGACGCTCGCCCTGCCCGAGCCGACCGGAGCCGACAAGACGAGCGTCATCGTCGAGCTGCCGAGCGAGCACCCCGGCGCCCTCGTCGACATGCTCGAGCAGTTCGCGACGCGGGGGATCAACATGGGGTTGCTGTCCTCGCGGCCGATCGGCGACGAGCTCGGCCGCTACCGGTTCGTCATCGACCTCGACGGGCACGTGCGCGACGAACGGGTGGCGGACGCGCTGCTCGGTCTCCGGCGGTTCAGCCCGCGCGTGACGTTCCTCGGGTCCTACCCGCGGGCCGACGGACAGCGACCCGAGGTGCCGGCGCGGTACTCGGACGAGGCGTTCGTCGAGGCGCGCGACTGGCTGCGGGCGATCGTCTCCGGCGAGCCCGACGCGCGGTAGCGCCCGGCCCGGCCGCAGCAGCGGTGGCGGCGGTTGCGGCGCGCTTCGTCGGCGCACAACCGAAGGCGTGCTGAACCACGCGGATCGGCGGTTCGGCGTTACTTTGGTTGTGCGACGCCCTCCGACAACGCGGACGGCCGACGGCAACGGCCGGCGGAGTCGCGCCCGGACGCGCGGTAGCGCCGCGCCTGTCCCCTACGGGACCTGGCGCGAGCCGTGGCGGTCGTCGCCCGGCGCCGGCACGCGGACCCGGAGGCCCAGCGGGTCGATGCGTGAGCGGAACGCCACGATCTTCCCGACCGGGTCGCCGTCCACCTCGAACTCGTCCGGACGCTCGAGCCGTGCCGTGAACTCCTGCCCGCGGAGGTACCGCAGGGGGCGTTCCTCGCGCGAGGCCGTCACGAGCTTCTGCCCGACGACCGTGTTCGCCAACGACGACCGCCGGAACGTCCGCAGGATCCCGTTCTCCCAGAACACCCGGGCGCCGATCCGGACCCACCCGAAGAACCCGCGCGGTCGCATCACCGCGATGTCGAACACGCCGTCGTCGATCTCGGCGTCCGGCAGCAGGATGGCCCCGGCCTGGAGCTGCCCGCAGTTCCCGACGATGAGCGAGTGCGCCCGCGCCGAGTGGTTGCCCTCGTCGTCGAGCTGGTAGCGGAACTCGAACGCGTCGGCGTCCCGCACCGAGCGGAAGAGGGAGTCGACGTACGCGAGCCACCCGACGCGCTTCTTCAGCTCGGGCCGGGTGTTCGCGAGCATCCGTGCGTCGAGCCCGAGGCCGGCCATCACGAGGAAGCCGAACTTCTCGCGATCGCCGCCCTCACGCTCCACCGTGAGGGTGCCGAAGTCGATGGGGCGGTCGTCCCCGTGGAAGATCGTCCGCGCGCTCGCCTGCAGGTCGTCGAGCGGCAGCTTCATGTTGCGGGCGAGCAGGTTGCCCGTCCCGCTCGGCAGGAGGGCGAGGGCCGCGTCGGAGCCGTGCACGACCTCGGCGACGGCGCGGACGGTGCCGTCACCCCCGGCGGCCGCGACGACGTCGGCACCCGCCTCGATCGCGGCGCGGGTCATCCCGCCGCCCGGGTCCTCCTCCGTGGTCTCGAACCACAGGGTCTCGGCCCAGCCCGCGTCCCGCTGGAGCTGCTCGATCGTGTGCTTGAGGGTCGGCAGGTGCACCTTGACCGGGTTGTAGACGACGGCGGCCGTCTGCTGCTCGGTCTGGAGGGCGTCCGCAGGCGCGGTCTCCGAAGGGGTCGACATGCTGCCACGCTACCGACCGGATGCTGCGAGGGGATGCCGGACCGGCCATGAACCCGCCGGGAGGCGCGGGGCGGGCCCGCCACGGGCCTCCAGGCCGGCTCCTGGTGCGGCCCCCTTAGGATGGTGCGGTGATCGACCCCCAGCTGTTGCGTGACAACCCGGACGTCATCAAGGCCTCGCAGGAGGCGCGCGGCGCGTCCGTCGACGTCGTCGACGACGCCGTCGCCGCGGACGCGGCGAGGCGGAGCGCGATCACCTCGTTCGAGTCCCTCCGCGCCGAGCAGAACGCCTTCGGCAAGACCGTCGCGAAGGCCCCGAAGGACGAGAAGGCCGCCCTCGTGCAGCAGGCCCAGGCGCTCGCCGCGCAGGTGAAGGAGGCGCAGGCCACCGTCACCGAGGCCGAGGAGGCCTTCAACACCGTCGTCCGCGCGATCCCCAACGTCGTGCTGCCGGACGTGCCCAAGGGCGGGGAGGACGACTTCGTCACGCTCCGCACCGTCGGCACGAAGCCCGAGTTCGACTTCGAGCCGAAGGACCACGCCGACCTCGGCGAGCACCTCGGCATCATCGACATCCCGCGCGGCGTGAAGGTGTCCGGCTCACGGTTCTACTTCCTGCGCGGCCTCGGCGCACGGCTCGAGATCGCCCTCATGTCGCTCGGCCTCGACCGTGCCGTCGCCGCCGGGTTCGAGCCGCTCATCACCCCGACGCTCGTCCGTCCCGAGACGATGGCCGGCACCGGCTTCCTCGGGGAGCACGCCGCGGAGGTGTACCGCCTCGAGGCCGACGACCTCTACCTCACCGGCACGAGCGAGGTCGCGCTCGCCGGGTTCCACGCCGACGAGATCCTCCCGCTCGAGGACGGCCAGGCGCACCGCTACGCCGGCTGGTCGACCTGCTACCGCCGCGAGGCCGGGTCCGCGGGCAAGGACAACCGCGGCATCCTCCGCGTGCACCAGTTCAACAAGCTCGAGATGTTCTCCTACGTCCACCCGGACCAGGCCGAGGCCGAGCACGAGAAGCTCGTCGGGTACCAGGAGTCCATGCTCCAGGACCTCGGCCTGCACTACCGCGTGATCGACGTCGCCGGCGGCGACCTCGGCACGAGTGCCGCGCGCAAGTTCGACATCGAGGCGTGGGTGCCGACGCAGGGCACGTTCCGCGAGCTCACGTCGACCTCGAACTGCACGACGTTCCAGGCCCGTCGCCTCGACATCCGGTACCGCACCGAGTCCGGCAAGACCGCTCCCGTCGCGACCCTCAACGGCACGCTCGCCACCACGCGGTGGATCGTCGCGATCCTCGAGACGCACCAGCAGGCCGACGGGTCGGTCGTCGTCCCCGAGGTGCTCCGGCCGTACCTCGGCGGCGTCGAGGTGATCGAGCCCCGATGACCTCCCACGAGCGGTTCGTCGACGGGTCCGGCAGCGGCGGAGCCGCGGCTGCCGGCGCCGCCGGTACTGCCGCCGCCGCTGGTGGCGCTGCCCCGGCGCGGACGAAGCGCTGGCTCGTCGCGCTGGACATCGACGGCACGACCATGCGCGAGGACGGCGTCATCACCGACACCGTGATCGCCGCCGTCCGCGACGCCGAGGCCGCCGGGCACGAGGTCATGCTGTCCACCGGCCGCAGCGAGAGCATGACCGTCCCGCTGCTCGACACCCTCGGCATCCGTCCGAAGTACCTCGTCGTCGCGAACGGTGCCCTCACCCTCCGCCGACGTGAGGACGGTTCCTACGAGCACGCCCACGTCGAGCGGTTCGACCCGACCGAGGTGCTGCAGACGATCCACGGCGCGCTCGCCGACGCGGCGTTCGGCGTTGAGGACGAACACGGTCACTTCCTGCTGTCCGGCAACTTCCCCGACGACACCATGACCGTGCAGGGCGAGCATGTCCCGTTCGACCAGCTGCTCGGCGTCGAGGCGACCCGTGTCGTCGTGATCTCACCGGGGCACGACACCGAGGACTTCCTGCAGGTCGTCGAGCGGATGGGGCTGCACAAGGTCTCGTACTCGGTCGGCTGGACCTCGTGGCTCGACATCGCTCCCGAGGGTGTGACGAAGGCCACGGCCATGGAACGCGTCCGCGAGTGGCTCGACATCCCGCGCTCCCGGGTGTTCGCCGCGGGTGACGGGCGGAACGACATCGACATGCTGCGGTGGGCGTCCACCTCCGGCCGCGGGGTCGCGATGGGCCAGGCTCCGGACGACGTGGTCGACGCAGGCAACGAGCTCACCGGCGGTGTCACGGACGACGGGCTCGCGGCGGCGCTCGACACGCTGCCGCGGTAGCGCTCTCGCTCGTCTCGCTGGCCACGCTGGAGGCCCGCTAGACTTCCCGGGACGCGGTCACGTCTCGCCACGTGGTCGCGTCACTGGAGGGTTGTCCGAGCGGCCGATGGAGCCTGTCTTGAAAACAGGTGGGCAGTGATGTCTCGTGGGTTCGAATCCCACACCCTCCGCCACGAGCTCTCCGAGACCGGTCGGCTCCTCAGCGCGACCGGACCGGGGCCGACGGGTGGTCGGCGTGGGCGGGGGACGCGTCCAGGTCGTCCTCGGTGACCACGAGCTCGGTCAGGGACAGTGCGTGACCGAGCACCTCGGCCAGGACGATCACCGCGCACCCCACGAAGACGTAGGTCCACCCGCCGAGTCGCCTCCGCAACGACCTGCTCGATCTCGACGGCATGTCGTGGCCTCTCGGTCGTGGTGCGCGGTCGGACGCACGCAGCTCGTGCCCGAAGTGATCGAACCACGATGCCCGCCGGAACGTCGCCGACGACGGGGCCGATGCGGAAAGTGCACGAGGGAAGACCCTCCGTCGGGTCGACGTCCCGCCGGGTCAGCCCCGGACGCTGAACGCCGCGAGTTCCGCGCGGGTGCGGGCCCCGTGCTTCCGGAGCAGGTTCGCCACGTGGTACTTCACCGTGTTCACGCTGATGCCGAGCCCCTCGGCGATCTCACGGTTCCCGACGCCGGTCGCCACGAGCCGCAGCACGTCGCGCTCCCGTGCGGTGAGGTCGGTGTCGTCCGGCACGTCGAGCGCGGTGGGGGAGGGGTCGAGGGGCAGCGCGATGTCGAGCGTCGAACCCCAACCAGGCGTCGAGTCCACCGCGAGGGTGCCGTCGAGGGCGACGACCCGCTCGGCGATGGGGCGCACGGCGTCGTCGTGGGCGTCGAGCGTGCCGGCACCGTCGTCGCGGAGCTGCATGAGGAGGTTCCGGCCGTCGCAGTCCCACTGGATGCGCACCCGCCGAGCCGCCCCGTCGTCGACGAGCGCGAGGACCGCGGTCCGGACGATCGCGCGGGCGCTGTGGGCGACGTCCCCGGGCAGGGCGCGGCCGGTGGCGGGTGGCTCGACGAACTGCACGTCGAGGTCGCCGAAGCGAACGAGCGGGCGGAGGTCGGCGCGGAGGCGTGAGAACGCGCCGGTCACGGGTTCGAGGAGGCTGCTGCGCTGTCGGTCGCTCGAGGTCCGCAGTTCGACGAGCGCGGCCGAGGCGATCTCGACGGCCTCGGCGCGGGCAGCAGCGTCGGAGAGCCTGTTCGAGCGGAGGGCGGCGAGCACGGACTCGAGCGTCAGGGCGTGCCGGTCCGCCGTCTCGGCGACGGTCCGGGCGTGCTCGGCGGCGGCCGTCCTGCTGGCTGGAGCGTGCACGTCCGATCCCACGATCCGAACCTACCGGTCCCACCCGAACGGACTGCCCCACCCGATCGGACGGGGGCACCGTGCGCCCGAGCGGCTCCGTACGCCGTGCCACCAGGCCACCATCGGACCCATGCCCACCACCACCGTCGCGGACGCCCTCGGTGCGATCGGGAGCGAGCTGCAGGACACCCTCGCCGCGCTCCGCTCGGCCGATCCCGCCCCGTTCGAGCGTGCCCTCACGCTGCTCGCCGAGGCCGACCGGGTCTTCGTCCACGGCGCAGGCCGCTCGGGCCTCGCGCTCCGGATGACCGCGATGCGCCTCATGCACCTCGGACTCGACGTGCACGTCGTCGGCGAGGTCACGTCCCCGGCGATCCGCGAGGACGACGTGCTCCTCGTCGCGAGCGGCTCCGGCGCCACGAGCGGCATCGCCCAGGCGGCGCGCACGGCAGCCGGCGTCGGCGCCCGGGTGCTCGCCGTCAGCACGACGGACGACTCCCCGCTGTCCGAGGTCGCCGACACCACGCTCGTGGTCCCGGCGGCGACGAAGACCGACCGCTCCGGGACCGCCTCGGCGCAGTACGCCGGAAGCCTCTTCGAGCAGGCCGTCGCCCTCCTCGGGGACGCCCTGTTCCACACGCTCTGGCAGCGCAGCGGACACTCCGCCGACGACCTGTGGCCCCGCCACGCCAACCTCGAATGACCCACCACCGGAAGGACACCAACATGCAGCTCCAGTTCGCCATGGACACCCTGACCACCGAGCACGCCCTCGAACTCGCCAGCAAGGCGGCACCGTACGTCGACGTCATCGAGCTCGGCACCCCGCTCATCAAGAGCGCCGGCCTCTCCGCGATCACCGCGGTGAAGGAGGCGCACCCGGACAAGATCGTCTTCGCGGACCTCAAGACGATGGACGCCGGTGAGCTCGAGGCCGACATCGCCTTCCAGGCCGGTGCCGACCTCGTGACCGTCCTCGGCGTCGCCGGTGACAGCACGATCGCGGGTGCCGTCAAGGCCGCGAAGCAGCACGGCAAGGGCATCGTCGTCGACCTCATCGGCGTGCCGGACAAGGCGGCCCGTGCGAAGGAGGTCACCGCGCTCGGCGTCGAGTTCGTCGAGATGCACGCCGGGCTCGACGAGCAGGCCGAGGAGGGCTTCACCTTCGAGACGCTCCTGCGCGACGGCGAGGCCTCCGGCGTCGACTTCTCGGTCGCCGGTGGCATCACCACCGACACGATCGCCGCCGTGCAGGCGTCGGGCGCCCGCGTCGCGGTCGCGGGCAGCGCGATCTACAGCGCCGACGACGTCGCGGCGGCGGCCTCCGCCCTGCGCGACGCGATCACGGAGCCCGTAGCGGCCTGATCCTCACCACCCCACGGACTGGAGGCCCGACACCAGCTGGTGTCGGGCCTCCAGTCCGTTCCGGGGTCGAGACCAGGGCCCGACGTCAGCCGACGAGACCGGTCACCACGTCGTGCACCACGCGCGCGGCGCGCGCAGCCGCGTCGTCGAGGTGCTCCTTGAACTCGTCCCCGTCGGGAGCGCAGAGGTCGCTGATGCAGCGGACCGACACGAACGGCATGTCGTGCACGTGCGCGAACTGCGCGATCGCCGCCGTCTCCATGTCGACCGCCGCGACCGTCGGGAAGGCCTCGCGGAGCAGGCGTGCTCGCCCCTCGGTCACGAAGATCTCGCTCGAGCCGATGGTCGCGGCGCGCATCGGGTACCCGGCGTCCGAGGCGAGCGCGAGGTCGACCAGCCGCTGGTCGGGCTCGTACCCGGCGGGCATGCCCGGCACCTGGCCCAGGGCGTAGCCGAAGGCGGTCGCGTCGGCGTTGAGGTTCACGTAGTGGTCGCCCACGACGACGTCGCCGATCGCGACACCGTGCATGAGGCCGCCGGCGGTACCGACGCTGATCACGGGGATGCCGGGGCCGAAGTCGTGGAAGGCGTGTGCTGCCGCGGCCGTGGCGTTGGTGAACCCGATGCCGCTCCGGCGGACCGCGACGGTCGCACCGCCGACGTCGAGCAGGTGGTGCTCGTCGTGACCGCCGACGGGGCCGTCGAGGATGGGGGTGCCGCCGAGGAGACCGGCGAAGGCGCCGACCTCCTCGCTCATGGCGGCGATGACGACCGCGATCGGTGGGTGGTGCACTGATCGAGTCTCGCACGCTCAGCGGGTGCGAGAAGCCCCCACGGTGACGACCACGGCGTCGACGAGCAGGAAGAGGAGCAGCGTGACGCCGACCGTCGGGAGCAGGACGCCGAGGAGTGCTGCGACCAGTGCGACCACGACCAGGCCCCATCCCGGCGCGCGGGCGAGCGCCCCGGCGGCGGGGGCGCGGCCGAACCGGGCACCGGCGGGTCGGCGCTGCCACCACATCACGTACCCGAACACGACCATCGCGGCGATGCCGAGTGCGGCGAGGACGAGCACGATCTGGTTCGCGACGCCGAACAGGACGCCCATGTGGGTGTTGACGCCGAGCTTGGCGGCCTTCGCCATGTTCGGGTAGTCCGACCAGTGCACCTCGGACACGACCCGCGCGTCGGCGGGGTCGACCGCGACGGCGTCCATCGCGACGGGCCAGGTCTGCTTGCTCTCCTCGACCGTCCACGCCTGGTCGGACGCGGTCGGCACGTGGATGCGGACCTCCGCGGCGTCGATGTCGGCTGCGCGGGCTGCGGACAGGACGGTGTCGAACTGGTCCGGCGTGACCACGGGGGCCGCAGCCGTCGGGGCATCGCTGCCGTGGTGGCCGGCGTGCTCTCCGTGGCCGTCGGTCGTGCCGGCTCCGGTCGTCGCCGGAGCGCCGAGGGTCGTGTCGACCGCGGGGGCCTGCCAGCTCAGCGCCGACCGGATCGCCGTGACGTTGTCGCCCGCGAAGTGCGACCACGTGATCCCCGTCGCCGAGAGGAAGAGCGCGCCGAGCAGGACCCACACGCCCGTCGCTGCGTGCCAGGAGAACGTCCGCAGGTACCCGCGCGCCCGGTTGTCGGGGACGACGAGTTCGCGCTTGCGTCGGGCCCGTCGGATGCGCATTACCCAGAGGGCGACGCCGGCGAGCGACACGATGCCGAGCCACGACGCGGCGGTCTCGCTGTAGAGCCGCCCGACGTCGCCGAGCAGCAGGCTGCGGTGCACGGTGCTCACCCACGTGCGGAAGGGGAGGGAGCCGGACGTGCCGTACACGGGGAGGTCGCCGCGGACCTCGGCGGTGCCCGGGTCGACGAAGACCGCGCGGGTGGTGGACGCAGCGAGACCCTCCTCGGTGAACATCACGCGCGTGGTCGTGCCGGCGCTCGGGGCCGGGCGGACCTCCGTCACGCTGTCGCCCGGGTGGTGACGGTCGACGTACCGCTCGGCAGCGGACACCTGGTCGGCGAGGGGCATCGTCGTCGCGGTCGCCGGGGCGGTGAGCTCGTGGGCGTACACGACACGCTCGATCGAGGGCGCCACGGCGTACACGGCCCCGGACAGTGCGGCGACGAGGATGAACGGGCCGACGAACAGCCCGGCGAGGAAGTGCAGGCGGAGCAGGAGCTGGGGGAACCAGCCCGCGCTGGACGTGGGTGCGGGGGCGTGCGGCATCGGGACTCTCCGGTGTCGGGCGCGACCTCGTGCCGCACGGCATGTGACTCTACAAGATGTAGAGAATCCGGATCGCCGCAGTGCGCGTACCGTCTCCCCGACGAGGAGGCACGGGTGATCGAGGTGGTCGAGTACCGGGACGAGTGGCGCGACCGGTTCGGGCTGCTGCGTGCTGCCTACTCGGCTGCTCTCGACCGCGCAGGTGTCCGGCACCGCATCGAGCACGTCGGCAGCACATCGGTCCCGGGGCTCGCAGCGAAGCCCGTCGTCGACGTGGACGTCGTGGTCGCGGAGGACGACGTGCCCGCCGCCGTCGGCGCACTCGCGACGATCGGCTTCGTGCCCCGCGGCGACCTCGGCATCGCGGGCCGCGAAGCCTTCCGGACCCCGGACCGGTTCGCACCGAGCAACACCTACGTCGTCGCCGAGGGATCGCTCGCGCTCCGCAACCACCTCGGCGTGCGGGACGTCCTGCGTGCCGACGATGCGCTCCGGGACGAGTACGCGGCGGTGAAGCGGCGAGCGGGGCGGGAGGCAGTGGACATCGACGCGTACATCGCCCGGAAGAGCGACGTCCTCGACCGGGTCCTCCGCGCAGCAGGGCTGACCGACGAGGAACGGGCGTCGATCGCCGCGAGCACGCGGGGCATCACCAGACGGGGCGCCGCGGGCTGACCTCACCCTGTGTCATGGCTGCGACGGGACACCGCGTGATCGACGGGTGTTTCGTCGGAACATGCACGTGCATCCGATGCACGTGCACCGAGCGACGAAGCACCGCGTGATCGACAGGTGCATCGTCGGAGTCGCCGTGCGAGAGGGGCGTGGCCCGAGGTGACCCGGCGCCGGACGGGAGGCCCGTGGCGGGCCCGCCACGGGCCTCCCGGCCGGTGGGTGGGTGCGTCAGCGACGCACGTCGCACCCGCAACTCGCACCGAGGACCAGCTGCGGCGGGACGAGTCGACGGTGCCCCTCGTCGGCGCCGTCGCCGAGGACGCGGTCGACCGCCTCCCGTGCCATCACCTCGATCGGCTGCCGCACGGTGGTGAGCTGGGGGTTCGTGTAGTCCGCTTCGGCGGCACCGTCGAACGAGACGATCGCGACGTCCTCGGGGACGCGCAGCCCGAGCTCGAACAGCGCACGCATCACGCCGATCGCCTGCATGTCCGAGCTGACGAAGACGGCGCGGGGGCCGGTGCCGTCGCCGAACATGCGGAGTCCGGCTTCGTACCCGCCCCGGCGCGTGAAGTCGCAGCGGACGATCGGACCGTCCGGGTGCCCGGCGTCGCGGAGGGCCCGCATCCAGCCCTGCTCGCGGAGCTCCATCGTGCCGGCGTGGCCCATCACGAGGCCGATCGACCCGTAGCCGTGCTCGATGAGGTGCCGGGTGCCGTCGAGGGCACCGCGGAGGGCGTCGACCCCGATGCTGACGTAGTGGGGGACCTCGAAGAAGGTGTTGAGCAGCACCATCGGGATGCCGGGGTCGGTCACGGTGGAGAGGTCCGGGTGCGTCTGGATGCTCGTCACGATGATGCCGTCGACCTGGCGGGCGGACAGGGTGCGGAGGCGTTCGCGCTCCTGGGTGCTGTCGCCGTCGCTGTTGGCGAGGAGGACGTCGTACCCGCGCGCGGCGGCGGCGTGCGTCACCTCGACGGCGAGCTCCGACCAGAACGGGTTGTCGAGCTCGGGGACGATCAGTCCGAGCATCTTCGAGGAGCCGGTGCGGAGGGCCTGGGCGCTCGCGTTCGGGCGGTAGCCGAGGACGCGGATGGCCTCGCGGACCCGGGCGGCGGTCTCCGCGGCGACGGGGCGGGGGCCGTCGTGCACGACGTAGCTCACGACGGAGGTGCTCACCCCGGCGTACCGAGCGACGTCCGCGCGCGTGACCGCCCGCGGGGTGGTCGGGGTGCTCACGGGGGCCTCCTGGATGGCGATCGGGTGCCGGACCGTGCGGCCCGGCACCCGAACGGTGGGGTCCGGCCGCCGACCCGGAGGGGTCGGCAGCCGGACCGCTGTCGTCGCTGCGATCCTAGACGGCGGTCGACGGGCCGCCGGCCGTGGCCGCGTTGTCCGACCCCGCTGCTGCTTCGGCCGGTTCCGGGGCGTCACCGAAGTCGGGCACCTCGAGGCGGACGCCACCCTGCAGCGCGGACTGGTGGGCGATGATGCCGGGCAGCGTGAACCGGGCGGCGGTCCAGGCGTTCACCGGGGGCAGGGTCCGGTCGACGACGGCGCGGACGAAGTCGTCGGCGAGGAACTGGTGGCTGCCCTCGTGGCCGGTCGGCACCCCGTCGTACTCGGACGGCAGACGCGAGGTGTCGTGCACCGGGGCGTACCCGGAGACGAACGCGTCGCGGAGGGACGGGTCGACGCCGGCGAGGCGGGGGTCGTCGAGGGACATCGTCGCCTGCGTGTCGATCTGGTCGCTGATGTCGACCGAGTCCTGCTTGTCCTGCCAGACGCTGACCTTCGCGAGCTGCTCGAAGCTGCCCTCGGTGCCGAAGTACCGGAAGCGGGACTCCCGGATGTGCGAGGGGTAGCCGACGCGGCGCATCTCGTTGATGCGGACGACGCCACCGTTGTCGAGCTCGAACAGCGCGGTCGCGTTCGAGAAGTCGTTGTCGAACTGGCTGACGTCCTTGTCGAAGACGCCGTCGCCGCGGTCGTCCTTGACGCCGATGCAACTGACGCTGACCGCATGGCCGGGGATCGCGCCGAGGACGCCGCCGACGGAGTGCGTCGGGTAGAGCATGGGTGGGTAGCTGGCCGTGCGCTTCCAGTCCTCGCCGCCGCTGAACTGGTACGCGGCGTAGAACCCGAGGTCCATGTCGTGGACGTAGTCGCCCTCGGCGTAGAACACCCGGCCGAACGCCCCCTCGGCGACCTTCTTCCGGGCGAACACCGTCGCCGGGTTGTAGTAGCTCGTCTCGCCCATCATGTAGGTGAGACCGGTCTCGCGGACCGTGTCGATGATCGCGCGGATCTCGTCGACCGAGATCGCCATCGGGACGGCGGAGTACACGTGCTTGCCGGCGCGGAGGGCCTGCACGACCAGCGGTCCGTGGGTCCAGCGCTGCGTGAAGATCGCGACCGCGTCGACGTCGGACGCGAGCGCGGCGTCGAAGTCCGCGAAGGTGCCGTCGAGGTGCTGCTCCGCGACGAGGCCGGACGCGCGGTCCTCGACGAGGTCCGTCACGAACACCCGGTCGACGTCGGGGTGGAGCTTGAACAGCTTGGCGAACTGGGGCGCGAACTGGCCGGCTCCGACCATGGCGATGGAGATCATCGGGGACCTTTCCGAAGTGGTGTGGATGCATCGCCGGGCAGGTCGCGCCGGTGCGATCCCCGTCAGCATTCCACGATCGTCTACTCGTGACAACCCCCTGTTACGACTGCTGAAAGTGCCTCTTGTCGACGACAGTCTCCACGTGTAGATTCCCGGCCACGGACTGCTGCTTCGAGCCAGTCCACCGCAGACGAAGGAGTCGCGATGGTCACCGAGAGCCCCGTGTCGTCAACCCTGACGACCGCCAGCACGAGACGGCAGGGTCGCGTCGCCGACCGTGCCCGTGCCGGCACCACCTCCCCACGCCGCCGTCCACGGAACGACCTCTGGCTCGCGCTGGTCTTCATCGCGCCCGCCACGGTCGGCTTCCTGCTGTTCCTGGCGTGGCCGACGGTCCGGGGCATCTACCTGAGCTTCACGACCTACAACCTGCTGACCCCGCCGGTGTTCACCGGCCTGCAGAACTACGTCCGACTCGTGCAGGACTCGATCTTCTGGAACTCGATGGCGGTGACCGTCGAGTACGTGCTCCTCAACATCGGCTTCCAGACGATCCTCGCGCTGTTCATCGCCGTGATGATGCACCGGCTCACGAAGTCCACGTTCGTCCGCGGCATCGTCCTCGCGCCGTACCTCGTGTCGAACGTCGTCGCCGCGCTCATCTGGCTGTGGATCCTCGACACGCAGCTCGGCATCGGCAACGAGATCCTGTCGGCGATCGGCGTCGGACGCATCCCGTTCCTGCAGAGCGACTTCTGGGGCATCCCGACGATCGCGTTCATCAACGTCTGGCGGAACGTCGGGTACACCGCTCTGCTCATCTTCGCGGGGCTCCAGGCGCTGCCCGAGCAGGTCTACGAAGCGGGCCGCATCGACGGTGCGAGCGAGTGGAAGATGTTCTGGCGGATCACCGTCCCGCTCCTGCGGCCGATCCTCTCGCTCGTCCTCATCATCACGATCATCGGCTCGTTCCAGGTGTTCGACACCGTCGCGGTCACGACCCAGGGCGGGCCGGCGAACGCCACGAACGTGGTGCAGAACTACATCTACAACCTCGCCTTCGGCCGGTTCCAGTTCGGCTACGCGTCCGCCGTCTCGGTGGCCCTCCTCATCGTCCTCAGCGTCATCACGTTCATCCAGTACCGCCTCTCGCGCTCCGGCGAGAGCGACCTGGACTGACGCGGCCGCCCACCAGACCTCCCGGAAAGCGAGTCCGAGATGACCAGCACCCTGCCCCCCGTGGTCGAGCCCCAGGCCACCCGCGCGATCACCACCCGCGGCGGCCCACGTCCGCCGCGTCGCAAGCCCTCCGTCGGACGGGTGATCGCCTGGATCGCGATGATCGCCGTGATCGTCGTGACCCTGTTCCCGTTCTACTGGATCCTGCGCACCGCCCTGTCGTCGAACGGCGCGATCTCCGCCGACCCCACCTCGGTGCTGCCGACCGGGTTCAGCCTCGGCGGGTTCGAGCGGGTCTTCGGCCTGCAGTCCACCAAGGAGGCGCTCGCCCAGGGCGGCTCGGGTGCGGCGATCAACTTCTGGCAGTACCTGCTCAACTCGGTGATCACGGCGACGCTCATCACCGTCGGCCAGGTGTTCTTCTCGGCCGGCGCCGCCTACGCCTTCGCCCGCCTGCGGTGGCCCGGACGCGACAAGGTGTTCGCGGTGTTCCTCGCCGGGCTCATGGTGCCGACGATCTTCACCCTCCTGCCGAACTTCGCCCTCATCAAGTCACTCGGACTCGTGGACACCCTGCTCGGCATCGCGCTCCCGTCCATGCTGATGACCCCGTTCGCGGTGTTCTTCCTGCGGCAGTTCTTCCTCGGCATCTCGCGCGAGGTCGAGGAAGCGGCGCTCATCGACGGCGCCGGCAAGGTCCGGGTGTTCTTCCGGCTCATCCTGCCGATGGCCTCCGCACCGATCGCGACGCTCGCCGTGCTGACGTACATCACCGCCTGGAACGACTACTTCTGGCCGCTGATGGTGTCCTACACCGACAGCTCCCGGGTGCTCACCGTGGCGCTCGGCGTCTTCAAGTCGCAGTCGCCGCAATCCGGCACCGACTGGGCGGGCCTGATGGCCGCGACCCTCGTGGCGGCGCTCCCGATGATCGTGCTGTTCGGCCTCTTCGCCAAGCGCATCGTCAACTCCATCGGCTTCTCCGGCATCAAGTAGGGACCAGCTCATGACGAACCCCATCACCCGCCGCGCCCTGTTCGCCGGCGGCGCCTCGGCCCTGGCCCTCGGAGCGCTGGCGGCCTGCTCGAGTCCGAGCACGCCGAACCCGAGGAGCGGTGTGACCGGCACGGTGTCGTACTGGCTCTGGGACGCGAACCAACTCCCCGCGTACCAGGCCGTCGCGAAGGCCTTCGAGCGCGAGAACCCCGACATCCGCATCAAGATCACCCAGCTCGGGTGGGCCGACTACTGGACGAAGCTCACCGCCGGGTTCATCGCCGGTACCGCGCCCGACGTCTTCACGGACCACCTGTCGAAGTTCCCGCAGTTCGCCGACCTCGACGTGCTGTACAAGCTCGACGAGCTCGAGGCGACGAGTTCCATCCGTGACGACGACTACCAGTCCGGCCTCGCCCAGCTCTGGAAGGGCAAGGACGGCCACCGGTACGGCTCGCCGAAGGACTGGGACACCATCGCGATGTTCTACGACGAGAAGGTCATCGCGAAGGCGGGCTACACCGCCGACGACCTGGCGAACCTGTCGTGGAACCCCGACGACGGCGGTTCCTTCGAACGGGCGGTCGCCCACCTCACGATCGACGGCAAGGGGCGCCGCGGGGACGAACCCGGCTTCGACAAGGACGACGTCGCCGTCTACGGCATGAGCGCGAACGGCAGCGGCGGCGACGGGTTCGGGCAGACGCAGTGGTCGCCGTTCACCGGGTCGATCGACTGGTTCTACACGAACGAGAACCCGTGGGGGAACAAGTTCCGCTACG
The DNA here is from genome assembly GCF_051903255.1 of Curtobacterium sp. SP.BCp. Classification (NCBI taxonomy): domain Bacteria; kingdom Bacillati; phylum Actinomycetota; class Actinomycetes; order Micrococcales; family Microbacteriaceae; genus Curtobacterium; species Curtobacterium sp. SP.BCp. The sequence continues at coordinate 2,926,278 of NZ_CP194338.1, read as the reverse complement.
ACGACGCGGAGTTCCAGAAGACGATCTCGTGGTACTTCGGCCTGGCCGACAAGGGCTACATGCCGAAGTACGGCGTGTTCTCGACGACCACCGGTCCGGACGTGCAGCTCGGCTCGAAGAAGGTGGCGCTGTCGTTCAACGGCTCGTGGATGATCGGCACCTACCTCGGCCTGCAGGGCATCGACGTCGGTGTCGCGCCCACGCCCAAGGGGCCGGTCGGGCACCGCGCCTCGATGTTCAACGGCCTCGGCGACTCGATCACGAAGCAGGCGAAGAACCCCGAGGCGGCGGCGAAGTGGGTCGCGTTCCTCGGCAGTGCCGCGGCGCAGGAGATCGTCGGCCGGGCGGGCATCGTGTTCCCGGCCCGCCGATCGGGGACGGACGCCGCGGTCGCGGCCTACGCGAAGCGCGGCCTCGACGTCACCGCGTTCACCGAGCAGGTCGAGGACGGTACGACGTTCCTCTTCCCGGTGACCCGGAACCCGGCCGACGTGCAGGCGCTGGTGCAGCCCGCGTTCGACGGGATCTACGCCAACGGCAAGCCGGTGTCCTCGCTCACGGCGGTCAACGAGCAGGTCAACACCCTCCTGGCGCTCACCTGAGTCGTCCGGAACACGCGGTCGTCCACGGGCCCGGTGCGGTGCGTGGACGACCGCGTTGACGGATGTTCCACCATCGAACGAAACTGGCGCCGATGACCTCCCTCACCTCGCTCGTGTACATGTCCGTCGCCGTCGACGACCTCACCGACGCCCAGCTCGTCGCGATGCTCCGCGAGGCCCGACTCCGCAACGAGGCACTCGGCGTCTCCGGGCTGCTCCTCGCGAAGGGCGGTCGGTTCATGCAGGTGCTCGAGGGCCCGGAGTGGAGCGTGGAGGACCGGTTCGCAGCCATCGAGCGCGACCCGCGGCACACCGAGGTGCAGTCGTTGTCGCGAGAGCCGATCGACGCGCGTCGGTTCGACGGGTGGGCGATGGCGTTCGGCGCACCGTCCGACGCCGACGTCCTCGAGGAGCCCGGCTTCAGCGGCTTCCTGCAGCGCCGAGAGGGGCTCCCGGTGTCGCTGTCCGGCACCTCCGCCGACTTCCTGCTGCGGTGGTTCCGTGGTCGTGACCTCGGCACCGGCCGGGAGGAACGGATCACCCTGGGCAGGCACGCCGCCTGAGCCGCGGCGTCGGCCCGGGCGCGGGGCGCGGCGCCTGGTCGCGCGGGCGGGGGCGCGCTGCCGAGCCCGGGCCGTCGTTGCTGGACGACAGCGCCGTCGTCGTACGACAGCGGTCGCGTCGTTCGTTGCGTGCGCGGACTGTTGCGGACGCCGCGGTGCGACCGCGCCGTCGTCGTGCGACAGCGGTCGCGTCGTGCGACAGCGGCGCACGCGGACCGGCGCAGGGCCGGCCCGAACTCAGCTCGCCGCGACGAACCCCACCTCGAGCAGCAGGTTGGCGTGCGACCGCTGGTCACCCGTGGCGATGACGAGCCCGGTCTCCGGCGCCCGGACCGCGTCGTAGAACGCGAACCGGTCGAGCGTCCCGAGCGGCACGTCCGGCCCGAGGACCCGGCGGTACCCGTCGTGCGCCGCCACCGGGGCGTCCGGGGGTGGTGTCATCACGGTGGCCGCCTCGAACGGGACCGCGTCGAGGAGCGTCGTGAGGACCTCGTCGACGTCGAGCAGCCCCGGACGCCAGTTGAGGTGCACGAGTTCCGCGCGCGGGTGCATCGCGGTGGCGAGCGGGTAGTTCCCGTCCGCGATGAGCACCCTCGAGCCGTGGCCGAGCGACGCCAGCGCGCTCAGGGTCGGGCGGTGCGTCAGGGTGTAGCGCAGCATCATGCCTCCGTGGGGCCGGTGATCGGTGGGCCGACCCGTGCGACGGACCCGCCGGCGACGAGTCGTGGGGCGACCAGGACGTCGACGGGACCGGCCGCGACCGACGCGCCCGGCACCCGCCGCTCGTCCAGCCGCTCCCGGATCCGTTCGGCCGCCCGCACCGCGATCTCGTGCGTCGGCTGCTCGATGACCGTGAGCTTCGGCACGGTCACCTGCGCGAGCTCACGGCCGTCGAAGCCGAGCACCGACAGGTCGCGCCCGAGGGTCAGCCCGGACTCGTTCACGGCGATCACCGCGCCGATCGTGAGTTCGTGGTTGGCGCAGAACACCGCGGTCGGGCGCTCGGGGAGGACGAGCAGCTGCTGCATCGCGGCCTGGCCGTTCGCGACCGTGAGCGGGCCGGCGAGCACGGCGTCGGGCGCGAGGTCGGCACCTGCCTGCCGAGCGACCTCGCGGAAGCCGTCCACCCGCCCGCGCATCGTCGAGACGGCCGGGTCGCCCCCGACGACGCCGAGCCGCCGGTGCCCGTGGTCCAGCAGGTGCCGCGCCGCGAGGGCTCCGGCGCGGTGGTTGTCGAGGAAGACCCCGTCGACGACGAGGTCGTCCGCGCGCCAGTCGATCTGCACGACCGGGACCTGCTCGGCCGCCCGGGACAGCGCCTCGACGTCGTGCGGCGACGGCACCGCGATGATCCCGTCGACCATCCGACTGCGCAGGAGGTCGACCGCGCCGGCCCCGGCATCGGGGCTCGACGAGACGATGACGCTCGTCCCGGACGGCCGGAGCGCGCTCTCGACGCCGGCGATGACCGTCAGGTGGAAGTCGTTGTCGAGCGCGGGGAGCAGCACCCCGATCGTGCCGGAGCGGCGCGACCGCAGGCTCCGCGCGAAGGCGTTCGGCCGGAACCCGAGGGCCGCCGCGGCGCGTTCGATCGCGCGGGCGTTCTCGTCGCGGACCGCACCGCCGTTGTAGAACTTCGAGATCGTCGCGAGCGAGAGCCCGGTCTCGCGCTGGAGGTCCTTGTACGTCGCCGTCACACGCGACCGCCCCGGATCGTGCCGTCCTCGTCCCAGAGGTCGTGCCAGCTCGACGCGCCCTCCCAGAGGAACACCTGGCCCTTGATGAGCCGTGCCCCGCGGTCGACGCCCGCCATGGCCACGAGTTCGTCCGCGGTGAGCGGGTCGGTGAGCGCGCCCTCGAGGTTGGCGCGGTACTGCTCGGGCTTGACCGCGAACGGGATCGGTACCTGCCCACGGGCGACGGCCCACTTGAGGCACACGACCGCGGGGTGGACGCCGTGGGCCTCGGCGATGCGGCGGACGGTGGGGTGCTCGACGTCCACCGGGTCGTCGTCGGTGCGGTCGCGCTCCGGCCGCGACGGGGAGCCGAGCGGGGAGTACCCCACCGGCTGGATGCCGTTCGCGACGCACAGGTCGAACAGCTCCGGCTGCTGGAACGTCGGGTGCAGCTCCATCTCGTTGAGCGACGGCAGCACCCGGGCGTCGCGCAGGAGCAGCCGGAGCTTCGGCACGGTCGTGTTCGACGTCCCGAGGTGCCGGACGACCCCTTCGTCGACGAGTCCCTCGAGCGCCCGCCAGAGCGCGAGGTAGGCGTCGTGGTCGTACGGGCGAGCCGTGGTGTCGCGGTCCTCCACCGAGGCGTGCGGCGCGTGGTGGTTCGGGAACGGCCAGTGCACGAAGACCGCGTCGAGGTGGTCGAGCCGCAGGTCGTCGAGCGAACGACGGACCGAGGCGACCGCGTCGTCGGGGTCGTGCGCGTCGTTCCAGACCTTCGACATCACGAACAGCTCGTCACGCGGGACGCCGCTCGCCACGATCGCCGCACCGACCGCCGGCTCGTTGCCGTAGACCGATGCGCAGTCGACCAGCCGGTAGCCGGCCTCGAGCCCGCCCCGGACCGCCGCCGCGACCTCGTCCGGGCCGTACCGGTCGGAGCCGAACGTCCCGAGACCGATCGGCGGGATCTGCGCTCCGGTGCGCAGCGCGCGGGTCATCGTGTCCACGTGGTCCTCTCCCCGTCGAGAACGGAACGTTTCGCTCCGTAAGTCGAGGGACACACTAGCGCGCCGACGGACGAACACGTAACGTTTCGTGCAGCTCGAGGAGGAGACATGACCGCACCGAACGACCTGCCCCGCATCGACCCGGATCGCCTGCCGGCACCCGTCGACGTGTCCGACAACTCCGAGGCACTCGCGCGCGTCGCCACCGTCGTCGCCGCGGGCCCGTACGACGCCACGTGGGAGTCGCTGCAGCGGTACGAGCCGCCGCGCTGGTACCAGGACGCGAAGTTCGGGATCTTCCTGCACTGGGGTGTCTACTCCGTGCCCGCGTTCCGGAACGAGTGGTACTCCCGCGACATGTACCGCGCGGGCACGCCCGAGTACGAACACCACGTCGCCACGTACGGCCCGCAGTCGGAGTTCGGCTACAAGGACTTCATCCCGTCCTTCACGATGGAGCACTTCGACCCGCAGGCGTGGGCGACGCTCTTCCGGCGCGCCGGAGCGCAGTTCGTGGTCCCGGTGGCCGAGCACCACGACGGCTTCGCGATGTACGACACCGAGCGGTCCCGTTGGAGCGCCGCCCGCATGGGCCCGGAGCGCGACGTGTTCGGCGACCTGCTCCAGGCCGTGGACGACGCCTTCATGGTCCGCGGTGCCTCCTCGCACCGGGCCGAGCACTGGTTCTTCATGAACGGCGGCACCCGGTTCGACTCCGACGTCCTCGACCCGCGCTTCATCGACTTCTACGGTCCCGCCCAGCGCGAGGAGACCGCGCCGAACGAGCGGCACCTCGAGGACTGGCTGCTCCGCACCGTCGAGGTCATCGACCGCTACCGGCCCCAGGTGCTCTGGTTCGACTGGTGGATCGAGCAGCCCGCCTTCGAGCCCTGGCTCCGGACCCTCGCCGCGTACTACTACAACCGGGCGGCCGAGTGGGGTCGCGAGGTCGTCATCAACTACAAGTGGAACGCCTTCGCCGAGGGCTCCGCGGTGTACGACATCGAGCGCGGTGCCATGGGCGGGACCCCGTCGTTCGTCTGGCAGAACGACACGTCGGTGTCGAAGACCGCCTGGTGCTTCGTCGAGGGGCACGACTACAAGTCGACGGCCGACCTCGTCGCCGAGCTCGTCGACGTCGTCGCGAAGAACGGTGTCCTCCTGCTCAACGTCGGGCCGAAGGCGGACGGCACGATCGCCGAGCCCGAACAGCGGTTGCTCGAGGAGATCGGCCGCTGGCTCGTCGTCAACGGGCAGGCCGTGTACGGCACCCGACCGTGGGTGATCCCCGGAGAGGGCCCGACCCACGTCCAGGCGGGATCGTTCGTCGACGGCGACGCACCGGACTACACGCCCGCCGACGTCCGCTTCACCCGACGCGTCGACGCCACGGGGGAGTACGTGCACGCCGTCCTCCTCGCACACCCCGAGGACGGCACCGCGCGCATCCGCTCGTTCGGCAGCTCGGCGAACCTCCTCGGGCGTCCGATCCGCAGCGTCGAGGTGCTCGGCATCGAGGGCGAGGTCACGTGGACGCAGACCCCGGACGCCCTCGAGGTCGCCGTGCCCGGTCCGACGACGCCGCACTCCGGTCCGGTGGTGAAGGTCCGCCTGCAGACGGAGGACGTGCCGGAACGCACCGACCACCTCCACGGCTGAGCCGAGTCGGCGCCGCCGTGGACGCGACCACCCCTCGGACTGGAGGCACGGTGCGGGCCCGCCCCGTGCCTCCAGGCCGTCAGACTGGTGGCGTGGAACGCCGCGCACTGATCCTGGAGGCCGCCGCCCGCGAGTTCGAGCGTGTCGGCTACGCCGCCACGACCATCGCGGCGGTCGCCCGCGAGGCGGGCGTGTCCCAGGGCGCGCTGCACTTCCACTTCCCGTCGAAGGTGGCGCTCGCGCTGGGCGTGATCGACGAGCAGAACGTGCGCACCTTCGACGTCGTGAGCCACGTCGACAGCTCGCCCACGGAAGCGCTCGTCGCGGCGTCCCGGGGCATCGCGGGGATGCTGCTCACCGATCCGGTCGTCAGCGCCGGCATCCGTCTGTCCCTGGAGCGCGGCGAGTTCGGCGCGGCGACCGCCGCCTTCTACGAGCAGTGGATCGGCGGGATCAGCGACCTGTTCCGTCTCGCGATCGCCGCCGGTGAGCTCCGCACCGACCTCTCCGCCGAGCAGCTCGGTGCCACCGTCGTGCCGATGTTCACGGGCGTCCAGCTCGTGTCGGCCGTCCGGACCGGTCGGCAGGACCTGTTCCCGGCCGTGGCCGCGATGTGGCGGATCGTCCTCGACGCCATCGCCGACCCGCGGCACCGGGACCGGTTGCTCGACGTCGTCGCCGAGGCGTTCAGCGAGCAGCCCGTCGGTCGCTAGGCTCGCGACGTGGGAGAGACGGACGCGGGGGAGACGGCGGTGCTGCGCGCGGACGACCAGCGCGTCCCGACACTCCTCGAGGCCGGGTGGCGGATCACCGCGCGGTCGTGGGCGGCGCAGCTCGACGCGGACCGTGCCGACCGTCGCGTGCTCCGCCAGCTCGTCGAGCGGGTGGCGCCGGTCGTGGTGCAGGAGCTCCGCGCAGCCGACCTCCCCGCCGTCCTCGCGCTCGACGCCGCCACCGTCGACGACTACCCGGGGAGCGTGGCGACGCAGCACGAGGCGCTGACCGGGTCATCGGCCGCACTCTCCCGGACCCGGCGCGGGTTCGGCGCGTGGACGCCCTCGGGGGACCTCGTCGGCACCACGTACGTCGACGTCGACGGCGACACGGTCGAGACCGCGTTCACCGTCGTCGCTCGGGACCACCGCGGTCGGGGCATCGGCACCGCGCTCAAGGCGGCATCGGTCCTCGCGCTGCTCGACGAGCACGTCGTCCGCTTCCGGACCGGGGGCTCCGACGACAACCCGGCGATCATCGCCGCGGGCACCGCCGTCGGTTACCGGCGGGACGAGGAGTGGGTGACGCTCGAGCCCGGGCTGGTCAGGCGTCGTTGAGCTCGCGGGAGCGGAACCACCGCAGCAGCCAGGCCGAACTCGTGCGGTCGAAGTCCGGCGCGAAGTCCATGTCGCCCGTCAGGAACGGGCTGAACCCCTCCTGCTGCGCCACGTCGGCGTCCTCGAGCGCGCGGTACGCCATCGCCCACCCGTCGAACCGTCGGTGGTCCACGTCCTCGCGCACGAGTGACTGCACGTCCCCGTGGCGGGTGTCCCGCGAGATCGCCGCGAACCGGTCGTCCACGCTCCACGCCGGGCCCTCGAGCAGCTGCATGAACCGACCGCCCTTCGCGACGAGCAGTCCGGAGACCCCGAGCGCCGTGTTGCGGATGCGCGCCTCGCGGAGCAGCTCCTGCATGTCGGCGTCGTCGAAGGGCACGTTCGCGCGGCTCATGTAGAGGATGGAGACGAGCACCGTCCCATCCTGGTGCCTCACCGCGCCTCGCCCGTCCGTTGTCCGGATTGCGCAGTTCGGGTGGCGGAGGCGATGCACACCGTCACGACGAGCAACGCCGCGGGGACGAGCATCGCCGCCTGCAGCCCGAGGTGCTCGCCGAGGAACCCGAGGAGCGGTGGCCCCGCCAGGAACGCCACGTACCCGGCGGTCGCGACGACGGACACACGCCGGTCGCCGTCGGTGGGGTGGTCCCCGGCGGCCGAGATCGCCAGCGGGAACCCGAGTGCGATCCCGAGGCCCCACACCGCGGCACCGATCGCGGTAACCACGGGTGACCCGGCCGTCACGACGAGCAGCACCCCGACGGTGCCGACGGCCGCACAGCCCCGGACGACCGGTGCGCGCCCGAACCGTGCGACGAGCGGGGTCCCGGCCGAGCGGCCGACGAACATCGCGAGCGCGAAGCCGGTGAACACGAGGGATCCGACGACCTCCGGCGCGTCGTGGCCCGACGTCATGAGGAGCGGCAACCAGTCGCAGGCGGCACCCTCGGCGAAGGCCATCGCGAGCGTGACCACCCCGATCAGGAGCACCTGCACGGTGAGCACCGACCGGAGTCGGGGCGGCGGTGACGACGCGGTCCCGACGGGCTCGGTGCGCGCCACCGGGCGGAGGTTCGTCGCGGCGAAGGCCGCCAGACCCGCCATGACCACGGTCGCGACGACGAGGTGCGCGGTGACCGGTGTCCGGAGCGCCGTCAGGCCGATCCCCGCCGCACCACCGACGACCGTGCCGAGGCTGAAGCAGGCGTGCAGCACCGGGACGACCGGCCGGCCGAGCTGCCGCTCCACCGCGGCCGCCTCCACGTTCAGCCCGATCTCGGCGACGCCGGAGCCGAACCCGATGCAGAACAGCCCGGCCCAGACGCCCGCGGCGACGTGGGCGGGGGCGAGGAGTGCGACGAGCAACATGCCGAGCACCGGCAGCGCACCGCCGACGAGGACGAGGGGCCGTGTGCCGGTTCGGCGGACGAGGGCGCCGGCACCGAGGATGCCGATCATCGACCCGACCGACAGCCCGAGCAGGACGATGCCCATCGTCTCGATGCTCGCGCCGAGCTCGTCGCGGACGGCCGGCGTGCGGGTGATCCACGAGGCGATGCCGAACCCGGTCATCGTGGACGTGGCGAAGAGGGCTGCGCGGTGTCGGGCCCTCATCGCCCCATCAGACCGTGCGCGCGCGGCCGGGTCAAGCGCCGCGCCGCAGGACACCGAGTCGACGTGCTTCGTTGACCGCCGCCGTGCGCGACGACACCCCGAGCTTCGAGAACACGTGCACGAGGTGCGACTTCACGGTGGCGTCGGAGATGAACAGCCGCGCTGCGACGTCACCGTTGGACGCACCCTCGGCGACGAGCGCGAGGACCTCGATCTCCCGGGCCGACAGCGACACCTGCGGTGCCCGCATCCGTGCCATCAGCCGTCCGGCGATCGTGGGTGCGAGGGCGCTCTGTCCGGAGGCCGCTGCCCGGACGGCGGCGACGAGGTCCTCCGGTGGCGCGTCCTTCAGGAGGTAGCCGCTCGCTCCGGCCTCGACCGCGCCGAGGATGTCGCCGTCCGTGTCGTAGTTCGTGAGCACGAGGACGTACGGCGCGGCCTCGAGCGCCCGGATCCGGCGGGTGGCATCGGCCCCGGTGGTGCGCTCGCCGAACTGCAGGTCCATCAACACGAGTTCGGGCGCGTGCTCCGTGGCGAGCTCGACCGCCCGGTCCGGGGTGGCGGCCTCGGCGACGACGGTGATGTCGTCCTCGCCGTCGAGCAGCGCCCGGAGCCCGGCGCGAACGACGGGGTGGTCGTCGGCGATCACGACGTGGATCACGGGACCTCCAGGGTGGCAACGACGGTCGTGCCGGCGCCCGGTGCGGAGTCGACGTCCAGGCGGCCGCCGAACTGGGCGACGCGGTCCGCCATCGCGCGCAGGCCGAACGAGTCGGACGAGCCCGCGCGGTGGTCGGCCGCGACCACGTCGAAGCCGCGACCGTCGTCCATGACGGTGAGCCGTGCCTCCCGGCCGTCGACCGCGAGCACGAGCCGGACCGTCGCCGCCCCGGCGTGCTGCACCACGTTCGCGACCGCGCCCTGCGCGATGCGGAGCAGCGCGGTCTGCACGTCCATCGGGAAGGTCACGGTCGCCGGGGCGTCCACCGTGACCGTCAGCCCGTCGGACGACCACTGCGTCTCGGCCAGTCGGCCGAGCGCCGCTGGCAGACCCGCCTCGAGCGCCGGCGGTGCGAGCTCGCGGATGAACCGGCGGGTGTCCGCGAGGCCGTCCGCGGCGGTCTGCCGAGCGAGTCGGATGTGCTCCGTACCCGGACGCTCGCCGTCGGCCCGTTCCGCGGCGTGCAGCAGCATCTGGATGCTCGACAGGCCCTGCGCCACGGTGTCGTGGATCTCCCGCGCGAGCCGTGCCCGTTCGGCGAGGACGCCCTGCTCGCGTTCGGTCGCGGCGAGGCGGTCACGGGTGGCGAGCAGTTCGGCGACGAGCTGCTCGCGTTCCGACGCCTCGCGGGCGAGGGCACGGTACCCGAGCCCGATGAGGAGGGCGACGCCGGCACCGACGACCGGACCGACCACGCCGCCGACGGTGAAGCCGCCGTGGAGGCCGATCGCGACGATCGCGACGGCCGTGGCGACGAGGACGGCGACCGGCCCCACGATGCGGGGGAGGACGTGCAGGTACAGGAAGAACAGCGGGAAGACGAGGTAGGCGGCCTCCGGCACGAGGACGAGGAGCGCCGTCCACAGCACCGTCAGGGCGAGCAGCCACAGCGCTCCGGCACGCGACCGTCGCCCCTCGGCGACCCGGGCGACCCGAGCGCCGAGCAGGTACACCGCGCCGAACGCCGCCGCGAGCACGAGCGATGGCAGCGCCCACGGCCCCCCGACGACCGCGATCCGCACGACGACGAGCGCGAGCAGCGCGGCGGACAGCACGTGCAGGCCGGTGCGGAGACCGACGAAGACCGGGGTGAGCGTGCTGTGGGCCATGTCCCCGTCAGCGTACGGTCGTCGCCGCGCACGTGGATCAACCGAAAGTCGGAGCGCAGGACCCTCTCGACCGCCGATGCCGGTCGCCGCCCTGGTCGCGAGGCTGGACAGCGTGGTCGTGGAGGGTCCGTGGCCGCAGGAAGGACCACCGTGTTCGTCGCCTGGCGCGATCTCCGGTTCGCCCGTGGACGCTTCGTGCTCATCGGCTCCGTCGTGGCACTCATCACGCTGCTCGTCGGGTTCCTCGCCGGACTGACCGGCGGCCTCGCGGCGCAGAACGTCTCCGCCGTGCTCGCCCTGCCGGGCGACCGGATCGTCCTCCAGCAACCGTCCGACGGGCAGCCGACGTTCGCGGACTCGCGGATCGGCCGGGAGGCACTGGCCGGCTGGCGAGCGTCGGCCGGCGTCGACGAGGTGGTGCCGGTGGGCATCGTCCAGGGCCGGGCCGTGCGCGCCGCAGGGTCCGCCGTCGGCGCGACCGCGGACGGCGCCGCCGTCGGCGTCGCGCTCTTCGGCCTGCCGGCGTCCGCGGACCGTGACGGTGTCGCAGCGCTCGCACCCCGCTCGGTCGACGAGGTCGGCCTCTCCGCCGGGGCCGCGCACGACCTCGGTGTCCGTGCCGGCGACCGCGTCACGATCGCCGGGACGACGTTCCGGGTCGCGACGGTCGGCGGCGACGCCTGGTACAGCCACACGCCGGTCGTCGCGATGACCCCCGGAGCGTGGTCCACGGCCGACCAGCGCCTCGGCGGGGACGGCGACCCGACCGTGCTCGCCGTCAGCGGTGACCCCGACTGGGCGACCGTCGCGGAGCGCACCCACACCTCGGCCGCGACACCGCTGGCCTCGCTGACCGCGCTCGAGACGTTCAAGTCCGAGGTCGGGTCCCTCGGACTCATGATCGCGATGCTGTTCGGGGTCTCCGCACTCGTCGTGGGCGCGTTCTTCACGGTGTGGACGATGCAGCGCTCCGGCGACGTCGCCGTGCTCAAGGCCCTCGGCGCGAGCACGCCGTCGCTCGTCCGCGATGCCCTCGGGCAGGCGCTCGTGGTGCTCGTCGTCGGCATCGGGGTCGGTACCGCTGCCGTCGTCGGGCTCGGGACGCTCGCCGGGGGGACCCTGCCCTTCCTCCTCAGTCCACTCACCACGCTCGTCCCCGGGGTGGTGATGGCCCTCCTCGGTCTCGCGGGCGCGGCCGTCGCCCTCCGGACCGTCACCGCAGCCGACCCCCTCACCGCACTCGGGAGCAACCGATGATCACCCTCGACGACGTCACCCTGACCTTCCCCGACGGCGACCGCCGCGTCATCGCCGTCGACCACGTGTCGCTCACCGCGGCGCCGGGCGTGGTCACCGGCATCACCGGGCCCTCCGGCTCCGGGAAGTCCTCGCTCCTCGCCGTCGCCGCGACGCTCATCCGGCCGGACTCCGGCAGGGTGCTGATCGGCGGGCCGGACGGTGCGCCGGTCGACGCCGCCCGTCTGTCCCGCCGCGAGGCCGCCGCGCTCCGACGGGAGCGGATCGGCATCGTGTTCCAGCAGTCGAACCTCCTGCCGTCGCTGACCGCAGGAGAGCAGCTGCTCGTGATGGGACACCTCGGCGGGGCGCGTGACGGGGGTCGAGCCGACCGAGCCGGTCGCGGCGGTGGTCGTCACCGGGTCGACCGTGCCCGCGTCGCGGAACTGCTCGACGCCGTCGGGCTGTCACAGCACGCGGACAAGCGCCCCGCGCAGCTGTCCGGCGGGCAACGGCAGCGCGTCGCGATCGCCCGAGCGCTCGTGCACGATCCCGACGTCCTGCTCGTGGACGAACCGACGAGTGCCCTCGACCAGGAGCGTGGTGGCGCGGTGATGGATCTCCTCGCCCGGCTCACGCACGAGCGCGGAACGGCGACGCTCCTCGTCACGCACGACCTCGTGCACCGCGGCGCGCTCGACCGGCTGGTGACGGTCGTCGACGGGCGGCTCGTCCCGGAGACCGCCGGCGCCGCACTGCACGCGGCCTAGGATCGGGGCATGGCGACCGTCCTCCTCGTCCGGCACGGACGCACCACCGCGAACGCGACCGGCCTGCTCGCCGGACGCACGGCCGGGGTCCGGCTCGACGAGGTCGGACGGCGCCAGGCCCAGCGCACCGCGGAGCGCATCGCCGCGGTCCCGATCGCCGCCCTCGTCACGAGCCCCCTCGAGCGCTGCCGTCAGACGGCCCGCGCGATCGCCGACGCCGAGCGCGCCACGCACGGCCACGTGCCCGAGACCACCGTCGAACGAGCGATCACCGAGGCCGACTACGGCGAGTGGCAGGGGCGGAAGCTCGCCGACCTCGCGAAGGAACCCCTGTGGCGCACCGTCCAGTCGAACCCGAGCGCGGTCGTGTTCCCCGGCGGGGAGTCCATGCCGACGATGCAGTCCCGCGCGGTCACGGCCGTCCGGCGCCTCGACGCCGAGGTCGAGCGGCAGCACGGGCCCGGCGCGGTCTGGGTCGCGGTGAGCCACGGTGACATCGTGAAGTCCGTGCTCGCCGACGCCTTCGGCATGCACCTCGACCTCTTCCAGCGGATCGCGGTCGGGCCCGCCTCGGTGTCGATCGTCCGCTACGGGGAGCACCGGCCCGAGGTCGTCGCGACGAACACCGAGTCGGGCGACCTGGCGTGGCTCGCGGCGGCCCCTGCCCCGAGCGGCGACGCGGCCGTCGGCGGGGGAGCGGGACACGGTTCCGCGGCCGATGCGTCGGACCGGGATCCGGGGACCGCCGCTCCCTGAACGAGCGGAGCACGACGCTCCTACAATCCAGGTATGCCCACCATCGTCCACGGCTTCGACTGGCCGGACCGCATCGTCGTCGGCACGATCGGACGCCCCGGTGAGCGTGCGTTCTACCTGCAGGCGCGGGACGGCAAGCGCGTCACGAGCGTCGCCCTCGAGAAGGAGCAGTCGGCGGTCCTCGCCGAGAAGGTCGACGAGCTCCTGGACGAGGTCGCGACGGTCGACGACAACCGCTTCAGCGTCCCGGACACCGCGCCGAAGGAGCTCTTCGACGGGGACCCGCTCGACCAGCCCGTCGAGCCGGAGTTCCGCGCTGGTGCCCTGAGCCTCGGTTTCGACCCCGCCACGGCACAGGTCGTCATCGAGGCCTACCCGATCGGCGACGAGGTCGAGATCGTCGCCGAGGAGACCGGCGAGGACGGCGAGGTCGAGGCGGTCGTCGAGATCCCCGAGCCCGCGGAGCTGTTCCAGGTGAAGATCCCGGTCGGCACCGCCCGCGCCTTCGTCGAGCGCACCCGCGAGGTCGTCGCCGCCGGACGCCCACCCGGGGTGGCATGAGCGAGGTCACGATCCGCGCCCGGATCCGCGAGGCGTCCAACGCGACCTTCCTCGCCGACCTCGACGGCGAGGCCGTCGTCTACAAGCCGATCGAGGGCGAGCGCCCCCTGTGGGACTTCCCGGACGGGACGCTCGCCGGCCGGGAGGTCGCGGCGTACCTCGTCTCGGAGGCGTTCGGCTGGGGCGTCGTCCCGCCGACCTGGCTCGGCGACGGGCCGTTCGGCCCCGGCATGCTCCAGCGCTGGCAGGACGTCGACCCGGAGCAGGACGCGGTCGACATCGTCGCGCCGGACGTCGCCGAGGCGCCGGGGTCCCCGTGGCTGCCCGTCCTCGAGGCGATCGACGAGCACGAGCAGCCCGTGACGCTCGTGCACGAGGACTCCGAGCAGCTCCGACGCATGGCGGTGTTCGACGTCGTCGTGAACAACGCCGACCGCAAGGGCGGGCACGTGCTCGCGATGCCGGACGGCCACCGGTACGGCGTCGACCACGGCCTGACCTTCCACGTCGAGCACAAGCTCCGCACGGTGCTGTGGGGCTGGATCGGCGAACCCCTGACCCCCGACGAACTCGAGGGCATCGACCGGGTCTCCGGCGCGTTGAGCGGCGACCTCGGTCGTGCGCTGCGGGAACACCTCACGGGGCAGGAGGTCGACACGATCGCGGCGCGGTGCGCGGCGCTCCGCGCCGTCGGGATCTTCCCGCCGCCGCCCGGCCACGGCTCGGCCGTGCCCTGGCCACTGTTCTGAGCCGATCCCGCCCGACCGGGCCGGCCTGGCTCGATCGTGCCGTCGCGCTCCGACGCAGCGTGAGCGGGTGACGGCCTGGAGGCCCGTGGCGGCGCCGTCACGGGCCTCCAGGCCGTCAGGTGGGCGGGCTCAGAACGACCAGTCGTCGCGGCCGTACCCGCCGAAGAGGCCGCCGCCGAAGGCGCTGCCGCCGTACGCGCCACCGCCGCGTCGCGAACCGAGGTAGGAACCGACCACGGCGACGCCGAGGTCGTCGTTCTCCGGCGCCACGACCGTGCCGTCCACCCGTTTCGCCATCGCGTCGATGAACCGGGCGAGCCCCGGGTCGTCGCCGAGCCGGAAGAAGGTGGTCTGGGCGCCGAGCCGTCCGGCGTTCTCGAGCTCGCGGACGGAGAGCGCGACCGTGATCGGGTCGGGCGGGTAGTTGAACCAGACCTGCCCGTTCGGCTCCAGGTGCGACGTGGGCTCGCCGTCGGTGACGACCAGCAGCACCGGCTGTGCGGTCGGGTGCTTCCGGAAGTGCCGGTTCGCGAGGAGCAGCGCGTGGTGCAGGTTCGTGCCCTTGTCCCACATCGCGTCGAGTCCGACGAGCTGTTCGATGTCCATCACCTCGGCCTCGCGGCCGAACGCGATCAGCTGCAGGTCGTCGCCGCGGAACCGGGTGGACACGAGGGTGTGCAGGGCGAGGGCGGTGCGCTTCATCGGCACCCAGCGGTCCTCCATCGCCATCGAGAACGAGGTGTCGACGAGCAGCGCCACGCAGGCCTGCGTCCGGGCCTCGGTCTCCTGCACCTCGACGTCGTCGATCTGCAGCCGCACGCCGGGACCGGAGCGTCCGGCCGCCGCGGTGCGCACGAGGGCGTTCGTGATCGAGCGCGTGACGTCCCACGGCTCGGTGTCGCCGTACTCCCACGGGCGGGTGGCCCCGGACGGCTCACCGGACGCGCCGGAGCGGCGGAGGTCGCGCGCGCCCTGACGGCCGGACATCCGCTCGGCGACGTCCTTGAGGAGGCTCTTCCCGAGCTGCCGCATCGCCTTCGGGGTGAGTTGCAGCTGCCCGTCCGAACCCCGTCGGACGGTGCCCGAGTTGCGGAGGGCCTTCTCGAGCTGCTGCAGCGTCCGGGCGTCGACGGCCGCCTCGTCGCCGAGCTGCCGCGAGAGCGCGTCGAGGTCGAGGTCGTCGAGGTCCGAGCCGGGCCCGGTCTGCGCGAGCTGCTCGGCGAGTGCGTCGAGATCGGCGATGTCCTGGAAGACCCCGGTGCCGTCGCCGAGCCCGAGCCCCTGGTCGCCGTCCATCCGCTCGGACCCGCCCCAGTCCTCACCGGGGCGGAGAGCGCGGAGGTTGCCGTCGAGCTGGCCCAGCTGCCCCATGAGGTCGGGGGAGCCGAAGGCCTGCTGGGCCAGTGCGTCGAGCTCGTCCCGCTGCTCCTGGGTCATCGAGTTGCGCATCCGCTGGGCGGCCGCGGCACGGGCGGCGAGGTCGTCGAGGAGCTCGTCGACGTCCTTCGGGTTCGACGGGAAGTGCTGTCCGTGCTTCGCCATGAAGTCGTCGAACTGCTCCTGCGTGTCCGTCCCGGCGCGGTGCGACTCCAGCAGTTCGTTGAGGTCGCGCATCATCTCCGAGACGGCGGCGCGGTCCTCGTCGGTGGCGTTCTCGAGCGCCTGCTTCATCCCCGCGAAGCGCTGGTCGAGGACCTCGCGGCCGAGGAGGTCCTTGATCTCCTCGTACTTCTGGCGGGCGGTCGGGCTCGTCCAGTCGTACCCGCCGAGCTCCTGCACGGCTGCGGCGGGCGACGGCGGGAGGCTGTCGAGCTGCATCTCGGCGAGGGCGCGGTCGCCGTCGTCGATGTCGACGTTGCGGGCCAGTTCGCCGCGTTCGGCGAGCACGGCCTCGTCGAGGAGCTGCTTCACCTGCTGCAGCGTGCCGTCGAGGTTGTTCCGGCTCGTGAGGTCACGGCGCCGTTCGGCCACGCGACGCATGAGGTCGTCGAGGCCCCGCTGTGTCCGACCGCCGCGGCGCAGGAACTCCCGCAGCGCACGCTCGGGCGAGGTGCCGCCCATGACGTCCTCGCCGATGGCGTCGAGCGCCTCGGACAGGTCGACCGGTGGGGCGAGCGGGTCCGGGCCGCCCTCGTACCTCCCGTAGCGGGCGTCCCGGGTGAGGCGGCGGTTCTGGCGGCTAGCCATAGACGGCCTCGCCCCCTCCCGACTCCTTGCTGATCTTCCTGGCGAGGAAGAGCCCCTCGAGCGCGAGCTCGATCGCACCGGCCCGTTCCCCGTCGTCGTTCGCCCCGAGCCGCTCGCACACCTGGTCGTACACGTCGGACTCCCCGAAGGACGGCAGCCCCTCGAGGAAGTCGCGCGCGCTGACCTGCTCGCCGGTCGTGACCATCGTGCCGCCGTCGAGGGCCTCGACCAGGACGCCGAAGTCGATGCCGCGGAAGCGCTCGCGGACCGTCTCGGCCGTGGCGGTGCGGAGCAGGTGTTCGAGGACCTCGTCGGCGCGGTCTTCTTCACCGTTCTCGAACTCGATCTTGCCGCCGAGGACGTCGACGGCGGTCTCGAGGTCGATCGGGCGGGCGACCGGGTGCTCCTCGCCCTGGCGCGCCGCTCGGTGCACGGCAGCCGCGGAGACCGTCTCGGCCCCGGCGATCGCGAACCGGGCGCTGACACCGCTGCGCTGGTCGACCGCGCTCGACTGCCGGAGTGCCCGGGTGAACCTCGCGAGGATCTCGATGAGCGCGTCGGGCAAGTCGGCCGTGATCGCGGCCTCCTGCTTGATGACGGCGATCTCGTCCGCGAGCTCGATCGGGTAGTGCGTGCGGATCTCGGCGCCGAAGCGGTCCTTCAGCGGGGTGATGATCCGGCCGCGGTTCGTGTAGTCCTCGGGGTTGGCGCTCGCCACGACGAGCACGTCGAGCGGCAGTCGCAGGACGTAGCCGCGGATCTGGACGTCGCGCTCCTCCATCACGTTGAGCATCGCGACCTGGATGCGCTCGGCGAGGTCGGGCAGCTCGTTGATCGCGACGATGCCGCGGTGTCCGCGCGGGACCAGGCCGAAGTGGATCGTCTCGGGGTCGCCGAGGCTGCGACCCTCCGCCACCTTCATGGGGTCGACGTCGCCGATGAGGTCGGCCACGCTCGTGTCCGGCGTCGCGAGCTTCTCGACGTAGCGGTCGTCGCGGTGCCGCCACTCGATCGGCAGTGCGTCGCCGAGGTCGGCTGCGCGCTGGATGCTGGCGGTCGTGATCGGTTCGAAGGGGTGCTCCCCGAGCTCGGAGCCGGCGATCACCGGCGTCCACTCGTCGAGCAGCCCCTGCAGGGTGCGGAGGAGCCGGGTCTTGCCCTGGCCGCGCTCGCCGAGCAGGACGACGTCGTGCCCGGCGATCAGGGCGCGTTCGAGCTGCGGGATCACGGTGGTCTCGAAGCCGTGCAGGCCGGGCCACGGGTCGCGGCCCTCTCGGAGGGCCTGGAGGAGGTTGTCGCGGATCTCGGCGCGGACCGACTTCTGGACGTGACCAGAAGCGCGGAGCTCGCCGACCGTACGGATGTCAGGTCGGGTCACGTCGCCGACGTTACGCCGCGCCTCCGACACGCAACACGCGTCACGTGGTGACCGGGGACGGCCTGGAGGCGCGGAGCGGCGCCACCACGCGCCTCCAGGCCGCTTGTGGGTTGTCATCGCACTTGCGATGATTGTGACTTCGGCGCCGGAGCCGGGTTCGAGTAGGGGGATCCGGCTCCGCGCCGGTCCTGCTGGACGCGTCGTCGCCGACCTGCGAACCACCTGCGCGTTCCCGGCGTAGGTTCTCCATCCGTGAGCAGCACAGTCAAGAGTCTTGTACCGGCCCGGATGGACCGGCTGCCGTGGACGCGGTTCCACTGGAGCGTCGTCGTGGGTCTCGGGGTCTCCTGGGTCCTCGACGGTCTGGAGATCCAGATCGTCTCGAACGCGGGCTTCCAGGCTGATCTCGGTCTGTCGACCCAGCAGGTGACCCTCCTGGGGACGATCTACCTGTTCGGACAGGTGATCGGGGCGCTGGTGTTCGGCCGGCTGTCCGACAAGCTCGGCCGGCGGAAGCTCTTCATCCTGACGCTGGCGATCTACCTCGTCGGGTCGGGCATCGCCGGTCTCGCGCAGGACTTCTGGTTCCTGGCGGTGTTCCGCTTCGTCGCGGGTCTCGGCATCGGCGGCGAGTACGCGGCGATCAACTCGGCCATCGACGAGCTGATCCCGTCGAAGTACCGCGGGCACGTCGACATCGCCATCAACGGCACGTACTGGGGCGGAGCGGCGCTCGGAGCGTTCGCGAACATCTACCTGCTCGACACCGCGCACTTCGCCGAGAACATCGGTTGGCGCATCGGCTTCTTCCTCGGCCCGGTGCTCGGCATCGCCATCATCTTCCTCCGGCGGCACATCCCGGAGAGTCCCCGCTGGATGATGACCCACGGCAAGGAGGAGGAGGCCGAACGGACGGTCTCGGAGATCGAGGCGTCCGTCGAACGCTCCACCGGGCAGAAGCTGCCGGACGTCGACCCCTCGAAGGCCCTGACGGTGACGCCGCTCGACAACGTCCGGTTCAGCACCATCGTGAAGGTGCTGTTCCGGCAGTACCCGAAGCGGACGCTCGTCGGCGCGACGATGATGATCACGCAGGCGTTCCTCTACAACGCGATCTTCTTCACGTACGCGCTCGTCCTGACGAACTTCTTCGGGCTGAAGACCGCGCAGACGTCGGTGTACTTCTTCCCGTTCGCGGTCGGGAACCTGCTCGGCCCGCTCATCCTCGGTCGGTTCTTCGACACCTGGGGTCGGCGGCAGATGATCTTCCTGACGTACCTCGTGTCCGGTCTCGTGCTGGCGACCTCGGCGTTCCTGTTCCGCGCCGACGCGATCAGCGCCGGCGTCCAGGTCGCCTTCTGGTGCGTCTCCTTCTTCTTCGCCTCGGCCGGGGCGTCGAGCGCCTACCTGACGGTTTCGGAGATCTTCCCGCTCGAACTGCGGTCCCAGGCGATCTCGTACTTCTTCGCCCTCGCACAGATCTTCGGCGCGATCGCACCCGCGATCTACGGTGCGTTCATCGGGGACGGGACCTCGCGCGAACCGCTCTTCTGGGGCTACCTACTCGGTTCTGCGGTGATGATCGCCGGCGGTGTCATCGCGCTGATCTTCGGCGTGGACTCGGCCCGGAAGGGGCTCGAGGACATCACGCAGCCACTGTCCGTCCTCACCGGGCAGGAGGAACCCGCGAAGCGCTAGTGGAATTCTGGATGCAGAGTGTTCAGCGTTCAGACGGTGCCCGTGCCACGCTCCTCGGCATGGCACTCCTCCACAACACGACCGATGCGCTGACGATCCACGACGGCCGCCGTCCCGACCAGGACGGTGGCCGTCGTGCGTGACCCTGGCGGTGTGGAACGCAGACCAGACCGCCGTCGCATCCGGAAGCCCGACGAGCTCGCCGTCCGCCGCAGTCTGCTGCGCGACGCCGCGTTCACGATCCTGCTCGAGAACGTGTTGCTCGGCGTCTACCGCCGTGGTGAGCGGCTGCGACTCGAGCAGATCGCGGACGACCTGCAGGTCTCGCGGACACCCGTGCGTGAGGCGCTCACCCCGCTCGAATCGCTCCGCCTGGTGTCGGTGCAGCGGTACGTGGGTGTCGTCATCGCGAACTGGACCGTCGGGGAGATGTGCGAACGACTGCGGATCGCGCGGTCCATGCTCGTCGAACCCCTCGGCGGGAGCGTGGGCGTCTCCGACCGGTTCGACCGTCGACTCATCGCGGAGTGCCGGACCGAGGCCGGGTGCTTCGTCGAACTCGGGGCGTGGGTGCTCCGGCGATCGGGGGCTTCCGTGAGCGCGGACTGGCTGGAGTCGCAGTTCGCGGTGCTCGACGTCTTCTTCACGGACGACGTCTGCCTGGCGAACGGCATCGACGCCGCTGTGGACCGCCGGTACCGCGTGGAGCTGCTCGAGCGGGCTCGGTCGGCGGCGGAGCGTGATGCCGTCACGGCGTGCACGGAGGCGCTGGTCGAGCTCGCGGACGCGCTGATCGGGATGCCCGAGCGGTTCGGGGTGGCGCTGTCGGCGTGAACCTGCTGCCGGCCGAGGACCGCGGGCGACCTGAACGGGGACGCGGCGCTGGGCCGCGCCCCCGTCGAGTCGCTCCCTCCGGCGGACGCATCGCTATCGGGCGCGCGGATCCAGAAGCCGGGGGAGCGACGTCGGGTGCTGTGTCGCGACTGCGGAGCGGAACTCCGGAACGTGATCGCCGCGTCTCGATGATGCTATGCACCGGGGTACGTCGCGACAACCCCTCGGTGTCCCCACTTCGGGGGACCGACTGTCGCTCGCGGCGCGCGCGGCCGTCGTGGTCCGGGTCGAGAGCGGGCTCGTCCTCCTGTATGGTGGGGGCAGCGCTCGTGAGGGCGCTTGGAGACGTCGCATAGTCAGGCCGAGTGCACCACCCTGCTAAGGTGGAGTCCCCTTTGAGGGGACCGAGGGTTCAAATCCCTCCGTCTCCGCACTCGAGGAGAGCCCCGGTCCGTCGGACCGGGGCTCTCGTCGTTCCCGGGGTTGCCGCCGTGCGCTGCCGCCGCCGTGCGTCGTCGCTTTGCATCGCGAAAGCGACATCGAACCACCGCCGCACGTCGGTTCGATGTCGCTTTCGCGGTTCGACGCCGGGCGCCTGACCCTCGCCGCCCGCCCCGTCGCTACGCGGTCGCGACCGAGCCGGTCCCGCTCGTCGCGGCCGTTGCGCGCCGGTGCCGACGAGCAGCCGCGGCCGCGATCAGGGTGAGCGCCACGGACACGACCGTGATGCCCGCGCCGGCCCAGATCGGCGACGTGTAGCCCAACCCGGCAGCGATCGTCAGACCGCCGATCCATGCCCCGAGCGCGTTCCCGAGGTTGAACGCCGCGATGTTCGCACCGCTCGCCAGGGTCGGCGCGTGATCCGCGTGCTGCATCACCCGCGTCTGCAGTGCCGGCACCGTGGCGAACCCGAACGCCCCCATGAGCACGAGGGCGACCACGGTCAGCGCCGGCGAGGTCGCGACGAGGGCGAACAGCGCGAGCACGACCGTCAGTGCGGACAGGACGACGAGGAGCGTGCCGTCGATCGACCGTGCGGCGAGCTTGCCGCCGACGAAGTTCCCGACGAACAGCCCGACGCCGAACACCACGAGCAGCCAGGGGGCGGTGGAGGACGCGAAGCCGCTGACCGAGGTGAGCGTGTACGCGATGTAGGTGAACGCGCCGAACATCCCGCCGTAGCCGAGGACCGTGATCCCGAGCGACAGCCAGACCTGGCCGGAGCGGAAGGCGCCCAGCTCCCGGACGAGCGACGGCTGCTCGGCCTGCCGGACGGCCGGCACGAGGACGAGGACCCCGACGAGCGCGACGACCCCGATGCCGGCGATCGCCCAGAACGTGGCCCGCCAGCCGAGTGCCAGCCCGAGGAAGGTCCCGAACGGAACGCCGAGGACGTTCGACGCGGTGAGGCCGGTGAACATGAGGGCGACGGCGGACGCGCGGCGCTCCCGGGCGACCATGTTCGACGCGACGACGGAGCCGATGCCGAAGAACGCGCCGTGGCAGAGCGCAGCGACCACCCGACCGACCATCATCACGCCGTACGTCGGCGCGGCCGCGGACAGCGTGTTCCCGATGACGAAGAGCACGAGCAACCCGAGGAGCACCTGCTTGCGGGGGAGTCGCGTGGTGGCGGCGGTGAGGCCGAGCGCCCCGATGATCACGGCGAGGGCGTACCCGGTGACGAGCCATCCGGCGGTGGTCTCGGTCACGCCGTAGTCGGCGGCGACCTCGGGCAGCAGCCCGGTGATGACGAACTCGGTGAGTCCGATCCCGAACCCGCCGAGGGCGAGGGCGATGAGTCCCGCGGGCATGGTGGTCCTTCCGTTGTGCAGCAAGCGTGACCCGCGTACGCTGGTTGTTGCAGACGCGGGGTATCGATAGTTGCACACGCTGGGTATCCGCGCAAGCAAACACGTGTGCCCGGAGGTCCCGATGAGTGTCGACGACACGTCCACCGCTGTCCGCGCGCACGGCTGGCGGACCCTCGCCGCCCTGCATGGCCTCATCGAGACGCGGCTCGAGCGAGCACTCCGGGCCGTCGACCTGTCCGTCGTCGAGTACACGGTGCTCGATGCTCTCCGGCGACAGGACGGCTTCCACATGCGGATGCAGCAGCTCGCCCGCGCGGCCGCCCTGAGCCCGAGCGCCACGACGCGGCTCGTCAACCGGCTCGAGGACCGGGCGTTGCTCACCCGCGTGCTCTGCGCCGACGACCGTCGCGGCCTGTACACGGAGCTCACCCACGCCGGCCAGGTGCTCCTGGACGCGGCGACGCCCCTCCACGCCGCGGCGCTCGAGGAGGCGCTCGCCGAAGCGCGCGAGGTCCCGGAACTCGAGGAACTCGCGGCGTCGGTCGATCGCCTCGAGGGCGTGCGCGCCTGACGATCGCAGGTGGGAGACCCGGCCGGGAGGCACGGGTCGACCCCGCCCCGCGGGCTACGGTGATCGCATGGTGCGTCGAGGAATCACCGTGGCCGCGGTCCTGCTGGCCGGCGTCCTGCTCGCGGGCTGCTCGTCCGATCCGAGCGTCGCCGCCGGTCGGCTCGCCGTCGAGGGCTACGTCGAACCCGGGTCGGGGGCGGCGGGCCGCGTGACGGCCGCTGCGGACCGGGCGAGCACGATCGGGATCGACGGCGTGACCCTGGCGGATGACGGCGCGACCCTGCTGGACCCGCCCGACGGCACCGCTGCGCTCGCTCGGACGGCCACCCGGGCGGGTTCGTCGCCCGAGCTCCTGGTGAGCAACTTCTCGTCCGACCTCGGCGACTTCTCCCCGCAGATCGGGACTGCCCTGTTGTCCCGCGCAGCGCACCGCTCGGCCGTCGCCGCCGAGCTCGCCCGGCGTGCGCACGACCTCGGCGTGCGGGGCGTGCAGATCGACCTCGAGTCACTCCGTGCGCGCGACCGAGCGGGCCTCGTCGCGTTCGCGGGCGAGCTGTCCGACGCCGTGCACGACCGCCTCGGCCGGAGCGCACGGGTCTCGATCGCGGTCATGGCCTCGACGGACGCCGACGGCTACCGCGACACCGGCTACGACCTGCGCCGTCTCGTGCAGCACGTGGACCGGGTCGTGCTCATGACCTACGACCAGCACGGGCCCTGGAGTGGCCCCGGCGCGATCGGGTCGCTGCCCTGGACGGAGCGGGTCGTCCGAGCAGCCGAGGCCGAGGGGGTCCCGCGGAGCCGGATCGACCTCGGGATCGCTGGCTACGGCTACGTGTGGGGCGGCGAGCACGACGGTGAGCAGGTGACGCCTGCCCGGGCTGCGGAGCTCGCCGGGAAGGCGGCGACCTGGTCGGCCCGCGACGGCGAGTGGTCTGCGGTGCTTCGTGACGGCGTCCGTGTGCACTGGTCGGACGCGCGGTCCTACCGCGCCCGCGTGGCCCTCGCGACGACGCTGCGCCTGCACGGCGTCGCACTTTGGTCCCTGAACCTGGAGGCGCTGCCGCGCACCTGACGCGGCGCGAGTGGCCGTCGCACAACCGAAGACCGACGGCACCGCGCACAACCGTGGTGCCGGACGACTTCGGTTGTGCGAACGCGACGAGCGCCGGCGCGGCGCGACGAGCGCCGGCGCGACGAGCGCCGGCGCGGCGCGACCGGCGCCGGCGCGACCGGCGCCGGCGCGACCGGCGCCGGCGCGACCGGCGCCGGCGCGGCGGCGGGCCCCGGCGGCGCCGCGGGGACGTCAGCGGCGCGGCGGCCCCGTCGTCGCGCGGACGACCAGCGTCGGGTCGACGAGGGTCCGTGTCGGCGTCGGGGCACCGGCGGCACCCACGCCGCCGGCGATCCGCTCGACGAGCCGAACCGCGGCGAGCCGACCGACCTCCTCGTTGTGCGGGTCCACCGTCGTCAGGCGCAACAGCGGTGACGACGCGAGCGGTGTCTCGTCGTTCCCGATGACCGAGACGTCCTCCGGTACCCGGAGCCCGGCCTCCCGGACGGCGGCGATCGCGCCCATCGCCATGACGTCGTTCGCGGCGAACACCGCGGTGACCTCCGGGTGCTCGGCGAGCGCCCGCCGCGTGCCCTCGTAGCCGGTGGCCTCCGAGGTCGGACCCGAGCCGTACACGAGCGGTTCGACGCCGGAGGCGACCATCTCGGCGACGGCGGCCTCCCTGCGGACCGTTGCCGGGCCTCCCGAGCCGGTCACGTGCACGACGTGCCGGTGACCCGCGCCGACCAGGTGCGCCACCGCCAGCCGCCCGCCGGCGGACTCGTCCGACGCGACGACGTCGAGGTCCGCGGGGACGTCACCGCGCGCGCCGGCGACGACGACCGGGGTGCCGGACGGTGCGACCAGGTCGGGGAAGCCCTCGGCGGCGAGCACGACCCCGTCGACGCGGAGCGAGAGGAGGTCGTCGATGGGGGAGGACCCGAGGTGCGCGTTCGCGCGGACGTCCGCGAGGGTGAGCCGGAGCCCGTGCGGTGCGAGCGCCCCCCGGATGCCGTCGAGGAGCGGTACGAACCAGGGGTTCCGGAAGTCGTCGACCACGACGCCGATCGTTCGGGTCCGGGTGCCGGCGAGGATCGCCGCCGCGCGGTTCGGCCGGTACCCGAGTTCGGCGGCGGCGGCGAGCACCGCGTCCCGACGTCGTGGGGAGACGCCGGGGTCCGCCCGCATCACCATGCTCACGAGCGACTTCGACACCCCGGCGCGCGCGGCGACGTCGATGATCGTCGGGGCGCGATCCGGCACGGGCACTCCTTGACAGGACATGGGTTCGGGGAGGTACAGTCTAGCCGCACGGTCTGGAACGTTCCAGAATCGGCCACGATCTCGAGGGAGAGACCATGAGCGACAGCATCGGCGTCGCCGTCATCGGCGCGGGCATGGCGGGCAAGGCCCACATGGCCGCGTGGCGGAACGCCCCGTCCCTGTTCGGCCGGAGCCTGCCGCCCGTCCGGCTCGTCACGGTCGGTGACGTCTACGAGCCGCTCGCCGACGAAGCGGCGCGGCGGTTCGGCTACGCGCGGCACGACACCGACTGGCGGGCGGTCGCGGAGGCGGACGACGTCGACGTGGTGAGCGTCGTCGTCGCGAACAACCTGCACCGCGAGATCGTCGAGGGGCTGCTCGCGGCGGGCAAGCACGTGCTGTGCGAGAAGCCGCTGTCGGACACGCTCCACGACGCGCGCGCGATGGCGGACGCGGCTCGCGCCGCCGAGGCGGACGGCGTTCTCGGCCGTGTGGGCTTCACCTACCGGCGTGCCCCGGGGCTCGCTGCGATCCGGCAGCTCGTCGAGGACGGCACGCTCGGCCGGGTCCTGCACGTCTCCGGACGGTACTGGACCGACTACGGCGCCTCGCCCGAGGTGCCGTTCTCGTGGCGGTTCGCCGGCGCTCCCGGGACCGGCGCACTCGCCGACGTCGGATCGCACCTGACGTACGTCGCCGAGTTCCTCACCGGTGACGTCCGGAGCGTCAACGGAGGCGCCTTCACCACCGCGATCACGAAGCGTCCGATCGCAGCCGGGTTCGCGCTCCGCGGCCAGGCGGTCCCGCTCACCGGCGAGGAAGCCGACGTCGAGAACGACGACTACGCCACGTTCGGCGCGCGGCTCGGGGACGGCGCCGCGGTCGGCTCGTTCGAGGTCTCGCGGGTCGCCGCCGGGCACCCGAACGGCCTCGTCGTCGAGGTCTTCTGCGAGGAGGGTGCTGCCCGGTGGGACCAGGAGCGCCCGAGCGAGATCGCCCTCGCCCTGCGGTCCGACGGCGCACGGCTCGGCGGGTTCCGGCAGGTCGTGCTCGGCCCGGACCACCCGTACGTCGCCGGCGGCATGGCGATGGACGCGCCGGGCGTCGGCTGGGGCCAGAACCAGATGTTCGAGTACCAGGCCCGTGCCTTCCTCGACGAGGTCGTCGGCAACACCGCCGACCCGCTGCCGGCCAACGCCACGTTCGACGACGGCGTCCACAACATGGAGGTCCTCGACGCGGTGGCACGGTCCGCCGCGGCCGGCGGGGCCACCGTCGACGTCCCCACCACCGAAGGAGCGCTCGCATGAAGCTCGGTCTCTACAACGCGATCTTCCACGACCGGCCGCTCGCCGACGCCCTGACGGCGATCGCGGGCAACGGCCTCACCGGCATCGAACTCAACACCGGCGGGTTCCTGCCGCCGGTGCACGTTCCGGACATCGACGCGATCCTCGTTGACGACGCCGCACGCGACGCGTTCCTCGCGCAGTTCGAGGGCACCGGGGTCGAGATCGCCGGACTCAACTGCAACGGCAACCCGCTGCACCCGGACCCCGCGATCGGACCGGCGCACGCCGAGGACCTCCGTCGGAGCATCCGGCTCGCGGCCCGCCTCGGGCAGACCCGGGTCGTCACCATGTCGGGCCTCCCCGCCGGTGAGCCGGGCGGGCGTCGACCGAACTGGATCGTCAACGCGTGGAACTCCGCCGCCCTCGACGTGCTCGAGCACCAGTGGAGCGTTGCGGTGCCGTTCTGGCAGGAGATCGACGCGCTCGCCCGGGAGCTCGGTGTGCGGGTCGCCCTCGAGCTGCACCCGCAGAACCTCGTGTTCAACCCGGCGTCGGTCCGCGAGCTCGTCGAGCGGGGCGGGCTGACGAACACCGGTGTCGAACTCGACGCGAGCCACCTGTTCTGGCAGCAGATGGACCCCGTGGCGGTCGTGCGTGACCTCGGCACGCTCGTGTACCACGCCGCCGCGAAGGACGTCCGCGTCAACCCCCACGCGGCGATCAACGGTGTGCTCGACAACTCCTTCCGTCGCCTGTCGCCCGGCGAGGCGCGCACGAACCTCGGCGGCGACGAGTGGGCGAACGAGTGGCCGAAGACGGCCGCGTGGGACTTCGTCGCGCTCGGCAAGGGGCACGACGTCGCCTACTGGACGGAGTTCCTCGCCGCGCTCCACGAGGTCGACCCCGACATCTGGGTGAACATCGAGCACGAGGACACCGAACTCGGGCGCGAGGAGGGCGTCGCCGTGGCGGCGCGCGTCCTGACGGCGGCGGACGCGGCGCTCGCAGCCCGCGTCTGAGACGCGACCACAGGTCGGACGGGAGGCGCGTCACCAGCGGGTGCCGTGCCTCCCGTCCGCCCGTGGCAGGGTCCACCAGCGGCGGGCCGCGTCGGTGACGCATCCTCCGCTGGCTGTCACCGGGCCGTTGTAGCATGCACGACACCTGTCCCGAGCCGAGGAGGCCTGCGTGCCGGAACCGACCGCCCCAGCCGTCCCGCTCGAGCACGTCCGCGACGCGGGCGCCGCGATCGTCGCGGCCGTCTCGACCGTCGTCGACGGCAAGACCGACGCGATCCGGACAGCGCTGACGGTGATGCTGGCCGAGGGACACCTCCTCGTCGAGGACGTGCCCGGGGTCGGCAAGACCGTGCTGGCGAAGGCGCTCGGCGCGTCGGTCGGCGGGTCCGTGAACCGCATCCAGTTCACGTCCGACATGCTCCCCTCCGACGTCACCGGCGTGAACGTGTTCGACCAGTCGTCGGGGACCTTCCGGTTCTCGCCGGGCCCGGTCTTCGCGAACGTCGTCATCGGCGACGAGATCAACCGGACCAGCCCGAAGACCCAGTCGGCGCTCCTCGAGGCCATGGCCGAGGCCCAGGTGACCGTCGACGGCGTGACACGGCCGCTCGAGTCGCCGTTCATGATCGTGGCGACCCAGAACCCGATCGACATGGAGGGCACGTACCCGCTGCCCGAGGCCCAGCGCGACCGCTTCACCGCGCGCATCGCGATGGGGTACCCGAGCCTCGACGCCGAGCGGCAGATGCTCGCGAACCGCGGCGGCCGCGACCCGCTGTCCGCACTCCGACCGATCGTCGACGTCGCGACGCTCCGCGGCATGATCGCCGCCGTCCGGGGCGTGCACGTCTCGCCCGACGTCGAGGCGTACATCGTCGCGATCGTCCGCGCGACGCGCCACCACCCCGACCTCGTCCTCGGGGCGAGCCCCCGGGCCACCCTCCACCTCGCGCAGGCCTCCCGGGCGCACGCCGCGCTCCTCGGCCGCCCCTTCGTCACGCCGGACGACGTCGCCGCGCTCGCACCGATCGTGCTCGCCCACCGTCTCGTGCCGGTCGCGCGCGGCCTCGGCGGTTCCGGCGACGACACGGTCCGCGACATCGTGGTCCGCATCGTCTCGGACACCAGCGTGCCGTTCACCGCCACCCCCGTCCGGTCCTGATGTCCTCGTCCGCGGCGCCCTCGTCGCTCGCCCGGCGGGCGGGAGCGGCGCGCTCGGTCGCGGTGCGGTACGGGCGACGCGGTCTGGCGCTGGCGCGTCGGACGCCGTTCCCACGCCCGACCGTGCGCGGATGGACGCTGCTCGCGGTCGGCATCGGTCTCGTCGGTGGCGGGCTCGTCGGCAGCACGAGCGTCGCGGTGTCGGCGGGACTGCTGCTGCTCGTCCTGCTCGTGCTGGGCACCGTGATGGCGTTCGTCGTCGCGGCACCGCTGCGGGGGAGCCGGAGCGCCGCGCGGGCCATCGTCCAGGTCGGCGAGGTGTACCGCGAGCGCGTCACCCTGCAGGGCACCGGCCTGAAGTTCGGGCCCCGGTCCACACTGCTCGTCCGGGAGCAGCTCGACGACGTCTTCGCGAGCGTGTCCGAGGCGGAGACGTACGCGACCGTCGGACCCCGCACCCCGCCGGCCGTGCTCGACGTCGAGGCGCTGGCGATGCACCGCGGCCGCGGGCTCGTCGGCCCGGTCACGATCCGCGTCGAGGACCCCTTCGGACTGCTGCGCATCGACCGGCCCGTCGTCCGCGCGGAAGAGGTGGTGGTGGTGCCGGCGTCGATGCCGCTCACCGCGATCGACACCGGTGCCCTCGCGGGTGCGGTGTCCGCCGACGAGGGCCGCGTGGGCCAGGGCGGCTCCGCGGACGACAGCGAACTCCGCCCGTACCGTCCCGGCGACCCGATCCGCCGCGTGCACTGGGGACAGAGCGCCCGGCGCGGGGAACTCCACGTCCGCCAGACCACGCAGGCACAGCCGCCGGAGGCCGTGATCGCGCTCGACGTCCGCCGGGAGTCCTACCAGGCGCTCGGCCGTGACGACCTCGCCGAACTGTCCGACCTCGGCGGTGACGCCGCGTTCGAGCACGCGGTCGTCGTCGCCGCCAGCGTCGCCCGCGCCCTCGCCGCCCGGACCTCGCGGGTCGTCCTCGTGAGCGACGAGCCGGACGGTGTCACCCGGCACGCGGGTGACGCCGGCGGGCTCACCGACGTCCTGGTGGGCCTCGCCGACGTGCAGGTGCGCTCGGACGCCCGCGACGTCACCGAGGTGCTGCCCGACGTCCGGGGCCGCGACGTGCACGGCATGACCGCCGTCGTCACCGGGCGGTGCACCGCCGAGCAGGCCGCCGAGCTCGTGTCGGCGACCATCGGGTCGAGCCGGGGGATCCTGGCGACCATCGTCCCGCCGGAGCCGGTCGTCCGCGGCATCCTCGACCGCGGCGGCTGGCGCACGCTCGTCGTCCCCGTCGCCGGGGCGTCCGCACCCGGGAGCATCCGGTGACCGGGACGCAGACGCCCGCCCGTCGGCGCGGGGTCGACGTGCACGAGATCCTCGACCGACCGGACGAGCAGCGCGACACCCCCAGCGCGTGGATCACCGTCCTCGCGCCCGTGCCCGTCCTGATCGCCGCGCTCGCCCTGCGCCCGCTCGTGCAGGGGATCGCGTGGTGGGTCGGCGGCGTCGTCGTCGCGGCCGTCCTCGTCGCCGTCGTGCTCGCCGTGCGCCGACGCGCACCCGGCATCCGGTTCGTCGCGCTCGTCGCCGCCGTGATCGCGTGTTCGTGCGCCGCTGCACTCGTGAACGACGTGCAACCCCTCGGGTGGCTCGACCGGAACGGCGCGCTCGGGGAGACGATCGCCGCCATCCGGCTGAACCCCGCGCCACTGCCGCAGACCGACGCCATCCGGCTCGTCGTGGTCGTCGCGATCGCCTGGGTCGCCGCGGTGTCCCTCTTCCTCGCCGCCGTGGCACCGACGGCCGCCCTCGCCGCGACGCCCGCGCTCGTGATCCTCATCGTCCCCGGCATCATCACCGGCACGCCCGCGTCGCCGGTGCTCGTGGTGCTCACGGCCGTGGCGTTCCTCGCGATCCTCTGGCTGTCGGTCCGGCCCGTGCAACGCGCGCTGCCCGCGGCCGTCGTCGGGGCGATCGGCCTCGTGGTCGCGGTCGGTCTGCCGTCGGTGATCCCGCTCAACGCGAGCTGGCTCTCCGGTGTCACGGGGGCGATCCAGTCGCCGATCCAGCCCGGCCGTCCCGGCACGCTGCTCAACCTCGGGCAGGACCTCCGTCGGCCGAACGCGCTCGAGGTCTTCCGGTACCGGTCGTCCGACGGCCAGCCGGAGTACCTCAAGCTCGCGGACCTCGACGAGTTCGGCACCGGCGACTGGGTACCGACGGTCACCGACGCGAGCCAGTCGGAGACGGCCGATCAGCAGCAGTGGGCCGTCGGGGTCAATCCGCGGCTCTCCACGCGCGGTGACGTCACGATCCGGATCACCGGGCTGTCGAGCAACTACCTGCCCGTGCCGTCGGGCGCGGTGTCCGTCCAGGCGCGCTCGACCAACCTCGACCTGCAGCAGTGGCGCTGGATGGGACAGTCGAACACGCTGCGGTCCACCGGCCAGGCCACGCCGCGGGGTGCCACCTACGAGGTCTACGGCGCCTCCACCTTCGCCAACGAGTACCTCGACGCGTTCGCCCGCACAGGCATGCTCGCCCGGGTCGACGGGCGCGGGTTCGCCCGGCCGTCGGAACAGCAGCTCCGCACCGACCTCACCCTCCCGAAGGACCTCCCGAAGGACATCGCGTCCACGGCGTCGCGGGTCGCAGCCGGCGCCGGGAACGACTACGAAGAAGCACGTGCGCTGGAGCGGTGGTTCCGGAGCGACCTCTTCACCTACTCCGAGACCGCCCCGGTGGAGCAGGGCTACGACGGCGACAGCATGGACGTCATCGACACCTTCCTCCGGGTGCGCGAGGGGTACTGCGTGCACTTCTCGTCCGCCATGGCGGTGATGGCCCGCACGCTCGGCATCCCGTCCCGCATCGCGGTCGGCTACCGCGCCGGCACGGACCAGGCCGACGGCGAGTACACGGTGTCGAACCGGCAGCTGCACTCCTGGCCGGAGCTGTACATCCAGGGCGCCGGGTGGGTGGCGTTCGAGCCGACGCCCGACTCCGACGAAGCGGCGCAGCCCTCGACCGAGCCCTCCGAGTCCGCGACACCGGGGACGCCCGACACCCCGCTCCCGGCGCCGGACCGCTCCGCACCCGCCGAGACGGAGCCATCGGCCACCCCGTCGGCCTCGGCAGCGCCGGGTGCCGCGGCCACGCCGGGCACCGGGGGCGGGAACGGCGTGCTCGGCCTCGCCGCGGGCATCGTCCTCGCCGTCGCGCTCCTGTTCGCACCCGGTGTCGTGCGTGCTCTCCGTCGCCGGTCGCGACTCGCAGCAGTCCGGTCGGGACGCTCCCCGGCCGCGGCTGCCTGGCGTGAGGTCCTCGACGACGTCGCCGACCACGGCTACGCGCCGGGCCTGGCACCACCGGGTGACGCCGCAGCCGCCGCCCGGACCGCACGAGCGGTGCTCGGTCGGTTGCGTCCGGGCCTGCCGCCGGCCGTCGTCCCGGCGCTCGACCGGGTGGTCGACGCCGTCGACCACGAGCGGTTCGGTGCGGCCGGTGCCGAGGCATCCGATCGCGACGCACTCGAGCAGGCCATCCGGGAGGCCCGTGGTGCGCTGGACGCGTCGGTGTCCGCCGGTCGGCGGGTGCGATCGCGCGTGCTGCCGCCGAGCCTGCTGCCCTCGTCGGCGTGGTCGCACGAGGGACGCCGGACACGCCGGAGCCCGGCGTAGCGTCGAGGCCCCGTCGCGAGCGGTCGCGGCGCGACGTCCGGCGAGGCGTCGAGGCCGGTGGTGCGCTCGGTCAGCGCGGGCGGACGACGGCCTCGACGAGCGCCGCGACGACCTCGCCGGGATCGAGCCCGGGCAGGGCGGGCGCGTCGAACACGAGGCCGACGTTCGCCGCGATCAGGGCGGTCGCGAAGGTGTCGAGGGGGATGCCGGGGTCGATCTCCGGGTGGGCGCCGAACCACAGGTCCACGAGCTCCTGCACGCCGTCCTGCAGGCTCCGGCGCTGCGCCACGAACTCCGGCATGAGCTCCGGGTGGCGCGTCGCGTAGCCGCGGAACTCCGACAGCAGGGCGAACTGCGCGCTCTGGTCGTGGCGGCCGAACGCCTGCCGGACGACGTCGCCGATCTGCACCGAGGCGATGTCGGCGTGCACGAGCTCCTGCAACGACCCGAGCACGAGGTTCGTCGCGCGCTGCATCACCTGTGCGACGAGGTCTTCCTTGGAGCTGAAGTTCGAGTAGACGGCACCCTTGCTGAAGCCGGCGCGCGCGGCGACGTCGTCGAGCCGGGACTCGTGCACGCCCTGCTCGGCGAACACCTGCGCGCCGGCGGTCAGCAGTCGTTCTCGGACCTCTGCCCGAGGGGTTCGCGAAGTGGGGGAAGCGACGTCGCTCATCTGATCCTGGTTCGACAGTGCCCCCTCGCTCGTCGTCGGGTCGACGTCGTGGAGCGTGTGGTGGTGGTCGGGACCATTCTGGCGCGTCCGACGACACCGTCCGACACGCTCGCGTCGTCCGGACGTCCTCGGTCCGCGGAGACCTGCCGCGCCGCGCGTCTGATCCCGCGCGGCATCAGCGAAGCCCCCTCGGCACGCTGCTCGTGAACCGCCGCGTTCGGGTCGCGTCGGTGCTCGGTGCCACGTGCGCCGGTTTCGATACCCGGCGGTCTCGATGCTACGCCCGCGCGGCCTCGCGGCGGTAGTCCGTTACGCGTCCTGGCTCTCCGCGTCCGTTTCGTGGTGCTCGTGCACGCTGCCGACCCCCGAGCGACGGCCCGGTCGGCGGAGGAGTCGCAGCGCGTCCGGACGGACGACCCGCAGGCCACGGCCGCGTCGGAGCAGGGAGCCGAGGGTCGACTGCGGCTGCCAGTCGCGCCCGTTCGGCAGGCCCCAGCCGCGCCGGACCGCGCCGTACCGCAGCGCGAGGGACAGCACGATCGCCGCGACGATCCCGATCGACGGCGATCCGAGGAAGGACGCGACGACCATCACGGCCGAGGCGGCGACCGCGACGGTGGCGTACAGGGCGTTCCCGCCGAACACCGCCGGGACACGGCGGAGCAGCAGGTCGCGCATCGCGCCGCCCCCGACCGCGGTGATCGTGCCCATGATGATCGCGGCCGGCCAGCCGAGCCCCGCGTCGAACGTCCGCTGCACGCCGACCACGGACCAGATGCCGATGACGGCGGCGTCGAGGATCGTGAAGAGGCGGTCCCACGTCACCTCGGAGAACGACACGAAGAACGCCACGAGCGCCCCGGCGATGGCGACCGGCACGTACAGCGGGTCGACGAGTGCGACCGGGGGACCGTTCTGCAGCAGGGTGTCGCGCAGGATGCCACCGCCGAGGCC
Organism: Curtobacterium sp. SP.BCp; assembly: GCF_051903255.1. NCBI lineage: Bacteria > Bacillati > Actinomycetota > Actinomycetes > Micrococcales > Microbacteriaceae > Curtobacterium > Curtobacterium sp. SP.BCp. Next base: position 2,892,340 of record NZ_CP194338.1, on the reverse strand, counting down.
CGAGACGAACCCGACGACGAGGAACCCGAAGAGGTCGAAGTCCATCGTCCGGGCGATCGAGCCACCGAGCAGCGCCGACGCGAAGACACCGGCGAGGTCGAGGACGTTCGTGACCGATGCCAGGCCCTCGGCGGTCAGCAGGTTCATGAGAACCATCAAACCCCACGAGGCGGGAGTGGCGAGCCGAGCCCGGGTTAGGTTAGCCTCACCTACGCCATGCTCGCCACACTCGTGATCGGCCTCCGTGAAGGCCTCGAAGCGACGCTCATCGTCGGCATCATCGCCGCGTTCCTGCGTCGCAACCGCGTCCCCCTCGCGCCGATGTGGCTCGGCGTCGGCACGGCCGTGCTGCTCAGCGTCGCGGTCGGCTTCGGGCTCCAGCTCGTCGAGCAGGCGCTGCCGCAGGCCGAGCAGGAGGGCATGGAGACGATCATCGGCCTCGTCGCGGTCGTCTTCGTCACCGGGATGATCGTCTGGATGCGGACGCACGCTCGCTCGCTCGGGAAGGACCTCGAGGCCAGTGCGACGGCAGCCCTCGGCCGCGGGACGGCGTGGGCCCTCGCCGGCATGGCCTTCCTCGCCGTCCTCAAGGAGGGCTTCGAGACGGCGGTGTTCCTGCTCGCGACGTTCCAGGCGTCGAGCGACACCGGCTCGGCCGCCCTCGGCGCGGTGATCGGCATCGCCGCGGCGGTCCTCATCGGCTACGGCATCTACACGGGCGGCGTCCGGCTGAACCTGTCGCGGTTCTTCACCGGCACCGGGGTGTTCCTCGTCTTCGTCGCGGCCGGGCTCGTCCTCACCGCCATCCGTCACGCCCACGAGGCCGGCTGGGTCGTCGTCGGGCAGCAGCGCACCGTCGACCTGTCCTGGCTGGCGCCGAACGGCTCGGTGCAGGGCGCCCTCGTCACCGGTGTGCTGGGCATCCCACCGGACCCCCGTGTCATCGAGGTGCTCGGCTGGGTGCTCTACCTCGTACCCGTGCTCGCGCTGTCCCTCTGGCCGCGTGCCTGGCGCCCGTCCCCGGCGCGGGTGCCGTTCGTCCGCACGGTCGTCGCCGGTGGTCTGGCGGTCGCCGCGGTCGCGCTGGCCGCCGGCGTCCCGGCCGTCGCTGCCTCCGCCCCGCACCTGTCCGACACCGTCCGCCTCGACGGTGACCAGACGAGCCTCACGGCCGAGGTGCACGGGTCGGCCGGCGCACTCCGCACCCGGGGCAACGGCTCGCAGGCGGAGATCGAGCTGCCCGCGTCGACGCACCGCCGTGTCACCCGCGACGGCGTCGCAGCTGACCGCTGGCAGGTCGTCGACGCCGGTGCGTCCTCCGCGCAGCCGAGCAGCCTGACACTCGACGACCTCGTCGGGTTGTTCGGCCGCATCCCGGTCGGCATCTCCCCGTCCACCAACCCCGGCCCGTTCACGGCGGAGTGGGTCACGAAGCGGACCACCACCCTCTGGACCGCAGCCGGCGGGGTCCTGGACGCGACCGCCTCGGAACGCGACGTGCTGACGCTGAGCGGTGGGGGCCTCCCGTCCGCTCGCACCACGACGCTCGACCGCGCCGTGTGGAGCGTCCCCGACGCCGTCGCCCAGCGCGCCACCGCGACCGCGGCGACCGCCGCGACGCGCGGTGCGGAACTGCAACTCTGGGCAGCCTGGCTGCCGCTCGCGCTCGGCATCGCCGCCGCAGCGCAACTGCTGCTCGCGCTCCGTGACCGCCGCCGCACCACAGCCACCCCTGCGCCCGACCCCGACACCACCCCGTCGCGCGGCCCGCCCGCCGACGACCCCACGAGGAGCCCCGCGTATGCCGCTCGGTAATTCCACCGTCCGCCCCCTGATCACCCTCGGCGCCCTCGGCGCCGTGACCGCGCTCGCGCTGACCGGCTGCGCGTCCGGTTCGTCCTCCGCGTCGAGCGACCCGTCCGCTTCCGGGAAGGTCGCCCGCGTCACCGTCACGCTGACGAACGACGGCTCCGACGCCTGCGCGGTCTCCACGACGAAGGTGCCGGCGGGACCGGTCACCTTCACGGTCAAGAACGAGTCGTCGACGGCGATCACCGAGGTCGAGCTCCTGCAGGACCAGCGGATCCTCGGCGAGAAGGAGAACCTCGCGCCCGGCCTCGAGCCCGTGCACTTCACCGCGACGCTGACCGGCGGGAAGTACCAGGTGTACTGCCCCGGTGCGACGACCGAGCTCACGGACTTCACCGTGACCGGGAAGGTCGCGGACACCGCGAACAGCAGCGCGGCGACCCTGCTCGCCGACGGCACGAAGGGCTACGCGACCTACGTCGACGGCCAGGTCACCGACATGGTGGCGGCCGTCGAGCAGCTGCAGGCGCACGTCGACGCGGGCGACCTCGCCGCGGCGAAGACCGACTACGCGAACGCCCGGCCGTTCTACGAGCACATCGAGAGCGACGTCGACGGCTTCGTGAAGAAGGGGTTCAAGGCCACCGACAACGCCGGCAACCTCGACTACCTCATCGACATGCGGGCCTCGAACCTCGACGAGTCCGTCGGCTGGAGCGGTTTCCACGCAGTCGAGAAAGACCTCTTCGAAGCCGGGAAGATCACCGCGTCCACGAAGAAGACCGCCGCGGCGCTGACCGAGAACGTGCACCTGCTCGCGAAGCTCGTCCCGACGCTCGACTACAAGCCCGAGGACCTCGCGAACGGCGCCGCGGGGCTGCTCGAGGAGGTCCAGTCCAACAAGATCACCGGCGAGGAGGAGGCCTACAGCCACATCGACCTCGTCGACCTCGCCGCCAACGTCGAGGGCGCGCGGCAGGCCTTCGCGTACCTCAAGCCCGGACTGACGAAGACGGACCCGACGCTGACGAAGCAGATCGCGAAGCAGTTCGACGCGACGAACGCGCTCATGGACGGCTACCGCGACGCCGACGGACTCGGTGGGTTCAAGGCCTGGACCGGCGACCTGAAGCGCGACGACGCGAACGGGATCTCGCAGCAAGTCCAGGCGCTGCAGGATCCGCTGTCCCGACTGGCCGAGAAGGTCGCCACCGCGTGACGAGCGAGCACGAGCACCGCGACGCGCCGGGCGCGCGCACCGGCGACGCCGCGACCGCGCCGGGCGACACCGCGACCGCGACCACGTCGGCTGCGGGTAGCCGGGGAGGCGTGTCCCGACGCGGCCTCTTCGGCGCCGGCCTCGCCGCGGCCGGGGCCGGTGTCGGCGCCGCGGCCGGCGTCGCCGGCGCGACCGCGGCCACCGGGGTGAACCCGTTCGCCGCGGCCGCGAACGGCGACGAGTCGATCGACCTGTCGCAGGAGCACCCGTTCTACGCGACGGCGTCCGGGCAGCCCCAGGGCGGCATCCGCACCGTGCCGCAGCGGCACTGCGTCTTCATGACGTTCGACCTGTCGACGTCGGTGACGACGGACCTGCAGGTGCTCCTCGCCCGCTGGTCGGCGGCGATCGCACAGCTGCAGGCCGGGAAGACCGTCGGCAGCGTCGAGCCCGCGCACGGGAACGGCGTCGGAGCGGACACGGGGGAGGCCCTCGACCTCGGCCCGGCATCCCTCACCGTCACGGTCGGGCTCGGCCCCGGCGTGTTCGACGAGCGCTTCGGCCTCGCCGACAAGCGTCCGGCGCATCTCGCCGCGATCCCGACCCTGCCGAGCGACAACCTCGACGAGCAGCTGACGGGCGGCGACCTGTCGCTCCAGGCGTGCGCGGACGACCCGCAGGTGGCGTACCACGCGGTCCGTGACCTCGCCCGGATCGCCCGCGGGACCGCGACCGTGCGCTGGACGGTGCTCGGCTTCGGACGGGCCTCCGCCGGCCCCTCGCAGTCGACGCCGCGGAACCTCATGGGGTTCAAGGACGGCACGCGGAACGTGTCCACCGACGAGGAGTTCAGCCGCTTCGTGTGGGTCGACGACCCGGGCGACGGCGCCGCGTGGATGCGCGGCGGCACGTACCAGGTCGTCCGGAAGATCCGGATGAACCTCGAGACCTGGGACGCCGACAACGTCAGCGACCAGCAGCGCGTCTTCGGCCGGACGAAGATCGAGGGTGCCCCGCTGTCCGGCGGCTCCGAGCACACGACGCCCGACTTCCACGCGGCGCACGGTGACGGCACCACGAAGATCGACGTCCGCTCGCACATCGCGCTCGCGGCGCACGAGGCGAACGGTGGCGTGAAGATCCACCGACGCGGCTACAACTACACGGACGGGCTGAACCAGTACGGGCAGCTCGACGCCGGGCTGCTGTTCGCCGCGTACGTGTCCGACCCGGAGCACTTCACCCGGTTGCAGCGGAAGCTCGGCGCATCCGACCGGTTGAACGAGTACGTCTCGCACATCGGTTCCGGGGTCTTCGCGGTCCCGCCGGCGCCCCGGAAGGGTTCGTACATCGCGGAGCAGCTCTTCCGCTGACGAGCCGGGTGGTGGGTGCCCTCCGTCGTTTCCCTGGAGACGGAGAGCACCCGCGCCGCGGAGTCCGCACCGAGCGGAACCACCGCCGGCGGATGAGAGATGACCCGGCGCGACGCGTCGCTGTGCGACACGGCTGAGGATACGCCGTCCCACTCCGCGGGGACAGGGACCTGAACGGACTGGAGGCGCGGTGCCAGCTGGCACCGCGCCTCCAGTCCGTCATCCGGTCGCCCGTCAGTCGGTCGTGACCGCTCCGGCGCGCAGGGCGCGTCGTCGTCGAGCGACCACCAGACCGGCGATGCCGGCGAGGAGGAGCAGCCCGGCGGCGATCGCCGGACCGGTGAGCTCGGCGCCCGTGAAGGCGAGCTCGCCGTCGGCGTCGTCGGCGACGATCACGTCGACCGTGCCGTCGCCGTCCGTGTCGACACCCGTGCCCGCGCCGCCGTCGACGGCACCGCCGTTGCCCGCACCGGGCGTCGTGCCCGGGTCAGCGGGGTCGGTCGGGTCGGTACCGGGGTCCGCGGTCTCGGCGGCGACCGGGATCGTCACCGCGAGGGTGATCGTCTGCCCGTTCGGCAGGGTGACGACGAGCGGCTCGTCGGTCGTGGCCGCGGCGCGCGTCGTCAGCGCCGAGCGCGCCACGCCGGCCTCGCCGCCGGGGACGGTGAACTCGAGCGTCGCGCGCCCCTGCTCGTCCGTGGTGTCCACGACCGACGTGTCGATCGTGGCACGGTCGAGCTCTTCGCCGTCGGCGCTCACCGCGACCTCGCCGGCCTGGTCGGTGGCGTTGCTGAAGGTGAGCGAGGACAGGTCGATCCGGACCTCGTCGCCGGGCTGGAACCCGCCCTCGGGCTCGTTCGTCCGGACCCCGACGGCGCGCTGGTCCTGCTGGACCTCCACCGTCGGGTTCGCCCGGAAGTACTGGACCTGTGCCTCGAGGTCGACCATGCCGCTGTCCTGCTTCGCGGCGGCGTCCTTGAACGCGCCGAAGTTGTCGCCGCCCGTCGCGAGGAAGGAGTTCACGGTCACCTTGTAGGCGCGCGTGGCCTCGACGGGATCGCCGTCGAGGGTCATCGAGGTGATGCGGGAGCCGGCCGCAGCCTCCGGGTCGTACGTGTAGGCGAAGCCCTCGGACGCGCCGAGCTTGAGGAACGGGCGGCTGGCCGACGTCGGCTGCCACTGCTGTTCGAGCGCCTGCCGGATCTGATCGCCGGTGAGGTCGAGGACGACGAGTGTGTTCGCGAACGGCTGGACGACCGCGGCTTCCTTGTAGGTGACCGCGCCCGAGGCAACGTCCGCGCGCAGGCCACCCGGGTTCATGAACGCGATCTGCGAGCCCTGCCGCTGCGTCTGGCTCCGCTGGACCTCCGCGACGAAGTTGCCCAGCGTCGATTCGCCGCCGCGGTTCTCGGAGCCGTCCGTCTGCACCGCGCGCTTGAGGTCGCGGTCGACGGTGCCGAGCTCGACGGCGCCGAGCCGGTCGGCCTCGGCGACGGCGGCATCGACGGTGGCCTGGACCGCGGGGTCGGGCGTGTAGGTCCCGTCGACCAGGCGCAGGTTCTCGGGTGCCGCCGGGGTCACGGTGCCGTCCGCGGCGACCGTGAGCCGCACGTGGCCGAGGTTGAAGCCGTACGAGCCTGTCTGGATCACCGGGCGGGCGACGGTGCCGCCCGTCGGGACGACCGAGTAGGCGTACGTCTGGTGGGTGTGGGCGGACAGGATCGCCGAGACCTTCGGGGTGACGCCGTAGACCGCGCGCGAGAAGTCGGTGTCGGAGGTCGGCGTGACCGGCGTCGACGACTCCGCGCCGTCGTGCACGAGCAGCACGAGCACGTCGGCCTCGTCGTTCGCCGGGTCGCCGTCGGTGAGCTGCGCGGCGACCTTGTTGACCTCGGTCGTGATGTCGCCCATCTCGAGGCCCTCGATGCCGTCCGGGGCGACGAGGCCCTGGCCGATCAGGTCCACCGTCGCGCCGATGAAGCCGACGCGCTCGCCGCTGATCTCCTGGATCGAGTAGGGCTGGAACGCGGGCTTCCCCGTGGCCGAGTCGAGGATGTTCGCGGAGACGTAGTCCCACTGCGCCGCACGGACGCCCTCGCCCTGGCCGCCGATCACGCGGTCGCGGAGGTCGTCCTGGCCCTTGTCGAGCTCGTGGTTGCCGATCGCGCTGACGGAGAGGTCCATCTGGTTGAGCACGTCGATCGTGGGCTGGTCGTCCTGGATGAACGACTCGAACGTCGAGCCGCCGATGTTGTCGCCGGAGCTGACGAACGCGGAGGTCGTGCCGTCGCCGCGGAGCTGTTCCAGTGCGCCGGCCAACGTCGCCGCTCCGGCAGCGTCGCCGTCGCGGGGGGTCGGGACGCCGTTCGTCTGTGAGATGGACTGCGCGATCCGACCGTGGAAGTCGTTCACGTTGTACAGGTCGATCGTGGTGTCGCCCTCGGCAGCACTGGCGACGGACGGCACGGACAGCGCGACGAGGACACCGGCGGTCGCGAGCGCAGCGCCCGCGACCAGGCGCCCACGACGCGTTCGGGAGTGGTGGGAAGTGTTCATCGGCGACGAACCTAGGAGGACGCACAGGCAACACGCCAGACGCCCCCCGAACGCGTCACACGATGTTCACACGAGCAACACCCGCGACCCGCTCAGTCGCGGCCGAGCGCGCCCTTCACCCGCTCGACGGCCTCCGCCGCCATGGCCTTCGCCGAGTCCTTCACGACGTCGAGCTCGACCGGGTCGCCCTTCAGCAGGCTCTTCGCCGTGTTGATCGCGTACTCCGCCGTGATGTGCGGCGGGAGCGGCGGCACGCTCCGGCTGACGTAGGCGTCGATCACGGTCACGCCCGGGTTCGCGAACGCTCGCTCGACGGCCGCCTCGACCTCGGCGTCGTCGTGCACGGCGATGCCCGTGAACCCGAGGAGCTCGGTGTAGCCGGCGTAGTCCATCGTCTCGACGTCCTGCGAGCCCCGCCACATCGGGTTGCCGTCCTCGGTGCGCATCTCCCACGAGACCTGCCCGAGGTCGTCGTTGTGCATGATCACGATGACGAGCTGCTGGTTCGGCCAGCTCGCCATGTACTTCTTCACGGTGATGAGCTCGTTCATGCCGAGCATCTGGAACGCGCCGTCGCCGATGGTGCACACGGCCGGAGCGTCCGGGAACGCGAACTTGGCGGTCACGGCGTACGGCATCGCGGCGAGCATGGTTGCGAGCCGGCCGGACATGTCGCCGTGCATGCCCCGGCGGAGGCGGATGTGGTGTCCGTACCAGTCCGCGGTGGTCCCGGCGTCGCACGTGACGGTGACGCCCTCGGGCAGGCGCTCGTTCACGGCGCTGATCACCCGCCGCGGGTTGACGCCGTCGCTGTAGGAGACCTCGGCCTGGCGGGCCATCTCGGCCTCCCACTCCCGCATCTCGTCGGCGAGCTGCTCCTGCCACGAGCGGTCCGTGGTCTGCTCGAGGAGCGGCAGGACCGCGTCGAGCGTCGCGCCGACGTCGCCCCAGAGGTTGAGCTCGGTCGGGTAGCGGAGGCCGAGCTGCTCGGGCTTGATGTCCACCTGCACACCGCGGGCCTGCCCGGTCGCCGGCAGGTACTCGCCGTAGGGGTAGTTCGTGCCGAGGAGCACGATCGTGTCGCACTCCTTGATCTGCGTCAGGCTCGGCCGCGACCCCAGGAGCCCGACCTGCTGCGTGTGGTACGGCACGTCCGACGGCACGACGTCCTTGCCGCGGAGGGCGGTGATGATGCCGGCGCCGGTCTTCTCCGCGGCGGCGAGGACCTGGTCGGTCGCACCGCGGGCACCGGCCCCGACGAGGAAGGTGATCTTCTCGCCGGCGTTGAGGATCTCCGCGAACCGCCGGACGTCCTCGGCCGACGGGGTGATGCGGGTGGAGGCGGGGACATCGCTCGACCGGGACACCCAGTGCTCGGCCGCGGGCTCCTCCCACGCCATCGCCTGGACGTCGTGGGGGAGGACCACGACGGCGGGCTGCTTCCGGAGCATCGCGGTGCGGAACGCGGTGTCGATCACGACCCCCGCAGCGTCCGGCGAGGCGACGGTCTCGACGTAGCACGCGACGTCGGCGAACACCCGCTCGAGGTTCGACTCCTGCTGCGTGAACGACCCGATCGACGCCAGGCCCTGCTGGCCGACGATCGCGACGACCGGCTGGTTGTCCATCTGCGCGTCGTAGAGGCCGTTGAGCATGTGGAACGCTCCGGGGCTGGACGTCGCGACGCACACGCCGACCTCGCCGGTGAACTTCGCGTGCGCGGTCGCCATGAGCGCGGCGATCTCCTCGTGCGTCGGCCGCACGTACTCGAGGGCACGCTCGCTGCCGTCCGCCTTGCCGAGTGCTCCGTCGAACGCGCCGATGCCGTCCCCGGGGTAGCCGAACACCCGGGACACGCCCCAGGACTTGATGCGGTCGATGACGAAGTCGCTCACGGTGGTGCCCATGCGACCAGCGTGCATCCCGCAGGCTGTACGCGTTCAGACTGGAGGCCCGGACCACGTGACCGACGCCGGTCACGTGATGCGGGCCTCCAGTCGGGCGCGGAGCGCTCAGCCGATCGCGTGCCAGGCGCGGTCGCGCGCACTGTCGAGGACCGCCCCGATGATCGCCGCGGCGCGCGCGCCGTCCGCGAAGGTCGGGAGTCCCTCGGGGGACCCGCCACGGACGGCGTCGTAGGTGTCGGCGACGAACGCCGTGAACGCGTCGAGGTAGCCCTGCGGGTGGCCGGCCGGCACGACCGCGAGGCGACGCTGGTCCGGGGTGCCCTGCGTGGGGTCGCGCACGATGATCTGGGCGCCGCGCTCGGTGCCGAACCAGGCCGACTCCGGCTGCTCCTGGTCGAAGGCGGCCGACCCGAGGGTGCCGTCCACCTCGAACCAGAGCCGGTTCTTGCGGCCGGCGGAGACCTGCGAGATGACGACGTTCCCGATGCGGCCGGCACCGGTGCGGAACGTGGCGACCGCGGTGTCCTCCGTCGTGACGTCGGCGCGCTGGCTGGCGTCCGCGAGCGGGTCCGGGTCGGGGGATCCGGAGAACGACGGGCCGGACGCCGCGGGTCGGGTCGGGTAGACGACGTCGGTGGCGGCCGAGACCTCGACGAAGCGCTGGCCGGTGACGAACTCGACGAGGTCGCACCAGTGCGAGCCGATGTCGGCGAACGCCCGCGATGCACCGCTCGAGGACGGGTCGACCCGCCACGAGGAGGCGTCCTCGTCGAGCATCCAGTCCTGCAGGTAGTGCCCGTGCACGGCGAGCAGTCGACCGAGCTCGCCCTCGGCCACACGGGCGCGGATCTCCCGCACGACCGGGTGGTACCGGTACACGAACGGGACGGTGGCGACGACACCGGCCTCCGCCGCCGCGGCGACGAGCTCGTCGGCCTGCTCGGGGTCGAGCGCGAGCGGCTTCTCGCAGACGACGTGGATGCCGGCGCGGATCACCGCGAGGGACTGCGGGTGGTGCTGGCCGTTCGGGGTGCACACGTGCACGACGTCGGGAGCGTCCGCGATGACCTCGTCGAGCGACTCGTACCCACGGGGGAGCCCGAGCTGCTCGGCGACCTGGGCGGACCGGTCCGGGGTGCGTCCGAGGACCCCGAGGACCTCGGCACCCGCGGCCGACGCCGCGCGGACGTGCACGCCCGCGATCATGCCCGTGCCGATCACCGCGACGCGGAGGCGCCGCCCGTCGTGCTCACTGCTCATGGTGCTCCCTCGCGCCGGACTGCCCCCACCGTAGCGGCGCGACCGGGCGCACGCCCGCCGGTGGTGTGCGCGGCGCGCAGCCCGACGGGACGGGTCCGGACCCGGCCACCTGCAGGACTCGTGAGTACGTTCTGGGGCATGTCGAGCCTCCAGACCACCCTGCTCATCCTCGGTGCCAGCGGCGACCTCTCCAAGCGGCTGCTGCTCCCCGGTCTCGCCACCCTGTTGGAGGTGAAGGAGGACTGGGACGTGCAGCTCGTCGGAGCCGGCACGGAGGACCTGTCGGACGACGACTGGAAGCGTCTCGTGCACGACGCGTTCGAGAACGCACAGGCGTCGAAGAACGAGGAGGACGAGGGCGCGCACGACGGCTCCGAGCGACTGAGCGGCCGGCTCCGCGCCGTCGTCGAGGCGTCGAGCTACCGCAAGTCCGACGTGACCAGCGCGGACGACCTGAAGGCCCTCCTCGCGGACTGCCACCACGACCCGGCCGTCTACTTCGCCCTGCCCCCGGCCGTCACCGAGAAGAGCTGCGAGGTCCTCGCCGGGCTCGAGCTCCCGAAGGGCACCCGCTTCGCGCTCGAGAAGCCGTTCGGCACCGACGCCGCGAGCGCCGAGCACCTCAACGACGTGCTGCACGGGTTCCTGCCCGAGGAGCGCATCCACCGCGTCGACCACTTCCTCGGCCGCTCCACCGTGCTCAACCTGCTCGGCCTGCGCTTCGCCAACCGCATCGTCGAGCCGCTGCTGTCGTCCCAGCACGTCGAGCGCATCGACATCGTCTACGACGAGACGCTCGGACTCGAGGGACGTGCTCGCTACTACGACAAGGCCGGCGCCCTCGTCGACATGATCCAGAGCCACCTGCTCCAGGTGATGGCCGTCGTCGCGATGGAGGCACCCGCGTCGATCGACGCCGACGACCTCCGCACGCAGAAGGAACTCGTGCTGCGCGCCGTCCGACCCTGGGGTGGCGACGTCGTCGCGGCGGGCAAGCGGGCGCGCTACACGGCCGGCACGGTCGGCGACCGGAAGCTCCCGAGCTACGTCGACGAGGACGGTGTGGACCCCTCGCTCGGCACCGAGACGCTCGCGCAGCTCACCCTCGAGGTCGCGAACTGGCGCTGGGCCGGCGTCCCGATCACGCTCCGGTCGGGCAAGGCGCTCGGGCAGCAGCGTCGCGAGATCGTCATCACGTTCAAGGACTCGCCGCACGTGCCGAACGGGCTGACCGGTGCCGAGCGGCCCGACCGGCTCCGCATCTGGATCGCCCCGGACGAGATGCAGCTCGAACTCAACGTGAACGGCCCCGGCGACCCGTACACGATCGACCACACCGCGCTGTCGGTGACCTTCAACCCCGGCCGACTGAGTGCCTACGGCGAGGTGCTCGCCGGGGTCCTCGAGGGCGACGCCACGCTCTCCGTCCGCGGGGACAGCGCCGTGCAGGGCTGGAAGGTCGTCGAGCCGTTCCTCGAGGCCTGGCGCGCCGGGAAGACGCCGCTCGACGACTACGCCGCCGGGTCCGAGGGACCGGACGGCTGGGACAACATCGACGCCTGAGCGGCCGACCACCGGACGGGAGGCACGTGGCGGCGCCGCCACGTGCCTCCCGTCCGTCGTCCGGTCACCACGCACATGCGCGGGGCGGCCGCCCGGTCAGCGGGCGTAGCGTCGGCTCGTGACCACCATCGACGACATCCTGCAGACCGTCCCCGACCCCGCCGGCGCCGACGTGCGCGTCGAGACCGTGCGCTACGACCACGAGGGCACCGTCCTCGAGGGCGTGCTCGCGAAGGACCACGCCATCGCGGGCCCGCGTCCCGCCGTGCTCGTCGTGCACGACTGGCACGGCGTCAACGAGCACGTGCACGCCCGCGTGACGATGCTCGCGCGTCTCGGGTACGTCGCGTTCGGCGCCGACATCTACGGCGCCGACGTCCGACCCGGTGACGACACGGCCGGCCAGGTCGCCGGCTCGTACTACCAGGACCTCCCGCTGCTCCGGGCCCGTGCACTCGCCGGGTTCGAGCAGCTCCGCCGCGACCCCGACGTCGACCACACCCGCATCGCCGTCATGGGCTACTGCTTCGGCGGGTCGACGGCCCTCGAGCTCGCCCGCACCGGAGCGGACCTCGTCGGCGCGGTGTCGTTCCACGGCGGTCTGATCGCCCACGAGCCGTCCGACGCGCACCAGATCCGGGCGAAGCTCCTGGTGCTCACCGGTGGTTCCGACCCGGTCGTCCCCGACGAGAAGGTGCACGAGTGGCAGGACGAGATGCGTGCGGCGCCCGAGGTCGACTGGCAGGTCGTCACCTACTCGGGCGCGATGCACGCGTTCGCCGTCCCGGGCACGGACGCTCCCGACCACGGCGCGCAGTACCAGGCGACGGCGGACCGGCGGTCGTGGCAGGCGTTGCAGACGTTCCTCGCTGAGGTGTTCGACGAGGAGGCCTAGGCCGTCGGCGATGGCGCGACACGCCGAGCGGCCGGTCCGAAGGGCCTCGATTGGCGCGTGGCCCGCACCTGTTGTAGAGTCTTCCACGGCCGCAAACGCCACGCGCTCGTAGCTCAATGGATAGAGCATCTGACTACGGATCAGAAGGTTGGGGGTTCGAGTCCCTTCGAGCGCACACTGTTTGAGACAGCAGGGATGACGCCCCCGGTTCCATCGGAACCGGGGGCGTCTTCTGTTCCCGCGTCTTCTGTTCCCGCGTCTTCTGCTCCCGGGGTGGGGTGGCTCTCGCCGCCACGGCTGCAGTCCGTCGTCGTTGGGTCGACCGCTGTCGAACGACGACCACGATGTCGCTCGTCTCGCGGTCGCCCTGGCCGCGCGTGCGGGCAACGACGCCGCCGCTGTCGCACGACAGCGGCGGCGTCGTTCCGCGACGGCGCGCAGTGAATGCACCCCCGAGGCGGACGGGAGGCGCGGTGCCAGCCGGCACCGCGCCTTCCGTCCGTCAGTCGCTCACGTCGACTACGCGATTTGCACGCGCGACTCGGCGAGCGTCGGGTAATCGGTGTAGCCCTCGGCCGTGGCGCCGTAGAACAGCTCCGGACGCGGCTCGTTGAGCTCCTCGTCCTGCTCCCAGCGGAGCGCGAGGTCCGGGTTCGCGATCGCCGGACGACCGACCGCCACGGCGTCGACGTGCTCGGAGTCGAGCAGCGCGATCGCCTCGTCACGGGTGGTCACCGACGAGAAGCCCGAGTTCGCGATGAACGGCGCTCCGGCGGTGCGGCGGATGGTCTGCACGAGGTCCGACGCGATCTCCGCCTGGAGGACGTCGATGAACGCGAGCCCGAGCGGCGCCAGGCCCTCCGCCACCGCGGTGTAGGTGGCGAGGACGTCGGTGTCGTCCTCCTCGAGCACACCCTGGATGTTGTGCTGCGGGGAGAGGCGGATCCCGACGCGGTCGGCGCCGACGGCCTCGGCGATGGCGGTGGTGACCTCGACGGCGAAGCGCGCGCGGTTCTCGGGGGAGCCGCCGTACTCGTCGGTGCGGGTGTTCGACACGGGGGACAGGAACTCGTGCACGAGGTAGCCGTTGGCGCCGTGGACCTCGACGCCGTCGAGGCCGGCGGCGATGGCGTTGCGCGCGGCCTGCACGAAGCCCTGGACGGCTTCGCGGACCTCGTCGGTGGTCAGCTCGTGCGGGACCGGCATGTCGGCCTTGCTGCCGTCGGCGAGGTGCGTCTGCCCGGGGGCGGCGATCGCGCTCGGACCGACGATGCGCGGCGTCTCGGAGATCGACGTGTGGGAGACCCGGCCGCCGTGCATGAGCTGCATGACGATGGTGCCGCCCTCGGCGTGCACGGCGTCCGTCACGCGGCGCCACCCGGCGATCTGCTCGTCGGTCTCGATGCCGGGCTGCCCGGGGTAGGAGCGGCCCTCCTGCACGGGCCAGGTGCCCTCGGTGATGATCATGCCGAGGCCGGCCCGCTGGCGGTAGTGCTCGACGAGCAGGTCGTTCGGGATGCCCTGGGCGCCGGCGCGGGTGCGCGTGAGCGGTGCCATGACGATCCGGTTGCGGAGGTGCAGTGCGCCGAAGTCGGCGGGTTCGAAGAGCTTCACGTGTCCGTTGAACCACGTGTTGTCGGGTGCAATTCCTCTTCTGAGCGGATCGTCAGCGACCGGGGCACACAAGCGTCGACGAGCGCACCTGACCCTCGGGTCGGATCACCTGGTGCAGCGACAGGGGCTGCCCGCAGATGGGGCAGGGGCGGTCGACCGTCCGGTCGTCGACGCCCTCGGGGTGGCCGGCGCCGATCTGCGACGGGCCCATCTTCTCGATGAGCGTGGTGTTCCACTTCTCGTACCAGCGGCCGAAGCGACCCATCGCCCTTCCTTTCGTTCGTGCACGAATGATTCTGCCACGAAGCGTTGCGGCGCGCCAGGGTCAGATGTCGTCGACCCGTTCCAGCAGTTCGGTCAGGTCGTCCTTGAGGGCCTCGAGCCGGGCGGGCGGCCATCCCAGTCGGTCGGCCACGGCGAGCGGCACCGCCTCGGCACGGTCGCGGAGCGCTCGGCCTGCCGTCGTCAGGGAGACCTCGAGCTGGCGTTCGTCGGCGGTGCTGCGAGCACGCTTGAGGTACCCGGAGGCTTCCAGTCGCTTGAGCAGCGGGCTGAGTGTCGCGGAGTCGAGGCGGAGTTCGCGGGCGATCTCCCGCACGGACCGCGGATCGCGCTCCCACAGCGCGAGCATCACGAGGTACTGCGGGTGGGTGAGCCCCATCGGCTCGAGGAGATCGCGGTACAGACCGATGACGCTCCGACTCGTCGCGGCGAGGGCGAAGCAGAGCTGCCGGTCGAGGGCGAGCGGGTCCACGTCGGTCTCGGTCATGCCCCCACCCTACGCTTCGTGCACGAACGACCGGGTTCGCGGACGCTGCGCGACGGGCGACGCACTGGAGGCGCGGTGCCGGTCTCGGGGACCGGCACCGCGCCTCCAGGCGGTTGCGTCACCGCGGAGCGCTACGCGCGGTGCGTCGGCGTGTGGCCCTCGTGCGGATTCGCGTCCGGCTCGGCCGCCGCGGCGTGCGCGCCGTGGTGCTCGGCGTCGCCGCCTCGCCGGGCGAACCCGGCGTCGGACGACTGCTCGCCGTGCCCGCCGCTCGGGTGGGCGCGTTCGAGCTTGGCGCCCTCGACGTCCACGTCCGGCAGGATGCGGTCGAGCCACTTCGGGATCCACCAGGCGCTGCGTCCGAGCAGGTGCATGACCGCGGGGATGAGCAGCATCCGCACCACGAACGCGTCGAGCAGCACACCGAAGGCGAGCCCGAAGCCGATCGGCTTGATCGTCGACGAGTCGGAGAAGATGAAGCCCGCGAAGACGGAGATCATGATGATCGCCGCCGCCGTGACCACGGCCCGTCCGGCGTGCAGGCCCCGCTGGACCGCGACCTTCGCCGATGCGCCGTGGGCGTACGCTTCGCGCATGCCCGACACGAGGAACAGCTGGTAGTCCATCGCGAGCCCGAACAGGATCCCGATCTCGATGATCGGCAGGAAGCTCAGGATCGGCGCCGGGTCGTGCACGCCGAACACGGAGCCGAGCCAGCCGAACTGGTAGATCGCGGTCAGGCCACCGAACGACGCGAGCACGGACAGGATGAACCCGGCCGTCGCGGTGATCGGCACGAGGAACGACCGGAACACGATGATCAGGATGATGAGCGACAGCCCGACGACGACCGCGAGGTAGAGCGGCAGCACGTTCGAGAGCTTCTCGGACACGTCGATGTTCGCGGAGGCGTTGCCCGCGACGCCGAGCGTGGCCTTCCCGTCGTCGACGCTCACCTGCTGCTCGCGCAGGTCCTTCACGAGCGTCTCGGTCGAGACACTGTCGGGGCCGCCGGCTGGCTTCACCTGGAACGCGATGATGTCGCGGTCCTCCGACGCACCGATCGGGAGCACGGCCTCGACGTCGTCGTTCTTCGCCAGGGCCTGGCCGATGGTGACCTCGGTCGCGGTGACGTCGTCCTTGCTGACCGCCTTCGGCAGGTTCGCCACGACGAGCAGTGGACCGTTCTGACCGGCGCCGAACTCGTCCGACAGGGTCTTGTAGGCCTGGTACTGCGACGACTCGACGTCCTCGGACGCACCCGTGGGCAGGCCGAGTCGCATCTGCGTCGCGGGCAGGGCGATGGTGCCGAGCACGGCGACGCCGGCGACGAGCGTGATGACGGCGCGCCAGGTCGACATCGGCTTGTTCGGCACCCGGATCGAGTCCGTGTTGCCGATCCGCTCGCGCTCCTTGCGGCGCAGGATGCGCATGCCGAGCAGCGAGAGCAGCGCCGGGGTGAACGACGTCGCGATGAGGATCGCGAACAGCACCGCGACGGCGCCGACCGTGCCCATCAGCCCGAGGAACGGGATGCCCGTGATGTTCAGCGCGAGCAGGGCCACGATGACCGTCGTGCCGGCGAAGACGACCGCGTTGCCGGAGGTCCCGTTCGCGAGGCCGATCGACTCGTGCACGCCCATGCCGGCCTTCAACTGCGTGCGGTGTCGGTTGAGGATGAAGAGCGAGTAGTCGATGCCGACCGCCAGGCCCAGCATCACCCCCAGGACCGGCGTGACCGAGATGAACTCGACGAGGCTCGAGAACGACAGCGCCGCGAGGGACGCGACGCCGACGCCGAGCACCGCGGAGACGAGCGGGATCGCGGCGCCGATCACCGTGCGGAGCATGAGGAACAGCACGAGTGCGGCGATGATCACGCCGATGATCTCGCCCGGACCGAGGATCGACGGCACGCCCTGCGCGATGTCGTTCGACACGTACACGTCGACGCCGCTGATCTTCGCCGCCTCGGCCTTGTCCGAGATGGCCTGCTTCGTGCTCTGCGGCACCTCGTAGGTCGACTTCGTGAACTGCACGGTGCCGATCGCGGCGGAGTCGTTCGAGGACACGAACCGGATGTCCTTCGACAGGTCGAGGAGCTTCGACCCCTGCTCGAGCTCCTGCTCGCTGTCGTCCAGCTTCTGCTCGTTCTCGTCGAGCTTCTTCGTGTTCTCGTCGATCTGCTGCTGGGCTGCCGTGATCTGCTGCTGACCCGCGGTGATCTGCTGCTGCTGCGCGTCGATCTGCGCCTGGGCCTGCTGCAGCTGTGCCTGCGCGGCTGCGGAGGCGGCGGCACCGGCGGCCTCGGCCTGGGCCTTCTGCGCGTCGAGCTGCTGCTGCGCCTGCTCGATCTTCGTCTTGCCCGACTCGAGCTGCGACTTCTGCGCGTCGAGCTGGTCCTGGCCGTCCTCGATCTGCTTCCGGCCGTCGGAGATCTGCTTCCGGCCGTCGCTGATCTGCTCGCGGCCGTCGACGATCTTCTGCCGCTGGTCGTCGAGCTGCTGCTGCGTCGTGAAGCCGTCGGTGACGTCCTTGACGCCGTCCTCGCTCTTCAGCCCGTCGAGGAAGTCCTTGACCTCGGTCTTCTGGTCGTCCGTGAACGCCTTGCCGTTCGTGGTCGTGAAGACGAGCGTGCCGGTACCGCCGTTCGCGGAGGGGAACTTGTCCGCGAGCTCGTCCTGCACCTGGCTGGTCTTGGTGTTCGGGATCGAGATCGAGGACGAGATCGAGCCGGCGAACAGGCTGTAGGTGAGCCCGGCGATGCCCATGATCACGATCCACGCGATGATCACGAGCCAGTGCCTGCGGGCGGAGAAGCGCCCGAGTCGGTAGAGGAGACCGGCCATGCGGAGAGCCCCGTTCCTTTCGTTGTGCGTGCTGTGTGGTGACGGGGTGCGCCGGTGGACCCCTGGGGGTGACGATCAGTCGGTGGGCATGTAGCCGCTGCGGACGCTGTGGACGAGTCTGCTCAGCAACGCGTCCCACGCGTCCAGGGATGCGTGGTCGAGCGAGGGGCCCGTGTGCGTGAGCCAGTGGTCCGCGATCACGACGATGCCGCTCATGAGCGACTCCACGAGCAGCGCGGCGTCGAGCTCGTCCGCGGCCGGGTGGCGGCGGGTGACCTCGTCGCGCAGTCGTTCGGTGACCCGGGAGAACGCGGTCTGGGTGAGCACCGCGGCCTTCGGGTCGGACTTGCCGGGTTCGCCGAGGATCCGGTACATGCTCGCGATCGCCGGCGCGAGGTCGGCTCCGCGGGCGGCGGACTCGAGCTCGTCGAACATCGATGACCGCGACCCGTCGCCGACCGGGGTCTTCGCCATGTCGGCCAGGAAGCGGTCGATGATGACCGACAGCTCCTCTTCGCAGACGGTGAGGAGGACCTCGTCGAGGGACGCGAAGTGGTTGAAGACCGTCCGTCGCGCGACGTCGGCCCGCGCCGCGAGGTCGTCGACCCCGAACTCGCGTCCGCCCTGCTCCGCGATGAGGTCGCGTGCGGCCTGCAGGATCGCTGCACGGTGCTTCGCCTTGAGGGCGGCACGGCGGTCGGGTGCGAGGGTCACGTCTGTGAACACTAGGTGCATCGATGCACTGGGTGCAACGACTCCGAGTGCATGCTCAGATTCGTCCCCCGACGCGCATCGCTCACGCGATCGAAGGACGGACGGGAGGCCCGTGGCGGCGCCGCCACCGGCCTCCCGTCCCTAGGTTGGTCACCATGCACCCGCTGTCGGCCACCCTCGACCGCTGGAACGCGCGACACCCCTGGTCGCACAACGCGGCCTACTCGTGGTTCGTCGTCGCCCATGCCCGCGCGCTCCGGCGGCGCGGGGGGAGCAGTGTCCTCGACGTGGGCTGCGGAGCCGGGCTGCTGCTCGCCCGGCTCCGTCGCGTGCTCCCGGACGCGGCCGGTGTCGAGCCGGACCCACGGATGGCGCGACTCGCCGCGCGCAGCGGCGCGCGGATCACCGCGGAGCTGCCCGCCGAGCCGGTCGACCTCGTCGTCCTCGTGGCTTCGCTCCACCACCTCGACGCCGACGACGCGCTCCCACGGCTGCGCGCGCTCGTCCGCCCCGGCGGGCGACTCGTCGCGATCGCCCCCACTCGCTCGACGTGGGGTGACCTGCCCCGCGAGGTCTTCTCGCTCGTGGCCAACCCGATCGTGGGGTTCGTGCGGCACCCGCTCGGGACCGATCGCGCTCCGGAGCACATGACCGCACCGACGGTCGCGCCGACCCTTTCCCACCGGGAACTGCGGTCGTCCGCCCGGCGACACCTGCCCGACGCCCGGGTGTGGCCGGGACTCTTCTGGCGGAGCGTCGTCGTTTGGGGAGCGCCGTGACGATCCTGCTCGTGAGCGGCGCACCCGGGAGCGGCAAGACGACGCTCGCGACGGCGCTCGCCGCGCAGCTCGGTTGGCCGCAGGTGCACCGCGACGAGCTCTACGCCGGGATCACGGCGGCGGGCGACGTGGACCGCGACGAGGTCGTACCGCTCGGTGTCGCCGCGTTCTGGAGCGTGACGGCGGCGTACGCCCGGGCGGGGTCCAGCGTCATCGCGGAGGCGACGTTGTACCGCGGGCAGTCCGAGGCGGAGGTCCGCGACGTCCTCGGCGGCCGGTGGCCGATCCGGAACCTCCACTGCGTGACGCCGACGTGGCACGAGCGGTTCGTCGCCCGGGGTCACGAGGCGCGGTTGAACGACCGCGCGCTCGCGAACGCGCCGGCGACCGTGCCGCCGCTCGACCTCGGCTGCCCACTGCTCGAGGTCGACACGACGAACGAGTACCACCCGGGGCTCGACGACCTGGTGCGCTGGGCGACGGTGGCGTCCGGCTAGCGTTCGTGCATGCAGCTCAGACAGACGACCTGGGTCCGGTGGACGCAGTGGCCGCTCGCGGCGGCGGCGCTGGCGTTCCTCGCCGCGTACGCGATCGAGGTGCTCGCCGATCCGTCAGGCGCCGTGCGGGTCCTGTGCGAGACGGTCGTCAGGGTCACCTGGGCGATGTTCATCGTCGACTACCTGGTCATGCTCACGACGGCGGAGCGACGCGGGCGGTGGTTCGTCATGCACCTGCTCGACCTCGCCGTCATCGTGCTGCCGTTCCTGCGACCCCTGCGGCTGCTCCGGCTGGTGCAGCTGTTCCGTGTCCTCCAGCACACGACCGGCACGGCGGTCCGTGGGCGGGTGACCGTGTACGTGGTCGCGACCACGACCCTGCTCGTGTTCGTCTCCGCCTTGGCGGTGGTCGACGTCGAACACCGTGCCCCCGGAGCGAGCATCGTCTCGTTCGGTGACGCTCTGTGGTGGTCGGTCGTGACGATCACGACCGTCGGCTACGGCGACCTCACGCCGGTCACGGTCGAGGGTCGTCTGATCGCCACCGGCGTGATGATCAGCGGGATCGCCCTCCTCGGAGTGGTGACGGCGACGATCGCGAGCTGGATCATCGATCAGGTCGGCCGTCGCAACGAGGAAGCGCAGACCGCGACCCGACGCGAACTCCGCGAGCTCACCGCGGAGATCCGAGCACTCCGCGACGAGCTCGCGCGCGGAGGCATGGCAGGGTCCGGCGGTCAGGCCGGCTCGTCGTCCCAGGGGACCGGGGTCGTGGTGCCGGACGCCCAGTCGCGCCGCAGCACGCCGTAGCCGATCGACGCGAGCGGTTCGCCGCCCGGCACCGGCCACCCCTCCCGGTAGTGCGCCTCCTTGACCCACCCCGCGCGGAGGAACGTCCGACGCATGGCGGTGTTGTCCTCGCGGGTCTGCCCCTCGAACCGGGTGACCTCGGGCAGCGTGCGGAACACGTGGTCGGTCGCCGCGCGGAGCGCCTGCACGCCGAACCCCTGCCCGCGGTGCGCACCCGCGATCCGCAGGTCGAAGAGCGGTACCGGGTCCTCGAGGTCCTCCAGCCGGAGCACCCCGACGCGGCCCCGCTCGTCCGAGTCGACCCAGAACGAGTCGTGCTCGTCGTCGCGCCACGCACCCGCGTCGATGCCGCACTCGGCGTCCGCGCGGTCGATGCGGCGCCGCACGTGGAAGGGGAACTCCTCGGTCGTGAGGAAGTCGATCAGGGCCTCCCGATCGGCGCCGGTGGGGTCGAGACGGGTGAGTCGGACGGCCATGCGGGCCACGGTACCAGCGCTCGGTTTCCCGCACGCCCGTGCGGCTTGCCGCCGTGGACCCTGCGAAGGGAGGCGCCGATTCGTTCCGTGCGTGAACCTGATGGTGACAGGGCAGTACAGGAGCAGATCGTGACACGGCAACGCACCTCGCAACGGCGCGAGCGGACCACCTCGACGCGCGGGGGCTTCCTCCGCGGAGCCGTCGTGCTGGTCGTCGCCGGGGTCACCGTCGCCGTGATGCTGGCGTTCCTCACGCCGGCGCAGGGCAGCGAGCTCGTCCCGTCGCTGTCGCCGTCGCCCAGCAGCGCGTTGCCGAGCGGCGCGTCGCCGAGCCGCGCGACGCCGACGCGGCAGGCGCCGGACGGTGCTGCTCCCGACGGCACGACCGCCTCCGGTGAGCCAGCAGGCGGTGCCGCTTCCGGGCACGCGTCCGGCTCGACCTCGGAGGGCGCCGTGCAACCCCGCACACCCACCCCGACCGTTCCGGAACCCGTGCTCGGTCCGCAGGCGGCGTTCTTCGAGGACTTCACCACCCCGGCGGCGAGCGGGGGACCGTTCGCCGCGACCTACGCGAACGCCTGGCAGGCGTACGACGAGGGCACGAGCGACAAGTACTACTCGGGCGCACTGATCAGTGCACACGACGGCGTCATGGACGTCGCGATGAACGGTACCCAGGGCGCCGCCGGGGTATTCGGACCGCCGGCGACGGCGTGGGCGCAGACCGGCGGCACGTTCAGCATCCGGATGAAGGTCGAGGGCGGTCGGGGGAACGGGACGGCGGTCATGCTCTGGCCGACCTCGAACGACGCGTCCGAGGGGGAGCTCGACTACCCCGAGGGCGGCTTCTCCGGCAAGCCGGACGTGTTCCACCACTCGATGGTGCCGGGCCACGCCGACAAGGCGTACCGGATCCTGACCGACGCGTCGTGGAAGGACTGGCACACGTACACGACGGTCTGGGTGCCGGGGAAGTCGGTCAGCTACTTCCTCGACGGAGTGCTGCTCGAGACGGTGACGGAGTCGGTGCCGACCACCCCGCACCGGTACACGTTCCAGATCGGCAACACCGGCAAGCCCGGCCACGTGCTCATCGACTGGGTGTCGATCGAACCCTGAGGCCGTCGTTCGTGCAGGCTGGGGTCGTGCGTGCTCCACGATGGACGGCCCTGGTCGTCGGTGCCGGCCTCACCGCAGCCCTCGTCGGGTGCTCCGGACCCGGCGCACCGGTCGGGCAGGCGACGACTCCGGGAGCCGCTGCACCCACCGACGTCCCGACCGCCGCGCCGACGGTCTCGGCAGACGGCGCCCTGGCTGCGCTCGAACGGGAGTCCGACGCCCGACTCGGTGTCGTCGCCGTCGACACGGAGTCCGGGACGACGCTCGCGTACCGCGGCGACGAGCGCTTCCCGTTCGCGTCGACGAACAAGGTGTTCATCGCCGCGGCCGTGCTCGACCGGTCGACGGCGGCGGACCTCGACACGGTCGTCCACTACGACCGCGGCGACCTGCTCGAGTACGCACCGGTCACCTCGCGCTCGGTCGACACCGGGATGACCGTCCGGGCGCTCGTCGACGCAGCCGTCAGTGTGAGCGACAACACCGCGGCGAACCTCCTCGTGGAGCGCCTCGGCGGCCCGGACGCCGTCGAGTCCTGGCTCCGTGGCATCGGTGACCGTGTGACCCGCGTCGACCGGCTCGAGCCCGACCTGAACGCGGCGACGCCCGGCGACGACCGGGACACCAGCACGCCCGAGCAGTTCGCGGCCGACCTCCGTGCCGTGCTCCTCGGGGACGCCCTCGACGCCGACGACCAGCGCGTGCTCCGGACCGCGATGCTCGGCACCACCACGGGCGACGGGACGATCCGCGCCGGGGTGCCGTCCGGCTGGCGGGTCGCCGACAAGACCGGCACGGGGTCGTACGGCGTCCGGAACGACATCGGTGTCGTCACACCCCCGGGCCGGCGACCGATCGTGCTCGTCGTGATGACCCGCACCGACCGCTCGGACGCCGAGCCCTCGGACGCGCTCGTGGCCGCCGCGACGAAGACCGCGGTCGGAGCGCTGCGCCGCTGACGGCGGCGCTCGCTACCGCCGGCGGTCCCGTCGCTCGCGGGCGGCGTCCCGCAGCGCACGGAACCAGCCCCGGGTCGCGACGGCGTCGGGGACACCGCCGCCCGCGAGCAGACCGGCGGCGGCTCCGAGGAAGTCCTCGCCGCACTCCCGGCACAGCGTCCGGGTCGCCGTCCGCACGGGTTCGCCGCGGACCGGCCGTCCGCACTGTTCGCAGGTCACCGGGCGAGCGTACCGGCAGCGCGAGCAGGGGCGGCCGTTGCCGGAACGTGACCGGAGGACGGCCTGGAGGCCCGTGGCGGCGCCGCCACGGGCCTCCAGGCCCTCACGGGGTAACGATCCGTACCGACTCGGCGCTCTCCCAGTCCACGCGCCGGGGATCCCCCGGGAGATCCCGGGGACCGTCCGGGTCCGCCCGGCACGGTCCGACACGGAACGCACCGATCCGCGGTGCACGAGGGGGACACATGGGGTTCGGACGAGCGATCGCGGCCGTGAGCGGTTTCGTCGGCGGGAGCGTGCTGGCGGGCCTGGTGGTCGGCGTCGGCGTGACCCCGGCGGTCGCGCTGGCGGGGTTCGGGACGTCGTCGGCGATCGACGCGTTCTCGTCGCTGCCGGAGTACATCGAGGTCGGCGAGCTGCCGAGCCGCAACGAGGTGTGGGCGTACCGCGGCGGGAAGCCCGTGCACCTCGCGGACGTGTTCGACCGGAACCGCGAGCAGCTGCCGTACGACCGGATCAGCAACACGCTCAAGCACGCCGCCGTCGACGGTGAGGACAAGCGGTTCTGGCGCCACGGGGGCGTCGACGCGACCTCGCTCGTCCGCAGTGTCGTCAGCGTCGCGGCGAAGCAGGGGAAGGGCGGGTCCGGCGGGTCGACGCTCACGATGCAGCTGGTCCGGAACATCAAGATCGAACAGGCGTCGCAGCTGCCCGCGGCCGAGGCCGAGGCGGCGGTCGCGGAGGCCACGGCCCGGACCCCGCAGCGGAAGCTCGAGGAGATCAAGCTCGCGATCGGCCTGGCGAAGCGGTACTCGAAGGAGGAGATCCTCACCGCGTACCTCAACATCGCGTACTTCGGCGACCAGACCTACGGCGTGCAGGCCGCGGCGCAGCGGTACTACGGCAAGGACGCCACGGACCTCAGCCCGGCCGAGGCGGCGTCACTCGTGGCGATCGTGCAGTGGCCGGAGCGCCGGGACCTCTCGACGCCGGCCCACCACCGGGACAACCAGGCACGGCGAGACGTCATCCTCCGCGCGATGCACGAGCAGGGGCACCTCTCTGCCGCGGACCTCCGGACCGCGCTCGCGTCGGAGCCGGCGGAGTACGTGCACCTCACCGCGCCGCAGCAGGGGTGCGCTTCGGTCGTCGACGGCGCGCAGTACTTCTGCGAACACGCCGTGCAGGTCGCCCGGTCGCTGCCGCAGCTCGGAGCGACGCAAACCGAACGCGACGAGGCCTGGCGGACGGGCGGGTACCGGGTGCAGACGACGCTCGACCTCGACCGGAACGCCCAGCAGAAGGCGCTGCTCGACCGGTACGACCCGGCCGCCGAACCCGCACTCGCCCTCGGTGCGACGTTCGACTCCGTCGAGGCCTCCACCGGACGTGTCCTGACGTTGGCGCAGAACACCGCGTACGACCGCTCGGCGGCGGCACCCCGAGGGTCGAGCTCGCTGAACTACGCCGTGGACGAGGCCTCCGGCGACGCGACCGGGTTCCAGCCCGGCTCGACCTACAAGGTGTTCACGCTGCTCGCCTGGCTCGAGGCCGGACGGAGCCCGGACACGGTGGTGGACGGCACCCGGCACGAGCAGCGGACGTGGACCCAGTGCGGACAGACGATCGACGAGCCGTGGAACCCGCGGAACGACTCACCGGGCCAGACCGGTCCGTACTCGGTCCGTGCGGCGACGGCGCAGTCGGTCAACGGCGCGTACGTGTCGATGGCCGCGCAGCTCGACCTCTGCGACGTCCGGGACGTCGCGGAGCGGCTCGGCGTCCACCTCGCGACGGGCGGTCGGGTCGGTGCGAACCCGGCGGCGATCCTCGGGACCGAGAACATCGCGCCGCTCACCATGGCGTCGGCGTACACCGCGATCGCGAACGGCGGCGTCCGCTGCGACCCGGTCGTGGTGGACGAGGTCGTGGACCGCACGGGGAAGGACCTCGGCGGACAGCCGGAGACCTGCCGACAGGTGCTCTCGCCCGCCGTCGCCGCAACCGCGTTCGAGGTCATGCAGGGCGCGTTCCGCGGTGGAACGGCGACCGGCGGGCAGACCGCCGACGGCATGACGCTGTTCGGCAAGACGGGCACGACGGACGTCGCGGACCAGGTGTGGCTCGTCGGTGGGACCTCCCGCGTGGTCACCGCGTACTGGCAGGGCAACACGGACGGTGGGAAGACGAACCTCCGGTACGTCGGCAACGGCCAGGGCGGGACGTACGCGGGTGCGCGGGCATCGGTGTGGAAGCAGGCGCAGGAGGCGGTGAACGCGGCCTACCCGGCAGGGTGACCGCCGCCGTGCCGCGGGGTGGGCGCGGCCGGCCAGCCGGCGCCGCCGGTCTCCCGGGACTCGGCTGGGCGGACAGTTTCGCGGCCCTCCGGCTGCGGGACTGTCCGCGGGGCCGAGACTCGCCGGGCAGGCGGGGACGCGCGGGCGCGCGGGCGCGGGCGCTCCGCTACCGGTCGAGGCGCTCGCTCTCGGTGATCCACGTGGTCAGCTGGCGCATCGCTGCGGCCTGGGACGCGTGGTCGAGCACGGGCGACGTCCACGGGTGCACCTGCCCCGCGACGAGGGCCGGCTGGTCGGCGAAGGTCGGCTGCCGCACGAGGTCGTCCGCCTGGTAGCCCTGGTCCGAGAGCAGCAGCACGTCGCCCCGGACCTTGCCGGCGTTCGGCCAGGAGTACACGCCCCACGCGTAGCCCTTCGGCCCGGGCACGGTCAGATCGGCACCGTGCGACGCCCAGAGCTGCAGCGCGGGGACGTCCTCGGGACGAGCGACGTAGACACCGTCGTGGTCGGCGTAGAGCGCGGTCAGCCGGACGTCGTGGTCGCGGGTCGCTGCCTCCAGCGCCGACGCGGCGTCGTCGAACTCGGTCTCCGCTGCGTCGACGACCGACTGCTCGGCGCCGAGCGACAGCGTGAGGTCGGTCACGTCCCGGACGACGTCGGCGCCGTCACCACCCCACCGGACCTCGGCCACCGGCGCGATCTTCGCCAGTTCCCGCTGCTGCGGAGCGTCGGCGATGCCCGTCCCGACGTGGTCGGTCGGGAGCGTGCCCGAGGCGTCCACCGGCGCGATCGTGGTCACGATGAGGTCGGGCCTCAGCGCGGCCACCCGGTCGACGTCGATGCCGTCCGAGCCGTCGCCGGCACCGTCGGTCGTGCTCGCCGATCCGACGTCCGCGATGCCGTCGGTGTCGAGGCCGTCCCACCGGTCGTCCTCGGCGAGCGGGAGCCGGCCGAAGGTCCCGACGGGGTGCAGGCCGGAGCGGACCATCGAGATCGCGAGGTCGTCGAGGGCGACCACCCGCTCGGGGCGGTGGTCGAGGCGGATCGTCGTGCCGGTGGCGTCCTGGTACGACCAGCCGGTGGTCCTCGCGTCGCCACCGCCACCGCCACCGCCACCGCCACCGCGCCCGCCGTCCGGGGAGGTCTCCGTGCCGGACGTCCCGCTGCACCCGGCGAGGGCCAGCGCGCACGCCACCACCGCGGCGAACACGAGGGCGCGCAGGGGCCGGCGGGGGAGCGTCACGACGAGCAAGGCTAGCCGCGCGGCCTGTGCTCCGGGTCGTCGTCGCGGACGACCGAGTGGGCTCACCGACGGGTAGCGTCCGCGGCATGAGCAGCCGACTGAGCGAACTCGTCCTCAACTGCGCCGACCCCGAGGCCCTCTCGCGCTTCTGGTGCGCGGTGCTCGACTACGTCGAACTCGGGAAGGACGAGGACGGCATCGAGATCGGTCCGGCCTCCGGGTTCGGCGGCGCGACGCCGACGATCATCCTCGCGAAGGTCGAGCACGCGAAGGCGCAGCCCCTCCGGCTGCACCTCGACCTCAGCCCGGTCGACCGCGACCAGGACGCCGAGCTGGAGCGACTGCTGGCGCTCGGCGCACGGCCGGCCGACGTGGGGCAGACGGGGGAGGAGTCCTGGCACGTCCTGCAGGACCCGGAGGGCAACGAGTTCTGCCTGCTGCGCACGCGGCTCGCGCCGATCTGAGGGGCGCCCCGCGCGTTGCGCGGGCATCAGACGGACGGGAGGCACGGTGCCAGCCGGCACCGTGCCTCCGTTCGTGAGGTGGTGGCGTCAGCCCTTGAGGCCGGACCCCGTCACGCCCTCCACGATCTGCCGCTGGAAGATCAGGTAGAGGATGATCAGCGGCAGCGCCGCGAGGATCGCACCGGCCTGGATGTCGGCGTAGCGCTGACCGAAGCTGCCCTGGACCGTGGCGAGCCCGACCGGGATCGTCATGAGGTCCGGGTTGGACAGCACGAACAGCGGCAGCAGCAGGTTGTTCCAGACCCCGACGAACGTCAGGATCGCGACCGCGGCGATGACCGGACGCGACAGCGGCAGGATCACCGACCAGTAGATCTTCCACATGCCCGCACCGTCGATGCGTGCAGCCTCCTCGAGCTCTCGGGGGATGCCGTCGAAGAACTGCTTGAAGATGAACACCGCGATGACCGCGGGCACCTGCGGGAAGATGACCGACCAGTAGGTGTTGAGCAGACCGACCGCGTTGAGCTCCTGGAAGATCGGGATGATCAGGACCTGCGTCGGGATCATGATGCCCAGGATGATGAGCAGGAACGCGACGTTGCGACCGCGGAACACCAGGCGCGACAGCGCGAACGCGGCCATCGAGGCGAACAGCACCGTGAGTGCCGTCGTCACGAGGCTCGTGATGCCGGAGGCCAGGTACCAGTTCCAGATGTCGCCGGCCTGGAACAGCGCGGCGTAGGAGTGCAGCGTCGGGTTCCAGTTCGACAGGATCGCGCTCGCTCCGAGTGCGGCCACGCCGTTGTCGGACAGCGACGTCTTGAGGGCGAACAGGCTCGGGATGAGCCAGATGATCGCGAACACGCCGAGGATGATCCCGGCCACGATGTTGAAGCCCCTGCCGGAGACGCCGATCTTCGCCGCGTTCGCGGGGGCTGCGGCCGACACCCCGGAACGGAGCTTCGGCCGGGCGGTGGTGACGCTCTCGGTGGTGGTCACGTCAGGCACCGATCTCTCGCTTGGCGGCAGCGCGCTCGACGAGCTGCCGGATGACCGCGATCGCGACGATCACGATGAACAGGAGCACCGACGCCGCCGACGCGGCACCGAGGCGGTTGTCGGTGAAGCCGACACCCGTGATGAGCTGCAGCGACACCTGGGTGGAGATGCCCGGGCCGCCGTTCGTCATCAGGTACACCTGGTCGAAGATCTTCAGGCTCGCGATGATCTGCAGCAGGATGACGAGCGTCGTCGTGCGGCCGAGGAGCGGCAGGGTGATCGACTTGATCTGCTGCCAGCTCGACGCCCCGTCGACCGCCGCGGCCTCGTACAGCTCGCGCGGGATCTCCTGGAGACCCGCCAGGTAGAGCACGAAGTTGAACCCGAGGGTCCACCAGACAGTGGCGATCGCGACGCCGATCATCGCGGTGTTCGGGCTGGCCAGCACGCCGGCGCCCGGCGTGATGCCGAGGGCCTGCTGGACCGACGCGAACAGACCGGTCGCGGGGGTGAAGATGAACACCCAGATCAGCGAGATGGTCGCCGACGGCAGGATGAACGGCAGGAAGAACGCCAGGCGGAAGAACCACTGGCCGCGGTTCATCCGGTTCGTGAGCACCGCGAACACGAACGCCAGGATGACCAGTGGCGGGGTCGTGTAGAGCGTGAACTGCAGGGTGTGCCAGAGCGACGACCAGAAGTCGGCGCGTCCGAGCATCTCCGCGTAGTTCGCGAACCCGGCGAAGCTGCCGAGCCCGGTGCGGACGGTGGAGGTGTTGAAGAAGCTCGAGACGATCATCCAGACCGTCGGGCCGAGCAGGAAGGCCAGGTAGAACAGGCCGAAGGGGGCGAGGAACAGCCATCCGCTGCGGCCTTGGCCACGGGTGGTGCTGTTCACACGCGTGCGGAGCCGCCGCGGGACCGTTGCGGCCTCCGTCGGGCGGGTCAGGACTGGTGCTGCGGTCACGTCGTCGTGCCTTTCGCGCGGGGCTTACAGCGGGCTGGGGGTGTTGAGGTACGTGCTGAGCTGGCTCTTGATCGCCGAGAGGGCCGCCGCGGGGCTCGAGGCGCCCTGCTGCACGAGCGCGAGCTGCGCCCCGACGGTGTTCTCGAACGTCGACCCGGAGCCGCCGTACCAGGCGGGGTCGTCGAACACGGCGCTCTCGGCAGCGGACGCGTAGTCCGACTGCGGCTCGAGCTTCTTGTAGGCCGTGCTGTCGAACGTGGGCATGTAGGCCGGCACGTGCCCGCCCTCGGCCCACGTCATGCTCTGCTCCAGCATCTGCTTGATGAAGAGCATGTGCGCCTTCCGCTGCTCCGGCGTGCGGTCCTTCCTCGGCAGGATGAACGTGTGCGAGTCGGCCTGGGTGGCCGGCTTGTCGAAGAGCTGCGGGATCGGCGCCATGCCGAACTTCAGCCCCTTGATCGACTGCGCCGTGCTGATCTCCCACTCGCCCTGCATGAAGAACCCGGCCTTGCCGGTGAACATCAGGGTCTCGGCGGTGGCGTAGTCGAGGCCCTTGTTGAGCCAGCCGTTCTTCACCCACTTCTCGGTCATCGTGGTGACCTTGGTGTAGTTGTCCTCGTTCACCGTGAGCTTCGAGCCGCCGTCGCTGATGAACGGCGTCGACCCCTCGATCTGGTTGTACATCGTCCAGAAGAAGCGCCACGGGGTCGCGATCTCGCTGACGTTCGCCACGTTGAGCGCGACGCCACCGGTGACCTTCGAGACGGCCGCGAGTGCCTGTTCGAACGCCTCCAGCCCGGAGAGGTCCTTGAGCTTGCCGTCACTGTCGATCAGGCCGGCCTTCTGGCACACGTCAACGTTGTAAAAGAGCACGAACGGGTGCGTGTCCAGCGGGATGCAGATGTTCTTGCCGTCGGTCTTCTGTGCCGTCCACGCCTTCTGGTTGAAGTCGCTGGCGCTCAGGCCGACGCTCGCGAGGTCGTCCGAGGTGATCGGGTCGAGCAGGTCGCCGTCCCACAGCGGCTTCGCGCGGGTGAGGTGGGCGATCGCGACGTCCGGCGGCTTGTTCCCGACGGTGGCCAGTGTCACCTTCGAGTAGTACGGGTTGCCCCAGGCGAACGTCGTCGCCTGGATCGAGGACGGTCCGCCGTGCTGCTTGGCGTAGCCCGCCTCCATCTGCTGCATGCGAGCGCCGTCACCGCCGCCGAAGAGGTTCCAGAAGACGAGCGTCTCCGGGTTGAGCGGGGCACCGGCGATGCCCGCTGCGAGCGGACTCGAGCAGGCGGCGAGCGGCAGCACGGTGGCGGCCGCGGCTCCTGCGGCGAGCAGGCTCCGCCGGGTGAAGGACCCACCGCGCGGCTGCACGGGCGGGGTTGGTCGGATCGGCATGGCATCACTCCATCGGGACGGGCCGAGCGGAACAGGGTCGGTGTTCCGTACTGCTGCGGCGTCGCAGCCCCGTGGTGAGGCTCCTTCGCTGCTCCGGTCGGGGCGACGTGCCGTGGGGGCATCATCGCTCCGTGAGCGCTCACATTAGCGCTGGACACGCCGGAGCACCACCCCTTTCGTCCCCGCCCCGAACCGGCTAGCGTTGTGGCTGGGTGAGCGCTCACTTTCGTGTCACCCCGACGCACGACGATCGAAGGAGATCCATGCCCCGCACACACCTCGTCCTCGACGCCGCGTTCACCGTGGGGCCGGTGCGCCGTCGCCTGTTCGGCGGGTTCGTCGAGCACCTCGGACGGCACGTCTACGACGGCATCCACGAGCCCGCGCACGAGACCGCCGACGAGCACGGCTTCCGCAAGGACGTGATCGAGCTCGTCAAGGAGCTGAACGTGTCCGCGATCCGCTACCCGGGCGGCAACTTCGTCTCCGGTTACAAGTGGGAGGACGGCGTCGGCCCGGTCGACCAGCGTCCCCGTCGCCTCGACCTCGCGTGGCACTCCACCGAGACGAACGAGGTCGGGCTGCACGAGTTCCAGCACTGGCTCGACCAGGTGGACTCCGAGCTCATGCTCGCGGTGAACCTCGGCACCCGTGGCACGCAGGAGGCCATCGAGCTCCTCGAGTACGCGAACATCGACGCCGGCACCGCACTGAGCGAGTACCGCCGCTCGAACGGCCGCCAGGAGCCCTTCGCCGTGAAGATGTGGTGCCTCGGCAACGAGATGGACGGCCCCTGGCAGCTCGGCCACAAGAACGCGGACGACTACGGCAAGCTCGCCGCGATGACCGCCAAGGCCATGCGCCAGATCCAGCCCGACCTCGAACTCGTCGCCTGCGGGTCCTCCGGGGCGTCGATGCCGACGTTCGGCGAGTGGGAGCGCACCGTCCTCGAGCACGCCTACGACGACGTCGACTACATCTCCGCCCACGCCTACTACGAGGAGGACGGCGACATGTCGTCGTTCCTCGCGTCCGGCGTGAACATGGACCACTTCATCGACACCGTCACGACCGCCGCCGACCACGTCAAGGCGCACAAGAAGTCGGACAAGCGGATCGACATCTCGTTCGACGAGTGGAACGTCTGGTCGCTCAGCAAGTGGAACGAGCAGCAGAAGACCTTCGAGCTGCAGGACTGGCCGGTCGCGCCGCGCCTGCTCGAGGACGTCTACACCGTCGCGGACGCGGTCGTCGTCGGCGGGCTGCTCATCTCGCTGCTCCGTCACGCCGACCGCGTGGCCTCGGCCAGCATCGCGCAGCTCGTCAACGTGATCGGCCCGATCATGACCGAGCCGGGCGGCCCGGCCTGGCGCCAGACGACGTTCTTCCCGTTCTCGCTGACGTCCAAGCTCGCGAACGGCACCTCGCTCCAGGTCAAGGCCTCGGGTGACACGGTCGACGGTGGCAAGTACGGCGAGGTCCCGGTCGTGGACTCCGCCGCGACCATCGAGGACGGCAGGGCCGCGGTGTTCCTCGTGAACCGCCACCAGACCGAGTCGACCACCGTCACGATCGACCTCGCCGGCATCGGCGCGGACGGCGAGGTCCGCGCCGAGGGCATCTGGGAGGACGACGTGCACCTCGTCAACGACCTCTCGGACACCGAGCGCGTCGGCCTCCGCACCAACGAGACCGTCCGCCGCGAGGGCGACACGATCACCATCGAACTGCCGCCCGTCTCCTGGACGGCCGTCTCGATCGGCTGAGGACGCCTCGGCGCGCGCCACGGCGAGCGTCGAGTGAGCACAGCGGGTGCCGGGTCGCGACAGCGGGTCGGCACCCGTTGCCGTGTGCGGCGCGCCCTGCGCGCTCCGCGCGGTCTGCCTGGAGGCACGGCTCGGCTCCGGCAGGACGGGCGCCTGCACCACGGGCCGGCGCGGCGATCAGCGCGCTCGACACGTGTCGGCGGACTACTGTGGTCCGTGGGAACGTCGTCCGTCACCGGGACGACAGCGCCGTCGACAGGAGCGGGATGACGCAGGCACCACCCCGTCGGACCGTCCGGGCGACCGACACGGGTCCCATCGTGCTGTCCGGCCTGCGGGCCGCGTGGGAGCCCCTCGCGAAACAGGCACTGGTCGCCGCGCTGATCGTCGGAGCGGCCGCGGCGAGCACCCTCCTGCCGGTGTGGTTGACGGTGACCGACGCCACGGCGATGTGGACCGGAGCGGGCCTCGCGGTCGTGCTGCTCGGCCTCGCGGCGCTCATGGCACGGTCGACCCGTCTGGCGCGCTCCGAGATCGTCATCCCGCTGCTCGACTTCGTCGCCGTCGGACTCCTGCGGTTCGGCACCGGCGAGACCCGGTCCGTCTTCCTCGCGATCCTCGTGCTCCCCGTCGTCTGGATCGCCGCCGGGCACGGACGGTGGCGGGTCCTCGTCCCGGTCCTCGGCGTGTTCGTGACGATCCTGCTGCCGCTCGCCCTCGCACCCGGACGCGCCTTCCCGGGCAGCGAGGTCGTCCGGCTGGTCATCGCCGCCGTCGTCTACAGTGCAGCCGCCGCCGTGGTCAACGAGCTCTCCCGACGGTCCCTCGCGCAGCTCACGGTCGCCCAGCGCTCGCGTCGGGTCGCCGAGGCCGAGGTCACCCAGGCCGCGATCGTGCAGCGCTCCCTGCAGCCTGTCGACGGCAACGGACTCCCGTCGGCGATCCGCGTCGCGGGTACCTGCGTCCCGGCCCGCACCGTCGGCGGCGACTTCTACGACTGGTACCCGACACCGGACGGCGGCATGGGCTTCACGCTCGGCGACGTCATGGGCAAGGGCGTCGGGGCCGGCATGATCGCCGCAGCGGTCCGCGCCGTCATCCGGAGCAGCCTCGAGGAGCCGGACCCCGCGCTCGCGTTCCGGTGGACCTCCGCCGGCCTGAGCACCGGTTCCGTGGACATGGTCAGTGCGCAGTTCACGACGTGCTTCCACGGCCGCATCAGCCTCGACGGGACCCTGCGATGGGTCGACGCCGGTCACGGGCTGACCCTGGTCCGTCGGGCGGCAGGCGGCAGCGAGTTCCTCCGCTCCGGACACCTGCCGCTCGGGGTCGGGTCCGGGTGGACCAGCGTCGAGACGGACCTCCAGCCCGGGGACAGCGTCGTCAGCGTCAGTGACGGTGTCCTCGACCTGTTCGGCGGCGACCTCGCGTCGCTGGACCGCTGGCAGGCGTTCGTCGATGCCCGCGACGACATCGACGGTCTCGTCGCCGACGTCGCGGCGCTCGCCGAGCGCGGCGACCGCGCCGACGACGTGACGATCATCGCCGTGACGTGGGGCGGCTCCCACCCGGCGTGACCACCCCGTGGCCCGCGCGTCCTGACCGAGCCGCGGCGTGCCTCCAGGCCGGCACCGGTGCGTCCTAGGATCGTGCCGACGGAGGGGGAACCATGCCGGGACCGACCGACTGGGAGACCGAGGGAGCGACCGCGCGCGCCGCGGTGCCGAGCGATGCGCTGCGGCAGCCGATCGCGGTCCGGGCCGCGACCTGGACCGGGCTGCTGCCGCTCCGACTCGTCGCCGGGGCGTTCCTCCGGCGCTGACGCGTCAGCGGCGCGCGGTCAGGCGTGCGTCGCGGCGGACGAACCGATGACCGACAGGAGTCGGAGCCGGTCGGCGCTGTCGCTGCCGGGCTCGGCCGTGTAGACGAGCAGGTGTTGTTCACGGTCGGTGTCCTGCAGGACCTGGCACTGCAGGGTGAGTGGGCCGACCTCCGGATGGACGTAGTGCTTCTCCTCGGCCGGACGGATGCCGACCTCGTGGAGCGCCCACACCGCGCGGAACTCGGCGCTCCGGGCGAGGAGGTCCTCGGCGAGGGCCGCGGCCCGTGAGCCGGGGCCACGCCGAGCGAGGACACCGCGGAGACCGGAGACGTACATCCGCGACAGGAACTCGTGCTCGTCCTCGGGGTGCAGCGCCCGCGCGGCCGGGTCGGTGAACCAGCGGTACCCGATGCTCCTGGCGTGCCCGGTGCGGATCGACGCGTCCCCGACCAGGGCGGCGGCGAGGGGTGTCTGGCGGAGCGTCTCACCGAGCTCGGTGACGATCTCGGCCGGGGTGTCGACGAGACGGTCCAGGATCCGCATGATCCCCGGACCGACGTGGTCCGACCCGGCACCGCGCGTCGGCGGTTCGTGCCCGGCCAGGCGGAACAGGTGATCGCGTTCGTCGAGCGAGAGCCGCAGTCCCTGCGCGATCGACGCGAGC
Source organism: Curtobacterium sp. SP.BCp (assembly GCF_051903255.1). Taxonomy (NCBI): domain Bacteria; kingdom Bacillati; phylum Actinomycetota; class Actinomycetes; order Micrococcales; family Microbacteriaceae; genus Curtobacterium; species Curtobacterium sp. SP.BCp. The sequence goes on along the minus strand of NZ_CP194338.1, from coordinate 2,857,339 downwards.
ATCTGGTCCGAGGGCTGCGGTCCGCGCCCCCGTTCGAGCCGCGCGTAGTAGTCGGCGGACATGTTGCTGAGGAGCGCCGCCTCCTCGCGCCGGAGTCCGCTCGTGCGACGTCGGGCCCCTCGTGGCAGGCCGACGTCTTCGGGCTGGAGCGCGGCGCGACGACTCCGCAGGAAGTCGGCGAGTCCGGTTCGGTCGATCATGCGGCGATCTTCTCGCACCACGGTGCTCCCAGCCACGGATCGTCAGGCCGTGGCTCCGGGACGGGCTGCGGGCCAGGCTGAGGGCACCGACCACGGAGGACCCACCATGCCACGCACCGTCCACGCACCGACCATCCCCGACCTGACCGGGCGCCGGGCCCTCGTCACCGGCGCCAGCGACGGCATCGGCGTGCGGATCGCCGCCCACCTCGCCGCGGCCGGCGCCGAGGTCGTGATGCCCGCTCGCAACGCCTCGAAACTCGCGGTGGCGCAGGACCGCATCCGGGCAGAGCACCCGGGAGCACGGCTCGAGGCCGAGTCCCTCGACCTCTCGTCCCTGGCCTCAGTGTCGGCGCTCGGGGAGCGGCTCGTCCGGGACGGCCGACCCATCGACATCCTCGTCGCGAACGCCGGCGTGATGACCCCGCCGTCGCGCACGACCACGGCGGACGGCTTCGAGCTGCAGTTCGGCACGAACCACCTCGGGCACGTCGCGCTCGTCGCCGCGCTGTTCCCGCTGCTGCGCGCTGCGGGCGCTCGCGTCGTCGTGCAGACGAGCATCGCCGCCCGTCGAGCCCGTGTGCAGTGGGACGACCTGCAGTCCGAACGGTCCTACGACGCGATGCGGGCCTACGGCCAGTCGAAGATCGCCCCGGCGCTCTTCGCGTTCGAACTCGGACGGCGGAGCGAGGCCCAGGGCTGGGGGATCACCACGACGATCAGCCACCCGGGCGTCGCGCCGACGAGTCTCCTCGCCGCGCGGCCGGAGATGGGCCGGAGCACCGACACCACCGCGGTCCGGCTCATCCGCTGGCTCTCCGCCCGGGGCTGGGTCGTCGGCACCCCCGAGACGGCCGCGTACCCGGCTCTCCTCGCCGCCACCGACCCGGCGGGAGCGGGACGGTTCGCGGCCCCGACGTGGCGCCTCGGCGTCGGCGGGCCAGCGGGCTGGATCGACACCTGGCCGTCGCTGACCGACGACACCGAGGCACGCCGGGTCTGGGACGAGTCCCTGCGGCTGACGGGAGCGCGGTTCGCCTGAACGCCGATCGACCGTACGCGCCAGCATGGGGTCGGGAGGGTGGGACATGACCTGGACGAGCACGCGGGACGCGTTCGCGACCGCCGCGGATTGGTTCGCGGCGACGGTCGCGGCGCTCGACTCCGCGGAACCGCTGGGGTGGGACCGTCCGGCACTCGGCGAGTGGAGCCGGAGCGACCTCGTCGGGCACACCGTGCGGGCACTCACCACGGTCGAGCAGTACCTGGACGAGGGGACGACGACGTCGACAGCGACCACGATCGACTACTACCGGGTCGTCCGGTCCTCGCGCGCGGATCCGGCGGCCGTGGCGGAGCGAGGGCGGCAGGCCGGACGTGACCTCGGGACGGACCGTCCGGCGAGCGTCGCGGTGATCGTGGAGCGGGTCGTCGCCCAGGTCCGCGATGCCGGTGGGGACCGCCGGATCGTCGCGCCGATGGGGGAGTGGGCGCTCGCCGCGTACCTGCCGACGAGGGTGTTCGAGCTGACCGTGCACACGATCGACCTCCGGGTGGCGGCGGGGCTCGACCTCGATCCGCCAGCTGCGGCGTCAGCGGAAGCGCTCCGGGTGCTCGGGCTGCTCGTCGGCGACGCCGACCCGTCCTCGGGCGACGCCCCCGTGCTGCTCCGCGCCCTCACCGGACGGGCGGCGCTCGCGAGCGGGTGGTCCGTGCTCTGAGCCTTCGTGGCCCGTGCTCTGGGCCTTTTTCGGGAGGGACCGTCAGGCGGATCCGTCGACGGGCAGCGGCTCGACCTCGGGGGACGGATCGGTCGCCAACCGAGCGTGCGTCTCGACGTCGAACCGCTCGTCGCCGTACCGGAGCTTCCGTCGCTCGACGCCCTCGGCCCGGAAGCCGGCACCCGTCGCGACGCGGCACGACGCGGGGTTGTTCACCCGGTGCCCGAGCTCGAGCCGGAACAGCCCGTCACCGAACGCCCGCTCGGCGACCGTGGCCACCGCGCGGGTCGCCAGTCCGCGACCACGACCGGAGCGCGCGAGCCAGTAGGACACCCACGCGGTGTCGTGCCGTCGCTCGATCGCGGTGAGGCCGACGTTGCCGACCGCGACACCGTCGACCACGATCGCCCAGTGCTGCCGGTCGGGGGCCGTCACGAGCACGGTCTCGATGAAGCGCGCCGCGGCTCCGGAGTCCGCCAGCGGGCCGAACTGCGTGCCGAGGTCGTCGGTCGAGGTGCGTGCAGCGACCAGCGCGTCGGCGTCGGTGGAACGCCACGGCCTGAGGGCGATCACGACCCGGCCGTCCCTCGGCGGGGGCGACGGCCGCGGACGACGACGGCGAGCAGGGCAGCGACGACCAGCGGCACGACGAGGGCCGCGGCGGTCCACGCCACTGCCCGCGCCACGAGCGCCGCGCGGAAGCTTGCCGACCCGGCCACGTACGAGTAGCTGCCGCTGTGCAGCGACGGGAACGCCGGGGCGACCGGCCACGCCAGTGACTCCGCGAGGACCGCCACCACGACGGCCACCCCGGCGAGCAACAGCAGCACGAGGGCCGGTGCGTGGAGACGGAGCCGTGCGCGCATGCCCCAACGGTAGCGGGGCACACGCGCACGGCGAGCGTGGTCCTACGCGTCAGCGCGGCGCCGCCACCGTGAACCCGGCCGGTGCGAGCGGCACCCGCTGGGCTCCAGGAGCGAGCTGCAGGGTCCGGACGAGCCGACCGGAGCGGTCGTACACCGACACGGTCGAGCGCTGCTCGAAGGTCGCGGTGGTCGATCGTGCCGAGGTCGTCCCGTTCACGAACAGGTCCGACGGCGACGCAGCGGCCCCCAGCCCGAGGTGCGAGACCACCGGCCGGAGCAGCACCGCGTCGAGGTCGGCCGATCCGCTGCGCACGGTCGCCGTGATCGTCGTCGTGCCCGCCGGGGCGGTCCGGCCCAGCGAGAGCGGGTGCAGGAACGCCGACGTCGGTGCCGTGCCCTGTGCTCCCGCGCCACCGTTCGGCGTCGATCCGAGCGACCGCGTCCGGCCGTCTGCTCCGCGCACTGTCCAGTCCGTGCGACCAGACGGACCGGAGGCCTGCGAGACGACCGGGTAGAGGAGCGTGTCCTGGCGGAACGCGGGCACGGTGATCGTGATGGTCGATCCGGCGGGCGCGTGCACGTACGCCTGCCCGGACCAGTTCGCCGAGCCGGTCCACGCCGCATCCGGACGGACGACGGTCGGGACGCGGCCGCCCCCGCCACCGGACAGCGCCCCGCCCTCGGCCTCGACGGTCGTGATGCCGTCGACGTCGGACCGGGAGGTGACCGTCTCGGCCGCAGTACGGACCGCCGGGTGGGCGTCGAGCGCGAGCATCGACAGCGCGGTGTGGATCGCCGATTCGGCGCCGCAGCCCCGGTTGACCGTGCCGTCCGCGGCGATGCCGTCGACGCACGCACCGGTCGACCGGTCGTACACCGGGACCCCCGCCGGGTTCGCGCCGAAGTACCAGCCCGCGGCGATCGCGGCGAGGCGGTCCTGCCCGGCTCCGCCCACGGCGAGGAACGACTGCACGAGCGAGTCGGCGCCGTACGCGATCTGCGTCCGGTCGAACGGCGTCGGCGTCCACCCGTTGTCCGGGCCGCCGGAGGCCAGCACCTCGGCGGCGAACTGCGCGGTCTCGCGCTCCGCGTCCCGCTGCCAGTCGGAGCGCTGCAGGACGGAACCAGCCGTCGCGAGTGCCGCCGGGGCCATCCCGCCCCAGGCGTTCCAGGTCGACTGCGAGGTCGCCGACGGGAGCACGGCACCGAACGGCCACGAGGTCGTGTCGCCGCGCTGCATGGCCGCGATGCCCGTCGTCTCCCGCTGCAGCACCGTGCGCGCCTGCCGGTCACTCGGGACGGCCCGGACGTAGGCGCTCAGCCCCAGCACGGCCTCCGCGGTCGCGCTCGTCGAGTCGGCGATGAGCCACGACGGGACGCGCGATCCGTTCACGGTGTCGTAGCGGCCGTAGGAGGCGAGCGACTGCCGTTCGAGCGCGCCGAGCGACAGACGCAGGCGGTCCTGGAGGAACCGCGCGAAGCCCGGGTCGGTGTGCCGGAACGCCGGGTAGGCCTCGCCGAGTGCCCAGATCGTGCGACCGATCCAGAACGAGTCGGCGGAGTCGGACGGGTTCGGCGAGTCCGGCGGTGTCGGGCTGGTGTTGAGCGTCCCGTCGGCCTGCTGCCACAGCACGACGTTGCCCGCGTCCGGCCCGCTGTCGGTCTGCAGGTAGGTCAGCGAGCGCAGGAGCTCCCGGGCGTGCTCCCGGCTCGATGCGGTGTCGTTCTGCTGCCAGTCGCGGACGTAGACGACGGCAGCGCGGCTGATGTCGTCGGCGTCGAACGCGCCCTGCCCCCAGTGCCCGGTCGCCGGGTCGAGCGTGCCGCCGCCGACGCGGCGGTAGGTCCCGTCGGCGTTCCGGTCCGCGTAGACCCACGGTGCGGTCGCGGTCGGGTGCTGCGTCTGCTGGTAGGTGCTGTGTCCGGGGACGTCCGGTAGCGGCACGTCGTCGAGCAGGAAGTCGAGGTGGTCGAGGTTCGTGACCTGCCGGGAGGCACTGCTCGCGCCCGCCTCGGCGGTCGCGGTGCGCGGGGTGGTCGCCTGCGCCGGGGCGGCGACGAGGGTCGCCGCGGCGGTGGCAGCCGCGACGAGCGCGGCCAGGAGGGTGCGATGCACCATTGCATCTCCTCGTTCGAGGGGGAGTGGGGGCGATCAGCGCCGCACGAGTCGTGCGACGCCGATCTTGGAGTCCGCCATGCCGTAGAAGACGTGGTGGACGCCGTCGATCTCCTCGACGGCGGTGGGGAACACGACGTTCGGCACGATGCCGGACCGTTCGTCGTCGGTGTCCGCGGTCATGAGCGGCTCGGCCGTCCGGACGAGCACCTCCCACGGGCGTTCGGCGTCGAGGATCATGCCCCCGGCGGCGTAGTTCACGTTCTGCTGCTGCGCGAGCGAGCCGACGAGCTCGCCCGTGACACCGTGGTGGAGCAGGAGCCAGCCCTCCGGTACCCGGATCGGGGCCGGCCCCGCGCCGATCTTGAGCTCCTCCCACGCTTCCGTCGGCCCGGCGAGGACCCGGTGCCCGCGCCACTCGGCGAGCGCCCCGACGTCCGCACGGACCCGGTCGAGCGGCACGAACGAGATCCAGATCGACGGACGGGTGTCCTCGACCCAGCCCGGCGGGTGCAGCCCCTCGGACGGCCGGATCTCCGACAGGTCCCAGCCCGGCCGGTGCAGCACCGCGAGGCTCTCGGTGCCGTCCGGGGCCGTGACGGGCTCCGGCAGGAACACGCAGTCCTTGTTGAAGTACATCGAGAGGTCGACGTCGAGCGCGTCGTCGTACCCGAACCGCACCGGCCCGAGGCGCTGCCAGGTCCGGAGGTCGCTCGACACGGCGACGGCGGTGTGGGGCCCGAGCGGTCCGTAGGCCACGTAGGTCATCACGTGCAGGTCGAGCGCCGACACCCACGTGGTCCGCGGGTCCTCGACGCCGGCGTTCACCGCGCCGACCTCCCACGACCGTTCGGGCTCGAGCACGACACCCTGCCGTTCGACACCGGTCGGGACGCCGTCCTCGACGACGACCCGGGCGATGCCGATGCGGGAGACGTTGCCGTCCGCCACGAGCCGGGGGAGCAGGTAGAGCTCGCCGTCCGGTCCGTACCCGCTGCCCGGGTTGAGCACGCCCTCGGCCTCGAGCGGCTCGTCGGCCAGCGGTTCCATCACGAGACCGACCCGTTCGAGGGCGTACGGGAACTCGGCTGCCGGCACGGTCCGGGTCATGCCGGGACCTCCTCGTAGCAGTACAGCTCGCGGCTGCCGCGCGGCGCGTCCCACCCCTGTGCGAAGAGCCGCGGACCGTCCGGCGTCGGCCACCGCAGCAGTCCGCCCCAGGCGAGGGAACCACCGGCGTGCACGTCGAGCTGCGTGAACGGCGCATCGACGTCGTACAGCGCCTGTCCGGCCGCGAACGCGCCGTCGTGGTCGGCGAGGAAGAAGTCGAGGACGAGCCGGTCGCCGTCGACCACGGCGCAGGCGACCTCGTGCACGTGCTGGCCGAGCGCGCTGACGTCGAGGTAGTCCTCGTGCGTGAAGGTCCAGTGGAGCATGTCGTCCGAGCGCCCGACCGTCAGCTTCCCGCCGCACCCCTCGGACACGTACATGAGGTACTCGCCGCCGATCCGGACGGCGTTGCCGCGGTCGTCCCGGGGGATGACCGCCCCCTTCGCCCACAGGTGCGAGACCTCGTACGGCACGACGACGCCGGTCTTCTCCCAGTGCACGAGGTCGTCCGAGACCGCGAGGGCGATGTCGCAGCCGACGTCCCCGGCGTCCGGGTAGCTGTCCCGCAGCGCACTGCCCCGGGTGTCCCAGATCGCGTTGTAGTAGCACCACCAGCGCCCCTCGGCGCGGTACAGCTTCGGGTCCTCGACGCCGAGTCCCTCGTTCGCCTCCGTCGGCCAGAGGATCGGCGCACCGTCGTCGACCCAGCCGTCCGCGGTCAGGACCGCGTGCCCGATCCGGGACGACGTCGACTCCTTCACCGGGGACGCCCGGTAGACGAGGTGGAGGGCGTGTCGTGCCTCCCGGCCGGTGTCGGGGTCCACCGCGACCACGGTGCCGCGTTGGTCAGGCGCGACCACGAGCGTCGGGTTGAAGACCGACGACGCGGTCCAACCGATGCCGGTCGGGTCGGTCCACTCCGGCGCCGTGAAGGTGAGCGACGGGTCGCGGCGGAACGGCCCGATCATCCACGCGGGCGGGTCGGCGTAGTGCGCCGAGAAGTCATCGGTCGAGATGCGGTCGGTCAGCGCGTTCGTGTGCTGCAGGGCCCGCTGGTACTCCTCGGCGAGCAGATCGGTCGTGAGCGCCGGCATCAGCCCTTCACCCCCGATCCGATGTCGGTCGCGATGAACCAGCGCTGGAACACGATGAACAGCACGACCACCGGGGCAGCGAGCACCACCGCGCCGGCGAGGATCGCGCCGTACGGGTTCGCGGTCGAGGACGCGACGTTCGAGATGTAGTTCGCCAGGGACACGGCGAGCGGTTGCATGGAGGCTTCCTTCGTGATGAGGAACGGCCAGAGGAACTCGTTCCACGGCCCGATGAACGTGACCAGCACGACGGTGACGAGCGCCGGTCGGATGAGGGGGAGCGCGACGCTCCAGAGCACCCGGAGCTCCCCGGCGCCGTCGATGCGGGCGGCGTCGAAGATCTCCTGCGGGACCTGCAGGAAGTACTGCCGGAAGATCACCACCGCGGCGGAGTTGATCGCGAACGGCAGGATCATCCCGAGGTAGTTGTCGCTCAGGCCGTAGTCACGGGCGATGAGGACGTACAGCGGGATCATCAGCAGCTGGAACGGCACGACCTGCACGAGCAGCGCGAGTGCGAACGTCACGCCGCGGCCCTTCCACTGCAGCACCGACAGCGCGTACCCGGCGAGGACACCGAACACGACCGTGCAGAGCACCACCCCGGCCGTGAAGATGCCCGAGTTCACGAGGCCCTGCAGCAGGTCCACACGGGAGTCGATCTGTGCGTAGTTGTGCAGGTCGATGTTCGCGGGGTTCGGGAACGCACCGGCCACGGAGGTGTCCGGCTCGCGTTGGAGCGAGCCGATCACCATGTACCAGAACGGGAACAGGAAGAGCAGCGCACCGGCGAGCAGCACGACGAAGCGCAGCGCGGCCTGGCCGCGGGTCAGCTGCACCCCGTCCATGCGGCGGGGTCGCCGCCGCCTCGGGGCGTCCTGCCGGGAGGCGCGGGTCGTCTCCGTCAGCTCGCCTGCGGCCTGGGGCATGGTCGCCTCGGTCATGATTCCCTCCCACCTGCGAACCGGTTCTGCAGGAACGCGATGATCAGGACGCCGATCATCAGGACGATGCCGATGGCCGCCGCGTACCCGGGGTGGCCCTGCTGGATGCCCTGCTGGTAGATGAGCAGCACGGGGCTCGTGGACGCACCGTTCGGGCCACCACCGCCGGTCAGCAGGTACGGCTCCGTGAAGAGGTTGGCGCCGGTCACGGTGCTGAGCAGGAGCACGAGCACCGTGGCGGGGCGGACGCCCGGGACGGTCACCGAGAAGAACTGCCGGATCTTGCCCGCGCCGTCGGTGGACGCCGACTCGTACAGCTCCTTCGGCACGTTCTGCAGTGCCGCCAGGTAGAGCAGGATGTAGAACCCGAGCTGCTTCCACGTCACGAAGACCGCGATCATCGGCATCGCGAGGGCCGAGTTGCTGAGCCACGACGGGCTCGGGGCGAGCGGGCCGAGGACGCTGTTCACGACACCGCCCTGGCTGAACAGGAACAGCCAGACACCGACGACCGCGACGCTCGCGGTGACGTACGGCACGTAGTAGCTCACCCGGAAGAACGTCGACCAGCGGACCGCGCCGTTCAGCGCCGACGCGAGCACGAGGGCGAGCACGACAGTGAGCGGCACGTTGATGACGAGGAACACGCCGACGTTCCGGAACGACTGCAGCACCTGCGGGTCCTGGAAGACCTGCACGTAGTTCTGCAGACCCACCCACGGGCGGTCGACGCTCACACCCGGAGCGGCGAAGAAGTAGTCCTTGAAGGACATGTACACCGCGAAGCACACCGGGTAGGCGAAGATCGCGATGACGAACACCAGGTAGGGGGCGCTGAAGAGCCACCCCAGGGGGTTCTTGCCGAGCAGTCGGACGTGCAGCGGCTTCCGGCCGCCGCCCGTCGGGCTGCCCGGCGTGACCCCGCGCGCACGTGACGCGGTCTGCGTGGTCAAGCCGGGCCTCCCGTCCTACTGCTGCTGCATCTGCTGGGTGAACTTCGACGCGGCGGCCTTGAGCTGCGAGTCGAGGTTCCCCTGCCCGGAGATGACGGCCTTCGTGTAGAAGTCACGGAAGCCCTGGAGTGCGGCGATCGTGTTCGCGCCGGCCGGGTCGTCGACCGTGCGGGCCGCCTGCGAGCCGAACTCCTGGTACGCGGGGTTCTGCGAGAAGTAGTCGGCGTACGTGGTCGCGAGGTCCTTGCGGATCGGCATCTGCCCGGTCGTCTCGAGGAGCTTCTGGTCCTGGTCCTTGCTCGTGGCGTACTTCAGGAAGTCCCACGCGGTGCCCTGGTTCTTGCAGGACGAGTACATGCCGATGTTCTTGGCGTCCGGGAAGGTCCAGGTCTGGTCGGCGGAGATGCCGTCCTTCGTCGGGACGGGCACGCTGCCCCAGTCGACCTTGCCCTTGTAGGACGCGATCGCCCACGGGCCGACGATCGCCATCGCGGCCTTGCCGGTGGCGAAGGCGTCGCCCTGCAGCTGTTCGGTGCCCGCGTAGCCCTTCTCGTAGACGGTCTTCCAGAACTCGGCGACGTCGCGACCGGCCTGCGTGTCGAAGGTCGCCTTGCCGTCCTTCGTCGCCATGCCCTTGCCGCCGGTCGCCGCGGCGTAGAGCGGCAGGTAGTCGAAGTTCGGCTGGAAGAACTCGCTCGTCGGGGTCGGGTAGATCGCGTACGGCGCGGCACCCGAGGCCTTGATCTTCGCCGCCGCAGCGAGGAAGTCGTCGTAGGTGCTGAGCTTCGGGTCCTCGGTGTCGAGCCCGGCCTTCTTGAAGATCTCCTTGTTGTAGAAGATCATCACCGGGTTCGACTTCCACGGCATCTGGTAGAAGTCACCGTCCGACGACTTGTACTGGTCTGCCGTGTCACCGGAGCGGGCCTCGATGTAGGCGTCCGCGCCGCTGAACTTCGACAGGTCGACCAGGCCGCCCTGCTTCTGGAACTGCCCCGTCGCCGCCGGCAGGTTGTTGAACACCAGGCAGGGCGTCGTGCCCGCGGTGATGGCCGCGCCGATGACCTCCTCGGTGCTCTTGCCGGCCGGGACCTCCTGGCCCTTGACCTGTTGGTCCGGGTGGTCCTCGTTCCAGGAGGCCACCGCGGCCTTGCCCCACTGGACCTCCTGCGCGTTGTTCGAGTACCAGATGGTGATCGGGCCCTTGGCCTTCATCGCGTCGCTGTTCGACGCGCTGCCCCCGCCGGAGCATCCGGTCAGGGCGAGTGCGGTGGCCGCGGCGATCGCGGTCCCGATGGCGAGCATGCGCCGTTGCATGGTGACTCCTTCGTCGGTGGTCGGGTGTGCTGTGCTGTGCCGACGCGTCCGGAGTCGCGGGGCTCCGCGTGTCCGTCCTGGTCGGGTCCGGCGTCAGGGCCGGGGTGCGGGCGCGCCCGTCGACCCGCGCACGATGAGCCGTGCCGGGGTGAGGGTGCGGTCGACGGGGTCGTTGCCGTCGACGAGGTCGAGCAGCGTGGACGCGACGACGCGCCCCCACTCGACCGGGTCGTTGTCCAGCGTGGTGAGCGCCGGGTAGACGTACTGCCCGATCTGGGAGCCGTCGAGTCCGGTCACGGACAGGTCGTCCGGGATCCGCAGGCCGGCACCTTGGGCGACGGCCATGCCGGCGACCGCCATCGGGTCGTTGCCGTAGACGATCGCCGTCGGGCGGACCTCGGGCGCGAGCGTCAGGAGCCTCCGGGTCGCCTCGGCACCCTGCTCGGGGGAGAAGTCCGTCGGGACCACGTGGGCATCGACCCCGAGCTCGGCGGCGACCCGTTCGAACTGCTCCCGTCGAGCACGGCCGTGGAGCATGTCCTCGTTGCCGGCGACGTGTGCGATCCGCTCGTGCCCGAGGTCGGTGAGGTGCCGGACGAGCTCGTCGATGCCGTGCTCGTACTCGCGTCGCACGGCCGGCAGGGTCGTCGGGACGTCGGGCTCGCCGAGGGTGACGCCGCGGACGCCGAGCTCGGCGAGCAGCGCGATCCGGCGGTCGTGGCGCAGGAGGTCGGTCAGGATGAACCCGTCGACGCGGCCGTCGGCGGCGAGGGACCGGTAGGCGCGCTCCTCGGCACCGGGATCGGGCACCACGCTGAGGACGAGGACCTGCCCGCGGTCAGCGAGGACGGTCTCGAGACCGGCGATGAACGCGGCGAAGAACGGGTCGGTCTCGATGATGCGCGGGTCCCGCTTCACGACCAGCCCGAGGGCGTACGCGCGACGGCTCGTCAGGCTGCGGGCGGCGGGGTTCGGACGCCAGCCGATCTCGGCTGCGGCGGCCTGGATGCGCTCCTTCGTCACCTGGTTCACGCCTGGCCGGTCGTTGAGCGCCAGGGAGACGAGGCCCTTCGAGACGCCGGCCTGCCGCGCGACGTCGACGATGGTGGGTCGTCGTTCCATCGGGGGCCTCCTCGCCGCGGTGCATCGGACCGGATCGTTTGAACCGGTTTCATTGAACCGGTTTAGGTATACCCGCAGTCCGCCAGGTCCGCAACCCCGAAGGTCCGTCCCATCGACGCGGCCGGTGAGCGGCGCATCAGGATCCGGGGACGGGGCGTGAGGAGTCCGTCAGGAGCGCTGCGCCGCCGAGGCCCGCGGGTGCACGGTACGGGGGTGCACTCGTCCACGAAGCCACCGCTTCCGCTCCCGCTCGCCACGCTCCGCGACCGCCACCTGCACGTGTGGGGCCGCGAGACCGTCCACGCCGCCGGGCGCACGCTGTGGAGCTCGCGCACGCTCGTGGTCTTCCCGCCCGGCACGAGTCCCCGCGAGCGCTTCCTGCTGCGTGCCCTCCACGTCTGGGGTGTGGTCGGCGCGATGCCGGCGCTGGGCGTGATGGCTGCGCTGAACGGCTCCGCGCCGTGGGGGATCCTCGCGGCCGTCGCGCTGTACGGCTCCGGGTTCCTCGTCCTCCGACGTGCGACGCGGCGGACACGGCCCTCGGTCCGGACGCTCACGGTGACCACATTCCACGGCGGCGGCCGGCCTCGCGGGCACGGGGACGCTCGGCTGCTCGCGGGGTCGCTCGACGCGTTGCTCGTGTACGAACGGGCGGCGCTCGCCGGGCAGATCAGTGCGGTGGACTTCGAGCTGCTCTGGGCGGACGTGTGGAGCGCGATGCCGGAGACGCCGCGACGGGGTGGCACGTGGACCCGCTGAGCGAACCGGGACCGGGCGCGGACGAGGCTGCCGAGGACGGAGTCGTCCTCGGCTACGACTGACGGCAGCGCCAGCAGTACCGGCCGCGGTCGCCGCCACGCCCGCTCCTCAGCCGGCCGTCACCAGAGCCGACATCCTCGCCATCAGTCCTCGTGGCACGAACCGGTGCGCGTTCGCCGTGACCCGGTTGCCGGCACCGGACACCACCGTCGGGCCTCCAGCACGCGCGAACGCCCGGAGTCCGACGGCGGCGACCTCGTCCGGCGTCTGTCGTCCGCGCGCCATCACCCCGCTGCCGGCCCCGGCCGCGTCGAAGAAGCCGGTCGAGGTCGGGCCCGGGCAGAGCGCGAGCACCCGGACGCCCCGCCCGTGGGTCTCCTGCCACAGGGCCTCGGTGAACGACAGGACGAACGCCTTCGTCGCGCCGTAGACCGCCATGCCCGGGGTCGGCTGGAACGACGCCGTCGACGCGACCGTCATCACGCCGCCGACCCCGCGGGCGAGCATCCCCGGCAGGAACGCGTGGGTCAGGGCCGTCACCGCCGCACAGTTCAGGGCGATCTGCGTGGCGGTCCGCTCGGGCGGCTCGTCGACGAACGGACCGTGGGCGCCGACGCCCGCGTTCGCCACGAGGACGTCGATCCGGGTGCCGTCGAGCCGGTCCACGACCTGCGCCACGCCTTCCGCCGTGGCGAGGTCGGCGACCACCACGGACGCCCTCGTCCCGCGCGCTCGCACCTCCGACGCCACGGCCTCGAGGGCATCCTGGGACCGGGCCACGAGCACGAGGTCCGCGCCGGCGTCCGCCAGCTGCAGGGCGAGCGAACGGCCGATGCCGCCGCTCGCTCCGGTGACGACGGCACGGCGGCCGCGGAAGGGGTTGCGGGGAGGTGTCATGGGCCCAGTCGTACTCGCCGGATCACGCACCAGCTGGTGAGGGGTCATCAATACCCCCCGAACAGGGCACACATGAGGCACAATGTTCGAGGACGCATCACCGAGCGCAGCACCACAGCACCCCACAGCACTGCCCGGCACCACCGCTCGCCGCGTCCGTCCCGCGTCCTGCGCCCCTGATCCCGAACCCTCCGAGGAGCTCGACATCTCTGTCTCGACCACGCGCTTCCGCGCGCGAAGAACCCCCCTGTCCGCCGACGGACGGAGCGCCCGGTGAAGCGCCGGAACGTCGCCATCGCGACGACCGCCGCTGCCGCGCTCATCATCGGCATCCCGACGGCTGCCACCGCGAGCCCCTGGTGGGGCTGGCACCATCACTGGCACCCGACCCCCACCCCGACCGCGTCGCCGTCGGACGACACGGTTCCGGGCGACGAGGCGACGTCCGACCCGTCCGACGAGACCACGCCGTCGGACGACACCACACCGACCCCCGACGCGACGCCCACCGGCGAACCCATCGAGGAGTCGACGCCGACCGACACCCCGAGCGCGACGCCGAGCGACGAGCCGACGGAACAGGCGTCCGCCGACGCCCAGGCGGACGACCCGAGCGGTGCGACGCCGCCGCAGGCGTCGTTCGTCGAGGACTTCGACGTGTCGGCAGCGCTGGGCAACGTCGCGAACCTGTACCAGCAGGCGTGGCAGCCGTACCCGGACGGCACGTCCGGCATCTACGCGCCGAGCCAGACCGTGACCGTGCACGACGGCGTCCTCGACGCCCGCCTCGGCGGGGCGGGCACGGCCGGCACCTTCGGCACGAAGACCGGCGCGTACGACCACGTCGGCGGGTCGTTCTCCGTCCGCGCGAAGGCGACGGGCGGCGACGGCAACGGCGCAGCGTTCATGCTGTGGCCGACCTCGAACAAGTGGTCCGACGGCGAGATCGACTTCCCCGAGGGCAACTTCGAGTCGGAGCCCATGGCGTTCCACCACTCGATGACGCCGGGCCAGGAGGCCGAGCGCGTCCAGATCCCCACGGGCGTCTCGTGGCGTGACTGGCACACCTACACGGTGGACTGGGACCCGGGCAAGTCGGTCACCTACAAGGTCGACGGCAAGGTCATCGGGACGATCACGCACGACGTCCCGACCACCCCGCACCGGTTCATGTTCCAGACCGGCAACTGGGGTGCCAGCGGCAACCTGCTCATCGACTGGGTGACGACGAGCGAGTGAGGCGCACAGCCCTGGCGGGCTGACCCGACGGGAGGCACGGTGCGGCGACGCACCGTGCCTCCCGTTCGTCGTCGTAGGCTCGGCGCGTGCCCGCTGATGACGTCCCCCGCGACATGGACGAGCTCTTCGCTCGCGGAACGCAGTCCGTGTCGGAACCGTCCGCGCTCGGTCAGGCCGCAGGACTCGGCGGACTCGGCGCCGTGTTCGTCGGGATGGTGTCGCTGCTCACCGCAGGCGCGATCGTCGCGGTCGGGCTGCTGATCGGACTCGCGGCCGTGCTCCTCTTCGCGTCCGCGTTCGCCGCCTGACCGTCAGCCGCGGTCGCCCCACCGTGCCTCGTGCCCGCGCAGCTCCACCGCGACCTCGTCGAGGAAGTCATCGACCTCGTCCTGCGCGTAGCCGGGGCGGAACCGCGTCGGCCGGAAGCGCGACGCCACGACGTCCTCGGCGCGCAACGGATCGGCCGGCCGTCCGCGTTCGTACTCCGCCAGCGTGGCCTGGACCCGCGCGAGGAAGTCGTCGACCTGCTCTTGGTCGTACCCCTCACGCCACTTCGTCGGCGCGAACCGCTTGGCCGCGACGTCCCCTGCGAGCATCGTCCCCCCGATCGTCGATGACCACACGCTACAGTCCCCGCATGATCGTCTGGGTGAACGGGACGCACGGTGTGGGGAAGACGACGACGAGTCGCCTGGTGCAGGAACGACTGCCGGACGCGCGGGTGCTCGACGCCGAGAAGGTGGGGGAGACGCTGATGGACGTCTCGCCGAGCCTGCCGCGGACCGGCAACTTCCAGGACTGGGACCCGTGGCGCCCGCTCGTCGTGGAGACCGCGCGCCGGGTGCTCGACTACGCCGGCGGCACCCTCGTGATGCCCATGACCGTCCTCGTCGAGTCCTACTGGCGCGAGATCAGCGACGGCTTCGCGGGGCACGGCATCCCGGTCCGGCACTTCGTGCTGCACACCGACCCCGAGACGCTCCGACACCGGATCCTGCACGACGAGGTGATGGGGCCGTCGACCTTCCGCCTCGGGTACGTCGACCGCTACGCCGAGGCGGCGCGCACCTGGCTGCACGCCGAGGCGGCGGTCGTCGACACCACCACGATCGGCCCCGCCGAGGCGGCGGACCGCATCGCCACGGCCGTGCTCGCAGAGGCGCCGGCGCGCTGACGCGCCGACCACCGACCCGGCGGTGCGTCGTGATGACGCGCTGACCACCGGCCTGGAGGCACGGTGCGGGCCCGACCCCGTGCCTCCAGGCCGGCGGGCGGTCGCGACCAGGGAACGACGCGCGCTGCGCGGGTCCGTCACGCGGGGGGCAGGTGGGGCGGTGCGGAGCGCACCGCCTGCGACCGCCACGTGATCTCGGCGACGAACGCAGCGGTGTCGGGCCCGAGCGGGTCGTCCGGTGCGTCCTCGACGAGGACCCCGAGCGCCGGGGCGAGCAGGAACGACGTCGTGGTCTGGGTACCGAACAGGTCGACCGTCGGGACGGCGATCACGTCCGTGAGCCCGGCGTGGGCGAGCGCCGCGGCGTAGTCCAGGACGGCGTCGGCCGCCTCGTCCGTGGTCAGGACGGCGGTGAGTCCGTAGACGATGTGCTTCATGATCCGTGCTGCGGTGGCGGGGTGAGCACGCGCGGACGAGTGTTCCGGACAGAGGGAGGCGGCGCCCATCCGGAGCCGGTACAGCTGGACCGACTCTTTCCGGACAGTACGCGCAGCTCCCTGCGGACGTACGGGGAGAGGCCCTACGGTTGCCGGAACCGCGCACGCGGGAACCCATTGTTCGGCCGAAGGGCTGTCCCTGACGGAAGCAGCCCCATGGCCACTTCGTCCACCCTGTACCGCCCGACCTCGCCGCGACCGGCGGGGGCACGCTCCGGGACCTCCACCTACAAGGACCTGCTCCAGCAGGTGAAGGACGCCGGGTTGCTGCAGCGCCGCACCGGCTTCTACTGGACGGTGTTCGCCGTCCTCGTCGCCGTCGGTGCCGTCGCCTTCGTCGTGACCGCGTTCGTCGGGCACAGCTGGTTCGCGCTCATCCCGGCCGGGGTCCTCGGCGTGGTGTTCACGCAGTTCGCGTTCCTGTCGCACGAAGCCGCGCACCGGCAGATCTTCGCGTCGAACCGGTGGAACGACCACGCCGGACGGTTCGTCGGGGTGTTCCTCGTCGGCATGTCCTACTCGTGGTGGATGAACAAGCACACGCGACACCACGGCAACCCGAACACCATCGGGAAGGACCCGGACATCGCGCAGGACACGGTGTCGTTCATCGAGGAGGACGCCGCGCAGCGCACCGGGCTCCTGCGGCTGCTGACGCGCGTGCAGGGCTGGGCGTTCTTCCCGCTGCTCACCATGGAGGGGCTCAACCTGCACTGGTTGTCCATCCGCGCGGTGGTCACGGGCGAGCACGTCAAGGGGACCTCGCGCGGCCGAGCGGTCGAGGGCGTCCTCCTCCTCGCCCGGTTCGGGCTGTACTTCTGGGCCGTGTTCGCGTTCCTGCCGATCGGCATCGGCTTCGCGTTCATCGGCGTGCAGGTCGCGGTGTTCGGCGTCATGATGGGCGCCTCGTTCGCGCCGAACCACAAGGGCATGCCGGTCATCGCCGAGAACGCGCGCATCGACTTCTTCTCACGCCAGGTGCGGACCTCCCGGAACATCGTCGGCGGACGGTGGGTGGACCACCTGCTCGGTGGCCTCAACCACCAGGCGGAGCACCACCTGTTCCCGAGCATGGCGCGGCCGAACCTGCGGCGGGCGAAGCCGCTCGTGCAGGCGCACTGCCGCTCGCTCGGGATCCCCTACACGGAGACGACACTGCTGCGGTCGTACGGCATCGTCGTGGCGTACCTCAACCGGGTCGGGCTCGCGGCGCGGGACCCGTTCGCCTGCCCGATGGTGACGTCGCTGCGGCTGCACTGAGCGCGAGCGGCGGCGCTCGTCGCTCGGTGCGAGGTCGTGCGCCGCGAGCGGATCAGCCCTGGCCCTGGTCGTAGAGTCGCCAGCCGTCGTGGGTCCGTACCCAGCACCAGCCCCACTCCATGGTGCCCGGGTCGGCGCCGTTCATCCAGCGCTGCGTGATGACCGACGCGCGGCCAGCCTCCTCTGCGGAGACGGCGAAGGCTTTCCCGACGTTCCGGTAGGCGAGCAGTTCGGGGCGACCGTCCGCCCAGGCCGTCGGCGCCTTCGGGCACCAGGTCTCCGACTCGGACACGCTGAGGTACGACATGAGCGCGCAGTCGTGCGCCTTCGCTGCCCGGAGGAACACTCGCGTGTACTGCTCCGGCGAGGCGTGACGTGGTGGGCCTCCGCTGCCGCTCGGGCGGTCGTGACGGCATCACGATGGGTGACGACGAGCGTCGTGGCCGTGGTGACGACGAGGACGATCGCTGCTGCGGCGATGAGCTTCCGGCGAGACCACACGGCACGATCATGGTCCGCCCGCGTCCCGCCTGGAGCCCCGGAGCGAGGGGCGTGCGCTGCACCGTCCGGCGCCCGGCGAGTCCGGCGAGATGTGGTCGCACCGTGCGAGGCCCCTCCTGCGCCGTGCGAGGTCGTGCACACGATGCGAGGGATCCGAGCTCCTACGGTGTGCGCAACTTCGCACCGAACGGCGAGCGCGGGCCATCGCGAGCGACGACTACGCCCCGTGGTCCGCCGCCCGTGGCCCGCAGCGCCTGACGCGCACGCCGCGCACGCGTCAGGCTGTCGGCGGCGGGGCCGTGCTCGACCGGACGACGAGTCGGACCGGCACGAGGTCCGTCTCCGCCGGTACCGGGTCGCCGTCGATCTGCGCGAGCAGGTTCGCGACCGCGCGGCGACCGACCTCGTCGAAGGACTGGTGGACGCTCGTGAGCGGCGGCCAGAAGGAGTCGGCCTCGGGGGAGTCGTCGAACCCCACCACGCTGAGGGTCTCCGGCACGGACCGGCCGGCCTCGTGTGCGGCACGGAGGACGCCGAGCGCGGTCTGGTCGTTGGCGGCGAACACCGCGGTGATGTCCGGGCGCGCGGCGATGACCTGACCCGCGCGGTAGCCGGACTCGGTGTTCCATCCGCCGTGGAAGACCGGCGGCACCGTCCGCCCGGCCCACTCGAGTGTGTCCTGCCAGGCCGCGAGACGGCGTGCTGCCGAGTACGACGAGGTCGGGCCGGCGACGTGCCACACGGTGTCGTGCCCGAGGTCGAGCAGGTGCTGCGTCGCGAGGCGGGCGCCGTCCGCCTGGTCGGTGTCGATCGCCGGGTGCTCGGTCGTGCCTGTGCTGTCGACGACCACCATCGGCACGCCGTCGGGCAGGACCACCTCGGCCGTGTCGATGATGTGCGACTCGATGATGATCACCACGCCGTCCACGGCCTGTTCGTGGAGTCGTGAGAACGCGGAGCGCACGCCCTCCTCGGTCCGGGATGCCATCGGCAGCAGGGTGATCGTGAAGTCTGCGGCGCCCGCGGCGTCGGCGATCGCCTCGAGGGTGCGCATGTTGCCGAACGACGCGAGCGTGAACATGATCACGCCGATCGTGCGGAAGCGTCCCGAGCGGAGCGCGCGGGCGGCGCGGTTCGGCCGGTACCCGAGGGTGTCCATCGCCCGCTGCACGCGGTCGCGGGTGTCCGGGGAGACGTTGTCGAAGCCACGGGCGACGCGCGACACGGTCTGCATCGACACGCCGGCGGCCTCGGCGACCGCGGCCATCGACGGGGCACGGCGCACGCCGCTGAGTTCCGTGGTCACGCGGCCTCCCTCGGCGCTCGTCATCGGATCGTGATCGAGCCCGACTCCGGAGACGCTAGCGCATGTTGACGTTGCCATGCTATCGTCGCGGCGTTCGATGTTGACGTCAACATCGACGCACCCGAACGCAGCACGACAAGGGAGTCACATGACCACGCTCGAAGCGCGTGCGCCAGGAGCAGCAGCTCCGGCCACGCCGCCGCGGCGCCGCACCTCGCAGCGCGGCCGCTGGACCGGCTGGATGTTCGTCGGGCCGTTCGTCGTCGTCCTCGTCGCGATGCTCGTCGTCCCGATCGGGTACGCGCTCTGGCTCAGCCTCTTCCGCGACCAGCTCATCGGCGGCAACCAGTTCGTCTGGTTCGCCAACTACGTCCAGCTGTTCCAGGACGCCAAGTTCTGGCAGGGCTTCGGCCGCGTCGCGCTGTTCCTCGTCGTGCAGGTACCGATCATGCTGGTCGTGGCTCTCATCGCCGCGCTGGCCCTCGACTCCGCGCGCCTCTGGGCATCGTCCTTCTTCCGGATCGCGATCTTCCTGCCGTACGCGGTCCCCGGCGTCGTCGCGGCGCTCATCTGGGGCTTCATCTACGGAAACCAGTTCGGTCTCACGGGCTCGATCAACTCCGCGCTCGGCATCGACCTGCTCCAGCCGTTCAGCCCCGACTGGGTCCTCGCGTCGATCGGCAACATCGTCACGTGGGAGTTCGTCGGCTACAACATGCTGATCTTCTACGCCGCCCTCCGCGTCGTCCCCACCGAGCTGTACGAGGCCGCCGAGATCGACGGTGCCGGCCCGCTCCGGACGGTCTGGTCGATCAAGATCCCGGCGCTCCGCGGCTCGATCGTGATCGCCACGATCTTCTCGATCATCGGCAGCTTCCAGCTCTTCAACGAGCCGAACCTCCTGAAGACCCTCGCCCCGAACGTCATCGGCAGCGCCTTCACCCCGAACATGTACGCCTACTCGCTGTCCTTCAGCGGCCAGCAGTTCAACTACTCCGCCACCGTCGCGATCGTCATGGGCGTCATCACCGCCGTGATCGCCTACATCGTCCAGGTGCGCGGGACCCGAGCGGAGAACCGATGAGCGCCCTCGACACCCGCACCACGGCACCGACCGTGACGGAGGCGGTGACCACCCGCGGTCGCAGCGGGGCGGGCCGCAGCCGCGCCTCCAGGCCGACGGGCCCGAAGGGCCGCGGACCCCGCGCACGCAAGTCACCCCTGCTGCTCGTGGTGATGATCGTCATCACGGTCTACTCGCTGCTGCCGCTCTTCTACCTCGTCGTCAACGCGACGAAGTCGCAGGACGACCTGCTCAGCACCTTCGGACTCTGGTTCGGCGGCGGCTTCTCGCTGTTCCAGAACATCGGCGAGACGCTGACGTACGACGGCGGGATCTACCTCCGCTGGCTCGCGAACACCGTCCTCTACGTCGTCGTCGGCGCGGGTGGAGCGACCCTGCTCGCCACGATCGCGGGGTACGGCATGGCGAAGTTCCGGTTCCCCGGTCGGCGCGCGGTCTTCGCGGTCGTGCTCGGCGCGATCGCCATCCCGGGCACCGCGCTCGCCGTCCCGACGTTCCTGCTGTTCTCGTCGGTCGGCCTGACGAACACCCCGTGGGCGATCATCCTGCCCTCGCTCATCAGCCCCTTCGGCATGTACCTCATCTGGACGTACGCGATCGACGCGGTCCCGACCGAGGTCATCGAGGCGGCCCGCATGGACGGCGCCGGCGAGTTCCGGATCTTCTTCACGATCGCGCTCCGGCTGCTCGCGCCCGGCGTCGTGACGGTCCTGCTCTTCGCGGTCGTCGCGACCTGGAACAACTACTTCCTGCCCCTGATCATGCTGAGCGACCCGAACCTCTACCCGCTCACGGTCGGCCTCAACCAGTGGAGCGCGCAGGCGCAGGGCGTCTCCGCGCACCCGATCTACAACCTCGTCATCACCGGATCGCTCCTCACGATCGTCCCGATCGTCGTCGCGTTCCTCTTCCTCCAGCGTTCCTGGCAGTCCGGCCTCGCGGCCGGCTCCGTCAAGGCGTGACCGGTCGGACGGGAGGCGCTGGGCGACCCCGCCACGCGCCTCCCGGCCCGGCACACAGCAGCACCACCCCTCTCCACGAAGAAGTGAAAGGCACACCCATGCACAAGCGTCTCCGGCGCGGGCTCAGCGCCCTCGCGATCGGCGTCACCGCAGCCATCGCCATGACGGCCTGCGCCTCCGGCGGCTCCGGCTCCGGCGGGTCGTCCGACGACATCACCAAGGCCCTCGAGAAGGGCGGCACGCTCACCTACTGGTCGTGGACCCCCTCCGCCGAGGCCCAGGTCGCCGCGTTCGAGAAGGCCTACCCCAAGGTGAAGGTCAAGCTCGTCAACGCCGGCACCGGCAACGACCAGTACACGAAGCTGCAGAACACGATCAAGGCCGGCTCGGGCGCCCCCGACGTCGCGCAGATCGAGTACTTCGCCCTGCCGCAGTTCGCCCTGAGCGACTCGCTCGTCGACCTCAAGTCGTACGGGTTCGACAAGCTCGCCGACAAGTACGGCGCGGGCACCTGGCAGTCGGTCGACCTCGACGGCAAGGTCTACGGCCTGCCGCAGGACTCCGGCCCCATGGCGATGTTCTACAACGAGAAGACCTTCAAGGAAGCCGGCATCACCACCCCGCCGAAGACGTGGGACGAGTACGTCGCCGACGCCGAGAAGATCCACAAGTCGAACCCGGACGCCTACATCGCGGCCGACTCCGGCGACGCGGGCTTCACCACCTCGATGATCTGGCAGGCCGGCGGCCGACCGTTCGAGGTCAAGGGCACCGACGTCACCGTCAACCTGCAGGACGAGGGCACCAAGAAGTGGACCTCGACCTGGAACCAGCTCGTCGAGAAGGGCCTGCTCTCGCAGACCCCCGGCTGGACCGACGACTGGTACAAGCAGCTCGGCAACGGTGAGATCGCCACGATGGTCACCGGCGCCTGGATGCCCGGCGTCCTCGAGTCGAGCGTGAAGGACGGCAGCGGCAACTGGCGCGTCGCCCCGATCCCGACCTACGACGGCTCCTCCGACGTGACCGCCAACAACGGTGGTTCCGCCGAGGTCGTCATGAAGCAGTCGAAGAACCCGGCCCTCGCCGCCGGCTTCCTCAAGTGGCTGAACTCCTCGCAGGACTCGATCGACGTGTTCCTCAAGTCTGGTGGCTTCCCGTCGACCAAGGCACAGCTCACCTCGTCGTCCTTCACCGCCGAGAAGCCGGAGTACTTCGGCGGCGAGGCGATCAACGAGACCCTCTCGAAGGCGTCGTCCAGCGTGGCCGAGGGATGGCAGTACCTGCCGTTCCAGGTCTACGCGAACAGCGTCTACGCGGACACCGTCGGCCAGGCCTACCAGAACAAGACCGACCTGAACGCCGGACTCGAGGCGTGGCAGAAGGCCATCGTGAAGTACGGCAACGAGCAGGGCTTCAAGGTCACCTCGAAGTAACCACCGCACTCGTTCGAACCGGAGCGGGGCCGCGCGGACACCGTCCGCGCGGCCCCGACCACTGAAAGGCCCCTCCCATGCGCTTCGCCATCGGCGACACCGACTTCCTGCTCGACGGCGAGCCGCACCGCGTCCTGTCCGGCGCGATCCACTACTTCCGCGTCCACCCCGACCTCTGGCAGGACCGGATCCGCAAGGCCAAGCTCATGGGCCTGAACACCATCGAGACGTACGTCGCCTGGAACGCCCACGCGCCCCGCCCCGGGGCGTTCGACCTGACGGGCGGACTCGACCTCGGGCGCTTCCTCGACCTCGTCGCCGCCGAGGGCATGCACGCCATCGTCCGGCCCGGCCCCTACATCTGTGCCGAGTGGACGAACGGCGGCCTGCCGTACTGGCTCTTCTCAGACGGCACGGTCGGTGTCCGGCGGAACGAGCCGGGCTTCCTCGCGGCGGTCCAGACCTACCTCGAGCAGCTCGCCCCGGTCCTCGTCCCGCGGCAGATCGACAACGGCGGCCCGATCGTGCTCGTGCAGGTCGAGAACGAGTACGGCGCGTACGGCTCCGACTCGTCGTACCTGCGGGCGCTCGAACAGATGCACCGCGACATCGGCCTGACCGTGCCGTTCACGAGCGTCGACCAGCCGATGGGCACCATGCTGGAGGACGGCTCGCTCCCGTCGCTCCACAAGACCGGCTCGTTCGGATCCCGCGCCGCCGCCCGCATCGAGCGTCTCCGTGAGGTGCAGCCCACCGGGCCCCTCATGTGCTCGGAGTTCTGGGACGGCTGGTTCGACAGCTGGGGCGAGCACCACCACACGACACCGGCGTCGGACAGCGCGGCGGAGCTCGACGTGCTGCTGGCCGCGGGAGGCTCCGTGAACATCTACATGTTCCACGGCGGCACGAACTTCGGGTTCACCAACGGCGCGAACGACAAGGGCGTGTACCGGCCGATCGCGACGTCGTACGACTACGACGCCCCGCTCGACGAGGCCGGACGCCCGACGGCGAAGTTCCACGCCTTCCGTGCGGTGATCGAGCGCTACGCGTCCGTGCCGCCGCTGCCCGAGTCGATGCAGCCGGGTGGGTCGGGTCGCCTCGCCTCCGGCCTGGAGGCACGGGTCGCCCCCGCCACGGACGTCGCCGTCCGTCTCGACCAGGTCGCACCCCTGGCGACGCTGCTGCCGTCGCTCACCACGTGGACCGCGCACGACGCACCGCCCACGTTCGACGCGCTCGGCGCCGCCTCCGGATTCGTGCTGTACCGCACCGAGGTCGCGCTGCCGTCCGGCGGTGTGCTCACCGTCGGGACCGAGGTACGCGACCGGGCGCTCGTCTCCGCCGACGGGGTCGTCGTCGGCGTCCTCGAACGTGAGCACCACGATCGCGCGATCACGCTCCCGCCCGTCACCGGCACCCTGGAGCTCCTCGTCGAGGACCAGGGACGCGTCGACTACGGTCCCCGCATCGGCGAGCCGAAGGGCCTCGTCGGGGACGTCCGCGTCGACGGCGAGCTGCTGTCCCGGTGGACGGCGTCGCCGCTCGCCCTCGACCCGATCGCGCCGGCCGCCCTGGCCCTGCTCGCCGGTGCTTCCCCGGAGCCGGGTGACGTGCTCGCCGGACCGGTGTTCGCGTCCGGGTCGTTCGAGCTCGCGTCCGTCGACGACCGGTACCTGTGCCTCGACGGCTTCCGCAAGGGCGTGGCCTGGGTGAACGGGTTCTGCCTCGGGCGGTACTGGTCGCGCGGGCCGCAGAAGACCCTCGCCGTGCCGGGTCCGGTGCTCCGCGAGGGCCGCAACGAGGTCGTCGTGTTCGAGGTCCACGCCGCGGCGACCCGCACGGTGTGCCTGCTCACCGAGCCGGACCTCGGCCACACCGAGGGCTGATCGCTCGGCTACCCTGGCCGCACTGGTGCTCGGTCGGAGGGGGAACGCGATGTGGGATGTGGTGAAGGCCGCCGGCCGGGTGGTCGTGACGGTGCTGCAGGTGCTCGCCCGCGCGCTCGACGGTCTCGGGTCGCACGGCGCGGTCGGCCCCGGCGCGGCGCCGACCCCGCCGCCGGCGAAGCGCGACGAGTACCGGCCCTAGCCGCTCGTCGCCGGGTCAGACGGCGCGAGCGCCCGCCCACTCGCGGACCGCGAGCAGACCCTCCCGCCGCCACCGCCACTGCGGCGCGAACTTCGTGCCGTCGTCCTCCCACGCCTGGGTGAGCAGCCACATCTGTCGCCGGTGCTCGCCGCCGCGCCCGTCGCGCCACTCGACGAAGGCGTCGTCGAGGACGGCGGTGATGCCCGCTCGTGGGGCCTGCCACGAGAGCACGTACCCGCGGTACGACAGGGTGTCCTCGGAGAGGTGGACGCCCACGTGCCGGACGCGGATCAGTCCACAGGCGCCGAGGACCACGAAGGCCGAGCCGAGGACGAACACGAAGCCCTTCGCCGAAGCCTCGGGCACGAACGCGACACTCGCGACGGCCCCTCCCACGATGATCGTCAGGGGCCCCATCACGATCGCGTCGAGCCCCCGTTGCCACCGCGGCGGCCGGACGATCGTCACGAGTCGTCCGCGTCGAGGGCGTCGATCTCCTCGAGCGCACGGCGGGCGTCGGCGATCCGCTCGGACTCCGGCCGAGTCCACCACTCCGGTCCCCGCTCGCCCAGGCCGTGCTTCGCCAACCCGTTGCGGTGCCGTGCGGCCGCGAGGGCGTCCTCGTCCCCGGACCGCTTCGCCTGCTTGACCGCGTTCCGCCCGCGTCCGAGGTGCGACCGGAGGGCGGCGGCGACGTCCTCGGGGACGGCCGGGTCCGTCCGGCGCCACCGTCGACCGTCGACGACGAAGAAGTGGTCGTCGGGCTCGGCGGTCATGGTCCTGAGTCTGCACCGTCGGTGGTCGGCGGTAGACAGGTGGTGATGAGCGAAGCACGCACGCGTCCGATGCTCGACGTCCGACGCATCTACGCCGAGGACGCCGCGCTCGAGTTGCCGCGAGGGCAAGAGGTCCTCGGTCGCTGGCCCGACGCCGAGATCGTCCCCGTGGCGTCGCACTGGAACATCCCCGAGGTCCACGGCGACGAACGCAACGTCCAGCGGTGGGTGCGGATCAAGACCGAGGCGCTCGTCCTCGGTGTGAAGAAGTCGCTCGTCACCCGGCCGAACGGGCGCTCCGCCGACTTCATCGCCCCGTCGACGGCGAACGGCTGCGCCATGGCGTGTGCGTACTGCTACGTGCCCCGACGCAAGGGGTACTCGAACCCCGTCACGGTGTTCGCGAACATCGAGCAGATCACCAAGCACGTCGCCCGCAACGTCGCGAAGCAGGGGCCGAAGACCGAGCCGAACCAGTGCGACCCCGACGCCTGGGTGTACGACATCGGCGAGAACTCCGACTGCTCGGTCGACGCGATGATCAGCGACAACGTGCGCGACCTCTGCGACCTGTTCCGGATGACCCCGACCGCGAAGGCGTCCTTCGCCACCAAGTACGTCAACCGCGACCTGCTCGACTGGGACCCGATGGGTCGCACCCGCATCCGGTTCTCGCTCATGCCGCACGAGACCGCGAAGGTCACGGACATCCGCACGAGTCCGATCGCGGAACGCATCGCCGCGGTGAACGACTTCGTCGACGCCGGGTACGAGGTGCACCTGAACTTCTCGCCGGTCATCCTCACGCCCACGTGGGAGTCCGACTGGGCGGAGCTGCTGCGACAGGTCGACGACGTGCTCTCGCCGGCGGCGAAGGCGCAGCTCGCAGCCGAGGTCATCTTCCTCACGCACAACGAGCCGCTGCACGAGGTCAACCTCGGCTGGCACCCCAAGGCGGAGGACCTGCTGTGGCGGCCGGACCTGCAGGAGCAGAAGGTCTCGCAGAACGGCGCCGTCAACGTCCGGTACCGCTCGGGGATGAAGGGCCAGCTCGTCGAGCGGTTCCGGGAGCTCGTGGCCGAGCACCTGCCGAGCTGCCGCATCCGGTACGCGTTCTGACGGCGAGCGGCGAGCGGCGAGCGGCGAACAGCGAACGCCCGCACCGCCGAGCGGTACGGGCGTCAGCGCAACGGGCGGATCAGTTGCCCGTCAGCTTGTCCTTGGCCTTCTCGGTCTCGAGACGACCCTCGCCCATGACCTGGTCCTTCTGGCCCTGGTGCTTGAGCTCGTCGTCGTCGGTGTGCTTGCCGACCGCTTCCTCGACCTTGCCGACGACCTTCTGGGTGACGTCCTTCGCCTTGTCTCCGAGCGACATGGTGTCTTCCTTCCTCCGGGAACCGCCGAGGGTCCCCGGCGCCTGTGCCACGAACACAACCAGCCGCGATCGTGTGGCTCGCGGCCGGGCCGCAGGTTCGTGTCCCCCGATTGGTTCGAACGGGGTACGGATCGCGCCGCACCGCACCGGCTCGGCCCCGAGGGAGCATGCTGGCGCAACAGATGTCGTCCCAGCCCCGGACCGATCATCGGAGAACAAGTGCACATCACACGCCGAACGCTCCTCGCGGGGCTCGGTGCCGTCACGCTGCCCGTGGCCCTGGCGGGGTGCGGCTTCGTCCCGCAGGACACCGGAGGGCAGGCCGACGCGGACACCCTGACGTTCACGACGTGGGGCACCGACGCGGAGCTGGCCGGCTTCCGCTCCGCCATCCGCGCGTTCCAGCGGACGTACCCGGGCCGGAAGGTCGCGCTCAACGCGGTGCCGTACGAGCAGATGTTCACGAACATCGACGCGCAGCTGCAGGCCGGGAACCCGCCCGACGTGTTCCGCGTGCCGTACTACTCGTTCGGCGCGTACGCGGGCCGTGGCCAACTGCTCGACCTCTCCCGGTCGCTGAACGCCGGCGTGGGTGACCGGTTCACGGCGACGGCGTGGGCGGCGGTGCAGTCCGACGGCCGTCCGTACGGCGTGCCCCACCACACCGACACCTCGGCGATGCTCGTGAACACCGACCTGATGCGGAAGGCCGGGGTGACCGACCTGCCGCGGTCCGTCGACGAGGCGTGGACGTGGGACGAGCTCGGCGACGTCGCCGGGAAGCTGCGCGACGCGCTGCCGGACGACGTCTACCCGTTCGCCTACAACTGGCAGGGGAACGGTGTGACGCGCTGGTTGAGCCTGCTGTTCCAGGCCGGGGGCGCGTTCCTCGACGCGGATCAGAAGACCCCGGTGATCGACAGCGCTGCCGGGCGGGAGGCCGTGTCCTTCGCCCAGCGGTTCTTCGAGGAGCGTTGGGTGCCGGCCAACGACTCGATCAAGTCCGCCACCTACGCGAGCGACACCTGGTACCGGCAGCGGGTCGCCATGGTGTGGTCGGGTGCGTTCCAGATCCCGGACGCCGCGCAGACCCTCGACTTCCCCTGGACCGCGACCTACGCGCCACGGCAGGAGCGCGGCGGCAGTGACTTCGGCGGCAACGCCCTCGTCGCGACCGCGCAGACGACCAAGCCGGACCTCGCGGCGTCGTTCCTCGACTTCATCACCCGGCGGCCGCAGATGCGGGACTTCTGCGAGCGGGCGTCGCTGCTCCCGACCCGGCGCGACCTCGTCGACGGCGGCCTGCGGTTCCGGGTGCGTCCGGAGCTCACCCGAACGTTCGTCGACCAGGCGTCGGTGATCCGGCCGGAGGACGTCGCACAGGTGGCGTCGCCCGACATGGCGTCGATCATCACGGTCCTGCAGAACGGCCTCGAGGACGCCTTCGTCGGCGGGGCCGGAGCGCGCGAGACGGTCGGGACCCTGCAGCGCGGCATCGCCCACGCGACCGGAGGACGAGCATGAGCGCGCAGACGAGCAGCTCGCCCGCAGGCGGCGCGCGAGCGACGAGCACTCGTGCCGACCGCACGCCCGGGCGCCGGTCGCTGAGCGCCCGTCGGGAGGAACGTGCTGCCTACGCCTTCGTCGCACCGAACATGGTGCTCCTGGCGCTGTTCGTGCTCGTCCCGCTCGTCGGGGCGTTCGTGATCAGCTTCCAGCGCACGAACGGCTTCGGCGCGGCCGAGTGGACCGGCCTCGCGAACTACCAGCGGCTGCTCGGCGACGGGCTGTTCTGGCGGGCGCTGCTCAACACGGTCCTCTTCACGGTGCTCGTGACGCCGATCTCGATGGGGCTCGGACTGCTCGCCGCACTGCTCCTCAACAGCGTGCTGCCCGCTCGGGGGTTCTTCCGGTCGGTGCTCATCACGCCGATGGCGGTGTCCGGGGTGGCGACGGCACTGATCGGGGTCCTGGTGTTCGACCAGAACTCCGGCGTGCTCGACGCCCTTCTCGGACTCGTCGGCATCACCCCGGTGCAGTGGCAGTCGGACCCGGCGGCGGCGTTCGCGTCCGTGGTCCTCGTGACGATCTGGTGGCGGGTCGGCTTCAACATGCTCATCTACCTCGCCGGGTTGCAGGGCATCGGCCCGGAGCTCCCGGAGGCGGCGATGCTCGACGGCGCCGGCTGGTCGCGACGGCTCCGCTCGATCACGGTGCCGCTCCTCGGCTCGTCGACGTTCTTCCTCACGGTGCTCAACGTCATCTACTCGTTCCAGGTGTTCGACATCGTCTTCGTCCTGACCGGTGGCGGACCGCGGAACGCCACGTCGGTGCTCGTGACCTACGCCTACGACACGGGCTTCGTCACCCGTGACCAGGGCTACGCAGCGGCGATCGGCATGGTGCTGCTCCTGCTCGCGGTGGTGTTCGCGATCGCGCAGTGGCGCGGCAGCAAGAACCGGGACCTCGCCGGATGACCGCCCGGGCCCGGACGCTGTTCGTCCTCCGCACCGTCGTCGCGGTGGTCGTCGCGCTGATCGTCATCGCACCCCTCTACTGGATGGTCGTCGTCGCGTTCTCCCCGCGTTCCGAACTGCTCGGCGGGACCGTCCGGTTCTTCCCGCGGACGCTCACCCTGGAGAACCTCGACCGCGTGTTCTCGTCGTTCCCGGTCGTCGAGTGGCTCGGCAACTCGACGGCGATCGCGGTGTCGGTCGCCGTGCTGACCACGGCGATCAGCCTGCTCGCCGGGTACGCGTTCGCACAACTGCGGTTCCGCGGGTCGACGGTGCTGTTCTTCGTCGCGCTCGCCACCCTCGCGGTGCCGGTGCAGGTCATCATGGTGTCGCTGTTCCGCATCGTCACCGGTCTGCACCTCTACGGCACGTACTGGGCGGTCATCCTGCCGAGTGCGGCCTCGGCGTTCGGGGTGTTCCTCGCCCGGCAGTTCCTGCTCGGGATCCCGAAGGAGCTCGTCGAGGCGGCTCGCATCGACGGTGCCGGGCACGCAGGCGTGTTCTTCCGGATCGTGCTGCCGATGTCGCGGCCGCTCATCGCGGTGCTGTTCTTCATGAGCCTGCTGCAGGCGTGGAACGACTTCGCGTGGCCGCTGATCGCCCTCCGGGAGAACCGTCTCTTCACGCTGCCGATCGGCCTGCTCTACCTGCAGGGGCAGTTCGGCTCGGACTACGGCGCGACCATGGCGTTCGCCCTGCTCGACGTGGTGCCGATCCTCGTCGTGTTCCTGGTGTTCCAACGGTGGTTCGTGCAGGGTTTCGCACGCAGCGGCCTGCGCTGACGCGCACGGGCCGGGCGGGAGGCGCGGTGCGGGCCCGCTCCGTCCCTCCCGTCTCGGCCGTCACGACGCTCCGCAGGCTCCGCGTCGCGCCGGTACCGGCCGGGTGGGGCCCACCTCCCGTCCGGTCCGTGGTCGCGGCGCGACCCGACCTGCCGCACCCGACCGCGTCGGTCAGGGGACGAGGCGGTCGGCTCGGTAGCGGTCGAACAGCTCGGCGAACGCGCGCTCGGTCCTCCGGAACGCCGTGAACCCGGCCTCGCGGCTCTTGCCCATGTCGGTCACGACCTCCATCGCCCGACCGAGGTCGGCGTCGGTGTGCCACCACGACGCCAGCCGGCTGATGTCCGGTTCGGCGAGGCCGTGCCGCTCCGCGATCCCCGGCCAGGCGCGCTCGTACGGGGCCATCTGCTCCGCGAGCGGCCGCGCGGCACCCTCGAACCCGACGACGCGCGCCGGGTCGACCCCGAGGTGCGCGGCGAGCCGTGGCCACATCCAGCGCCACCGGAAGACGTCGCCGTTCACGACGTTGAACGCCTCGTCCGCGCCCTCGGGCGCGGTCGCGGCCCAGACCATGTGCTCGGCGAGGATGCCCGCGTCGGTCATGTCGGTGAGGCCGTTCCACTGCGCCTCGCTGCCGGGGAACACGAAGTCGAGGTCGAGCTCCTTCGCCAGCGTCGCCTGCACCGCGATGGTCAGGCCCATGTTCATGGCGTTGCCCACGGCGTGCCCGATGACGGTGTGCGACCGGTGCACGGACCACGTGAAGCCCTGGCGCTCGGCCGCGGCGAAGAGCTCGTCCTCCTGCGCGTAGTAGAAGTTCGGGGTGTCGAGGCGCGGCTCCTCCTCGTGGAAGGGCGTGTCCGGCATCTCGCCCGCGGCGTACGCCTCGAAGGGGCCGAGGTAGTGCTTCAGCCCGGTCACGAGCGCGACGTGCTCGAGCGGCGCGTGCGCCAGCGCGGCGAGGAGGTCGCGCACCATGCCGCCGTTGACGCGGATGTTCTCGGCCTCGGTGTCCTGGCGCTGCCACGCGGTGAAGAAGACGTGTGTCGGACGCTCGTCGGCGAGTGCGGTCCGCAGCGACCCGGGGTCGCGGAGATCGGCGGGCACGCTGCGGACGCCGTCGCGGGGGAGCGGTCGTCGGGACAGCGCCGTGACGTCCCAGCCGAGGTCGAGCAGGTGGTCCACCAGCGCGGACCCGGTGATGCCGCTGGCGCCCACGACGAGGGCTTCGCGGCGGTCGGTGGTGGTGGCCGTGTCGGTCGGAGTGGTGTCGAGTGTCATCCCCGGGTGCAACGCCCGCGGACGACAGGTGTTCCCTACCGCGGTCGTCGGATCCGGATCGGCCCCTTGGCGGTGGACGGGTCGACGACGCTGCCGTGCTGGGTGATCTCGACCTCGCCGCGGGCGACCATGCGACGAGCGGCCCGGCGGGCGGGTTCCATGAGGTCCCGCCAGTCGTCCGGGTCGAGGGCCCGTGCGGCGTCGGACGGGCAGATGCTCGACGACCGTGAGCGTGCGGCGAGCAGCTTGTCGATCCGCTGTTCGAGCGCCCGGTCGGTGGCGTCGACGCCGTGCTTCCGGCACGCCGCCGAGCAGTACTTCGCGTCCGGGGCTGCGGACGACGGCATCCGACGACCGCACGAGGCGCAGGTGCGTTCGGCGTGCTCGGCCTCGTTCGCCGCCGCGTCGGCATCGGTCCTGATCGCGCGTCCCATGTCCCCATCCTGTCCTCCTCGTCCGCCCCGGCGCTCAGTCCGGGGCTGTCCGGTCCGGCGCACAGCCCAGGCACGGCTGGCAGCATCGGGTCCGTGAACGCCGAACCCGATCCCGTCCGTCCGCCGGAACCCGCCTGGGTCCCGCACGTGATGTGGTGGCACGTCTACCCGCTCGGGTTCGTCGGAGCCGACGTCCGACCCGGGACCCCCGTCGAGGACCGACCCGTGGAGCACCGGCTCGACCGGATCACCCCGTGGCTCGAGCACGTCGTCGACCTCGGGCTCAACGGCCTGTTGCTCGGCCCGGTCTTCGCGAGTTCGACGCACGGCTACGACACGGTCGACCACTTCCGGATCGACCCGCGCCTCGGTGACGACGAGGACTTCGACCGCCTCGTCCGGGCGGCGCACGAGCGCGGTGTGCGGGTGCTGCTCGACGGGGTGTTCAACCACGTCGGCCGCGAGCACCCCGCGTTCCGCGCCGTCGAGCAGGACGGACCCGACGCCACCAGCGCCGACCTGTTCGCCGTGGACTGGTCGGGGTGGGCGCCCGGACAGCCGGTCCCGGTGCGCGACTTCGAGGGGCACGACATCCTCGTCGCGCTCGACCACGACGGCACCGCCGCCGAGGACCTCGTCGTCGCGGTCATGACGCACTGGCTCGAGCGTGGCATCGACGGCTGGCGGCTCGACGCCGCCTACGCCGTGCCCCCGGGGTTCTGGGCCCGGGTGCTGCCGCGGGTGCGCGAGCGGTTCCCGGACGCCTGGTTCAGTGGCGAGGTCATCCACGGCGACGCGGCGGCGATCGTCCGCGCGTCGGCGATGGACTCGACCACCCAGTACGAGTTGTGGCAGGGGATCTGGCACGGTATCGCGGACCGGAACCTCTTCGAGCTGGCGCACGCGGTCGAGCGGCACGACGAGCTGCTCGGAGCCCAGGTGCCGACCACGTTCGTCGGCAACCACGACGTCACCCGGATCGCGAGCGCCGTGGGGGAGCGGTTCGCCGGGCACGCGGCCGCGGTGCTGTTCACGCTCGCGGGGACGCCGATCGTGTACGCGGGCGACGAGTACGGCTGGGCCGGGGTGAAGGAGGAGCGTGAGGGCGGTGACGACGCGGTGCGCCCCGCGTTCCCCGAGGAGCCCCCGGCGCCGACCGACCTCACGCACGCGTACGAGGCGCTCGTGGCGCTCCGACGACGGAACCCGTGGCTGCACCGGGCGCACACCGACGTCGTGCACCTGACGAACACCGCGATCGTGTTGCGGACCGCGACCGTGGACGCGGCCGTGGTGACCGCCCTGAACCTGGCGGACGACCCGGTCGAGCTGCCCACGGCGGGTGCGACGCGCGTCGAGGCGGGCGGCGGTGACCTGCGGGACGGCACCCTGCGCCTCCCGGCCGGGGGTTGGGCCGTCCTGACGGCGTGACCGCGTTGCCGAAGCGACAGACTGCGGCTGTCACAACGCGAAAGCGACAGATCTCCGCGGTCGAACCGCGGAGATCTGTCGCTTTGCCGAACCGAACCGGCCGAACGGACGCGCTGGAGCGTGCCCGAGCCGCCCCTACTTGCGCGCGGCGGCCGCCCGACGCTTGTTGAACACGTCGAACGCGACGGCGGCGAGCAGCACCAGGCCCTTGATGAGCGACTGGAACTCCGTGCCGACGCCGAGGATCGACATGCCGTTGTTCAGGATGCCGATGATGAGACCGCCGACGATCGCGCCCGGCACCGTGCCGATGCCACCCGTGACGGCAGCGCCACCGATGAACACAGCCGCGATGGCGTCGAGCTCGAAGCCGTTGCCGGCACCCGGCGCCGCGAGGTTGAGCTGTCCGGTGAACACCACACCGGCCAGCGCCGCGATGACGCCCATGTTCACGAACAGCAGGAACGTGACGCGCTTCGTCTTCACGCCGGACAGCTGCGCGGCGAGGGCGTTCCCACCGATCGCGTAGACGTGGCGACCGAACACCGCGCTGCGCATGACGACCGAGTAGATCACCACGAGGGCGCCGAGGACGACGAGGACGATCGGCGTGCCGTTGTAGCTCGCGAGCAGCAGGGCGACGTAGATCACGAGCGCTGCGCCGAACGCCGTCTTCACGATGAACCACGCGAAGGGCTCGCTCTCGAGCTGGTACTTCCGACGCGTCGCACGGCCCCGGAAGGCGGCGATCACCATGATCGCGGCCGCGGCGAGCCCGAGGACCATCGTGAGCGGCTCGTACCCGGTGGTGCCGAACGACGGCAGGAACCCCGAGCCGAGCGACCGGAAGCCGGTCGGGAACGGCGAGATCTGCTGGTTCTGCAGGACGATCTGCGCCGCGCCGCGGAAGGCGAGCATGCCGGCGAGCGTCACGATGAACGCCGGGATCCCGAAGTAGGCGATCCAGAAGCCCTGCCAGGCACCGACGAGCGCGCCGATCACGAGGCAGAGGACCACCGCGACCGGCCACGGCAGACCCCACTGGGTGATCATCACACCGGCCATCGCGCCGCTGAACGCGACGACCGACCCGACGGACAGGTCGATGTGGCCGGCGATGATGACCATCACCATGCCGATCGCCAGGATCAGGATGTAGCTGTTCTGGACGATGATGTTCGACACGTTGATCGGTGCCAGGGTGATGCCGCTCGTCGCCACCTGGAAGAAGATCACGATGACGATCAGCGCGATGAAGAGGCCGATCTGTCGGAGCTGTCCGGTGAGGTAGCTCGCTGCGGACTTAAGCGCGTTCATTGACAGGGGTCTCCCGTTCCTGGGTCATGTACTGCATGAGGACCTCTGGGGTGGCCTCGGAGCGGGGCACGTCGGCGGTGATCGTGCCCTCGGAGAGTGTGTAGATGCGGTCGCAGATGCCGAGGAGCTCCGGGAGCTCGGAGGAGATCACGATGATCCCCTTGCCCTGGTCCGCCAGGCTGTTGATGAGCGTGTAGATCTCGTACTTCGCGCCGACGTCGATGCCGCGGGTCGGCTCGTCGAGGATGAGCACGTCGGGGTCGGCGTACATCCACTTCGACAGCACGACCTTCTGCTGGTTGCCGCCGGAGAGCTTGCCCGTGACGGCGTTCACCGACGGGGCCTTGATGTTCATGCTCTTCAGGAACTGCGACGCGACCGTGGTCTCCTGCGAGCTGTTCACGAAGCCCCAGTTGGCGAGCTTGCCGAGCGCCGACCCGGAGATGTTCCGCTTGATGTCGTCGATCAGGTTGAGGCCGTAGCGCTTCCGGTCCTCTGTCGCGTAGGCGATGCCGTTGTCGATCGCGCGGGTCACGGTGTTCGTCTTGATCGGGACGCCGCGCTTGTACACGGTCCCGCTGATGCCGGTGCCGTACGAGTGCCCGAACACGCTCATCGCGAGTTCGGTGCGGCCGGCGCCCATGAGTCCCGCGATGCCGACGACCTCGCCGGCCCGGACGTTGAGGTTCGCCTGGTGGATGATCTCGCGTGAGCCGTCGAGCGGGTGGTGGACGGTCCAGTCCTCGATGCGCAGGAGCTCCTCGCCGATGACGGGGTTCGCGCGCTCCGGGTACCGGCTGGACAGGTCGCGGCCGACCATGCCGCGGATGATGCGGTCCTCGGAGACGTCGTCCGCGTGCATGTCGAGCGTCTCGATGGTCTTGCCGTCGCGGATGATCGTGACCTTGTCCGCGATCGCCTTGATCTCGTTGAGCTTGTGGCTGATGATGATCGCCGTCATGCCCTCGGCCTGCAGGGACCGGATGAGGTCGAGCAGGTGGGCCGAGTCGTCGTCGTTGAGGGCCGCCGTGGGCTCGTCGAGGATGAGGAGCTTGACGTCCTTCGAGAGCGCCTTCGCGATCTCGACGAGCTGTTGCTTGCCGACGCCGATGTCCACGATCTTCGTGACGGGGTTGTCCTTGAGGCCCACGCGCTGCAGCAGCGACGCGGCCTCGAGGTTGGTCTTGTTCCAGTCGATGAGCCCGCCCTTGACGCGCTCGTTGCCGAGGAAGATGTTCTCGGCGATCGACAGGAACGGGCTGAGGGCGAGCTCCTGGTGGATGATGACCACGCCCGCGGCCTCGGAGTCGTTGATGGAGCCGAACCGCACCGGCTGACCGTCGAGCAGGATCTCGCCGTCGAAGCTGCCGTGCGGGTAGACCCCCGACAGCACCTTCATGAGGGTCGACTTGCCCGCGCCGTTCTCGCCGCAGATCGCGTGGACCTGGCCGCGCTCGACCTCGATCGAGACGCCCTGCAGGGCCTTCACGCCGGGGAAGGTCTTGGTGATGTCCCGCATCTCGAGGATGGTGTCCGCCATGCGGACCGCCTTTCCGTCGTGCGCGCGTGGGCGCGCGAGTGGAGACGGACGGGAGGCGCGGGGCGGTGTCGACCCGCGCCTCCCGTCCGTCAGGTGGGAACGTCCTACTTGAGGTCGGCCTCGGTGTAGTAACCGCTGTCGACCAGGACGGACTTGTAGTTGTCCTTCGTGACCACGGTCGGCTGGAAGAGGTAGGTCGGGACGACCTTGACCTTGTTGTCGTAGCTCTTGGTGTCGTTCACCTCGGGCTTCTTGCCGGAGAGCAGGTCCTCGGCCATGGTGACCGACTGCTTCGCGAGCTTGCGCGTGTCCTTGTAGATCGTCGAGTACTGCTGACCGGCGATGATCGACTTGACGGATGCCGCCTCGGCGTCCTGGCCGGTGATGATCGGCAGCGGGCGGTCACCCGAGCCGTAGCCGGCACCCTGCAGCGCCGAGATGATGCCGATCGACATGCCGTCGTAGGGCGAGAGCACGCCGTTCAGCGTGGTGCCGCCGGAGTACGACTTCGCGATGAGGTTCTGCATGCGGGCCTTGGCGGTCGCCGGGTCCCACTGCTGCGTCGCGGCCTGGGACAGCTGGTCCTGGCCGGACTGGATCTTCAGCGTGCCGTCCTCGAGGTACGGCTTGAGGGTGTCCATCGCGCCGTTGAAGAAGAACCCGGCGTTGTTGTCGTCGAGCGAGCCGGCGAAGACCTCGATGTTGAAC
Organism: Curtobacterium sp. SP.BCp; assembly: GCF_051903255.1. Lineage (NCBI taxonomy): Bacteria > Bacillati > Actinomycetota > Actinomycetes > Micrococcales > Microbacteriaceae > Curtobacterium > Curtobacterium sp. SP.BCp. Next base: position 2,820,533 of record NZ_CP194338.1, on the reverse strand, counting down.
GGGCCCTTCTTGTCGGTCTTCTTGCCGTCCGAGTCGAGGACGCCGAGACCCGTGAGGAGCGAGGTGGCCTGGTCGACGCCCACCTTGTAGTTGTCGAACGACACGTAGTAGTCGACGTTCTTGTTGCCGGTGAGCAGGCGGTCGTACGAGATGACCTTGATGCCGGCCTTCGCGGCGGCGTCGAGCTGGTCGGACAGTGCGCCACCGTCGATCGACGCGATGATCAGGACCTTCGCGCCCTTGGTGATCATGTTGCTGACCTGCTGGGCCTGCTGCTGGACCTTGTTGTCGCCGTACTCGAGGTCGACCTTGTAGCCGGCCTTCTCGAGGTCGCTCTTGACGGCGTCGCCGTCCTTGATCCACCGCTCGGAGACCTTGGTCGGCATCGCGACGCCGACGAGGGCGCCCTTGTTGTCGCCGCTTCCGCCGTCACCACTGCCCGTGGCGCCACGGCCCCCTGCGGAGCACGCGGCCAGGCTGACTGCCAGTCCGACGGCGACGATCCCCGCTGCGATCTTGCGCTTCATCATCGAAGTACCTCTTGTTCCTCTCACGTCGTCCTCGACGCGCTGGGTTCGGGCTGCTGTGCCCCTTGGGTGCTGCTCAAAGTGAGCGCTCACATCATGTGGGTTGTTTCACGGGGTGTCAACTCGGCGTGATCGTTTCGCGACCTTTCGTCGTGGCCCCGTTCCGGGGGTACGGTTTCCCACGTGACGACCACGACGGCCCACGAGGGCAAGCGCCGCAAGGCGCCGACGATCTTCGACGTCGCCGAGCGTGCCGGGGTCTCGCACCAGACCGTCTCCCGTGTCATCAACGGCGATCCCACCGTCCGCGAGCAGTTCCGCGACCAGGTGGCCGCCGCCGTCGCCGAGCTCGGGTACCGTCCGCGGGCCGCCGCACGAGCGCTCGCCGGAGGGCGCAGCCGCGCGCTCGGGCTCGTCAGCACGGGCGACGCCCTGTACGGGCCGTCGAGCACCGCGATCGGCTTCGAACGTGCCGCCCGCACCGCCGGGTACCACGTGCTCCTGTCGACCCTGCCCGAGGACCCGGTGCCCGCAGACCTCTCCGGCGCGCTCGCCTCGTTGCTCGCGCAGGACGTCGCCGCGGTCGTGCTCGTCGCCGCCGACAACCGTGTGCTCGACGCCCTGGCCTCGCTGACCGTCCCCGTGTCGGTGCCCGTCGTGGTGGCGAACGCCGTGCAGCGCGACGCCGAACGGACCGGAGCGGCACCGAACGTCGCCGCCGTGGCGATCGACCAGGCCGCGGGCGCCACCCTCGCGATGGAGCACCTCTTCGCGGCGGGACACCGTCGGATCGTGCACATCGCCGGGCCCTCGGTCTCGCAGGAGTCCGAGGTGCGCCGGGCGACCTACGAGCGGATCATGACCGACCGGGGGCTCGAGCCGATCGTGCTCGAGGGCGACTGGACCCCCGCGAGCGGCTTCCGTGCGGCGCAGTCGATCGACGTGCACACCGTCGATGCCGTCTTCGCCGGGAACGACCAGATGGCGCTCGGCGTGCTGCACGCCTTCGCCGAGGAGGGTCTCCGCGTCCCCGACGACATCGCGGTGATCGGCTTCGACGACATCCCGGAGGCCGCCCACTTCACGCCGCCGCTCACGTCGGTGCGGCAGGACTTCATGGCGATGGGGGAGCGGGTGCTCGCCTCGGTGCGGCGGCTCGTCGAGGGTCAGTCCCACGACGACCGGCTCATCGCCCCCGAGCTGGTGGTGCGGCGGAGCGCGTAGCGCGCAGCCCGCGACGGAGCCGCCGGCGCTGCCCGCGACGGAACCGTCGGCGCTGCCTGCGACGGAGCCGTCGGCGCTGCCCGCGACGGAGCCGTCGGCGCACGCAACGGCGGCTGGGAGGCGTGGGCCCGACCCGGCCCGCGCCTCCCGTCCGCCGTCGGCCCGGTCAGCCCTTCAGCGCACCCGACGACAGTCCGGCGACGTAGAACCGCTGCAGGCCCACGTACAGCGCGATGCAGGGGATCATCGCCACGACCGACCCGGCGACGAGGTTCCCGTACGACACCTGCCCGTACGCCCCGGTCTGCAGGTTGAGCAGCGCGACCGGGAGCGTGTAGAGCGAGTCCTTCGTCAGGAAGGTCAGCGCTCCGAGGAACTCCGTCCACGACGCCAGGAACGCGTAGAGCGCAGCGGTGGCAGCCCCGGGGAGGAGCAGCGGACGCAGGACCGACACGACGACCCGGAAGCGCGAGGCGCCGTCGACGAACGCCGAGTCCTCGAGCTCGGTCGGGATCGACTCGAACGCGTTCCGCATGACGAACACCCCGAACGGCAGGTTCACCGTCGTGTAGAAGAGCACGAGGCCGAGCAGCGAGTTCGTGAGCTTCATGGCGTTCATCTCGAGGTACAGCGGCGTGAGGATCGCCTGGAACGGCACCATCATCGTGAGCAGCACCAGTCCGAACACGAGGCTCGCGCCACGGAACCGGAAGCGGGCGAACCCGTACCCGGCCATCGTGGCGAGCACCGCGGTGAGCACCGCGGTCGAGATCGACACCACGAGCGAGTTGATCACGCCGGAGAGCAGGCGTGCGGACGGACTGAAGACGGCTTGGAAGTTCTGCCAGGTGAGGTGGAAGAACGTCGCCGGGTCCGGTGCCTGCGTGATCACCGACTCCGGCTGGAACGCCCGCAGGATCGCCCAGATCAGCGGGACGCCGAACACGAGGGCCGAGCCGACGCCGGCGATGACGTACAGGGTCCGCTTGACGGCCGTGTCGCGCGGGTGCCGGACGCTGCCCTGGTGGTGCCGACGCCGGTGTCCGTCGCCGGTCGTGACCGCGCGGGTGGAGAGGTCGGCCGCGGCGATGGTCGACGGGGTGGTCGTGGTGCTCATGGCTCAGTCCTTCTCGCGGAGTGCCCAGAACTGGAACACGGTGACGGCGGCGATGACGACGACGAGGGCGATCGACTCCGCTGTCGCCGCGCCGAGCTGCAGGTTCACGAACCCGCGGTTGTAGATCGCGTTCACGATCGTGGTGGTCTCGGTGCCCGGTCCGCCCTGGGTGAGGATGTAGAACTGGTTGAACGCGAGCAGGGACCCGATCACCGAGATGATCACGCTGAGCGCGACCGTCGACCGGATCATCGGCAACGTGATGAGCCGTTCGGTCTGCCACCACGACGCGCCCTCGAGCTGCGCCGACTCGTACACCTCGTCCGGCACGCCCTGCATCGCCGACATGAGCAGCACCATGGTCAGCCCGGAGACGGCCCACACCACGAGGACGCAGATGAGCAGCGTCGCGAGCGGGCCGTTGACGAGCCACGCCGTGCTGCCGTCGGTGATGCCGAGCCAGCGGAGCACCATGTTCACCGCGCCCGAGTTCGGTTGTGCCTCGAGGACGAGGGTGAAGCTCAGGGTCGTGAGCCCGACGACGTACGGCAGGAAGAACACCGTCCGGAGGAACGTGCTGCCTCGGCGCCGGGCGCGGACGACCACCGCGAGGAAGTAGCCGAGCGCGAGGATCGGCACCGTCACGATCGCCGTGTACAGCAGCGTGTAGCCGATCGCGTGCACGAACGTCGGGTCCTGGAAGAGCGTGAGGTAGTTCTGCAGCCCGATGAACCGGTACGGGCCGATCAGGGGCCAGTTCGTGAGCGAGATGTACAGCGCGAAGAGGAGCGGTGCGAGGACGAACACCGCGACGAACGCGATCGCCGGGGTGACCAGGAACGCTCCGGTGCGGGGTGGGTGGGTGAGCGAGTTCCGGGTTGCCGGACGGCGGCCGCCCACGGTGGGACGCCCGGCTCCCGAGCGGCGGGACCGGGATGCGGAGCCCGACGTGCGCTTGGCGGGGATGGTCGACATGCGTGCACCTCTCTGTGCGACGGGATGACGGTGCGGGTCAGGCCTGGACCTGGTCGAGGATCCGCTCGTACTCGGGCTGTGCAGCCCGCATGGCCGGGCCGACCCCGGCGCCGAAGACGGCCTCGCGGAACATCGCGAAGTACGGCGACGAGGGCTGGTTGACGAGCAGGTTGTAGGCGAGCGTCCGCGGCGCGTAGCCCTTGTCGATCGCGTCGAGCGGACCCGAGGCGAGCGGGTACCGCTTCCGGTACGCCGGTGTGGCCGCGTCCGAGCGCGTCGGGAAGTAGCCGCCTTCCGGGAGCGCCTGCTGCGGACCGAGCCCGTTCGCGTACCGCATGAACGCCCAGCCGCCCGAGGGGTTCGCCGCTCCGTTCGGGATGCACATGTTGTCGCCGCCGTCGAAGAACGACCGCTTGCCGTCCCACGACGGGATGAGCACCGTCCGCATCTTCGCCCGCATCGACTTCGTGGCAGCGGGGACGGTCGCGCCGTACGAGGTCGGGAAGATGCCGACCTTGCCGGCGCGGAAGTCGGCCCCCCACGTCGTGCCCGCGTCCGAGAACGCGGCCTTCGACAGCACGCCGTCCTTCCACAGCTCCCGGTAGAACTCGAGCATCCGTTCGAGGGCGTCGTTGCCGGTGATGTTCGGCTTCTGGGACCCGACCTCGCCCGACATCATGTCGACGCCGGTCGCCCAGACGTGCGGCTGCGTGACGAAGCCGATGATGCCGGCCGAGTTGCCCGCGATCGACCACCCGTAGACGTCGTCCGCGACCTTCCGGAGCGCCTTCGCCGCGGCCAGGAGCGAGTCGAGGTCCTTCGTGGAGTCGTCGACGTCGAGCCCGGCACGCTCGAACAGCTCGGTGTTGACGAACAGTTGCGAGTTGTCGGCGAGGTACGGCAGGCCGTAGTACCGGTCGCGGTACTCGAGCAGCCGGAGGTGCCCCGGAGACAGCTCGGAGAAGTAGTCGAGGCCCTTCACGACGTCGGTCAGGTCCGCGAAGGCCTCGCGGAAGATGAACAGCTGCGAGTTGATGTCGTCGAGGTCCACCACGTCCGGCGGCTCGCCTCCGCGGATCGCGGTCGCGAGCTTCGTGACGTACTGCCCGTCGGGCACCGGCGTCAGCTCGACCTGCAGCTCCGGGTTCGCCTTGTTGAAGCCTGCCACGGTCGCGGTGAGCCCGGCCTGGGTCGCCGCGCGGCACCACACCTGCACGGTGCCGGTGGCGCCCTTCCCGAAGCTCGCCACTTCCGCATCGACCTTCGGCAGGGTGCCGGAGCACCCCGCGAGGGCGAGCGTGGCGGCTCCGGCGAGACCACCCACGAGGAACGCTCTGCGGTCCATCAGGTCACCGCGCGATCGGCAGCCAGACGCGCATCGGCGCGGCTCCGCGGTTCGCCCAGGCGTAGTAGGGGACCGCGGTCGCGGTCACGGCGTGCGCCGTGTCGGTGCTCGCTGGGTCGGTGCTCGCTGTGTCGGTGCTCGCCGTGTCGGCGCTCGCCGTGTCGGCCGGGAGGCGCGGCTCGCCCCCGGCGCCACCGGTCGCGCCGCCGACGCTGGTCGCGTCGAGAGTCGGTGTCGCGCCTCCCGTCCTGGTCGCGTCGATCCGGCGGTACGGCCACGCTGCCTGCTCGTGCGACGAGGGCGCGGAGCCGGGCACGCGCAGCGTGACGACGCCGTCGAGGAGGTCGTCGCGCCGCTCCTCGGTGATCGGTGCGGACGGGTCGACCGTCAGGTCGTCGACGGTGAAGCCCTCCTGGTCGGCCTGCTCGACCGCGTAGACGAGCGGACCGCGCTCGATCGCGACCTGCCCGCGCGAGGCGTCGATGCGGGAGTCGGCGACGTACCGGTGCGGCGTCGTGTCGAAGACCAGCTCCACCGTGTCACCGGCCGTCCACGTGCGGTCGAGGACGTGCAGGGTGCCCGGCTCCGGCGACGCCTCGCCGTCCGGTCCGGTCACGGTCGTGGTGTCCGACCACGCGGGGATGCGCAGCCCGAGGGCGAGCGGACCGTCCGCGGTCACGGCGACGACCACCCGGCCGTCGTGCGGGTACCCGGTCTCGACGCGGACCGGCCCGAGGTCGGCGGTGGCGTACTGGTGCACCTGGAGACCGCCGTCGGTGGCCGTCGCGAGGTAGCCGTCGAGGCTCGCGAACGTGCGCATGATGTTCGGCGGGCAGCAAGCGCAGTCGAACCAGCCGCGGCGGCCGTGCGCGGGGGAGCGGTTCTCGTCCTGGTGCGCGTGGTCCCGCTGCTGCAGCGGGTTCACGTAGAAGTACTCCGTGCCGGCGAGGCTCACCCCCGCGAGGAACGCGTTGTACAGCAGACGCTCGATCGCGTCCGCGTAGACGGGCTCCCCGGTCGCGAGGAGCAGCCGCCACGCCCACTGGACCCCGCCGATCGCAGCGCAGGTCTCGGCGTAGCCGCGGTCGGTCGGCAGCTCGTACGGGTCACCGAAGGCCTCGTAGTCCCACCGTGCGCCGAGGCCGCCCGTGATGAACGCCTTCGTGGCCATCATGTCGGCGAACTGGCGCTCGCTCGCGGCGAGGAGCTCGGTGTCACCGGTCTCGATCGCCACGTCGACCGCTCCGGCCGCCAGGTACACGGCACGGACCGCGTGCCCCTCGACGGTCGTCGCCTCGCGTGCCGGGACCCGGTCGGAGAAGTACGTCGGCTCGCCGCCCGCGCGCTCGATGATGCCGTGCCCCCGCGCATCGACGAACCAGTGCGCGAGGTCGAGGTAGGCGCGGGTGCCGGTCTCGCGGTAGAGCTCGACGAGCCCCATCTCCACGACGGGGTGCCCGTCGATGTCGACGGTCCGACCCGGTCCGTCACCGAACGTGGCGACCAGGTGGTCGGCGTTCTTCGTCGCGACGTCGAGCAGACCGGTGTCGCCGGTCGCGCGGTGCTGCGCCACCGCTGCCTGGTACAGGTGCCCGGCGCAGTACAGCTCGTGGCTCCACTTGAGGTCGACGTACCGCTCGCCCCTCCCGCGGACCTGCTGCACCGAGTCGAGGTACCCGTCGTCGGTCTGGGCGCGGGCGTAGAGGTCCGTGACCTCGCGCTGGAGCGCCAGGAGGTCCTCGGCGGGGGCGCGCCCGTACTCCCACGCGACCGCCTCGAGCCACTTCGTCACGTCGGAGTCCATGAAGATCGGTCCGACAGCCTCGCCCTCCTCGTCACCCGCGGCGATGCGCAGGTTCCGGAAGTTCCCGGCGGCCTCGAGCTGGTGGTACCCGCTGCGGATCGCGTCGGCGCCGTTGCGGTCCTGACGGAGCGCCCAGAAGCCGCCGGTGATCCGCGCGGACCCCGTCGGGAGCGGACGGAAGGTCAGGTGCGCTCCGTCGGTCGGGAGGACCGGGGTCGCGGTGTGCGCGCGGCTGTCGGTCGCGAGCGTGGTGGTCATGTCGCCTCCTTGCGAATGCCGGTGCCGTCCCGGTCACGGGGTCGATGGCCTCGGGGTCGAGGTGCCAACGTTGCCGGAAAACGGTTTCTGGCGCTGACCGTACGTCACGCTCCGGCACTGCGCAACCCCAGACTGCCGGGAATTGCGTATGATCGCGCTACCCGAGCCGATCCGGAAAGGAGTTGCCGTGACGATCGACCGAGTCGCTCCGCCCGTCCGGATCAGCGACGTCGCGGCGCTCGCCGGGGTGTCCATCGGTACGGCGTCCAAGGCGCTCAACGACACCGGACAGCTCCGTGAGTCGACGCGGCAGCGGGTCAAGCAGGCGGCGGAGAAGCTCGGCTTCGTCGGTGACGCGCGTGCACGGGCGCTGTCCTCCGGACGCACGTACACGGTCGGCATGATCACCACCGACTCGTTCGGACGCTTCACCATCCCGGTCCTGCTCGGCGCCGAGGACGCGCTCTCCGCCGGTCAGATGGCCGTCCTCCTCTGCGACACCCGCGACGACCACGTCCGCGAGGCGCACTACCTCCGGTCGCTCGCCGCGCGCGGTGTCGACGGTGTGATCGTCACCGGTCGGTCGGCGGACGCGCGCCCGCCGATCGACGTCCCGGTGCCGGTCGTGTACGCGTTCACGCCGTCGACCGACCCCGCTGACGTGTCGGTCACCCTCGACGACGCCGCCGGTGCCGCGATGGTCGCCGACCACGTGCTGAGCCTGGGGCGGCGGCGTGTCGCGATCGTCACCGGCCCGGAGCGGCACGCGTCGGCGGTGCGACGTGTCGAGGGTGCTGCACGCGTCCTCGGCGAGCACCTGGTCGGTCCGCCGTCGTACGGGGAGTGGTCGGAGCGGTGGGGTCGGCAGGCGGTCGACCTGCTGGCCCGGACCGCTCCGGACGTGGATGCGATCGTCGCCGGGAGCGATCAGATCGCACGCGGCGTGTGCGACCGGCTGCGCGAGACGGGGCGGTCCGTCCCGGGTGACGTCGCCGTCGCGGGGTTCGACGACTGGGACGTGATGGCTCTGGCGTCCCGTCCGCCGCTCACCACGGTCGACCTCCGGCTCGAGGAGCTCGGACGGGTGGCGGGGCGGACGCTGCTCGAGCTGATCGACGGCGGGACGGCGACCTCGGCGACCGTGACGCCGTCGCTCGTGGTGCGCGAGAGCACCGTCGGCGCGTAGCCGCGAGGTCGTGACGCCCGGCTCGGCTCCGGCGAGGGGTCACCTCGTGTCGGTCTCGGCGCGGTCGAGCGACACATCGTGACCGTCGGGCGCCGCGCGTGCGGGGTGTCGCGACCGCTCGAGGAAGCGGGGCGGCCCCGGGGCGCGCCGCGTTGCGCGAGTGAGCGCTCACGTGCCAGGATGTGAGCGCTCACGCAGGACGACGACGTCTGGAGGACGACATGGGTGACGACGCCGCTCGGCAGGTCGTGGACGGCCGGACCACCCTCGGCATCGAACTCGGCTCGACGCGCATCAAGGCCGTCCTGGTCGACGAGGACCTCCGCCCCGTCGCGAGCGGCTCCCACGAGTGGGAGAACGAGTACGTCGACGGCCGGTGGACCTACCCGCTCGACGCCGTCGAGACCGGGCTCCGGGCCGCGTACGCCGACCTGGTGGACGACGTCGAGCGGCAGTACGGCGTCCGCCCGACCACCTTCCGCGCCGCCGGTGTCTCCGCGATGATGCACGGCTACCTCGCATTCGACGCGGACGGCGAGCTGCTCGTGCCCTTCCGGACGTGGCGCAACACCTCCACCGGCCCGGCCGCCGAGCGACTGAGCGCCGCCCTCGACTTCAACGTCCCGCAGCGCTGGTCCATCGCCCACCTGGCCCAGGCCGTCCTCGACGACGAGCCGCACATCGCGCAGATCGCCGGGATCACGACGCTCGCCGGGTACGTCCACCGTCGCCTCACCGGCCGGGACGTCCTCGGCGTCGGCGACGCGAGCGGCCTGTTCCCGATCGACTCCGCGCCCGTCGAGAGCGCCCCGGGCGACCCCGGCCACCGGGACTACGACGCCGGCATGCTCGCGACCACGCAGGACCTGCTCGGCGAGCGGGTGCCGGACCTCCGTGCGCTGCTGCCCGAGGTGCTCGTCGCCGGCGAGGAGGCGGGGGCGCTCACCGCCGAGGGCGCCGCGTGGCTCGACCCGACCGGCACGCTCGAGCCCGGCGTGGCGTTCTGCCCGCCGGAGGGCGACGCGGGCACGGGCATGGTCGCGACGAACGCCGTCGCACCTCGGACCGGCAACGTCAGCGTCGGTACGAGCATCTTCGCGATGGTCGTCCTCGAACGCCCGCTGAGCACCCCGCACGAGGAACTCGACGTGGTCACCACGCCGTCCGGCGACGCCGTGGCGATGGTGCACTGCAACAACGGGGCGAGCGAGATCGCCGCGTGGGCGCGGGTGTTCGCGCGGTTCGCGGAGGCGACGAGCGCACGAACGGGCGGTCCGGCCGTCGACGTCGACGACGTCTACGCGGTCCTGCTCGGCGAAGCAACGGGCGAGGACGCCGACCCGGACGCCGGCGGCCTGCTGTCCTTCAACTACCTCGCCGGTGAGCCCGTGACCGGCGTCGAGGACGGCCGACCACTGCTCCTCCGCACGCCCGGTTCCCGCTTCACCCTCGGCAACCTCGTCCGCTCCGAGGTGCACGGCGCCTTCGCCACCCTCGCGATCGGCATGGAGGTCCTGCACGGCGAGCACGTCGCCGTCGACCGGATGACCGCGCACGGCGGCCTGTTCCGGACGCCCGGTGCGCCGCAGCGCCTGCTCGCCGCCGCCCTCCGCGTGCCCGTCGCCCTCGAGGAGACCGCGGGCGAGGGCGGGGCCTGGGGGATCGCGGTCCTCGCGGCGTACCTCGAGCACACCGACCGGCCGCTGGCGGACTTCCTCGCCGACACCGTGTTCCGCGGCGACGCCGTCCAGGTCGCCGAGCCCGACCAGCGCGACGTCGACGGCTTCCGGGACTACCTCGACCGGTACCGCGCCGCCCTGCCCGTCCAGGACGTGGCGGCAGCGGCCACGCGCACCAGCGCACCGACCGACCCCGGCGAGCCGGCCGACGGTGCCGAGCCGCGCCTCTCCCCACCGGCACGGCCGGATCCCCGCTGGCGCGGTGACCCGGAACCGGCGGCAGGGGCCCAGGCCGACCCGAGCGACCACGCGGACGCCGCACGCACCGAGAAGGAGCCGACACGATGACGGACCCGACCACCGACGAGACGAAGGCGGCCGTCGCCGCCGCGCGCGAACGCGTCGCCACCCTGCACGGCGAGCTCGTCCGCTACGGCCTGGTGATCTGGACCGGCGGCAACGTGTCCGAGCGCGTCCCGGGCACCGACCTGTTCGTGATCAAGCCGAGCGGGGTGTCGAGCGACGAGCTCCGCCCCGAGAACCAGGTCGTCTGCACCCTCGACGGCGTGCCGGCGGACGGGTGGGGCAACGCGCACGGCCCGTCCTCCGACACCGCGGCGCACGCCTACGTGTACCGGAACATGCCCGAGGTGGGCGGGGTCGTGCACACCCACTCGACGTACGCGACCGCGTGGGCCGCGCGCGCCGAGGAGATCCCGTGCGTCATCACGGCGATGGCGGACGAGTTCGGCGGTCCGATCCCGGTCGGCCCGTTCGCGATCATCGGCGACGACTCGATCGGGCACGGCATCGTCGACACCCTGAGCGGACACCGGAGCCGCGCCGTGCTCATGCAGAACCACGGCCTGTTCACGATCGGGCGCGACGCGAAGGACGCCGTGAAGGCCGCGGTGATGTGCGAGGACGTCGCGCGGACCGTGCACATCGCGAAGCAGGGCGGCGAGGTCGTCCCCATCGCCCAGGACAACATCGATCGACTCTTCGATCGCTACCAGAACGTCTACGGACAGAACCCCGAAGGAGCGCTCTCATGACGCACGTCGTCGACCCCGCCGAAACGCTGGCGGGCTACGAGGTCTGGTTCCTCACCGGCTCCCAGGGGCTCTACGGCGAGGAGACCCTCCGTCAGGTCGAGCAGCAGAGCAAGGCCGTGCACGAGACCCTGGCGCCGCACGTGCCGGTGAGGCTGGTGTGGAAGCCGGTCCTCAAGGACGCCGACGGCATCCGCCGCGCCCTCATCGAGGCCAGCGCCGACGACAAGGTCATCGGCGTGACCACCTGGATGCACACGTTCAGCCCCGCGAAGATGTGGATCGGCGGGCTGCAGGCGCTCACGAAGCCGCTGCTGCACCTCCACACGCAGGCGAACGTCACGCTGCCGTGGAGCGACATCGACTTCGACTTCATGAACCTCAACCAGGCCGCGCACGGCGACCGCGAGTTCGGCTACGCCCTCGCCCGTCTCGGTGTCCGGCACGCCACCGCGGTCGGGCACGTGTCCGACGAGCGGGTGCAGATCCGCGTCGCGAACTGGACCCGCGCTGCTGCCGGTGCGGCTGCGGTCCGCGAACTCAAGCTGACCCGCTTCGGCGACAACATGCGCTACGTCGCCGTGACCGAGGGCGACAAGACCGAGGCGGAGATCGAGCTCGGCGTGCAGGTGAACACCTGGGCGGTGAACGAGCTGGCCGCCGCGGTGGACGCAGCAGCAGCGGACACCGCCGCGGTGGACGCGTTGGTCGCGGAGTACGACGAGCAGTACGACGTCGTGGACGACCTGCGCGACGGCGGTGCACGCCGCGCCGCGCTCCGCGACGGCGCCGCCATCGAGCTCGGGCTCCGTGCCCTCCTCGAGCAGAACGGCTCCGCCGCGTTCACCACGAACTTCGAGGACCTCGGCACGCTCAAGCAGCTCCCCGGCCTCGCGGTGCAGCGGCTCATGGCCGACGGCTACGGCTTCGGCGCCGAGGGCGACTGGAAGACGGCGGTCCTCGTCCGCGCGATGAACGTCGCCGGCGCGGGACTCCCCGGTGGCGCTTCCCTCATGGAGGACTACACGTACGACCTCACCCCGGGTGCCGAGAAGATCCTCGGCGCGCACATGCTCGAGGTGTCGCCGACGCTCACCACCACGAAGCCGACCCTCGAGATCCACCCGCTCGGCATCGGCGGCAAGGACGACCCGGTGCGCCTGGTCTTCACCGCCGACGCCGGCGAGGCCGTCGTGGTCGCGCTCTCCGACACCCGCGACGGCTTCCGTCTCACCGCGAACGTCGTCGACGTGGTGCCGCCCACGGAGGCGCTGCCGAACCTGCCCGTGGGCCGTGCCGTCTGGGAGCCGCGCCCGTCGTTCCCGGTCGCCGCGGAGGCCTGGCTCACCGCGGGCGCCGCCCACCACACCGTCATGACGACCGCCGTCGGCCTGCAGGTGGTCGAGGACTTCGCGACGATGGTCGGCACCGAGTTCCTCGTCATCGACGAGCACACCACGGCGCGCGGCTTCCGCGACGAGCTCCGGCTCCAGCAGACCTGGCACCGACTCGACCGGGGGTTCTAGGCTCGTGACCGTGACCGCGATGACGCGTACGAACTGGGCAGGGAACGTCACCTACGGGGCGTCCGAAATCCTCTCGCCGACCTCCGTCGACGAGGTCCGTCGCGTCGTCGCGGCGACGCCGCGCCTCACGGCGCTGGGGTCGAAGCACTCCTTCAACCGCATCGCCGACACCGACGGCGCGCAGCTGACGCTCGCTGGGCTCCCGCCCGTGCTCGACGTCGACAGCGACCGCCGGGTCGTCCGGGTCGCGGCCGGCACGACGCACGCGCAGGTCGCGGCCGGCCTGGAGGCCCGTGGCTGGGCACTCGCGAACCTCGCGTCCTTGCCGCACATCTCCACGGCAGGGGCGGTCGCCACCGGCACGCACGGCTCCGGCGTCCGTAACCCGTCGCTCGCGCAGGCGGTGGTCGGCCTCGAGGTCGTCCGGTCCGACGGTTCGCTGGAGCGGGTCGACGCGTCGACCCCGGACGGCGCGCTCGACGCCCACCGGGTGGCACTCGGCGCGCTCGGTGTCGTCACCACCGTCGAGCTCGCGATCGAGCCGTCGTTCCAGATCGCGACGACCGTGTTCCTCGACCTGCCGTGGGAGGCCGTGACCGAGCACTTCGACGCCGTGGTGTCCGACGCCTACTCGGTGTCGCTCTTCACGGCGTTCGACGACCGCGGCGCCCGCCAGGTGTGGGTGAAGCACCGCGTCGACGAGCCCGCGCCGACGGTCGACCTCGTCGCCCTCGGTGCCCGGGCCGCCACCGGGCCGGTGCACCCCGGCGAGAACGACCCGGCCGGCGTCACCGAACAGGGCGGCGTGCCGGGGCCGTGGTCCGAACGGCTGCCGCACTTCCGGTCGGCCTTCACCCCCTCGACCGGGGCGGAGATCCAGTCGGAGTACCTGATCCCCGCCTCGCACGCCGTGTCCGCACTGCAGGCGCTGCGCCCGTTGCAGGACGTGCTCGCACCGATCCTCATCGCCGCCGAGGTGCGCACGATCGCGCCCGACACCGCCTGGCTCGCCCCGTCGTCCGAGCGGCAGTCGGTCGGCATCCACTTCACCTTCCGCCGTGAGCCGGAGGCGGTCGAGGCCGCGGTGCACCGGATCGAGGAGGCCCTGGCCCCGTTCGACCCGCGGCCGCACTGGGGCAAGGTCTCGGTCGCGAGTGCCGAGCGACTGCACGAGGCGTACCCGCGGCTCGGGGACTTCGCGGCGCTCGCGCGGGACCTCGACCCGATCGGACGCTTCCGGAACGCCTTCCTCGCGCGCATCCTGAGCTGAGGCCGGCGGCTCCCAGGAGTTTGGGACCAGTCGTCCGGCGCACGCACCGGTCGGTCGCTGAGTGCTCACATGTGTGATCACAAAGGTTGGGTCATGGCGAACCTCAACCGCATCCTCGGGATGGCCTCGAAGGTCATCGACAAGCAGCTGGGCAAGCGCGGGCAGGCGGGCGCCCCGAGCAACGGAGCAACGTCGTCCGGGGGGACCGACTGGCGTGACGTCGTCCGGTCGGCGGCGGACAAGCTCACGGGCGACGACCGGGGCCGTCAGCCCCAGCAGCCCCCGGCACCGCAGCACTACGGACAGCAGGTCACGCAGCCGCAGCCGCAGCCGCAGCCGCGAACGCACGGGCAGCAGCGCGGTCCGGTCGACGCCGACAAGGTGGCCATCGCGAAGTACGACTACCTGCTCCGCACGGCCCCGCCGGAGCGCCTCGAGCAGGTCCACCACGACGCCTTCGCGCGGCTCACCCCCGGGCAGCGGCAGGAGATCCGCAACCGGCTGAACTCGCAGCTCCCGCCGAACGAGCACCTGCGCGACGACTCGGCCGCCGGACTCGCCCGTGCCGCGACCCGGGGCGAGGTCCAGCGCCCGGGTCTCCTGCGCCGTGTCCTCGGTGGCAGGGGCGGTGCGTTCGCCGGGGGAGCCGCGATGGGTGCCGGTGCGATGGCCATCGGCGGCATCGGTGTCGCGGTCGCCGGGGCAGCGGTGATGAGTGCCGCGGCGGGGCCGGTCCTCGCCGAGGCCGTCGGCTCGGGCGTCGACTTCGAGGGGATCGCGTCGGGGATCGGCGACCTCGGGCTCGCGGACACGGGTCTCGCGGACCTCGGCGAGGGTGCACAGGGACTGCTCGGCGACGGCGAGCAGCTGCTCGGCGGCTTCGGCGAGCAGGCGTCGGGCCTCGGCGAGCAGGCGTCGAACCTCGGGAACGACTTCCTCGGCGGCCTGTTCGACCGCTGACCCGGGTGGGGCGCGGACGCCGAGTCTCGCGTCGCGGGATCGATGTGTGCGCATCGGGAATGCGTGACGTCGCACGACGATTGGACCGTTACGTCGTGCGACGTCCGTCGTGCGCGAGATTCGGCCGGCCGAGGCCCGCGGTGCCAGGATGGACGCCGCCGGAGCGCCCGACACCGGCCAGCGGCACGCCCACCCCACGCGCGTGCGCCACCCACACCCCACGAGGAGCAGCACCGTCATGAGACGCCCCACGCGCCTGATCACCACCGCGGCGGTCGCCGTCGCAGCAGCACTCGCGCTCACCGCCTGCTCGGGCGGGGGATCGTCGGACGACGCCAGCGGCACCGCCAAGGGCGGCACCCTCAACATCCTCACGACGCAGACCGCGTTCCACCTCGACCCCGCGACGAGCCAGAGCCTCGGCATCACGTCGATGGCGCTCGTCGCCCGCCGCCTCACCACGTGGGACGTCGAGCCCGGCAAGACCGCCAAGGTCGTCCCGGACCTCGCGACGACCACGGGCAAGGTCAGCGACGACGGCAAGACCTGGACCTACACGCTCAAGGACGGCCTGAAGTTCCAGGACGGGTCGCCGATCACCACGAAGGACATCAAGTGGGGCATCGAGCGCTCGTTCGCGCCGACGCTCACCGGTGGCCTGAGCTACCACAAGTCGCTCCTCGTGGGCGGCGACTCGTACAAGGGACCGTTCGACGGCAAGACGCTCGACAGCATCGAGACCCCGAACGACAAGACGATCGTCTTCAAGCTCAACGCGGCCTACGGCGACTGGCCGTGGATCGCGTCGATGCCGGCGTTCGCGCCGGTGCCGGAGGGCGAGGGCACGAACACCGGACAGTACGACCTCAAGCCGGTGTCGTCCGGCCCGTACCAGGTGCAGTCGAACACGCAGGGGTCGCAGGTCACGCTCGTCCGCAACAAGTACTGGAGCGAGAAGACCGACTCCGTCCGCACCGCGGGCCCGTCGAAGGTCGTGTTCAAGGAGAGCCAGGACCCGTCGACGGTCACGCAGACGCTGATCGCCGACAACGGTGACGCGAAGGACTCCTTCGGTGCGATCTACCTCGGTGCGGCCGAGCTCAACCAGGTGCGCTCGAACCCGGCCGCGCAGGACCGCCTGGCCACGTCGAAGGCCGGCCCGATCACCTACATGGCGATCAACACCCAGCGCGGTGACCTCAAGGACCTCAAGGTCCGCCAGGCCCTGCAGTACGCGGTCGACCGCAAGTCGTTCCGCATCGCCGCCGGAGGCGCGATCGCCGGCACGTACGCCTCGACGCTCATCACGCCGGGCATCGCCGGTCGCCAGGACTACGACCTGTACAAGACAGGCGCCACGGGCGACGTCGACAAGGCGAAGTCGCTCCTGAAGGAAGCAGGGGTCAGCAACCTCAAGCTCACCCTGGTGACGCCGAACGACTCCTCCACGCTGGCGCAGGCCCAGGCCCTGCAGGCGGGGCTCAAGCGCGCCGGGATCACCGTGACGCTCAAGCCGCTCGACGACGACTCGTTCAACCAGGCGACGACGAACGGCACGGACTTCGACCTGTCGCTCTCGAGCTGGCAGCCGGACTTCCCGAGCGCGAACGCCAACCTCCAGCCGCTGTACGACTCCTCGCAGATCGGTGGCGGTGGCTACAACATCTCGAAGTACAGCAACCCCGAGGTGGACGCCCTCATCAAGGAGGCGAGCGCGACGGTCGACCAGAGCGACGCGCAGAAGCTCTGGGCGCAGGCCGACCGCAAGATCATGGAGGACGCTCCCGTCGTCCCGCTGATGTACGCGAAGCAGTCCTTCCTGGCCGGCTCGAACGTGGAGAACTTCCGCATCGCGGACTTCCCGGCGTACCCGAACTACCTCACGGTGTCGCTGAAGCAGTGATCGACCCGCTGCTCGAGGTCGAGGGGCTCCACGTCGCGTTCGGCGACGCGGAGCCCGTCGTCCGTGACGTCTCGTTCACCCTGACGCCCGGCCGGGTGCTCGCCCTCGTGGGGGAGTCCGGGTCGGGCAAGTCGGTCTCCGCCATGAGCCTGCTCGGCCTGCTCCCACCCGAGGCGCGGGTGTCCGGCAGCGCCCGCTTCCGCGGCGAGGAGCTCATCGGCGCCGACGCGGAGCACCTGCGTGCCGTCCGCGGCGCCGGCATCGGCGTGGTGTTCCAGGAACCGATGAACTCGTTCACCCCGGTCCTGACGATCGGCACGCAGATCGCCGAGGCCGTGCGGGCGCACCCGACCGGTCTCGACCGTGCGGGCGTCTCGACCCGTGTCGACGAACTGCTCCGGTCCGCCGGACTCCGGGAACCCGAGCGGATCCGGAAGGCCTACCCGCACGAGCTCTCGGGCGGCCAGCTGCAGCGCGCGATGATCGCGATGGCGCTCGCGGGCGACCCGGTGGCGCTCATCGCCGACGAACCGACGACGGCGCTCGACGTCACCGTGCAGGCGGGCATCCTCGACCTGCTCCGCACCCTCGGTCGCGAGCGGTCGCTCGCCGTCCTGCTCATCACGCACGACATGGGCGTGGTCGCGGACGTCGCCGACGAGGTGCTCGTCATGCGTCGCGGCGACCCCGTCGAGCGGGGGAGCGTCGCCGACGTCTTCGCGCGTCCGCAGGCGGACTACACGCGCGAGCTCCTCGCCGCGGTCCCCGCACTGGGCCCCCTCGGACCGGTTCCGGCGCGCGGCGGAGCCTGCGGAGCGGCGGGGCGGCCGAGTCCGCGGGGAGAGGGACGGATCGCCCCCGCCTCGTCAGCGGCGGACCCGCAGGATGCCCGGCCGGGCACCCCCGCGACGGATGCCGACGGCGGCGACGCGAGCCGTGCCTCCCGGCCGGTGGTGGCGCGCCTGCGCGACGTCGCCGTGCGATACGCACGCCGCGGCGAGTCGACCGTCTCGGGGATCGACCTCGAGCTGCACGCCGGCGGCACCGTCGGTCTCGTGGGGGAGTCGGGGTCCGGCAAGTCCACGATCGGCCGTGCGCTCGCTGGGCTCGTCCCCGTCGTCGACGGCAGCGTCGAGGTGGACGGTAGCGACCTCCGGACCGCACGGGGGAAGCGCCTGCGGGAGCTCCGCAGCCGCGTCGGCATCGTCTTCCAGGACCCGGCGTCCTCGCTCAACCCGCGGCAGACGATCGGCTGGAGCATCACCGAGCCGCTCCTCGTGCACGACCCGCGCTCGGACGCCGACCGTCGGGAGCGCGTGGGCGAGCTGCTCCGGGCGGTGCAGCTCGACCCGTCGTGGGCCGAACGCTTCCCGCACCAGCTCTCCGGTGGCCAGCGGCAGCGTGTCGCGGTCGCTCGTGCCCTCGCGCTCCGGCCCGCGGTCGTGATCGCGGACGAGCCCACGAGTGCGCTCGACGTGACGGTGCAGGCCGCCGTGCTCGACCTGCTCGCCACGCTGCAGGACGAGTTCGGGTTCGGGATGCTGCTCGTCAGCCACGACCTCGCCGTCGTCCGGCAGCTCGCCGACGAGGTCGTCGTCCTCCACGACGGCCGCATCGTCGAACACGGCCGCACCGAGGCCGTGCTCGACGACCCGCAGCAGGACTACACGCGCATGCTCCTCGCGGCGGCGCCGGTCGCCGACCCCGTGCGGCAGGCCGAGCGTCGCGAGGCGTGGCGCGCGTGGGAAGGGGTGGCGTCGTGACCGCCAACGTCGTCGACCGTCCGGTCGCCGCGTCCGCCGGCCGGAGCACCGGCTTCCGGGCCGTCGTCCGTCGCGTCCGGCAGGACCGCTGGGCGGTCGCCTCCGCCGTCCTCATCGCCGTGTTCGTGGTGGTCGCGATCGCCGCGCCGCTCATCGCCGCGATCAGCGGGCAGGATCCCTACAAGTACCACGTGGACGCGCTCAACGACTTCGGCGCGCCCCGCGGCGCACTCGGGGGTGTGAGCGGGACGCACTGGTTCGGCGTCGAGCCGCTCACCGGCCGCGACCTCTTCGCGATCGTGACGTACGGCGCGCGGACCTCGCTCGGGATCGGTCTCGCCGCCACAGCGCTGTCGATCGTCATCGGCGTGCTCGTCGGCGTCACCACGGGGTTCTTCGGGGGCTGGTACGACCGGGTGCTCTCCCGGATCGTCGACGTCATCTTCGGCTTCCCGTCGCTCGTGTTCATGATCGCCCTGACCGCCATCGTGCCGACGTCGTTCCCGAAGCCGGTGCTCGTGGTCCTCGTCATCGGGTTCTTCGGCTGGCCGGCCGTCGCGCGCGTCGTCCGGGGGCAGACCCTGTCGCTCGTGACGCGGAACTACGTCGTGGCATCCACCGCGATGGGTGCCGGTCGCTGGCACGTCATCCGCACCCAGCTCCTGCCGAACCTCGCCGCGACCATCACGGTCTACGCGACGATCTCGATCCCGTCGATGATCGGCGCCGAGGCCGCACTGTCCTTCCTCGCCGTCGGGGTCACCCCGCCGACGCCCTCGTGGGGTCGGAGCATCGGCGACGCGATCGGGTGGGTGCAGACCGACCCGATGTACCTCGTCTTCCCCGGCGCCGCGCTGTTCCTCGTCACCCTCGCGTTCAACGTGCTCGGCGATGCGCTCCGCGACGCCCTCGACCCCCGTGGAGGTGCCCGGTGACCACCCTGCGCTTCATCGCGGTCCGTGTCCTCGGTGCCGTCGTCGTCCTGCTCGTCGTCGCCGCGATCACCTACGCGCTGTTCCTGCTGCTGCCGACGAACCCGGCGCGCGCGATCTGCGACAAGCCCTGCACGCCGGACCGGCTCCGCGAGGTGCAGGCGTTCCTCGGCACCGACAAGCCGTGGCTCGCGCAGTTCGGGGCGTACCTCGCCGGGATCTTCGCCGGTCGGACCTTCGGCTCCGGGGCGTCGGTCATCAACTGCGCCGCGCCGTGCTTCGGGTACTCGTTCCAGCTGCACGAGAACGTCACCGACCTGATCCTGTCGCGCCTGCCCGTCACCGCGTCGATCGCCGTCGGGGCCGCGCTGCTCTGGCTCGTCGCCGGGGTCGTCGGCGGGGCGGTCTCAGCACTGCGCCGTGGGACCTTCGTGGACCGCGCGGTGATGACCGTCGCGGTCGCCGGTGTGTCCTCGCCGTCGTACCTCATCGGGCTTCTCGCGATCCTGCTGTTCGGCTTCGTGCTGGGCGTCCTGCCGACGAGTGGCTACGTGGCCTTCACCGACGACCCCGTGGGCTGGTTCACGCACCTGGTCCTGCCGTGGTGCGTCCTCGCGTTCATCAGTGCCGCGATCTACGCCCGGCTCACCCGGGGGGAGATGCTCGAGTCGATGTCGCAGGACTTCGTCAGGACCGCCCGCGCGAAGGGCCTCCGCGAACGCCAGGTCGTCGTGCGGCACGGGCTCCGGACGGCGATCCTGCCCGTGGTGACCCTGTTCGGACTCGACCTCGGTTCGCTCCTCGGCGGTGCGGTCATCACCGAGAAGGTGTTCTCGATGCAGGGCCTCGGGGCGCTCCTCATCGACGCGGTGCACACCCTCGACCTGCAGGTGGTCGTCGGCTTCACGCTGTTCTCGGCGATGCTCATCGTCGTCGCGAACATGATCGTGGACATCGTCTACGCGTTCGTCGACCCGCGGGTGCGGCGCCGGGCGTAAGCCGTCCGGACGCGGCGGCCATCAGCGGCGGCGCGGGCGGGCGGCGCCGCCGAGGACCCCGACGATCACGCCCACCATCAAGACCGCGAGCCCGACGTGCCACGATCCGGTGCACTGCAGGACGAGCCCGACGACGAACGCGGCCGCGCCGAGCACGACCGCCACCAGCCAACCGTGGACTCCCATGCCTGGAGTGTGCCACCACGACCCTCCGACGGGCGGCGCTCGACCGCGCACGCTGCAACGGGAGCAGTATCGACAGATGAGCAACGACGGCTTCGTCAGAGGATGGAAGGCCGTCCGCGCGCACCGTTCGGAGTTCCTCGACCCACGGCGCGTCCGGCGGCGGACCGTGGTCGGCGGCGTCGTGGCGACGGGGGTCGGCGCGTTCCTCGTCGTCGCGGATCGTCTGTGGGGGCTGTTCGACGGGGGGCTGTTGCGAGACGTCGTTGCGGTCGTGCTCCTCGCGGCGGGGGCCGGCTGTGTCGTCGCCGCATTCCTCGGCGTCGGCCGTCGCTCAGGGAGATCGGCGCGGCAGCCGCTCGGTGATTGGCGTCGCGACGATCGGATCACTCGTCAGTTCGCGGCGCACCCGCCGGCGATGATGACCGAGGACCGCGACGAGGTCACTGCGCGCGCCGAGCTGTCGATCGAGACCGCCGTCGTCGCGACGGCTCGATCGGTCTGGATCCCGATCGGCTGGCTGCTCGCTTGGGTGGCGTTCCTCGTCTCTGGCCTCGCCACCGCCGACCGGCTCACGCTGTGGCTCATCCCGCCGGTCTTCGCAGCGCTGCAGTCCGGCACCTTCGTCGCGACGGTCGTCGCTGCGGGACGTGCGGATGCCGCGCGCGACCGCGCTGCGCAGCTCCCGTCAGCGTCACCACCACCGGCGCCACCGCAGCGCAACCGCGACCCTCGCGGATCGAAACTGGGACTGCCCGAAGACTGACCCGTCGGTCGACGACCAGGAACGGTCGGCCCGGAGGCACGGATCGCCCCGGCGGGCGGCGCGCGTGGTCAGTCCACGGACATCGAGTGCGGCGCGCGGTGCGCGGTCGGGCGCCGGTCGGCGCCGACCGCGATCACGACCACGGGGACGAGCGTCAGGGCGACGATGCCGGCCCCGATCAGCGCGGGACCGGCGACGCCGGTGACGGTGAGCATCGCGCCGACGATCGAGGTCCCGATGGCGGTGCCCAGGTTGAACGCCGACACGGTGAGGGCCGCCCCGAGGGGTGCCGCGCTGCCGGCGGCGTGCACCGCGGTGTTGATGAGCACGCCGTTCGCGCTCAGCCCGAACAGGCCGAGCACGCCGACGAGGACCGCGGTGACGAGCGGTTGGCCGGCGACCAGTCCGATCAGCAGGAGCAGGACGACACTCGCTGCCGGGGTCACGATCGTGACCAGCCCGGGTCGGGCATCGCCGAAGCGTCCGCCGAGGAGCGTCCCGATGAAGGAGCCGACGCCGAACACGGTGAGCACCACCGGGACGAACTGTGCGGGGACGCCGGCCCGGTCGCTGAGCAGCGGTGCGATGTACGAGTAGGCGGCGACCACCCCTCCGGTGGTCGTCACGCAGGCGAGGAGGGTCCACCAGAGCCGCGCAGAGCGCAGCCCCGAGAACTCCCCGCGGATCGAGGTATGCTCGGCCGCTCCGGTCGCGTGCGGGACGAACCGTGCGACCAGCGCCGCGAGGACGACCGCGGCGGCGGCGATGGCCCAGAAGGTCCCACGCCACCCGACGGCCTGCGCGAGGAACGCCCCGAGCGGCACCCCGAGGACGGTGCCGAGCGAGCCGCCCGCACCGACGACGCCCTGCGCCCGCGACCCGAGCCTGGGCCCGGCAGCTCGAGCTGCGACCACGGAGGCCACCGACCAGAACGCGCCGGTCGCGAACGCGGTGGCGAACAGGGCCAGGGCCAACAGGAGCGCGAGGCGCTTCGGCAGCCGGATGGTGAGCAGCGTCATGAGGGGCGACCCGACGATCATCCCGACGGCGAAGACGGTGATGAGGAGGCCCGCGCGGCCGAGCGTGACCCCGAGGTCGGTGGCGACCTCGGGGAGGATGCCGGCGACGACGAACTCGGTCGTGATCATGAGGAACGTGCCGACCGCCAGCACCGGCACGACGATCGGCAGTCGGTCCGGTGTGGCGGAGGGACGGAGGTCGTCTCGGAGGTCGGCGGGTGCGTGCATCGTCCTCCCACCGTAGGGACGGCCGCGACGCGGGAGAGAGGGTCTGCCGGACCCCGTCTACGGGGAACCTCACGCCGCACGCAGGTGCGCCGTTGCATGGACCGGTACCGACGACCACGGGAGGACCACATGACGACCGACGACGAGCAGACCGGATGGACCGGCGGCAGGGACGCCTTCGGGGACTTCGCCTCCGGGATGGTGCACTACACCGACGCAGTGCTCTTCGACGAGGTCTGGGAGCGCGCTGGGCTCTCCAAGCGTGACCGCAGCCTGGTCACCATCTCGGCGCTGACCGCGCTCGGGAAGACCGACCAGCTGCGGTTCCACCTCGCCTTCGCGCGGCAGAACGGCGTGACCGACGACGAGCTGCGGGAAGCCCTGCTGCAGCTGGCGTTCTACACCGGGTGGCCCAACGGCATGGCCGCCACCACCGTGCTCAAGGACATCGTGGAGAACGACCGGTGAGCGCCTGGCCCGCCGATACCGTGCAGCGGATCGCCACGACGGACGACCTCCACATCGCCCCGTTCCGACCCGACGGCCGGACGCCCGGGACGCCGACCTGGATCTGGTCGGTCGTCGTCGGCGGCCGGGTCTTCGTCCGCGCCTGGAACGGCAGATCCGGGAAGTGGTACTGGGCGGCGCTCGCGCAGCGGGCGGGGACGATCACCGCCGATGGCGCCACGAACGACGTCGTCTTCACGGCCGTCGACGACCCCGACCTCGGCACCCGCATCGACGCCGCGTACGAGGAGAAGTACGCCGGCAGTCCCTACCTCCCCCCGATGGTCGCGGCCGGACCCCGAGCCGCGACCGTCGAGATCACCCCGCGCGACCCCGCCTGACGCCGACCGGAGACGAACACGATGACCGAGACCACCTTCCAGCAGCCCTTCCCGACCGGGGAGCCGAACGACGCGTTCGCGCAGTACTTCACCGGGCGGAGCTTCAACGCCCCCGTGGTCGACGGCGGCGTCCCGGTGAACAACATCACCTTCGAGCCCGGCTGCCGCAACGACTGGCACGTGCACCACGGTCAGGACGGCGGCGGCGACCAGGTCCTGATCTGCACCGCTGGCTCCGGGTCGTACCAGGCCGAGGGCTCCGACCCGGTCAGTCTGACACCGGGCACCGCCGTCCGCGTCCCCGCCGGGACGAAGCACTGGCACGGGGCGAAAGCCGACTCGTGGTTCTCGCACCTGGCGTTCATCACGCCCGGCGAGGGGGTCCGCAACGAGTGGCTCGAGCGGGTGACGGACGAGGAGTACGGCGCGCTGCCCGGGGCCGACGAGGACTGACCGCGCCGACGGACGGCGGGATCGGTCAACCCTCGGGGTCGTCGCCGGCGCGCACCAGCACCGGCACGAACAGGCCGAGGGCGAGCGCCAGGAGCGCGATCGTCCCGGCCACCGCCAGCCACACGCCACCGACCGGGCCGGCCCCGCCGAGGAGCGCCACGACCACGAACGCGACCGCCTGGGCGCCGACCTGCAGGGCGACGAACCGCAGCGCCGACGGCACGAGTGCCCGGAGCTGCACCCGGGCGGTCAGCGGCGTCCACGCCCACAGCAGGCTCGTGGCGAGCAGGAGGTGCGTCGTGAGGAGGAGCACCGGGAGCTCCGTCCCGTCGATCCCGGCGAGGGCGAGCTGCACCGTGAGGAGCGCCGCGAACGGGCCGCGGGGCACGACCGCGGCGGCCACCGCGAGGACGATCGCGACGACGAGCCAGCCGCTCGCGCCGACCACGACGACCGACCCGACGACACCCGCCACCAGGCCGAGCGCGCCGATCGACCACGCGGGCACCGCCGGACCGATCGACGGGGCGCCTGCCCGCTCCGCTCGTGAGGGGGCCGTCATCCGGCCCGCCGAGCGCGGCTGAGCAGGCGGAGCTGCACGGCGGGGGAGTCGCCGTCGTCGGTGCGCCAGCGGATCAGTTCGACGCCGGTGGCGGTCATCTCCGTGAACCGGTCGGCACGTTCGAGCGTGAGGAGCCGGGACGCCGCGCGCTCGTGACGGCTCGCCCGCCGGTCGTCGGGCGTCGGGAGCACGTCGACGGCCACGACGCGGTGCCCCGTGGCGGCCCACGTCATCGCCATCGTCGCCGCCTGGTCGTCGAGGAACGTCGACAGGACCACGACGAGCGACGCCGCCGGGACGAGAGGCATCCGCGCCGTCGCCGTCGCGTCACCGGTCGGGGTCACCGCGGCGATCGTCGAGCGGAGCCGCTCGAGGTGCCGGGTGCCGCCGCCGGGTTCGACCGACCGCGCGGTGCCGGCGAGGTCGCGGAAGCCGACCCGGTCACCGGCCCCGACGTACGCGGTGGCGAGGGACACGGCGGCTTCGCGCGCGAGGTCGAGCGAGGTCGCGTCACGGCTGCCGTGCCGGGCGCCGCTCCACTCCGTGACGTCCGCGCCGAGGTCGTCCCGGCCGTCGAGCACGAGGACGACGAGGGCGTCCGCCGTCGCGAAGGTCCGGCGCACGTAGAGGTCACCCGGGCGCTCGGCCCGCCGTGCGGTGCGTCGCCAGTCGATGCGCCGGAGCCGGTCGCCCGGGGCGAAGAGGGCGACGTCGCGGAACTCGCCGCCGTCGCCGGGACGGGTGGAGTCGTGCGCTCCCGTGATGCCCGTCACCCTCTTCGGCATCGGGAGGTGCTGCATCCGGAGGTGCGGGGGCGGGACGACCGCGGACCGCACCGGACCGGCGTCGGGCACCGAGACCGCGGTGCCGCCCCGGCCGAGGAGCGACAGGTGTGTCCGCAGGACCTCCTGGGGTCCGGAGTGCGTGACCGGGACGGTGCCGGTGAGGTGCACCGCACGGCGAGGTCCGACCACGACGACGTGCCGACGGTCGCCGGCGACGCGGAACTCGACGGCGACGGCCTCGGCGGTGGCAGGCAGGGCGACCTCCGCCCGGTACTCGACGCCCCGACCGGAGTCGGAGGGTGCGAGCTCGATCGTCGTACGGGCCGGGGCCGCGTGGTGACGACGGGCGCCGAACGCTGCGGTCACGAGCGCCGGCAACGCCACCACCACGAGCTCGGGACGTCCGGTGACGAGGCCGAGCCCGGCGAGGAACACACCGGCGGCGAGCCCGAAGACGAGTGCGGGGTTCCGTACCCAGAGCGGCGTGGACGCGGCCACGGGGCTGGCCGACGGTCCGTCCGGAACGCTCACCGTGCCTCCAGGCCGGCAGCACCGGACCCGCCGGTACCGCCGGGGACGCCCGCCGCCCCGACCACCGGCGGCCCCGGCACCTGCGCCACGATGCCCCGGACGATCACCGCCGGGTCCACCCCGTTCGCCCACGCCTGCGGCGTCAACGAGATCCGGTGCGCGAGCACCGCGACCGCGGCGGTCTTGACGTCCTCCGGTGTGACGAAGTCGCGCCCGTCCATGACCGCCCGCGCACGGCCGACGAGCATGAGCGCCTGCGCCCCGCGCGGCGACGACCCGACCTGCACGTCGCGGTGGGTCCGTGTCGCGGCCGCGAGGTCGACGCAGTAGAGCGCGATGTCCTCGTCGACGTGCACGCTCTCGACCGTCGCCTGCATGCGGAGCATGTCGGCCGCGTCGACCACCGCCGGGACCGTCGCGACCTCCTGCCGTCGCCCGATCCGGTTGAGGAGGACCTGTTGCTCGCCCTCGCGGGTGGGGTAGCCGACGGAGAGGCGGACCATGAAGCGGTCGAGCTGCGCCTCCGGCAGGGCGTAGGTGCCCTCGTACTCGATCGGGTTCGACGTCGCGACGACGTGGAACGGCCGGGGGAGCGGGAAGCCCTCGCCCTCGACCGTGACCTGGCCCTCGGCCATCGCCTCGAGGAGCGCCGACTGGGTCTTCGGTGACGTGCGGTTGATCTCGTCGGCGAGGAACATCCCGGTGAACACCGGCCCCGGTCGGAAGACGAACTCGGTGGTCGCCGGGGCGTAGACGAACGACCCGGTGATGTCGGCGGGCAGCAGGTCGGGCGTGCACTGGAGCCGGCGGAAGTCGAGGCCGCAGGCGGCAGCGAGGCTCCGCGCGGCGAGCGTCTTGCCGAGCCCGGGGACGTCCTCGAACAGCACGTGACCGCCCGCGAGGATGCTCGCGAACGCCAGCTCGAGGGACTCCCGCATCCCGACGACGACCGCGCCGACCGTGTCGAGGACGTCGCGGGAGCGCGCGGCGACGTCGGCGATGGGCAGCGGCTGTGCGCTCTGCGGCGGGGTGTCGGTCACGGGTGCCTCTCGGTCGTGGGTTCCAGGGTCTCGAGCGCGGTGAGGACGCTCGCGAAGGTGGTGAGGTCGATCTCGGTCCGCCGCTCGCGCACCAGGACGGCGACCACGCCCGGCGGCAGGACCGCCTCGATGGCCGTCCGGTCGGCGGGGTCGTCCAGGTCGAGTCGGTGCAGCGTCCGCAGGCGGTGCCGGGCCACCGCGCGGGCGCGGGCGAGCGTCCGCTCGGGCACACCGCCGCGGGCACGCAGCGCCCACGCCGTCTCGGCGAGCTCGCGTCGTGCGCCGGGTTCGGAGCGGACGGGAGGCACGGGCCAGGTCAGCGGGACGTCCTCGCGGACCGCGCTCCACGTCAGACCCACCGCGGCGACGGCGCCGCCGACGGCGAGCGACTGCAGGACGCCGACACCGAAGAACCAGGTGATCGCGGCCGCGACGACGGCGAGCACGAGCACCCCGGTGGTGCGGCGGCGGTTCACGATCGGCCCGTCGGGGCGTCGGCCCACTGTGCGTCGAGCGTGCGCAGTGCGGCGCGGACGGCGGCGACGTCGGCGTCGCTCGCCGGACTCCCGCCGAACCGCACCGCGAGGTAGCAGCGACGCAGGGTCGCGAGGGCGGTCTCGTCGACGTCGAGTCGTCGGAGGATCCGCGTCGTGAACTCGGTCGGCGTCTCCGCTGCGCCCCGACGGAACCCGGCGTCCTCGGCGGACTCCTGCAGACCGAGCCACGCAGCGGTGACGGCGTCGGACGGGTCGCGTGGTGTGGACAGCACCTCGAGCGCACGGCCGATCCCGCGGCGGAGGTGCTGTCGACCGACCTCGGCGGACGGTTCGGCCGCCACCGCGACCGTGAGGCCGGCGACCCCGATCTCCTCCGGACGTCCACGACGACGACGCTTCCGCAGCAGGTGCACGACCACGAGCACCAGCAGCGCGACCGCGACGACCGCGAGGACGACGAGGACCCAGGTCGTGTCGACGTGCTGGGCCGCGCGGGCGCCGGGCGGCTGCGGCTCGTCCGTCGCGGGTGGCGGCGACGCGGTCGACACGACGGCTGGTGGGCGGGCGGGGGCGACCGTCGGGGACCAGCGCGCACCGGTCAGGACGGGACGCGCTCCGAGTCCGGCGGCGACGACGACCAGCGCCCCGAGGGCGAACGCGGCGACGGGGACGAACGGGGAGCCGCTGCGCTGCGGACCGTCGTCGTTCCCCATGACCTCACGCTACCCCGCGCGGCCGCGGGAGCGGCGTCCGTCAGGCGAGTCGCGTCGGGAGCAGCCGGACCGGACCGACGGCCGTCCGGCGACGGCCTGGAGGCGCGACCGGCGTCCGTCAGGCGGGTCGCGCCGCCAGGCTGGTCACCGCAGCGCGCCGCTCCCGCCGACGGTGGCGCGCGACGACCGCGCTCGTGGCGGCCGCCGTCGCGGCCGCCACGAGCGCCAGCCATCCCCACCCTGACACCGGCAGAGCCGCGGACACCCCGGAGCACAGCGCGAGGCACCCGAACGTCGCCGAGACGATCGCCGTCAGGATGACGACCGAGCTGACGGCACCGACGGCGCTCGGCGACCGCCGACGCAGGAACCAGTCGGGCAGCGCAGCGAGGGCCCCTGCCGCGAACCCGTAGAGGAGGGCGCCGATGGCCGCGAAGAGCATCACGGGGATGAGGAGGACGATGAAGGTCAGCCCTTCGGGGGACTGTTCAACGACCGCGCCCACGATCGTCCAGACGACGGGGACGGCGACGACGGCCGCGGCACCGGCCCACGCGGTCGTCAGCGGCAGGACCGACAGGAGTGTCCGACGGGTCGCACCGCCTCGGGCGTCGTGCGCGGTCGTGGTGCTCGGCCCGTCCGTCGTCACGGTCGTCACCCTAGCGAGCCGTGCTGCGGGATCGTGGCCGGTGGTCCAGCTCCCGCCGCAGCGCCCGCACCACGGGGAGGAGGGTCTCGAGGCCGCCCGGCCCGGCCCCGAACGGACGTCCGAGGGCGGTCCGCGGTGCGAGGACGAGCGGGTCGCCGCCGTCGAGGCCGAACCACAGGGCGTAGTCGACCCGGGTGCCGCGGGAGTCCTTCGTCGCGAGCCCGACCCGGTGGATGCGCGACCAGGGCACGTCGAGCACCGGACCGTCCCGTTCGGGCGTCCACCCATGCAGTCCCGCCGTGTCGAAGGTCCAGACCTCCGGACGCGGGCGGGGGAGGTCCTCGCTGGCGCGGATGCCCTTCGTCAGCACCGGGAGGAAGAACGCCGGTCGGTGGCTGCTCGCACGGATCCGGGCGAGGACCCGACGATCGCGTCGGCCGCTCCACCACGTGCCGATCGATATGGCGAAGCCGACGACGACCACGAACGCCTCGACCAGGACGACGCTCCCGACCCGACTGCTGCGGGCCATCTCCGCGACGAAGGCCGGGGACCGGAGCTCGGCGACGACGAGGGCCGGGGCGCTGAGCACCAGGACAAGGGCGACTGCGTGGACCGGCCACGACGGAGCTGCGGTGCCGTCACGCAGACGCTCGACCCACCGGTCCGAGATGAACGCCATCTGCCCATCCTGCTCCGGTGCGATCGGGTGCGGGCAGGTCAGAACGCGGTGAGCGCGTCGCGCAGCATCCGGTGGCCCTGCGCTTCGAACGCCTCGTCGTGCACCGCGTACGCCCACACCGCGGTGCCGACGGCCTCCCGGAGCTGCAGCCAGCGCCAGTCCTCGGGGTCGCGGGGATCCTCCCCGTACCCGTCGAGGAACGCCCGCTCGAGCTCGGGGCGTCGCTCCCAGTACAGGACGGCGAGCCTGGTGCAGTCCGTGGCGGCCGGGCGGAGCGCGAAGCGACCGTAGTCGATGGCGAGGAGGCGGCCCCGGTCGACCAGCCAGTTCCGCGGGTGCCAGTCGCCGTGCGTCGGGACGACCGTCACCGGGTGCGGCACCCACGTCTCGAACAGCGCTCGGACCCGCTCGGCCGTGTCCGCATCGATGCGGTGCGGGTGGTCGAGCAGCCGGAGCACCTTGTCCCGCTCGCGGTGGAGGTACTGCGGATCCTCCCGGGCGGACTGCTGGTGGAACCGTCGCAGGACGGTGCCGGCCTGCCGGTGGACGTCGGGGTCGTCCTCGTGGGGCGACCCGAGCGCGAGCCGACCCGGGAGTCGATCGAGGACCAGCACGCGTGCGTCCTCGTCCGCGGCGACGAGGCGGGAGGTCCGGGCGCCGAGGACGCTCGTCCAGCCGTCGCGGTGGGCCGCGAGCTCCCGGGGGAAGTGCGCGTTGTCCGGGCCCGAGGCCTTGACGACGTAGTCGCCGGCGGCGTCACGGACGTGGAGCACTCGCGTGTCCAGCAGTCCCCACGAGTCATCGGCCACGAGGACCGGATCGTCGAGCACCGACTGCAGGAGGGCGACCTGCTCGTCCCGCAGCCCGCTCGCCCCCCAGTGCACACCTCACCCTACGTCGCGCCTGCATCCGCGCGAGCGAGGCAGACGAGGGCAGTGTCAGTCCGCGTGCAAGCTGCCGTCAGCCGGTCCCGTCCGCCAGGCCGTGAACTGCACCGCGAAGCCCGGACGCGACGGTGCGCAGCACATCGGCCCGGCGGCCACCACTGCGTCCTCGTCCAGCGGCGCGACACGGACGAGCTGCCACGGTTCGCTGTCCACGCGAGCTCGGACCGTGAGGGCATCACCGGACCGACTTGCGCGGACCGTGACGAGCCGGCCGTGCCAATCGGGAACGGGAGCCGAGGACCAGTCGGAGGACACGCGTGTGACGACCGCGCCGAGGCTGTCCGCTCCGTCGCTCCGCTCGACGCCGGCCTTGATCCAGGTCTCCGCGTCGACCGAGACGAAGATCCCCGCCTGGTCGAACTGTTCGGCGAGGTCCGAGCGGAACTCGACCTCCATCGCGGTGCCGTTCGGGAACGGCGCGAGGAGTGCGTGTTCGGTGTCGTGCACGAAACCGTACGAGGTCAGCCGCCAGGCGTCGCTCCCCTCCGCGGCGGTGACGCGCATGCCATCGCCCGAGACCGCCACTGCGACGGGCACGTTCGTCCACGTCCCGGCGTTCCATCCGAGGCCGTCCATCTGTCGACCGTACCGGTCGGCGATCACGCACGGTGCCGAGCGCACCGCCCGTGTGCGCCGTGTTCCCGTTCAGATTCCGGGGTGCTGTGCGGCGAGCTGCTGAGCGATCTCCATGGACCGGAGACGGGCCGGGGTGAAGTCGTAGGGCATGCGACTGATGACCTGGGCCGCGCGTGTGACTCGCGTTCGAGCAGACCACATGACCCTGCGGCAGGAGCAAGCAATCGCGTCGCCGAGCTGGACGATGCCTACGCGGTCGCGGACGTGTCCCACCACCGCAGCACCCGTGCCCCGACGAGGGTGAGCCAGCGCGACGGCTCACCCTCCGGCTCGTCGACCTCGAACCACTGCCGACCCGGTGGTCGGTCGCCCTGCACCCATCGTCCGTCCGAACCGCGGGCAGCGCGGACGACCTCGATCGCTTCGGCCGCGCGCGGGTCGGGTGCTGTGCCGTCCCGGAGTGCCGCCGCCCGGAGGTGGTCGGTCGCGCGGAGGACGCTGTACTTCCAGCGGAACGGGTACGCGAAGTCGGTCGCCCAGGATCCGACGAGCGCCCCGTCGGACCTCCGGTGGAGCAACCGGCGGTCGAGCAGGTACTCGGCACCACGGTGCCGGGCTGCGCGCAGGTCCTGGGCGAGCGGGTGCCGTCCGTCGGTCAGGACCTCGTGCTGCAGGAGGCCGTCGATCACGTTGAGGGTCGAGTGGAACGACGACACGGTGGACCCGTCGACCCAGGAGCAGTTCCACCCGCCGTCGTCCATCTGGTGGTCCAGGAGCCACTGCGCGATCCCGTCGACGTCCGCCCCGAGCCACGCGCCGTTCGCGAGGGTGAACGCGCTGATGCAGCAGTCGACCTCGCCGCCCCAGTACGGCAGGTCGTCGTACTCCCACCGGCTGTTCGCGTCGAGGCGTGCGGCGGTGTCTCCGAGGACCGCGGCGTCGAGTCCCCACTCGCGCAGGTCCTTGAGCGCCCACGTGGTCGCCGTGTACGGCTGCCCGGGCGCCGATGCCTCCGGACCGTCGGGGTCGAAGTCGGCGGGGAAGTAGGCGCCGCCGCCCCACTGTCCGTCGGGGTCCTGGTGGGCGAGCAGCGCGGCGCCGAATCCCTCGGTCGCGACGTGGGCGCGGGTGGCCTGCCAGACCTCGACCGGCGCACCGACGAGGTCCCGCTCCACCTGCCAGCGGATCGCGGGATCGGAGTCGAGCAGCCAGTCGACGACGTCGTCCATGGCGCGGAGGCTACCGCGCTTCCAGCGCATCGCACCACACACCACCGCGATCGCGCGACGCCGCGAGGCCACACCGGTGCAGGTTCCCGCAAAGTCGTCGAGCATCCCTCGCGGTAGGGACCTGTACGGACGTACGGTCCCCGCACGGCCCGATCCGAGGCCGCGAGGAGCCGACCCGAAGGCAACCCGATGGACCACCACGCGAAGCACCATCCCCGCGACGAGGCGGAAGGGTGTGCGCCGTGTTGCTCGCCATCCCGCTGAACGCCGTCGACGAAGTCGACGAGCCCGACGCGCTCGATGATCCCACTGTGTTCGACCGCCGCGAGCTCGCACTCGCACTCGCGCTCGTCCACGAGGACGACTTCGAGTCCGTGTCCGACACCGTCATCTTGCCGGTCATCGGGGACCGCGTGCGCTACAGCCGCGGCTCCGGGCACCTGATCGGACTCGAGGGCTCGATCGTCACCGAGGACGACGCCCCCGACCTGCCGCTCGGCCTCCGGTCCGTGCTCCTCGACGGAGAACCGTGGCCGGTGGTCGTCCCGGTGACGAGCCTCGACCGCGTTGTGCTTCAGCCGACGAACCGGTAGGACGCCCCGTCCTCGGTCCGCTCGAGCAGCCCCTGGTCCACCGCGTCCCGCCGGACGACCGCGACGTCCTCCGCGAACATCGCGATGGCAGCATTGAGCACCGGCTCGGTCAGGGGCCGCGTACGACCCAGACGATCGCCCACGATCCCGACGATGCGGAGGGACAGCGGGACGCGCTCGGCCTCGGCGTGCGGCATCCGCGCGATCCGGTCGAACTCGAGGGCCGCCGCGGGCGCCTGCAGCAGCTGCAGTGTCCGCGCGGTCGACCCGAGCAGTGCGCGGTCCGGACCGTGCTCGTCCACCCAGTCGAACGCGTCGACGGCCGCGCGGGTCCGGTCGTCGAGCTCGCCGTCGCCGACCAGCGCGGCCCGGAGCGTCGGGCTGGCGAGCACTGCGACGGCCTGCCGAGCACGTGCCACCGCGCGCGCGACGTCGGACGGCCCCGCCCCCGACGAGGCGTCTGCCCCCGACGACGCGCCCGCACGCGACGACGCGCCCGCACCAGACGACGCCCCCGCACCCATCAGAAGTACGTGATCCCGTGCGGCGTCCGCTCCGGCAGCAGCATCGCGCGCAGCCGGGTGACCGCGGTCGGGTCGTCTGCCTGGATGAGCCCGGCGGCCGCGAGCGTCGTGGGCGACACCGACCCGATGAGCACCGCACCGAGGTCGGCGACGTCGAGACGCACGTCGGCAGCGCCGTCGGCGTCCCCGTCGGGAGTGTGTGCGATCCGCGTGACGGATCCGCGCCCGTCGACCACGTCGAGCCGGTACGTCCCGGCAGCGAACCCCATCGCGTCGGAGACTGCCAGCGTCAGCGACCCGTCCACGGCGTACGGCCGCGACTCCAGGACGCGGGCGACGTCGAGGACGCGCAGCCAGACGTGGTCCTCCTCGTGCTCGACGTCGTACGCCCGGTTGTCACCGAGCGCCGCGACGATCGGGTCGTCCAGCCGCGAGCGGGAGTACCGCACGACGTCGTTGAGGTCGATGGAGAGGAGGAACTCCCAGAGCGACAGGTACGCGTCGTCGGTGGCGTAGACCAGGTCGACGATCTCGAGGACGGTGTCGTCGTCGCGACCGTGGCCTTCCTTGACCCGCCAGGTCACGTAGCCGTCGACCTCGTCCACACCAGACGGCCTGTGCACGGCGGCCCGCACGTCCTTCGCGGGCTCGCCGTCGTACCCGCGGAGCCCGAGCGCGACGGGCCACGTCCCCGTGTTCCGCACCATCGACCCCGGCGTACAGGCATCGAACCGGGCGAAGACCTCGCGGGCGGGGCCGGCCTCGAGCCACTCGGGTGTGACGACCGTGACCATGCCCGAGGTCGGCGCGAGCAGCGGCAGCGCGCGGGCACGACGGACGCGGACAGCGCGCTCCCGGATGGCGCTGCCGAACCCGAACCGCCGGTAGATCGTGCCCTCGGAGGCGGTGAGCGACGCCATCGCGTACCCCTCGGCGACGCCCTGCTCGAGCGCACGGGTCATCATCGCGCGGAGGATGCCACGTCGCCGCTCGGTGGGCCGGACGGTAACGGCGCTGATCGCCTGCGTGTCGATCGACGAGCCGTCGCCCCAGCTCAGCGCCTTGCGGAACCAGGCGAAGGTGCCGGCGGGCCAGGTCTCGTCGACGGAGCCGGGCAGCGGGTGTCGGACGTACGCACCGAGCCACGTCTGGTCGTCCGCGGCGAACTCGCCGACGGCGCGCGCTGCGTGCTCGGGCGTCGCATCGGTCTCGTGGAAGCCCAGGTTGACCGCGCGCATCCACGCGGTGGTCTCCGCGGTGGGAGCCCCCTGCTCGTCCAGCGCCGGCGCGATGGTGCGCAGCTCGTACCGTTCGTCGAATGCGTCGTTGCTCACGACCCCGACACTATCGGGAGCCTGCGCGGGCGCGGCAGCGCCCGCTCAGCGCCGCGGACACCGGACGGGAGGCACGGGTCGGCCCCGCCGCGACGGCCCACCCTCCGGACGTGCGTCGTCAGGGCGTGCCGCGCCGCGCCTCCTGGGCGATCACCTCGTCGAGGTCCGACAGCTTCCGCATCTGCTGCAGGGGACGCGCCATGCGGTTGTTGTTCCGCAGCGCGGGCTCCGTCCGTGCGAGGAACGCCCAGTAGCCAGCGGTGAACGGGCAGGCGTCCTCGCCGACCCGCTTCGTCGGGTCGTACCGGCAGCCGCCGCAGTGGTCCGACATCCGGTCGATGTAGCGCCCGCCGGAGGCGTACGGCTTCGTGGCGACCATCCCGCCGTCCGCGTGCTGCGACATCCCGATGATGTTCGCGGGCATGACCCAGTCGGTCCCGTCCACGAAGACGTCGGTGAACCACTCGGTCAGGTGCACCGGGTCGTAGCCACGCTGCAGGGCGAAGTTGCCGAGCACCATGAGTCGCTGGATGTGGTGCAGCCAGCCGTGCTCGTGCAGGCCGTCGATCGCGGTGTACAGACAAGCCGCGTCGATCTCCGACGCGTCGAGCTCCTTCCACCAGCGGGGAAGTCGCTCGTGGGCGTCGAGGGCGTTCTCGGACGCGCCGTAGTCGTCGCCGAACCACCAGTACAGGTGCCAGACGTAGTCGCGCCACCCGGCGATCTGCCGGACGAAGCCCTCGACGCTCGCGAGGGGTGCGTCGTCGTCGCGGTGCGCCACGAGGGCGGCCTCGATCGCGTCGCGCGGGTCGAGGACGCCGAGGTTCATCGGCACGCTGAGCAGCGAGTGCGCCATGGTCCAGTCGTTCGTGAGCGTGGCGTCCTCGAACGGGCCGAAGTCGTTCAGCCGGGTGCGGACGAAGTCGTGGAGGGCGTGCTGCGCCTCCGCCGGGGTGACCGCGAACCGGCGTCGGTCGTCGGCGCCGACGAACCGTGCGGTACCGTCCCGCTCCCATCGGTCGAGGTCACGCCGGACCTCGGCGTCGACGTCGTCCTCCTCGGGCCACCACGGGTCCGGGAGCCCGAGCGTCGTCGCACCCTTCGGCGGGGACTCGCGGTTCTGGTCGTCGAGGCTGAACTTCCCGCCGATCGGCTTGTCCGAGCGCATCAACCAGCCCTCGCGCTTGCGGACCCGCTCGTAGAACGCCTCCATCCGGAAGCGGCCGGTGCCCTGCGCGGCCCACTCGGCGAACTCGTCCTCGTCGGTGACGAACCCGCGGCTCGGCAGCACCTCGGTGCCCTTGCCCCAGTGCCGCACCTGCGCCCGGAGCGTGCGGGACGGCGGGTCCACGACCTCGAGGTCGTCCCGGCCGACGAGCGCGTCCTTCAGCGCGTCGACCTGCACGTGATCGACCCGGTCGCCCTCGCCGCGCTCGTGGAGATCGTGCACGAGGTGCCGGAGGGCGCTCAACCACAGGTGCGCCTTGGCACGGTGCATCGGCCTCGCGGTGAGGAACTCCCGCGCCTCGACCACGAGGAGCGGACCGCCGTCGTCGAAGTCCGGGCCGTACTGGCCCGGCAGGATCAGGCGGCGGCGCTGGTCGGTCATGCCGCGGACGGTACGCGAGCGTGCGACCGGTGGCCCGGTGCGTCCCCCGACTCCACGGCGGTTCCGCGGGTGGCCCGGTCTGTGTAGGGTGACGGACATGCAGTGCCGCTGAACCGTTCTTCGACTCCCACCCGTGCGCCGCTCGGCGCCGTCGAAAGGTTCACCATGCCCTCCTCCGCACTGCCCCTGCACCGGTCCCTACCCCTGGCCGGCAAGACGGCCCTCGTCACCGGCGTCTCGCGGCGTCGGGGCATCGGGTTCGCCGTCGCGTCGAAGCTCGCCGACCTCGGCGCCAGCATCGTCGTCCACCACCACCGGCCGCACGACCTCGACCTCCCGTGGGGTGGTGACGACCTCGACTCCGTCCGTGACGGGCTCCGCGCCCACCTGACCGAGGGAGCCCGGTTCACGGACGTCCCCGGCGACCTGTCCGACCCGTCGACGATCCCCGGGCTCATCGACACCGCGACGGCGCTCACCGGCCGCCTCGACGTGCTCGTCTGCAACCACGCCAAGAGCGGCGACGACGGCAGCATCCTCGACATGACCCCCGAGCGGCTCAGCGCGTTCTGGGAGGTCAACACCCGCGCGACGCTCCTGCTCACCGCCGAGTTCGCCCGACGGCGAGCACCGCGGACGGACGAGCCGCGGCGACCGGGGGACCGGATCACCGGGTCGGGTCCCTACACCGAGGCGCAGGGTCACGTGTTCTGGATGACCTCCGGCCAGATCCACGGGGCGATGATCGGTGAGGTCGCGTACGCCGCGAGCAAGGCCGCGCTCGCCGGGGTGACCGCCACCGTGGCGAAGGAGCTGCTCGAGCTCGGCATCGTGCTCAACACGGTCAATCCGGGGCCGGTGAACACGGGTTACATGGACCCGGAGACCACCGACCGGTCGCTCGACGGGCTGCAGGAGTACCTCGCGAGCACGCCGTTCGGCCGGGTCGGGACGCCGCAGGACCCCGCCGAGCTCATCGGCTGGTTGGCGACGTCGTCGGGGAGCTGGGTGGTGGGGCAGGTCCTCACGTCCGACGGTGGGTTCTCCCTGTAGCGACCACGGCGTCTCCGCCGCGGCACCCGGCGCCTCAGTCGGTCGCGCCCTTCGGCGGGTCGACGAGCAGCGCGACCCGGTCGGCGAGGTACCCCGCGAGCGGCACCGCGTCGCCCGCCGTGGGGGACCACCGGACGAAAGGCTCGTCACCCTCGACGGTGAGCACGCCGTCCGACCCGACCAACGTCTCGTCGAGCGGGATCGGCGTCGCGCTGTGGTTCACGGTGTCACCCGGGGCGAAGTGCCCCTTCTGCGCAGCCGCCCGGTAGGCCCGACGCACCTCGGCCGACACCGACACGAACTGTGAGCGACCGGGCTCGGTGACGCGCGTGATGCGACCGGTCGCCCACACCCGGCCGGCCGTCTCGGGGGAGGAGCCGAGCAGCAGCGCGCCGACCCGCCACACGCGCCCGAGCGAACGGATCGTCGGGTCGCGCCGGATGCCGAGGAGAGCCTTCGGCTCGACGTACTCGCCGAGCGCTTCGTCGCGGGCGTCGGCTGCGTCGAGCGTCAGTGCGGCGTCGCCGAGGAGCGCCTTCGCCCGAGCAACACCGTCCGTCACGGCTCCCGAGCGTAGCCCGACCGTGGAGCCGCGGCGCGGTGTGCGTCACGACGACGGCTGCAGACCGGTGGCCGTGCAGTCATCGACCGTCAGGGTGCCGCCGACCGCCGCCGCGTTCCGCGAGGTGATCTGCAGAGCGAGGAAGTCGCCGCCGTCCTGGACCGACCCGCTCGTGTCCAGGCGGGTCCACACCCCCTCCGTGAGCTCCTCGACGTCCCAGCCACCCGTACCGACCTGCGGCAGCGGCGTGGTCGGCGTCGAGGACGGGTCCGACGGGGACCACTCGCGGGTCCGGAACGCGACACTCGTACCTGCCGTGCTCGGGCGGACCCAGCAGCTCGCCCGGAACCAGGCGTGGCGTTGCGCGTTCGTGGCGACGGTGCGGGTCGCACCGACCGTGCCGGCGGTCGTGGACGACGGGGTGACCGTGACGGCGGCGGTCCCGGACCGGACGAGCGCTGTCGTCCGGTCGACCGAGGACGAGCCGACCGCGGCCCAGCCGTCCGTCCCCCGTTCGAACCCGGGGTCGGTCAGCACCTCGCCAGGCGTGGTGGCCACTGGCGTCGTCCGTGACGGCACGTAGGTCTGGACGCCGCACGCGGTCGAGACGAAGAGCCGGTGCTGCGCGATCGCGAGGTTGCCTCCGCCTCCGCCGTCGTCGCACGCGGCGACGAACTCGCTGCGCTGCGCTCCGGTGACCTCGTCGAGCGCGACCACCGTCGTCGGGTCGAGCGAGTCGCTCGTCGAGGCGGCCCACACGAGTCCGTTCGACACGAGCGGCGCCGTGTCGGGGTTCCACGGGTTGCCGCCCTTCATCGGGAAGGAGTGGGTCCACCGCACCGCGCCCGTCGTCAGGTCGATCGCGCGCACGGTGGCTGCGACGCTCGGGCCGTCGTCGCTGCCCGGCGTGTAGCCGTTGGTGGTGAAGAAGCCGGTCCGTCCGTCGAACGCGACGGACTGGTAGGACGACGGCAGCTTGCGCACGATCTTCCCGGTCTTCGTGTCGATCACGAACGTCCGTGCCCCGGGAACGTACAGCAGTCCGTCGTGCACCGACGCGCTCGCCCGCGACTCGGCCTGCGCGGGGGACGGGCCGAGGTCGGGGAGCAGCGTCCGCCAGAGCCAGTTGCCCTTCGAGTCCGTCGCGGTCACACCGTTGGGACTCCAGACGTACACCCGCCCACCGGAGATGATGGATCGAACAGGGGTGCCGATGTCCCAACGAGCCAGCCAGAGGAAGCTGCCGGTCCGGCTGGAGGAAACCGCTGCGCCGTTCGAGACGTGCCCGTTGCCGACGCTCACCGCCCACCCGCCTTCTCCGTTGACGAGGTCGCCGGCCCAGATCCGCTTGCCGGTGTCGGCCGAAAGCTGTTCGACGCGGTACTCCGACGTCGCGGGGTCGTCGTGCAGCAGGTAGACCTTCCCACCCGTGACCGTGGCCTGGATCGCGAAGTGGTACTGCTTGCGCCAGACGAGCTTCCCGGTCGCGGTCGCGTAGGCAGAGACGCTCGAGCACTGGTACTGCGGTTCCGTGACGATGGTGGTCTTCGCGGTCACGCTGATGGAGGACGCGGACACACCGCCCGACTGCGGGCAGAGCGGAGGAGCGTTCCGCCAACTCGGGGTCACGGTCGCCGGCAGTGAGTCCGTGAGCTGCGCGTTCTGGTTGGCAACGTCGTTGCCCTCGCCGATCACGACGTTGCCGCCGGACGGGTACGGCGCGCGGGTCGGCTTGATCGCGGGCAACGCGGCGGCGGCCGCCGCGTCTCCCTGCGCGGGGGCCACTGCACCGGCGGCGAGGAGACCGCCTGCGACGAGCACGGTGAGGAGGGGGCGCCATCGCACGACGGGCTCCGTTCGGGTCGGTTGGCGCCGGACCTCGGCGACGTCCCGAACGTAGTCCCTGAGTCCAACTCACGTCACGCTGCGAAGCTCGGCCGCTGGAATGCCGCCCGACGCCCTACCGTTGCACCGACCGGAAACGAGGAGGGCCCATGGGCATCGTGCGCTGGCTGTTCGACGCGCAGATCGTCATCGGTGACCAGACGGTGCTCTGGCGCGAGGTGATCGGCAACGTGTTCGGTCTGCTCAGCGCCCTCGGCGGGATGCGCCGCAAGGTCTGGGCGTGGCCCGT
Organism: Curtobacterium sp. SP.BCp; assembly: GCF_051903255.1. Taxonomy (NCBI): domain Bacteria; kingdom Bacillati; phylum Actinomycetota; class Actinomycetes; order Micrococcales; family Microbacteriaceae; genus Curtobacterium; species Curtobacterium sp. SP.BCp. Next base: position 2,780,497 of record NZ_CP194338.1, on the reverse strand, counting down.
CGGCATCCTCGGCAACGCCCTGCTCTTCACCGTGTTCATGGGCGCACTGTTCGACACCCCGAACCCGGTGAACCTGCTCGGTCAGGCGGGACGCCAGATCATGTTCATCATCGTGAGCGTCTACGGCTGGTACCGCTGGACGCACCGCCCGGCGGAGGCGACCACCGTGATCGACCCGCACTGGGCCTCCTGGCGGACCCGCGGACTGTTGGTCCTGGGGATGGTGGGCGGCACCGCGATCCTGACCCCGCTGTTCCGCGCCCTCGGCTCGTACGAGCCGGTGTGGAGCGACGCGTGGATCTTCGTCGGTTCCCTGCTCGCCACCTACGGCATGGCCAAGGGTTGGGTCGAGTTCTGGCTCGTCTGGGTGGCCGTCGACCTGGTCGGCGTGCCCCTGCTGTTCTCCGCCGGCTACTACGCGTCGGGGCTGATGTACGTCTTCTACGGGGTGTTCACGCTGACCGGGTTCTTCGTCTGGATGCGCCAGCGGACCAAGCCGCCGGCCGCGCCGGTGACGGTGGGCTGACCGCCTGGAGGCACGGCTCGAGTCCGTCACGGAGGCCGGCTCCTGCTGCGGCGATCGCGACACCCCCGCTCGGGTTGCAGACATCTGCTCACTCTTCGGGTGAGATGGGCGGATGACCGACCAGCACGCGGCCGCACTCGAGGACGAACAGTCGCTCGCCGAGCGGATCGTCCGGGGCGCCATCCGCGCCTACCGGCTGCACCCGTTCGACCAGGTCGACGCCGCCGTCGTCGCCGAGGTGGCCGGGGTGCCCCTCGACGCCGTCGCCCGCGTCTTCCCGACCTGGGACGCGCTGCTGCTCGTCACCTACGACCGCTGGACCCAGCTCCGGGGAACGCGACGCAGCGTGCAACCGAGCTGCACCATCGAGCACGTCCGGATGACCCTCGCCGAGGACGTCGCCGACCCCGGGCTCGTCCGGGTGCTCGCGGGCGTGATCAACATCGCCGCCGCCGAGTCCGGCTTCGCCGAGCTGTTCCGGAAGCGCTTCGAGGAGTACGTGGGGGAGCTGACCGCGGGCCTCCAGCGCGACTTCGACGCCGAGACCGAGCGGTCCGTCGTACCCGCGGACGTCGCGGCCACCCAGCTGCTCGCCGTCTACGAGGGCCTGCAGATCCAGATGCTCGTACGGCCGCACGTCGACGTCCTCGTCGAGTACGACCGTGCCGTCCGGACCCTGCGACAGGGGTGGCAGCAGCGCGCGGTGCCGGCGTGGGACCTCGACGCGCCCTCGGCGGTGGCGGCTCCGGGTGCGGTGCCGGGCGCCGGTGCTGCGCCGGTCTCACCGCCGACGGTCACCGGGCTGCCGGTCGTCCCCGACGCCACGACGCGATCTGCCTGAGCGTCACCTTCGACCCGTACTGCGCGACCGAGTGCCGGAACAGGTACTCCGCGAACCACAACAGCACCGCCGCGACCACCCAGACGATGACGATGCAGACGATCGACTCGGTGACGCTCAGCGAGCCGACGGCGTTGCGGACCATGGCGGTCACCGGGGTGAACGTCGGGAAGTACGTGAAGAACGCAGCGACCGGGGAGGTCGGGTTCGTCACGACGAAGAACACCGCGTAGGCGGGGATGATGAGGGCGAAGATCGCGGCTGACTGCAGCGACGAGGCGTCCTTGATCGACGGCACGGCGGCGCCGACGGCGACGAAGAGCCCGGAGGCGAGCAGGACCCCGCCGACGAGCAGGAGTGCCCCGACGAGCATCCGCCACGGATCGACGACGATCCCGCCGAGTCGCGATGCGAACAGCGGCAGGGCGACGGCGAACGTCACGAGCCCGGGGAGCAGGAACACCCCGATCTGCACGAGGCCGACGAGCAGCATCGCGACGACCTTGCCGCGGATGAGGTCACCCGCCGTCACCGTCGTGAGGATCATCTCGGAGATCCGGTTCTCCTTCTCCTCGACGACCACGGTCACCATCCGGGCGGCGAGCAGGATCACCAGCCCGAAGAACGCGGCCGCGTAGAGCGCCGGTGGCAGGACCGACAGCCACCCCGGGGCGACGGCTCCGTCGGCGTAGGTGGTGACGTCGGCGGACGGCGGGTTCCGGAGGAGCTGCACCGCCTGCGGGTCGTCGACCGAGGCAGCGACGCTCTGCTCGACCACCCGCTCCGCCAGCGACGAGTACCGCCCGTTGCCGAACAGCCCCCGGTCGGCGGCGTCCACCCGGATCGACGAGGTCGCCGGCGACTCGGGGAACTCGATGAACGCGTCGAGCCGGCCGTCCCGCACGGCCGCACGGTCGGCTGCGGCGTCGTTCGACGGCGTCCCGCCCCACTTCTCGGCGACCTGCTCGGACACCAGACCCGAGTGGTCGACGTAGCGGAACGGGGTCTTGGTCGCCGAGCTGCTCGACACGACCGAGTCGGCGCCGGCGGACTGGCCGAGCCCCACGAGCAGGGTCACCAGCACGATGACGATCGGCAGCGCGAGGGTGCCGATCCAGAACGCGGGCTTCTTCACCGCGCGGACGAACTCGAAGCGGACGACCGTGCCGAGCCGGCTCATGCTGCTGCTCCCGCCGTGGGCTCGTCGGCGACCAGGTCGGCGCCGGCGTCGTGCCCGTAGACCTGGACGAAGATCTCGTCGAGGGGGATGCGGCGCATCTCGAACCCCGTCACGTGGGCGCCCGCCGCGACGAGCGAGGCGAGGATGTCCGACCCGTCCGCCGAGGCTGCGCGGGTCGGGACGAGGTACGCCACGTGTCCCTCGTGCCGGGCGAGCCGGTACAGCGGCGATGGTGGCACCGATCCGTCGAGGCCGACCTTCGCGACCGCACCACCGAAGGCGTCCTGCACGTCCGGGATCGTCCCGTACGCGGCGGCGGCGCCGTCCTTGAGCAGGAGGATCCGGTCGCAGAGCCGCTCGACCTCGTCCATGTGGTGCGTGACGAGGATGACCGTCGCACCGTCGGCCTTCCGCTCGTCGACCAGGTCCAGCAGCAGCCGACGGTTCACCGGGTCGAGGCCCTTGGTCGGCTCGTCGAGGATGAGCAGGCGCGGCCGGTCCATGATCGTGATGCCGAGCTGCACCTTCTGCTGCTGCCCGCCGGAGAGCTTGTCGACCCGGAGCTTCGCGCGGTCCGCGAGGCCGACCCGCTCGAGGTACTCGTGGCTCCACGCCGTGGCCTCGTGCCGGCCCAGTCCGCGGAGCTGCCCGAAGTACGTCATGACGTCGATGACGGACTCCTTGCGGTAGAGCCCGCGTTCCTCGGGGAGGTACCCGATGCCGCCGGTCGCCGGCTTGTAGGGGTGCCCGTCGATCGTGAGCGTGCCGGAGGTCGCGGTCGTGATGCCGAGCAGTGCCCGGATGGTGGTGGTCTTGCCGGAGCCGTTGCTGCCGAGCAGGCCGAAGGTCTCTCCGGGGGCGATGTCGAACGACAGCCCGTCCACCACGGTGCGGTCCCCGAACCGCATCACGAAGTCCCGCACCTCGATGCTCGCCCCACTCATGCCGCCGACCCTACCGGCCGGCGCCGACGCGGCGCCGGGCGCGTCGGCGATCGTGCGGTGTCCCGCGCGGCTCCCGCCCGCCCCCCGTGACGGACCGGAGGCGCGGTGCCTGCCCGCACCGCGCCTCCAGTCCGTCACCTGGTTCCGTCAGGAACGCAACCAGGCCGTCCCCACACCCGACAGTGCGCCGTCTGCCACCGGCGCGGAGGCGAGCAGGAGCTCGCCGGAGGGGAGGTCGTACGGCTCGTCGCCGAACACCGTGACGCTCGTCCACCCGTTCGGACGGCGGAACGCCAGGACGTCGTCGCGGCCGGTCTCGAGCCACTCGAGGTGCTCCTCGGACTGCAGCTGCCCGCGGAGCCCGAGGGCCTTCCGGTAGAGGTTCAGCGTCGAGTCGGGGTCGGCGTCCTCCGCCTCGACCGACACCGCGGCGAACCACTCGGGCTGCGGGAGGTGCGAGCCGCCGGGGCCGAAGCCGAAGCTCTCGCCCGAGGTCGTCCACGGGATCGGGACACGGCAGCCGTCACGGCCGACGTCGACGCCCGGGTTCCGGAAGAACGACGGGTCCTGACGCTCGGCGTCGGGGATGTCACCGACCTCGTGCAGGCCGAGCTCCTCGCCCTGGTACAGGTACGCGGAGCCGGGCAGCGCGAGTTCGAGCAGCGTCGCCGCACGGGCGCGACGGAGGCCGAGGTCGCGGTCGAGGGCTTCCTGCGACCCGCCGGCGAGCAGCCAGGCCGAGCCCTGCTTCTCCTCGGCGCCGTTCCGGGCCGGGAGCGCGTAGCGGGTGGCGTGGCGCACGACGTCGTGGTTGGAGAACACCCACGTCGTCGACGAGCCGGACTGCTCGGCGAGCCCGAGGTTGAACTCGATGATCTCCTTGAACGAGCCGGCGTCGAAGTCGGCCTCGAGCAGGTCGAAGTTGAACGCCTGCCCGAGCCCCTCGGCGCTGGCGTAGCGGGCACGACGGTCCGCGGCGACCCAGGCCTCGGCGACCGCGGTGCGGGCCGGGGTGTACTCCTCGAAGACCTGCCGCCACTCGGCGTAGATCTCGTGCACGTCGTCGCGGTCCCAGAGGATGTGCTGGCCGTCCTTCGGGCTCGCGAGCACCTCGGCCCAGCTCGGCAGGTCGCCTTCGGGCAGGGCCTTCGCCAGACCGTGCGCCACGTCGATCCGGAAGCCGTCGACACCCCGGTCCGACCAGAAGCGGAGGGTGTGCAGGAAGTCGTCGCGGACCTCCCGGTTCGCCCAGTTCAGGTCGGGCTGCTCCTTCGCGAAGTTGTGCAGGTACCACTGGCCGTCACCGACCGCGGTCCAGGCCGGCCCGCCGAAGATCGACACCCAGTCGGCGGGGGCTTCCTCGCCCGAAGGCCCGGTGCCGTCGCGGAAGACGTACCGGTCACGGGCCGCGCTGCCCTTCGGCGACGCGAGGGCCTCGCGGAACCACTCGTGCCGGTCGCTCGTGTGGTTCGGCACGACGTCGACGATGACGCGGATGCCGGCAGCGTGCAGCGCCGACACCATCTCGTCGAAGTCGTCGAGGGTGCCGAGCCGCGGGTCGACGTCGCGGTAGTCGTCGACGTCGTAGCCGCCGTCGGCGAGGGCGGACGGGTAGAACGGGCTGAGCCAGACCGCCTCGATGCCGAGCGACGCCAGGTACGGCACCCGCGACGTCACGCCGGGCAGGTCGCCGATGCCGTCGCCGTTCGCGTCCGCGAAGGAGCGGGGGTAGATCTGGTAGACGCTCGCCTGGCGCCACCAGGTCTCGGCGTCGGTGGAGGCTGCGGGCTGGACGAGCGTGTCGGTCACGTCGGGCCTTTCGTTGTTCTTGCGGGTGGTGGTGGTCGTGTCGGTCACTTGATCGCGCCCTGCGTGACCCCGGCCATCACCCAGCGCTGCGTGAACAGGTAGACGATGATCGCCGGTGCCATCGCCATCAGGTACGAGGCGAACGACACGTTGTAGTTGTTGCTGAACTGCGTCTGGAACATCTGCTGCAGCACCGGGAGGGTCTGCAGGGCCGGGTCGGACGTGATGAGCGACGGCATCACGAAGTCGTTCCACGACGCGAGGAACGCGAAGATCCCGACGGTCGCGCTCATCGGTGCGAGGAGCGGGAACACCAGCCGCCAGAACACCTGGCCGGTGCTCGCGCCGTCGATGCGGGCGCTCTCCTCGAGCTCCGCGGGGATCGACCGCAGGAACGCCGTGAAGAGCAGCACGCTGAACGACAGCTGGAACATGACGTGCAGGATCGCGACGCCGAACGGGTTGTCCAGTCCCGCCAGGCCGGTCAGCTTCACCTGCGACAGCGCGAGCACCGGGAACGGCAGGAACATCGCGGCGAGCAGGTAGAAGAACGACCAGCGGAACAGCCGGCGCTCCCAGTTGCGGGCGATCGCGTACGCCGTGAACGAGGCGAGCAGGATCGTCCCGACGACGGTGATCGCGGCGACGAGCACGGAGACGCCGAACGCGCGCGGGAAGTCCGTGAGCTCCCAGGCCTGTACGAAGCCGTCGACGCTGAACGGTGCCGGCAGCGAGAACGCGTTGCCGTCGACCGCCTGCGAGGTCGTCTTGAACGCCATCGTGATCGTGACGTACAGCGGGACGAGCACGGACAGGGCGCAGAGGACGAGGACGATCGTCACGGGCCAGTTGAAGCGCTCGCCGCGACGTCCGGCGTTCCGGTCGGCGTCGACGGAACGGATGGAGCCCGTCGCGGTGGTCCCCGGCCGCAGGGGTGCCTGCATGGTCATCAGAGCGCTGCCTTCCCGCGGGTCGCCCGCAGCTGGATCACGGCGATCACGACGGCGATCACGAAGAAGATCGTCGCGTTCGCCATCTGGTAGGCGTAGTCGCCGCCGTTGAAGCCCTTGAAGATCGACATCGCGACGCTGGTCGTCGAGGTACCGGGGCCGCCGTCGGTGAGGCCGACGATGATGTCGTACGAGTTCAGGAAGTTCTTGAACCCGATGATGAGGTTGATGAGGATGTAGCCCGCGGTGAGCGGCGCCGTGATCGACACGAGCTGTCGCCAGGCGCTCGCGCCGTCGAGGGCCGACGCCTCGTAGACCTCACCCGGGATCGACAGGACGCCGGCGATGTAGATGAGGAGCGTCGAGGGGATGGCCTGCCACGCGGTCACGATGACGACCGCGACCCACGCGAGGTCCGGGTTCGCGAGGATGCTCTGCTCGAGCGGCGCGAACCCGAGGGCGGTCGCGAGCGCCGGCAGGCTGTTCGCGAACAGGAACGAGAACACGTAGGCGATGACGATCCCGGAGATCACCATCGGCAGCACGAAGACGGCTCGGAGCGCGATCTTGCCGCGGACCTTCGAGGTCAGGGCGATCGCGAGGAGGAACGCGAGCGCGTTGACGACGAGCACCGTGACGAGCGAGAACCCGATCGTGAACAGGTACGCCTGCAGGATCGCCGGGTCGCTGAACACGGCGACGTAGTTCGTCAGGCCGATGAACCGGAAGTCCCCGAACCCGACGGAGTCGGTGAAGCTCAGGACGATGCCCATCACCGCGGGGAGCGTGATCGCCAGCGTGAAGAGCAGGAGGGTGGGGATCAGGAACACGAGGAAGAGCGGGTCGACCCGGTTGCGCTTCGTGCGCAGTCCGGTGCGACCGGCCTGGAGGCGCGGTGCGGCTCCGCCCCGTCGGCGGCTGCCCGCCGTCGTGACGGATTCTGTCGTGGTGGTGGCCAAGGTCGTGTCTCCTTACGCGGCCGTGCGGAGCGCGAGACGCGCCCAGTCGCCGTCGAGGGTGCGGAGTTGCGGAGCGGGGGCACCGCCGAAGGCGATGGACTGCAGGTAGTTCGCCACCGGGATCTCGGCGGGGATGAGCTGCGAAGCCCCGAGGTAGAAGTCGGCCGCGTCGTAGGAGTCCTGCATGCCGCGGAGCGCCGGGTTCGACGCCGGCGGGGAGTCCTTGCGGACACCGAAGCCGTTGTTGTCGGCGTTGTACTTGTCGTTCACCGCCGGGCTCATCAGGAACGACAGGAACTCGCGTGCGGCCTCCTGCTTGCGTGAGGCCTCCGGGATCCAGAGTCCGAGGTCGACGTTCACGCGCACCTTGTTGTCCGCGGCGTCGTCGGTCGCGGGGAACGGGAACGTGCCGAGCTCGATGTCCCCGTTCGACTTCGCGATCTCGCCGAGGGCCCACGGGCCCTGCAGGTACATCGCGGCCTTGCCCTGCGCGAACGCCAGGTTGCCGTCTCCGTACCCGCGGCTCGCGGCGCCCTGCTGGTGCCACTGCAACAGGTCCACCATCCGGTCGACCGGTGCGGCGAAGTCCTTCTCGAACGAGACACGCGAGCCCTTCCCGACCTTCGTGCCCTCGCGGTCGAGTGCCGCGAAGGTGCTCCCGAGGTCGAGCATGCCGCCCACGGAGTAGTCGAACATGCCCTGGGCGATCGTCCAGTTGTCCTTGTACGTGCCGTACATCGGGGTGATGCCGGCCTTCGTGAGGCGCTCGCACACGTCGCGGAACGCGCTCCACGTCGTCGGGACCTCGATGCCCTGGTCGGCGAAGATCCGCTTGTTGTAGATCACCGACGCGGCGGTCACCGAGTACGGCAGGACGCTCGTGCGGCCCGGGTAGTCCGCGGTCTGCTTCATCAGCGGCCACAGGTCCGGGTTGATGGTGTCCTTCTCGGGCAGGTCCGCCAGGTCGGTGAGCGCGCCGTGCTCGACGAACGAGACCATCGCGTAGTTGTAGTTCAGGCAGCCGAGGTCCGGCGGCCGGTTCCGGACGAAGTTCGCGGACATGTTCGACGTCGAGTCGCGGATGACCCGGATCTTCGACTGGCTGTCGTGGAACTTCGCGATGACGTCGTCGAAGTAGCCGATGACCTCGGGCTTCGACACGTAGAACGTGATCGTCTCGGGGCGTGCGCTCGATCCTCCGAGCGGTGCGCACCCGGCGAGGGCGAGGCCCGCACCGATGCCGCCGGCGCCGAGCAGGAAGGACCTCCGGCTCACCGCGGCGGCCGTGCCCTTCGTGGCGTGTGGTTGCACGTCGTCTCCGTCCGCACGGACCCGGCGTCCCTGCCGTTCCGTGTCGCGGAGCGGCTTCGGTGTCGCCCCGCAGGACTAAATCTAGCGAGAAAATCTAATCGCGCAAGCAACTCGTTCCGCGGTAGTGTTCCGACCATGCCGCCGTCGCGAGGATCGAGTGCCGAGGTCGTCCTCGCGTACGCCTTCGCCTCCGGCGCGTTCACGGCGACGGAGGCGATCGCGGGGACGGGGCTGACCCGTTCGACGGTGCTCGCCGCGTGCGACGAACTCGTCCAGCTCGGCTGGCTGCGGGCGCTCGACGACGCCCGTGCGGCGGGGGAGTACCGCAAGGGTCGACCGGCGCGCCGGTACGCGCTCGACGACGACGCAGGGGTGCTCGTCGGCGTCGACGCCGGTCAGCACCGGGTGTCCGTCGCGGTCGCCGACCTCCGTGGTGTCGTCCGCGGCCGCGCGGCCACGTCGCTCGGGGACACCGGTCTCGACGTCGCGGTGCGACTCGGCGCGGTGCGGGACGCGGTGGCGGCGGTGCTCGCCGACGCCGGGGTCGGCGCGGACCGGGTGCTCGTGGTCGTCGTCGGGATCCCGGCGCCGGTCGACGTCCGCGGTGCCTCGCCGCGCGACGACGGGTACTGGGACCGGATGAACCCGGGGTTCGGTGCGCTCCTCGGGCACGGACGCCTCGTGGTCGAGAACGACGCGAACCTCGCCGCCCTCGCGGAACGCCCGTCCTCCGGCGACGCCTCCTTCGCCGCGCTGCTCTCGGGTGAGCGGTTCGGCGCCGGGATCGTCGTCGACGGCGCGCTGCTGCGGGGCGCACGCGGCGGAGCGGGTGAGATGCGCGTGCTCGACCTCGTCGACGGCGTCGGCTCCCCGGAGGGCATCGGTGCGACCGCGCGCCTGCTCGTGGCCGAGGCCGCCGACCGGATCCCGCCGGGGTCGCTCCTCGCCGGGCGGAACGGTTCGGAGCGCCTGTTCGAGGCCGCGGCGCTCGGCGACCCCGTCGCGGTCGAGGTCGTCGACCGCCTCGGGGACCGGCTGGCCCGGGTGAGCGTGCTCCTCGCGAGCCTCCTCGACATCGACCGGGTGGTCGTCGCCGGCGCCATCGCGGACGCGGTCGGTCCCGTGCTCGACCGGGCTCGGGTGCACCTCGCCGACTGGGACTACGACCCGGTCCCGGAGCTCGTCGCCTCGAGGCTCGGGGCCGACGTCGTCGTGCTCGGAGCCGTCGCCCGGGCGCTCGACGAGGTCCGGTCGGACCCGCTCGCGCTGTCGCTCCCGGTGACCGCCTCGCTCAGCGCTCCCCTGGCAGTGGGATGACCGTCCGGTCGTCCCACGGTTCCGCCCACCCCAGTCGGTCGAACAGCGCGTCGAGGAGCATCGCCGTGAAGCCCCACACGGTCTCCGTCCCGTGCTCCGCGTCGAGGGTGAACGCCGGTCCACGCCACTCCTGACCGTCCCGTCGGATCACGGTCACGCCGCGGTGGCCCGGGTCGAGGAGGTCGGCGACCGGTGCCCGGAAGACGGTCGCGGACTCCCGCTCGTCGACGACCCGCACGGGCGAGGGCGACCTCCACCACGCGAGGACCGGTTCGACGAGGTGGTTCGAGAACGCGAGCGGTACGGCGGGGAGCACCCCGAGGACGTCGACTCCCGCGGGGTCGAGCTCGGTCTCCTCGTGCGCTTCACGGAGGGCGGCGTCCGCGGCGTCGGCGTCGCCCGCGTCGATGCGCCCCCCGGGGAAGGCGACCTGGCTCGGGTGCGCGCGGAGCGTGTCCGCGCGTCGGAGGAGCAGGACGTCGAGGTCGTCGGAGACCCTCGGCGCCGACGCGGGGCGGTCACTCGGACGGTCGTCCAGGACGCCGAAGAGCATGAGGACGGCGGCCCGTCGTGGTGACGGCAGGGCCGGGAGCGTCGGCACGAGTGGTGCGGTGGTGTCCCGACCGACCGTCGCCAGCGCTGCCCGTGCCTGCTCGTCGCTCACGTCCCCACCCTAGGCGGACGGTGCAGCGGTGGCGTCCGGTCCGGCCAGCACGACGACCTTGCCGGCGATCCGACCGGCGGCGCCCTCGGCGTGCAGTGCCGGCAGGTCTGCGAGCGGGATGCGTCGCGTCACCTCGACGTGCAGCTCGCCGGCGTCGACGAGACGGACGAGTTCGACCAGGCGCGCCCGGTTCGGCTGCACGAACACCGTGGCCGCACGGACGTCACGGGCGTCGTCGCCCGGGGTGGAGATGAACGCCGTCGTGCTCACGACCGTGCCACCGTCGCGCACGAGGGCGACGAGGGCGGCGAACCGCTCCGGGTCGAGCGGGGCGAGGTTGAGCAACACGTCGACCTGCCCGTCCACCGCGGTGAGGAGGTCGTCGGTGGTGTGGTCGACGACGACGTCCGCACCCGCGGCCCGCACGGCTTCCGCGCTCCGCGGGCTCGCCGTCGCGACGACCTCGACACCCGCGCGCTCCGCCAGCCGGACGGCGTACTTCCCGACGACCCCGCCAGCGCCGACGATCAGCAGGCGCTGTCCGGCAGTCAGGCGCCCGTCGTCGAAGAGTGCCTGCCACGCGGTGAGTGCCACGGAGGGCAGCGCTGCGGCGTCCGCGAGCGGGATGCTCGTCGGAGCGGCGACGAGCGACTCCGCCGGTGCGAGGACGAACTCAGCCGCGCCGCCGTCCCGCTCCATCGGGAGGAACCCGACCACGGCGTCACCGACCCGCAGGTCCGTGTCACCCGGTCCGACCTCCTCGACCGTGCCGGACACGTCGTACCCCGGCACGTGCGGCAGGACGACCGGGATCGGGAGGAAGCCGCCCCGCATCCCGTTGTCCGCGGCGTTGTAGGCCGACGCGGCGACCCGCACCAGGACCTCCCCGGCACCTGGCACCGGCCGCTCGACGTCCTCGATCCGCAGGACCTCGGGTCCGCCGACCTCGTGGAAACGCACTGCTTGCATGGTCTTGCCCTTCGTTGGTGGAACCTCGTGTGCTTCGAATTTGAAGCATCTGCGGAGGACGCTACCACTGCTTCGAATTCGAAGCAACAGGTAGGATGGGGTCATGACCGGATCCGAGCCGCGCACGAACCTCGACGCCAGTGAGCTCGGGGCGTACTTCGCCCTGATCGAGGTCGGGAACCTGGTGCGGCACGCGGTCGAGCAACAGCTCCGCGATGCGGGCGACCTCAGTTACGTGCAGTTCCAGCTGCTCGCCACCCTCGGCGACGCGCCCGGCGGGAGCCGGCGGATGACGGAGCTCGCCGACGGCGTGGTGATCAGCCGCAGTGGCCTGACGTACCAGGTCGGACTGCTCGAACGGGACGGTCTCGTCGTTCGTGGGCAGGCGGCGGACGACGACCGCGGCGTCACGGTCACCCTCACCGAGGCCGGGCGGGTGAAGCTCGGCGCGGTCTTCCCTGGACACGTCGCGCTGCTGCGGGAACTCGTCTTCGACGCGATCGGCCCACGCGACGTCGAGGACCTCGGTCGGGTCCTGGGTGTGGTTCGTGACCACCTGCGCACCGTGCCGCCGCGCTCCGTGACGTCCCGTCGCCGTCGGGGTCCCGCCCCCGGCTGAACGGTCTCGCAGGGGCGTTGACACCCCGTCTTCGGAGTGGAACCCTGCTGGATGTTGACGTTGCCATGGCGGAAGGGACCCGCCACGGCGACCGTCCACTCCGGCACCGCGACGACGCCGTGCCGCTGCAACGGAGCAGACAGGGAGCACGCACACATGCACGCACCGACCACCCTGCGGGGACGCCTTCTCGCCGCGACCATCGCCGCACTCGCCGGCGCCACCGCACTCGCGCTCGCGAGCCCGGCGGTCGCGAACGCGGCCCCGGCCCCCGCGGCGACAGCGCACCGGGGACCCGTGCCGGCGCTCGACCCGACGCAGTTCCACGGTGTCAACTGGGCCGACCCGAGGGACAACTACGCGAACGGCCCGGTCGTCCTCTCCGGGCTCTCGACGAGCGACGACTACCGCACCGTGTACCGCACGTCCGAGCGGATCATCCAGGGGTTCCGGAAGGACCTCGGCGCGAACACGGTCCGGATGCCGGTCAACCCGTACTCGGTCGGCACCGCCTGGTGGAACTCGTACAGGGGCGCGATCGACGCCGCGCGGCACGAGGGCTTCCGTGTCGTGCTCGGCTACTGGGAGGGCGACGGCGCGAGCAAGGACGGCAAGGTCGACGACCCGGCGGCGTGGACCGGGATGTGGGACACCCTGACCCGGACGTACGCCCGTGACCGTGGCGTGTACTTCGAGCCGATGAACGAGCCGTTCGGGTACACCGCCGACCAGTGGATCCAGGTCGCCACCGACTGGGTCGACCGCTACACCGCTCGCGGCATCCCGCGCGACCGCGTGTTCGTCAGCGGCGTCGGCTACAACGACCACGTCGACGCGGTCTGCGCCGCCCCGGCACTCGCGGGGACCTACGTCTCGCAGCACTACTACGGCTTCTGGGGCACGCACGACGCGGCCGGGTGGGCCGCCGACTTCACCTCCCGGCTCGGCGACCAGGCGTGCTCGGCCCGGACCGTCCTGGACGAGTTCGGCGTCCCCATGACGACCGGCATCGACTACCGGGGGTCCGCCACGACCGGGGACGCCGACGCCGACAACTCGGTGGCGTTCCTCCAGACGGTGACGACGATCGCCCGCGAGCGGCACCTCGGCGCGGTCTACTGGCCGGGCCTGCGCACGGACGACAGCTACAGCCTCACCACGATCCAGGGCTCCGGGAAGCACCTGTCCCTCGCGGTGACGAACGACTCCGGCGTCGCGCTCCTGCACTGGGCGTGGGGTCAAGGCCGTCGCGCGCCGTTCACGGTCGGCTGACCCGCGCATCGCTGACACGTCGGGCACCCGGTACGGACCGGGTGCCCGACGAGCATGATCGGGGCATGACCCGCGCGCTGCTCCTCGTCGACGTCCAGCTCGACTACTTCCCCGGCGGGGCGTTCCCGCTCGTCGAACCCGAGCCGGCGGCCGATGCCGCCGGCGCCGTGCTGCGGCACTTCCGCGAGACCGGCGAGGACGTCGTGCACGTCTTCCACACCGCCACCGAGGCCGACGCGGGCTTCTTCGTCCCCGGGACGCCCGGGGTGGCCTTCCACCCCGACGTCGAGCCTCGGGCGGGGGAGACGGTGGTCGAGAAGCACGAGCCGAACAGCTTCATCGGCACCGGGCTCGAGGCGCTGCTCCGCGATCGTGGCGTCACCGACCTGGTCGTCCTCGGGATGATGACGAGCATGTGCGTGGACTCGACCACCCGAGCCGCATCGGAGCTCGGGTTCACGTGCACCGTGGTGGCCGATGCCTGCGCCGCGCCGGACCTCGCGCTCGGCGACGTGACCGTCCCCGGCGCGACCGTGCACGCCGCGTTCCTGGCCGCCCTCGACGGCAGCTTCGCGACGGTGGTCCGCAGCGCCGACCTCCTCGAGCACTGACGAACCGGCTTGACGTACGGACCGTACGAATCGTACGATTCGTACGTGTACTCGCTTCCTGCCAGTGAGGCCCGCCAGCGGTGGTCAGACCTCCTCGATCTCGCGCACCGCGAGCCGGTCGGCATCACGATCCGCGGTCGTGAACGGGTCGTCGTGCTCGACGCCGATCTCGCACACCGGGCTCTGGCGGCGCTGGAGGACGCGACCGATCGCGCCGCGGTGGACACCGTCCGTGCGGACCTCGAGGACGACCCGGCGACGCTGCCGCTCGCGGACGTCGCGCGGGAGCTCGGGATCACGCTTGCCTGACCCCGCTCCACAGCAGTACGCCGTCGAACTGACCAAGCGCGCCGCGGAGACCCTCGGGAAGCTCGATCGTCCGACGCAGCGTCGGATCCTCGCGGCGCTCGTCCTCCTGCAGTCGAATCCACGTCCGCCCGGCATGACCGCACTCGTCGGGCGACCCGGCGAGCTCCGTGTTCGCGTGGGGGACCACCGGATCGTCTACGAGATCGTCGACGACCGCTTGGTCGTACTCGTCCTGACGATCGGGCACCGGCGCGACGTGTACCGATCGTCCTGACGATCGGACACCGGCGCGACGTGCACCGCTGACGCGCCGCCTGAACGCCGCCGTTGCCCGTCGGCCGGTACATTGACGCCGTGGGGAACGACGGAGACCGGGCAGCGCCCGAGCGGCACGAACCAGAGCACGACCCGTACGCGCGACGCCCCGGCTACGCGACCGGCGCCGACGGTCGCACCGACGTCTGGACGACCGCGATGGTCGCCGGCGTCGTCAGTGCGGTCGGGGTGCTGTTCGTCTCGGGTCTGGTGCACATCGAGCGGCCGATCGCCTACCCCGTGGCGATCGTGGTCGGGCTCGCGGTCTTCCTCGTCCTCCGTGCACGCCGACGAGCCGCCGACCGGCGTGCCGGCCGCGACCCGGACGAGGTGGCGAAGGCGCGGTCCGACGCCACGGCCGCGGCGAACCACGGGCGACGGTTCTTCATCGCGCAGAACCCGGTCGTCCTGATCGTGATGGGTGCGATCTTCCTCACCCTCGCCGTCGTCGCCGCGATCGGTGTGGAGACCGCGGGTGGGTTCGTGGTCGCAGCGGTGCTGGCCGCGAGTGGGCTGTTCTTCGTCGTCCAGGGAGCCGGCACGCTCGTGTTCCGCCGACGCGACCGAGCCGGACGCGTCTGAGGCAGTGCGGGTCAGTCCGCCGGGCTGATCGTCACGGGCACGTCGGCGCCCGCGCGGTCCCCGTCGTTGCTGTGCACACCGAGGACCGCGTCTCCCGCCGGGAGGTCGTCGGGCAGGTCG
Organism: Curtobacterium sp. SP.BCp; assembly: GCF_051903255.1. NCBI lineage: Bacteria > Bacillati > Actinomycetota > Actinomycetes > Micrococcales > Microbacteriaceae > Curtobacterium > Curtobacterium sp. SP.BCp. The sequence continues at coordinate 2,765,199 of NZ_CP194338.1, read as the reverse complement.
AACCGACCGGCCACACGGAAGCGCGGACCCTCCGGCGTGGGCCGTCCGAGCACGACGGCCGTGCCCGTGGACGACGGCGTGATCGTGACGACGACGTCGTCCGAGGCGCGCGGCACCCCGCCGGTGTCCTCGCACGTCCGCCACATCCAGTCGACACTGAGCGCGACCTCGCCACCCGGTCGGAGGTCCGGATCGCCGAGCCGGACCTCCTTCGCGGCACAGGACCCGGCTGCGCTGCTGGCCGCGCACCCCGTGACCGAGCCGCCGAATGCCACGAGCAGCGTCCCCGCCGTGACCAGCCGCATCCGTCCCCGTTGCATGCCCCATCCCACCACGCTGCGCCGGACCCGAGGGTCACGATCCGGTCACCGGGGGATCGGCACCAACCGTTGGAGTTGGGTGACGTGTGCGGGTTCGAGTTCGTCGAGGGTGGTGACGCCGAGGAGGCGCATGGTGCGTTCGATCTGGTCGGTGAGGATCTGGATCATGCGGTCGACTCCGGCTTCGCCGCCGGCCATCAACCCGTAGAGGTAGGCGCGGCCGACCATGGTGAACTTCGCGCCGAGGGCGATGGCGGCGATGATGTCGGCGCCGGACATGATGCCGGTGTCGAGGTGCACTTCGGTGTCCTTCCCGACTTCCTTGACCACGGACGGGAGGAGGTGGAAGGGGACGGGTGCGCGGTCGAGTTGGCGGCCGCCGTGGTTCGACAGGGTGATGCCGTCGACACCCATGTCGGCCAGGCGACGAGCATCGGCGAGGGACTGCACGCCCTTCACGACCACCTTGCCCTTCCACTGCGACCGGATCCAGGCGAGGTCGTCGTAGGTGACGGTCGGGTCGAACATGTGGTCGAGCAGTTCACCGACCGTCCCGGACCACCGATCGAGCGATGCGAAGGCGAGGGGTTCGGTGGTCAGGAAGTCGAACCACCACCAGGGCCGGGGGATCGCGTTGACGACGGTCTTCACGCCGAGTTGCGGTGGGATGGAGAAGCCGTTGCGCTTGTCGCGCAGGCGGGCGCCGGCGACGGGGACGTCGACGGTGACGAGCAGCGTGTCGAACCCGGCGCGGGCGGCCCGGTCGACCAACGCCATCGACTTGTCGCGGTCTTTCCACATGTAGAGCTGGAACCAGTTCCGCCCGTGCGGGTTCGCGTCACGGACGTCTTCGATGGCGGTGGTGCCCATCGTCGACAGTGAGAACGGGATGCCGGCGCGTCCGGCCGCGCGGGCGCCGGCGCGTTCGCCCTCGGTCTGCATCATCCGGGTGAACCCCGTCGGTGCGATCCCGAACGGGAGTGCGACGTCGGCGCCGAGCACGGAGCGTGCGGTCGAGACGTGGGACACGTCGCGCAGGATGGCGGGGGTGAACTCGATGTCCTCGAACGCCTGCCGAGCACGCGCCAACGAGATCTCGGCTTCGGCGGCGCCTTCGGTGTAGTCGAATGCGGCACGAGGGGTGCGTCGGGCGGCGATGGCGCGGAGGTCCCAGATCGTCAGCGCGGACTCGAGCCGCTGCCGCCGCCCCGGCAGTGCCGGCTTCCGGAACTGCAGCAACGGCGCCAGGTCCCGCACCTTCGGGATCCGCCGTTCGATCTGCGGGCGCGTTCGGCTCATGTTCGTCTCCGTTCGTCCGCGCTGTACCGCGCGTCCTTGAGTCATCCTACGAATATTGCAACTCGCGAACAAGAACCGCCGCAGAACGATGCTTGACGCGGAAGAGGTCGGATGTTTTGATGAGCGCGTTCGGTCATCGAGGACCGAACGGGCAGGAGACACGATGAGTCGCATCACCGGGTTGCGCGTCCGGGACGTCCGGTTCCCGACCTCGCGGGAGCACGACGGTTCCGACGCGATGAACCCAGCGCCCGACTACTCCGCCGCCTACGTCGAACTCAGCACCGACGAGCCCGACGGACACGTCGGCACCGGCTTCGTCTTCACGATCGGCCGCGGCAACGAGGTGCAGGAGGCCGCGATCGCAGCCCTCCGCGAGCACGTCGTCGGCAGCGACGCCGAGGCGCTCCTCGCGGACATGGGTGCGACGTGGCGAGACCTCGTGCACGATTCGCAGCTCCGCTGGCTCGGCCCGGAGAAGGGCGTCATGCACATGGCCATCGGCGCCGTCGTGAACGCGTTGTGGGACCTCAAGGCCAAGCGCGCGGGGCAGCCACTCTGGGCGCTGCTCGCCGACATGACCCCGGAGGAACTCGTCGCCCTCGTCGACTTCCGCTACCTCACCGACGCCATCACCCCGGACGAGGCGCTCGCACTCCTGCGTCGTGCGGAGCCGCTCCGTGCCGAGAGGAAGGGCCGGCTCGAGCGCGAGGGCTACCCGGCCTACACGACCACGCCGGGCTGGCTCGGCTACGACGACGACAAGCTCGCCCGCCTCTGCCGCGAAGCCGTCGACGAGGGCTTCGAGCAGGTGAAGCTCAAGGTCGGCGCCGACGTCGACGAGGACGTCCGCCGCATGCGGATCGCCCGCGAGGTCGTCGGCCCGGACATCCGCATCGCCATCGACGCGAACCAACGGTGGGACGTCGACGAGGCGGTCGCGTGGATCGAGCGGCTCCGACCGTTCGACGTCGCCTGGGTCGAGGAGCCGACGAGTCCCGACGACGTCCTCGCGCACGCCGCCATCGCCCGCCGGATCGCCCCGATCCCGGTGGCGACCGGCGAGCACATGGCGAACCGGGTCATCGCGAAGCAGCTGATCCAGGCCGGAGCGATGTCGGTCCTCCAGATCGACGCGACGCGGGTCGCCGGCGTCAACGAGAACCTCGCGATCCTGCTCCTCGCGGCGAAGTACGGCGTCCGGGTGTGCCCCCACGCCGGCGGAGTCGGGCTCTGCGAAGCCGTCCAGCACCTGTCGATGTTCGACGCGGTCGCACTGACCGGCGATCTGGACACGCGGTGCATCGAGTTCGTCGACCACCTGCACGAGCACTTCGTCACCCCCGTCGACGTCCACGACGGCCGGTACTGGCCGCCGTCCGCACCGGGCGCGGGCACCGAGATGCTCGCCGGGTCCCTGGACACCTACACCTACCCCGACGGCCCGGTCTGGGCGACGGAAGCGCCGGCACCGCCGGTCCGCGACGCCGCCCGGGTCGCCTGACCGACACCACACCACCGAACACGATCACCACGACGGAGTGGAGAGACCGATGCAACGACGACGACTCATCGCGGGGGTGGCGGCCGCGGCCGCGGCAGCCCTCGTCCTCACCGGGTGTTCCGCGGGCAGCAGTGCCGGCGGCAGCCAGTCGAAGGACGCCATGACCTGGTCCATGTGGATCGCCGGCAAGGAGGACAAGGCCGCCTGGCAGAAGGTCGCCGACACCGTGAAGTCCGAGGACGGCATCACCCTCACGATCCAGGGTGCGCCGTTCGAGAACTACTTCACGAAGCTCAGTACCCAGCTCAGCGCCGGCAGCGCCCAGTGCGTGGTGAGCATGCAGTCGCTCCGCACCGCGAACTACACCTCGTCGCTCCTGCCGCTCGACGACCTGGCGAAGAAGGACGGGCTCGACCTCTCCGCCTTCGACCAGACGGCACTCGACGGCATGAAGGTCGACGGCAAGCTCTACGGCCTGCCGTACGACACCGGGCCCATCATGATGTTCTACAACAAGGACGTGTTCAAGAAGGCCGGGGTCTCCGAGCCGGAGCCGGGCTGGACGGTCGACGACTTCGAGCAGGCCGGCGCCGCGCTCAAGGCCAAGGGCGTCACCATGTTCGGCTCGACCGTCACCGACCTCAACCTCGAGTCGATGATCTACGGGTACAACGGCGGCCGCGTGATCACGAGCTCCGGGAAGATCGACGCCACCGACAGCAAGTTCGCGGACGGCCTCGACTGGCTCGCGAGCCTGGTGAAGAAGGGCTACGCGTCGCAGGCGTCGTCCGACGGCTCGCAGTCGAGCAACGACTTCGCCGCCGGCAAGGTCGCGATGTACACCGACGGTCCGTGGTCGCTCATCAGCCAGAAGGCCAAGGTCAAGTTCGACCTCGGCGTGACGACGCTCCCGTCCGGGACGTCGGGTCCGTCGACCTTCGCGGCCGGTTCCGGCTTCGGCGTCTCGAAGCAGTGCAAGTACCCGGACCAGGCGTTCAAAGCGGTGCAGACGATGACGAGCGAGAAGGTCCTCACGGGGCTCGCGGAGGAGGGACGCGCCTTCCCGGGTCGTACCGCCGCGCAGGGCGCCTGGTACTCGAGCGCCGGCATCGACGGAGCAGAACCCGCGCTGAAGGCCGCGCTCGCGAAGTCCTCGCCGCTCCTCGGGAACAAGCAGAGCGACCAGCTCTCGCAGCTCTTCACGCAGTACGCGCTCCAGGCCGTGAACGGTCAGACGTCGGGCAAGGAGACGATGTCGTCCATCGCCGGCCAGCTCGGCACGCAGTGACCAGCGTTCCCGCCTGACGGACTGGAGGCGCGGGTCGACCCCGCCCCGCGCCTCCCGTCCGTCCCCCCCCCACCCGTTCCGATGACGAGGAGGTCGTCGCATGACCACCATCCAGGACCCACCGGCCGAGGCGGCCGTCGCGGCCGCGGTCGCGACCGGCACGGCGACCCCACGCCGGAAGGGCGACGCCGCCGGCGCCGTCGGGCGACGCTCGTGGTGGGGCGCCGCGTTCGCCGCACCGCACTCGATCGGACTCGTCGTGTTCACGGCGTTCCCGATCGTCGCCTCGCTCGTCGTGAGCTTCATGAACTGGCCGATGCTCGGCGAGCGCAGCTGGACCGGCATCGAGAACTACGCCCGGCTGTTCGCCGACCCGGTGTTCCGCACCGTGACGCTCAACACCGCGCTCTTCGTGGTGCTGTACGTCCCGCTGAACCTCGTCGTGTCCCTCGGGCTCGCGGCCTGGCTGACGCCGCGGATCGCCGGGCGCCACGTGTTCCGCGTGCTGTTCTTCATCCCGACGATCACGCCGATCGTCGCGAACGTCGTCGTCTGGCGGATGCTCTACCAGCCCGGTGGGGCGATCGACGCGTCGCTGCAGTCCACGGTCGGCGTGCACGCGCCGAACTTCCTCGCCGACGAGCACTGGGCGATGCTCGCGATCGTCGCGATGAGCGTCTGGCAGGGCTTCGGCTACAACATGCTGATCTTCTCGGCCGCGCTCGACGCCGTACCGGAGAACCAGATCGAGGCGTCGCAGCTCGACGGCGCGAACGCGTGGCAGACCTTCTGGGCTATCAAGTTCCCGCTCATCTCGCCGTCCGTGTTCTTCGCCACGATGATGACGCTCATCACCTCGTTCCAGGTGTTCGTGCAGCCGTTCGTCCTCACCAAGGGCGGACCCGGGACGGCCACCGAGACCCTCGTGCAGTACATCTACAACACGGGCTTCCAGAACCAGCAGCTCGGCCTGGCGTCCGCCGGGGCCTGGGTGCTGTTCGTCATCATCCTCGGGATCACGGCCGTCCAGTTCCTCGGACAGAAGCGGTGGGTGCACTATGAGTGAACTGACCCGGGCCCGCACACGCGGGTTCACCACGTCGAACCGGACCGTCAACCCGCGGGCGGTGCCCAGGACGGCATCCGCACCCCGACCCGGTCGGGTCCGCCACGCGATCGGCTACGCGCTGCTCTGCCTCGTCGCCCTGCTGTTCGTGTCGCCGCTCGTGTACATGGTGGCGACGAGCCTCAAGCCGGCCGACCAGGTCTTCACCACCCCGCCGACGCTCTGGGGCCGCTCGCTCGAGTGGGACAACTACGTCCAGGCGTTCACCTACCTGCCGTTCGCCCGGTTCATCCTCAACGGCGTGTTCGTGGCGGCTGCCGGCACGGCGATCAACGTCGCCGTCGCCGTGCTGTCCGGGTACGCGTTCTCCCGGCTCCGCTGGCGGGGACGCAACACCGTCTTCATGCTCTTCCTCGTCACGCTGATGATCCCGCAGGACGTGCTCGTCATCCCGATGTACGTGATGATGCAGGGCTTCGGCTGGGTCGACACGTTCCAGGCGCTCATCATCCCGTGGGCGTTCACCGCGCTCGGCGCGTTCCTCATCCGCCAGTTCTTCCTGACGGTGCCGCAGGAACTCGACGACGCCGCCCGTGTCGACGGTGCCGGTGCGATCCGGACGTTCTTCTCCGTGATGCTGCCGCTCGCACGACCCACCATGGCCGTGCTCGCGGTGTTCTCGTTCATCTCCTACTGGAACTCGTTCCTCTGGCCGCTCGTCGTCGTCAACGACGTCGAGGCGCACGGCACCATCCCGCTCGGGCTGCAGCAGTTCTTCGGACAGCAGGGGTCCGAGTGGAACCTCGTGATGGCCGCCTCGGTGATCTCGATGCTGCCCACCGTGATCCTGCTGATCCTGCTGCAGAAGCACCTGGTCAAGGGGATCGTGACCTCCGGTCTCGGCGGCCGGTAGCCGACCCGACCAGGCGCGCCGCGCCTCCCGTTCGTCCCTCGTTCGTCTCCTTGGAAGGAAACTGGCCCACATGACCATCACCGCACCCGCTGCGCCGCAGACCGAGACCGACGCGAGCGGTCTGCCCGCCTGGTTCACGCACGACCGGTTCGGCATGTTCATCCACTGGGGGCTCTACGCGCTCCCCGCTCGGCACGAGTGGGTGAAGAACTACGAGCGCATCACCGACGAGGACTACCAGAAGTACTTCGACCACTTCGATCCGGACCTGTTCGACCCGGCCGACTGGGCGCGCCGGGCACGCGAGGCCGGCATGAAGTACGCCGTCCTCACCACCAAGCACCACGAGGGGTTCGCGCTCTGGGACTCGCAGCTCACGGACTACAAGGCGACGAACACCCGCTTCGGCCGGGACATCGTCCGCGAGTTCGTCGACGCGTTCCGGGCCGAGGGCATCCGGATCGGGTTCTACCACTCGCTCATCGACTGGCACCACCCGGACTTCACCATCGACGGCGTGCACCCGCGCCGGGACGACAGCCCGGAGGAGATCGCCCGACTCCAGGAAGGGCGCGACATGGCCCGGTACCGGGAGTACCTGCACGGGCAGGTCGAGGAGCTCCTGACCGGGTACGGGCGGATCGACTACCTGTTCTACGACTTCTCGTACCGGGACAACGACCACGAGGACCGCTGGGGCGGCAAGGGGCGTGACGACTGGGGTTCCGAGGAGCTCATGGCCCTGACGAAGCGGCTGCAGCCGGGCATCATCGTCAACGACCGCCTCGACATCCCGGGCGACATCGTCACGCCGGAGCAGTACCAGCCGGACAAGCCGATGGAGGTCGACGGCGTCCCCGTGCCGTGGGAGGCGTGCCAGACGTTCAACGGGTCGTGGGGCTACGACCGCGACAACCAGGACGTCAAGAGCGTCGACCTCCTCGTCCGCATGCTCGTCGACGGGGTCTCGAACAACGGGAACATGCTGCTCAACGTCGGACCGACCGGGCGCGGGGAGTTCGACCCGGTCGCGCGGCGGTCGCTCGCCGGCATCGGCGAGTGGATGCACCAGCACGCGCGGTCGGTGTACGGCGCCGGACCGTCGTCGTTCCGGGCGCCGGCGGGCACGGTCTACACCCAGCGCGGGGACCGGCTCTACCTGCACCTGTTCACCTGGCCGTTCGAGCACGTGCACCTGCCCGACCTCGCCGGCAAGGTGGTGTACGCGCAGCTCCTGAACGACGCGTCCGAGGTGCGGTACCGCGAGATCCCACCGGGCACGCGTGCGCAGAACACCGGTCTCGGTGGGCAGCCCGCCGGTACCCTGACGCTCACACTCCCGATCGTGCGCCCGGACGTCGCGGTGCCCGTCGTCGAGCTCTTCCTGAAGGAGGACTAGTGCAGCGGATCCTGTCGCGCACGCGGTTGCGGGCGGGGAACGAGGCGGCGTACGACAGCGTCCACGCCACGGTCCCGCCCGCGCTGGCCGCCCGGCTCCGCGAGGCCGGAGTGCACGACTGGACGATCTGGCGCGACGGCCTCGACCTCGTGCACCTCATCGAGGTCGAGGACTACCGGACGATGCGCCGGTCGCTCGCGGACGACCCGGTGAACGCGGAGTGGCAGGCCGTCGTCAACCCGCTGCTCGAGGCCGCCGACGACTACTCCGGCAGCGACGACGGGGTCCCGCGGGTGTGGTCCCTCGCCGCGCAGGTGGACGGGGTCGCTCCCGTGACTGCCGAGGTCGGGCCGGAGGCGGACCGGTGAGCGCGGTCGAGCTCGACCGGGGGCCGTTCTGGTTCGGGGGAGCCGGCATCGGGAACCTGCTGCGAGAGGTCTCCGACGAGGACGCCCGCGCCGCCGTCGACGCCGCGTGGGACGTCGGCGTCCGCGGGTTCGACACCGCTCCGCACTACGGGCTCGGGCTGTCCGAACGACGGCTGGGGACGGCGCTCGCCGGGCGGCCGCGCTCGGAGTACTTCGTGTCCACGAAGGTCGGCCGGCTCCTGGTGCCCGGCCGGGGCGACGGGGACGACCTGGCCTCCGGAGGGTTCGCGGTGGCCGACGACACGGTGCGGCAGTGGGACCCGTCGCCGTCCGGCGTGCGGAGGTCCCTCGACGAGTCGCTCGTCCGGCTCGGTCTCGACCACGTCGACGTCGCGTACCTGCACGACCCGGACGTGTACTCGCTCACCGACGGGCTGACCCAGGCGCTCCCGACGCTCGCCGAGCTGCGCGACGCGGGGGTCGTCCGGGCGGTCGGTGTCGGGTCGAACTCGGTCGAGGCGCTGGCCGCCGCCGTCGAGACCGGGCTGTGCGACGTCGTCATGCTCGCCGGGCGGTACACGCTGCTCGAACAGCCCGCGGCCGCACTGGTCGACCGGTGCGCCGAGCTCGGCGTCGACGTGGTCGCGGTCGGGGTCTACAACTCCGGTCTGCTGAGCTCGCCCCGACCGGCGCCGGGTGCGACGTACGACTACGCCACGGCCCCGGTGCACCTCGTCGAGCGCGCGGACGCCATCGCGGACGTCTGCGAACGACACGGGGTGACGCTCCCCGACGCCGCGTTGGCCTTCCCTCGTCGTGCCGCCGCCGTCCGGGCGATCGCACTCGGTGCGCAGTCGGCGTCGCAGGTGCGGCAGAACGCCGAGCGTGCGGCGGCGGTGGTGCCCGACGCGCTGTGGGACGACCTCCGCGCGGCGGGGCTGCTCAGCGTCTGAGCCGCGCGTGCGCCCTCGCGCTGCGCTCCTCGCGCCGCGCTCTTCGCGCCGCGCTCTTCGCGCCGGTCAGTCCAGCGACCGGCGGAGCCAGCGCTCCACGCCCTCGACGTGGGCCACGACGAGCGACTGCACGAGCTGCGGGTCGCGCCGGCGGATCGCGTCGACGATCGCGGCGTGCTCGTCGAGGGTGCGCTGCACGGACCCGTTCTGGGTGAGGCCACGCCACACCCGCACCCGGACGGTCTTGCTCGACAGGGCGTCGAGCAGCCCGGAGAGGTACTGGTTCCCCCCGATCGTGGCGATCGTGGAGTGGAACAGGAGGTCGTGCGCGACGAGGTCCTCGACCCCGGTGCTGTCGTCGACCGCCACCATGAGCGTCGCGAGCTCGTCGATCTGCTGCTCGGACGCCCGGGCGGTGGCGAGCACCGCGGACGCCGGTTCCAGGATGCGCCGGACCTCGAGCAGGTCGACGAGGGACCGGTCGTGGTGCATGTCGACGACGAACGAGACCGCTTCGAGCAGGACGGTCGGTTCGAGCGAGGTGACGTACGTCCCGTCGCCGCGGCGGACGTCCAGCACCCGGATGAGCTCGAGGGCCTTCACCGCCTCGCGGAGGCTGTTCCGCGAGAGGCCCAGGGATTCGCTGAGTTCCTTCTCGGGAGGGAGGCGCTGGCCCGGTTGGAGCTCGCCGCTCACGATCATCTGCTGGATGCGTGCGATCGCATCGTCGGTCAGCGACGCCACGTCACCACCTCCTGCTCAGCGCGGTCGCGCACGCGACCGGACAGCACGACGATAGCCGCGCCTCCCGGGTCCCTCACGCCGGCCGCAGCCGCAGCGCCTGCATCCCGCCGTCGACGGCCAGGTCGACCCCGGTCGTCGACCGGGCTGCCGGACTCGTCAGGTAGCAGACGGCCTCGGCGACCTCCGCCGCGGCGACCAGACGACCGTGCGGCTGTCGGGCCTCGAGGGCAGCCCGCTCGGCGGCGGGGTCCGGTGCCGACGACAGCAGCCGTCCGACCCACGGGGTGTCGGCCGTCCCGGGGTTCACGGCGTTGACGCGGACGCCCTCGCGCAGGTGGTCGGCGGCCATCGCGCGGGTGAGGGCGGCGACGGCGCCCTTCGTCGCCGAGTAGAGCGCACGCTGCGGCAGGCCGGCCGTCGCGGCGATCGAGCAGGTGTTGACGATGCTCGCGTTGCCGGACGCGCGGAGGTGGGGGAGTGCCGCCCGCGACACCCGCACCGCGCCGAGGACGTTCACCTCGTACACGCGTCGCCACTCGTCGTCGGGGTTGTCCTCGACGGTGCCCTGCGCGCCGATGCCGGCGTTGTTCACGACGACCTCGAGCCCGCCGAGCCGTTCGACCGCGGCGCCGACCGCTGCCCGCACGCTCTCGTCCGAGGACACGTCGCACGCGAACGACAGGTCGGCGTCGTCAGGCCGGAGGTCGAGCACCGCGACGGTCGCACCGCGCTCGCGCAGGGCCTCGGCGATCGCGGCGCCGATGCCCGACGCTCCGCCGGTCACGATCGCCCGGACACCGTCGTGGCTGCCGGCGGTCATGCCGCGCCGACCGTCTGGCGCTGGCTGCCGAGCCCGTCCGCGCTCAGCTCGACGACGTCGCCCGCCCTGAGGTACGGCGCACCGCTGCCGAGGGCGACTCCGGCCGGGGTGCCGGTGTTGATGACGTCGCCGGGGTGGAGCACCATGAACTGCGAGAGGTACCGAACGACCTCGGTCGGGCGGAAGATCATGTCGGCGGTCGTGCCGTCCTGGCGGACCTCGCCGTTGACGGACAGGCGGAGCCCGAGCCGCTCAGGGTCGAGTCCGGCGTCGGCGAACCCGTTCGGGGTGACGAGCCACGGCCCCAGCGGGTTGAACGTCTCGCACGACTTGCCCTTGTCCCACTGCCCGCCGCGCTCGAGCTGGAACTCCCGCTCGGAGACGTCGTGGGCGATCGTGTAGCCCGCGATGCAGGCGGCGGCCTCGTCCTCGGAGGCGCAGTAGCGGGCGGTCCGGCCGATCACGATCGCGAGCTCGACCTCCCAGTCCGTCTTCGTGCTGCCGCGGGGGATGAGGACCTCGTCGTCGGGGCCGATCACCGTCGACGGGTCCTTCATGAACACGATCGGTTCGGTGGGGATGTCGGCGCCCGTCTCGGCCGCGTGGTCGCGGTAGTTCAGCCCGATGCAGACGACCTTGCCCGGGCGGGCGACGGGTGCGCCACGGCGGAGGGCAGCGGCCTCGTCGGCAGGGATCGTCGGGAGGTCGCCGGCGGCCCGTGCGTGCGCGACGAGCTCGTCCGGGCCGGGTTCTGCCGCGAGGAACGCCCCGGTGATGTCCGACGTGAGCGGTCGGAGGTCGATGACGCTGCCGTCAGGGTCGATGACGACCGGGATCTCGGAGCCCGCCGGGCCAAGTCGTGCGAACTGCATCGTTCCTCGCTCTCGTCGAACGGCGCGGCACAGCGCCCGACAGACATCCTATGTCTGGATGCCGCGAGGCGCCAGGTACGTGCGGACCGCCGTGCCCCGGAACACCGCGTCGCGGTCGGCGTCGGACAGATCGGCGAGGGCGTCCTGGGTCGTGCCGAGCACCTCGGCGTAGTCGGTGGCGAGCGTCGACACCGGCCAGTCCGAGCCGAACGCCGACCGGTCGGGTCCGAAGACCTCGACCACCTCACGGGCGTACCGGGCGACCGGACGCTCCCGCCAGTCGGGCCCGGCCTCGGTGAGGAGGCCGGAGACCTTGCACACGACGTTCGGTCGCTCGGCGAGGTCCGCCATCCGCTGCCGCCACCCGTTGTCCCCCGCGGCGATGTCCGGCTTGCCGGCGTGGTCGAGCACGAAGCGCCCCTCCGGGACGGCGTCGACCAGGGCGAGCGCGGCGGGGTGCTCCCGAGCTCGCACCAGCAGGTCGTACGTCAGCCCGGCGGCCGCCACCGCACGGACGCCGCGCACGACGTCCGGACGGGCCAGCCAGTCCGGGTCGGGCTCGTCCTGCGCCTGGTGCCGGATGCCGACCAACGAGGGGGCCGTCGACACCAGCGCACGGGTCGCCGAGCCCGCCGCCTCGCGTGCCGATCCGTCTCCCAGCAGCATCGCGAGCCGGTCGGCCACGTCGGGCGCCGTCAGGTCGACCCAGCCGACGACCCCGACGACCGGTGCGGGCTGGCCGAGGAGCAACGCGGTCTCGTCCTCGTCGTGGACGGCCTGCACCACGATGGTCGCGGTGACGTCCGTGTCGGCCGTCGCCGCGCGGAGGTCGTCCACGTCGAAGCGGCGGTCGATGGCGGCGACCGAGTCGTCCATCCAGGGGTAGGGGCGGTCGGCGGGGTCCCACAGGTGGTGGTGAGCGTCGATGATCACGACACCATCATGGGCCAGATGTCCGATGTCTGTCAGCGCGGGATGGGTGTGAGTCGTTGGAGTTGGGTGACGTGTGCGGGTTCGAGTTCGTCGAGGGTGGTGACGCCGAGGAGGCGCATGGTGCGTTCGATCTGGTCGGTGAGGATCTGGATCATGCGGTCGACTCCGGCTTCGCCGCCGGCCATCAACCCGTAGAGGTAGGCGCGGCCGACCATGGTGAACTTCGCGCCGAGGGCGATGGCGGCGATGATGTCGGCGCCGGACATGATGCCGGTGTCGAGGTGCACTTCGGTGTCCTTCCCGACCTCCTTGACCACCTGGGGCAGGAGGTGGAAGGGCACCGGTGCGCGGTCGAGTTGGCGGCCGCCGTGGTTCGACAGGGTGATGCCGTCGACACCCATGTCGGCCAGGCGACGAGCGTCGGCGAGGGATTGGACGCCCTTGACGACGACCTTGCCCGGCCACTGGTCGCGGATCCACGCGAGGTCCTCGTAGGTGACGGTCGGGTCGAACATGTGGTCCAGCAGCTCTCCGACGGTCCCCGACCACCGATCCAACGACGCGAAGGCGAGGGGTTCGGTGGTGAGGAAGTCGAACCACCACCAGGGCCGGGGGATCGCGTTCACGACCGTCTTCACGCCCAGCTGCGGCGGGATCGAGAACCCGTTGCGCTTGTCCCGCAGCCGCGCTCCGGCGACGGGGACGTCGACGGTGACGAGCAGCGTGTCGAACCCGGCGCGGGCGGCCCGGTCGACCAACGCCATCGACTTGTCGCGGTCTTTCCACATGTAGAGCTGGAACCAGTTCCGCCCGTAGGGGTTGGCGGCCTTGACGTCCTCGATCGCGGTGGTGCCCATCGTCGACAGGGAGAACGGGATGCCCGCACGTCCGGCCGCGCGGGCGCCGGCGCGCTCACCCTCGGTCTGCATCATCCGGGTGAACCCGGTGGGTGCGATCCCGAACGGGAGTGCGACGTCGGCGCCGAGCACGGAACGTGACGTGGTGACGGACGACACGTCGCGGAGGATGGCCGGGGTGAACTCGATGTCCTCGAACGCCTGCCGAGCACGCGCCAACGAGATCTCGGCTTCGGCGGCGCCCTCGGTGTAGTCGAACGCGGCCTTCGGGGTGCGTCGAGCGGCGATGCTGCGGAGGTCCCAGATCGTCAACGCCTGCTCGAGCCGCTGCCGCCGCCCCGGCAGTGCCGGCTTCCGGAACTGCAGCAACGGCGCCAGGTCCCGCACCTTCGGGATCCGCCGTGCGACGCGGGTCCGTGCCGAGGACGCCGGACCGGTGGACGCCGCGGGTGCTCCCGTGGCGGGGTCGACGCGGTGGTGGTCGTCGGTGGTGGTCATGCGTGGCTCCTGACGGTGGTGCGGTGGGGTCGGGCGTCCGAGCCCGGAGCGGGGGAGTAGCGGATGGGTTCGACGGTCCGGGCGACGACGTCGCGGAGTGCCTCCAACGATGCACCCCCGAGCCCCGCGAGGCCGAGACTGCGCGCCTGGACGAGCACGTTGCCGAGCGCGGTCGCCTCGACGGGGCCGGCGAGGACGGGCAGTCCGGTCCGGTCGGCGGTGAGCTGGCAGAGGAGACGGTTCTGCGACCCGCCGCCGACGACGTGCACGGCGCGGACGTCCTTGCCGGTGACCTCGACGATGGTCCGCAGCGTCGACGCGTACGCAGCCGCAAGGGACTCGAGGATGGACCGCACGAACTCGGCCCGGGTGGCCGGAGCCGAGAGTCCGTGCAGCGAGCACCAAGCGGCGATGCGGGCGGGCATGTCGCCCGGCGCGGTGAACGACTCGTCCGCGACGTCGAAGACGGGGACCGGTGCGGTGACCTCCGCGGCGGAGGCGAGCAGTGCCTCCAGGTCGACGGCGGAGCCGTCCTGCTCCCACGTGCGGACGCTCTCGGAGAGCAGCCACAGGCCGGAGACGTTCTTGAGGAAGCGCACGCGGCCGTCCACGCCGCCCTCGTTCGTGCAGTTCGCCGCGCGTGCCGCGTCCGTCAGGACGGGGGTTTCGAGCTCGACCCCGACGAGCGACCACGTGCCGGAGGAGATGTACGCGAAGTCCGCCTCCGTCGCGGGGACCGCGACGACTGCCGACGCCGTGTCGTGCGACCCGACGAGCGTGACGGGCACGCCGCCACCGAGGGACGGCAGGAGGGTGCCGAGTCGGTCTCCCGGGTCGCGGAGTGCGGGCAGCAGGTCGGCCGGGAGGCCCGTGGCGGCGACCAGGGTCGAGTCCCATCCCCGCGTGGTCGCGTCGAGCAACCCCGTGGTCGACGCGTTCGTGCGCTCGGCGGCCTCGACGCCGGTCAGCCAGTAGCCGAGGAGGTCGGGCACGAGGAGGGCCCGGTCCGCCAGCACGGCGTCAGGGTCGGCGGCGAGCTGGAAGACGGTGTTGAACGGCAGGTGCTGGAGACCGTTGCGCCGGTACAGCTCGTCGGCGGTCACGCGGGCGTGGACGGTGTCGACGCCGTGCTCGTGCCGGGCGTCCCGGTAGTGGGCGGGCAGGCCGAGCAGGCGTCCCTCGCGGAGGAGCCCGTAGTCCACTGCCCACGAGTCGATGCCGATGCTCGCGAGGTCGGTGTGCTCGGCGCGGGCCCGGCGGAGTCCGGCCACGACCTCCCGGTACAGCTCGACGACGTCCCAGTGCAGGGTGTCGCGGCCGTGCTCGTGCAGGGCGACCGGGCCGTTCGGGAAGCGGGCGACGTGGTCCGTCCGCACGCCGTCCCGGTCCACGTGGCCGATGATGACCCGCCCGCTCGTCGCGCCGAGGTCGACCGCGGCGACGCTGCCGCTGTTCGTCACGGCGTGCCCTACCGCAGGAACGCCGCGGCCACGCCGGCGTCGACGGGGACGTGCAGCCCGGTGGTGTGCGAGAAGTCGGACGTGCAGATGGCGTACACGGCGTTCGCGACGTTCTCGGGGACGACCTCGCGCTTGAGGATGGTGCGCTGGGCGTAGAACTTCCCGAGGTCCTGCTCGTCGATGCCGTACGTCTTGGCCCGGTTCGCTCCCCACCCCGAGGCGAAGATGCCCGATCCGCGGACGACGCCGTCGGGGTTGATGCCGTTGACGCGGATGCCGTGCTCGCCGAGCTCGGCCGCGAGCAGCCGGACCTGGTGTGCCTGGTCGGCCTTGGTGGCGGAGTAGGCGATGTTGTTCGGGCCGGCGAAGACGGAGTTCTTGCTCGAGATGTACACGATGTCGCCGCCGAGGCCCTGCTCGATGAGGACCTTCGCCGCGGCCTTCGACACGAGGAACGACCCCTTGGCCATGACGTTGTGCTGCAGGTCCCAGTCCTGCTCGGTGGTCTCGAGCAGACTCTTCGACAGGGAGAGTCCGGCGTTGTTGACGACGAGGTCGAGGCCGCCGAAGTGCAGCAACGTCGCCTGGATCGCCTGGTCGACGGCGTCAGCGCTCGTGACGTTCGCGACGACGCCGACGGCCTGGTCCCGGCCGCCGATCTCGGCCGCTGCTTCCTCCGCCTTGCCGAGGTCGAGGTCGGCGATGACGACGGCGGCACCCTCGGCAGCGAGGCGCTTCGCGATCGCCTTGCCGATGCCGGACGCGGCTCCGGTCACGAGTGCGATGCGCGTCGCGAGCGGCTTCGGCGCGGGCATCCGCTGGAGCTTGGCTTCCTCGAGCGCCCAGTACTCGATGCGGAACTTCTCGGCCTCGTCGATGGGGGCGTAGGTGCTCAGGGCCTCGGCGCCGCGCATGACGTTGATCGCGTTGACGTAGAACTCGCCCGCGACCCGTGCGGTCTGCGCGTCCTTGCCGTAGGAGAACATGCCGACGCCCGGCACGAGCACGATGAGCGGGTCGGCGCCGCGGATGGCCGGGCTCTCCGGGGTGGCGTGGCGGTCGTAGTACGCCTGGTAGTCCTGGCGGTACTGCTCGTGCAGTTCGTGCAGGCGGGCGGTCTGCTCCTCGATGCTCGCCGTGGCGGGCAGGTCGAGGAGGAGCGGCTTGACCTTCGTTCGGAGGAAGTGGTCCGGGCAGCTCGTGCCGAGGGCCGCCAGCTGGGGTGCCTTCTCGCTCGCGAGGAAGTCGAGGACGACGTCGGTGTCGGTGAAGCTGCCGACGACCGGCTTGTCGTGCCCGGCGATGCCGCGGATCGTCGGTGCGAGGGCAGCCGCCAGTGCACGCCGCTCGGGCTCGGGCAGCGCCTCGTACCCGGGTCGGAGGGTGCCGAACGGCTGGTCCTGCCCGTGCTCGCGGATGTACTGCTCGGCGGTGTCGATGATCCACCGCGAGTTCGCTTCGGTCTCCTTCGACGACGAACCCCAGGCGGTGATGCCGTGGCCGCCGAGGACCGTGCCGATCGCCTCGGGGTGCTGGTCCTTGATCGCGGCGATGTCGAGGCCGAGCTGGAAGCCCGGACGGCGCCACGGCACCCACACGACCTTGTCGCCGAAGATCCGCTCGGTAAGCTCCGGGCCGTCGGCGGCGGTCGCGATCGCGATGCCGGCGTCCGGGTGCAGGTGGTCGACGTGTGTGGCGTCGACGAGGGCGTGCATCGCGGTGTCGATCGACGGTGCGGCACCGCCCTTGCCGAACAGGGTGTGGTCGAACGCGGCGACCATCTCGTCCTCACGCTCGACGCCCGGGTAGACGTTCTGCAACGCCCGGACCCGGTCGACCCGGAGGACGGCCAGCCCAGACGGCGTGAGGGTGCCGAGGTCGCCCCCGGAGCCCTTCACCCACAGCAGCTCCACTGGTTCGCCCGTCACCGGGTCGGTCGCGGTGCCCTTCGCGGACGTGTTGCCGCCCGCGTAGTTCGTGATCCGCGGGTCGGAGCCGAGCGCGTTCGAGCGCGCGATCAGGGAGGCGACCACCTGGTCGCCGGTCGTCTGCGTTGCGGTGTCCACCCGTGCCTCCAGGCTGGTGTCGGTCATGATCAGTCGCGTTCCTTCGTCGTCCTGGCGCCGCTCAGGCGCCCCAGCCGGCCTGGACGCCGCCGACGCGGTCCTCGGCGATCCGCTGCTGGTAGCCGGAGTCGAGGTAGGCGCGCATGGGGTCCGCGGGGAGCCCCCGCGACTCGCGCCAGGCGGCGAGGTCGGCGCGGACGTCGGTCTGGAACGCGTCCATGAAGACCTCGTTCGCGCCGAGGACGTCGTGCGCCTCCTGGGCCGCGGTGAGCGCGACGCGGTCGAGGAGCAGCGCGCGGGCGGTCATCTCCTGCACGTTGAGGACGGAGCGGATCTGCCCGGGGATCTTGTCCTCGACGTTGTGGCACTGGTCGAGCATGAACGCGACGTCCGGGTTGTCGTACCCGCCCCCGCGGACGACCTCGACGAGGATGCGGAACAGCTGGAACGGGTCCGCCGCGCCCACGATGAGGTCGTCGTCGGCGTAGAAGCGCGAGTTGAAGTCGAAGCTGCCGAGCTTCCCGAGCCGGAGCAGCTGCATCACGATGAACTCGATGTTCGTCCCGGGAGCGTGGTGCCCGGTGTCGAGGCACACCATCGCCTTGTCGCCGAGCGCCGCGGTCTGCACGTAACTCGTGCCCCAGTCCGGGACGTCCGTGTGGTAGAACGACGGCTCGAAGAACTTGTACTCGAGCACGAGCCGCTGGTCGTCGCCGAGCCGGTCGTAGATCGTCGACAGGGACTCGTGCAGGCGGTCCTGGCGTTCGCGCATGTCGGCCTGGCCCGGGTAGTTCGACCCCTCGGCGAGCCAGATCTTCAGGTCGCGGCTGCCGGTGGCGTCCATCACGTCGATGCACCGGAAGTGGTGGTCGATCGCCTTCTGCCGGACGCTCGCGTCGGTGTGGGTCAGTGCGCCGAACTTGTAGTCGTCGTCCTGGAACGTGTTCGAGTTGATCGTGCCGAGGCGGACCCCGTGCTCCTCGGCGTGCCGCTTCAGGTCGGCGAAGTCGTCCACGAGGTCCCACGGGATGTGCAGCGCGACCGTCGGCGCGAGCCCCGTGTACCGGTGCACCTGCGCGGCGTCGGCGATCTTCTCGTACGGGTCGCGCGGGGTGCCCGGCGTCGAGAACACCTTGAAGCGGGTGCCGGAGTTGCCGAACGCCCAGCTCGGGAGCTCGATCTGCTGCCGGGCGAGCTGGTCGCCGATGCCGGCGAAGGTCGGGGTGGATGTCATCGTGCACTTCCTCGTGACTGATTGAATCGTTTCATACCGTACGCGCTGCGGGTGCGGTGTGCAACCGGGCGGCAGTGGTCGGGCTGGCCGGGCTGGTCGGGCTGGTCGGGCTGGCCGGGCTGGCCGGGCTGGCCGGGCTGGCCGAACCAGGTTCCGGACACAGCACTGCGGAACAGCACGGTGCCGTGTCCGGAACCTGGTTCCGCCGGTGGGGAGCCGACGGGCTGGCTCGGCGGTCAGCCTGCGGGCACCGCCGCCGCCGCGGGCGCCCGGAACTCGTGCTCGCCGCCGCCGACGCGCTGCTCCTCCAGCCCCGGCAGGCGCACCACCGCCGAGACCCCTTCGGGCACGGTCACCTGCACCGCGAGCTCGCCGTCGACGAGGTCCCACCGCACCGCGATCCGTCCGTGGACGCTCTCGAGCGAGGTCGACGCCCACGTCAGGCCGCCGCCCGGCTGCGGAGCGACCAGCACCTCGGCGTAGCCCGGCGCCAGCGCCGACAGACCCCCGACCACCCGGTGCATCCAGTCCGCCACCGCACCGAGGGCGTAGTGGTTGAACGAGGTCATCTGCCCCGGGTTGATGGTGCCGTCCGGCAGCATCGAGTCCCACCGCTCCCACACCGTGGTCGCGCCCATCGTGACCGGGTAGAGCCACGACGGGCACTCGGTCTGCAGCAGCAGTCGGTAGGCGTCCTCGACGTGGCCGGTCCGCGTGAGCGCGTCGGTGATGAAGGGCGTGCCCGCGAACCCGGTCGAGATCCGGTACCCGGCGGCGGCCGTGAGCTCGGCGAGCCGGTCGCCCGCCGCGGCCTCGTCCGCCTCGGCCAGCAGCCCGAAGACGATCGCGAGCGCGTAGACGGTGGTGCAGTCGCTGCGGATCCTCCCGTCCGCCACGTAGTGCTCCCGGAACGCGGCCTGGAGGCCCGTGGCGAGTTCCCGGAACTCGGCCGACTCCGCCTCGTGGCCGAGCAGCGTCGCCACCTCGGCCCCGATGCTCGCCGAACGGAACGCGCACGCGGTCGCAACGACGCCGGGGTCGGCCTTCGCCGCGGCGGCGTCCTCCGGCGGGGCGTCCGGGTCGAGCCAGTCGCCGAACTGGAACACCGTGTCCCAGAGCCCCTCGGGGGAGAGCAAGCTGCGGACTCGGCGGAGGTGCGCGGCGATCGAGTCGAACTGCTCCGCGAGCACCGCGGTGTCACCGTAGGCCTGGTACAGCGTCCACGGCACCCAGACCCCCGCGTCCGACCAGAGTGCGGTGGCGTTCGGCTTCCCGAAGTCCTCGGCGGGCGAGTACTTCAGCACGTCCGGCACGACGAACGGGATCACCCCGTCCGCGTGCTGCTGCTCGAGCCACACGTCCCGCAGCCAGTCGCCGAGGAACGCGCTCGTGTCGAACAGGTACGAGGCCGTCGGCGCGAACGCTGCGATGTCGCCCGTCCAGCCGAGCCGCTCGTCGCGCTGCGGGCAGTCGGTCGGGACGCTCAGGAAGTTGCCCTGCATACCCCGCACGACGTTCTCGTGGAAGGTGTTCAGCAGGTCGTGGCTCGACGCGAAGGTGCCGGTGCGGGGGAGGTCGGAGCCGACCTGCACCGCGGTGAGCGACGCGCGGAGGTCGTCGAGCGTGCCCGGCCATCCGTCGACCTGCGCGTACCGGAACCCGTGGAACGTGAACCGGGGCTCGAAGCGGTCCGGGGCGTCCGGGCCGCTGCCGCTCAGGGTGAAGTGGTCGGTCGCCAAAGCGGTGCGGAGCGGGCGGGTGCCGAGCTCGTCGTGCTCGAGGACCTCGGCGTGCCGGAGGGTCAGGACCGTCCCCGCCTTGCCGCTCGCCGTCACCCGGATCCAGCCGACGAGGTTCACGCCGAAGTCGACCAGGGTGGCTCCCGACGGGCTCGTCCAGACCGCGACGGGTGCGATCTCGGCGAGGGGCCGGACGGGCGGCACGGTGTCGGCGACGAGCTCGCGGTCGCCGAGGTCCACCGTGTGGACGGTGCTCGTCCGGCCCTCGTGTCCCTCGACGCTCGGGACCGTCACGTCGCCCGGCGTGAGGAAGGACCCGTCGCGCAGGCGGGCGTCGATGTCCTGGCCGTCGTAGAGCTGGTCGGCGGTGATCGCGCTCGACAGGGCCTGCCAGTCGGTGTCCGTCGTGATCCGCTGCTCGTGGCCGTCCGTGAACGTGATGCGGAGCTCGGCGGACCCGGCGACCTCGTCGGCGTACCAGCCCCCACCCCCGCCCCAGGCGAGACGGCCGGCGGCCCAGCCCTTCCCGAGCACGAGTGCGAGCACCGCCGCGTCGCCGGACCCGGCCTCGGCGAGGTGTCCGGTGACGTCGTGGGACACGACCCGGACGCGCCACTCGTAGCTCGTCCACCCCGGCTCGAGGACGTGGTCGGAGACCCGCTGGCCACCGAGCCACGCCTCGACGACGCCGAGGGCGCTGACGTCGAGGGTCGCGCCGATGACGGCGCCGTGGCCGTCGTCGAGGGTGAACTCCCGGCGCAGGATCGGTGCGCTCCCGAGGTCGGCGTCGCTCGCGATGAACGGTGCGGTCCAGGTGGTCATGAGATGAGTCCTTTCACGCGACCGGTCGTCGTCGACCGGTGCGGGGTCGTGGGAGCTGGTGCCCGCCGCGGTGGGCGGCGTGGCGGAGGCAGGTCGTGCCTCCAGGCCGGGTGGGCGTCAGCCCTTGACGGCGCCGCTGGTCATGCCGGCGACGATCTGACGGTTGAAGAAGACGTAGAGGATCAGCGGGGGGATCGTGATGAGCAGGACGTCGGTGAAGAGCAGGTTGAGCTGGCTGACGGACTGGCTCTGGAACGAGTAGAGCGTCTGCTGCACCGTGGCGTTCTCGGAACCGGGCAGGAAGTACAGCGGGTTCGTGAAGTCGTTGAACACCGTGACCGACTGCACCAGCACCACCGTGATGATCACGGGCTTGAGCAGGGGCAGGACCACCCCGAAGAACAGGCGGATCGGTCCGGCGCCGTCGAGGACCGCGGCCTCGTCGAGCTCCTTCGGGATCGTGGCGACGAACGCCCGGAACAGCAGGATGCAGAACGACAGTCCGAAGGTGGCCTCGATGAGGATCATGCCGCCCATCGTCTTGAAGAGGTTGAGGCCCTGGAGCACCCAGATCGTCGGCACGATCGCGGGCGGGACGATGAGGCCGGCGAGCACGAAGAAGTTGATCACGCCGTTCCACCGGCTCGGGCGGCGTTGGAGCGTGTACCCGACCATGGCAGAGAACACGACCATGATGAGCACGCTGCCCACGGTCAGGACGGCGCTGTTCAGGAACGCCCGGAGGATGCCGCCGTCGCCGGTCCCGAGCACGGTCGCCAGGTTCTGCCAGAGCTGGAACTGTGTCGGGAGCGTGAAGCCGAGCTGGTTCGCCTCCGCCGGGGACTTCATCGCCTGGAGCAGGATGAAGGCGAACGGCACGAGGAAGACGACGAAGCTGACGACGATCGCGATGCTGCCGACGGTCCATCGTCGGACGGTGTCGCGCCTCGGACCGCGTCGGGGCCCCGCCACGCTGGCCCGTCCTCGTCCGGTGCGGCCCGCGGTGGCTGCGCGGTCGAGTGCTGGTGCGGTCACAGTTCCGCCTCCTTGCGGTTGATGAGCCACGAGATGGGCACCATGATCGCGGTGACGACGACGAAGAGCACGACGTTGCCGGCGGTCGAGAGCCCGTAGAAGCCCGCCTGGTACTGCTTGTAGATCACGCTCGCGATGACGTCGCTCGTGAACCCGGGACCACCGCCGGTCATCGCCCAGATCAGGTCGAACGACCGCAGCCCGCCGATGAGCGACAGGATGATGACCGTCCCCATCGCCGGGCGCGAGAGCGGCAGCGTGATGTTGCGGAAGATCGTCCAGGAGCTCGCCCCGTCGACGCGGGCGGCCTCGAAGTACTCCTGCGGGATCGCGACGATCCCGGCGATGAAGATCAGGGTCGCGATGCCGACGCCCTTCCAGATGTCCACCGCGGCGACGCTCCAGAGGGCGAGCGCCGGGTCGGTCAGCCAGCCGGGGGTCGGCAGGCCGAGCGAGCCGAGGGCGCCGTTGATGATCCCGTGGAAGGGGTCCATCAGCGCCTTGAAGGTGATGCCGATGCCGATGGTCGACACGAGCACCGGGAAGAACACCACCGCCCGCAGGTAGCCCCGCCCGAGCACCGGGCTCGTGAGGAGCAGGGCGAGGGCGAGTCCGAGGACCACCTTCGCCGCGCTCGTCACGAACCCGTACTCGAACGTGTGCACGAACCCGGAGACGAGCTGCGGGTCCTGGAAGAACCGGACGAAGTTGTCGAAGCCGATGAAGGTCTGGTCGAACAGCGTCCAGCGGGTGAGCGAGAAGTAGAACCCCGCGAAGGTCGGGACCGCGAAGAACACCACGTACAGGGCGATCGCCGGGATGAAGAACCACGCCGGGTAGAACGAGCGCATCCGCTTCCGTGCGGGGCCCGGTCCGGCCTTCGTCGTCTGCGGCGGGGCCACCGCCGTCGTGAGCGTCGCGGTCACCGACCTCACCAGCCCTTGATGCCGAGCTGCTGGGCCTGCTGCACGACGTCCTGGTCGTACTGCTTCGCACCCACGGCGGCGGAGGAGATGCCGGAGCCGACCTGCACGCAGATCTTCTCGAGGTTCGGGCCCTTGATCGGGGAGAGGAACTCGAGAGCCGGGGATGCCTTGCCGTCGTCGAGGTACTTCTGCAGGTCACCGATCATCGGCGGGACACTGTCCGGCAGCGTGCACGTGGAGATCACGTAGGGGCCGCCCGGGGTCCCGGTGTCGTTCTGCACCCCGCAGCCCTCGGACGAGTTCGCGAACGCGATGAACTTCTTCGCGGCGGCGAGCTTGTCACCCGTGCTCGTCTTCGGGATGTACAGGCCGTTCGGCTCCCAGATGGTCAGGCGGGTGTCCGCGGCGTCCTGGGCCGGCAGGGCGAAGGCACCGATGTCGTCCACCGCGTCCGGGTTGTCCTGCTGGATCGTCGCGATGGCGTTCGTCAGCATCGGGTACTGCGCCCCGGTGCCCTCGGCGAGCATCTTCAGCCCGTTCGCCTGCGTCGCCGAGGCGTAGTCCTCGTTGTAGAGACCCTTCTCCTGCGCGTCGGCGAGGTGCTGGAACCCGGCGAGCGCGGGCTGCTTCGCGTACGACTCCTTGTTGGCCGTGTACCGGGAAGCCCAGTTCGACTGCTGCGCGCTGATGTTCGCGAAGTCGCCGAGGACGAAGAGCTGGCTCGTCCAGGTGTCGCCGTAGGTCTGGATGATCGGAGCGACGTCGCCGGCGTCCTTGATCTTCTCGCTGTTGCTGATGAACTCGTCCCAGGTGGTCGGGACGCTCAGGCCGAGCTTCTCGTAGACCTTCTTGTTGTACATCACGCCACCGCCGAAGCTCGTGCCGAACGGTGCGCCGTACATGCCCTCGTCGGTGCTGACGACCTTCGTGAACTGCGGGTCGACGTCCTTCGCCCAGGACTGGTCGGACAGGTCCACGAGCGTGTTGTCCGGGTTGAGGGCCTGCATGAGCGAGCCGGAGTTGTAGTTGAACACGTCGGCCATCTCGCCCGTGGAGAGCTGCGTCTTCACGAGGTTGTCGCCGTCGGTGCCCTGTGGGCGGGTGTCGAACTTCACCGTGATGTCCGGGTTGGCCTTCTCGAACGCGGCGATGAGCGGCTTGGCGGTGGCTGCGGTGGCGGGCGAGTTGTCCGCCTGGTACGTGATCTGCACCTTGCCGCCGGTGTCGGCCGACCCGCCGGACGAACAGGCTGCGAGGCTGCCGACCAGTGCCGCAGCGCCGCCGATGGCGATCAACCTGGTGGCCAGTCGGCGCGTGGAGCGTGCTGACATTCCTTACCTCCTCGTAAGGCCCGGGGCTGGGGAACCCGGGTGGAGCGGTTCCGGAGACCGCGTCGGTGCGGGTCCGGGTACTGCGGGTTGAAGCGTTTCAATCGGAATGGAACCACGAGGATTGAAGCGTGTCAATCGCCGCGTCGAATTCGTTACGGAAGTCGTCGCGGCGGCCCGTGCGGTCGCGGCGGCGCGTCCTGCGTAGGCGAGGCTCGGGGCGGCGCGCACGAGACTCGGTCCGTGCAGGCGAGACTCGGGGTGACCGACCGAACTCGGGCTCCAACGCACGAGAGTCGTCGCACTGCACGAGACTCGGACTGGGGCGCGCGAGACTCGGTGCCACGTGCACGAGACTCGGAGCCGCGCGCACGAGCTCCGCCCGCCGCGCCCGCGCCAGCTCCCGTCAGGCCTCGGTCCGCCGCGGGTCGCTCGGCCGCGTCGCCGCCTGCACCCCGGCAGCGCGCGCCCGTCCGAGCGTGCTCTCCCGCGCCACGAGCTCGCTCCCGAGGACCACCGTCCGGTGCACGTGCGACGGGCCCTCCGCGAGTTCGGCGAGCAGGAGGGCGATCGCCTCGGCCCCCATCTCCTCGCCGTGCTGCGTGACCGAGGTCAGGGGGACCGCGCCGCCCCATGCGATGGAGTTGTGGTCGCAGCCGGACACCGGGATGTCCTCGGGCACGCGGATCCCCGCCGCTCGGAGCTCGGTGACCACCGCCATCGCGAGCAGGTCGGTCACGCCGAGCACCCCGTCCGGACGGTCCGCGGGCGCCATCGCCGCGATCCGGACTCCGGCGTCGGTGCCCCCGGGTGGGTCGATGTCCCCGGCGTCGACGTCGACGAGTTCCACGCCGGGGTGCTCGGCGATCGCGCGGAGGAGCCCCGCTCGTCGTCGGGCGACGGGCTGCAGGTCCGGACGAGCACTGACGAACCCGATGCGTCGGCACCCCTGCTCGATGAGGTGTGTCGTCGCGACGTAGCCGGCCTGCTCGTTGTCGACGATCACCGAGCACGCGTCGACGTCGTCGGGTTCGTAGTTGACGTACACGACGGGGAGTCCGTGCTTCCGGACGGTCTCGACCTGCTCGCGGGAGGTCGTCATCGAGGCGAGCAGGATGCCCGACACCCGCGTGCTCTCCATGAAGGCGAGGTGCTCGGCCTGCGCCCCGAGGTCGTTGTCGCTGTTCGTGACGAGGAGCGTGTTGCCCTCGGCCCGCGCCGCGGTCTGTGCGCCGCTCACCATGTCGGTGAACAGCGAGTTCCGGAGCGAGGTCACCACCAGTCCGATCGACCGGGTCCGTCCCGACACGAGTGCGCGCGCGTTCCGGTTCGGCGTGTAGCCGAGGGCGGCGATGGCGTCACGGACCCTCGCGGCGGTCCCCTCCGCGACGCGCTCCGGGTGGTTGAGGACGTTCGACACCGTCGCGAGCGAGACCCCGGCGCGGGCCGCGACGTGGTGCACGCTCGGGGGCGCGTCGCGCCTCGGGATGTGCACCATGGTCTGATCGTAGGCGGCGGGCGGCACCACCCGCGGCCGGAGGCCCGTGGCGGCCCCGCACCGCGCCTCCCGTCCGGTGGTGGGCGGCACCACCCGCGGCCGGGAGGCCCGTGGCGGCCCCGCACCGCGCCTCCCGTCCGGTGGTGGGCGGCACCACCCGCGGCCGGAGGCCCGTGGCGGCCCCGCACCGCGCCTCCCGTCCAGTGGCGGGCGGCACCGCGGATCGACTCAGCCCTCGGCGACCGTGGACTGCCGGACCACGAGTTCCGGGGTGAACTCCACGTGCTCGAGGTCGATGCCCTGCCCGTGCTCGACCTGGGCGACCAGCAGCTCGATCGCCCGCCGGCCGAGGTCCTGTGCGGGCTGCCGGACCGAGGTCAGCGGGACGACCGCGGCCTCGGCGAAGGCGATGTCGTCGTAGCCGACGATGGCGATCGCCTCCGGGACGGCGACCGATCCACGCATGATGAACGCCTGCTCGAGCCCGACGGCGAGCAGGTCGTTCGCGGCGAACACGGCGTCCGGCCGCTCGCTCGGCGGACGGGCCTGGAGCTCCTCGCCGGCACGGCGCCCTTCGAGGACCGAGAGCGAGCGCGTCGGGACGACCTCGAGTGAGACGCCGGCGGCCTCGGCCGCGGCGGTCGCCCCTGCGAGCCGGTCGGCCACCTGCCGGATGCTCGTGGGGCCACCGACGAACGCGATCCGTCGGCGGCCGATCGCGGCGAGGTGCTCGACGGCGATGCGGCCGCCGGCGACGTCGTCGACCGACACGGACGCGAAGTGCTCGTCGTCGGCGCGGCGGTCGACGAGGACCACCGCCGTGCCCTGGTCCCGGAGTCGCTCGAGCCGTGAGAGGTCGTTGCCGGCGGGGGAGACGAGCAGGCCGGCGACCCGGCGTTCCTCGAAGAGGTCGACGTAGGTGTGCTCGCGCTCGGCGGACTCGTCCGAGTTCCCGATGAGGACCGCGAGTCCCTGCGCCATGGCGGCGTCCTCGGCGCCGCGTGCGACGTCGGTGAAGAACGGGTTGCCCCCGTCGAGCACGATGAGGCCGACGGTGGAGCTGCGACCGGCCCGGAGCTGGCGGGCCGAGTCGTTGCGCACGAAGCCGAGGGAGGCGATCGCGGACTGCACGCGCTCGACCGTCGCAGGGGCGACCTTGTCCGGCCGGTTGAGGACGTTCGAGACGGTGCCGAGGGACACACCGGCGAGCGCTGCCACGTCCCGCACGCTGACCGCCATGGGGCCATCCTGGCATCCGCCCGGTGGTTCCGGGCGCGCGGGACGCTGTGTCTGCGAGGATCGCTGCCGCGGTGCAGCCCCGACGATGCCCGTCGTCGTGGTGCTTGCCGAACGCCGCGGTACCGCGTATCGTCCTCGCAGCACCACCGTTGAAACGATTCATCGACGAACACGCGAACGGAGGACCAATGGCGGTCCGCATTGGAGCCCGCAACACCACGGGCTGGAAGGCGACGATCTCGGTCGCCATGTCGAACTACATCGAGTCGGGGTCGATCATCGCGATCGCCACGAGCCTCAGCCTCTGGCAGGCGCAGTTCCACATCGGGGACCTGCAGGTCGGCCTGCTCGCGAGCCTGTCCGCCAACGCGTTCGGTGCCGCGGCCGGCGCGATCATCGGCGGCCCCTTGTGCGACCGCTACGGCCGCAAGTTCATCTACACCTACGACCTGCTGCTCTACATGCTCGGCATCCTCCTCGCGGTGTTCGCCGGCAGCTACGGGATGCTCCTCGTCGGTTTCATCCTCACCGGCATCGCGGTGGGCGCCGGCGTCCCCGCGAGCTGGACCTACATCGCGGAGCAGGCGCCCGCCGACAAGCGGGCCGCGCACGTCGGCACCGCGCAGCTCGCGTGGTCGATCGGCCCGATGGTCGGGTTCGCCCTGGCGATCGCCGCCGCCCCGCTCGGCCTGCTCGGCAGCCGGCTCATCTTCGCGCACCTGTTCGTCGTCGCCGCGGTCGTGTGGTGGCTCCGCCGCGGCCTGCCCGAGTCCACGATCTGGAAGGACGAGCGCGCCGCCACCGGCAGCGCGAACTTCTTCCACGGCATCACGCAGCTGTTCAGCAAGCGTGTGAACCTCACCGCGATGCTGTTCCTGTTCGGCGTCTACGCGCTGTGGAACACCGTCGCGGGTCAGGCCGGCATCTTCCAGCCGCGCGTCTACTCGGCCACCGGCGTCACGAGCGTGCCCGAGCAGTACGGGCTCCAGGTCCTCGTGTGGGCGTGCACGGTCGCGGCGACGTACTTCGGCTTCATGCGCTTCGCCGACCGGGTGAGCCGCCGTGTGCTCTTCGCCGTCGGGGCCGTGCTCGCCATCGTCGCGTGGGCGGTCCTCATCTACGCACCGGCGAACCTCGGCACGCTGCTGTTCTTCGCGATCGCGTGGGGTGTGTCGTCCGGCATCGGCGCGCAGGCGTTCTACGGCCTCTGGACGAGCGAGCTCTTCGCCACGCGGTACCGCGCCAGCGCCCAGGGCGTGCTCTTCCTCGCCGCGCGGGTCATGGTCGGTCTGTTGAGCATCTGGTTCCCGCTGCTGCTGTCCGACATCGGGCTCCGCGGCCTCGGCGGGCTCATCCTCGGCCTCCTCGCGCTGTCGTTCCTCGTCGGCACGATCTGGGCACCGCGGACCCAGGGCCGATCGCTCGAGTCCATCGAGGCCGAGCGGTACGGCACCGTGACGAGCGTGACGGGGACGACCCGGACCGTCGACGAGCACGCGGAGCGTCAGCAGACGCTGCGCGCCGCGCCCGGCGAGCGGACGCCTCGGTGAGCGACGTCGACCAGCGTGGTGCGCGCCTCCCGTCCGGACCGCCTGGAGGCCCGGATCACGTGACCCGCGTCTGCTTCCGTCTCCAGGTGGCCGCGGAGCACCTCGACGCCTACCGGGAACGCCACGCGGCGGTCTGGCCGGCGATGCTGCGGACGATCGCCGCCGCGGGGCGGCGGAACTACTCGCTGTTCCTCGACGACGATGGCCTGCTCATCGGGTACTACGAGACGGACTCGGTCGCCGACGCGGACGCGGCCCTCGCCGCGTCCGAGGTCGCGGCGACGTGGGAGGCGCACATGCAGGACCTCTTCGACGGCGCGACCGGGCGGGCCGACCAGACCGCCCGGGTCCTGCCCGAGGTCTTCAACCTCGAGGACCAGCTCGCGGCCGCCGCTGTCGGAACGGAACGCTGACACCGGACGCTGACGTGCGGCACAGCGGGGTGATCGCCGCGCCGACTAGCGTGACCGCCATGCAGCCGCTCGCTCCCGGATCGCTCCGCATCCTCCACCTGTCCGATACCCACCTCACCGGCGACGGCGCCCTGCACCAGGGGTCGACCGACACGGCGGCCGCACTCGACGCGGTGCTCTCCTCGGCGGAGCGGATCCCGGACGTGGGGCTCGTGGTGGTGTCCGGCGACGTGTCCGAGGACGGCTCGCCCGGGTCGTACACGGTCCTTCGGGAGCGGGTCGGCGCGTGGGCGGAGCGGCACGGAGCGGCACTCGTCGCGGTCCCCGGCAACCACGACCAGCGCGAGGGCTTCCGGCAGGTGCTCGCGAACGGGCACGTGCTCGGCGAGGGCGGCCGGCCGCTCGTGCACACCCTCGAGTACCTGCCGCCGACGGTGCCGGTGGCCGGGCAGTCGGTCGTCGCCGGACGCCGGATCGTCACGGTCGACACGAGCGTCCCCGGCGCCGGCTACGGGATGGTCGCGGACGAGGCGCTCGACCGCCTCCGCACCACACTGTCCGCGCCGTCGGACGTCGGCACGGTGGTCGTCCTGCACCACTCGCCGCTGCCCGCTCCGACCGCGCTCCACGCCGCACTGCAGCTCCGGAACGCCGACGCCCTCGCCGAGGTGGTCCGCGGGACGGACGTCCGACTGGTCCTCGGTGGCCACTACCACCACCACGCCGCCGGGACGTGGACCGGGGTCCCGGTGCTCGTCGCGCCGGGGGTCGCGAACGACACCGACGTCGTCGGCGCGTACGACGAGGAGTCGGCGCACATCGACGCGGGCTACCTCGTGGTCGACGTCGCGGCGGACGGCTCGGTGTGGTCCACGCCCGTGCGGGTGCCGCGGCCCGACGCCGACCCGCTCGCGTTCCACCACGACGCCGACACCGTACGGGCGATCATCGCGGCGGCGGGCTGAGACGCGCCCGGTGTCCGCGAAGTCCCCCGGACGTGCGGACACCGCTCGGCCCGCACGAGTAGACGAGAGGCAGATCGTCTTCGAAGGAGCGCGCCATGCGACACGGCAACGCAGTGCAGTACGACCGCTACGGCGGGTTCGACGTGGTCCAGGTCGTCCAGCAGGAGCGACCGGAGCCCGGACCCGGTGAGATCGTCGTCGAGGTGGTGGCCGCCGGCCTGAACCACATCGAGCGCTTCCTCCGCGAAGGGAAGCTGCAGGACCACGTCGAGCTCACCTTCCCCGCGCACCAGGGCGTCGACTTCGCCGGCATCGTGCGCGCCCGAGGCGAGGGCGTGAAGGACCTCCGTGTCGGCGACGAGGTCATGGGGCACCACCCCCAGGGCGGGACGCACGCGAACTGGGTGCGGGTGCCGCGCGCCGCCGTCATCAAGAAGCCGGAGCACGTCGGATGGGAGGTCGCCGGCGGGCTCTACCTCGCCGGGTGCACCGCGATCGACGTCGTCCGGAAGCTCCGGCTCGGCAAGGACGACACCGTCGTCATCACCGCCGCGGCGGGCGGGGTCGGGCACATCGAGTGCCAGCTCGCGCACGACGCCGGCGCCACCGTGATCGCCCTCGGGAGCCCCCGCAACCACGACTACCTCCGCCAGATCGGCACGCTGCCCGTGGCCTACGGCGAGGGCGAAGAGGCCCGCATCCGCGAGGCAGCCGACGGCCGCACGATCACGGCGTTCATCGACAACCACGGAGAGTCGGACGCCGAGTCCCTGGCCTCACGGCTCGGCATCCCGGACGGGCGCTTCGTCTCGTCCGAGGAGCGGCGCGACATCGAGGTGCGGTTCCTCCGCGCCCCCGCCGACGACCAGGAAGCCACCGAGTCGCTCCAGTTGCTCGCGAAGGCCGTGCAGGACCGCCGCGTGCAGGTGCTCATCTCGGGCTTCTACCCGTTCGAGTACATCGTGGACGCGTACGAGGACCTCGCCGAGATGCACTCTCGCGGCAAGGTCGTCATCGGCATGCAGACGGTGGAGACCGGGGCACGGCTCGACTGGTACCGCTCGGAGAAGGCCCGTGACCTCCGGGACCGCTACGCCGACGAGCGCGGCGCGAAGACGGAGAGCATGGCCGGGGGGACGGCGAACCCGAGCTAGCTCGATCGCGGGCGTGCTCGGACGCGGGCGCGCTCGGACGCGGGCGAGCTCGAACGCTGGCTAGCTCAGGACGTCCTTCGTGGCGAACCGGCTGTACGCCAGCGCCCCGAACACGACCACGTAACCGAGCTGCAGCACGGCGTTCGCACCGAACGAGTCGAACGAGATCGGGTCGCGGAGCAGGTCGCCGAACCCGAGCCACTGGTGCGAGAACAGGAACGGGTGCAGCCAGTCGAGCTGCGGCAGCTGGTCGAGCACCTGCGACGCCCCCGCGAGCACGACCGTCGCGGCCATCGCCCCGACCGGGACGCTCGTCAGCGTCGACG
Source organism: Curtobacterium sp. SP.BCp (assembly GCF_051903255.1). Taxonomy (NCBI): domain Bacteria; kingdom Bacillati; phylum Actinomycetota; class Actinomycetes; order Micrococcales; family Microbacteriaceae; genus Curtobacterium; species Curtobacterium sp. SP.BCp. Next base: position 2,733,610 of record NZ_CP194338.1, on the reverse strand, counting down.
CGAACAGGCCGATCGCCGCGAGCCCGAGCATCGACATCGCGACGTACAGCGCGAGCAGCAGGGCCCGACCCGCGTACGACCAGCCGTCGACCTGCGTGCCGGAGAGCAGGGTGACCGGGCCGATCGGGAACAGCAGCGCCCCGATCGCGGCACCGACGAGCACGATGAGGAGCGTCGCCGCGAGGGCGAACGCGACCGTGCCGACGTACTTCACGAGCACGAAGCGCAGGCGACCGGTCGGGGCGACGAGCAGGTAGCGGATGGTCCCGTGGCTCGCCTCGCCCGCGACCGTGTCGCCCGAGACCACCCCGATGGTCAGCGGCAGGAACAGGGGGATCGACACCGTCAGCGCGGTGAACGCGACGAAGAGGCCGTTGTTCGTGATGTCGCCGAGGAACGCCGGCCCGCCGCGGTCCGGGCCCGTGGTGGCGCGGACCGCGACGGCGATGAGGATCGGGACGAGCGCCAGTGCGCCGAGCATCGCCCAGGTGCGGCGTCGGCGGAACAGCAGTCCGAGTTCGGAGCCGAGCAGGGCGAAGGGCCGCCGACGGGCGATCGCGGTGCCGCCGGCGTCCGCGCGGGACGGGGCATCAGGCTGCGACATCGAAGCCCTCCCCGGTGAGTGCGACGAACAGGTCCTCGAGGCTGCCGCCGCCCACGGTGATGCCGCGCACCCGGACGTCGGCCCGGACGAGCTCGGCGGTGACGTCCTCGGCGAGCACGGTGGCCGGGAGGTCCGCGACGAGTACGTCCGCACCGCCCTCGTGTCGCGGCGTGAGCCCGAGGCGCACGAGGACGCTGCCCGCCTGACCGAGGTCCGGCGTGCGGACGGTCAGGGTCCGGACCCCGGCGGACCGCAGCTCGTCGAGCGACCCCTGCGCGACGAGCTTCCCGGCGCGCATCACCCCGGCGTGCGTGCACACCTGCTCGATCTCTGCCAGGAGGTGGCTCGACACGAACACCGTGGTGCCGTCGTCGGCCAGGGACCGGATGAGGTTCCGGACCTCGCGCGTGCCCTGCGGGTCGAGGCCGTTCGTCGGTTCGTCGAGCACGAGCAGGTCTCGTGGCGTCAGGAGTGCGTTCGCGAGCCCGAGCCGCTGCTTCATGCCGAGGGAGTAGGCGTGCGCCTTCTTGTCGGCGGCGTGGGACAGCCCCACCCGGTCGAGCGCCGCTGCCACCCGGGCCTTCCTCGTGCGGGGGTCTGTCGTCGGGTCGGCTGCGTCGAACCGGGACAGGTTTGCCCGGCCGGACAGGTACGGGTACGACGCGGGCCCCTCGACGAGCGCGCCGACGCGGGGCAGGACCTCGTGCAGCGCGTCGGGCATCCGGCGACCGAGGACCTCGATGGTCCCGCCGGTCGCCCCGGTGAGCCCGAGCAGCATCCGGATCGTCGTCGTCTTGCCCGAACCGTTCGGGCCGAGGAACCCGAACACCGCACCACGGGGGACCTCGAGGTCGATGCCGTCGACGGCGTGCTGCTTCCGGAAGACCTTCCGCAGGCCCTCGGTGCGGATCGCGTACCCGTCGGGAGCAGCAGCGTCCGTCACTTGGCCGCGGCCACGAGGGCGGAGACCGGGACCGCGCCCGCGAGCACCCGGCCGTCGCTCGTCAGGTAGACGGACACGAGGGAGGTCTGCACCGCGCGGCCGCCGTCGACCGGGCGGGTCAGCTGGTCGAGCAGCCCGCTCGCGTCGGCGTCCAGCGCCGTGGTGTCGGCCGAGCCGGCGGGCAGCTCGGCGATCGTGTCCCAGCCGGAGCCCGTGGTCGTGACACCCGCCGCGGATCGGTCGTCCGCGCGGTCGTGTCCGCGGTGGTCCGCGTGCTCACGAGACGCGTCCGAGAGGTCCTTCGTGTGCACCTCGGCGCCGCTCGGCGGGGTGAAGTCGAACAGGCGGGCGGCCGGCGCACCGTAGTCGAGGCTCGTGAAGCCGACCTGGAACGCGGGGGAGTCCTGCCCCTTCGCCGACACGGTCACCCGCAGCGGGAGACCGGTCTGCTGGTCGACCACCAGGCGCACGGACCCGACGAGGGAGTCGCTCGACCGCGGCGTGAGCGTGATCGACCAGGCGTCGTGGCCGGCGACCGAGGTGCTCGTCGGCTTCGACACCGTCGTGCTCGGCGTGATCGCGTCGATGGCCTTCCGAGCGAGGTCCGCCGGCGTGGCGGAGCCGTCCTCGGGGGCCGACGCCTTCGCGGGGAGCGTGACGTGCGTCGCCTCCCGCTGCTTCGAGTCCCACGTCCAGACGTCGGAGCCGTTGCGCACGAGGTCCTGCTCGGCGAGCTGGGTGGTCACCTGCACACGCTGTTTGTCCGCACCGTCGACGTACAGGCGCGCGGTGTGCGACGTGGTCAGCATGCTGAGCGCGTCCGATGCGTCGCCCTGCAACGACGAACCGCCCGCCCCGGACGGGAGCTCGGGCAGCCCGAGGTCGCTCGTCTGCTCGACCCTGCCCGAGTACTGCGCGTCGGACGACTTCGCGACGCTCGCGATCACGTCCGCGGCGCTCGGGTCGGACCCCGCGATCGGCGTGGACGCCGCGTTCGCGATCATCGGTGCCGCGACGGCGCCGGCGACGACGACCGGTGCGATGACGGCGGGCAACCAGGCTGACTTCTTCATCGGGATCCCCCTTGGAGGTGCGAGCTGAGCGGTGCGAGCTCGGCGGTGCGTGCGGGACGGCAGCACGGTACGTCCGGCAACCGACAGAACGCTGGGCATCGCCGACCTCCCTAGACTCTGAGCGCGGACGCGGTCCGCGCACGACCTCGAAGGAGACGGCATGCGGGCGGTGCTCGGAGTGGACATCGGCACGTCGAGCACCAAGGCGCTGCTCGCCCGACTCGACGGGACCGTCCTGGCCGAGTCGAGCCGACGGCACGAGGTGGACCGGCCGGAGCAGGGACTCGTCGAGATGGACGGTGACTCCTGGTGGGCGGAGTTCACGGTGCTCACCCGCGAGCTCCTGCGTTCGGTCCCGGACGCCGACGTCGTCGCCGTCGGTGTCAGCGGGATCGGACCGTGCGTCCTCCTGACCGACGCCGACGACCGGCCGTTGCGACCTGCCGTGCTCTACGGCGTGGACACCCGTACGGCGGACATGCTCGACGAGGTGACCGCGGAGCTGGGCGGCCTCGAGACCGTCCGGGCGCGGTGCGGGAGTGCGCTGACCACCCAGGCCGCAGGCGTGAAGCTCGCCTGGCTCGCGCGGAACGAGCCGGCCACCTGGGCGCGGGCCGCACGCTTCACCATGCCGTCGTCCCGGGTCGTCGGCCTGCTGACCGGCGAGTACGTCCTCGACCACCACTCGGCGAGCCAGACGACGCCGCTGTACGACGTCCACGAGAACCGCTGGATCCCGGAGTGGTGCGAGGCCCTCGCGCCCGGCCTCGCCATGCCCCGGCTGGTGTGGTCGGGCGATCGGGCGGGCGTCGTGACCGCCGAGGCCGCGGCGGTGACGGGACTCCCCGTCGGCATCCCGGTGACCGCCGGCGCGATCGATGCCTGGGCGGAGGGGGTGAGCGTCGGCGAAGCCGTGCCCGGGCGCATGTTCCTGCAGTACGGGACGACGATGTTCATGATCGCGCCGACGGCCGCACCGATCGCGGTCCCGGGCATGTGGACGACGGTCGGCACGCGACCGGGGCAGGCGTGCGTGGCTGGCGGCACGGCGACGTCCGGGGCGATCACCGAATGGCTCCGGCGGTTGGTCCACGGCGACTGGGCGACGATGCTCCAGGAGGCCGAGGTCTCGGGGCCGGGCGCGAACGGGCTGCTCATGCTGCCCTACTTCGCAGGAGAGCGGACCCCGATCGCCGACCCGTTCGCCCGCGGGGTGGTTGCCGGCCTGACGGTCCGGCACACCCGCGGCGACCTGTACCGGGCGGCCCTCGAGGCGACGGCGTACGCGGTCCGCCACAACCTCGAGACGCTCGCGGACGCCGACGTCGAGGTCCGGGAACTCGTCGGTGCGGGCGGCGGTCTCCGTGGATCGCTGTGGCCGACGATCGTCTCCGACGTCACCGGCCTGCCGCAGACGGTCCCGAGCACGACGGTCGGTGCCTGCTACGGGTCGGCGTTCCTCGCGGCGGGTCTCGTCACGGACGTCGACATCGCGACGTGGAACCCGCCCGCCGGGATCATCCGACCCGACCCCGAGGCGCACCGCGCGTACGAGGCCGGCTACCGCGACTACCGCGACCTCTACGACGCGACCGCCGCGGTGGTCCACCGGCTGGCCCGGCGGACGGTCCCGCAGCACTGACGGGGCCGCCCGCGGGCGACGCTCAGGAGCGCCGTGACGGGATGATCGAGACCTTGACGCTCGCGCCCGCCGAGTCGCCGACCAGGTCGAGAGCCTGCTGGAAGTCCTCCAGCGCGAACTGGTGGGTGCAGATCTCCGACATGGGCAGCGTCTCGGACTCGAGGAGCTTGATCGCAGCCGGCCAGGTGTGGGGCCCGAGGTGCGCACCACGAACGTCCAGCTCCTTGTCGTCCGAGATGATCGACCAGTCCACCGACACGTTGTCCTTGAAGACCGAGTACTCGACGAAGGTGCCGAGCTTGCGGAGGATGTTGAGCCCCTGCGGCACCGCCGACGGGTGGCCGGTCGCCTCGATGTAGACGTCGGCGCCGTAGCCGTCGGTCAGCTCCTTGACGCGCGCGACGGCGTCCTCCTCGGCGATGTTGATCACGATGTCCGCACCGACCTTGCGCGCGAGCTCGAGCTTCTCCGGGACGACGTCGAGGGCGATGATGCGGAGCGGGTTCTTCTGGCGGGTACCGGCGATCGCGGACAGGCCGATGGGGCCGGCGCCGGCGATGACGACCGTGTCGCCGAACTTGATGTCGCCACGCTCGACGGCGTGGAAAGCGCAGGACAGCGGCTCGGCGAACGCGGCGACCTGACCGGGCAGGTCGCTCGACACGGGGTGCGTGAGCGCCTTGGTCGGGACGAGGACGTACTCGGCCATCGCGCCGTCGTAGCCCTTGAAGCCGAACATGTCGTGGACGTTGCACATCCAGTAGATGCCCTCGAGGCAGTAGCGGCACTCCCAGCAGGGCACGATCTGCTCGCAGGCGATCCGGTCGCCCAGCGACACCTTGCGGGTGGCGAGGGCGTCCTCGTCGCCGGCGACGACCGTCCCGACGAACTCGTGTCCGGGGATCCGGTCGGTCTCCGCCCAGGCCGGCCGGTTCTCGTCACCCCAGAACTTCGCCGCGCCGTGGTAGCACTTCAGGTCCGATGCGCAGATCCCGACCGCGTCGGTGCGGAGGAGCAGCTCGCCGGGTCCGGGTGTCGGGACCGGGCGCTCCTCGAGTCGGTAGTCGCCGGGTCCGTGCACCACGACGGCGCGCATGGTCGCCGGGATGGTCTCGGAGCCGGTGCTCGTGGGGGTCTCGGTCGTCGTGGACATGAGGATCTCCGTGGGTCGAGGTCACGCCGCGTCGTCGCGGCGAGGGCGACACTACGCGACGCAGAACAAAAGTCAAGAACAAGATTTCTGGCGCCTGTCCACCCGGTCCGAACCGGATCTGTCCGGCGCGTCCACTTGCAGAAATTTCGTTACGCACATAATTTCTGCTTTGCACCACGCTGGTGGTGCCGGTCCGGGTGAGCGGATCGACGCAACGGAGCGAACCACGAGGAGCACGCGATGACGCGAGCCGACCACAGGACCCGGCGACCCGACGCGGCCCGGGCCGCCACCGGCCTCCCGGGCCGCCGCACGGACCGAGCCGTCCGCGACGGGGCCGACCGATGACCGCCGCCGGCGCGGTCCAGCCCACACGGAACCGTCGGGTCACCAGGCGGATCGTGCTGGTCGCGGTCGTCCTCGTCGTCGTCGTCGCCATGGCGCTGTCCGTCAAGGTGGTCGGCAAGGGCTCGACGGTCGGCGCCGGCCCGGCCGCGTTCTCGGCCTCGGCATGGGGGAAGACCAACTTCCCGAAGGTGCAGGCGGCGATCGCGAAGCGCGCCGTGCCCGCGACCGAGCTCGCGCCCGCGATCATCGCCGACCCCACCGCCGCGGCGAAGAAGTACGGCGTCGACGCCGGCACCGGACCGGAGTTCGCGACCACCTTCACCGGGACCGTCGGCGCCCCGCAGGACGGCATCTACCCGGTCACGGTGTCCGGTCTCCCGAGTGGGCTGCTGGTCCGCATCCAGACCGGTCCCGCCATCAACGGCACGGACCTCCGCGACGCACCGGGGACGATCGAGTTCGGCCAGTTCACCAACCAGATCGACTACCAGAACGCGGGCGCGGCCCTCAACGACCAGCTGAAGAAGCAGGTGCTCGCCGAGGTCGACACGGGGTCGCTGCAGGGCAAGAAGGTCACCGTCACCGGCGCGTTCCAGCTGATCAACCCGAAGGGCTGGCTCGTCACGCCGTCGGCGCTGGAGGTGCAGGGATGAGCGGCGACGGCGCGATCGGCACGGTCGTCCTCGAGGCGACCGACGTCGTGAAGACGTACGGTGCGACCCGGGCGCTCAAGGGGGTGGCGTTCGCGGTGCACCGCGGGCAGGTCACCACGCTGTTCGGGGAGAACGGCGCGGGCAAGTCGACGCTCATGAAGATCCTGTCCGGCGTCGAGCAGCCCACCTCCGGCACCCTCACGCTGCACGGCGAGCCGGTGTCCTTCGTGGACACCGTGGACGCCCGCGAGCACGGCATCTCGATCATCCACCAGGAGCTGAGCCTGGCGCCGAACCTCACGGTCCGCGACAACATCTTCATGGGGCGTGAGCTGCGTGGGCCCTCCGGGGTCGACTACGCCGAGGAGGCCCGACAGGCCGCGGCGGTGCTCGCGGAGCTCGGGGAGGACATCGACCCGCTCACCCTGGTGTCCGACCTGCGCCTCGGGCAGCAGCAGCTCGTCGAGATCGCCCGGGCGCTCTCGGTCGACGCGCGGATCCTCATCATGGACGAGCCGACCAGTGCGCTCTCGGCGTCCGAGGTCGAGGTGCTCTTCGAGGTCGTCCGCGACCTCAAGGCCCGTGGTGTGTCGATCGTCTACATCTCGCACCACCTCGAGGAGGCCCTCGAGATCACCGACCACGCCGTGGTGCTCCGGGACGGGGCGGTCACTGCGACGGCCCGGCGTGCGGACATCGACCTCGAATGGGTGGTCCGCGCCATGGTCGGCGAGGGGTTCGACCTCGGTTCGCCGCCCACCGGGTACGAGTTCGGCGCACCTGCGCTCGCGATCGAGGACGTCGTGGTCGCCGACCCGGACGTGCCGGGGCGGAACGTCGTCGACCACGTGTCGCTGTCGGTCCGGAAGGGTGAGATCGTCTGCATCTACGGCCTCATGGGTGCTGGCCGGACCGAGCTGCTCGAGGCCGTCGCCGGACGCACGCCCGTCGACGGCGGCGCGATCCGCAAGGGCGACCGCGACCTCGCCGGGCTGTCCATCGCCGAACGGATCGACGCTGGCCTCGGTCTCGTGCCGGAGGACCGACAGCGTGACGGGCTCGTGCAGACGATGACCGTCGGCTCGAACATGTCGCTGGCGTCCATCGGCGCCTTCGTGCGCGGGCTCTTCCTGTCCGGTCGCCGCGAGGTCGACCTCGTCACCGACTCGATCCAGACCGTCCACGTGAAGACGGCCGGCGGCGGCGCCATGATCGGCTCGCTCAGCGGAGGGAACCAGCAGAAGGTCGTCATCGGCAAGATGCTCGCGACCGACCCGGACGTCATCCTGCTCGACGAACCGAGCCGGGGCATCGACATCGGTGCCAAGGCCGAGGTGTTCCGGCTGCTCGCCGAGCGCGCCCGTCAGGGCCTCGCCGTCGTCTACACCACCTCAGAGGTCGGCGAGTGCCTGAGCATCGCCCACCGCATCGTCGTCATGAGCCGTGGGCGGATCGCCGCCGAGTTCGGTTCGGACGTGACCAAGGAAGCGATCATGGCCGCCTCGGGCGAAGCCGTGGTCGCGTGACCGCCAGGAACGGAACAGCAATGACCACCACGACCGCCGGTCAGCGGCGCCCCGCCCTCTTCGCCGACGGGTTCAGCGTCGGACGCCTCCTGCTGCAGGGGCGGGCCTACTTCGCCCTCGTCGTCATCATCGTCGTCTTCTCGATCCTGTCGCCGAACTACTTCACGGTGAGCAACCTCCTCACGATGTCGTCGCACGTCGCCGTGTACGCCATCCTCGCGCTCGGCATGCTCCTGGTCATCCTCAACGGCGGCATCGACCTGTCCGTCGGCTCCACGCTCGGCTTCTCGGGGGTGATCGCCGGGTTCCTCATGAAAGGGGTCGCGATCAGCGGGGTCACGCTCTACCCGAAGGTCTGGGTCGTGGTCGTGCTCGCCTGTGCGTCCGGGGCGCTCATCGGCCTCGTCAACGGGGTGCTCGTCGCGCGGTTCAAGGTCGCGCCGTTCGTGGCCACCCTCGGCATGCTGTACGTCGTCCGCGGCATCGGCCTCCTGATGACGAACGGCCTGACCTACAACAACCTCGAGGGGAACGCCGCGCTCGGCAACACCGGGTTCGACTGGCTCGGCTTCAACCGACTGCTCGGGCTCCCGATCGGTGTGATCGTGATGATCGTCGCCGCCGTGGTCGGATCGCTGCTCCTCAACCGCACCGTCTTCGGCCGCTGGCTGTACGCCTCGGGCGGCAACGAACGCGCCGCGGAGCTGTCCGGTGTGCCGGTGAAGCGCGTGAAGATCCGCGTGTACGTCCTCTCGGGCCTGTGCGCCGCGATCGCCGGACTCATCCTGTCGTCCGAGCTCACGAGCGCCAGTCCCACGGCCGGCAGCTCGTACGAACTGACCGCGATCGCGGCGGTCGTCATCGGCGGCGCGGCGTTGTCCGGCGGTGTCGGCAACGTCCGCGGCACGCTGCTCGGTGCGTTCGTCATCGGGTTCCTGTCCGACGGACTCGTCATCATCGGCGTCTCCGCCTACTGGCAGACCGTCTTCACCGGCGCCGTCATCGTGTTCGCCGTCCTCCTCAACGCGGTCCAGTACAAGCGACGTCCGGCACGCGCCGGCGGTGCAGCGGGACCCCGACAGACCTCTCCCACCGACACCGAGCCCCCGGCGGTCGTCGGCGAGAAGACAGCCGTCTGACCCTCCCGTCACACGGTCCACAGCGAAAGGAAACCCACCATGAACCGCAAGCTCGCAACGGTGCTCGCAGCGGGAGTCGGACTGAGCCTGGTCCTGACGGGCTGCTCCGCCGGCGGTGCCGCGTCCGGCGGCAACGGCTCGTCCAAGAAGGGCGGCCTCATCTCCATCATCGTGAACGACCCGTCGAACCCGTACTGGAAGACGGAGGGCGACGTCGCGTCGGCCGAGGCGAAGTCGCTCGGCTACAAGTCGAACGTGTCGGCGTCGAAGGGCGACACCAACACCGAGAGCAACCTCATCGACACCGCGATCACGAACAAGTCGGTCGCGATCATCCTCGACCCGGCCAACGCGAGCGGGTCGATCGGTGCCGTGAAGAAGGCGGACGCCGCCGGCATCCCGGTGTTCCTCGTGAACGCGGAGATCAACCAGGCCGGACTCGCGAAGGCCCAGCTCGTCTCGAACAACGCCCAGGGCGCAGCCATCGGCGCGCAGCAGTGGGTGAAGTCGGTCGGGGACTCCGGCAACTACGCGGAGCTGTTCGGCGCGCCGTCGGACAACAACGCCCAGACCCGGTCCAACGGGTACAAGACCGTCCTCTCCCAGTACCCGGACCTCAAGGAGGTCGCCAAGCAGGTCGCGAACTGGGACCGGACGCAGGGCCACGACAAGACCCAGTCGATCCTCCAGGCCAACCCCGACATCAAGGGCATCATCTCCGGCAACGACGAGATGGCGCTGGGTGCGATCGCGGCCCTCAAGGAGGCCGGGAAGCTCGACCAGGTCAAGGTCGGCGGCTTCGACGGTTCGCCGGACGCGGTCGACGCCGTGAAGGCGGGCGAGCTGCAGTACACCGTGCTCCAGCCGGTGGCGACGTTCGCCAAGAAGGCCGTGCAGGAGGCCGACGAGTACCTCCGCACGGGCAAGACCGGCGCGGCGCAGGAGAAGCAGGCGTTCGACTGCGTGCTCATCACCAAGGAGAACGCGGACAAGGTGACCTCGCCGTTCACCCTCTCCGAGTGACGCGTCCCTGACCGCGGACGACGGCCCCGGTCCCGCACCCAGTGGTGCGGGCCGGGGCCGTCGCACGTTGTGCCCCGGCCGAGCAGGTGACGCAGCGGCGCGGCGGCTGCTGACGGACCGCGCGAGTCGACCGTCGACACCACGAAGGACCGGCCGCAGCGATCCCCTGTCGCTGCGGCCGGTCCTGGTCGGTCGGTCCTCCCGTGGTCGGTCCTCAGCCGGCGGCGGACGCCCCCGCGTCGATGCCCGAGGGCGACGAGCCGTCGTACCCGCAGATGGCGGCGACCTTCTCCGCGCTCGCCGACGTCGGGTCGAACTCGTAGCCGAGCCATTCCCGCACCAGGCGTCGGGCGAGCTCGACGCCGATCACGCGCTGGCCCAGGCACAGCACCTGCGCGTCGTTCGAGAGCACCGAGCGCTCGACGCTGAAGGAGTCGTGCGCCGTCACCGCACGGATCCCCGGCACCTTGTTCGCGCTGATCGCGACCCCGAGCCCGGTGCCGCACACCAGGACCGCCCGGTCCGCGCGGCCGTCCGCGACCATCCTGGCCGCGTCCACGGCCACGTGCGGGTACGCGGTGTGCCCGTCCGCGTCGACGCCGACGTCCTCGACGGACGCCACCCGGTCGTCGGCGAGCAGGTCGCGCTTGATGATCTCCTTGTAGTCGTACCCGGCATCGTCCGAGCCGATCACGAGTCGGTGGGTCATGCGTGTGTTCCTTCCTGTTGCTCCGTACGGTCAGCGCGGTCGGCGAGCACCTCGCCCACGCGCGTGAGGATCAATCCCATGGACGTCGCGCCGGCGTCGGGCGTGCCGACGCTCTTCTCCGCGAGCGGCCGCGCCCGTCCGACGCGGGGGCGCAGGTCGGCGGTGGCGGCTGCCTCGGCGACGGCGACCGCTGCGGCCGCGCGCCACGCGGTCGCGGTGTCCTTCCCGTCCGCGACGCCCTCTCGGAGGGCGTCGACGAAGGGGAGCAGGGCGTCGAGGAGCGTCTTGTCGCCACGTGCTGCGCGGCCGAGGTGCACGATCGCGTCGGCGAAGGCCTGCGCCGCGTCCACGACGTCCGCGGGGCGGTACTCGTCGCGGTCGTCGCGCAGCGACCGACCGAACGCCTCGAGCGCCGCTCCCCAGAGGACCCCGGAGGTCCCGCCCGCGAACTCGGCCCACGCGTCACCGGCGCGTCCGAGGACGAAGGCGACCCCTGCCTCCCGGTCGATCCGTTCGACGGCCCGGCGGGCCGCACCCGAACCCTTGACCATGCCGCGGCCGTGGTCGCCGTCGCCGGCGACGGCGTCGATGCGACCGAGCTCCTCCTCGTGCTCGCGGAGCAGCGCGTCGACCGCGTCGAACGCGGCGCGCGCTGTCGCAGCGGCCTGCCGGGAGGCGGTGGTCGCGTCCGGCACCTCGGTCGCCTCCGCCGCGGCGTCCTCCACCGCGTCGGCCGCGACGAGCGCGGCGACCGGGGCCGCCACCTTGCGGTACGCCGGCGTGTAGGCGTCCGCACGCCAGTACCGCTCGAGCTCGTCGTCGAGCCACTGCAGGGTCAGCGAGCAGCCGCCCATGTCCAGGCTGGTGACGAGCTCGCCGACCTCGGGCTCGACGACCTCGAGGCCGGCTTCGGTCAGCAGCGGGAGCACCCGGCCCCAGAGCAGGAAGAGCTCCTCGTACTTGGTGTCCCCGAGCCCGTTCAGGATCGGGGCGACGCGGGTCGTGGACCCGGGCCGCTCGGTCAGCAGCCGCTCGACGAGCAGCGTCGCGAGCTCGCGCGCCGGCAACAGGGGGACGTCCTCGATGCCCGGCTCGCCGTGGATGCCGAGTCCGAGCCCGAGGTGGCCCTCGGGGACGGTGAAGAGCGGTTCGCCGCCGCCCGGCATCGTGCAGCCCGAGAACGCGACGCCGATGGTCCGGGTGGCGGCGTTGGCGGCGTTGCCGACGCGCTCGACCTCGTCCAACGACGCCCCGGCGGCCGCGGCGGCCCCCATCGCCTTGAAGACCGAGAAGTCACCGGCGATGCCGCGGCGCTGCGACGGCTCGTCGGCGCTGGCGACGTCGTCGGTCACGACCACGATGCGCGTCGGGATGCCCTCGGCGTTGAGGCGCTCGGCCGCGATCCCGAAGTTCATCACGTCACCGGCGTAGTTCCCGAACGTGAGCACGACGCCTCTGCCCTGGTCGGCGGCCTTCGCGACCGCGTACACCTGTGCGGTCGACGGCGAGGTGAAGACGTTGCCGACGACCGCGCCGGTGGCGAAGCCCGGGCCGACCACCCCGCAGAAGGCCGGGTAGTGTCCGGAGCCGCCGCCGACGACGACGGCGACCTGCGGATCCGCGTCCGCGGTCGGCAGCGTCACGACGCCGCCGTGGACGGCACGGACGCGATCGGCGTAGAGGGCGGTCCAGCCTGCCAGCTGGTCCTCGGCGAAGTCCTCGGGGTCGTCGTGGATGGTCGTCATCGTGGTGGAGTCCTGTCAGTGGTGGTCGATGGGGGACCGAGCGGCGACGGGACGGCCGCCGCCGCCCGGGGTCAGTGGGTCCGGTCGCCCTGTGGGACGCGCAGGAAGTGGATCATCACGAACGCGCAGGCGTACAGGCCGACGAAGGTCCACGTGACCGCCTGGCCGCCGCCGCCGAGTGCGAACACCGCCGCGACGACGCCGGTGCCGAGGAACGCAGCGCCGCCGGCCGCCGTCGTGTACATCGCCATCGCGGCGCCCTTGTGGTCCGGGGCGAGCGCGGGCATGATCGCGCCCATCGGCACGAAGCCGGCGAGGAGGCAGCCGAACACGCAGCCGGCGACGACGGAGAGCACGTAGCCCCAGTCCGACCCGGCGGGCACGAGCTGCGGCACGTACCACCACGCGACGAGGCCCGTCGCGGACCCGACGATGCCGAACCACTTGACGGTGCGCTGCCAGCCGATGCGGTCGCCGACCCACCCGAACAGGGCGTTCACGAGGATGTTGGTGGCGTAGACGCAGACGGTCATGAGGAGCCAGCGGCCCTGGCCCCAGCCACGGTCCTGGGCGATCACGGCGGGCAGGACGACGAACATCCCGAACTCCGGGGCGGTGTTGATCAACCGGACGAGGAAGCCCATCAGGACCTTCGGCCGGGTCACGGTGAGGCGCACACCGCTCGTCAGGACACGCCAGGTGCTCTCGCCCTCCGGGGCGATCCGGCTGAACCCGTTCGGGAGCCGGACGCCGAAGAGCATGACGAGGAAGCCGATCAGGACGAGCCCGACGGAGGCGATCATCGCGCCGGTCTCTCCGCCGGTACCACCGCCGAACAGCGGGATCGCGCCGATGGCGAAGAGCGACCCGAGCGTGGGCAACCCGCCGGTGAACGCCACGTAGAACCAGCCGACGGCGGAGCCGTTCCGTTCGACGGGCGTGGTGATGTTCACCCAGACCAGGAACGCGAACGCGAACAGCGGGTAGCCGAACCCGCGGAGCGCGTACGACACCGCTGCGAAGGGGACGCTCCCGACGGCGAGGGCGATGAGGAACAGCACCTCGAAGACCACCCAGACGGCGAACCCGAGCACCATCACCCGACGCGGCCCGACGAGGTCGGACAGGGCGCCGGACACGTAGGAACCGATGAGTGCCGCGAGGCTGTAGAACGTCACGATGGTCGCGACGGTCGTCTCGGGGCTGCCGAGCACGGCGACTATGTGCGGTGTGATGAAGTTCGACTCGACGCCGTTGCCCGTCATGAAGACGAGGACCGCGACGAATCCGAGCGCGAGCGGCCTCGGGATGCCCATCCGGTCCAGTCGACCCTCGGTGCGCTGCGGTGTGCGCGCGCTCGTCGCACGCTGTGTCGTCGTCGACATCCTCGACTCCCGTGTCCTGGTGGTCTGCGATCGCTCTCGACCATACACCGGTGGAACGTTTGTCCAGAACACAATTTCACCAATCCGCACCAGTGCGCTGCGACCCGCCGCTGGTACCGGCCGGGCTCGGTGGGGCCGGGGATACGATCACGGTGTCCGCGCGAACCGATCGCTCGTCGACCGGGGTCGGCGACGCTCCGAAAGGCGATGCCACATGTCCTCCGACACCCCCGCCGCACCGACGGAGGCCGGACGCTCGCGGTTCCCGCTCGACACCGTGTACCAGGCGGCGCGGATGTACTACCTCGAGGACGCCACACAGGTCGAGATCGCGGCTCGACTCGGCGTCTCCCGGCCGACCGTCAGTCGGCTCGTCGCCGAGGCCCGCCGAGCGGGCCTCGTCCGCATCGAGGTCGTCGACCCCTTCCAGGACGAGACCGTCGCCCTCGCGGAGCGCCTGCAGGTCGTGCTCGGGCTGCAGGCCGTGCACCTCGCCGCGGTCACCCACCCCGCGACCCTCGGCGTCGACCTCGCCGGACCGGTCGCCACGGCCTTCGAGGGCATGGGGCTCGCTCCCGGGGACGCCGTGCTGATGTCGTCCGGTCGGACCGTCTACGACGTGGCCCAGGCAGGGATGCCCCGGTTGTCCGGCGTCCAGCTCGTCCCGACCGTCGGCGGTCAGGCGGATCCGATGCCGTGGTTCCAGACGAACGAGATCACGCGGACGGCGGCCGAGCACTCCGGGGCGATCCCCGCGTTCCTGTTCGCCCAGGCGATCCCGTCACCCGCGATGCGTGCGACCCTCGACGAGGACCCGGCGTTCCAGCACGTCGTCGGTCTCTGGGGGAGTGCGAAGGGTGCGGTGCTCGGGATCGGTGCTCCGACGGCCACCCGGGACGCGATCGCCAGGGGCATCCCCGTCGAGGACGCGGCGTTCGACCTCGCCGCGGGCGACGTGTGCCTGAACTTCTTCGCCGCGGACGGGTCCGCGATCGAGTTCCCGGGCAGCGATCGCATGGTCCGGACCTCGCGCGAGGTGCTGGCGGCCGTCCCGCACGCCGTCGGCGTCGCGGTCGGCGAGGCGAAGGTCGCGAGCATCATCGGTGCGGTCCGCGGGCGGCTCGTCAACGAGCTCGTGACGGACGCGCCGACGGCGCGCGCCCTCCTCGACGCGCTCGCCTGATCGGCGCGCGCCCGTCCGGCGGCGCACGCGGGGTGGTGACCGGCCGGTCGACGCGGCCGTCGCCGCTCACGCGCCACGTGCCTCCAGGCCGGGAGGCACGGGTCGACTACGACCTGCGCCGCACGTCCCAGAGGTGGTGCACCGGGTCGTGCGCGAAGTAGGTCGCGAGGGTCGCGACCGTGAACGCGCTGCCGTCCGAGCGCAGCCCGGTCCGGTCGAGGTCCGCGTCACGGACCGCCGCGAACGCCTCGGCCGCGCGCCGGCCGGCATCGACGAGCTCGTGGGCGACCGTCGCCGGGTCCTGCGCGGCGTAGTCGTCCTCCACCGCGGTGGCGTCCTGGTCCCAGTTCGGGAACGTCGGTTCGTCCTGCTCGAGCACGAGCGCGAGCCGCTCGGTCATCTTCCGGTGCACGTCGCGGACGTGCGCGGCGTACTCGAGCGGCGACCACGTGCGGTCGTCGGGGCGGACGCGGACGTCCTCGCGCTCCAGGACTGCGGGCCAAGCGGCCGTGTTCTCCGTGATGATGCCGGGGACGTCGCGGACGGACACCGCGCGGCCGTCGAAGCCGCACTCGGGGCACGTCGCGGTGATGACCCACGTCCAGTTCTTCGTCTCGGGTTCGATCGCCACGACCGAACGTTACCGGGTCGTGATTCAGGTTCCGCGGATCCGCACAGGGGCGGGGATGCGGCGGCGACCCCGGTCCGGGTGACACGCCGTTCCCTGTGAATGCCCACACAGTGACATGTCGGTGGCTCGGTAACGTCGCTGGCTGTCCAACCGACCCCCGCGGCCCGTCCGGCCGCTCGACGGCCCTGCCGTCCCCGAGAGAGGAACCGATGGGATCCGACCCCAGCAGTACCGAGCAGCGACGTCGACTCCGTGTGAGCGACGTCACCGTGGTCGACAAGAGCATGATGCGCCGAGCCGTCGGCGGCATGGTGGTCGGCAACACGATGGAGTGGTACGACGTCGGGGTGTACGGGTACCTCGCCGTCACGATGGGGAAGGTCTTCCTGCCGACCGCGGAGCCCGCGGTGCAGGTCCTCTTCAGCCTCGGCGTGTTCGCGGCGACGTACATCGCCCGGCCGCTCGGGGGGATCGTGTTCGGGCGTCTGGGGGACCGGCTCGGTCGGCAGCGCGTGCTCGCGACGACGCTCATCCTGATGGCGACCTCGACGTTCCTCATCGGTGCGCTCCCCGCCTACGCGACCATCGGTGCCCTCGCGCCCGTCGTCCTCGTCGTGCTCAAGCTCCTGCAGGGCTTCTCGACCGGTGGTGAGTACGCCGGCGCCACGACCTTCGTGACCGAGTACGCCCCGGACCGCCGCCGTGGGTTCTTCGCGAGCATCCTCGACTTCGGCAGCTACATGGGCTTCGCGCTCGGCGCCACGGTGGTGACCGTGCTCCAGCTCACGCTGGGCGACGCCACGATGACGGCCTGGGGCTGGCGCGTGCCGTTCCTGCTCGCCGGGGTCATCGGCGTCGTGGCGATCTACTTCCGCCTGCGCATCGAGGAGTCGCCCGTGTTCCAAGCCACCCAGGCTGCGCAGGAGGCCTCGGCCGAAGCCCGCGCCGATGCGACGGGTGCCCGTCCGACCAGCGTGTGGGCCATGGTGCGCGACCACTGGCGTCCGATCCTCATCGCGATCATGCTCGTCGCGGCCTCGAACACGGTCGGGTACGCGCTGACCTCGTACATGCCGACGTACCTGACCGACTCGCTCGGCTACTCGGCGCTGAACGGCACGCTCCTCACCATCCCCGTCCTCGTGCTCCTGGCGGTCATGCTCCCGCTCACCGGTCGGCTCTCGGACCGCCTGGGCCGACGGGTCGTGATGTGGATCGGGGCCGCGACCACCGTGGTCCTCGTCGTGCCGGCGTTCCTCCTCATCGCGCACGGTGCACAGTGGTCGACGCTGCTCGGCCTCGCCCTGCTGGCGCTCATGACCGCCCTGTGGGTCTCGAACCAGGCCGCCTCGCTGCCCGCCTTGTTCCCGACCTCGACCCGCTACGGCGCGATGGGCTTCGCGTACAACATCGCGATCGCGGTCTTCGGCGGGACGACCCCGCTGATCGTGCAGGCGCTGCTGACCTGGACGGGCGACCAGCTCGCGCCGGCGTACTTCCTCATGGCGATGAGCGCGCTCGGGGCCGTCGGGGTGTTCTGCATGAAGGAGTCGTCGCAGCGGCCGCTCCCGGGTTCGATGCCCGCGGTCGAGACGGAGGCCGAGGCGCGCGAGCTCGTGCAGACGCAGGACACGAACCCGAACCTCGACCTCGGGGACCTGCCGTTCGCGGCCGCGGACGCCCTGCGCGAGGAGCCTGCAGCGCCCGCTCGCTGAGGCTGTCGGGCGCGCGCGCCCCGGCCGGACCCAGGGGGTCCTGTCGGGGCGCACATGCATGTGTGCTCGGCGGCGTGCCGGTCGTGCTCGTTCGGGAGCTGGTCGTGCCGGTCGTGCTCGGGTGGGCGCCGCTTTCGGACGGTCGTGCGCGCTCGGGTGCCGCTGTCGGACGACAGAACCGTTGTCGTGCGACGTCGGCGGTGTCGTTCGTTGCGGGTGCGGGCAGATGGGCGATCGAGGAAGCGACAGATCCGTTGTCGTGCGACGACGGCGGTGTCGTTCGTTGCGGGCGCGGGCAGATGGGCGACCGAGGAAGCGACAGAACCGTTGTCGTGCGACGACCGTGGTGTCGTTCGTTGCGGGCGCGGGCAGATGGGCGACCGAGGAAGCGACAGAACCGTTGTCGCACGACGACGGCGGTGTCGTTCAGCAGCTGCGGTCGCCCACCCCGGCCGCGCCCACCCCGGCCGCACCCGCCCCGGCCGCACAAACCCCGGCCCGGCCCGGCCGGAACAAGCCCCGCCCCGTCGGCCGCACTGACCGGCCGCAGCGATCTGCGGGCCGTCCGCCGTGCACGCGACCGGTCAGTCGCCGTGGTGACCGTGTGACGGGTCGAGCGCCGGCCAGACCGGGAACGGGTCCGCCCACGTGCGCCACAGGTCCGGCCCTGCCAGGAGCTCTGACGGCGTCAGCAGCGCACGGTCGAGCGCCCGCTCGATCCCGGGGACGTCGAGCCGTTCGCCGACGAACCAGATCGCCTGTCCGATGGGCGCGTCGGGGTCCCACGAGGCGTTCGCCGTCGGGTCGAGCGCAAGCATCGCACCGAGGCTCGACCACGAGCCGACGTGGTCGGGTCGTGAGGCGAGCCGGAAGAAGCCCTTCGAGCGCAGCACGCGTCCGTTCACCCCCGGCGCGAGGTCCTGCTCGATCGTCGTGGCCAGGCGTCCCGGGTGGAACGGGAGCGGCTCCCGGTAGCGGAGCGTGACGAGGTCGTCGTGCTCGTCCCGGCCGTGGTCGGCGGCTCCCGACAGGCCTCGCATCCACCCGGCGCCCGACGCGAGGAACCGCGCGGCACCGCCGTTCGACACCGGCAGGTCGCGCGGCCCGCGGACGGCCGGCCCGGCGAGCACCACGGCGTTCGGGGCCAGTCGGTGGAGCAGCGACACCAGGGCACGACGTCGACGTCCGGACAGGGGCTCGATGCGGTCGAGCACGACGACCGTGGCGTACTCGACGAGCGACGCGATCCGGTCGGCGGCGACGAACGCGTCGTCGACGTCGCCCCACAGCAGCCGCGCGACGTCGTCGGCGCGCAGCACGGACACGACGTGTCGCAGGATCCGGTCGTCGCCGTGCTCGGCGCGTGCCGCGTTCGCGAGCATCATCCCCACGGCCCGGACGTCGGTGCCGGGGGCGAGACTGACGACGAGTCCGTGGTCGGCGTCCGGCCCACACAGCCGGTCCAGACGGTCGGCGCGCTCCGCCACCGCTCGCGCGACCGACACGGCGTCCCCGCCGAGGTGCATCCGGTGTCCGGTGTCGATCCGCGCGGCCGTGTCGACGGCGTCGGCGACGTGGAGGGCGGAGACGAGCGTGATCGAGGCGACGAGCATGTGGGTTAATCTACATGAGAATCGTTACCAACAAGGAGGCTCCCGATGAAGGTCCGCAACTCGCTCAAGGCACTGAAGAAGATCCCCGGCTCGCAGGTGGTGCGCCGCCGGGGCCGCGTCTACGTCATCAACAAGCAGAACCCGCGGTGGAACACCCGGCAGGGCTGACACCGGCGCCCGTCCGTAGGGTGGCACCATGCGACTGCTGCTCATCCGCCACGGCCAGACCCCCGCGAACGTGCACGGCATCCTCGACGCCGAGGTGCCCGGCCCCGGACTCACCGACCTCGGGCGGCAGCAGGCCGAGGCGCTCCCGGCGGCACTCGCCGACCGCGGCATCGAGCGGCTCTTCGTCTCGACGATGGTCCGGACGCAACTGACCGCGGCACCGCTCGCCGCCGCGCTCGGCCTCGAGCCCGAGGTGCTGGACGGCCTCCGCGAGATCGAGGCCGGGGACACCCAGGGCAAGAGCGACAAGGTGTCCGTGCAGACCTACATCGCGACCGTGCACGGATGGTCGCAGGGCGACCGCGAGAGCCGCATGCCCGGCGCGGAGAGCGGCACCGAGTTCTTCGCGCGCTACGAGGACGCGGTCCGCCGGATCGAGTCGTCCGGGGTCGAGGTCGCGGCGGCGGTCAGCCACGGCGCCGCCATCCGGACGTGGGCGAGCGCGGTCGCGCAGAACACGCCGGACGAGTTCGGCACGAAGCGGCACCTGGAGAACACCGGGATCGTCGAGCTCGAGGGCTCGTTCGACGACGGCTGGCGCCTGGTCGACTGGGAGGGCGAGCCCGTCGGCGGCGAGGACCTCATCGACCGGAGTGCGCAGGACCCGACGGGCGAGCGCTTCTGACGGACGCGCCGCGCGACGCGACGACGGACTGGCGCGCCCCGCTGGTTGGCAACGCGAAGCGTTGCGCGGGGCGCGCCGACCGAGCCTGCGAGGGAGGGGGTACCAGCTGGTACCGGGCCTCCAGTCCGTTCTGTGGTCGCGTGGACTACGCGGGCTGCGCCGCCGTGTGCAGCGGCACGATGACGCCGTGCGATTCACGCAGCACGTCGAGCGTGCGCTGCACCTCGTCGCCGCGCTCCTCCGCGGTCCAGCCGAGGGTGTCGGCGAGGACGTCGGCGAGCTCGTCGAGCAGGTCGATCGTGACCCCGCCCACGAACGCGAGGTTCGTGCGACGCAGCACCACGTCGACCAGGTGCACGGCCTGCTCGTGCTCGGCGAAGTACGCGACCTCCGCACGGGTGAGCTTCGGGTCGGACTCGAGCGGCTCGACCGGGCCGTCGGTGAGGACGTCCACGACCTCAGCGGCGCGGGTGCCGTAACGCTCGAGCAGGCCCTCGACGAGGCCGGCGTCGAGGCCGTCACGGTGCGACTTCACCCAGAGGGCGCGCTGCGCGTCGGTGGTCGGGAAGTCCTTGCCGCCGCCGATCGGCATGCCGGTGGTGTCGACCTTCCGGGCGACGCCGAGCTTGGTCGTGGCCTCGGTGGAGAGGTGCGCGGCGAGGGCACGGAACGTCGTCCACTTGCCGCCGACGAGCGACAGCACGGTCGACGAGGGCAGGCCGGCGATCGGGGTGTCGACGATCCGGTAGTCGCGGGACACGAAGCCGGGGGCGGTGTCCTCGTGGCGGGGGAGCGGGCGGATGCCCGAGTACCGGTACACGATGTGGTCTCGGGTGAGCTCGATCTGCGGGAAGACGTGCTTGACGAGGCCGAAGAAGTAGTCGACCTCCTCCTCGGTGCAGACGGCCGGCTGCGACGGGTCGGCGTCGATGTCGGTCGTGCCGATGAGGACCCGGCCCTTGAGCGGGTAGATGAGCACGATGCGGCCGTCGTTGTTCTCGAAGAACAGCTCGCGGCCCTTGGTGGCCTCGAGGAGCTCGTCGTTGTGCACGACGATGTGGGAGCCCTTCGTGCCGCCCATGAACTTCGTCTCGCCGCCGAACGCCTCGTTGGTGAGGTCGGTCCAGGGGCCGGAGGCGTTGATCACGACGTCGGCGGTGAAGGTGAACTCCGAACCGGTCTCCCGGTCGCGGAGCAGGACGCCGCCGTCGCGGGTCCCGGCGGCCTCGACGTAGTTGACCGCGCGGGCCGTCGCTGCCGAGCCCGTCCCGGTACCCGCGGCGAGGCCGTCCTTGAGGACGTCGAGCGCGAGGCGCTCCGGCTCGTGCACGGAGGCGTCGTAGTAGGTGCCCGTGTACTTGAGGTCCTTGTTGAGCGCCGGCATGTCCGCGAGGGCCGCCTTCTTCGTGAGGAAGCGGTGCTTCGGCACCGAACCGCCGTCGCGCGAGAACGAGTCGTAGATCGTCATGCCGATCTTGATGAGCGCTGCGCCGCGCTCCTTCGTCGAGCGCTGCTTGTGCGTGAGCATCCGCAGCGGGGCGTTCATGATGCCGGAGAACGTCGAGAAGATCGGCATCGTCGTCTGCAGCGGCTTGACGTAGTGCGGGGCGATGCGGATGAGGCCGTTGCGCTCCTGCACGCTCTCGCGGACGAGGCGGAACTCGCCGTTCTCGAGGTAGCGGATGCCGCCGTGGATCATGTGGCTCGAGGCGGCCGAGGCGCCGCTCGCGTAGTCGCCGCGCTCGACGAGCGCGACGTCGACACCCTGCAGGGCGAGGTCGCGGAAGGTGGCGATGCCGTTGATGCCACCACCGACGATGAGGACCTGGGCGTTGGGGCGCTCCGTGAGGGCGCTCACCGTGTTCCGGGGCTGCGTCTTCTTCGACATGTGTCGCTTCCTTGGTCGATCGGTTGGTTCGGGATCGATGGTGCTCCTGGGTGGGAGGCTGGGCAACTTGCGTGCACGAACGTGCAGCACACCTGTCGTGGTCGCTCCCGACCCGGCCGGGAGGCGCGACAGGGGTTGCAGAGGCCGTGCACGTCCGTGCATGGTTGCGGTGCAACAGATCGGAGCACCATGAGCGATGCCGCCCAGCCCGTGCGCACCCAGCAGGCGCTGCGCGCCGCGCACCTGTACTACCTGCAGGACCTCACGATGGACGCCATCGCGGACGAGCTCGGGACGTCCCGGTCGTCGGTGTCGCGGCTGCTGAAGTACGCGCGGGACACCGGTCTGGTGGACATCCAGATCCGGTCGCCCCTCGACCAGGCGGCCGCGCTCAGTCGGTCGATCCGGTCCCGCTTCGGGGTGCACGCGCACGTCGTCCCGGTGCCCGACCACACGAGCGACGTCGACCGTCTGGAGCGGGTCGCGCTGTCCGCCGCCCGGATCCTCACGCAGTACATCGACTCGAACATGGTCATCGGCATCTCGTGGGGTTCGACGGTGAGCGCGGTCAGCCGGTACCTCGTGCCGAAGACGACGCACGGGTCGACGATCGTGCAGGTGAACGGCGCCGCGAACACCCGCACGACGGGCATCGTCTACGCGTCCGAGATCCTCCGCAGGTTCGGGGAGGCGTACGGCGCCTTCGTGCAGCAGTTCCCGGTGCCGGCGTTCTTCGACGACCCCGCGACGAAGGAGATGCTGTTCAAGGAGCGGTCGATCCGCCGCGTGCTCGACCTGCACGAGCGCATGGACCTCGTCGTCTTCGGCGTCGGTGCGCCGCAGGCCCCGGTGCCGTCGCACGTGTACTCCGGCGGCTACCTCGACCCGGCGGACCAACAGGAGCTCGTGCGCGCCAAGGTCGTCGGCGACGTCTCGACCGTGTTCTACCGGGCGGACGGCTCGTGGAAGGACATCGGCGTCAACGCGCGGGCCGGCGGACCGGACCTCGACACGATCAAGCACGCGCCGCGGCGGGTGTGCGTCGTGGCCGGTCGGTCGAAGGCCGCCTCGCTCCGTGGCGCCCTGGCGGCGGGCCTCGTGACGGACCTCATCATCGACGAGAGCATCGGGCAGGCCATCCTGCAGCCGTGACACCGCCGCGGTGACCAGCCGTTTGTCCGCATCGCGCGGGGCGGTGTCGGTGGTGCCCCGTAGGTTCGGTGTCATGGTGCCCAGGAGCGAGACCACCCCGTCGCAGACGGCGTCCTCGGTCGTGCCCCGGTCCTTCCGGCGGCTCATCGGTCACGACGTCGACGAGGCGATGGCCTTCTTCGGCGACGGCTACGACTTCCGCGCGCCCCGGGTCCGGCGGACGCACCAGCAGACCCCGTGGGACTTCGCGGGCGTCGGCGACGACCGGATGTCGCTCCGTTCGTCACGGCTCGGCGTGGACCTCCAGACCGAGAGCATGACCGACGACGCCTTCCTCGTCGCCTGGATGCGTTCGGGGTCGAGCACGATCACCTTCGGTGGCGAGTCGGTCGACCTCGAAGCCGGCGTGCCGATCGTCCTGCCGTTCGGGTCGCCCTACCTGCTGCACCACCGCGACATCGCGCTCAACCTCGTCCACCTCGACCGCGACTTCGTCCGGTCCGTGGTCGGCGACGACGACTTCGCGTTCGAGCCGCTGCGGCGTCCCACGGCCGAGGGGCGACGCATCTGGCAGGACACCGTCCGGGCGCACTCGTCGCGGTGGCTCGACGTGGGCAACGACGTCGGGCCGGTCGAGCAGCGCGACATCGCCGAGGCGTTCGTCCGGGCCGCGGTCGCCGCGTTCCCCGAGCGCAGCCGCTTCCGGGCCGTCGTCACCGGGACGGGGCCCGAGCACGACCGGCTCCGGCGGGCGCTCGAGTTCGTGCACGACCACGCGCGCGAGCCGATCGGGACGCCCGAGATCGCCGCGGCCTCGGGGCTCAGCCCCCGCGGTCTGCAGCAGTCGCTCAAGCGCAACCTCGGGCAGACGCCGGGCGACGTGCTGCGCGCCGCCCGACTCGACGGCGCACGGACCGACCTGCTCCGCGGGGCCCCGGACGGCACCACCGTCGCCGAGATCGCCCGCAACTGGGGCTTCGGCCACCTCGGTCGGTTCTCGGCGTCCTACCGGTCGCGGTTCGGCGAGTTGCCCAGTGAGTCGCTCCGAGCCGGCTGACCCGACCGTCCCCGGTAGCGTGCGGGGCATGGACTCCGTCGTCGCCGCCCTCCGCACCGCCCTCGCCGACCCGCACGGTGGGCTCGTCCGCACCGACGACGCCGTGGTCGACGCATCCCGCACCGACGGGTCCGGCTGGGTCGCGGACGGGGCACCGCTCGTCGTGGTCGAGGCCCGCTCCGTCGAGCACGTGCAGGCCACGCTCCGGACGTGCTCGGCGCTCGGAGTCCCGGTCGTCCCGCGCGGTGCCGGCACCGGTCTGGCCGGCGGCGCGAACGGGACCGACGGCTCGGTCGTGCTCAGCGTCGCGCGGATGGACCGCATCCTCGAGGTCTCGCCGGAGGACGAGCTCGCGGTCGTCGAGCCGGGCGTGCTGAACGGCGCCTTGAACGAGGCCGTCGCGCACCACGGACTCCGCTTCGCGCCCGATCCCGCGAGTGCGGCGATCGCGAGCGTCGGCGGCAACATCGCGACGAACGCCGGGGGCCTGCGCTGCGTGAAGTACGGCGTCACGCGCGAAGCCGTGCTCGGACTCGACGTGGTCCTCGCCGACGGCCGGCTCGTCTCGACGGGCCACCGCACGGTCAAGGGGGTGACCGGCCTCGACCTCACGTCGCTCCTGGTCGGCTCGGAGGGCACCCTCGGGGTCATCGTCGCCGCCACCGTCCGGCTCGTGCCGGTCCCGGCCGGCGAGCCCGCCACGCTCGGCGCGGTCTTCCCGACGGTGCACCGGGCGGCAGCGGCGTCGGCGGCGATCGTCGCGGCGTCCGCGGACGGTGCCGCCCGGCCCTCGACCGTCGAGCTCCTCGACGCCTCGTCGCTCGGCTACATCGCCGACCACCTCGGGCCGAGCGTGGTGGCGGAGACCGTGGGGAGCGGCCAGGAGGGCGGGGTGTTCCTCCTCGTGGAGTACGACGGCCCGGACGCGACGCGGGACGCGCTGGGAGCCGTGCCGCGCCTCCAGGCCGAGGGCGGGACCGTCCGCCTGGCCGGGTCGGCCGCTGAACGCGACCGACTGCTCACGATCCGCCGCTCGTTCCACGCGGCGATGGCCGCGCGCGGGCGGGTGCTCATCGAGGACGTCGCCGTGCCGCGCAGCCGCCTCGCCGAGATGTTCGACCGGGTCGAGGCGATCGGCCGCGAGTTCGACCTACCGATCCCGACCTGCGCCCACGCCGGAGACGGCAACCTGCACCCGAACTTCGTGTTCGACGGCGAGGTCGTGCCGCAGAAGGTGTGGGACGCCGCCGACGCGCTCTTCCGGGCGGCGATCGAACTCGGCGGCACGCTCACCGGGGAGCACGGGGTGGGGGTCCTGAAGCGGCACCACCTCGGCGACGAGGTCGGCACGGACGTCCTCGAGCTCCAGCGCGGGATCCGCCGGGTGTTCGACCCGAAGGGCATCCTCAACCCGGGCAAGGTGTTCTGACGCCGAATCCCGTGACACGTCCGGGCTGGTTCGTGCGCAGAAGTTCGGCAGAAACCTCTTCGTAACGAACCGCGGCGCATCGTGGGTGTCGAACGAGCACCGCCCACGAAGGAGTCCGTGATGCTGATCGGCGTCCCCACCGAAGTCAAGAACAACGAGTACCGCGTCGCCGCCACCCCCGCAGGTGTCGCCGAGCTGACGCTGCACGGCCACGAGGTCCTCGTGCAGGCCGGGGCGGGCGTCGGGTCCGCGTTCCCGGACGACGAGTACGCCGCAGCCGGCGCGACGATCGTCGACACCGCTGCCGAGGTCTGGGGCCGCGCCGAGATGATCCTCAAGGTGAAGGAGCCGGTCGCGTCCGAGTACGCGTCGATCCGACCCGGGCAGGTGCTCTTCACCTACCTGCACCTCGCCGCCGACCGTCCGCTCACGACGGCGCTCATGGAGTCGGGTGCGACGGCGATCGCCTACGAGACCGTCCAGCTGCCCGATCGCTCGCTGCCGCTGCTGTCCCCGATGTCGGAGATCGCCGGGCGCCTCTCCGCGCAGGTCGGCGCGTACCACCTCATGCGGACGAACGGCGGGCGCGGGCTGCTGCTCGGCGGGGTCCCGGGCGCGCCCAAGGGCCGCGTCGTCGTGATCGGCGGCGGTGTCGCGGGGGAGCACGCGGCGACGATGGCGCTCGGCCTCGGCGCCGAGGTCACCGTCTTCGACATCAGCCTGCCCCGCCTCCGTGCGCTCGACGCCCGGTTCGACGGACGCATCACGACCCTGCGGTCCTCGTCGCACGCGATCGCGTCGGCCCTGGCGTCCGCCGACCTCGTGATCGGGTCGGTGCTCATCCCCGGGGCCTCGGCGCCGAAGCTCGTGACGGACGCGATGGTCGCCGACATGCAGCCCGGGTCGGTGCTCGTCGACATCGCGATCGACCAGGGCGGCTGCTTCGAGGGCTCCCGGCCGACGACGCACGACGACCCGACGTTCCGCGTCCACGACGCGGTGTACTACTGCGTGGCGAACATGCCCGGTGCGGTGCCGCGCACGTCGACGATCTCGCTGACGAACGCGACGCTGCCGTACGCCGTCGCGATCGCCGACCGCGGGTGGGAGCAGGCGCTCGCGGACGACCCCGCGCTCGCGCTCGGGTTGAACGTACACGCGGGGCAGCTCGTGAACGAGGCCGTCGCCGCCGCGCACGGCCTCGTGGCCGCCGCGCGCTGACGCCGCCGCGCGCTGACGCCGCTGGCGCGGGCGGCGGTGGGCGGCGACAAGTCGCTTTCGCGAAAGCGACAGTTCGCCGGCATCGTGCCCGGGCAGACTGTCGCTCTCGCGAAAGCGACAGCGCGGATCGGCCGCTCCTCGTCGCTTTCGCGTTCACCGGGTGGGCGGCACCGCACCGGCCGGGAGGCACGGCGGACGCCCGCCGCGTTCGTCGCGCCCGTCAGGCGGCCGCGACCGCCCGCCGGCGGGCCGCCCACCCCGCGCGGGTCCGGACCAGGAGCGTGACGAGCACGACGACGACCACGGCCACCACGGCCGTCACGGCCGTCGGCACCGAGACGAGCGGCCCGTCGAGTCGTCCGACCGCCACCCACGCGAGCCCCCAGCAGAGCGAGACCGTCGGAGCGAGCCGCCCGCGACCCCACACCGCGAGCAGGACCCCGACGAGCCCGGCCACCGCCGCGACGAGCACGCCCCAGACGTCCTGCCCGAGCCCGAAGCCCCGGAAGCCCGCGGCCGTGAGCACCGCCGCGGTGTTCGCCGCCGTGGCCACGCAGACCCACCCGAGGTAGAGCCCGAACGTGCCGTCGGTGACGATCGCCTCGACGACGCCGGACGGCCGGGTGCGCCGCAGGATCGTGAACGTCCACACGAGCACCACGAGCAGCGCGACGATGATCGGTTCGCTCGCCCAGAGGAACCCGAACTGCACGGACAGGATCCACGCCGCGTTGAGCAGGAGTGAGAGCGTCGCCGGCAGGGCCAGTCGCGCGTGCCGCTCGTCGTCGGCGGTCCGGAACAGCTGCCGCACGGCGTACACGATCAGTCCGAGGTAGATCACCGACCAGATGCCGAACGCGGGCCCGTCCGGCGCGATCGACGTCGACGACGCGGAGAGCGCTCCGCCCGCGGCGTCCTGGATCGGGGTGCCGCCCGCGGCTCCCGACCCGATGAACGACCCGACCACCGCGATCACCGCGCTCACGATGACGACGATCCGCCACGTCCGTGTCCCAGTCATGTCCACTCCCTTCGTCAGCATGCTGATGACCGGGACGGTACGCGCCCACACCCTGCGCGTCCTGCGTACGGTGGGGGACGTGAGCGTCGAGCTGAACACCGTGTACGTCGACAAGATCGCGCCGATCGCGTGTCCGTCGCTCCCCGACACCTTCCGGATGCTCGAGGACCAGGGGGCGAGTGCGTGCATCGTGCTCCACCAGCCCGACGCCGAGGAGCTCGGGGACGTGGCCGTCGCCCTCGGCCTGCACGAGCTCGCCGTCGAGGACTCCGCCGAGGGGCACCAGCGACCGAAGCTCGAGCGCTACGGAAAGACCCTCTTCGTGGTGCTGAAGCCCGCGGTCTACCACGACGCGAAGGAGGAGGTCGAGTTCGGCGAGGTGCACGCCTTCGTCGGCGAGGACTTCTTCCTCGCGGTCGTCCCCGCGGACCCCCGCGGGCCGCAGGCCGTCCCCCGTGCCCTGCAGCGGATGAGCGGGAAGCCCGGCCTCGTCACGGCGGGTCCGCAGGCGCAGCTCTGGGCGCTGATGGACTCGATCGTCGACGGCTACCTGCCGGTGATCGACGGTCTCGAGGAGGACATCAACCAGATCGAGGACCAGCTCTTCGCCGGCGTCGCCGGGGTCTCGAAGCGCATCTACGAGCTGTTCGGCGAGGTGGTCGCGTTCCAGCGGGCCGCCCGGCCACTCGTGTACATGATCGAGAACCTGCACCGGGGCGCGGAGAAGTACCACCTGCCCGTCGAGATGCAGCGCCGCTTCCGTGACGTCCTCGACCACGCGATCCGCACGGTGGAGCGCCTCGACACCTTCCGGCAGCTGCTGCAGAACGCCCTGACCGTCGACTCGACGCTCGCGGCGCAGAAGCAGAACGACGACACGAAGCGCATCTCCGGCTGGGCGGCGATCCTCTTCGCGCCGACGCTCATCGCGGCGATCTACGGGATGAACTTCACCCACATGCCCGAGCTGCAGTGGACCTGGGGCTACCCGCTGTCCATCCTCGCGATGATCCTGTTCGCGGCGGTCCTCTTCGTGGTGTTCAAGGTCAAACGCTGGTTCTGACGGCTCGCGACGCGCGATGCGTCGGACGGGAGGCCCGTGGCGGCGCCGCCACGGGCCTCCCGTCCGACGGCCGGTCGCGCGTCACGCGCGCGTGTCGCCCTCGGGCGTGTGCCAAGGTCGTTGCATGACCGACGTCGTCCACCTCACCGCCGAGGGTGTCTCCCTCGTCCTCGACTGTTCTCCGGGAGCGCTCCCAGCCGTGGTCCACTGGGGCGCCGCTCTGGGCGACGTGTCCGCGGAGGACCTCGCCGCCCTGGCCGGCGCCGACGTCGCCGTCGTCGCGCCGAACGAGGCCGACGTGCCGGTGCGCCTCGCGGTGCTGCCGGAGCCGCACCGCGGCTGGAACGGCCGACCGGGCATCTCCGGGCACCGCGACGGACGCGACTGGTCGCCGGCGTTCACGGTGTCCTCGCTCGACGTCACCGACTCCGCCGTCGTCGCGCGCGGGAGCGACGAGACCGCCGGGCTCGCGGTCGTGCTCGAGGTCGAGCTGACCTCCTCGGGGCTCGTCCGCACCCGCGCCGAGGTGACCAACACCGGGGAGGGCACCTACACGCTCGACGACGTGCACCTCGCGCTCCCGATCCCGGACCGCGCCCGTGAGGTCCTCGACCTCGCCGGACGGTGGGGCGGCGAGCGGACGCCGCAGCGGAGCACCCTGCACGTCGGGACGCACGAGCGCGACAACCGTCGGGGACGCACCGGGCCGGACGCCGCGACGGTGCTCTCGGTCGGGGAGCCCGGGTTCGGGTTCGGTCACGGCGAGGTCTGGGGCGTGCACACCGGCTGGAGCGGCAACCACCGGCACCTCGCCGAGCGGCTCTCGACCGGGCGGCAGGTCGTCGGCGGCGGGGAGCTCATGCTGCCGGGCGAGGTCCGGCTCCGGGCAGGGGAGTCGTACCGGACGCCGTGGGTGTGGTTCGCGTACGGGGACGGCCTCGACGACCAGGCCCGACGCTTCCACCGCTGGCTGCGTCGTCGTCCGCAGCACCCGTCGACCCCGCGCCCGATGACGATCAACGTCTGGGAGGCCGTCTACTTCGACCACGACCTCGACCGGCTCACCGACCTCGCCGAGCGCGCCGCGGCCCTCGGTGTCGAGCGCTACGTCCTCGACGACGGCTGGTTCCGGCACCGCCGGGACGACCACGCCGGGCTCGGCGACTGGTACGTCGACGAGGGTGTCTGGCCGGACGGCCTCGGCCCGATCGTCGACCGGGTCCGAGCGCTCGGCATGCAGTTCGGCCTGTGGTTCGAACCGGAGATGGTGAACGAGGACAGTGACCTCGCGCGGGCGCACCCCGAGTGGATCATGCAGGCCGACGGCCGCCTGCCCGTGCGTTCCCGTGACCAGCAGGTGCTCGACCTCGCGATCCCCGAGGCCTTCGCGTACGTCCTCGAGCGGATGACCGCGATCATCGGCGAGTACGGCGTCGACTACGTCAAGTGGGACCACAACCGCGACCTCGTCGAGGCGGGGTTTCCCGGCGGCGGAGCAGCCGTGCACGAGCAGACCCTCGCCACCTACCGGCTGATGGCGACGCTCAAGGGACGCTTCCCGGCGCTCGAGATCGAGTCGTGCTCGTCCGGCGGCGCCCGCGTCGACCTCGGTGTCATCGAGCACACCGACCGCGTGTGGGTGTCCGACTGCATCGACCCGTCCGAACGGCAGCGGATGCACCGCTGGACGCAGCAGCTCCTGCCGCCCGAGCTCCTCGGCGCGCACGTCGCGAGCGGCACGAACCACACGACGGGCCGGTACCACGACCTCGCCTTCCGGGCCGGGACCGCGCTCGTCGGACACCTCGGCATCGAGTGGGACCTCGCCCGCGCGACCGACGACGAGCTCCGCGACCTCGCCGCGTGGACCGCGCTCTACAAGGAGCTCCGGCCGCTCCTGCACGGCGGGGACCTGGTGCGGGTCGACGAGGTCGAGCCGACGCGCCTCGTGTACGGCACCGTCGCGCCCGACCAGCGGAGCGCGGTGTTCTTCCTGGCGAGCACCGGATGGTCGGACGTGTCGAACACCGGCCGGGTGCGCTTCCGCGACCTCGACCCTGGGACGCGCTACCGGGTCGACCCCGTCGTCGTCGGCGAGCTGCACGGCCTGAAGGCACCCGCGTGGTGGTCGGGCTCCCGCGAGTTCTCCGGCCGGGTGCTCACGACGGTCGGGGTCCAGCCGCCACACCTGCCCGCCGATGCCGTGGTGCCGTTCCGGGTCACAGCGGTCTGACCCCGCGTCGTCCGGCGTCACGGCGGAGGGCCCGCGCCCTGTCGTCCGGCGTCACGGCGGTCGGACCTGTGACCGGTGCTCGGTAGGCTCGTCGCCATGCCGCGCACCGGTCACGCCACCCCGATCTGGGCGCTCCGCATCGCCGTCGTCACCGCCCTCGTCGGCGTCGCGGGCGGCATCGCCGGCGTCGCGGTGTGGCTCGCGCTCCAGCTGATCCAGTTCGTCGCGTTCGGCTTCCCCTTCGGCGGACACCTCGAGGCAGCGGACGCCGACTCCGGGTGGCGCCGGTTCCTCGCGGTCGCCGCGGCCGGGGTCCTGACCGCGGTCGCGTGGTGGGCGCTCCGACGCTGGGCGAGACCCACGGTCGCCGTGACCGCCGCGGTCTCCGGGAAGCGGATGCCCGCGCTCTCGACCGTCGCGAACGCGGGCGTGCAGATCCTCGCGGTCGGCCTCGGCGGCTCCATCGGCAAGGAGGTGGCCCCGCGTGAGCTCGGCGCGTGGCTCGCCCAGCTCGTGACCGTCCGTGCGGGGCTCACGGCCCGGGAGACCCGCATCCTCGTCGCGTGCGGTGCCGCAGCCGGCCTCGCCGCCGTGTACGACGTGCCGCTCGGCGGGGCCCTGTTCGCGGTCGAGGTGCTCCTCGGCGAGCTCACCTTCGCGACCGCGCTGCCGGCCTTCGCGACGAGCGCGATCGCCGCCTTCACCGCACGGCTCGTGATCCCGGACGAGGTGCTCTACCACGTGCCCGCGATGCCGATGTCGGAGTCGCTGCTCGTCTGGTCGGTGGTCGTCGGGCCGGTCCTCGGCTTCGCGGGGGTCGGGTTCGTGAAGCTGACGAACCGGCTGCAGGGGATCGCGCCGAAGGGCTGGCACCTGCTCGTCGTGCTCCCGGTCGCGTTCGCGCTCGTCGGGCTCGTCGCGGTGCCGTTCCCCGAGGTCCTCGGCAACGGTCGGGCGCTCGGCGTCGTCGCGATGAACGCCGCCCTCGACGACGCCTCCGTACTCGGGCTCGTCCCGATCCTGCTGCTGCTCGTCCTCGGGATCCTGAAGACCGCCACCACCGCGGTCACCATCGGCGCCGGAGCGGTCGGCGGCACCCTCACCCCGTCCATCGCGATCGGCTCGGCCATCGGCGGCGGCCTCGGCGGGCTGTGGTTGCTGCTCTGGCCCGTCGACTCGACGTCGCTCGCGGCGTTCGCGTTCGTGGGCGCGGCGGCGTTCCTCGCGACGACCATGCGGGCGCCCTTCACGGCACTCGTGCTCGTCGTGGAGTTCACCCAGCAGGGGACGGACATCCTCGTGCCCGCCCTGCTCGCCGTCGCCGGGTCGGTCGCCGTCTCGTACGTGCTCGCCCGCCGCCGCAGCGCCCAGATGGCCTGAGCAGGTGGCGCCCGGACACCGACGGGCCGAACGCCTACCATCGGCCGCACGCGGGGCGGACGTGCTCCGCCCGAGTGGAGGAGCCGATCATGGCCGGGTTCGACGACATCACCAAGAAGGCGCAGCAGTTCCTGCAGGACGGCAAGGTGCAGGACGCGCTGAAGAGCGAGAAGGCCGAGGGCGTCAGCGACAAGGTGCTCGACGGCGTCGCCGATGCCGTCAAGAAGGCCACCGGTGGCAAGTTCGACGACAAGATCGACAGCGCGCGCGACACCGCTGACAAGCACGTCGGCAACGAGTAGCACGGGGTCCACGACGGTCCGACTGGACGTCGGCGGGAACAACGACCACGATTGACGGGTCGTCGCGTGACCGGCGACACCGGGAGGACCAGTCGTGACCATCGTGGGACCGAGCACACCGCTCACCGAGGACGAGGTGCTGCGCATCCGCGCGGACTTCCCGATCCTGCAGCAGGAGGTGAACGGGCAGCCGCTCGCCTACCTCGACTCCGGCGCCACCGCGCAACGCCCGCGCCAGGTGCTCGACGCCGAGCGCGCGTTCCTCGAGCGCGACAACGCGGCGGTCCACCGCGGCGCGCACACGCTCGCGGCGCTGAGCACCGACGCCTACGAGGACGCGCGGGCCACGGTCGCGCGCTTCGTCGGCGCAGCCGCCCCGCGTGAGGTCGTCTGGACGGCGAACGCCACCGACGCCCTCAACCTCGTGGCGTACGGCTTCGCGAACGCCAGCCGCGGCCGGGGCGGTCCCGCCGCCGAGCGCTTCCGGATCGGGCCCGGCGACGAGGTCCTGGTCACCGAGGCCGAGCACCACGCGAACCTCGTCCCGTGGCAGGAGCTCGCCGCGACCACGGGCGCGACGCTGCGCTGGGTCCCCGTCAGCGACGAGGGCACCTGGACAGCCGCGGACGCTGCCGAGCACATCACCGACCGCACGAAGGTCGTCGCCTTCGCCCACGTCTCGAACGTCACCGGCATGGTGGCCCCGGTCGCCGAGGTCGTCGTGCTCGCCCACGCGAAGGGGGCGCTCGTCGTCCTCGACGCCTGCCAGTCGGTACCGCACCGGCCGCTCGACCTCGGGCAGCTCGGTGTCGACTTCGCGGCGTTCTCGGGGCACAAGATGCTCGGGCCGAACGGCATCGGCGTCCTCTGGGGCCGCGCGGAGCTCCTCGACGCGCTGCCGCCGTTCCGCACCGGCGGCTCGATGATCACCACCGTGACGATGGAGTCGAGCGAGTACATGCCGGCGCCGGAGCGCTTCGAGGCGGGGACGCAGCCGGTGTCACAGGCGGTCGCCCTCGCCGAGGCCGTCCGGTACCTCGAGCGGCTCGGCACGGAGCAGGTCCGCGCGCACGAGGAGCACCTCGCGCAGCGCATGCTCGACGGGCTCGCCGGTGTCCCCGGGATCCGCGTCGTCGGGCCGCCGGCCGGGGTGCCCCGCTCGGGGTTGGTGTCCTTCGACGTCGACGGCGTGCACGCGCACGACGTCGCCCAGTACCTCGACGCGCAGGGGATCGCGGTGCGCTCCGGCCACCACTGCGCCCAGCCGTTGCACCGTCGCCTCGGGCTCGTCGCGACGACCCGGGCGAGCACCTACGTGTACACGACCGAGTCGGACGTCGACCGCTTCGTGCAGGCGGTCGGCGAGATCCGCGACTACTTCGGCGCCTCGAGCGAGGGGGCCGCCCGGTGAACGCCCTCGACTCCCTCTACCAGCAGGTCATCCTCGACCACGCCAGGGCCCGCCACGGCGACGGCCCCCTCGAGTCCGCGGACGCGGAGCACTTCGAGCGCAACCCGACCTGCGGCGACGAGATCACCGTCCGGGTCCGGCTCGAACCGGGGACCGACCGCATCGCCGAGCTCGCGTGGCAGGGCGACGGCTGCTCGATCTCGATGGCGTCCGCGTCCGTGCTCACCGACATGGCAGCCGGCCGGACCGTCCCCGAGTTCCTCGCGCTCACGGAGGCGTTCCGCGAGATGATGCGCTCCCGCGGGGCAGGCGAGCCCGACGAGGACGTCCTCGAGGACCTCGTCGCGTTCCACGGCGTCTCGAAGTTCGTGATGCGGGTCAAGTGCGGCATGCTCGCCTGGGTCGCCGCCGAGGCAGCCGCGCGCGAGGCCACCGCCGTGGCACCATGATCGCGTGACGACCCCGGGGGATCGAGTCGCGGCCGAGTACGCGCGACACCAGACCGAGCGCCGACGTGGGCGCGGTCGCCGTGTGGAGCGCCGGCTCGCCGTCACCGCCGGCCTGCTCTTCTGCAGCATGCCCGTCGTGCTGCTCGGCAACTTCGTGTCCACGCTCCGCCTGTTCGACGGGCCGGACGAGTCGCCCGCGGCCGTCCACCGGTACGAGGGGCTGCTCGTCCTCGCCGGCCTGCTCCTCGTCGCCGCCCTCGTGCTCGCCGTCCGCGCCGGCGTGCGGTGGGTCGCCTTCACGACCCTGACGCTCGTACCGGTCGTCCTCGTGGCGGCCGTCGTCCTCTCGGTGCCGCAGGGGCGGTGGCACGACGACGGTGGGTCCGGCCCCCTGCCGGACGATTACCACCCCTGCTACAGCGGCACGGACAGCTGCGCCCAGTACGGCGGGTGACTCGGCGAGACCGGCGAACGCGGCGGACTCAGCGGTCCCTCCGCGACGCCGACCACGTCTCGCGGGGCAGCTCGCCGAACTCTGCGCGGTAGCTGCTCGCGAAGCGCCCGAGGTGGCCGAACCCGACCGCACGGGCGACGTCGCCGACGCTCTCGGCCTCGCCGGACTCGAGCTGCTCCCGTGCGAGCAGCAGCCGGATCCGCCGGAGGTACGTCGTCGGGGTGACGCCGTGGTGCCGCCGGAACGCCTCCTGCAGCCCGCGGATGCTCAGGCCGGCGGCGTCGGCGACGTCCTCGACCGAGATCTGCTCCGTGGCGTGGTCGAGCAGGAACCCCTCGGCGCGCGCGAACCGGGCGGCCGCTGCGGTCGGGGGCGGCCCCTGCTCGCCGATCGGCCAGTGCGGGATCGCGGTGAGGAGCCCACCGGCGGCGAAGCGCGTCAGCTCCCGCTCGCGGGCTTCCGGCACGACGGAGGGGCCGCGGAGCACCTCGGCTGCCACGGTCCGGACCATGAGCCACCACGCGGCGAGCGCGGGGCCCTCGGGGATGTGGTGCGGCTGGAAGCGCAGCGGCCCGGGACGCCAGGCACCCCGTTCGGCGGCGACCTCCTCGACGGTCCGTCGGTCGATGCGGATGAGGTCGAGCTCGTACCCGGTCCACCGCACGTGCTGGGGGTCGTGGCGGAAGAGCGACGGACGACCGGTCGGGACGTCGTGGTCCTCGTCGACGGCGCCGGTGCCGGACTTCAACCAGAAGAGGACCATCGCGGTGTCGGCCTGCACCTCGCCACGGACCTCGCCCGAGGACGCGGAGGACCACAGGGAGAGCAGGTCGGTCCCGCGCCGACGCATGTCGAACGCGAAGCCGTCGGCGCCGGGCTCGACGTCGACGCGACGCAGGTCGGGGAGCGCGCGGAGCTGCTCCGATGCCTGGGCCGGGTCCTGGGTCGTCGCGGACCACCGGGTGCGCTGCATGGTCTGGGGCACCCCTGCATCCTGCCGTGGCGAGCGCACCGGTGCCCAGCAATCGTTCGGCGTGCGGACAGCGCACCCGCGCGCTGCGGACGGTGCGCCCGCCGGACGCGAGCCGTGGGACGGGCCGCACCCGTGCCTCCCGGCCGGGCGTGTCACACGACGCAACGTCCGTGGCGGACGCGACGGCCCGCCCGTAGCGTCGCGACCGTGACGACCGACAGCGAACCCCGGCAGATCCGCTTCAACGCGTTCGACATGAACTGCGTCGCGCACCAGTCCTCCGGGCTGTGGCGCCACCCCCGTGACCGCTCGCGGCACTACAACGACCTGTCGTACTGGACGGACCTCGCGAAGATCCTCGAGGGCGGCGCGTTCGACGGCATCTTCATCGCCGACGTCCTCGGCACGTACGACGTGTTCGGCGGGTCGGACGAGTCGGCGCTCCGGACCGGGTCGCAGGTGCCCGTGAACGACCCCGTGCTCCTCGTCTCGGCGATGGCGGCGGTGACCGAGCACCTCGGGTTCGGCATCACCGCCGGGACCGCCTACGAGCACCCGTACCCGTTCGCGCGGCGCATGTCGACGCTCGACCACCTCACGAAGGGCCGGGTCGGGTGGAACGTCGTGACCGGGTACCTGCCGAGCGCGGCCCGCAACATGGGGCAGACGGACCAGCTGTCGCACGACGACCGCTACGACGTCGCGGACGAGTACCTCGAGGTGCTCTACAAGCTCTGGGAGGGCTCGTGGGAGGACGACGCCGTCGTGGAGGACCGTGCGACCGGCGTCTTCACCGACCCGGCGAAGGTGCACCCGATCGAGCACCACGGGAAGCACTTCGACGTCCCGGGCATCCACCTCTCCGAGCCGTCGGTGCAGCGCACGCCCGTCATCTACCAGGCCGGTGCGTCCCCGCGAGGCGTCCGCTTCGCGGCCGAGAACGCCGAGGCGGTGTTCGTCGCGGCGCCGACCCTGCCGCAGTTGGCCGCGACCGTCACGAAGATCCGGGACGCCCTGGAGGCAGCTGGTCGCGACCGGTACGCCGCCCGCGTCTACTCACTGCTCACCGTGATCACGGACGCCACCGACGAGGCCGCCCAGGCGAAGTACGAGGACTACCTGTCGTACGCGTCGGAGGAGGGTGCCCTCGTGCTGAACTCCGGCTGGATGGGCGTGGACCTCGCGCAGTGGGAGCTCGACGAGCCGCTCGGTGACGTCGAGTCGAACGCGATCCAGTCGGCGGCGGCGAACATCTCCGCGGCCGAGGGCACCGACGGCTCGAAGTGGACCATCCGGGACCTCGCCCGGCACACCGCGATCGGTGGACTCGGACCGGTCGCGGTCGGCTCCGGCGCCACCATCGCGGACACGCTGCAGCGGATCCAGGAGCAGACCGACGTCGACGGGTTCAACCTCGCCTACGCGGTGACGCCGGGCACGTGGGAGGACGTCATCGAGTTCGTCGTGCCGGAGCTCCGCGCCCGCGGTGTCTACCCCGAGGGGTACGAGGAAGGGTCGCTCCGGCACAAGCTGCACGGACGCGGTGACCGGCTGCCCGAGGAGCACCGGGGTGCCGGCTACCGGATCGGCGAGCGGTCGGTCGTAGGCTGACCGGATGACCCTCCCGTCCTTCGTCCTCCGTGCAGCTTCGGGGGACGAGGACACGGCGTGCACGGACCTCTGGGTGTCCGCCGTCGCCGTCCGTGACGGTCTCCCCGAGTCCGACGCCGTGCGCCGACGCGCAGTGACGAAGTTCGGCGTGGACCGGGTCGCGCTCGTGGTGGCCGAGGACGGCGCGGGCATCGCCGGCTTCGTGCTCGTGACGGCACCGGGCACCGGTGGTGCCGGCGACCCGGCCGACGCGGCGTACCTGTCGCTCCTGGCGGTGGCGCCGCGGGCACAGGGCCGTGGCGTCG
The DNA here is from genome assembly GCF_051903255.1 of Curtobacterium sp. SP.BCp. Classification (NCBI taxonomy): domain Bacteria; kingdom Bacillati; phylum Actinomycetota; class Actinomycetes; order Micrococcales; family Microbacteriaceae; genus Curtobacterium; species Curtobacterium sp. SP.BCp. The sequence continues at coordinate 2,695,723 of NZ_CP194338.1, read as the reverse complement.
GGCGGGAGCTGCTCGAGGCGGCCGTCACCGCGGCGGGCCGCGCGGGACACCCGCGGGTGGTCCTGCACGCGCTCGAGGACAACGCTCCCGCCGTCCGGCTCTACCGCGGTGCCGGGTTCCGGCCGGCCGGCGAGCCCTTCGCACACCCGCTCAGCGGTCGATCGACGCGCGCCTGGGTCGCCGGGGGGCGATGACGGCGGCGACCGCTCGCCACGTCGCCGCCAGGAGTGCCGACCAGGCGGGCACCGGCTCGGGGTGCAGTGCGTCGACGCCCGCGCGGCGGAACGGGGAGCCGTCCGCCCACGACGCGACGGCGGTCCGCAGTGCCCCGACGGGCTCGCGCCGCGCGTCCTCGGGGGACGGCCACGGCTCCCACTTCGCCCGGGGCGCGGTGAGCAGGTACGGCTGCGGGGTCGGGTAGCTCACGAGTTCGAGCGTCGAGCCCCACGGCGTCCGGGTGTACACGAAGCGGTTGCCCTCGCCGGCCTCGACGCCGCGCAGCTCCCGCGGGTCGGAGTTCCGCAGTCCGCCGGCTCGTTCGACCTTCTCGAGCGCGGCGTCGATGTCGTCCACGTACAGGGCGACGTGCTGCCACCCGAGGTCCGACGGTGCGGCGGGGGAGTGCTGGTCCGGCCCGAGGTACTCGAACAGCTCGAGCCCGGGCCCCTCCGGGAGCGCGAGCATCCGGATGGCACCCTGCGCCATGGTCGACGGGATCCCGAGGTAGCCGTGCACCTCCGGGGTGCTCCGTGGCTCCTCGGTCCGGCTCCGGACGTCGTAGAGGAACACGGCGTCGAGTGCCGCCTCGAAGAACGCCGTGGCAGCGTCGATGTCCGGCACCGTGACGCCCACGTGGTCGATCCTGATTCCCCTGCCCATGGCTGGAGTGTGTCATCCGGGCCGTCCGACTCCTCGCCGGGGGTGTCTCCGATGCGGGGAAGGGTGCGGTTTCCCGCAGTGTCGGGCGGTCGCGCAGGTGAGGCTGCCCTCACCACGAAACCCCAGGTCAGGGCAGCCTCACCTTGCTGGCGGAACGTCCTGGACGGTGGCATCCTCGTCGCATGTCGACCGCATCGGACCTCGTGCTCCCCGCCACCGATCACGACGCCACCAGCGCCGCGAAGCTCAACTGGCTCCGCGCCGGACTGCTCGGTGCGAACGACGGCATCGTGTCCGTCGCCGCCGTGCTCGTCGGCGTCGCCGGGGCGGGCGCCGGGACCGGCCCGGTCATCGCCGCCGGCACCGCAGCGCTCGTGGGCGGGGCGGTCTCGATGGCGCTCGGCGAGTACGTCTCCGTGAGCGGTGCCCGTGATGCCCAGCGCACCGGTCAGGCCGCGCAGCAGGCGCAGCTCGAGGCGGAGTCCGAGGACGCCGACACCATCGCGGCGCACTACCGGGGGCTCGGGGTCGCGCCGGAGGTGGCCTCTTCGGTCGCGGCCGAGCTCGTCCGACCCGAGGTCCGAGCGCTCCGGGCCGAGGCCGCCCTCCGCGACGCCGAGGACGAGGTCGTCAGCCCGTGGCGTGCCGCCTGGGTCTCCGCGGCGACCTTCACCACGGGGGCGGCGCTGCCGTTCCTCGCGATGCTCCTCGCGCCCGAGGCCGTGCGGGTCGCGGTGACCGTCGTGGCCGTCCTCGTCGCGCTCGCCGTCACCGGGGCGACCGGTGCTGCGCTCGGTGGGGCTGCCCGGGGCCGTGCGACGATCCGCGTCGTCGTGGGTGGCGCACTGGCGCTCGCCGCGACCTACGCCGCCGGTGCGCTGCTCGGGGCGCACGCGGTCTGACGTCCGGTCAGGCCTCGGCTGCGGCCGCCTCGGCGGCCAGCGCGGCGTTCCGCGTCGACAGCAGCCGGCGCAGGTAGCCGTCCAGGACGAGGAGCTCGGCGAGCCGTCCGACGGGCCCGAAGGGCGCCGTGACGACGACGTCGTCGACCATCCGCGTGCCGGTGCCGGCGCGTTCGAAGCGGTGCTCGTGCCGGAACCGGGCGAACGGCCCACGCACCTGTTCGTCGACGAACCGGTGTGGAGCCTCCAGTGCGGTGATGCGGCTCGTGAGCCGCCAGACGACGCCGAGGTGGCGGGCGCGGAACGTGACCGTCTCGCCGAGGCCGATCCTGCCGGTCGTCACGCCGCCGACGGCGTGCTCGCCCGTCCCGGCGAGGGAGCGCTCGTGCGTGCCGATGTCGAGGGACAGCGCGAACGCCTGCTCGGGCGGGCAGTCGAGGTGGGTGTCGAGCCGGAACCGGACCGTCACGCGGCGGGCCAGCCGTACGGGGCGGCGTGCCAGCCCTGCGGAGCCGACCGGTCGTCGTCGCGGAGGACCGCGGCGAGCGCCTCGTCGTGTCGTCGACCACGGTGCACGCTGGCCGAGCGTCGGAGGCCCTCGAACGACATGCCGACGCGGCGGGCGATCGCGGCGGAGGGACGGTTCGTCGCGATCGCACGCCACTGCACGCGGACGAGGCCGAGGCCGTGCGGCGGCTCGGCGAACGCCCAGTCCACGATGCGGGAGACCGCCTCCGTCGTGAACCCGTGCCCGCGGCCGTCGGGGTGGACGGCGTAGCCGACCTCCGCGGACCCGTCCGCGATGCCGAACAGCTCGACCGTGCCGAGCAACCGCGGGTCCTCGGCGCGGCGCATCGCCCACGCGAGCCGGGAGCCCTCGACCCAGCCCGTACGGCACCGCTCGAGCCACTCCGCGAACTCGGCGTGACAGTACGGCACGGGGACCGGGGTGTACGCGATGACGTCCGGGTCCGTGGCGTACGCGATGACGGCGTCGGCGTCGGACTGCTCCGGCGGCGAGAGCACCAGGCGGTCCGTCCTGAACGTCACGGGGTCCATGGGCCGAGCCTAGCGACGGGGCGACCGCGGGCGGCTGCGGTACCGTCGGCGGATGACTGTGTTCCCGGTGATCGACGGCCACAACGACCTGCCCTGGGAGCGGCGCGACACCCACGGCTCCGGGGTCGAGGGCATCGACACCGAGGAGGGCTCGCTCCACACCGACGTGCCGAAGCTCCGGGCGGGCGGGGTGGTCGGGCAGTTCTGGTCGGTGTTCGTGCCCTGCTCCGAACCCGACCCCGTCCGGACGACGCTGCAGCAGATCGACCTCGCGCTCCGGATCGTCGAGCGGTACCCGGAGACCTTCGCCCTCGCCCGGACCGCGGCCGAGGTGCGGGCAGCGGTGGCCGACGGACGCATCGCGTCGCTGCTCGGCGCCGAGGGCGGCCACTCGATCGGCGACGACCTCGCCGTCCTCCGGTCGTTCGCACGCCTCGGGGTCCGCTACATGACCCTGACGCACAACGACGACACCCCCTGGGCGGACTCGGCGACGGGCGCGCACCCGCACGGCGGCCTCACCGACCGCGGCCGCGAGGTCGTGGCGGAGATGGAGCGCACGGGCATGCTCGTCGACCTGTCGCACACCGCCCCCGCGACGATGCACGACACGCTCGACGTCGCGACCCGGCCCGTGCTCTTCAGCCACTCGTCCACCCGGGCCGTGTGCGACCACCCGCGGAACGTGCCCGACGACGTCCTCGAGCGGCTGCCGGACAACGGCGGTGTCGTGATGATCACCTTCGTGCCGGCGTTCGTGTCGCGGGCCTACGCCGACTGGGAAGCAGACGGGTCGGTGGGGGAGGCGCCGCTCGTCACCGTGGCGGAGGTCGCGGACCACGTCGAGCACGCCCGCGACGTCGCCGGCATCGCGCACGTGGGGATCGGTGGCGACTACGACGGGACGCCGGTGCTGCCGCCGGACCTGCGGGACGTGTCGCGGTACCCGGTCCTGGCGGACGAGCTGGTCCGGCGGGGGTGGAACGACGACGACCTGCTGGCGTTGGCCGGCGGGAACGTGCTGCGGGTGCTCGAGGCGACGGACGAGGCGTTCGCGCGGACTACGGGGGTGGGCTGAGGCGACGCGACGCGACGCGCCACGGCGCGGCTCGGCCTGCGTCGTGTTCGGCACGTCGCGCGTGTCGCACCACGGGGACGACGTCGAACCGGCCTCGTGACCCGGTTCGACGTCGTTCCCGAGGTTCGATCCGGCGCCCGGCGCCCGGCGCCCGGTGCCCGGTGCCCGGCGCCCGGTGCCCGGTGCCCGGTGCCCGGTGCCCGGCGCCCGGTGCCCGGTGCCCGGCGCCCGGCGGACGCGGTGCTCGGCGCCCGGCGGACGCGGTGCTCCGCGGCACCGTGCCTCGTACCGGCGCGTCACGGACCAGGGCGAACCCGGCTCCGCTCGGTAGGCTCGCACCGCAGGCGCACAGGAGCGCACCGCACGCCGGACCGCCCCTGACGGCGGCGCGGCCCGACCCGGAGGAACGGACCAGATGAGCGGCACCATCCACGACAACATCTCGCAGGCGTTCGGGAACACCCCGCTCGTCCGGCTGAACCGGCTGCCGCGCGAGGGCAGCGCCGAGATCCTCGCGAAGCTCGAGTTCTACAACCCCGGCGCGAGCGTCAAGGACCGCCTGGGCGTCGCGATCATCGACGCGGCCGAGGAGTCCGGCGAGCTGCAGGCCGGCGGCACGATCGTCGAGGGGTCGTCGGGCAACACCGGCATCGCCCTCGCCCTCGTCGGTGCGGCCCGCGGCTACCGGGTGGTCATCACGATGCCCGAGACGATGAGCGTCGAGCGTCGCGCCCTCATCCGCGCCTACGGTGCCGAGGTCGTCCTGACGCCCGGCCCCGAGGGCATGAAGGGTGCCGTGGCGCGCGCCGAGCAGATCGTCGAGGAGACCCCCGGAGCGATCCTGGCGCACCAGTTCGAGACGCCCGCGAACGCCGCCATCCACCGCCGGACCACCGCCGAGGAGATCCTCCGCGACACCGAGGGACACGTCGACGTGTTCATCGCGGGCGTCGGCACGGGCGGCACGATCACGGGTGTCGGTCAGGTCCTCAAGGAACGCGTGCCGGGCGTCCAGGTCATCGCCGTCGAGCCGAAGGACTCGCCGCTGCTGACCGAGGGCAAGGCCGGCCCGCACAAGATCCAGGGCATCGGCGCGAACTTCGTGCCGGAGGTCCTCGACCGCAGCGTCATCGACGAGGTCTTCGACGTCGAGCTCGACGACGCCCTGCGCGTGGCCCGAGACCTCGGGACGCAGGAGGGCATCCTGTCGGGCATCTCCTCCGGCGCGATCATCCACGCCGCGATCGAGGTCGGTGCCCGCCCGGAGAACGCCGGCAAGCGCATCGTCGCGATCGTCTGCGACACCGGTGAGCGTTACCTCTCGACGGTGCTCTTCGAGGGGCTCACTGCGTGACGTCAGCCCGTCGGCGCGGCGTGCTGCGGACCATCCGGGAGGACCTGGCCGCAGCACGCCGCGGTGACCCCGCAGCACGCGGGGACCTCGAGAACGCGGTCGTCTACTCCGGCCTGCACGCGATCTGGACCTACCGGTTGACGCACCGGCTCTGGCTCGCGCGTGGACTGCCGGGGTCGCGCTTCGCCGCCCGGGTCGTCGCGCAGGTCGCCCGGTCGGTCACCGGCATCGAGATCCACCCGGGCGCGCGCATCGGCCGCCGGTTCTTCATCGACCACGGCATGGGGGTCGTCATCGGCGAGACCGCGGTCGTCGGCGACGACGTGGTGCTCTTCCACGGCGTGACGCTCGGCGGCCGGGGCGGTGAGCACGGGCCGGGCGCGCGGCGGCACCCGCGGGTGGGGGACCGGGTGGTGCTCGGTGCCGGATCGTCCCTCATCGGGGCGATCACGGTCGGCGCGGACTCCGTCGTGGGCGCGAACACGGTCGTCACGAAGGACGTGCCGGCGGGGTCGGTGGTGACCGGTGTGGCCGGGACGGCCCGCCCGCGCTCCGGTCACGAGGGCGTGCCCCCGCTCTGACGCGCAGCCCGGTCGCGGCGACACGGGTCGCAGCGACCTCCGGTCGCGGTCCCGGACGGGAGGCACGGCGCGCTCCGTGCGCGCCGGGCCTCGTCCGGTGCGTGGTCGGGTCAGCTCTTCTCGCAGGCGATGCCGTCGGCGTCGCGGTCGAGCTTCTTGTTGGCCGCGTAGAGCTTGTCGTCCTTCTTGACGGTGCCCTTGAGTGCGCGGTACGTCACCTTGCCGGCCGAGGTCACCTTGTTCTTGGTGACGGACTTCTTCGCGATCCCGCCGGAGTACACGCGGTGCACGGCGTCGCAGTTCTTGTAGACAGTGGGGGCTGCCTGTGCGGCCGAGGCGCCGCCGACGACGGCGGTGGCGGCGAGGACGACGCTCGCGGCCGCCATGCTGAGGGTTCGGGTCATCTGCATCCGCTCAGACTAGGGCCACCGCGAGGATCACTCATACCCCCGATCGGGGCCCGACCTCGGGCATGCTGGGGGCATGGACGGAGCAAGCCTGCACGAGGTGGCTGCGCGGACCGCGATGGGTCTGCCAGCGGTCGAGGAGACGCAGCCGTTCGGCGAGGGAGCCGTCGTCTACAAGGTGGTCGGCAAGATGTTCGTCATGACGTCCGAGCTGCGGGGCGTCCCGATCGTCAACCTGAAGTGCGCCCCGCCGCACGGAGCGGCGCTCGTCCGCGACCTGGCCGAGGTGACGCCGGGCTGGCACATGAACAAGCGGCACTGGATCACCCTCGCGCCCGGGGACGGCATCGACGAGACCCTCGTGGAGGACCTCGTCGCGAACGCGTACGACCTCGTGGTCGCCGGGCTGCCGCGCGCGAAGCGACCGATCGACCCCGTCCGCCGCACCCTGCCCGACTGACGGAGCGCTCCCGGCCTGACGCGACGTCTCGACCGACACGACGACCCGACCGACACGACGACCCGCTGGGTCAGCCGCGTGCGAGTGCCTTGTCGAGCAGGACCCGCACCTTCGGCGCCACCGGACGACCCGCGTCGAGGACGGCACGCGCGCGTTCGGCGCTGACCCCGGCGAAGAGCTCGCCGATCGTCACGCCGTGGTCCGGCCGGTCTCGTACCTCGACGCCGTCACCGGCCTGCACCGGCCCGGACCGGACCACGCGGAAGTAGGCGCCGGGACGACCCTCCTCCGTGAAGCGTCGGACCCACTTGTCGACGCGCATCCGGCGGGCGAAGGTACCGCACGGGATCCGCGGGATCGTGACCTCGAGGACGAGGGAGTCGCCGACGTGCCAGCGCTCGCCGGTGACCGCGCCGGTCACGTCGAGCCCCGAGGTCCGCAGGTTCTCACCGAACAGCCCCGGCGGGACGTCGCGGCCCAGTGCGTCGGCGAAGAACGCGGCGTCCTCGTCCGCGTACGCGTAGACCGCCTGGTCCTCGCCGCCGTGGTGCTTCCGGTCGGCCTGCACGTCGGCGTACAGGCCGAGCGGGCGGACCCGGACCGGCCCCTCGACCGGACGCTTGTCGATGGCCGTGACGCCGATCGTCCCGGAGTCGGGCAGGAGCCGCTCGACGCGGCAGACGGCGGTCACCAGGGGCACGGCACCAGCATGCCGTACGGAGGCCAGCGGCAGAAGTCGGGTGCCGCGTGTGACGAAGTGCCGTCCTGCTCCGTCCTGTCGGTGGAGGCCGTCTCCACGGCCCGAGGAGGAACGACCATGACCGACACCCCGAACCCGCGCACCGACCCCCGTCACCGCACCGCGCGGACGCACCTGCTCGCGCAGGCGCGGGTCCGTGCCCTCGCCGCTCGGCCGGTCGGACCGTTCCGGGTGACCTCGGCGCACGGGTTCCGCGCAGGTGCCCGGTGAGCGGGACGTCCACCCGTGCTCAGGAAGACCCCATCCGACCCCGGTAGAAGGATCCCGTGCCCCACCAGTTCCTCACCGACCTCGACGACGCCGTCCTCGCGGGCCGGTCGTCCGACGGCGACGTCCGGGCGTTCGAGGTCCTCATCCGCCGCTACACGCCCCTGCTGCGGGCGTACGCACGCCGCACACTCGGGTCGACCGACGAGCTCGACGACGTCGTGCAGGAGACGTTCATCACGGCCTGGGACCGGCTCGACCGCCTCGAGGACCACGCCAAGGTCAAGTCCTGGCTCATGCGCATCCTCAGCCGGAAGTGCATCGACCGCATCCGGGCCCGTCGATTCCACGACGACGTCACCGAGATCGAGGTCGAGGCGCCGTCGGACGACGCTCCGGAACGGGTCGCCGAGGCACGCTCGCGTGAGGAAGCGGTGGAGACCGCCCTCGCCGAGCTCCCCGAAGCGCAGCGCCGGTGCTGGCTCATGAAGGAGGTGCTCGAGTACTCGTACGACCAGATCGCCGAGGAGCTCGACCTCCCCGTCTCGACCGTCCGCGGGTTGCTGTCCCGAGCCCGGAAGAACATGATCCGTCTCATGGAGGGATGGCGATGACCGATCCCGAGCACGTCCGGCTCGAGTCCCTCGAACCCGACGACCTCGACGGCCACTCGATCGACGAGCTGGCCGACTACCTCGACGCGGGCATGCAGCCCGCGGACCCGACCATCGACGACTCCCCGGCGTGCCAGAACGCGCTCGCCGCCCTCGTCCGGCTCCGGCAGACGTCCCTCGGCTCCCTCGAGGCCGCCGCCGCCGAGGAGGCCCCGGCCGACGAGTCCTGGGTGAGCGGTGTCCTCGCGAACATCTCGCTCGAGGCCCGTGCCGGCCGTGACGTCCCGCTCCGCCCGGCGGCGCCGACCGAACGTCCGGTGATGACCGAGGGCGCCATCCGGTCCCTCGTCCGCAGCGCCGGCGACGGCGTCGGCGACGCACTCATCGCGCGCTGCACGCTCGAGGGCGACGTGACCGAGCTCGGGGCGCCGGTCCGGGTCGTCGTCGAGATCGCGGTGCGCTCCGGGGCGACGATCCGCACGGTCGCCGCCGAGGTGCGCGAGACCGTCGCCCGGGTCCTCGCCGACCAGACCGACCTCGTGGTCGACTCGGTCGACGTCGTCGTCCGTGACCTGCTGCCCCGCACGGACGACACCGACGCCGATGCCCGCCACACCGCCGCCGACGCAGCCCCCGAGGAGGACGCATGAGCCCCGCCGACGACATCCTCGGCGCCGTCGAGGCCGCCGTGCTCGAGGTCCCCGGGGTCGCCGACCTCTACCGCGCCCGGCCCACCCTCGGCAGCACCGTGTCCGCGGTGAAGAGCCTGGCCGCCCGGACGGCACCGAGCCGCGTCGTCCTCGACGGTGACGTGCTCCGGATCGTCATCGGCACCGACCTGTCCCGGCCGGCGCCCGAGACCGCCCACGAGGCACACGTCGCCGCACTCGCCGCGGCCACCGAGCACGGCCTGGCCCTCAGCCGGGTCGACGTCCGCGTCGCCCGGATCGGCTGACCGCTCCCGAGCGTCGACCGGCGGTGGTCACCGTCGGTCCGCCACCTCCAGCACGACCACGATCGCCGCGACGAGGCCCGCGGTCACGACGACCGACACCTCGGGGACGAGGACCGAGGCCGCGATCCCGAGCGCCAGCACGACGACGAGGGCGTTCCGACCGACCGACAGCGACGGACGCAGCGCGAGCGCCCAGATCGCCAGCACGAACAGCGCGACCGGGACGGCGATCGTCGCCGCGACGGTGCCGTGCGACAGGTCCGCGTCGCCCGCGTCGGCGCTCACGGCCACCTCGATGCCGGCGGGCAACGCTCCTGCTGCGGCGAACACGACGTAGTGGCCGTAGCCGAACACGAGTGCCGTCCGGAGGGACCGGATGTGCGCGTGCTGCTCGCGGGAGAAGTAGATCCACCACATGCCGGCGACGATCACGAGGCCCGCGGCGGCGAGCACGAGCAGGGGCCCGAGGTGGTCGGCGTCGGCGATGCCGTCGATGACCGCGCTCGCGGACGCGACGAGTCCCTCGCCGAGGACGATGAGCGTGAACAGCGAGTACCGCTCGGCGATGTGCCGCGTGTGCCACGGGGTGGTCCGCGACCCCTGCTCGGCGAACGGCGGCACGAGCACCTCGAGCAGGATCAGCACGGGGACCACCCACGGGCGCGCGGCCTCTGGAACGGCCAGGGCGAGCACCCAGAGCACCTGGACGACGACGATGCCGACCGCGTACCGGAGCGCGGTCCGGCGGTACTCGGGCGACGACCCCGCGGCGCGGAGCCACTGTGCGACGAGGGCGAGGCGCATGACGACGTACCCGACGACGGCGATCGTGAGGTCGCCCTCGGCCATGAACGGGCGCACCCCGGCGGCGAGGACGAGCACGCCGGCCATCTGGACGAACGTGGTGACGCGGTACAGCCAGTCGTCGGTGTCGAACGAGGTGGCGAACCACGTGAAGTTGATCCACGCCCACCAGATCGCGAAGAACACGAACGCGTAGGCGACGATCGCGGTGCTGACGTGTCCCTCGGCCTCGATCTCGTGCAGGTTCGTCGCGGCGAACCCGACCGCGACGACGAAGACGAGGTCGAACAGCAGCTCGAGCGGGCTCGCGGCGCGGTGCGCCTCGGCGGGGTCGCGCGGCGCCATGCGGCGCAGTCCGGTCGTGGTCACGGAGCATGCCTACCGCACTCCGGGCGCGACCACGAGACGGCCGGGAGATCCGGAAGGATCAGTAGAAGTTGGACGCCTGCGAGTGCCCCCACGCGGCGCACGGGGTGCCGTACGCGTCGGCGATGTACTGCAGACCCCACTTGATCTGGGTGGTGGCGTTGGTCTGCCAGTCCGAGCCGATCGTCGCCATCTTCGAGCCGGGGAGTGCCTGCGGGATGCCGGTCGCCCCGCCGTTGCTGTTCACGGCGCGGTAGTTCCACCCGGACTCCTTGGTCCAGAGGTTGTCGAGGCACTGGAACTGGTCGGAGCCCCAGCCGTACTGCGAGGACGCGAGCGAGCTCGCGGTCGCCTTCGCACCCGCCACCGTGTTGCCCGCGGCGAGCTTGCGTGCCCGCTCGGCGGCTTCGGCGGCGGCCTTCTCGGCTGCTGCCTTCTCCGCGGCGGCCTGCTCGGCCGCGGCACGCTTCGCATCGACGTCGGACTTGTCCTGCGCGGCGCTGGCCTCGGCGACCTGCTGCGTGGCGGCGACGGTGGACGCGATCCGATTCGTCAGCGCGGCGCCGGAGAGCGTGCGGTAGTCGTCGAGTGCGTCGACGCGCTGCTCGAGTTCCGCGGTGTCGGTCTTGTGGTTCGCGTCGGCGAGCACGACCTGCGCGCTCGAGATCGTGGCCTGCGCCTGGGCGCGGTCGAGCGCGGTGCCGTCGAGCGCGGGAGCGGACGTCGGGCTGGCCGTCGGGACGCCGAGCGCCTCGCCGAGTGCGGGCTGCGTCCCGACCAGCACACCGCCGCCGGCGACGGCCAGGACGGCTGCGCCCGCGGCGACGAGGGTCGTCCGGTTGCGGACGGCCCGCCGCACGCGTCGGGAGGGGGAGTCGAGGGCCTCGCGTCGGGTGGAGGCGGTGGTCGTGGGGAGTTCGGTGGTGCGTCGCTTCATCGGTTCCGGTGGTCGGCCGACTCGGGCGCGGACCGTCCCGGGCACGCCGGGGTGGGGGAGGCGTGGAGGTCGGGGACGGTGGGACCGTCGGGTCCGCGAGTCGGGTGAGGCCCGGACGGTGGTGTGGGGCCCGTCCGTCCGCCCTCCGGTGACCGTGGGAGGTCACGCCGTGGCGGAGCCGACACGATGACGCGTCACGCTGGGCAGCGCGTCCAGGAACACTGGCAGAACGGTCCGTCCGCCCGTTGGTAACGGTTCGGTAACGACCGGATCAGGGGTCAGGAGGTGGGAGGTTCCTGGGTGCGCTCGCCCTGCGCGATGCGCTCCAGGACGCCGAGGGCGTTCGCGATCGCGTCGACGTCCGCGTCGGGGAGGTCGTGGATGAGTTCGGCGACGATGCCCGTGCGCTGCGACCGTGCTTCTTCGACCGCTGCGACACCGGCCGGCGTGGCGCTCACCATGAACGCCCGTCCGTCCCGCGGATCGGCCTCGCGCTCGATGAAACCGCGCTGCTCGAGTTCGGTCAGGATCCGCGTCATGGTGGGCTTCGTGACCACCTCGAGGCGGGAGAGGTCGCCCGGTCGCAGGGGCCCTTCGCGCTCGATCGTCGCGAGTGCGGACACGATGCCGTACCCGAGTGAGGCGGAGTCGGTGCGGGCACGTCGGTTGATGCGTCCGACCGCTGCCGCGAGTCGGGCCGCGATGGCGGTCCGGTCGGTCTCGCGAGCGCTCATGGGTGGCCTCCGGGTTCGGCTCTCAGGGGGTCGTCCAGATGCTACCGGGCAGGCTGGGAGCGGCCGGTACGACCGTCCCTGTCCGGACGTACAGGGTTCTCAGTGCTTCTCGCCCGGGAGCTGGTGGATCGCCTCGGTCGCGAGCTCGGCGGCGACGTTGTCGCCGGCCTCGGTCGCCGCCCGGAGCCGCTTGAAGTCCTCGGTCATCCGGTCCCAGTCGACGAGCTCGTCGAGGTTCGGCAGGCGGAGTCGGAACCCGAGTCCGTCCGTGGTGTCGCGGCACACGCGCTGCAGGTCGGCGTTGCCGCACTCGGCGACGTAGAGTCCGAACACGTCGAGGGCGTCGTGGTTCACCGCGGTGACGTCGTGGGCCTCGAACTCGGCGATCGTCGTGTCGAGCGCGGCGAGGATCTCCTTCCGGCTCGCGGACCCGAGCCGGGGGACCGCGAGGCGCACGACGCCGCCGAACAGCACACCGAGGGTCTGCAACGCCTCGACGACCTCGTCCGGCTTGGGCGTGGTCACCCGGGTGTACCGGTTCGGCGCCATCTCGATGAGCCCGGCGCGGGCGAGCTGGCTGAGGGCCTCGCGGATGGGGGTCCGGGAGACACCGAGCCAGGCGATGAGCTCGTCGTCGTTGAGTCGCTCGCCCGGTTCCAGCGTGCCGTCCATGATCGCGTCGTGGATCTTCGCGCGGACGGTGTCGCGGAGCAGCTGGTGCTCGGTGGGTGCGCTGGTGGGGACCGGCATCGGGGGACCCTCCTCGAGGTCTGCTCGTCGTGCGACCGACACTCCGGGTGCGGCCGTACGGATCACCGTACCTGATATACGGTCAGCGGTCGCCGGGCGAACGGGGTACCGGTCCCGCGTCGAGCAGTCGGAGGGTCACCGGGTCCTCCTCGCCCCCGTACCAGCGGTCGAGCGCTGCGCGGAACGGGGCGGGGTCCGGCGCGGCCCGGGCGAAGAGCGTCGACGAGGACCGCGCCTTCACGGCGTCGACGCCGCCGAGCAACACCTCGGCCGACGGCGCCGGAGCCTCCGTCAGGACCGCCACGGCCTCGAGCAGCCGCGGCCCGAGCACCGGGTCCGCCAGGTACCGCGCGGCCTGGTCGAGCCCCGTGATCGCGAAGTGCTGCGCGGTCGGACTGCGGCCGAGTCCGGCGAGTTGCGGGAACACGAACCACATCCAGTGCGTCCGCTTGCGTCCGGCGCGGAGTTCGGCGAGCGCGGTCTCGTGCACCCCCTCCTGCGCGGTGACGAACCGGACGAGGTCGGGGTCGGTCACCGAACCACGTCCCCCCACGCGTAGCGGACGGTCGTCGCGTCCACGACGAGCGCCGAGTCGGGTGCCCGGTCGAACAGCCCCGGCAGCCCGACGGCCGCGGGGAGGTCGCCCGACAGCTGCTCGACGCGCGCCGACCGGATCGTCAGCGGCGGGTGCTGCCGCTGCCAGAACACCGTCTGCGCGAGGTGCCGCGCGTGGATCCCCGCGCGCGTCGTGAGCTCGACCGCGAGCGGCGCCGTCGTGACCGGACCGGCCACGACACGGACCGCGGCGGCGTGGCGGGGGCGGGGCGAGCCTCCAGGCCTGCCCGTCGGCGTCAGCCGCGGCGCCCGCGCGGCGCGGAACGGGTGGAGCGCGCGGTTTGGGTGCCGCACGGACCGGTGCGCGACGGTGTCCCCGCGTCGTCGCGAGCCGGCGTGCGCGAACGTGTACGGGACACCGAGGAGCGCGTGCGCCGCGACGATCGCCGGCACGTTGTCCGTGTCGACCGTCCGGTAGGCGACGCCGTGCCGACCGTGGTCGTCGACCGTCAGGACCTCGATCGTGACCTCGGTCATCGAGCCGAGCCGCCCGGACGGCGGGAAGGGCGGCACCCGCGTCTCGCGGAAGACGTAGGCGGAGAGCCCGACCCAGGCACTGCCGTCCACGACGTCCGGACGGGTCCCGCGCGGGAGCATCCGGCCGAGGACGTCCGGGTCGTGCCGCCAGTGCGCGAAGACGATGTCCTCCCACGCGTGCACCGTCACGGGCCGGTGCAGCAGCGGGACCGCCGCGCGCGCCTCGCTCATCCGCCGTGCCGACCCACGCGGGCCGCCCACCAGACCAGCGGCGCCTGCAGCGGCAGCCGGAGCACGGACACGAGCCGCATCGCCCGGGACGACCGCGGGGAGTCGAGGACGTCCTTCGCCATCTTGACGTTGGCGGGGAAGACGGCGAGGAACAGCGCTCCGGCGGCCCACCCTGCGGCACGTCGGGTCCTGGGCACCGCGAGTCCCGCCGCGATGCCGAGCTCGGCGACGCCGGACAGCAGCGTCGTCAGGCGGGGCGGGAGCGCCTCGGGGACGATCCGGTCGTAGGTTCGCGGGCGGAGGAAGTGGGTGACACCGGCGCCGCCGAGCACGACGGCGAGGGCGGCAGCGGTGCGGTTGGCGCGTCTGGTGCGTTCACGTCGTCGCATGGCCCCATCGTGCTCGTCGCTCCCTCGGAACGCGCAGCGAGGCAGTGCGCAGTGCGCAGTGCTGCGGCGCGCAGCGCGGCGGTGTGCAGCGCGCGGGCGCGCCGCCGTCGCGCCGCGTCAGGCCAGCGCGGTCGCGACCAGGTCGAGGACGGCCGCCGCCACCTCGGCCTTGGAGCCGGAGGCCTCCCGCACGACCTCGCCGCCCGGGGTGAGGACCTCGATCGCGTTCTCCTCGCGCTCGAAGCCCGACGACCACCCGACGTGGTTGACGACCAGGAGGTCCGCCGGCTTCCGCGCGATCTTGGCCCGCCCGAGCTCGATGCGGGCCGCGCGGTCGGGCTCCGTCTCGGCGGCGAACCCGACGATGATCTGCCCCGTCCGCCGGTTCGCCACGAGCTCGGCGAGCACGTCGGGGTTCCGGACGAGCTCGAGCGTGAGGCGGTCGCCCTGCGCGTCCTTCTTGAGCTTCTCGGCGTGCACCTCGGCCGGCCGGTAGTCCGCCACCGCCGCCGTCATCACGACCACGTCCGCGTCGACGGCCGCCGCGCGCACGGCGTCGGCGAGCTCGAGGGCGGACCCGACGGACACCACCTCGACGCCGAGGTCGGCGGTGAGTCCGGCGTCCACGTTCGCCACGACCAGGGTGACAACGGCCCCGCGGCCGGCGGCGTCCGCCGCGAACGCCACACCCTGCCGACCGCTCGACCGGTTGCCGACGAACCTGACGGGGTCCACGGGTTCGCGGGTCCCCCCTGCGGTCACCAGCACGCGCACCCCGCGCAGGTCACCGGCCGGGAGGGACGGTGCGGTCCCGGTGGACAGACCGGCGTCGTCGGGGTGGTCGGCCTGGTCCAGCACCGCCAGCGCGGCCTCGACGATGTCCTCGGGCTCCGACATCCGGCCGATGCCGGCGTCGTCCCCGGTCAGCGCGCCGACGACCGGCCCGACGAAGCGGACGCCGCGGGCGCGGAGGGTCTCGACGTTCGCCCGGGTGGCCGGGTGCTCCCACATCTGCGGGTGCATCGCGGGTGCGACCACGACGGGCGCCTCGGTGGCGAGGAGCGTCGTGCCGAGCAGGTCGCCCGCGAGACCCGCCGCCATCCGGGCCAGGGCGTCCGCGGTCGCCGGGGCGACGACCACGAGGTCGGCGCGGCGGCCGAGCGCGACGTGCCGGACCTCGGCGACGTCGTCCCAGACGCTCGTCGTGACCGGGTTGCGGCTGAGTGCCTCGAGGGTCGGGAGCCCGACGAACCGCAGGGCGCCCTCCGTCGGGACGACGTGGACCTCGTGGCCGCGCTTGACGAGGTCGCGGACGACCCCGACCGCCTTGTACGCGGCGATGCCCCCGGTGATGCCGACGACGACCGTGCGGCTGTGCTCTGCTGCTGCGCTCACACCCGTCACGCTACCGGCGGTGCCCGTGCGAGGATCGGACCCATGTGCACCGTCGTCGTCCGCGTCGCGCCCGGCTCCGAGTGGCCCGTCACGGTGCTCGCCCTCCGCGACGAGTCGCCCGAGCGTCCGTGGGACCCGCCCGCGGCCTGGTGGCCGGACCTCGACCCCGGCGTCCGGGGTGTGCGCGACCGCTCGGCCGGCGGAGCTTGGCTCGCCGCGTCCGACGCCGCCGGACTCGCGGTCGTGCTGAACCGCGGCGAGCCGGTGCCGAGCGAGGACGGCACGTGGACGACCCGCGGCGTCGTGCCGCTCGACGCGGTCACCGGCGTCCTGCCCGGCCACGACGGCACCCTGCCGACCACCCGCGCGTTCAACCTCGTGCGCGCCACGGCCGGCGGCGCCGAGGTCGTCACCTGGGACGGCGCGGCGGTCCGCACGACCGAGCTCGAGCCGGGCGTGCACATGGTGACGCACGGCGAGCCGGACGACCCCGCCGCACCCCGCATCGGCCGGTGGCTCGAGGCCTTCCGCGCGGCCGACGCCCCGGTCGCGCCCCCGGTGCTCGGGCCCTTCGACGAACTGCGCACCGCGGACGCCGGTGATGACGCGGGCGACGGCTGGAGTGGCTGGTTCGGCGTGCTCGCCGCCTCCGCCGAGCTGCCGACGGACCACCCGGACGCCATCCTCCGCGACGCCCACGAGGCCGAGGGGCACATGACGACGCTGTCGATCGTCGCCGCGGCGGTCGGACCCGAGCGGACCGTCCTGCAGCACGCGCGGCTCACCGAGCCCGGACGACTCGACGGCTCGGTCGAACTGCACCGCGCCTGACCGACCCGGCACCGCGCCGACCCTCCCGAGCTGCGCCGCGCCTGAGCACACCCGCAGCGCCACGCACGGGCGGGCCGTGGCCTGCGGGCGTAGCTTCGCGCTCTGTGACCACCCGGACCCGGAGCGTGCTCGTCGTCGTCGGCGTCGCGGCGCTCGCCGTGCTCGCCCTCGGCGCCTGCAGTGAGCAGCCCTCCGCCGCCGTCGGTGCGGAGTCGTCGCCGAGCGCCAGCGCGCGTCGAACGCCCACGCCGGGGCCCGGCACCCCGTGGGACGAGGCGGAGGACGTCGGTGTCGTCGCGATCGGCGACTCGATCACCGGCGGGCACGGCCTCACGACCGCGGAGGCCTGGCCCGCGCTGATGGCCGACACGAACGGCTGGTCCCTCACGAACCTGTCCTGCGACGGTGCCGGGGTGGCAGCGCTCGGGGACGACGACGACTGTGCGAGCGCCTACCCGACGCTCGTGAAGCGCGCGGTCGGACTCCGTCCGCAGGTGGTCCTGCTGCAGGCGAGCTCGAACGACCTCGGGCTCGACACCGCCGAGATCCGGAGCGCCACCGACCAGGTCGTCGACGACGTGCACCGGCGGATGCCGCGCGCCCGGGTGATCGGACTCAGCGCGATCTGGAACCAGGACGCACCGCCCGCGCAGCTCGCGAAGATCTCGAAGGCGATGCGCGTGGCACTCCAGCGCGAGGGTGGGACCTACGTGGACATCGGCGAGCCGTTGCGGGGTCACGCGGACTGGATGCAGTCGGACGACGTGCACCCGACGGTGCGGGGTCAGCAGGCGATCGCGGCCGCGGTCACGGCGGCGTTCACCCGCGACGACGTGCAGTTCTGACGGACGCGCCGTGCGCCGTCCCTCCCGAGCAGCCCTCGTCGTCGCCGTCGCGGTGGCGCTCTGCGGCGTGCTCGCCGGTTGCTCGTCGGACGAGTCGGCGGTCCTGTCGATCGGGTCGCTGCCGACCGGGGCACGCGTGGTCGTCATCGGCGACTCCATCACGATCGGGCACGGACTCCGGCCGGCGCAGGCGTGGCCCGAGCTCCTCGCCGCACGCGACCACCTCCGGCTGACCGACCTCGGCTGCGACGGTGCCGGGGTGCTCGCCGAGGGGGACGACCAGTGCTCGGCGACGTACGAGGAGCTCGCCGAGCAGGCCGCGGCGCTCCACCCCGCGGTGGTGGTGCTGCAGGCCAGCTCGAACGACCTCGGGCAGGACGACGACGAGCTCGACGGCGCGACGCAGCAGCTCGTCGCGGCCGTGCACCGACTCCTGCCGCGGGCCCGGGTCGTCGGCCTCAGCGCGGTCTGGGACCAGGACGCCCCGCCCGCCCAGCTCGCCACGATCTCGGCGGCGATGCACACCGCGGTGGCCGGCGTCGGCGGGTCCTGGCTCGACCTGGGGCAGCCGCTCCGCGGGCACCCGGCGTGGATGCAGGCCGACGACGTGCACCCGACCGCCCGTGGTCAGCGCGCGCTGCTCGCGGCGGTGAGCGGAGCCCTGGAGCGCGACCACCTGCGCTGGTGAGCCGGCGGGCGGGCGCGCACCGCGCCTCCAGGCCGGTCAGGCGGGCGCGCACCGCGCCTCCAGGCCGGTCAGGCGGGCGGCGCCGTCCCCGTGAGGTCCTCGGCGACCGCCCAGAGCGAGCGGGCGAGGTCGGCGCTCCGGGCCGACCGGGGGACCGACGCCACCGTGGTGGGGCCGGTGAGGCCGCCGAAGCCCGCGGGCCCGTAGTAGGCGCCCCCGACGGCGTTCGGTCCGACGGCGGCGTACAGCAGCGGCTCCGACCCCTGCTCGACGTCCTGCGTGAACGGCAGCGCACGGTCGTGCGTCCGGACCGGCTTCGACCGGCCGAGCGACCGCCCAGCGGACTGCAGGTTCGTCCGCGTGTAGCCCGGGTGCGCTGCCGTGCTGACGAGGTCCCAGTCCCGCTCCACCGCGAGACGGTGCAGGTGCAGCGCGAGGAGCAGGTCGGCGAGCTTCGACTGGCCGTACGCCCGCCAGCCGTTGTAGCCGCGCTCCCACTGCAGGTCGGGGAACCGGACGGTGCCGAAGAGCGCGGCGAGGCTGGACATGGTCGCGACGCGAGGAGCCTCGGCGCGCAGCAGGACCGGGAGCAGCAGGTTCGTCAGGGCGAACGGGCCGAGGAAGTTCGTGCCGAACTGGAGCTCGAAGCCGTCGACCGTCTCGAAGCGCTTCGGCGGCGCCATCACGCCGGCGTTGTTCACGAGGACGTCGAGGGGTCGGTCGTCCGCTGCGATGCCGTCGGCGAACCGGCGGACGCTCGCGAGGTCGGCGAGGTCGAGCTCGCGGACCTCGACGTCGACGTCCGGATGGGCGGCGCGGACGTCACGAGCGGCGTCCTCGCCCTTGGACACGGTCCGGACGGCGAGCACCACGGACGCGCCGGCGGCGGCGAGGCGGGTGGCGGTCTCCTTGCCGGTCCCGCTGTTCGCTCCGGTGACGACGATGCGGCGGCCGGTCTGGTCGGGGATCTGCGGCATGGGCGTGACGGTACTCGGGGCGGGTGCGGGGCTGCTGCGCGCCACCGATCCGTGGTAGATTCATGCATACGCATTGAACGGCACGCCGCAGGAGGATCCATGAGCAACGCATTCGGCACCGACCGCCCCTCGGACGTGCCGCCGCCCGCACCCGACCGCGTCGGCCCCGTGCAGCTCGGCCTCGACACGTTCGGCGACGTCACCGAACTCCCCGACGGCTCGGTGAAGTCGGATGCGCAGAGCATCCGCGACGTCGTCGCGCAGGCCGTGCTCGCCGACCAGCTCGGCATCGACTTCATCGGCGTCGGCGAGCACCACCGTGCCGACTTCATCGTCAGTGCACCCGAGGTCGTCCTCGCCGCGATCGCCGCCTCGACGAAGGACATCCGCCTCGGCTCCGCGGTCACCGTGCTCTCCTCGGACGACCCGGTCCGCGTCTACGAGCGCTTCGCCACCGTCGACGCGATCTCCGACGGGCGTGCCGAGGTCATCCTCGGCCGCGGGTCCTTCACCGAGTCGTTCCCGCTCTTCGGCCACGAGCTGAGCGACTACGAGGTCCTCTTCGAGGAGAAGCTGCAGCTCTGGGCCGCCCTCCGCGGCGGCGACAAGGTGACCTGGTCCGGCACGAAGCGGGCGCCGCTCGTCGACCAGGACGTCTTCCCGAAGCTCGAGCACGGCCCCATCCCGACGTGGATCGGTGTCGGCGGCTCCCCGCAGTCCGTCATCCGCGCCGCCTCGTACGGCATGCCGCTGTTCCTCGCGATCATCGGCGGGCAGCCCGCGCAGTTCGCCCCGTTCTCGCGGCTCTACCGCCAGGCCCTGACCCAGCTGGAGCTGCCGCAGCAGCCCATCGCGATGCACTCGCCCGGGTTCGTGGCCGCCACCGACGAAGAGGCCGCCGAGCGCTACTGGCCGTACCACAAGGCCGTCACCGACCAGCTCGGCCGGGAGCGCGGCTGGCCGCCCCTCGACGTCGCCGGGTACCGCGCCGGGCTCTCCGCGGGCGGCTCGCTGTACGTCGGTTCGCCCGAGACGGTCGCGCGGAAGATCGCACGGAACATGCGGATCCTCGGGGTCTCGCGGTTCGACATGCGCTACGCGACGGGCCGCCTGCCGCACGACGACATGATGCGGTCGATCGAGCTCTACGGCACGCAGGTCGCGCCCCGGGTCCGCGAGCTCCTCGCGGAGCCGGTGCCGGTGCCCTGAGCACGGTGGTGCGGGCGGGTCGCGTGCCCTCGTCACGCCCGGTCCGGCCTGGAGGCACGGTGCGCGCCCGTCACGTCGCTCTCGGCGGGCGCGGGTAGCGTCCGGCGCATGTCCCGGAACCCCGAGCCCACCGAACGACGCTTCCGCGGGAAGATCCTCGGCGTCGGCAGCATGTCCGGCGTCCGGATCGTCGTCGGGATGTGGGAGCGGTCGCCGTTCGGTCCGTTCACGGACGTCTTCCTCGAGCAGGCCGACGGCAGCTCGGTGCTGCTCGCGCCCGACGAGCTGGTCGCGGCGTACGTCTCCGGCACCTACCGGTTCGACACCGTCTCGGTCGTCGACGTCCGGACGCGCCGGACCGCCCGTGGCCTCGAACTCGACGCCGGACCCCTGCAGGCCTCGATCGACGTCGGCGGGATCTCACCGCTCGGGCGGGTGCTCCGCATCGTCCCGAAGCCGGTCGCCCGGGACTGGCGGTGGCTCACCGTGATCGACCCGGTCGCCCGACTCCTCGCACCCGGGGCCGGGACGGCGGGCACGGCGGGGAACGGTCGTCGCGAGTACTACGGCGTGACCGGGGCGCACGACGTCACGGGCGTGCGGGGCACGTGGGCAGGAGCGCCGCTCGGGTCGATCGCCCCGCTCGACCCGCCGGTGGCGTTCGGGTTCGCGTCCATGCCGCGGATCCCGCAGGTGGTCGACGTCGAGACCACCATCCGCGAACCCGCCGTCTGACGACGCGACCGCGCGTGACGGGCTGGGCGACCACCGGGCGCGACCGACGTCGCGGGCGCGCACCGTGCCTCCAGGCAGACGCGTCCCAGCGTCCCGGAGCACACTGGTCCGAACGGAACGCGCCCCGGGGAGACCCGGCCGCACGTCGGGCACAACGGGGCGCACGACGAGGAGGACCAACCATGACCGACACCCAGGCCGACCAGCGAGCAGCCATCTCGGACATCGTCCACGGAGCCCGCACGGCGCTCCTCACCACGGTCAACGCCGACGGCGCGCTGCACGCGAGGCCGCTGGCGGTGCAGGACAAGGCGTTCAACGGGACGCTCCGCTTCCTGGTGCAGGACGGCAGCGAGAAGGTCGAGGACATCGCCCGCAACCCGCACGTGAACGTCGCGATCGAGTCGCAGGGCGGGTACCTGTCGATCGCCGGCACCGCCACCGTGACGCGGGACGAGACCGTCATCGACGAGCTGTGGTCCCCGTTCGCGGAGGCCTGGTTCCCCGAGGGACGCAAGGACCCGTCGATCCGGCTCCTCACGGTCGAGGGGGACTCGGTCGAGTACTGGACCCAGGACACCGGCCCCGTGGGGAGTCTCGTGCAGACCCTCAAGGCCGCACTCGGCAAGCAGAGCCAGCCCGACACGGGCGACCACGGGACGGTCGAGCTCTAGGGCCCTGCCGCTGTGGAACGACGAAGCCGCTGTCGCACGACAACGGATTCGTCGTTCCACGGCGACGCCGGGCGGGCAAGGTGCGGCGTCGCGTCAGCGGGTCACGGCGGGCCGAGCAGCCACAGCACCGCCACCAGCACCGGCTGCCCGAGGAGCGCGCAGGACACGAAGGTCCACCGCATCCAGGGCTTCGCGACGAGTTCGGGTGACCCGAACAGCGGTGCCAGCGGCATGAGCAGCCGCGGCGTCGAGGCCATCGGGAGCGACACCGCGAAGATGTACAGCGCGTACGCCGCCGAGTAGAGCACGGTCGTCGACCCGAGCTGCCGGGTCGAGCGCCGGAGCAGCCACACGGGGTACGCGACGAGCAGGAACACGACGATGAACACGCCCCCGACGCCGAGCCACCGCGACGCGATGAGGAACCACGGCGTCATCGGCGCGAAGTCGACCCGCCCGATGAAGTTCACCCACCAGGACATCTCGGTCTCGAGGTAGGCGTTCGGCGTGCCGGTCAAGTGCGACGCGATGAGTGGCCAGGCGACCCCCGCGGCGGCCATCGCGAGCCCGGACCCCACGGCCGTGAGGCGCTCGCGCAGCGGGAAGCCGTCGAGCGTGCGGTCGGCGGTCCCCGTGGCCCGGTCGGCGCGACGGGCACGCACCCAGCGGACGAGCACCACGACCCCGAGCACGAGCGGGATCGCGAGGGCGCCGGGGCGGGTGAACGCCGCGACGACGCCGAGCAGGGTGAGGAGGCCGTACCGTCGGCGCTCGAGTGCGAGGAGCGCACCGAAGGTCAGTGCGAGGAACGTGCTCTCCGCGTACCCGACCTGCAGCAGGAACGACAGCGGGCCGCACGTGAAGAAGAACACGGCCCACATGCCCGCGCGGTGCCCGGCGTGGTCGCTGACGAGCCGGTACAGCAGGAACGCGGCGACGAGTCCGGCGCCGAGGGCGATCAGGGGCGCACCGACCTCGAACGTGATGCCGGTGGACGCCGTGAGCATGCGGATGGCGAACGGGAAGGCCGGCAGGAACGCCCACGCGTTCTGCGTCACGTGGCCGGCCGCGTCCGTCGGCAGCGTCGTCGGGTAGCCGTGCAGCGAGATCTGCTGGTAGTACTGCCCGTCCCACGCCGTCAGGAAGGTCAGGAACCCGTGGTCGTTGCCCCAGATCGCGTTGGCGGGGAGCGCACGACCGATCAGCGGGTACGCCAGCGCCAGCCAGAACGTCGACACGACGCGCCCGCCGAACCACACCAGGAGCACGGCGGACCAGGCCGGCAGGCTGGTCGCGAGGTCGGTGAACCGCCGTCGGCCGGTCGCGAGCGATCCGGAGAGCGTCGATTCGGGCGGCACGGGTCGAGGGTAGTCGTCCGCTCCCTGGGAGACCCAGCCGGGAGGCCCGCCCTGCGTTGTGCAGGACGGAAAGCGGCCGTCAGGTGGCCGGGCCGCGGAGCGCGCCGCCGCCTACGGTGGACGGAACGATCCGACCGACAGGAGCACCATGCCGAAGACCGCCGTCGTCACCGACAACGCGCCGAAGCCCGCCGGACCCTACAGCCAGGGCATCGTCGCGAACGGCTTCCTCTACACCGCCGGGTTCGGCCCGCAGGACCCCGCGACCGGTGCGATGGCCGACGACGTCGCCGGACAGACCGCGCAGGTGCTCGCGAACGTCGCGGCGGTCCTCGCCGAGCACGGGGCCACCCTCGACGACGTCGTGAAGTCGACCGTGCACCTCGAGCACTCCGACCGCGACTTCGCGGCGTTCAACGAGGAGTACGCGAAGCACTTCACGCAGCCGTACCCGGTCCGCACGACGGTCCAGTCGCACCTCGCGGGCATCCTCGTCGAGATCGACGTCGTGGCGGTCCTGCCCTCCGCCTGAGCGGGTCCTCACCCGGCACGTGGCGCACCGCGCGCCACGCGCCGGGTCGCCGCTGTCAGGACGCGGTCGTCCCGGCGGGATGACGGAACGGCGTCCGTCGCAGTCCCGCGCCCGGGGTCGCCCCCGTGAGCGCGCCGTCCCGGAGCACGGGGACGCCCGCGACGAGGACGTCGTCGATGCCCTCGGCGAGCAGCATCGGCTCGGCGTACGTCGACCGCGCAGCGACCCGCTCGGGGTCCACGACCACGAGGTCCGCGGTCCAGCCCGGCGCGACGGCACCGCGGCGGTCCAGCTGGAAGAAGTCTGCGGGCAGCGTCGACAGGTGCTCCTGGACCTCCCACCACGAGAGCAGTCCGGTCCGGGCGTACTCGCCGAGGTACCGAGCGAAGGTGCCGTACGCCCGCGGGTGCGGGTGCGTCCCGACGAAGATGCCGTCCGAGCCGCCGCAGTGGCCGCCGTACCGGTACAGCTCCGACAGCTCGGTCGACGTCCGCGGGCGGGGTACCCGCATCACGACGGTCACCTGCAGCTCCGAGTCGACGAGCACGTCGAGCGCGAGGTCGACCGGGTCGGTCCCGGTGGCCTCCGCCGCGTCCGCGAGGGTCCGGCCCTGCAGCGCGTGGAACTCGGCGGCCGGCACGTGCGACAGGGTGATCTGCTCCGCCCAGTCCGAGCCGAGGTCCGCGCGTCCGAGCACCCGGTCGAGCACCGCGCCCCGGACCCGCGCACGACCGCCGTCGGCCGCCAGCGCCCGGGCGAGGTCGTCGGTGCCCGGGCGGGCGAGCTCCGCGGGCAGGAGCAGCATCGACAGGATCGTGCAGCCGCGCGAGTAGGGGTAGGCGTCGAACGACAGGGACACCCCGTTCGCTGCGGCCCGGTCGAGTTCGTCGAGGGCGAGCCGGACGGGGGCGTGCAGGTGCGACACGTGTGCGGAGCCGCCGGCCGCGCGGCAGATGCGGACGATCTCGTCGATGCCCGCGCCGACGTTCGACTCGTAGCCACCGCGCATGTGCGTCACGTACCGGCCCCGGACGGCGGCGGACTCGGCTACGAGGGCGGCGATCTCCTCGGTCGAGGCGTGCAGGCCGGGGACGTAGTCGAGCCCGGTCGCGAGGCCCACCGCCCCGTCCGCCGTTCCCTGTCGCACGAGCGCACGCATGGCGTCGAGCTGCTCGTCGTCGGCGGGGCCGTCGTCGTCGCCCATGACCTCGTACCGGACGGTCCCGGCGGGCACGAGCGTCGCGACGTTGAGCGGCGTCGTGCCGTCGTAGGTGGCGAGCAGCCCGGCGATGCCGCCGCCGCGGTAGGTCGGGTGCGGGCCGTCGATCGCGGCGAAGTACCGGGCCGCGTACGAGCCGTCGCCCGGTGCCGGCCCGACGCCGTCCTGCCCGGTGATGATCGTCGTGACGCCCTGGCGCAGGAGCGCGAGCTGCACGCGCTCGTCGAACACGAGGGACCCCGCGTGCGAGTGCGCGTCGACGAAGCCCGGCATGACGACCCGGTCGGAGCAGTCGATCACCGCTGCGTCGGCGGGGACACGGTGCCGTTCGCCGACCTCGGTGACCCGGCCGTCCGCGACGAGGACGTCCCGGCGGTGGAACCGGCCGTCGTCGCCGATGATCGACCCGCCGGCGAGGAACACCGGCGCCGTCATCGCGCCAGCGCCGCGACGAGCCGTTCCGCGCGTGTGCGGAGGCCGTCGAGGTCGCCGTCCCGCAGGGCGTCGCCGACGAGCGGCGAGCCGAGGCCGACCGCGACCGCACCCGCCGCGAGGTAGTCGGCCGCGTCGTCCACGCCGATGCCGCCGGTGGGGATCACGTCGACGAAGTCGAGCGGTGCGAGCACCTGCTTCAGGAACGCCGGCCCGCCGAGCTGCGCGGCCGGGAAGACCTTGACCGCCCGGGCTCCGTGCCGCCACGCCGTGACGATCTCCGTCGGGGTCGCCGCACCCGGGTACCAGCCGAGGCCCCGCTCGTGGGCGCGCTCGCCGATGGCGGGATCGGTGTGCGGGCTGACCGCGAAGGTCGCGCCGAGCGCGGCGGCCTCGTCGAGCTGCCGGGGTTCGATGACGGTCCCGACGCCGACCGCGGCGGCGCTGCCGTACCGGTCGACCGCCCAGGCGATGCCGTCCTGCCAGCGCGGGGTGTTGGTGGTGAGCTCGATCGCTCGGACCCCGGACTCGACGAGCACCCGGATGACGTCCTCGACGTGCTCGCCCGTGCCGCCGCGGAGGACGGCGACCGCGGGTCCGGCGTCGTGGCGGTGCCTGGCCGTCGTGGTGGGGGCGGCGGTGTCGGTCATCGGGGTCCTCCTGTCGTCTGGGTGCTCGTCGCGCGTGCTCGTCGTCGGGTGACCATCAGCGGTCCACGCGGTCGTGCACGGCGTGGTCGACCTCCGGGGCATCGTCCACGGTGACGACCGCGTCGGGGTCCGGGAGTCTCCAGTCGCTCGCCACGGTGCAGGCGAGGGCCCCGGCGTCCGCCGCGCGGTCGAGCGCGACCGCCGGCTCGGCGCCACCGAGGACGGCCGCGATCCAGCCGGCCACGAAGGCGTCCCCGGCACCGACGGGGTCCACCACGCGGACGGGCGTCGCCGCTCGGCGGTGCAGGACGCCGTCGACCGAGGCCACCGCTCCGCGGGAGCCGAGCTTCACCACCGCGGTGCCGTGGGCCAGTGCCGCGAGACCGCGCGCGAGGTCGTCCTCGTCGTCCGGCTGCTCCTCGCGGCCGAGCACCAGCCGGGCCTCGTCGTCGCTCGCGAACACGGTCGCCGAGCGTTCGACCACCGCGTGGTAGCGAACGCGTGCGGTGTCCGGGTCGATGAGCTTCGGCCGGTGGTTGACGTCGAAGGAGACGGGGACACCGGCGGCCTCGGCGCGGTCGAGCACGGCGTCCACGGTCGCGCGGGAACGGTCCGAGAGCGCGAGGGTGATCCCGCTGAGGTGCACGAGGGCGGCCTGCTCGACGAGTCCGGCGGGGACGTCCTCGGGTCCGATCGCCGATCCGGCAGACCCTCGGCGGTGGTACGTCACGCGGGTCCGGCCGTCGGCCAGCCGCTCCTTCATCATGAGTCCGGTCGAGCGGTCCGCATCGGCGACCGCGACCACGTCGACGCCCGAGCTGCGGACGTCCGCCACGACGCGGTCGCCCGCCGGGTCCGTCCCGACGCGGCCGACCCACGTCGTCGGCACCCCGGCGCGGGCCAGGCCGATCGCGACGTTGCTCTCCGCGCCGCCGGTGTCGACGCGCATCGCGTCGAGGTCGGGGACAGCACCGACCGACTGTCCGCTGAGCAGGAGCATCGTCTCGCCGACGGTGACCACCCGCCCGGTCACCGGGCGCTCCGGGTCGTCGCCGTCCGGTTCAGTGCCAGCTGGGCGGAGGACGAACCGAGCGCGACCGAGATCTCGTGCGCCGTCCGGACGACCCCCGACCCGAGCTCGCGGACCGCGGCCGCCGGGAACCGCGACGCGAGCCCGGAGATGCTCATCGCCCCGACGACCTGGTTCGCGTGGCCGAACACGGGTGCGGCGACGCACCGGATGTCCGGTTCGTTCTCGCGGTCGTCGATGCCGTAGCCGCGCTGGTGCGTCCGGTCGACCTCGCGGCGCCAGCGCACGTCGTCCGTGATGGTGTGGTCCGTCATCGCCCGGACGGGCTCCGCGAGCACCCGGGCGAGCAGGTCCGGCTCCCCGAACGCCACGATGGCCTTGCCCGAGGCGGTGTTGCGCATCGGCAGCCGGTTGCCGATGCGGGACCCCATGCGGACGGTCCCGCGCGTCTCGACCTTGTCGACGTAGACGATGTCGGTGCCGTCCGGGACGACGAGGTGGCACGTGAGCCCGGTCCGTTCGGCGGTCCGGCGGAGGAACGGCGCCGCGGCGGCCCGGAGGTCGATGCCCTCGAGGTAGCTCTGGCCGAGGAGCAGCGCCCCGAGCCCGAGCGTGAACCCGGCGTCCGCCGTCCGGCGGAGCAGGTCGGTCTCGACCATCGGGGCCGTCAGGCGGAGGACGGTCGACTTCGACGTCCCGAGCTCCGTGGCGAGGGTGCCGAGGCTGACCGACACCTCGCCGTTCCGCGTGCGTTCGGCGACGTGGTCGAGCAGCCGGAGTCCGCGCCGGAGCGACAGGGCGGCGTTGCGGGCGGGGATGTCGGGTGGGGTGGTCACCGGAACTCCGTCTCGATCGTGTCGAGCACGGTGTCGTCGTCGGCGAGCACGAGGACCCGGCGCCACTTGTCGAACACCGTGCAGGGGTGGGAGATGCCGAACACCACGACGTCCCCCGGGACGAGGTCGGGCGCCGCGTCGGTGGTCCGCAGGTAGCAGTGCTGGTCGTCGAGGCGGGTGACGGTGACCGACCCGAGGACGGGAGCCACGGGGCGGGCGTCAGCCGTGCCTCCCGGCCGGACCTCGCGCACGACCGGCAGTCCCTCGTCGAAGCTGATGTCCCGCTTGCCGACGGCCACGAGCACGAGGCCCGGCTCCGGGGCGGAGGTGACCCGACCCCAGACGCGGATGGCGGCCTCGAGCCGCCCCTCTTCGGGGTGGCGGCCGAAGGGCGTCCGCTCGGCGTAGAAGCCGTCGTCGTGCGTCAGCGACGCTCCGGAGCGCAGCAGGACGTCGACGTCACCGGGCCGGGACTCGACGGCCTCGACGACCGCGTCGAACCAGGCGCTCCCGCCCATGCTCAGGAGCGTCCGGGGCACCCCGACGAGCGGGCGGACCGCCGCGGTGACCGTGAGGACGCCGCGCACGTAGTCGCGGGCCTCGTCGGGGCCGGGCAGCCCGCCCTCGTATCCGGTGACGCCGCGGAGCTCCAGGCCGGCGTCGTGTGCGGTGCGTGCGAGGGCGATCCCAACCTCGGGGGACCGGACGCCCGTGCGTCCGCCGGGGAACCCGACCTCGACGAGCACCGGGAGTGCTCCGTGGGCCGCTGCCGCGGTCACGCCGGCGGGGGAGTCGACCTGGAAGAGGACGTCGGCACCGGGGTCCTCGGTGCGACGGCCCGCGATCCAGGCCAGTCCGGCCGGGTCGAGCACCTCGTTCGCGATGAGGATCCGGTGGATGCCGTGCCGCCACGCCACGACGGCCTGCTGGACGGAGGCGACCGTGACACCCCACGCGCCGAGGTCGAGTTGCCGGCGGGCCAGGGCGGGTGCCATGTGGGTCTTCATGTGCGGCGCGAACAGCAGGCCGTGGCGGTCGACGTACGCCTGCATCACGGCGGCGTTGGACGCGAGGGCGGACTCGCGGAGCGTCATCGCCGGCAGCAGGACGTCGTCGAGCACGTGCGTGGTCATCGGGCCTCCTCGTCGAGTGCGGTGCTGCCACGTTCGTCCGTCCGCCGCGGTGCGGACAACGCTGGCGGCCACTCCATTGTGCAACGCAGAACGTTCGTCGCACGGGCCGTCGCGGAACCCGAGCAGGCATAGCATTTCGTTCGACATGACGACGACGACATCGACGCCCGCACCACGGCGGACCCACAGCACGGCGGTGGCCGTCCTCGTGGCCGGCACCTTCTTCATGGAGCTGCTCGACGGCACGATCCTCGCGACCGCCGCGCCCGCGATGGGCCGCGACCTCGGGGTCGACTCGGCTGCGGTCGGCGTCGCGATCACCGCCTACCTCGTGACTTTGGCCGTGTTCATCCCGGTGAGCGGCTGGGTGACCGACCGCGTCGGCTCGCGGACCGTCTTCGCCGCGGCGATCGCGCTCTTCACGATCGCGTCCGCACTGTGCGCCGCGTCGACGGGGCTCGTGGAGCTGACGCTCTGGCGCATCCTGCAGGGCCTCGGCGGCGCGATGATGGTGCCCGTCGGCCGGCTCGTCGTGCTCCGGAGCGCCGGACGCGACCAGCTCGTCACGGCGATCGCGATCCTGACCTGGCCGGCGTTGGCGGCGCCGATCATCGCGCCGTTCGTCGGCGGGGTGCTCGTCGACACCCTGACGTGGCACTGGATCTTCCTCGTCAACATCCCCCTCGGTGTCGTCGCGTTCGTGGCCGCGCTCGTGCTCGTGCCCCAGGAGCGGGCACCGGAGCGCGTGCCGTTCGACTGGCTCGGGTCGCTGCTCGCGTGCTTCGGCCTCGGCGCGCTCGTCGTGATGGCATCGCTGCTGGCGCTCGACGTGGTGCCGGTCGTCGCGGTCGTCGTCTCCGGGGTCGTCGGCGCGGTGTGCTGCTGGCTCGCGATCCGGCACTTCCGCCGGGCCCCGCACCCGATCATGGGGCTCGAGTCCTTCCGGCTCGAGACCTTCCGGGTGTCGCACGCCGGCGGGAGCCTCTTCCGCCTGGCCGTCTCGGCCGTGCCGTTCGTGCTCCCGCTGCTCTTCCAGGACGCGTGGGGGTGGAGCGCGGTGCTCGCCGGGTCGGCCGTGCTCTGGGTCTTCGTCGGCAACCTCGGCATCAAGCCCATGACGACTCCGTTCCTCCGCTGGTTCGGGTACCGGCCCGTCATCGTCGTGTCGTCCGCCGTCGCCGCGCTCAGCGTCGTGGCGATGGCGTTCATGACGCCGGACACCCCGTTCTGGCTGCTCGCGGTGCTGCTCGTCGTGAGCGGTGCTGCTCGGTCGGTCGGCTTCACCGCGTACAACACGATCGCGTTCGCCGACGTCGAGCAGGCGGACATGACCCCGGCGAACACGCTCTCCTCGACGCTGCAGCAGACGGCGGCGGGGTTCGGCGTCGCGGTCGCCGCCGTGGTCATCCGCGCGGCGTCGGGGCTCGGCGGGTCGGGGCCGTACGTGGCCGCGTTCTGGGTCATCGCGGCGCTCCTCGTCGTCGCGTGCGTCGAGGGTGTGCTCATGAGCCGGACGGCGGGGGACACCGTGCGACCCGCCCGGCGGGTGCGGGTCCGCGCCTGACGCGTGCGACCTGTGCGGCGGGTGCGCGCACCGCGCCGCTGCGGACCGCCGCTGTCCGTTCGCGACCCGGTCACGCGCCGGAAACCCGTCCCGCGCTACAGTCTCAGGAACCTGCTGCGGAGGCCGAGTAGTTTCGCTCCGGCAGGGTGACCCGGTACCCCGGACAGGACGCCACCCGGAACAGGAAGGCAGCATGGCCGCTCCACAGCAGCACGGGACGCTCGACCCCGACGCCGACGTGCAGCCGACCGCACTCCGCGTCGTCAGCTACAACCTCCGTGAGCACACCGCGAACGGCGAACTCGCGTCCCTGGCCGAGGCCTCGCAGGCCGACGTCCTGTGCGTGCAGGAGTGCGACTCGAACGACCTCGCTCCGTCCGTCGGTGGGCTCTCCCTCGCGGCGTCGACGAAGGCGAACCGGCTGGGCCTCGCGATCTACAAGCGCGACGACCGCTTCGAGCTCCAGGACTTCAGCATCCACTCGCTGCAGAAGTCGCTGCACGACCGGGTGCTCGCGCCCGCCCACGAGCGGCTCATCGCCATGCACCTCCGCGACCGCGAGGCCGACACCGAGGTCATCGTCGCCTCGTTCCA
The DNA here is from genome assembly GCF_051903255.1 of Curtobacterium sp. SP.BCp. NCBI lineage: Bacteria > Bacillati > Actinomycetota > Actinomycetes > Micrococcales > Microbacteriaceae > Curtobacterium > Curtobacterium sp. SP.BCp. The sequence continues at coordinate 2,664,462 of NZ_CP194338.1, read as the reverse complement.
CGCCTCGCCCCTGACCGCGACGAACTCCCTCCGCCGCAAGCAGATCGAGGCGGCGCACCAGTTCGTCCGCGACCTCTCGAGCGAGGCCCCGGCGATCATGGTCGGCGACTTCAACTACCCGTGGTTCCAGACGAACCTCCGCCGCAAGATCGAACAGCACGGCTTCGCGCTGTCGCTCTCGGACCAGCCGACCTACCTGCGCTACCGCAAGTTCACGGGCCACTTCGACTTCGCGACGAGCGTCGGCCTGCACATCGCCGGCGTCGAGACGCTCCCCGCGGGGGTGTCCGACCACCGGCCGATCCTGGTCCGGGCGCACTACGAGCACCCCGGCGACACCGCCGGCTACCCGACGATCGACGCCCCCGCGGCCTGACACCTACCGGCGCGGCGTCGCGCTCGGAGCGCGCATCGGCCGCCCAGGCTGGTCGCGCGACGTGCCGTCGGCGTGCCGCGTTGGTCGCAGAACGTGTCGGCTCGCCGGAAGGTGAGCGGCATGTCCTGCGACCAACGTTGGTGCGAGGCAACCCACGGACGGACGGGAGGCGCGGTGCCAGCCGGCTCCGCGCCTCCCGTCCGTCCGGCGGTCGCGTCCGCGCCCTCCGACCCGCGTCGCCCGCGCTGGTCGCGCGGCGTGCCGTCGGCGTGCCGCCTTGGTCGCAGAAGGTGTCGGCTCGCCGGAAGGTGAGCGGCATGTCTTGCGACCAAGGCTGGTGCCGCGCGGCGTCGCGCTCGCCGGAAGGTGAGCGGCACGTCCGCGACCCGGGGCGGGTCAGCGACGCAACGTCGCGCGCGCCAGACGGTTCCCGAGGAACTGCCCGAGCTGGACGATGACCACGATCGCCGCCACCGAGACGTAGACGATCCACCAGTCGTAGCGCTGCGAGCCGTAGTTGATCGCGTACTCGCCGAGGCCGCCGCCACCGACGATCGCGCCCTGCGCCGTCATGTCGACGATGCCGACGTAGATGAACGTGTACCCGAGGATGAGCGGCCCGAGGCCCTCCGGGATGAGCACCGTCAGCAAGATCGACACCGGGTGCGCTCCCGACGCCCGAGCGGCCTCGACCACGCCGGGGTCCACCGCGAGCAGGTTCTGCTCCACGATCCGGGCGACGGCGAACGACGCCGCGAAGGAGATCGCGAACGTCACCGCGGGGACGCCGATGGTGGTGCCCACGACCTCCCGCTGCAGGGGACCGATCGCGGCCAGGAGGATCACGAACGGGATCGGCCGGACGATGTTCACGACGACGTTGACGACGGTGTGGACGGTCCGGTTGCCGAGCAGGTTGCCCGGGCGGGTGGCGTACAGCGTGAGCCCGAGGGCGAGGCCGATCACGCCGGCGACGACGAGCGAGATGATCGTCATCACGAGGGTGTCGCGCACCGAGGCGACGAAGACGTCGAACGTGTCGATCACGCTCTGGAAGGTGTTGTTCACGCCGCCGCCTCCTCGTCCACGGTGGTGCCGCTCGCGCGCAGGTCGCGGACGGCCTCGTCGACGGCGTGCGGGTCGTCGCTCGTCAGCTCGTAGGTGAGCGAGCCGATCCGGCGCTCCCGGATCTCGCCCACACCGCCGAACACGAGCTCGGCCGTCACACCGTGCGCGCGCCACGCGGCGTCGATGCGGTTCTGGAGGCCGACCTCGTCGGAGATCTGCACGGTGACGAGTCGACCGGCGTGGTGCTCACGGAGCCGCACGAGCTGCTCCTCGGACGGTCGGTCGTGCAGGGCGGTTCGGACGAACCGCTGTGCGGCCGGGGTCTGCGGCTTCGAGAACACGTCGTACACGTCGCCGACCTCGACCACGCGGCCGTGCTCCATGACGGCGACGCGGTCCGCGATCTGCCGCACGGCGTCCATCTCGTGCGTGATGACGATGATCGTGACGCCGAGCTCCCGGTTCACCCGGCGGAGCAGCCCGAGGACCTCCGACGTGGTGTCCGGGTCGAGGGCACTCGTGGCCTCGTCGGCGAGCAGGAGTTCGGGGTTCGACGCGAGCGCACGGGCGATGCCGACGCGCTGCTTCTGGCCGCCGGAGAGCTGCTCGGGGTAGGCGTACGCGCGGTCGAGCAGCCCGACGAAGTCGAGCAGCTCCGCCACCCGACGGTCGCGCTCCTGCTTGCCGACACCGGCGACCTTCAGCGGGTACGCGACGTTGCCCGCGATCGTCCGGGACCGGAACAGGTTGAACTGCTGGAAGATCATCCCGATGCGCCGACGCGCCTGACGGCGATCCCGCTCGGGGATCGCCGTCAGGTCCTGGCCGGCGACCGTCACCGACCCGGAGCTCGGGAGCTCGAGGGCGTTGACGAGCCGGACGAGCGTCGACTTGCCGGCACCCGAGTAGCCGATCACCCCGAGGACCTCTCCCTGGTGCACGTCCAGGGAGACGTCCTCGACCGCGGTGACGGTCTCGCCCGTGTCGGCGCGGCGGTAGTGCTTCGAGACGCCGCGGAGTTCGACGAGGGCAGACACTACTGCTTGGCCGCCTTCGCGTCCTGCTCGACGGTGGCGAGCTCGCTCTGCAGCTGGGAGGCGCTCACGTTGCGCGCGACGGCCTGCGGGTAGTCCTCCTTGAACGCCTTCTGCACCGCGCTGTCCTGGAACAGCTTCGCGAGGGCCAGGTAGGTCTTGTCGTCCTCGTCGGCCTTCCGGACGGCGAACACGTTGACGTACGGGGCTGCGCTGGCACTCGACGGGTCGTCCTTCGAGATGACGTCCTTGACCGGCAGGCCGGCGGCGGTCGCGAAGTTGTTGTTCACCACGGCTGCGGCGACGGAGCCCTGCTGCAGCGCGTTCGCGGTCTGCGAGGCGTCGAGGGTCTGCACGTCGACCTTGTGCGTCTCGATGTCAGCGGTCGTCGAGAACGCGGTCCCGCCGTTCTTCAGCGTGAGGAGCTTCGCGTCCTGCAGCACGAGGAGGGCACGCGCCTGGTTGATCGCGTCGTTCGGGATCGCGACCTTCGCGTCCGCCGGGAGGGCCGAGGCGCTGTCGTACTTCGTCGCGTAGAGCGGCAGCGGGTAGACGGCCGTCGAGCCGATCGGCTGGAGGTCGTCGTCCGAGGTGACGTTGTAGTCCGCGAGGTACTGGATGTGCTGGAACTGGTTGATGTCGATCTGCTCGTCCTTGAGCGCCGGGTTCGGCAGCGAGTAGTCCGAGAAGTTCACGAGCTGCACGGTGACGTTCAGCTTCTCCTTCGCGAGCTTCGTGTAGGTCTTCCAGTACGGCAGCGCCTTGTCCGCGACACCGATCTTCACGGTCTTGGCGGCACCGCCGTCGGCAGTCGCACCCGCCCCACCGTCACCACCGGCACGGACGGCACCGACGATCACGGCGACGACGATCGCGACGACGACGACGGCCGCAGCGACGATCCAGCCGATCGGACGCTTGCCCTTCGGCTTCTGGGGCAGTGCAGGTGCGGACATGGTGCTCCTCGTGGGGTGAGCGGTGCGTGGTCTTCGACTCGCCCGCGGAGCAGCACTGGTCCGTGGCGTGCGACGAGTGTGACCGGTGACCCACGGGTGCCGCGAGTTGCGTTCCGCCGTGTTACAGCCGTGTGACAGCGCGGTCGGGTTCACTCGGACGGGTGCGGAGCATCGAACTCGTCCTGTCCCCGGCGTCGGACGCGGCCGTCCGAGCAGTGTGGGACGAGCTGATCGCTGACGACCTGCCGAGCCTCGGTCGGCACGTGTCGGCGTCGAACGCGCCGCACGTCACCCTCGCTGCCGGTCCGGACCTGCCCCTTCCGACCGGGTTCGACGCGCCCGTGCCCGCGACGCTCCGGCTCGGCGGTGTCCTGCTCTTCCCCGCCGGTCCGGAGCGGTCCGTGCTCGTCCGGGCCGTCGTCGTCGACCCGGCGCTCGCCGCCTTCCACGAGGCCGTCCACCGCGCTGCGCCTGGCGGCGTCGACACCTCGCTGCCGGGTGCGTGGTCGCCGCACGTGTCGTTCGCACGGCGGGTCCGGGACGTCGATCTCCCGCGGGCGATGGCGGCACTCCGGCGGGCACCGCTGCCCGAGGTGCTCGAGGTGGGCGGCGTGCGGTTCTGGGACGGCGAGGCGGGGGCGGTCACGCCGCTGGCGTGAGGAGCGGGTCGGCGCCGGGACGGGCCTCCCGGCTGCGTCGTCCCGTCCGCGTCCCGCCGCCGTCGGCGTGCCGTCGTCAGACCCCGAGGGCGCGCTCGGCGAAGGCGGAGCCGAAGACGCGGTCCGGGTCCGCGGCGCGGACGAGGTCGCGGACGGCCGGGAGGCGCGGGTACAGCCCGGCGATCGCCTCGCCGTCCAGGGAGCTCATCTTCCCCCAGTGCGGCCGCCCGTCGAAGGGGGCGAGCAGACCCTCGAGGTCGGGCAGGAGCGCCGCGACCTCGGCCGGGTGCTTCTTCCAGGTGAAGGCGATGCAGAGCACGTCCTCACCCTGGGTCGGACTCAGCCAGAACGGATCGGCCGCCATCGTCCGGAGTTCGCAGACGTGCAGGTGCGGCTGGATGCGCGCCGCCATCGTCCGGACGGCGTCGAGGGCCGCCGCCGCGTGCCGGAGCGGGACGAAGTGCTCGCTCTGGACCTCGGACCCGACGCTCGGGACCGACTCGATGGGGAAGTGCGGCAGGCGGTCCCACCACGGACCGACCGACCCGTCGCGGGCGGTGTGGTGCCCGTCACCCGGTGTCCCCGGCCGCTTCGGCGCACCGAGGAGGTGTTCCGGCACAGTCACGTCGACGGCGCCGTCGGGGACGCGGGACTTCACGAGCACGTCGCTGATCTCGTCGCCGAACACCGTGTACGAGCACACCGAGTAGCCGGCGGCGTGGACCTCGGCGACGTGCGCGGTGAAGACGTCCCACGGGACCGGGCCGTAGGAGTCCTGCCGCATTCCGTAGGTCGGCTGGAGGTCGAGGGTCACCCGGGTCACGATGCCGAACAGCCCGAGGTGGACGACCGTGCCCGCGAACCCGGGGTCGTCGCGGTGCACGGTGCGGAGCTCGCCGTCCGGGCCGATCAGCTCGAGGGAGCGGACGGCGGTGCTCAGCGAACCGAGCGTCGTGCCGGAGCCGTGCGTGCCGGTCGCGACCGCGCCGCCGATCGAGATGTGCGGCAGCGAACCCATGTTGTGCAGGGCGAACCCGGCGCGGTCGATCTCCGGTGCGACGAGTCCGTACCGGGTCCCGGCGCCCATCGTCGCGGTCCGTGCGTCGGTGTCGACGACGAGGTCGGTCGGGACGCCCGTGAGGTCGAGCAGCACGCCGGGGGTGTCCGCGACGTCGTTGAACGAGTGCCGGGTGCCGAGGCCGTGCACCCGCGGGGAGCGGGCGACGACCTCGGCGGCCTCGGCGACGGAACCGGGTCGGACGACGCGCTCCGCCGTGTAGGTGACCGTGCCGGACCAGTTCAGCTCGCTCGTCGTCGACCGCATGCCGCCCACGATGCCACGCGCGGCCGACGGACGCTGCGGCACGTGGCCGGTCATCCGCGCCCCTGGTGCAATCGCGCCCCCTCACGGACATCGCGCCCCGTGGTGACGGGGCGCGATGTCCGGGAGGGGGCGCGAAGGGGAACGCGGCGTCGCAGCCGCAGGACCGGTCTGGTGCTCGGGCGAGCGTCAGTGCATCGACGGAGCCGGTGCACCCTCCGGCGTCGCGGGTCGACGGACCATCGACGCGGTCACGATGCCGGCGAGCGAGATGATCGCCCCGACGAGGAAGGCCGTCCGCACGCCCGTCGCCGTGGCCGCCGCGACGTCCGCTGCTCCCGAGCTCGCCGCACCCGCCGCCCCGATGGTGAGCAGGGTCACGAAGAGTGCCGTGCCCGCGGCACCCGCGAGCTGCTGTGCCGTGCCGAGCACCGCGCTGCCGTGCGAGTACAGCTTCGGCGGCAGCCCGCCGAGCGCCGAGGTGAAGAGCGGCGTGAAGGTCAGCGCCAGCCCGATGCTCAGGACGACGTGCGCACCGAGGACGAACCACACGCTCGTACCGGTGCCGACGGTCGAGAGCGCCCAGAGCACGGCGCTGACGATGATCGAGCCGGGGATGAGCAGCACGCGCGGGCCGCGGCGGTCGTAGACGCGACCGACCACCGGCGACAGCAGCCCCATGATCAGGCCGCCGGGGAGCAGGAGGAGCCCGACCTGCAGGACCTCGAGCCCGAGGACGCGCTCGAGGTAGATCGGCAGCAGGATGAGCGTGCCGAACATCGCCATGAAGCTGACGACCATCGCGACGATCGGGATGGTGAAGCCGGCGGTGCGGAACGTGCGCAGGTCGAGCAGGGCCGAGTCGCTGCGCTGCAGGCGGGTCTGTCGGAACACGAACACCGCGAGGGCGACCACGCCGACCACGAGCGACACGATCGGCACGAGCGGCCCGGTCGACCCGGCCTCGCCGATGCTCGACAGTCCGTAGACGAGCCCGCCGAACGCGAAGGCGGACAGCACGACGGAGAACACGTCGATCGGGGCCTTCCGCGGCGTGGACACGTTGCGCACCTTGACCATGCCGAGGATCAGCGCGGCGATCGCGATCGGGAGCACGAAGCCGAAGAGCCAGCGCCACGAGAACGCGTTGAGGATCAGCCCGGAGATCGTCGGACCGACGGCCGGGGCGACGGAGATGACGATCGAGATGTTGCCCATCACGCGCCCACGGTGCGCCGGCTCGACGAGCGTGAGCACCGTCGTCATGAGGAGCGGCATCATGATCGCCGTCCCGCTCGCCTGCACGATGCGCCCGACGAGCAGCATCGTGAAGCCCGGCGCGAGCAGCGCGACGAGCGTGCCGGCGGAGAACAGGCTCATCGCCCAGACGAACACCGGCCGCGTGTTGAACCGCTGCAGCAGGAACCCGGTGACGGGAATGACGACGGCCATCGTGAGGAGGAACCCGGTCGTCAGCCACTGGCCCGTGGCCGCGCTGATGCCGAGGTCGTCCATGAGCCGGGGGAGCGCGACGCCCATGATCGTCTCGTTGAGGATCACCACGAACGCGGAGACGAGCAGGAGCCCGATCACGAGCCGGGTCTCGCCGGCGGACGGCTGCGTCACGCTCCCGGTGCGCGGTGCGGAATCGACGGCCTGGGTCATGCGGGGCTCCTGGTGGATCGCGACGTACGGGACGAGGGGGCGCCGGAGCGCAGACAGGGCAACCGCCTGAACGGATTCGATTATTCCGCTTCCGTCCGACACCGGCGAGCCGAGCCGCACGCCGTATCGGCGCGCCGAGCGGCACGCCCCGCTCAGTGCAGGATCGAGAACCCCTCGGTGTCCCCGTGCGGCACGACCGGGCGGAGCGCGACCTCGGTCACCTCGGCCGAGGGCGGGCCGCTGTGCAGCAGGTCCATGAGCCGGTCGACCGCTGCGGACGGCCCCTCGGCCTCCACCTCGACCGTCCCGTCGAACAGGTTCCGCGCGTACCCGACGAGGTCGAGCCCGTCGGCCTTCCGCGCCGTCCAGTACCGGAAACCGACCCCCTGCACCGTGCCCGACACCACCGCGTGCATCCTCGTCACCGTCGTCATGCCCTCACCGTAGGCGTGCGCTCCCCGGACGAGTTTTCGGCGGTGTTACCGACTCGTGAAACCCGGTGATAGAGTCATCGCAACCCGAACACTTCGAGTCAACATGACACTATCTTCTGAGCCCCCCATCCGCGTCGCGGTGTCCACCGTGATCGTCGCGCTGCGTCCGCACCCGGACACGGGTGCACCGGCGCTGTGGATGCCGCTCGTGCGTCGGGTCGCGGAACCGTACGAGGGCTCGTGGGCGCTGCCCGGCGGCTGGGTCCGACCGGACGAGGGGCTCGAGGACTCCGCCGCGGCGCACCTCCGGGAGACCACGAACGTGCAGCCGCGGTACCTCGAGCAGCTCTACGCGTTCGGGGACGTCGACCGCTCCCCGAGCAGGGTCGTGTCGATCGTGTACTGGGCCCTGGTGCACCCGGACGAGGCGAACGTCGTGCCCGACGACTGGAACGTCCGCTGGTTCCTCGCCGACGAGCACCCGCCGCTCGCGTTCGACCACGACCGCATCGTCGAGTACGCCCTGTGGCGGCTGCGGAACAAGATGTCGTACTCCCGGATCGCGCAGGCGTTCCTCGGCAACCGGTTCACCCTCGCCGAGCTCCGCGGCGTGTACGAGGCCGTGCTCGGGCGGGCGCTCGACCCCGCGAACTTCCGACGACAGGTGGAGAAGACCGACGCGGTCCTGCCCACCGACGAGACCACGAGCGGGGGACGGCACCGTCCGGCCCGGCTCTACCGTTCCAACCCCGACCTCGCGTACGCGGACAACGGTCCGCTGCAGCGGACCGAGCAGCCAACGAACCGATAGGAACCACCGTGTCCATCGCGACCACGATCGAGCTCATCTCCAACGGCGGCGCCGCCGGCAGCACGTGCACACCGGACCTCGCGGTGCCCACGTGGGACTTCGACTCCCGGCCCGGCTACGGTCCGGGGTCGTCGATGTCCGACGTCATCCCGACCGGGGCTCCCCGGCAGGGCGGCATCCCGGACGAGTACAAGACCGCGAGCGACGAGGAACTGCACGAGCGCATCGAGCGGGCGAAGGCCACCCTCGGCGACCGCGTCGTGGTCCTCGGGCACTTCTACCAGCGGGACGAGGTCGTGCGGCACGCGGACTTCCTCGGTGACTCGTTCCAGCTCGCCAACGCCGCGCTGACGAAGCCCGATGCCGAGGCCATCGTGTTCTGCGGCGTCCACTTCATGGCGGAGACGGCGGACATCCTCGCGCGGGACGACCAGCGGGTCATCCTGCCGAACCTCGCCGCGGGCTGCTCGATGGCCGACATGGCGGACATCGACAGCGTCGAGCAGGCCTGGGCCGAGCTCACGGCGGTCTACGGCACCGAGCCGGACGCCGACGGACGCGTCCCGGTCATCCCGGTCACCTACATGAACTCCGCGGCGGACCTCAAGGCGTTCTGCGGCCGGAACGGCGGCATCGTCTGCACGAGCTCGAACGCCGCGACCGTCCTCGAGTGGGCGTTCGAGCGCGGGCAGCGCGTCCTGTTCTTCCCCGACCAGCACCTCGGCCGCAACACCGCGAAGGCCATGGGGATCAGCACCGACCGCATGCCGATGTGGAACCCGCGGAAGGCGCTCGGCGGCAACGACGTCGCGGCCCTGCAGGACGCCCGGGTGATCCTCTGGCACGGCTTCTGCTCGGTGCACCGCCGCTTCACCGTCGACCAGATCGACCAGGCCCGACGCGACCACCCCGGCGTGCAGGTCATCGTCCACCCGGAGTGCCCGATGGCGGTCGTGGACGCCGCGGACCACGCGGGCAGCACCGACCTCATCCGGAAGACCGTGGCGGCCGCGACCGAGCCGACGACGTTCGCGATCGGCACCGAGATCAACATGGTGAACCGGCTCGCGGCGGAGTACCCGCAGCACACGATCTTCTGCCTGGACCCGGTCGTCTGCCCGTGCTCGACCATGTACCGGATCCACCCCGGCTACCTCGCGTGGGTGCTCGAGGCGCTCGTCCGCGGTGAGGTCCTCAACGAGATCGTCGTGCCCACCGACGTCCAGGCCGACGCCAGGGTCGCCCTCGAGCGCATGCTCGCCGCCAAGCCCCGCGGCTGACGCGGGACCGCCGGGACGGAAGGAGCACACCGTGCACGTCGTCATCGTGGGGTCCGGCATCGCCGGGCTCACCGCCGCGATCCGCGCGAGCAGCCGCCACGACGTCACCCTCGTGACGAAGGGCACACTGACCGACGGCGCCACCCGGTACGCCCAGGGCGGGGTCGCCGTGGCGCTCGGCGCCGACGACTCCGCCGCCCTGCACCAGGCGGACACGCACGTCGCCGCCGCCGGCAGCGCAGACGCCCGCGCGGTCGAGGTGCTCTGCACCGACGGGCCCGCCCGCGTCCGCGACCTGCTGGCGCTCGGCGTGCCGTTCGACCGCACGACCGACGCGGCGAGCCTCGACCGGCACGGCGACGACCTCGCCCGGGGTCGTGAGGCCGCACACGGTCGCTGGCGGGTCGTCCACGCCGACGGCGACGCGACCGGCGCGGCGATCGAGCGGACCCTCGTCGACGCCCTGCACCGGCGCCACGTCACGATCCTCGAGCGCACCTGCCTCGTCGACCTCGTGGTCCACGGCGGCGCGGTCGTCGGCCTCGACGTCCTCGACCTCCTCGGCGAACCGCGGCGGCTCGACGCCGACGCGGTCGTCCTCGCCTCGGGCGGCGCGGGACACCTGTACCGCGAGACCACGAACCCGCTCGTCGCGACCGGGGACGGCCAGGCGGCGGCCTGGCGCGCGGGCGCCGTGCTCGCCGACGTCGAGTTCGTCCAGTTCCACCCGACCCGACTGGCCGTGCCGGACGGCGGGCTCGTGTCCGAGGCCGTCCGCGGCGAGGGCGCCGTGCTCCGCGACGCCCGCGGTGACCGCTTCATGACCCGTCTCCACCCGGACGCCGAGCTCGCCCCGCGTGACGTCGTCGCCCGGGGCATCGCCGCCGCCGTCCGCGACCAGGGTGGCGCTCCGGTGCTCCTCGACGCCACCGGCCTCGACCCGGACTTCCTCGTCCGTCGGTTCCCCGGCCTCACCCGCGCCACGCGCGCCGCCGGCTACGACTGGACCCGCGAGGGCGTCCCCGTCGCCCCCGCGGCCCACTACGCCATGGGCGGCGTCGCGACCGACGCGGAGGGACGCACCAGCCTGCCCGGACTCCTCGCGGTCGGCGAGGTCGCCTGCACCGGGGTCCACGGGGCGAACCGGCTCGCCTCGAACTCGCTGCTGGAGGGCCTCGTCTTCGCGGTCCGCGCCGCGGACGCGCTCGGTGCACCGCGACCCGGCCGGATCCGCCTGCGCGGCGACACGACGTTGGACGTCGTGACCGTCGCCGACGCTGCGGACGCGACCCGTGCCTCCCGGCAGGACCGGACGGGAGGCCCGGATCACCGCACCGACGCCGCGGACGTCCGTCAGGCGGTGCAGTCCGTCATGACGGACCGGGTCGGGCTCCTGCGCGACGCGAGCGGACTCGCGAGCGCCCGCCGCGACCTCGACCGCCTCGGCGTGCCGGCGCCCACCGGCGTCCGCGAGCACGAGGACCGCGCGCTGCTCGACCTCGCCCGGCTGACCGCCCGCGCCGCCGAGGCCCGCACCGAGTCCCGCGGCGCGCACGCCCGGACCGACCACCCCGACACCGATCCCCGAGCCGCACGACCGAACGGTTGGGTCCTCCGACCCGCGGCCGTCCCGCAGGAGGTACCCGCATGACCGACACCGCCGCACCGACGACCGACGCCCTCGTCGTCACCGACCCCGGCTCGATCCCGCCGCACGTCCTCCGGCGCGTGGTCGACACCGCGCTCGAGGAGGACGCCCCGTGGGGCGACGTCACCAGCGAGACCCTCATCCCCGCGGGCGCCACGGCGACCGCGGTCCTCGCCGCACGGGAGCCCGGCGTGCTGAGCGGCGGCGGCGTCTTCGTGTCGGTCATGCACGCGGTGGACCCGACGATCCGGGCCGAGGTGCACGTGGCCGACGGCGCCGGGTTCGTCGCGGGGGACACCCTCGTGACGGTGTCGGGGCCGGCACGGTCGGTCCTCCGCGCGGAACGGGTCGCGCTCAACCTCGTGCAGCGGATGTCCGGCGTCGCCACGCTCACCGCGGCCTACGTCGCGGCCGTCGCGGGCACCTCGGCGCGCATCGTCGACACCCGGAAGACGACCCCGGGGCTCCGCGCGCTCGAGCGGTACGCGGTGCGGTGCGGCGGCGGCCGGAACCACCGCACGTCGCTGTCGGACGCCGTGATGGCGAAGGACAACCACCTCGCGGTGCTCCTCGCGAGCGGCATCGACATCGGTGACGCGGTGCGGGCTGCCCGGCAGCGGCTCGGCCACACCGTGCACCTCGAGGTCGAGGTGGACCGCGTCGACCAGGTCGAACCCGTCGTCGCGGCGGGCGTCGACACGATCATGCTCGACAACTTCGGACCGGACGAGCTCGTCGAGGGCGTCGCGATCGTGGCCGGGCGCGCCCTGGTCGAGGCGTCGGGCGGGGTGTCCCTCGACACCGTCGGTGCGATCGCCGCGACGGGGGTCGACGTCATCTCCGTCGGAGCCCTCACGCACTCGGCCCGGGCCCTCGACCTCGGGCTCGACATCGCCGTCTCGGCCTGACGTGTTCTACCTCGACCGCGCCGCCACGACGCCCGTCCGCCGCGAGGTGCTCGAGGCGATGTGGCCGTACCTCACCGGCACGTTCGGCAACCCGTCGTCGACGCACGGTGTGGGGGACGCCGCCGCGCGGGGTCTCGCCGACGCCCGGGCGGCTGCGGCCCGGGTGCTCGGCTGCCGGCCAGCCGAGGTCGTCTTCACCACCGGGGGCACCGAGGGGGCGAACACGGCCGTCAAGGGCATCGCCCTCGCGGCGCCGCGGGGGCGACACGTCGTCACGAGCGCGATCGAGCACGAGGCCGTGCTCGAGAGCTGCCGCTACCTGGAGCGGCACCACGGCTTCGAGGTGACCGTGCTGCCGGTCGACCGCGAGGGCGTCGTGCACCCGGACGTCCTCGCCGACGCGCTCCGTCCCGACACGACGCTCGTGACGATCGCGCACGCGTCGAACGAGGTCGGCACGGTGCAGGACGTCCGCGCGCTCGCCGCGGTGGCGCACGGCGTGGGGGCGCGGTTCCACACCGACGCCGTGCAGTCCGCACCGTGGCTGCCGGTCGGGCCCGAGGCCACCGACGCGGACGCGGTGTCGCTGTCCGGTCACAAGCTCGGCGCGCCGAAGGGGACCGGCGTCCTCGTCGTGCGTGCCGGGACGCCGCTCGAGCCGCTCCTGCACGGCGGAGGACAGGAACGCGGACGGCGGTCCGGGACCGAGGACGTCGCCGGCGCGGTCGCCGTCGCCACCGCGCTGACGCTGCACGCGGGGGAGCGGACGGACGCCGCGGCCCGGGCGAGCGCAGTTCGGGACGCCGTGCTGGACCGGGTGCTCGCGGCCGTGCCCGGGGCGTTCGTGACCGGTTCGCGGACGTCGCGGCTCCCGGGACACGCGTCGTTCTGCTTCCCGGGGGTCCACGGGGAGACGGTGTTGCTCGAGCTCGAGCAGCGGGACGTCGTGTCCTCGTCGGGCAGCGCGTGTGCGGCGGGGAGCACGGAGGCCTCGCACGTGCTCACGGCACTCGGGCTCGACGAGGACACGGCGCGGTCGGCGGTGCGGCTGACGTTCGACGGGTCCCTCGCACCGTCGGACGTGCCCGCGGTCGTCGGTGCCGTGCGGGACGCCGTCGCCGCGGTGCGCGCACTGGCCTAGGGCAGCCGTCGCGGCAGCCCGGACCGGGTGTACTAGACGTTCTACTCCATGAGTGGGGTCGTGTCCCCCCTTTTGCGGACCGGGGAAGTGCGTCAGGCTGTCCACATGGCAAACGCGATCACGACTCGGGTCCGGCGGGAGGACCGCTTCCGGGCAGTCCAGCTCCTCCCCGCACCCGCGACGGTGCTCGCGCTCGTCGTGGCCGCCCAGCACGACCTCGGCGCCGGACCCCTCGCGGTCGTGGCCGTCGTCGGAGCGCTCGCGACCGTCGGGAGCGCCCTGCTCCCGATGATCCGGCCGGCCGTCGACCGAGCCGCCGTGGCCGCCCCTGAGCACCGGTCGATGCCCGCACCGACCGAATCGGACCGGTACCGAGAGGACACCGAACACCCCCTCTGAAGTACGGCCCTACCGGACCAGCACCGCCGGACCCGTCCCCCTGTGGGGCCGCGGTGCACCCAGCCGGACGCGACCCCCTGATCTGCGTCCGGCGCGGGGCACGACATCCCCCTGTCGTCGTGCCCCGCCGCACACCGCGACCCGCCGTGGGCGTGGCGTCGACCCTGCGACGCCGTCCCCCCTGCCGCCCACGGCGGGCCGGTGCCGCCCACGGCGGGCCGGTGTCGCCCGTGAGCGACGGTCAGTCGCGGACCGGAGCCGGGACCGTCCCGGGCCAGACGTAGGCCAGGTCATCGGGATCGTCCGGGAACAGCGGTCGGTAGAACTCCGGCGCCTTCTGCAGCAGCTTCGAGCGGTGCGACCGGTGCAGCGCCTCGTCGTCGTTCCACGGCGGTACCGCGAAGTCGCCCGAGGCGTAGGCCTCGAGGTCCTCGGGGACGAGCGCCAGGTCCGCCACGGTCTTGTCACGGCAGGTGTCCGGGTGCCCGCGCTCGACCCACACCGCGCACGTCGCGTCCTGGTAGGCCATGAGTGCCGGCCGGTAGCCGCGCCACATCGCCGTCACCGGGTGGTTCTGCCAGCCGTAGCCGGGCAGCGTCAGGGCGCGCATGACCTGCAGCGTCTCGACGCGCTGCTTGCCGAGCCGACGGTCGTCGAGCGCCTCGGCCGAGGCGCGGAAGTCGGCGTACGGCAGGAACGTCTGCATCGACCGGACGCTACCCGCGGCGCGCTGGCAGGGCTCCCCGACACATGCCGTCACACGCGCACCCCGGGGGAGCGCTGCGTGTGAGCATCGACGACATGAGCGCAGCACTCGTCGTCGGCGTCAGCGGCAGCCCGTCGGATCCGTCGCGGACCTCGACCCTGGTCGCGGCCACGGTCGCACGTCTCGGGCAGGAGTTCGAGGACGCACGGACCGAGACGGTGGAGATCGGTCCGCTGCTCGCCGACCTCGGCGCGGCCAGCTCGCGGGAGGCGATGGCCCCGGCCACGGCCCGCGCCCTCGAGCTCGTCGAGACGGCGGACGTCCTCGTGGTCGGCAGCCCCGCGTTCCGTGCCGCGTACTCCGGCGCGTTCAAGCTCTTCTTCGACTGGGTCGGGCAGTACGACCTCGTCGACACCCCGGTGCTGCTCACCGCCACGGGCGGCAGTGACCGGCACGCGCTGCTCGTCGAGCACCAGATGCGGCCGCTGTTCGGGTTCTTCCAGTCGACGACGCTGCCGCTCGGGGTGTTCGGCAACGAGCGCGACTTCACCAAGCGCGAGGGCGGCTACGACATCGCGAGCGTCGACCTCGAGCTCCGCATCGACCAGGCCGTACGACGGGCGCTGCCGATCATCCGCGGGGGCTTCGCCACCGCCGGCACCGCTGACGTGCGCCGCCCCGCCGAGTTCTAGCGGCTCACGGCCCAGCGCGACCAGCGGTCGAGGTTCCACGACACCCCGCTCGCGTTCGCCGAGGTGCCGGGCATCGGCCGTGGTGGCGGCGAGGGTCCAGAACTCTGGAACCTCGCGACGCGACGACGGGCGCGCCGGACGGGAGGCGCGGGGCGGGCCCGCACCGTGCCTCCAGGCCGTCAGTCGGTCGGGTCCGCCACCAGGGACGCGACGTGCGCGACGGCCAGTCGGTACCCGTCGGCGCCCGCGCCGGCGATGACGGCCGTCGCCGCCGTCGCGACGTGGTCGACGTGCCGGAAGGGCTCGCGCTTCCACGTGTTCGACAGGTGCACCTCGACGACCGGGACGGTGAGCGCCTCGACCGCGTCGTGCAGCGCGACCGAGGTGTGCGCGTAGGCCGCGGGGTTGATCACCACGGCGACGAAGTCGTCGAGCGCCTCGTGCAGCCACTCGACGAGCTCGCCCTCGCGGTTCGTCTGCCGGAAGTCGGCCTCGAGCTCGTGGACCGCCGCCTCGGTGTGCACGATGGCCTCGATCTCGGCGAGCGTCGTCGTGCCGTACTGCGCCGGGTCGCGACGGCCGAGGATGTCGAGGTTCGGCCCGTTGAGCACGAGGATGCGCGGTGCGGTCATGCGCCGAGCCTACCGAGGGGCCGAGGTCACGGGCTCGTGCACGTGTGCCGGGGTGAAACATGCCTCAGCTATGTGAACGGTCACAAACCGGTGTAGCGTCTTCGTCCGGGCCGGCGGAGTTGTCGGCTGCAACACATCGACGTGGAGTGTGAATGGTTCTCGCGGCAGCGAACAGCGGGATCCGGCTCGACTTGGGCTGGGTCGACTACTTGATGATCATCGTGTACTTCGCGGTGGTGATCGGCATCGGGTTCACCGCCCGGCGGCAGGTCCGCACGAGCATGGACTTCTTCCTGTCCGGACGGTCGATGCCGGCGTGGATCACGGGCCTGGCGTTCGTGTCCGCGAACCTCGGCGCGACCGAGATCCTCGGCATGGCGGCGAACGGTGCGCAGATCGGCATGGCGACCCTGCACTACTACCTCGTGGGTGCCGTGCCCGCGATGGTGTTCCTCGGGCTCGTGATGATGCCCTTCTACTACGGGTCGAAGGTGCGCAGCGTGCCGGAGTTCATGCTCCGCCGGTTCGGCAAGGCGCCGCACCTGGTGAACTCCATCGCCTTCGCGGTGTCGAACGTCCTCATCGCCGGCATCAACCTCTACGCCATGGCCATCGTCATCGAGGCGATGCTCGGCTGGCCGGAGTGGCTCGCGATCCTCGTGTCCGCCGCGTTCGTGCTCGCGTACATCACCCTCGGCGGCCTGAGCAGCGCGATCTACAACGAGGTCATGCAGTTCTTCGTGATCATCGCCGGCCTCGTGCCGCTGACGATCGTCGGCCTGCACCGCGTCGGCGGTTGGGGTGGCCTGACCGAGGCGATCGAGCAGACCCAGGGTGTGCAGCACCTGCAGGCGTGGGCCGGCACCGGCATCGGCGACGTCACGAACCCGATCGGGGCGAACTGGCTCGCGATCGTGCTCGGCCTCGGCTTCGTGCTCTCGTTCGGCTACTGGACCACCAACTTCACCGAGGTCCAGCGCGCGTTCTCCGCGAAGAACATGTCGGCCGCCCGCCGCACCCCGCTCATCGCGGCGATCCCGAAGCTCTTCATCCCGTTCATCGTCGTCGTCCCCGGTCTCATCGCCGCGGCCGTCGTCGGCAACCAGTTCGCCTCGGGTGCGCTCACCTACAACGACGCGATCCCGAAGCTCATCCAGATGTACCTCCCGACCGGTGTGCTCGGCATCGCCGTCACGGGTCTCCTCGCCTCGTTCATGGCCGGCATGGCGGCGAACGTCTCGTCGTTCAACACCGTCTTCACGTACGACATCTGGCAGCGCTACATCAAGCCGAACATGCCCGACCTGCACTACCTGCAGACCGGCCGCTGGGTGACCGTCGTCGGCGTCCTCGTCGGCATCGGCACCGCGTTCCTCGCCGCGCAGGCCGGCAACATCATGACGTACATGCAGACGCTGTTCTCGTTCTTCAACGCACCGCTGTTCGGCGTCTTCATCCTCGGACTGCTCTGGAAGCGGATGACCACCGCCGGAGCGCTCTGGGGGTACATCCTCGGCATCATCGCCCCGACGATCACCTGGATCGCGTACCTCGTGAACCCGGACCTCTTCGCCACCGCGACCGCCGAGACGCTCTACGGCGCGATCATCTCCTTCGTCACCGTGCTCGTCGTCGCCGTGGTCGTGTCCCTCGCCACGAAGCCGAAGGACGTCTCGGAGCTCGGCGGGCTGGTCTACGGCGTCGGCAAGATCGACATGACCGCCGGGGCCGTCGCCACCGACACCGCCTGGTACCGCTCGCCGGCCCTCCTCGGGACCGTCGCGCTCGTGCTGTGCGTCGCCCTCTACCTCCCGTTCCTCTGATCCGCTCGAAGGAGATCGCTCATGCGTGACGACACCACCACGATGACCGAGGAGCAGCAGGCCCTCGTCCGTTCCACCCGCCGACTCGACCTGCGCCGCATCCTCGGAGGCCTCTTCGTGGTCTACGGCGTGATCACGACGATCGTCGGGATCGTCAACTACGGCACCGACCCGGAGAAGACCGGCGGCATCCACATCAACCTGTGGGTCGGGCTCTCGCTGCTCGTGGGCGGCCTGCTCTTCTTCCTGTGGGACCGGCTGAACCCGGTGCCCGCGGCGGACATCATCGGCCAGGCCGAGGCCGAGGAGCACCAGAAGGCGGCCGGCGAGGGCCGCGAACTCGCCTGACGCACCCGCACCGGTCCGACGGCCGTCCGCTCCGGCGGGCGGCCGACGGTCGTCCCTGGTCTGCGCCGCCGGCCTGGAGGCACGGTGCGCGTCCGTCGCGCTGGCCTCACTCAGTCCTCCTTGACCGTCCGCCGCAAGGGCTCTAGTATTGACATGTCGGTCGGGTGCTGCTCGGCCGAAAGTGAGCCCCGGAGTTTCCTGCAGCCAGCGCGGGACCGGGGTTTTGCGCTGTCCGGGCTACTGCACCAGGACGAGCGCGTCCTGAGGTCGCGACTTCAGCAATCCGCGGGAGTGCGCTCCACAGGCGATGTCTGCCAGAGCGAGCAGGAGTTCGTCCGAACCGCGGACGTGCTCGTGGCAGATACCGTTGCCGATGCCGCGGTCCCGGAGCGACTCGAGCATCGAAACGTCGCTGGCATCGCGGACTCGGCTTCGCGACTCGAGCACGAGTGCACGGACGTCTCGCTGTTGGAGTTCCCACACCAGGCGCTCGATGCACCGCCGCCGCCGTCGTTCCGTGCGGGCGGGTTGGCCGTCGTAACGCACCACCACGATGCTCACCGCCCGGGTGAGGAGACCGAGCCACGTCAACCGCTGACCGCCGAGTGCTTCGTACCAGTGCAGTTTCCGCATGCGCTTCGGAGTCGCGCTCCGCACGGCTCCGCGCGCCTCGTTCGCGTCTGCCGCATCGATGAGGACCGCGGCCATCACGTACACGGTGTGATCCAGCCCGCCGCCCGGCTCGGATTCGTCGACGTAGGCAGTCCGCATCGATCCAGCACATTGCGTATCACGATCGTTCCGGATCGGAACCGTGCTTGCGGAGGGGCAGGGGTCTGCGAGAGGTTCTGGGGGAGCGAAGGAGCCCCCATGCCCACGATGGTGTTCATCAACCTGCCGGTCGCCGACCTCGACCGGTCGAAGTCCTTCTACGAGTCCCTCGGCTACACGATCAACCCCGACTTCACCGACGAGACTGCGGCGTGCGTCGTGGTGAGCGACACCGTGTACGTGATGCTGCTCACCCACGCGAAGTTCGCCGAGTTCACCGACAAGACGATCGCCGGGCCGGACACGATCGAGGTGATCAACTCCCTCAGCGCGGACTCGAAGGAGGACGTGCACCGGATCGTCGACGCTGCCGTCATGTCCGGCGGGAGCGAGGACCGGCCCGAGATGGACCTCGGCTTCATGTACCAGCGGAGCTTCACCGACCCGGACGGCCACCGTTGGGAGCACGTGTGGATGGACCAGGCCGCGATGCAGGACGGTCCGCCGAGCGAGTAGCAACGTGTCGGCGGTGGACGACAGGATGGGTGCGTGAGCACCGGAGAACCCGTCGTCCCGCAGTCCCTCGTCGTCGGTGCGGATGGTCTCGCCCGCCCGGTCTGGGCGTCGACCGACGAGATGCTCCGCACCTACTACGACACCGAGTGGGGGATGCCCGTCCGCGACGAACGGGGCGTGTTCGAGCGGCTGTCGCTCGAGGCGTTCCAGTCCGGGCTGTCGTGGCGGACGATCCTCGCGAAGCGTCCGGCGTTCCGGAGCGCCTTCGCGGACTTCGACCCGGACGTGGTCGCCGGGTTCGGCGAGGACGACGTCGCGCGGCTGATGGCCGACGCGGGCATCGTGCGGAACCGGGCGAAGATCCTCGCGACGATCACGAACGCGAACGCGACGGTGGCACTGCGCGAGGACGGTGGGCTCGCCGACCTCGTGTGGTCGTTCCGGCCCGAGCGCACGCCCGAGCCGGTCACGTTCGCCGACGTCCCGACGACGTCCGACGAGTCGGTGGCGCTGTCGAAGGCGCTCCGGAAGCGCGGGTTCGCGTTCGTCGGCCCGACCACGATGTACGCGCTGATGGAGGCGATCGGCATCGTCGACACGCACCTGCTCGGCAGCCATCGGCGGGGGAGCTCCGGCGTCTGGAGCTGAGCGGCCACCGGTGCGCGGGCAGGGCTACGGTCGGGGCATGACCTCGGAACCGGACCCCGCCCCGAACCGATCGCGGACGGTGCCGGTGCAGCCGATCGGCGCCGAGCACGTCGAGGTGCCGGTCGACTCGCCGATGCCCGCGCCGGAAGCTCCCGGTGACGTGCGCCCGCAGCACGACCCGGCAGAGGTCCGGATCGCCTTCCTCCTCTTCCCCGGGCTGACCCAGCTCGACCTGACCGGACCCGCGCAGGTCCTAACACGGGTGCCCGGCGCCTCGGTGGAGTACGTCGCGGCGACTCTTGACCCGGTGCCGAGCGACTGCGGCCTCGCGCTCGTGCCGACCGCGACGTTCCCGACCGCGCGGGCGGCGGACGTCCTCGTGGTCCCCGGCGGCGACGGAGCCTTCGACGCGATGCTCGACCCGGACGTCGTCGCGTTCGTCCGGCGCACGGCGGAGCACGCCACCTGGGTGACGTCGGTGTGCACCGGCGCGTTCGTGCTCGGCGCGGCGGGCCTCCTCGCGGGCAAGCGCGCGACGACGCACTGGGCCTCGAAGCCGATGCTCGCGGCGTTCGGCGCGGACCCGGTGGAGCAGCGCATCGTCGACGACGGCGCGGTCGTCACCGCGGCCGGGGTCAGCGCGGGCATCGACATGGCGCTCTGGTTGGCCGGTGAACTCGCCGGACAGCCGGCAGCCGAGCGCATCCAGTTGCAGATCGAGTACGACCCGCAGCCGCCGTTCGACGCCGGGTCGGCCGAGTGGGCGGACGCCAGGGTCGTCACCGAGGCACGCGCTGCGGCCGAGGACGCACGGGGTGAGCGGGTGGCGCGCGCGGCCGCAGCGGTCATCCGCTGACGTCGGGGCTGCCGCCTACCGGTTGCCCTTCGAGCCGCGCTTCGGCTTGCCCTTCATCCCGCGCTGGACCTTGCCGCGCCCGGCCTTGCCGCCGCCGGTCTTCCCGCTGGTGCCCTTCGTGGCACCTCGCTTGGCGGTGGTGCGGCTGTTCGCGGCGGTCGCCTTGCCGCCGCGAGAGCCGGAGCCGGAACCGGAGCCGGCCGCGGACGAGCGCGAGCTGCTCTCGTCGGCGCGATCCGGGCCTCCCGTCTGGTCCTGACCACCCCGGGAACTGTTGGCGGTCCGCCCGCGCACCACGCCGATGAACTCCTCCGTGGTCTCGGAGGCGTCCTCCGAACGCCAGGCGAGCAGGATGCGGGTGCCGGGGGAGCCGGTGAGCGGCCGGGCGACGAGGTCCTTCCGGCTCGCCGCGCGGAAGAGCGACTGCGGGAGGACCGCGACGCCGACGTTGGCCTCGACCAGGTCGAGCGTCGCGTCGACGTCCGCGGGGACCGGGCCGGCGTCGACGACGTGGACGTCCGTCGTGGTGAGGTCGACCTCGGTCGCGTCGGCGAGCGGGGAGTCCTTCGGCATCGCGACCACCGCGGTCTCGGTCCAGAGCGGGATCGCGTTGTGGTGGTCGAGGACGGGCTCGCGGGCGAAGACCATGTCGGCCTCCCCGGCGAGGGCGTCGTCGACCTCGTCCGCGCCGATCGGGCGGAGACGCAGCTCGATCGTGGGGAACCGCTCGCGCCAGACGCGGGCCCACTTCGCCGGGGAGACCCCGGGCACGAAGGCTATGGTGAGGGCCTCGGTCATGCAACCGAGCATAGGGGCCGTACCCTGGTGTGCATGGCGCAGGAACAGACCATGAAGCCCGAGACGGCCGCGAAGAAGCTCGGCATCCTGCTGTCGGCCGCCCCGGAGTCCTTCCGCGGTGCGCCGATCAGCAGGACGGCGTTCGACGAACTCCGGACCGAGCCGCCGGCGTGGCTCGAGGACCTCCGTCGCGACGGCCCGCACCCGCGACCCGTCGTGGCGCAGAAGCTCGGCGTGTCGATCTCGGGCCTGAGCCGTGCGGGCATCGACGAGCCGCTGACGACCGCGGAGATCAAGACGCTCCTCCAGGAGAAGCCCGATTGGCTGGTGCGCGAGCGCGCGACCCAGGCCGCGGTGCACGCCGAGAACGCCCGGGTGAAGCAGGAGCGCGCCGCGAAGGCCGCCCGCTCCGAGGACTGAACACCTCCGACCGCCCATGACCGCCGTGCACGAGACCGTCGCCGACGCGATGCTCGTCGTGCCGCAGTTCGCGTCGGTGTGTTGCATCGTCGGTGACCGCTACCGGCCGCGCATCGGTGTGATCGTCCCGGCGACCGTGATGCTCGTCGCGATGCTGCTCCCGGTCGTGCACGCGGGAGCGGTGTGGACGCTCCTCGCCGCGACCGTCCTCCTGCTGCTCGCGCCGCTCCCGGTCGTGCGACGTCGTCGGCAGGACGGGCGCCGCGCCGAACCGATGGACGTGCACCGCGCGCTCTCGGCGGTCGTGATGGCCGGGATGCTCCTGATGGGCCACGCGACCGGTGCCGTCGACGGACACGCTGGTCACGGCATCGCGCTCACGGCGGTGCTCGGCGCCGGCGTGATCGGCTACTGCGCCTCCAGCGGGTGGCTCCTCCGGTACGAGTGGGCGCAGGAGGACCGCCGGGCGGTCCGGAGCGGCGAGGTCTTCGCGATGACCGTCGCCGTGGTCGGCATGACCCTCGCGATGTAGCGGTCAGTCGCGCGTCGACTCGACGGTCGTCCGCGCGACGCGGTCATCCGAGACGCGGTCCTTCGTGACACGGTCCTTCGCGGCGCGGATGGTGTCCTTCGGCACGGGTGGCACGCCACGGCGGATGCCCCGGACCCCGACCGCCGCGAGGACCCCCGTCACGATCGCGAACACGACGAGCGTGATCCCGGTCGCCGCCCAGACCGGGAGCGCGAGCGCGAGGAGGGCCACCAGGAACCCCGCCAGCAGGACGAGCGTGGTCAGCGCGAACGCGACCGCCGCACCGGTGATCACCAGGCCGGTCCTCGCGCTCTTCGCGCGGGCACCGACCTCTCGGCGTGCGGCGGCGACCTCCTCGCGGACGGCGCGCAGGAGCGGCTCGAGGGCTCGTTGCACGAGGCCGGCGGTGAGCGAGTCGCGGGTGGACGGCTTGCCGCCGTCGTGGTCGTCGGTGCGCACGGGGGCTCCTCGTCGTCGGCGCGTCGGGCGCGTGTCACGGTCAGTGTCCGGCCACGCTACGCGCGGCTCCCAGGGCGCGGTACCGTCGTGGCATGTCCGAACGTGCCGCCCGCCGTCCCGACCCCACCCCGCGGTTCGACGAGGTCGACGAGCGCATCCTCTGGACCCTCGCCGAGGACGCCCGCATCCCGAACAACCGGCTCGCCGCGGCCGTCGGCATCGCCCCGTCGACGTGCCTCGCTCGTGTCCGTGCCCTCGAGGACGCCGGGGTGGTCCGCGGCTACCGGGCCGACGTCGACGTCGCGCGGCTCGGGTTCTCGATCGAGGCGATGGTCTCGGTCCGCGTCCACGCCGCCGCACGGCACGAGCTCCGGGAGTTCGCGAAGCGGCTGCTGCGGGTACCCGTCGTGCAGGACGTGTCGTTCCTCGCGGGTGACAAGGACTTCCTCGTGCACATCGCGTGCACGTCCACCGAGCAGCTCCGGGACTTCGTGGCCGACGAGCTGAGCGGGGACCCGTCCGTGGCGACCACCCAGACGAACATCGTGTTCGAGCGGCTCGTGGCGGACCGGACGCACCAGGGGCGGTCGTTCGACGAGCTCCGTCGTTGGCGTGCGGAGCGGTCTAGCGGGTGAGGGTCATCGGGATGTGCGGGATCCGGTCCTCGGAGTACGGCGCTCCGGAGCGGACGAAGCCGAACCGGCCGTAGAAGTCCTCGAGGTGCTCCTGCGCTCCGAGGAGGATCCGCGGGGCACGGGCCTCGGCGATCGCCGCCTCGATGAGCCGCCCGGCGAGCCCGTGTCCGCGGGCGTGCCGAGCGGTGGCCACGCGGCCGATCCGCTCGCTGCCGTCCGGTTCGCGGAGCAGCCGCACCGTCGCGTCGACCGATCCGCGTCCCGCCCAGAACTGCACCGTGCCCGGCTCGAGGTCGCGCCCGTCGATGTCGTCGTACGCGGCGCCCTGCTCGACCACGAAGACGTCCTGCCGCAGACGGAGGATCTCGTGCAGCGTCACGGGGTCGAGGTTGCGGGTCGGAGCGTTGAAGATCGGGACCACTGCCGGCCTTTCCTGACGTTTCCC
This sequence comes from Curtobacterium sp. SP.BCp, assembly GCF_051903255.1. NCBI lineage: Bacteria > Bacillati > Actinomycetota > Actinomycetes > Micrococcales > Microbacteriaceae > Curtobacterium > Curtobacterium sp. SP.BCp. Next base: position 2,640,481 of record NZ_CP194338.1, on the reverse strand, counting down.
CACGAAAAGGGATGCGAACTCGGGCGGACGGGCGTACCGTACCGGGCAACCACTCTACGTGCGCAGCCAGGATCAGGAGGTGAGCGCATGGATCAGGCGATGCGTGCACCCCTGAGCACGCTGGTCCGGTACGTCCTGCTGGGCGTCGGGCTCGCTGCTGCCCTCGTGCTGCTCACTCTCGTCTTCGGCGTCCGGTCCGCTTCGGCGTCGACCGCCGCCCCGACGTCCGCCGCGTCCACCAGCGACCGGCCGGGGCTGCTCGGCGGGGTCACGGAAGGCCTCGGATCGACCGTGCAGGGCGTCACCCGCGGCGTCGGTTCGGTCGTCGGCGAGGTGGTCGACCCCGTCCGCACCGCCGTCGCCCCGAAGCCCCCGGCGCTGCACCCGGCTCCCGGTCCCGCGGCTCCGGCTCCGGCGCCCGCGGCGCAGTCGGTTCCCGCTGCCCAGCCGGCGCAGGCCGCTGCCCGACCGGCAACCGCGGAGCCCGCTCCGGCACCCGCGAAGCCCGCTCCGGCACCGGCCGCGCCGGTCCACAAGCCGGCACCGGCGCCCGCCGCGCACGCACCCGCCGAGCCCGCAGCACCGGCTCCCGCACCGACGTCCACGGCGGGCTCCGCGGCCGAGGCGACCAGTGCCTCCCGGCCGCTGACCGGCCCGCTCGCGACGGCACTGCGCCCCGTCACGGGAGCCGTGCAGGACCTCACCGGCGCACGCCCCGTCACCGGGCTCGTGGACGCTCTCGACCGCGTCGTCGCCGGACTCCCGGTCGTCGGACCGGTCGCCGGCGACGGTGCCCTCGGGACCGTCACGGCGCCCGTCACCGGGCTCGTCGACGACACCCTCGGTGGCGTCGGCGGCACGGTCGGCGACCTCCCCGGCGTGGTCGACGGCACGGTCCCGCTCACGCCCGGAGGCGCGCTCCCGCCGCTCGACGGCGCGCAGCCGCCGGTCGCGACCCTCCCTGGAGGCACGATCCCCGTCACCGGGACCGGCCTGCCCCCGGTGGGCAGCGGCTCCGGAGCCCCCGCGGTCGCGACCACGCCAGAGTCGTCCTCCGTGCCCCGGGCCGGGTCGGCCGACGCTACGGCAACGACCACGTCACCGGTCGCGGCGGTTCGGGTCCCCGCGGCCGGCGACGCGTCCCTCGGCGCCGCCCCGACGACCTCCGTGGTCGTGGACGGGCGCGCGCTCCTCGTCCCGGAGGGTGGTGCCCCCGTGCACCTGCCGGCCGACGGCCCCGCCGCGACCGGCACCCCCGGTGGTGCCACGGGCGGTTCGTCGATCACCGCGCCGGTCGGCACGACCGCCGGTTCGGACGCCCAGTTCTCCCTCACCGCGGGGTCACGCGGTTCCCTCGCCGACGACGTGGTCCCCGCGTCCCTCGTCGGCGACCACGACGTCGCCCCTGATTGAGATCGGTGCGCCTGTCCGCCACGGCAGGCACGCACACACCCCCGACCGTCACCACGGTCGGGAACCGATCTCGATCAGGGAGTGAACGACCATGAACAAGTACGTCTCGAGAGGGCTCTGGTTCGCCCTCTTCGTCGGCGGCCTGACCCTCGGGGGAGCCGCGGCAGCGAACGCCGCGACGACCTCCGGAGCGGACGGAGCCGTCTCGGGCACACAGGTCGCCCCGTCCGTCGACGCTCCGGTGTCCGTCACCGGCAACGCGCTCGGCGTCCTCGGCGACGCGGTGTCGACGGTGACCGGGTCCGGCGCTGCGTCGACCCCGGCACCCGCGGCTCCGGCAGCCTCGGCTCCGGCAGCTCCGGCTCCGGTCACCTCGGGGGCGGACGGCACCGCCTCGGGGACGCAGGTCGCTCCGGCGGTCAGCGTCCCGGTGACCGTGTCCGGCAACGCGCTCGGGGTCGCAGGCGATGCGTCCTCGGCGACCGCTCCGGCTCCGGCACCCTCGGCTCCTGCGCCTGCGCCTGCGCCGACCACGTCGGGCGCGGACGGCACGGCCTCGGGCACGCAGGTCGCCCCGGACGTGGACGTCCCGGTGACCGTGTCCGGCAACGCCGTCGGGGTCGCGGGCGATGCGTCCTCGGCGGCGGCTCCGGCCGCTCCGGCTGCGGACTCGTCCGCTCCGGCTGCACCGGCCCCGACGACGTCCGGCGCGGACGGCACCGCCTCGGGCACGCAGGTCGCACCGGTCGTGTCCGTGCCGGTGACGGTCTCGGGCAACGGGATCGGCGTCCTCGGTGACGGTGCGGCCTCCGGCTCGACGACCACGACGCCGGTCGGGACGGGGACGGGCACGGGAGCCCCGACGCCGACCACGGACGGTTCCGACGGGCTGCTCTCCGGCACGCAGGTCGGTGGCCTCGTGTCGGTGCCCGTGACGATCTCTGGCAACGGGATCGGGGTCGTCGGTGACGGCGCGAGCGCGGGTTCGACGTCCGGCACGGGTTCGACCGGTTCGGTCCCGTCGGCCGGTGGGACGACGGACGGTTCGGACGGCATCGGTTCGGGGACGCAGGTCTCCCCGGTGATCAGCCTGCCGGTCACCATCGGCGGGAACGGGATCGGGGTCGTCGGTGACGGCGCGAGCTCTGGTTCGACGGCTGGTTCGGGTTCGTCGGGTTCGGTCCCGTCGGCCGGTGGGACGACGGACGGTTCGGACGGCATCGGTTCGGGGACGCAGGTCGCGCCGGTGATCAGCCTGCCGGTCACCGTGGGTGGCAACGGGATCGGGGTCGTCGGTGACGGCACGAGCTCTGGTTCGACGTCAGGCTCGGGTTCGACCGGTTCGGTCCCGTCGGCCGGTGGGACGACGGACGGTTCGGACGGCATCGGTTCGGGGACGCAGGTCACCCCGGTGATCAGCCTGCCGATCACCATCGGCGGCAACGGGATCGGCATCATCGGTGACGGCACCAGCACGATCACGACCCCGGGTGACGGTACCGACCCCGGGACCGGCACGGACCCTGGTGACGGCACCGACCCCGGGACGGGTACCGACCCCGGGACGGGAACGGACCCGGGTGACGGCACCGACCCCGGGACCGGCACGACCCCCGGGACCGGGGCCGGGACCGGCACCACGCCCGGAGCCGGCAGCGGGACGACCACCGGTTCGGCGCCCGTGACGGCGACCGTCCCGGTGACCGCAGCCGTCGTGACGGCGGCGACCAGCGCCTCCCGGCTGGCCACGGCCGCAGCGGTGACCACTGCCGCGGCCACCGGGTCCGGGAGCACCGCGACGAGTCTGGCCTACACGGGCGCGGCGTCGCCGACGCTGCCGCTGACCGCTGCGCTGCTGCTGCTCCTCGCCGGAGCCGGCGTGCTCACGCTGCGTCGTCGGCACTGACCGGACGGGCCAGCGACCCCGCGGTCGCGCCGGGACCACCTCCGAGGTGGTCCCGGCGCACCGCGCTGCCCGCCGGACGTCCACCTGTGAGCGAACTGGACGGACTCTGGAAGGTGGTGATGCTGATCCTGTGAGCAGTGGAAGCGGCTCGGCGGCTGGTCGGCAGCCGGCCGGGGCCACGATTGGCACGTGCTCCACGAACTCCTGCGCCTCAAGATCACGGACAGTGACGTCCTCGTCCCGGTGGACGTCATCGCCGGCCTCCTCGTGCTCTGGGCGCTCGTCGTTCGACCGTGGTCGCTCTCGCGGTTCCTCGTCCGGATCGCCGCCATGGGCGTCGGAGCCGTCGTGGGGCTCGGCCTCGTGTGGTGGTTCGGCGACGTGCAGGACGCGTTCGGCGTCGCCTTCACGCCGATCACCCGGATGTGGGTGGCCTTCGCGGTCGCCGCCGTCGCGCTCCTCGTCACGGTCGCGGTGCAGGGCGGATGGGGGCGTCGGGTGATCGCGCTCACGGCGGCGGGAGCGGTCGTCCTCGCGGCCGGGCTCGGCGTCAACGTGGACTTCGGGTTCTACAAGGACATCCAGCAGGCGCTCGTCACGAATCCCTACCCCTACAAGGACCTGCCGGTGCTCGCGACGGGACCGACGACCCGGCCCGCCCTCGACCCGTCTGGGTGGCACGCCCCCGCGGGCATGCCGGCGAAGGGCGAGGCGATCAGCGTCCGGATCCCCGCGACGGTGTCGCACTTCCACGCGCGGAAGGCCGTCGTCTGGTTGCCCCCGGCAGCACGGACAGCGCACCCGCCGACGCTCCCCGTGATCGTCGCGCTCTCCGGGCAGCCGGGCGAGCCGTCCGACCTGTTCCAGACGGGCGACATGGGGCGCTTCCTCGACCGCTACGCTGCTGCCCACGACGGGCTGGCCCCGATCGTGGTGTCGCCCGACCAGCTCGGCGCGCCGAACCGCAACCCGATGTGCGTCGACTCCCGCCGCCTCGGCCGGAGCGAGACCTACGTGATGACCGACACCGTCGACTGGATCCGGAAGCACCTCCCGGTGGCCGCGGCCCCGTCGGGGTGGGCCGTCGCCGGGTTCTCCGAGGGGGCGACCTGCGCGATGCAGTTCTCCTCCGAGTTCCCCGACGTGTTCGGCTCGGCGCTCGCCATCTCGAGCGAGCCCGCACCGCTGACCGGGAGCGCCGCGAACAGCATCAAGGTGGCGTTCGACGGTTCCGCGGCGAAGTACCGGGCAGCGGCGCCCGCAGCGCTCATGGCGGCGCACGGGCACTACGTCGACCACCTCACGGTGTTCGGCGTCGGGCAGGACGACGCGCCGTACCGGCGGTCGACCGCGATGCTCGACGCCGCCGCGCGCAAGGTGGGCATCACGACCGAGGTCATCGTCTCGCCCGGCTCCGCGCACGACTGGAACACCGTGCGGTACGTCCTCGCGCACGGACTCCCGACGGTGATCGCCCACCTCGGTCTCCCCGCGAGCGGTGCCCTGTGAGCCCGCAGACCCGAGCGTGGCCGCGGCGCGCGCAACAGACCCTGCGGCGGTACCCGGTCACCACGGTGCTCGCCCTGCTCGTCCTCGTCACCTCCGTCGCCGCGGTGGTGCTCCGCGTGCAGCACGGCACCCAGCCCGCGTCGTTCGGCCCGTTCCGGGTGTTCGCCGCGTCGACCGGCCTGGTCGCGATCCTCGTGACGATCGCCGGCGTGGTCGTGCTGATAGGTGCATCGGAACGGCTGATGGGGCCGTGGCGGACGATCGTCGCGTTCGTCGTCACCACCGTGGTGGGGACCGGGGTCGGCGCCCTCACCGCCTTCGTCGACACCGACGGCCGTGACGTCGGGCACCTCCTGCTCGGCCGCGCCACGGCGTTCGACCCGTGGACCGCGATCGTCGGCACGATCGTCACCGCGAGCGCGTTCGCCGGCACGCTCTGGCGGCGTCGCATCCGGGTGAACGCCCTCGCCGTCGTGGCGGCGCTGCTCCTCTACGCCGGCCACGTGTCGGACCTGTACGCCGTGCTCGCCGCGGCCGCCGGCTGGGTGCTCGGCGAGCTGCTCCGACGGACGCCGAAGCGCACCGGGTGGCTCCGCAGCTCCCACCGGGAGATCCGGGTGCTGCTCGGGACCGCCGTCCTCGTCTCGGCGGTCGGACCCGTCATCGCGCTCGTCTCGAGGGCCCGCGTCGGACTGCTCGCCCCGCTGGCCGCGGTCGTCGGTGCCGGTCCGGTGAGCCCGGTGCGCGGGTGCCGCGCGGACGGTGTCGCGGGGGAGTGCCTCCGCGGACTGCTCTCGTTCCGCGCGACCGACCCGTGGACGCTCGTCCTCGCCGTGGCGCCGCTCCTCGTCCTGCTCGTCGGCGGCCTCGGGCTCTTCCGCGGCAGCCGCTTCGCGGTGTGGCTCGTCGTCGTCGTCGACGTCGTCACCGGGGTGGCCGCCGCCGTCACCTACGGACTCGTGCCGGGGCGCGTCACGGCCCTGCACGGCTTCGAGGACCAGTTCGTCGTCGACGTGTCGATCGCCGCGTCGATCGTGGTGCCGCTCGCGACCGCGGTCGTGCTCGTCCTGCTCCGCCGCTCGTTCACCGTGCTGCCGTCCCGCCGACGGGTCGTCGGCTTCGCGGTGACCGTCGGTGCGTCGGCACTCGTGCTCGTGACCATCGTGCTGGTCGTGGCCGCGTCCTCGCCGGCCCACGTGGAGGACCCCGTCCGGCTCGCGCTCGCCGCGCTCGGCCCGCTCGCGCCGGTGTCGTTCTGGGACCGGCTGCCGTCGCTCGACCCGGCACTCCGGCTCGTCGTCGGCCTGAGCGGACCGGTGCTCTGGGTCGTCGTCGCGCTCGCCGCGGTCCGGCCGACCGGCGCGGTCGAACCCGACACCGACGCGGACGGCTCGCGGGCAGACCGCGAGCGGGCACGCGCACTCCTGCTCGCCGGCGGGGGCGACACGTTCGGTTGGATGACGACGTGGCTCGGCAACCAGTACTGGTTCGCGGCCGACGGGCGGGCGGGCGTGGCGTTCCGGCGGAACGGCGCGGTCGCGGTGACGGTCGGCGGTCCGTTCGGGTGGCCCGACGCACGCGAGCGCGCGCTGACGGACTTCGCCCGGTACTGCGACGACAACGGCTGGACCGCTGCGTTCTACGGGATCGAGGCCGAGGTCGCGGAGCACCTCACGCCGCAGGGCTGGGGCACGCTGCCGGTCGCCGAGGACGCCGACTTCGACCCCCGCACGTGGACCACGAGCGGGAAGAAGAAGCAGGACGTCCGGACCGCGGTGAACAAGGCCCGCCGCGAGGGCATCACCGCGACCTGGTCGTCCTGGCAGGACCTCCCGACGCCGACCGTCCGGCAGATCGAGGCGATCTCGGAGGAGTGGGTCGCCGAGCGGGAACTCCCCGAGATGGGGTTCACCCTCGGCGGCGTCGACGAGATGCGTGACCCCGCCGTCCGGACGCTCGTCGCGCAGGACGCCGAGGGCACCGTGCTCGCCGTGACGAGCTGGCTCCCCAGCCACCGGGACGGGCGCGTCGTCGGGTGGACGCTCGACGTGATGCGGCGGACCGACCACGCGCCGAACGGCGTCATGGAGTTCCTCGTCGCGAGCGCCGCGGAGCAGATGCGCGACGACGGGGTCGAACGGCTCAGCCTGTCCGCCGCGCCGCTCGCGCAGGTCTCGGACCCGGAGGCGCCGACGGACGGCGTGCAGAACCTCCTCGAGCTCGTCGGCGGGGTGCTCGAGCCCGTCTACGGGTTCCGCTCGCTCCTGCGCTTCAAGCAGAAGTTCGGCCCCGAACTGCACCCGCTCGTCCTCGCCTACCCCGATCCCGTCGCGCTGCCGGCCATCGGCATCGCGGTGGTGCGGGCGTACCTGCCCGACCTGTCGTTCCGGCAGGCGGTTGCCTTCGCGCGGGGGCGCGGCTGACCGACGCACCACCTGTCGGCCGGGAGGCTCGTGGCGGCGCCGCCACGAGCCTCCAGGCTGCTGCGTGTCACGCGAGGAAACCGGCGCAACCGGACCGTCATGCGGGTGGGGTATCGTTCCCGGTACGCAAGCGCTCCGGGGTCGGTGCAAGTCCGAACCGGTGGTGACAGTCCACGAACTGATGACGGGTGCGAACCCGGCAGAGGTTGACCTGGTGGGATTCCAGGACCGACGGTGAAAGTCCGGATGGGAGGAAGCGCTGGCGGGCAGGTCGACCGTGTCGACCCGTCCGCCCGTGTCGACGATCGTCGAGCACCCCCGGAGTCCCGTTGAGAGGACACCAGTGTTCACCGGCATCATCGAGGAACTCGGCACCGTCACCGCCGTCGAGCAGCACGGCGACTCCGTCGCGCTCACCGTCCGCGGTCCGCTCGTCGTCGCGGACGCATCGCACGGCGACTCCATCGCCACGTCCGGCGTCTGCCTGACCGTCGTCGAGCAGACCCCCGACACCTTCACGGCCTTCGTCATGAAGCAGACGCTCGACATGAGTGCCCACGGCGCACTCGTCGTCGGCGACCGCCTCAACCTCGAGCGCGCCGCGTCGGTGGGGGACCGCCTCGGGGGCCACATCGTGCAGGGGCACGTGGACGGCACGGCGACCGTGCTCGAGACGTCCGACGGCGACGGCTGGCGGCGCGTGCGGTTCTCCCTCGCGCCCGAGCTGAGCCCGCTCGTCGTCGACAAGGGATCGATCGCGCTCGACGGCGTCTCCCTCACCGTGAGCGCGGTCTCGTCCGAGGACACCGCACCCGACGCCGCGTGGTTCGAGGTCAGCCTCATCCCGGAGACGCTCGAGGCCACCACACTCGGGCTCCGGGTGCCGGGGGACCGGGTGAACGTGGAGACCGACGTCCTCGCCCGGCACGTCCGGCGGATGCTGCGGCTCGACGCCGCGGCGACGGCCGCCGGCGCTGCTGTGTCGGCCGGTGCTGCCGGTGCGGCGGAACCCGTCCTGGAGGCGCGGTGATGGTCACGCACGCCACACCCGTCGCCGCGTCCGGCCCCGGCGAACACCGCGTCCCCGGACTGTCGAGCATCGACGACGCCGTGGCCGCCATCGCGTCCGGCCGCCCGGTCATCGTCGCGGACGACGAGCACCGCGAGAACGAGGGCGACGTCATCCTCGCCGCCGAGCTCGCGAGCCCGGAGTGGATCGCGTGGACCGTGGCGCACTCGTCCGGGTTCGTCTGCGCACCGGTGTCCGCGGAGATCGCCGACGCGCTCGACCTGCCGCCGATGGTGGCCCACAACGAGGACCCGAGGGGGACGGCCTACACGGTCACCGTCGACGCGGCGTCCGGCATCACGACGGGCATCAGCGCACACGACCGCGCCCGGACCCTGCGAGTGCTCGCCGACCCGGCGTCCGTCCGGTCCGACCTGCACCGCCCGGGCCACGTCGTGCCGCTCCGCGCCCGCCCGGGTGGCGTCCGCGAACGCGCCGGCCACACCGAGGCGGCCATCGAACTCGTGACCGCTGCGGGCCTGCGCCCGGCGGCGGCCATCTGCGAGATCGTCGACGAGGACGGCAGCATGATGCGGCTGCCACGGCTCGTCGAACTCGGGGCGCGCGAGGGCGTGCCCGTCATCACCATCGCCGCGCTCGTCGAGTGGCTGGACGCGGCCGACCGGGCGGGGAAGTCGCCCACGGAAGGAACGACACGATGAGCGGAGCGGGAGCTGCGGAGCGCGGCCACGTCGACGGCACCGGGGTGCGGGTCGCGATCGTCGCCGGGCAGTGGCACGACGTCATCGCCGCGGGACTCCTCGCGGGGGCGCAGCGCGAGGTCGAACGGCTCGGTGCGACGGCGACCGTGATCCCCGTGCCCGGGAGCTTCGAACTGCCGGTCGTCGCGAAGTCGGCGCTCGAGTCCGGGTTCGACGCGGCGGTGGCGCTCGGGGTCATCATCCGCGGCGGCACCCCGCACTTCGAGTACGTGTCGGACGCGGCGACGAGCGGCCTCACCCGCGTCGCGATCGAGACCGGGAAGCCGATCGGCTTCGGGGTCCTCACCCTCGACGACGAGCAGCAGGGCATCGACCGCGCGGGGCTGCCCGAGTCGAAGGAGGACAAGGGAGCCGAGGCCGCGCACGCCGCCATCGCGACCGCGGTCACGCTCCGGTCGCTGCGCGTCCCCGCTTGACCACCGCGTCCGCGCGCCCCGCAACGCTGCACGACCGAAGGCACCCCGCACCACGTTCCGACGCGGTTCGGGGTGTCTTCGGTCGTGCGCGAGCCGTCGAGGCGCGTGGAGCGGGCCGGGTCGGCTGGCGCGCCGGCCGGGCGGGCGCGCAGTCGGCAGGCCCGCCTGCCTGACGAGTGCTGCGTGGTGGGCCCGAGCCGCGCCTCCAGGCCGTGCGCGCAGCGGAACGACGACGGCCCCGCACCGATGGGTGCGGGGCCGTCCGTGCCGTGCGGTGGTGACTACCGCTTGCCGAACACGTGGATCGGCAGGAAGAACGAGATGCACATGAGGATCAGGCCACCCATGAAGACGAACGCCTGACCCGACGCGACCTGGAACGCGAAACCGAACAGGTACATCGACACCAGCAGCAGCAGGATCGAGAAAACAGCGGCGATGACGCGGCCCACGGTGGTACCTCCGGAATCAGCGGGTGATGCAGTCGCCAGTCTATCCCCAGGAGCGCGGGTGCTGGTTCACGCCGCGGGCTTCGTCGCGATCAGACGGTCGACGACGGCGAGCAGGGCCTCCATGTCGACGACGCCGCGGGTCGGTCGGACGTCCGTCGTCGCGCCGAGCGAGGCCTGGTGGTACAGCCCGTCGCCGAGCAGCTTGACGGCCTGCGCGGTCGGCTCGTCGCCGAGCTCCTCGACGAGGGTCTCGAGCCAGGCGTTCTCGGTGTCGTCGAGGGTCCGTCCGGCCTCCTCGTACCCGGCCTGCTGCAACCGGCTCGCTGCGAGCAGGGCGAGGTCGAGCTCGCTGCCGACCCACTGGCAGTTGCGGACGAAGTAGCGGGCCACGCCGTCCTCGGCCTCGCGCATCCGCTCGACGTCGATGTGCGACAGGTCGGAGAGCCGCTCGCACAGCCCCTCGACGAGGGCGGCCTTCGAGCCGAAGTGGTAGAGCAGTCCGCCCTTCGAGACGCCGGCGCGGGCGGCGACGGCGTCGAGGGTCGCCGGACGCTCGCCTTCCTCGCACACGATGGCGACGAAGCTGTCCAGGACACGATCGCGGGCGCTTGCCATGCCGGAAGTCTGCCATGCGCGGGACCGGGCGGCGCGCACCGGTCGCGCCGCGGCCGGGGGCCGCACCGTCGCCGGGCAGCGCGCAGGCGCCGTGGGCCATCCTCCACGGCGCCTGCGGGTCGGGTCAGCCCTTGAGTGCTCCGGCGGCGATGTTCGCGATGAAGTGCCGCGAGCCGATGATGAACACCCCGATGAGCGGGAAGACGCTGATCACCGCGCCCGCCATCACCGAGCCGAGGTCCGTCGCGTTCACCGAGCTGAGGGAGGCCAGCGCCACCTGGAGCGTCTGTCCCTTCGGATCGATGAGCACGATGAGGGGCCAGACGTAGTCGTTCCACGAGCTGATGAACGTGAAGATGCCGAGGAAGGCCAGGCCTCCGCGGAGCATCGGCACCGCGATCGACCACCACGTCCGGAAGAACCCGGCACCGTCCACCCGCGCGGAGTCGATGATCTCGTTCGGGATCGACCCGGTCGCGAACTGCCGGAGCAGGAAGATGCCGAACGCGTTCGCCGCCCCGGGGACGATGAGTGCCTGGAGCCCACCGATCCAGCCGAGGTGCGCCATGAGGACGAAGCTCGGCACCAGCGAGAGGCTCCCGGGCACGAGGAAGGTCGCGAGCATGACGGTGAAGAGCGACCGCTTGAACGGGAACTCGTACTTGGCGAACGCGAACGCCGCAAGCGAGTCGAACAGCATGACGAGCACGGCCGTGGCTCCGGACACGAGCACGGTGTTGCCGAGCGCGCGGAGCATGTCGACGCTGCTGAACACCGTCGCCAGGTTCTGCATCGTGTGGTCGCTGAACCAGAGCGAGGGCGGGTAGCCGAAGATCTGCGCGTTCGACGACGTCGACATCACGAGCAGCCAGTAGAACGGGAAGATCGACAGCACGACGCCGACGATCAGGCAGAGGTGCGTGACGAGCCGTCCGACCCAGCCGTGCCTGAACCCGCGACGGTTGTCGTCGGGGCGGTCCGCGGCGGCGTTCGGTCGGCCGAGGGCCGCTGCGGTGTTCGTCGTGCTCGGTGCGGTGTCGGCGCTCATGCGCGGTCCCCCTTCGAGGCGGTGGTGGCACCGGCGCGGCCGGACGTCGCCGGAGCGAGGGTGCGCGCGGTGCGCAGCCGTCGCGGTGTCTTCAACCCGTCGCGTTCACTGAGCAGGCGCCAGTTGATGATCGCGAAGACCACGGAGAAGAAGAAGAGCACCCAGGCGATCGCCGAGCCGTAGCCGAAGTCGAACTGGTTGAAGGCCTGGTCGTACTGGTAGAGCACGATCGTCATGCCGGCTTCGTCTGGTCCGCCGACGGCCTGGCCCTGGAACAGGATCTGCGGCTCCGTGAAGAGTCCGAGGCCGCCGATCGTCGACGTGATCACGGTGAAGAGGATCACCGGCCGGAGCATCGGGATGGTGATCCGGGTGAAGATCTGCCAGGTGTTCGCGCCGTCGACCTTCGCGGCGTCGTACAGCTCCGTCGGGATCGACTGCAGTCCGGCGAGGTAGATGATCGCGTTGTACCCGGTCCACCTCCAGATCACCATGACGGCGATCGTGACCTTGACGCCCCAGTACGTCGAGAGCCACCCGACCGGGTCCGCGCCGACGGCACGCAGCGCGGCGTTGACGAGCCCGAACCCGTCCGAGAACACCGACCCGAAGACGATCGCCATCGCGACCATGCTCGTGACGTTGGGGATGAAGAACGCGACGCGGTAGAAGCCCTTCGCCCGGATGTTGCCGTGCAGCAGGAACGCGAGCACGAGCGCGAGGAAGAGCATCGGGACGGTCGAGATGATCCAGATGATGAAGGTGTTCGACACCGCGTTCCAGAACCTCGGGTCGCCGAGGAGGTACTGGTACTGCGCGAACCCCACCCACGCGGGGGAGCCGACGCCGTCCCAGTCGGTGAAGGACAGGACGATCGAGAACACGATCGGGAACAGGCCGAACACGAGGAACAGCACGTAGAACGGTGCGATCGCGACGTACTGCGGCCAGACCGGCGGAGGCCCGACCGGCGGCCGGCCGCAGCGGTCGAGATCGACGAGGTGGGTGTGCCGCCGACGGTCGGGTTCGCCGTGGTCGCGGGTGCTTCACGGGTCGAGGTCATGCCGCCACACCCCGCTTCGCGAGGACCCGGTCGGTCTGGTCGACCGCGTCCTTCCACGCCCGCTCGGGGTCCTTGCCCGTCGACTCGACGTTCGTGATCTCCGTGGCGAAGGCCCCGATGAAGCGCTCGCGGTTCGAGATGTAGGTCACGGGCACCTCCGGTGCGGCATCGCTGAAGAAGTCGAGCGGGTCCTGGTCGCCGAAGTAGTCGCCCGGGTTCCGCATCAGGCCGTTGGTGAACGACGCCGGGGTGGAGGGGAAGAGCTGGATGTCGTTGTAGGTGTGCGACTGGATCTCGGGCTGCGTGATCCACTTCGCGAACGCCACAGCGGCCTCCGGGTCCTTCGAGGACTTCGGGACCGCGAGGAACGAGCCGCCGCTGTTGCCCGGCCGCTCCGGCTGCTTCGCGATGCGCCACTTGCCGGACAGGTCGGGTGCGGTGTCGTGGATGATCTGCGTCCACCAGGCGCCCTCGATCTGCCCGGCGACGCGGCCCGCCACCCACCCGGCGTTCTGGTCCGTGCCGGACTGCAGGTTGCCCGTGATGCCGGCGTGGATCGACTCGACCGCGTTGTCCCAGGCCTTCCGCACCGAGCTGTCGTCGCGCTGGTAGAGCGGCTCGTCGTCGCGGTCGAAGTACCGGGTCGGGCTCGCGGCGATGAACTGGTTGAAGAGCTGTGTGGCGGTGATGATCGTGGCCGCGCCCGTCTTCTGCTTGATCTGCTTGCCGACCGCACGGAAGTCGGCCCAGGTGCTGATCGCGGCGCCGACCTCGTCGGGTTCGGTCGGCAGGTCCGCCTTGCGCAGCACCTCCTGGTTGTAGAAGAACCCGGTGGGTCCGGTGTCGACGGGCCAGAAGCACTGGCGTCCGGACGGGGTGCGCCCGAGCGAGAGCTTCCAGTCGTAGTAGTCCTCCCGCTCCGCAGCCGTCGGCCGGAAGTCGGTGAAGAGCTCTTCGTCGGGGAAGTACAGCCAGCAGTTCGAGTTGATCATGAGCACGTCCGGGATGAACGCGTTCCCGGCCAGCGCCGTGCGGAACTTCGTGTCGTACGAGGCGCCGCCGATGAGGTCCGGTCGCAGACGCTTCGCTCCCTGCCCGGGGATGCCGCCGGCCGCCTGGCGGAGGAACTTCGGGTCGAGCGAACGGTTCCAGTACCAGAGGACGAGTTCGTCGGGGTCCTTCGAGATCGCGGTCCCGGTCGAACACCCCGTGAGGAGTGCGGTGGTGGCGAGTGCCCCGAGGGCTCCTGCGCCGGCGAGGAACCCCCGCCTGCTGAGACGGACGGATGGTGCTGCTGTCACGGACGACCTGCTCTCGTCGTTGAGATTGCCGGACACCTCGGCGGCGCGCTCGTCGGGCAGCGGCCGGCGCACGGGCACTCATCGTCGAGACCCGTGCCGAGCGTTCGACCGTGAACGCTCACGAAGTGCTCAGAGCATGCTCTCCGCGACACGCCGTGTCAAGCATCCTCGGCATTGTGCCGTGGCGGAGATCGGGCTAGCGTCGCTGCGACCGTGAAGGTTCACGACGAACAGGATCCGCATGTCAGCGCAGACCGCGACCCCCACCTCCACCCGCACGCAGGAAGGGTGGGCCGTCCTCGGACCCGGTGGCATCGCGCGCCGGTTCCTCTCCCAACTGCCGGCGAGCGGGAACGGCGTCACGGGTGACGTCGACCCGTCGGTCGGCGGCGTGCTCGTGGCCGCCGGGAGCAGCGACCCCAGCCGTGCGCAGGCGTTCGCGGACGAGGCTGCCGAGCACGGCTTCGCCGACGTGACCGCGGCCGGCTACGACGAGGTGCTCGCCGATCCGCGGGTCGACGCGGTGTACGTCTCGACGGTGCACACCGGGCACGCACGTCTCGTGCTCCGCGCCCTGGCTGCCGGCAAGGCGGTCCTCTGCGAGAAGCCCCTCTCCCCGAACCACGGCACCGCGATGGCGCTCGTCGACGCCGCACGCCAGGCGGGGCTGCCCCTGGTCGAGGCCTACATGTACCGCTTCCACCCGCAGACCGCGGCGCTCCGCGAGCTCGTGCGTGACGGCGCGATCGGCGACGTCACCCACGTCGACGCGTCCTTCGCCTTCCGCGCCGGCTCCCGTACCGGTCGCCTGTTCGACGTCGAGACCGCCGGTGGCGGCATCCTCGACGTCGGCGGGTACCCGGTCACGATGACCGCGGCCGTCGTGCAGGCGGCGACGGGCGTCGCGGTCGCGGAACCGACCGAGCTGACCGCGACGGGGACCCTCGGGCCGACGGGCGTCGACGAGTGGACCACGGCGCACCTCACGTACCCGTCCGGCATCACCGCGGTGGTCCGGACCGGTGTGCGGGTGCAGGACGAGAACGCCGTGACGGTGTACGGCACCCGCGGCCGGATCGTGCTGACGGACCCGTGGACCCTCGGGGACGACCCGACGATCGAGGTCCGCACCGTCGACGAGGAACCCCGCACGCTCTCGTTCGCCGGTGCGGCGCCGTACGCGCTCGAGGCCGACGCCACGACCGCCGCCCTGCGCGACGGACGCACCGACGCCCCGGAGATGACCACCGACGAGTCGCTCGCGACCGCCAGGACCCTCGACCGCTGGCGCGAGGCGATCGGCCTCCGATACCCGTTCGAGGCCGAGGACGCCGACATCCCGACGGTGAGCGGCGAGCCGCTGACCGTCGCGGCCCACGAGCCGGACCGGGCCGACAACCCGATGCGGTACGGGGAGATCGCCGGGGTCGGCAAGCGGCTGTCCCGACTCGTGATGGGTGTCGACAACCAGCTGGACCTCGCCCACGCGAGCGCGATCTTCGACCACTTCGTCAGCCGCGGCGGCAACGTCTTCGACACCGGCTACATCTACGGCGGCGGAACGATGGAGGGCCGGCTCGGGAAGTGGATCCAGAACCGCGGCGTCCGGGAGGACGTGGTCGTCATCACGAAGGGCGCCCACACCCCGTACTGCGACCCGGAGTCACTGACGCGGCAGCTGCTCGAGAGCCTCGATCGCCAGGGCACCGACTACGCGGACATCTACATGATGCACCGCGACAACGAAGACGTCCCCGTGGGGGAGTTCGTCGACGTCCTCGACGAGCACCGCCGCGCCGGCCGCATCCGGGTGTTCGGCGGCTCGAACTGGAGCCTCGCACGCTTCGACGAGGCGAACGCCTACGCGGCGGCGAACGGCAAGCACGGCTTCGAGGTGCTGAGCAACCACTTCGGCCTCGCCGAGGCGTACGACGTGCCGTGGGCGGGCTGCCGCCACGCGACCGACCCGGAGTCGAAGCGGTGGCTCGAGGAGCGTCAGGTCCCGCTGCTGCCGTGGTCGTCGCAGGCCCGTGGGTTCTTCACCGGCCGTGCGGCGCCGGAGGACACGAGCGACGCCGAGCTCGTCCGCTGCTACTACTCGAACGAGAACTTCGAGCGGCTCCGTCGCGCCCGGGAGCTCGGTGCGCAGTTCGGGGTGCCCGCGACGGCCATCGCCCTCGCGTACGTCCTGAACCAGCCGTTCCCGACGTTCCCGCTCTTCGGACCGCGTACGATCGCGGAAGCCCGCTCCTCGATGCAGGGCCTCTCCGTCGACCTCACTCCCGAACAGGTGGCATGGCTGGACCTCCGCGACTGACCGATCCGCAGCACGCCGTGGGTGCGCCGGACCCGTCCGACGCGCCCGCGGCACCTGCGGCGCAGGCGTCGCCCGCGGCACCTGCGACGCAGTCGTCGCCCGCGGCTCCCGGGACACCGTCACGGGCCACGATCATCGACGTCGCCGCCGCCGCCGGCGTCTCCCGGCAGACCGTCACCCGCGCGATGAACGGGATGTCCGGGATCAGTGCCGCCACGAAGGAACGGGTGCTCGCCGTCGCCGAGCAGCTCGCGTACCGTCCGTCCCGCTTCGGCCGCGGCCTCGTCACGGGCGGCGACCACCAGCTCGGCCTGGTCGTCAACGACCTCCGGAACCCCTACTCGCCACAGCTCGCGTCCGCCGTCTACCGCCTCGCGGCCGAGCAGGGGTGGAACGTCATGCTCGCCGACACGACGCTCGCCGGGGACGCCGACCGCATCGTCGCCGCCCTCGGCAGCCAGACGGACGTCGTCATCGGGTACCTCGGCAACCGGCGCGAGCGGTGGACCGCGCTCCTCGGCTCCGTCCCCATGGTCGAGCTCGACCCGTCCGCCGACCCGCCGACGGCCGCCGTGTGGATCGACCCGGCGG
Source organism: Curtobacterium sp. SP.BCp (assembly GCF_051903255.1). NCBI lineage: Bacteria > Bacillati > Actinomycetota > Actinomycetes > Micrococcales > Microbacteriaceae > Curtobacterium > Curtobacterium sp. SP.BCp. The sequence goes on along the minus strand of NZ_CP194338.1, from coordinate 2,623,636 downwards.
AGTCGATCGAGCAGCTCGCCGACCACCTCGTCGCGACCGGCGTCCGACACCCCGTGGTGCTCGACAACTCCGAGCCCGGACGGCCGAGCGCACGTGGCGCCCTGATGCTCGACGCCCTGCACCGGCGCGGGTACCTGCCCGAGCTCGTGCACGGTCCGCACGGCACCGCGGAGTGCGGCGCGGAGGAGACCACGAAGGTGCTCGCGCGCCGACGCCGGCTCGACGCCGTCCTCGCCTTCAACGACGTCATGGCGCTCGGGGTGCTCCAGGCGTGCCGACGCGCGGGCCGCGACGTGCCCGGCGACGTACGGGTCGTCGGGGTGGACGGACTGCCGCTCGGTGCGCTCGTCTCACCGACGCTCACGACCCTCGCGGTCGACCTCGATGCCGTGGCGCGGGAGGCCCTCGACCTCGCGCTCGGGATGCTCGCGGGGGAGCTGCCGCGCAGCGGCGCTGCCGTGCAGCGCACGGTGCGGCACCGGCTGCTGGTGCGCGAGAGCGCGTAGCCGATCGCGCGAGCGCACGCCCACCACGCACCGGCCTGGAGGCCCGTGGCGGGCCCGCACCGTGCCTCCCGGCCGCTCGTTGGTTGCATTTGCAACCAACACCGTCCAGACGGTACACTTACGGAGTCCTGACGGGGCGCGTGTCGATCTCCGCGCCCCGTCCCGGACCACCCCCACCGAAGTGCCGTCGACCTGGTCCGGCTCGAAGTCCTCCAGGAGTCCTGCGTGTCCGCTCTGCTCACCAGCTCGGTCCCCACCGTCGCCACCGGCAGCCGCGCCCGACGGTTCGCCGCGCTCGCCGTGCTGATGCTGCCCGTGCTGCTCATCTCGGTCGACAACACCGTGCTGAGCTTCGCCCTCCCGTCGATCAGCCGCGCCCTCGACCCCGACGCCACGACCCAGCTGTGGATCGTCGACGCCTACCCGCTCGTCCTCGCCGGCCTCCTCGTCGTGATGGGGAGCATCGGCGACCGGATCGGACGACGCCGCATCCTGGTCGTCGGTGCCACCGGCTTCGCGCTGCTGTCCGTCGCGGCCGCCTTCGCCACCGACGCCTGGATGCTCGTCGCCGCCCGGATCGCGATGGGCGTCTTCGGTGCGATGCTCATGCCGGCGACGCTCTCGATCATCCGCAACGTCTTCACGGACGCGGGGGAGCGGCGGATGGCGCTCGCCGTGTGGTCGACGATGTTCGCTGCCGGCAACGCGCTCGGACCGCTCGTCGGCGGGGTGCTCCTCGCGCACTTCCCCTGGGGCAGCGTGTTCCTCGTCGCCGTGCCGATCCTCGTGCTCATGCTCGTCGGCGTGCCGTTCTTCGTCCCGGAGTCACGCGACCCCGCGCCCGGGCCGGTCGACGTGCCGAGCATGCTGCTGTCCCTCGGCGCGCTCGGCCCCGTCGCCTGGGCGATCAAGTCGGTCGTGCACCCGGAGGAGCGGGGGCTCGCGATCGCGATGCTCGCGGTCGGCGTCGTGTGCGGCATCGCCTTCGTCCGCCGGCAGCTGCGCTCCCGCACGCCAATGCTCGACCTGACGCTGTTCCGCAGCACGGCGTTCACCGGCAGCGTGCTCATGAACCTCGCGGCGATGTTCTCGCTCACCGGGTTCCTGTTCTTCATCGCGCAGCACCTGCAGCTCGTGGCCGGGCTCGACCCGTTCACCTCGGGCGTCGTGCTCATCCCCGGCTCCGTGCTGACGATCGTCGCCGGCCTCGTCGTCGTGCCGATCGTCGCCCGTGTCGCGCCGCGCTGGGTCGTCGCCGTGGCGCTGCTGTTCTCCGCGGCCGCGTACGCGATGGTCGCGGTCCTGGGGCACCACGCCACGGTGGTCGCCCTCGGGTTCGCCTTCGTGCTGCTCGGCATCGGGATCGGCGCGTCGGAGACGGTGACGAACGACCTCATCATCTCCACCGCTCCCGCCGACAAGGCCGGTGCGGCGTCCGCGCTCTCGGAGACGGCGTACGAGATCGGGGCCGTGCTCGGGACGGCCGTGCTCGGCACGATCCTGGCGACCGCCTACCGTGCCCACGTGGCGGTGCCCGACGGGCTGTCCTCCACCGCGCACACCGCAGCGCAGGAGACCCTCGGCGGAGCGGTCTCGGCGGCCGCTGACCTCGGCGGCTCGGCCGGCGAGGCGTTGCTCGCGTCGGCCCGGGCGGCGTTCGACTCCGGCGTGACGATCACCGGTTCGGTGGCCGCGGTGCTCATGGTCGTCGCCGCGTCGGGTGCCGTGGTGATGCTGCGCCGTCGGTAGCGGGACACACGGCGCGCCCGGGATCGTCGGAACCTGTGAATCGTTGACCTCAACCCCGGTTCAGGTCCTACGTTGGGACCTGGCCGCGATGCACGCGGTCGACCCCCCGATGACAGGAACGACCACGACCACGATGTCCGACGCGCCCGCGAACCTCGCCGAGGCCTACAAGTCCGCCTTCCGGGGCCATCCCGCCGGCGTCGCCGTGATCACCGCTGAGGGCCCCGACGGCCCGACCGGGCTCACGGCGTCGAGCGTCGCGAGCGTGGCGATCGACCCGCCGGTCCTCGTCTTCTCGCTGTCGACGAGCTCCGGGTCCGCCGGCGTCGTCCTCGGCGCCCCGATCTTCGTCGTGCACCTCGTCGACTCGCTCGGCGTCGCGCTGGCGAAGCGGTTCGCGAGCACCGGGAGCCCGGCCGCGGACGACCCGATCTGGGGCACGCTGCCCTCGGGGGACCGCTACCTGCCGGGTGCCGCGACCGCGCTCCGGTGCCGGCCGCTCTCGACGACACCGATCGGCTCGTCGACCGTCGTCGTGGCCGAGGTCCTCGACATCGTCCTCGGCCTCGAGCGCGGCGAGCCGCTCGTCTACCACAACCGGGAATTCCACTCCCTCACCGACCGTTCCCGGCTCTCGTGAGCCGCGGGACACCGTTCCGCCAACCACCGATCGAAAGGACCTCACATGGCTGAGTACACCCTGCCGGAGCTGCCGTACGACTACGCGGCGCTCGAGCCGCACATCAGCGGCAAGATCATGCAGCTGCACCACGACAAGCACCACCAGACCTACGTGACGGGCGCCAACACCGCGCTCGAGCAGCTCGCCGAGGCACGCGAGTCGGGCAACCTGGCGAACGTGAACAAGCTCGAGAAGGACCTCGCGTTCAACCTCGGTGGCCACGTCAACCACTCGATCTTCTGGACCAACCTCGGCCCCGACACGAAGGTCCCGGAGGGCGAGCTCGCCGCGGCGATCGACGAGTTCTTCGGCTCGTTCGAGAAGTTCCAGGCGCAGTTCACCGCCGTCGCGACCGGCATCCAGGGTTCCGGCTGGTCGGTGCTCGCGTGGGACCAGGTCGGGCAGAAGCTCACCACGTTCCAGCTCTTCGACCAGCAGGCCAACGTGCCGCTGGGCGTCGTGCCGATCTTCATGCTCGACATGTGGGAGCACGCCTTCTACCTCGACTACCTCAACGTCAAGGCGGACTACGTCAAGGCCGTGTGGAACATCGTCGACTGGGAGAACGTGGCCGCGCGCTTCGCGAATGCGAAGTCGCAGAGCTTCGTCACGCTCTGAGTCGTGTGCAGCGGGTCGCGTGACGCGACCCGGAGACGGACGGGAGGGACGGTGCCGGACGGCACCGTCCCTCCCGTCCGTTGCACGGTGTGCGGAGTCGTTGCTCCCCGCTAGGCGACGGGCACCTGCGCTCCGGAAGCGAGCCGGTCGGCGATCGCGCGGAGCGCGCCGTCGACGTCGGTGCCGTCCGGGTCGACGAGCGCTGCCCACTGCGCTCCCCGTGCGGCGCAGACCGCCTCACTCGCTGCCTGTTCGGCATCGGGAGTCGCGTAGCCGTGTGCCGTGCACCACGCGGCGATCGCGGCGAGGTGACCGTGGTGCACGAGACGCTCGCGCTCCCGCCCGTCGAGGGTCTCGACCGCGCCGAGCTCGAACGTGAGCCGTGCGGCGAGGAACCGATCGCGGTGCTCGAGCCCGCCGAACACCGCGATCAGCCAGTGGCGGAGCGCGGCGGGGCCCGCGTCGGGCACGAGGCGGAGGTCGGCGAGGTCGCGGTCGAGGTGCTCGACGACGGCGTCGATCAGCGCCTCCCGCGAACCGAAGTGGTACGCGATCGGGTACGCGCTCGTCCCGAGGACCCGGCCGAGGCTCCGGACCGAGACCGCCTCGAGCTTGGTGTCGTGCAGGTGCTCGGTGACCTTCTCGATGATCGCGGGCTTGAGCGTGGGATCGGGCTTCCTGGGCACGGGGTCCTCCGGGACTGCTGGCACGGCCGCCGTGTGCGACCACCAGAAATATTACCGTACGTGCGATGCATTCGAGATGGCTGAGCCTGAGTGATCCGCGAGAAAAGAGGAGCAAAGCTCGTGTACACGTACACTAAGGCGGATGTCCACGTTCCACGAGCACGCTGTGCCGCCACGAACGCCCGTACCAGGGCGGGCGCAGCCTGCTGACCGAGGACGGCGTCGGGGCGCCGGGAAGCGCTTCCTGGTCGTCGGCGACGTCCTCGACGGCATCCTCGTGCACACCACCGCTGACGCCATGGGCCTGCACGACCCGGCCGCCACCATCCGCCACCGCGCGGTCGGCGCCGGGGGGAACACCGCGACGTGGTTGGGGTGGCTCGGTGCCGAGGTCGACCTGGTGGCCCGGGTGGGCGTCGACGACGTGCACCGACACGAACGAGGACTCGAGGACGCCCGAGTCCGTCCGCACATCCGCTACGACGCTCGTGCGAGCACCGGGACCGAGGTCTCCGTGCGGAACCGGAACGGGCGCACGGCGATGTCCGACCCGGCGGCCGCGGGCCTCCTGTCAGCGGCCGACGTGCCGCCCGACCTGGTCGCCCGCGCGGACATCGTGCACCTGACCGGCGCGGGCATGCTGTCCGGCGGCGGGGTGGACCGGCTCGCGGAACTCGTGGCGTGCGCCCGCTCCGGACCGGCCCGGGTGTCGCTCGACCCGTCGTCGCCGTCGGTCGTCCGGGCGCTCGGTGCCCCGGCGTTCCTCGAAGCCCTCGCCGGGGTCGACGTGCTGTTCCCCGGACGCGAGGAGACCCTGGCGCTCACGGGAGCCGCCGACCTCCGTGAGGGTGTCCGGCGGCTCACCGAACACGTCCCGCTGGTGGTCGTGACCGTCGGAGCGGACGGCGCCGTCGTGGGGCGGCCGGGGCGGAGTCCGCAGCGGGTGGCGGCCACGCCGGCGACGGTCGTCGACACGCTCGGGGCGGGGGACGCCTTCGCCGCCGGGTTCCTCCGCGCCTGGGCGACCGACCCGGTCCGGATCGGGTCGGCCGCGCGCGAGGGCGGACGGGTCGCTGCACGGGCGCTCGGCTTCGTCGGCGGTCGTCCGCCGGTCTGACCTCCGGTCGCTGCTCAGGCCTCGTTGGGCTCGGCCGTCACCGTCATGGTCTGCACGAGGCCGGCGGCGAGCGGCGCGAGTCGGATCTCGACCCGGAGTCGACCACCCGCGCCGGGGAGCCACCACCGCAGGTGCGTCGGCGCGACCGAGCGCTCCTCGGCCGGTGCCGCCGTGAGGTCGGCGCCGACGGCAGCGGCGGCCTCGGCCAGGTGTCGACGCCGGCGCTCGTAGGGTTCGTCGAGCGCGACGTTCGGCGAGAGGATCCGATCGGCGAGGGCGTCGTCCCAGTCGGCGAGCAGGGTGGAGACGCGGCGCTGCGCCTCCCGGGTCTGCGGGAGCACCGCGACGTCGGCCGTGACCGGACCTCGTGCAGACCGCCCGGTCTCGCGCTCGCCCTCGCGCGCGTCGAGCAGGAGGTCGAGAGCCTCGGTGGCGGCCTGGGACACCTTGGCCTGCGTCGCGTTCTCGAAGGCGACGACGCCGATGCCGTGCCGGGTGGACCAACGCATGTGGGCGGAGAAGCCCGGGTACCCGCCGGAGTGCGAGGCGATCGGACCGTGACGGTCGTCCTGCTCGACGAACAGCCCGAACCCGTACGCCGTCGCACGGGTCGAGCCCGGGACGATGACGGGCGGGACGACCCGCATCGCCTGCTGCATGAGCCGTCGATCGGCCGGTGCCACGGGCCCGGGTTCGGGCCGGTCCGCGAACGCCGAGGCCAGGTGACCGCCCCACCGAGCCAGGTCCGAGACCGTCGAGTAGAGGCCGCCGATGGAGGAGAAGGCGCCGGGGCCGGTCAGCGGCAGCGGCTCCCAGGTACCGGCGTACGGCCGGACCCCGGTCACCACGAAGCCGTTCGAGTCCTCGGCGGAGAACACCGTGTCGTGCAGGCCGAGCGGGCGGAGCACCCGGCCCGTCGCCGTCACGGTGTAGGGCTCGTCGGACACGACCGCGACGACCCGACCGAGCAGGGCGTACCCGAGGTTCGAGTAGGCGAACCCGGTGCCGGGGACGCTGTCGAACAGCAGCCCGTCGGTCAGCACCGCGTCCAGCTCGTCGTCGCTGATGGACTCCTGACGGTCTGCCCAGGGGTCATCCGTCGGGAACCCCGCGGACATCGTCAGCAGCATCCGGACGGTGGGCACGGGGGAGTCCGTCGTCGGGAGCTCGACCGCGCGGAACGCCGGGACGAAGTCGGTGACCGGGGCGTCGAGGTCGAGCCGGCCGTCGGCGACGAGGGTGAGCAGGGTCGCCGCCGTCACGCTCTTCGTGCACGAGGCGATCCGGTAGACCGTCGAGTCATCGGGCGCGGTGCCGTCACCGCGGTCGCCGTGGCCGCCCGACGCCACGAGTCCGCTCGGGTCGAAGACGCCCCAGACCGAGCTCGGGGCCACACCCCGTGCGACGCGGTCTCCGAAGACGGCGTCGACCCGGGCGATGACCTCCGCCGTGGTCACGATCGACGCATCCGGTCGTAGGCGTCGAGCGCGCGCTGCCGGGTCTCCTTGAGGTCGACCATCGGCTCGGGTCGGTCCTCGTCCGCGGGCACCCACCGCCGGACGTACTCGCGGTGCGGGTCGAAGCGCTCGAGCTGGCGCTCCGGGTTGAACACGCGGAAGTACGGTGCCGCGTCGAAGCCCGACCCCGCCACCCACTGCCAGTTGCCCGGGTTGTTCGCGGCGTCCGCGTCGACGAGGGTGTCCCAGAACCACTGCTCGCCGACGCGCCAGTCGACCAGGAGGTTCTTCACGAGGAAGCTGCCCGCGGCCAGCCGGACGCGGTTGTGCATCGCGCCGGTGTGCCAGAGCTCCCGCATGCCCGCGTCGACCAGGTCGAAGCCGGTCGTCCCGGTCCGCCACGCGTCGAGCTCGGCGTCCGAGGCGTCGCGCCACGGGAAGCCGTCGAACTCGCGGCGGACGTTGACCGTCGCGATGTCCTCGCAGTGGAAGTACTCGTTCCAGTTGAACTCACGCCACGCGAGCTGCCGGAGGAACGCCGGCGCCTGCTGCCGCTGCGACGGCTCCATCTGTCTGTGCAGGCGGTGCCACACCTGGTACGGGCTGATCTCGCCCCAGCGCAGGTGCGGGGAGAGGCCGCTCGTGGCGTCCATCGACGGTTCGTCACGCTGGTCGTAGTCCTCGAGGGCGTGCTCCACGAAGTGCTCGAGGCGACGGTGCGCACCGAGCTCGCCCGGGGTCCAGCCGTCGCGGAGTCCGGCGGCCCAGTCCGGCTTCGTCGGCAGGAGCGCCCAGTCGTCGAGGTCGTCGCCCGTGACGTCCGCCGCAGCCGGGAGGTCGCGCGGCTTCGGGAGCGGGTGGCGGGGCTCGGGCATCGCCTGGGCCGCGCGCCAGAACGGCGTGAAGACCTTGTACGGCTCGCCCTGGCCGGTCGTGACCGTCCACGGCTCCCAGAGCAGGTTCGCGACGAAGCTGTGCGCCTCGACGCCGTGGTCGTGGAGGGTCGACTTGATGCAGGAGTCGATCTCGCGTTCGGCGTGACCGTAGCGGCGGTTCCAGAACACCGCGTCCGCCCCGGTGTCCGCGACGAGGGCGTCGACGACCGCGGCAGCGGCACCGCGCCGGAGCACCAGTCGGGAACCGCGCTCGCGCAGTGCGTCGTCGAGGGCGGTCAGTGAGTGGTGGAGCCACCACCGCGCCGCAGCGCCGATCGACCGGACGCCGGGGGACTCGTCGTCGAGGACGTACACGACCGTCAGCGTCCCGCCGTGGTCGATGCCGGCCCGGAGCGCCGGGTTGTCCGCGAGCCGGAGGTCGTCGCGGAGCCAGACGATCGCGCCGGTCACACGGAGGCCGTGTCGGGAGCGGAGCGTCGTGCGGGGATGCCGGTCCCTGCCGCGCGGCGCACCTTCGTGCAGAGCTCGGTGAGGGTGCGGAGCTCGACGTCGGTGAGTCCGGCGCCGAGCTGCGCGGCGATGCTCGCGGCGTGCTGGACCGCGACCGCGCGGTAGACGTCGAACCCGTGCGGGGTGAGGGCGACGTAGACGCCGCGTGCATCGGTGGGGTCGGGCTGCTTCTCCACGATGCCGCGCGAGGCGAGGCGGTCGACGAGGCGGCTCACGCTCGGCTGGGTGAGGAGGAGGTGGCCGGTCAGGTCACGCATCCGCGACCGTCGACCCGGCTGGGTGGAGAGGTTGAAGCAGACGTCGTACTCGTTGAACGAGATCTCGCCGCCGGGGAACTCCGCGTTGAGGTTCCGCATCACCTGTACCTGGGCGCGGAAGAGGGCCTCCCACGCCGTGACCGCAGTGGCCTTGTCGCTCACCTTGCTGCTCCCTCCGGTCCGTCGCCCAACCCTACCGACGACGCCCGACAGACGGACGCGGCCCATAGGTGACGGGTGCAGCTCCGGAAAGCACAAGGGCCGGCCACCTTGTCGCGGCCGGCCCTCTCCCTTGCACGATGGGTGCAGCTCCGGAAAGCACGAGGGCCGGCCACCTTGTCGGCGGCCGGCCCTCTCCCCTGCACGATGGGTGCAGCTCCGGAAAACACGAGGGCCGGCCATCCGAAGACGACCGGCCCTCTCCCTTGCACCAAGAGTGTCCTGCAATCACATTCCACAGGCGGTGCCACAGCAAACACTGCCTGCAGGAACGACTGTATAACGAAGCGGTAACGGCACGCTAGACCACACGTGCCCCGTTCGCTGCGAGTTCACCAAGAGCGGTCGATGTCCTCGCCGAGAGGCCTCAGAACAGGTCGGGCGACGGCGTCGACGCGTAGCGGACCGCGACGTCGGCGTGGCGGTCGAAGCGGTAGCCGACGCCCCGGACGGTCCGCACGATCTCCTCGAACGCGCCGAGCTTCGACCGCAGTCGGCGGACGTGCACGTCGATGGTGCGCTCGTTCGGCGTCTCGTCCTCGCCGTCGGACCACAGCCCGTCGATGATCGCCGAGCGGTCGACGGTCCGGCCCTCGCGGAGCACGAGGAACTGCAGCAGCTCGAACTCCTTGTAGGTCAGCGGTGCCGGCTCGCCGTCGAGCGTGACGCGCTTCCGGGAGATGTCGATCACGACGCCGGTCTCCTCGGGCTCGGGCTTCTCGGCCTGCTTCCGCGCGGCGACGGCGGAGCGGTCCTGCAGGGCGAGCCGGACGACGTCGACGTCACGCCCACCGGAGCCCTCGGCGGCGACCGCGACCGCGGCGTAGGTCTCCGACGTCGGCACGAGCTGCGCCGTCAGGGCCTTGAGCTGCTCGACCACGGCCGCGAGCGTCGTGCCGGCCGCTGCCGCCTTCGCCTCGTCGATCCCGACGTAGAGGGCGAAGCCGCGGGCCTCGGTGCCCTCGGGCAGTGCGCGGTTGCGCTGCGGGGCGACGACCGGGCTCGTGGGCACCGGGCTCGCCTGCGGTGTCACCGGCTGGCGACGGGGACGCAGCGGCGTCACCGTGCCGAGGTCGGTCGGTGCGGGTGCCGATGTGCGGAGCGGGGTGCGGGGCTGGGCGATGGTGAGCGACATGGCTGGTTCTCCGGGAGGAAGGTCGCGGTGCTGCGGTGCTGCGATTGTGCGACCGGTGTCGAATGCGTCGGCCCGGGTACGGCGGTGTGCCGAGGATTCCCCGCGGTCCTGCTGTGGACCGGGGAGCCCGGGAGTGCGGGGATCGATCGCGTCGGACGCCTGGCGTCGTCGACGTGGTCGTCACCCGGGGATCACGCCTGCGCGACGGGGGTGGGGTCGCGGGGGATCCGGCTGGAACGGGTGCCGATCAGGCACACATTCGACAACGCATGACCGACATCATCGGCATCATCATGCCGACGGTCCCCACTGCTCCAGAGGTGGAGCGCGCCTCGATGAGGACGCGGGCGGACACGGTTGCAGTCATGGGTCGAGTATGGGTGGGATACCAACGCGGTGTCAACCGTCCGACCGGACGGTGCGTTCCGCGTCCGTGAACCGGGAACGGACTGGAGGCACGGTGCCAGCTGGCACCGTGCCTCCAGTCCGTCCATCGGTCGCGGATGCGACCGGGGTCGTCTACTCGGCCAGACCGTAGAGGCGGTCGCCCGCGTCGCCGAGGCCCGGCACGATGTAGCCGTTCTCGTCGAGCTTCTCGTCGAGCGCGCCGAGCACGATCGAGACGTTGCGGTCGCCGACGGCCTGCTCGACGGCGGCGAGGCCCTCCGGAGCGCCGAGGATGCACACGCACGTGACCTCTTCCGCTCCGCGGTCGAAGAGGAAGTCGATCGCGGCGGCGAGGGTGCCACCGGTCGCGAGCATCGGGTCGAGCACGAAGCACTGCCGGCCGGAGAGGTCGTCCGGCAGCCGCTCGGCGTAGGTCTGCGGCTCGAGGGTCTGCTCGTTGCGGGCCATGCCGAGGAAGCCGACCTCGGCCGTGGGGACGAGCTTGACCATGCCCTCGAGCATGCCGAGCCCGGCACGGAGGATCGGGACGACGAGCGGGCGGGGCTTCGCGATGGCGACGCCCATGGTGTGCGCGACCGGGGTGTCGATCGGCGTGGCGGTGACCCGGACGTTCCGGGTGGCCTCGTACGCGAGGAGCGTGACGAGCTCCTCGGTCAGGGCGCGGAACGTCGGCGAAGGGGTCGTCCGGTCGCGGAGCACCGAGAGCTTGTGCGTGATGAGCGGGTGGTCGGCGACGTGGACTCGCATAGGGTCGAGCCTACCGTGCTGCCGACTGCCTGGAGGTCCCGTGGAAGCACCCGCCGCCCGCCCGTGGGTCGCCGCGATGGAGGCCGCCCTCGCCGAGGCCCGCGCGTGCCTGGCGACCGGGGACGTCCCCGTCGGCGCGGTCGTGGTGGACGCCGCCGGGGCGGTCGTCGCGACCGGGCGCAACGAGCGCGAGGCCCGGCAGGACCCGACCGCGCACGCCGAGGTGCTCGCGCTCCGGGCAGCGGCCGCGGTGACGGGGGACTGGCACCTCGAGGACTGCACGCTCGTGGTCACGCTCGAGCCGTGCGTCATGTGCGCCGGGGCGGTCCTCGCCGCTCGGGTGCCCCGCGTGGTGTTCGGCGCGTGGGACCCGAAGGCCGGCGCGACGGGGAGCGTCTACGACGTCGCGCGTGACCGTCGGTTGCCGCACCGGTCCGAGGTCGTCGGCGGGGTGCTCGAGGCACCGTGCGCGGCCCTGCTGGACGACTTCTTCGGCGCGCGTCGCTGACACCGGCCCGCCGGGCCAGCAGGCCGTCGGGCCGTCGGGCCGCCGGGCCGTCGGGCCGTCGGGCCGTCGGGCCGTCAGCTCGTCAGGTCGTCACCAGATGACGGCGATGAGGACGTTGACGATCGCGAGCGCACCCGCGGAGTGGAAGAACGGCAGGGCGGCCTTGTCCTTCGCCTGCCCCGCATCGGCCCGCTTCTGACGGGCACGCGCGACGAACGCGAGCACGAGCGCGACGAGGGCGATGACGAGCTTGACCCCGAGCTTGGCGTGGTTCGCGCCGCCGTCCGTCGTCGCGTCGATGAGCCCCATGAGGCCGAGGCCGGTGACGAGCTGCACGACGAGGCCGATCACGATCCAGTTCGTCTCGAAGCCGCCCTTGCGCCGCACCTGGAACAGGAACGAACCGATCACCGCCGCGAGGCCGATGAAGTGGAGGATGAGCAGGACGTCACGCAGCGCGGTCATGCAGCCATCGTGCAACATCCGACATTCGGGCCGCCAGCAAGGGCACCCTCAGTCGACGAGCCCGCTCAGTCGGCGGCGCGGAGGACGATCGCCTCGGTCGGTGGGCGCGGCCCGGTCCGGAGCACGTCCGGCTCGACGTAGATCACCCGGGCGATCGGGACGGCCTGCCGGACCCGGTGCTCGACGGTGTCGATGCCCGCCGCGACGTCACCGAGCCGTCGGTCGCCGTCGACCGCGACCTTCACGCCGACCATGAGCTCGTCCGGGCCGAGGTACAGCGTCTTGATGTGGATGATCGCCTCGACCTCGGGGCCGTCGAGCACGGCCTCCTTGATCCGTGCGACGTCGGCGGCGGTCGCGCCCTCGCCCACGAGCAGGCTCTTCGTCTCGACGCCGAGCACCAGCGCGACGGCGATCAGCAGCACCGCGATGAGGATCGTGCCGATCGCGTCGAACACCCCGTTGCCGGTGATCGCGGTCAGGCCGACGCCGAACAGCGCGAAGACGAGGCCGGTCAGCGCCGCGGTGTCCTCGAGCATGACGACCGGGAGCTCCGGCGCCTTCGCCCGTCGCACGTACTGCACCCACGACAGCGAGCCCTTGTTCGGCCGTGCCTCGCGGAGTGCGGTCCGGAGCGAGAAGCCCTCCAGGCCGATCGCGATGACGAGCACGAGCAGGGGGAGCCACCAGCTCTCGAGCGGGTGCGGGTTCCGCAGCTTCTCGATGCCCTCGTAGAGCGAGAACACGCCGCCGACCGAGAACAGGACGATCGACACGACGAACGCGTACACGTAGCGCTCGCGGCCGTAGCCGAACGGGTGCTCCTCGTCCGCGGCTCGTCGGGCACGGCGGCCGCCGAGCAGCAGCAGGAGTTGGTTCGCGGAGTCGGCGAGGGAGTGCACGCCCTCCGCCAGCATCGACGCCGAGCCGCTGATCGCCGCCGCGACGAACTTCACGATCGCGATGCCGACGTTCGCACCGAGTGCGGCGAGGATCGCCTTCGTGCCTCCGGAAGCGCTCACGGGTACCCCTTCAGTCCTGGCCTGACTGACGATCCTAGGCCGTCGGTAGGGTCGGGGGTCATGACCATCGAACTGCCCCGCACCGCTCTCCTCGGCGTCGGCTCCATGTCCGGCGCGGTCCTCGACGGGCTCCTCGCCGCCGGTCTCGACCCGTCGACCGTCGTCCTCACGACGAAGTCGGAGGAGTCCGCGGCGGCGCACCGCTCGCGGGGTCTCGACGCACACGCGAGCGACACCGAGCCGGACGCCAACCGTGCTGCCGTCCGCGGTGCGGGACTGGTCGTCGTCGGGGTGAAGCCGTACATGATCGCCGACCTGCTCGCCGAGGTCGCGGAGGACCTCGCGCCGGGGACGGTCCTCGTCAGCGTCGCCGTCGGTACCACCATCGCGAGCATGGAGGCTGCGGTGCCCGAGGGGGTCCGGGTCGTGCGGGCCCTGCCGAACACGCCGATCGGTGTCGGGCGCGGCGTCACCGGGATCAGCGCGGGCGACTCGGCGGACGAGGACGCCGTCGCGCTCGCCTCGTCGGTCTTCTCCGTGTCGGGCTCGGTGATCGAGGTGCCGGAGTCGCAGCTCGACGCGCTCTCGGCGGTGTCCGGGTCCGGCCCCGCCTACGTGTTCCTGGTCGTGGAGCAGTGGCAGCGAGCGGCCGAGGAGCTCGGGTTCACGCCCGAGCAGGCCGCGACCATGGTGCAGGGCACGCTCAGCGGGGCGGTCGCGCTCCTCGAGTCGTCCGACCGGACCCCGGCGGAACTCCGCCGCGCCGTGACGAGTCCGAAGGGGACCACCGAGCGCGCGGTCGCCGTCCTGCAGGACGCCGACCTCTCGGCGACGCTGCTGCGCGCGTCGCGCGCGGCGATCGCGCGGGCCGAGGAGATCGCGGCCGGCTGAGGCAGGTGCCGTGGTCCCGACCAGACATCGGCCTGGAGGCGCGTGGCGGGCCCGCCCCGCCTCCCTCGCAGGCTCGGTCGGCGCGGTCCGCGTGACGCTGGCGCGTCACCGCTGAGCGGACCGCGCCCGGCCGTCACGGGAGCGGTCGACGCACCGCGACCCGACCAGCTCACTCCACCGCTGCGAAACGCTCCAGGTCGGCCGTGGCGCCGGAGACGATGATGACGTCGTCCTCGCCGATGATGCTCTCGGGCGTGGCGGGCACGAACGCCTGACCCGGCGTCTTGATGCCGAGCACCGTGAGACCGAAGCGGGTGCGGATGACCGTCGTGGCGAGGTCCTTCCCGCGCACGGCCCGCGGCGGGAACATCTTGACGACGGCGAAGTCCTCGTCGAACTGGATGAAGTCGAGCATGCGGCCCGACACCAGGTGCGCCGTCCGCTCTCCGGCCTCGCGCTCCGGGTAGACGACGTGGTTCGCGCCGATGCGGGACAGGATCACGCCGTGCGAGCGGCTGATGGCCTTCGCCCAGATCTGCGGGATGCCGAGGTCGACGAGGTTCGCCGTGATGAGCACGCTCGACTCGAGGTCGGAGCCGACCCCGACGACGGCGATCGCGAAGTCCTGCGCGCCGATCTGCCGGAGCGCGTCCATGTCGGTGGCGTCCGCCTGGACCGCGTGCGTCACCCGGTCGGACCACTTCTGCACGAGTCCCGCGTCCGTGTCGACCACGAGGACCTCGCGGTGCTGCCGCTCGAGCTGACCAGCGGTCGCGGCACCGAAGCGACCGAGCCCGATCACCAGGACCGGGGCGTCGTGGCTGACGGCGCCGGCGAGCGGGTGGGTGGACGGCAACGGTGCGCGGGTGCGGTCAGCCAACGATCGGCCTCTCCTCGGGACGGCGGAACAACTGCCGGCTCTGGCTGGCGGCGAGGGCTGCGGCGATCGTCACTGTACCGACCCGACCGAGGAACATCGTGGCGGCGAGCACGTACTTGCCCGCCTCCGGGAGCTCGGCGGAGATGCCGGACGAGAGCCCGCACGTGGCGAACGCCGAGATGACCTCGAAGAGGACGCGGTCGAGCGAGTCGCGTGTGATCTGCAGCAGGGCGATCGTGGCGACGGCGACGATCGTCGCGCCCCAGAGCACGACGGCGACCGCGACACGGAGCACGTCGCTCGGGATCCGACGGCCGAACGCCTCCATGCTCTGCCGGCCACGGGCCTCGGCCACAGCGGCGAGGAACAGCACCGCGAGCGTCGTCACCTTGATGCCGCCGGCGGTCGAGGCCGAGCCCCCGCCGATGAACATGAGCATGTCCGTGACGAGCAGGCTCGCTCCGTGCATCTGTTCGACGTCGATGGTGGCGAAGCCGCCCGAGCGGGTCATGGTCGAGAAGAACAGCGCCTGGAACGCCGTGTGTCCGGCACCGGCCTCGCCGAGTGTCGCCTTGTTGGACGCCTCGAGCGCCGTGTAGACGACCGCGCCGACGACGAGCAGCACGGCGCTCGTGACGAGGGTGAGCTTGACGTGCAGGGACCAGCGGCGCGGCGTGCGGAACTGCTTGGTGATCGTCCGGATGACCGGGAACCCGATCGAGCCCGCGACGACCGCGATCATGATGAGCGTCAGGAACCAGTAGTCGTTCGCGAACGGCGCCAGTCCCTCGGCGTTGGGGGAGAAGCCGGTGTTCGTGAAGGCCATCGCGGCGTAGTAGAACGCGTCGCCGACCGCGGTCCAGAACGGGTAGCCCGCGACGAGCACGGACGGCAGGAGCAGCAGGCCGACCGCGATCTCGATGGTCAGCGTGCTCACCGCGACCGTCGCGAGCAGCGTGCCGACCTCCCCGAGCCGGACGGCCTGCCCCTCCGGCACGGCGCCGTGGTGGGTGCGCAGCGGGTTCGAGTCCCCGGCGGCCATGAGCTTCGCCCGGAGACCGAGACGCCGGGTCACCACGAGGCCGAGGATCGATGCGAACGTGAGCACCCCGACCGCGCCGATCTGGGTGCCGACGACGATGACGACCTTGCCGAACACCGACCAGTGCGTCGCCATGTCGACGGTCGCGAGCCCGGTGACGCACACCACGGACGCCGCCGTGAAGAGCGCGTCGGAGAAGTGCGTGGGGCGCCCGTCCGCGGCGGCCCACGGCGTCATGAAGAGCGACGTGAAGACGAAGATCAGCGCCAGGAACACGAGGATCGCCAGCCGCGACGGACTCGCTCGGAGGACCGCTCCGACCTGGCTCAAGCGACGCCGCGAGGTCGACGGGCCCACGCGCAACTCTTCCGTGTGGTCCAGCATCGTCGTATGCCTCCGGGGACATGGGCGGGTCGGATGGCATGGTACATCCGGGACGGGGCGGATAGCCTTGTCCCATGGCCGACATCTTCTCCGTCGTGGCGGACCCGACCCGACGCGAGCTGCTCGGAGCACTCCTCGCCGCGTACGGCTCCGACGTCACCGGTGGGGAGCTCAGCGTCGGTCAGCTCGTCGAGAAGCTCGGCGTCAGCCAGCCCACCGTGTCGAAGCACCTCCGGGTCCTCCGCGACATCGGCCTCGTGTCCAGTCGCGAGGAGGGGCAGCACCGCTTCTACCGTCTCGACCCGGAGCCGTTGCTGCCGGTCGAGGAGTGGGTGCTGTCGTTCACGGGCGCGGTCGACGCCGACGGCACCCCGGCCACGACCGCGTGGACGCCGGACGGACAACCGGTCTCGGTACGACGGAACGGCGCCGCGGGCAAGGCCACCGTCGAGGTCGGCACGGAGCTCGGCCGCGTGATGGCCGAGGCGTCCTACCGGGCTTCGGCGGCGCTCACGGGGGCGCAGCAGGGTTGGGAGCGCGTGGTCGACCGCGGCCGGAAGCGCTTCACCCGTCGAGGCGACGAGGACTGAGCACGCCCGATCGTCGACGTCCGTGCCGCCCGCTCCTCGACGACCGTGGCCGAGTCGTGACCGTGTGCCTGGACAGGTGTTCCCACCGGCCTCTACAGTGATCAGAGACCACACAGGTCACACCCAACCCGTGCGTCCGACGCCCGTCGTCCCGCACGAGTCTCCCGAAGGCGGATCATGACCGGCAGTTTCGACGACGTGCGCTTCCTCACCGTGGCCGAGGTCGCGGAGATGATGCGCGTCTCGAAGATGACCGTCTACCGCATGGTGCACGCCGGGGAGCTCCCGGCCATCCGCTTCGGTCGGTCCTTCCGCGTCCCGGAGTCGGCGGTCGCCGAGGTCCTGCGCGGGGGCATCGCCGACGTCGGCTGAGCACCCCACCGCGCCGGGTGCGGCCGCTGTGTTCGACAGGACCGGCGCGCTCCGCTAGACTCGGCCGGGTTGATTTTCCGCGGTCCCGACGGGCGCGGTGTCCACACATCAGCATCGTTCCGAGCGAGGTCCACTATGGGTTCTGTCATCAAGAAGCGCCGCAAGCGCATGGCGAAGAAGAAGCACCGCAAGCTCCTTCGCAAGACGCGTCACCAGCGTCGCAACAAGAAGTAAGTCCAGTACTTGCACCCGAAGCCCCGGTCCGCCGGGGCTTTCGTGTTCCCCGGGCACGGCGGGCCCGCGTACGCCGCGCACGCCGGAGGGCTTCGGACGCAGGCCGGTACGCTGACCCCATGCCCGCCGTGACCCTCCTGACGAAACCCGGATGCCACCTCTGCGACGACGCGAGACCCATCGTCGAGCGGGTCGTCGCCGAACATCCCGGCGTGACGCTGCAGGAACGGTCGATCCTCGACGACGACGCCCTCCGCGAGGAGTACGCCGAGGACATCCCGGTCGTCCTGGTCGACGGGCGTGTCCACAGCAACTGGCACGTCGACGCCGATCGGCTGCACCGTGCCCTCGAGAAGGCAGAGGCCTCCGCATGATCCACCACGTCGTCGCCTGGACCCTCCGCGAGGACGTCGACCGCGACGCCTCGATCGCCCGCGTCCGCGAACTCCTCACGGGGCTCGTCGGCACCGTGTCGTCGATCCGCTCGCTCGAGGTCGTCGAGAACGTCGCCTACCCCGACAAGAACTCCGACCTCGCCGTGGTCGCGACCTTCGACGACCTCGACGGGCTCGACGCGTACCAGGTCCACCCGGACCACCAGGCCGCGGCAGCGGAGATCCGCGGACTGGTCACGGGGCGGGCCGCCATCGACTGGCGGAGCTGAGCCGCGCCTCCCGGCTGATCGCGCCGACCCTTCCGGACCGGAACGGCCCCCTCCCGATCGGGAGGGAGCCGTTCTCGTGTGCAGCGTCCGCGCGGGCGGCTCCGCCTACGGGGTGAGGCGCGTCGGTCCGCGGAAGAGGTACGTGACCTCGCGGATCGACGGCTCGTGCAGCGCGAGCATCAGCACGCGGGCGAGGCCCATGCCGAAGCCGCCGTGCGGCGGGACGCCGTAGCGGAAGAAGTCGAGGTACCAGTCGATCTCGGCGGTGTCGAGACCCTTCTCCTCGGCCTGGGCCGCGAGCCGGTCGACCCGGTGCTCGCGCTGGGCGCCGGTGGAGATCTCCGCGCCGTTGAACAGCAGGTCGTAGCTGTTCGTGAGCGTCGGGTCGTCCTCGTGGCGCATGTGGTAGTACGGCCGGATCGACGCGTCGTAGTCGGTGACGAACACGAACTCGGAGCCGTGCGTCTCCTTCGCCCAGGCACTCACGCGACGCTCGCCCTCGGGGTCGAGGTCGCCGTCGGCGCGCACCACGTCGTAGCCGCTGTCGGCGACGATCTTGCGGGCCTCGGCCAGGGTCACGCGCGGGAACGGAGCGGTCGGCACGACGAACTCGAAGCCGAAGACGTCCTCGATCTCCGCGCCGTACTTCTCCTTGACGGCGGTGAACCCGGCGACGAGGACCTCCTCGTGCATGGCCATGACGTCCTGGTGCGACTCCACCCAGGAGATCTCGGCGTCGACGCTCGTGAACTCGGTCGCGTGACGGCTCGTGAACGAGGGGTCGGCGCGGAAGGCGTCGGCGATCTCGAACACGGCGCCGAACCCGGCCGGCTGGGCCATCTGCTTGAAGTTCTGCGGCGACTGCGCCAGGTACGCGGTGGTCTCGAAGTACTCGAGCTGGAAGAGCTCGGCGCGCGACTCGGAGGCGGAGGCCATGAGCTTCGGTGTGTGGATCTCGATGTAGTCGCGGTCGACCCAGTACGAGCGGAACGCGTGCTCCATCGTCGTCTGGATGCGGAAGATGAGGTTCTGCTTGCGGTTGCGGAGGTCGAGGAAGCGCCAGTCGAGCCGCTTGTCGAGCGACGAGTCGTCCGCGATCGGCGTGTCCGGGATGGCGGCGCTCACGACCTCGAGCGAACCGACCTTGACCTCGAGCCCGCCGAGCTTGACGCGCTCGTCGTGCTTCAGCGTGCCCTGGACGTGCACGAACGTGCCGTGGGCGAGCCCGGAGATCTCGTTCGTGATCGCCAGTGCTGCCTGCGCGGCGTCGTCGCCGTCCTCGGCCTCACGAGTGGCGGGGTTGACGAGCTGCGCGGCGCCGGTCTCGTCGCGGAGGACGACGAACTGCACCTTCTTCTGGTCTCGGACGGTCTCGACCCATCCGGCGACGGAGACGGGGCCGTCGGGGAGCGCGGCGAGTTCGGCGATGCGGGTGCGTTCGATCACGGGGGTCGAGTCTAACCGGCTCGCTCCGCGGCCGCTCCTCCACAGTGGGTGCGCCGGCTCGGTCCCTCCACAGGTCTGCCGGGAGGCACGGATCGCCGCGTGCGGATCCGTAGCGTCGTCGACGTGGCCGGGTCGCGAGTTCGGGGGAGGTCCCGTGACGGCAGGGACGGAGGGGCTCGCGGCCTGGCCGCCTGCGGCGGTGGCGGTCGTCGTGGCCGCGGTCTGCACGGCGGCGTTCACGCTGCTCGTCGCGTTCGTCGGGGGCGTGTGGGCGGTGGTGCGGTGGCGACGGGACGTTGCTCGTGAGGAGCGCGAGCGAGCGTGGTCGAGATTCGTCTGGATCGTCGATCAGGCGTGCGATCCGGACATCGGGCGCACGGAGATCGGGACCATCGCAGCCGACGCGATGTACGACATGCAGATGCTTCGCGAAGACGACGCCGTGCTCGGCACCATGGTGCTGGGCCTCATCACGGGGAGGGAGACAGGGTGACGACGGAAGACCCGGTGCTGGCGCTTATCCGACGGCGGCAGGAGGAGTGGCGGCGGCGGATTCGCCGGAAGTACCGACTGCGGCCGTGGAAGGCGCGTCGGCTCATCTGGGAGCACCACGAACTGATCCGACGGCAAGCCGAGTGGAGGGCGGCGCGGGAGGAGCGCCGACGGCTGATCGAGGCGGGCGAGCTGTCAGGGGAGCGAAGCGCGGAGTGAACCGAGCGTGCCGATGAACTCCTCGGCCATGCCGGCGCGCTCGACGAGCTTCGCGTGTCGGGCCCGCGCGTCCTCCAGGAACTCGTCCAACCGTGCGGCCAGGGCCGGTTCGTCGTCGGCCGTCCGGGCGCGGAGCGCATCGACGACCCGCAGCAGTTCCGCCATCTCGTCGAGGGTGAACCCGAGGGGCTTCATGCGACGGATGACCAGCAGCCGTTCGAGGTCCTCCGCGGTGTAGACGCGGAACCCACCCGTGGTGCGTCCGCTCGGAACGAGCAGCCCGACCTCGTCGTAGTGCCGGATCGTGCGCAGGGACATGCCGGCCCGGTCGGCCAGCTCCCCGATGTGCATCGTCTCCACGGAACCAGCGTACCGACCCTACCCTCACGTGAGGGTAGGGTTGCCGACGATGTCCGCGATCACGCACGCCCCGACGCCCGCCACCGTCCTCGGGGCCCTCCGTTCCCCACGCCTGCTCACCCGTGAGGTCCTCGCCGGCGTCGTGACGGCGCTCGCCCTCATCCCGGAGGCGATCTCCTTCTCGGTCGTCGCCGGCGTCGATCCCGCGGTCGGTCTGTTCTCGAGCGTCGTGATCGCCGTCGTGATCGCGATCGTCGGCGGCCGACCGGCGATGGTGTCCGCCGCCGCGGGGTCGGTCGCCCTGGTCATCGCACCGCTCGTCCGCGACCACGGGATCGCGTACCTGGTGCCCGCGGTCCTCCTCGGCGGCGTCGTCCAGATCGTCCTCGGTCTGCTCGGGGTGGCGCGGCTCATGCGGTTCATCCCGCGGAGCGTGAACGTGGCGTTCGTGAACGCCCTCGCGATCCTCATCTTCACCGCGCAGTTGCCGAACCTGTTCGGCCACGACGTGCCGTTCGTGGTGTGGCCGTTGACGGCCCTCGGCATCGCGGTGATCGTCGGCTTCCCGTTCCTGACGAAGGCCGTCCCCGCGCCCCTCGTCGCGGTCGTCGTGATCACCGCGATCACGATCGTGTTCGGCGTCGCGGTGCCGACCGTCGGCGACGAGGGTGCCCTGCCGACGGCACTGCCCGGGTTCACCGGCGTCACGGTCCCGGTCACGTTCGAGACGCTGCAGATCATCGCGCCGTACGCCGTCGGCATGGCGGTGGTCGGGCTGATCGAGACGCTGCTCACCGCCCAGCTCGTCGACGCGATCACCGAGACCGGGTCGAGCAAGTGGCGGGAGTCGTGGGGGCAGGGTGTCGCGAACATCGCGTCGGCCTTCTTCGGCGGGACCGGCGGCTGCGCGATGATCGGCCAGACCGTCATCAACGTGAAGACCGCCGGCGCTCGGACCCGGATGTCGACGTTCGTCGCGGGCGTCTCCGTGCTCGTGCTGACGATCGTCCTGCACGACCTCGTGGCGCAGATCCCGATGGCGGCGCTCACCGCGGTCATGGTCATGGTCTGCGTCGCGACCTTCGACTGGCACAGCATCCGACCGAACACCCTGCGCCGGATGCCGCTCGGCGAGACCGTCGTCATGGTGCTGACGGTCGTGGTCGTGGTCGTGACGGACAACCTCGCGACGGGCGTGCTCGTCGGGGTCGTGGCTGCCGCACTGGTCTTCGCCCGCCGAGCAGCCCACGTGGTGTCGGTCGTCCGCGAGCCCGTGGACGAGCGCACCGTCCGGTACCGGGTGCGGGGCGCGCTCTTCTTCGCGAGCTCGAACGACCTCGTGACCCGGTTCTCCTACGCCGAGGACCCCGAGCACGTCGTCGTCGACATGACCGACGCGCACGTGTTCGACGCGAGCACCGTGGCCGCGCTCGACGGCGTCGAACAGCGGTACGCGCAGCACGGCTCGACCGTCCGGGTGGAGAACCTCAACACCGGCTCGGTCGCCATCCACGGGCGTCTCTCCGGCCACCTCGGCTGAACGCTCGGCTGAAGGTCCCCGCAGCCGTGAATCCCCTGGGCGGGGGGTGGGAGCGTCCGGGCGACCTAGACTGGAAGTCATGCCCGCGACCCGAGTCCACCTCGTCCGTCACGGCGAGGTGCACAACCCCGGCCGTGTCCTCTACGGTCGGCTCCCGGGCTTCGGACTGAGCGACCTCGGCAAGCAGATGGCGTCCGCGTCGGCAACGGCGTGGCACGATGCCGGCGTCGACGTCCGGCGCATCGTCGCCTCACCGCTGCAGCGCACGCAGGAGTCCGCGGCGCCCTGGGCGGACGCCTACGGGCTCGAGGTCGCCCTCGACGAGCGCCTCATCGAGCCGACGAACCGGTACGAGGGGCAGCCCCCGGGGTTCACCAAGCGCTCGATCGGGCGTCCGGCCGAGTGGCCGTGGATCGCGAACCCGTTCCGCCCGAGCTGGGGCGAGGCCTACGAGTCCATCGCCAACCGCATGCTCGCGGCCGTCGCCACGGCATGGGAGAGCGTCGACGAGGGGGACGTCGTCCTCGTCAGTCACCAGTTGCCCATCTGGATGGTGCACCGTCGTCTCGCCGGGGAGCACCTGTGGCACGACCCGCGGCAGCGGCGGTGCGACCTCTCCAGCATCACGACCCTCGAGCGTGTGCCCGCCACGCCGACCGGTCGCTTCGCCGAGGTCGGGTACGCGGACCCTGCCGAACGGCTCCGGGAGACCGCGATCGACGAAGGAGCAGTGTGAGGACCACCAGCAAGCGACTCGCGACGGTGGCGGCGACGGCGGTCATCGCCGCGCTCGCCCTCGCCGGGTGCTCGTCGAGCAACGACGCGCTCACGAAGCAGTACGGCAACGGGACCACGCAGAACTACATCTCCGGCAACGGCGCGGTGACCGAGGTCGCCGTGGACAAGCGCACCGACCCGATCTCGTTCGACGTGAAGAGCATGACCGGGGAGCGACTGTCGTCGAAGGCCCTCAAGGGCAAGGTCGTCGTCGTCAACTTCTGGTACGCCAGCTGCCCGCCGTGCCGTGCCGAGGCGAAGTACCTCAACACGGTCGAGGCGAAGTACTCCACCGACCAGGTCCAGTTCATCGGCGTGAACGTCCGCGACGAGCAGGCCACGGCCGAGGCGTTCGAGCGCACGTTCGGGACCGACTACCCGACCGTGCTCGACGCCGGCACGGGCTCCATGCAGTTGGCGATGTCCGGTCAGGTCGCGCCGAACGCGGTCCCCGCGACGATCGTCCTCGACAAGGAGGGCCGCGTCGCCGCTCGCGTCCTCGGCGCGGTGGACGGCCCCGGCATCCTCGACACCCTGGTCAGCGACGAGCTGACCGGGAAGGCCAAGGCCTCCTGACCGTGGCCAGCAACCCCTTCGCCGACGCGATCCTCAGCGGCCAGATGGCCGTCGCGCTGCCCGTGGCGGCGCTCGCGGGACTCGTGTCGTTCCTCTCGCCGTGCGTCCTGCCGCTCGTCCCGGGCTACCTCGGGTACGTCGGCGGCGTCGCGGAGGGCGGGCAGCGCAAGGGGCGGGTCGTCCTCGGTGTGCTGCTGTTCATCCTCGGCTTCACGGCCGTCTTCGTCGCGTACACGACGGTGTTCGGGGCGCTCGGGTTCTGGCTCGTCCGGTGGCGCGACCTCATCACGCAGGTGCTCGGCGTCGTGGTCATCCTGATGGGCCTCGTGTTCGTGGGGCGCTTCACGTTCATGCAGCGCACCATCAAGCCGAGCTGGACGCCCGCCACCGGGCTGGTCGGCGCGCCCCTGCTCGGCATCGTGTTCGGCCTCGGGTGGACGCCGTGCCTCGGCCCGACCCTCGCCGCGATCAACCTGCTCAGCGTGCAGTCCGGCAGCGCCTGGCAGGGCATGTGGCTCGGGGTGGCGTACTGCCTCGGCCTCGGCATCCCGTTCGTCCTGGTCGCGCTCGGCGCCGGCTGGGCGACCGGGGCGATCCGGGCCGTGAAGCGCCACATGCGCACCGTCAACATCATCGGAGGAGCGATCCTGATCGTCATCGGTCTGCTCATGGTCACCGGCATCTGGTCGGCCGTCATGTCGAGCCTCGGGGCGGTGATCCAGAGCTTTGTCCCGGCAGTCTGACCACGACGGCACGGCAGCGCAGGACGGCGCCGACGCGCAAGACGGCGCCGACGCGCAGGACGCGGCGACCGACGCGCAGGAGGGCACCGACCTCGTCTCCGACCCGCAGCGGCCGTCCGACCACGTCGACAGTGCCCCCGCGCCGCGCGAGCGGATCGCCCCGGGCGGCGCCGACGTCGCGCAGCCGAAGCTCGGCCTCGTCGGGTACCTCCGGTTCTTCTGGCGCCAGCTGACGAGCATGCGCACGGCGCTGTTCCTGCTGATGCTGCTCGCGCTCGCGGCCATCCCGGGCTCGCTCGTCCCGCAGCGCACCGCCGACCCGAACGGCGTCGTGCAGTACAAGTCCGACCACCCCGCGCTCTACCCGGTGCTCGACAAGCTCCAGGTCTTCGACACCTACACGTCCGTGTGGTTCTCGGCGATCTACCTGCTCCTGTTCGTGTCGCTGATCGGGTGCATCGTCCCGCGCACGAAGCACCACTGGCAGGCGCTGCGCACCCGGCCGCCGAAGACCCCCGTCCGGCTCGGCCGACTCGCGGGCTTCCAGTCGGTGCCGGTGGACGCGACCAGCGTCGGGACCGGGGCCGACGGAGCGGACGCCGCCACGGGCCTCCCGTCCGTCGACCACGCGGTGACGCGCGCCGCGGCGATCCTGAAGCGCTCCGGCTACCGCGTCGAGCGCTTCGGCGACTCCGTCAGCGCGGAGCGCGGCTACCTGCGTGAGACCGGCAACCTCGTCTTCCACGCCGCCCTCGTCGGGGTGCTGCTCGCCGTCGGCGTCGGCGGCGGCTTCGGGTTCACCGGTCAGCGCCTGCTCGTCGAGGGGCAGACGTTCTCGAACAGCCTCGTGGCCTACGACTCCTTCAACCCCGGACGCTGGTTCCAGCAGTCCGACCTGCAGGGCTACAACCTCAAGCTCGACAAGTTCGTGACGAAGTACGAGGAGAAGAACCTCAACGCCCTCGGACAGGCGCTCGACTACGACGCCACCGTCACGACGACGACGAAGAGCGGCCAGACGAAGACCCAGCGGCTCGGCGTGAACGACCCGGTCTCGATCGGCGGGACCAACGTGTACCTGCTCGGCAACGGCTACGCGATGCAGGTGACCGTCCGGGACGGCAAGGGCAACGTGGCGTTCAAGGACGTCGTGCCGTTCCTGCCGCAGGACGCGAACTACACGTCGGTCGGCGTCATCAAGGTGCCGGACGCGAAGCCCGACCAGCTCGGGATCCAGGGCTTCTTCTACCCGACGGCGCAGGAGATGTCGACGGGTGCGTTCACCAGCACCTACCCGGACACCGAGAACCCGCTGCTCAGCCTGCAGGTCTACACGGGCGACCTCGGTCTCGACGACGGCGTCCCGCAGAGCGTCTACACGCTCGACACCAGCGGGCTGAAGGAGATCGCGGGCACCCGCGCGGACGCGGCCTCGGTCCAGCTGGAGCCGGGCCAGACGAAGCAGCTCCCGGACGGCGCCGGGTCGATCACGTTCGACGGGGTGAAGCGCTACGTCTCCCTCGACGTGCACCACGACCCGTCGCAGCTCTGGGTCGGCGGCTTCGCGCTGCTCTCGACCCTGGGCCTCCTCACCTCGCTGTTCGTGCCCCGCCGCCGCGTGTGGGTGAAGGCCGTCCCGCGGAAGGGCGCCGAGCACGGCGAGTACGACCTCGAGTACGCGGGGCTCGCCCGCGGTGAGGACCCCAACCTCGAACGTGCGGTCGCGGAGATCGCCAAGCGGCACGTGTCAGACCTCGGCGTTAGGATGCCCCAGTGAACATGACCGCGACTCTGGCCAGCTACTCGGTCGTCCTGACGTACTCGGCGATGGCCGTCTACGTCATCGCGTTCATCGCGTTCGCGCTCGACATGGCGAAGCGCGCGGGCAAGGTCGCAGCGGGTGAGACCACCGCTGCGGCCCCGTCCGCCGCTGCCCCCGACGAGACCGTCGCGACGGTCCGCGGCGGCACGGTCGTGCTCGAGAAGGTGGACGCCGGCACCCCGGCCGACCCGACGAAGCGCGGGACGAAGTTCGAGCGCGTCGGCATGGCGATGATGATCCTCGGGGTCATCCTGCACATCGGCGCCGTCGTGCTCCGGGGCATCGCCGCGGACCGCGTGCCGTGGGGCAACATGTTCGAGTTCTCCCTCACGGGGACGGCACTCATCGTGCTGATCTTCCTCGGGGTGCAGCTCTGGCAGAACCTCAAGTTCCTCGGCGTGTTCATCTCCGGTCTCACGCTCATCCTGCTCGGCGTCGCGACGGTGAACTACTACGTCCCCGTCGTCCCGCTCGTGGCCGCGCTCCAGTCGTACTGGCTCGTCATCCACGTGTTCGTCGCCATCGCCGGCACCGGGTTCTTCGCCCTGGGCGCCGGGCTCGCGGTGTCGCAGCTCGTGCAGACCTACCGCCAGGGCCGTCCGGTCTCGAAGAAGCTGCGCTTCATGGAGACGCTGCCCGACGCCGACCGGCTCGAGGTCCTCAGCTACCGGGTCATCCTCGTCGGCTTCGTCCTCTGGACCTTCACGCTCATCGCCGGCGCGATCTGGGCCGAGCGGGCCTGGGGCCGTTACTGGGGCTGGGACACGAAAGAGGTCTGGACCTTCATCATCTGGGTCCTCTACGCCGGCTACATCCACGCTCGGGCGACCCGCGGCTGGCGTGGCGCACGCTCGTCGTGGCTGGCGCTCATCGGTTTCGGTGCGGTGATGTTCAACTTCTCCGTCGTCAACGTCTTCTTCAAGGGCCTGCACAGCTACTCGGGCCTGTGAGCCCTGGGCGCTGACGCGCCACGACCGGACGGGAGGCGCAGTGCCAGCCGGCACCGCGCCTCCCGTCGTCCTGTGCGTGCGTTCGGCGTGCTCAGTCCGGCCGTCGGCGGGATCCGGTCACGACTCCCCGGCTGCGCGCACTCACGCGGTCACGAACGGTCGCCCCGGCGTCCGGACACCGACGTTCCGCGACCGGTGGTCGGGCGTGAGCGGGGTGTCGTGACCGGCCCCGCGAGCCGCGTGCCGATCAGGCGGCGAGCACGGCGTGCACACGACGGACGCGGTCGAGCCACCACGCGGTCCGCTCGGGCGACGCCGCGTGCCGTTCGAGCAGGCCCCGGTCGACGTCGACCCGCCGCACCGCGATCCGCCCGTCGACGGGGAGCAGCGGGTCCGCCGAGACGTCCGCCGCGAACATCGCCGCCGTCCCGAGTCCGGCCGCGAACCCGGGTGCCATCGAGCGCGCCGCGAGGAACGCACCCATCCCGAGTCCGACCGAGGTGTCGAGCGCACTCGAGACCACACAGGGGAGCCCGGCATCGGCGACGATCGCAGCAGCGGCCGTCACGCCACCGAGCGGCTGCGCCTTCACCACGAGGACGTCGGCGGCCCCGGCCCGGGCGACGGCGAGCGGGTCGGAGGCCTTGCGGACGCTCTCGTCCGCCGCGATCCGGACGCCGAGGCCGTCGATGCGCGACCGCAGCTCGGCGAGCTCCGGGACGCTCGCCACCGGCTGCTCGGCGTACTGCAGGTCGAACACCGCGAGCCGCTCCAGCGCGGCGGCTGCCTGCTCGACGGACCAGAGGCCGTTGGCGTCGACCCGGACGGCGGCGTCCGGGCCCATCACCCGTCGGACCTCGGCGACGCGTGCGACGTCGTCGTCCAGGGTCGTGCCGGGCTCGGCGACCTTGACCTTGGCGGTCCGGCAGCCGGGGTACCGGGCGAGCAGCTCGGCGACCTGCGCGGCACCGATCGCGGGCACGGTGGCGTTCACCGGCACGGAGTCGGACGCTGCCTCGTGCGCGGTCCACCCGAAGCCGACGGCGGCACGGAGCCACGCGGCTGCTTCGGCGTCGTCGTACTCGACGAACGGCGAGAACTCCGTCCACCCCTCGGGGCCGCGGAGGACGACGGCCTCGCGGGTGCTGATCCCGCGGAACCGGACGCGCATCGGCAGGGACACCACGTGGGCGTCGGCGAGGAGTTCAGCGAGGTCGGGGAGCACGATGACCATCCTCCCAGGAGCGTCCAGGGTGCCCCACGGTTGTTCGGAGGGGACCGCCAGCGCAGCGCACTAGCATGCGACGGTCGGCCACGGTCGGCGCAGACGTCGGCGGGGCCCGAGCCCGCCGGACGACCGACGTAGAGGGAGGCTCGGTGTCGCCGGATCCGCAGCGAGGAGCAGCACCACGCGGTGCGACTCCGCAGCAGCGCGCCACCGCAGCGCAGCAGCGTGCAGCGCAGCAGCAGCGGACGGCCCAGCAGCAGCGGACGGCCCAGCAGCAGCGGGCAGCGCAGCCGCAACGGGCAGCGCAACCCCGAGCAGCCGAACAACAGCGGGCAGCGCAGGCCCGCACCGCCGCCCGGACGCAGACCCAGCAGCAGCGGGGCGGCGCCGTCCAGGCCCGCTCGGCCGGAGCCGCCCGCTCGACCGGTCAGACCGACGAGTTCGCCCGGCTCATGCAGCGGAACACCGTGGACCTCCGCCACGCCCGCGGTGCCACCCGTCGTCGTCGCAACCCCCTGGTCGGCAAGATCGCCCTCGGCCTCGCCGTGGTCTGCGCCGCCATCGACGCGAGCGCCTTCGCCGTGTTCGTCGGCGGCGACACGACCTTCGCGTTCGGCATCTGCTTCGTGACGGTGTTCCTGACCCTCGTCGCCGCGGTCCTCGGGTTCATCGCGGCGGTCGGCTCGCTCGGCCGCTGGTACGGGGCGATCGGTGTCGTGGTGGCGTTCCTCGCCAACCCGGTGATCCTCATCGTCCTGATCGTCGTCGTGGCGCCGGAGCTCCTCACGGACATGGGCGGCAGCGCGATCTGACCGGGAAGCACCGGCAGAGCACCGGCAGCCCGGCGGTACGTTGGAGGCATGCCTGCCCCTGTCTCCGACCTGTTCGATCCCGACGTCTGGACCGAGGCTCCGATCGCGGAGCACTTCACCGACATCACGTACCACAAGCACGTCTCGCAGGGGATCGTCCGCGTCGCGTTCGACCGTCCCGAGGTCCGGAACGCCTTCCGCCCCCGCACGGTCGACGAGCTCTACCGTGCCCTCGACGACGCACGGCAGGACCCTCGGGTCGGTGTCGTCCTGCTCACCGGCAACGGCCCGAGCCCGAAGGACGGCGGCTGGGCGTTCTGCTCCGGCGGCGACCAGCGCATCCGTGGTCGGAGCGGCTACCAGTACGTCGGCGACGAGGGCGCCCCGCCCGAGGGCGTCGACCCGGCCGCGGCGCAGGCGTCGATGGGGCGCCTGCACATCCTCGAGGTCCAGCGGCTCATCCGCATGATGCCGAAGGTCGTCATCGCGGTGGTGCCCGGCTGGGCAGCCGGTGGCGGGCACTCCCTGCACGCGATCTGCGACCTCACGATCGCGAGCGCCGAGCACGGCCGGTTCAAGCAGACCGACGCCGACGTGGGGTCGTTCGACGGTGGGTACGGCAGCGCCTACTACGCGAAGCAGATCGGGCAGAAGTTCGCCCGCGAGGTCTTCTTCCTCGCCCAGGAGTACTCCGCCCAGCGCGCGTACGAGATGGGTGCCGTGAACGCGGTCGTCCCGCACGAGGACCTCGAGCGTGAGGCGATCCGCTGGGGCGAGATCGTCCTCGGCAAGTCGCCGACGGCGATCCGGATGCTCAAGTACGCGTTCAACGCGGTCGACGACGGCATGGTCGGGCAGCAGGTGTTCGCGGGCGAGGCGACGCGCCTCGCCTACGGCACCGACGAAGCCGTGGAGGGCCGCGACTCGTTCCTCGAGAAGCGCAAGCCCGAGTGGACCTCCTTCCCCTGGCACTACTGATGCCCCGCCCGCTGGTCGCGCTCGGCACGTCCGACCCCTCCGCGGTGCTGCGCGGCCTGGAGGCAGCACTCGCCGGCGGCCCCGCCCTGCTCCCCGTCGCCGAAGGTGCTCCAGCGCTGCCGACACCGCCTCCGGCCGACGTCCCCAGGCGGGTCGCCCTGGTGGTGGAGACGAGCGGATCGACGGGCACGGGCAAGCGGGTGGCGCTGTCGTCCGAGGCACTGCTCGCCGGGGCAGCAGCCGCCGACGCGGCGCTCGGCGGACCGGGACACTGGCTGCTCGCCCTCCCGACGCACTACATCGCCGGGCTCAACGTCCTGACGCGGTCGATCACCGCGGGGACGACGCCGGTCCTCGTGCCTCCGGGGCACTTCGACCCGGCGGCCTTCGCCGACGCCGCGGACCGGCTCGTGACCGACCGTTCGGCTCCGAACCGGTACACCTCGCTCGTGCCGGTCCAGCTCGCCCGGGTGCTCGACGACGAGCGGGCCACCGCGGCCCTCGCGGGGTTCGACGCGGTGCTCGTCGGCGGGCAGGCGACGCCCGAGCCGCTGCGCGAGCGTGCCCGGTCCGCCGGGGTGCGTATCGTGACGACCTACGGCGCGAGCGAGACGAGCGGCGGGTGCGTGTACGACGGCACGCCGCTGGGCCCCGTGCACACGACGGTCGACGACGGCGAACTGCTGCTCGCGGGACCCGTGCTGGCCGAGGGCTACCTCGGCGACGAGGAGCGCACGTCCCGGGCGTTCACCGAGCTCGACGGGCAGCGCTGGTACCGCACGGGCGACGCCGGGGCGGTGGTCGACGGTCGGGTCCGCGTGACCGGTCGGCTCGACGACGTCGTGATCTCCGGCGGCGAGAAGGTCCCGCTCGGCGCCGTCGAACGGATCGTCCGCGGACTGCCGGGCCAGGACGGCGCGGTCGTCACACGACGGACCTCGGGGGAGTGGGGCGAGGTGCCGGTGGTGGTCACCGAGCGTCCGCTGGACCTCGACACCGTCCGCGAAGCCGTCGGCGCCGTGCTCGGCCGCGCCGCCCGACCGGCCGACGTGGTGGTGGTCGACCGCCTGCCGATGCTCGCGACCGGCAAGCCGGACCGCCGGGCGCTCCGCGCGCTCGTCGACCCGGCCACCTGATCGGGCGGGTCGACCCGGTCCGGCGATCCGTGCCTCCCGTCCGGTACCCACGCCGTCGGCGCACGGACGGTCGTCGTCCTCATGGTGATCGCCGGTACGATGATCGGCCGTGGCACGATCGAAGCAGCAGAGCCGTCCCAAGGGCCGGAGTGGCAACCCCGCGAAGGCCGCAGGCCTGCAGCGGGGCGGACAGCGGAAGGCGACCGCCCGCGACTGGATCGGCGGCGCCCGGCTGCGGACCCTGACGCTCGGCGTGGTCCCGGTGGTGCTCGGCACGGCCGTCGCGTTCGTGGACAGCGGTGACCCCGGCGACTTCGGGGACTACCTGACGAAGGACGGGCACCTCGCGATCGCCATCCTCGCCCTCGCCGTGGCTCTGTTCCTGCAGATCGGCGTGAACTACAGCAACGACTACTCCGACGGCGTGCGCGGGACGGACGAGTACCGGGTCGGACCCGCTCGACTGACCGGCGCGGGCATCGCGAAGCCCCGCACGGTGCTGACCGTCGCGCTGACGTTCTTCGGCCTCGCTGCCGTCGCTGGACTCGTCATCGTGGTGCTGACCGGCCTCTGGTGGATCCTGCTCGTCGGGGCGGCCGCGATCGTCGCCGCCTGGTTCTACACCGGCGGCAAGCGGCCCTACGGGTACAACGCCCTCGGCGAGGTGTTCGTGTTCGTGTTCTTCGGCCTCGTCGCCGTGCTCGGGACGCAGTACACGCAGATCCAGCAGGTGACGACGAGCGGCTGGGCGGCGGCCGTCGCTGCCGGGTTCTTCGCCTGCGCCGTGCTCATGGTGAACAACATCCGCGACATCGACGAGGACCGGGCGGCCGGCAAGCGGACCCTCGCGGTGGTGCTCGGCCGGACGGTCGCGCGCACGCTGTACGGCCTGTTCCTGATGCTCCCGTACGTGGTGCTGCTCTGGTTCGTGCTGCTCTACTTCCGCACCGGGCTGACGTACTTCTCGCTGCTGCTCGCGCTCCCGGCCCTCGTGATCGGGGTCTCGACGCGGAAGCCGCGCGAGCTGATCACGGCTCTGCAGCTCTCGTCGTTCGCGTCGCTCGCGTACGGCGTGGTGCTCGGCATCACGCTCGCCGTCCAGCCGTAGCGCGTCGAGCGGGTGCGGCGCGCCGCAAGCCCGACACAATGCGGTCCGTGCCCGCACAACCGAAGTCACCCCGAACCAGCGGAACGCGCGGTTCGGGGTGACTCCGGTTGTGCGAACGGCGCTCGCACCACGAACACGGCGCGCCCGCGCCGCCGCGCCACGTCAGGCGCCGCCGCGTCAGGCGTCGTCGCGACGCGTGGCGTGCCGATCGGCGTCGGAGACGGGCTGCTCGCGCGGGGCCTCACCGTCGGCGGCGTCCACGAAGTCGTCCTCGAAGTCGGTGTCGGCGTCGTGTGCCGGCCCCGGTCGACGCTCGGCCAGGCTCAGCGCGACCCGGTGGCGGAGCTTCCCGAGGGCGATGTACGACACCAGCAGCCCCACGAGCGCGGCGACGATCGTGGCCCAGTACCAGGGCATCGGCGTCAGGACGAGCAGCAGCACGAGGGCGGCCGCGAAGACGCCGAGACGGGCCAGGGTGTAGAGGAGCCACGCTTTCACGCGACAAGTGTACGAAGCTCCGGATGGCAGGTGCTGTACAGGCGCCGTGCCTAGACTCCGTGCATGGTCCGACTGTGGCTCGTCGTCGTCGTCGCCGCCGTGGCGTTCACGGTGTGGGCGGCGATCGACTGCGCCACGATGCCCCGCCAGCGCGTGCGTTCCCTGAGCCGCGGCGTGTGGGTCCTGCTCGTGATCGTCCTCCCCGTCGTCGGCGGTGTCCTCTGGCTCCTGCTCGGTCGGGCACCCGCCGGTCCGGGCCCCGCGCAGCGGTACCGTGGACCCGAAGACGACCCGGACTTCCTCGGCGGCGGAGCCACGCCCCCCGAGCGGTCCCGCACGGACAAGGACCAGGACGACGCAACCCTCCGAGACCTCGAAGACCAGTTCCACGACCGGGACGCCCGGGACGACGACGGACGCCAGAACGGCTGAGCGCGACCCAGTCAGCAGCACGCCGGCCGACACCGCCAGCGTGCGCCGCAGCCCGGCGACCGACTTCGCCGTCGCGCTCCTGCAGGAACTCGCGCGTACGGGTGTCACGGACGTCGTGGTCAGCCCCGGCTCCCGGTCGCAGGCCCTCGCGCTCGCGGCCGTCGCACTCGAGCGCGCTGGTGGCACCACCGTGCACGTGCGGCTCGACGAGCGGACGGCCGGGTTCTTCGCGCTCGGCCTCGCGGTCGAGACCGGTCGCCCCGCCGCGGTCGTCACGACCAGCGGCACGGCGGTCGCGAACCTGCACCCGGCCGTCCTCGAGGCGCACCACTCCGGCGTCCCGATGATCGTCCTGAGCGCCGACCGCCCGGACGAGCTCCGCGGCATCGGCAGCAACCAGACGACCGTCCAGCCGGGGATCTTCGGGCCCGCGGTGTCGTTCGTCCGCGACGTGCAGGCTCCGGTGGCCGACACCACCGCCGACGAACTCCACCGCACGACTCGCGAGCTCGCCCGACAGGCCGTCGCCGCCGCGTCCGGGCACGAGGGCCAGCCCGGACCGGTGCAGCTCAACGTCGCCCTCCGCGAGCCCCTGTCTGCCGGGCTCGCCGACGGTGCCGTCGCGGCCGTGCCCCACGACGAGGTCGACACCGCGTACGCCGCGCGCCGACAGCACACCGGCCTGCCCGTCGCCGAGCTGACACCGGACGAGGAGCCCGCGACCGTCGTCATCGCCGGGCACGACGCCGGTGAGGACGCCGAACGGATCGCCTGGGAGCTCGGGGCACCGCTCATCGCCGAGGTGTCGAGCGGGGCCCACTTCGGTCGGCACCTCGTCGTCGCCTACCGGCAACTCCTGCAGGACCCGGCGTTCGGCGGCGCCGTCCGTCGCGCCGTCGTGCTCGGACACCCCACGCTCAGCCGCGAGGTCCCCACGCTGCTGCAGCGGGCCGACGTCGAGACGATCGTGGTCCGCGCACCGGGAGCCGACGTCTACGACCCGGCCCGTGCCTCCCGGCCGGACGCGGCGACCACGGTCGTGTCCGGCGTCCGCGTCACGGGCCGCACCACCCCGGCGCACCGCGCGTGGGTGGGTCGCTGGGTGGTCGCGAGCCGCGCGCTGCTCGGCGAGGGTGACGCCGCGCCCGACCTGGACGCGAAGCGGTCGCCCGACCGCGCCGAGCGGAACCGGTTCCTCCGCGACGAGGTGGCGCTCCGCCGACGCCCCGTCGACCGAGCGATGCTCGCCGAGGCCGTGTGGGGCGTCACCTGGCCGCACGACCGGCTCGTGCTCGGCGCGTCACAGCTCATCCGCGTCGCGGACGGACGGGTCCCGGGCAAGAAGCTGCGTGTGCACGCCAACCGCGGACTCGCGGGCATCGACGGCACCGTGTCGACCGCCCTCGGCATCGCGGCGGCGCTCGAACGGTCGTCCGCCTCGATCGGGACGACCCGCGTGCTCGTCGGGGACCTCACGTTCCTGCACGACCTCGGTGCCTTCGTCACCGGGACCGCGGAGCGCACGCACCGGGTGCAGGTGGTCGTCGGCAACGACGGCGGCGGGGCGATCTTCCGGGGGCTCGAGGTCGCGGCCACCACGCCCGAGGCCGACATGACCCGCATGATGAGCACGCCGCAGCACGTGGACGTCGAGCGGGTGGTCACCGGGCTCGGGTGGGAGTACCGGCGTGCCGCGACGTGGGGTGACCTGGAGCAGGTGCTGACGGACCCGACCGAGCGGCTCGTCGTCGAGGTGCCGCTGGCCGACTGAGCGGCGTGGGCCGTGTGGTCTCGCTGGTCGCGTCCGTCGGGCGCTGGTCGTGGCGGCCTGGAGGCACGGCGCCGGCCCGCCACGCGCCTCCCGTCCGGCGGGTGGCGCGGCCGTCAGGCGAGGGCGTCGGTGATCGGGCGGAACTTCAACGCGGTCTCGGCGACCTCGCGCTCCGGGACCGACCCCGCGACGATGCCCGCACCGGCCCAGGCCCGCACCGTCCGGTCCGGGGTGATGCGGGCGCTGCGGAGCGCGAGCATCCACTCGCCGTCGCCGTTCGCGCCCAGCCAGCCGACCGGCCCGGCGTAGCGTCCGCGGTCGACGCCCTCCAGCTCCGAGACCAGCCGCACGGCGACGTCGGTCGGGGTGCCCGCGACGGCTGCGGTCGGGTGCAGGGCGTCGGCGACGTCGAGCGACGTCGTCCCCGCGGGCAGGGTCGCCTGCACGTCGGTCGCGAGGTGCCAGAGGTTCGGCAACTGCAACCGGAACGGCTCCGGGTCGGCGCGGAGGTCGGTGGCGAGGGGACGGAGGGCGGCGAGCAGGCTCTCGATCGCGAAGGCGTGCTCCTCCACGTCCTTCGTGCTCGACGCGAGGGCCTCGGCGGCGGCGCGGTCCGACACCGGGTCGTCACCGCGTGCGGCGCTGCCGGCGAGCACCCGCGCGGACACCCGCGTGCCGTCGGTGCGGGCGAGTGTCTCGGGCGTCGCTCCGACGATCCCGTCGACGGCGAAGGTCACGCACTGCGGGTAGGCCTCGGCGAGGTCGAGGAGGAGCGCGCGCTGGTCGGCGTCCTCCGGCAGCGTGCCGACGAGGTCACGGGCGAGGACGACCTTCCGGGCGTCGCCGGCGCCGATGCGGCGGACGGCCTCGGCGACCGAGCGGGCGTAGGTGTCCTCGTCGATCCGTCCCGGCGTGAGCGCCACCCGGACGTGACCGCCCACGCGGGGGACCGGCACCGAGGTCCGGCGGAACGCCAGCGGTGCCGGGTCGGGCGTCGTGTCGACGGCGGTCAGCCAGGCCTTGCCGCGACGACGGCCGATGACCACGCGGGGGACGATGAGCACGCTCGTGTCGGCGGAGTCGTCCGCGAACGCGAAGGCACCGAAGGCGACGAGGCCGGAGCCGCGGAGCTGCACGGGGTCGTCGACCTCGGCCGACGCGACGACGTCCCGCCAGAGGGCCGAGGCATCGCGCATCCGGGACGGCCCCGTGAACTCGAACCGCAGCGCCTCACCGATCCCGACGATCCCGTCACCACCACGGACGAAGGCAAGCGGGGCGTCGTGCAGGGTGTGGCGGAGGACGTCGCCCGGGTCGTCGAGGATCCGGGTCGAGACCGTCAGCGGCGGGGCGGCCGTGGTGGTTCGGGGCACGCACCGATCGTACGCGCAGCACCCCTGCCGGTCGCGTCCGGGCCACGCGCCGCACGCTCACGGGAACGCACCGGCACGGACCTCTAGGATTGGTCGGGTGAGCAGAGCGGACCTGAACAAGCGGCCGGACGAAGTGGCGGCCATGTTCGACGACGTCGCGGCGAAGTACGACCTCACGAACGACATCCTCTCCGCGGGCAACGCC
Organism: Curtobacterium sp. SP.BCp; assembly: GCF_051903255.1. Taxonomy (NCBI): domain Bacteria; kingdom Bacillati; phylum Actinomycetota; class Actinomycetes; order Micrococcales; family Microbacteriaceae; genus Curtobacterium; species Curtobacterium sp. SP.BCp. The sequence goes on along the minus strand of NZ_CP194338.1, from coordinate 2,587,131 downwards.
CCGCTGTGGCGCGTCGCGACGGTCCGGGCGGTCGACCCGCAGCCGGGCGAGAAGGTGCTGGACATCGCCGCCGGCACCGGGACGAGCTCGGCGGCCTTCGCGAAGAAGGGTGCCGAGGTCACGGCGCTCGACCTGTCCGCAGGCATGATCCGCGTCGGCCGTGAGCGCCACCCCGAGATCACGTTCGTCGAGGGGGACGCCGAGCAGCTGCCCTTCGACGACGACACGTTCGACGCCGTCTCGATCTCCTTCGGCCTCCGCAACGTCAACGACCCGCAGCAGGCGCTCGGCGAGATGCTCCGCGTCCTCAAGCCCGGCGGCCGCGTCGTCATCTGCGAGTTCTCCACGCCGCCGCTCGCGCTCCTGCGCTTCGGGTACGGCACCTACCTCAAGCGGGTGCTGCCCGGCGTCGCGAAGCTGTCGTCGAGCAACCCCGCTGCCTACCGCTACCTCGCGGAGTCGATCGACGCGTGGCCCGAGCAGCAGGTGCTCAGCCAGTGGCTCCGCGGCGTCGGCTTCACGATGGTCGCCTACCGGAACCTCACGGCCGGTATCGTCGCACTGCACCGCGGCCGCAAGCCCGTCGCGGGCACGGTCCGCGCCTCGGTCGCCCGTCGCGCGAAGGCCCGCCGTGACCACCAGGTCACCGGCGAGCAGCCGCGCGTCCAGCCGGGCACCGACGCCGCCGACCACGACGGCTGAACCATCCCCTCCCCGAGTACGGAGCAGCACTTGAACCCGAGCGTCCCGGTCGCACGTCGCGCACCGAGTCTCCGCGCCTCGCTGGGCATCGGCGAACGGCTGTTCGCGTCCCCCGCCGACCGACGGTTCATCACCGCGGTGGACGACGGGCTCGAGGTCGTCGAGCACGCGCTCGAGGCCGCGATGCACTCGGCCGACACGCTGGCCGACACCACGAGCCGGTACCTGCTCGCCGCCGGTGGCAAGCGCATCCGGCCGACGCTCACGCTCCTCATCGCGCAGCTCGGCCGCGGCGTCACGGACGAGGTGGTGAAGGCCGCCGTGAGCATCGAGACCACCCACCTCGCGTCGCTGTACCACGACGACGTCATGGACGAGGCGCCCGTCCGTCGCGGGGTCCCCGCGGCGCACGTGACCTACGGCAACAACGTCGCGATCCTCACCGGGGACCTGCTCTTCGCCCGTGCGAGCCTCATCACGGCCGACCTCGGCGTCGAGGGCATCCGGATGCAGGCCGAGACCTTCCAGCGGCTCTGCCTGGGGCAGCTGCACGAGACGACCGGCCCGCGCGAGGGCGAGGACGCCGTCGCGCACTACATCCAGGTACTCAGCGACAAGACCGGCTCGCTCATCGCGACCGCGGCGCGCGCTGGTGTCCTCTTCTCCGGGGCGGACCGGGCCTACCTCGAGCCGGTCGCGGTCTTCGGCGAGAAGGTCGGCGTGGCCTTCCAGCTCGTGGACGACGTCATCGACCTGGCTCCGGCGGGTGACCGCACCGGCAAGATCGCGGGGAACGACCTCCGTGCCGGCGTCGACACGCTGCCGCTGCTCCACCTCCGGGCCCTCGCCGCGACCGACCCCGACGCCGCGGCCGTGCTCCGACGGATCGAGGACGACGTCCGGGACGCCGACGACGACGCCGTGGACACCGAGGCCTACCAGTCCGCGGTCGCCGCCCTCCGCGACCACGAGGCGACCGCCACGACCCGGGCCGTCGCGGTCCGCTGGGCCGAGGAGGCCGTCGACGCGCTCGCTCCGCTGCCCGACGGCACCGTGAAGAAGGCCCTCACCCGGTTCGCGGAGTCCGTCGTCGACCGCAGCCGCTGACAACCGCTCGACGGCGCCCGCCGGCACCGACGAACCGCACGACCCCGGGAGCACCCCACCCGAACGAACTGGAGACGATCAGTGCCCACCCTCCGACTCGCCATCGTCGGCGCCGGCCCCGCCGGCATCTACGCCGCGGACATCCTGCTCCGCGAGGCGCACGGCCACGACGTGTCGATCGACCTCTTCGAGCAGCTCCCCGCGCCGTACGGGCTCGTCCGGTACGGGGTCGCGCCGGACCACCCCCGCATCAAGGGCATCATCAACGCCCTCCGCGACGTGCTCGACCGTGGCGTCGTCCGGCTGTTCGGCAACGTCCGCTTCGGCCAGGACATCACCCTCGAGGACCTCAAGAAGCACTACAACGCGGTCGTGTTCTCGACGGGCGCGATCAAGGACGCCGACCTCGACATCCCCGGCATCGACCTCGAGGGCTCGTACGGCGCCGCCGACTTCGTGAGCTGGTTCGACGGCCACCCGGACGTCCCGCGCACGTGGCCGCTCACGGCGGAGAGCGTCGCGGTGATCGGCAACGGCAACGTCGCCCTCGACGTCTCGCGGATCCTGGCGAAGCACGCCGACGACCTCCTGCCCACCGAGATCCCGGACAACGTGTACGAGGGACTCAAGACGAGCCCCGTCACCGACGTCCACGTGTTCGGCCGCCGCGGTCCGGCGCAGGTGAAGTTCACGCCGCTCGAGCTCCGCGAGCTCGGGGAGGTCCGCGACGTCGACATGGTCGTGTACGACGAGGACTTCGACCACGACGAGGCCTCGCTCGCGGCGATCCAGACGAACAAGCAGGTCATGGTGATCAACCGCGTCCTGAACCAGTGGCGCGAGCGGGAGGTCGGGCAGGCCAGCCGTCGTCTGCACCTGCACTTCTACGCGAAGCCCCTCGAGCTCGTCGGTGACGCGGACGGGCACGTCGCCGCGATCCGGTACGAGCGCACCCGGCCGAACGGCGAGGGCGGCGTCGAGGGCACGGGGGAGATCCGGGAGATCCCGGTCCAGGCCGCCTACCGCGCGGTCGGGTACTTCGGCTCGCCCCTCCCCGGCCTGCCGTTCGACGAGCGCCAGGGCATCATCCCGAACCGCGAGGGCCAGGTCCTCGGCGAGGACGGCCAGCAGCTCCCCGGCGTCTACGCGACGGGGTGGATCAAGCGCGGGCCGGTCGGCCTCATCGGGCACACGAAGTCCGACGCGATGGAGACCGTGCAGCACATCGTCAACGATCAGGCCTCGTGGTGGACCCCGGAGGACCCCTCCGCCGAGGCCGTCCCGGCCCTGCTCCGCGAGCGCGGCGTCGCCTACACGGACCTCGACGGCTGGCACAACCTCGACGAGCACGAGCTCGCGCTCGGCGCAGCGGTCGGCCGCGAGCGCATCAAGGTCGTCCCGCGTGACGAGATGGTCGACGTCTCGCTCGGGCGGGCCGCAGCCCCGACCAGCTGACGGACCGCTCGCCGTGACCACCGCAGCACGCCCCGTACCGCCCGACGCGGTGCGGGGCGTGCCCGCGTCGGGGCCGCGACTGCAGGGTGTCGACGTCGCCCGGGCGATCGCCCTGCTCGGCATGGTCGCCACGCACGTCGGCGACGTCCCGGACGGGGTCGACTGGTCGGACCCGTCGACGTGGGTCGCCGTCGCGCACGGCCGGTCCTCGTCGCTCTTCGCCGTCCTCGCCGGGGTGTCGATCGGCCTCACGAGCGGTCGGACCCGCCCGCCCGGTCCGCCGCTCATCGGTCGGGTGCGAGCCCGTCTGGCGATCCGCGCCGTCGCGGTGGTGGGGATCGGCCTCCTGCTGATGGCGCTGGGCACGCCCGTGTACGTGATCCTCCCGACCTACGGCGTGCTCTTCCTGCTCGCGATCCCGGTGCTCCGGGTGCGCGCCCGTTGGCTCCTCGCCCTCGCGGGCGTCTGCGCGGTCGCTTCGCCCGTGGCCGCGCTCGCGGTGCTGCCTCTGTACGCAGAAGCGGGCATGTGGGAGGTCCAGCTCGGTCTGGTCTACCCGGTGGTCACCTTCCTGGCGTACGTCCTGGTCGGGCTCGCGGTCGCCCGGGCCGGCGGTCTGGAGGCACGGGTCACCCAGGTCGCGCTCCTCGCGTCCGGCGCGCTGGTCGCCGTCGTCGCCTACGTCGTCGGCAGCCTGCTCGCTCCGGTTCCGTCGGACGCCGTATGGGCGTCGTTCCCCGGCGTGCCGTACGCACCGGAGGGCAGCACTCCGGCACAGGCCCTCGCGCAGGAGCTCCTGTCGCCCCGGGACCACTCGTCCTCGATCGTCGACGTCGTCGCGACCGCCGGGGTCGCGGTCGCGGTGACGGCACTGTGCTGCCTGCTCGTCGACGGTCGCGGCCGGACGGTGCAGCGGATCGCGTTCCCGCTCGTCGCCGTCGGCGCGATGCCCCTCTCGGTGTACGCGTTCCACCTCGTCGTGATCGCGTTCCTGCCCGAGTACCCGCAGAGCGCCGCCGCCTGGGGATGGTTCGCGATCGGTTCGGTGCTCTTCGCGATGACGTGGCGCACGTTCCTCGGTCGCGGGCCGCTCGAGCGTCTGCTCGCCCGACTCACCGGAACCGTCCCGCTCACCCGCTGAACCAGCGCCGCCGGCTGCCGTCGAACCACGAACCCGACGTCGAACCAGGACCCGGACGCGGTTCGACGTCGCTTCCGCGGTTCGACGCAGCGACGTGCCCATCGCGACCGCGCACCGGGGCGGGCCGACCCACCGGGCCGACCCGTGCCTCCCGGCCGTGCCTACTGGAGCGCCGCCGTGAGCCGCGCGACGTTGTCGAGCACCTTCGACCGGCGCGGCCGGTCCACCCACGAGTCGAGCGTCAGCTCGAAGCTGTGCTCCTTGTAGGCGTCCTGCACCCCGCGGAGTGCGTCGACGAAGCGGCTGCCGCGGACCATCACCGACACCTCGAGGTTGAGGCTGAACGACCGCATGTCCATGTTGCTCGACCCGATCACGGCGACCTCGTCGTCGATCGTGAAGTGCTTCGCGTGCAGGATTGTCGGCGCCCGGTAGAGCCAGATCTTCACCCCGGCGCGGAGCAGCCCCTCGTAGTAGGAACGCTGCGCGTGCCAGGTCATCGCGTGGTCGCCCATCTCGCCGACGAAGAGCTCCACCTCGACCCCGCGCTGGGCCGTCGTCGTGATGGCGTAGAGCATCGAGTCGTCGGGGACGAAGTACGGCGACGTGATCGACACCTTCTGCTGCGCCGAGTACAGCAGCGCGTTGAAGAGGCGCAGGTTGTTCTCGCCGTCGAAGCCCGGACCGGACGGCACCACCTGGCAGTCGAGGGCGTCGCCGCGGTCAGCGCGCTGGACCGGGTCGCTCTCGCGGAGGAGCAGCTCGTCGGTCTCGCTGTACCAGTCCGTCACGAACAGGGCGTTGAGCCCCGCGACGACCGGCCCCTCGAACCGGGCGAACAGGTCCTTGTAGGCCATGTGCCGCTTCTTGTGCGACTCGAGGTCGTAGGACTTGTCGATGAGGTTCTGCGACCCCGTGAACGCGACCGAGCCGTCGATCACCATGATCTTGCGGTGGTTCCGGAGGTCGGGGCGCTGGAACTTCCCCTGCAGCGGCTTGAGCGGCAGCATGAGGTGCCACTCGATGCCGGCGCGGTCGAGGAACGCCAGCGTGTCCTTGTAGTCCGGGTAGCCACGGCTCGCCCAGTGGTCGAGGAGGAACCGCACGGTCACGCCGCGGGACTGCGCACGGGCGAGGGCCTCGAAGAACGGTCGGGTCGTGTCGTCGAGCGTCGCGATGTAGAACTCGACGTGCACGAACCGGCGCGACTGGTCGACCGCGCGCGTCATCTCGGCGTACGACTCCTCGTAGTCCGGGTAGAGCTCCGCCGAGTTGCCGCCCACGAGGGGCATCGACCCGAGTCCGCGGTTCAGCGCGACGATGCTCTCGAGCCACGGCGGCCACGGGTGGTCCTTGCGGACGCGGTCCATGCCCTCGGTCTGGTCGAGGATGTACTGGTTGATCTCCGCCTGCTTGTCGCGGCGGTCGCGTGGGAGCTTCGTCGACCCGATGACCAGGAACACGATGAACCCGATGTAGGGGATCAGGAAGATCGCGAGCAGCCACGCCGTCGCGGTCTGCGGCTTCCGGTTGATCGGGACGTAGATGATCGAGAACACACGGATCGCGAGGTCGAGCAGGACCAGCAGGATCGTGATCGCGACGGAGAGCCAGTGCTCCACGGTGACGTCGTCGGTGTCGGGTCAGGCGGACGCGGGCGTCAGCGGAAGTTCACGAACTGCAGCGGGACGTCGAACTCTTCGCCCTTCAGCAGCTGGATGGTGTTCTGGAGGTCGTCACGGCTCTTGGAGGACACCCGGAGCTCGTCGCCCTGGATCTGGCTCTTCACGCTCTTCGGCGCCTGCGCGCGGAGGAACGCGCCGATCTTCTTCGCGACGTCCTGCTCGATGCCGTTCTTGAACTTCACCTCGATGCGGAACTCCTTGCCCGAGGGGAAGGGGTCGCCGGCGTCGAGGCTCTTGAGGCTGATGCTGCGCTTGATCGCCTTGGACTGCAGCACGTCGAGCACGGCGCGGGCCCGCTCCTCGGAGTTCGCCTTGATGAGGACGTCCTCACCGCTGAACGCGATCGATGCGCCGGCGCCCTTGAAGTCGTAGCGCTGTTCGATCTCCTTGGCCGCCTGGTTGACGGCGTTCTCCGCCTCCATCTTGTCGACCTTGCTCACCACGTCGAAGGAACTGTCTGCCATGCCGGACAGCCTATCGGCGGCCGGGAGGCGCGGTTCAGGACCGCGGACCGGCCCGGCCCGACGAGGTGGTCACGACCACCCCCGCGCATCGGCTATGCTGTTCTGCGCGCCTCCGGTTGGTGATCACACGGGCTGGGTGCGCGATGGCAAGTTACCCAAGCGGCCAAAGGGATCTGACTGTAAATCAGCCGGCGTAGCCTTCGGGGGTTCGAATCCCTCACTTGCCACGTGATCGAAGCCCCCTCCTCGGAGGGGGCTTCGTCGTTCCCCGGCAAGATGGGTGCATGGCTCCTGAACCCTCGCCGTCCGCGTTCGCCGACCTCGCCGAGTCCATCGCCCGTGAGGCCGCCGCGCTCGCCGCCCGCCGACGCGCCGAGGGGGTCGAGGTCGCCGACCGGAAGTCGAGCGTGGTCGACGTGGTCACCGCCGCGGACCGGGAGGTCGAGGACCTCGTGCGCCGCCGGATCGCCGAGGCGCGCCCGGACGACGCGGTCCTCGGCGAGGAGGCGGGCGGGACGGACGGGACGAGCGGCGTCACCTGGGTCGTCGACCCGATCGACGGCACTGTCAACTACCTCTACGGACGCCCCGACTACGCGGTGAGCATCGGCGTCGTGCGCGGTGCTCCGGACCCCGCGACGTGGGAGCCGATCGCGGGCGTCGTCGTCGCACCGGCCACCGGGACGGTGTTCCGCGCCGTCGCCGGAGGTCCCGCGACCCGGGACGGTGCGCCGATCGTGGCCGCGTCGCCCGACTCGCTCGCCGAGACGCTGCTGTCGACCGGGTTCGCGTACACGGCGGAGCGTCGCCGCGGCCAGGTCGCCGTGCTCGCGGAGCTCATCGGGAGCGTCCGGGACGTCCGTCGTGGGGGATCGGCGGCGCTCGACTGCTGCGCGGTGGGGGACGGCACCGTCGATGCCTACTACGAACGTGGGATCAACCCGTGGGACATGGCCGCCGGGTCGATCGTGGCCGCGGCGGCCGGGGCCGAGGTCCGCTCGTGGCAGGCGGGGGACACGCGGTCGTTCCTGTTCGCGAGCGCCGCGGTGGCCGACGAGCTCGAGGCCCTGCTGCACCGCGCCGAGGCCGCAGCCCTCGGGGTCACACCGGCCTGAGCGGCGTGCAGCCCTCGGACTGGGTGAGCGCCGAGCCGGGGGACACGACTGGCGGGCAGTGTTGTCCTTTGCTACCGTTCAGGGGTTCCGTTACCGGCTCGTTACCAACGGCCCCCACTCCTCCCCCGATCAGGATCAGCACCGAACGCATGCCCGACGCCTCCACCACGCCCGCACCGACCGACGTCACCGTCGACGCACCCACCCCGGTCGTCCACCTGACCCGACGAGCGCGCATCGAGGCCGAGCGAGCCGCTGCACGTACGACGCCGATCGGCACGACCGAGGAGTTCGCCGCGATCGTCGGCGCCCCCGTCGACGCGGTCGCCCCGGCGTCCCCGGTCGACCGCGCGCCCGCGTCCCCGGTCGACCGCGCGCCCGCGTCCCCGGTCGACCTCGCGCCGACGTCGCCGGTGCTGCCCGTCGCCGACGCCGGGCCGGCGACCCCGCCCGCGCCGACGTCTCCGGTCGTCGCGCCGGCCGCCGAGCGCGCCGCTCCGGCATCGCCGTCCCGGATCTCGCGCCGCGCCGGGTCCACCACCGCTCCCGCCTCGTCGCGCCGCGGCGGGGCCACCGCCCGCGTGCGTCCGGCCCGCCGTCCTGCCGCCCCGGCAGCGACGGCCGCTCCTGCCCCTGCCGGCGCGGCGTTCCGTCGCACCGCCTCGCGCGTCACCGCGGTCGGAGCCCTGCTCTTCGTCGCCGGACTGGTGGTCTCGACCTCCCTCCCGGCGCAGGCGCTCTACACGCCGGAGGCCGGCTCGACCTCGGCCCGGTCCGCCGCCTCCGGGAGTGCCCAGTCGATGAGCGTCGGGCAGGCCGCGGACGGCTCGACCACGCGTGACCAGTACACGGTCTCCGACGCCACGCAGTACGCCAACACGGATGCGTCGGCGTTCACGAACGACGCCGACGGCACGATCCAGTGGCCCTTCCTCACCGGTGTCCCGATCACCTCGGGCTTCGGCGGACGCCAGGTCGCCGGCTGCTCGTTCTGCTCGACGAACCACATGGGCGTCGACTTCGCGCCGGGTGAGGGCACCCCGATCCGGGTCATCGCGGACGGCGTCGTGACGAAGGTCCAGGCGAACGACGGCGGCTTCGGCAACGACGTCTGGGTGACCCACGACGTCGACGGCAAGCAGTTCGTCAGCGTCTACGGCCACATGAAGGACAACACGTTCAAGGTCGTCACCGGGCAGCAGGTCTCGGTCGGTGACGAGCTCGGCGAGGTGGGCAGCACCGGCAACTCGACCGGCCCCCACCTGCACCTCGAGATCCACGTCGACGGCGTCCCGGTGGACCCGCTGACCTGGCTCGAGGAGAACGCGGACTAGCGGCCTCCGCGGCGGCACGCCCGGGCGTCGAGCCCGGTTCCGGACCACCGTCGCGAGTCTGCTACTCTCGTGTGGTGCCGTTCGCGGCACATCGCCCCGATAGCTCAGTGGTAGAGCACTTCCATGGTAAGGAAGGGGTCGTCAGTTCAATCCTGACTCGGGGCTCCGACCCGGAGCGAGTGTCGCCTCCGGATCTCCGGCGGGGTAGCTCAGTTGGTTAGAGCACACGGCTCATAATCGTGGTGTCGCGGGTTCAAGTCCCGCCCTCGCTACAGCAAGGCCCGGCGCGTTCGCGTCGGGCCTCTCCTGTTCCCGGCGTTCGCCGCCGCAGTGCGAGCCGGCTCAGTGCGAGCCGGCTCAGTGCGCGCCGGCTCAGTGCGCGCCGTGGTCCGTCCGGTCGACGAGCACCCCGGCGGAGCGCAGGGCCCCCTCGACCGCGCTCGTCACCTGCCGCCACGCAGCGCGCCGACGCTCCGCCCCGATCGCCCCGCCCGCGACCGCGGTCCCGTGGTGGAGCGGACGCACCGTGATCGTCGTGGACGCTCCGGTCACCGTCGTCGACAGCTCGTAGTGCCGGAACTGCCGCGAGGGGTGGACGAGCGCACCGAGCAGCGTCGTGAGGAAGCGGCTCCCGCTCCGTGCCGTGATCGTCCCACCGGTCGTCGTCACCTCGTGTCCGCTCCGGCGCAGGGCCGCGCTCGCGACCTCCATCGCCGCTCGCCGGTCCCCGGTGTGTACGGCGTACTCCGTCCGTGCCTCCATGGCTGCTCCCTCCCCGAGCTCGCGCGACACCCCCCCCGACGTCGCCCCTGCAGCATAGCCGATGCATCCTCATGGACATCCGGTGTCGGACCGCGCTCGGTAGACTGCCGGACGTGTCTGTGAACCCCGAGCTCGTCGGCAGGACGTTCCCGCCGGCCCAGCCCTACCTGGTCGGTCGCGAGAAGGTGCGCGAGTTCTCCCGCGCCGTCTTCGCCACGAACCCGATCCACCACGAGCCGGAGGCCGCCCGTGCCGCCGGCTACGACGACGTGGTCGCACCGCCGACCTTCGCCGTCGTCGTGCAGGAGGCCACGCTCGCCCAGCTCCTCGCCGAGCCGGACGCCGGGATCGACTTCTCGCGGGTCGTGCACGGGGAGCAGGCCTTCACGTACGACCGCCCGATCGTGGCCGGCGACGAACTGACCGCCACGCTGACCGTGACGAGCGTGAAGACCCTCGGCGGCAACGCCATGGTCACCGCCGAGAGCACGATGAACGACGCCGCGGGGGAGCACGTCGTCACGGCGACCTCCACCCTCGTGGTCCGAGGAGACGACGCATGACCACCGCACCCGCGACCTCGCTCGAGGTCGGCACCGTCGTCGCCGAGCGCGAGGTGCACCTCACGCGCGACTCGCTCGTCCGGTACGCCGGCGCCTCCGGCGACTTCAACCCGATCCACTACCGTGACGACGTCGCCGCGTCGGTCGGGCTCCCGGGCGTCCTCGCGCACGGCATGCTCACGATGGGCCTCGCCGTCCAGCCCGTCGCCGAGTGGCTCGGCGACCGCGGCTGGGTGACGCGGTACGGCGTCCGCTTCACCCGTCCCGTGGTCGTCGACCCGCAAGACGGCGCGACCGTCGGCGTCGTCGCGAAGGTCGGCACCGTCGACGACGACGGGCGCCCGCAACGCATCGACCTCACCGTGACCGCCGCCGGGCAGACCGTGCTCGGCAAGGCGCAGGTCACGGTGGCGTTCCGCTGACCGTGACGGACGCCCTGCTCGCCGACCTCACGACGCTCCGCGTCGGCGGTCCTGCGAGCACCCTGCTCACCGCGACGACCACCGAGGAGCTCGTCGAGCACACCCGCACCGCCTGGCAGGACGACGACTGGCTCGTCGTCGGTGGTGGGAGCAACCTCCTCGTGGCCGACCCGGGCTTCGACGGCACGGTCGTGCTCGTCCGCACACGCGGCATCGACCACGAGATCGACGTCGACGGCGTCACCGTCCGCGTGGCGGCCGGTGAACCGTGGGACGCCTTCGTCGCGCAGACGGTGACGAACGGATGGACCGGCCTGGAGGCACTGAGCGGCATCCCGGGCACGGTCGGTGCCGCCCCCGTGCAGAACATCGGCGCCTACGGGGTCGAGCTGTCCGACCTGCTCACCCGCATCGACTTCCTCGACGCGTCGACGGGGGAGCGCGCGTGGGTGCCCGCGGCCGAGCTCGCGCTCGGCTACCGCTCGTCGACCCTGAAGCACGGACGACGCGGCGTGGTGCTCACGGTCGAGTTCCGGCTCGGCGCCGCGTCCGACGACGGCGTCCCGGTCCGCTACGCACAGCTCGCCGGGTCCCTCGGGGTCGAACTCGGCGCCCGGGTGGCACCGGCGACCGTCCGCGACGAGGTCCTCCGCCTCCGCGGGTCGAAGGGCATGGTGCTCGACGGCGACGACCACGACACCTGGAGTGCCGGGTCGTTCTTCACGAACCCGATCGTCTCCGCGGCCTTCGCCGAGACCCTGCCCGCCGATGCTCCGCGTTGGCCCGCCGGCGACGACGTGAAGCTCAGCGCCGCGTGGCTCATCGAGCAAGCCGGCGTCCACCGCGGGTACGCGGTCCCCGGGTCACGCGCGGCGATCTCGTCGAAGCACACGCTGGCGCTGACGAACCGCGGGGGAGCGTCCGCGGCGCAGGTCGCAGAGCTGGCCCGCTACGTGCAGATCACGGTGCTCAACCGCTTCGGCGTCACGCTCGTGCCCGAGCCCGTGGTGGTGGGGGACCTGCTCGCCGCCGGCTGACCGCCCGAGCCGACCCGTGCCTCCAGGACGACGACGGCCTGCCTCCTCGGAGGCGGGCCGTCGTCGTGTCGGGGACTAGATGAAGAGCTTCGCCAGGCGCGACACGCCCTCGGCGATGTCGTCGTCGCCCAGCGCGTACGACAGCCGCAGGTAGCCGGAGGGGCCGAAGGCCTCGCCGGGGACGACCGCGACCTCAGCGTGCTCGAGGATGAGGTCCGCGAGCTCGAGCGTGGTCGTCGGCGTGGAGCCAGCCCACTCTCGGCCGAGCAGTGCCGTGACGTCCGGGTAGACGTAGAAGGCGCCCTTCGGCGTCGGCGTGACGAAGCCCGGGATCGCGTTGAGGCCGTCGACGATGGCCCGACGACGGCGGTCGAACGCCTCCCGCATCGCCGCGACGGGCTCCTGCGGGCCGTCCAGTGCGGCGATCGCTGCCCGCTGCGAGACGTTCGAGACGTTGCTCGACAGGTGCGACTGCAGGTTCGAGGCGGCCTTGACGGCGTCGACCGGGCCGATGAACCAGCCGACGCGCCAACCGGTCATCGCGTAGGTCTTCGCGACGCCGTTGACGAGGATCGTGGTGTCGGCGAGAGCAGGGACCGCGTCGAGGATGCCCGTGAAGCGGACGCCGTCGTACACGAGGTCCTGGTAGATCTCGTCGCTGATGACCCAGATGCCGTGTTCGAGCGCCCACTCGCCGATCGCCTTCGTCTGCTCCGCCGAGTACACGGAGCCGGTCGGGTTCGACGGCGAGCAGAACAGCAGCGCCTTGGTCTTCGAGGTGCGCGCGGCCTCGAGCTGCTCGACCGTCACGAGGTAGTCCTGGTCGCTGCCGGCGAACACGTCGACGGGGACCCCGCCCGCGAGCCGGATGGCCTCCGGGTAGGTGGTCCAGTACGGGGCCGGGAGGAGGACCTCGTCGCCCTCGTCGACGATCGTCTGGAACGCCTGGTAGACCGCCTGCTTGCCGCCGTTCGTCACGATGACCTGCGACGGGTCGACCGACACGCCCGACTCGCGAGCGGTCTTGGCGGCGATCGCCTGCTTCAGCTCGGGCAGTCCCGTGGCGGGCGTGTAGCGGTGGTTCTTCGGGTCCTGCGCGGCGGAGACGGCGGCGTCGACGACGTGCTGCGGCGTGGCGAAGTCGGGCTCGCCCGCGGCGAACGAGATGACCGGCCGACCCGCGGCCTTGAGCGCCTTGGCCTTCGCGTCGACCTTGAGGGTGGCGGACTCGGCGATGGCTGCGATGCGCGACGCGATGCGCTGCTGCGGGGCGGCGGGGTTGGCGGTGGACTCGGGGCCTTCGGCTGCGGTGCTCACGGGGCCAAGCCTATCGGCGCGGCACGCCGGAGCATCCGTCAAGTGGACACCGTGTGACGGACTCCCGTACACTCGACCACCGGAACGCGGATCGGTGACGAACCGGGTTCCGAAGGGCGGTGGCTCAATTGGTAGAGCAGCGGTCTCCAAAACCGCAGGTTGCAGGTTCGAGTCCTGTCCGCCCTGCACATCTGGAAGGGTAGAAGTTGGCGAGCAAAGACGTGGAAGCGACGGCGGACGACGTCGTCGCCAAGGCGAAGCAGGACCGCGCATCGCGTCGCGGGCCGTTCGCTGCCATCGCCCTGTTCATCCGTCAGGTCATCGGCGAGCTCCGCAAGGTGGTCACGCCGACCCGCAAGGAGCTCTTCAGCTACACCGGCGTCGTCCTGGTCTTCGTGATCGTGATGATGGTCCTGGTGTCGGTCCTCGACTTCGTGTTCGGGTACGGCGTCGGCTACGTCTTCGGCAACGGTCCGACCGCCTGATCCGGTCCGACCGACCGCAGGCCGGGCTGATCGCTCGCCAACCCGATCCGCACCACCGAACGGAAAGAATCGACATTGTCTGACAACTCCCGCGACGACATCGACCTCGCGACGGCTGCCGAGCAGTCCTCCGAGGTCGAGGAGAACCAGGAAGGCGACGTCGAGACCGGCGAGCAGCTCGCTGCCGAGTCCGCTGAGGAGCGTGCGATCTCGGTCGAGGACGCCGACGACGAGTCCCTCGGTCTGAGCGACGAGCCCGACGACGGCACGGTCGACGCCGGCCTCGACGAGGCACTCACCGCCCTGCAGGAGTCGCGTGACCCCGAGGCCGACGCGGTCGTGGACGACGCCCTCGAGATCGACTCCGCCGACGAGGCCGAGGCCGCCGTCGAAGCGGTCGAGGACGAGGAAGAGGTCGAGCTCGAGGAGGAGTCCGCCGCGCAGGCGAACGAGACCCTCGCCGCCGACGAGGCCCTCGACGCTGACGAGCCCGCCGAGGTCGACCCGTACGAGGCCTTCAAGGCCGAGCTGCGGATGAAGCCCGGCAAGTGGTACGTCATCCACTCCTACGCGGGCTTCGAGCGTCGCGTGAAGTCGAACATCGAGAACCGCATGGTCTCGATGTCGATGGAGGACTACATCTACCAGGTCGAGGTCCCGATGGAGGACGTCGTCGAGATCAAGAACGGGCAGCGCAAGCTGGTCACCCGCGTCCGGATCCCCTCGTACGTGCTCGTCCGCATGGACCTCAACGAGGACTCGTGGTCGGTCGTCCGCCACACCCCGGGTGTCACCGGCTTCGTCGGCAACGCCCACAACCCGACCCCGCTCCGCTTCGACGAGGCCTTCGGCATGCTGAAGTCGCTCGTCCAGGTCGCCGAGGCCGCTCCGGCCAAGGGCGGCGCGAAGTCCGGCGGTGCCGCGCAGGCCCAGCCGCAGGCGGAGGTCGACTTCGAGATCGGCGAGACGATCACCATCAAGGAAGGCTCGTTCGCGGGCCTGCCGGGTTCGATCTCCGAGATCAAGCCGGAGAGCGGCAAGCTCACGGTCCTCGTCTCGCTGTTCGAGCGCGAGACCCCGGTCGAGCTCAGCTTCGACCAGGTCACCAAGCTGTAGTAAGCTACCGAGGTTTGGCCCCGCACGCTGAGCGTGTGGGGCTTCACCGCGGTCCGGAACGGCCGGGCCCGCGGGAGAGTGCACGGATCCCCGTGCGTTCGATTCCAGGAGGAAACAAGTCATGGCACCGAAGAAGAAGGTCACGGGCCTGATCAAGCTGCAGATCAACGCGGGCGCCGCCAACCCGGCCCCGCCGATCGGTCCTGCGCTCGGTCAGCACGGCGTGAACATCATGGAGTTCTGCAAGGCGTACAACGCCGCGACCGAGTCGCAGCGTGGCAACGTCGTGCCGGTCGAGATCACCGTCTACGAGGACCGTTCGTTCACGTTCGTCCTCAAGACCCCGCCGGCCGCCGAGCTCATCAAGAAGGCTGCGGGTGTGCAGAAGGGGTCCGCGACCCCGCACACGGTCAAGGTCGCCAAGATCTCGATGGACCAGGTCCGTCAGATCGCCGAGACCAAGCAGGCCGACCTGAACGCCAACGACATCGAGCAGGCCGCGAAGATCATCGCCGGCACCGCGCGCTCGATGGGCATCACGGTCGAGGCCTGATCCACACCCCCAACACCCTTCCGTGGGAGAGCCTCGCCGGCTCGTCAACCACGTAGCTCCCAGAGGAGAACACCATGGCGAAGAAGTCCAAGGCCTACCAGGCCGCGGCCGCGAAGATCGAGGCCGACAAGTTCTACACCCCGACCGAGGCCGTCGCCCTCGCGAAGGAGACCGGCTCGGCGAAGACCGACTCCACCGTCGAAGTCGCGCTCAAGCTCGGCGTCGACCCGCGCAAGGCGGACCAGATGGTCCGCGGCACGGTCATCCTGCCGCACGGCACGGGCAAGACCGCCCGCGTCATCGTCTTCGCGGTCGGTGCTGCTGCTGAGGCCGCCATCGCCGCCGGTGCCGACGAGGTCGGTGGCGACGAGCTCATCCAGAAGGTCGCCGACGGCTACACCGCCTTCGACTCGGCCGTCGCGACCCCGGACCTCATGGGCAAGGTCGGCCGTCTGGGCAAGGTGCTCGGCCCGCGTGGCCTCATGCCGAACCCGAAGACCGGCACCGTGACCCCGAACGTCGCGCAGGCCGTCAACGACATCAAGGGCGGCAAGATCGAGTTCCGCGTCGACAAGCACGCCAACGTGCACTTCGTCGTCGGCAAGGCCTCGTTCACGCCGGAGCAGCTCGACGAGAACATCTCGGCCGCGCTCGAGGAGATCGTCCGCCTCAAGCCGAGCTCCTCGAAGGGCCGCTACATCACGAAGGGGTCCGTCGCGACCACCTTCGGCCCGGGCATCCCGCTCGACGTCAACAGCATCTGATCTGCTGATCAGTCAGGGAAGACCCGCACCGGTTCGGTGCGGGTCTTCTCGTCGTCCGGGGCGATGTCCCGATAGCGTGGCGACGTGCGCACGCTCGTCAACGCCCTCCGGCTCATCGCGGTCATCGCCACCGCCTCCGCGATCCTCGCGCAGTGGCTCGTCAGCTCCCGGTCGCCGGAGTACAACCCGTTCAACTTCTTCGGGTACTTCACGATCCAGTCGAACATCGTCATCGCGGTCGCCCTCGGCGTGACGCTCGTCGTGGCGTTGCGGTCGAAGCGTGAGCCGCTCCGGTTGTCGGTGTTCCGCGGGGCCGCCACGGTCTACATCGCGACGACGGGGGTCGTGTACAACACGCTGCTCACCGGAGCCGCCGTCGAGAACACCGTGCCGTGGTCGAACGACGTGCTCCACAAGTGGATCCCGCTCTACGCCGTGCTCGACTGGCTGCTCTTCTCGGACCGGGGCAGGCTGCTGCTCCGGCACGTGTGGTGGTTCCTGATCTACCCGGCCGTCTGGCTCGTGGTCGTCCTGGTCCGCGGCGCGACCGACGGGTGGGTGCCGTACCCGTTCCTGAACCCGTCGCTCGGGTACGGCGTCGTCGCGCTGTACTGCCTCGGCGTCGCGGTCTTCATCGCGCTGATGGGCGTGCTCGTCGTGGGGATGAGCCGACTCCGGATCGTGAAGGTCTAGACCCGGTCGCGGCGGAGGGTGTCGAGCACCCGGTCGGCGAGGTCGATCAGGACCCGGATCTGGTCGTCGTCGCGGTCGACCCAGCGGCACTCGGGCTCGTCGTGCGCGGGGACGAAGTCGTCGTGGCGCTCCCAGACGAACAGGGTGCGGTCGGCCCCGAGCACGTACTGCTGCCACCAGATCTGCCGGAGGTAGTGCCGGGGGATGCTCCGCCAGCCCTTCGCGGTCGTCTTGATCTCGGCGAGCACGAGTCGCCCGTCACCGTCGTGTCCGACGCCGTCGGGTGTGGCGAGGTGTGCACGGTTCGCGGCGGCGTGGAAGAGGTGCGCGGACGGCTCGATGCCGTGCGTCGCAGCGACCCAGGCAGCGATGACGGGCTCGCGCTCCCGGCCGTGCTCGGTGTACACGTTGCCCGAGAACCGGGAGCCGTAGCGCTTGTCGGCGACGACGGCGTGGACCGCGCGGAGCGAGGCGAGCCGGGCGACGTCGGTCGCCGTGATGCCCATGGCCCGCGCGCGGAGCCACGCCATCCGGTCCGAGGAGTGCGCGACGATGCGCTCGGTGTGCCCCCGCAGGACCGTGAACGTGTCGTGCTGCACGCCCACCGCAGGTGCCGAGGAGCCGGGACCGGCCGTCCGCGCACCCGGTGCCGGCGCGGCGGAGGCGAGCTCCGCCTCCAGTCCGGGGTCCAGGTCGCCCCACAGGGTGGGCTGCACGATCGTCACCCGACGATTCTCACCCCGCCCACCGACGCGACGGAAACCGACGCGCGGTCAGGACACCAGTGCGCGTCCCTCGGCGAACGCGACGAGCTCGTCGACGCCCGCGGGGGAGAGCGCGTAGTCGATCGCGAGCGCCGCCGCCCCGTGCAGCGCCGCGTGCGAGCCCGCCCGGGACTGCGCGATCACGAGGTGCTCCGTCGCGAGCGGCATCGACCGGGCGTACACGACCTCGCGGACACCGGCGAGGAGGTGCTCGCCGGCGCGGGTGACGGACCCGCCGAGCACGATCACGGACGGGTTCATGAGCGACACGCAGGTGGCGAGCACCTCGCCGATGTCCCGCCCGGCCTGCCGGACCGCGGCGATGGCGTCGAGGTCGGCTCGCGAGACGAGGTCGATCACGTCCCCGCTCGTGTGGACCTCGCGGCCCTTGGCGCGCAGCGCGCGGGCGATCGCCGGACCGGACGCGACGGCCTCGAGGCAGCCGGTGTTGCCACAGTGGCACGGGATGTCCTCGGCCCGGCCGACCCGGACGTGGCCGATGTCGCCCGCGGTGCCCTGGGCACCGCGCTGCAGGACGCCGTCGGAGACGATGCCGGAGCCGATGCCGGTGGCGACCTTCACGAAGAGCAGGTGGTCGACGTCGGTCCAGCCGCGCTGCCGTTCGCCGAGCGCGGCGATGTTGACGTCGTTGTCGAGGAGGACGTGGGCGGCGACGTGCTGCCGGAGCCACCCGGGCACGTCGAAGCCGTCCCATCCGGGCATGATCGGGGGGTTCGCCGGGCGCCCGGTGGAGAACTCCACGGGTCCGGGCACGCCGATGCCGATGGCGATGACGTCGTCGCGGGTGCGTCCGACCTCGGCGAGCAGTTCGTCGATCACGGAGACCAGCCACGACAGCGTCGCCACGGGTCCGGCGGCGATGTCGATGCGCGCGTCCCGGGAGGCGAGCGGCGCCCCGGTGAGGTCGGTCACGGCGACCCGTCCGTGCGAGGCGCCGAGGTCCGCGGCGACCACGAGCCGGGCGCGGGGCACCAGGGCGACCTGCGCTGGCGGCCGTCCACCGGTCGAGGCGGCGGTCTCCACCGGTCCGACGAGTCCGACCTCGATGAGGGCATCGAGGCGCACGCCGATCGTCGAGCGTGCCATCCCCGTCAGGGCGGCGAGCTCGGCCCGGGTCCGTGGCACGCCGTCACGGAGGATCTGGAAGAGCTCGCTCGTCCCGACCGGAGGCGACGCTGCCGTCCGAGTCAAGTCGACCATGCGGCGAGTAGAGCACACATCGAACAGGACACGCAACGAAGTGCGCCGAAGTGTTCGGGACTTTTGCTTGACCGCCGTCAGAAGTGGTCATAGTGTGACGCTCGGTCAGTGACGACCGCACCGTCTCGACGAGGAGAACCCCTGGTGACACAACCGCTCTCGGTCCAGCTCTACACCGTCCGCGACGCCCTCTCAGCCGATCTGCCCGGCACACTGCAGCGCATCGCCGACATCGGCTACACGAACGTCGAACTCTTCGGTTACGTCGACCGTGCCGCGGAGCTGCGCGACGCGCTCGCTGCCGCCGGGCTCGCCGCGCCGAGCGGACACGCGCGACTGCTGGACGCCGGCGAGCAGGACCTCGAGGCGATCTTCCACGCGAGCGTCACCGCAGGCATGACGACGCTCATCGACCCGCACATCGACGAGTCCCGCTGGACCACCCGCGAGGACGTCGAGGCGATCGCCCGCGAGCTGAGCGCCCTCGCGCCCCGCGCCGCCGACCACGGACTGACCCTCGGCTACCACAACCACGCGTTCGAGTTCTCGAACCGCATCGACGGCACGAGTGCCTACGAGGTCTTCGCGGACGCGCTGTCCGACGACGTCGTGCTCGAGCTCGACACCTACTGGGTGACGGTCGGCGGCGACGACCCGGTCGCGGTCATCGGCAAGTACGGCGACAAGGTGCAGTTCCTCCACGTCAAGGACGGCGACGGCTCGCACGACGACGAGAAGCAGGTCGCGGTCGGCGACGGCATCATGCCGGTCCGGGAGATCCTCGCGGCGGCGCCGGACGCGCTGCACGTCGTCGAGCTCGACGGCCACGAAGGCGACGTGTTCCAGGCCGTGGCCGACTCGTACACGTTCCTGCAGGGGGCCCGCGCATGACCGACAGCTCGACCGGCACCTCGACCGGCACCTCGACCGGCACCTCGACCGGCACCGAGAGCACCGGCACCGCAACCACCGGCACCGCAACCACCGGCACCGACACCACGACGGCCGCCGGCGCCACCCGCCGCACCGGCCCGGTCGGCGTCGGGGTCATCGGCGCCGGCGTCATCTCGGACCAGTACCTCTCGAACCTCACGGTCTTCCCGGACGTCGCGGTGCACTTCATCGCCGACATCGACCTGCCGCGCGCAGCCGCCCAGGCCGAGAAGTGGGGGGTCCCGGGCTCCGGCACGGTCGAGGAGCTGCTCGCGCACGACGACATCGAGATCGTCGTCAACCTGACGATCCCGGCCGCCCACGTCGAGGTCGCCCTGCAGATCCTCGCCGCGGGCAAGCACGTGTGGGGCGAGAAGCCGTACGCCCTCGACCGCGAGAGCGCCACCCGGCTCCGTGACGCCGCGGTCGCCGCCGGCACGACGGTCAGCGTCGCGCCCGACACCTTCCTCGGTGCCGGCCTCCAGACCGCGCTCCGGACCGTCCGCGAGGGCCGCATCGGCACCCCGCTCAACGGCCTGACGCTGTTCCAGAGCCCCGGCCCCGAGTCCTGGCACCCGAGCCCCGAGTTCCTCTTCGCGGTCGGTGCCGGCCCACTGTTCGACATCGGCCCGTACTACCTCACGACCCTCGTGCAGGTGTTCGGCCCGGTCTCGAAGGTCACGGCCACCGCGTCGAAGGCCCGTGCGACCCGTGTCATCGGCTCCGGGCCGAAGGCGGGCACGGAGTTCCCCGTCGAGGTCCCGACGAACCACTCGGCGCTCATCGAGTTCGCGAACGGCGGGAGCGCGCAGAGCGTCTTCTCCTTCGAGTCGACCCGCGGCCGCACCGGCTTCGTCGAGATCGCGGGGGAGACGGGCACGATCGTGTTCCCGGACCCGAACAACTTCGACGGCGACACCGAGCTGTACGCGGCCGGCGCCGACGAGCCCGAGACGATCCCCGCGGTCGGCTCCACCTACTCGCGCGGCACGGGCGTGGTCGACCTCGCCCGCTCCGTCCGCGCCGGTGTCGGCAACCGGGTCCCCGGTGCCCTCGCCTTCCACGTCCTCGACGTGATGGTCTCCATCGCCGAGAGCGCCGAACGTGGGGAGGCGGTGCTCGTCGAGAGCACCGTCGACCCCTCCCCGACCCTCCCCGAGGGTTGGGACCCCGCGGAGTCGACCCTGGCCTGACGGCCGGGCGACACCCCGCACACAGCAGCACCCGACAGCACCATCCCTGCACCATCTCAACGACGAGAAAGTAGAGAGTCATGCGCACTGCCATCCGCGCACTGGCCATCACCGCGGCCGCGGCACTCACCGTGACCGGCCTCGCGGCCTGCTCCTCCGGAGGCTCCGGTTCGTCCGGCGACTCCAAGACGCTCACGTACTGGGCGTCGAACCAGGGGACGTCCCTCCAGAACGACAAGGAGGTGCTCACCCCGGTCCTCGAGAAGTTCACCAAGGAGACCGGGATCAAGGTCAACCTCCAGGTCATCGGCTGGAACGACCTGCAGAACAAGATCCAGACCGCCGTCACGTCGGGCCAGGGCCCGGACGTGGTCAACATCGGCAACACGTGGGCGACCTCGCTCCAGGCCACCGGCGCCTTCCAGGAGTTCGGTGACTCGGAGATGAAGGCGATCGGCGGTGCCGACAAGTTCGGCAAGGTCGCGCTCTCCACCGGTGGCGCGCCCGGCAAGACCGTCACGAGCGTCCCGCTCTACGGCCTCGCGTACGGCCTGTACTACAACAAGCAGATGTTCAAGGACGCCGGCCTCGAGGCACCGACGACGTGGGAGGACCTCGTCACCGACGCCAAGAAGCTCACCACGGGCGGCAAGTACGGCTTCACCATCGCCGGTGGTTCGTACACCGAGAACTCGCACTTCGCGTTCATCAACTCGGCGCAGAACGGCGGCGAGTGGTTCGACAAGGACGGCAAGCCGACCTTCACGCAGAAGGCGAACGTCGACGGCATCAAGCGCTACCTCGACCTGATGCAGTCCGACAAGGTCGTCAACACCTCGAACGCGCAGTACGACAACGGCACCCAGGCGGTCTCGGACTTCGCGAACAAGAAGGCCGCGATGATGCTGACGCAGAACAACGCGAACAGCACGATCACGTCGAACGGCATGTCGAAGGACGACTTCGGCGTGGTGCCCTTCCCGGCACCGCAGGGCGAGAAGGACATCGCGTCGTTCCCGGCCGGCATCAACCTGTCCATCTTCAAGAACACGAAGAACAAGGACGGCGCCCTGAAGTTCGTCAAGTACATGACGAGCGCGGACACACAGGCCACGCTCGACAAGCCGTACTCGGCCCTGCCGGTGCTCGCCTCCGCTGCTGACTCGGTCACCGACGAGCAGACGAAGACGTTCCTCGACATCTACAACAACAAGGCGAAGCCGCTCCCGCTGGTGCCCGCCGAGGACCAGTTCGAGTCGACGGTCGGCAAGGCGATGAACGACATGTTCGCCAAGATCGCGACCGGCGGAACGGTCTCCGACAGTGACATCAAGTCGGCGCTCCAGACCGCCCAGGACCAGGTGTCCCAGGCAGCCGGTTGATCCGCCTGGAGGCCCGGGTCGCGTCCGTCAGGACGCGCCCGGGCCTCCACCCCTCGCGTCCACCCCGTGACGCGAGCGCCAGTGCCTCCCACCCCGGCCACGCGCCGGGGGTGAGCCGATCGGCTCACGCACGCCGCGCCTCCCCGCCGCTGCCCCGGCCCGCGCGGCGCACCCGATCCTCCACCTCGCCGAAAGGCCCCGCATGTCCACCTCGGTCCTGCCTGAATCCGAGCGCATCGACCTGACCCACACGAAGGCGCCGACCCTGTCGGGGCCCCAACCGGGTCGGAAGCCCAAGCGCCACTGGCTGCCGTACGCCCTCGTGGCTCCGGCGATCCTCTTCGAGCTGCTCATCCACATCGTCCCGATGCTCGTGGGCATCTGGATCTCCTTCATCCAGCTCACCAAGTACTTCATCGCCAACTGGGGTGCCGCGCCGTTCGCGGGGTTCCGGAACTACTCGATCGTCGTCGACTTCGACCAGGCGATCGGCAAGGGCGTCCTCAACTCGTTCCTCATCACGTGCGGCTTCACCGTGCTCGTGGTCGGGCTCTCGTGGACGTTCGGCATGGCCGCTGCGGTCGCGCTGCAGAAGCCGTTCAAGGGCCGCGGCCTGTTCCGCACGCTCTTCCTCGTGCCGTACGCGCTGCCGATGTACGCCGGCATCATCACCTGGAAGTTCATGTTCCAGCGTGACTCCGGTGCGATCAACCACGTCCTGGTCGACCAGCTCGGGCTGTTCGGCGGGCAGGGGCCGTTCTGGCTCATCGGGTCGAACGCCTTCATCTCGGTCGTCGTCGTGGCGATCTGGAAGACCTGGCCGTTCGCGTTCCTCATGCTCATGGCCGGGCTGCAGTCCGTCCCGAACGACGTGTACGAAGCCGCCTCGGTGGACGGTGCGAAGCCGTTCCGCCAGTGGCGTTCGATCACACTGCCGATGGTGCGTCCGGTCAACGTGACGCTCGTGCTCGTGATGTTCCTCTGGACGTTCAACGACTTCAACACGCCGTTCGTCCTGTTCGGCTCGACCGCGCAGCCCCCGGCCGCGGACCTGCTGAGCTTCCACATCTACAACGCGTCGTTCATCACCTGGAACTTCGGCTCCGGTGCCGCGATGAGCGTCCTGCTCCTCATCTTCCTGCTCATCGTCACGGGCATCTACCTCGCCGTGACCAACCGGAGGTCCGTCCGTGCGTGAGACAGTCGGCGCCAAGTCCTTCAAGATCGTCACCCTGGTCCTGCTGACCCTGTTCACGGTCGTCCCGCTCTACGTCATGATCACGACGGCGATCAAGCCGCTCGGTGACGTGCAGAACGACTTCACGTGGATCCCCACGAACATCACCTTCCAGCCGTTCATCGACATGTGGTCGACGGTGCCGCTGGGGCAGTACTTCATCAACTCGCTCGTGGTGTGCACGGTCGCGACGGTGTTCTCGCTGATCATCGCCACGTTCGCGGCGTACGGCGTCTCGCGCTGGAACTTCAAGGGCAAGAGCACCTTCACCACCGCGGTGCTCTCGACCCAGATGTTCCCGGGCGTGCTGTTCCTGCTCCCGCTGTTCCTCATCTTCACGAACCTCGGGAACGCGCTCGGCATCCAGCTCGTCGGGTCGTGGCTCGGCCTGATCATCACCTACCTGACGTTCACGCTGCCGTTCTCGATCTGGATGCTCGCGGGCTACTTCGAGACCATCCCGCGGGAGCTCGACGAGGCCGCGATGGTCGACGGCTCCGGACCGATGGGTGCGCTGTTCCGGGTGATCCTGCCCTCGGCCCGTCCCGGGCTCGTGGCGGTCGGGATCTACTCGTTCATGACCGCCTGGGGTGAGGTCCTCTTCGCCTCGGTCATGACGAACGGCAACGGCTCGACGCTCGCGGTCGGCCTGCAGCAGTACTCCACGCAGACGAACGTGTACTGGAACCAGATCATGGCGGCGTCGCTCGTCGTGTCGATCCCGGTCGTGGTCGCGTTCCTCATCGTGCAGCGGCAGTTCGTGGCCGGCCTGACCGCCGGCGCGGTGAAGTAGCCGCGACCAACTCCGGGAGGCGCGGTGCGGGTCCGACCCGCGCCGCGCCTCCCGTCCGTGTGCCGCGGTGCCCGTCGCTGTCGGAAAGCGACAGATCGGTGGGCGCGGAGGCGCGCAGACCGTCGCTCTCGTGAGTCGGCCGCCACGCTCGGACGCGAAAGCGACAGATGCCCGCCGGCGGAGGCCGGCAGCATGTCGCTCTCGCGAGAGCGACACGATCTCGGCACCGCGACCTCCACCACCCGAACCCGACAGGATGGACCCATGAGCGAACCCCGCGGACGGCAGCTGCTGCCGGGTCAGACCAGCCGCGTGCACGTGTACGACGTCGCGACGCGGACGAGCCGCCTCGTGTTCGAGTCGAAGACAGTGCTCGTCGAGGCACCGAACGTCCTCGACGACGGCACGCTGGTGCTGAACGGGAACGGCGACCTCTGGCTGCTGCGGCTGCCCGACCCGGGCGACGACCGCGTGCTCGACGAGGGCGCACTCGTGCCGGTGCCGATGCCCGGGGTCGAGGAGATCAACAACGACCACGTGCTCGACCCCTCCGACGGCTCGGTCGTGGTGAGCGCACGGAACGGGGAGCTCTACCGGGTGCCGCTGCCCGACGGTGGTTCCGCGGAGCAGCTCACCGACACGACGACCGTGCTCCCGACGACGCGGAAGTTCTACCTGCACGGGATCGCGCCGGACGGGAGCGCCCTCGCAGCCATCGTCGGTGAGCTCAGTCCCGAGGGCGTGTGGACGACCGACGTCGCGAGCGTCGACCCGACGACCGGCGAGCCGACGTTCCGGACACGCGACGGGTTCCCCGACGACGGGTGCACGATCACACCCGACGGCGGCACCTGGCTGTTCAACACCGAACGCTTCACCCCGGGGACCGCGCAGCTCGCGAGCCTCTGGCCGGGGCAGGACGAGCCGGTGCAGATCACGAACGACGACCGGGTGAACTGGTTCCCGCACCTGTCTCCGGACGGTTCGCACCTGCTTTACCTCTCGTACGAGCCGGGCGTGCAGGGGCACCCGGCCGACCACCGCGTGGAGCTGCGGCTGCTGCCGGGCGTCCTCGCACGGGGCGCGCGGATCGCCGTGCTGCCGGAGACGCTCGTCACGCTGGACGGCGGCCAGGGGACCGTGAACGTGCCGCCGTGGTCGCCGGACTCACGGTGGTTCGCGTGCTGCGACTACCCGGTCGGCGGGTAGCGCGGCGGGCGGGCCGCGCCCCGTCGCCCGAGACTCGCCTGGGCGGACAGTTCCGCGGCGGATGGACCGCGAAACTGTCCGCTGGGCCGAGACTCGGGCCGTGCGCGCAGCCGGCGCCCGGCCCGCGCCGCGGCGGCGCCCGCTACACCTCGCGGACCTGGCCCTGCTTGATGTGCAGCCGGCGTTCCGCGCGACGTGCCACCCACGAGTCGTGCGTCACGATGACCACGGTCAACCCGCGCTCCTTCCACTGCCGCTCGATGAGGCCCATGATCTCGTCACGCGTCCCCTCGTCGAGCGCGCCGGTCGGCTCGTCCGCCAGCAGCACGGACGGGTTCTTCACGAGCGCTCGGGCGATCGCGACGCGCTGCTGCTGCCCACCGGACAGCTCGGCCGGCAGGTGGTCGAGCCGTTCGCCGAGGCCGACCTCCCGGAGCGCCGCCGTCGCCCGGTCGCGCACCTCGGACCGCGAGCGGTTCGCGAGCGCCCCGGCGAACGCGGTCTCGACGTTCTCCAGCGCGGTCAACGTCGGGATGAGGTTGAAGTTCTGGAACACGAACCCGATCTCAGTCGCCCGGAGGTCGGTGAGCGCACCGTCGCCGAGCTTCGCCACGTCGTGCTCGCCCAGCATGACGCTCCCGGCGGTCGGCCGGTCGAGGGCGCCGAGCATCTGCAGGAGCGTCGACTTCCCGCCGCCGGTCGGCCCCTGGACCGCGACGAGCTGCCCCTGCGGGATCTCCAGGTCGACGTTCGTCAGCGCGGTGACGGTGCGTTGCTTCTGCTTGTACGTCTTGCTCACGTTGTGCAGGCGGTAGATCGGCCGGGAGGCACGGCTCGCCTCCGTCGCGGACGCTGCGGTCGTCGTGGTGGTCACGGTGGCTCCTGTCGGGTCGGGGGTGGCGGGTGCCGGCGCGTCGGCCGGCGTCGGTCCGGACGGCACGGCGTGCGTGCCGGTGTGCGGTGCGGGTCGGACGGCGTGCGTGCCGGTGTGCGGCGCGGGCATCAGCCCACGCTCCGCAGCGCCTCGGCGGGCCGGAGCCGGCTCGCGCGCCAACCGCCGAGTGCTCCGGCGAGGAGACCGCCGAGGACGGCGAGGCCGATGGCGAGGAGGATCACCTCGACGGTCACGGGCGCGTGCAGCACGACGTCCGACGTGCTCGCCGTGGTCCCGCCGCCGCCGAAGCCGCCGGCCGGTGCGCCGCCGGTGGTCCCGCCGCCTGCTGCCTGGGTCGCCGCACCACCGGGGAACCCGCCGCCTCCGGCGCCGCCGCGCGGCGGCGTCGAGGCGCTCGCCGAGACGGTCGGGGCGATGACGTTCACCACGAGGATGCCGACGAGCCCGGCAGCGGCGCCGATCACTCCGCCGATGAGGCCCTGGACGAGCGACTCACCAGCGACCTGCCGGGTGATCCGGCCGTTCGACCAGCCGATGGCCTTGAGGGTGCCGAACTCCCGCGTGCGCCGCGTGACGCCGGAGATGGTGAAGAGGATCGCGATGAGGAACGCCGCGGCGAGGACGACGACCGACAGCCACGTGCCGAGGTTCGACACGAGCGTGGACGCGGTGCTCAGCGAGCCGGAGACGCTCGACGCGAGGTCGGCCTCGGTCGAGACGGTCGCGCTCGACAGCTCGGACTGCAGCGCGGTCTTGATCGTGCTGACGTCGGACGAGGACTCCGCGGAGACGTAGATGGAGGTGACCTTGCCGTCGAGGTCGGCGAGCGACTGCGCGGTGTCGAGCGGCACGTAGGTGTTCGACCCGGTGGTGCTGGACGAGCCGGTCGAGGCCACGATGCCGATGACGGTGAACTTCGTGCCGCCGATCTCGAGGGTGTCCCCGACGGTCTTGTCCTCGCTCTTCGCGTACGAGCTGTCGAGCACGACGACGTCCTTGCCGGCGTCGGCCGACGTGAACGTCCGGCCCTTCGTGGTCTCGGTGCTCGTGAGCGGCCCGACGGTTTCGCCGGAGACCGGGATGCCCGTGACGGTGAACGAGTCGACGTTGAACGAGCCGCCCCCGAAGCCACCGCCCTCGCCGCCGCTCGGCGGGCCCTGCTGCGTGCCGCTGTCGTCGGAACCACTGCTGCTGCCGGACGAGCTGCTCCCGCTGCTGTCCTGCTGCACCTGGCCGGAGAACGTCGTGTTCTCGAGCGTGAGGACGCCGGTGGCCGCCTTGACCCCGGCCGTCGACGTGACCGTGGAGAGGTTCGACGCGTTCAACGTGCTCGTCCCGCGGGCGACCGCGAGCCGGGACTGTGAGAGGTCGGTCGAGCCACTGTCACTCCCCGAGCGGCTGCCGAAGTCGAACGACGGCCGTCCGGTGCTCGACGACGACGGCTGCTCGGTCTTCGTGACGGTGATGTCGGTGCCGACGCCGTACACGGACGACAGGACGCTCGACTGCGCGGTCTTCACCCCGCTCGCGATCGACGACACGATGACGACCAGGGCGATGGCGAGCGCCATGCCGATGGCGATGATGACCGTCTGCTTCCGGCGGTTCGTGAGCTCGCGCCTGAGGTAGGTCAGGAACATGGTTCTCCTCGGTGTTGGGGACGAGGAGACCGTAGGGAGGCAGTCGATGAGCCGTGCTGCCGGATCCCAAGAAGATCCGATGAAGCCTCAGCCGGCGTCGCCGTACGTGACGCGGACGGCGGCCAGCGCGACGTCGACCGCGGCGCGACCCGCGAGCGTGGCGAACACCGGGCCCGGACGACCCCGTCGACAGGAGCGGGGCCGTGGTGGCGACCGCCTGCGCGACCTCCGACCGCTCCGCCGGGAGTGCGTCGTGCTTTCAGGCCGGAGGAGTACCAGGGACCGCTCTGTGTGACTGGTCCGCGATCCACAGGCGGGACATCGGTGCGTCTCAGAGTGCTCATAGGAAACTCTCGATACTCGAGTACGTGACCATCTCCCAGCCCGCTGCAGCCCCGCGCCTCACACGTGCCGACGGATCCCCGTTGCGCATCCTCGTCGTCGACGACGAGGCCAGCCTCACCGACCTGCTGTCCATGGCGCTCCGCTACGAGGGCTGGGACGTCAAGAGCGCGAACGGCGGACAGGACGCCCTGACCACCGCGCGGGAGTGGAAGCCCGACGCGATGGTGCTCGACGTGATGATGCCGGACCTCGACGGCCTGCAGGTCCTCAGCCGGCTGCGCCAGAACAACGACGACACCCCGGTGCTGTTCCTCACTGCGAAGGACTCCGTCGAGGACCGCGTCACCGGCCTGACCGCCGGCGGCGACGACTACGTCACGAAGCCGTTCTCGCTCGAGGAGGTCGTGGCACGGCTGCGCGGCCTCATCCGGCGCTCGCAGATCTCGATCTCCGAGGCCGGTGACTCCCGCATCGTCGTCGGTGACCTCGTGCTCGACGAGGAGTCGTACGAGGTCTCGCGAGCCGGGCGGCCGATCGAGCTCACCGCGACCGAGTTCGAGCTGCTCCGCTTCCTCATGCGGAACCCCCGCCGGGTGCTCTCGAAGGCGCAGATCCTCGACCGCGTGTGGTCGTACGACTTCGGTGGCAAGAGCTCCGTCGTCGAGATCTACATCTCCTACCTGCGCAAGAAGATCGACGCGGGCGAGACCCCGATGATCCACACCGTGCGCGGCGTCGGGTACGTCATCAAGCCGACCTCCTGAGGTCCGGCGCAGTGACCCTCCGCCGACGGCTGGTCCTCAGCATCGTCGCCCTCGTCGTGGCCGTCAGTGCGGTGATCGGCGCGGGCAGCATCATCGCGCTCGCGTCCATCCAGACCGGCACCATCGACTCCCAGCTGTCGAAGGCGACCGAGCGCGCGAGCACGAAGTTCGGGCAGGGACAGCAGGAGCAGAACGGGCAGCGGCCGAACGACGACGCCCTGGCACCGCTCGGGCAGGCGGCCGGCACGCTGACCGCCTACTACGGCACGGGCGGCGTGGCGGCCGGCATCGTCATCAACGAGGACAGCTCCCGCTCGCAGCTGACGACGGACGAACTGCAGCGGCTCGGGCAGGTCAAGGTCGGGGTCGAACCCGCGACGATGGACCTCGGCGGTGCGCTCGGGAAGTACCGGGTCGCGGCCGTGCAGGTCGACAACCCCGTCGTCGGCAACGCCGTGCTCGTCGTCGGGCTGCCGATGTCGCCCGTGTACGAGAGCGTCTGGTCGCTGCTCCTCGTGGTCGTGGTGGTCGTCGGACTCGCCCTCGTCGCCGGGTCGGTCGTCGCCGCCGTCGTGGTGCGGCGCTCGCTCCGGCCGCTCGAACGGGTCGCGGAGACCGCGTCCGCCGTCGCCCGCATGCCCCTCGAGCGCAGCGACGCCCTGCAGGACGTCCGGGTCCCCGACGCCGACCCCCGCACCGAGGTCGGTCGGGTCGGTGCTGCGTTCAACCGCATGCTCGGGCACATCGGCGGTGCCATGCAGGCCCGGGAGCGCTCCGAGCAGAAGGTCCGACAGTTCGTCGCGGACGCCTCGCACGAGCTCCGCACGCCGCTCGCGTCCGTCCGCGGCTACGCCGAGCTCACCCGCCGGATGGGCGCCGACCTGCCCGAGGACGTGGTCTACGCGATGAGCCGCATCGAGTCCGAGTCGAAGCGGATGACGAGCATGGTCGAGGACCTGCTGCTCCTCGCGCGCCTCGACGAGGGCCGGGAGATCCAGTTCGACGACGTCGACCTCACCGGACTCGTGCTCGACGCGGTGAACGACGCACACGCCGCATCACCGGGGCACGTCATCGAGGTGGACCTGCCGGACGAGCCCGTCGAGGTGCTCGGCGACGCCGCACGGCTCCACCAGGTGATCGTCAACCTCGTCACGAACGCCAGGACCCACACCCCCGAGGGCACCCGCATCACAGTGGGCATCGCCCGGGCCGCCGACGGTGTCGACCTGACGGTGCGGGACACCGGACAGGGCATCGACCCCGAGTTCCTGCCGAAGCTCTTCGAACGCTTCGCCCGCGCCGACAGCTCGCGCTCCCGCACCGTCGGGTCGACCGGGCTCGGGCTCGCCATCGTCGACGCGGTCGTGCAGGCGCACGGTGGGCGCGTCGAGGTCACGAGCGAGCCCGGTGACACCGTGTTCACGGTGCACCTGCCGATCGCGCCGCCGGAGGCCGGCCCTGTGGCCGCGGCCGCGGACCCCGCCGACTGGTCGGCGACGCCCGACGCCGCTCCCGCGACCACCTGACGGCCGGGAGGCGCGGTGCGGGCCCGCCCCGTGCCTCCCGGCCGTCGTTTGGTGACGCCCACGGCGTCTGGTACAGTTCTCGAAGCCAAAGACCGCCGGATGTCGCTGTGCTCGCAACGTGTTTGTGAACGCCGTGACCGAAGGTCCTCCAACGTGAGGCATCCCGCGCAGGTGTTCCGAACCACTCCCGCCGTTCCGGTGGGGGCAGCTCCGAGCCTCTGTGCGCCGGAGCTTTTTTCGTTCGTGGGCCTGGGGCTACCGGCAAGAAACCCCCAAGGAGAACCATGGCGAACAAGGAAGCTGCGGTCGCCGAGCTCACGGAAGCATTCCAGAGCTCGAACGCCGTTCTGCTCACCGAGTACCGCGGTCTCACGGTCGCGCAGCTCAAGGAGCTCCGCAACTCGATCCGTGAGCACGCCACGTACGCCGTGGTGAAGAACACGCTGACCAAGATCGCGGCGAACAACGCCGGCATCTCGTCGTTCGACGACGAGCTCGCCGGTCCGTCCGCTCTCGCCTTCGTCCACGGTGACACCGTCGCCGTCGCGAAGTCGCTGCGTGCATTCGCCAAGGCGAACCCTCAGCTCGTGGTGAAGGGTGGTTACTTCGACGGTAACCCGCTCTCCGCGACCGAGGTGGACAAGCTCGCTGACCTCGAGTCCCGTGAAGTGCTGCTCGGCAAGCTCGCCGGCGCCTTCAAGGCCTCGCTGTTCGGCGCTGCGTACCTGTTCCAGGCACCCCTCTCGCAGGCCGTCCGCACCGTGGACGCCCTCCGCGAGAAGCAGGAGTCCGCGGCCTGATCAGGCACGCGTTCCACAACCACACCACGCATTAGCAAGTAGGAGAAAATCATGGCGAAGCTTTCGCAGGACGAGCTCATCGAGGCCTTCAAGGAGCTCACGCTCATCGAGCTCTCGGACTTCGTGAAGAAGTTCGAAGAGGTCTTCGAGGTCACCGCGGCCGCCCCGGTCGCCGCTGCCGCCGCCCCCGGTGCAGCTGCCCCGGCCGAGGCCGCTGAGGAGAAGTCCGAGTTCGACGTCATCCTCAAGTCCGCTGGTGACAAGAAGATCCAGGTCATCAAGGAGGTCCGTGGCCTGACGTCGCTCGGCCTCGGTGAGGCCAAGGCGCTCGTCGAGACCGCCGACGCCAAGATCCTCGAGGGTGTCAACAAGGAGACCGCTGACAAGGCGAAGGAGACGCTCGAGGGCGCCGGCGCCACGATCGAGCTCGCGTAGTCTCGACCGTTCGGTCACGAAGGCCGTCGCCCCTCGGGGCGGCGGCCTTCGTCGTGCGCGGCTGACGCGGCGCGGGGAGGGCGGCGGGCGCGCGGAGGGCAAGAGCTGTCGCTTTCGCGAAAGCGACATACTGAGCGCACAATCCGCCGCGGATCTGTCGCTTCGGCAGCACGAACGGTTTCGCCTTGCGGTGATCTGTCGCTTTCGCGAGTCCTCCACACCGCCGGAAGGCACGACAAGCCATCCACAGATCGGCCTCCGTCCCGCGCGGCCGGCCGTCAAGCCGACATGGTGCCGCAATGCACCCAGCGAGCGCCATCGAGATTCTTCGCTCCGACCCCGTCGACCGATCGGCTGCGCGGCGCCTCCAACGACGGCAGCACGCGGGCCAACTCGTCCGTGTCCGGCACGGCGTGTTCGTCGAGCGGACCGCGTGGAACGCTCTGGACGCGCGGTCGCGGTACCTCGTCCAGATGCGCGCGAGTGTGCCGGTCCTCCGTTCAGACGCTGCTTTCGCGTTGGATTCAGCCGCTGCGATCCACGGTGTCCCGCGAATCACGCCCTGGCCCGAACATGTGCACGTCGTCGTGCCCTCGCTCGCGCACACTGCTCAACGCGTCGGTCTCACTCTCCACGCCGGCTCGATGAGCCTCGACGGCCGGCGCTTCCACGGTGTGCCGTTCACCTCGCTCGCGCTGACGGCCGTCGAGCTCGGCCGCCGAGGGAGTCTCTCGACCGCGGTGGTCGCGCTCGACCATGCGCTCCGCGCCGGAGTTCCGCTCGAGGACCTCCGGACGCTCACGGAGTCGGTCGGGCCGTGGGGCGGCGTCCGAGTGGAGACTGCACTCGACATCTGCGACGTCCGCCACGAGTCGGTCGGGGAGTCGTACTTCGCCGCGCGCGCCGCGGAACTCGGGTGCCCGGACATGGTGCCCCAGTACGAGTTCCGGTCTGCGGACGGCGTCGTCGATCGGGTCGACTTCTGGCTGCCGGAGCAGGGCATCGTCATCGAGTTCGACGGCCGCACGAAGTACGAGGATCCGGCGATGCTCCGGGGGAGGAGTCCTGCGGAGGCCGTCTGGGACGAGAAGCGTCGAGAGGACAGGGTCCGCTCCCGAGGCGAGGTGAACGGGTTCGTCCGCGTCTACTGGGAACACCTCGTGTCGCAGGATCGACTCCGAACACTCCTCCGGCAACACCGTGTGCCGTGCCGCTGATCGATGCCTCGGAACGACGGCTGTGCACCTGGACTACTCCGCGGAAGCGACAGTTGTGCCGTTGCGGACGCGAACTGGTCCGCAAGAGCGACAGGAAGTGAGCGCGAGGACCATGGAATGTGTCGCTTGTCCGGGACGGACTGGCCGCGGGGGCCGCGGCGGCGGGCGGGCCGCGGGCCGCGTCAGCGCAGGCTGCTGTGGCGGCGGCCCCAGAGGAGGTAGAGCGCGGCGCCGACGAGCATCCACACGCCGAACGCGATCCACGTGCCGGCGCCGAGGAACACCGCGAGCAGCACGCAGCACAGCGTCCCGAGCACGGGGACGACCGGGAAGAGCGGGACCCGGTACGAGCGCTCGAGCCCGGGCTGCGTGCGGCGGAGCACGATCACGGAGACGTTGACGAGGGCGAAGGCCACGAGC
The DNA here is from genome assembly GCF_051903255.1 of Curtobacterium sp. SP.BCp. NCBI lineage: Bacteria > Bacillati > Actinomycetota > Actinomycetes > Micrococcales > Microbacteriaceae > Curtobacterium > Curtobacterium sp. SP.BCp. The sequence continues at coordinate 2,553,639 of NZ_CP194338.1, read as the reverse complement.
GTGCCGATGCTCGTCGCGTCGGCGAGCTCACCGAGCGGGACGAGGGCGGCGACCACGGTGACGACGATGCCGACGATCAGCGTGTTCGCGACCGGGGTGCCCGTGCGGTGTGACACCCGGCCGAAGACCTTCGGCACGAGGCCGTCGCGCGCCATCGTCAGGAGGATGCGCGTCTGCCCGTAGAGCACCGTGAGCACGACGCTGGCGATGGCGATCACGGCACCGACCGAGAACACCAGCGCCACCCAGGGCTGGCCGGTGACCTCGACGACGATCCGGACGAGCGACGCCTCGGAGTCGGAGAAGGACGTCCACGCGCGAGCGCCGATCGCCGCGATCGCGACGAGGATGTACAGGGCCGTGATGAGGGCGATCGAGCCGATGATCGCGCGGGGGAGATCGCGGCGGGGGTCCTTCGCCTCTTCTCCGGCGGTCGACGCGGCGTCGAAGCCGATGTAGGAGAAGAACAGGCGCGAGGCCGCCGCGGTGACGCCGGCGGCGCCCATCGGTGCGAGGGGCTCGAAGTTGCCGGCCCGGAACGCGGTGAAGGCCACCACGACGAAGAACACCAGCAGCGCGATCTTCACGATCACCATCAGGGTGTTCACCCAGGCGCTCTCGCGGGCGCCGGGGAGCAGGATCGCGGTGGCGAGGAGCACCAGCACCGCCGCCGGCAGGTTGACGAGGCCACCTTCGCCCGGCGGCGAGGAGATCGCTGCGGGCAGGTGCAGCCCGAACACGCGGAGGGTCTCGTCGACGTACTCGCTCGCACCGACCGCGACCGCCGCCACCGACACGGCGTACTCGAGGACGAGGCACCAGCCGCAGACCCAGGCGATGCCCTCGCCCATCGTCGCGTACGTGTAGGAGTAGCTCGACCCGGACGTCGGCACCGCACCGGCCATCTCGGCGTACGACAGGGCCGAGAGCAGCGCCGCGACACCCGCGAGGACGAACGAGATCCAGACGGCGGGACCGGCGAGCGGGACCGCGGTGCCGAGCACGACGAGGATCCCGGTGCCGAGGGTGGCGCCGACGCTGATCATCGTGAGGTGCCAGACCCCGAGGGAGCGGCGGAGCGGCTCACCGTTGACGCCCCGGGCGGCCTCGGCCTGGAGGTCCTCGATCGGTTTGCGGCGGGCGAGCTGCTGCCGGAGGGACACGGGGGACTGCGCGGACGACATGGGACCTCGGGGTGGCAGGACGGGGACGCACGATGGTGGCACGCCCCCCGTGCGGGGTCAAACCGGGACACCGCGCGGGTGTCACCGCGCGGCGGTACGGTTGCAGGGATCGAAGCGGGAGGAGCGCGCATGAGCATGGGACACGGCGCTCGTGGGGGTCCGCGTGGGGGCGGTCGGATCTCGAGCGGCGACCACGCCGCGCAGAAGGCCGCGAACGCCGAGGCGCCCCGGATCCCGAACCTGCTGCACCGCATCTCCGGCCTGTTCGTGCCCCACCGTGCGTCGATCGTGCTGACGGTCGTGCTGGTCCTCGTCGGCGCGGCGCTGTCCGTGATCCCGCCGCTCCTGACCCAGCGCGCCTTCGACGAGGGGCTGTTCCCGAAGGGCGGGGGTGGTCCGAACCTCCCGGTCCTCTACGCCCTGGTGGCGGGCATGGTCGGCCTGTGGATCGCGAGCGCCGGCATCGGCGTCTGGCAGACCTACCTGACCGCGACGGTCGGCAACAAGGTCATGGGCGCGATGCGGATGCGGCTCTTCGGCCACCTGCAGCGCATGGAGCTCGCCTTCTTCACCCGCACCAAGACAGGGATCATCCAGTCGCGGCTGCAGAACGACGTCGGCGGCGTCGCGAGCGTCCTCAACAACACGATCTCCTCGGTGCTCGGCAACACCGTCACGGTGATCGCGGCCGTGGTGGCGATGCTGCTGCTCAGCTGGCAGATGACCCTCGTCGCGGTCGTGCTGCTCCCGCTGCTCGTGATCGCCCAACGCCGTGTGGGACAGGTCCGGGCGCGCATCGCCGCCCAGACGCAGGAGTCGCTGTCGGACATGACCGCGATCACGCAGGAGGCGCTCAGCGTCTCGGGCATCCTCCTCGCGAAGAGCTTCAACCAGCAGCGCAGCGAGACCCAGCGGTACGGCGACGAGAACCGCAACCAGATCCAGCTCCAGGTCCGGCAGCAGATGTCCGGCCAGTGGTTCTTCGCGATCGTGCAGATCTTCCTGTCGATCATCCCCGCGATCATCTACGTCGTCGCGGCCTGGCTGATCATCGGCGACGTCGCGATCACGGCCGGCACGATCGTGGCGTTCACGACGGTGCAGTCCCGCCTGCTCTTCCCGACGGTCGGCCTGCTGCGCGTGGTGCTCGACCTCCAGACGTCGGGCGCCCTGTTCGCCCGGATCTTCGAGTACCTCGACCTGAAACCGGCGATCACCGACTCCCCGACGGCGAAGCCGGTCGACGAGTCCCGGCTCGGGCACGTCGCGTTCGACCACGTGACATTCGCCTACCCGGACGGCGAGCCCGACAACCCGACGCTCCGGGACGTCTCCTTCGAACTCCAGCCCGGGCAGTTCGCCGCGTTCGTCGGGCCGTCCGGGGCGGGCAAGACCACGGTGTCGTACCTGGTCCCGCGGCTGTACGAGGCGACGAGCGGCAGTGTGCGGTTCGCGGGCGCCGACGTCCGCGACATCGAGCACGAGGACCTGATGCGGCACGTCGGGATCGTCAGCCAGGAGACCTACCTCTTCCACGCGTCGATCGGCGACAACCTCCGCTACGCCAGACCGGACGCCACGGACGAGGAACTCGAACGGGCTGCCCGCGCGGCCAACATCCACGAGACGATCGCGTCGTTCCCGGACGGGTACGACACGATCGTGGGCGAGCGGGGCTACCGGCTCTCCGGCGGCGAGAAGCAGCGCATCGCGATCGCGCGCGTGCTGCTGAAGGATCCGCCCGTCCTGGTCCTCGACGAGGCCACCAGCGCACTCGACTCGATCTCCGAGCGGGTGGTGCAGACGGCGCTCGACACCGCCGCCGCCGGTCGGACGACCATCTCGATCGCCCACCGACTGTCCACGGTCCGGGACGCCGACGTCATCTTCGTGCTCGACCACGGGCGCATCGTGGAGCAGGGGACGCACGACGAACTCCTCGACCTCGGCGGGACGTACGCGACCCTCCACCGCCAGCAGAACCTGCCGGTCGGCGCCTGACCGCCGCGGGCGTGCCGGAGCACGCGTCCGCGCGGTCGGCCGGGAGGCACGGCGTGGGCGGGCAGCGCGCCTCCCCTCCGCCACGGCGTCAGCCGCGCCGGCGGGTCAGGCCGGCACCGCGCCTGCAGTCCGCCACGGCGTCAGCTGTGCCGGCGGGGCGGGCGAGCACCGTGCCTCCCGTCCGACACGGCGTCGGCCGCGCCGGCGGAGCGGGCGGTCACCGTGCCTGCACTGCGCCACGGCGTCGGCCGTGGCGGCGAGGCGGGCTGGCACCGTGCCTCCCGTCAGTCACAGCGTCAGCCGCGCCGGCGGGCACCGTGCTTCCCGTCCGCCACGGCGTGAGCCGTGTCGACGGGGCGGGCGGGCACCGCGCCTCTCGTCCGCCGTGGGCCGGCCCGCGCCCGGACAGGCCGCGACAACGCGACACGTGTCGTCGCGCACCTGGTGCCCGTCCCGCGTGAACCGGATACCGGACCGAGCCGGACACGACGCTTCCTCGCGTGGTAGCTCTGGATCAGAACCCGAGCAGTGCCTCCTGATCCGCGCCGCCCGAACGGAGTCCTCCGTGACCGATGCCCCGTCCCCGACCGACCCGATCCCACCGTCGGATGGTGCCCGCGAGCGCGACCCGCTCGACCAGCGCGACCCCCGCGACCATGACCGCGAACGGACCAGCACGGGCGGCACGACCCCGCGGCGCAGTGGACGCTTCCGCGCGTTCCTCACGAGCGGCTCCCTCGACGTCCAGTCGAAGCTCCTCGTGATGCTCCTGGCGGTGAGCGTCGTGGCGGCGCTCGTCGTCGGGGCCGTCGGGTACGTGAACGGCCGCGACTCCCTCCAGGCCGCCGCACTCAACCAGGTGACCTCGCTCCGGGAGGCCCGGATCACCGAGCTCAAGCGGTCGTTCGCGCAGTTCACCGACACCGTGGTCGCGCAGACCCGGAACGCGAGCGTCATCGGCGCGACGAAGGCCTTCGAGTCCGGCTGGGACGACCTGCAGCGCCGTCCGGTGTCGGACGACGACCGGCAGAAGGTCGACGACTGGTACGCCGACACCCTCGTGCCGCAGTTGGACAAGGCGTCCGGCGGGACGGCCGACCCGCAGCAGTTCGCGCCGACGTCCGACCCGCAGGCGTACCTCCAGGCCCGGTACACGGCGCCGTTCACCGACTACGACCAGGCGATCGACCAGGACGACGCCGGCGACGGCAGCGCATGGTCGAGGGCCCACGCCGAGTACCAGCCGTACTTCAAGCAAGCGGTGGAGACGGTCGGGTACGAGGACCTGCTCCTCATGAACACGGACGGGGACGTCGTCTACTCGGCGTACTCGGGGGCGGACCTCGGCACGAACCTGGACGACGGACCCTACCGCGAGTCGAACCTCGCGACGGGCTACCGCGACGCCCTGCGCCTGACGAGCTCGGACGGCTTCGTGGTCACCGACTTCCAGCGGTACGTCCCGAGCCTGAACGTCCCGACGCTCTGGGTGATGTCGCCGGTCGGTGAGGACGGCAAGATCATCGGCGTGATGGCGGTGCAGGTGCCCGTCGAACTGATCAGTGACATCATGACCGGTGACCAGGGCTGGAAGGGCGACGGGCTGGGCGACACCGGGGAGTCGTACCTCGTGGGTGACGACCGTCTGATGCGCTCGTACCCGCGGCAGCTGTTGCAGCACCCGCGGCAGTACGAGCGGGACGTCATCGCGGCGGGGACCGCCCCGGCGATCGCGGAGCGGCAGGTGCAGGTGAAGGGATCGGTGCTGCTCCAGTCGGTGAACACGACACCGGTCAGCCGCGCACTGCAGGGGAAGACGGGGACGGTGATCGCGGACGACTACCGCGGGAAGGAGGTCCTCGCGGCGTACGCCCCGCTCGAGGTCGACGGCCTGCGGTGGGTGGTGGTCGCACAGATGGACACGTCCGAGGCCTTCGCCCCGGTGAACGTGTTCGCGCGGAACCTCGCGCTCGCGCTCGTCGGGATCATCGTGCTCGTCTCGCTCCTGTCGCTCCTGCTCGCGCAGGTCTTCGTCCGTCCGATCCGACGGCTGCAACGGGCGGTGAACCGGGTGAGCGCGGGCGAGCTCGGCGTCGAGGTGCAGACGAAGGCCGGCGACGAGATCGGCGATCTCGGGGTCGCGTTCAACGACATGAGCCGGAGCCTGCAGGTGAAGCAGGACCTCCTCGACGAGCAGCGCCGGCAGAACGACTCGCTGCTGCTGACGATGATGCCGGAGGACGTGGCGAAGCGGTACAAACAGGGCGACGACACCATCGCGGCCGACCACCAGGACGTCGCGGTCGTGTACGCCGACCTCATCGGCTTCGACGACTTCGCGAAGGGGCTCTCGGCCGAGGAGAGCCTGGCGCTGGTCAACGACCTCTGGCGCTCGCTCGACGAGGCCGCCGGTCGGTACGGCATCGAGCGGGTGCGGACGACCCGCGCCGGGTACCTCGCCTCGTGCGGCCTGAGCGTCCCGCGGGTCGACAACGTCCGCCGCGTGGTCGAGTGGGCGGAGGAGTCCCAGCGTGTGCTCGAGCGGTTCAACGGGCAGCACGGCTCCCGTGTCGGGCTCCGTGCGGGCATCGACGCCGGACAGGTGACGAGCGGCCTCGTCGGTCGCGCGAGCCTCGTGTACGACATGTGGGGCGACGCCGTGAACCTCGCGTACCGGGTGCAGGGCATCGCCCCGTCCCCGGGGGTGTACGCCACGCAGCGGGTCGTCGACAAGCTCGGCGACCGCGCGGGCATCGTCGACGCGGGCGAGGTGCAGACGCAGTCCGGGTCGCAGCGCATCTGGAAGCTCGAGCAGGTGCAGTCGTGACCCCGTTCTGGCAGCAGCCGTGGTTCTGGCCGGCGATCGTCGTCATCGTCGGGCTCCCGGTCGTCCTCCTCGTCCTCACCGAGCTGCAGTCGAACCTGCAGCGCCGTGGCAACTCGCTGCACAAGGTGGTCGGCCTGCTCCGCAACGCGGTCATCCCGGTGATCGCGATCCTCGTCCTGAGCGTGCAGGTCACGGCGGCGGTCGACCCGTCCCGCCCGGTCGTGACCCAGGTGATCGCGACGGTGCTCGGCTTCCTCGTGATCGTGTTCGTCCTGAACGGCATGAACGTCCTGCTGTTCACGAACGCCCGGAAGGGCAGCTGGCGCGAGAAGATCCCGTCGATCTTCGTCGACATCGCCCGGGTCATCCTCGTGGCGATCGGCCTCGCGGTCGTGTTCCGCATCGTGTGGGGGACCGACATCGGCGGCATCTTCACGGCGCTCGGTGTCGGGTCCTTCGTCATCGCCCTCGCCCTGCAGACCGCCGTCGGTCCGATCGTCGCCGGGCTGTTCCTGCTGTTCGAGCAGCCGTTCCGGCTCGGGGACTGGCTCGACATCGGCGGCACGCGGGGCCGGGTCGTCGAGGTGAACTGGCGGTCCGTGCACCTCGACACGGGCAACGGCATCCTCATCACGCCGATCGGCTCGCTCGCGGGCGCGTCGTTCACGAACCTCAGCCGGACGGGAGGCACGTACCCGGTCTCGACGTCGGTCACCTTCACGACGGACGACGCACCGGCAGCGGTGGTCGCCCTGCTCCAGCGGGTCGCGTCCGGCCTGCCCCAGCTCGCGCCGGGCACGAGCCCGTCGGCCGAGCCGACGGGCGGATCGGGCTACACCGTCTCGTTCGAGGTCGGCGGCCCGTCGCAGGAGGGCTCGGCGCTGGCACAGTTCCGGATGTGGCTCTGGTACGCCGCTCGTCGCGCCGGGCTCGGACTCGACGGCGACACCACCGACGACTTCGTCACGGACGAGCGCCGGGACGCCGCCCTCGCCTCGATCGCACCGACGCTGTACCTGGCGTCCGACGACGTCGCGGCGCTCCGGCAGGTCGTGACGCTCGAGCGCTACGCGGCGGGCGAGGTGATCTCGCGGCCGGGCGTCGTCCCGACGGCGATCCGGTTCGTGCTGACCGGCAGCGTCGAGCTCCGGGTGCCGTTCGGCGACGAGCAGCTCCCGGCGACCCGGGTCGAGGCCGGCGACTACGTCGGGCAGACGTCGCTCACCCGCGAGGTCGTGCAGACCTTCCAGGTGGCACTGACCGAGGTCGCGGTGCTCGTCGTCCCGGTCGAGGCGATCGACACCATCGTCCGGTCGAACCCGCAGCTCGCCCGGGACATCGGCGCCGTGATCGACCGGCGGCACCAGGACGTCGCGGACACGATCGCGGCCCGGGCCGGTCAGCTGCAGCCGGGCGTCACGTCCGGGGGAACGTGAGGGACGCCCGCCTAGACTCGGGCGCGTGCGTTATGCGAACTCCGTCGTCGACCTCGTCGGCGACACCCCGCTCGTCAAGCTCAACCGGGTGACCGAGGGCATCCCCGCGACCGTCCTCGTGAAGGTCGAGTACCTCAACCCCGGTGGATCGTCGAAGGACCGCATCGCCACGCGGATCATCGACGCGGCCGAGGCGTCCGGCGACCTCCGCCCCGGCGGCACGATCGTCGAACCGACCTCGGGCAACACCGGCGTCGGGCTCGCCCTCGTGGCGCAGCAGCGTGGCTACCGGTGCGTGTTCGTGCTGCCGGACAAGGTCGGCGAGGACAAGCGGAACGTGCTCACCGCGTACGGCGCCGAGATCGTGGTCACCCCGACCGCGGTCCCGCCGGAGCACCCCGAGTCGTACTACTCGGTGTCCGACCGGCTCGTGCGGGAGATCCCCGGCGCCTACAAGCCGAACCAGTACGCGAACCCGAACGGCCCGCGCAGCCACTACGAGACCACCGGCCCGGAGATCTGGCGCGACACCGAGGGACGGATCACGCACTTCGTCGCCGGCGTCGGCACGGGTGGCACCATCTCCGGCACCGGTCGCTACCTCAAGGAGGCCTCCGAGGGCCGCGTCCGCATCGTCGGCGCCGACCCCGAGGGCTCTGTCTACTCCGGCGGCACCGGCCGACCGTACCTGGTCGAGGGCGTCGGCGAGGACTTCTGGCCCGCCGCGTACGACGCCGGGGTGCCGGACGAGATCATCGCCGTCACGGACGCCGAGTCCTTCGCGATGACCCGGCGGCTCGCCCGCGAGGAAGGGCTGCTCGTCGGCGGCTCGAGCGGCATGGCCGTGGTCGCCGCGCTCCGGGCCGCCCGTGACCTCACCGAGGACGACGTCGTCGTGGTGCTCCTGCCGGACGGCGGCCGCGGCTACCTCGGCAAGATCTTCAACGACCGCTGGATGCGTTCGTACGGCTTCGCCGAGACCGACGACGCGCGCACGGTGGGGTCGATCGTCGCGGGCAAGGACGGCCGCCTGCCGGACCTCGTGCACGCGCACCCGTCCGACACCGTGCGCGACGTCGTCGACATCATGTCGAAGTACGGCGTCTCGCAGATGCCGGTCCTCAGCGCGGAGCCGCCCGTCGTCATCGGCGAGGTCGTCGGCGCCGTCGCCGAGAAGGACCTGCTCGAGCAGGTGTTCACCGGCGCCGCGTCGATGACGGACGCGCTCACGCCGTTCGTCGGCGACTCGCTCCCGCTGATCGGCATCGGCGAGTCCGTCGCCGCCGCCCGCCGCGCACTCGAGACCGTCGACGCCCTGCTGGTGGTCGAGGACGGCAAGCCCGTCACGGTCCTGACCCGCCACGACCTGCTCACGTCCCTGTCCGAGTGACCGACCGGCCGTCCGCCCGACCGGCCCACCGACCGTACGTCCGCCCGAACGACCGAGGAAGCACCAGCATGACCGAGTTCAGCACCCGCGCCGTCCACGCCGGCCAGGAGCCCGACGCCGGGACCGGCGCCGTCATCCCGCCGATCCACGTCACGTCGACGTACGCGCAGGACGGCATCGGGAACATGCGCGCCGGCTACGAGTACTCCCGCGGCGGCAACCCCACGCGCGACGGTCTGCAGACGCTGCTCGCGGACCTCGACGGCGGGGTCGCGGCGTACTCGTTCGCGTCCGGCCTCGCGGCGGAGGACGCCCTCCTCCGCGCCTACCTCGAGCCCGGCGCCCGCGTCGTCATGGGCAACGACGTGTACGGCGGCACCCACCGCCTCGTGAACCGGGTGCACGTGCCGTGGGGCGTCCAGCTCGTCGTGGTCGACATGAGCGACCAGGACGCCGTGCGGGCAGCGCTCGAGGGGGCGCCCGCGAAGACCGTGCTCTGGGTCGAGACGCCGACGAACCCGCTCATGAAGATCGCCGACATCGCGGCGCTCGCCGAGCTCGGGCACGCCGCCGGGGCACTCGTCGTCGTGGACAACACGTTCGCGTCGCCCTACCTGCAGCAGCCGATCGCGCTCGGCGCCGACGCCGTCGTGTACTCGACCACGAAGTACCTCGGCGGCCACTCGGACGTCGTCGGCGGCGCGGTCGTGCTCGCCGACGAGGAACTCGCCGAGCAGGTCGCGTTCCTGCAGTTCGGCGCCGGGGCGATCTCGTCGCCGTTCGACGCGTTCCTCACCACCCGCGGCATCAAGACCCTCGCGGTCCGGATGGAGCGGCACTCGGCGAACGCGCAGGCCGTCGCCGAGTCGCTCGTCGGTGCGCCCGGTGTCGAGCGCGTGTTCTACCCGGGGCTCGCCGACCACCCCGGGCACGAGGTAGCGGCCCGCCAGATGCGCAGCTTCGGCGGCATGCTCTCGCTCTCGCTGTCCGGCGGGGCCGCGGCGGCGAAGCGGTTCGCCGAGTCCACCGAGGTGTTCACGCTCGCGGAGTCGCTCGGCGGCGTCGAGTCGCTCATCGGGTACCCGAGCGAGATGACGCACGCCTCGGTGCGGGGCACCGAGCTCGAGGTGCCGGACGACGTCGTGCGCCTGTCCGTCGGCATCGAGGACGCCGGCGACCTGGTCGCGGACCTGCAGCAGGCCCTGGCCCGCTGACGCCCTGACCCGCTGACGCGCTGACGCGCTGACGGTCGGCCGGGAGGCCCGTGGCGGCGCCGCCACGAGCCTCCCGGCCGACCCGTGCCGCCCCACGGCCGTCGGTGGCCGCTCCTAGGATGGTGCGGTGAGCACCGCCGCGCCGACGAGGACCAGCATCTTCAGCGGGCGCTACGCACTCGCCACGGTCGGCATGGTCGCCATCGTGGCGGTCGCGGCGTTCCAGAACCTGGCGATGACGACGGTCATGCCGGAGATCAGCCGTGACCTCGACGGCGAGACCCTGTACGCCCTCGCCTTCGCCGCGCCGCTCGCCGCCGGTGTTCCGGGCATGGTCCTCGCGGGGAACTGGACCGACCGCTCCGGCGGGCGCGTCGTCGCCTGGGTGTCCGCGGCCTTCTTCGCCGTCGGCACCGCGGTGGTGATGACCGCGCCGACGATGGAGGTGTTCCTCATCGGCCGGCTCGTCGAGGGCTTCGGTGCCGGAGCGATCGACGTCGTCCTCTACGTGCTCGTGGCGCGGATCTTCCCGGACGAGCTGCACGGCCCGGTGTTCGCCGGGTTCGCCGCGGCCTGGGTGCTCCCGGCGCTCGTCGGACCGGCGCTCGCGGGCATCGTCACCGACGTCTGGAACTGGCACTGGGTCTTCGCGGGGGCGCTCGTCATCGCGGTCGTCGGCTTCAGCGTCCTCGTCCCGACCCTCCGTCGCCTGCACCCGCCCGCCGCCGAGTTGCGCGCACCCTGGCAGCGCGCCCGCATCGGGTGGTCGGTCGCCGCGGCGGTCGCGATCCTGCTCCTCAACGTCGCGCCGGACCTCGGCGCCTGGGCCCGCGTCGCAGCCGTGGTCATCGGCGTCGTCGGCACCTGGGCAGCGCTCCGACCGCTCGTGCCGACGGGCACGTTCCGCGCCGCGCCCGGCCTGCCGTCGGTCGTGCTGCTCCGCGGCCTCGTCGCCGCGTCGTTCTTCGGGAGCGAGGCGTACGTCCCGTTCCTCCTGCAGGCGAAGCACGGGTTGTCCGCGTCCACGGCGGGGCTCGCGCTGACCGTCGCCGCACTGAGCTGGGCCGGTGCGAGCTGGCTGCACGGACGGCTCGGGGAGAGCCGGCTGACCGCGGCACGGACGTTCGCCGTCGGCCTCGGCCTCGTGCTCGTGAGCCTGCTCGCCGCGTTCGCGGTCGCGACGTTCGACCTGCCGTGGTGGGTGCTCGTCGTCGGCTGGTTCGTCGGGGGAGCGGGCATGGGGGCGATCTACCCGCGGACGTCGATGCTCACACTGCGGTTCTCGGGGGAGGGCGACGACGGCTTCGCGTCGAGTGCGCTCACGATCGCGGACGCCTCCGGCAGCGTGGTGGGCCTCGCGCTCACCGGGCTGCTCTTCGTCGGGACCGGCGGAGCGGACACCGACGTGTCGTTCCCGCTCGTCTTCGGCGGCATGGTCGTCGTGTCGCTGCTCGCGTGGGCAGCGGTCCGCCGCCTCGGGCCGGTGCCGCCGCCGTCATCGCCCGTGGCCGACGGGTAGCGTGGCCGACGTGTCCGCCCGCATCGTCGCCGCAGCCGTCGCCCTCGCGACGGTCCTCACCCTGACCGGGTGCCAGGGCGCGACGTCGGCGGCGCCCACGCCCGTGCAGAGCAGCGACCTGACGAGCTCCGACGGCGGCTTCGACCAGAACGCGGTCGTCGGCGTCGTCCTGCTGCACAGTGCGGCCACCCCGGGGACGACCTCGGGCGGCGTGCCGCTCGCGACGCGCTTCCGCGACGACCTGACCGCAGCCGGGTTCCGGCCGGACGTGCGCGTGGCCGGTACCGACGACGCCGCGGCGGACCAGCAGTCGGCACTGCGGGCGCTCGTGCAGCGCGGTGCCAAGGCCGTCCTGGTCGAGGCCGCCGACCCCGCGTCGCTCGCCGGCGCGGTGCAGGTCGCGCACGACGCCGGCGTGGTGATCGTCGCCGTCGGGGACCCCCTGCCGGCCTCGGGCACCGGCGGGGACGGAGTCTCGGCGGACTACCGCGTCCAGGGCAGTGACTCGGACGCGGCCACGGTCGCGAAGGCCACCGCGGTCGTCGAGTCGCTCCAGCGCGGCGAGAAGCCCGACTTCGGCTGAGGCCGTCCACACAAGGGGGCTTCGTCGTCTCACGGCGGTTCCCCAGCATCGCCCCGCCGAGCCTCGGAACGACGCCGTCCGCCGCTGAGCGGAGGGACAGGCCGCGTCCCACGAACGGGGGACGTCGTTCGTCGGTGGAACCACCGACTGTCCGGTCGTTCCGGTTCCTCACTACATTCGCCTCACCCAGCTCCGCGGTGAGAGGACCCGAAGTGCAACGACGCCCACCGACCCCCGGTCGAACCGAACCGAACAGGACCCGGACCGCGCTCGTCGCGATCGCCACCGCAGTGTGCACGGTCGGTGCCGTCGCCCTCGCTGCCGGACCGGCCGCCGCGGCGACCCGGCACACGCTCCCCGACTCCGTCCCCACGTGGGCGACGAGCACGAACGACGCCGGCACCGTGGCGGCGAGCACCGACGTCGAGGGCGAGGTCTACCTGCCCCTGCGGAACCAGCAGGGCGCCGAGGCCCTGGCCACCGCGGTGTCCACCCCGGGGAACGCCCGGTACCGCAAGCCGCTCAGCCCCTCGGCCTGGATCGCGAAGTACGCCCCGACGAAGGCGTCCGCGGACGAGGTCACCGGCTACCTCCGCGCACAGGGCCTCACCATCACGGCCGTCCCGGCGAGCCACGAGTTCGTGGTGTTCCGCGGGCCGGCGTCGGTCGTCGGTTCGGTGCTCGGCACGAGCCTGCACCGCTACCAGCACGCCGGGAAGACCCTCGTCGCACCGGCCTCCGCACCCTCGCTGCCGTCCTCCATCGCCGGTCTCGTGAGCGGGGTCAGCGTCGACCAGGGACGACTCCTCACACACCCGGAACTCGTCCAGCAGGGCCAGACCCCCGCGACGTCGACGCCTGCGCGCACCCTCCGTCAGCAGGCCACCGGCCCGACCGGCATCCAGGCGAAGTGCTCGCAGTACGACGGGCAGAACACCGCGACCGTGCCGGCAGCCTACGGGCAGACGCAGGTCCGTACCTTCGCCTGCGGCTACGTCCCGAAGCAGATCCGTTCGGCCTACGGCGTCGACGGCCTCGCCGCGAAGGGCGTCCAGGGCCAGGGCCAGACCGTCGCGATCATCGACGCGTACGCCTCGCCGACGATCGTGCAGGACACCAACAGCTACTCGAAGCAGAACGGCGAGCCCGTCCTGACGAGCGCCACCTTCGCGCAGAGGATCCCGTCGCCGTCGCAGTTCACCGACCAGGTGCTCTGCCAGCAGCCGAGCGGGTGGCAGGGCGAGGAGACACTCGACGTCCAGTCCGTGCACGCCGTCGCCCCGGCCGCGAAGATCCTCTACGTCGGTGGCACGAACTGCGGCGGCGGACTCGACGTCGCGATGTCGAAGGTCCTCGACCAGGGCCTCGCGCACCTCGTCAGCAACAGCTACGGCGACGTCGGCGAGAACGTGCCGCTGTCGAGCATCCGTGGCCAGGAGAACCTGCACATCCAGGCCGCCGGTGAGGGCATCGGCCTGTACTTCTCGAGCGGGGACAACGGCGACGAGTCGGCCGCCCTCGGCAGCGCGCAGCCGGACTTCCCGGCCTCCAGCCCGTGGGTGACCGCGGTCGGCGGGACGAGCCTCGGCATCGGCGCGAACGGCCGCAAGACCTTCGAGACCGGGTGGGGCGACGTCCTCGACCAGATCGTGTCGAGCGACCGTGGCGACGAATACGCCGCGCCGCTGCCCGGCGACCTCGTCGGTGGCGGTGCCGGCGGCGGTCGGAGCACCATCTTCGACCAGCCCGCCTACCAGAAGGGCGTCGTGCCGTCGTCGCTCGCGAACGGCAAGCGCGTCTCGCCGGACCTCGCGGCACTCGCCGACCCGTACACCGGCTTCGCGATCGGCATCCGCCCGATCACGGACGACAGCACCCTCGCCACCGGCGACTTCGTCAACGAGACGTACGGCGGCACCTCGCTCGCGTCACCGCTGACGGCGGCACTCATGGCGATCGTGCAGCAGTCGACCCACGTGCGGCTCGGCTTCGCGAACCCGTCGCTCTACGCCACGTACCGGGCTGCGCCGAAGGCGTTCCACGACGTGCAGCCGCCGGGGTCGCCGATCGCGCTGGCCTACACGAGCGCGACGTCCGGCAAGGACTACCTCGTGACCCTCGACCACGACACGTCGCTCTCCACCGCGAAGGGGTACGACGACGTGACCGGCCTCGGTTCGGTGTCCTTCAGCGGACTCACGCGGGCGGCCCAGCGGTAGCGCGCGTCGCGTCCTCGACGGACGCTGAAACGGACTGGAGGCTCGGTGCCAGCTGGCACCGAGCCTCCCGTCCGATCTGGGTCGCGCGCGGGGCGCGACGCGTCAGCGCCACCAGGCCGGGAACGACAGGGTGATCGTCTGGACGAGCGACTTCCGCGACCGGCGCGGGCCGGCGAGCCACGCCTCGATCGCGCCGACGAACCCCTGGGCGACGAACCCGGCCGCGACGTCGTCGAGGAGCTCGGGCCGACCCTCGGCCGGGAGCTCCCGGATGTGCTGCGCGCTCGACACCGTGAAGTGGTCGACGAGGAGGCGGTGCAGCGAGCCGTCCTCGGGGTCGGGCAGCGCCTTGCCGTAGATGTCCTTGTACGACACGACGTGCTCGACGACGGCGTCGATGCCGCGGCGGGTGATGGCCTCGAGCTCGTCCGGCCCGGCGCCGCGCTCGAACGCCGCCCGACGCGCCGCGGCGTCGTCGTCGCGGATGCGGTCGAGCTCCGGCGTGAGCACGTCGGCGAGCAGCGAGCCGGGGGAGACCGCGTGCGAGTAGAACGTCGCGCGGTTGATGCCCGCGGCACGCGTGACGTCGGCGACGGTGATGCGCGACACGGGACGATCGGCGGCGAGGCGCAGGATCGCCTCGCGCAGGGCCGCGGTCGTGTGCAGGATCCGGGCGTCCACCACGACACCCACCCCCTTCCTGTCCAGATCGCCCGGTCCGCCGGGCAGTCTGAACGTACCGCATGTCAGGTGACGCACAGGTGCGGTTAGGATGGTTCCGCGGCCGAATCGATTCGACCCGGTTCCGTACCCCTCCTGCCACCACCCCTCCCCACGAAGGACCCTGCTCGTGACCGCGCCCGCCACCACCGGTTCGCTCCGCGTCGTCCTGCACCCGGGGGACTCGCTCTCCCGCGGGCAGCGCCTCGTCTACGTCTTCGTCCTGGGTGCCCTCACCGCGCTCGGGCCGTTCACCATCGACCTGTACCTGCCGGCGTTCCCGTCGCTCGAGGGCGACCTCGGGATCTCGGCCGGCACGGTCCAGCTCACCCTGACGGCGACCACGATCGGGTTCGCCGTCGGGCAGCTGCTCGTCGGCCCCTGGAGCGACAAGGTCGGTCGGCGCCTCCCGCTGATCATCGCGACGAGCGTGCACGTGGCGGCCTCGGTCGGGGCCGCGCTCGCCCCGAACGTCGAGGTGCTCGCGCTGTTCCGGGTGCTGCAGGGCATGGGGGCCTCGGCCGGAGGCGTCGTGGCGATGGCGACCGTCCGCGACCTGTTCGGCGGCAAGCCCCTCGTGCGCATGCTGTCCCGCCTGGCGATGGTGAACGGGCTCGCGCCGATCCTCGCCCCGCTCATCGGTTCGCAGATGCTCCGGTTCACGAGCTGGCGCGGCATCTTCGTCTTCCTCGCCTGCTACGGCCTCGCCGTGGTGATCGCCTCGGTGCTGCTCATCGTCGAGACCCTGCCGCCGGCACGTCGACACGAGGCCGGGCACTCGAGCGTCGGGCAGCGGTACCGGGCGCTCTTCTCCGACCGGATCTTCGTGGGCGTGGCCCTCATCGGCGCGATGGTGTTCAGCGGGCTGTTCTCGTACCTCAGCGCGTCGCCGTTCCTGTTCCAACAGGTGTACGACCTCAACGCGCAGCAGTACGGCCTGCTCTTCGCGGTGAACTCGATCGGCGTCGTGCTCGGGGTGCAGATCTCGTCCCGCATCGCGCAGCGCGTCGGCCCGCAGTGGATCCTGGCGTGCTCGACCGCGACGTTGTTCCTCGCGGCCGTGGCGATCATCGTGCTCGACCTGCTCGGCGCCGGGCTCGTCGGGGTGCTCGTGCCGCTGTGGTTCTTCATCGCCGCCTGCGGGTTCTCGTTCCCGCTCGTGCAGGTGATCGGCCTCGCGGCCCACGGCAAGGAGGCGGGCACCGCAGCGTCCCTCCTCGGTGCCCTGAACTTCGGCGTGGCCGGGCTCATCTCGCCGATCGTCGGCTGGCTCGGCATCACCACCGCGGCGCCCATGGCGGCCGTGATGGCGTGCACGTCGGCCGTGGCGATCGCCCTGCTCTGGGTGGTCGTGCGGCCGCGGACGGTGCCGGCGCTCTCGCACTGACGCGTCGCGCGGCGGCTCGCGCGGCGTCGCGCGGGGGCGGGTGACGTCGCGGTGCGCGAGCCGTCGCTGTCGCTGTCGGACGACGTGACCGCTGTCGGACGACGTCGACCGTGTCGTCCGACGGCGGCACGAGCGGGACCGAACCGGCTGTCCGCGCCGTTCGTATGCTGAGCGCATGAGCGATGCGGTGGAGCAGGCCCGGGCGGCGGCAGCGGCGGCGAAGGCCGCGGCGGACGAGGCTCGGCGCCTCGCGGACGAGGCCGCGGCGCGGGCCGAGGAGCTCGCGGCGGCGCTCGCGGCCTCCGTGCCCACCGCGGACGCGCCACCCGACGCGGACGCACCCGACGTCGCCGGCGCACCCGCACCGACACCTGCACCGGCCGCGGACGACGGAACCCCCGCGACCACCGACGGGCCGGCGTCGTCGTCGGGGACCGGCACCGCGCCTCCCGGCAGTGCACCGGCGAGCACACCCGTTGACGCGACTGCACCCGCCGACGCGACCGGATCCGCCGACGCGACCGGACCCGCCGGCGCGACCGGACCCGCCGACGCGACCGGACCGCTCGGGCCGGACGCCGTGTCGGCGGTCCGCGACGGCTACGAGGCGACCGGCAGCGCCCTCGAACTCGGCGCCCTCGTGAACGGCGAGGCGCTGCCCGACGTGCAGGTGCGCATCCCGCTCGGCATGCTCAACCGGCACGGCCTCGTGGCGGGCGCGACGGGCACGGGCAAGACCCGCACGCTCCAGCTGCTCGCCGAGCAGATCGCCGCGAACGGCGTCCCCGTCTTCGCCGCCGACATCAAGGGCGACCTGTCCGGCCTCGCGGTGCCGGGCACGAGCAGCGAGAAGCTCCTCGCCCGCACCGCCGGCATCGGGCAGGACTGGCAGGCGGTCGCGAGCGAGGCCGAGTTCTACAGCCTCGGCGGCCAGGGCACCGGCATCCCGATCCGCGCGACCGTGTCCGGGTTCGGCCCGCTGCTGCTGTCGAAGGTGCTCGGGCTGAACGAGACGCAGGAGTCCTCGCTCGGGCTCGTGTTCCACTACGCCGAGCAGGCCGGGCTGCCGCTCGTCGACCTCTCGGACCTCCGGAGCGTCCTGACGTTCCTCGTCAGCGACGACGGCAAGGAGGAACTGGCCGAGCTCGGCGGGTTGTCGAAGCAGACCGCCGGCGTGATCCTCCGCGAACTCATCACCTTCGCCGACCAGGGCGCCGACCAGTTCTTCGGCGAGCCCGAGATCGACACGCAGGTGTTCCTCCGGACGGCCGCGGACGGTCGGGGCGTGGTCAGCCTGCTCGAGGTACCGGGCGTGCAGGACCAGCCGCAGGTGTTCTCGACGTTCCTCATGTGGCTCCTCGCGGACCTCTTCAACGAGCTCCCGGAGGTCGGCGACCAGGACAAGCCGAAGCTCGTGTTCTTCTTCGACGAGGCGCACCTGCTCTTCAACGGGGCCTCGAAGGACTTCACCGACCAGATCGTGCGCACCGTCCGGCTGATCCGGTCGAAGGGCGTCGGCATCTTCTTCGTGACGCAGACACCGAAGGACGTGCCGAACGACGTGCTCGCGCAGCTCGGGTCGCGCATCCAGCACCAACTGCGCGCGCACACCCCGGACGACGCGAAGGCGCTCCGGGCCACGGTGTCGACGTACCCGTCGAGCGACTACGACCTCGGCGAGGTCCTCACCTCGCTCGCCACCGGCGAGGCGATCGTCACGGTCATGAACGAGAAGGGTGCGCCGACCCCGGTGGCGTGGACCCGGCTCCGAGCTCCGCAGGGCTCGATGGACCCGATGCCGGCACCCGACCTGGAGGCACGGGTGCAGTCATCGCCGCTCCTCGCCACCTACGGCACCCGCGTCGACCCCGATTCGGCCTACGAGATGCTCGCCCGCCGCATGGAGGCCGCCGCCGCGGACGCGGCCGCTGCCGACGCGGCGAAGGCCGCCGCGTCGGCCGCTGCCGAGGCCGAGAAGGAGGCTGCCCGGGCGCAGGCCACCGCGGCGAAGGAGGCTGCGGCGAAGGCGAAGCAGGAGGAACGCGACCGGGCTGCGGCGCAGAAGGAGTACGAGAAGGCGCAGCGGGAGTTCGAACGGGCCGAGCGGGCTGCCGAGGCGCGGCGGTCGGGGCGGTCGAGCACGCGGACGACGGCGTCCCGGAAGGCGAACGACCCGCTGTCGGACCTGCTCGGGTCCGGACTGGGTCGGACGATCGCCAAGGAGGTCGTGCAGGGCATCTTCTCGACGCTGCGTCGGCGTCGCTGAGGCCCGAGCAGGCGTGCTGCCCGTCGGGCGTGCTGCTCGGCGGGCGTGCTGCTCGGCGGGCGTGCTGTCCGGTGGGCGTGCTGCCCGGTGGGCGTGCTGCCCTCTTGGTCAGGCGGAGAGGAGGCCGGCCGTCTCGACGACGAGGAGGCCGCCGACGACGAGGACCGCGAGCAGCCCGACCACGAGGAACGCCCGGGAGCGCTCGTACCACGCGCGGCTCGAGGGCCAGCGCCGCGCGAACTCGCGGGTGGTCACCGGCTTGGGCTCCTCGGTGACGGTCACGCCGAGTTCGTCGACGACGCGCTCGAGTCCGGCGTCGCCCCACACGTCACCGCGCAACCGGAACAGGTGCGTCCCGTCAGCGGCGAACGCGACGAGTTCGCGCACGGATCGTTCGACCGATGCGCCGTAGGTCTCGACGAGCAGGACCCGGTCGACAGTGTCGCGGGGGATCCGACGACTGGAGGAGAGCACGCCGCGCACGTCGACCGTGGTGGCGTCGACGCCGACGTAGGCCGTCCCGAGCCGGACGACCGCCGCGCCCACGACGACGGCGAGGAGCACGACGATCGCGGCCATGAGCGCCCACAGCCGGAACGGGAAGGACACCCAGACCAGGGCGACGGCGAGGGGGACCGCGGAGAAGGCGATGCTCAGCGCGGTCGATCGGACGAGCGCGCTGCGAGGACGGACGACGAGGTCGTAGGTCCGGACGCGCGGCCGTACCGCCGCCTGCGCAGTCATGTCCCCCACGTCGGATCCTCCTGAGATGCGGGCACAGCGAATCGCGCTGCCGAGCGACGCCCCTGCCACTCGTGTCCCGTGGCGTCCCGTCCCGGGGACGCCGTCCGGTCAGCATAGGCGACCGACGGGTACCGGGGACAGCCCGTTCCACCCCGCGGCGGCGTGTCCTGGCCACCGTGCGCGGATCGGGGTGCGGGGCGGTCCACCACGTGGGGGACCAGGCGCCTCGCGCGAGCCGGGAACGACGAAAGCGCGAGACCGGGGTCTCGCGCTTTCGTCGTGTGCTGGCGGAGGATAGGGGATTCGAACCCCTGAGGGCTTGCACCCAACACGCTTTCCAAGCGTGCGCCATAGGCCACTAGGCGAATCCTCCAGGCGCCACCTCGCGGTGACGACACCCCATGGTACAGGTCCGTGAGGGTGTGGATGACCACGTGCATCCACGGATGGGAATCCGCCCGGATGTCGCGACATGACCGGCGGCTACCCTGGATCCGTGTCGACCCGCATCTACATCACGTCCGCGGAGGGCCACACGGGCAAGAGCACCGTCGCCCTCGGAGTCCTCGAGACGCTCGCCCGCACGGTCGGCCGAGTGGGTGTGTTCCGGCCGGTGGCGCGCTCCGTGCACGAGCCCGACTACGTGCTCGAACTCCTGCTCCAGCACACCGCGGTCGGCATCTCCTACGACGACGCGGTCGGGGTCACCTACGACGACGTGCACGCCGACCCGGACGCGGCCGTCGCGACGATCCTCCGGCGGTTCGCCCAGGTCGAGCAGCAGTGCGACGCGGTCGTGGTCCTCGGTTCGGACTACACCGACGTGGGCAGCCCCACCGAGCTGTCGTTCAACGCCAAGGTCGCGACGAACCTCGGCGCTCCCGTGCTCCTCGTGCTCGGTGGGCGCGACTCCGCCGACCGCGGCGCCCGCACGCCCGAGGCCATGGCCCAGGTGGCGGACGTCACGACGAGCGAGCTCCGGGCGGCACACGCGCAGCTCCTCGGCGTCGTCGTGAACCGAGCGGACCCCGAGCGGCTCGCCGAGATCGTGTCGAGCGTCGGCGCCGCCGTGCACGACGACCACGCCGGCGTGCCGGTCTGGGCGATCCCGGAGGACCCGGTGCTCGTGGCGCCGACGGTCCGTGCCCTGCTCGAGGCCACCGACGCCACGCTGGTCCGCGGCGACGAGGCCCTGCTCGACCGTGAAGCCCTCGGCACCGTGGTCGCCGGGATGAGCATGGAGAACGTGCTGCCCCGGCTCATCGAGGGCGGCATCGTCGTCGTGCCGGGAGACCGCAGCGACGTCCTCATCGCGACGCTGCTCGCCAACCAGTCCGAGACCTTCCCGAGCCTCGCGGGCGTGATCCTCAACGGCGGGTTCGAGACCGCCCCGCAGATCTCGCGGCTGCTCGAGGGTCTGTCGAGTTCGCTGCCGATCGCGCAGAACACGCTCGGCACGTACGACACGGCGCTCCGGATCACCCAGACCCGGGGGCGGCTCGCGGCCGACTCGCCACGCAAGGCCGACCTCGCGCTGGCCCTGTTCGAACAGCACGTCGACGCCGACGAGCTCCGCGACCGGCTCCAGGTCACGCCGTCCGGGGTGGTCACACCGCTCATGTTCGAGCACGGCCTCCTCGACCGGGCGCGCGGGTACGGCAAGCACATCGTCCTGCCCGAGGGCGACGACGACCGCATCCTCCGCGCGGCGTCGACGCTGCTCGCGCGCCAGGTCTGCCGGATCACGATCCTCGGTGAACCGGCGGCCATCCGGGCCCGCGCGACCGAGCTCGGCCTCGACCTCGAACAGGCGCAGCTCCTCAGCCCGTTCGACCCCGAGCTCCGGGAGCGCTTCGCCGAGGAGTACGCGCGACTCCGGGCGCACAAGGGCATGTCGGTCGAACTCGCCCGCGACACCGTCACCGACGTCTCGTACTTCGGCACGCTCATGGTGCAGCTCGGCCTCGCCGACGGCATGGTCTCCGGGGCGAAGCACACCACCGCGCACACCATCCGGCCGTCCTTCGAGATCATCAAGACCCGCCCCGAGACGTCGATCGTGTCGAGCGTGTTCCTCATGGCACTCGCCGACCGGGTGCTCGTCTACGGCGACTGCGCGGTGATCCCGGACCCGACGAGCGAGCAGCTCGCCGACATCGCGATCTCCTCGGCCGAGACCGCGACGCAGTTCGGCATCGACCCCCGGGTCGCGATGCTCAGCTACTCGACGGGCGACAGCGGCTCCGGTGCCGACGTGGACAAGGTGCGGGCGGGTACGGCCTTCGTCCGCGAGCGCCGCCCGGACCTCCTCGTCGAGGGCCCGATCCAGTACGACGCGGCCGCCGATCCGACGGTCGCGAGCACGAAGATGCCCGACTCCCCGGTGGCGGGCAAGGCGACGGTGTTCATCTTCCCCGACCTCAACACCGGCAACAACACGTACAAGGCCGTGCAGCGGTCGGCCGGCGCGGTCGCGATCGGCCCGGTGCTCCAGGGGCTCCGCAAGCCGATCAACGACCTCTCCCGCGGAGCGCTCGTCAGCGACATCGTCAACACCGTCGCGATCACGGCCGTCCAGGCCGGCACCGCGACGGAGCCCGCCTGACCCGGCCGACCCCACCCCGCGGCGTGAGCCGACCGACCACCGCGCACCGCGCCTCCAGTCCGAACGGAAAGGCAACCAGCCCGTGACCGCAGCCCTCGTCGTGAACTCCGGATCGAGTTCGTTCAAGTACCAGCTCATCGAGCTCGACGACGAGCGGACCCTCGCGTCCGGCCTCGTCGAGCGCATCGGCGAGTCCGCCGGGGCCTGGAAGCACACGAACGCGATCACGGGGGAGTCCTCGTCGAACGACGCCGCGTCCGTGCCGGACCACGCTGCGGGCTTCCAGGCGATGCTCGACGCCTTCGGGAAGGTCGGACCGTCGTTCGAGGACCACCCGCCGGCGGTCGTCGGGCACCGCGTCGTGCACGGCGGCACCACCTTCGACGCCGCCACCGTGGTGACGGCCGACGTCGAGCAGCAGATCGAGGACCTGTCGTCCCTCGCGCCGCTGCACAACCCGGCGAACCTCGAGGGCATCCGCGCGGCGAAGCAGGTGTTCGCGGACGTGCCGCACGTCGCCGTCTTCGACACCGCGTTCCACCAGACGATGCCGCCGCACGCGTACACGTACGCGATCCCGTCCGACCTCGCCGAGCGGTACGGGATCCGCCGCTACGGCATGCACGGCACGAGCCACAAGTACGTCTCCGAGCAGGCAGCTGCGTTCCTCGACCGCCCGCTGTCCGAGCTGAAGACGATCGTGCTGCACCTCGGCAACGGGGCCAGCGCGGCGGCGATCGACGGCGGTCGGTCGATCGAGACCTCGATGGGCCTCACCCCGCTCGAGGGCCTCGTGATGGGCACCCGCTCCGGCGACCTCGACCCCGCGGTCCTCGTGCACCTCCACCGTGAGGCCGGGCTCGACTTCGACGAGCTCGACGACATCCTCAACAAGCGGTCGGGACTCCTCGGGCTCACCGGCAACGGCGACATGCGCGACGTGCAGGACGCCGCCTCCAAGGGCGACGAGGTCGCCGAGGCGGCGCTCGCCGTGTACCGGCACCGCATCCGCCGGTACGTCGGCGCCTACACCGCGCAGCTCGGCGGGCTCGACGCGGTCGTCTTCACCGCGGGGGTGGGGGAGAACAACGCCCTGCTCCGCCGGCGGGTCCTCGCCGGTCTCGAGCACCTCGGCATCGAGATCGACGCGGACCGCAACGAGCTGGCCTCACGGGAGGCCCGACGCATCTCCACGGACACGTCACGGGTCGCGGTGCTCGTCATCCCGACGAACGAGGAGCTCGAGATCGCCCGGCAGTCGGCTGCGGTCGCGCTGTAGCGTCGCCCTCCCCGGCGCGCAGCTTCGCCGCGCTCGACCGGCGGTCCGGCGCGGTGTGCGCGCTTCCGGCGTCGAACCGCGATCCCGACGTCGGACCAGGCCGGGTGCCTGGTCCGACGTCGGGATCGTGGCGCGACCCGGCCGTCGCTGAGCGGCGCGCGTCAGCTGAGCGCTGCGAGCGCCGCGGGGATCGGGGTGTTCCCGCTCGTCACCTCGAACTGCACCCCCACCGCGAGGTCGTCCACGAGCGCGTGCAGCACGAGGGCCGCCACGTCCGCGCGGGGGATCGAGCCGCGCGGGACCGTCCGGCCGACGTCGACCGTGCCCTGCGGCGGTGTGTCGAGCAGCGCACCCGGACGGATGATCGTCCACCGCAGGTTGCGGGCCCGGATGTTCGCGTCGGCCTCCGACTTGGCCCGCAGGTACACCTGGAACACGTCGGCGTCGCTCTGCGCGGGGACGACGGCCCGCTCGGGGTCGTAGCGGTCCGTCGCCATCGCGGAGATCATCACGTACCGCTGCACACCGAGGCGTTCCGCGGCGTCCGCGAGCAGGAGTGCTGCGTCGCGGTCGACGCTGAGCTTGCGTTCCGCGCCGCTGTTCGGACCGGCACCGGCGGCGAACACGACCGCGTCGACGCCGCGGAGCCGCAGCGCGAGCTCGTCGTCGTCGAGCTGCTCCAGGTCGGCCACGAGCGCGGTGGCGCCCTGCTGTTCGACGTCCGGGACGTGGGCCGGGTTCCGGACGATCGAGACGGCGTCGTGTCCGGCATCGGTGAGCTGACGGGCGAGGAGGAGGGCGATCTGCCCGTGGCCCCCGGCGATGGCGATCTTCATGTGTCCGATACTGCCCGTCGCGTCCGGTAGACTTCCGGAGGCTCCTCACGTGACGCCATCCAGGCCAACTCCCCCAGGGCGGAAACGCAGCAAGGGTAACCGGGCTCTGGCGGGTGCGTGGGGAGTCTTTTCGTGCGCCGATCGCTTCGTGCGCCGATCGTTTCGAGCGCCGATCGTTCCGTGCGCCGATCGTTTCGTGCGCCCGGCGCGGTTCGGTGACGGTTTCGTCACGGCCCGCGGACAGATTCCTGATCGTGTGTGAAGATCGGTCCCAGGAACCCCCAACCAGGGTTCCGACCCTCCACCGCCTCACCAGCGGGGGAGTTCCGAGGATCAGGTGGCGGGTGCGCCCGCCAGGAACGGGACACGCATGCGCGAGCACGTGTCGTCGCGGCGTACCGTCGCGGCGGGCATCGGGGAACGACGGATCGACGGTGCCGGGAGCCGTGCTCGACGACGAGCACCGCGCGACCGGCGCCCACTGCTGCGCGGTGCTGTCGTCGCCACGGTGACGGCGCTGGTCGCCGCCACCGTGGCGATCCAACCGGCGACGGCAGCGCAGTCCGACGTCGCCGAGGCCGAGGGGGTCCTGCTCGGGGGCTCGGGCATCGTCGACGTCGACTCGATCGCACGGCTCGGCGGGGCGTACTCCGCCCGGGCCGCGACGAGCGGGGGCGGCACCACGAGCCAGCCGCTCGACCTCACCGCCGTGAACGCGCTCGGGGTGCGGCTCGGGAACAACGTCGACCTGCTCGGGGCGAACGGCATCCTGACGCTCGGCGTGGACGGGCAGTACGCCCGCAGTTCGGCGACCGGAGCGACCGCCTCGGCCGGGCTCCTGACCGACGACGGTGCGATCGGGGTGGGATCGGGGACCGGTACGAACGCGGCGACGCTCGACCTGCGTCCGCTGCTGTCCCGCGTGGGTGCGGACACGTCGGTCCTCTCGACCGGACGGCTGCAGGTCGGCGCGCTCGCCTCGACGATCACCGCGACGCGCGGGGCGACCGTGACGACGTCGAGCGACTACCGGATCGCCAGCGCACGGCTCGACCTCACGAGCCCCGCGGTCGCCGGGCTGAGCACGTCGCTCCGGAGCGACCTCCGGTCGTTCTCGACCACGGTGAACACGACCGTCGGCGCCGACGGGGCGCTCGCCGGCGTCACGACCGGTCTCACGGCCGAACTCCAACGCCTCCTCCGGACCACCGCGCTCGGCGCGCTCGTGAACGTCGACGGCACCACGGTCAAGGCGTCGGTGAACCTCAACCTCGACGACACCCTCACGCAGGTGCTCGCCCAGCCCCTGACCGACGGCGCGGTGACGATCACCCCGTCGACCGGCGCGATCACCGTCGATCTCGACAAGCTCACGGCGCTCAACGGCCAGCCGGCGAACACACCGGTGCTGACGGACGCGGCGGTGGCGTCGATCAACCAGAGCATCGCCACGATCCTCGGGACCCAGCTGCCGACGGCGCTGCGGACGGCCGTGGTGAACACGATCAACTCGACCGCCGTGCGCATCGACGTCGCGGCGAACGTCCGCACCGCGGTCGGGGCCCTCGACCCGATCACCATCCGGGTGGACTCGACCCTCGGGCAGCTCGCCGGCACCGCCCCCGGCACGCCGACGACGACCGTGACGGGCGGCCCCCTCGGACTGTCGCTCCTGGGCACGCTCCTCACCCCGGCGATCACCTCGCTCGTGATCCCGGCAGCGCAGACGCTCGTCCGACCGCTCGTGACCGGCACCGCACTCGACGACCTCGGGACCGCACTGCGGGCCACGACGACCGCGGTCGCCCGGACGCTCGCACCGGTCGTGCTGCTCCTCCGCCAGGTCGTCGACCTCACGGTGAACGCGCAGGACACGAGCACCGGCTTCCGCGACGGCCGCGGCTACGACACCGGCGCTCGGAGCGTGCACGCCCTCCGGCTGTCGGTCCTGCCCGGCGCGAACGTGGCGACCGTCGACCTCGCGACCTCGACCGTCCGGGCCGCGGCCTTCGCGACGCCGACGATCACCGCGCCGACCGCGGGGCAGCAGTTCAGCGTGCCCACCTCGGCCTCGACGCGCAGCATCACGGTGAGCGGCGCGGGCGAACCCGGCGCGACGATCCGTGTCGACCTCGGCGGCGGCCGCACCGGTACCGGGACCGTCGCCGCGAACGGCACGTGGACGACGTCGGTCGCGAACGTGCCGACCGGCGAGTACACGGCCACCGCGACGCAGACCGTCGGGGGCACGGCCGCGGGCGCCGCCACGCAGCGCTTCACCGTCGTGGCACAGCAGCCGCTCGTGGTCACGACACCCACCTCCGGACAGACGTTCACCATCGCGGGCGCCTCGACCACGGTGACGGTCACCGGTACGGCGACGCCCGGTGCGCGCATCGACGTCGACCTCGGTGGCGGGCGCACGGGGTCGGCGACCGTCGCGGCCGATGGGTCCTGGAGCGTCCCGGTCGCGGACCTGCCGACCGGCAGCTGGACCGCGAGCGTGACCCAGACCGTCGGGGACTCGACGTCCGCACCCGTCACCCGGTCCTTCCGCGTCGTGCAGGCAGCCGACCTGACGGTCGCGTCGCCGAGCGCTGGGCAGGCCCTCCCGCTCGCCGGCACCACCCGCGAGGTCGTCCTGTCCGGGACGGCGCAGCCCGGGGCCACGGTCGACGTCGACCTCGGCGGCGGCCGCACGGCGACGACGACCGCCGCGGCGGACGGGTCGTGGTCGGCGACCGTGCCGGACGTGCCGGCCGGCTCGTACGACGCAGCCGTGACCCAGACCGTCGGCGGGTCGACGAGCGAGCCGGTGCGTCGCGCCTTCACCGTCACGGCCGCCGAGCGGTTGACGATCACCGCTCCCGCGGACGGCAGCACGATCCGTGTGGCCGACCCGACCTCGACCACACCCGTGACGGTCCGCGGCACCGCGGCTCCGGGAGCCCGGGTGTCGGTCTCGATCGGCGGAGCGTTCGCGGCGACGACGACCGCGGGCGACGACGGCCGGTGGAGCGCCACCTTCGCGGGCGTGCCCGTGGGGGAGCGCACCGCCACCGCGACGCAGACGGTCGCCGGCACGACGTCGGACCCCGTGTCGAGCGACTTCGCCGTCGCGGCGGGTGCACCCCTCGTGCTGACCGCGCCCGCGGACGGTGCCGTGCTGACGGTGCTCACCGCCGACGACACGACCGACGTCCGCGTCACCGGCACGGCGCAGCCCGGCGCCACCGTGGACGTCTCCCTCGGCTCGGGGCTCACGGCCAGCACGACCGCCGACGACGAGGGCGACTGGACGCTCAGCGTGGCCGGGGTGCCGGTCGGGACCCGCACGCTCAGTGCCACGCAGACGGTCGGCGACACCACCTCGCCGGTGGTCACGAGGACCCTCACCGTCTGGGCCGCCGCGGCACTGACCGTCACGACGCCGACGCAGGACAGCAGCACGACCGTCGCCACCGCCGACTCGACGATCGACGTCAGGGTCTCCGGTACGGCCGAGCCCGACGCCGACGTGGACGTCCGGCTCGACGGCGGCGCGGTGGTGACGACGACCGCGGGCGACGACGGCACCTGGTCGGTGACCCTGCCCGACGTCGACGTCGACGACCACACCGTGCGGGTCACGCAGACCGTCGGCGGCGCCACGTCCGACCCCGTCGACCGGGACTTCTCGATCGTCGCCGGTGCCCCGGTCGCCATCGACACACCGGTCGCCGACGCCGAGATCGCTGCCGGTCCCGGTGGCTCGGCTCCGGTCGTCGCCACCGGCACCGCCGAACCCGGTGCCACCGTCACGGTCCGCTTCGACGACGGTGACCCGATCGAGGTCACGGCGGGCCCGGACGGCCGCTGGACCGCACCGGCGACCGGCAGCGTCCGGCTCGACACCGACGACCACGCCGTCACCGCGGTCGCGACCGTCAACGGCACGCAGGGCGACAGCGTCTCCCGTGCCTTCTCGGTCGTGCCCGGGACGGCCATCACGATCGAGACCCCGCCCGTCGGCACGCGCATCGTCGTCGTCGACGAGGACGCCCGCGCGACGGTCCCGATCACCGGCACGGCCGAACCCGGCGCCGCGGTGTCGGTCTCCGTGGACGGCGGAACGGCGCTCACGACGGCGGCCGACCCGACCAGCGGCGCGTGGACCGTCACCGCTACCGGCATCGCACCGACCGGCACGCACACCGTCAACGCGACGCAGACCGTCGGCAGCGTGAGCACGAGCGCGATCCCGACCACGTTCCAGGTCGTCACGGCCGCGCCCGTCCGGATCAACGCACCGACGACCGACCCGATCCGCGTCGCGGGCGAGGACGTCACGCGCGACGTGCGCGTCACGGGCACGGCGCAGCCCGGCGCGACGGTCACCCTGTCGGTGCCCGAGCAGGACGACCGCACCACGACCGCCGCTGGCGACGGGTCCTGGTCGGTGACCCTGCCGGACCTCGGCGTCGGTGCCTACACCGTGTCGGTCACCCAGGAGGTCGCGGGCGCGACGTCCACGCCGGCGGAGCGGACGGTGACGCTCGAGGCCGCCGACCCCGTGGAGATCACGTCGCCGGGCGCCGGGATCCTGTACGTGCCGGACGCCGGGGACACCCGTCCGGTGACGGTCGTCGGCACCGCCGACCCCGGTGCCCCGGTGCGGGTGACCCTCGCCGACGACGAGCTGACCACCACCGCGGACGACGACGGCGACTGGACGGTCGTCTTCACCGCCGTGGCGGAGGGCGACCACCCGCTCGTCGCGACCCAGACCGTGGGCGGCACCACTGCCTCCAGTCCGGAGCAGACGGTGCAGGTGCGCGCAGCCGCGGCGCTCGCGATCACCGAGCCCGAGGACGACGCGACAATCACCGTCGCGGACGCCACCGGGACCGTCGACCTGACGGTGACGGGGACGGCGCAGCCGGACACGGACGTGACCGTCCGGCTCTCCACGGGAGCGTCGGAGACGGTGACGAGCACTGCGGACGGTGACTGGACGCACACGTTCACGGACGTGCCGGTCGGGGACCACCGTGTCACGGCGACGCAGTCGGTCGACGGGCGGCAGTCCGCGCCGGTGACCGTCGACGTGACGGTCGCCGCCGGTGCGCCGCTCGTCGTCCGGACCCCGGCCGGGGCCACGACCGTCACGGTCGCGGACGAGGACGCGACGACCGACGTCGACTTCGCCGGCACCGGCGCGCCCGGTGCGGAGGTGACCGTCGACCTCGGTGGCGGCCGCACCGCCACGGCCCCCGTGCGCCAGGACGGTACCTGGGACGCCACCGTCGAGGACGTCCCGGTGGGATCGTCGACGGCGTCGGTGACGCAGTCGATCGGCGGCACCACGAGCGCCGCCGTCGAGCGGTCCGTCTCGGTCGTGGCCGCGGCGGTGCTCACGATCCGGCAGCCCTCGGACCCCGTCACGGTCGCCGGACCGGACGCCACCACGACCGTCACCGTCGCGGGCGACGCCCAGCCGGGCGCCACCGTCGAACTCACCGTCGACGACCGCGACCCGGTGCGGACGACGGCGAGCACGGACGGGTCGTGGAGCATCGACGTCCCGGACCTGGGCGTCGCGACGCACACGGTCAGCGCCACGCAGACGGTCGGCGGCTCCACCTCGACCACACCGGTCGAGCGCGACGTCGTCGTCGTGGCCGGTGACCCGGTGACGGTGACGGAGCCGACGGCGGGGCAGGAGTACACCGTCGCCGGACCGGACGCCACCACCACGGTCGACGTCGCCGGGACCGCCGAGCCCGGCGCCACCGTCGTGGTCGACCTCGGCGGCGGCCGCAGCGAGTCCACCACGGCCGACGAGGACGGCGACTGGTCGGTCTCGGTGCCGGACGTGCCGGCGGGCGACCCGACCACGGTCCGGGTCACGCAGCGGATCGGCGACACCGTCTCCGAGCCGGTCGAGGTCCGGGTGAGCGTCGCCGTCGCGGACCCGATCACGATCGCAACACCGGGCGACGGGACCGAGCTCCGGGTCGCGCAGCCGGACTCGCAGGTCGCGGTCACGGCGGCCGGCGCGGCCGACGCGGGCGCCACCGTCCGTGTGACCATCGACGGCGGGGACCCGGTCACGACGACCGCGACGGGCGGCACCTGGAGCGTCGACCTCGGGACGGTCGGCACCGGCGAGCACACCGTGCGCGCCACCCAGACGATCGGGGCGTCCACCTCGCCCGCGGTCACGAGCACGTTCACCGTCACCGCCGGTCGCGCGCTCACGCTGACCAGCCCGGCGGCCGACGCCACGATCACGGTGCCGAACGGGACGACGTCCACCGACGTCCCCGTGTCCGGCACGGGCGACCCCGGTGCGACCGTCCGCCTCGTCGCCGACGACGGCGCGCCCGTCGAGGTCCTCGTGGACGGCGACGGCCGCTGGTCGACGATCCTCCCGGGCGTGGAGCCGGGCGACCACACGATCGAGGTGCGGCAGGTCGTCGGCGGCACGGTGTCGACGCCGATCGACCGCGCGTACACCGTCGAGGTCGCACCGGCCGAGGCCATCGTCGTGACCGCCCCCGCCGAGGGCACGGTCTACCGCGTGGTCGGCGGGTCCACCACGGTCACCGTGAGCGGCACCGCGGCCCCGCGAGCGGCGGTCAGCGTCCGTGTCGACGGCGGCGACCCCGTCACCACGACCGCGGACGAGGACGGCGACTGGTCGGTCGACGTGCCGTCGGTCGGCACCGGGGCGCACACGGTCGCGGCGTCGCAGCGCATCGGCTCGGAGTCGTCGTCCGCACCGGCGGTCGGCTTCACCGTGGAGGCCGCGAGCGGCGTCGACGTCCGGACCCCCGTCGACGGCCAGGTCTTCACGGTCCCGAGCGGGACCGCGGACGTGCCGGTGTCCGGCACCGCAGAACCCGGCGCGCGCGTCACCGTGGACATCGACGGGCGCACGCAGACCACCCTCGCCGGCGGTGACGGGTCCTGGACCGTCACGGTGCCGGGCGTGCCCGCGGGTGACCACACCGTCGCGGTCACCGAGACCGTCGGCGGCGTCACCTCGCGGCCGGTCACGGTCGGCGTCACCGTGGTCGTCGCGCAGCCCACGGGCATCACGATCACCAGCCCGACGCCCGGTCAGCTCATCCCTGCCACGGGCACG
The DNA here is from genome assembly GCF_051903255.1 of Curtobacterium sp. SP.BCp. Classification (NCBI taxonomy): domain Bacteria; kingdom Bacillati; phylum Actinomycetota; class Actinomycetes; order Micrococcales; family Microbacteriaceae; genus Curtobacterium; species Curtobacterium sp. SP.BCp. The sequence continues at coordinate 2,522,300 of NZ_CP194338.1, read as the reverse complement.
GGCGACACCGGTTCGTTCACCGTCCGCGGGACCGCGACACCACGCGCGCTCGTCGTCGTCACCCTGTCCGACGGGCAGTCGCGGACGACGACCGCGGACGCCACGGGGGCCTGGAGCGTGACCTTCGACCGCGTGCCGGAGGGCGAGTGGACGATCCGCGCGACCGAGAGCGTGAACGGGGTCGCCACCGCGGCCGAGCCGGTCGCGGTCGTGGTCGCCGCGGTGGACCCGCTCGCGATCACGGCCCCGACGCCCGGGGCGCACCAGCAGGCGAACGCGGCCGGGTACACCGACTGGCGCGTGACCGGGACGGCGGACCCCGGCTCGACCGTCACCCTGTCGGTCGACGGCGGGGCGCCGGTCACGGTCACCGCGGGGGCGGACGGCTCCTGGAGCGTCGTGCTCCGGCTGCTCGTCGGTCCGCACACGATCAGCGTCACGCAGACGGTCGCGGGAGCGACGTCCGCGGCGCAGTCCGTGCGCGTCGTGGTGGACGCGGCGCCGTCCGTACCGGGTGAGCCGGGTACGCCGGGTGAGCCGGGTGAGCCGGGTGAGCCGGGTACGCCGGGTGAGCCGGGTACGCCGGGCACGCCGGGCACGCCGGGCACGCCGGGCACGCCGGGCACGCCCGGCACCCCGGGTGTTCCGGGTGCTCCGGGCACTCCGGGGGCGCCCGGCAGCGGCGGCGGTGTCGGGACGGGCGGCGGTCTCGCCTTCACCGGGGCCGACGTGGCGCCGCTCGCGAGCGCGGCAGCCGGACTCGTGGTGCTCGGGTTCCTGCTCCTCGGTCTGTCGCGCCTCGCGCGCGGGGTGCGTCGCCGCAGGGGCTGACGCCGGTCGCGACGCGACCATGAGACGGACTGGAGGCACGGTGCACGCCCGCACCGTGCCTCCCGTCCGTCGGTCGGCCGGGTCCTGTGGAGACGGCTGGTGGTGTCGGCGGTGCCGACTACCCTTGGTCGCGTGGTCACCGCCCTGTATCGCCGTTACCGGCCCGAGAACTTCGCCGAGCTGATCGGGCAGTCCCAGGTCACCGATCCGCTGCGCACCGCGTTGCGGACGAACCGGGTCAACCACGCCTACCTCTTCAGCGGCCCCCGCGGCTGCGGCAAGACGACGTCGGCGCGGATCCTCGCGCGCTGCCTGAACTGCGCCGAGGGGCCGACCGACACGCCGTGCGGCGTGTGCCCGAGCTGCGTCGAGCTCGCCCGCGGCGGCGGCGGGTCGCTCGACGTCATCGAGATCGACGCGGCGAGCCACAACGGCGTCGACGACGCGCGCGACCTCCGCGACCGTGCGGTGTTCGCCCCCGCCCGCGACCGCTACAAGATCTTCATCCTCGACGAGGCCCACATGGTCACGCCGCAGGGCTTCAACGCCCTGCTCAAGCTCGTGGAGGAGCCTCCGGAGCACGTCAAGTTCATCTTCGCGACCACCGAGCCCGAGAAGGTCATCGGCACCATCCGCTCGCGGACCCACCACTACCCGTTCCGACTCGTGCCGCCCGCCGCGATGCTCGAGTACGTCGAGCAGCTCTGCCAGCAGGAGTCCGTGTCGGTGGCTCCCGGCGTGCTGCCGCTCGTCGTGCGTGCCGGTGGGGGGTCGGTCCGCGACACCCTGTCGCTGCTCGACCAGCTCATCGCGGGCAGCGAGGACGGTGCGATCGCCTACGAACGCGCCGTCGCCCTGCTCGGCTACACCGACGCCGCGCTCCTCGACGACGTCGTGGACGCGCTCGCCGTGGCCGACCCGGCGTCCGCGTTCGCCGCGGTCGACCGCGTGGTGCAGACCGGGCAGGACCCGCGACGCTTCGTGGAGGACCTGCTCGAGCGTCTCCGTGACCTCATCGTCGTCGCCGCCACGAACGAGAGCGCGGCCGCCGTGCTCCGCGGGGTCTCGCCGGAAGAGCTCGACACGATGACCAGGCAGGCCGGCGTGTTCGGCGCGACCGGGCTCTCCCGGGCGGCCGACATCGCGAACCGGGCGCTCACCGAGATGACCGGCGCGACCTCGCCCCGCCTGCACCTCGAGCTGATGACGGCGCGCATCCTCGTGCCCGAGAGCGACGACACCCAGCGCGGCGCCCTCGCCCGGGTCGAGCGGCTCGAGCGACGCATCGGTGTCGGTGACGCCGGTGGGCACCAGGCCGAGCCCGTGCGGGCTGCCGGCGGTGCCGAGTCGAGCCGAGGCCAGGCCCCCGCTGCTCCGACGCCGACCCAGGCAGCGACGACGTCCCCCGCGCGCCAGGCCGCGCCCACCGCCCCGGCCTCCACCGCCCCGGCCACCGTCGCTCCGGCCGCCACCGCCCCGGCCACCGGTGGTCCGGCGCAGCCGCCGCGCTCCGCCGGTGCGCCCGCGTCGTCCGTCGCCGCTCCGGGGCAGGAGTCATCGACCGCGCCGGGCACCGCGGCCCGTGACGCCGCCGCGTCCTGGGCAGCAGCGGTGCCGAGCGCACCGAGCCCGTCGCAGGACCCGGGTCCGTCGTCCGCGGCCGCGCCGCAGTCCGAACGGCCCTCGGAGCCCGTGAGCTCCTCGTCCACCGGGCAGGGCACGGCCGTCGGCGACGAACCCGCGGTGCAGCCGGTCGGTGTCGTCGGCTTCCAGCAGATGCGTGACGCATGGCCGCAGGTCGTCGAGCACGTGCAGCGAGCCAAGCGTTCGGCGTGGTCCGTCGTCGTGACCGCGCAGGTGACGGCGCTGCGGGACGACGTGCTGACCCTGACGTTCCCGAGCCAGCAGGACGTCGCGTCCTTCAAGGAGATGTCCGACCCGTCCGCCAGCGTGAGCGAGCTGCTCCGTGCGGCCATCGTGGACGTGCTCGGCATCCGTGTGAAGTTCGTCGCGCGGGGTCCGGCGGCGGCTGGGGCACAGCAGCGTCCGGCGCCCGAGCAGCAGCGTCCGGCCGCGGAGCAGCCGCAGCAGCGTCCTGCCCCGGAGCAGCAGCGTCCTGCCCCGGAGCAGCGGCAGGCGTCGGAGCAGCCGCAGCAGCGTCCTGCCCCGGAGCAGCAGCGGCCGGCCGCGCAGCAGCAGGCGCCGGCGCCCGATCAGCAGCAGCAACGGCCGGCGCCGGAGCCGCAGCGGCCGCAGCGTCCAGTGCCGGAGCAGCAGGAGCCACAGCAGCAGGAGCAGCGCTCAGAGCGAGCACAGCAGCCTGCCGAGCCGAGTGCGCCCGTCACGGAGTGGGCGGTCGCCACGATCCCCACCACGGACCCGACGGCGGGTGCCGTCCCCGAGTCGGTCCAACCGACCTGGGGCGCCCCGTTCGGGCAGACCGACCCGAACGAGCCCGTCGCACCGGCAGAACCGCAGCGCCCGGACCCTGCGGCCGACGCAGCGCTCGCCGCGCAGCTCCGCCCGGCATCGTCCTTCTCGGCTCCGGCGCCTCGTGCCGCTCCGTCCGGCAGCGGTGTCGAGCCCGCCCCGACCGACGACGCCGCCACGAGCTCCGACCAGGTCACGGCGACCGCAGCTGGCACTCCCACCGCGGGCACCGCCACGACCTCGGTGGCCACGCCGTCGAGTGACGTCCCGGTGGACGACTACCCGCTCGACGACGAACCGTACGACGACGGCGCGCCCTTCCCGGACCCGGGGTCCGGCGCCCCGAGCGGTGGACCCGCGCAGCGCGCCGCGGCCCCGACGCAGCAGCAGGCGCCGCAGCAGCAGGCGCCGCAGCAGGCGCCGCAACAGGCCGCCCGGACGGCCGCTGCGCCCGCCCCGCAGGTCCGCCGCACCGCCGTCGCCGGTCGTTACGGCGAGGCCGTCGTCCGCGAGATCCTCGGTGCGCAGTTCATCGAGGAGACCGCCCTCCACGAGGACGGTGCCTGATGTACGACGGCATCGTCCAGGACCTCATCGACGAGTTCGGCCGCCTGCCCGGCATCGGCCCGAAGTCGGCGCAGCGCATCGCGTTCCACATCCTCCAGACCGAGTCGTTCGACCCGACGCGGCTCTCCGAGCTCCTCGCCGAGGTCAAGGAGAAGGTCCGGTTCTGCGAGGTCTGCGGGAACGTCACCGAGAACGTGCAGTGCAGCATCTGCCGTGACCCGCGACGGTCCCCGAGCGTCATCTGCGTCGTGGAGGAGGCCAAGGACGTCGCCGCCATCGAACGGACGCGGGAGTTCCGCGGGCTGTACCACGTGCTCGGCGGCGCCATCAGCCCGATCGACGGCGTCGGGCCGGACGACCTCCGGATCCAGCAGCTGATGACGCGCCTGGCCGACGGCACCGTCGACGAGGTCATCATCGCCACCGACCCGAACCTCGAGGGGGAGGCGACGGCGACGTACCTCAGCCGCCTGCTCGTGCCGATGGGCATCCGGACGACCCGGCTGGCCTCCGGGCTCCCCGTCGGCGGTGACCTCGAGTACGCCGACGAGGTCACCCTCGGCCGGGCGTTCGAGGGCCGACGGCTCGTCGGCGGCTGACGCCCGCGCAGGATCATTGCGTCGAGGGCCGCCCCGACGCAACATCCACGAAACACCCTTTACGATTGTCGGAACCGCGCGCTCCGCGCGTCCGCCCCGTCCCCAGGAGTACCAACCCGTGGCCTTGATCGTGCAGAAGTTCGGTGGATCGTCCGTCGCGGACGCCGAGAGCATCAAGCGCGTGGCGAAGCGGATCGTCCAGACGAAGAAGGCCGGCAACGACGTGGTCGTGGCCGTTTCCGCGATGGGCGACACCACCGACGAGCTCGTCGACCTCGCGCACTCGGTGACACCCATCCCCGCCGGACGTGAGCTCGACATGCTCCTCACGGCGGGGGAGCGCATCTCGATGGCCCTCCTCGCGATGGCGATCAAGAGCCTCGGCGTCGAGGCGTCGTCGTACACGGGCAGCCAGGCCGGCATGCTGACCGACGCGCAGCACGGCAAGGCCCGCATCGTCGACGTCACCCCGAAGCGCGTGCGCGAGGCGCTCGACGCCGGGCACGTCGCGATCGTCGCCGGGTTCCAGGGCTTCAACCGCACGACGGGCGAGATCACCACGCTCGGTCGTGGCGGCTCCGACACGACGGCCGTCGCCCTCGCAGCAGCGCTCGACGCGGACGTCTGCGAGATCTACACGGACGTCGACGGCATCTTCACCGCCGACCCCCGCGTCGTCCCGCGCGCCCGCAAGGTCGACCGCATCACGAGCGAGGAGATGCTCGAGCTCGCGGCGTCCGGCGCGAAGGTCCTCTACATCCGTGCCGTCGAGTACGCCCGTCGGCACGGCGTCACCCTGCACGTCCGCTCGTCGTTCTCCAACGCCGAGGGCACCATCGTCTACAACCCTGCAGAGGGGGAAACCGTGGAAGAACCGATCATCACCGGCATCGCCGGAGACCTCTCCGAGGGCAAGATCACCGTCGTCGGCGTGCCCGACACCCCCGGCAAGGCCGCCGAGATCTTCACGATCGTGGCCCGCGCCGGTGCGAACATCGACATGATCGTGCAGAACGTGTCGGAGGCCGTGACCGGTCGCACGGACATCTCGTTCACCCTCCCGAAGGACCAGGGGCAGGGTGTCCTCACCGCGCTCGAGGTCGCGAAGGCCGACATCGGGTACGAGAGCATCCAGTACGACGACCAGATCGGCAAGCTCGCACTCGTCGGCGCCGGCATGCGCACGAACGCGGGCGTCTCGGCGCAGCTGTTCCGTGCGCTCCACGAGGCCTCGATCAACATCGAGATGATCTCGACGTCGGAGATCCGCATCTCGGTCGTCACCCGCGCCGACACCCTCAACGACGCCGTGCGCGTGGTGCACGAGGCGTTCGGACTCGACGGCGAGAACGAGGCCGTCGTCTACGCCGGCACCGGCCGCTGAGCCCGCAGATCCACCAGGAGCACACCATGAGCAACCCCACCGTCGCCGTCGTCGGCGCCACCGGTCAGGTCGGCGCGGTCATGCGTCGCCTGCTCGAGGAGCGCGCGTTCCCCGCCGACCGCGTCCGCTTCTTCGCGAGCGCCCGCTCCGCCGGCACGACGCTCCCGTTCCGCGGTGAGCAGGTCGTCGTCGAGGACTCCGAGACCGCGGACCCGTCGGGCATCGACATCGCGCTCTTCTCGGCCGGTGCCACCGCCTCGCGCGCCCTCGCGCCGAAGTTCGCCGCCGCCGGTGCGGTCGTCGTGGACAACTCCAGCGCCTGGCGCATGGACCCCGACGTGCCGCTCGTCGTCAGCGAGGTCAACCCCCACGCGATCGACGACGCCCCGAGGGGCATCATCGCGAACCCGAACTGCACGACGATGGCGATCATGCCGGTCCTGAAGGTGCTGGACGCCGAGGCCGGGCTCCGTCGCCTCGTCGCGACGACCTACCAGGCGGTGTCGGGCTCCGGGCTCGCCGGGGTCGAGGAACTGCTGGGCCAGGCACGCGCCGCGCTCGAGCAGGACACCGCGCAGCTCACGCACGACGGCGCCGCGGTGACGTTCCCCGAGCACGTCAAGTACGTCCGTCCGATCGCCTTCGACGTGGTGCCGCTCGCCGGCAGCATCGTCGAGGACGGTCTCGGCGAGACCGACGAGGAGAAGAAGCTCCGGAACGAGAGCCGCAAGATCCTCGAGCTGCCCGATCTCCTCGTCGCGGGCACCTGCGTCCGCGTCCCCGTCTTCACCGGTCACTCCATCTCGGTGAACGCCGAGTTCGACCGGCCGCTGTCGCCCGAGCGCGCGACGGAGATCCTGGCGAGCGCGCCCGGTGTCGAGCTCTCCGACGTCCCGACGCCGCTCCAAGCAGCCGGGCAGGACCCGTCGTTCGTCGGCCGCATCCGAGCCGACCAGTCCGCGCCGGAGGGGCACGGCCTAGCCCTCTTCGTCAGCAACGACAACCTCCGCAAGGGCGCCGCGCTCAACGCGGTGCAGATCGCCGAGGCGATCGTCGCGCGCCGCGCGGTCGCCGCGTAGCGACGGCTGCTCCGGGTGCCGCCACGGGACGGACGGGAGGCACGGTGCGGGTCCGCACCGTGCCTCCCGTCCGTCCCGTCGTCACCCCGCTCCCACCGCGCGACGGTAGGATCGACGGGTGGCAGTGAAGCAGGTGGATCCGATCGACGTCGTCCTGGTCGGGGGTGGCATCATGAGCGCCACGCTCGGCGCCATCATCCACCGGCTGGAGCCGAACTGGAAGATCCGCGTCTACGAGCGCCTGGGCAGTGTCGCGCAGGAGTCCTCGAACCCGTGGAACAACGCCGGGACCGGGCACTCCGCCCTCTGCGAGCTGAACTACACGCCCGAGCTCGCCGACGGACGCGTCGACATCAGCAAGGCCGTCGGGGTCAACGAGCAGTTCCAGGTCTCGCGGCAGTTCTGGTCGTTCCTCGTCGAGCAGGGCGCGCTGCCCGAGCCGTCGAACTTCATCAACCCGACGCCGCACATCTCCTTCGTGTGGGGCGCCGGGAACGTCGAGTACATGCGCAAGCGGTACGAGGCGCTGAAGGACCACCCGCTGTTCGCCGGGATCGAGTACTCGGACGATCCGGCGCAGATCCGGCAGTGGGCGCCCGCGCTGATCCCCGGGCGGAAGAAGGACCAGCCGATCGCGGCGACGTACTCGGCCGCCGGGTCGGACGTCGACTTCGGCTCGCTCACCCGCCAGCTCTTCGACCAGCTCGAGGTGGACGGCGTCGAGTTCGAGTCCTCCCACCAGGTCACGAACGTCACCCGCTCCAAGATCAGCGAGGGGTGGGTGCTCGACGTCCGGAACGAGATCGGGCGGTCGACGCAGCGCATCGCGGCGAAGTTCGTGTTCGTCGGTGCCGGTGGCGGAGCGCTGCACCTGCTGCAGAAGTCCGGCATCCCGGAGATCCGGGGCTACGGCGGCTTCCCGGTGTCGGGCGAGTTCCTCCGCACCGACGACCCCGAGGTCGTGCAGAAGCACGCAGCGAAGGTGTACGGCAAGGCGAGCGTCGGGGCGCCGCCGATGTCGGTCCCGCACCTCGACACCCGCATCGTCGACGGCAGTTCCTCGCTCATGTTCGGGCCGTACGCCGGGTTCAGCCCGAAGTTCCTCAAGCAGGGCTCGGTGCTCGACCTGTTCAAGAGCATCCGGCCTCACAACCTCCGCCCGATGCTGAGCGTCGCGTTCTCCAACTTCGACCTCGTCCGGTACCTCATCGGTCAGCTGCTCGCCTCGAAGCAGACGAAGTTCGATGCGCTCCGTGACTTCATGCCGTCCGCGCAGCCGGAGAACTGGCACCGCATCACGGCGGGGCAGCGCGTCCAGGTGATCAAGCCGGACGCGGACAAGGGCGGTGTGCTGCAGTTCGGCACCGAGGTCATCACGGCCGCCGACGGCTCGATCGCCGGTCTCCTGGGCGCGAGCCCGGGGGCGTCCACGGCCGTGCCGATCATGCTGAAGCTCCTCGAACGGTGCTTCCCCGACCGCTGGGCCGGTTGGCAGCCCGCCGTCCAGCAGATGGTCCCCACCTACGGCACGGCCCTCGGCGACGACCCGCAGCTCGCGGACCGCACGCTCGAGCGCACCGCGAAGGTGCTCGGTCTGCACCACTGAGCTGGCCAACGGCTTGCGCGTCGTTCGAACGTGTGTTCGAATGACGGCATGCGGTGGAGTGGGCAGGCAGTCGATGCGTCCCGAGGCGACGCGCTGCCGGGCATGGAGTCGAACAGCGGGTTCGTCCGGAGCGTGACGACCCCGGAGTTCGCCGGGGTGACGTTCCACGAGGTCCTGGCGAAGAGCGCGCTCAACCGGGTGCCGAGCGCTGACGGCGACGGCACCTACGGGTGGACGATCAACCCGTACCGCGGGTGCAGTCACGCCTGCGTGTACTGCTTCGCGCGTCCGACGCACACCTACCTCGAGTTCGACGGCGGCGCCGACTTCGACCAGCAGATCGTCGTGAAGACCAACGTGGCCGACGTCCTGCGGCGCGAGCTCGCCAAGCCCACGTGGGCGGGGCACCCGGTCGCCCTCGGCACGAACACCGACCCGTACCAGCGGGCCGAGGGCCGCTACCGCCTGATGCCCGGCGTGATCGAGGCGCTGGCCGACGCGGGAACGCCGTTCAGCATCCTCACGAAGGGGACGCTGCTGCGCCGTGACCTACCGCTCCTCGCCGCGGCGGCCGAACGCGTGCCGGTCGACCTGGCGATGTCGATCGCGGTGTACGACGACGACCTCCAGCAGTCGGTCGAGCCGGGCACGCCCACCACGACCGCACGCCTGGCCACGGTGCGCGCGATCCGGGACGCTGGGCTCGACTGCGCCGTGTTCCTCATGCCCGTCCTGCCGTACATCACGGACACGAAGGCGCACCTCGACGACGCCGTCGGGCGTGCCGTCGCGGCAGGTGCGACGAGCATCATGTACTCCGCGCTGCACCTGCGGCCCGGGGTGAAGCCGTGGTGGGCAGCCTGGCTGCGGCAGAACCGTCCCGACCTCGTCGAGCGGTACCGGTCGATGTACCTCGACAACACGTACGCCCCGAAGGACTACCGACGCTGGCTGGGGGAGCGGATCCGACCGATCCTGCGCGCGCACGGCGTCGGTCTCGGCACGGTCGACCCGGCCACCGGGTCGATGGGACACAGCGTCGACCGGAAGCGGGTGATGCCGCTCAAGCGGGCGGCACCGGACTTCACCGAGCGGCGTACCGTGACCAGGACATCGCCGACGCTGTTCTGACACCCGCTCCGCGTTCGGGGGACACCCGATGTCGGAGCGGGCCGGTATCATCGGGCGGGTCGCTGTCGCCACCTCGTTTCGGGGTACACGGACGGCGGCGACACATCCCGGAAGGACGACCCGCCCGTGCTCGGCATCCCCACGCACCTCGCGCCGCGCGTGAATGCCTGGTCGACCGTGCGCGCCTTCCACGCGGCTGCGGTGGGATCGATCGCCGCCGCGGCGATCGCGCTCCTGCTGCTCGGCGCGAGCGACCCGGACGCCCGGGTGATCGGCGCCGTGCTCGCGCTCGCGCCGATGCTCGGGATGATCGGCGTGCACGTGCAGTTCGGCACCTGGCGGTCGGCCGTGGCGTTCCTGGTCGTCGGTGGCGTGTGCGTCTGGTGGTTCGCCACGGTCGTGCAACGCGAGGTCGAGGTGCCGTGGGTGGCGTCGTACCTGCTGTCCCTCGCGGTGATCCCGCTCGTGTTGGTCGGTGGGGCCGGGGCGGTGCCCGGACGGGTCGTGCTGTGGTCGGTCGGCGGGTTCCTCGTCGGTCGCGGTGCCGCGCTGATCGCCCTCGTGCAGACGAACGGAACCCCGCAGCCGCTCGTGCTGGCGTGGGTGACGCTCGCGTTCGTGGTCGCCCTCGTGCTGTTCACCAGCCGCGCCACCGCCCGGTCCACCCGCGTCCAGCCCGAACTGCTGCGCTCCGCGCGCGAGGAGCACGTCTCCGCGTACCGGGCCGGCGTCGAGGCCGAGGCGGCGGCGATCCTGCACGACACCGTCCTCAACCACCTGGGCGCGATCGCGATCGCCCCGGACGGCCCGATGGACCGGCAGCTCGCCCGGACGGTGGACGCGGACATCGCGGTCCTCACCGGGCGGGAGTGGCTCGCCACACCGGGCTCCGACGAGGGATCGGTGGCCGACGGTCCCAGTGCCCCGGTGCGCGCGTTCGAGCAGCTGCTGGAGGACGAGCGCGACCGCGGCCTCGCGATCGCGATGACCGGCGAGCGGACCTCGCTCGAGCGCCTCGACGACCGCACCCTCGACGCCCTCGTGCGCGCTGTCGGCCAGTGCCTCGCGAACGTCCGGAAGCACGCCGGCGTGGACGCAGCCGAGGTGAGCGTGTTCGACGACGGCGCCTCGACCACGGTGATGGTCGTGGACGACGGCCGCGGGTTCGACGAGTCCTCGACGGGCGCGGACCGGATGGGGCTCCGCGGCTCGGTCCGGCAGCGCATCGAGCGGGTCGGCGGCTCCGTGCAGGTGTGGTCCTCGCCGGGCGCGGGGACGAGCATCATGATGACGGTCCCGGTAGCGGCGCCGTCGGACCTCGGCGTGGCGCCCGCACGCTCGGTCGAGGACGACGAACCGGAGCGTGCACGGTGACGCCCGCGCGCCGGACCGCCCAGCAGTACGACCCGCTCGGCGCCATGGGATCGCGACCGTTCGCGGTCGTGATCGGCGCCGTGGGGACGCTGTGGGCGTTGCTGGTGTCCGTGTTCGACCGCGACGTCGCCGGCAGCCCCGGACTGAGCGCGTTGACGGTGCTGCTGGTCGCGGCCTCGGCGACCGTGGTGATCGCTGCCTCGAGTCCGTTCCGCGCCCCGTTCACCCGCGGTGCGTACGTCGCGCACGTCGCGCTCCTCACGGCGGCCTCGGTGACGAGCGTCGCGGCGCAGTGGGGGCCGGACCGCAACGCCCTCAACGACTTCATGTGCCTCCTCACCGCGACCGGCATCGTGATGGCGGCGCCGTACCGGCCGTGGACCGACCTCGCGGTCGGTGGACTCCTGCTCGCCGCAGTGAACGGCGTCACCTGGGGTGTGGGGGCTGCGGTGTTCCCGCACCAGGTCCCGGTGGCGGTCGCGGCCTTCCTGGCCGCGGCACCCACCCTCGTGCTGACCGGGGCGTCCGCGGTGTTCGCGTCGACGTTCTCCGGGCTCGCCGAGCGCGTGCAGATCCGCGCCGGGTCGTACTCGGTCGAACGTGCCGAGCAGGACGGCATCGCCGCAAGCGTGCAGCAGGACCGGTCGACCGTCCTCGCTGACGAGGTCGCACCGTTCTTCGCCGAGCTCCGCACCCGCGACGTCATCACCGACGTCGACCGGGCCCGGGCCCGCGCGATCGCCGACGGTCTGCGCCGCGGGATGGTCGCCGACGCCGACCGGACGTGGTTCGAGCACGCGATCAGGACCGAGGGCGGCGGGCGGTCCGTCGTCGACGACCCCGACGGGCTGCTCGCGACGCTCGACGTCGACCAGCGGACGGTCGTCCGGACGTTCCTCCGTGCCACGCTCCGCGCCGCCGCGGTCGATCCGGCTGGCCTCACCGTCCGTGCCCGTCCGGCACCGGGGGACCGGGTCGAGGTCGCCGTCGACGTCGTCGTCGCGGACTCCGACGTCGGGATCCACCGCACGTTCGACCCGTACCTCGCCGTCCTCCGGGTCACGTTCCCCGACCTCGACGTCGCGGTCCGACCCTCCGCCCTCGCACTAAGGTTCTCGTATGACCAGCACTGACCCGAACCGGCTCTCGGAGGGTGGTCCCGTCCTCCCGACCCCGGGGACCCGCCGGGTGCGGTTGGCCATCCTCGACGACCACGAGGTGCTGCTCGACTCCCTGTCGAGCTGGATCGCAGTCAACGCGTTCGACTTCGACCTGGCCCTCACCGCGCACACCTGGCTCGAGATGGTCCACAGCGACAGCTTCCCGACCGACCTCGTGTTCCTCGACTTCCAGCTCAAGGAGCCCGTGTCGATCGAGGCCCGCGTCCGCACCTGCCGCGCCGCCGGGGCGAAGGTCATCGTCCTCTCCAGCGTCGACAGCCGTGAGTCCCGCGACCGCGCCCTCGCCGCCGGCGCCGCAGCCTTCCTGTCGAAGTCGCTGCCCATGCGCGAGGTCATGGACGTCGCCCGGGAGATCATGGGCGTCGCCCGCGAGACCCCGCCGCAGCGTGACTGGCGGCCGCTGCCCACCGGGGCGAACGCGCACCAGCGACCGAAGCTCAGCCACGGCGAGGAAGAGGCGCTGCGCCTGTACGTGTCCGGCTACTCCACGAACGAGGTCGCCGCGCAGATGAACGTGCAGTACGAGACCGCGAAGACGTACCTGCGCCGCGTGCGCGAGAAGTACAGCAAGGTCGGGCGCCCGGCGTCGAAGAAGTCCGACCTCATCCGTCGTGCGGCGGAGGACGGGTTCCTCGCGTAGTGGCGAAGCTCTACTTCCGCTACGGCGCGATGAACAGCGGCAAGAGCACCGGGTTGCTGCAGGCGGCGTACAACTACGAGGAGCGCGGTCAGCGGGTCCTGCTCGCGAAGCCCGCGGTCGACACCAAGGGCGACCACGAGATCGTCTCCCGCCTCGGTGTCACACGTGCGGTCGACGTGGTGTTCGCGCCGGCTGACGACGTGCGCGCCGCCGTGTCCGCCGCCGGAGCGGCCGACCCGGAGTCCGGACGGCTCGACGGCATGGTCCGGCCCGTCAGTTGCGTGCTGGTCGACGAAGCGCAGTTCCTGACGCCGAAGCAGGTCGACGACCTCCTCCGCATCGCGGTCCTCGACGGCATCCCGGTCCTCGCCTACGGCATCCGCACCGACTTCCGCACCCGGGCGTTCCCGGGCAGCGCGCGGCTGCTCGAGATCGCGCACTCGCTCGAAGAGCTCAAGACGATCTGCCGGTGCGGCCGCAAGGCGGTGTTCAACGCGCGGCTCATCGACGGACGCTTCGTCTTCGACGGCTCCCAGGTCGCCATCGACGGCGAGGACGTCACCTACGAGTCCCTCTGCGCCAACTGCTACCTCACGGAGTCCGGCGGGCACCTCGACGGCGACTGACGGTCGCCTCCGCGCCTGGTCACCACCGACCCGTCTGGAGGCTCGTGGCGGGCCCGCCCCGCGCCTCCAGGCCGACAGTCGATGCGGAATGCACGCCGGCCGGCCGGCGTTGGCGACCACATGAGCGACGCATCCGTGCACCTGTCCGTCCTCGACCTGGCCACCCGTGAGTACGGCCAGTCCAACACCGACGCCCTGCAGGGGTCGATCGACATGGCGGTGCACGCCGAGAAGCTCGGCTACGAGCGCATCTGGGTCGCCGAGCACCACGGGATGCCGGGGATCACCTCCTCCGCCCCGGCGGTGCTGCTGAGCGCGGTGGGCGCCGCGACGTCGACGATCCGCATCGGTTCCGGGGGAGTGATGCTGCCCAACCACGCACCGCTCGTCATCGCGGAGCAGTTCGGCACGCTGCGCGCCCTCTACGGCGACCGAGTCGACCTCGGCATCGGACGTGCACCCGGCACCGACGGTGCGACCGCGATGGCCCTCCGTCGAACCGACCGCCTCGACGTCGACGACTTCCCGCAGCAGCTCGCCGACCTCATCGGCTTCTTCACCGGCATGGACGCCGACAATCCCCTGTCGCGCATCCGGGCCGTGCCCGGGTACGGCGACGTCCCCGAGTTCTGGCTGCTCGGCTCGTCGGGCTACAGCGCCCAGGTGGCCGGGGCGCTCGGTGTCTCGTTCGCCTTCGCCCACCACTTCGCGTCGGACAACACCGAGGCGGCGCTCGCGCTCTACCGTGACTCGTTCCGGCCCTCGCGCTTCCGTTCCGAGCCGAACGCGCTCATCGGCGTGCAGGTCGTCACCGACGAGGACCCGGCGGTGATCTCCGAGCAGTCCGCGCCGGGGATGATCTCGTTCATCCGGATGCGGCAGGGCGCGAAGCCCGAGCCGGTGTCGATGGAGGAGGCCCGGGCGTACGAGTTCTCCGACCTCGAGCGGCGGTTCATCGAGGCCCGCACGGCCCGCCAGGCGTACGGCAACGCCGACGAGGTCGCGGCGAAGATCAACGCCCTCGTCGAGTCCACCGGCGCGGACGGTGTCATCGTGGCTCCGGGGGCGGCGCAGGCGCGGTACCGGCACCAGGCGCTCGACGTCGTGGCGCGGTTGCACGCGGAGGGGCGGCTCGTGCGGGCGGGGGCTGCGGTCGCCTGAGCCCCGGTGCGTGCGCGCGGCCGAGCCTGCGCAGGTCCCGACGCCCGTCGAGGTTCCAGCATCGTGGAGTCTCGGCGGGCGTCGTCGTCGTGCGGGGAACTTCGGCGGGCGTCACGCAGCGAGTCGTGGAACCTCGGCGCGGGGGCAGCGGCAGCCGGGCGGTCTGGACCGGTGCGATGCGAATCGCCGACGACGGCGGGCGGTCACGACTCCCCGCCTGCGTGATGCCGAGCGGTCGCGGCTCGTCGTCCTGCGCGCCGCAGGACGACGTTGTGCGACCACTGGCCGCGGGTGAGCGGGGTGTCGTGACCGCGGCAGGCCGTCGCCCGCAGGGGGCATCGAGACACGACCCCGTGGGGATGGGACGGCGTTGGGTGAGCAAGGCGCCGCAACGAAGAAGGCCCTGGTCGTGTGACCAGGGCCTTGCTGTCGGGGTGACAGGATTTGAACCTGCGACCTCCTCGTCCCGAACGAGGCGCGCTACCAAGCTGCGCCACACCCCGCGGTGTGATCGCTCCGAACCGGAGCAACCCCAGAAGTCTACCGGATGATCGAGTGTGCTCACGACCATCTCCGTGACGCCCGGGCGCGTCGGGCCCGCGGTCAGTCGGTGCGGGCGGTGAGCGTGACGACGACGGCCTCCGGGCGGCACGAGAACCGCACGGGCGCGTAGATCGACGTTCCGAGTCCGGCGGAGACCTCGAGCCACGACCAGTGGTTCCGGTGCTCCCACTTGTGCAGCCCGCTGACGTAACGGCGGGGGAGGTCGCAGTTCGTGACGAGCGCACCGACCCCGGGCACCTGGACCTGTCCGCCGTGCGTGTGCCCGGCGAAGATGACGTCCGCACCCTGGGTCACGAAGGCGTCGAGCACCCGACGGTACGGCGCGTGCGTGATCCCGATCGACACCGGTGCGGGGCCGTCCTCGTCCTCGGACCACGGCACGTCGCTGCGCATCTCGTCGACGTTCGTCGGCAGGAGGTCGAGACGGTCCCAGTCGCGGTGGGCGTCGGACGTCCCGAACAGCTCGAGCCGAGAGCCGCGGAGCTCGATCGCGTGCGCCTGGTCGTTCACGTCGAGCCAGCCGAGCGACTCGAAGAACGCCGTCTGCCGGTCGATGTCGAGCTCGACCGGACGAGCACCCCCGCCGCCGTGCGTGCTCGGCCCGCCGAAGTACTTGAGCGGGTTCCGGGGCGTGGGGCCGTAGAAGTCGTTCGACCCGTACGCGAACGCCCCCGGGACGCCGCGGAACGGTTCGAGCGCGTACTCGACGGCGGAGTTCGCCGTGGCGTGCCCGAGGTTGTCGCCCGTGTTCACCACGAAGTCGGGCTCGACGAGGCTGAGGTCGCGCAGCCACTGCTGCTTGTCCGCCTGCCACGGCGCCATGTGGATGTCCGACAGGTGCAGGACGACGATGTCGCGGGAGCCCGGCGCGAGGACGGGGACCGTCTCCCACCGGATGCCGAACCGGCGTCGTTCGACGAGCGAGCCCCACGCAGCAGCGGCGCCGCCGACGGCCGCGCCCGCTGCGAGGATCCCGAGCGCGGCGCGGCCGCGCGTCACTTGCAGTCCTTCGGCGCCTTGCCGTCCTTCGTGCCGTACAGCTTCACGGTCACGCCGGAGTCCTTGCCCACGACCGAGTCAGCGGCGGGGTCGGTCGACGCCACCGTGCACTCCTTGGAGCCGCCGCCCTTCTCGTACTGGTCGGAGATCGAGACGTTGCTCAGACCGGCCGACTCGAGCTGCGAGCGGGCGCTGCCGACGCTCTTGCCGGCCACGTTCGGAACCGAGGCCTGCGAGCCGTCGCTCGTGTACACCGTCACGCTCGCGCCCTTGGAGAGGTAGGAGCCCGCAGCCGGCGACGTCTTCGACACCTGTCCGGCCTCACCGGCGCCCGGCTGGGTGCCGCCGTCGACGTACGTGAACCCGGCGGAGGAGAGCGTCGATCGTGCCTCATCGGCGGACTTGCCGGCGAGGTTCGGGAGCTGGACGCTGTTGCCGCGGATCGCCGTCGAGGACGGGTCCGTGAAGGTTCCGCCGGGGTAGGCCGCGTTCACCGGGGTCTGCGCCTGCCGCCAGACGTCGGCACGGGCGCCGGCGTACGAATTGCCGTCCACGCCGTTGCTGTAGTGGCGGAGGTTGAGCTTCTTGCCGTCGGTGTTGCCCTGCCAGTAGGCGGTGGCGACCTTCGTGGAAGCTCCGATGAGCCAGATCTGCTCGGCCTCGTCGGTGGTACCCGTCTTCGCGAACATCTGTGTGCCGTCGTACGTCTGGGCACCGCGGGCGGTACCGCTCGTGATCGTCTGCTTCATCGCGTAGATCGCGGTCTGAGCGACGGCGGGATCGACCGCCTGCGAGCAGTCCTTCGGCTGGCCGCCGAGCTTCTTGCCGGTGGCGTCGGTGACCTGGTCGATCGCGACCGGCGCGCAGAACGTGCCGTTGTTCGCGATACCGGCGTAGGCCGCAGCCATGGTCAGCGGAGCGATCTCGTTGGTCCCGAGGATGAACGACGGGAAGGTGTTCAGCGGGTCGGCGTCGGCACGGTGGACACCGAAGTTCTTGGCCATGGTCTCGATGTCGCAGAGGTCGAGCTTCTGTGCCATGGACGCGAACGCGCCGTTGATCGAGCCGGCAGTTGCGCCGATGACGCTGTAGTTGCCGTTCTCTCCGGGGGAGTCGTTGTGTACGTCGAACTGGGTGTAGTCGGGTGCGCCGCACTTCGTCCACGGGGATACGACTCGCTCGCTACCGTTGACGGTCTCGTTCAGACCGTGCCCGGCCTTGATCCAGTCGAGCAGCGTGAACGCCTTGAACGTCGAACCCGTCTGGAAGCCTCTGGCCCCGCCGTACTTGTAGTCCACGGCGTAGTTCAGCGAGGTCGACGTGGGGGCCGACTTCAGGGCCTCGTCGAAGTCCTTGTTCTGCGCCATCGTCAGGATGCGCCCCGTGCCGACCTCGACCGAGTCGAGCGTCGCGCCGAGGGCGATCTGCGTCTCGGCCTTGTTGTCATACGTGTTGAGGATCTGCTTCTGCTGGGCGTTCAGGCCGATGTCCAGCGTCGTCTGGATCTTGTAGCCACCGTTGCGCCAGGCGGTGTCGCGTTCCTTCTGCGTGCCGCCGAGCTGCGACATGCCCTTGACGACCTTGACCGCGTAGTCGCAGAAGAACTGCGAGCCGTCACCGACCGAGGCGCGGCAGCCCTGGGTCGGCTGGGTCAGCCGGACGTAGTCCTTCGGGTTCGACGCGATCGCCTTGTCGAAGGCTTCCTTGTCGATGTGCTTCTGCGCGTACATCGACTTGAGGATGACGTCGCGACGGGCCTTGTTCGCCTCGTAGTTCTTCGACGTCGAGAGGTTGCGGGTGTTCGGCGACTGCACGATCGCCAGGATCGACGCGGCCTCGGCCGGCGTGAGGTCGGTCGCCGACTTGTTGAAGTAGTGCTGTGCGGCGGCCTGCACGCCGTACGTCTGGTCACCGAAGTACGCGATGTTGAGGTACCCGGTGAGGATCTCCTTCTTGGAGTACTTCTTCGCCAGGCCGATCGCGAGCTTCATCTCCTCGAGCTTGCGGGGGATGGTCGTCTCGGTGGCCTCGTTGTAGGCCTTGAGGCGCTCCTTCTCCGTGGGGAGCTCGAGCGCCTGCTGCATCTTGATGTTGCGGACGAGCTGCATGGTGAGCGTCGAGCCACCACCCGACTCGCCCAGCCCGCCGGCGAGGCTGCCGACACCCGCACGGACGAGCGAGGTCATGTCGACGCCGCCGTGCTCGAAGAAGCGCTTGTCCTCACCGTCGATGGCGGCGTTCTTCAGGTTGTCGCTGATCTGGTCGTACTTGAGTTCCTGACGGTTCTGGTCGTACACCGTCGCGAAGTGGACGCTCTTGCCGCCCTGGTACGCGTAGAGCTCGTTGCGCTGCGGGAGGTCACCGATCTCGATGTACTCCGGGAGCGACTCGAAGACGCCGATCGTCGAGGTCGTGGTCACGCCGGCCACCGCGATGGCCGGGGTCACGCCGATCGTCACGAGGAGCCCGGCGAGCACGCTGAAGCCGACGAATCCGACGAAGGCACCGACTGCGGAGACAGGTTTGGTCCGCGAGGCAGACGTCTTCTGGGCAGACATAGGATGCAGCCTAAACGACACCGCCGACTGAAAGGCTGGCAAGGAACCGCATGAGCCGCTGGGAATACCTCACGACGCCGTTGATCATCCACAACACCACGGCGATCCTCAACAACTTCGGCGACGAGGGCTGGGAGCTCGTCCAGGTCGTCACCGGTCCCGAGGGTGGACTCGTCGCGTACCTGAAGCGTCCGAAGGCCGACGCATGAGCGTCGCGGAGCGCCTCGCCGAACTCGGCCTGACCGTCCCCGCGGTCGCCGCACCGGTCGCCGCGTACGTCCCCGCGGTCGTCACGGGGCGGTACGTGTACACCGCCGGGCAGCTGCCCTTCGTCGACGGCGCACTGCCGGTCACGGGCAAGGTCGGTGCGGGCGTCGACCCGGAGACCGCGACCGCCGAGGCCCGCACCGCCGCCCTCAACGCCCTCGCCGCCGTGCAGTCGGTCGCGGGCTCGCTCGACCGCGTCGCACGCGTCGTCAAGGTGACCGTGTTCGTCGCGTCCGACCCGTCGTTCACGGGGCAGCCGGCCGTCGCGAACGGTGCGTCCACCCTGGTGGGCGACGTCTTCGGTGACGCCGGCGTCCACGCGCGCAGCGCGGTGGGCGTCGCGGTCCTGCCGCTGGACGCACCCGTCGAGGTCGAGTTGGTCGTGGAGCTGGCCGACTGACGGACCGTCAGCCGCGCACGTCACGCGAGCCGCGCCTCCAGGCAGTCGACCTGGAGGCGCGGCTCGCGTCGTTCCTGCTACATGAGCTCCGCGATGGTCGCCATGATCGTCGGGTCGGCCAGCGTCGTCGTGTCGCCGATGCGGCGGCCCTCGGCCGCGTCCCGGAGGAGCCGCCGCATGATCTTGCCGGAGCGCGTCTTCGGCAGCTCCGGCACGATCACGACCTGTCGGGGCTTCGCGATCGCGCCGATGCGCTTGCCGACCCAGTCGCGCAGCTCCTTCGCCGTGGCGTCGCGGTCGACGCCCTCGGCAGCCTCCGCCGTGAGGATCACGAACGCGACGACGGCCTGTCCCGTCGTCTCGTCGGCCGCGCCGACGACGGCGGCCTCGGCGACGCCCTCGTGGCCGACGAGGGCCGACTCGATCTCGGCCGTGGACAGGCGGTGGCCGGAGACGTTCATGACGTCGTCGACGCGGCCCTGCACCCAGATGTCGCCCTGCCCGTCGAGGCGCGCGCCGTCGCCGGCGAAGTACCGACCGGGGAAGCGTGACCAGTAGGTCTCGACGAAGCGGTCGGGGTCGTTCCAGATGCCCCGCGCCATCGACGGCCACGGGTCGGCGATGGTGAGGTAGCCGCCCTCGCCGGGTTCGACGCGGTGGCCGTCCTCGTCCACGATCTCGGCGGTGATCCCGGGGAGCGGGGTCTGTGCGGCGCCGGGCTTGAGCTTCGTGACGCCGGGGAGCGCGGAGATCATGATCGCGCCGGTCTCGGTCTGCCACCAGGTGTCGACGATCGGGGTGCGGTCGTGGCCGATGACCTGCCGGTACCACTGCCACGCCTCGGGGTTGATCGGCTCGCCGACGCTGCCGAGGAGGCGGAGGGTCTCGAGGCTCCGGGCTTCGGGGATCTGCCGGCCGGCCTTCATCGCCGCGCGGACCGCCGTCGGTGCCGTGTACAGCACGGTGACGCCGTAGGAGTCGACGAGGTCCCACCAGCGGCCCGGCTTCGGCTCGTCCGGGGTGCCCTCGTAGAGCACCTGGGTGACGCCGTTCGCGAGCGGGCCGTAGACGACGTAGGAGTGTCCGGTGATCCAGCCGATGTCGGCCGTGCACCAGTAGACGTCTTTCTCCGGGTGCATGTCGAAGACGTTCCGGTGCGTGTACGTCGCCTGCGTGAGGTACCCGCCGGAGGTGTGCACGATGCCCTTCGGCTTCCCGGTCGTGCCCGAGGTGTAGAGGATGAACAGCGGGGTCTCGGCGGGGAACGCCTGCGCCTCGTGCTCGGGGGCGGCCTTGGCGAACTCGTCGTGCCACCAGAGGTCGCGGTCGTTCCACGCGATCTCGTTGCCGCCGCGCTTGACGACCAGGACGTGCTCGACGCTGTCGGTGCCCTCGCCCTCGAGCGCCTCGTCGACCGCGGGCTTCAGCGCCGAGACCGCGCCCCGACGCCAGCCGCCGTCGGCCGTGACGACGAGCTTCGCCTCGGCGTCCTCGATGCGTGCGCGCAGGCTCTCCGCACTGAAACCGCCGAAGACGACCGAGTGGATCGCGCCGATGCGGGCGACGGCGAGCATCGTCACGACGGCCTCGGGGATGAGCGGGAGGTAGACCACCACGCGGTCGCCCTCGCCGACGCCGAGGTCGCTGAGCATGTTCGCGGCCCGCTGCACGTCGGCGGTGAGCTCGGCGTACGTGATCCGACGGGTGTCGCCCGGGGCGCCCTCGAAGTGGATCGCGACCCGGTCGCCGTTGCCCGCGCGGACGTGCCGGTCGAGGCAGTTCTCCGCCACGTTGAGCTCCCCGTCGGCGAACCACTTCGCGAACGGCGCGCCGGACCAGTCGAGGGTCTGCGTGAAGGGCGTCCGCCAGTCGAGGAGGGTGCGCGCCTGCTCGGCCCAGAAGCCCTCGCGGTCGGCCGCGGCGGCCTCGTGCAGGTCCTCGTGGGCGACGGCGTCGGCGACGAACTCCGGCGACGGCGGGAACGTGGGGCCGTCCTCGTGGCGGGGTGAGGCGTCGGTCGGGGTCGGGGACATCGGTGTCCTTTCGCGTCGGCATCGGAGCAGCACCCGTGGCGCTGCCGGCAGCACCCGGAGACTACCCCTGCCCCGGCGGTTGCGGATTCCGTGTCGGGGTTGCCGTGGAGGGGTGTTCGTGGGGTACAATGTTCATCGCCGGACTCGTTTCCGGTGGCGTCGGCCGTGATTCCCCCCAATCCGCCGATGTCCAGGCGGCACCCGTTCCCCCCAACAGGTGCCGCCTCTTCTGTTTCCCGGGCACGTCCTCCCGTCGTGGGTCCGCCCGGACACATGTGTCACGCATCGATCCGCGCGGGTACGCGGATGAGTGGACAGACCGGTCCATGCTGACGCATCGGTTTCGTGGGTCGTCGAGTCGCGGGGCTGCCCGTTCGCCGGTGCCTTCGCGAGCAGCGCGGCGCGGCGCGGTGTCCAGAGGTGCACGCGTCGCCGAGTGGGGTACGGCTTTCTGCAACGGGGGACAAAGTTGTCCGCTGCTGTGGACTCGATGCCGTTGTGCACCGCACAGCGACCCCGCCGGACCGCGTGTCGGGACACGCCTAGCGTCGCCGGACATGCACCGACACCGAGCCGCCCCAACGACGCCGTTCCTGCCCGGGGTCGCCCCGCCCCGCTCCGAGCGCGCCGTCCGGGCCGAGGAGTTCGAGGAGCTCGCGGGCCTCGTCCGCGACGCGACGGTGACCGACGTCCTCGCCGTCGGAGGACGCGGGACGTGGATCGACCGCGGCTCCGGACTCGAGCCGGCCGATCCCGTGCTCGGCGAACGACGTGCCCGCGAGCTCGGCGCCGCCCTCGTCGCCCGGGGCGGTCGGCACGTCGACGAGAGCACGCCCGTGGCCGATGTCCGACACGGTGACGGGATCCGCGTACACGTCGTGCTCGCACCCGTCGCGGTCACCGGCACCGCCCTGTCGATCCGGCTCCCGCGGCCCGGCCGCCCGACGCTCGCCGCGCTCGAACGGAGCGGGACGTTCGACCGGGTCCCGCGGCGCGTCGTCGAACGCGCGGTCGCGGAACGGCGGAGCGTCCTCGTCAGCGGGGCCACCGGCAGCGGCAAGACGACCCTCCTCGCCGCGATGCTCGGCGCCGTCCCGCACGACGAGCGCATCGTCACGGTCGAGGACGTCGCCGAGCTCCGCATCGACCACCCCCACGTCGTCGCGCTCGAGGCCCGGCAGGCGAACGCCGAGGGGAGCGGTGCGATCGACCTCGCCCGGCTGCTGCGCGAGTCGCTCCGGATGCGGCCGGACCGCGTGGTCGTGGGGGAGTGCCGCGGCGCCGAGGTGCGCGAACTCGTGTCCGCGCTCAACACCGGGCACGAGGGCGGAGCCGGCACCGTGCACGCCAACGGTCTGCCGGACGTACCGGCCCGGCTCGAGGCGCTCGGCGCACTCGCCGGACTCGACCCGCCCACGCTCGCCCGACAAGCGGTGAGCGCGTTCGACCTGGTGCTGCACGTCGAGCGTCGTCGAGGCGTACGACGACTCGCCGGCGTGGGGACGCCGGTGCTGGGGACGGACGGGAGGCTCGACGTGCGCCCGGTGGACGGGTGGCGGTGACGAGGCGGTGGCGACGCGGTCGTGTCCTCGCGTCCGAGCGGCGGGCAGCGGCCGAGGGGGCAGGGCCGCCCGGTGCGGCGGCGGGGCCGCCGGCGCGGCGGCGGGGCGCGGTGTCGGACCACGCGGCCGCTGCGGCCGCTGCCGCGCGGACGCTCGAACGCGTGGCGACGCTCGTCTCGGCCGGCGTGCCACCACCGCGGGCATGGCACCTCGTGGGTGGACTCCCCACCGTCGAGACGCCCGCGTGGCACGACGTCCGCGCGGTCCTCCGGGTCGCGGACCGCACCGGCGCGCCCTCCGCCGTGGCGCTGCGGGCGCTCGCCGGCGCCCTGCGCCGTTCGGCCGCCAGCGACCGTGCCGTGCGGGTCGCCCTCGCCGGCCCGCGCGCGAGCGCCCGCGTCGTCCTCGCCCTGCCCGTCCTCGGGGTCGGGCTCTCGTCCACGTGGGGTGCCGGCGCCGTGGAACTCCTCGTCGGGTCGCCGTTCGGGTGGGCGTGCACGGCGCTCGCCGCCGGTCTGGTGGCGCTCGGTCGGCGGTGGACGAACGGGCTGGTCCGCGCCGCGACGCCGGACGGACACGTGCCGGGCGCGCTCCTCGACGCGTGGGCGGTCGCGTTGTCGGGTGGCGGGTCGTGGACGGATGCCGGACGCATCGTCGAGGAAGCCGTGCAGGAACCGGGGCGCGCCGACGCGGACACGGTCGAGCGGGCACGGCTCGCCGAGGTGCTCGGGCTCGCCCGGCGCGCCGGGGTGCCTGCCGCCGCGCTGCTCCGCGCCGCCGCCGAGGACGTCCGCGACGACGCTGCCGCCGCCGGACTCGCGGCGGCCGAGGGGCTGGCCGTGCGACTGGTGCTGCCGCTCGGGGTGTGCGTCCTGCCCGCGTTCGTGCTCGTCGGCGTCGTGCCGGTGGTCGCCGGAGTCCTCTCCTCCACGGTCGTGGGAGTGCGGTGATCCCTCCACAGCCTGGTCGTCCGGCCGCCGACGGGGTCGCGCGGGCGGCGAGGCTGACGACAGGGCCGAGCGGTCGCTCGGCCGCCCGAGAGGAAGAGGAACACCATGCACCAGCACCCACAGCCGACGCGGTGGCGACGACTCCGCACCCGCATGGCCGAGGACCGCGGGTCGGCGACCGCCGAGTACGCCGTCGTGATCCTCGCCGCAGTGGCCTTCGCCGGCGTGCTCGTCGCGGTCATGCGCTCCGGCGAGGTCCAGACGATCCTGACCGAGCTCGTCCGCGGTGCCCTGTCGCTCTGACCGTGGCTCGGTGACGGTGGAGTTCGCGGTCGTCCTGCCCGCCGTGGCGGTCGTGCTGACGCTGCTCATCGCAGCCGTCGTCGCGGTCGATCGGCAGGGCGCGCTCCAGCACGCGGCCGCGACGGCGGCGCGCGCGGCAGGACGTGGCGACCAGGAGGCGGCCGCGGCGGCGGCTGCCTCCGTCCCCGGAGCGTCGGCCGCGTACCGGCGGCCCGCGGGGCTCGTGTGCGTCGAGCTCGCCGTGCCCGCGCCCGGGGTGTTCGCCGCCGTCGTGCTGCGCGCCTCCGGGTGCGCGGCGGAGCGGGGCGGGTGACCGTGCGCGTGCAACCGGACCGGGCGGCCCGCGGCCCGTCGCGGTCGGACCGCGGCTCCGTGACGGTGCTGCTCGCCGTCGTCCTCGGCGTCGGCACGACCGTCGCGACGGCGGGCGTGGTGGCGGCGACCCACCGCGTGGCCGTCGTCCGAGCACAGGCGGCTGCCGACGCCGCGGCGCTCGCCGCAGCGGCCGCCCTCGTCGGGCTGGTCCCCGGCGACCCCTGTGCCCGGGCCTCAGTCGTCGCCGAGGCCGGCGGCGCGGTGCTCGGAGGATGCTCGACGGCCGGCGCGGACGCACGGGTGACCACCGCGATCGGCAGCGGTGCGTTCGCCGTGAGCGCAGTCGCCGTCGCCGGAGCACCGAGCGGAGCGCGCCACCTCTGTGTGTATGGTGTGCACGTCGGCCCCCGGTCATCGATGTCCCGGTCGACCCGGACGGCGAGTCACACCGGCGACGTCGCAGGTCCAGGGCCGACGAGCACCATCGATCAAGGAGACACGTGCCAGGCACGAAGAAGCTCGTGATCGTCGAGAGCCCCGCGAAGGCGAAGACGATCGCGCAATACCTCGGTGACGGATACGAGGTCCAGGCGTCAGTGGGCCACATCCGCGACCTCGTCGAGCCCAAGAACCTCCCCGCGGAGCTCAAGAAGGGCCCGATGGGGAAGTTCTCGGTCGACGTCGACAACGGCTTCGAGCCGTACTACGTCGTCTCCGACGCGAAGAAGAAGACCGTCTCCGAGCTGAAGCGCGCGTTGAAGGACGCCGACGAGCTCTTCCTCGCGACTGATGAGGACCGCGAGGGCGAGGCCATCGCGTGGCACCTCCTGCAGGTGCTGAAGCCCAAGGTGCCGGTCAAGCGCATGGTGTTCCACGAGATCACGAAGGAGGCGATCCAGCGCGCGCAGGAGGCCACCCGTGAGCTCGACACCGCCCTGGTCGACGCGCAGGAGACCCGTCGCATCCTCGACCGTCTCTACGGGTACGAGGTCTCGCCCGTGCTCTGGCGCAAGGTCGGCCCCGGCCTCTCCGCCGGTCGCGTGCAGTCCGCCGCCACCCGTCTCGTGGTCGACCGCGAGCGGGAGCGCCTGGCCTTCGTCTCCGCGAACTACTGGGACCTCACCGCCCACTTCGAGAAGCCCGGCGACACCGCCTTCACCGCGAAGCTCGCCCGTGTCCAGGGCACCCGGGTCGCCTCCGGCCGCGACTTCGACGACCGTGGCGCGATCTCGGGCGACGTCGTCCGGCTCGACGAGGCCTCGGCCGCCGCGCTGACGACCGTCCTCGAGCGCGCCGGTGACGCGGTCGTGCGTTCGGTGGACTCGAAGCCGTACACGCGCCGCCCCGCCGCGCCGTTCACCACCTCGACGCTGCAGCAGGAGGCCGCGCGCAAGCTCCGCTTCTCCGCGCGGCAGACGATGAGCGTCGCGCAGTCGCTCTACGAGAACGGCCACATCACCTACATGCGAACCGACTCCTCGTCGCTCTCGCAGCAGGCCGTCAACGCCGCCCGGAAGCAGGCCGCCGCCCTCTACGGCGCCGAGACGGTGCCGGACAAGCCGCGCAGCTACGCCGGCAAGAGCAAGAACGCGCAGGAGGCGCACGAGGCGATCCGCCCCGCCGGTGACACGTTCCGGACGCCGTCGCAGATGGAGAAGGTGCTCCGCGGCAACGACTGGAAGCTCTACGACCTCATCTGGAAGCGCACCGTCGCCTCGCAGATGGCGGACGCCAAGGGGTCGACGGCGTCGGTCGTCCTCGGCATCAGCTCCACCGAGTCGGTCGAAGGGATCACCGCGACCGCGAACGGCACCGACGCGGAGTTCACCGCGTCCGGCACCGTCATCACGTTCCGCGGCTTCCTCAACGCCTACGAAGAGGGGCGGGACGAGGAACGGCACGAGGCGAAGACCGACGGCGACGACGCGAAGCTCCCGCAGATGGTGCAGGGCGACGCCCTCGGCGTCTCGGACGTCGAGGCCAAGGGCCACGACACCTCGGCGCCGCCTCGCTACACCGAGGCGAGCCTCGTGAAGACGCTCGAAGAGCTCGGGATCGGCCGTCCGTCGACCTACGCGGCGATCATCTCGACGATCATCGACCGCGGCTACGTCACCCAGCGGGGCAGTGCACTCGTGCCGAACTGGATCGCGTTCAGCGTGGTGCGGCTCCTCGAGGACTACTTCGGCGACCTCGTGCAGTACGACTTCACCGCCTCGATGGAGGACGATCTCGACCGCATCGCGAGCGGCGACGAGGACCGCGTCGACTGGCTCAAGGGGTTCTACTTCGGCGGAGGCGACCAGCGCGGGCTCCGGACCGTGATCGACAACCTCGGCGAGATCGACGCGCGCGACATCAACTCGGTGGAGCTCGCCCCCGGTCTGACGCTCCGCATCGGCCGCTACGGCCCGTACATCGAGG
Organism: Curtobacterium sp. SP.BCp; assembly: GCF_051903255.1. NCBI lineage: Bacteria > Bacillati > Actinomycetota > Actinomycetes > Micrococcales > Microbacteriaceae > Curtobacterium > Curtobacterium sp. SP.BCp. The sequence goes on along the minus strand of NZ_CP194338.1, from coordinate 2,495,316 downwards.
TGCCGAGCGACGACCCGGAGAAGCCGCGTCGGGTGAACGTCCCCGAGGACCTCGCCCCGGACGAGCTGACCACGGAGAAGGCCCGCGAGCTCGTCGAGGCACCGGTCCTCGGTGACCGTGTGGTCGGCATCAACCCGGAGACCGGGAAGGAGGTCCTCGCGAAGGACGGCCGCTTCGGTCCGTACGTGACCGAGCGCACCCCCGAGCCCGAGCCCACCGTCGACCCCGCCACGGGTGAGGTCACCGAGGCGGCGCCGGCCGCGGCCGCGTCGACCAGCGCCTCCACGACGAGCACCACCGCGAAGAAGACGACGGCCAAGAAGGCGACGACGAAGAAGGCCGCCGCGCCGAAGGAGCGCACCGCGTCCCTCTTCAAGTCGATGGACCCGCAGACGGTCGACCTCGAGACCGCGCTCAAGCTCCTCGACCTGCCCCGGACCGTCGGGCAGGACCCCGAGTCCGGCGAGGACATCACGGCGCAGAACGGTCGCTACGGCCCGTACCTCAAGAAGGGCACCGACACCCGGACGCTCCCGAGCGAGGACGCGATCTTCGACGTCGACCTCGCCGGTGCGCTGGAGCTGTTCGCGCAGCCGAAGTACGGTGCCAAGCGCTCCGCGACCGCGGCGCTCAAGGAGTTCGACGCGGACCCGGTGTCGGGTAAGCCGATCAAGGTGAAGGACGGCCGGTTCGGCCCGTACGTCACCGACGGCGAGACGAACGCCACGATCCCGCGCGGCGAGGACGTCGAGGCGGTCGACTTCGAGCGGGCCGTCCAGCTGCTCGCGGACAAGCGCGCCAAGGGTCCGGTGAAGAAGAAGGCACCGGCCCGCAAGACCGCGGCCAAGAAGAAGTGACCGGTCGCTTCATCACCCTCGAGGGTGGCGACGGCGCGGGCAAGACGACGCAGGCCGAGCGCCTCGCGTCGTGGCTCGGCGAGCACGGGCGCACGGTGGTCCGGACGCGCGAGCCCGGAGGCACGGACCTCGGGCTCCGCGTCCGCGAGATCGTGCTGCACGAGCGCGGCCACGTCGCACCCCGTGCCGAGGCCCTGCTCTACGCCGCCGACCGCGCGCACCACGTCGAGACGGTCGTCCGTCCCGCCGTCGCGCGCGGGGACGTCGTGCTGCAGGACCGCTACATCGACTCCTCCGTCGCGTACCAGGGCGTGGCCCGCGGCCTCGGCGCCGAGCACATCCGCTCGGTGTCGGACTGGGCGACCGACGGGCTGACGCCGGACCTCACGATCCTGCTCGACCTCGACGTCACCGTCGGCCGGGCCCGGGTCGCCGCCGCACGCGGGGACACGTTCGACCGACTCGAGTCCGAGGCGGCCGCGTTCCACGAGTCGGTCCGTCGTGCGTTCCTCGACATGGCCGCCGCGGAGCCCGGACGCTTCCTCGTCGTCGACGCCTCGGCGGACGCGGACACCGTGCAGCGCACGATCCGTGCGGCCGTCGCCCCCGTCGTCGGGATCGACGCGGCATGACGGTGGTCGCTGCCAGGATGTCGGCATGAGCGTGTGGGACGGCCTGACCGGTCAGGAAGAAGCCGTCGCTGCCCTGCGCCGCGCGGCCGAAGCCCCCGAGGGCACGGGCGGCATGACGCACTCGTGGCTCATCACCGGTCCGCCCGGGTCCGGCCGCTCGAACGTCGCAGCGGCCTTCGCGGCGGCGCTGGTCGGTGCCGGCCCCGACGACGACCACACCCTCCGCCAGATCACCGCGCGGACCCACCCGGACGTCTCGGTCCTCACCACGCAGCGGGTCATCATCACGATCGACGAGATCCGGCAGCTCGTGACCTCGTCGTACTACTCGCCCTCGGTCGGCCGGTACCGCATCGTCATCGTCGAGGACGCCGACCGCATGACGGAACGCACCTCGAACCTCCTGCTCAAGGCCCTCGAGGAACCGCCCGAGCGGACCGTGTGGATCCTCTGCGCCCCGAGCGAGGCCGACCTGCTCCCGACCATCAGGTCCCGGGTGCGCTCGGTCCGGTTGCGCGTGCCCGGCATCGAGTCCGTCGCCGACCTGCTCGTCGCCCGGACCGGGGTCGACCGGGTGCTGGCGATGGACGCCGCGCGCCAGGCCCAGAGCCACATCGGCATGGCACAGCGCCTCGCGACGAGCGCCGACGCCCGTGACCGCCGTCGTCGGACGCTCTCGACGGTCCTCGGTGTGCGGAGCGTCGGCGATGCCGTGATGGCCGCCGCCGAGCTCCTCGCGGTCGCCGACGAGGACGCCAAGGCCATCACGCAGGAGCGCGACGGTGAGGAACGCGACGCCGCCCTGCGCTCCCTCGGCGTGGAACCCGGCGGCACGATCCCGCCGGCACTCCGGTCGCAGCTCCGCGCCCTCGAGGAGGACCAGAAGCGTCGGGCGACCCGGAGTCTCCGGGACGGCCTCGATCGCATCCTCGTGGACGTGTCGTCGCTCTACCGGGACCTGCTGCTGCTCGGACTGGGCGCGCCGGCGGAGCCGGTCAACCTGTCGATGCGCGACGAACTCGAGCGGGCGCTGCCGTCCGTGCCGCCGGCGGCTGCGCTCGAGGTCCTCGATGCCGTCTCGACGGCACGGACGCGCATCGCTGCGAACGTCGCCGCCCTGCTCGCGCTCGAAGCGCTGCTCGTGACCATCGCGCGCGCCGCGCGCTGACGGGCCACGCCGCGCGCTGAGCGGGCCACGCCGCGCGCTGAGCGGGCCACGCCGCGCGCTGCGAAGGTCGCGCCGCGCGCTGACCGGCCGCGCCGCGCGCTGACGGGCCGCGCCGCGCGCTGGATGCCGACGCTGCCCATCGCCGGACTGGAGGCACGGGTCGAACCCGCCCCGCGCCTCCAGTCCGTCGCCGCGCACGTGACGGGCCCGCCTGACGCAACCCACAGCCTCCCGGCCGGACCCACGTGGGAGAATCGCGGCATGTCCGACGCCGCCCCCGGCCTGCGCGAGCGGAAGCGCCTCGCCACCCGACTCGCCATCCAGCAGGCTGCGCTGCGCATCGCGGTGGAGGACGGCCTCACGGCCGTCACGGTCGACGAGATCTCCCGCCGCGCCGACGTCTCGCCGCGCACCTTCTTCAACTACTTCCCGAGCAAGGAGCAGGCGATCCTCGGGGACGACCCGACGCTCCCGGACGACGACGCCCTCGCCGAGTTCGTCGCGGGCGGTCCCACCGGCGACCTCCTGCACGACCTGGGCAACCTCCTCGTGCACTCGACGCAGGCGCTCATCGACGAGCGGGGCCTCATCGCCGAGCGGCAGGAGGTGCTGCGCGCCAACCCCGAGCTGTTCTCGCGACGGATGGCGTCGATGAAGGAGTTCCAGCACGAGATCGAGACCGCGGTCGCCCGTCGCCTCGAGGCCACCGAGCCGGACCCCGATGCGCGCCGTCGGCAGGCCCGGCTGGCGTCGATCGTGGCGCTCGGCGCGCTGCGGCATGCATGGTGGGAGTGGTCGGAGCAGGGCGGCGACGTGCACCTCGTCGACGAGCTCGAACGGTCCTTCGCCGACCTCGGCGCGCTGGTTTCGCGTTCGCTGGTCTGAACCTGTATAGTCATTGCTCGTGCCGCTCCGGCGACGGAGTGCCGAAACGCTGTGGTGACACAGCACCAGACGTGCCGGAAACGGTGCGTTCGCCGCCTTAGCTCAGTCGGTAGAGCGATTCACTCGTAATGAATAGGTCGTCGGTTCGATTCCGACAGGCGGCTCCACGGAACCCCCTCCGATCCCCGATCGGAGGGGGTTCTCCCGTTCGTGCACGGTTCGCCTGGTAGACAGGCCGCATGACGGTTCGGTGGGGAGTGCTCGGGACGGGTGGCATCGCGCGCTCGTTCGTCGGTGACTGCGCGGCGGTCGGTGTCGAGTTCGTCGCGGTCGGCAGTCGGACCGCGGCGTCTGCGCAGGCGTTCGCGGACGAGTTCGACATCCCGCGGGCGCACGGCTCCTACGAGGAACTCGTCGCCGACCCGGACGTCGATGCCGTGTACGTCGCGACGCCCCACTCCCGCCACGCCGCCGACGCGCTCCTGGCGATCGAGTACGGCAAGCACGTCCTCGTCGAGAAGGCGTTCACGATCACCGCCGCCGAGGCCCGCGCGGTCGCGGACGCAGCCCGCCGTGCCGACGTCGCGGTGATGGAGGCCATGTGGACGCGCTTCCTGCCGCAGATGGCGATGATCCGGCAGGTGCTCGCGGAGGGCCGCATCGGTCGCCCGCGGCTCGTCGAGGCGACGCACCACCAGGCCCTGCCGTCGGACCCGCAGCACCGGCTGAACGACCCGGCGCTGGGCGGGGGAGCGCTGCTCGACCTCGGCATCTACCCGGTGTCGTTCGCCGTCGACGTGCTCGGACTGCCGGAGTCGGTCGTCGCGTCCGGCACGCTCAGCGAGCAGGGCGTCGACACGCAGATGGGCATCGTGATGACCCACGCGGGTGGGACGCAGTCGACGGTGCACTTCGCCCTCGACCTCGCGAGTCCGAACACGGCGTCCATCATCGGCGAGGACGGCCGAATCGACCTCGACGCGACGTGGTTCACGCCGACGACGTGGCGCCTCCGCGACCGTGACGGCGTCGTGGTGGAGGAGTTCGACGGCCGTGAGGAACGGACCGGCTACGGCCACGAGGCGCGCGCGTTCGAGGCGATGATCGAGACCGGGACGCACGAGGGCGGGCCGATGGACCTCGAGGAGTCGGTCGGGATCATGGCGCTCCTCGACGAGGTCCGGCGCCAGGTCGGCGTCCGCTACGCGGCCGACGAGCAGGCGGATCAGGAAGACGGCCTGGAGGCTCCTCCCGCAGTTCCGTAGGATCGGTCGCGATGTCCGAGCCGCAGCCCCCACGACCGACCCTCGCCGAGCGCGCCCGTCACGCCGTCACCGCGTTCCGCGGCTCGGTCGCCCGACGTCCCGTGCCGTGGATCGCCGGTGGTCTCGCCGGTGTCCTCGTCCTCGGTTCCGGCGGTGCGGTCGCGGTCGCGGCGGCCACCATGCCCGACGTGGCGACACCGGCGCAGACCACCGCTGCGGCGCCCTCCGCGACGGCGCCACGCACGCCGTCCGCGAAGCCGTCGGCCACCCCGACCGCGACCGGGCGCGCGGTGCCGGAGGACCCCGCGGGACCGACCGCGCTCCGCACGTGCAGCATCGACCAGGCCGCGGGGGCACCCGGACTCGGATCGTTCGAGGGGGCCGTGGTCGACGCGGCGACGGGCGAGGTCCTGTACTCGCACGCCGGCGACCAGCCGAAGCAGACCGGCAGCGTCATGAAGACCCTGACGACCGCGACCGCACTGGCCGTCCTCGGAGGCGATCACCGCATCCCCACGACGGTGACGAAGGAGGCGAACGGGACGATCGCGCTCGTCGGGCACGGTGACGCCACCCTCTCCGCGGGCGGCGCGACCGTGTACCCGGGTGCCCCGACGCTCGGGCAGCTCGCACAGCAGGTGAAGGCGAAGCTCGGCAGCTCCCCGGTCACGACGATCGTCACGGACGACACGTACTGGAGCGACGCCGACGCCTGGGACCCGACGTGGCCGGTGTCCGAGCGGACCATCGGGTACCAGCCGGAGGTCACCGCGCTCATGGTCGACGGCGACCGCGCGAACCCCGGAGCAGCGACGTCCCCGCGGTCCACCGACCCCGTCGGGCGTGCCGGGGCGGCGTTCCGGACCGCGCTCGCGAACGCGGGGGTCGTCGGCGCCGCGAACGCGCAGATCGTCAAGCGCGCCACCACCTCGACGGACACCATCGCCACGGTGTCCTCGCAGCCGGTGTCGACCCTGATCGGCCAGATGATCCCCAACTCGGACAACACCCTCGCCGAGATGCTCGCCCGCATCTCGGCGAAGGAGTCCGGGTCGAACGGCTCCGCAGCCTCGCTGACCGGGGTGTACCAGGCGGCGCTGAAGACCTACGGGGTCGACCCGTCCGGCATCGTGATCAAGGACGGCTCGGGGGAGAGCGCGGCGAACGCGGTGTCGCCCGAGTTCGTCGCGAAGCTCATGGTCCCCGTGCAGGCCGGCGCGAAGGGCCTCGGCACGCTGTCGGACGCCCTGCCGGTCGCGGGCGTCTCGGGCACGCTCTCGAGCCGCTTCACGGGCGCGAACGCCGTCGCGCGGGGCAAGGTGCACGCGAAGACCGGCTGGATCGACAGTGCGAACACGCTCGGCGGCTGGATGGACGCGGCGGACGGCACCCGCCTGACGTTCGCGTTCTACGCCATCGGTTCGTCGCGTGCGGCAGCGCTCCCGGCACTCGACGCCGTGACCGCGGCCACGTACTCGTGCGGGGCGAAGCTCACCAGCTCGTAGCGCAGCCGACGCGGTCTCCGAGGCCGTTCGGTGCAAGATGGACCCATGGCCAGGGCACTGCTCGTCGTCGACGTCCAGAACGACTTCACCGAGGGCGGTGCGCTCGGGGTGACCGGTGGTGACGCCGTCGCCGAGCGCATCTCGGTGTTCCTCGGGCAGCACGCGGGGGAGTACGACCTCATCGTCGGCTCCCGCGACTGGCACCACGGCGACGACGACAACGGTGGGCACTTCGCCGGAGCGGAGGGCCCGGACTTCGTCGACACGTGGCCCGTCCACTGTGTCCAGGACACTCCCGGCGCGGACTACCACCCGACATTCGACACGGACCCGGTGGACGTCCACGTCTACAAGGGGCAGGGGGCGCCGGCGTACTCGGCGTTCCAGGGGCGCACGGCCGACGGCGTCCCGCTCGGCGAGGTGTTCGAGCAGCACGACGTCCGCGAGGTCGACATCGTCGGCATCGCCACCGACCACTGCGTCCGTGCCAGCGCGCTCGACGCACTCGAGGGCGGCGCGGCCGTCACGGTGTACGAGGACCTCGTGGTCGGGGTCGACCCGGGGCGCAGCGCCGCAGCGCTCGACGAGGTGCGTGCGGCCGGCGGGCTCGTCGACCACAGCGACACCGACGAGGGCCTGCACCGCCCGGGCGGCGCGCGCATCTGACGCCGCAGCTGGCGTGACGCGCGCGCCCGCGCGTCAGACCAGGAGCTGGTGCTTCGCCAGGTCGCGGTAGAGCGGCGTCGACTCGACGAGCTCCGAGTGCGTCCCGACCCCCACGACCCGTCCGTGCTCCAGCACGACGATGACGTCCGAGTCGACCACGGTGGACAGCCGGTGGGCGATGACCAGCAGCGTGCGGTCCTCGGCCACGGCGTCGATCGCGAGCCGCATCTTCTGCTCGTTCACCCCGTCGAGCGACGACGTCGACTCGTCGAGCAGCAGGATCGGCGGTGCCGCGAGGAGCGCCCGGGCGATGGCGAGCCGCTGCCGTTCACCGCCGGAGAGCATGACGCCGTCTTCGCCGACCTGCGCGTCGAGGCCCCGGGGGTCGCGGTGCAGGACCTCGCCGAGGTTCACCGCCTCGAGGACGCGGACGCAGTCCTGCTCCGTGGCGTCCGGCGACCCGAGCAGCAGGTTGGCGCGGATCGTGCCGGCGAGCACGGGGGCGTCCTGCTCGACGTAGCCGATCTGGGCGCGGAGCTCGGCGCGGTCCAGCCCGCGGACGTCGACGCCGCCGAGCCGGATCACGCCGTCGGTCGGGTCGTAGAACCGCTCGATGAGCGCCAGGGTGGTCGACTTGCCCGCACCCGAGGGGCCCACGAGGGCGACCCGCGAACCGCGGGGGACCCGGAAGGAGACGTCGTGGAGCACCACGTCGTCTGCGGGGGCGGTGTCTCCAGGGTGATCCGTGCCTCCAGGCCGGTCCGTCGCCCCGTCGGGACCGGACGCCTGCGCGGCTGCCGCGTACCGGAACGACACGTGCTCGAACGTGATCGCGTCGTCGCCCGGGACGGCCGCGGCGACCCGGACGGCGCGGTCGTCCTGGTCCTCCGTCGGCAGGTGCAGGATCTCCTCGATGCGGCCGAGCGCACCGAGCGCCTGCGCGACCGCGACCGCTGCGCCCATCGCCTGGCCGAGCGGCATGATCATCATGAAGAGCAGCAGGATGAACGTGATGAGCGTGGCGATGGTGATCGTCCCCGCCGCGACCTGGGCACCGCCGACGCCGAGCACGGCGATGAAAGCGACCTGCATCACGATGCTCGCGACCGGGACCACGAACGCCGACATCTTCGCGATGTCGAGGCCGCGCTTGTACGCCTCGGTCGCGTGTCCGTCGACCTCGCGCACCTCGCGCTCGGTGGCGCCGGCGGCGCGGATGGTGCGGACGGCACCGATGCCGCGCTCGACGGCCGCGGTGAGGTCGCCGACCTTCTCCTGCGCCTTCTTCGAGGCGACGCGGATGCGGCGGCTGAGCCCACCGACGACGACGATCGCGACGGCGACGATGACCACCACGATCACGAGCAGGAGTGGATCGATGATCGCCATCGCCACGATCGCGCCGATGAAGGTGAGCGCGCCGCCGATCGACTCGATGAGCCCCTGGGTGAGCACGGCGCGGAGCAGGGTCGTGTCGCTGCCGACGCGGGACACGAGGTCACCGGTCCGTCGCGTGTCGAACTCCGAGATGGGGAGGTTGAGGATGCGCGCGATGAGCTTCCGACGGGTGCTCAGCACGACGCCCTCGCCCGCGCGCTGGAGCAGGAAGTGCTGGATGCCGTTCAGCAGACCGGCCACGATGACGAGCCCGACGAGCAGCCACACGAGCGTGCTCAGCGTCCGTCCGCCCTGGACCGCGGTGATGACCTGGTTGACGAGGAGCGGCTGGGCGAGGGAGGCACCGGCGCCGAGGACGCTCAGCACGATGATCACGGCCATCGCGGGCTTGTTCTCGAACAGGTAGGACAGCAGGCGGCCGAAGCTGGCGCGGGGACCGTCGTTCTTCTTGGGGCGGGCGAAGGGGAAGCTCATCGTGTTCCTAGTCTCTGCCGTACTTCTTGTGCACTGCCTGGCGGCTGACGCCCAGGAGCGTCGCGATCTCCTGCCACGACGCGCCGGCGTTCCGGGCGCGGCGGGCGGCGAGCTCCTCCGTGCGGTCGAGGGCCTTGCGGAGCTCGCGCACCGAGGCGAGTGCAGCGAACGGGTCGTCGCCGTCGGCGCCCGAGGCCAGCGTGGTGATGGTCGGACCGTCCATCATGTCAACCTACATTGACGAACGAGCTGTATCAACCGGGGTTGACGGGGCGGGGTGGGGCGGGCCCGGCCCGTGCGGATGCGACGTTCCGCGCGTCGATCACGAGGTGTTTCGTCGCTCGATGCTCGCGCATCCGATGTGCGTGCATCGGGCGACGAACCGCGCGTCGAACGACACGCGCGGCGTCGCAACGCGCGCGTTTCGTGGACGCAGGCCGCCCGCACCCGCCGCACCACACGACGGACGGGAGGCGCGGTGCCCGCTGGCACCGCGCCTCCCGTCCGTGACGTGCGCACCCGGGTGCGTTACGGGGCGAGGCTCCCCGAGGAGCGCACGTGGCCGTCGCCGGCCGCCGCGTCGGCGGGGACGCCGAGCACGCGCTCGGCCTCGGCCTCGCCGAAGTCCGCGTGCCGGGTCTCCTTGACGAAGAAGAGCGCGACGAGCGTCACGACCGCGGCGATGGTCAGGTAGAGCCCGACGAGGAAGATGTTCCCGTCGGCCTTCCACAGCGCGAGCGCCACGGTCGGGGCGAGCGACGCACCGAGGATCGACGCGACGTTGTACGCCACCGCCGAGCCCGTGTACCGGACGTTCGTCGGGAACAGCTCCGGCAGCAGGGCGCCCATCGGTCCGAACGTCAAGCCCATGAGCGACAGGCCGACGATCAGGAAGGTGACGACGGTGATCGGCCCGTGCGAGGCGGCGAACCAGATCTGGAACGTCAGGCCGAACACGGCGATGCCCGCGGTGGTCCAGAGGAGCGTCGACCGGCGGCCGAACTTGTCCGCGAGGAACCCGGCGACCGGGGTGAGGATGCCGAAGAACACCACGCCGATCATGAGCAGCGTCAGGAACTCGCCGCGGGAGTACCCGAGGCCGATCTTCGGGACGAGGGGACCGGCCGTGGCACCCGTGGTGCCGTAGGTCAGCGTGAACGTCGTCATGAAGTAGAAGAGCACGTACGTCGCGACCATGCCGAAGGTGCCGATGATGAGCGGCCGCCACGAGGTGCGGAACACCCGGGCCAGCGGGACCTTCGCGACCGTGCCGGACTCCTGCACGCCGCGGAAGACGGTCGACTCCACGAGCTTGAACCGCACGTAGAGACCGACGATCACGAGGACGGCGGAGAGCAGGAACGGGATGCGCCAGCCCCACGCCTGGAAGTCGGCGTTCGCCGTGCCGTCCGCGCCGGCGGGCATCGCGGCGTTGATGGCGATGAAGAGCCCGTTCGCGAGCAGGAACCCGATCGGGGCGCCGAGCTGGGGGAGCGAGCCGAACACGCCGCGCTTGCCCTTCGGGGCGTTCTCGGTCGCGAGCAGCGCCGCACCGGACCACTCGCCACCGAGCCCGACGCCCTGTGCGAAGCGCATGACGGCGAGCAGCACGGGTGCCCAGACGCCGATCGAGTCGAACGTCGGCAGGCAGCCGATGAGGAACGTCGCCGTGCCCATCACGAGCAGCGAGGCGACGAGCGTGGCCTTGCGGCCGATGCGGTCACCGAAGTGGCCGAAGATGATCGAGCCGACGGGTCGGGCGAAGAACGCGAGGGCGAACGTCACGAACGACGACAGCTGCGAGGCCGTCGGGTCCTCGTTCGGGAAGAACAGCGTCGGGAAGACGAGGACCGCCGCGGTCGCGTAGACGTAGAAGTCGTAGAACTCGATGGAGGTCCCGACGAGGCTGGCGATGACGACGCGGGAGCGCGGGTTGCCTGCGGGTGCCGGGGTGGTCGTGCTGGGTGCCGATGCGGCTGACATGCGTGTGTGGTGACTCCGAGGGGAGCACCCGGGAGGGGTGCAGCGGTGTTCCGGACGGCGGACACCGGTCGGTTCGCGCAGGTGGCGCGTCGCCGATCGGGTGCGTTCGGTGAGTGGTTGACCGCTTGTGACGGGGGCTCACAGCCTACGACAGATGTCGCTTTCCTGCGAATCCGCAGAGAACGAACGGCCGGGAGGCGCGGTGCACGTCGTCCGTGCTCCGCGCCTCCCGGTGGTGGTCGCGCTGGTGCGCGCCGTGGTCGCGCTGGTGCGCGCCGTGGTCGCGCTGGTGCGCGCCGTGGTCGCGCTGGTGCGCGGTCGCTCAGCTCGCGGCGCCGGCCTCGAGGTGGGCGGGCAGCTGGTGGCCCATGCGGTCCCGCTTGGTGTCGAGGTAGCCCGCGTTCTGCGCGGAGATGCCGACGACGAGCGGCACGAGCGACTCGACCGCGATGCCGTGCTCCTCGAGCTGCCGGCGCTTCTCCGGGTTGTTCGAGAGGAGGCGGACGCTCGTGATCCCGAGGTCGGCGAGGATGCCCGCGGCGCCCCCGTACTCGCGCGAGTCGGCGGGCAACCCGAGCGCGAGGTTCGCGTCGAGGGTGTCGAGCCCGTCCTCCTGGAGGCGGTAGGCCTTGAGCTTGTTGATCAGGCCGATGCCGCGTCCCTCCTGCCCACGGAGGTAGACGACCACGCCGCCCTCGGACGCGATCGTGTCGAGCGCCGCGTCGAGCTGCGGTCCGCACTCGCACTTCAGCGATCCGAAGGCTTCGCCGGTCAGGCACTCCGAGTGCACCCGCACGAGCGCACCGTCGCCCGGGCGTGAGCCGTCGGGGAGCGTTCCGATGATGGCGACGTGCTCGGCGCCCGTGACGAGGTCGCGGTAGGCGCGCATCTCGAACGTGCCGTGGGTGGTCGGGACGTTCGTGGACACCTCGAACTGGACCGGGCTCCCCGGCGTGGGGGAGGTCAGTGCGTCGGTCATCGTGTGCTCCGGTCGTTCTGGGGCGCCGTCCCAGGGTGCGCGGCGCCGTGCGGCCGGGCCCGGACCAGGAGGTCGGGACCCAGGCTGGTGGTCGATGTTACGTCCAACCGCAGGCGGTCGGTCATGCTTCCCACGCCGAGGTCGTCGACCGCGACGCGGGGTCCGCCGAGCAGCACGGGGGCGACGTAGACGAGGTACTCGTCGACGAGGCCGGCCGCGATGAGCGCGGAGGTCAGGGTGGGGCCGCCCTCGACGAAGACCGAGTGCACGCCGTGGTCGCGGAGGGCCGCCAGGGACGCCGCGAGGTCGTGCCCCGGCAGTGTGACGAGGCCGCGCGGGTGCCGGCGGAGCGCGGCGGTGTCCGGGACCGGTCGGTCGCCGAAGACCACCGGGAGGGGCTGGTCGGCGAGGAGCTCACCCGCATCGCCCCGTGCGGTGAGGGAGGGGTCGTCGGCGAGCACGGTGCCGGTGCCGACGAGGATCGCGTCGTGCGCCGCCCGCTGTTCGTGGACGTGCTGGCGTGCGGCGGCACCAGTGATCCACTGGCTGGTCCCGTCGGCCGCTGCAGCGCGTCCGTCGAGGCTCGACGCCCACTTCGCGGTCACCCACGGGCGACCGAGCCGGACCGAGAGCAGCCAGCGCTCGAGGAACGTCTCGGCCTCGGCGGCGAGGACCCCGGACACGACGTCGACGCCGGCGGCGCGGAGCCGGTCGGCGCCGCCGTGCACGTGCGCCCCCGGGTCGTCGATCGCGTACACGACGCGGCCGATGCCGGCCTCGACGAGGGCGAGTGCGCAGGGGCCTGTCCGCCCGGTGTGGTTGCACGGCTCCAGGGTCACGACGGCGGTCGCGCCACGGAGCAGTGCCGGGTCGACCTTTGCCATCGCGTCGACCTCGGCGTGCGGCGTGCCGGCGCCCTTGTGCCAGCCCTCGGCGAGCACCGTGCCGTCGGGGGAGAGGATCACCGCTCCGACCCGGGCGTGGTCGCCGACGGCGGGGCCGAGCGCCGCGATCTCGAGGCCGCGGCGCATCGCCCGGACCTCGGCCGGGGTCGCGGTTCCGGAGGGGGTGCTGGTCACTCCTCGACACTACCGACGACAAGTCGGTGACGCGTCATCGAACTACACGCTGTGGGCGAACGACGCTGTGGGCCATGACAGGTCGGACGCCGGCGCGCCGTCCGCACGACGCCGCGCGTGCCACGCGGGTGTGGGGCCGCCGTCACGACCGGGGTTCGCCGCCGGACCGCTCCCCGTGAAGGAGAACCCGGCGGCCCGGGCGACCGCTGCGGAAGAGGTGTTGCCCTCGTAGCACTCCCACGCGACGTCGGGAGCGCCCTGCTCGAACGCCCACGTGACCACGAGCTCGAGGGCGTCGTGCACGAGCCCGGCACCACGTGCGGCGGGTGCGAGCCAGAACCCGACGTCACGCCGCTCGGTCCGGTACCCGATGACGCCCTCGAGCAGGGCGGAACCGCTGCGCCGGATCGCCCAGGTGTACTCCCGGTCCGACGCCCACCCCGGGCCGACGAGGGCATCCACGAAGGACCGCGCGTGCTCGGGCCCGTACGGTTGCGGCACGGTCGTCCAGCGCGCGACGTCGGGGTCCTGGCAGCCGGCGACGATGGCTGCCGTGTCCGCGCGGGTGGGCACGTCGAGGCGCACCCGCGTGGACTCGAGGACGACCGGGATCACGTCGTGCTCAGCCGCGGACGCGCGGGACGAACCCGATGCGGTCGTACACGCGCGCGAGGGTCTGCTGCGCGATCGACTCCGCGCGGTCGGCACCGACGGCGAGGAGCCGGTCGAGCTCCGCCGGGTCGTCGAGGAGTTCGAGCGTGCGGGCACGCACGGGCTCGAGCTCGGCGACGACCGCGTCGGCCACCTCGCCCTTCAGGTCGCCGTACCCCTTTCCCTGGAAGGACGCCTCGAGGTCGGCCACCGAGGTGCCCGTGAACGCCGACAGGATCGACAGCAGGTTCGTCACACCGGGCTTCGCCTGGCGGTCGGCCCGGATCTCGCGCTCGGTGTCGGTGACCGCCGAGCGGATCTTCTTCGCGGTGCGCTTCGGGTCGTCGAGCAGTCGGATGAGCCCGTTGTCGGACGCCGCCGACTTGCTCATCTTGTTCGTCGGGTCCTGCAGGTCGTAGATGCGGGCCGTGTCGGTGAGGATCCGGGCCTCGGGCACGACGAACGTGTCGCCGAACCGCGAGTTGAACCGCCCGGCGAGGTCGCGTGTCAGCTCCACGTGCTGCCGCTGGTCGTCGCCGACGGGGACGACCTTCGTGTCGTACAGCAGGATGTCCGCCGCCATGAGGATCGGGTAGGTGAAGAGCCCGACCGAGGCCGCGTCGGCACCTTGACGGGCCGACTTGTCCTTGAACTGGGTCATCCGGCTGGCCTCGCCGAAGCCGGTGAGGGTGTTGAGCACCCAGGCGAGCTCGGCGTGTGCGGGCACCTGCGACTGGACGAAGAGCGTCGCCTTCGACGGGTCGATGCCCGACGCGATGTACTGCGCCGCCGTGGCACGGGTGTTCGCCCGGAGCTCGGCCGGATCCTGCGCGGTGGTGATCGCGTGCATGTCGACGACGCAGTAGATGGCGTCGTGGTCGTCGAGCAGCGTCCGCCACTGCATGAGCGCGCCGATGTAGTTGCCGAGGTGGAGCGATCCGGCCGAGGGCTGGATGCCGGAGAAGATGCGGGTCGTGGTCATGCTGGTGTCCTGTTGCGCTGGAGCGGGAGGGGATCAGATCTCGTAGTCGACGACCACGGGGGCGTGGTCGGACCATCGCTGGTCGTACGCCGCGGCGCGGTCGACCGTGTAGTGCGAGACCTTCTCGGCGAGTTCGGGGGTGGCGACGTGGTAGTCGATGCGCCAACCGGAGTCGTTGTCGAACGCCTGGCCGCGCCACGACCACCAGGTGTACGGGCCGTCGACGTCGCCGGCCTGCGCACGGCCGACGTCGACCCAGCCGAGGCCCGGCCCGGTCGAACCGTCCGCGCCCTCGACCTGCTCGCCCTCGGCGCCGAAGAACCGGGAGAAGTAGGCGCGCTCGCGGGGGAGGAACCCGGCCCGCTTCACGTTGCCCTTCCAGTTCTTGATGTCGCGCTCGTCGTGCCCGACGTTGAGGTCACCCACGACGACCGCGAGCGGGTTGTGTGCCCGGAGCTCTGGCAGTCGCTCGGTCATCGCGTCGAGGAACTTCCACTTCTCGTCCTGCTTCGGGGTGTCGACCTCGCCCGAGTGCACGTACGTCGACACGACCGTCACCGTGGTGCCGTCGATCTCGTAGTCGGCCTCGAGCCAGCGGCCGGCGGAGTCGAACTCCTCCGCCCCCAGCGCGACACGGTGGATCTGCGCCCGGTGCCGGGACGCGATCGCGACGCCCGCGCGGCCCTTCGCCGAGGCGGGGTCGTGCACGATGTCCCACTCGTCACCGAGGAGCCCCGCGAGGTCGTCGCTCGACGCACGGACCTCCTGCAGGGCGAGGACGTCGACGTCGCGCGTGGCGAGCCAGTCGCCCATGCCCTTCCGGAACGCGGCACGGACGCCGTTCACGTTGACGGATGCGAGGCGCAGGCGTGTCATGCCGCCCAGCCTATCGGCGGCCACGGACAGCCCCGCCCGCCGTAGGCTGCGGCAATGACCGTCGTGCTGACCGTGGGCGAGCTGCTCGCCGCGTTCCGACCCGTGGCCGAGCAGATGCTGCGCCCGGACGAGTTCCGCGGAGCGGAGTTCTGGGTGTACACCGACTGGTCCGAACGACTCCGCCGAGTAGTCGAGACGGAGGTCGCCGACGAGGGGATGGCCCTCGCATGGTCGATCGCCGGAGACGACGGGGATTCGTGGCTCTGGCTCGGCGAGGGGGAGCAGGAGATGCTGCTGAAGATGGCCGACGACCTGCAGGACTTCATCGCCGAGAGCAGCTTCGCGTGGGGCGAGCTGCGCCCGATCCCGCCGATCCCGCCGATCCCGCCAGCGCGCTCGTAGGTCGCGACCCCCGTGCGCGGGCTTGTCCGCCCGCCGGTCGCCCCGCCACGATGAGCCCGTGACCGACCCCGTCGCCGATCCTCCGCCCTGGCGCCACCCGCAGGTCGAGCGTGCCCTCGTGGCGGCCTCGGAACTCCTGGAGCACGGCTGGCCCGAGGACGCCGTCGAGCCACTGACCGGTGCGCTCGCCCTGCACGGCGACGACCCGGAGGTGCTCCGGATCCTCGCGGTCGCGTTCTGGTCGGCCGGTGACCTCGACGCCGCGCGCACGGCAGTCCGCCGGGCGATCACCACCGATCCCGATGACGTCGAGGGGTACCTCCTCGCCGCGCACCTCGCCGAGGAGGCCGACGACGTCGTCGAGGCCCGGTCGGCCTGGGCGGCAGCCGTCGAGCTCGTCCCGAGCGACGGCGGCCTGGCGGCAGCGCAGCTCGTCCTCGACCTCCGCACCGGACAGGTGGACGCGGCGACCTACGCCGCCGCGACCCGGGCCGCCACCGCGCACCCGCAGCACGCACAGGTGGACCTCGCCCTCGCATGGCTGGCCGCCCGCGAGGGCTACCCGGGCACCGCCGAGCGCGCCCTCGTCGCCGCGGTGGCGGCGACCCCCGCGGACCCGTGGCCCCGCTGGCAGCTCCTCCGGGCACGCGAACGCCGTGGCAGCACGATCGCGGTGCTCGCCGACGCCGCACTCGTCCTCGCGGAGCACCCTGACGCGGCCGGCCCGCTCGGCGCGTTCCGTCGTGCCGTCGTCCGTCTGGCGTCGCTGGGGACGGCGTTCATCGTCGTCGGTCTCGTGCTCGCCGGCACCTTGGGGGTACTCGTCGGCATGGTGGTCGACGACCCCCTGCCCCCCGAGCTGTGCTGCGCGGCGTTGATCGTCGGAGTGGTCCTCGCCCAGGTCGCGGTGCTCCGCCGGCTCGGTCGGGCGCTCCCGACGGGGTGGCGGCCGTTCGTGGGGCTGGTCCGGCGTCGAGTGCCCGGCGTCGTGGTCGTCCCCGTCCTGCAGGCGGCGACGCTCGTCGCGGCAGGCGTCCTGCTCGTGCTCGCCGGCACGGGTGCCCCGGGGCTCGCGGACGGTGTGGCCGCAGCCGCGGCCGGAGGTGCGCTCGTCGCGGCCATGGGCACGGCGGGGTTCCTGGGACGCTGGTACGCGTGATCGGTCCCCGCGCGGCTGCGGCGGTGACCGGATGACGGACGGGAGGCGCGGTGCCAGCCGGCACCGCGCCTCCCGTCCGTCTGGTGGTCGCGTCCAGGACGCGACCTGCCCGATCAGGCCGCGTCGTGGTCCGTCTGCAGGAACTCGACGAGGTCGTCGGCGGTCTTCTCGGCGTCGTCGCCCGACACCGTGAGGGTGACCTCGTCGCCGTTCTCGATGCCGAGGCCGAGCAGCGCGAGGATGCTGCCGGCGTTGCCGGACTTGTCGCCCTTCGCGATGGTGACCTGGTGGCCGGACGCGGTCACGGTCTGGACGAACAGGGACGCGGGGCGGGCGTGCAGGCCGGACGCGCTGGCGACGGTGACGGTGCGGGTGGCTTCGGACATCGAATGGACTCCTGTCGATGGGTGGTGGCGCTCATGGTAGCGAGCGTCGGGTGGGGCTGGTCCTGGCAGCGGTCAGGAACGACCGGGCCAGAACACCTCGGTGCCGGCGGCCTCGACCTCGCGGACGAGGTCCGCGTTGACGCCGGGGTCGGTGATGATCGTGTCGATCGCAGCGAGGGGTGCGACGCGGCCGAACTCCTCGCGGCCGAACTTCGTGTGGTCGGCGAGCAGGATGCTCCGCCGGGCCGACTTGATCATGGCGGACTTCACGGCGGCCTCGGCCATGTTGTGCGTCGTGAGGCCGCGCTCGGGCGTGATGCCGTTGATGCTGATGAACGCGACGTCGACGCTCACCATCCCGATGAGCTGGTGCGTCCACGTGCCGACGCCCGCGAGCGAGTCGCTGCGGATGTTGCCGCCGAGGAGGTGGAGGTCGAGGCCCTGCCGGTTCGCGACCGCCATCGCGACGGGCAGTGAGTGCGTCACGACGGTGAGGCCGCGGTCGGTCGGGAGCATCTCGGCGAGGCAGATGGTCGAGGTGCCCGCGTCGATCATGATCGAGCCGTTCTCCGGCAGCTCCTCGAGGGCGGCCTGGGCGATGACCATCTTCTCGGCCTGGTTGATGCCACCGCGGTCGCCGACCCCGGGGTGCAGCGTGATGCGCTCGACCGGGATGGCGCCACCGTGCGCCCGTCGGACGAGCCCGCGACGTTCGAGTGAGGTGAGGTCGCGGCGGATCGTCTCCGGGGTGACCTCGAGCGACTCGGCGAGGTCCTTCACGTCGACCCGGCCCTGTGCCCGGGCCTGTTCCACGATGCGCTGGTGGCGCTCGGGTGCGTACATCGTGGGCCTCGTCGTCTCGTGGTGCTCGTGCGGGGTGCTGGCTGGGATCGGGCCGGAACGGACACGCTCGGGCACGTCTCGATCCGCGATGCCCGATTCGTTCTGGTCGCCAGACGCAAACGGGCATCTGTTTCTGCATTTTTATCCCCGGATGTGTTTGTTTGTCAACGAGGATCGATGTAGTGTGCTCCCAGTCGCCCGACCGCGACACCCACAGCACCACCGCACCGCACCGCCCCACCGCGCGTGAGATGAAGGAGTCTCGAATGCCCGAACTGCTCGGCACCGGCGTCGGCCGTGGCGTCGCCCACGGACCGGTCCTCCGGATGGCAGATCCGCTCGGCGCCCCGTCGCAGGACGCGCTGACCGGTTCGGCGGACGACGCGAAGCAGGCCGTGGCCGGCGCGCTCGCCGCGGTGGCCGAGGACCTCAACAAGCGCGGACAGCTCGCCGGCGGCGACGCTCAGGCCGTGCTCGAGGCCCAGGCGCTCATGGCGCAGGACCCGACGCTCCTCGACGACGTGCACGCCCGCATCGACGGTGGGACCAACGCCGAGCGTGCGGTGTTCGAGGCGTTCGGTCAGTTCCGCGACCTCCTCGTGCAGATGGGCGGGTACATGGGGGAGCGCGCGGCCGACCTCGACGACGTCGCCCAGCGCATCATCGCCAAGCTGCGCGGCGTCCCGGCACCCGGCGTCCCCGAGTCGGACACCCCCTTCGTCCTCGTCGCCCGCGACCTCGCGCCGGCCGACACCGCGCTCCTCGACCTCGAGAAGGTGCTCGCCCTCGTCACGCGCGACGGCGGCCCGACCTCGCACACCGCGATCCTCGCCCGCGCGAAGGGCATCACCGCGATCGTCGGCGTCACCGGGGCGGACCAGCTCGCCGACGGCACCGAGGTCGTCGTCGACGCCGCCGCCGGCACGGTCGTCACCGACCCGTCCGCCGAGCTCGTCGCCGAGGTCGAGCAGCGCATCGCCGACCGGCTCGCCGCCGCCGCGGCCCCCCTCACCGCCGGCGCCCTCGCCGACGGTCACGCCGTGCCCCTGCTCGCGAACCTCGGCAGCCCCGCCGACGCCGCGGGCGCCGTCGCTCTCGGTGCGGAGGGCGTGGGGCTCTTCCGCACCGAGTTCCTCTTCCTCGACTCGCCGAAGGCACCGACCGTCGCCGAGCAGCAGGAGTCCTACAAGCGCCTGCTCGAGGCGTTCCCCGGCAAGAAGGTCGTCGTCCGCGCGCTCGACGCCGGCGCCGACAAGCCGCTGCCGTTCCTCACGGACAAGGACGAGGAGAACCCGGCCCTCGGACGCCGCGGACTCCGGGCCCTCCGGAACCACGAGGAGGTGCTGCGCGATCAGCTCACCGCGCTCGCGCAGGCCGACGCCGAGACCGAAGCCGACCTCTGGGTGATGGCGCCGATGGTCGCCGACGCCGAGGAGACCGAGTACTTCGTCGCCCTCGCCCGCGAGCTCGGCATCCGCACCGCCGGCGTGATGGCCGAGGTGCCGTCGCTCGCGCTCATGGCCGAGCAGGTGTTCACCTCCGCCGACTTCGTGTCGATCGGCACGAACGACCTGACCCAGTACACGATGGCCGCCGACCGCATGCTCGGCACCGTCGCGTCCTACCAGGACCCGTGGCACCCCGCCGTGCTCCGGCTCGTCGCGCAGCTCGGTTCCGCCGGGGCAGACGCCGGCAAGGCCGTCGGCATCTGCGGCGAGGCCGCGGCCGACCCGCTCCTCGCCGTCGTCCTCGTCGGCCTGGGCGCCACCACCCTGTCCATGACCCCCGCGGCCCTCGCCGACGTGCGCGCCGAACTCGGCAAGCACACGCTCGACCAGGCCCGCGAGATGGCGAAGGCGGCACTCGCCGCGTCGACCGCAGCGGCTGCCAAGTCCGCCGCGGCCGCCGCGCACGCCGTCTAGCCCAGCACCACCGCAGCACAGCAGCACCCCCACCCCTCCACCACTGCAGCACCCATCACAGAAAGCCAGGCACATGACAACGTCGTCCGTTGCAGCGCCCGACGCTCCCGCGAAGTCGCGGGGCGGCGCACGCGTCGCCGTGCAGAAGTTCGGCACCTTCCTCTCCGGCATGGTCATGCCCAACATCGCGATCTTCATCGCGTGGGGCATCATCACGGCGTTCTTCATCGAGACCGGTTGGACGCCCGTCGGCATCCTCGGCGGCTTCGGTGAGACGAACGGCGTCGCTAACCCCGGCGTCGTCGGGCCGATCCTGACCTACCTCATCCCGCTCGCGATCGCGATCCAGGGCGGTCGCATGGTCTACGAGACCCGCGGTGCCGTCGTCGGCTCGATCTTCGCGATGGGCGTCATCCTCGGGGCCAACGGCACCGTGATGATCCTCGGCGCGATGATCTGCGGCCCGCTCGGCGCGTACATCATCAAGCAGGTCGACAAGATCTGGGACGGCAAGATCCGCCCGGGCTTCGAGATGCTCGTCAACAACTACGCGGCAGGCATCCTCGGGTTCGTGCTCGCCATGATCGGGTTCTTCTGGCTCGCCCCGATCTTCAAGGCGATCGCGAACGGCCTCGGCGCAGCGGTTGAGTTCCTCATCAACAACTCGCTGCTCCCGCTCGCCAGCGTGATCATCGAGCCCGCCAAGGTGTTCTTCCTCAACAACGCCATCAACCACGGCGTGCTCGACCAGCTCGGCGCGGCGCAGGTGAAGGAGTCGGGCAAGAGCATCCTGTTCCTGCTCGAGGCCAACCCCGGCCCGGGTCTCGGCATCCTGCTCGCCTTCACCTTCTTCGGCGTCGGCATCGCTCGCTCGACCGCTCCCGGCGCGATCATCATCCAGTTCCTCGGCGGCATCCACGAGATCTACTTCCCGTACGTGCTGCAGAAGCCGGTGCTCTTCATCGCCGTCATCCTCGGTGGCGCGACCGGTGTCGCCACCAACGTCGCGTTCCAGTCCGGCCTCGTCGCCCCGGCCTCGCCCGGATCGATCTTCGCCGTGATCGGATCGACCGCGAAGGACAGCTTCGTCGGCGTCATCCTGTCGGTCATCCTGTCGGCAGCCGTGTCGTTCGCCGTGGCGTCGTTCTTCCTCCTCGCCACCCGCAAGCGTGACCTCGCGAACGGCGGCGGCGACATGAGCGCTGCGATGGCGAAGCTCCAGGCCAACAAGGGCCGCGACGTCAACGCCGCGACGTCGGGTCTGCTCGGGAACAACGCCCCGGCCAACGAGGAAGAGGCCGAGGCCTCGCTCGGCGGCGTCGGTTCGGCGTCGACCGCCACGGCCACCCGCGTCGAGAACGTCGTGTTCGCCTGCGACGCCGGCATGGGCTCCAGCGCGATGGGCGCCAGCGTCCTCCGCAACAAGGTGAAGAAGGCGGGGATCGAGGGCGTCACGGTCGTCAACAAGGCGATCGCGAACCTCGACGGCACCGAGGACCTCATCATCACGCAGGAGGAGCTCACCGACCGTGCCCGGCAGAAGAACCCGGGGGCGCAGCACGTGTCCGTCGGCAACTTCATGAACGCGCCGCAGTACGACGAGGTCGTCGAACAGCTCAAGAACCAGTAAGCAAGTGCAGTATCGGAGGGGACGGGCCGCGGCTCGTCCCCTCCACACGTCCACGACGCCACGTCACGAAGCAAGGAGAACCCCGATGCCCGTCCTGCAGGAGAGCCAGATCCGGATCCACACCGAGGACACCGCGCCGACCAAGTCGGAGGCGATGAAGGAGGCTGCCGAGATCCTCGAGGCTGCGGGCGCGGTCACCGCGGACTACTACCCGGCGATGCTCGAGCGTGAGAAGAGCGTCTCGACGTACATGGGCAACTTCCTCGCCATCCCGCACGGCACGAACGACGCGAAGGACGCCATCAAGTCGTCGGCGCTCTCGTTCATCCGCTACGCCACCCCGATCGACTGGGACGGCAACCCCGTGCGCTTCGTCGTCGGCATCGCCGGCGTCAACAACGAGCACCTCGACATCCTCTCGAAGATCGCGATCGTGTTCTCCGACGAGGACGAGGTCCAGAAGCTGACCGACGCGCCCGACACCGCCGCGATCCTGTCGATCCTCGGCGAGGTCAACGAGTGAGCGAGCGCACCGCCGTCCACTTCGGCGCCGGCAACATCGGCCGCGGCTTCGTCGGCCTGCTCCTGCACGAGGCCGGCTACGAGGTCGTCTTCGCCGACGTCGCCGCACCGCTCATCGACGCCCTCGCCGCCGCCGACTCGTACACCGTGCACGAGGTCGGTGCCGACGCGAAGGACCACGAGGTCACCGGGTTCCGCGCAATGAACAGCGCGCAGGACGAGCCGGGCGTCGTCGCCGAGGTCGCCGCCGCAGACGTCGTCACCTGCGCCGTCGGCCCGAACGTGCTGAAGTTCATCGCGCCGGTGATCGCCGCGGGACTGCAGCAGCGCGACGCGGGTGCGCCGCCGCTCGCCGTGATGGCGTGCGAGAACGCGATCAACGCCACCGACCGCCTCCGCGAGTTCATCGTCGAGGCGCTGCCCGCCGAGTCCCGCGACCAGGCCCTCGCCAAGGCCGTCTTCGCGAACACGGCCGTCGACCGCATCGTCCCCGCACAGCCCGAGGGCGCCGGACTCGACGTCACGGTGGAGACCTACTTCGAGTGGGCCATCGACCGCACGCCGTTCAACGGGTCCGAGCCGGAGATCCCCGGTGCGCACTACGTCGACGGGCTCGCCGCGTCGATCGAGCGCAAGCTCTTCACGGTCAACACCGGCCACGCGACGGTCGCCTACCACGGGTACCTCGCCGGTGCGGACAAGATCGCCGACGTCATCTCGATCCCGGCGGTGCGGTCCGAGCTCGAGTCCGTCCTCGCCGAGACGAGCGACCTGCTCGTCCGTCGCCACGAGCTCGACCCCGAGGTGCACCGCGCCTACGTCGAGGCGATCATCGCCCGGTTCGAGAACCCGCACCTGCCCGACACGGTCACCCGGGTCGGCCGGCAGCCGCTCCGCAAGCTCTCCCGTGACGAGCGGTTCGTCTCGCCGGCCGCGGCCCTCGCCGAGGACGGCACCGAACCGACCGCGCTGCTCGACGCGATGGGCGCGGCACTCCGTTTCGACGTCGCGGACGACGAGCAGAGCGTCCAGCTCCAGGAGCTACTGCGGTCCGACAAGGCGGACGGCGAGGTCGTCTCGGAGATCACCGGGCTCGACGAGCAGCACCCGCTGCACGCCGCGTTCGCGGACCGGGTCCGCCAGGCACGCGCCTGACGACGTCCGCGTCTTCCGGACTGGAGGCACGGTGCCCAGCTGGCGCCGTGCCTCCAGTCCGTCTGGGGGCGCGTCACACGGTGCGGTCGCTCGCGGACGCGGCGCGTAGCGTCGGGCGCATGACGAAGCACTGGGTGGCACCGCGGTTCGGCGGCAGCGAGGTCCTCGAGTTCACCGACACCGAGGTGCCCGCGCCCGGCCCCGGCGAGGTCACCATCGCCGTCCGCGCCGCGGGCATGAACCCGGCGGACACGAAGCACACCCGTCAGGGCGACCGGTCCGACCTGCCGATCGCCGTCGGCTACGAGGTCGCCGGCACCATCAGCGCCGTCGGGCCCGACACCGAGATCGCCTCGGGTGGGGGAGCCGTCGGCGACGAGGTCCTCGCGTTCCGTGTCGAGGGCGGCTGGACGGAGGAACTGACGGTACCCGCGCGCGACGTCTTCGCGAAGCCGGCGACGCTGGGGTTCCCCGAGGCCGCGAACCTGCTCCTCGCCGGGACCACCGCGGCCGACATGCTGAGGGTCACCCGGGCCTCCGGGAACGACACGGTCCTCGTGCACGGCGCAGCCGGGGCCGTCGGGGTCAGCCTGCTCCAGCAGCTCCGCCTGCTCGGAGCCCGGGTCATCGGGACCGCCTCGGAGCGCAACGCCGACGTCGTCGCGGACTTCGGCGGGGAGTGGATCGCCTACGGCGACGGGCTGGAGGACCGCGTCCGCGCGCTCGTCGCCGACGGGACCGGCGGCGGTGTCAGCGTGGCGCTCGACTGCGTCGGGACCGACGAGGCGGTCGACGTCTCCCTTGCGCTCGTCGCGGACCGATCGCGCATCGTGACCATCGCGGCGTTCGGCCGGGCGGAGTCCGACGGCATCCGCGCGGTCGGCGGCGCGCAGCCGGAGAGCAAGGCCTTCCGGGACTCGGTGCGGCAGCGGCTCATCGACCTCGCGGGCGACGGGCAGCTCGTCGTGCCGGTCGCCCGGACGTTCCCGCTCGCGGAGGCGAAGGCCGCCGCGGAGCTGCTGGAGTCGCAGCACCCGGGAGGGAAGCTCGCACTCGTCCCCTGATCGGGGGTGTCACACGCCGGACGCGCCCGCGGTGCGTCTGGTTGACTCGGCAGCGCCCCGCGCGATGTGCCGGGGCAACCCGATCCGAACCGCGAGTCAGCAGGGGGACCCCGATGAGTGACCAGTACCCGCCGCAGAACCCGAACGGGCAGGACCCGTACGGCCAGCAGCAGCACGGCCAGCAGCAGCCGTACGGGCAGCAGCCGCAGTACGGCCAGCCGCAGTACGGGCAGCCCGCGCCGACCGGTCCGAACGGCGAGCCGCCGCTGTGGGCGCCGTGGTACGGGATCTCGTTCGGTGCCGCCATCAAGCGGTTCTTCAAGAAGTACGTCCGGTTCGACGGTCGCGCGAGCCGGAGCGAGTTCTGGTGGTGGTTCCTCGCGAACGCGATCGTCGGCATCGTCCTGTACACGATCTACGGGATCGGTGCGGCGACGTCGGAGTACCGGACCGTCTCGACGGGCTACTCCACCAGCGCGGTGATGACCGCTCCGTCGGCGCTGTTCGTCATCGGTGGGATCCTGCTCGGGCTCTGGGGTCTCGCGACGATCGTGCCGAACATCGCCCTCGCGTGGCGCCGACTCCACGACGCGAACTTCGCGGGACCGTTCTTCTTCCTCGGTCTCATCCCGTTCGTCGGCGGCATCATCCTGCTCGTCCTGTACCTGCTCCCCTCGAAGCCCGAGGGCGCGCGATTCGACCAGCCCCAGCGCGGCTGAGCGACGCACGATGACGAACGGCCCTCCCGGGTGTCCGGGAGGGCCGTTCGTCCTCGATACGACGAGTCCGTCCACGGGAGGGCACGACCATGACGAACGACGGCACACCCCAGTGGGGGCCGCCGCAGCAGCCGCCCCAGTACGGGCAGCAGCCGCCCCAGTACGGGCAGCAGCCGCCCCAGTACGGGCAGCAGCCGCCCCAGTACGGGCAGCAGCCGCCCCAGTACGGGCAGCAGCCGTACGGCCCGCCGTACCCGATGTACCAGGCACCGCCGCCGATCCCGCTCGGGCCGTACGGCACACCACCGCTGTGGGCGCCTTGGTACGGCATCGGGTTCCTGGACGCCTTCACCCGCTTCTTCAAGAAGTACGCGCGCTTCGACGGCCGCGCCAGCCGGAGTGAGTACTGGTACTGGTTCCTCGCGAACGCGATCGTCACACTCGTGCTCATCGGGGCGTTCTACGGCGTGCTCGTCGCGACGATCCTCGGGAGCACCAGGGTCGACGCGTACGGCAACTCCGTCAGCGAGCCCGCACGGGCGCCGATCGCGTTCGTGTTCCTCGGGCTGTGGTTCCTGTGGTGGCTCGCGACCCTCGTGCCGAACATCGCGCTCGGGTGGCGGCGCGTGCACGATGCCGGACTCCCGGGCGCGACCTGGCTCCTGGGCCTCTTCGTCTCCGTCGCGGCGATCGTGCTCGGCTGCCTCGGGTCGAACCCGTCCGGCGCGCAGTACGACCGCCCCGACCTCGGCTAGACCGTCGCCGCGCGATGTCGGTGCAGATCGGCGGCGCACAACGAAAGACCGTCCGCACCACGCCGAGGCGTGGTGCGGACGGTCTTTGGTTGTGCAGCAGCCGGAGCAGGCAGCGAGCGCGTCGATCGCGTCGATCGCGTCGAGCGCATCGAGCGCGTCGAGCGCGTCAGACGACGCGGACGCGGGCGAGCGAGCCGTCGACGACGAGGTCGCGGACGGTGACCGAGGGGTCGGCCGTCTCGAAACGCATCGCACCGCCCGGCTGGTCGAACCACGGCTGCACGAACCGCACCGTCACGAGGAACGGCCGCTCCACGACGTAGCGGTGGGTCTCCGGCGCGGACGCGACGTGCGGCGGCAACGAGCGCTGGGGGAGCGGGGTGTCGAGCGGGTGCAGGAGGTAGCCGTCCGGTCCGCCGATGCGGTCGACGGGCACGCCGGCCGGGACCTGGATGGTCAGCCCCCGCTCGCCGGCCTGTGACACCTGCTGCGCGAGCTGCGGGTACGTCGAGGCCGCGCGGTCGCGGAGTCCGTCGAGCTCGTGCCGCGGGACGTCCCGCGGCGCCGGGAACGGCCGGTTGAGGAACCGACGGAGCATCTCGACGGCGTCGTCCTCGCCGTTCGCGGTCGCCAGTCGCCGCGCGGTGCCGTAGTCGACCACCTCGAGCGCGTACTGGTCCGATCCCACCTGCGCGATGCGGAGTGCCCCTTCGACCGGCGGCTCGTGCAGGGTCTCCCCGGGGAGTTGCACGTACCGGACGGTGTAGCCGAGCTGGTCGAGGATGGGGCGGGTCTCCGCGAACGTCATGGGCGCGAGCCTACCGGGCCGACCTATGCCTTCCCTCGCATGATCGCCTGCTTGACCTCCGAGATCGCCTTCGTGACCTGGATGCCGCGCGGGCAGGCGTCGGTGCAGTTGAAGGTCGTGCGGCAGCGCCAGACGCCCTCCTTGTCGTTCAGGATGTCGAGACGCACGTCGGCTGCGTCGTCACGCGAGTCGAAGATGAAGCGGTGCGCGTTGACGATCGCGGCCGGGCCGAAGTACTGACCGTCCGTCCAGAACACCGGGCACGACGACGTGCACGCAGCGCAGAGGATGCACTTGGTGGTGTCGTCGAACCGGGCACGGTCGGCGACGGACTGCACGCGCTCCTTGCCCTTCTCGGGTGCGGACGATGCCTGGAGGAAGGGCTGGACCTCGCGGTAGGACGCGAAGAACGGCTCCATGTCGACGACGAGGTCCTTCTCGAGCGGCAGACCCTTGATGGCCTCGACGTAGATCGGCTTCGAGACGTCGAGGTCCTTGATGAGGGTCTTGCACGCCAGACGGTTGCGCCCGTTGATGCGCATCGCGTCCGAGCCGCAGACGCCGTGCGCGCAGGACCGGCGGAACGTGAGCGAGCCGTCCTGCTCCCACTTGATCTGGTGCAGTGCGTCGAGGATGCGGTCGGTCGGCAGCATCATCACGTCGAAGTCCTGCCAGCGCGGCTCGTCGTCGACGTCGGGGTCGAACCGGCGGACGATGATCGTGACGGGGAACGATCCGGGAGGGGCTTCCTGCACGGTCTGGGTGCGGGGGGCGTCGGAGACCAGGGTGTCGGTCATCAGTACTTCCTCTCCATCGGCTCGTAGCGCGTCACCACGACGGGCTTCCAGTCGAGCGTGATGTG
This sequence comes from Curtobacterium sp. SP.BCp, assembly GCF_051903255.1. Classification (NCBI taxonomy): domain Bacteria; kingdom Bacillati; phylum Actinomycetota; class Actinomycetes; order Micrococcales; family Microbacteriaceae; genus Curtobacterium; species Curtobacterium sp. SP.BCp. The sequence continues at coordinate 2,467,689 of NZ_CP194338.1, read as the reverse complement.
GTCGTCGGCGAGTGACGAGTGCGGGTCGCCCGTCAGGTACGCCATGGTGTGCTGCATGTAGTTCTCGTCGTCGCGCTTCGGGTAGTCGTCGCGCATGTGGCCGCCGCGGCTCTCCTTGCGGTTGCGGGCGGAGTACACGACCACCTCGGCCAGGTCGAGCAGGAAGCCGAGCTCGACGGCCTCGAGCAGGTCGGTGTTGAACCGCTTGCCCTTGTCCTGCACGGAGACCTGCAGGAAGCGGTTGCGGAGCTCGTGGATGGTCTCGGTGACCTTCGCGAGCGACTCGTCGGTGCGGAACACCTGCGCGTTCCGGTCCATCTCCTCCTGGAGCTCCTTGCGGAGGGCCGCGACCCGCTCGGTGCCGGTCGACGCGCGGAGCTGGTCGAGCATGTCCTTGACGCCCTGCTCGGGGTGCTCCGGCAGGGGCAGGAACTCGGCGGTCTTGACCCACTCGGCCGCGTTGTTGCCCGAGCGCTTCCCGAACACGTTGATGTCGAGCAGGGAGTTCGTGCCGAGGCGGTTCGAGCCGTGCACGGACACGCAGGCGCACTCGCCGGCGGCGTAGAGGCCGGGCACGACCGTCGTGTTGTCGTAGAGGACCTCGGCCTTGACGTTCGTGGGGATGCCACCCATCGCGTAGTGCGCGGTCGGCATGACCGGCACCGGCTCGACGACCGGGTCGACGCCGAGGTAGGTGCGGGCGAACTCGGTGATGTCCGGCAGCTTGGTCTCGAGGACCTCGGCACCGAGGTGCGTGCAGTCGAGGAGCACGTAGTCCTTGTTCGGACCGGCACCACGGCCCTCTGCGACCTCCTGCACCATGCACCGCGCCACGATGTCGCGCGGTGCGAGGTCCTTGATGGTCGGGGCGTACCGCTCCATGAAGCGCTCGCCCGAGGCGTTGCGGAGGATCGCGCCCTCACCGCGGGCGCCCTCGGTCAGGAGGATGCCGAGGCCGGCGAGCCCGGTCGGGTGGAACTGGAAGAACTCCATGTCCTCGAGGGGGAGGCCGGTGCGCCAGACGATGCCGACGCCGTCGCCCGTGAGCGTGTGCGCGTTCGACGTGGTCTTGAACATCTTGCCGAAGCCGCCGGTGGCGAAGATCATCGCCTTGGCGTGGAAGACGTGCAGCTCACCCGTCGCGAGCTCGAACGCCACGACGCCGGCCGGCTGCTTGCGGGTGACGCCGTCGTCGCCCGTGACGTCGACCATGACGAGGTCCAGCGCGTAGAACTCGTTGAAGAAGTTCACGCCGAGCTTGACGCAGTTCTGGAAGAGCGTCTGCAGGATCATGTGCCCGGTGCGGTCGGCCGCGTAGCAGGCGCGTCGGACCGGCGACTTGCCGTGGTCACGCGTGTGACCGCCGAAGCGCCGCTGGTCGATCTTGCCCTCGGGCGTGCGGTTGAAGGGCAGGCCCATGTTCTCGAGGTCGATGACGGCGTCGATGGCTTCCTTCGCCAGGATCTCGGCGGCGTCCTGGTCGACGAGGTAGTCGCCGCCCTTGATCGTGTCGAACGTGTGCCACTCCCACGAGTCCTCTTCCACGTTCGCGAGGGCCGCCGCCATGCCGCCCTGCGCCGCACCGGTGTGCGAGCGGGTCGGGTACAGCTTCGAGATCACGGCCGTCTTCGCCTTCGGACCGGCCTCGATGGCAGCGCGCATGCCGGCGCCGCCCGCGCCGATGATGACGATGTCGAACTGGTGGTGGTGCACGGTGATGTCTGACGGGGTGTTTGCAGGCACGGGGGTCTTTCGTTCAGGGGTGGAGCGGGCGTTCGGAGCTGCTAGCGGGCCGGGCAGAACGACGGCAGGTCCGCGGCGGCGGCGCCGGCGGGGCACGGGTCGAACGTCCAGCACACGAGCAGGCCGAGGACGATCAGCGCGACGCACGCGACGAGGATCGCGACGAGGAGCGTCTTCCGGATGCCCGGCTTCGACACGTAGTCGTTCACGATCGTCCGCATGCCGTTCGACCCGTGCACGAGCGCGAGGACCAGCATCAGCGAGTCCCACACCTGCCAGAACGGGTTGGCCCACTTGCCGGCGACGAACGCGAAGTCGATCTGCTTGACGCCCTCGCCCGCCACCATGTTGACGAAGAGGTGGCCGAAGATCAGCACGACGAGCAGGACGCCCGACGCGCGCATGTAGATCCAGCCCCACTTCTCCCAGTTGGTGGTCCGGCGGGCAGCCTGTGCGCTGCGGGGCGGTTCGATGGTCTGCGTGGTCATCTGGTGCTCCTACTGGAAGTCCGCGACGAGGTTCATCAACTGGCGCGGCAGGAAGCCCGCGATCGCGACCGCCCAGAGGACGAGCACGATCCAGAACATCGCGCGCTGGTACTTCGGGCCCTTCGACCAGAAGTCCACGAGGATGATGCGCAGCCCGTTGAACGCGTGGAACACGATCGCCATCACGAGGGCGATCTCACCGAGGTTCATGAGCGGGGTCTTGTACGTGCCGATCACGGCGTTGTACGCCTCGGGCGAGACCCGCACGAGCGCGGTGTCGAGGATGTGCACGAGCAGGAAGAAGTAGATCGCGACACCGGTGATGCGGTGCAGCACCCACGACCACATGCCGGTGGAACCCCGGTACAGGGTGCCTTGCGGCGTGCGAGAGGCGCGTGGCGCCTCGATCGTCACCTGGGGTTCAGCGGTTGCCGTCCCCCCTGCGGTCTGCTCGGCCATGAGCGAGTCCTCCCGTAGGACGGGCCCGCCGATCGGCGAGCCGTTGCCGTTGGTGTTCTGTGGAACACCCCCATCCTATGCTCGCGCACTGACGTTCTCGTGCCAACGTGCCCGCACCGCCCGCGCCGCCGCCGGGGGCGCGCCGATCGTCCGTGCGGTGTCGTGGTGCGCGAGCAGCTGGTCGCCGACGGCCTCCCACGTCGTCCCCTCGACGCGCAGCCGCCCGGCTGAGCCCATCCGGGCCGCGAGCGCTCGGTCGTGGTGGAGCCGGAGCACCGCCCGCCGGAGCGCCTGGGGTTCGTCGGGGTCGTACAGGTCACCGTCGAGCCCCGGGGCGACGAGGTCGACCGGCCCGCCGGACGCGGGCGCCACGACCGGCAGGCCGGTCGCGTGCGCCTCCTGCAGGGTCTGGCCGAAGGTCTCCGCCGGGCCCGTGTGGACGAAGACGTCGAGGGCCGCGTAGGCGTCGGCCAGCGCGTCGCCGCGCAGCGGACCGGTGAAGTGGACGTCGAGGTGGCGGAGGCGTCGCTCCAGGAGCGGCCGGGAGGGACCCCCTCCCGCGACCACGACCCGGATGCCCGGGACGCCGCCGAGCTCGGCGAGCCGCTCGACCTCCTTCTCCGGTGCGAGCCGCCCCACGTACCCCACGATCGTCTCGCCGTCCGGGGCGAGCCGCCGGCGGAGCGCGCGGACGTGCGCCGTGTCGCGGCGCCCGGGGTGGAACAGCGTGGTGTCGACGCCGCGGCCCCACCGCGCGACGCGCGGCACGCCGTCCTCGGCGAGCATCGCCGCGGTGGCGCTCGACGGGGCGAGCGTCAGCGACGCTCCCTCGTGGATCCGCCCGAGGATCTTGCGCACCAGCGGGACGGTCGCGGTCAGGCCGTTGCGGCGGGCGAACCCGGCCACGTCGGTCTGGAAGACGGCGACGGAGGGGATGCCGAGCCTCCCGGCCGCCGTGATGGCGCGCCCACCCAGCAGGAACGGACTCGCGGCGTGGAGCACGTCGGCGCCGGAGGCGGCGAGGATCGTGTCGAGGACCGGGTGGGGGAGGGCGACGGGGAACTGGCGGTAGGCGACCGCGGGCACGCGGTGCACGTCGTAGCCGTTGAACCGCTCGACGTGGTCCTTCGGCCGGAGCTGCGCGATGCCCGGGGTGTCCGGGGCGATGACGACCGCCCTGTGGCCACGGAGCCGCAGGTGGTCGAGCACCGCGATGACGCTCGTGGTCACGCCGTTGAGGGTGGGCAGGAAGCTCTCGGTCACGACGGCGACGGTCCGTTGGGACGTGCCGCGCTCCACGCTGCGTGCGCTCATGGTGTGACCCATGCTCCGCGCGCGCCGTGACGTGGTGGTGGGGACCGCGTGAACGGCGGACACGGCGGGGGTGAACAGGTCGTGCCACGTTGCGGGAGCGCGCATGCGGGAAACGTGCGGTCGTCGCCCAGGGACCGCCGCGGCGGACCGGTACGGTGAGCGGGTGACGGACGAGCTCAGCGACTTCTACGCGATCATCCCCGCCGGCGGCATCGGTTCGCGGCTCTGGCCCCTGTCGCGTGCGGACGCGCCGAAGTTCCTGCACGACCTGACCGGCTCCGGTGCCTCGCTGCTCCGCCAGACCTGGGACCGCCTCGCGCCCCTCGCCGGCGACCAGCGGATCATGGTCGTCACTGGCCGGGCGCACCGGGCGGCGGTCGAGTCGCAGCTGCCCGGCGTCGCGGACCACAACGTCGTGCTCGAGAGCGAGCCGAAGGACTCCACCGCCGCGATCGGCCTCGCGGCCGCCATCCTCCGCCGCCGCGAGCCGGACGTCGTGATCGGGTCGTTCGCCGCCGACCACGTCATCGGCGACGCCCGCGGCTTCCGGCGCTCGGTGCGCGAGGCGGTCGCCGCCGCCCGGGCCGGGTACGTGACCACGATCGGCATCACCCCGACCGAGCCGGCGATCGGCTTCGGCTACATCCACGCCGACGGCCAGGCGCTCGACGTCGAGGGCGCCTCGACCGTGCACGCCGTGAAGTCGTTCGTCGAGAAGCCCGACCTCGACACCGCCCGCGGCTACCTGGAGGAGGGCAACTACCTCTGGAACGCCGGCATGTTCATCGCCCGCGCCGACGTGCTCCTCGACGAGATCGGCCGGACGAAGCCCGAACTCCTCGCCGGACTCGAGGAACTGGCCGACGCCTGGGACACCTCGTCCCGGGGTGCGGTCGTCGACGCCGTGTGGCCGCGGCTCGAGAAGATCGCCATCGACTACACCGTCGCCGAGCCCGCGGCGGCCGCCGGTCGGATGGCCGTCGTGCCCGGCGACTTCGACTGGGACGACGTGGGCGACTTCGCGTCCCTCGCCAAGCTGCAGTCCGGCGGTCGGGCGAACAACCTCGCCGTGCTCGGGGACGGGGCCCGCATCCTGGCGGACTCGTCGAGCGGCATCGTGGTCGCCCACAGCCAGCGCCTGATCTCGCTCATCGGGGTCGAGGACATCGTCGTCGTGGACACCCCGGACGCCCTGCTCGTGACCACGAGCGAGAACGCCCAGCGGGTCAAGGGTGTGGTGGACGCACTGAAGATCAGCGGTCGCGGCGACGTCCTGTAGCGCTCCATCACGAAAAGCGCTTGACGGGCCTCGAACACTGGGTCCCGCGTTACGGGCAGGTTTCCGCGTGATCGCGATCCCGTAACCGATCACGGGCCCGTCAGCAGGGGGTTCTGTACCGGTCGGACTGTCGTGTACTGTCGCCACGATCGCCCGGAACCACAGCTCCGGGCCAACGCCCCCGGAGGAATCACCCAAGTGTCATCCCGCACCCGCAAGATCGCGCTCAGCGGCCTCGCCCTGGCCGGCACGGTCGCCGTGCTCGCCGGCTGCTCCGCCGCCCCGTCCGACAACGCCTCGGCCAAGAAGACCGACTTCCGTCCCTGCATGGTCTCCGACTCCGGCGGCTTCGACGACAAGTCCTTCAACCAGCTCGGCTACGAGGGCCTGCAGGACGCCGCCAAGGAACTCGGCGCGACCTACAAGTCGGCGGAGTCGAAGGACTCGACGGTCTACGACTCGAACATCGAGCAGCTCATCAACCAGAACTGCAAGCTCATCGTCACCGTCGGCTTCAACCTCGCCGACGCCACGAAGAAGCAGGCCGCCGCGAACCCCGACACCGAGTTCGCGATCATCGACGACAACTCGATCAAGGCCAAGAACGTCAAGCCGATCACGTTCGACACCTCGCAGGCGGCGTTCCTCGCCGGCTACGCGGCCGCGTCGTACTCGAAGTCCGGCGTCGTCGGGACCTTCGGCGGCATGCAGATCCCGACCGTCACCATCTTCATGGACGGCTTCGCGGACGGCGTGAAGTACTACAACGAGCAGAAGAAGAAGGACGTCAAGGTCGTCGGCTGGGACGTCGACAGCCAGAAGGGCTCCTTCACCGGTGGCTTCGAGGCCGGCACCCAGGCCAAGGCCGTCGCGCAGACGCTCCTCGACCAGGACGCGGACGTCATCCTGCCCGTCGGTGGCCCGATCTACCAGTCGGCGGCCGAGGCCATCAAGGACGCGAACAACGGCTCCGTCCTGATCGGCGCGGACAGCGACCTCTACGAGGCCGACCCCCGCTACAAGGACATCGCGTTCACGTCCGTCGAGAAGGGCATGCGCCCCGCCACGAAGACGGTCGTCGAGGAAGCCGCCAAGGACGACTTCTCGAACACGCCGTACGTCGGCACGCTGAAGAACGAGGGCGTCGGCATCGCGCCGTTCCACGACTACGCCTCCAAGGTCGACAGCGGCCTCGAGGGCGAGCTCGACAAGATCAAGTCCGGCATCATCGACGGCTCGATCACGGTCAAGACCGAAGCGACCGTCAAGTAACACCACGGATGCGGGCGGGGGAGGAATCCCTCGCCCGCATTCCCGTGCCCCGACACGAGGAACTGCGCAGCACAGACATGAAGCTCGAACTCCGCGGCATCACCAAGCGGTTCGGATCGCTGGTCGCCAACGACCACATCTCGCTCACCGTCGAGCCGGGAGAGGTCCACTGCCTCCTCGGTGAGAACGGTGCCGGCAAGTCCACCCTGATGAACGTCCTGTACGGCCTCTACCAGGCCGACGAGGGCGAGATCCTCCTGGACGACGCCGTCCAGGACTTCGACGGCCCCGGTGACGCCATGCGCGCCGGCATCGGCATGGTGCACCAGCACTTCATGCTCGTCCCCGTCTTCACCGTCGCCGAGAACGTCATGCTCGGCCAGGAGCAGACCACGCTCGGCGGCCGGCTCGACCTCGCCGGCGCGCGGGCGCGGGTCAAGGAGATCTCCGACCGGTTCGGGTTCGACGTCAACCCCGACGCCAAGGTCGAGGACCTCCCCGTCGGCGTGCAGCAGCGCGTCGAGATCATCAAGGCGCTGTCCCGTGACGCGAAGGTGCTCGTGTTCGACGAGCCGACCGCCGTGCTCACCCCGCAGGAGACCGACGAGCTGATGGCCATCATGCGCCAGCTCCGCGAGGCAGGCACCGCGATCGTGTTCATCACGCACAAGCTCCGCGAGGTCCGCGAGGTCGCCGACCGCATCACCGTCATCCGGCTCGGCAAGGTCGTCGGCGAGGCATCGCCCACCGCGACCAACAACGAGCTCGCCGCGCTCATGGTCGGCCGTGCCGTGTCGCTCGTCGTCGACAAGACGCCGGCGACCGGGGGCGAGGACGCCCTCGTCGTCGACCACCTCACGGTCACGGACCCGTCCGGTGTCGTGCTCGTCGACGACGTGTCGTTCACCGTCCGACGTGGCGAGGTCCTCGCGATCGCCGGCGTCCAGGGCAACGGGCAGACCGAGCTCACCGAGGCGCTCCTCGGCCTCGAACCGGTGCACGCCGGGCACGTCACGCTCGACGGCGCCGAGATCACCGGCCGCACCGTCAAGCAGATCCTCGACGCGGGCGTCGGCTTCGTGCCCGAGGACCGCAAGGAGGACGGTCTCGTCGGCGAGTTCACCATCGCCGAGAACCTCATGCTCGACCGCGCCGACCACGCCGAGTTCGTCCGCGCGGGCACGATCCGCAGCGCCGAGCGCGACGCGTTCGCCGACGAGAAGATCGCTGAGTTCGACATCCGCACGCCGTCCCGCACCACTGCGGCGGGACGGCTCTCCGGCGGCAACCAGCAGAAGATCGTGCTCGCCCGCGAACTCAGCCGCGAGCTCCGGCTGTTCGTCGCCGCGCAGCCCACGCGCGGCATCGACGTCGGCTCGATCGAGTTCGTGCACAAGCGCATCGTCGCCACCCGCGACACCGGCGTCCCGGTCATCGTCGTCTCCACGGAGCTCGACGAGGTCGTGGCGCTCGCCGACCGGATCGCCGTGATGTACCGCGGCGCGATCGTCGGCATCGTCCCCGCGGACACCCCCCGAGACGTCCTCGGCCTCATGATGGCAGGCGAACTGCCCGAAGGAACGGAGCTGGCAGCGTGAGCACCACGCCACCCGAGAACAGCGCGCGCAGCACGCAGCCCGACACCAGCGCGAGCAGCACGCAGCCCGAGCAGACCCCGGTCACGGACGACCGCCTGCAGGAGGAGACGGCGACGCCCCACCTGATGACGGACTCCGCGGCCGACTCCGAGCGTCGCGCCGGCGGCGACCGCTGGAGCACCGCGCTCCAGGGCATCGTCAACGGGTCGGTGCTCGTCACCGTCCTCGCCGTCGTGCTCGCCCTCGTCGCCTGCGGCATCCTCATCGCGGTCACGGACGAGAACGTCCGCACCGCGGCCGGCTACTTCTTCGCGCGGCCGTCGGACACGTTCCAGGCCATCGGCTCCTCGGTCGGCGGCGCCTACGCCTCGCTGTTCCAGGGCTCGGTCGTCAACTTCGGTGCGAGCTCCTTCGCGCAGGCGATCGTCCCGATCACCCGCTCGCTCGACTACGCGGTCCCGCTCGTCGCGGCCGGCCTCGGCATCGCGGTCTCGTTCCGCGCCGGCCTGTTCAACATCGGCGGTCAGGGGCAGATCCTCATGGGCGCCGCCGCCGCCGGCTGGGTCGGGTTCTCGTTCGACCTGCCCGCGATCGTGCACATCCCGCTGACGATCATCGCCGGCATCGTCGGCGGCGCCGTCTGGGGCGGGATCGTCGGCGTCCTCAAGGCCCGGACCGGCGCCAACGAGGTCGTGCTCACGATCATGCTCAACTACGTCGGGCTCTACCTCGTCAGCTACATGCTCCGCACACCGGGGCTGCTGCAGGCGAAGGGCAGCCCGAACCCGATCTCGCCCGCCATGCAGGACAGCTCGGTGCTCCCGCAGCTGTTCGGCCCGCGGTACGGCATCGACCTCGGGTTCGTCGTGGCGATCATCGCGGTCGTCGTCGTGTGGTGGCTGCTCAACAAGTCGTCGCTCGGCTTCCGGTTCCGCACCATCGGTGAGAACCCCCGTGCCGCCCGGGTCGCCGGCATGAGCGTCCCGTCGCTCACCATCTGGGTCATGCTCATCTCGGGTGCCCTCGTCGGCATCGCGGGTGCGTACCAGGTGCAGGGCGCCGTGACGAGCGGCTTCACCGCGAACATCGACGCCGGCATCGGCTTCGACGCCATCACGGTCGCGCTCCTCGGGCGTTCGAAGCCGTGGGGTGTGTTCTGGGCCGCGATCCTCTTCGGCGTGCTGAAGAACGGCGGCTACGCGATGCAGGCCGCGAACGGCATCCCGATCGACATCGTCGGCGTCATCCAGGCCCTCATCGTCCTCTTCATCGCGGCCCCGCCGCTCGTCCGCGCGATCTTCCGGATCCCGCAGCCGGGCGCCCGCCGCCGAACCCGCACCAAGCCGAGCAAGAAGGCGGTCGCCGCGTGAGCACCATGACCCCCACCGCGGTCCCCGCACTGCCCGCCCAGGGCCGCGACCTCGAGACCACCCGCAGCTGGAAGACGGCGATCGGGTACGGCGTCTTCACCGTGATCGCGCTGCTGCTCTTCGGCCTCGCGCACCGGTCGGGGACGGCGACCTTCCGTCTGTCGTCCACCGGCGACTTCTTCGCCCTGCCGAACCTGCCGCTGCCGTCCACGGCGACCGGGGTCGTCGTCATCGTGCTGCTCGCGCTGGCCACCGTCTACGCGGTCGTCGAGACGCGCGCGAACCGTCGGGTCCGCCTCTGGGTGACCGCGCTGTTCGCGATCGTGTTCGTCGTCGGCTTCCTCGCGTGGGCGGTCGCGGGCGACTCGATCACGATCCCCGGCATGCTCGTCGGTGCCCTCGGACTCAGCGTCCCGCTCGTGTTCGGTGCGCTCGGCGGCGTCATCTCCGAGCGGGTCGGCGTCGTCAACATCGCGATCGAGGGCCAGTTCCTGGCCGGCGCGTTCACCTCGGCCCTCGTGGCGTCCGTCACCGGCACCCCCTGGGCGGGCCTCGTCGGTGCGGTCGTGGCAGGTGTCCTGGTGTCGTTCATCCTCGCGGCGTTCAGCATCAAGTACCTCGTCGACCAGGTCATCGTCGGCGTCGTCATCAACGCGTTCGTCTCCGGCCTGACCGGCTTCCTGTACTCGCAGGTGCTCTCGCCGAACGAGTCGACGCTCAACGTGGGCCTGCGCTTCCCGAAGCTCGAGATCCCGCTGCTGCACCAGATCCCGATCATCGGCCCGATCTTCTTCGAGCAGACCGTCGTGGTGTACCTCGCGTACGTCGCGGTGGCGGTCGTCACCTTCTGCCTGTTCAAGACCCGGTGGGGCTTGCGCCTCCGCTCGGTCGGCGAGCACCCGCAGGCCGCGGACACGGTCGGCATCAACGTGAACCGCACCCGGTTCTGGAACGTGTCGCTCGCCGGCGCGATCGCCGGTCTCGGCGGTGCGTACTTCACGCTCGACGCCGTGGGCGGCTTCACGAAGGACATGACCGCCGGCGCCGGCTACATCGCGCTCGCCGCCGTCATCTTCGGCCGCTGGGACCCGATCCGTGCGACCCTCGCGGCCCTGCTGTTCGGCTTCGCGTCGAACCTGCAGAACGCCCTGAGCGTCGTGCAGGGGTCGCCCGTCCCGAGCGAGTTCCTGCTCATGCTGCCCTACGTGGTCACGATCCTCGCGGTCGCCGGCCTGGTCGGGCAGGTGCGCGGCCCCGCCGCGGCGGGCAAGCCCTACATCAAGAGCTGACGGCCTGGAGGCACGGCACATGACCGACACGAACCCCTCCGGTGACCAGACCGTCACGCCGGCCGACGGGGCGGACGCCGCCACGGGCCTCCCGGCCGGTCCCGCGTCAGCGGACGTCGACTGGAGCGTCCTGCGGGACGCCGCCACGGCCGCGATGCGGCACGCCTACGCGCCGTACTCGTCCTTCCCGGTGGGCGCCGCGGCGCTCACCGACGACGGCCGCGTCGTCTCGGGCTGCAACGTGGAGAACGCGTCCTACGGCGTGACGCTCTGCGCCGAGTGCTCGCTCGTCTCGCAGCTGCACATGACCGGCGGCGGCAAGCTCGTCGCCTTCACGTGCGTGGACGGCGACGGGGCGACCCTGATGCCGTGCGGCCGCTGCCGGCAGCTGCTGTTCGAGCACTCCGCCGAGGGGATGCTCCTCGAGACCGTCTCCGGCATCCGCACCATCGACGAGGTCCTCCCGGACGCCTTCGGGCCGCGGACCCTCGTCACCTACCAGCAGGAGCACTGATCACATGGCCGTCGAGCCCTTCGACACCGTCGACCTCATCCGCACGAAGCGTTCCGGCGACGCCCTCGCCACCGCCGAGATCGACTGGCTGGTCGACGCGTACACGCGCGGCTACGTCGAGGACCCGCAGATGGCGGCCCTCGCGATGGCGATCTTCCTGAACGGCATGGAGCGGCGGGAGATCAAGGACCTCACGCTCGCGATGATCGCGTCGGGGGAGCGGATGTCCTTCGACGCCCTCGGCAAGACGACCGTGGACAAGCACTCCACCGGCGGCGTCGGCGACAAGATCACGCTGCCGCTCGCGCCCCTCGTCGCCTCGTTCGGCGTGGCCGTGCCGCAGCTGTCCGGCCGCGGGCTCGGCCACACCGGGGGGACGCTCGACAAGCTCGAGTCGATCCCGGGGTGGCAGGCGTCGATCTCGAACGACCGCATGATGTCGATCCTGTCCGACGTCGGCGCGGTGATCTGCGCGGCCGGTTCCGGGCTGGCACCGGCCGACAAGAAGCTCTACGCGCTCCGGGACATCACCGGCACGGTCGAGTGCATCCCCCTCATCGCGTCGAGCATCATGTCGAAGAAGATCGCCGAGGGCACCGGGGCGCTCGTGCTCGACGTCAAGTTCGGCTCGGGGGCGTTCATGCCCTCGTACGAGGCCTCGCGCGAGCTCGCGCAGACGATGGTCGACCTCGGGAACGACGCCGGGGTGAAGACCTCGGCGCTCCTGACCGACATGGAGGTCCCGCTCGGACTGACCATCGGCAACGCGCTCGAGGTTCGGGAGTCGGTCTCGGTGCTCGAGGGCGGGGGACCCGCGGACGTCGTGGAGCTGACCGTCGCGCTGGCGACCGAGATGCTCACGCTCGCCGGGCTGCCGGACGCCGATCCGGCTGCGGCCCTGGCGGACGGCCGGGCGATGGACACCTGGCGTCGGATGATCGCCGCGCAGGGTGGCGACCCCGCTGCTGCGCTGCCGGCCGCCCGAGAGCAGCACGTCGTCACCGCACCGGAGTCGGGCGTGCTCGTCTCGCAGGAGGCGCTGCCGTTCGGCGTCGCTGCCTGGCGTCTCGGTGCCGGTCGTGCCCGGGCACAGGACCCGGTGCAGGCGGGCGCCGGCATCGAGCTGCTCGTCAAGCCGGGCGACACCGTGACCGCGGGGCAGCCGCTCTGGACGCTGCACACCGACGAGCCGGAGCGCTTCGACCGGGCGCTGGAGTCGCTCGAGGGCGCGTGGTCGATCGGACCGGCCGACTCGGCGGCGGCCGTCCGCGGGCCGATCGTGCGGGAGCGCATCGCGGGCTGACCCTGCCGCCCGCGCTGCTGCGTTCCTGCGGTCCGTGTGGGGAGCCTCCAGTCCGGTCGTCCGTCTGTTGTGCACAGGGGACGACGCAGGGTCGGTGACCACCGATAGCCTGGAACGCATGAGCGCCGACGCCACGACCTACCGCCTGCCCGACGCCGGAGCGGTCATCAACGACCTGCCGAAGGTCTCGTTGCACGACCACCTCGACGGGGGCCTGCGGCCGGCGACGATCATCGAACTCGCCGACGAAGCGGGCGTGGCGCTGCCGACCTCCGACGCCGGGGCGCTCGGTGCGTGGTTCGCCGACCAGTCCAACTCGGGCTCGCTCGTCGAGTACCTCAAGACGTTCGACGTCACCACCTCGGTGATGCAGACCGCGCCGCAGCTGCACCGGGTCGCGAAGGAGTTCGTCGAGGACCTCGTCGCCGACGGCGTCGTCTACGGCGAGATCCGGTGGGCACCCGAGCAGCACCTCCAGGGCGGGCTGACGCTCGACCAGACGGTGGAGGCCGTGCAGGCCGGCATCGAAGAGGCCGTCGACGCAGCCGGCGGATCGATCCGCATCGGGCAGCTCGTGACCGCGATGCGGCACGCCGACCGCGCGCAGGAGATCGCCGAACTCGCCGTGCGGCACCGCGACCGTGGGGTCGTCGGGTTCGACATCGCGGGCGCTGAAGCCGGCTTCCCGCCCGCGAACCACCGGGCCGCGTTCGACTGGCTGGCCGCGCAGCTCTTCCCGGTCACGGTCCACGCGGGGGAAGCCGACGGACTCGCCTCGATCCGGTCCGCCCTCGTCGACGGTCGTGCGCTCCGCCTCGGGCACGGCGTCCGGATCTTCGAGGACATCTCGCTGTCCGACGCCGGCGACGGGTCGACCCTCGCGTCGCTCGGTGAGATCGCGTCGTGGGTGCGCGACCGCGAGATCCCGCTGGAGGTCGCACCCTCGTCGAACCTGCAGACCGGCGCGATCGCCGCGTGGGGCGACGAGCTCGCCGACCACCCCTTCGACGTGCTGTACCAGCTCGGGTTCCGCGTCACGGTGAACACCGACAACCGCCTCATGAGCGACACCTCGCTGTCGAAGGAGCTCGCGCTCCTCGCCGGCACGTTCGGCTACGACCTCGACGACCTCGCCGCGTTCCAGATCAACGCCGCCCTGGGCTCGTTCCTCCCGCTCGAGGACCGCGAGGAGATCATCGCCACCATCACCGCAGGACACCAGGAGGCCTAGGACGTGCCGCTCCCACCGCTGCCGGACGACGCCGTCGTGCTCGGAGCCAGCGCGCCGTCGTGGCGCGAAGCGCTCCGGCTGACCGGAGACGCCCTCGTCGCCACCGGCGCCACCACCGAGCCGTACACGGACGCCATGATCGAGATGGTCGAGGAGCACGGCCCGTACATCGTCATCTCTCCCGGGCTCGCGTTCGCGCACGCCCGACCGGGGTCGTCGGTGGTCCGGGACGGCCTCGCGCTCGTCACGCTCGCGTCGCCGGTGGCGTTCGGACACCCGCACAACGACCCCGTGCGGGTCGTGCTCGGGCTCGCCGTCGCCGAGGTCGGGACGCACCTGGAGTCGATCGGCGAGATCGCGAACACCTTCAACGACGACACCGTGACGTCGCGGTTGGCGGCTGCGGGCACGGCGGACGAGGTCCGGGCGATCCTCGGGGTCGCGTCGGCCGGTCGTGCCGGTGCTGCCGGGGGTGCGGCGTGAAGATCGTGACGATCTGCGGCGCCGGCATCGGGTCGAGCGGGATCCTCAAGGTGAACGCCGAGAAGGCGCTGGCGTCGCTCGGGCTGAGTGCCTCCGTGGTGGCCGCGGACGTCGCCTCGGTGCGCGACGTCGCCGAGGACGCGAACGTCATCCTGACGAGCCAGGAGTTCGTCGAGGCGATCGGGGACACCTACGCCGAGGTCATCGTGATCCGGAACCACTTCGACCAGGGCGAGATCACGGCGGCGGTGGACCGGGCGCTCGGGGAGCACTGAGCCGCTCGCGTGTGCGCTGCGGACGCGCGGTCGCGCGTGTGCGCTGCGGGCGTGCGGTCGCGCGTGTGCGCTGCGGGCGTGCGGTGGCGCGTGTGCGCTGCGGGCGTGCGGTCGCGCGTGTGCGCTGCGGGCGTGCGGTCGCGCGTGTGCGCTGCGGGCGTGCGGTCGCGCGTGTGCGCTGCGGGCGTGCCGTCGGCGCGCCCTAGGATCGGTGCATGAGCACGGACAACCCGCTGAACGACCCCGCCGCCGACCCGTTCGAGGTCGCGCGCGCCGCCGCAGACGTCATCGCGTCGAAGTCGGGGATCGAGCGGCACGACATCGCCCTGACCCTCGGATCCGGATGGGGCAAGGCCGCCGACATCATCGGTGAGACGGTCTCCGAGATCCCCGCGTCGGAGGTCCCGGGCTTCAGCGCCTCGGCCGTTCCCGGCCACTCCGGCACGGTGCGCTCCATCGCCCTCCCGGACGGCCGTCACGCCCTCGTGATCGGTGCCCGGACGCACTACTACGAGAACCACGGCGTCCGCCGCGTCGTGCACAGCGTCCGTACCGCTGCGGCGACCGGCGCCTCGGTGATGATCCTCACGAACGGTGCCGGTGGCATCAAGGAGCACTGGACGCCCGGCACGCCGGTCCTCATCAGCGACCACATCAACCTGACCGCCGACAGCCCGCTCGAGGGCGCGACCTTCGTCGACCTCACCGACCTCTACTCGGCACGACTCCGTGCGGTCGCCCGCGGCGTGGACCCCTCGCTGGACGAAGGCGTCTACACGCAGTTCCGCGGCCCGCACTACGAGACCCCGGCCGAGGTGCAGATGGCGAAGACCATCGGTGGGCACATCGTCGGCATGTCCACCGCACTCGAGGCCATCGCCGCGCGGCAGGCCGGCATGGAGGTGCTCGGGTTCTCCCTCATCACGAACCTCGCCGCGGGCATCCAGAAGACGCCGCTGTCGCACGCCGAGGTGCTCGAGGCCGGCCGCGAAGCCGAGCCGCGGATCGCCGACCTCCTCGCCCGTGTGGTCGCGGCGATCGGGTCGCCGGACGCCGTCGACGGATCCGCACTGTGAAGCTCGACGTCGACGCGGTCGTCGCCGCCGGGCGTACCTGGTCCGCGCAGGACCCCGACGACCAGACCCGTGCCGAGCTCGACGCGGCCGTCGCGGCAGCGGCGACCGGGGACGGACCCGCCGTGCAGGAGCTCGCCACACGCTTCGCCGGTCGTCTGGCGTTCGGCACCGCGGGACTGCGCGCCGAGCTCGGGTACGGCCCGCTGCGCATGAACCGCGTCGTGGTGACCCAGGCCGCCGCTGGGCTCGCCCGCTTCCTGATCGATTCCGGCCGGTCGCGCAGCGTCGTCATCGGCTACGACGGGCGCGTCAACTCCGACGTCTTCGCCCGCGACTCCGCCGAGGTCATGCGCGGCCTCGGGCTCGACGTCACCCTGCTGCCGTCCGCGCTGCCCACCCCGGTGCTGGCGTTCGCGGTCCGGCACCTCGGGGTCGGCGCGGGCGTGATGGTCACGGCGAGCCACAACCCGCCGCGTGACAACGGCTACAAGGTGTACCTCGGCGAGGGTGACGAGGGCTCGCAGATCGTCCCCCCGGTCGACGCGACCATCGCCGCGGCCATCGATGCGGTCGCAGCCGGGTCGATCGCCGACCTGCCACGGGCGACCGACTACACCGTCGCGGGCCCGGACCTGCTCGACGCCTACGTCACCGCGACGGCCGCGACCGTCCCCGCACCGGCGCTCGGGGTCCCGGACCAGCCGTCGGTCGTCTACACGGCTATGCACGGTGTCGGGTGGGAGACCGCCCGTGCCGTGTTCGAACGGGCCGGGTACGCCGTCCCGGCCACGGTGCCGGAGCAGATCGAGCCGGACGGTGCGTTCCCGACGGTGTCGTTCCCGAACCCGGAGGAGCCGGGCGCCATGGACCTCGCGGTCGCTCGGGGTGTCGACGCCGACGCCGACCTGGTCATCGCGAACGACCCGGACGCCGATCGGCTCGCGCTCGCGATCCCGGACGGTGCCGGCTCCTTCCGACGGCTCTCCGGCAACGAGGTCGGCTGGCTGCTCGGGTGGCAGGCCGCCGTCCGTGCGGCGTCGGACGGACGGGGCGGCACGCTCGCTGCGTCCATCGTGTCCTCGCCCGCACTCGCCCGGGTCGCCGAACGCCACGGCCTGGCGTACCGGGACACCCTGACCGGCTTCAAGTGGGTGTCGCGCGTGCCGGACCTGGTGTTCGGCTACGAGGAGGCGCTCGGCTACCTGGTCGACCCCGACGTCGTCCGCGACAAGGACGGCATCTCCGCGGCCCTCGCGCTGCTCGACCTCGCCACGACGCTCGCGGCTTCCGGGCAGACCATCGCGGACCGCCTCGAGGCCTTCGCCGCCGAGTTCGGGGCGTTCGCGTCCGGGCAGGTGGCGACCCGTGTGGACGACCTGTCGCGCATCGGGGAGATCATGGCCGCGCTCCGTGCCGACCCGCCGTCGTCGCTCGGTCCGGTGGCCGTGCGCGCCGTGACGGACTACGCGGACGGGGCGGACGGGTTCCCACCGTCGGACATCCTGCGGTACGACCTCGAGGGCGACGCCCGCGTGATCGTCCGGCCGAGCGGGACCGAGCCGAAGGTCAAGGTCTACATCGACACCGTCGCGACGACCTCCGCCGAGGCCCAGGCCCTCGCCGACGCCCTCGCCGCCGCCGTCCGCCCCCTCGTGTCGTAGCGCCGCACCCTCCAGAACCAGGTTCCGGACACAGCACCGCGCCTTTCCGCGGTGCTGTGTCCGTTCCGCGATGTCGAGCGCGCCCGTGCCCGTTCGACCGCCACACGAAACGAAGTCCGCTCGGCGCTCCTGCACAACGCGAGAGGGGTGCGCTGGCGTCCACAGCTCGCGCAGGCCTTGCAGACGAGCAGGGGGAGCCCGTCGAAGGTGGGGCGATGGACCGGCTGCCGCTCTTCTTCATCCCCGCCGACGAGAGCGCCGCACGAGGCGCCCGACGACGACGCGTCGACGGTGGTCACGTGCGCGTCGGCTACGGCGTCACGACCTCGGCTGCGGCGTTCCGCGACGCGTCGGAAGTCACCCGCCATCGTGCCAGGATCGACGCTGTCGTCAGCCGCTCGAAGTCCAGCTTGATCGTCTCGCACGAGTCAGCTGTGGTCATGCACGGACTCCCGTGGTTCGGGCCGTTGCCCGAGCGTGTCCTGTTCACCGACCCCGGACGAGACCGAGCGCAGCGGCTGCGGTTCAGTGACAAGGTGCCGGCTCGGGGGCGTCACGTGAGCACCGTCGCGATCGACGGGATCGAGACGACCGATCTCGTCGAGACCGCCGTCGACGTCGCGCTCCGTGCGGACCGCGGACACGCCATCGTCGTGCTCGACGCGGTACTCCGGCGTGGCGCCTCGCGGGAGCTGCTGCTCGTCGGACTGTCCCGCCGCTCGCACCGGCGGGGCGTTGCTCGGGCGCGGCGACTGATCGAGATCGCGGACGGGAGCAATGAATCTCCGGGTGAGAGCCTGACCCACCTCGTCGCCCACGATGTCGGACTCCCAGCGCCGGTCCTGCAACACGAGTTCCGAGTCGTCGGTCGCTTCGTCGCCCGCGTCGACTTCTGGTTCCCCGAACAGGGGGTCGTCATCGAGTTCGACGAACTCGCCAAGTACCGAGACCGGACACTGCGAGGGACACGCACACCGGAGGACGTCGTGGTCGACGAGAAGCTCCGAGAAGACGCCGTCCGTTCCCTTCCGGAAGTCCGCGGCCTCGGACGGGTGACGTGGCGCGACGTCCTGCCCGGTGGAGCCGCGCCGACTGTCTTCGCTCATGCCGGGTTGCCCGTGTCACGAGCTGTCCGGACCACTCCGCCGTGGTGAAACACCTTGAAACGGACACAGCACCGCGGAAAACCACGGTGCTGTGTCCGAAACCTGGTTCCGCAGCGACGGAACGCGGCGGCGCGCGCTACGCGAGCTCGAGCAGCACGTGGCCGGACGAGATCGTCTGGCCGACGGGGGCGTTGAGCGCCTTCACGACGCCGTCGCGGGTCGCCTGCACCGGCTGTTCCATCTTCATGGCCTCGAGCACGACGAGCAGGTCGCCCTTCACCACGGTGTCACCCTCGGCGACCGCGACCTTCACGACGGTGGCCTGCATCGGCGACGTCACCGAGCCGGACGACGCCAACCCACCGCGAACGCCGGACGACCGACGCTTCGGGGGAGCGGTCGGGCCCGCGGGGCGACGGCCGGCCGCACCGGCAGCGCCACCGCCGACGATCGACGGCATGGTGACCTCGATGCGCTTGCCCTGCACCTCGACCACGACGGTGTCGCGCGACGCCGGAGCGGGGAGCTCCTCGGTCGCACCGCTCCACGCGGGGATGTCGTTCTGGAAGTCGGTCTCGATCCACTGCGTGTAGACGGAGAAGGGCGTCTCGTCGTCCGTGGCGAACGCCGGGTCGGACACGACGGCGCGGTGGAACGGCAGCACGGTCGGCAGACCCGTGACCTCGAACTCGGCGAGTGCTCGCCGCGAGCGTTCCAAGGCCTCGGAGCGCGTCGCGCCGGTGACGATGAGCTTCGCGAGCATCGAGTCGAACGAGCCGGACACGACGTCACCGGAGACGACACCGGAGTCGACGCGGACGCCGGGGCCGGACGGGGCGGTGAAGGCGTGCACGGGGCCGGGCGCGGGGAAGAAGTTGCGACCCGGGTCCTCGCCGTTGATGCGGAACTCGAACGAGTGGCCGCGGGGCGTCGGGTCGGAGTAGTCGAGCGTGCCGCCCTCGGCGATGCGGAACTGCTCGCGGACGAGGTCGATGCCCGTGACCTCCTCCGAGACGCAGTGCTCGACCTGCAGGCGGGTGTTGACCTCGAGGAACGACACGGTGCCGTCGGCGCCGATGAGGAACTCGCACGTGCCGGCGCCGACGTAGCCGACCTCGCGCAGGATCGCCTTCGACGACTCGTACAGCCGTTCGGTCTGCGACGCCGTCAGGTACGGCGCCGGGGCCTCCTCGACGAGCTTCTGGTGGCGGCGCTGCAGCGAGCAGTCGCGCGTCGAGACGATGACGACGTTGCCGTGCTCGTCGGCGAGGCACTGCGTCTCGACGTGGCGCGGCTTGTCGAGGTACTTCTCGACGAAGCACTCGCCGCGGCCGAACGCCGCGATGGCCTCGCGCGTCGCCGACTCGAAGAGCTCTTCCACCTGGTCTCGCGAGCGGACCACCTTCAGGCCACGGCCACCGCCGCCGAACGCCGCCTTGATCGCGACGGGGAGCCCGACCTGGTCGACGAAGTCGAAGACCTCGGACACGTCCTGCACGGGCTCGATCGTCCCCGGTGCGAGCGGCGCGCCGACCTTCTCGGCCACGTGCCGCGCGGAGACCTTGTCACCGAGGCGCTCGATCGACTCGGGCGACGGGCCGATCCAGGTCAGCCCGGCGTTGATGACGGCGCGGGCGAAGTCGGCGTTCTCGGCGAGGAACCCGTACCCCGGGTGCACGGCGTCGGCACCGGAACGGCGGGCGACCGAGATGATCTTGTCGATCACGAGGTAGGTGTCGGCGCTCGTGGTGCCGTTCAGGGCGTACGCCTCGTCGGCGAGGCGGGCGTGCAGCGCGTCGCGGTCCTGGTCGGCGTAGACCGCGACCGATGCCTTGCCTGCGTCGCGGGCCGCGCGGATGATGCGGACGGCGATCTCGCCGCGGTTCGCGATGAGGACCTTGCTGATACGGGGCATGGTAAGTCAGCGTATTCGTGCTGCCGCGGCCCGAATTGACCGGCGCCCACAAAGAACCGGCGGGAAGAAGTGTGGATGTCTACATCGACCAGAGGTCGTGCCACGTCGCGCCGAACCCGCGCAGCAGCATCGAGCGCAGCACCGGCAGGGACAGGCCGACGACGGCCGACGGCGCACCGTCGATCCGGGTGATGTACGCGGCCGCCCGGCCGTCGATCGTGAAGGCGCCGGCGACCTCGAGCGGTTCCCCACTCGCGACGTAGGCGTCGATCTCGTCGTCGGAGACGTCGTCGGCGAAGGTGAGCACCGCGCTGTCGACCGCGACGACGCGGTCGCCGTCGGCGACCATCGCGGACCCGCCGGGCGCGGCGTCACCGATCAGGCCGTCACCGGCCGTCGAGGCGGGCAGCGGCCGGACGGGAGGCGCGGTGCGGGGCCGACCCGCGCCTCCCGGCCGGGACGCGGTCGCGTCCACCGCCGCAGCGCGGTCCGCACGACGGTCCAGCACGCAGTGCCCGCTCCAGAGCGTCCCGCCGCCCACCGCGAGCATCTGCCGCCACCGCTCCCGCGCGACCGCCGGGTCGTGGGGCTTGCCGTAGAGCGTGCCGTCGACCTCGAAGGCGGAGTCGCCGCCGAACACGAAGCCGTCGACCGGACGTCCGGCGACCTCCGCGTCCGCGACGGCCGACGCCTTCGCGACCGCGAGGAGGGACACGAGCTCCGGCCCGGACAGCTTGCGTCCGAGCGTCGCCTCGTGTGTGGCGACCGCGGCGTCCTCGTCGACCCCCGGTGCCACGAGCACGGGCTCGATGCCAGTCTGGGCGAGCAGGGCGCGACGGGCGGGGGAGGTACTCGCGAGGTACAGACGCATGGGAACATCGAACCATGGGTGAATCCGTCGGAACGCTGCTCGAACTCGACGTCACCGGGATCGCCCACGGCGGTATCTCGGTGGCACGGCACGAGGGGCGCGTGGTCTTCGTCTCCGACGCGATCCCGGGGGAGCGCGTCACCGCACGCGTGACCGAGGACCGCAAGAAGTCGTTCTGGCGCGCGGACACCGTCTCGGTGGAGCAGCCGAGCGAGCACCGCGTCGACCACGTCTGGCCCGAGGCAGCGCTCGACCGCGACCCCGCCACCCGCGCCGGCGGTGCGGAGTTCGGCCACATCGTCCTCGCCCACCAACGACAGCTCAAGCACGACGTCCTCGTCGACGCGTTCTCGCGGTTCGCACGCACCGACCTCGCTGACGTCCTCGGGCACGACGTCACGGTCGAGGCGGTCCCCGGCGACGACGCCGCGAACGGCACCGGCTGGCGCACCCGCGTCCGACTGCACGTCGACGCGGACGGCACCCCCGGACCCTTCGCCGCCCGCTCGCACACCGTCGTCCCGGTGACGTCGCTGCCGCTCGCGAGTGCCGCCGTGCAGGAGAGCGCGCCGCTCGGCCGCAGATCGATGCCCGGTGCCTCGGTGATCGACGTCCTCGCACCGAGCGGCTCGGACGGCGCCCGGCTCGTGATCGACGAGCAGAAGCCGACCGTCGTGACCGAGGTCGTCGGGGAGCGGACGTTCGCCGTGGACGACAACGGCTTCTGGCAGGTGCACCGGCAGGCCCCCGCCGTCCTGACCGCGGCCGTGCAGGACCTCGTCGACCGCGACCGCCTCGACCCGGAGGGCCAGCACCTCGACCTCTACGGCGGGGTCGGGCTGCTCGCAGCGGCACTCGGGGACCTCGTCGGGCCGCGCGCCAAGCTCACCAGCGTGGAGGGGTCCGAGCGCGCGACCGAGCACGCGCAGGAGAACCTCGCGGAGTGGATCGGTGCCCGGGCGGAGACCGGCCGCGTGGACCGCTGGCTCGCCCGTACCGCCGCCGGCGCCTCGCAGCCCGAGCGCGCACGCCTCCGCGCCGGCACCGTCGTCCTCGACCCGCCGCGGTCCGGCGCCGGCCGCGAGGTCGCCGTCCAGATCGCCGCGCTGCAGCCCGCGCAGGTCGTCTACGTCGCGTGCGACCCGGTGGCGCTGGCCCGCGACGTGGCGACGTTCGCGGACTTCGGCTACCGGCTCGAGGCGCTCCGAGCGTTCGACCTCTTCCCGCACACCCACCACCTCGAGGCCGTCGCCCGCCTGGTGCCCGTCGCCTGACCCGTCGCCTGACACCGGGGCGACGTCGGCGCGTCCCGCCCGGGAGCCGT
The DNA here is from genome assembly GCF_051903255.1 of Curtobacterium sp. SP.BCp. NCBI lineage: Bacteria > Bacillati > Actinomycetota > Actinomycetes > Micrococcales > Microbacteriaceae > Curtobacterium > Curtobacterium sp. SP.BCp. Next base: position 2,445,118 of record NZ_CP194338.1, on the reverse strand, counting down.
CGCCCGACCGGCGCGTCCCGCGGCCAGCGCCCCGAACCTGGGTCGGACCTGGGTATCCTTGCCCGGTGATGACGACCCGGTTTCAGGGGCCGGGCCGCGCATCGGAACGAGAGGCCACCGTGGCAGCAGCAACGACACCCACCACCGGGACGACCGAGGACGTGCAGACCGGGCCGGTCCGCGTCGCGATCGTCGACGACCACGAGTCCGTGCGGCTCGGCATCCAAGCCGCGTGCCAGAACGAGGGCTTCGAGGTCGTCCTCACGGCAGCGAGCGTCCCGGAGTACATCCGGGAGCTCGGGGACCGCGAGGTCGACGTCGTCGTGCTCGACCTGTCGCTCGGCGACGGCTCGACCGTGACCGAGAACGTCAAGGGGGTGCAGGGGACCGGTTCGGCCGTGCTCGTGCACTCGATCGCCGACCGCGTCGCGAACGTCCGCGAGGCACTGGCAGCCGGAGCCGCCGGTGTGATCCCGAAGTCCTCCGCGACGAAGACCGTCATGGCGGCCGTCGCGACCGTGGCCCGCGGGGACGTGCTCAACAACCTCGAGTGGGCGAGCGCCATCGACGCCGACCGGGACTTCGCGAAGGCGCAGCTCGGTCGACGCGAGCGCGAGATCCTCCACCTCTACGCCTCGGGGCTGCCGCTCAAGCTCGCCGCGCAGCAGCTCGGCATCGGCTACTCGACGGCCCGCGAGTACCTCGACCGCATCCGGGTGAAGTACGTCGAGGTGGGCCGACCGGCACCGACCAAGGTCGACCTCCTCCGCCGCGCGGTCGAGGACGGCATCCTGCCCGGCCTCGACTCGGGGATCGACCCCGACGCCGACGGCCGCTGAGCCGATGACGGTCGCGCCCGGAGCGGTACCGGCGTCCGGTGCCGGCGCGGGGTCCGGCGCTGCCTCCGGGCCCGGTGCTGCGTCGCGCGCGACCTCCGGGCCCGGTCCGGCGTCGTCCGGCGGCCCGCGGTCGTCGTCCGCCGGAGCGCCGTTCGGTGCCGACCCGTCGCGGAACGTCCGCGCGACGATCACCCAGGCATCGGTCGAGCGCGCCTTCACCATCCTCCTCGCGATGGGAGCGGTCGGACTCGGCGCCGTCGACGCACCGCAGGTGCTCGGCCAGCTTCCCTACCTGCACCCGGTGTGGGGACCGCTGACGGTCGTCGCGCTCGCCGCGTCCTTCGCGTTCGTCGGGGTCGCTGCGTTCCTGCCTCGACTCGCGCAGCCCGCACAGATCGTCTGCGCGCTGGTCTTCCTCGTCGCCCTCGTCACGTGGCCGCTCACGGTGCAGGAGCCGATCCCGCCGACCCAGCAACCGTGGCCGTGGTGGTTCATCACGATCGGGTCGACCGCGGCGGCCATGGGCTTCGCCCCGTGGCGTGCCACCGTCTACACCGCCCTCGCGCCCGCGGTCTTCGTGGTCATCCGGCTGCTCCCGATCGGTGGCGACGTCGGGGTCACCCGGGCACTGCTCGACGGCGTCTACACGGCGATCCTCAGCGGCGCCGTGCTCGTCATCGCGGTCGTGCTGCGTCGGGCGGCCACCGCGGTCGACGTCGCGCAGGCCACGGCGGTGCGTCGGTACTCGTCGGCCATCCGGGAGCACGCGACCGAGGTCGAGCGGGTGCAGGTCGACGCGATCGTGCACGACAGCGTGCTCACCACGCTGCTCTCGGCCGCGCGGGCGGAGACCGTCGACGCCAAGGCGCTGTCGGCGCGGATGGCGCGGAACGCGATCGACCACCTCGCGGCCGCAGCGTCCGACACCCCCGGCGCCGCTCCTCCGGTGTCACTCGTCGACCTCCGGTCCCGCATCTGCAGCGCCGTGTCCGCCCTCGCCGCGCCGGTGCGGCTCGTCGAGCGACGGGTCGACGCGGTCCCGCTGCCCGCCGTCGTGGCCGACGCCCTCGCCTCGGCCGCGCTGCAGGCCGCGGTGAACTCGGTGCAGCACGCCGGTGGCGCTGGTGTCGACCGCTGGATCGTCGTCGAGCAGCGCGGGCCGGGCGTCCACATCGAGGTCGTGGACGACGGAGCCGGGTTCGACCCCGCCGGGATCCCCGCCGAGCGACTCGGCGTCCGTCGGTCGATCATCGAGCGCGTCGAGGCCGTCGACGGGACCGCCGAGGTCGTCTCCGCCCCGGGCGGCGGAACGACGGTGCGGCTCGCCTGGGCGCCGGGGACGGGGGAGTCCGCGTGAAGGTCTCGCTGCCCACCGGCGTCGCGATCGGCCTCGCCGCCCTCTTCTCGCTCTACCACCTCGTCCTCGCAGCGACGACGCTGCCGCGCGTGCACGACGTCGCGCCGATCGTCGCCTGCATGCTCCTCTACGCGGCCGCCACCGGGGTCGCGCTGTTCGCCCCCGGGCGTGCCCTCCCGGTGTGGGCGGCGTGCTTCTCCCTCGCCACGGCCGTGGTCGTGCCGGTCGTCGCCGCGCCGGTCGTGGAGCTCCGCTCGGGCCCGGGGTACTCGACGTGGTGGGTCGCGGCGGTCGGCACGCTCATGGTCGTCCTCGTCGTCCGCGGGCGCGGGCCCTTCGCCTGGGTCGGCGTCGGCTTCCTGACCGTGCACACCGTCGCGTGGGCGGGACTCGGGGCGCTCGGGCAGCTCGGGGTGGCCGCCAGCGTCGGCTGGGTCGCGATCGCGGCCGTGTTCGCGAGCGCCATGAACCGGGCGACCCGGGTGCGCCGGGACTTCACGCGGGCCGAGCAGGAGACCGCGGACTGGCAGGCGGCCCAGGACGCCCACGTGTTCGAGCGGCAGTTCCGCCTCAGCCAGACGACGCGCATGGCGCTCCCGATGCTGCAGCGGATCATCGATGTGCACGGCGAGCTGTCCGAGGCCGAGCGCGACGAGTGCCTGCACCTCGAACAGGCCATCCGCGACGAGATCCGCGGTCGCTCGTTGCTCTCCGACGACGTGCGCGCGGAGGTCATGCGTCTGCGCCGGTCCGGGGCCACCGTGCAGCTGCACGACGACGGCGGGCTCGACGACCTCGAGGCTGACGACATCCGACGGATCCACGCACAGGTCGCGGACGCCCTCCGCCAGGCACGCGGTGCGGACAACGTCATCGTCCGGACGGTCGCCGAGGGTGCTGACACCGCGGTCACGGTCGTCGGCCTGCGGCTCGACTCCGCCGCGAGTGAGTCTGCGGCGCTCGGAGCCGACCTCGACGACGAGGACGGCGACGAGGACGACTCGGTGGCCCTCTGGATGGAGATCCCGCGGCACGTGGCCGTCTGAGCGGACCGCGTCCGGTCGGCGACGTCGGCGGCCCATGCGGCGGTCGAGAGGCCCGTGGCGGCTCGCCGGGTCGGCCTGTAGGCCCGTGGCGGCTCACCGGTCAGCGTGCGCCCGTCGCGGATCGCTGCGGTCGCGGGACGATGCCCTGTCGCCACGTGCCGGAGACAGCGAGCGGGCCGGAGGCGAGGAACGGGCCGGAAACGGGGAACGGGCCGGTCGGAATCCGACCGGCCCGTTCACGACCCGAGTCTGAGCGACAACCCGAATATCGCCCTGACTCGCAGCGGGCGGTGGCTTCGTACCCTAGTCGGCCACCGTCCAGCGATGTTCTTCTGTGAAGGACACCGAACACAGACAATGATGCCGACCCTGACCATGGATGTCAGTCGTCATTATGGGGGACAAATTCGCCCGATTCGGCCGACTTCCAGGAATCCTGTCCCCCGGACGAGGGGAGACCACTCGGGAAGTGCAGCCTGCAACGGGTTCCACGCCCCCCCGCGCCAGGGGTACATGGTCGCCCGCTTCCCCCCGCGAGCACAAGACCTGTCGCGCGGATCGGTCAGCGGAGCGAACGGCCCCAGGCGCCCGGGCCGTGCTCGAGCGGCTGACGCATGCCGCGTGCGGAGGCGTCCCAGCCGGAGCGCGGCGAGACGGTGACCTCGGCACGGCCGGCGGCGGCGACCTCGTCGGCCTGCCGCTGGAGGACGGCGACGACCGCAGCGAGTTCCTCCGGGGTCGGCTCGCCGGACACCACCCGCACGTCGGCGACCGACGCGGGGGCGTCGGTCGGGACGGCGGCTGCGTGCTTGCCGGTCACAGCGGGATGTTCCCGTGCTTCTTGGGCGGCAGCGAGGCACGCTTGCCGCGCAGGGCCCGCAGCGCCTTGATCACCGAGACGCGCGTGGCGTGCGGCTGGATGATCCCGTCGAGCTCGCCCCGCTCGGCCGCGAGGTACGGCGACGCCACGTTGTACGTGTACTCGTTCGCGAGCTTGGTGCGGACGGCGGCGACGTCCTCGCCCGCTTCCTCGGCGCGCTTGATCTCCGAGCGGTACAGGATGTTGACCGCACCCTGGCCGCCCATCACGGCGATCTCGGCCGTCGGCCACGCGAGGTTGATGTCCGCCCCGAGCTGCTTCGAGCCCATGACGATGTAGGCACCGCCGTAGGCCTTGCGGGTGATGACGGTCACGAGCGGCACGGTGGCCTCGGCGTAGGCGTACAGCAGCTTCGCGCCGCGGCGGATGACACCGGTCCACTCCTGGTCGGTGCCGGGCAGGTAGCCGGGGACGTCGACGAGGGTCAGGATCGGGATCCCGAACGCGTCGCAGAACCGGACGAAGCGCGCGGCCTTCTCGCCGGCGTCGATGTTCAGCGTGCCGGCCATCGCCTGCGGCTGGTTCGCGATGATGCCGACCGTGCGGCCCTCGACCCGCCCGAAGCCGACGAGGATGTTCGGCGCGAAGAGCGGCTGGACCTCGAGGAACTCGCCGTCGTCGACGACGTGCTCGATGATCGTCGTCACGTCGTACGGCTGGTTCGTCGAGTCGGGGATGACGACGTCGAGCTCGTGGTCGGCGTCGGTCGTCTCGAGCTCCGGTGCGACGTCGTACGCGGGCGCGTCGGAGAGGTTGTTGTCCGGCAGGAAGCCGATGAGGGAGCGTGCGTAGTCGAGCGCGTCCGTCTCGTCCTCGGCCAGGTAGTGCGCGACGCCCGAGACCGCGTTGTGGGTCTGCGCACCGCCGAGCTCCTCGAAGCCGACGTCCTCGCCCGTGACGGTCTTGATGACGTCCGGGCCGGTGACGAACATGTGGCTGGTCTTGTCGACCATGATCACGAAGTCGGTCAGCGCGGGGGAGTACACGGCACCGCCGGCCGCCGGACCCATCACGATCGAGATCTGCGGGATGACCCCGGACGCCTGGGTGTTCAGGCGGAAGATCTCGCCGTACTTGCCGAGCGCGACCACGCCCTCCTGGATGCGGGCGCCGCCGGAGTCGAGGATGCCGATGATCGGCACGCCGGTCTTCAGCGCGTGCTGCATGACCTTGATGATCTTCTCGCCGGCGACCTCGCCGAGGGAGCCGCCGAAGACCGTGAAGTCCTGCGCGTAGACCGCGACGCTCCGGCCGTGGATCGTGCCGACGCCCGTGACGACCGCGTCGCCGTACGGCCGCTTGGCGTCCATGCCGAACGCCGTGGTGCGGTGCCGGACGAACTCGTCGAACTCCACGAAGGAGTTGTCGTCGAGGAGCTGTTCGATGCGCTCCCGGGCGGTGCCCTTGCCCTTCGCGTGCTGCTTCGCGATGGCTGCCTCGCCCGCGGCGGTCACGGCTTCGTGGTACCGGTCGCGGAGGTCGGCGAGCCGGCCGGCGGTCGTCGAGAGATCGGGGGTGTCACCTTGAGTCACCCGCTCACCCTACCGGCGGCCCCCACGCCCACGGTTGGAGGTCGTCCACGGTTCCTGCCCGTAGATTGCGTGCATGTCCACACCCGCGTCGTCGTTCCCGGTCACCCGCTCCCAGGTCGAGGCAGACGGGGCGACCCTCGTGGTCCCGGCGACGACCGGCTCCACGAACGCGGACCTCCTCGCCGCCGCTGCTGACCTGCCGCACGGCAGCGTCGTCGCGACCCTCGACCAGACCGCCGGGCGAGGGCGGCTCGACCGCTCCTGGTCGGCCGCGGCCGGACAGTCGCTCGCGGCGAGCCTGCTCGTCCGCGCCGACCTCGACGACCGCTCGCGCGGCTGGTTGCCGCTCGTCGCCGGACGAGCGATGCGCGACGCGGTGTCCGCCCGCCTGGGCGGCGGGGCGGGGGCGAGCCGTGCCTCCAGGCCGGTCGTCGAGGTGAAGTGGCCGAACGACGTGCACGTCGACGAGCGCAAGGTGTGCGGCATCCTCTGCCAGGTCGCGTCCGACGGCAGCGTCGTCGTCGGCGCCGGTGTGAACCTCACGATCCCCGCGGACGGGCTGCCGACGCCCACCGCGACCTCGCTCGCGGTGGCGGGTGCCCACGGCTCGGCGTCGGAGCTCGCCGACGCGGTGCTCGTGGACTTCCGGGCGGCCGTCCTGGAGGCGGTGGTCGCCCTCTCGACGGGCGGCGCGGCCGCCGAGGCGGTCCGGGCGGACGTCCGTGCCGCGTGCGGCACGATCGGTCGCCGCATCCGCCTGGAGCTGCCCGACGGGACCGTCGAGGAGGCGGACGCCGTCGGCGTCGACGACGACGGCCGCATCACGATCCGGCACCGGGACGGTGCGGCCAGGGGCGTCGCGGTCGGCGACGTCACGCACCTGCGCTATGCATGAGGGCATGACCGCCGAGCCGCCCCCGGAACGGGTCGTCGCCCGGCTCCGGCCGCATGCGCGACGGCTCGTCCGTCCAGCGGTCTTCGTCGTGCTGGTGACGGCGGCCGGGGGCTTCGGCTTCGGGGTGTTCCGCGCCCAGCTCGCCTGGCTCAACGTCGTCGTGGCACTCGTCACGCTGCTGCTCGTCGTGCTCGGCGGCCTCGTGCCGCTCGTCCGCTGGATGTCGCAGCGCTACGTGCTCACCACGCGTCGGCTCGTGGTGGTGCACGGTCTCGGCACCAGGACGCGTCGTGAGCTGCTGCACGCGCGCGGGTACGACGTCACGGTGCGCCGCCGCGGCCTGCAGGGGGTGTTCCGCTCCGGGGACGTCCTGGTCTTCCCCGGTGACGACCCGGTCGTGGTGCTCGCGGACGTGCCGCACGCGGACCTCGTCGTCGCGGTGCTGCACGACCTCGTCGAGGCGTACGAGGCGCGGCGGCGGCACCGCGAGCCGGACTGGGACGAGATCGTCGGCGGGGCCGACCGGCCGCCGTGGGGGGACGTCCGCGCCTGACCCGGGCGACCAGCCGTCACGTTCCGCCGTGCCGTACGCACGGCGTTCGGTGTACGGACACGCAGGAACCGGTACCGTCTTCCCGTGCGTATCTCTGTCATCGGCTGCGGTTACCTCGGTGCCGTGCACGCCGCCTCCATGGCCAAGCTCGGGCACGACGTCGTCGCGGTGGACGTCGACCCGGCGAAGATCGAGCGACTCGCGGCGGGCGAGGCCCCCTTCTTCGAGCCCGGACTGCCGGAGATCCTGACGGAGGCGCTCGCCTCCGGCCGCATCCGGTTCACCACGGACATGGCCGAGGTCGCCGGTGCCACCGTGCACTTCCTCGCCGTCGGCACGCCGCAGGGCCCGACGGGGGCCGCGGACCTCACCTACGTCGACGCTGCGGTCGCGTCGCTCATCCCGTACCTCTCGGCCGGGCAGTACGTCGTCGGCAAGTCCACCGTGCCGGTGGGCACCGCGGCTCGGCTCGCGGCCGAGGTCGAGCCGGCCGTCCCCGGCGCCACGCTCGTCTGGAACCCGGAGTTCCTGCGCGAGGGCTTCGCCGTGCAGGACACCATCTCGCCCGACCGGCTCGTCTACGGCGTCCCGGCCGGCGAAGCGGGGGAGCGGGCCACTGCCGTCCTCGACGAGGTCTACGCCACGGCGCTCGCCGAGGGGACCCCGCGGCTCGTCGTCGACCTGCCCACCGCGGAACTCGTCAAGGTCAGCGCGAACGCCTTCCTCGCGACGAAGATCTCCTTCATCAACGCGATGGCCGAGATCGCCGAGGTCGTCGGTGCCGACGTCACCGCGCTCGCCGACGCGATCGGGCACGACGCCCGCATCGGCCGCAAGTTCCTCAACGCCGGGCTCGGCTTCGGCGGTGGGTGCCTGCCGAAGGACATCCGCGCGTTCCAGGCCCGCGCCGACGAGCTCGGCGTGCCGGAGTCGCTCGCGTTCCTCGCCGACGTCGACGCCATCAACCTCCGCCGCCGCGACCACGTCGTCTCCCTTGCGCAGGAGCTCCTCGGCGGTGACGTCACCGGCAAGCGGGTCGCCGTGCTCGGACTCGCGTTCAAGCCGAACTCCGACGACGTCCGCGACTCCCCGTCGCTCGACATCGCCGGTCGGCTGCAGGCGCTCGGCGCGCAGGTCGCCGCGTACGACCCCGAAGCGGTCGTCACGGCACGCCGGGTCCGGCCCGAGCTCGACTACGTCGAGACGGCTGCGGACGCCCTCCGCGGTGCCGAGCTCGTCCTCGTGCTCACCGAGTGGAACGAGTTCCGCGAACTCGACCCGACCGCGGTCGCCGCGCTCGTCGCCGAGCAGGTCGTGGTCGACGGCCGCAACTGTCTCGACCGCGACGCCTGGACGGCGGCCGGGTTCACGGTCCGCGGCATGGGTCGCTGAGCCCAGCGGCATGCGGGACCGGATCAGCACCTTCCTCGTCAGCGGACTCCGCGGGCGCGACTGGGCGACGCCCGTCGTGCTCGCGGCGACGCTGTTCCTGCTGCTCGCGTCCGTCGCGCGGTGCTTCTCCGGGCTGCCGCTGAGCAGCGCCGACGAGCCGGCACACGTCGACTACGCGCTGCGGGTCTGGCAGGGGCAACTCCCGCAGCTGCTCGACGGCGTCCGGTTCCGCCCGGGCTTCGGTCCGACCCCGCCCGTGCAGTGGGTCGCGCAGCACCCGCCGCTCTTCTACCTCCTGCTCGCGCCGATCGTCGGGCCGCTCGTCGACAGCGGTCATCCCCTGCAGGCGGTGCTCGCCGGACGGCTCGTCGACGCCGCGCTCGTCGCCCTCGTGGTGCCAGCCGCTGCCTGGGCCGCTGCGCGCTGCTTCCCGGGGGCGCGCCGCCTGCCCGCGACGGTGGCCGTCGTCGCGGCGTCCACCCCGCTCCTGGTCGTCCAGGGCGGGGTCGTCTACAACGACTCGCTGTCCGCCCTCGTCGGGGTCCTCGGCTGCGGCGTCGCCGGTGCGGCCCTGCGGTCCGGCGTGACGACGCGGCTGCTCGTGTGGGGTTCGGTCGTGGCCGCTGCCGGCATGACCACGCGACTGTCGTTCGCCCTCTGGTTCGTCGCGATCGTGGTGGCGTTCCTGCTCGCGCGGTCGATCAGCGTCCCACGACTCCGCGGTGTGTGGGGACGGGTGCTCGTCGCACTCGGTCCGGTGATCGCCGCGGCGGCCGCGTCCGGGTGGTTCTACATCCGGAACGAGATCCTCACCGGGAGCTTCAGCGGTCGACCGAAGCCGTGGCCGGGCTCGACGCCCCGGCCCAAGATCCCGGAGTCGGTCGTCGTCCGGACGAAGGGGTTCTGGCAGCAGCTCGGGGCGCTGTACCGTGGCGCGCTCGACGTCAACGGTGCCCTGCCGTGGGTCCTCCTGCTCGTCCCCGTGGTCCTCGCGCTGGCCGGACTCGTCGTCGTCGCGGTCATCGTGCTCCGGCGTCGGCTGACGGCAGCCGGGCGGGTGTCCGACGGCGAGCGCTGGCCTCGGGCTCTCGTGGTGGCGATGTTCGTCGTGGTGCTGCTGCTGTACGTCGTCGTGGAGATCCGGTACGTCGCGGGCGGCGGAGCCCCGAACAGCCGGTACACGCTCGGCGTCCTGATGCCGGTGCTGCTCGCCGTCGCGGCTGGGCTCCGGTGCGTCGAGCGCGCGGCGGTCGTGCTCGTCCCGGCGTGGTCGCTGACCGCCGCGGTCGCGATCTGGTCCCTCTTCGACGAGGGCGGCAACGCCCTGGTGGCGCACTCCGGCACCATCGTCGTCGTCGCGTCCGTCGCTGCCGGTGTTCTCGGGGTCCTGACCCTCGTGCTCTTCGTCGTCGGCGAGCTCCGGACGGCGTGGTCGCGCGGCGGGACCGGCGCGGCCGGGGCCGACGACGCGGACCGGACTCAGCGCACCGCAGCTCGGAGCACGGCGCGGTAGCGCTCGCCGATCCGCTCGGTGGAGAACTCGGCAGCGGACGCCACCGCGCGCTCCTGGTACCGGGTGCGCGCCGCGGCGTCGGTCAGCACTCGGTGGAGCGCCGCACGGAGCGCGGCCACGTCGCCCGGCGGGACGAGGAGCCCCGACTCGTCGTCCGTGACGACGTCGCGGATCCCGGGCAGGTCGCTGGCGACGATCGCGGAACCGACCGCCGCGGCCTCGAGCAGCGTCACCGGTAGTCCCTCCTGGTCGCCGTTCGCCGCCGGGATCGACGGCACCGCGACGACCGTGGCGGACGCCAGCGTGTCGAGGACCTCGGAGCGCCCGCGCTGGCCGGTGAAGGTCACGGGGAGTCCGGACGCCTGACGCTCGAGCTGGGCCCGGTACGGACCGTCGCCGACGACGGTGAGTCGCCAGGGGACGTCGTCGCCGAGGCCGCGGAGGGCCTCGAGCAGGTTGCCGAAGCCCTTCTTCTCGACGAGGCGACCCACCGCCACCACGTGGTGCTCCTGGGGAGCTGTGCGGGCGCGGGCAGCGCGGGCCGGCCCGAGGTCGACGCCCATCGGGATCACGCTCGAGCGGTCCTCGGGCACGCCCCAGGCCGTGAGACGGTCGCGCATCTCGGAGTTCACCGTCGTGACGTGCGCGGCGCGGCCGAAGATCCAGCGCTTCAGCCGCACCAGCGGGGCCGCCCGCAGGGCGTAGATGTCCCCGCCGTGGGTCGTGACGACGAGCGGCACACCCGGTGCGGCGAGGGTGGCGACGAGCCCCTGCGGGATCGCCCAGTGCGCGTGGATGACGTCCGGTCGGCCGGAGCGCACCGCGGCGCGGACCGCCCGGTACTGCGCGAACACGAGCGCCGGGACCTGGACGAGTCGCGTGCGCCGCTCCTTGAGGTTGTCGAGGATGGCGCCGTCAGCGAGGTCCTCGAAGGCCTTCGGGAAGTACGGGAACCGCCGGACGTGCACCGCGCCGATCGTCTCGCGTGCCGCACCCTCGGGGACACGCGGCGTGAGCACGAGCGTGTCGAACTCGGTGGCCTCCTGGTGGGCGAGGTCGAGCACGAACGCGGGGACCCCGTCGTCCGGACGGGCCGGGAAGGTCGATCCGAGGACGAGCAGACGAGGGCGGGAGCTGCGGGACAAGGAGGCCTTTCCGGGGTGGTGCCGGGTGGGACCGGTAGGCTCTCGACCCGTGCGCGTACTGATCCACAATAGCGATTCGCCCCACAACCGAGGCGACCGAGCGATCCTCGCCGGCAACGTCGAGCTCGTCCGCCGCCGGTGGCCCGACGCCGAGATCGTCTCGCTCTCGCAGTACCCCGAGCGGGACGGCGAGTGGTTCGGGATCCGGTTCCTGCCGGTCTCGCCGTACAGCACCGGTGTCGGCGACCTCGTCGCCCTGCTCCGCGCCGCCCGTGGCGCGGACGTGGTGCTCTGGGGCGGCGGCGAGATCCTCAAGGACTACACGAACAAGCTCGGCCTCGTGTACTGGTTCGGCAAGATGCTGCTCGTCCGCGCGGTCAACCGGAACCTCGTCGGGGCGTTCCAGGGCATCGGCCCGACGTCGGCGGGCGTCAGCAAGCGCCTCATCCGCGCGACCGCCGACCTGTGCCGGTCCTTCGCCGTCCGTGACGACGAGTCGCGCGAGAAGCTCCTCGCCTGGGGCGTCCGCACCCCGGTCGTGTCGTCCTTCGACCCCGCCGTCGTCGGTACGGTCGCACAGCCGGACGTCGACGTCCTCGAGCGGCTCGAGCGCTCCACCGGACTCACCGCCGACCGGCTCGAGGGCTCGATCGGCTTCGGTGTCCGCCGCTGGTTCCACTACAAGCGCAGCGGGTGGATCCCGTTCCGCTTCCTGCCGAAGCGGTTCCGCCAGACCGGCGTGGACAGCGACCGACTCGTGACGTACCGCCAGGCGCTCGCCGACCTGGCCGACCGGCAGGTGGAGCGCTGGGACGCCGACGTCGTCTTCTACCCGATGCACATGGAGGCATCCGAGGGTGACGCCGCCTTCGCGCGCGAGGTCATCGCGCTCATGCGTCACGGCGACCGCACCCACGTGGTCGAGGCCGACGTCTTCTCGCCAGCCGAGTACGCGGGCCTCATGTCGCGCAGCCGGCTGTTCCTCGCGAGCCGGCTCCACTCGGCGATCGTCGGCACGATCGCCGGCGTCCCGGCCGCCGTCCTCTACTACGTCGACAAGGGCCGACTGTTCTTCGAGCAGATGGGCCAGCAGGCCTACTCGAAGCCGATCGAGTCGGCGCTCGAGCCGGGCTTCGTCGACGACGTGACGGCGCTCCTCGAGGACCTCGACGCACAGCGCGACACGGTCACGGCCCAGCTCGCGGAGGGCGTCGCGTCGATGGCCACGCGTCTGGACGCCGACTTCGCGGTGGCGACGCGCGGGATCGAGTCGCGTACCGGTCGCTGACGCGACCGCGACCGGATGGGAGGCGCGGTGCCAGCCGGCACCGCGCCTCCCGTCGGTCGTCCCGCCCGTCGACGGGCCCGACCCGGCTCAGTCGCGTCGGGTCGCCATCTTCTTGAGGTTCGTCATCGTGCTGCGGTAGACGTCCTGGTCGCCGGGGAGCGGACCGCTCGACGCCCACTGCCAGAACGAGTAGTTCTTCCAGCTGTTGCCGACCGTGCCCGGGTTGGTGAAGTCCTTCACCGGGTAGAGCGCCACGAACAGCGGGTTGTCCTGGAACTGGCTGCTGTTGTTCGTGCAGCGCTTCCACCAGTCCGTCGTCGTGTAGATCAGCGGGTACCGCCCGATCTTCTTGTACACGGTGTTCGAGAAGTCCTTGATCCAGCTCCGCATGTCCGCCCACGACTTCCCGTAGCAGACGCCCTGCGACGCACTGCCGTACTCGATGTCGAGCAGCGGCGGCAGCGTGAGGCCGTCGGCGCTCCAGCCGCCGCCGTTCTTGAAGAAGAAGTTCGCGGTCGCGGCTCCGCTCGCCTGGCTCGGCTGCGCGTAGACGTAGCCGCCGCGGATGATGTTGCGCGTGCGGGCGGTGGCGTAGTGCTCCTTGTACACCGGGCTGACGTAGGAGACGCCCTCGGTCGCCTTGATGTACGCGAACCGCGCCCCCGCGTTGTACGCGTTGCGGAAGTTCACGTTCGGCTGCCACGCGCTGATGTCGAAGCCCTGGATCTTGCCGGGGGGCGGACCGCCGGCGGTGGCGGCCTGGGCGGTCGCCTGTGTGCGGGCGCCCGCCGCCGACGAGGCCTGCGGCACCACCGTCGTGAGTTCCCGCTCCCCGGCGAAGCGGGCGATCCCGGCGCCCATCTGGTGGTTGCCGGTCCGGTCCATCTCGGCGATGGACGTCGTCGTGTCGGTGGACCCCGCCGTCGGTGTCGCTGTCGGTGTCGCTGTCGCCGTCGCCGTCGCCGTCGGTGTCGCCGTCGCTGTCGCCGTCGCTGTCGGCGTCGGTGTCGCTGTCGGTGTCGTCTCGGCGTGTGCCTGACCGGTTCCCAGCACGAGTGCCCCGGCCACGACCGCAGCCACCCCGATGCCGATCGACCTGCTCCTGGTGGCGCGCATGCGGTCCACCCCTCCTCGTCGAGTCGGCGCAGGGCCCTGTCATCCCCGCGCCACGTCCGAGCGATGCTACCCGACACGTGACGGAGAGCCGGGCGGACCGCGTGCTGCGGCCTGGGTCGGTGAGAGGCGTCGCCCCGTGGATGCGAAGATGGCTGACGTGACCGTGACGACGCCAGCCGCCCGCGAGGCGCTCGACCTCCACTTCGAGCGGCACCACGAGCGCACGACCAGTCGTCGCCGCACGGTGCTCGCGTTCGCGTCCATGGCGGCCGTCCTCGTCCTCGGCATCGGACTCACGGCCGCCGTCGGCTACCACCAGCGGCTCGGCGTCACGAACGTCGACGGCATCTCGTACATGTCGATCGCACGCGACTACGCGAACGGGTGGTTCGGGGACGCGGTCAACGCCTACTGGTCGCCGATGGTGTCGTGGCTCATGGCACCGCTCGTGGCCGTGGGGCTCGGGCTGCCGTCCGCGTTCCTCGTCGTCAACCTCGCAGCGGCGACCGTCGTGCTCGGGGTGGGCGGGTGGGTGGTCTGGTCGCAGGTCCACCGGGTCGTCCCGGCGCTCGTGTACATGGTCGCGGCCATCCCCGCGCTGATGGCCACCGTCTCGGTGCAGACCCCCGACCTGCTCGTGGTCGCGTGGATCGTCCTCTGGCTCTGGGCCCTCCGCTGGGCCGACCGCGTCCGGACCGGTTCCCTCCGGATCCGGATCGTCGTCGGCGTCGTCCTCGGCATCGCGATCGCCGCCGGCTACTTCGTCAAGCTGTTCCTGGTCCCGGTGGTGATCGGGTCGTTCGTCGTCTGGATGCTCCTCCGTGCGTGGTCCGCGGCACGGCGTCGCGAGCCGGCGTTCCGCTGGTGGCCGACCGCGGCGACGGCGGTGGTCGTGGCGGTGGTCGTGGCGGCTCCGTGGGTCGGCGCCCTCACGCACAAGTACGGGTACCCGACGCTCGGGTCGTCGCTCGACGTGAACATCAGCTCGAAGTTCGACGCCGGGTCACGGTCGGGCGACTGGCCGTGGCTGCCGGTGCCGCCGAACCCGCACGCGGTCACGGCGAACGAGGACTTCACCAAGTCGGTCTACATGCAGGGCGTCGCCGAGAACCCCGACCCGAGCGCCTCCACCGCGCCGACGACGAGCGAGCCGTCCGCCGACGCCGCACCGACCGTGACGAAGGAGTCGGGGCTCCTCGCCCGCGCGCAGTACTACGTGCAGCAGCGGGTCTTCGCGTTCCCCTTCTACCTCAACCGCATCGCCTCGTTCGCGCCCTTCGCCGTGCCGATCGGCCTGCTCTTCACGGCAGCCCTCGTCGTCGGGGTCGTCCGCTTCCGCCGGTACGCGTTCGCCTGTCTCACCGCCGCGACCGCGCTCGTCTACTTCGTCGGGTACGCCCTCATCACCTCGTCGTCGAGCGGGGGTGGCAACCCGCGGTACTACTGGCCGCTGTTCTACGTCTCGACCCTCCTCGCCGCGCTCATGCTGCCGACTGTGTGGCGCTTCGTCCGGCGGCGTGGGGTCCTCCGCATCGTCGTCGCGTGCATCGGGATCGCCGTCGTGCCGCTGGCGTCCTTCTCGCAGAACTGGTTGGGACACCCCGCACCGTTCGTGGCGTCGGTGGCGAGTGCCGAGCCACTCGACGTGACCGGTCCGACGCAGGTGCCCGAACTCGTCCGGCTGGCGGACGAGATCACCGCGAGCGGGGTGTTGCCGCCCGGGTCGAACGTCGTGGGCACCAACACGCGCGGGCTCGCATCGCTCGCGTTCCTCACCGACACCCGGATGTTCGGGCGCTCGGGGCAGGGGTACAACTACACGTCGGCGGCGCAGCGCGCGGTGTTCCGTGAGCAGGGCATCCGGTACTTCTTCCAGTACGACCCCGCTGAACGCGCCGAGCGGGACTACTCGGGCGCGGGCACGCTCGTCGGGACGTTCACCGCGGTCATCCCGTGCACGGGGGACACCTCGAGCGACCGGACGCGGCCATGCCGCGTCGAGATCATCCGGCTCGACGGCTGAGCGGCGAGGAGGCTGCGCGCGCTGCTCGCTCGGCTGGCGCCCCGGGACGGGCGTCTACGATGTCCTGAGCCCCGAACGCAGGAGAACCGTTTGTCCGACAGCACCAGCAGCGACGCCCCCGCACCCGAGGGGAAGCGTCGGCCCGGCCTGCGCCGGTTCCTGACGAAGGCGATCCCGATCGCGTTCTACGTGCTGCTCGCGGTGTTCCTCGTGCTGTACGTGCGCAGCGTCGACTGGGCGCAGCTGTCACGGGTGCAGTGGAACTGGGGGTGGGTCGCCGTCGCGACCGTGATCAGCCTCGGCTTCCGGTACTGGGGCGTCGGCATCTGGTTCTACCTGCTCCGACGACTGGGCGCGACCGGCCTCAAGGGCAGCGGTGTCACCCTGACCTACGTGTACGCGAAGTCCTGGATGGGCCGCTACATCCCCGGTGCAGCGACCTGGATCATCGGGAAGGTCTACTTCGCGTCGAAGCACGGTGTCTCCAAGGCCCGACTCGGCGTCAGCGGGCTGCTCGAAGGGGCCCTGCAGATCGCAGCGACCCTCGCACTCGCCCTCGTCCTGCTGCTCATCGACCCCCGGACGCACGACCTCGACGGGTGGCTCATCGCGCTCATGATCGCCGCCTTCGTCGGCTGCGTCGTGTGCCTCGTCCCGCAGGTCTTCGTGTGGCTCATCGGACTCGCGTTGAAGATCCTCCGTCGGAAGCCGCTCGAGGACGACGTGCGTCCCGGACTCGGGACCGTGCTCGGCGGTGCCGGACTGTACGTCGCGGGTGCCATCCTGTCGGGCAGCGCGTACTACTTCATCACCCTCGCGGTGTACCCGTCGCTCAAGGGCAGTGACGCGGCGTTCGTCATCGGCGCCGCGAGCATGGCGTCGGCGATCAGCATGCTCGCGGTGTTCGCGCCCGGCGGGCTCGGCGTCCGCGAGGGCGTGCAAGCGCTGCTGCTGAGCCTCGTGATGCCGCCGTCGATCGCCCTCGTGGTGGTGGTCGTGACGCGCGTCTGGAGCCTCGCGGTCGACGCGCTCTTCCTGCTCTGCGCGGCGGTGCCGACCTGGTTCGGGCGCGGACGGCCCACGGACGACGCGTCGGTCGTGCACGACGGGGCCCCGGCGGCCTGACGCGGGGCGGGCCGCTCCCTCGTCACGCCGCGGTGGCCCTGCTGCCCGCACGAGCGGGGACGGGTGTCACCTGACGGACGCCGGCCCGCACGACGAGCACCACCGACCACACCATGCCGATCCCGGCGGCCACGACGAGCGCCACGAGCACCGCGACCGGCACCGGCCCGACCTCGGTCCACCGCAGGAGTCCCCGGCCGGTGACCGGGAACACCGCCGCGTTCCAGAACCACGCCGCCGCCACCGCGAACCCGTAGACGCCGAGCCCGGGCAGCAGGACCGCGAGGGCCGTCGCCACGACGGCGCGCGGGCGCCCAGCGGGCACGAGCCGACGCCACGCGACCGCGCTCAGCACGATGAGGCAGACGATCGCGGGGAAGTAGTAGCGCCCCTGCGTCGCCGCGACCTCGGTGGTCGTCAGGTAGGAGTGCGCGCTCGTGCGGTTCTGGATGCCGATGAGCAGCGCCGGGAACACCGCCAGGCACAGCACGGCGCGGAGCTCGGGACCCCGGCGGAAGGCCCAGCCGACGAGCACCACGAGGACGACGATCGTGACGACGGCGGTCAACAGGTCGCCGATGCTCACCTGTGCCCGCGCGCCGAAGCTGCCCCAGAAGGTCCGGGTGAGGGTGCCCCAGCTGACGTCGAGGAAGTGTCCGAGCGTGGGGTGCTCGCCCGGGGGGAAGTCCTTCGGCGGCCGCATCGCCGTGTAGCCGTTCGGTTGGACCCTGCCGTACGCGACGACGTTGTGCACCCACCACCACGCCCCGATCGCCCCGGTCACGCCGAGCACCACGACCGTGCGGAGGACGCGGGCGCCCCAGCCGAGCACCCCCGCGCCGGCGAACAGCACCACCACGCCCACGAACGGCACCGCGGGCAGACCCGTCCCCTTCACCCACACGAGCACCCCCGTCGCCACGGCGAGCCCCACGGCGGTCCGCCAACGGAGGTCACCCGTGAGCAGGCGCGTCGCGAGCAGCACGGTCACGCCCGCGAGCAGCAGCACCGGCGCGTCGTTCGACACCGAGGACCCGATCGAGGCGAGCTCGGGGGAGGCGAACACGGCGAGCCCGCCGACGAGGGCGGCGCGCGGTGACCGGGTGACGCGACGCACGGCCGCCCACGCGAGCAACGGCAGCGCGGTGACCATCGCCACATCGACGAACCGCAGGGCGAGGAAGGCGTGGTCCCACCGCAGGTCGCCGTAGTGGACCGCCCGCAGGACGGCCGCGCCGACCAGGTACGCGGTCGGCGGGTGCTGGGACATCTGGTCGACGGTCGTCGAGGGCCCGGGGAACGTCCGGAGCAGCTCGCTGACCGTCGCCCACTCGTCGGCCGGCTGGGTCGCCTGCTGCTGCTTCGCGACGAGGACCGCCTGCGCGACCATGAGGTCGCCGGGGGCGGCCCACGCGTCGCCGAGCGCGAGGTGCACGGTGGCGTCGATGTGCGCCGTCTCGTCCGGCGCCTGGAACACCGGGACGAGCAGCGCCCAGGCGGCGAGCCACAGCCCGAAGGTGGCCGTCACGACCGCGATCGCGATCCGCTCCCAGCGCGCGACGGCGGGTGGACGGGCGTCGAGGGTCACGTGGCCGATGTTACGGGGCGACCTCGGTGCGGACGGGGTCCGCGACCGGTGCGGCGGTCCGCTCGGGGTGGTACACCCACACCTTGTAGAGCCAGAAGCGGAAGATCGTGCCGAGCCCGAGGCCGACGATGTTCGCCACGTTGTCCGCGAAGGCCGACGTGAACCCCATCGCGTAGTGCGAGACGCCGAGGGTCGCGAGCGCGATCACCATGCCGCCGAGGGACACGACCACGAACTCGATGCCCTCGCGGGTCGCCACGGCACGCCGCTGGTCGCGGAAGGTCCAGTAGCGGTTGCCCATCCAGTTCACGAAGATCGCGACGGTCGTCGAGATGACCTTCGCCCAGAACGGCCCCGAGTGCACGTCGGCCGGGTCGAGCACGGTGAACCGGAGGAGGTTGAACACGGCGGTGTCCACCACGAAGCCGACGGCGCCGACCACCCCGAAGCGGGCGAGCTGGGCGATGAGTCGGCGCACGGGGTCTCCAGGATCCGTAGAGTTGTCACGGGCCACCCAGCGGGTGACCCGAGAGTCGATTCTAGACAGGGCGCTCGGACCGTTCGGTGTGAGCGACGGAAGGAACACACAGCATGGCGTTGCGCGTCGGGGTCGTCGGTGGGGGACAGCTGGCACGGATGATGGTGCCCGCAGCACTGGAACTGGGCATCGACATCCGGGTGCTCGCCGAGGGCCCTGGTATGTCGGCCGGCATCGCCGCGACGGCCGAGGGCGACTACCACGACGTCGACACCGTCCTCGCCTTCGCCCGCGAGGTCGACGTCGTCACCTTCGACCACGAGCACGTCCCGCAGGACGTCCTCCGCGCGCTCGTCGACGCGGGTGTCGCGGTCCGACCCGGGCCGGAGCCCCTCGCCGTCGCACAGGACAAGATCACGATGCGCAGCCGACTGTCCGAGCTCGGGCTGCCGGTCCCCGACTGGGCAGCGGTGCACGACCCCGACGAGCTCCGCGCGTTCCTCGACGACCACGGTGGTCGCGCGGTCGTGAAGACCGCCCGCGGCGGCTACGACGGCAAGGGCGTCCGCGTCGTCGCGGACCCGGCCGACGTCGAGGACTGGTTCATCGCCGTCGCGGAGGCCGGTGACGGTCAGGCCCTCCTGGTGGAGGAGCTCGTGCCCTTCACGCGTGAACTCGCCCAGTCCGTGGCGCGTCGTCCCTCCGGCGAGGTCGTCGCGTGGCCCCTCGTCGAGACCGTGCAGCAGGACGGTGTGTGCGCCGAGGTGTTCGCGCCGGCGTCGGACAGCGCCGGGCGCATCGCGGACCTGACCGAGGAGATCGCGGTGCGCATCGCCGAGGAACTCGGCGTGACGGGCGTCCTCGCGGTCGAGCTGTTCCAGACGTCCGACGAGCGGATCCTCATCAACGAGCTCGCGATGCGGCCGCACAACACCGGGCACTGGACCATCGACGGTGCGACGACGAGCCAGTTCGAGCAGCACCTCCGTGCCGTGCTCGACCTGCCCCTCGGCGCCACGGGCATGCACGCGCCCGCCGCGGTCATGATCAACGTGCTCGGCGGTCCGGCGGACGGCGACCTCGCCGCCCGGTACCCGGGGGCGCTCGCCGCGTTCCCGGAGGCGAAGTACCACTTCTACGGCAAGGCGCCGCGACCCGGGCGGAAGATCGGGCACGTCACCGTCGTCGGCGACGACGTCGACGACGTCGTGTACCGGGCGCGCGCCGCAGCGGCGCACTTCGACGACTGACGCACGTCCGGCGGGACCAGAGGGACGGCCTGGAGGCACGTGGCGGGCCCGCCACGTGCCTCCGGTCCGCGCTGGGGACGTCGGCAGAAGTGCGGACACCCGCTCGGGTGGCACCCGATCTGGCGTGTGTCGTGGAGTGCGCAGCACGTGTTGTCATGGACGCTCCGACCGGCCAGGGGGCCGGTCCGAGCAGTCCAGGGAGCCCGCATGCGCAGCCTCGCCGTCCTCGGCGCCGTCGCAGTCCTCACCACCGTCGTCACCACCGTCGGTGTCGCCCCGACCGCCGAGGCGGCGACGCCCTCCGTGCGGACGGCGGCGGCGACGACCCTCTTCGCCGGTGGGCCCTACCGCTCGGCGACCAGCGAGGCCGCGAAGGCCGCCGACGCCCTCCGCACGACCGACCCGGACGGGGCCGCCGCGGCGAGCACCATCGCGCGGTACCCGGTCGCGATCTGGCTCGGCGACTGGACGCGCGGGACGACCCTGACGACCACCATCGACCGCGCGGTCGCCGCGGCCGAGCAGGCCGGCACGACCCCCGTCTTCGTGACCTACGCGATCCCGGACCGCGACTGCGGCGGGTACTCCGCCGGGGGACTCGACGAGGCCTCGTACGGCGCCTGGATCGACCAGGTCGCCGGCCGACTGCGAGGACACCGTGCCGCGGTCGTGGTCGAACCGGACTCGTTGGCGATGCTCAGCAACGCGGCGTGCGACGCGTCCCTCGACGCCCAGCGCTACCGGATCCTCAAGCGCACCGTCGGGGTGTTCACGGCGGCCGGCGTGCCGTCCTACCTCGACGGCGGCAACTCGAACTGGGTGCCGGTCGCGACGATGGCCGACCGACTGCGGCAGGCCGGCGTGACCACCGCCCGCGGGTTCTCCACGAACGTCGCGAACTACTACCCCACGGCCCAGGAGCAGGCGTACGCCGAGAAGCTCTCCGCGGCGACGGACGGCTCGCACTACGTCATCGACACCTCGCGCAACGGGCAGGGCTGGCGCGGCACGTGGTGCAACGGGCCCGGAGCCGGGCTCGGCACCGCACCCCGGGTGGTCTCCGACGGCACCGCCCTCGACGCCCTGCTGTGGGTGAAGACCCCGGGGGCGAGCGACGGCACCTGCAACGGCGGCCCGGCGGCGGGGAAGTGGTACCCGTCCTTCGCGCGGACGCTCGTGGCGAAGGCGCAGCTCGGGGCGCCCGCGGTCCAGCCTGCTCGGGCGTACCGGTCCGACCCGTACGTGGCGCTCGAGCGCGCCGTGCCGGCCGCCGGGGGCGTCGCCGTGACCGGCTGGGCGTTCGACGGTGACGCGCCCGACACCGCACTCGGCGTCGCCCTGACCCTCGACGGTCGCTCCGTGCGGACCGTCACGGCCGACGCCCGTCGAGCGGACGTCGCGGCGCAGTGGAGCGTCGGTGACGCGCACGGCTTCACCGGGGTGGTACCGACCACGCCCGGGAAGCACACCGTGTGCGCGGTCGCCCGCAACACCGGGAGCGGGAAGGATCAGCGATCGGACCCGTGCCGCACGGTCAGCGTCGCGGCGGTGGCGCCGACCGGCCGGGTCGACGCGCTCTCGTCGCCGAGCCACCGCCGCGTGTCCGTGCGGGGCTGGGCGTTCGACCGGGACGACACGGGCCGCGCGGTCCGGGTCCGGGTCACCGCCGACGGCCGGCAGGTCCGGACGTTCACGGCGGGGGGCCGCCGAGCGGACGTCGACCGGGTGCACGGCGTCGGACCGTCGCACGGCGTGTCCGGCACGGCGATCGTCGCGTCGGGCAAGCGGAAGGTCTGCGTCGTGGCGGTCGGCATCGGGTCCGGCGGGGACCGGTCGCTCGGCTGCCGGACCCTGACCGTGCGCTAGCTGCCGCTGCCGCTGCCGCTGCCGCTGCCGCTGCCGCTGCCGCTCGCCGCGTGCCCGCGCTCGGCGCCGGCCCGTTTCCGGGATCATGGACGCATGCCGCGTGATCTCGTCCGTCGTGCCGCCCGCCGACTCCGCCGCGCACTGACCGCCGGTGGGACCACGCCGGCCGCCCCCACGCCGCTGCCCGTCGTCGGCTACGTCGTCGCGGGTGCGGACGGTGCGCACCCGGCCTCGGCGCACGTGCGGGTGGTCCGGCGTACCGAACACCTCGCGGCATCGGGCACGGCGACGGTCCGGCAGGTCGACGCCGGTGCGTTCGTGGACGGGGCGGCCGACACGGACGTGGACGTCGTGCTCGTCCAGCGGGACATCCTGCCGCGGGCCTCCGTCGCACCGTTCCTCGGCGCCGCTCGCGGTCGGGGCGTCCGGGTCGTCGCCGAGGTCGACGACGACTTCTTCACCGACTCCGGGAGGCAGCGGCTCGCCCGCGCCGAGTACGACCCGGACCGGCTCGCGTCGATCGACGCCCTCGTCCGGGGTGCCGACGTCGTCGTGGTCAGCACGGAGGAGCTCGCCGAGGTCGTCCGTCCCCTCGCCCGGGACACCGTGGTCGTCCGGAACGCGCTCGACCCGTCGCTCTGGACTCCGGGGGAGCCGGCGGCGACCGACGACCTCCCCGCCGACGAGCACCGGGTGCTCTACATGGGCACGCTGACGCACGCGGCCGACCTCGAGCTCCTGCGGGACGTGTTCACCGACCTCGTCGCTTCCGACGGCCTGCCGATCCACCTCGAGGTCATCGGCGTCGCGGAGGGCGACGCGGACTGGTACCGACGGGTCGAGGTGCCCGACGGCCACTACCCGGCGTTCGCCCGATGGTTGGTGGACCACCGGCAGCGCTGGGACGCCGGCGTCGCACCGCTCCGCGACGAGGTGTTCAACCGCGCGAAGAGCGACCTCAAGGCCATCGAGTACGTCGCGCTCGGGTTGCCCGCCGTCGTGTCCGACCGACCTTCGTACGCCGAGGCCGCGGCCCACGGCGTGGTGGCCGTCCCCGACGACCCGGCCGCCTGGCGCGCGGCCGTGGTGGCCGCCGTCGACCGCGGTGCAGCCGACCCCGGGGCTGCCGCGTGGGTCGCGCGAAAGCGGATGATCGGCGCCGACGGCGACGCCTGGCGACGGGCCCTGCTCGGCTAGGCTCGACCCGTGACCGACACCGCAGCCACCGCCCAGCCGCTCGTCTCGATCATCATGGGGTCGGACTCCGACTGGCCGACCATGCGGGCCGCCGCCGACATGCTCACCGAGCTCGGCATCGCGTTCGAGGCCGACGTCGTCTCGGCCCACCGCACCCCGGACAAGATGACCCGGTTCGCCCGGGGTGCCGCCGCACGGGGCATCCGCGTGGTGATTGCGGGTGCCGGTGGCGCTGCGCACCTCCCCGGCATGGTGGCGTCGATGACGACGCTCCCCGTGATCGGTGTCCCGGTGCAGCTCGCGCGCCTCGACGGGCTCGACTCGCTGCTGTCGATCGTGCAGATGCCGGCGGGCATCCCGGTCGCGACGATGGCGATCAACGGGGCGGCGAACGCCGGACTCCTCGCGGCACGCATCATCGGCAGCGCCGACCCGGCGGTCGCCGCGCGGCTCGCCGAGTACGCGGACGGGCTGGAGCAGCTCGTCGAGGAGAAGGCCGCGCGGCTCCGCGAATCCCTCTGAGCGGACCCGCAGCGCCTCCGTCGCACGGTGCGCCACGCGCGCCCGAGGCACGCGACGCGCGCCCGGGCCACGCGACGGGGTCAGTCCCGCTCGTAGACCTTGATCACGAACGCGCCGTCCTTCCACTCGTCCGCCGTGTGCCACGTCGCGCCGATCTGGTCCTGGAGCACACGCGGCTGGTCGGCCGTCGGCTCACCGACGAACCAGATCCGGTCGACGTCGGACAGGTCGGGCAGCGGGGCGGTGACCGGACGACGCTGCGCCCAGAGCTCGCCGATCGACACCGCACTACGCTCGACGGTCAGGTCGCGCATCCCCGCGAACGCCTGCGGGTAGGACGCCTCGACGAACTCGGTCGTCCGGTTCACGTGCGATGGCAACGGACCGTAGTAGATGGCGTCCCGCGTACCGGCGGGCTCGGCCGCGCGCTCGCGCTGGATGAGCGCGGTCGCGGTGTCCCAGGTCGATCCGTCCTTCGCCATCGGCTGCCGCTGCGACGACCACTGCGGCGCCGAGAGCACCGCGAGGAGCGCCAGCCACAGGACCGCCGTCCGGCGCCACGGCAGGAACGTGAGGCCCAGGGCGATCGCGATCGCGACGAGCGGCGTCTCGAAGGTGAAGTAGCGGGCGTTGTAGAGCGGCCGGACGAGCACCGACGCGACGTAGATCGCGGCCGGGGGCAGCAGGATGATCGGCAGCGTGAGCTCGACCGCGGGCACCCGGTGTCGGAGTCGGGGGAGCGCCACCGCCGTGACCGCGCCGACGGCGATCGCGAGCCAGCCGACGAACGCCATCGACTTCGACCCCATGAAGAACTGCAGGACGAAGACCGGCTTGAGGATGCCGGTGCCCCAGCCCATCTTGCCCATGAAGTACAGCTGCTTGGCGGCCTCGCCCGACGTCAGGTGCACGAACGGCAGCAGCAGGACGCCGACGAGCGCGGTCGGGACGAGCCACCACAGCGCTGCTCGCAGGTGCGGACGCCGACCCCCGGGGCCACCCCGCCGGACCACCCAGACCAGCAGCGTGAGTGCGTGCGCGGCGAGGATGAGCACCTCGTAGATGAACAGCAGGCCGCAGAGCAGCGCCACCGCGCCGTAGAGGACCCACCAGGCCCAGGCCCGGGGCCGTCGCTCGACGGTCCGCTGCACCGCGATGACGAAGACCAGGGTGAGGGTGACCGCGACGACCGCCGTGAAGGCGTACGACCGGCCCTCGATCCCCGCGGAGGTCACCCGCGGCAGGAGCAGGAAGACGATCCCGGCCACGATGCCGGCCCACCGGCCGGCGAGACGCGCGCCGAGCACGACGGTCAGGGCGGCGGCGACGCCGGTCGCGACCGCGCTCGGCAGGCGGAGCGAGAAGACCGAGTACGGGACGACCTCGAACCAGACGTGGAGCGCGGCGTAGTACAGCCCGTGCACGGCGTCCACGTTGTGGACCATGTGCCACAGCTCGGGGAGCGACCGACGCGCGGCGCTCATGGTGGCGGCCTCGTCCGCCCACGCCGCCGGGATCCAGGACCCGATGACGGCGACCACGAAGGCCGCGAAGCCGACCAGGACCGCCGCGGGCCAGACGCGGGGAGACCGGGCGTCGAGCTCGGACCCAGGGCCGCGTGGTCGTTCCGCTGCCGCGTCGACGACGGTCGGCGCAGGTGAAGGCATGGCGGTCCCGTTCAGTTCGGTGCAGGGTGACCGGACAACGGTAGCAGTGGCACCGGTCCGGTCGGCCGTGACGCGGTGGTCAGAGGTCGGCGTGCAGCTGCCAGGTCTCCGAGGCGGCGTCGTTCCAGTCGAACATCCGCGCGCGGTCCGGTCCGGCGACCGCCAGCTGCGACGCGAGCAGCGGATCGTTCACCACCTGGTAGACGGCCTGCGCGAGCCGCTCCGCGTAGGAGTCGCGCGGGTCGCGGGCGACGGTCACGCCGGCGTCGGACGCGACCTCGCTCACGGCGGCGTCGTCGGAGTGGATCACGGGCGTGCCGAAGCTCATCGCCTCGATCACCGGCAGGCCGAAGCCCTCGGCCAGGCTGGGGAACACGAACACCGTCGCGCGGTCGTACGCCACGGCGAGGTCCGCGTCGTCGACCCGACCGAGGACCTTCACCCGGTCGCGGGCGAGTCCGGCGCGTTCCGCGGTGCCGTACACGTCGACGTCGCCCCACCCGTCGGGCCCGGCGATCACCAGCGGGACGTCCTGCGGGGCGTCCGGGTGTGCCATCGCGTCGATGAGGTGGGTGAGACCCTTGCGCGGCTCGAGCGTCCCCACGGCGAGGACGTAGCGCTCGGGGAGACCGAGCCGCTCGGCACGGAGATCGGCGTCGACCGGGGTCCTGAGCCGCCCGCTCGGGGCACCGCCGATGACCCGCAGCCGGTCGTCGAAGCGGTGGATCTCGTTGAGGGCCGACGCGACGGCGTGGGTCGGCACGACCACGGCGTCGGCGTACTTGTACGCGCGCTTGATCATCGCGCGGTGGAAGTGCACACCGCGGGGAGTCAGGGTCTCCGGGTGGGTCCACGGCACGGTGTCGTGCACCGTCACGACGGTCTGGCGGCCCGGGAACTGCACGCGGTCGTGCTTGACCAGCGGCGCGAGCACGCTCGGGGCGTGCACCATCTCTTTCGCGAGACTGCCGACCATCCCGCCCTGCCACGCGAGTGAGAGCTCGCGTCGGGGGAGCGCCAGGCGCTGCAGCTCCGAGAGTCCGGGCAGCAGCGTCTCGAGTCGACGGAGCTCGTCGTTCCCGACGGCGGAGACCACCGCGGCGACGTCACAGCCCTCCGGCGCGTTCGCGACGAGGTGGCGCGTGAGCTCCTCGGTGTAGCGGCCGATCCCACCGGGCACGGGGGCGACGACCTGGTCGACGACGACGTGGAGAGTGGTCATGCTGGCGTGCTCCTCGTCGTGGTCGTGGTGCCGTGACCCGGCTGGCTGACCCTACCAGGGGGGACGGGGAGGACCCCGTGACGGACCGGCACGGGCGCCCGTCCGACGCGACCCGGTGACGGCCTGGAGGCTCCGCACGGGTCCGGTGCCGTGCCTCCAGGCCGTCTCCTGGTCGCGTCAGGTGCCGCGGTTCAGGCCTGCAGGGCGCCCGCCTGCACGGCGGCGTGCAGCGCCTCACGCCAGTCGCGCATGGGCGCGAGCCCGGCGCGCGACCAGGCGTCGTGGCCGAGCACGCTGTAGGCGGGCCGCGGCGCCGGCCGGACGAAGGCGGCACTGTCGGTGGGGAGCACCCGCTCGGGGTCGAGACCCACCTCCGTGTAGATGGCCCGGGTGAAGTCGTACCAGGAGCCCTGGCCGGCGTTCGTGCCGTGGTAGACGCCCGCCGGGGCGTCGCCGTCGACGAGCTCGACGATCCGCGCGGCGAGGTCGCCGGTCCAGGTGGGCTGCCCGACCTGGTCCGTGACGACGCTCACGGTGTCGTGCGACGCGGCGAGACGGAGCATCGTGGCCGCGAAGTTCGGCCCGTGCGCGCCGTAGATCCACGCCGTCCGGACCACGTACGAGGTGTCCGGGGCGATGTCGCGGACGAACGCCTCGCCAGCGGCCTTCGACCGGCCGTACGCGTTGATCGGGTCGGTCGGCGCGTCCTCCGCGTAGGGCGCCGTGCCGTTGCCGTCGAACACGTAGTCCGTCGACACGGTGAGGAGCTTCGCCCCGTGCCGGACCGTGGCCTCGGCGAGGAGCTTCGGCCCCGTGGCGTTGACGGCGTACGCGTCGTCCTCGTGGGTCTCGGCGTCGTCGACCTTCGTGTAGGCCGCGGAGTTGATGACGACGTCGTGCCCGGCGACGGCCGCGTCGACCGCGTCGGCGTCGGTGATGTCGAGGTCCGCGCGGCCGAGGGCCGTGACGTCACGTCCGGCGAGGGCGTGCTGGAGGTCCTGGCCGAGCATGCCGGCCGCCCCCGTGATGAGGTATCGCGTCATGGTGTCGTGGGTCCCGTCGGGGTCGGTCACGCCGCTCAGCTGAGCGCCGCACGCTCCTTGAGGGGCTCCCACCAGGCGCGGTTGTCGCGGTACCACTGCACGACGTCGGCGAGGCCCTGCTCGAACGGCACCTGCGGCTCGTAGCCGAGCTCCTCGCGGATCTTCGTGATGTCCACCGAGTAGCGGAGGTCGTGCCCGAGCCGGTCCGCGACGCGGTCGACGCTCGACCAGTCGTGGCCGGTGGCGTCGAGGAGCAGCTGCGTGAGTTCCTTGTTCGTCAGTTCCGTCCCGCCGCCGATGTTGTAGACCTCGCCGGCGCGGCCCTTGACGAGCACGAGCGCGATGCCGCGGCAGTGGTCGTCGACGTGCAGCCAGTCCCGGACGTTGTTGCCCTCGCCGTAGAGCGGGACGTGCTTGCCGTCGATGAGGTTCGTCACGAACAGCGGGATGACCTTCTCGGGGAAGTGGTACGGCCCGTAGTTGTTCGAGCAGCGCGTGATCGACAGGTTCATGCCGTGCGTGCGGTGGTAGCTGCGGGCGAGCAGGTCGCTGCCGGCCTTCGACGCCGAGTAGGGCGAGTTCGGCTCGAGCGGGCGGTCCTCGGCCCAGGAGCCCTCGGTGATGGAGCCGTAGACCTCGTCCGTGGAGACGTGCACGAACCGCTCGGTGCCGTGCCGGAGCGCGGCGTCGAGGAGGCGCTGCGTGCCGACGACGTTGGTCTCGACGAAGATGCCCGAGTCGCGGACGGACCGGTCGACGTGCGACTCGGCGGCGAAGTGGACGATCGCGTCGACCGTCGGGACGACCTCGTCGAGCTTCGCGGCGTCGCGGATGTCACCGTGCACGAACGTGTACCGCGGGGAGTCGGCGACGGGTGCCAGGTTGGCTTCGTTGCCCGAGTACGTCAGTGCGTCGTACACCACGACCTCGGCGCCCTCGAGGCCCGGGTAGGCGTCCTCGAGCGTTCGGCGGACGAAGTTCGAGCCGATGAAGCCGGCCCCTCCGGTGACGAGGATCTTCACTGGGGTCTCTTTCCTGTTGGTCGGTCCGCGGTCGGTGCCGTCGGTGCGGTCGGTGTGCCCGCCGCGCTCGGTGCAGTGTGCGCGCTCGGTGCGGTGTCCGCGCTCGGTGCGGACGGCGTTCGCGGCGAGAAGTCTACCGGCCCGGTGTCGCGCACGGCCGACAGGCGCCACACCACGACGACCGAGGTGACGGCGGCCACGGCGAAGAGGAGGCCGGACAGCGCGACCGGCATGGTGCCGCCGAGCGAGTCGCCACCCATCCGCTGGAGCCCGCCCACCGTGACGCGGAACTGCTCGTGCTCCCACGCGCCGCGGTAGAGCACGCCGAACCCGTAGGTGCCGATCACGAGCCCGCTGACCGCGGCGGCCCGTGCGAGGCGGCGTCGGAGGTCCGGACGCACGACCAGCGCACGCCAGGCGACGGTCTGGGCCGTGACGAGCGCGACGACCGCCACGAAGAGGAACCGCCCCTGGAGGCCGTTGCCCTGGTGTGTCCCGAGGTAGTTCCGCCAGCTGTACGCGAGGGTCGCGACCAGGACGAGCGCGGGCCAGAGGAGCAGCGTCGTGGTGAGGCCACGACCGGTCCCACGGCGGGCGTACGACCACGCGATCGCGGTGAGCGCGATGATCGTCATCGAGTCGACGAGCGCGGGCGGCAGCACCCACTGGTTCGCCCCGAGGAGCCCGAAGAACGAGTTCGTCAGACCGTCCCACTGCCGTCCGGCGAAGGCCCCTGGCTCGGGGTCGCCCGTGGGGTACGGCACCACGGTCGTGGAGGCACGGAGCGCATCGGGGACGAGCGTGCCGCTCCGCACCAGCGTGCGGACCCACCACCAGCCGGTGGCCGCCAGCGGGACGACGAGGACGACGACCGCGTGCAGGGCTCGCGTCGCGGCCGGGCGACCGCGTGCGAGCAGCACGACGGCGACGGCGAACGGGACCGCCACGAGTCCGAGGGCGGTGAGTGCGCACATCGCCGTCACGCTGACCGCGAGTCCCGCGGTCGTCCACCAGGAACGGTCGCCCGTAGCCACCCGGACCGCGAGCCAGACCATGACGGCACCGGCCAGGACCATCGGCGCCCAGACCGTGACGCCGGACGTGACCTGGGCGAGTTGCGGCACCGCGAAGAGCAGCAGGGGAGCGACCAGCGCCGTCCGCGGGGAGCGGGTGGCCCGTCGGACGGTCGCCCACACGAGGACGGGCACGGCAGCCACGACCATGACGTCGACGAGCCGCAGCGCGAGGACGGCGGTACCCCAGCTGTGCGAGCCCCAGCCGATCGCCTTGAGCACGAGCGCCTGGACGAGGTAGTAGGTCGGCGGGTGCTGGGACATCTGGTCGATCGCGGCGGAGTCGCCCGGGTACCGAGCCAGCAGGGCCGACACGGTCGTGCGGTCGGCAGCGGGCACCGGGTTCTCGACGACCTGCCGGATCGCCGCGAGGTAGTGCATGTCGCCCGGAGCCGGCCAACCGAGGCCGAGTGCGAGCCGGAAGGCCGCGTCGACGTGGGCGGGCTCGTCCGGCGCGCCGAAGACGGGCGTCACGAACGCGAACAGCAGGAGGAACCCGACCCACGCGGCGGTCACCACGCCGACACCGATCCACTGCAGCCGGGCGCTCATGCCGTGCCCCCTGCCCGCTCCGGCGCGGTGACGCGCAGGAAACGCACGAGCACGACGGCACTCGCGGCGAGCAGCAGCAGGGCCACCGCGGCGATCGTGACCGTCCACCCGCCCGGCACGGACCCGGAGCGGTCCAACTCGGCGACGTTCGCCTCGGTGATCCACCAGGCGGCGTTGCGGCCGAAGGCCCGGATCACGTAGACGACCCCGTAGGCACCGATCGCACACGCCGCAACGGCCATGCCGACCGCGAGCCGGGTCCGACCGCGGAGCGTGATCGTCGCTCGCGGCCAGGCGAGGGCGCTCAGTGCGATCAGGGCGAGCAGGGTGGGGTAGTAGTACCGCCCCTGTGTGCCCGCGACGATCGTGTTCCGGACGTAGCCGCCCCAGCCGCTCTGCATGTGCAGGGCGATGAGGATGACCGGGTACGCGGCGAGCACGATCGCCGGGCGCAGGGAGGGCCCGCGATGGAACGCCCAGATCGCGATGCCGGCGAGCGAGACGACGGTGAGCGCGTCGATGAGGAACTGCGCGATCTGGTACTGCGCGAGGCTGCCCACACTGCCCCAGAAGGTCCGCGTGACGCCGTTCCAGTAGTCCCGGAGGAAGACCTCCGGCGACGGACCGGTGCCGGACGGGAACGGCTTGTCCGGACGGATGGAACCCGCCATGCCGTCTGGCTGGATCTGGCGGTAGAGCACGAGGTTCTGCACCCACCACCAGGAGCCCACCAGGGCTGCGAGGGCGAGCGTGCCGAACGCCCGCACGACGTTCCGGAGCACGACACCGCGGTGGAGCCCGGCCGTGACGACCGCGATCCCCACGAACGGGACCGCCGGCAGCGCCGTCCCCTTGACGAGGAGCGCGGCGCCGAGCGCGACCGCGATCGCGACGAGGAGGCGGACGCGGTGGTCGCCCGTGAGCAGCCGGGTGACGAGGTACACGAGGATCCCCGACAGCGGGAGCATGAGCGCGTCGTTCGTCACCGAGGCGCCGATCGCGGCGAGCTCGGGGATCGCGAGGATCGCTGCGCCGCCGATCACCGCCGCCCGTGGGGACCGGGTGAGCCGGCGGACCGTGGCCCACGCGAGGAACGGCATCGGGAGCGTGAGCAGCGCGTCGAAGAGCCGGAGCGCGAGCACCGCGTGGTCCCAGCGCAGGTCCTCGAAGTGCACGAGGTGCAGGACGCCGGCGGCGATGACGTAGTACGTCGGCGGGTGCTGCGTCATCTGGTCGATGCTGCCCGTGCTGTCGCCGGGGTGGTCGCGGAGGAGTTCGCCCCAGGTCGGGTGCTCCGCGGAGGACTCGCGCTGGTTGCCGAGCTGCGTGGCCACGGTCGCGGCGAGGTAGTGCAGGGTGCCGGGCGGTGCCCACGCGTCACCGATCGCGACGTGCACCGCCGCGTCCATGTGCGTCGGTTCGTCCGGGGCCTTGTACGTGGTGGTCCCGATCGCCCAGACCGCCAGCACGGCGGCGAACGCGACCATGATCGCGGTGACCACGATCCGTTCGGCACGCCCCACCCGCGGTGTCCGAACGCCCCCGTCAGTCACCGTAGCGCTGCAGTTTCTGCAGGTCGAGCTGTTCCTCGGCCAGCGTCCGGTTGAGCCGGGTGAGGTCCGCCACGACGCCGATCACCACCGCGAGCACGGCCGTGATGAGCAGGACCACACCGAGGATGATCGACTGGAGGTGGTTTCCGGGGGTGTGCATCCAGAGGAGCACGAGGTAGCGGACGAGCGGCCAGAGCCCCAGTGCCCCGAGGATCGCGGCGACCCACGCGAACAACGCCATGGGTCGGTACATGAGGTAGACCCGGGCGATCGCCGAACCGGACTGGAACATGTGCTGGAAGATGTTGCTGAACAGCCGGGACTCGCGCGTCTTCGGGTTCGTCGTGATCGGCACCGAGGCGATAGCGAGGCGCTTGTACCCGGCCTGCACGATGGTCTCCATGCAGTAGCTGAAGCGCGTCACGATGTTGAGTCGGATCAGGGAGTACTTCGAGTACGCGCGGAACCCGCTCGCGGCGTCGGGGAGGTCGAGGCCGGCCGCCCGCGAGGCCACCCAGGACCCGAAGCGCTGCATGAGCTTCTTGAACCCGGAGAAGTGCTCGATCGTGCGCGTCTGGCGGTCGCCGATGACGATCTCCGCCTCCTTCCGGAGGATCGGCTGCACGAGCTCGGCGATCTGGGCCTGCGGGTACTGGTTGTCGCCGTCGGTGTTGACCACGATGTCGGCGCCGTGCAGGAGCGCGTAGTCGACGCCGTCGCGGAACGACCGGGCGAGGCCCATGTTCGTGGTGTGGTGCACGAAGTGCTTGACGCCGTGCTCCTTCGCGACCTCGACGGTGCGGTCCGTGCTGCCGTCGTCGATGACGAGGATCTCGATCTCGTCGATGCCCTCGATCTCCCGCGGGATGGAGTCGATGACGCTGGCGAGGGTGTTCTCCTCGTTGAGGCAGGGGATCTGGACGAACAACTTCACGGGGATGCAGGTCTCGTTTCGATGGCTGACGGGAGCGCGAGGCCTCAACAGCCTAATGCGAACGGGCGTGCAGGTCGCGAAACGTGGTGTACCAGCCGGCTTGCTAGGCTGCCGTGGTGCAGATCCGCGAACTCAAGATCCCCGGCGCGTGGGAGTTCACGCCCGTGCAGCACGGCGACGCACGAGGAGCGTTCCTCGAGGCCTACCGCGCCGACGTCCTCGAGGAGACGGTGGGCCACCCGCTCGACCTCCGCCAGGTGAACATGTCGATCTCCTCGGCCGGTGTCGCCCGGGGCATCCACTACGCCCTCGTCGCCCCGAGCCAGGCGAAGTACGTCACCGCCGTCCGCGGCGCGTTCATCGACTACATCGTCGACATCCGCGTCGGCTCGCCGACGTTCGGACAGTGGGACTCGGTGCGGATCGACGACGTCGACCGCAAGGCCGTCTACCTCTCCGAGGGCCTCGGCCACGCGATCGTCGCGCTCGAGGACCGCTCGA
This sequence comes from Curtobacterium sp. SP.BCp, assembly GCF_051903255.1. Taxonomy (NCBI): domain Bacteria; kingdom Bacillati; phylum Actinomycetota; class Actinomycetes; order Micrococcales; family Microbacteriaceae; genus Curtobacterium; species Curtobacterium sp. SP.BCp. The sequence continues at coordinate 2,411,946 of NZ_CP194338.1, read as the reverse complement.
CGGTGAACTACCTGGTGAGCGCGCACTACGACCCGCAGCGTGAGAAGGGGATCACGATCCTCGACCCGACGGTCGGGCTCGAGCTGCCCGAGGGCCTCGGCGAGCCCGTGCTGTCCGAGAAGGACACGACTGCGCCGACGCTCGAGCAGGCCGCCGAGCAGGGGCTGCTGCCGACCTACGAGGAAGCGGTGGCGTACACCGAGTCCCTCCGGACGAAGAAGTAAGGGACTCGACGTGAAGGGCATCATCCTCGCCGGCGGCTCCGGCACCCGGCTCTGGCCGATCACCAAGGGCATCAGCAAGCAGCTCATGCCGATCTACGACAAGCCGATGGTCTACTACCCGCTGTCGACGCTCATGATGGCCGGCATCCGCGAGGTGCTGGTGATCACGACGCCGGAGTACAACGAGCAGTTCAAGGCCCTCCTCGGAGACGGCTCCGCGCTCGGCATGGACATCCAGTACGCGGTGCAGCCGAGCCCGGACGGCCTCGCCCAGGCGTTCGTCATCGGCGAGGACTTCATCGGCGACGACAGCGTCGCGCTCGTCCTCGGCGACAACATCTTCCACGGCACGGGCCTCGGCACGAACCTCCGGAAGAACACCGAGGTGCAGGGCGCCACGATCTTCGCGTACCACGTGGCCGACCCGACCGCGTACGGCGTGGTGGAGTTCGACGACGACTTCACGGCCGTCTCCATCGAGGAGAAGCCGACCGAGCCGAAGTCGAACTACGCGGTGCCCGGTCTCTACTTCTACGACAACGAGGTCATCGAGATCGCCAAGACGATCGAGCCGAGCGCGCGTGGCGAGCTCGAGATCTCGACCGTGAACGAGCGCTACCTCGACGCGGGGAAGCTCGGCGTGCAGGTCCTCGACCGCGGCACCGCATGGCTCGACACCGGCACGTTCGAGTCGATGATGCAGGCCTCAGAGTACGTCAAGGTGATCGAGGACCGGCAGGGCTTCAAGATCGGCTGCATCGAGGAGATCGCCTGGCGCAACGGTTGGATCGACGACGCGCAGCTCGCCGAGCTCGCCGCGCCGCTCGTCAAGGGCGGGTACGGCGTGTACCTGCAGCGCCTCCTCGACGCCTGACCCGGACCGTGGGCCTCTTCCGGCGGAAGCGTCGCGCTGACGGCGCGGTCGTCGACGTCGGCCAGGAGGCCCGTGGGGCGTCCGCGACGTCGACCGACGTCGTGCGCGTGACCGGCTGGGACGGCGACCTCCCGTCCCTGGACACGCCGGTGACGGTCTTCGTCACGACGCGCTCCGACCGGCACGCCGAGGTGCCCCGGCTGGTCGCGGCGGCCCGTGACGCCTTCGGTGCCGACGTCGACGTGCGTGCGGTGTCCTACGTGGCCGACGCGTCGCCCCGGGACGGCTTCGACCCGGCGCAGCCGTGGGGACGCCGTGGTCACGTGGACGGGCTCGGGTCGGCGATCAACGCCGGACTCGCCGCGGGCGTGGGCAGGACGGTCGTGCTCGTCGACACCTCCGTCGAGGTCGGGCCCGAGGCGTTGCGAGCGCTCGCACACGACGTCGACCGACCGACCCAGGCCGCCGTCCGGACCGCTGACGGTGTCCATCGGGCCGGAGCACGGCTCGTCCGACCTGGCGCGCTGCCGTGGTCGGACGACCGTGCCGCACCGCCGGACGACGTCGTCCTCGGGGTGGACCAACCGGTCGTCTCGATGCCGCAGGGCGCCGTGGTCCCCGCACCGTGCCTCCCGGACGAACGGACCACGCTGACGGCGTGGACCGCCGACGCGGCCGCAGCCGCGCGAACGACCGTGCGCACCCGTGCCGTCGGACCGGTCGTCCGGACGGTCGAGCCTGGTCGCACCGTCGACGCCGCCGTGGTGGACGTCGTCGCGTCGTGGCGTGACCGCCCGGCGGACGGCGCAGGGTCCGGGGTGGTCGCGGGGCTGCCGCTCCCGCCGTGGGGTGCCCGGCCCGTGTCGCCGGTCGTCCGGTCACGGGTGCGGGCCGACCGGCTGTCGTGGTCCGTCAAGATCGCCGCCCCGGCCGGCCCCGAGGGCGACGGCTGGGGCGACGTGCACTTCGCCACCGAGCTCGCGGCCGCGCTCGAGCGGCTCGGGCAGGACGTCCGGGTCGACCGGCGTGACGCCCACGTGCGGGACGACGACGGCGACGACGACGTGACGCTCGTCGTGCGCGGCCTCGACCGCGTGCCACCGAACCCCGCGTCCGTGAACCTGCTCTGGGTCATCAGCCACCCCGACGACGTCACGGACACCGAGCTGCGGACGTTCGACCGGGCGTTCGCGGCCGGACCGACGTGGGCAGCCGAGGCCTCCGCGCGCAGCGGCGTGCCGGTCGAGCCGCTCCTGCAGGCGACCGACCCGTCGGTCTTCCACCCGGGGACCCGCTCCGCGACCGGCGCCGATGCCGGCCGCGTGGTGTTCGTCGGGTCGACGCGGGGGACCGAGCGCCCGATCGTCACCGGTGCCGTGTCGGTCGGGGCCGACCTCCGGGTGCACGGACCGGGCTGGGCAGCCGTCCTGCCGCCGTCCCTCCTGGGCGAGCCGGCGTTGTCGCGCGCGGAGGTCGCCGCTGCCTACGCCTCGGCGCGGGTGGTCCTCAACGACCACTGGCCGGACATGGCGGCCGGTGGGTTCGTGTCGAACCGGGTGTTCGACGTCCTCGCGGCGGGCGGCGTCGTCGTGACCGATCCGGTCGCGGGGCTCGAGGACGTGCTTGACGTGCCGACCCTGGCCGTCGCCCGCTCGCGGGACGGACTCGCGGCCCTGCTCGACCCGGCTCACCCGTGGCCGTCCGCGGACGAGTGCGCCGAGGTCGCCGCGCGCATCGCCGCCGACCACTCGTTCGACGCCCGCGCCGGCGTGCTGCTCGACGCCGCCCGTGCCGAGCGTGCACGGCTGCTCCGCTGACGCGCTCGCGCGCGGTCCGCGGAGCGGGCGACCGGGCGCGCTACTTGCGCGTGACCCAGCGCGCCCGGGCGGACAGACCCGCGCGGAGTGCGATACGGAGCGGCCACAACCACCAGGCGCGGTACTTGCGGGACAGGTAGCGGTAGGCGCTGCGGTGGTGCTCGATCTCCATGCGGCGCCGGTTCGACGACGTCGAGTGCGCCCCGGTGTGCGTGACGACGGCCGACGGCACGTACACGTTCGTGCGACCGGCGCGTCCGACACGCTGCCCGAGGTCGACGTCCTCGAAGTACATGAAGTACGACTCGTCGAACCCGCCGAGCTGCCGGAACAGCGACGTGCGGATGAGGAAGCACGCGCCCGACAGCCATCCGGCCTCGCGCTCGACGACCTGGGTCGTGGACCAGTACCGCTGGCTCCACGGGTTCGCCGGCCAGAACCGCGAGAACGCCGCGTGTCCGAGGCCGGTCCGGAGCGACGGCAGCTGCCGCGCCGACGGGTAGGTCTCGCCCTGGTCGTCGAGGATCCGCGGGCCGAAGGCGCCACCGTCGGGGAGCCGGTCGGCTGCCCGGACGAGTTCGTCGATCGACCCGGGGCCGAGCACGACGTCGGGGTTCGTGACGAGCAGGAAGTCCGGGCGGACGTCGGGCAGGACGTCGTCGAGGGCGGTCAGCGCCGCGTCGATGCCGCCGCCGTACCCCCGGTTCCCGCCCGAGGACACCACCGTGGCGCCGTACGACTCGCCGATCGCCCGGAGCGCGTCGAGGTCGGCGGACCCGTTGTCGGCGATCACCACCGCGACCGGGGTCGACGAGGCGTCGGCGACGCTCGCGAGGAACGGTCGGATGGTCTCGCCCGTGTTGTACGTGACGGTGAGGACGGCCACGCGTGGCGACGCGGTCACCGGGTGCCTCCCGTGTGCGCGCCGGCGGCCGGGGCGTGCACGTCGGCGTACGCCCGGACGTGGACGGCCGCGGTGGCGTCCCACGTGAAGTCGTCGGCCCGACGGAGCGCGGCCGCGCGGTGCCTCGCGATGCGGTCCGGGTCGTCGAGGAGCGCCGTGATCGTCGTCGCGATCGCCTCGGCGTCGGGCTCGGTGTACACCGCCGCGTCACCGCCGACCTCGGGCAGCGACAGACGCGGGGTGGTGACCACGCAGGCACCGGACGCCATCGCCTCGACGACGGGCAGCCCGAAGCCCTCGCCGAGGGACGGGTAGACGACGAGCTCTGCGCCGCCGAGGAAGCCGGCGAGGTCCTCGAGGGGGAGGTAGCCGGCCTCGACCACGTGGTCGTCGTCCTGCAGGGCGTCGAGGCGTGCGGTCGCGGCCTCGTCCCAGCCCCGCGCTCCGGACAGCACGAGCCACGGGGTGTCGGATCCGGTCACCGCGCGGGCCTGCCGGACCGCTGCGTACGCGTCGAGCAGGGCCGGCACGTTCTTGCGCGGTTCGATCGTGCCGAGGAACGCGATCCACGGCGCGCCCTCGGGGAGCGTCGCGGCGATCCGGGCGTCCTCGACCTCGGCCGTCGAGGGCTCGTGGAAGACGGCCCGGTCGACGCCGAGCGGCGCCACCTGGACGTCGGCGTGGATGCCCGTCACGACCCGTGCAGCCTCGGACGCGGTCGCCGCGCTCGGCACGACGACGACCGGTCGGCTGCGGAGCGACCGACGGCTCCACCAGGTGAAGAACGTGCGCTTCGTCCGCGAGTGCCACTCCGGGTTCGAGAAGAAGGTGGCGTCGTGCAGGGTCACGACCGAGCCCCCGCGCCAGGCGAACGGGAACGTGTAGTGCGGCGAGTGGAGCACGTCGGCGTGCAGTCGACGTGCGAGCAACGGCAGCCCGGTCTGCTCCCAGACGAAGCGCAGCGGCACCGAACGGGTCCACCGCGGGGCGGCGTGCACGGTGACGGACGGCGCGAGGGCGGCGAAGTGCTCGACGTGCTCCGGTCGGACGACCAGGTGCACGTCGAGGTCGGGCGCGGCGAGGTGCGAGACGAGGCCCTCGACGTAGCGACCGACGCCGCCCAGCGCTGCCGGTACGGCCGTCCCGTCGATCAGGACGGTGGTGTGCGGCACGCGAGGATCCTTCCGGCCGGGGCCGTCGACGGGGGAGCGACCAGGATAGCGCCCGCGGCTCATGCTCCGGGGTCCACGGACCGGCGCGGCACACTCGCGCGACGGTCCTCGGTCAGGCGACGTGCCAGGTGCCGGGGGAGGTGCCCTGCGACGTCGGCCAACGCTGCCAGGACGAGCCGTGCCTCCCGGCGGTCCCGCGCTGACGCGAGGCCGCGCAGCCCGCGTACCGCTGTGCGGACCGCTGCTCGGCAGACCGTCGACCACGGCGCGTGCCAGAGCGCGACGACGAGTCGGTTCCGCGCGTTGCGGAAGACGAAGAGGTCGCTCCGGACGCCGGACGACGCGGAGTGGTCGTGCTCGACGACGGCGTCCGCGGCGTGCTCGACGCGCCACCCGCGGCGGCGGAGCCGCCAGGCGAGCTCGGTGTCCTCGTAGTACATGAAGAGCGACTCGTCGAGCAGCCCGACGTCGTCGAGCGCGCTCCGCCGGAGCGCGCTCGCGCCACCGGAGAAGCCGAAGACGTCGACGTCGGCGCGGTGGTCGGCGGCGGCGAACCAGTCACGGTCCCGGCCGTTGCCGTCGCGGTCGACGCGCACGCCGGTGGAGTTGAGGCGCACCTCGCCGTCCGGCGCCGGTGTCCACCGGTGGCCGGCGTGGTCGTGCAGCACGCGCTGGTCGGGTGCGGGCACGGCACCGGCCGGGAGGCGCGACCAGCGTCCGGCGAGGAGGATACGGCCCGTCACGGCGGCGGTGTCGGGCGCGGCGCGCGCCAGGTGGTCGCGGAGCGCCGCGACGAACCCCGGCGCGGGTTCGGCGTCGTTGTTGAGGAGGACGACGACGTCGGCGTCGGTCGCGCGGATGCCCGCGTTCGCACCGGCCGCGAAGCCGTCGTTGTGGTCGCGGGCCACCATCGTCACGTCCGGCAGCGCCGCCCGCAGCACGGCGACGGAGTCGTCCGAGGAGCCGTTGTCCACGACCACGACCTGCGCGTCGGCGGTCGGGTCGTCGAGCACGGCGCGGGCGGCACGCGCGGTCAGGTCGGCACGTTCCCAGTTGACGATGACGACCGCGGTCCGCGTGCCGTCGCGCGGCACGGAGGGTCCGGGCACGTTCAGAGCTCTTCGAGCGAGGGCTTCGCGTAGACGGTGCCGACGGCGTCGCCGAACGAGGGCACCTCGAACGAGTCGCACTCGGGCAGGTCGTGCAGGTGCCGTCCGGCGGAGTCCATCATCGAGACGTTGATGAAGTACTTGCCGGTCCCGAAGTTCGTGTCGGCGATCTTCAGCCGGAGCTTCCGTCGGCCGTGCAGCGGCTCGAGGTGGACCCCCATGATGCCCGTCGTCGTGCCGTAGACGACCTGGCCCGCGGTGTTGTTGATCTGCACCGCGGCCTCCCAGTCGGTGACGCCGTCGAGGTGCTCGAACTCCATGTCGACGACGAGGTCGTCGCCGGGGGTGACGGGGGCGCGGTGCTCCTTGCCCTCGGCGGTGACGGTGGCGCCGAGCACGGTGCCGCGGCCGACCGCCACGTCGGCGCTCAGCTCGCCCGACCGGCGCTCCTCGAGCACGTCGCGGAACTTGCTGACCGCCTGCACCGCATCGCCGTCGTGCAGGACCTTGCCCTTGTTGAGGAGGACCACACGGTCGCACATCTCCTGCACCTGGCTCAGGGAGTGCGTGACGATGATGATCGTCTTGCCCTGCTCCTGGAACGAGCGGATGCGGTCGAGGCACTTGCGCTGGAACGCCTCGTCGCCGACCGCGAGCACCTCGTCGACGAGCAGCACGTCGGGGTCGGTGTGCACGGCCACGGCGAACGCGAGTCGCACGTACATGCCGGAGCTGTAGAACTTCACCTGGGTGTCGATGAAGTCGCCGATGCCGGAGAACGCGAGGATGTCGTCGAACCGCGCCTCGGTCTCCTTGCGGCTCAGGCCGAGCAGGGACGCGTTGAGGTAGACGTTCTCGCGGCCGGACAGGTCCGGGTGGAACCCGGCGCCGAGCTCGAGCAGGGCGGCGAGGCGTCCGCGGCGGGACACCGTGCCGGAGGTCGGCTGGATGATGCCGCCGATCGCCTTGAGCAGCGTCGACTTGCCGGAGCCGTTCTGGCCGATGAGCCCGACGGTCGACCCGGCCTGGATCGTGACGCTGACGTCGTCGAGCGCCCAGAAGTCCTGGCGGTGCTTCCGGCCGGCGCGGCCGAGCGTGACGATGCGCTCGCGGATGGTGTTGTCCTTGCGGACGGTGAAGCGCTTCCGGACGTGGTCGATGACGATGACGTCCGGGCGTGCTGCGGACCGGGTCGTGGTCGACGGGGTGACGGGCGTGCTGATGGCCATGGTCTAGAGCTCCTGCGCGAAGTTGCCTTGCAGCCGGGAGAACACCCGCTGCGCGCCGAGGAGGCAGGCGACGCCGATGACGAAGGCGATGCCGAGACGGAGCATGAGGTGCTCCGGGTAGACGACGTCCTTCGGGTCGTGCAGCCAGATGGCGTTCTGCATCCCGAGGACGGACAGCGTGAGGGGGTTGTTCGTGTAGACGGCGAGGATCCAGTCGACCTTGAGCCGCTCCACGACCATCGCGTACGAGTAGACGATCGGCGATGCCCAGAGCAGCACCATGAGCCCGACGTCGATGACGAACTGCACGTCGCGCAGGTAGACGTTGAGCGCTGCGAGGACGAGCCCGATGGCCGCGCCGTAGACGAGGATCACGAGCAGCGACGGGATGAGGTAGACGAGTCCCTCGTGCCACGGGAACACCCCGATGACGAGGGTCGCCGCGATGAGGATGGCGAACTGGATGACGTAGTTCACCAGGGCGGCGCCCACGCTCGCGAGCGGGAACACCTCGCGCGGGACGTAGACCTTCTTGATGAGGCCCGAGTTGCCGACGATCGACCCGGTCGACCCGGCGACGATCTCGCTGAAGAGCGTGTAGGCGCTGAGGCCCGTGAAGACGTAGATCGCGAAGTTGTCGATGCCCTTGGCCGCGCCGAGGATCTGCCCCATGACGAAGTAGTAGATGAGGAGCTGCGTCAGCGGCCGGACCAGCGTCCACACGAAGCCGAGCGCCGAGTCCTTGTACCGCGCCTTGAGGTCGCGCCGGACGAGCATGCCGAGCATCTCGCGCTGCCGGAAGACGTCGCGCAACTCGCGCCACGTCCCTCGGATCGCACTCGTCGGAGCACCGACGACGACGAGGGGCTCCTGCGCGAGCGCAGCCATGCGGTTGTGATCGACCATGCGTCTCTTCGTTCGTGGGGGCAGGACCGGGACAGCATACTCGGCGCCCCTCCCGGGCCGTCTGGAGCAGCAGGGGACCCGGACCGTGCGTGCGGTGGACTGCACGACGACTGTCGTGCACCCCGTGCGGGGGTGATTCCGGTCGGAACCAACCCTCAACCTTCACTTTCGGGTTACCGTGGGCGCAACCCGGACCCTTGTCAACATCCACAGGACGGCCCGTCAGCATGCTCTTCGCTCCACGGCCGATCGCTGCGTTCGCGGTGGTCGGCGCGCTCACCTTCCTCGCGGCCGGGTGTTCCGCCGGCGACGGCGACCCGGCTCCCTCCGCGTCCTCGACGGCCTCGGCGACCACGTCGTCGAGCCCGACGGCGACCGCCCCGACCACCGACGGCAGCGCCTCGGCGGCCCCGGCGGACGACGCGACGTCCGACGCCGGCGGGGGCACCGGCTCGTCGGACGACGGCGGCGGCGCCTCCGACGAAGACACCCCCGGCGCGTTCCCGGGCTCGGGGGAGACCGCGCAGCCGGACACCGACCCGGCCGCCTTCCCGGCGACCGCGGTCGTCACGTTCGCGGGCTGGGACGCCGCGAGCCGGACGCTGCAGGCCGGAGGCCTCGTCTCCGGCACGACGAACGCCTCGGGCACGTGCAGCTTCACCGCGACGAAGGGCGGCACGACCCGCACCGCCACCAGCTCCGCACAGTCCAGCCCGAGCGCGGTCAACTGCGCGCAGGTGTCCTTCCCGGCCGCGAAGGTGTCCTCGGGCACCTGGTCGATCACACTCCAGTACTCGGTCGGGTCGAAGTCGACCACGTCCGACCCGATGACGGCGGAGGTGCCGTGATGCAGACCACCCGACCCCGCCGACGTCCGCTGCGGACCTCGCTCGCGATGGTCGCCGCGCTCGCGGTGGCCGTGACCGGGCTCACCTTCGGCACCGTGCTCGCCGAGCAGACCACGACCGAGTCCGCGTCCGCGGCGACCGCGAGTGCGTTCGACCCGGGCAACATCATCTCGGACGCGAACTTCTACAACGGGTCCGCGATGTCCGCGTCCGGCGTGCAGTCGTTCCTCAACAGCGTCGCGCCGAACTGCCGGCAGCAGTCCGGGGCACCGAAGTGCCTGAAGGACTTCACGCAGAACGTCCCCGCGATCAAGGCCGTGGCCGGACGCTGCGCAGCGATCGCCGGAGGGACCAAGAGCGGCGCGACGATCATCGCCCAGGTCGGTGCGGCGTGCGGCATCAGCCAGAAGGCGCTCCTCGTCCTGCTGCAGAAGGAGCAGGGCATCGTCGCGACCAGTGCCCCGACGAACTGGATGTACCAGCACGCCACGGGCTTCGCCTGCCCGGACACCGCGCCGTGCGACCCGGCCTACCGCGGGTTCGCGCAGCAGGTCTACGCGGCGGCGCTGCAGTTCAAGCGCTACCAGGCCTCGCCGACGTACTGGGCGTACCAGGCCGGCCGGAACAACTCGATCCTGCTCAACCCGAACGCCGCGTGCGGCCGCAAGACCGTCTACATCAAGAACCAGGCGACGGCCGGGCTGTACATCTACACGCCGTACACGCCGAACACCGCCGCGATGAACAACCTCTACGGCTCCGGTGACGCCTGCTCCGCCTACGGCAACCGCAACTTCTGGCGCATGTACACGGACTGGTTCGGCTCGCCCACGGGTGGATCGTCGCCCTACGGCAACGTCGACTCGGTGACGGTCTCGTCGACCTCGCTGACCGTCTCCGGGTGGGCCGTCGACCCCGACGTGCTCACGAAGGCGCTCCGCGTGGCGTTCTACGTGGACGGCGTCGGCAAGCGCACCGTGACGGGCGACATCGCCCGCTCCGACCTGGCCGGGTCCCTCGGCGCCGGCAACACGAAGCACGGCTTCTCGACGACCCTGACCGGCATGAGCCAGGGCTCGCACTCGGTCTGCGTCTACGCGATCAACCAGGGCCCCGGTTCGAACACGATGCTCGGTTGCACGCCGTTCACCGTCACGAGCGCGCCGCCGAAGGGCGTGCTCGACACCGCGAAGGGCGGGACCGGGACGATCGCGCTCAGCGGGTGGGTGCTCGACCCCGACTCCTCGAAGCCCGCGCCGTACCGCGTGCAGATCGACGGGAAGCAGGTCGTGAACGCGACCGCGAACGTCGTCCGGAACGACGTCGCCAAGGTCTACAAGGGCGTCGGGTCGACCGTGGGCTTCTCCACCACCGTCAAGAACGTGACGCCCGGCTCCCGCGTCGTCACGCTGTGGACGCAGGACAAGCCCGGCACCAGCTGGACGAAGGTCGCCACGAAGACCGCGACCGTCACGATGCCGACGACCGGTCCGACGGGGAAGACCGGCACGGTGAAGGCCCGGCTCGACCAGGCCACGCCCGCCGTCGGCAAGGTCACGGTCAAGGGCTGGGCCTTCGATCCCGACGTCTACGACCGGGTGCCCTACCGGGTCCTCGTCGACGGCAAGGTCGCGCAGACCGGCACCGCGAACGGCCGCCGCGCCGACGTCGAGAAGGTGTACCCGGGCTGGGGGCCGAACGTCGGCGTCCAGACGACCCTGACCGGCGTCGCGGCGGGGAAGCACACCGTCGCCCTGCAGGCGATGGACCGGCCGAGCGGCAAGTGGGTCGCCGTCGGGTCGAAGTCCGTGACGGTGCCCGCGGTGGCCGGAGCCACGGGCAAGACCGGGCCGGTCTACGGCGCGTACGACGTCGCGCGCGGCGGGAAGGGCACCATCACGGTCTCCGGCTGGGCGATCGACCCCGACACGGTGAACCCGGTGACCTACCGCGTCGACGTCGACGGGAAGACGGTGCACACCGCCCTCGCGTCCGGCACCCGGAAGGACGTCGAGCGCGCGCACCCGGGGTACGGGTCCGACGTCGGGCTGTCGGTGACCCTCACCGGACAGAAGGCCGGCCGGCACACCGTCGCCCTGTGGTTCCAGGAGCTGCCGAGCGGCGCCTGGAAGCAGGCGGGGAGCAAGACCGCGACCGTCTCCTGACGAACGCCGGTGACGGACGGGAGGCGCGGTGCCAGCGGGCACCGCGCCTCCCGTCCGTCGCGTGGTGCCGCGTCCGTCGCGTCGCGTCGCGTCGCGTCCGTCCGTCGCGTCGTGCTCGTCTGGTCGCGTCGCGTCGCGTCGCGTCAGCGGCGGAGCGCGCGGCGCGCGACCCGTCCCGCCCCGTGGAGCAGGCGGTACTCGAGGGACCGCGTCAGGGCGTCGTACCGGAGCGCGATCGCGTCGCGCTCCGCCTCGGCCGAGCGGCGAGCCGCGTCGAAGCCGGCGATCGCGTTCTCCGACACGATCAGACGCCGGTTGATGTCGTCGACCCCGGCACGGTGCACGTCGCGCTCGGCCGCGGTCGCCCGGAGTTCCTCGCGGAGCGCCGTGATCCAGCGGAGGGTCGCCGACCGCTGCCCCCGTCGTCCGCGGGCGGCCTCGACGGCGGCGTCGAGGGTCGGTCCGACCTGCTCGGCGCGGGCGGTGAAGGTGTGCCGGTCGAGCACGACGTCGCGGAGCCGCCCCACGAGCGACCGGCGCTCGTCCGCGGGCATCGCCAGCGCGGCCTCGAGCGACGCCGCGTCGTCGTACACCGGGACGTCCTCGAGTCCGAGTTCGTCGAGCCCGAGCGCGCAGTCGGTGACGGGCAGCGCACCCGCTGCGAGCGACTCGAACAGCCGTGAGTTCAGCGTCCCGTACTCGGCGGCGGGCGCGATGACGTCGTCGATGACGAACGCGGCCGCCCGGTAGACGTCCGGCAGGGCGAAGTAGGAGACCGCTGGCCTGAGCTCGACCCCGGGGGCGGGCGTCAGCAGGTCGGCGTTCGCCGCGAACCAGACGACGGGCTCGGCCGGGCGGACGGCCTCGAGCACGTCCTGCGCCCGGCGTCGCACGCCCCAGAAGTTGACCGTGGTGACGGCGCGCCCGCTCCTCGCTGATTCGTCACCCGTGCTGAAGAGGTCGGGGTCGGCGGCGATCGGCACGACCTCGACCGGGCCGCTGCGGTGCGCTGCGACGGCGTCCCGGGCGATCGCCGACGACGTCCACACCACGTCGAACTCGTCGAGGTAGGGGAGTGCGGCCCACTGCGCCGTCCAGTTCCGGACCCAGGCGACGAGCGCCGTGCTCGCCGGGACGAGCCCCGGTACGAAGGACTCGATCATGCTGACGAGCACGGCGGTGTCCTCGGGCAACTCCTCGGTCCACCGCTCGACGGGCCAGAGCGCGACGCCCCAGCCGTCCGCCCGGAGCGCCCGCGCCAGGCCGAGCGCCACGTAGAGGTCGCCCTTGCCCTCGGTCGGGTCAGCGGTCGACACCGCGAAGCGGACCGTGCCGCGCGGTCCCTCGGCGTGCGCACCGGCCGCGATCGCGGTGTACTCGGCCTCCAGCGGGGAACGGGCGGGGGCGGCGGGGATGGCGTGCGTCGTCACCTGCGACATTGTGCACGAACGACGGCGCGACGTCGGCGATCGCCACGGTCGGCCTTGTAGGGTGTCCTCGGCCGTCGGCAGCCCTGGGTTGCCGTTGACACGAGCACGCCTCGGTGCGTGCGAACAGCTGGAGGAACCGCGTGAGCGAGCGCAAGGCCGGAGTCGTCTCCGTCGTCCTGGTCAACTACAAGGGCACGGACGACACCCTCACGAGCATCGCGGAACTGCGGAAGCAGGACTGGCCGCAGGACAAGCTCGAGGTCATCGTCGTCGAGAACGGGTCCGGGCCGGAGCACCTCGGCCGCCTCAAGGCATCGGACCTCGACTTCACCCTCGTCGACGCCGGCGCGAACCTCGGCTTCACGGGCGGCTGCAACCTCGGTGTCGCGAAGTCCTCCGGCGAGGTCGTGGCGTTCCTCAACAACGACGCCCGCCCCGACGTCGGCTGGGTGCGCGAGGCGATGGCGACGTTCGCCTCGGGCGCGGACATCGGTGCCGTGGCGTCGAAGGTCCTCGACTGGGAGGGCGTGAACGTCGACTTCACCGAGGCCGCGATGACCTGGTACGGCATGGGCTACAAGCCCTTCGCCGGGTCCCCCGACACCGGTCGGTGGGAGAGCGAGACCGACGTCCTCTTCGGCACCGGCGCCGCGATGTTCATCCGCGCGGAACTCTTCGAGCAGCTCGGCGGGTTCGACGACCGCTACTTCATGTTCTACGAGGACGTCGACCTCGGCTGGAGGCTCAACCTCCTCGGGTGGCGGTTCCGCTACCAGCCGCGGTCGGTCGCGTTCCACAAGCACCATGCCTCCATGAACAAGTTCGGAGACTTCCGCGAGACGTACCTGCTCGAACGGAACGCCCTCTTCACGCTCTACAAGAACCTCGGCGACGAGCAGCTCGCGGCAGCGCTGCCCGGGTCCCTCGCCCTCGCGGTCCGTCGGGCGGTCGGACGCGGCGAACTCGACTCGACCGAGCTCGACCTGCGCAACCCCGGCGACGACAGCGTCCCCACGATCCCGGTGCCGAAGACGAGCATGGCCGGCATCTACGGCGTCGACCAGTTCGTCGAGCAGCTGCCCTCGATGACCGAGTCGCGGCGCCGGATCCAGGCGACCCGTGTCCGCAGCGACCGCGAACTGCTCCGGCTGTTCGGCAACCGCGACGAGCCCGCCTACCCGATCGAGAACTACCTCGCCGGCTACGACAAGATCGTGCACTCCCTCGGCGTGCTCGAGGTCGGGACCCGTCGGCGGGTGCTCATCATCACCGGCGACGCCGTCGGCGAGAAGATGGCCGGCCCCGCGATCCGCGCGACCCAGATGGCGAAGGAGCTCGCCAAGGAGCACGACGTCCGTGTGGTCAGCCTGACGCGTTCGGAGCAGATCGATGCGTCGTACGAGGTCGTCACCGTCCCGCACCGCCACCCGCGCCAGATGGTCGAGCACGAGGCGTGGGCCGACGTCATCGTCGTGCAGGGTCACGCGCTCCGGTTGTTCCCGGTGCTCGAGTCGACGCGGAAGATCCTGGTCGTCGACGTCTACGACCCGCTGCACCTCGAGCAGCTCGAGCAGGGCCGCAGCGACGACGTCGACCAGTGGAACCGCCAGGTCCTCGACGCGTCGGACACGCTCAACCACCAGCTCGAGCTGGGCGACTACTTCATCTGCGCCTCCGAGCGACAGCGGATGTTCTGGCTCGGCCAGCTCGCCGGATCCGGTCGGGTGAACGCCCGCACGTACTCGCGGGACCCCGACCTCCGCTCGCTCATCGGGGTCGTCCCGTTCGGCCTGTCGTCGACGCCGCCCGTGCACGACGTGCAGCGGATCAAGGGCGTCGTCCCCGGCATCGGCAAGAACGACAAGCTCGTCGTGTGGGGCGGCGGCATCTACGACTGGTTCGACCCCATCACGCTGGTCCGGTCGATCGGCCAGCTCGCGGCGAAGCGCCCGAGCGTGAAGCTGTTCTTCATGGGCGTCCAGCACCCGAACCCCGACGTGCCCGAGATGGACATCGTCGCGAAGGTCCGGGCCGAGGCTGACGCCCTCGGCCTCACCGGCAAGAACGTGTTCTTCAACGAGAACTGGATCCCGTACCAGGAGCGCGGCGCGTACCTGCTCGAGGCGGACGCGGGCGTCTCCACGCACTACGAGCACCTCGAGACCACGTTCTCGTTCCGCACCCGGATCCTCGACTACCTGTGGGCTCGACTGCCGATCGTCACGACCGCCGGCGACTCCTTCGGCGACCTCGTCGCCGCGGAGAAGCTCGGCATCGCGGTGCACGAGCAGGACGTCGCCGGGCTGGCCGACGCCCTCGAGACCGCGCTCTTCGACAAGAAGGCGCGCGCGGAGTTCATCGCGAACGTCGACCGCGTGCGGGAACAGTTCACGTGGGAGAACGTCCTCGAGCCGCTCGTCGAGTTCTGCCGCAACCCGATCCGTGCCGCGGACAAGTCCGTCCGCGACGCCGGGATCGCCGTGACGCCGCACGAGATGCGCGTCCGGGTCCCCGACCGGAAGAAGCTCTACGGGGTCCGTCACGACCTCGGCCGCGCGGTGCACTACCTCCGCACCGAGGGGCCGCGGAGCGTCGCCGGGAAGATCAAGCGCCGGCTGCAGAACCGATGAGCGCCGCCGACGCCACCGCCCTGGTCGTCGTCCCGACGTACGACGAGGCGGAGAACATCCGTGCGATCGCCGACGCGATCCTGGGCCAGGTGCCCACCGCGCACCTGCTCGTCGTCGACGACGGCAGCCCCGACGGCACGGGCGACATCGTCCGCACCATGGCCGCCGAGGACGACCGCGTCCACCTGCTCCAACGGTCCGGCAAGCTCGGCCTCGGCACCGCGTACGTCGCGGGCTTCCGGTGGGGGCTCGAGCGCGGCTACCCGCTGCTCGTGGAGATGGACGCCGACGGCTCGCACCCGCCCGACCGCCTGCCCGCGATGATCGACGCCGTGCGGGGCGCGGACGACGTGCTGCTCGCGATCGGGTCGCGCTGGGTCGCCGGCGGCTCGGTGGTCGACTGGCCGCTCCGCCGCGAAGTCCTCAGCCGCGGTGCGAACACCTACGCGCGGATCATGCTCGGGATCGCCGTGCACGACGTCACGGCCGGGTTCCGCGTGTACCGCGCGAGTGCGATCGCGGCGATGGACCTCGACTCGATCGACTCGAAGGGCTACTGCTTCCAGGTCGACATGACGCTGCGTGTGGACGCGCAGGGCGGTCGCATCGTCGAGGTGCCGATCCGCTTCCGCGACCGCATCCACGGCGTCTCGAAGATGAGCGGTGGCATCGTGTTCGAGGCCATGTTGCGCGTGACCCAGTGGGGCCTCCAGCGCCGCTTCGGCCGCCGCCGCTGACCGCGACCCGGTGACCGCGATCCGGTGGCCGCGATCCGCGGGCCGCGACCCGCTGACCGCATCCGGCCGACGCGACCCGCACGCGGGGCGCGCCACGCGGCGTACCACGCGGCGCACCGCGCCCGGCGCGCCACCCGCCGGGACGGGAGGCGCCGGACGGGGCGAGCCGTGCCTCCAGGCCGGTGCTCGGACGCTCGCCCTCGAGCCGTCAGAGGCTCAGACCCGGGGCAGGTGCCTCCGCCACGAGCGCCGCCGCGCCGCGACGACGAGCACGGTGACGAAGACCATGAGTCCCGCACCGTGGAGGAGGTAGCTCTCGGCCGTGCTCGTGACCGCGAGGAGGACCAGGACGGCCGCCGGCCAGACGTAGGCCACGCCGGGGAACGTCGTCGCGGTCACCCAGGCCCGCGCGAACGCGAGGACGGCGGTGATGCCGAGCAGGATCGTCCCCGCGAGCCCGATCTGCAACCAGGCGTCCACGAACGCGTTGAGCGCCGAGGTGAAGCGCTCGCCCGCCGGGTCGATGAAGGTGACGTAGGGGACCACGGCCTCCTGCGGCCACGTGCCCACCCAGCCCCAGCCTTGGATCGGGTACTGCGCCGTCAGGGAACGGATCTGTGCCCAGAGGTCGATGCGGGTCGCCGTCCCGCCCGCCGCGCCGATCTCGGCGAGCACCCGGTGCCTGGCGATGACCCCCACCGCGACCATCGCCAGGACCGCGGCGCCCAGGACGCCGTTCACGACGGGTCGTGCGGTCGGTCGCGCGTGCCGCAGTGCCCAGAGCGCGAGGGCCGTCACGGCCAGGGCGATCATGGCGAGGCCCGTGATGGGGGACTGCACGAGCATGAGGGCGATCACGGCGAGGGCGGTCGACGCCACGGCGCGCCAGACGGTCACGGAGCGGGTGAGGAACTCGACGACGAACGTGACCAGGGCCATCGCCGCGATGAACCCCATGAAGTTGCGGGTGCCGCCGATGCCCTGGATCGGTCCGCCGTACGCGATGTCGCCGCGGATGCCGAAGGCGGGGATCGGGACGTCGAGCACGAGGCCGGAGAGGACCTCGAGGCCGAGGGCGACGACGAGCAGGATCCGGAACGCGTCACCGGAGGCGCGGATGACCTGCACGAGGTCGCGTCCGAGGGCGAGGTAGAGGCCGAGCCCGACGAAGCAGACCGTGGCCGTCAACCCGCGGAGGGCGACCCACGAGTACTGGCTCCAGAGGACGCTGAGCGCGCAGTAGCCGACGAACGCGAGCAGCGACAGGGGGAGCACCCCGTGCCACTCGATCCGGTACCGCTGACCGAGGAGGCTGAGCCCGGCGAGCACCACGAGGGTGACGAGCACCGCCCACGTGCCGGCACCGCCGACGAGCGTGGTGACGGTGGGCTCGCCGAACGCGAAGAGGACGATCACGGTCGCGAGGGCCTGGCTGAACCGCCCGCCCGCCGAGAACCCGATCCAGGCCGAGAGGTACCGGCGCGCCTGCACGCGTCTGGTCACCCGGCTGTCCGTCACCCGTCCATCTTCGCGTACCGCGCGGGCGTCGTCGTGCCACCCGACGGCCGGTCGCTATCCACGAAGCGCGATATCGACGATACGATCTGGCCGTGCAGCACAGGGGGACGGTCCGGACCACCGTCGTCGCGGGGCTCGGCGCGGTGCTCGTGGGCCTGGTCGTCGCCGTCGTCGGCTGGTGGCGGCTCGGGCCCGTCGCGGCTCGGACGGTGTGGGCCGAGGACGGTGGGGTGTTCCTCCGCGAGCGCGTGGCGGACGGCCCGTGGGACCTCCTGCAGCCGTACGCCGGGTACCTCCACCTCGTTCCGCGGATCGTGGTCGATGCCGCGTGGGCGCTGCCCGTCGAGCGGTACGCGCTCGCGCTGTCGCTGGGTTCCTGCTGCGTCGTCGGGGTGGCCGCTGCGCTCGTGTTCGTGCTCGCCCGGCAGGTCGTCGGCCCCTGGCCGCTCCGGGCCCTGCTCGCCGCGGTGCCGGCGCTGCTGCCGCTCGCACCGTACGAGATCGCCGGGAACACCGCGAACCTGCACTGGTTCCTGCTCGCACTCGCACCGTGGGTGTTCGCGTACCGCGCCCGGAGCTGGCGGGCGGCGGCCGGCCTCGCCGTCGTCGCCGCGGCCGTGACGCTCACCGAGCCGCAGACGGTCCTGTTCCTGCCGCTCCTCCTCCTCGCCTGGTTCCCGCGTCCCGCCCGACGAGGCGGGCGCCCGGACCTGCTGGCGCTGCCCGTCACGGTGGTGGCACTCGGCGGCGCGGCGGCGCAGGTGGTCGTGTCGCTGTCCACCCCGCGGACCCCGGCCTCCGCGACCCCGCGGCCGCTCGACGTCGTGGCGGGGTTCCTCCTGCAACCCGTCAACGGGCTGTTCCGATCGAGTGCGGGGGACGTCGTCCGGTCGGTCCTCGCGCACGGCTGGTGGGTCGCGGTCGTGCCGGCACTCGTCGTCGCAGCGCTGCTCGTCGCGGCCGTCGTCGTCGGGCCCACCCGGGCGCGGTGGATCGTGGTCGCCCTGGCCGGTGCGTCGTTCGCCGTGTGGATCGCGGCGCTGTACGCGAACGGCGTCGACTCGCCGTGGGGGACGCCCACGCCCGTGCTCGCCGCGGCGCGCCCCCTGCGCTACGCGGCGGCGAGCGGACTGCTGCTGCTCTCCTCGGTCGCGACGGCCGCCGGCGTGCTCGTCACGTGGGCCGACGGGCGTGGCGGTCCGCAGCGGACCCCGGCCGGGAGGCACGGCTCGGCTCGTCGGCGCGGCCGCCGGCTGGTGCGCGGTCGCGGTCGTCGTGACCTCGGCGGTCGTCGGGACCGCTCCGCAGCTCCTCGACCACGTGCAACCGGCTTCCCGCCGAGCGGCCGGCCCCGAGTGGGCACCTCAGCTCCCCTGGCGGCGGCCGCCTGCCGTGCGGACCCCGACCTCGACGTGGCGCGCGTCCGCACGGCGCCGTGGGGTGCGTCGGTGCCCTGCGAACGGTTGCGCTGACGCGGACGCGCGCCAGTCGCCCCGTCGGCCCGCGCGGTGGCCGGACCGCCGGCCGGACCGCTCAGGCGCGCGGTGCCGGGAGTCGTCGGAAGGCGCGTCGGGCGGGCGGGGTGCGGGGCCCGTCGCCCGTCGACGCCGGCTCGTCACCGACGAGCACGATGCGCGACTTGATCGCGAGGAGCGCGAAGAGGATCCAGTTCCCCTGGTACAGGAGCCGCGACTCGGCGACCGACTGCACGAGCAGCGCGACGACGACGAGGAGCGGGAAGAGCGTCACGGGGTCGAACGGACGCTGCTCGAGGCGAGCGTCGTACCCGATCCGCGTCGCGCCGGCCCAGCCCCGGTGCAGGGTCGTCAGGGCGTAGATCGCGAAGAGGACGAGACCGATGATGCCCGTCTGCATCCACACGTCGAGGTACGCGTCGTGCGCCTGCAGGTACGTCACACCCTTGCGGTGTGCGAGGTCGGCGAGGGTCGGGATGCTCGGCCACCAGTAGCCGATCCACCCCCAGCCGACGACCGGGTGTTGGTCGACGAGTCCGAGGACCTTCGCCCAGATCTCACCGCGGCCCGTCGCGTCCGAGCCCTTGCCGAGGAGCTCCGACACCGCACCGCGCGCGACGAAGGCGACCCCCGCGAGCACGAGGGCGGCGGCCGCGACGACGAGGTAGCGCGGCGTGCGGCGGTCCGTGGGCGTCCGGCGGATCCAGAGCGCCACGACCAGCACGAGCGCGACGACGACCGCGGCCGCGGCGACCGTTGACGACCGGGTGAGGAGGAACACGACGGCGGCGACGACCAGCCACCCGATGGCGCGTGCCCGACGGATGCGACCCTCGGCGAGCTGCACCCCGACGGCGATCGCCGCGAGCAGGGCCACCATCGCCAGGAGGTTCGCGTTGCCCGGCAGCCCCTGGATGCGGCCACCGGTGAAGAGCTCGGCGCGCGAGAAGTAGAAGGCGTCCGGGATCTTCGCGTCCCCGTAGTCGGTCCACGCGGGAGCGATCGGGTGCCGGAGCACGACCGCGACGAAGGCCTCGAAGAGCAGTGACAGCGCGAGGACCCAGCGAATCGCGAGGCTCGTCGCGTCGAGGATGCGGCGCCAGGTCAGGGTCGAGGCGACCGCGAACGCCACCGCGGCGCAGACGACCTGCACCACGATGCTCGGCAGGGTCGCGTACCGCCAGTGCGACCAGACGAGCGACACCAGGCACCAGGCGAGGAAGAACCACAGCGACCGGGGGGTCCGGGTCAGCGGCGGCTTCGCGCGGACGAGGATCGTGATGCCCCAGGCGGCGACGAGCGCCCAGAGGACGCCGGCGCCGACCCAGGTGAGGGTGTTCGGCACCGCGTCGCCGGCGAACACCACACCGAGCAGGGTGCTCGCGAACGCGAACGCCTCCCGCTCCGGAACCGTACCTCGAGCCACCGGCCACGTGTTCGTCACGTCGTCAGGGTACCGTCGCGCGCCCGCCGGTAGGCTCGCCGCATGTTCCTCGGCATCACCAACACCCCGCGCGACTACGCGTGGGGGTCCGTCACCGCGATCCCCGAGCTCCTCGGCCGCACCGTCACCGGCGCACCCCAGGCCGAGCTCTGGCTCGGCGCCCACCCGGGCAGCCCGAGCGTCGTGGTGAACCCGGCGATGGTCGGGGGAGCCGACACGCTGCTCGACTGGATCGCCGCGGAGCCGGAGGACGCCCTCGGGACGGGGCGCACCGGCCTGCCCTTCCTCCTCAAGGTCCTCGCCGCGGCCGCCCCGCTCTCGCTGCAGGCGCACCCGACCCCGGAGCAGGCACGCGAGGGCTACGAGCGCGAGGAGGCCGCCGGCGTCCCGATCGACGACCCGGCCCGGAACTACAAGGACCCGTTCCCGAAGCCCGAGCTCGTCGTGGCGCTGAGCGAGCGCTTCGAGGCCCTGAGCGGCTTCCGCCCGGTGGCCGAGACGACGGCCGACGTCGAGCGGCTCGACGCGGGCTCCGGCCGTCTCGGCCCGCTCGTCGCGCACCTCGGGCAGGGCCTCGAGGACACCGTGCGCTGGCTCGAGACCGCCGACGAGGGCGCGCTCGCCGTCGTGCGGGCCGTGAGCGACCTCGCCGCCGCGGTCCCCGACGACGAGGCCGGGCCGAACATCCGCACGGTCCGCGACCTCGCGGCGGCGTACCCGGGCGACCCCGGCATCGTGGTGTCGCTCCTCATGCACCGTGTGACGCTCCGGACCGGGGAGTCGATGTACCTGCCCGCCGGGAACATCCACGCCTACCTCGACGGACTCGGCATCGAGCTCATGGCGCCGTCCGACAACGTCCTCCGCGGGGGGCTGACACCCAAGCACGTCGACGTGCCGGAGCTCCTGCACGTCCTCGACTTCACCGCGTACCCGGCGCCGGTCCTCGAGCCCGAGCACCTCGCACCAGGGGTCGACCGCTTCGCCCCCGACGGCGTCGGCTTCGCGCTCGTGCGGGTCACGGGCGACGGCGGCCCGGTCGGCCTCGGCACGGGTGGTGTCGCGCCCCTGGACGGCCCCTCGATCGCGATCTGCACCGAGGGCGTGGTGACGCTCGTCGGTGCGACGAGCGCGACGCTGCTCCGCCAGGGCGAGGCCTGCTACGTCACGCCGGACGAGGGCGACGTCACGGTCGAGGCCGACGCGGCGTCGGGCCTGACGTCGACGGTGTTCATCGCGACGGGTGCGTGAACACGCACGTCTGACGCCCCTGGGGGACACCCCGGTCCGCTAGCGTGACGACCATGAGTTGGCTGGTCACCGGCGGTGCCGGGTACATCGGGTCCCACGTCGTCCGAGCGCTGCGGGCGGCGGGCATCGACACCGTCGCGCTCGACGACCTCTCGAGCGGCTTCCGCGGCTTCGTGCCGGAGGACGTGCCGTTCGTCGAGGGCACGATCCTCGACGGCGACCTCGTGCGCCGGACGCTCCGGGAGCACGCCGTCACCGGGGTCGTGCACGTCGCCGGCTTCAAGTACGCGGGCGTCTCGGTCGAGCGTCCGCTGCACACGTACGAGCAGAACGTCACGGGCATGACGACGCTCCTCCGCGCGATGGCGGACGAGGGCGTCACGAAGGTCGTGTTCTCGTCGAGCGCGGCCGTGTACGGCACCCCGGACGTCGACACGGTCGTCGAGTCCACCCCGAAGGCACCCGAGTCGCCCTACGGCGAGTCGAAGCTCATCGGCGAGTGGCTGCTGCGGGACATGGAGGTCGCCCGCGGCTTCACGACGACGTCGCTGCGCTACTTCAACGTCGTCGGCTCCGGCGAGCCGGACCTCTACGACGCCAGCCCGCACAACCTCTTCCCGCTCGTGTTCGACGCGCTGCTCGCCGGTCGGACACCGCGGATCAACGGCGACGACTACCCGACCCCGGACGGCACCTGCGTGCGGGACTACGTGCACGTGGCCGACCTCGCGCACTCGCACGCCGTGGCCGCGCGCAAGCTCGAGGCGGGGGAGCCGCTCGACCGGGCGTACAACCTCGGCAGCGGCGACGGCGTGAGCGTCCGCCAGATCATGGACGCGATGGCGAAGGGCACCGGGATCGCCTTCGAGCCCGAGGTCGCTCCGCGGCGCCCGGGTGACCCCGCGCGCATCGTCGC
Organism: Curtobacterium sp. SP.BCp; assembly: GCF_051903255.1. NCBI lineage: Bacteria > Bacillati > Actinomycetota > Actinomycetes > Micrococcales > Microbacteriaceae > Curtobacterium > Curtobacterium sp. SP.BCp. The sequence goes on along the minus strand of NZ_CP194338.1, from coordinate 2,389,297 downwards.
GACGGGCGAGGCGGCGGCCCGTGACCTCGACTGGGCGATGCGGCACTCCCTGGACCAGATGGTGTCCAGCGCGTGGGAGGCGCGCCGGAGCGTCGCTCGAGCGTGACCTGATCCGGACCTGGCGTGTCCCCCGAAACCCGGACAGAACGCGGGCGACACGCCAGGACGGGGGACATGACACGCCGCAACGGTCAGGCGCTTCTATGATCCGCGACTTGACTCTCGGGAATCACACCGCTGTAATTACAGGCAACGACGGCAACCCGTCGTGGTCCGTCACAAGTCGTCAGGGGTGATCAGGGTGAACGGTTCCGACTTCAGCGCCGGTGTTCCGGAGGACTGGCACGTCGACCCGGTGTCGCTCGGCGTCCCGGGCGTCCGCCGCACGGAGACCGACGACGAGGAGAACCCGCTCGCCTGGCAGGCGGACTCGCTGTGCGCGCAGACCGACCCCGAGGCGTTCTTCCCCGAGAAGGGCGGATCGACGCGCGAGGCGAAGAAGATCTGCACCTCGTGCGAGGTCCGGGCGCAGTGCCTCGAGTACGCGCTCGAGAACGACGAGCGCTTCGGCATCTGGGGCGGTCTCTCCGAGCGCGAGCGTCGCAAGCTCCGCAAGAGGGCGTAGCCGCCGGGAGGCACGGTGCGCGTCCGGCGCACACCGTGCGGTGATGGCTCCCACAGGTTCACGGCGCGCCGCCGTCCGCGACGGACCGCGTGCCTCCAGACCGTAGAGTGACGCCCGTCATGCAGCCCAGCGTCTCCCAGCCCCGTGTCACCGCGATCCTCGTCGCCGCCGACGGCGGCGACCACCTCGACCGCACCCTCGACGCGCTGGCCCGGCAGACCCGCCACCCCGAGGGTCTCGTCGTCGTCGACGCGGGATCGACCGACGGCTCCACGGCGGGACTCGAGTTCGGCGGTTCGGCCGCTCTGGTCCGCCTGTCGACGCGCCGGACCTTCGTGCAGGCGGTCGCCACGGGCGTCCGCGAGGTCGCGCCCGCCGACGGCGACGGTGGTCCGGCCGACGAGTGGCTCTGGTTCCTCGGGCACGACAACGCACCGGCTCCCGAGGCGCTGGCCGAACTCCTCACCGCGGTCGAGATCGCGCCGTCCGTCGTGGTCGTCGGCCCGAAGCTCGTGCACGACGACGACCCCTCCCGCATCCGCGACTTCGGCGAGAGCATGACCAGGACCGGACGGTCCCTCGTGCTCGTGCAGGACGAACTCGACCAGGGTCAGCACGACCGGTACACCGACGTCCTCGGCGTCGCGGCGGCCGGCATGCTCGTCCGGCGGTCCGTCTGGGAGCAGCTCGGCGGGTTCGACCCGGCGCTGCCCGACGTCGACGCCGCACTGGACCTCTGCGTACGGGCGCGTCTCGCGGGACACCGCGTGGCGGTGGTCCCGGAGGCCCGGGTCTCGAGTGCCGGCCCGGTCGAGGAGTTCGGTCGCAAGCGGCTCTCCGAGGGCAAGCGCGTGCGGCTGCACCGTCAGGCGCAGCTCCACCGCCGGCTGACCTACGCCCCGGCGTGGACCCTCTGGCTGCACTGGCTGACGCTCGTCCCGTTCGCGGTCGCGCGTGCGGTCGGGCACCTCGTCGCGAAGCACCCGGCCGCCGTCACGGGCGAGCTCGCCGCCGCCTTCGCGGTCGCGTTCGGGAGCGGGGTCGGACGGGCGCGGAAGGTGCTCGCGCGCAACCGCACCGTCGGGTGGGCCGCGATCGAGCCGCTCCGCGTGAGCTGGCGCCGCCTGCACGAGCGCCGGACGACGTCCCGCGACGTCGAACTCGCACGCGTCGAGGACGCCCCGATCGCACGCGCCTCGTTCCTCGGCGACGGCGGGGTCTGGGTGGTGCTCGCCGCGGCCGTGCTGAGCGTCGTGACGCTGTACCCGTTGCTCGGGTCGCCGGCGCTGACCGGTGGCGGGCTCCTGCCGCTGTCGAGTTCGGTCGGTCGGCTGTGGCAGAACGTCGGCTACGGCTGGCACTCCCTCGGTACCGGCTTCACCGGTCCGAGCGACCCGTTCACCGCGGTCGTCGCGGTCCTCGGCTCGATCACGTTCTGGTCGCCGTCGACCTCGGTCGTGCTCGTCATGCTGCTCGCGTTCCCGGTGTCCGCGCTCGGCGCGTGGTTCGCCGTGCGCAAGGTCACGACCCGGACCTGGGTGCCGGTGATCGGCGCAGCGCTGTACACGATCGCGCCGACGCTCGTCGGGGCGGTCACGAGCGGGCACCTCGGTGCCGTCATCGCGCACCTGACGCTGCCGTGGCTGTTCCTCGCGCTCCTCGAGGCCCACCGGTCGTGGGCGTGGGCTGCTGGCGCCGCCATCCTCTTCGCGGTCGTCGCCGCCTCGGCGCCGTCCCTGCTCCCGGTGCTCCTGCTGACGTGGCTCGTCGCACTGGTCGTCGGCTGGCGGCGGGCACACCGCCGCATCTTCATCCCGGTGCCGGCCGCGGTCCTGTTCCTGCCGTTGCTCCTGGCGCAGGTGGCCAGGGGCAACCCGCTCGCCGTCCTCGCGGATCCCGGCGTACCATCCGCGACCCGCGCGCCGTCGGCGTTCCAGCTCGCCATCGGGCAGCCCGTGCCGGACTGGAGCGGCTGGCTGCTGCACACCGAGTCGCTCGCTCTCGTCGCGTGGGTGCTGCCGGTCGTCATGGCCGTCCTGGCGCTCCCGGTGGCGGTCGCGGCACTCGGCGCGATGCTCGGGCACCGCTGGGCCGTCGCGGGCGCCGCGCTCGTCGTCGCCCTGCTCGGGTACGCCACGGCCTTCGGCGCCACGCAGCTCGCGGTCACGGGCGTCGGCTCCACGACCACCATCGTCTGGCCGGGGAGCGGGCTGAGCGTGTACTGGCTCGGCATCGTCGCAGCTGCCTGCATCGGCCTCGACGTGCTGCCGAGACTCGCTCCGGTCGCGGGGCTCGTGGCGACGGTCCTCGCCGGCGTGACCGTCGCACCGGCGTTCGCCGCGTTCTACCTGCAGACCGCCACGATCCAGCCGACGAGCGGGCGCGTGCTCAGCGCCTACGTCAACGCCGAGGCGCAGGCGAACCCGGACGTCGGCACGCTCGTCGTCGACCCGCAGCCCGACGGCTCGCTGTCCGTCTCGCTCGAACGCGGGCAGGGCTCCACGCTCGACGACCAGTCGACGCTGGACTCGACGGCGCTGACCCTCAGCCGTTCGGGGGAGCAGCTCACGACGCTCGCGGGCAACCTCGCGAGCCGCAGCGGCTACGACCCCCGCCCGGCGCTCCGCTCGCTCGGGATCAGCTTCGTGCTGCTCGACGACGCCGGTTCCGACCCGCTGGCACAGACCGTGCACGACCGCGCCGCGGGGGCGATCGGCCAGAACGCGCTCTTCACGAGCATCGGCGAGACCACGAACGGCCAGCTGTTCCACTTCGACGGCGAGGTCGACCGGACCTCCACCGGCTCCGCGGCCGCCCAGGCCACGCACGTCGCCTACCTCGTCGTCCTCGGCGTGGTGTTCGGCGCCGCAGCGTTGCTCGCGGTGCCCACCGCACCCCGCCGGCGCCGCGCCACCTCGAACCGCATCGAGGCCGAGGAACCCGCGACCACCTTCGACGAGGAGCGTGACGAATGAGCGCCAGCACCCCCGCCACCGTCCGCCGCTGGTTGGTCCGCGGCACCGCCACCGCGGTCGCCGTGGTCGTCGCCGCCGGCACCGTAACGGTGGCGCACGCCATCGGGACCGAGTCGACCCCCGGCCGTCCCGCCGGACAGACGGTCACCCCCGTCGCGGCCGACGCGCAGCGGGTCTGCGCGGGCAACGCACTGCGGCTCTCGGACGACGCGGGCAACGACGCGACCAAGGCGAGCCCGGTCGGCAGCGCCACCGTGGCCACGGCGACGACGGGCGACTCCGTCGAGCGGTCCGACCTCGGCGTGGACGACTCCGGCAGCAGCGACCCCCGGCTCCTCACCGCGCCGGCCGGCTCCACGACGCCGCAGGTCGCGGGCAGCAGCTACCAGAGCGTCTCCGACGGTGACCTCGTCGGCGTCGGAGCCGCGTCGTGCGACGACCCCGCGCAGTCGACCTGGCTGGTCGGGGGCTCGACCGAGACCGGACGCACGAGCCTCATCACGCTCGCGAACCCCACCGACGTGAACGCCACCGTCGACCTCGCGATCTACGACGGCTCCGGCACCGTGAGCGCCCCGGGGACGACCGGCATCGTGGTCGCCCCGCGGAGCCAGAAGGTCGTGCCGCTGTCCGGCTTCGTCTCCGACCAGGGCTCGACCGTCGTCCACGTCGAGTCCTCCGGTGGGCAGATCGTCGCGCACATGCAGGAGACGGTGGTGCGGACGCTCACCCCCGGTGGCTTCGACATCGTGTCCGGCGGCGCCGCTCCGAGCACGTCCCAGATCATCCCCGGGGTCGTCCTCGAGGGCGCCGACGCCGCCCAGCGCGGCGACGACACCGCGGACGCCGCCCCGGTGGTCCGGCTCTTCGTCCCCGGCACCACCGCGGCACGGGTGACACTCGGGATCACGACGGCGGACGGCGGCGGCTCCACCGTGAACGCCACGGCCGAGCCGGGCATCGTGACCGACGTCACGCTCGACGACTTCCCGGACGGGCGGTACTCGCTCACGATCAGCTCGACGGTGCCGGTCGTCGCGGGCGCCCGCACCACGACGCCGACCCAGGACGACGCGACCGACCTCGGCTGGTTCGCGTCGGCCGAGCCGCTCGGGGACGACGTCGTCACCGCGGTCGCGCCCGGTGACGGTGCACAGCTGACCCTCGTCAACCCGACGCGTGCGGACGCCGACGTCACGATCGCCTCCGGTGACGAGGAACGGCAGGTGTCCGTCGTCTCCGGGGCCACCGTGACCGTCCCGGCGCCGACCGCGAAGCAGCTGACGATCACGGGCGCCGCGGGGCTCGTGGCGGGGGTGACCTACCAGAACGACGACGGGATCGCGGGCTTCCCGGTGCGGCCGTCGACGGCCGTCTCGACCCCGGTGCGCGTCTACCCCTGAGCGGGGAACGTTCGGCCCGCGGGGTCCGTCGGGTGCGCTGGGTCCGACGGGACCGTCGGGTCCGTCGGGTCCGTCGGGTCCGTCGGGTCCGTCGGGTCCGTCGGGTCCGTCACCAGTGCCGGTAGCGGTCCGGTGCCAGGTCCCACGGGTCCTTGTCGATCAGCTCGCCGACCGCGCGGAACACGGCGGTCTCGACGATGATCCGGCGGTCCACGTCGTCCTTCTCGGGGCTGCGGGTCACCCGCTCGACGGGGACGCGGAACACCGTGACCCGCTTGCCGGCCCGGTCGACCCGCCACCGAGGCATCCGGTCCGGCAGGGTCGGGTCGGTCGGCATGTCCGCGACCTGGAACACGACGCCCGCGAGCTCGTCCGGCCACAGCTGCACGAGGTAGTGCGCGGTGTCGCCGACGATCCGGTCGAACGCCTCCGCCCGCGTGGTGAGCGGTGCGAGGTCCGGTCCGGTCACGCTCGAACGACCACCGCGTCCGTGCCGGGAACGGCCCCGGCCTCGGTCGACCGGGGTGACGAGCGGGGGCTTGCGGCGCATCCCGTCATCGTACGCGGGCGCAGGGGTCCGGGACCCACCCGGTAGGGTCGGTACCGGTATGGACGTACGGATCTGCAGCAAGGTCGCCTGTGGCGCGAGCGCGTCGGCGACCCTCACGTACGACTACGGGGACTCGATGGTCGTCGTCGGTCCGCTGTCAACGCGGGTCGAGCCGCACGGTTACGACCTGTGCGCGCGGCACGCCGCGCGGCTGCGGGTGCCGCGGGGGTGGCGCGTCGTCCGACGTGAGCCGCTCCGCGAAGCCGACTGAGGCACCGGCCTGGAGGCCCTGCTCGCGTGACCGACGTCGGGTCGCGTACCGTGCCTCCCGGCCGTCACCACCGTGGCGCCCTCCGCGCGTCGCACCGCGTCGCGCACACCACGCGCCGACGCGCGCGTGGAAGACTGGCGCCATGACCATCGAGTCCCGCACCGAAGCACCGTTCCGCGTCGCCGACCTCTCGTTGGCCGAGGCCGGACGCCACCAGATCCGCCTCGCGGAGAACGAGATGCCGGGGCTGATGGCCCTGCGCGAGGAGTTCGCCGCCGGGCAGCCCCTCGCCGGTGCCCGCATCGCCGGGTCGCTGCACATGACGGTGCAGACGGCGGTGCTCATCGAGACGCTCGTGGCCCTCGGCGCGACGGTGCGCTGGGCGAGCTGCAACATCTTCTCGACGCAGGACGAGGCCGCCGCGGCGGTCGTCGTCGGCCCGACCGGGACGGTCGACGAGCCCGCGGGCGTGCCGGTGTTCGCGTGGAAGGGCGAGACGCTCGAGGAGTACTGGTGGTGCACGAACCGGATCTTCGACTGGAGCGCCGAGGCAGCGTCCGCCGGAGCGGACTGGATCGGCCCGAACCTCATCCTCGACGACGGCGGTGACGCGACGATGCTCGTGCACACCGGTGCCGACGCAGAGGCCGCCGGGCGCGTGCCCGAGGCCGGACCCGACGCGAGCGCCGAGTGGCGGATCGTCCTCGACACCGTGGCGGCGTCGCTCCGGGACTCCGCGGACCGCTGGACCCGCATCGCCGCGGACATCGAGGGCGTGACGGAGGAGACCACCACGGGCGTGCACCGCCTCTACGAGCTGTCGCGCGACGGGAAGCTCAAGTTCCCGGCGATCAACGTCAACGACTCGGTGACCAAGTCGAAGTTCGACAACAAGTACGGCATCCGGCACTCGCTGCCCGACGGCCTGAACCGGGCGACCGACGTCCTCATCGGCGGCAAGGTCGCGTTCGTCGTCGGGTACGGCGACGTCGGCAAGGGCGCGGCGGAGGCCCTCCGCGGCCAGGGCGCCCGGGTCATCGTTTCCGAGGTCGACCCGATCTGCGCCCTGCAGGCGGCGATGGACGGCTACCAGGTCGCGCGGCTCGCGGACGTCGCGGGTGAGGTCGACATCGTGGTGACGTGCACGGGCAACCTCGGGGTCGTCGGGGTCGAGGACATGCTCGCCCTGAAGCACCTCGCGGTCGTCGCGAACGTCGGGCACTTCGACAACGAGATCGACATGGCGGGGCTCGAAGCGCTGCCCGGGGCCGAGAAGGTCGAGATCAAGCCGCAGGTGCACGAGTGGAGGCTGCCGAACGGTCGCTCGATCCTGGTGCTCTCCGAGGGGCGTCTGATGAACCTCGGCAACGCCACCGGGCACCCGTCGTTCGTCATGAGCAACTCGTTCACGAATCAGGTCCTCGCGCAGATCGAGCTGCACACCCGGCGGGACGCGTACCCGACCGGGGTGTACGTGCTGCCGAAGCACCTCGACGAGAAGGTCGCGCGCCTGCACCTCGACGCCCTCGGGGTCCGGCTGACCTCGCTGCGGCCCGAGCAGGCGGCGTACATCGGTGTGCCAGTCGAGGGGCCGTACAAGCCGGAGCACTACCGGTACTGACGCGGCGCGCGCGGCGGCGCGCGGTCCCCGGAACCAGGTTCCGGACACAGCACCGTGGAGATCCGCGGTGTCTTGTCCGGAACACGGTGTCGAAGCGTCCCGAGGAACGACAGCTAGCGGGGGAAGCCCGGGGGCCGCGCACCTGCCGTGGCGGCCGCCGCAGCGATCGTCGCCGCTCGACCCCGCAGCAAGCGGAGGTCCCGGTCCCGCCGGAGCGCCACGACCCCGGCGAGGAACACCTCGGCAGGCACGGGCGGCACCGGGTGCGCGTGCCCAGCGACGGCCGCGGCGAGGGCGTCCGCCGTCGCCGTCCGGTGGTCCGGCCGCATGTCGGCGGCTCCGCGGAAGAACGCCCCGAGCCGGTTCTCGAGCCGCTGGGGGAGCGACGACACGTCCGCGACCCGGGCCCACTCGCCGAGCTCGACCGGCATGAGCACCACCGGGTCCGCCGTCCGCCGTGCCCGCTCGTGCTGCACGACCGTCCCGGCGAGCAGGTCCCCGAGCCGCCGCGGCCGCGACCCGAACAACGCCACGAGCAGCGCCAACGAGCCGAGCGTGCCCCAGAGCTCGAGCAGCCCGACGAGGGCGCGCGTGAAGGCGTGCCGGAAGCCGATCGCCCCGCCGTCCGTCCGCACGACGCGGGTGCCCGTCGCGTACCGTCCCACGCTCTTGCCGCGGGTGGTGGCCTCGACGGCGGCGGGCACGAGCACGAGCACGAGGACGAGGACGGCGATCTGCAGCGCCGCCACCCAGCCCGTGTCGACCCCGCTCGGGACCACACGAGCGAGACCGATGAGCAGCATGACGTACAGGGCGACGGTGCACACCGCGTCGAGGAGCGCCGCGGCCAGTCGGAGCGCGATGCCGGCCGGCTGGACGTCGAGCGCCACCGCCTCACCGACGACGAGCTCGTCCGCGGTGTCGTCGAGCGACCGGACGAAGCGCGTGTCCGCGAGGTCGCGCGGCGCGGTCGGCTTCGGCATGGGATCATTCTGTCGGAGACCGGGGCGCCACGCACCGGTGCCGGACCGCCGGCACCGCGCACCGGAGCCCGACCACGAGGGGGAGCAGTGGACCTCGACGCGTACAGCGACGTGCACCGTGAACGCTGGCAGGAGCTCAACCGACTCGCTCGCCGCCGTCCGCGTTCCGGCGCGGACGTCGACGCACTCGTCTCCGGTTACCAGGAGGCCGCGACCGACCTCGCCCGCATCCGTGGCGCAGCGCCCCGGACCGCGACGGGGGACCGCCTCTCGCTCACCCTCTTCCGCGCCCGGCTCCGCTTCACCGGCACCCCGGTCGACCCGCTGACCGCGCTCACGACGTTCTTCGCGGTGCAGCTCCCCGCCGCGCTCTACCGGATCCGCTGGACCACGATCTGGGTGGCCGTCGCGACGACGCTCATCGGGGTCGTCGTCGGCGTGTGGATCAGCGCCACCGCCGGCGCGGTCGACACGTTCGGCACGCCCGAGGCGCTCCGGCGGTACGCGACGCAGGACTTCGTCGACTACTACTCGGACCACGGGCTCGGGGCGTTCACGGCGCAGGTGTGGACCAACAACGCCTACATCGCCGCGAGCATGGTCGCGTTCGGCATCACCGGCGTCTTCGTCCCGTTCTCGATCGTGCAGAACGCCGTCGGGCTCGGGGTGTCCGGCGCGGTCATGCACTCCCAGGGTCGCCTTGGCGACTTCTTCCTCTGGATCGCACCGCACGGTCAGCTCGAGCTGTACTCGATCTTCGTCGCCGGAGCCGCCGGACTGATGATCGCGTGGTCGTGGATCGCGCCGGGCGCGCGGACCCGGGCGCAGGCACTCGCCGAGGACGGTCGCGCGCTCATCACGGTCGCGGTCGGACTGACGCTGACGCTGCTCCTGTCCGGGCTCGTCGAGGGCGTCGTCACCCGCCAGCCCTGGCCGTGGCCGGTGAAGATCGGCATCGGGACGGCCGCGCTCGCGTTGGTCCTCGTCTACCAGTGGGTGGTCGGCGGTCGGGCGTACCGCGCGGGGGAGCGCGGTGACCTCGAGGAGTTCGAGCGCGGCGCGACGGCGCTGACCGCCGGCTGAGCAGCCGTCAGAGCCGTCCGGCCGCCTTCGCGCGGATGTAGGCGTCGGCGACGAGCGGCGGCACCGCCGTCGGCACGCCCCGCACGACCTCCGCACCGGCACGGCGAGCGGCGTCCGCGACCCCGTCGGCGTCGAGCAGGGTGCGTTCGGCGGCCGCCCGTCGGTGGACGTCGCGTTCGGCAGCCCCGGCGCGTGTTGCCCCGGCCGGGAGGCCCGCCCCGCGTCCGACGGCTGGTCCGCGTCGTCCGGTGGCCGGCTCCAGGGCGGAGCGCGCCGCCGCCGCGACGGCCGGGTCGGTCACGCTCGTCACGACGACCGCGTGGCGCGCGGTCAGCCGGGGGAGCACGGCCAACAGGTCGCCAGACGCCCCGACCGAGTCGAGGCCGGAGAGCAGCACGACGAGCGCCCGGGAGGTCGTGACCGCGTCGACGACCGCCGGCACCGCGGCCCAGTCGGTGGCGGCGAGCCCGGGCTCGGCCTGTGCGAGGGCCTCGCCGAACCGCTGCACGACGTCCGTCCGGGTGGCGCCGACGACCCGTTCGCGGACGTGGTCGTCGAGCACGACGAGGTCGACGCGGTCCCCGGCTGCGGTAGCGAGCGCGCCGAGCAGCAGCGCCGACTCGATGAAGGTGTCCAGCCGCGGCTCGTCCTCGATCCGCCCCGCCCCGGCACGGCCGGCGTCGACGACGACCACGACCCGACGGTCCCGTTCCGGACGCCAGGTCCGCACCACGAGGTCCTGCCGACGGGCGGTCGCCCGCCAGTCGATCGACCGGACGTCATCGCCCCGGACGTAGTCGCGGAGGGAGTCGAACTCGGTGCCGTGGCCGCGGAGCTGCAGCGTCGTCTCGCCGTCGAGCTCCCGGAGTCGTGCCAGCCGGGACGGCAGGTGTCGACGGGACCGGAAGGGCGGCGTCACGACGAGCTCGGCCGGAGCCGGCAGGACCCGTTGCCGTGCGGCGAGCCCGAGCGGTCCGAACGCCCGGACGGCGACGCCCGCGGTCCGTCGACGCCCACGACGGAACGGCGCGAACCGGACGCGGGCGGTGCGCCGTTCCCCGGAGGGCACCGTCAGGCGGACGCGGTCCGGCCCGAACCCGGTCGAGGGCTCCCACATGTCGCGGACTAGCGCACGGAGCGGGCGCGGGCCGTCGTTCGCGAGGACGAGCGTGCCGTCGGCCACGGTGTCCCGACGTGCGAGTCGGGGCATCCGGCGGTCGACGCGCACCCGTCCGAGGTCGGCCGCGAGCAGCACGTCGAGCGCCGCGGCCACGACCACGACCCCGACCCACGCGAGGCCCGCCCACCCCGTGCCGAGCAGCACGACGAGGACGACGCCGACCGCGAGGAGCGCGACGAACCGACCGCTGACGGCCACTAGATCGGCACCCGGACCTGCTCGAGGACCTGCTGCAGCACACCGTCCGCGCCGACGCCCTCGAGTTCGGCGTCCGCGGCGACCCGCAGCCGGTGGCGCCAGACCGGCAGGACCATCGCCTGCACGTGGTCCGGGGTGATCGCGTCGTACCCGGTGATCCACGCCCAGGCCTTCGCCGCGGCGAGGAGGGCCGTGGCACCGCGCGGACTCACGCCGACCCGGACGGACGGCGCCTGCCTCGTGGCGCGGGCGAGGTCCACGACGTAGGCGAGCACGTCGTCCCGCGCACCGACCCCGCGGACCGCGCGCTGGGCCGCCAGCACCTCGTCGCGTCCGACCACCGGGACGATGCCCGCCGACGACACGTCCCGCGGGACGAAGCCGTCGGCGTGCCGTCGGAGGACCTGCCACTCGACGTCCCGCGGCGGCACGTCGAGCGTGAGCTTCATCAGGAACCGGTCGAGTTGGGCCTCGGGCAGCGTGTAGGTGCCCTCGAACTCGATCGGGTTCATGGTCGCGGCGACGAAGAACGGGTCGGGCAGGGGTCGTGCGTCCCCGTCGACGCTGACCTGACGTTCCTCCATGGCCTCGAGGAGCGCGGACTGCGTCTTCGGGGGCGTCCGGTTCACCTCGTCGGCGAGGAGCACGTTCGTGAACACGGGGCCCTCGCGGAACGGGAACGTGCCCGTCGACGCGTCGTACACGAGCGACCCGGTGACGTCGCCCGGCATGAGGTCCGGCGTGAACTGGATGCGCTTCGTGTCGAGGGACATCGCCGCCGCGAGGCTCCGGACGAGCAGCGTCTTCGCGACCCCGGGGACGCCCTCGAGGAGCACGTGGCCCTGCGCGAGCAGCCCGACGATCATGCCGGACACCGCGCCTTCCTGGCCGACGACGGCCTTCGCGACCTCGGCGCGGACGCGGTCGAAGGCGTCGCGGAGCGGGTCGGCCACCGCGACGGCGGGCTGCTGCTGGTGGTTCGGGGGCAGGTCGGTCACGCTCGTGCTCCAGGTCGGTCTCGGTCGGTCGGTTCGGTCGGTTCGGCGGGGGCGGCGGTCGCGCCCGTGGTGGCGGCGGTCACGGCGTGCTCGAGGTCGTCGAGCGCGGCGACGCCGGCGGTCAGGGCGGCGTCGGTCGTCGCCGGACCGCCGACGAGCACGGCGCCGACGTCGGTGTGGCGTCGGCCGGTCGCCCGTGCCGCTGCCCGGACGACCTCGTCGACGTGGGCGGAGCGGGGGAGCCCGAGGCGGGTGCCGATGCGTCGGAGTGCCGCGACGCGCAGCGTGTCGAGCGTGTGCGTCCGGTCGCGCGTCCGTGCGTAGAGGCGGGCCCGGCCCTCGGTCGTCTCGGCGGCGCGGACCACGACGGGCAGCGGTTCGACGACGAGCGGACCGAGTCGTCGTCCGCGCCAGACCGCGGCGGCGACGGCGACGAGCGCGAGGAGCGCGATCGCGCTCGGGACCCACGGGGGCGCGAGGTCTCCGAGGGTGGGCGCGGCGTCGGCGCTCCCCGGCGTCGGGACGTACCAGGTGAGCCGGTCGCTCCCACCGAGCAGCCCCAGTGCGAGCCCGGCGTTGCCCGCGGTCGTGATCGTGTCGTTCCGGAGCGCGTTCGTGGTGCCGAGCAGGGTCACGTCGCCGCCGTCGGTCGTGGCCCGGACGATGCCCCACCCTTGGGCGTCGCCGGAGCCGGTCGGGACGCAGCGTTCGACGTCGCCGCCCGACACCCGGTAGGACGTGCCGTCGGCGGTGACGGAGCGGGCGGCGGCGACCTCCGGGACCGCGCAGGTCGTCGTGCCGACCGCTGACCCGTCGCCGACGGTGGCGACCGGCTCGACGTCGAGGCCGAACGCCTCGAGGACGGCGCCGGACCCGCCCACCAGGACGACGTGTGCGGCGGAACGGGCGATCCGGCGCGCGACGGCCGCTGACAAGGCTCGGTCGGCGTCGTCGACGAACACGGTGCCGGTGCCGACCCGGTCGGCGGACCGCACGACGTCGACGGCTGTGCCGCGCTGCTCGAGCACCCGCACGAGTGCCTCGGCGCCGCTCGCCGACGGGCTGCGGGGGTCGAGCTCCCGCGTGGCGGGCCCCCGTTGCCCGCCCACCGCGGCCGTGAGTCCGGCGAGGAGCACGGCGACGAGGGCGACGACGACCCAGGCGCCCCACCGTCGACGTCGGCCCGACGGCGTGGACGAGGCCGGGTCCGGGTCCACGTGCCGGTCCGGGGCGTGCGGCGGTGTCGTCAGGGTGGCGCTCACGCGGGCACCGCCGGGGCGTCCGGGCGGACCGGGCGGGTACGGGCCACGGTCCGGGCGGTGTCGAGGACGACGGCCGCGGTGTCCCGGTCGGCCGTGCGACCGAGGTAGCGGACGTCGTCGAAGACCCGGGCGGCACCGTCGAGGGCGTCGTCCAGGTCGGGGAACGACCGGGCCGCGCGCGCCGCGATCGCCCGCGCCGTGGAACCGGGTACGTCCGGCACGAGGTCACGCTCGCCGAGGCCGCGCGCGAGCGCCCGGAAGCCGTCGAGCACCGCCGTGGTCCAGTCGCCCCGAGCAGCAGCGGCCTCCGCGGAGCGCACGAGGTCGGCGCTGGTCCGGGTGTCACCGTCCTCGAAGACGCCGCCGCCGGGCGATCCGGACGTGCGGGCCCGGCGGTGGGGGAGGCCACGAGCGAGGACGACCACGACCGCCACGGCGACGAGGACGACCACCGCGACGACGAGCAGCGTGTGCCCGAACGCGGGGGAGTCGAGTCCGTCGGCGCGGAGCGATCCGAGCCAGTCGAGGAACGCCTTCGACGCCCGGTCCCACCACGTCGGCCGTGCCGCGTCGTACCGCTGGTGCTGGAGCTCCTGCTCGAGCAGTCGGCGCGCCTCGTCGGGGTCGACCGCGCTCACCGCGGTCCGCCCCACTGCGGCGGTGCCCACTGCTGCGGCGGCTGCGGACCCCACTGGGGCTGTGGACCCCACTGTGGCGGCGGCCCCCACTGCGGCTGCGGTCCCCACGCCCCGGGCGGCCCCCACGCACCAGGGGGCGCCGGCGGCAGGGGATCGGCCGGGGCGAAGGGGTCGGTCGGCACTCCGGTGTCGAGGTGCGACGCGATGCGCTGGTCGAGCCCCTCGGTCCGGATCCGACGGTCGATCGCCAGGAACGTCAGCACCGAGCCCGAGATGACGTCGGTCGTGCACTGCACCGCCGTGACGAGCAGGGCGCCGACGACCACCACGACCACCGACCACACGCCGCCGTCGGACCCGGAGGTCTGCCCGAGCGGGTCGAACACGCCACCGACGAGCACCGTGGCGATCGAGAGCGGGAACGACGCGATCGACACCGCGAACGCGAACGCGGCGTTCACGAGCAGCATGATGCCGAAGGTCCGCCAGAACGCCCCTCGGGTCAGCCGCCACGACTGCCCGGCCGCGGAGAACACCCCGCGGCCCTCGAGCGCGATGGTCGGGATGGTGAACGCGAACTTCGTCGTCAGCCACGTCGCCACCACCGCGCCGCCGAGTCCCACCACGAGCACCGCGAGCAGGAACCAGCCGAACTCGGCCCGGCTGCTCACGAGCGCGACGACGAAGCCGATGAACACCGCGAGGAACACCCCGCCGAGCAGCACGCCGGCCGCCGCCTGCAGGAGCACCCACGCCACGACCGACCAGCGGCGACCCGCGAGGAGGGCCCAGACGCCACGGAACGTCGCCCGGCGTCCGAGCACCCGCTGCCCGGTGTCCACCGCGACGGGCGCGAGGAGGAACCCACGGAACAGTGCCGCGACGAACGGCAGCCCGACCGAGAGCAGCAGGAACGCCGTGGCGGTGCCGGCGGCGACCGACGCCGCGTCGGCCGAGGACGTGCCCGAGTCGAGCGTGCTGAACACCCGCGCCTGCAGGCTGCCCTGGGAGAGCGTCGACGCCACCTTCGCGAGCACGCCGATCACACCCGTGACGAGGAAGCTCCAGAGCAGCAGCACCCGGGCGTTGCGTCGGAACACGGTGAAGGCACCCCCGAGCACGTCGCCGAGGCCGAGCGGTTGCAGCGGCACCACCGGACGGGACGCGGTCGGCGCCCCGGCGCCCGGACGGGGACCCGCACCGGGCCCTGCACCCGGCCACGGGGCGGACGGCGGCTGCGGGACGGGCTGCTGCGGGCCTCCAGTCGGGCGCTCCTGCGCACCGTCGGACCCCGGTACCTGCCAGCCGGACATGCCCCACCCCCTCCGTCGCACCGCACGCGGACACGCGGTGGTCTCCATCCTGGCGGAAAAGCGTCGACGGCGGGGGCCTCGGCTATCGTGGGGAACGGTGTCGGACCGACACCCACGCTCCACAGGGACGGAAGCCCCCATCACATGACACCGCGCATCCTCGTCGTCGACGACGACCAGGCCCTCGCCGAGATGATCGGCATCGTCCTCCGCTCCGAGGGCTTCGAACCCGAGTTCAGCGCCGACGGCAACGACGCCGTCGACGCGTTCCGGAACTCGGATCCGGACCTCGTGCTCCTCGACGTGATGCTCCCCGGCATCGACGGCATCGAGGTCTGCAAGCGCATCCGCGCCGAGAGCGGGACACCGATCATCATGCTCACCGCGAAGAGCGACACCGCCGACGTCGTCGTCGGGCTGGAGAACGGCGCGGACGACT
This sequence comes from Curtobacterium sp. SP.BCp, assembly GCF_051903255.1. Lineage (NCBI taxonomy): Bacteria > Bacillati > Actinomycetota > Actinomycetes > Micrococcales > Microbacteriaceae > Curtobacterium > Curtobacterium sp. SP.BCp. The sequence continues at coordinate 2,373,758 of NZ_CP194338.1, read as the reverse complement.
ACGTGGTCAAGCCGTTCAACCCGAAGGAGCTCGTCGCGCGCATCCGCACCCGGCTCCGACCCACGGCCTCCGACTCGACCGTGCTGCACGTCGGGGACCTCACCGTCGACGTCCCCGGGCACGAGGTCCGCCGCGGCGACACCGCGATCGCCCTCACCCCGCTCGAGTTCGACCTCCTCCGCGCCCTCGCCGAGAAGCCGAACCAGGTCTTCACCCGCGAGATGCTCCTCGAGCAGGTGTGGGGCTACCACTACAAGGCGGACACCCGCCTGGTGAACGTGCACGTCCAGCGCCTCCGCGCGAAGATCGAGCACGACCCGGACAACCCGAAGATCGTCACGACCGTCCGCGGCGTCGGGTACCGGGCCGGAGGAGCCTGAGCACCGTGCCGCGACGACCCCCGTCGCGACCCCGCGCGGCACCGAGCGGCACCCTCGGCCGGGTCGGCCGTCGGCTGCGCCGGTGGGCGCGCCGCGGCTGGCGCGGCATCGCCTACCTGTGGCGCCGGTCGCTCATGTTCCGGTCGGTGGCGATCACCGTCGTCACCACCGGTCTCGCGGTCGCCGTCATCGGCACCGCCGTCATGGTGAGCATCTCGAACAACGTCTACGCGCAGCGCCGCGACCAGATCGAGTCCGAGTCGGCCCGCGCGACCCTCGTGGCGCAGAACATCTTCGACGCCGCGACCGCCAGCGAGGACAACAACCAGTCCGAGCTCGAGACGCTGCAGAACGAGGCGCAGCAGGCGATCCTCTCGAACACGACGAGCCCCGGCGGCACCGACGTCGCGATCGAGCGGACCCCTGGTCAGACGACGCCGCAGACCCTGCAGACCATCGTCACGCGCGACTTCCCCGACGCCGTCATCACCGACGCGCTGCGGAAGGAGGTCGCCAAGAACACCGGACGGCTCAGCCTCCAGCCCGTGCAGCTCGACGACGAGGGACGCCGGCAGCCCGGGCTCGCGGTCGGCTCGACGCTCCAGATCCCGAGCGCCGGCCAGTACGAGCTGTACCTCGTCTACGACCTCTCGGACGCGCAGCAGACCCTCGACTTCGTGTCGCAGACGCTGTCGATCGGCGGCGTGGCGCTCATCGTCCTCATCGCCCTCGTCACCAGCCTCGTGGTGCGGCTCGTCGTCGTGCCGATCCGCGGGGCCGCCGAGACGAGCCGCAAGATCGCCGCCGGCCGCCTCGACGAGCGCATCCCGGTGCACGGCGAGGACGACATCGCCACCCTCGCGCGGAGCTTCAACGGCATGGCCGACGCGGTGAGCCGGCAGATCACGCAGCTCGCCGAACTGTCCCGGGTGCAGCAGCGCTTCGTCTCCGACGTCTCGCACGAACTCCGCACGCCCCTCACCACGATCCGTCTCGCGGGTGACGTGCTCTACGACTCCCGGCACGCGTTCGAGCCGGCGGTGGCGCGGTCGGCGGAGCTCCTGCACGCCCAGGTCGAACGCTTCGAGCTCCTCCTCGCCGACCTCCTCGAGATCTCCCGCTACGACGCGCAGGCGGCGCAGCTCGACACCGAGCCGGTCGTCCCCGCGGCGCTCGCCGCAGACATCGTCGAGGAGTTCCGTCCGCTCGCCGAACGCGCCGGGGTCGACCTCCAGCTGCACACGCCGGGCGGCCACACGACGATGCAGCTCGACGCCAAGCGCATCCGGCGGATCATGCGGAACCTCGTCGGCAACGCCATCGAGCACGGTGAGGAACGGCCGGTGCAGGTCGTCGTCGACAGCGACGCGCGCACGGTCGCGATCGCGGTGCGCGACCACGGCGTCGGCATGCCCCCGGAGGACGCCGCCCGGGTGTTCGACCGGTTCTGGCGTGCGGACCCGAGCCGCAAGCGCACCATCGGGGGAACCGGGCTCGGGCTCGCGATCAGCCTCGGGGACGCGAACCTCCACGGCGGTCGGATCGACGTGTGGTCCCGGGTCGGCGACGGGTCGGCGTTCGTGCTCACCCTGCCGCGCACGGGCCACGTGTCGACGGCGACGTCCGCGATCCCGCTGCCCGACCTCGACGACCCCTACGACGGTCCCCGCGCCGTCCGCGAGGAGGACGCATGACCCGCCGCACCGCAGCCGGCCGCACCGCCGCGGACCAGGGCGGCGCCCGCGCGACCGCGGGCGCCGCCGCCCGCCCGACCACCGGCACCGCCGCCCGCGCCCCGCGCCGCGGCCTCCGCCGCAGCCTCGCGGTCGCGCTCGCCGCCCTGACGCTCGTCGCGCTCGCCGCGTGCGCCGCCATCCCGGTGTCCGGCGACGTCCGCTCCGGACAGTCCATCAAGGACGAGTCCGTCTCCGGTGTCGAGCTGCGTCCCGACGGCCCCTCCGGCGGCGAGGACCAGACCGCCGTGCTCCGTGGCTTCATCGCGGCGGCGACCGGCGCACAGAACAACTACGCGACCGCGCGCGAGTTCCTGTCCTCCGGCTTCTCGCAGAAGTGGAACCCGCGGCAGGGCGTCACGATCAGCGACGGCAGCGGGCAGGTCGAGCGAGTCGGTGCGAACGAGCTGACGTACACGCTGACCGCGAGCGCCTCGGTCGACGCGGACGGCGAGTACACGCAGGCCGTCCGGCCGACCACCTCGACGCTGACGTTCCAGTTCGTCCGGGAGGGCGACGACTGGCGCATCGCGTACGCCCCCGACGGCATCATCCTGTCGCCGGTGCGCTTCCAGTCGGTCTTCCAGCAGCACGCGCTCTACTTCTTCGACCCGACCGGCGATTCCCTCGTCCCCGACGTCCGCTGGTTCCTCGCCCAGTCCTCGGTGGCCACCCGGGTCGTCAGCGCGCTCCTCGCCGGCCCGGCGGACTGGCTCGACGGCGCGGTGGTCTCCGCGTTCCCGAAGGGCACCCAACTGTCGCTCAACGCCGTGACGATCGAGAACGGCACCGCGCAGGTCGACCTCTCGAGCGCCGCTCTCCGAGCCAGCACGGCCGACCGGGTCCGGATGCGCGAACAGCTCGCGAAGTCGCTCGCCACGGTCGCGTCCGTGTCGTCGGTGACGTTGACGGTCGAGGGCGCGAGCCTGTCCGTCCCGTCGAGCGGGTCGTCGGACGCGCAGCAGAACCCGGACGTCGACCCACGCCCCCTCGTCGAGGCCCGCGGCAAGGTCGGGTACGCGGCCGGTACCGGCTCCGTGTCCGCGCTCGGCGGTGGGATGAGCCAGCAGATCGTCGCGCTCGACCCGGACGCGGTCGCCCTGAGCGCCTCGGGGACGTTCGCGGCGGTCCGGAGCGACGAGGGCGTGTTCGTCGTCCGCTCGGGGCAGCAGCGTCTCCGCGTGGACACCCGCACCGACCTCGTTGCGCCGTCCGTCGACGACGTCGGCGGGGGCTCCGTCTGGGTCGCGAGCGAGGACCAGCCGTCGAAGGTGCGGTCGTACTCGCTGACCGGCGAACCCCACGACGTGTCGACGACGCTGCCGTCGGGCAAGCTCGTCTCCTTCCAGGTCTCCCGGGACTCCACCCGCGCGCTCGCGCTCCTGCAGACCGCGGACGGACCGGCGCTCTACGTGATGGCGATCGAGCGCGACCGCGACCGGGTGCCGACGGCGCTCGGCCCGCCGGTGCGGGTGCAGGCCGCGTCCGAGGACGCCGTCTCCGCGACCTGGGTCAGCGACGTCGACGTGGCCTCGGTCGGGCAGACCGAGAGCGGCCCGGAGATCGTGCGCACCACGATCGGTGGCCGCGCCACGACGCTCCCGCAGCCCGACGGTCGGGCGACGACGATCGTCGGCGGCAGTGGCGGGTCGCTGCTGCTGCGCATGTCGAACGGGCAGGTCCTGCAGTCGACGGGCGGTGGGTGGGAGCCGACCGGCGTCACGGCGAGCGTGCTCGGCACCCAGCGCTGACGGCACCCAGCGCTGACGGCGCCACAGCACCGGCTGCCTGCACTGGGTGCCCGCATCGGCTGCTTGCACCGGCTCTCCTGCACCGGCGACCCGGCCTGGAGGCCCGTCCACCGTCCGGCGGACCGCCGCCCGTCCGGCCCGTGGCCGGTGCAGCATCGCGCGGGTGACCACGCCGCGCCCGTCCCCTCCCTGTGACCGGGCCGCCGCGCTGCGCGCGGTGGTCGGGCTCGTCCTCCCGGTCGACTGCGTCGGCTGCGGGGTGCCCGACCGCGCCCTCTGCGACACCTGCCGGACGCACGTCGCGGCTCGACCACCGCGGGTCCGACTGATCGCCGGTGTCCGGACGGACGCGGCGTTCGAGTACGAGGGGCTCGTCCGCACCCTCGTGCTCGAGCTGAAGCTCCGCTCCCGCGTCGACCTCGCCGGCCCGCTCGCCCGGCGGTTCGGCGCGCTGGTGCGGCGGGCGCTCGCCGAGGCACCGGACGGCACGGTCGTGCTCCGGGTGCCGCCGTCCGCCCGTGGTGCCCGGCGACGCGGCTTCGACCCCGTGGTGCTGCTCCTCCGACGGGGACGGGCGCCGGTCGGGTCCGCCCTGGTGCGCTGCGACGGTCGGTCCGGCGGGGGTGGTCGCCGGGCCGGGGCCGGTGCTCGGAGCGGGAACGGGCAGAAGGAGCGCACGGCCACCGAGCGCGTGGCGGCGACGGTGGGTGCGCTGCGGGCCGTCGGGGTCGCGGGCCGGACCGTGGTGCTGGTCGACGACGTCGTGACGACGGGCGTGACCCTCGCCGAGGCGGTCCGAGCGGTCCGGGCGGCGGGCGGGACGGTCGTGCGGTGCGTGGCCGTCGCGAGCGTCGAGGACTGACCCCGACGTGCACGGACGGTGACGCCTGGGTGTCCGGTGGGCGTCCCGCCGGGATCCCGTGGACGTCGTGACAACCGTCCGCGCACGGGTCTAGCCTCGCGGCAAGGCGTCAGAGATCGCCGGACGGAGGCGACGCGCCGAGCGTGGATGGGAGCCGCCACATGGACGTGACGATCACGGGCCGGAACGTCGGGGTCACCGACCGATTCCGGACCTACGTCGAACAGAAGTCCGAGAAGATCGACGTGCTCGCCGACCGGGCCCTCGCCTTCGAGGTGCGGATCAGCCGTCACAACGAGAAGAGCGGCGGCGCCGGGGGCGAGGACCGTGTCGAGCTCATGCTGATCGGCCCCGGGCCGCTCGTCCGGGCCGAGTCGGCGGCGTCGGACAAGTACGCGGCCTTCGACCTGGCCTTCGCCCGGTTGACCGAACGACTCCGACGAGCACGTGATCGCCGCAAGGTGCACCGCGGCCGCCACCGTCCGACCTCGGTGGGCGAGGCCTCGGGTTCGGCGTTCGAGAACCTCGGCGTGACCCCGGCGGACGGGAAGCTCCTGCAGTCGGTCGCGACCGGCGCGGTGCCGACGGTGGACGCCGACGCGCACGACGAACCCGAGGACGAGGCGTACTGCCCGGTCGTCATCCGCGAGAAGGTCTTCGAGGCCGCGCCGATGACCGTCGACGACGCGCTCTACCACATGGAACTCGTCGGTCACGACTTCTACCTGTTCGTCGACGCGGCCACCGGACGCCCGAGCGTCGTCTACCGCCGCAAGGGTTGGGACTACGGCGTGATCGGCATCGACGACCCCTCGTCGGCCCGGACGGACGCGGTGAGCGAGCCGGCTGCGGCGCTCGCCTGACGGCACCGCACCACCCCGCGACGACCCGGTGCGCGGCCCGTTCGCGGGCCGCGCACCGCCGTGCGTCTCCCAGCGTCGGTCGTCGCGGGGTTGCTAGCATGACTGGCTGATCGCATCGCGCAGACGGCGCGAGACGACCTCGTAAGGAGCTCACGTGGCAAACGTGCTGGAGAAGGTCCTCCGCATCGGTGAAGGACGAACCCTCCGCCGCCTGAAGGCCTACGCCTCGGCGATCAACGACCTGGAAGACGACTTCGCGTCCCTCACCGACGAGGAACTCCAGGACGAGACGAAGGAGCTCCGGGAGCGCTACGCGAACGGCGAGACCCTCGACGACCTCCTGCCCGAGGCGTTCGCCGCCGTGCGCGAGGCCTCGAAGCGCACCCTCGGCATGCGGCACTTCGACGTGCAGCTCATGGGCGGTGCGGCGCTCCACCTCGGCAACATCGCCGAGATGAAGACCGGTGAGGGCAAGACGCTCGTCGCCACGACGGCCGCGTACCTCAACGCGATCCCGTCCCGCGGCGTGCACGTCATCACCGTCAACGACTTCCTCGCGTCGTACCAGTCGGAGCTCATGGGCCGCGTGTTCCGCGCCCTCGGCATGACCACGGGCTGCATCATCGCGAACCAGTCCCCGGCCGAGCGACGCGAGCAGTACGCGGCCGACATCACCTACGGCACGAACAACGAGTTCGGCTTCGACTACCTGCGCGACAACATGGCGTGGCAGGCGTCCGACATGGTGCAGCGCGGCCACTTCTTCGCGATCGTCGACGAGGTCGACTCGATCCTCATCGACGAGGCCCGGACGCCGCTCATCATCTCCGGCCCCTCCTCGGGCGAGGCGAACCGCTGGTTCACCGAGTTCGCCTCGATCGCCAAGCGCCTCACCCCGGGCGAGGACTACGAGGTCGACGAGAAGAAGCGCACGGTCGGCGTGCTCGAGCCCGGCATCGAGAAGGTCGAGGACTACCTCGGCATCGACAACCTCTACGAGTCGGCGAACACCCCGCTCATCTCGTTCCTCAACAACTCGATCAAGGCCGTCTCGCTGTTCAAGCGCGACAAGGACTACGTCGTCATGAACGGCGAGGTCCTGATCGTCGACGAGCACACCGGCCGCATCCTGATGGGCCGTCGCTACAACGAGGGCATCCACCAGGCGATCGAGGCGAAGGAGGGTGTCGAGGTCAAGGCCGAGAACCAGACCCTCGCGACCGTCACGCTGCAGAACTACTTCCGCCTGTACCAGAAGCTCTCCGGCATGACCGGTACCGCGGAGACCGAAGCGGCCGAGTTCATGTCGACGTACAAGCTCGGCGTGGTCCCGATCCCGACGAACAAGCCGATGCAGCGCCTCGACCAGACCGACCTCGTCTACAAGAACGAGAAGGCGAAGTTCGAGCAGGTCGCCGAGGACATCGCCGAGCGCCACGAGAAGGGCCAGCCGGTCCTGGTCGGCACCACGAGCGTCGAGAAGTCCGAGTACCTGTCGAAGCTCCTCGCGAAGAAGGGCGTCAAGCACGAGGTCCTCAACGCGAAGAACCACGCACGAGAGGCCGCGATCGTCGCGCAGGCCGGTCGACTCGGCGCGGTGACGGTCGCCACCAACATGGCCGGCCGCGGTACCGACATCATGCTCGGCGGAAACTCCGAGTTCCTCGCCGTGCAGGAGATGCACGCGAAGGGCCTGTCCCCGACGGAGACGCCGGAGGAGTACGAGGCCGCGTGGGACGACGTGTTCGACCGCGTCAAGGCCGAGATCAAGGACGAGGCCGACAAGGTCCGCGACGCCGGCGGTCTGTACGTCCTCGGCACCGAGCGCCACGAGTCCCGCCGCATCGACAACCAGCTGCGCGGTCGTTCCGGCCGTCAGGGCGACCCCGGTGAGAGCCGCTTCTACCTGTCGCTCACCGACGACCTGATGCGCCTGTTCAACTCCGGCGCCGCCGAGAGCCTCATGGGCCGCTCGAACGTCCCGGACGACCTCGCGATCGAGAACAAGCTCGTCGGCCGTGCGATCCGCTCGGCGCAGGCGCAGGTCGAGAGCCGCAACGCCGAGATCCGAAAGAACGTCCTCAAGTACGACGACGTCCTGAACCGGCAGCGTGAGGCGATCTACAGCGACCGCCGGCACATCCTCGAGGGCGACGACATCCACGACCGAGCGCAGACGTTCCTCAAGAGCGTCGTCGACGACGTGATCGACACCCACACCGGTGAGGGTTCGCCGGACGACTGGGACCTCGACGCCATGTGGACCGAGCTCGGGACGCTCTTCCCGATCTCGATCTCCATCGACGAGGTCATCACCGAGGCCGGCTCGAAGGGCAAGGCCACGCGCGAGTTCCTCGGCCGCGAGATCCTGTCGGACGCGCAGCTGGCGTACCAGAAGCGCGAGGAGCTCCTCGGCGACGAGGCCATGCGCGAGCTCGAGCGTCGCGTGGTGCTCTCCGTCATCGACCGCCGCTGGCGGGACCACCTCTACGAGATGGACTACCTCAAGGACGGCATCGGCCTCCGCGCGATGGCGCAGCGTGACCCGCTGGTCGAGTACCAGCGCGAGGGCTACGCCCTGTTCCAGAGCATGATGGGCCAGATCCGCGAGGAGTCCGTCGGCTACCTCTTCAACCTCGAGGTGCAGGTGCAGTCGGACGGCGAGAACGCCGTCATCGAGGCCAAGGGACTCGGCGAGGAAGGGACGAGCGGCCTGGAGTACTCGGCACCGTCCATCGACGGCGAGGTCGAGGTCCGCGACGAGCAGGGCCGCCTGGAGCAGGCCGCGACGGCACGGGCGCAGCGTGCGCAGGCCGAGGCCGAGGAGCAGCAGGGTCCGGAGCAGGGTTCCGCGTTCGGCAACGCCGCGACGGCCTCCGGCCAGGCGGCGGCGAACAACCGCGCCGAGCGTCGCGCGGCGAAGCGCAGCTGACGCAGCAGCAGACGGACGGGAGGCGCGGTGCCAGCTGGCACCGCGCCTCCCGTCCGTCTGCGCGCACGCGTCTTCTGCGCGCACGCCCAGAGCACGAGACTCGCCCTCAGCGACCGACCTCGTGCTCCCCAGCGCGAGGAACGTCGCTCACCACGAGACTCGTGCGGCGGCAGCCGGCTGCGTGATCAGAGCACGCCGACCGCGGTCGCGCGCCAGCGCGCGTTCCGCGCCTCGAGCCGGATCGCGACCGCTCGCGCGTGACTCCGCCCGTGCACGACCACCGTGGCCTCGACGACGCCGTCCGCGGGCGAGCAGCACACGACGCGTTCCGCTCGGAGCGACGGGCGCTGGAGGGGACTGCGGCGCGCCGAGCGACTCCGCGCCGCGAGGGCGGACCGCTGCTGGAGGTGCCGGTGCACGTCCTCGGTGACCCAGCGGGCGATGCTGTCGACCTCCCGGGCACCACTGAGGATCTCCACCACGCAGAGCGCGAGTGCCCGCGCGGTCTGCCCGGGATCGGGGAGCGCCACGGGCCCCGCTGGACCGGGGAGCGCCGGATCGACGCTGTGCGGCACCGTGCGCAGCGGCGGCGGCGGCGGGACGGTGTCCTCCTCCGGATGATCATCGTCTGGTCGTACTGCTCGTTGCGCCACCCCGGCCCTTTCCGTCGAGGCCGAGCGTATGGTGAGTGCAACATTCGAAATACCGCAGGTCTGTCACCTGTGGACAACGCGGCGTTGTCCACACAGGGCGACACCTAGACTTGGCACGTGTCGACCCTCAGTGACCTCGTCCTCGCGCAAGGCCGTTCTTCCGAAGCCGACGTGGAGTGGCTCCACCTGCTCGTCGGGGACTGGCAGCTGCTCGCCGACCTCTCGTTCGCCGACATGGTGCTCTGGGTCCCCACGGCAGAGGACGGCTCGTTCGTGGCCGTCGCGCACGCCCGTCCGAGTTCCGCCGCGACGCTGTTCTACCGGGACATCGTCGGCCAGGAGATCCGCGAGGAGTGGCGCGAGCAGGTGACGGAGTGCTTCGTCGGCAGCCGGGTCGTCGACTCCGCCGAGCCCGACTGGTACGAGGACACCCCGACCCGCGTGCGGGCGATCCCGGTGCTCCGACGGCTCTCGGCGAACAGCGCGGAGACCACCGACCGTCCGATCGCCGTCGTCACGCGGCACTCGAACCAGGACGAGATGCGGACGCCGAGCCGGCAGGAGCTGAACTTCACGGCCGGTGCCAACGACCTCTTCGGCATGATCGCCACGGGGGACTTCCCGGACCTCGGTGCTCCGGCCGGTCCGCGTCGAGGGGCACCGCGTGCGAGCGACGGACTCCTGCGCCTCGACACGAACGGCGTCGTGACCTTCGCGAGCCCGAACGGCCTGAGCGCCTTCAACCGCATGGGCTTCGAGGGCGAACTCGAACGCAAGTCCCTGGCCGAGGTGACGACCGAGCTCATCGGGTCGAAGCTCGACGTCGACGAGTCACTCCCGCTCGTGGTCACCGGGCGTGCGCCCTGGCGTGCCGACGTCGAGGCGAAGGGCGTCACGGTGTCGCTGCGCTCGATCCCGCTCCGCGACCACGGTGAGCGCATCGGCGCGATCGTGCTCTGCCGCGACGTGTCCGAGCTGCGCCACCAGGAGCGCGAGCTCATCACGAAGGACGCGACGATCCGCGAGATCCACCACCGCGTGAAGAACAACCTCCAGACGGTGGCGTCCCTCCTCCGCATCCAGGCGCGACGCACCCACTCGGAGGAGGCCCGCACGTCGCTGCAGAACGCCATGCGCCGGGTCGCGGCGATCGCGGTCGTGCACGACACCCTCTCGACCGGGCTGAGCCAGAACGTCGACTTCGACCAGGTGTTCGACTCGGTGCTCAAGCTCGTGACCGAGGTCGCGGCGTCCCACAACACCACCGTCCGCCCGAAGAAGACCGGCGAGTTCGGCGTCCTGCCCTCGGAAGCGGCGACCCCGCTCGCGCTCGGCCTCACCGAACTCGTGACGAACGCGGTCGAGCACGGGCTGGACGGCCGCGACGGCGAGGTCGAGATCGTCGCCGACCGGTACGACGACCACCTCGAGATCCAGGTGCGCGACAACGGTCGAGGGCTGCCGGAGGGCAAGGTCGGGTCCGGTCTCGGCACGCAGATCGTCCGCACGCTCATCCAGGGCGAGCTCGGCGGGACGATCGACTGGCACACGCTCACGGGCAGCGGGACCGAGGTCGGCATCTCGATCCCGTTCCGCTGGCTGACGGCAGCGCCCGCGGCGTAACGCCCGCGGCGGCCGCGCCGGTGCCCCGGGCGGCCGGAACCAGGTTTCGGACACAACACCGCGGAAAAGCGCGATGCAGTGTCCGGAACCTGGTTCCGCTGGCTCACAACGACGCCCCCCCCCCGCACACGACGAAGCCCGCCGCCCCAGCGGGGGGCGACGGGCTTCGGGGACCGCAGGTCAGGAAGCGCGACGAGCGCGGGCGGCGCGGCGCTTCAGCGCACGACGCTCGTCCTCGCTGAGGCCGCCCCAGACACCGGAGTCCTGGTTGTTCTCGAGGGCGTACTGCAGGCACATCTCGGTGACGGTGCACCGGGCGCAGACGGACTTCGCCTTCTCGATCTGGTCAACTGCGGGGCCGGTGTTCCCGACCGGGAAGAAGAGCTCGGGGTCCGCGGTGAGGCAGGCAGCCTGGTCACGCCAGTCCATGTGTGGTGCTCCTTGATGTCGATGCTCGAACGGCAGCCGTGGACGTGGTTCGGGGGATCGGAACGCTGGGCATGCTGAGCATGAGGGGACACCCTGTGGGGGAGGGATCCGCTGGAAGCGAGTCTGACGCCCGCGGAACGCTCGGGGGAGGAGCGTCGAACCACGGGAGACGCACACCACATCGTGCCGTCCGAACGACCTCGAATATCGTTCCATACTGGTAGGGGCAAATCAAGGGTTCCGACGCTGGAGGATCGCTGTGCACGACACCACACCCGCCGAGTCCGCGGACCCCGGACAGCGCTCGCCCGCGTTCACGGTGCTGCAGGTCGTGCTCGGCCTCGAGTTCCTCGCGCTGGCCGGCGTCACGGTCTGGCTCCTCGTCGAACTGGTCACCTCGCCGGCGACGAGTCTCGCCTCCGGGATCGCCTTGACGATCCTGACCGCGATCGCGGCGCTCTGGCTCGGCGCGCTCTTCGTCGGGTTGCGGAACCGCCGTCCGTGGGTGCGCTCCGGGATCATCGTCTGGCAGGTGATGCAGGGCGCGCTCGCGATCGGTGCGTTCCAGGGAGTCTTCCGCGTCGCCTGGTTCGGCTGGCTGCTGCTCATCCCCGCGCTGCTCGCCATCACGCTCGTGCTCTCGCGGCCGGTCACGGCCGCCCTCGTCCGCCAGGACGGCGACGGGGACTGAGTCCGCCAGGACGGCGACGCGGGCTGACGCAACCGCCTGGAGGCCCGGTGCCGGTCTCGTGGACCGGCACCGGGCCTCCAGTGCGTGCGCTCCGCCGATCAGACCAGGCCGAGCTTCTTCCGCAGGCTGGCGACGTGGCCGGTGGCCTTCACGTTGTAGAGCGGCAGCTGCACGGTGCCGTCCTCGTCGACGACGATCGTCGAGCGGATGGTGCCGGTGACGATCTTCCCGTAGTTGTTCTTCTCGCCCCACGCGCCGTACGCCTTGTGCACGGCGAGGTCGGGGTCGCTCAGCAGCGGGAACGTGAGCGCCTGCTCGTGGCGGAACTTCGCGAGTGCGGGCAGCTCGTCCTTCGAGACGCCGAGGACCTCGTAGCCCGCCGCCTGCAGCGACGACATGTTGTCGCGGAAGTCGCACGCCTCGGTGGTGCACCCCGGGGTGGAGGCCGCCGGGTAGAAGTACACGATGACCTTCTTCCCCCGCAGCGCGGACAGTGCGTGCTCCGTGCCGTCCTGGTCCGGGAGGGTGAAGTCGGGGGCGGTGTCGCCGGCGGCGAGACGGTCGGTCATGGTGCTCCTGTTCGATCGTGGTGCCCGGTGGTCATGAGCACCCCGAAGCCATGCTATTGTTGTTTCCCGTTGCAGCACGGTGAAACGGAACGCAGCGAACGCACCTCTAGCTCAATTGGCAGAGCAACTGACTCTTAATCAGTGGGTTCTGGGTTCAAGTCCCAGGGGGTGCACCAGCACGGCCCCGGTCCGAACGGACCGGGGCCTTCGTCGTTCCCGGGCTCGGACGACTGCGAGCGACGACACGCCCGAGCAGCACTCCGGCCCCGAAATCAGTCGGGCCGGACGTCGACGATCCGCTCCTCGCCGAACACCGGGTCGACGGCTCCCGCCGTCACCGCCGCGAGGTCCGCTCGGAGGCGCGACCGTTCGGCTGCCGGCACCCACAGCTCGAACGCCGCGGCTGCTCCGTACACCGGCTCGCCGAGCACCGCGTCGTGGTGGCGGACCCAGTCGCGGAGGACGTTGTCGATCCGCCCGGCCTCGGCGTGCGGCACCGCGACCGTCGCGCGGGTCAACGACCGTCGGGGCACGACCACCGCGCGGTCGAGGGTCTCCGACACCGAGGTCGAGTACGCCCGGACGAGGCCGCCGGCCCCGAGCTTCACGCCGCCGAAGTACCGCGTGACCACCGCGACCAGGTCGGTGAGACCACGGCGACGCAGGACCTCGAGCATCGGGACCCCGGCGGTACCGCTCGGTTCGCCGTCGTCGGAGGAGCGCGCCTGGTCGCCCAGGACGCCGGTCACCATCGCCGTGCAGTGGTGCCGCGCGTCCCAGTGCCGCTTCCGGACCTCCGTGACCACGCGCTCGGCGTCGGCGACGTCCACCACCGGTGCGACGGTGGTGATGAAGCGCGACTTCGTGACGACGACCTCGTGCTCGACCGGGGCGGCGATGGTGGAGGGGAGGGACGCGCTCACCGGATCGAGGCTACCGGCGCTACCATGACCTGCACTGCTGGCGACTGGGGAGGAGTCCGATCGACATGGACGACATCGTCGACGACCGGGGTGGCGCGCTGGACGCCGCGGAGCTCGCCCGGCGGCTCAACCTGCTGCTCGACTTCGAGGAGTCGCAGCGCGGCGCCCCTGTGCCGTTCGCCGCGGTCGAGGAGTACGTCGCCGCCCACGGTGGATCGCTCTCCCGGGCGAAGTGGACGTACATGCTCTCCGGCGACGGCCGGCGCAACCGCGACTCCGGTCTGCTCCGTCTGCTCGCCGGGTTCTTCGAGGTCGACGAGCGGTTCCTGCTCGAGGACAGCGCGGTCCCGGAGCGGATCAGCGCGCAGCTCGCCCTCGTGCGCTCCCTGCGGTCGGCGCGGGTGAGCGGCTTCGCGGCCCGGACCTTCCCGGGGGAGCTCTCGGCCGAGGCGCTGCGGCGGATCGCCGAGGTGCTCGAGGAGGAGTCGCAGCGGGGGAGCGTCGCGTGAGCGCCGACTTCGTCGAGGCGTTCTGGGCACGGGCGGACGCCGAGGGCTGGTCGGACGTCGACGACGCCGTCGCCGCGGCGGCCGCGATCGTCGGGAAGCCCATCGTGGTCCGTGAAGAGGCGTTCCTCGCGGAGGAACCCGTGTGCGGCTTCGTCGCCACGCTCGAGCACCGGCACCTCGTGATGATCTCGCCGACGCCGTCTCAGACCTTCCGGTCGTTCGTCATCGGGCACGAGCTCGGGCACGTGCTGCACCGGCACCAGGAGGCCCAGGCGCAGTCGGCGTACATCCGTGACGTGATCCCGGACCTGCCCGAGTACAAGGTCGAGCGGGCGATGGCCCGCGGGCTGTTCGACAACGCGTTCGAACGGGAGGCCGAGTTGTTCGCCGACCGGCTGGCGCAGGTCATCCGTGCTGCCCGGACCCGTCCGAGCGACTTCCGCGGGGTCTTCGGGTGAGTGCCGACCGCCACCCGGTGGTGCCGCGGTGATCCTGGCCGTCGCCCAGGCGCTCCTGCTCGTCGTCGGCACGGTCGTGCTCTTCGTCCTCCAGCGGGGACAGGACCGCACCCTCGCCGTGACCTTCCTGCTCTTCGCGGCGACGATCGTGACGAACGTGGACCCGCTCTACCGGTGGGTCGATCCGCTGTTCGGCGGTTTCAACCTCGTCACGGTGGTGAGCGACTGTCTCATGGTCGCGGGGACGAGCACGCTGCTGTGGGGCGTCGCGAAGGCCGTCGGGTTCGGTCGGCGCTGGCTGCGGACCGCGATCGTCGTGGTGTTCGCGGTGGTGCTCGTCGTCGTCGTGACGGCCTTCACCGTGCTCGAGAAGCCGCCGACCACGACGACGTTCATGCTCGACGCCGGGGCGCACCCGGCCGCCGTGGTCTACTCGGTGTCGCAGACGGTGTACCTCGGCGTGGCACTCGGCGCGACCGGGCTCATCTGCCTCCTCCGCCTGCGTGAGGCCCGCGGGCTGGTCGACCGGATCGGCCTCTGGGTGCTCGTGCTCGGCGGCGTGCTCGGCGTCGTCCGCATGGTCGTGGTCGTCGTGATGGACGTCGCGCACCTCGTCGGGGACCTCGCCGTGACCCGGTCGCTGGCGGTGCCGTACGACGTCACGACGCCGGGCGCCGTGCTGTGCGTCGCGTCGGGGATGCTCCTCCTCGTCATCGGCCACCAGGTGTGGCGTGCTCGTCGGACGGGCACGGTGGAGCGGGCGATCCGGAGCCTGCAACCGCTCCACGACCGGATCGGGACGGACAACGCGTACCCCGCGACCTCCGACCCGGAGACACGCCTGAGCCGCACGATCGTCGAGATCAACGACGGGGCGCGGGCCAGCCGGACGGTGCTGACGCCGGAGGAGCGCGCGGTCCTCGCCGCCGCCGAGGGAGCGCTCGACCCCGCCTGAGGTCGACGGTCGCCGACGCGCCGTGTAGGGTCTGTAGCAATTGCTACAGACCGGTGGGTCTCGACCGCGTTGGGGGCGGCCGAGCCCCACCGGGCGGCACAGCACCAGCCGGTGCGACAGCGACGGTCGTTACGATCGGTACGTGCTCGTCTTCGCCGCCCTCGTCCTGTTCATCGGCGCCGTCTTCAACGTCGTCGCCTGGCCGCGCTTCTTCCAGCGCGTCGCGAAGGACCCGCGAGCGCGCGACGCCGCGGGCCGGCCGACGACGTTCTGGCGCGTGCACCTCGTCCTCGTCGTGATCGCGCTGGCGATCGCGGCCGCGTCGGTGGTGGCGGGCATCCTCCTGCTGGTCTGACCCGGCACACCCCGCGTCGTGCGCACGCGGCGGACGGGAGGCCCGTGGCGGCGCCGCCCCGGGCCTCCCGTCCGCCATGTGGTGCGGCAGCACCGTCCGGTCCGCGTGACGGACGTCGGTGGTCCGGGGTAGACCGGGTGCCACCGGCGACAGGAGGACCCCGTGACGGACGCGACACCCCGCACCTACCCCCAGGGCGTGCCGAGCTGGATCGACCTGCGCACGCCCGACCCGGACGCCGCCGAGGCGTTCTACGGCGGCCTCTTCGGCTGGTCGTTCGAGGAACGCCTGCCGCCCGGCGTCCCGGGGTCGTACCGGATCGCGAGCGTCGACGGACGCGAGGTCGGCGCGGTGGCGTCGAGCGGCGACCCGGCGCGGTGGCAGACGTACGTCGCGGTCGACGACGCCGATGCGGTGGCAGCGCGGGTCGTGGCGCTCGGCGGGACCGCCGCCGCGCCCGAGGACGCCGGTGCCGGCGGTGCCGCGGGTCGCAGCGTCGACTGCGTCGATCCGCGCGGGGCGGCGTTCGGGCTCTGGCAGGCCCGTGCCCGCCTCGGGTCGCAGCACATCAACGCACCGGGCGGTTGGGTGTTCAGCGACCTCCGCTCCACCGAACCGGACGCGGCAATCGCGTTCTACGCCGACCTGTTCGGCTGGCTCGTGTCCGACATGCAGGAGGGACCGGGAGCGATGCTCCGGCTGCCCGGGTACGGCGACCACCTCGCGGCGACGTCCGACCCGTCGATCCGGGAACGGCAGGTCGGGGCTCCGGAGGGCTTCGCCGACGTCATCGGCGCGCTCGACCGCCTCGACGCCGGCCACGACGACTGGCACGTGGCGTTCAGTTGTGCCGACCGCGACGCCGCGGCGACCAGGGTCGAGGAGCTCGGTGGGCGCATCACCGGGACGTGGGAGGGCTACTGGACGCGGGCGGCCGAGGTCGAGGACGCCCAGGGCGCGCCGTTCCGCATGACGCAGTTCGTGCCGCGCGGCTGACCGCGGAGCTCAGTCCGCCAGGGGCGCCCCGAGCACCCGGCGGAGGGCGTGGTCGGCCACCCGCTCGTCCGTGGTGTCGAGCAGCACGCGGTAGGTGTCGTCGTCGGTGACGAACTCGACGCACACCGCGTCGTCGTCGCACGGGCCGATCCGCCAGCCACGCACCGATCCCATCGGCACTTCGGTGCGGCCGGACCGCTCGTAGCTCGTCTCGGCGGTGACCCGGTCGTCGAAGACGCGCACGCGACCGAACGTGCCGCGCCAGGTCAGCTGCAGGTCGAGTGAGGGGATGAGCGACGGGTCCGGCACCCGCCGATGCTACCGGCGGACGCCGGACCCGTCACGGACGATCCGGTGGACGCGCGTCACTTCCCGGACTGGTCACCCGTCCCGTCACGGCGCACCTGGTTCGCGGGGTCGCGTCCGGTGACCGGGTACGGCCCGGTGACGCCCTCGCGGAGGGCCGCGATGCGGAGGATCCGGTCGCGCTGCAGGAACCAGCCGACGATCAGGAGCGGGATGATGATCACGAGGGACGCGATCGTGTAGGTGCCGACCGGGTAGTCGATCGCCATGAGCACGATGACCGACGCGAGGAACGCCAGCGTGAGCCACGCGGTCACCGGTGCGCCGGGCAGGCGGAACGTGGGCTCCTTCGCGAGGCCCTGCTTCGCCCAGCTCCGGAGCTTCATCTGGCAGAGGATGATCGTGCCCCACGCCGTGATGATGCCGAGGCTCGCCACGTTGAGGGCGATCTCGAACGCCTGGGACGGCACGAAGTAGTTGAGCACGACGCCGACGACGGTGAAGCCCGCGGTGAGCAGGATGCCCGCGTACGGGACGCCGCCGCGCGACATCTTCGTGGTCCACTTCGGCGCGGAGCCGTTCATGCCC
This sequence comes from Curtobacterium sp. SP.BCp, assembly GCF_051903255.1. Taxonomy (NCBI): domain Bacteria; kingdom Bacillati; phylum Actinomycetota; class Actinomycetes; order Micrococcales; family Microbacteriaceae; genus Curtobacterium; species Curtobacterium sp. SP.BCp. The sequence continues at coordinate 2,356,182 of NZ_CP194338.1, read as the reverse complement.
ATCGAGTGCAGCGCGCGGCCGGTCGAGTAGAGGCCGGCGTTCAGCGACGACAGCGCCGCCGTGAGCACGACGAAGTTCATGATCGACCCGACGACCTGCCCGACCTGCGGGTTGCCGATCGACGAGAAGAACGTCACGAACGGGCTCTCGCCCTCCTTGTAGGAGGTGTACGGCAGCAGGAGCGAGAGCAGCACGACCGAACCGACGTAGAACACCGCGATGCGGAAGACGACGGAGTTGATCGCGCGCGGGATGACCTTCTCGGTGTCCTGCGTCTCGCCCGAAGCCGTGCCGACGAGCTCGATCGCCGCGTACGCGAACACGACGCCCTGGATCACGAGGACCGCGGGCAACAGGCCGTTAGGGAACACGCCGTCGTTGTTCTGCAGGATCGAGAAGCCGGTCTGCACCGCCTGCCCGCCGGTCTCGACGGGGAACGCGAAGATGAGCCACACCAGCGCGACCACGAGGAACGCGACGAGGGCGGCAACCTTGATGAGTGCGAACCAGAACTCGAGCTCGCCGAAGACCTTGACCGCGACGAGGTTGGCCGCGAGGACGACGACGAGGGCGATGAGCGCCATCAGCCACTGCGGCGCCGAGGTGAACGGCTTCCAGTACTGCATGTAGAGCGCGACCGCGGTGGTGTCCACGATCGAGGTCATCGCCCAGTTCAGGAAGTACATCCACCCGGCGGCGTACGCGAACTTCTCGCCGTAGAACTCGCGCGCGTACGAGATGAACGACCCCGAGGAGGGGCGGTGCAGCACGAGCTCGCCGAGGGCACGGAGGATGAAGAACGCGAAGATCCCGGCCACCAGGTAGGTGATGGCGAGCGCGGGACCCGCGGAGTTGAGCCGTCCACCGGCACCGAGGAAGAGGCCGGTGCCGATGGCCCCGCCGATCGCGATCATCTGCAACTGCCGGGGCTTCAGACCGTGCTGGTAGCCCTCCTGCTCGTGCGAGAAGTCCTGCGCGGGGGCGCGACGGGCTCCCGTGTCGTTCTGCGCTGTCATGCGCGACACGCTACAGGTGCGAGCGACCCGGGGTGGCACACAACCCGCCCCGCTGGACCCGGGGGACCGTCGTCTTGGTTGCATGGAGGGATGGACATCCTCCTCCGACTCCTCGTCGCGGTCGGGTTCGCCCTGCTCGTCACGGCCGTCGCCGCGCTCGTCACCCACCTCGTCTTCCGCTCCCTCGCCCGTCGTGAACGCTGGGCGTCCGTGCTCTCCCGTCGGACGAAGCACCCCTTCCGCACCGTGCTGCTCATCGCCCTGCTCTGGACGGCATTCGCCACGAGCGTCCCGGACACCCGTGCGTACCCGTGGCGCGACGAGGTCTCGCACGTGTTCCTCATCGCCGTGATCGGCACCGGCTGCTGGCTCGCCTGCGAGGTCGCGATCTTCCTCGAGTCCCTCGGCCTGCACCGCTACCGGACGGACGTGCCCGACAACCGCGTCGCCCGCCGGGTCAAGACCCAGGTGCTCGTCCTGCGCCGCCTGACCGTCGCGGTGCTCGTCATCATCGCGGTCGGCGCGATCCTGCTGACCTTCCCCGGGGTCGAGGCCGCCGGCGCGAGCGTGCTCGCCTCCGCCGGGCTGATCTCCGTGATCGCCGGCCTCGCGGCGCAGTCGACGCTCGGCAACGTGTTCGCGGGCATGCAGCTCGCGTTCTCCGGGTCCATCCGGGTCGACGACGTCGTGGTGGTCGAGCAGCAGTGGGGGAGGATCGAGGAGATCACCCTGACCTACGTCGTCGTGCACCTGTGGGACGACCGCCGGTTCGTGCTCCCGTCGACGTACTTCACGAGCACCCCGTTCGAGAACTGGACGCGGACGAACAGCGAACTGCTCGGTGCCGTCGAGTTCGACCTCGACTGGCGCGTGCGCCCCGGAGACATGCGCGTCGAGCTCGAACGGATCCTCGAGCGGACCGAGCTCTGGGACCGCCGGGTCCAGGTGCTCCAGGTCACCGACGCCGTGCAGGGGTTCGTGCACGTCCGCGTGCTCGTCACCGCGCACGACGCCCCGTCGCTGTTCGACCTGCGCTGCTACGTCCGCGAGGAACTGGTCGCCTGGATCCAGCGAACGCACCCGGACGCGCAGCCCGTGCAGCGGGTGCTCATGGTGGAGGACGTCGCCGCGCCGCGACGACGCGGCGCGTCGACCGCCGCGTCGTCGGCGCTCTTCGGCGGTGAGCACGACGAGCGAGCCGCGATGTTCACCGGGCCGATCAGCACCTCCGACGTCCGGCCGGCGGACCTGCCGTAGCCGGGTCGACGAACGGACGGGAGGCACGTGGCGGACCCGCCACGTGCCTCCCGTCCGTCGTGTGGTCGCCTCGCGACCCGCGCCGGCTCCCGCCCTACGGCTGACGCGCCTTCACGGCGCGGTCGTCCTCGACCACCGTGCCGATCGCGACGATCGTCGTCGCGAGCCACGCCACCCAGGTGAGCGCGAGGCGCCAGTCGCGCGGACCCTGGCGGGTGGTCTGCACCACGCTGTAGCCGCTGATGATCGAGCTCCACACAGCACCGCTGAACATGAACTTCCGCACGGGTTCCTCCTCCTGGTCGTCCCGTCAACGCTACCGGCCGCTACATTGGAGCGCCGCCGGTCACCCCTGGGCCGGCGTGCTCGTGAGGAGTGAGTGTGCGTCAGGCCGTCATCGGCGGAGTCCTGCTCGTGGTCGGTGCCGTGTGCGTCGCCCTCGGGCTCCTGCCCCTGTCCGACCTCGCCGAGCTGGCCGACCGCGTCGTGCCGGTGCTCGGCTTCGTGCTCGGTCTCACGATCGTGGCCGAGCTCGCCGCCGACGCCGGCGTGTTCGACCGGCTCGCCGACCTCGCCGCCCGCGTCGGCGGCGGGCGCACGATCGGCCTCTGGGCCGCGGTCGTCGTGCTCGCCGTGGTCTGCACCGTGTTCCTGTCGATCGACACGACGGCGGTACTCCTCACGCCGATCGTCATCACGCTCGCCCGGCGCGTGGGGCTCCCGCCCATGCCGTTCGCCCTCACCACCGTGTGGCTGGCGAACACGGCGTCGCTCCTCCTGCCCGTGTCGAACCTGACGAACCTGCTCGCCGTCGACCGCATCGGGCTCGACGGACCGATCCCGTTCGCGGGCCTGATGGTGTGGGCGGCGCTCGCCGGCGTCGTCATCCCGTGTGCGGTGCTCCTCGTGGTCTTCCGCGGGAAGCTGTTCGGCCGCTACACGCCCGTGCCGGTCCGTCGGGCGTCCGACCCGGTGTTCTTCTGGTCGGCGTCGGCGGTGCTCGTCGCGCTGGTCGTCGCGCTGACGGCGGGCGTGACGGTCTGGATCGCGGCGGTCGTCGCCGCCGTGCTGCTGGTCGTCGTGGCCGCCTTCCGGGCGCCCTCGGAGCTGCGCGTCTCGCGCGTGCCGTGGTCCACGCTCCTCTTCGCCGCCGGGCTCTTCGTCGTCGTCGAGACGCTGCACACCACGGGGCTCACCGACCCGATCGTCGACGCGCTGCCCGGCGGTACCGGCACCGGCTCCCTCCTGGCGCTGGGCGGCGCGGGTGCGGTGGCGGCGAACGCCATCGACAACCTGCCCGCCTACCTCGTGCTCGAGCCGGCGGCCGGGCACGAGGCACTGCGGTACGCGGCACTCCTCATCGGGGTGAACGCCGGCTGCCTGATCACCCCGTGGGCGTCCCTCGCGACGCTGCTGTGGCACGCGCGGCTCGCGTCGGAGGGGGTCCACCTGTCGTGGGGGCGGTACATGGCGCTCGGGTGTGTCGTCGCCCCGCTGACCGTCGTGGCCGGGGTGCTCGCGCTGCGTCTCTGACGGGCGCGCCGACCTACAGCCAGTCCTTGCTCTTGAAGACGCGGTAGAGCACGAGCGACGACACGACCACGAGTCCGAGCGCGTAGAACAGGCCGCTCCAGTGGCTCATGCCGGGGAACTGCACGTTCATGCCGAACGCCCCGGTGATCGCCGTCGGGATCGCGATGATCGCAGCCCAGCCGGTGACCTTCTTCATGACGACGTTCTGGTGGTTCGACGCGATGCCGAGGTTCGTGTCGAGCACGCTGCCGACCGCTTCGCGCAGCTGCTCGACCGAGTCCGCGATCGTCACGAGGTGGTCCTGGACGTCCCGGAAGTACGGCCGGATGCCGTCGACCACGAGCTCCGCGTCGCCGTGCAGGATCGACGTGACGCTGTCGCGTGTCGGCACGACGAGCCGGCGGAGCACCCCGAGCTGCTTCCGGAGCACGAACGACCGCCGCTGGATCTGGCGTTCGCGGCTGCTGCCGTGCTCGAACAGGTCGTCCTCGAGCGCGCTGACCGCCTGGTCGAGGTCCTCGACGACGTCCGAGGCGTGGTCGACCACGGTGTCGAGCAGTGCCCACATGAGCCAGGGCACGCCGTGGTCGGCGATGTCGGCGTTGGCGTCGAGGCGGTGCTCGACGTCGCGGAGGTCGACGTCGGTGCCGTGGATGGTGATGAGTGCCCGCTTCGTCACGAAGGCCTTCACCTCGTGGCTGACGAGTTCGCCGGCGTCGGTGCGGCCGCTGACGTCGTAGACCACGAGGAACAGGCTCTCGCGGTACCGGTCGAGCTTCGGCCGCTGCCCGCCCTCGAGGGCGTCCTCGACGGCGAGGGCGTGGACGCCGAGCTCCTCCTCGAGGTCGGCGAGGTCCTCCGGCCGGGGGTCGGTGTGGTCCACCCACACGAACGTGCCGGGTTCGGCGACGAGGTCGGAGACCCGCTCCACCGGGAAGTCGCGTTCCGCTGCGGTGCCGTTCCGCCACGCCCTCGTCATGACCATCAGCCCAGCGTACGGCGACGGCCGGCCCGAGACTCCCGGACCGGCCGCCGTCGTGGTGTGCGTGTGCTCAGTACGCGGAGACGAGCTTGCCGTCCTCGACCTTCAGGTAGGTGTCGACGTCGAAGCTGTCGTCGCCCTTCTTGGCGTCGCCGAAGAAGTCCTTGTACGAGTAGGCGATCTGGCCGTCCTTCGTGCTCTTCACCTCGACGTAGCCGCTGCCGGAGGACTCGACCGTCAGCTCGGGCTTCGACTTCACCGTGTACTGCACCGAGCCGTCGGCGTCGTACGGGCCGTACCAGGGGCAACCGTCGCCGTAACCGATGTCGGTCTTCTCGGCGCAGGTGTCGATGAGGTCCGAGACGTACTGTTCGGCGTCACGCTCGAGCGCCTTCGTCGCCGTGGGCTGGAAGGACACGTACGGAGCAGCGGACGCGCCGACCTTCACGGTCTTCGTGCCACCGGTGAAGTACTTCGTCCCGCCGACCTCGACCTCGTAGCTGCCGGGGTAGGCGAGCGACTCGAACGCGCCGTTCTCGATCGCGCCGACCTTCTTCCCGCCGACGGTCACGTCCGCACCCTCGAGCACGTCGCTCGCCGAGATCGACACACGGTCGGCGAGCGGCTTCGTGACACGCCACTCGTCCTTCACGAGGAACGAGGTGCCGGTGCGCTCCAGCGTGATGTCACCGGAGCGGTCCGAGCCGCCCTGCTGGTAGCGGACGGTCGCGTACGCGGTGTCACCCGAGGTCGACACCCGGCCGATGCGGACGTTCGTCGGACGGTCCTCGGCGCTCTCCAGGACGGCGGCGTCGAGCATGGAGGCGTTCGACGGTGCTTCGGTCATCCGGGACGCGGTCTGGGCGTCACCGCGGGCGATGGCCTCGACGTAGCTCCGGGCGGTCGGGGCCGGACCCCACACGTTCGACCGGAGGACCCCCGTGGTGACGGCACCGGCGACGACTACCACCACGACGACGCCGGCGGCGACGAGCGAGCGGACGAGCACCTTGCGGGCCTTCGGCGACAGCGGGGTCGGGGTGGGTGCCTGGCCGCCGATGAACGGTTGCGGGCCGACGGCGCCGGGCGCACCGACGCCGGGAGCACCGACGCCGGGGGCGCCGACGCCGGGCGCCTGGGCCCACGCGCCGTCGACGGCCGTGTGCTCGGCGGGTGCCCCGGTGCCGTGCTGGTCCGTGGCGGGCGCGGTCGGCGTGGCGGCCGGCTGACCGACGACCGGCGCACCGGCGACGGCCGCGCCGGGAGTGCCGGCCGTGCCGGTCGCGGGCACGGCCCACGCCGGTGCGGGCTGCGGGTCGGTCCCGACGAGCTTCGCCGTGCGCAGGAGCGCCCCTGCGCCGAGGCGGGGGAGCAGCACCGGCGCGACGTACCGGGCGACGACCTCGATCGCCGCACCCCAGAGCAGGAACACGACGGGCGTCCACGGTGCGATGCCGACCGAGCCGGAGCCGCCGACGGTGCTCGTGCCGCTGACGCGGTAGGACACGACGAGCGTGCCGAGGACGAGGAGCACCAGGCCGCCGAGGGCCCAGACGACCGGCGTCACGACCCAGTCGAGCGTGCTGCGGGCCCGGTCGTTCCGACGGACGGCGAGGGCCAGGCCGGCGGCGAACGCGGTGACGAGCACGAGCAGCACGACGAGCCAGGTCCACCCGCCGGCACCGCCGAACACGGTCGCCGTGCTGTTCACGGGGCCGAGGCCGCCGCTGCCGATCCCACCGAGGAACCCGAGCGCGGTCAGGGCGACGCCGGCGTTGCCGACGAGCAGCGGGAGCGCGGCGCCCCACGACGGCTGGGCGACGAACGCCACGACCACGACGACGACGGACACGACGACGACGAGGACGACGAGCTGCGAGGTGGCGACCCGCACCGTGCCGAGGACGCGGCCGACGACGACGTTGCCGCGGACGAGCAGCGCCGGACGGGCGAGCAGGGCGCAGAGGGCACCGATGAGGAAGGAACCGAGCACGCTGCCGAGCCCGACACCGTGCACGGGCTCGATGGTCGCGCCGTCCACCTCCGGGAACCGGATCGCCAGGACGAGCCCGGTCAGGGTCGTCAGCGCGACGAGCACCAGGCCGCTGACGACGCTCGTGAGCAGCAGCTGCGGCAGGGCGACCACGCGCGAGCGGATGCGCCGCGTCAGCACGACGGCGAGCACGACCTGCGCGGCGAGCACGACCGCCGGGACCACGCCGATCGAGCCGGAGCCGGAGCCGAGCAGGCCGATCGACCCGGAGCCGTGGAGTCGACCGAGATCGGCGAGCACGACGAGCTGCGCAGGGGCGCCGAGGATGACGCTGACGCCGGACAGGAGTGACTGCACGTCGGGGACGCCCGAGCCCGAGCCGCCGCCGATGCCGCTCGACGGACCGAGGTCGGACGACCCGCCGCCGGACCCGCCCGCTGCGGCGACCGCGACGGTGAGCAGGAGCGAGACCACGGCGACCACGTAGGCGGCGACCCAGCCCCCGACCGCGCCGAGCACGGCGGCGAGCCAGTCCCGTCCGGGCACCGTGCGGAGGAGGCGGTCGAAGCCGTCGGACGGCGCCGGGGTCGGCGCCGGTGCGGCAGCGGGCTGCTGCGGCGGCTGCGGGGGAACGGGTGGGTGCTCGCTCACGAGAGGTGGTGTCCTTTCCGACCGGGAGGCCGGCGCCACCCCTGTGGGCACCTCGTGTCCCCCCGACACGAGGGAGCATCATATCCATCCTGCCGAGGTCCCGTGAATCTGCTGGCGTCCCGCTGGTAACTTCGGCATCGTCCACGTGCACCACGACCCGTGTGCACCGACCCGGTCGAACGGAGACACCACCAACCCATGGCTGCTGACGACACCGATCCCTCCCGCTACGCCTTCGTCGTCGCGTCGAACCGCCTCCCGGTGGACCGCGTCGTCGACGAGGACGGCAACGAGGGCTGGCGGCACTCGCCCGGCGGCCTCGTGACCGCGCTGGAGCCGGTCATGCGCGCGAACGACGGCGCCTGGGTCGGCTGGGTCGGACAGCCCGATGTCGAGGTCGACCCGTTCGACAACGACGGCATCCACATCGTCCCCGTGCCCCTCAGCACCGACGACGTCGAGGAGTACTACGAGGGCTTCAGCAACGACACCCTCTGGCCGCTCTACCACGACGTCATCGAGCACCCGAGCTACCACCGCGACTGGTGGAACGCGTACAAGCGGGTGAACCAGCGCTTCGCCGACCAGATCGCCGAGATCGTCGAGCAGGACGGCGTGGTGTGGGTGCAGGACTACCAGCTGCAGCTCGTCCCGGCGCTCCTCCGCGAGCTCCGGCCCGACCTGACGATCGGCTTCTTCAACCACATCCCGTTCCCGCCGGTGGGCATCTACGCCCAGCTGCCGTGGCGCGCGCAGATCCTCGACGGCCTGCTCGGCGCGGACGTCATCGGCTTCCAGCGGCACGACGACGCGAGCGACTTCCTCCGCGCGGTCCGGCACATCAAGGGCTACACGACGAAGGGCTCGACCATCGACGTCCCGGTCGACGACCCGGCCGCGCCGCGGAGCCGCAAGGGGATCACCGTCCGCCACGTCGAGGCGCGGCACTTCCCGATCTCGATCGACGCCGCCGGGTTCGAGGAGATCGCGCACCGGCCCGAGGTGCAGGAGCGCGCCCGCGAGATCCGCGCGAGTCTCGGCAACCCGAAGACCGTGCTGCTCGGGGTCGACCGGCTCGACTACACCAAGGGCATCCGGCACCGCATCAAGGCGTTCGGCGAACTCGTCGAGGACGGCCGCGTCGCGGTGGAGGACGCCACCCTCGTCCAGGTCGCGAGCCCGAGCCGCGAGCGTGTCGACACGTACGCCGCACTGCGCGACGAGATCGAGCTGACCGTCGGTCGCATCAACGGCGACCTCGGCGTCATCGGGCACCAGCCGATCGCGTACCTGCACCACGGGTACCCGCGTGAGGAGATGGTGGCGCTCTACCTCGCCGCCGACGTCATGCTCGTCACCGCACTCCGTGACGGCATGAACCTCGTCGCGAAGGAGTACATCGCCACGCGCTTCGACAACGACGGGGTCCTCATCCTCTCCGAGTTCACCGGCGCCGCCGACGAGCTGAAGCAGGCCGTGATCGTGAACCCGCACGACATCGGTGCGCTCAAGGACTCGATCCAGCGCGCCATCGAGATGCCGCGTCGCGAGCGCTCGACGCGCATGCGCGCGCTCCGCAAGCGCGTCCGCGAGAACGACGTGGCGCGCTGGTCGCGCTCCTTCCTCGAGGCGCTCGACCGCCACGCGCCGAGTCGCGCGAAGCTCGACCCGGCCGCCGCCGACCCCGGTGACGAGCACGTCGACGAGCTCCAGGACACGACGTCGATCTTCGACCAGGACGCCCAGACCGCGCGTGCGGCCGAGGACACCCGGGAGGCCCGTGGTGCCTGACACCGTCACCGATCCGTCCGCCCTGTCATCGGCCATCGAGACGCTCGCGGCTGCGCCGCGACTCATCGTCGCCCTCGACTTCGACGGCACCCTCGCTCCGTTCGCGGACGACCCGGCGCAGGTCGGCGCGCTCCCCGGCTCCTGGGCGGCCGTCCTGACCCTCCAGCGGGCCCGCGACACCGAGGTGGTCCTGGTGTCCGGTCGCTCGCTCGACGGCCTCGCCCGCGTCACGCACGCCCCCGAGGGCATGGCGCTCGTGGGGTCGCACGGCGTCGAGTGGCGCGTCGACGGCCACGACGAGGACGCCCTCACCGACGACGAGTCCGCGCGCGTGCAACGGCTCGGCGCGGCGATCGACGAGGTGGCGACGCGCTACCCGGGCGTGCGGATCGAGCACAAGCCCGCCGGGGTCGGCGTCCACACCCGTGGTGTCGACGCCGAGACCGCGGCGGCTGCCGACGCCGAGGCCAGCCGGGTCGCCCACGAGGTCGACGACGCCGTGCTCGAGCGCGGCGGCAAGGACATCCTCGAGTTCGCCGTCCGCCACGTCACCAAGGGCGATGCGATCGACCGGCTTCGTGAGCTGCGCGGTGCGGACGCCGTGTTCTTCGCGGGCGACGACGTCACCGACGAGGACGGCTTCCGGGTGCTCCGCGACGGCGACGTCGGTGTGAAGGTGGGGGAGGGCGACACGCTCGCCCGCTACCGGGTCACCGACCCGGCCGCACTGACCGACGTCCTGAAGCAGCTGGCGAGGGCTCGGGCGACCCGACCGGCCTGATCGTCGGGACGGGCGTGGCCGACGCGACCGGCACGACGGACCCGCACCGTGCCTCCCGGCCGGCGCAGCGGACACGATGCGGACGCATGTTGTTGCTCGGTTGGTATCCCAACTGCGCCTAGACTCACCCCATGCCTGACATCGACGTGAAGCCGCGCAGCCGGGTCGTCACCGACGGGATCGAAGCCACCACCTCGCGTGGGATGCTCCGGGCCGTCGGCATGGGCGACGAGGACTGGGAGAAGCCGCAGATCGGGATCGCGTCCTCCTGGAACGAGATCACCCCCTGCAACCTGTCCCTCGACCGCCTCGCCCAGGGCGCCAAGGAAGGCGTCCACTCCGGGGGCGGGTACCCGCTGCAGTTCGGCACCGTCTCCGTCTCCGACGGCATCTCGATGGGCCACGAGGGCATGCACTTCTCCCTCGTCTCGCGCGAGGTCATCGCGGACAGCGTCGAGACCGTCGTGATGGCGGAGCGCCTCGACGGCACCGTGCTGCTCGCCGGCTGCGACAAGTCGCTCCCCGGCATGCTCATGGCCGCCGCGCGCCTCGACCTCGCGAGCGTCTTCCTCTACGCGGGCTCGGTCATGCCGGGCTACGTGAAGCAGGCCGACGGCTCCTTCAAGGAGGTCACGATCATCGACTCCTTCGAGGGCGTCGGTGCGTGCAAGGCCGGCAAGATCACCGAGGCTGAGCTCAAGGAGATCGAGTGCGCGATCGTCCCGGGCGAGGGCGCCTGCGGCGGCATGTACACCGCCAACACGATGGCATCGGTGGCCGAGGCCCTCGGCATGTCGCTCCCGGGGTCCGCCGCCCCGCCGTCGGCCGACCGTCGCCGCGACTACTACGCGCACCGCTCGGGTGAGGCCGTCGTGAACATGCTCCGCAAGGGCATCACGGCGCGCCAGATCCTCACGAAGGAAGCGTTCGAGAACGCGATCGCCGTCGCGATGGCACTCGGGGGCTCGACCAACGTCGTGCTGCACCTCCTCGCCATCGCGCACGAGGCCGAGGTCGAGCTGACCCTCGACGACTTCAACCGCATCGGTTCGAAGGTCCCGCACATCGCGGACATGAAGCCGTTCGGCCAGTACGTCATGAACGACGTCGACAAGAACGGCGGCATCCCCGTCGTCATGAAGGCGCTCCTCGATGCCGGGCTGCTGCACGGTGACGTCATGACCGTCACGGGCAAGACCATGGCCGAGAACCTCGCCGAGATCGACCCGCCGGCGGTCGACGGCAAGGTCTTCCGCCCGCTCGACCAGCCGATCCACGCCACCGGCGGCTTGACGATCCTCCAGGGCTCGTTCGCCCCCGAGGGTGCCGTCGTGAAGACCGCCGGGTTCGACGCCGCCGTGTTCGAGGGTCCTGCCCGCGTGTTCGACCGCGAGCGTGCCGCGATGGACGCCCTGACCGAGGGGCGCATCCAGAAGGGCGACGTCGTCGTCATCCGCTACGAGGGACCCAAGGGCGGCCCGGGCATGCGCGAGATGCTGGCGATCACCGCCGCCATCAAGGGCGCTGGCCTCGGCAAGGATGTACTACTGTTGACGGACGGACGATTCTCAGGCGGCACAACCGGCCTGTGCATCGGCCACATCGCACCGGAAGCGGTGGACGCAGGTCCAGTCGCATTCGTGCGCGATGGCGACCGCATCCGTGTCGACATCGCGGCTCGCTCGCTCGACCTACTGGTCGACGACGCCGAGCTGGAGGCCCGCCGAGAAGGCTGGGCCCCGCTGCCCCCGCGTTACACCCGCGGAGTCCTCGCGAAGTTCGCGAAGCTCGTCCAGTCCGCCGCCAAGGGCGCGGTCACGGGCTAGCGTCGACACCCGCACCACCGCCATCCCTCCAGGCAAGGAACACCTCATGCCCACGGAAGCCACTCCGCTGTCCGCGGCCGCCGGTGCACGCCGGACGCCGGAGGTCCTGACCGGCTCGGGAGCCGTCCTCCGGACGCTCGAGCACCTCGGGATCACCGACGTCTTCGGCCTGCCCGGTGGCGCCATCATCCCCTTCTACGACGAGCTCATGGCGTCCACGACGATCCGCCACGTCCTCGTCCGGCACGAGCAGGGCGCCGGCCACGCCGCCGAGGGCTACGCCTCGGCGTCGGGCAGGGTCGGCGTCGCCATCGCGACGTCCGGCCCCGGCGCGACGAACCTCGTCACCGCCATCGCCGACGCCTACATGGACTCGGTGCCCTTCATCGCGATCACCGGGCAGGTGTTCTCGACCCTGATGGGCACCGACGCCTTCCAGGAAGCCGACATCGTCGGCATCACGATGCCGATCACGAAGCACTCGTTCCTCGTCACCGACCCCGCCGACATCCCGGCGACCCTCGCGGCGGCGTACCAGATCGCCACGACCGGTCGCCCGGGCCCGGTGCTCGTCGACATCACGAAGGACGCCCAGCAGAAGTCGGCGCCCTACGTGTGGCCGCCGAGGATCGACCTGCCCGGCTACCGCCCCGTGACGAAGGCGCACGGCAAGCAGATCGCGGCCGCCGCGCAGCTGCTCGCCGAGTCCGAGCGTCCGGTGCTGTACGTCGGTGGCGGGGTCGTCCGCTCCGGCGCCACCGCCGAGCTCAAGGCGTTCGCCGAGGCCACCGGTGCGCCGGTCGTCACGACGCTCATGGCCCGCGGCGCGTTCCCGGACTCGCACCCGCAGCACCTCGGCATGCCCGGCATGCACGGCACCGTCCCGGCGGTGCTCGGCCTGCAGGACAGCGACCTCATCATCGCCCTCGGCGCCCGGTTCGACGACCGCGTGACGGGCAAGGCCGACGAGTTCGCGCCGCACGCCAAGGTCGTGCACGTCGACATCGACCCCGCCGAGATCTCGAAGATCCGCTTCGCCGACGTCCCGATCGTCGGTGACGCGAAGGAGGTGCTGGCCGACCTCCTCGACGCGTGGGGCGGCATCCCCGTCGCCGACCGTGCGGACACGTCCGCCTGGTGGACGAAGCTCGAGCAGCTCCGGAAGGACTTCCCGCTCGGGTACGCGGAGCCGACCGACGGCCTCCTGGCACCGCAGGCGATCATCCGTCGCATCGGCGAACTGACCGGTCCCGAGGCGATCTACGCCTCGGGCGTCGGCCAGCACCAGATGTGGTCCGCACAGTTCATCCAGTACGAGCGTCCGCACGCGTGGCTGAACTCGGGCGGCGCCGGCACGATGGGCTACTCCGTCCCCGCGGCCATGGGCGCGAAGGTCGCCGAGCCGGACCGTGTGGTCTGGGCGATCGACGGCGACGGGTGCTTCCAGATGACGAACCAGGAGCTCGCCACCTGTGTCATCAACGACATCCCGATCAAGGTCGCGGTGATCAACAACTCGTCCCTCGGCATGGTGCGGCAGTGGCAGACGCTGTTCTACGACGGCCGACACTCCTTCACCGACCTCGAGACCGGGCACCAGAGCCGACGGGTCCCTGACTTCGTGAAGCTCGCCGACGCCTACGGTGCCCTCGGCATCCGTGTCGAGCGCGCCGACCAGGTCGACGACGCCATCAAGCTCGCGCTGGAGACGAACGACCGCCCCGTGGTGATCGACTTCGTCGTGAGCCGCGACTCGATGGTCTGGCCGATGGTCCCGCAGGGCGTCGGCAACTCCTCGATCGAGTACGCCCGCGACCACGCGCCCAGCTGGGACGTCGAGGACGCCGACATGACCGGAGACCCCGCATGAGCCACGTCCTCTCCCTGCTCGTCGAGGACAAGCCGGGTCTGCTGACGCGCGTCGCCGGCCTGTTCGCCCGCCGCGGCTTCAACATCGAGTCGCTCGCGGTGGGGAACACCGAGGTCGAGGGGCTGTCCCGCATCACCGTCGTCGTGGACGTCGAGGACCTGCCGCTCGAGCAGGTGACGAAGCAGCTGAACAAGCTCGTCAACGTCATCAAGATCGTCGAGCTCGACTTCTCGCAGTCGGTCCAGCGCGAGCACATGCTCGTGAAGGTCCGTGTCGACAACCAGACCCGGTCGGCCGTGCTCGAGGCCGTGAACCTCTTCCGTGCGCAGGTCGTCGACGTGGCGACCGACTCGCTCGTCGTCGAGGTCACGGGCGACCCCGGCAAGATCCAGGCCATCCTCCGCGTGCTCGAGCCGTACGGCATCAAGGAGCTCGCCCGCGCCGGCCTGCTCGGCATGGGCCGCGGACCGAAGAGCATCACCGACCGGGTGCGCTGACCCCGTCGGCCCCCACAGACCACCAGAACCAAGGAGACACACCCTCGTGACTGACATCGTGTACGACGCCGACGCCGACCTGACGCTCATCCAGGGCAAGAAGGTCGCCGTCATCGGCTACGGCTCGCAGGGCCACGCCCACGCCCTCAACCTCCGCGACAGCGGCGTCGAGGTGAAGATCGGCCTCAAGGAGGGCTCGAGGAGCCGCCAGAAGGCCGAAGAGGCCGGCTTCGAGGTCCTCACCCCGGCCGACGCGACCGCCTGGGCCGACGTCGTCGTCATCCTCGCGCCCGACCAGGTGCAGCGCATCGTCTACGCCGAGGACATCAAGCCCAACCTCAAGGACGGCGCCACGCTCGTCTTCGGCCACGGCTTCAACATCCGCTACGGCTACATCGAGGCGCCGGAGGGCGTCGACGTGTCACTCGTCGCGCCGAAGGGCCCCGGGCACACGGTCCGCCGCGAGTACGAGGCCGGCCGTGGCGTGCCGGTGATCGTCGCCGTCGAGGTCGACGCGTCCGGTTCCGCCTGGGACCTCGCGTGGAGCTACTCGAAGGCAATCGGTGGCTTGCGCTCCGGCGGCATCAAGACGACCTTCACCGAGGAGACCGAGACCGACCTCTTCGGCGAGCAGGCGGTCCTCTGCGGTGGCACCTCGCAGCTCATCCAGTACGGCTTCGAGACCCTGACCGAGGCGGGCTACCAGCCGCAGATCGCCTACTTCGAGGTCCTGCACGAGCTGAAGCTCATCGTCGACCTCATCTGGGAGGGCGGCCTCACGAAGCAGCGCTGGTCCATCTCGGACACCGCCGAGTTCGGCGACTACGTCTCCGGCCCGCGCGTGATCTCGCCCGAGGTCAAGGAGAACATGAAGGCCGTCCTCAAGGACATCCAGGACGGCACCTTCGCCAAGCGCTTCATCGAGGACCAGGACGCCGGCGCACCCGAGTTCAAGGCCCTGCGCGCCAAGGGTGAGGGCCACCCGATCGAGGCCACGGGTCGTGAGCTCCGTGCGCTCTTCGCGTGGAAGTCGAACGACGCCGACTACGTGGACGGCTCGGCCGCGCGGTAGTCTTCGCAACACCACTCGACGACGAGGCGGCGGTGCACCGTGCACCGCCGCCTCTCGATGTGACCCGAACGTTATGCAGCAGCTCTTCACCACCCCCGGCGCCGGAGATCGGCGCGTCCGCGGGGCCGCCGTGCTCGACACGGCCCGGCCGTCGGTCGTTCGCCGACGGTCGTCGTCGACCGCGACCGACGCTGGTCAGGACCGTACCGATCGGCATGGGATGATCGTCCGATGGCGGTGACGAGACGAGCGGTCCACATCGGCGCCGGCAAGATCGGGCGCGGCTTCGTGGGCCAGTTCCTCGTGGCGAGCGGCTACGAGCTCACCTTCGTCGACGTCGACGAGCGCGTCGTGTCCGCCCTCAACGAAGCCGGCCGCTTCGTGGTGCACGAGGTCGGCGAGATGCCGGTCGAGCACCTCGTCTACGGGTTCCGCGCTCTCAACAGCAAGTCCGACCGCGAACGCGTCGTGCAGGCGATCGCCGAGGCCGACGTCGTCACCACCGCGGTCGGCGCCCGCACCCTGCCGCTCGTCGCCCCCGTCATCGCCGAGGGCCTCGCCGCCCGCGGCACCGACCGCGGCGACGTCACGATCGTCGCGTGTGAGAACGCCTTCAACGCGACGGACTCCCTGCACGCCAGCATCCGACGGGCCCCCGTGCTCGAGGACCGCGACGTCGCAGCCGTGTTCGCGAACTGCGCGATCGACCGCATCGTCCCCGACCAGTCCGGCGTCCTCGGCCAGTCCGGCGGTCTCGACGTCGTGCTCGAGCCCTTCTACGAGTGGGTCATCGAGCGGACCCCGTTCGACGCCTCGGACACCGAACCGCCGGTGATCGACGGCGTGACCTGGGTCGAGGACCTCCAGCCGTTCGTCGAGCGCAAGCTCTACACGGTGAACACCGCGCACGCGACGGCCGCCTACCACGGCTACACCCGCGGCATCCGCCTCATCCGCGAAGCCCTCGAGGACCGTGAGGTCCGCGCCGAGGTCGACGGCGTGCTCGCCGAGACCACCGCACTGCTCATCGCGAAGCACGGGTTCGACCCCGCGGAGCACGCCCGCTACGTCGCCGCGAACCTGTCGCGCATCGCGAACCCGCACCTCCCCGACACCACGGTCCGCGTCGGACGGAACCCGCTCCGCAAGCTCGGGCGGCGGGAACGCTTCGTCGGTCCCGCGGCCCAGCTCGCCGAGCGCGGCCTCCCCGTCGACCACCTGCTCGGAGCGATCCGCGCGGCGCTGGCGTTCGACGACCAGGACGACCCGGAGTCGATCGAGCTCCACGCGCTGCTGCGCTCGGGCGCGACCGCGCACGCGCTGACGGAGATCCTCACCGGTCTGATGGAGAGCCACCCGCTCTTCCCCGCGGTGCGCGACGTCGTCGCGGCCGTGCTCGAGACCGAGTCGGCCGACGTCTGACGCCGGGCGCCCTGCCCGTGCCGGTGCCGGACGACCGGGCGTGGGCGAGCTCGGCCCTCGACCCCTCGTAGAATCGGTGGCATGACCACGGCAGCATCACCTCCGGACGGCTCCGTCGACCACGAGGACGACGACGCGCTGCGCTGGGGCGACGCGGACGACGCGACGCACGTCGACGCCGCCCGCAACCCGGTGGCCGTCAAGGAGCGCCGCTCCCGCGACGACGAGGGCCCGATGGGCTCCGGCCCCCTCATCGGCTTCGGCGTCCTGGGCGGCCTCTACCTGCTCTACACGGTCGCGTGGCTGATCAGCGCCAGCGTGCTCGCGGTCGCCGACCCGGCGTCCGAGGTCATGCGTGCCCTCGCGATCGTCGCCCCGGCCCTCTGGTTCGTCGCGACGCTGTGGCTCGGCCAGTCCGCCAGGAACCGCACGAAGTTCGTGTGGCTCCTGATCGGGGCGGTCGTCCTCATCCCGTGGCCGTTCATCCTCACGAGGAGCTTCGGGTGACCGCCGACACCGCGCCCGCTCCCACACCCGTGCTGGCGCCCTGGCGCATCGCGATCTGGGTCGTCGCCGCGCTCCTGCTCGCGTACGTGACGTGGCAGGCGGTGGGCAACTTCGTCGGAGTCTCGACGCCGATCCTGCAGAACAACGAGTTCCTCGCGAAGAACGGTGCGACCGCGCTCCAGAGCTCGGTGCCGTGGGCGGCGCTCGTGCTCGACGTCGCGATCGCCCCGGTCGGCTTCGTCGTCGCGCTCGTCGTGTCCCGTCGCATGCAGCCGCTCCGCACGGTGGTCGTGTTCCTGACCGCGCTCTGCGCGGTGAGCGCGCTCTGGTTCACCCTCCTGCAGTACGTCACGTCGACGACGGTCATCGGGTCCTGACGGACCCCGCCCACCACCGGACGGGAGGCACGGCTCGCGACGCGCGCCGTGCCTCCCGTCCGTCGTCCGGTCGCCACCAGGGCGGACCCGCGGTCGTAACCATCCGCTCGCGTCGATAGCATGGTGGGATACCGCCCGTCTCGTGTGAGGAAACAGCAGTCGTGCCGAAGCCGGTCGTCCTGATCGCCGAAGAACTCTCGCCCGCCACCGTCGACGCCCTCGGGCCCGACTTCGACGTCCGGAACGTGGACGGCACCGACCGCCCAGCGCTCCTGTCCGCCCTCGCCGACGCGAACGCGATCCTGGTGCGGTCCGCCACCAAGGTCGACGCCGAGGCGATCGCCGCGGCCCCGAACCTGCAGGTCGTCGCCCGCGCGGGTGTCGGTCTCGACAACGTCGACATCAAGGCGGCGACGACCGCCGGCGTGATGGTCGTCAACGCGCCGACGTCGAACATCATCTCCGCCGCGGAGCTCACCGTCGGGCACATCCTGTCGCTCGCTCGGCACATCCCGGCCGCGCACGCGTCACTCGCGGGCGGCGCCTGGAAGCGCTCGGCCTACACGGGCGTCGAGCTGTACGAGAAGACGGTGGGCATCATCGGCCTCGGCCGCATCGGTGCGCTCATCACGCAGCGCCTGCAGGCGTTCGGCGTCTCGGTGATCGCGTACGACCCGTACGTGACCACCGCCCGCGCGCAGCAGCTCGGGGTCGAGCTCGTCTCCCTCGAGGACCTGCTCCGTCGCGCGGACTTCACCACGATCCACATGCCGAAGACCCCCGAGACCCTCGGCATGATCTCCGACGAGCAGTTCGCGCTCATGAAGCCGACCGCCTTCGTCGTGAACGTCGCCCGCGGCGGGCTCATCGACGAGGACGCGCTGCGACGTGCCCTCACCGCCGGCACGATCGCGGGCGCCGGTCTCGACGTCTTCGTGTCCGAGCCGCCGCAGGACGACGCACTGACGTCGCTCCCGAACGTGGTCGTGACGCCGCACCTCGGCGCCTCGACCGACGAGGCCCAGGAGAAGGCGGGCGTCTCGGTCGCGAAGTCGGTCCGTCTCGCGCTCGGCGGGGAGCTCGTGCCGGACGCGGTCAACGTCGCCGGAGGCGTCATCGACCCGTACGTCCGCCCGGGCATCCCGCTCGTCGAGAAGCTCGGCCAGGTCTTCACCGCGCTCGCGACCTCCCCGGTGACGAGCATCGACGTCGAGGTCCACGGCGAGCTCGCCGGGTACGACGTCAGCGTGCTCAAGCTCGCGGCGCTCAAGGGCGTGTTCACCGACGTGGTCAGCGACCAGGTGTCGTACGTCAACGCCCCGCTCATCGCGGAGCAGCGCGGCGTCTCGGTCCGGCTCATCACCGACGCCGACAGCCCCGAGTACCGCAACGTGCTCACGATCCGCGGTGCCCAGTCCGACGGGCCGGCGATCAGCGTCTCGGGCACGCTCACCGGCCCGAAGCAGGTCGAGAAGCTCGTCGAGATCAACGGGCACGACGTCGAGGTGCCGCTCGACCGGCACCACGTCGTCATGGAGTACGTCGACCGTCCCGGCATCGTCGCGGTGTACGGCAAGGAGTTCGGCGAAGCCGGCATCAACATCGCCGCGATGCAGATCTCGCGCGAGGCAGCCGGCGGCCAGGCACTCAGCGTGCTGACGGTCGACTCGCCGGTCCCCGCCGAGATCCTCGAGCACGTCCGCTCCACCATCGACGCGACCTCGCTCCGCGAGATCGACATCACGCTGTAGGGGAGTCCGGCAGATGACGCAGACCGTGAAGCTCGCCGTCGTCCGCGGGGACGGCATCGGACCCGAGGTCGTCGACGAGGCGTTGAAGGTCCTGCACGCCGTCCTGCCGGACGACCTCGTGGTCGAGGAGACCGCGTTCTCGCTCGGCGCCGACCGGTTCCTCGCGACCGGCGACATCCTCACCGACGACGACCTCGCGGCGATCGCGACGCACGACGCGATCCTGCTCGGTGCGGTCGGCGGCGACCCGCGCGACCCGCGGCTCGCCGGCGGCATCATCGAGCGCGGTCTGCTGCTGAAGCTCCGCTTCGCGTTCGACCACTACGTGAACCTCCGGCCCACCGTCGTGTACCCGACCGTGGCGACCCCGTTGTCGTCGCCCGGGGACGTCGACTTCGTGGTGGTGCGCGAGGGGACCGAGGGGCCGTACGTGGGCAACGGCGGTGCGATCCGCGTCGGGACGCCCCACGAGATCGCCACCGAGGTGTCGCTGAACACCGCGCACGGCGTCGAGCGGGTCGTCCGGTACGCGTTCGACCTCGCCGACCGGCGGCCGCGGAAGCACCTCACGCTCGTGCACAAGAGCAACGTGCTCGTCAACGCGGGTGCGCTCTGGCAGCGCACCGTCGCGGCGGTCGGCGCGGAGTACCCGGACGTCGCGGTCGACTACCAGCACGTCGACGCCGTCACCATCCACATGGTGCAGGACCCTGCTAGGTTCGACGTCATCGTCACCGACAACCTCTTCGGCGACATCATCACCGACCTGGCCGGCGCGATCAGCGGCGGCATCGGTCTGGCGGCCTCGGGCAACATCAACCCGGACGGCACCTTCCCCAGCATGTTCGAGCCGGTCCACGGTTCCGCGCCGGACATCGCGGGTCAGCAGAAGGCCGATCCCACGGCCGCCATCCTCTCCGTCGCCCTGCTGCTCGACCACCTCGGTCGCAGCGACCTCGCGTCGGCGGTCACCCGGGCGGTCGAGGCGGACCTCGCGGACCGGGGCACCACGCAGCGTCGCACCGCCGAGGTCGGCGACGCCGTCGCCGCCGCGGTCACGGCACGCACCACCACCGCCTGACAGGAGTCACCCCATGTCGACCGACACCGCCTTCGGGCTCGAGTTCTCCACCACCCCGTCGCCCGAGCGACGCGCCGCCGCCGAGCGTGAGGCGATCCTCGCGGACCCGGGCTTCGGCAAGCACTTCACCGACCACATGGCCACCGTCAGCTGGACGCTCGAGGACGGCTGGCACGACGCGTCGATCCACCCGTACGGTCCGCTCACCCTCGACCCGAGCGCGAGCGTCCTGCACTACGCGCAGGAGATCTTCGAGGGGCTCAAGGCCTACCGGCACGCGGACGGGTCGGTGTGGAGCTTCCGGCCGGACGCGAACGCCCGTCGGTTCCAGAGCTCGGCCGTGCGTCTGGCGCTGCCGGAGCTCCCGGTCGACGTGTTCGTCGAGTCGATCCGGCAGCTCGTGCAGACCGACGTCGACTGGGTGCCGTCAGCACCGGAGACGAGCCTGTACCTGCGGCCGTTCATGATCGCGACCGAGTCGTTCCTCGGCGTGCGGGCCGCGCAAGCGGTGGACTACCACTGCATCGCGAGCCCGGCCGGCGCCTACTTCACCTCGGGGCCGAAGCCCGTGTCGATCTGGCTGTCGACCACCTACGCCCGTGCAGGCAAGGGCGGGACCGGCGCCGCGAAGACCGGCGGCAACTACGCATCGTCACTGCTGCCCCAGCAGGAGGCCTACGAGCACGGCTGCCAGCAGGTCATGTTCCTCGACTCGCAGGAGGGCAAGTACCTCGAGGAACTCGGCGGCATGAACGTCGTCCTCGTGCGGTCGGACGGCACCCTCGTGACGCCGGACTCCGACTCGATCCTCGAGGGCATCACGCGAGACTCGATCCTGCAGCTCGCCGAGGACCGCGGGCTCCGCGTCGAGCGTCGCCGCGTGACCCTCGACGAGTGGCGCGACGGGGTGGCCGACGGCTCGATCACCGAGGCCTTCGCGTGCGGGACCGCCGCCGTGGTGACCCCGATCGCCGAACTCCGCGGCGACGGCTTCACGATCGGTTCGCCGACCGAGGGCGCCGGCGAACTGACGATGTCGCTCCGCCAGGAACTCACCGACATCCAGTACGGCCGTCGTCCCGACCCCCACGGGTGGATGACCAAGCTGACCGACGCGTCCTGATCGCGGCGCGGGCGTCGGTAGGGTCGAACGGTGAAGATCGCACGGTTCAGCAGCAAGGGTGAGGACCCCCGCTACGGCATCCTCGACGAGCGCGACCTCGTCGTGCTCGCGGGGGACCCGATGTACCAGGGGTTCGAGACCACGGGGGAGCGGGTGCCCCTGAAGGAGGCGAAGCTGCTCGCCCCGGTGATCCCTCGGTCGAAGGTGATCGGCGTCGGGCTCAACTACGCCGAGCACGCGTCGGAGATGGACGAGCGCTCGGGGGACGACCCCGTGGTGTTCCTCAAGCCGAACACGACCGTGATCGGCCCCGACGACCCGATCCGCCTGCCCGCCGGTGTCGGCCGCGTCGACCACGAGGGCGAGCTCGCGATCGTGATCGGTTCGCTCGCGAAGAACGTCCGTCGTGAGGACTTCGCCAGCGTCATCCTCGGCTACACGATCGCGAACGACGTGACCGCCCGAGACCTCCAGGCCCGGGACGGGCAGTGGACCCGGGCGAAGGGCTTCGACACGTTCTGCCCGCTCGGGCCCGCGATCGAGACGGAGATCGACCCGTCGGACATCCGCCTCGAGACCCGTGTGGACGGCGAGCTGCGCCAGGCGGCCTCGACGAGCGAGATGATCCACGACATCCCGACGCTCATCGAGTTCGTCTCGTCGATCTGGACGCTCCTCCCTGGTGACGTCATCCTCACCGGCACGCCCGCCGGCGTCGGGGAGATCCGCGACGGCGAGGTCGTCGAGGTGACGATCTCCGGTCTGGGTTCCCTCACGAACCCGGTCATCGCGAAGCACTGACCAGCTCCACCCGACGGCCCGTTCCCTGCACAGGGAGCGGGCCGTTCGCCGTCTCTGCGCCGATGTGGCCGCAGCAGGTCCGAGCGGACGGCAGTGCGACACGCCCGGGATGGGCCGCGGTTGGCGGGGCTCCCGGGGCGTGTGTAGAGTAATCACTCGTTGCCGCTGAGGCGGAGAACGGAACGGCCGAGACGGTCACCGGGTCGAAGACCTGGAGATGCAGTCCGGACGGGGTCCCGCTCGCAGCAACACCATCCCGATGAAGCCACACCGCAAGGTGAGCTCGTCGGTGTGGAAGGAACTGCCTCTCTGGCGAATCCTCGTGTTCGGGGTGGAGTGGGGAGTGCGTCTGGTCCTTGAGAACTCAACAGCGTGCACATTGTCAATGCCAATTTATTGACCCCGTGGCCGAGCTTGCTCGGTTCGGAGACAATTCCTTTTGGATAGACAGAATTGTCAGTTGACAGTTCTTTTTGTCAGTATCAACTCGGCCATGCTTTCGGGTGTGGTTGGTAATTTTTTTACGGAGAGTTTGATCCTGGCTCAGGACGAACGCTGGCGGCGTGCTTAACACATGCAAGTCGAACGATGAAGCCCAGCTTGCTGGGTGGATTAGTGGCGAACGGGTGAGTAACACGTGAGTAACCTGCCCCTGACTCTGGGATAAGCGTTGGAAACGACGTCTAATACTGGATATGACTACTGGTCGCATGGCCTGGTGGTGGAAAGATTTTTTGGTTGGGGATGGACTCGCGGCCTATCAGCTTGTTGGTGAGGTAATGGCTCACCAAGGCGACGACGGGTAGCCGGCCTGAGAGGGTGACCGGCCACACTGGGACTGAGACACGGCCCAGACTCCTACGGGAGGCAGCAGTGGGGAATATTGCACAATGGGCGAAAGCCTGATGCAGCAACGCCGCGTGAGGGATGACGGCCTTCGGGTTGTAAACCTCTTTTAGTAGGGAAGAAGCGAAAGTGACGGTACCTGCAGAAAAAGCACCGGCTAACTACGTGCCAGCAGCCGCGGTAATACGTAGGGTGCAAGCGTTGTCCGGAATTATTGGGCGTAAAGAGCTCGTAGGCGGTTTGTCGCGTCTGCTGTGAAATCCCGAGGCTCAACCTCGGGCTTGCAGTGGGTACGGGCAGACTAGAGTGCGGTAGGGGAGATTGGAATTCCTGGTGTAGCGGTGGAATGCGCAGATATCAGGAGGAACACCGATGGCGAAGGCAGATCTCTGGGCCGTAACTGACGCTGAGGAGCGAAAGCGTGGGGAGCGAACAGGATTAGATACCCTGGTAGTCCACGCCGTAAACGTTGGGCGCTAGATGTAGGGACCTTTCCACGGTTTCTGTGTCGTAGCTAACGCATTAAGCGCCCCGCCTGGGGAGTACGGCCGCAAGGCTAAAACTCAAAGGAATTGACGGGGGCCCGCACAAGCGGCGGAGCATGCGGATTAATTCGATGCAACGCGAAGAACCTTACCAAGGCTTGACATACACCGGAAACGGCCAGAGATGGTCGCCCCCTTGTGGTCGGTGTACAGGTGGTGCATGGTTGTCGTCAGCTCGTGTCGTGAGATGTTGGGTTAAGTCCCGCAACGAGCGCAACCCTCGTTCTATGTTGCCAGCGCGTTATGGCGGGGACTCATAGGAGACTGCCGGGGTCAACTCGGAGGAAGGTGGGGATGACGTCAAATCATCATGCCCCTTATGTCTTGGGCTTCACGCATGCTACAATGGCCGGTACAAAGGGCTGCGATACCGTAAGGTGGAGCGAATCCCAAAAAGCCGGTCTCAGTTCGGATTGAGGTCTGCAACTCGACCTCATGAAGTCGGAGTCGCTAGTAATCGCAGATCAGCAACGCTGCGGTGAATACGTTCCCGGGCCTTGTACACACCGCCCGTCAAGTCATGAAAGTCGGTAACACCCGAAGCCGGTGGCCTAACCCTTGTGGAAGGAGCCGTCGAAGGTGGGATCGGTGATTAGGACTAAGTCGTAACAAGGTAGCCGTACCGGAAGGTGCGGCTGGATCACCTCCTTTCTAAGGAGCATCTGGTCTCGTGCAGTCCTCGTGGCTCGCAGGGATCCAGGCGCCGATGCAACCCGAATGTGGTTGCCGGTAGCTCATGGGTGGAACATTGACAGTGCAGTCGTCGGCGCGTCTGCCGATCTCAGTACGGCTGGTCCTTCGGGGCTGGTCAGGAACGGGTTGGTGGGCAGGCGGGGTGGCTGGTGCACGTTGTTGGGTCCTGAGGGACCAGGCTTCCCGGCCGCTTGGTCGGGGGTTGAGCCGTGACAGTCGGGGCCTTCGGGTCGTGGGTGTTGCTGGTTCTTCGATGGGCCACATGAAGCTGACGCGAGAGTGTTGGGGGAGTGTGGTGCCGATCGTATGTTGAGAACTACACAGTGGACGCGAGCATCTTAGATCGCTCGTGACGATGACCGGCTTGTGTTGGTTGTTGTTCGAGTCGATCGCAATTTTAATCTTTGTGGTCAAGTTTCTAAGAGCAAACGGTGGATGCCTTGGCATCTGGAGCCGAAGAAGGACGTAGAAATCTGCGATAAGCCTCGGGGAGCTGATAATCGAGCTGTGAGCCGAGGATTTCCGAATGGGGAAACCCCGCCAGGCGACTTGTCGACCTGGTGACTCCCGCCTGAATATATAGGGCGGGTAGAGGGAACGTGGGGAAGTGAAACATCTCAGTACCCACAGGAAGAGAAAACAACATGTGATTCCGTGAGTAGTGGCGAGCGAAAGCGGATGAGGCTAAACCGATCATGTGTGATAGCCGGCGGGCGTTGCATGGTCGGGGTTGTGGGACACGTCGCTCAGTTCTGCCGGACTGGGACGGTTACAGCGCATCATAGTCGAACCGGTTTGAAAGCCGGGCCGTAGTGGGTGCCAGCCCCGTAGACGAAATGGTGTTATGGCCGGATGTGTATCCCAAGTAGCACGGGGCCCGAGAAATCCCGTGTGAATCTGTCAGGACCACCTGATAAGCCTAAATACTCCCAGATGACCGATAGCGGACAAGTACCGTGAGGGAAAGGTGAAAAGTACCCCGGGAGGGGAGTGAAATAGTACCTGAAACCGTTTGCTTACAAACCGTCGGAGCCTCCTTGTAGGGGTGACGGCGTGCCTTTTGAAGAATGAGCCTGCGAGTTAGCGATATGTGGCGAGGTTAACCCGTGTGGGGTAGCCGTAGCGAAAGCGAGTCTGAATAGGGCGGTTCAGTCGCATGTCCTAGACCCGAAGCGAAGTGATCTATCCATGGCCAGGTTGAAGCGACGGTAAGACGTCGTGGAGGACCGAACCCACTTCAGTTGAAAATGGAGGGGATGAGCTGTGGATAGGGGTGAAAGGCCAATCAAACTTCGTGATAGCTGGTTCTCTCCGAAATGCATTTAGGTGCAGCGTTGCGTGTTTCTCGCCGGAGGTAGAGCTACTGGATGGCCGATGGGCCTCAACAGGTTACTGACGTCAGCCAAACTCCGAATGCCGGTGAGTGAGAGCGCAGCAGTGAGACGGTGGGGGATAAGCTTCATCGTCGAGAGGGAAACAACCCAGACTACCAACTAAGGCCCCTAAGCGTGTGCTAAGTGGGAAAGGATGTGGAGTTGCATAGACAACCAGGAGGTTGGCTTAGAAGCAGCCACCCTTGAAAGAGTGCGTAATAGCTCACTGGTCAAGTGATTCCGCGCCGACAATGTAACGGGGCTCAAGCACACCGCCGAAGTTGTAGATTTCGCACACTCGATAAGCCTTCGTGGTTCAGTCGTGCGGAGTGGTAGGAGAGCGTCGTGTGGCGAGTGAAGCGGCGGAGTAATCCAGCCGTGGACGCTACACGAGTGAGAATGCAGGCATGAGTAGCGAAAGACGGGTGAGAAACCCGTCCTCCGAAAGACCAAGGGTTCCAGGGCCAGGTTAATCCGCCCTGGGTAAGTCGGGACCTAAGGCGAGGCCGACAGGCGTAGTCGATGGACAACGGGTTGATATTCCCGTACCGGCGAACAACCGCCCAAGCTAATCCAGTGGTGCTAAGAGTCCTAACCCGGACCAGCGGATCCCTTCGGGGTGATGCGGGCCGGTCTAACGCTCGACCCCATGCTGGTGCGGCTAGCGTATGAACAGGTGTGACGCAGGAAGGTAGCTGAGCCAGGCGATGGTATCCGTAAGGTGAACCTGGTGTAAGGATGTAGGGCTGACGATAGGCAAATCCGTCGTCTGTACGCCTGAGATCCGACGCGTACCCGTTCGGGGAAATCAGTGATCCTATGCTGCCGAGAAAAGCATCGACGCGAGGTTGCAGCCGCCCGTACCCGAAACCGACTCAGGTGGTCAGGTAGAGAATACCAAGGAGATCGAGAGAATCGTGGTTAAGGAACTCGGCAAAATGCCCCCGTAACTTCGGGAGAAGGGGGGCCGGAACCGTGACCGGACTTGCTCCGTGAGCGGTGAAGGCCGCAGAGACCAGTGGGAAGCGACTGTTTACTAAAAACACAGGTCCGTGCGAAGTCGCAAGACGATGTATACGGACTGACGCCTGCCCGGTGCTGGAAGGTTAAGAGGAAGGGTTAGCCTTTGGGCGAAGCTCTGAATTTAAGCCCCAGTAAACGGCGGTGGTAACTATAACCATCCTAAGGTAGCGAAATTCCTTGTCGGGTAAGTTCCGACCTGCACGAATGGCGTAACGACTTCCCAGCTGTCTCAACCGCGAACTCGGCGAAATTGCACTACGAGTAAAGATGCTCGTTACGCGCAGCAGGACGGAAAGACCCCGTGACCTTTACTACAGCTTGGTATTGGTGTTCGGTGTGGCTTGTGTAGGATAGGTGGGAGACTGTGAAGCGGGCACGCTAGTGTTCGTGGAGTCATTGTTGAAATACCACTCTGGTCACTCTGGATGTCTAACGTAGGACCCTGATCGGGTTCATGGACAGTGCCTGGTGGGTAGTTTAACTGGGGCGGTTGCCTCCCAAAGAGTAACGGAGGCGCCCAAAGGTTCCCTCAACCTGGTTGGCAATCAGGTGGCGAGTGTAAGTGCACAAGGGAGCTTGACTGTGAGACTGACAGGTCGAGCAGGGACGAAAGTCGGGACTAGTGATCCGGCAGTGGCTTGTGGAAGCGCTGTCGCTCAACGGATAAAAGGTACCTCGGGGATAACAGGCTGATCTTGCCCAAGAGTCCATATCGACGGCATGGTTTGGCACCTCGATGTCGGCTCGTCGCATCCTGGGGCTGGAGTAGGTCCCAAGGGTTGGGCTGTTCGCCCATTAAAGCGGTACGCGAGCTGGGTTTAGAACGTCGTGAGACAGTTCGGTCCCTATCCGCTGCGCGCGTTGGAAATTTGAGAAGATCTATCCCTAGTACGAGAGGACCGGGATGGACGAACCTCTGGTGTGTCAGTTGTTCTGCCAAGGGCACCGCTGATTAGCTACGTTCGGACCGGATAACCGCTGAAAGCATCTAAGCGGGAAGCCGTCTTCGAGATGAGATTTCCATGCACCTTGAGTGTGAGAGGCTCCCAGCAGACTACTGGGTTGATAGGCCGGATGTGGAAGCGGGGACTAACGACCCGTGGAGCTGACCGGTACTAATAAGCCGAAGACTTGACAACACAACTATTTCCCACACTTTCGGGTGTGGGGCTCGCGTCCACTTTGTGGTTCCCGACAGACGATCGGGAACACGAAACTGAACACCGCGCATGCGCGGAACAGCTTTCGAGATTTCCCAGTGATTGGGTCGAAAGTGTTCCGGTGGTCATAGCGAGAGGGAAACGCCCGGTCACATTCCGAACCCGGAAGCTAAGCCTCTCAGCGCCGATGGTACTGCAAGGGGGACCTTGTGGGAGAGTAGGACGCCGCCGGACTCAACGTTGCAACACCAGGGAACCCCTGACCACCACGTGGTCAGGGGTTTTCTGCGTTCACGGGCTCCTTCGCCGCCGGTAGGCTGGTGTGGTCATGACTGCACCGTTCACCACAGCCACCGGCTCCGACGTCCGTGTCCGTTTCTGCCCCAGCCCGACGGGGACGCCCCACGTGGGTCTGATCCGGACGGCGCTCTTCAACTGGGCGTATGCACGCCACACGGGCGGCAAGCTCGTGTTCCGCATCGAGGACACCGACGCCGCGCGGGACAGCGAGGAGTCCTACGAGCAGATCCTCGAGGCCCTGCGCTGGCTGCGGCTCGACTGGGACGAGGGCGTCGACGTCGGCGGTCCGCACGGGCCCTACCGGCAGTCACAGCGCTCGGACGTCTACGACGACGTCATCGCGAAGCTCACGGCGTCCGGGCACATCTACGAGTCGTTCGTCACGCCGGAAGAGATGGAAGCGCGGAACAAGGCGGCCGGTCGTGACCCGAAGCAGGGCTACGACAACCACGAGCGTGGCCTCACCGACGAGCAGCGCCAGGCGTTCCGGGACGAGGGGCGGCAGCCGGCGCTCCGTCTCCGGGTGCCTGATCGTGATCTTTCGTTCGACGACCTCGTGCGCGGGGAGATCACGTTCAAGCAGGGGACGTTCCCGGACTTCGTGGTGGTGCGTCCGAACGGCAAGCCGCTCTACACCTTCACGAACCCCGTGGACGACGCCCTGATGGGGATCACGCACGTGCTCCGCGGTGAGGACCTCCTGTCGTCGACGCCGCGGCAGATCGCCCTGTACGAGGCGCTGTACGAGATCGGGCTGGCCGAGTCCATCCCGGTGTTCGGTCACCTGCCGTACGTGATGGGCGAGGGGAACAAGAAGCTCTCGAAGCGTGACCCGGAGTCGAACCTGTTCCACCACCGTGCGAACGGCATGGTGCCCGAGGGCCTCGTGAACTACCTCGCGCTGCTCGGGTGGTCGATCGGTCCGGACCGCGACGTCTTCTCGGTCGACGAGATGGTCGCGACGTTCGACGTCGCCGACGTCAACCCGAACCCGGCCCGCTTCGACCAGAAGAAGGCCGAGGCGATCAACGGCGACCACATCCGCCTGCTCGCGCCGGACGACTTCCGGGACCGCCTGCTGCCGTACCTGACGGACTTCGTGGCGTCGCCGCCCACGGCCGAGCAGGCAGCGGTGCTGACCGCAGCGGCGCCGCTCGTGCAGGAGCGCATGCAGGTGCTGAGCGAAGCACCGGCGATGCTGGGGTTCCTGTTCACCGCCGACGAGGACCTCGTGGTCGAGGACGACGCCGCGGCGACGCTGAAGGACGACGCCGCGGCGACGCTGAAGGACGACGCCGGGACGGTGCTGACGACGAGCATCGAGGCGCTCGAGTCGCTCGAGTCGTGGGAGTCCACCGCGATCGAGGCGGCGCTGCGTGCGGCACTCATCGACGGGCTCGGGCTGAAGCCCCGGCTGGCGTTCGGCCCCCTGCGGGTCGCGGTGTCGGGTCGTCGGATCTCGCCGCCGCTGTTCGAGTCGATGGAGATCCTCGGCAAGGACTCCACGCTGACCCGGCTCCGCGCGCTCGCAGCCCGCTGACGATCGTGGCGCGCAGCGATGCCGGCGTTCCGGCGGACACCGCGTCGGCGGACGACGCAGGGCTGATCGTCGACGTCGCCGTCATCGGCGCGGGTCCGGCGGGCCTCAGCGCCGCACTCAACCTGGTGCGAGCGCGGCGGACCGTGCTGTTGGTCGACGCGAACCGGCCGCGGAACGCCGCCACGCTGCAGTCGCACGGGTTCCTCACGCGCGACGGGGTGTCGCCGCTCGAGCTCCGGAAGCTCGGGCGTGCGGAGGTGGAAGGCTACCCGGAGGCGACCGTCGTGCAGGCGGTCGTCGACGAGGTCGCCCCGGACGGTGCTCGGTGGCGTGTGCACGGGGCGTGGCGGGGGACCGAGGTGACCGCCTCCGCCCGTGCGGTCGTGGTCGCGACGGGGCTCCGGGAGGAGTTCCCCGCGCTGCCGATGCTCCGAGCGTTCTACGGCACCTCCGTGCACAGCTGCGTCGAATGCGACGGGTACGAGAAGGCGGGCGAACCGCTCGCGTTCGTGTGCGAGACGCCCGACGTGGTCGACCGGGCGCTGTTCCTCGCGGCGTGGTCCGACGACCTCATCGTGTACACGAACGGCGCCCCGACGCTCGACGACGCCGGCCGAGACCGGCTCGCGGCGGCAGGGGTGCGGGTCGACGAGCGGGAGGTTGCGGACCTCGAGGGTGATCGGACCGGCATGACCGGCGTCCGGCTGGTGGACGGGCACGTCGAGCCGCGGACGGGTGGCTTCGTGCGGCCGACGTGGCACGTCGACACCGGGTGGCTGCACGCCCAGGTCGAGCGGGACGCCGACGGGCTCCTCGTCGTCGACGGCGTCGGACGGACGGCTGTGCCGGGCATCTACGCCGTGGGCGACGTGACGCCGCCGGGGCCGGAGCAGCTCATCGTGGCGGCCGGTCACGGGGCCCGGACGGCCTCGGCGGTGCACCGGGACCTCGTCGGTGGTCTCACGGACGTCCGGGATGCTGTACAGTAGTTGATCGTGCCCCGGGCGACCGGGACACGGGGCCGTGAGGCCTCTTGGGGTATGGTGTAATTGGCAACACAGCGGTTTCTGGTACCGTCGTTCTTGGTTCGAGTCCAGGTACCCCAGCCACCATCGTGAACAGGCCCCCGACGGAAGTCGGGGGCCTGTTGCGTTCCGCGAGCGGTTCACACGACAGGCCCTGCGTGGCGCGATGTGGTTCGGTCGGAGCCGACGACACGCCCGGTCGTCCAGTCGGCGACGAATCTCCTGGCGGGGACCGACAGCTGGGACCACCGCGCCCACGCGCCGGAGCGGCCACCGGCGCCGCGGCGGCCACTGTCGCCTCGGCGACCACTGGCGGCTGGCGCCGGGCCTCAGTCACAAGCCGCCACGCACGGCCTCCCGGCTTCCGGCTTCCGGCGGCCGGGCGTCCTGGCGGGCACTGGCGGCCAGGCGCCCGGCGGGCACCGGCGTCCAGGCGTCCTGGCGGGCGCTGGCGGCCAGGCGTCCTGGCGGGCGCGGCGGGCACCGGCGGCACGGCGTCCTGGCGGGCACTGGCGCTTCGGCGGGCGCTGGCGGCCAGATGCACCGGCGGCCAGATGCACCGGCGGCCGGGCGCCCCGGCGGGCACCGGCGGGCCGCCACATACACGAGCCGCCAGGTACAGCGCCCCGGCTCCCGGCGCGCAGGATGCCGACGGTGACGACGACCGCGCCCCCTGCGGGGAACCGCAGACCGTCGCGGCGGTGGACCCCCGGGGGATCCGCTCTGAACAGCACGACGGCGGCCCGCGCAGCAGTGACGAGGCTCCGGCCGCCGCACGCACACCGCGGCGGAGCGCGTCCACGATCTGCGGACCTGTGTGGGCGTACAGCGACCACCCGCGGTCGTGACGCGGTCTCGCCGGGCCGCAGCGCGCCTCCAGGCGGTTGCGGGGAACCGCACGGCGGGAGCCGAGCCGTCCTCGGTACCCGGTCCTGGCCCTAGCGTCACAGGGTCGCCGCGTGTCCGCGGCGACGTCCGAGAACGACAGGGGAGTCCTCGTGCCCGCAACCGTGACGACCAGGAGTGCGCCGTGGGGCCACGTGCCCGTGGTCCCGGCCGCTGCCGACCACTCGATCCTCGACCGGTGGGACCGCGTCGTGGCCAGCCACGGCGACGCCCCGGCGCTGATCCTGCCCGAGGGGGACCTGACGTTCGCCGCGGTCGACCGTGCGGTCCGTGGGCTCGGCGCCGAGCTGCGCCGAGCCCTGCGTCCGGATGACCACGGCGGGGCCGGCGTCGGTGCGGAGCGCGGTGGCGCCTCGCGTCCGGTCGGCGTGATGGCCGGGCAGACCGCGGACACGATCGTGGCGGTGCTCGCCCTCGTGGCGGCCGGACGGACCGTGGTGGTGCTCGACGACCACCTCCCGGAGGCCAGGCTCGCGCACGTGGTGCGGCTCGCCGACGTCCTGGACGTCGTGGCCGCTCCGGCGTACGCAGCGCAGGCCGCCGCAGCGCTCGACGGGGCCGGAGCGGTCTCCGGGCTCGTGCACGACCTCGACGCGTTGCAGGAGCGCGCCGCTGCCCACAGAGCCGACACCGACGCCGACACCGACGCCGGTGTCGAGGTCGCTCCCGACGCCGGTGTCGAGCGGCCGGGAGGCTCCGACCCGCTCGTGATCGTCTTCACCTCCGGCTCGACCGGCCTGCCGAAGGGCGTCGTCGTCACCCACCGTCAGCAGGTGCGGGACGCCGAGGCCGACGCGCTCTCGCTCGGGTTCGGCCCGGGGGACCGGCTCGCGATCGCCGCGCCGCTGTCCTTCACCGCCGGACTCATGTACGCCCTGGCCGCGCTGATGAACGGGTGCGCCGTGGTGGCGCTCGAGCCCCGGGACCGTGGCGTGGAGGGCACGCTCGACGACCTCGCGACGCACGGTGCGACGACCGTGCTCTGCACCCCGCACCTGCTGCGTTCGATCACGGGCGCCGTCGCCGGCTCGGACCGCGGACCGCGAGCGGGACTGACGGGGCTCCGGCTGGTGGTCACGGTCGGCGAGCCGATCACCGGCACCGACGTCGCCGCGACCCGGCCGCACCTCGGCACGCACACCGTGCTCGTGAACGGGTTCGGGGCGAGCGAACTCGCGAGCGTGGCGTTCTGTCCGGTGCTCCCGGACGACGCGGTCCCGGACGGCGTGGTCCCCGCGGGGTGGCCCATCGAGAGCAAGACCATCCGCATCGTGCGCGAGGACGGCTCCGAGGCGGCCCCCGGCGAGACCGGTGAGCTCGTCGTCGTCTCGGACGGGGTCACGACCGGGTACTGGGGTGCGCCGGAGCAGACCGCGGCGCACCTCGGCGTCGACACCGACGGCACCCCGACCTGGCGGCACGGCGACCTCGCGAAGGTCGACGAGTCCGGTCGACTCGTCCTGGCCGGACGGGCCGACGACGCCGTGAAGGTCCGCGGGTACCTCGTCGAGCCGTCCGAGGTCGAGGCGGCACTCCGCGCCGTCCCCGAGGTGCAGGACGTCGTCGTGACGGCGCTCGTCACCCCGCCCGCGGCGACCCGGCTCGTCGCCTACGTGGTGCCCCGACCGGGCCACCGCACGCCGGCGCCCGCCGCGCTGCGGAAGGTGCTCCGGGGAAGCCTGCCCGAGTACATGGTGCCCGCGGCGATCGTCCCGATGACGGAACTGCCGCGGAACGAGCGCGGCAAGGTCGACCGCTCGGCGCTGCCCGGTGCGCCGTCCGTCGAGGCCGAGATGACCGAGGCCGCGTACGACCAGTGGGAGCTCGTCGTCGGGCAGATCTGGTCCGAGGTGCTCGGGTTGTCCGGCGTGCCGCTCGACGAGGACTTCACCGCGCTCGGCGGCGACTCGCTCTCGGCGGAGGAGATGCTCGCCGTCGTGCAGGAGCGGCTCGGTGTCGCACTGCGGTCCTCGGAACTGCTCGAACACCCGACGCTGCGCCAGTTCGCGCGACGCGTCCGCGGCGGCACGAGCGCGCTCCCGAGCCACCCGGACGTCGTCAAGGTGTCCTCGGCCCGCACGGTCGGCCGGCTGCCGGTGTTCTGCTTCGCGGGCGGCGGCGCCCTCGCCCTGACGTTCCTGCCACTGTCCCGGTACCTCGACGACCACGACGTGTACGCCTTCCAACAGCACGGCCTGGAACGCCGCGGCGTGCCCGACTGGAGCATCGAACGGAGCGCGCGGCGCTACCTCGCGCTGATGCGCGTCGTGCAGCCCCGCGGACCGTACCTGCTCGTCGGGCACTCGCTCGGCGGCCTCGTCGCCCTCGAGGTGGCGCGTCTGCTCGAGGAGAACGGCGAGCACGTCGAGCACCTCGCACTGCTCGACACGTACCTCCCGCGGACCAAGAGCGAGCAGGCGCGACTGCTGTTCAGCCGGATGGAACCCCGACCATCGCGGAACCCGACGGTCCGAGCGTTCCGCTCCGGCGTCGACCGGGTCGCGCGGCGCATCATGCCCGCCGGCGTGCCCTTCGGCGCCCTCGCGGCGAAGCGGTTCCGGGCCTACACCGCCGGCGTGCTGCGCTTCGGCGGGCAGGACGACTTCGACGCCTTCTTCGACCAGGCCGAGATCGTCACCCGGCGGCACCACCCGACTCCGTTCGGTGGCCGCTCCACCTACGTGCTCGCGGACGCCAACCCGGACGCCGACGGCTGGAGCCGCTACCTCGTCGGCGCGTCCGGGACGGTACGGATGGCGTGCGAGCACACGTCGCTCCTCCGCGAACCGCACGTCGCGGAGCTCGCTGCGGCGCTGCGCGCCGCGTTCGACGCGGCACCCGTCGCCGCCAGGTGACCCTGCGGCCCGCAGCGGCGACCCGATGACGGCCTGGAGGCCCGTGTCGAGCCCGGCACGCGCCTCCAGGCCGTCCGTCGTCGCTGCCTGCGCCGCCGGCTGACACCGGTTGCGGGTTTCCGTATCCGCACCCGGGGGTCCGCAAGCGGACCCGCAGGGCGTTGACCCGTCACCGCGCCGCCGCGAGGGTTGGAGCACAGGGGGAAGACCCGCCCCCTGGACCACCCGGCGGCGTCGTACCCGCGCCCCTGCCGGACTGCGGACCGTGATCGTCCGCGCCACGTCCGAAGCACCGAACACGGCAACCTGAACCCGACAGGAGCACGTCCAATGCCCGCCAACACCGTCCGACCCGCAGACCCCCGGGTCTCCGTCGTCATCCCGGCACGGAACGAAGCCCGCAACCTCGAGATCATCCTGCCCAAGCTGCCCCCGGTGTACGAGGTCATCCTCGTGGACGGCAACTCGGTCGACGACACCATCGCGACCGCGCAGCGGCTCATGCCGGACATCCGCGTCGTCCACCAGACCCGCAAGGGCAAGGGCAACGCGCTCGCGTGCGGCTTCGAGGCCGTCACCGGCGACGTCGTCGTCATGTTCGACGCCGACTGCTCCGCCGACCCGGACGAGATCCCGCGCTTCGTGCAGGCCCTCGTGGACGGCGCCGACGTCGCCAAGGGCACGCGCTACGCGCTCGGCGGTGGCAGCGACGACATCACGATCGTCCGCAACCTCGGCAACCGCGGCCTCAACATCGTGTGCAACGCCATCCTCGGCACCCGGTACAGCGACCTCTGCTACGGCTACAACGCATTCTGGGCCGACACGCTCCCCGCGATCGCGCTACTGTCGTCGACGCTCCCGAAGCCGGCCGACGGCTCGATGCTGTGGGGCGACGGGTTCGAGATCGAGACGGTCCTCACCTGCCGCTGGTCCGCGGCGGAGCTCCGCATCGCCGAGGTCGGCAGCCACGAGAAGCTCCGCGTGCACGGTGCGAGCAACCTCAACGCCGTGACCGACGGCATCCGCGTCCTCAAGTCGATCATGCACGAGCGTCGCCGGGCGTCGCAGGCGAAGAGCCGCGCACGCCTCGCCGCAGCCTCCGCGCTGACGATGCCGGCGCCCGTGTCGCCGATCGACGCCCCCACGGGCGAGATCACCGCGCCGACCGCTCGTGCCCGCACCGCGGACGCCGCGGTGGTGGACGCCCGCGCGCTCGACGGGGACCTCGCGTGAGCAGCGTCGCCGTCGTCATCTGCGCCTACACGCAGCTGCGGTGGGGCGACCTGCTGGACAGCGTCGAGTCGGCGAAGCGCCAGCCCGAGCAGCCCGAGGTCGTCGTCGTGATCGACCACGAGCCCGAACTGTACGCACGGGCCAAGGCCCGCTGGCCGGAGCTCAGCGTCGTCGAGAACACCGAGGACCGCGGGCTCTCCGGTGCCCGGAACACCGGCGTCGCGCTGACGGACGCCGACGTCGTCGCGTTCCTCGACGACGACGCCACGGCGGACGCCGACTGGCTCGGCCACCTGCTCGCGGCGCTCGACGACCCCGAGGTCGTCGGGGTCGGTGGACGGGCGACCCCCTCCTGGCCCGACGCGACCGGCTCCGGGCCCTACTCCGACGAGCTCCTCTGGATCGTCGGCTGCAGCTACACCGGCCTCCCCGAGACCGCGGGCGACGTCCGCAACGTGATCGGGTCGAGCATGGCCTTCCGCCGCGAGGCGATCCTCGCCGCCGGCGGCTTCCGCTCCGGCATCGGCCGGGTCGGCAACCAGCCCCTCGGGTGCGAGGAGACGGAGCTCTGCATCCGGCTCGCACAGGCCCGGCCGGGCAGCCGGATCCGCCACGAACCGCGCTCGAACGTGTCCCACCGCGTGTCGGCGGACCGCGTCACGATGCGGTACCTGCGTCGGCGCAGCTACTACGAGGGCATCTCGAAGGCCGTGCTGAGCCGCCGCGTGGGGACGGGCGATTCGCTGTCGAGCGAGTCCACCTACCTCACCCGGGTCATCCCCGGTGCCGTCGCCCGCGAGTTGCGCCGCTTCGGACGGGGTGGTGGCATCCGTGCCGCCGCGATCGTGCTCTCCGTCGTCTCGACCATCACCGGGTACGCCGTCGGACGGATCCTCGGAGGCGTCGTCGTCTCCGCTCCCGTCACACCCGCCGTCCGCCAACCGATCGGTACCCCATGACCAGGACGACCCTCACCCGGGTGCTCCGTCCGGTCGTCGACACCTCGCTCGTGCCGACCTGGGACGGCGCCGTCTGGATCGGCGAACTCGACCGGGCCGAGCTCCACGGCGCCGGACACCGCGACGCGATCGGGCTGGCCGGCGCCGACGGCTACAGCCGCGCCCGGCTCCTGGTGCGGGACCGCGGCGAGCCCGTCGGGTTCGTCGAGGCCGAGGTGACCGACCGTCGCCGGATCGGACCCTCGATCGAGCTCCGCACCCTCGAGCGTGCCGTCCGGCACATGCCCACCCCGGAACGACGACCGGCCGCTGATCAGGCGTTGCCGTCCGTCACCGTGGTGCTCTGCACGGACGGGGACGCGGGGGAGACCATGCGCTCCGTCCTCGCCCAGCGCGGCGTCGCCCTCAACGTCGTCGTGGTCTCCGCCGGAGCCGACGGCGACGGTCGCACCGAGATCGCCGGTCGGACCGTCACCACGGTGCCCGCCCCGACCGGCGGGCTCGCCGCCGCGCGGAACGCGGGACTCCTCGCCGCCACCGGCGACGTCGTGACCTTCCTCGGCTCCGGAACGGTCGTCGACCCCGACTGGGCGGCGGCGATCGCGGCACCGTTCGTGCTCGACGACGACGTGGCCTGCGTCACCGGTCTCGTGCCCACCGCGGAGATCCGGACGCCCGCGCAGCGCTGGCACGACGAGCACACGCCCGCTGCCCGCACGATCCGCCGTCGGGTGTTCCGACTCGGCGACGAGCCCGGCGACACACCGCTGCACCCCTTCGCGGCGGCCGCCTACGGCACCGGCGCCAACCTCGCCGTCCGCCGACGGGCCGCGCTCTCGATCGGCGGGTTCGACACCGCGTTCGGACCCGGGACCCGGGTCGGCGGCGGCGACGACCTCGACCTCTTCACCCGACTGCTGTTCGCGGGTTCCGCGATCGCCGTCGAACCCGCCGCGATCGCCTGGGTGCGGCCCGCGGACGACACCTCGTCGCTCCGCCGGACCGCCGCCGCGCACGGCCACGGACTCGGAGCCTGGATGACCAAGAACGCCCTCGACCGCGACACCGTCGCAGCGACCGTCGACTCCGTCCCCGAGGCCATCGCCGCGTTCGCGCGGCTTGGGCTCGAGCAGGGCGACGCGGTCACCGAGCTCGGCGGTGGGAGCGGTCGTCGTGCGGCGGGTCGTCCGGCCGTCGCTTCGGCTGCGGCTGCGTCCGGTGCCGGTGCCGGTGCCGGTGCCGGTGCTGGTGCTCGTGCTGGCGGTGCTCGTGCTGGTGGTGCTGGTGGTGCTGATGCTGGCGCGGTGGCCGGAGCCACCGGTAGCGCCGACGGCGTTGCGGCCGCGACTGCGGGCCCGGCGCTCGCCGGGGTCGAGGAGGCCTGGAACGACACGTCCCGCCGCCTGCGCCGCGTCGAGCGCCGCTCGGTCCTCGTGGCGCCGTTCCTCGCGCTCGCCGAGCGTCTCGGCGGAGCCGGCACGATCGACCGCACGCGACACGGCCGGCACGAGCTCGCCACCGTCGCGCCCGCGCCCGTGCTGCCCGGTGCGATGGGACCTGCGGCACGCCTGACCGCCGCCGGCCTGGTCGTCGTGACCCTGCTCGTCGCCGCGGTCGGCGCGGCGTTCGACCTGCCGGTGGTGCGGGGCTCCGCGATCGGCGTCTTCCTCTTCGCCGTGGTCGGTGTCGCGCCGATGCTGCTCCTGCGCCCGATGCCCCTCGCACGCTTCGCGCTGTTCGCGGTCACGACGTCGATCGTCGGCACCATCGCGATCGGCTACACGATGGCCACGGCCGGACTGTGGGCGCCCGCGGTGCCCTTCGCCGCGGTGGTCCTGCTGGTCGCCGTCGCGGTCGCCGCCGCGGTGCCGCGGGACCTCCGTGACCTGCACCGGCAGCGCCTCGAGCGCGCCGCCGCCGGCGGGGCGGAGCGTCGGTGGACCTGGACGACGACCGGCACGGTCACGTCTGCGTCGATCGTCGGCCTCCTCGTCGTGGTGGTCACCGCGATCACGCACGTCGGCGACCCGGTCCCCGACGGACTCTTCGGGTCGCTGGGCATCGGACTGCCGATCGGCCTCGCGATCGTCGTCGCCGCCGCCGTGGTCGCCCTCGTGCGCGGCCGGGGTGTCGCCCTGCCCGTCGTCGTGTTCGGCGGTGTCGTCCAGCTCGCCCAGGCGATCACGTACGGCATGCCCACCGTCATGGCGGCCGCACGGCACGTCGGGGTGCTCGAGTACATCCGGCAGTTCGGCCGCACCGACCCCGCCGCCGACATCTTCCAGACCTGGTCCGGCCTGTTCGCCGGCGGTGCCTGGGTCGCCGACGTCGGCGGCATCGTGAACGCGATGACGATCGCCGCGTGGGTGCCCGTCCTGCTCGCGTTCTCCACGACCATCGGCGTGGGTGTGCTCGCCGCGCACTGGCTGCCGGGCGCACGGCGTCCGTGGATCGCAGCGTTCCTGACCGCCATGACCGGGTCGCTCAACACGACCTACTTCTCGCCGCAGTCGACCGGCATCCTGCTGTCGGTCGCGATCCTCGTGCTCGCCACCGGTGCGCTCCGGCGGGTCACCGTGACGGGGGAGGACGGGGAGCCCACGACGATCATGCGTCCGCAGCCGGTGGGGCTGTCGCGTCTGCTCGGGATCGGTGCGATCAGCATCGTGCTCGCCGTGACGCACCAGATCTCGCCGTACCTCACCGTCGCCGCCATCGTCGTGCTCGTCGTCTTCCGCATGCTGCGTCCGTGGTGGGTCTCGCTCGTCGTGCTCGTGCCGGCCGTCGTGTTCGCCCTGCTCAACGGCAGCATCCTCGACAAGTTCCTGTCGCTCGCCGCCGTGGGGCAGGTGCTCACCAACGTGCAGCCGCCGTCGCACGACATGACCGTGCTGCCGAAGCCGCTCGTGACGCGGCTCGCGTTCGACGTGCCCGCCGCCGCCCTCGTGGTGCTCGGGCTCGCGGCGATCGTCACCGTGCTGCTCCGCCGCGACCGCGTGCACTGGGGGCTGCTGCTCGCTGCCGCGAGCCCGATCTCGCTGCTCGTCGCGACGAACTACGGCCAGGAGGGCATCTTCCGCGTGGTCCTCTTCGCGACGCCCTGGATCGCCGTCCTCGCGGCCGGACTCCCGGTTCCCGGCGGGCGGTTCGCCCCCGTCGGTCGGCTCGTCACCCTGGCCGGACGCCCGGTCGCCGTGCGGTTCGTCGCCGCCACCGCACTCATCGCGGGCATGGTCGCCGTCGGGTCGTTCGGACAGACCGCCCTGGACTGGAACCGCGTCCCCACGCGCAGCCAGTCGGAAGCCACGCAGTACTACGACGCGACGGCGCCGAAGGGCTCGATCATGCTGCTCACCGGCTCGGCGAACGCCGTCCCGAGCAACACCGGCGCCCGGTACTTCGACGTCGGAGCGCTCTCCCGCGAGGCCTTCGGGGCGTACCCGGCGAGCGAGGGCTACGACGCCACCGCGGACGTGTCGAACATCACGCGGAAGCTCGTGAGCACCTGGTCGGCGACGAAGTACTACGCCCTCGTGGCCGCACCGTTCGGCGCCTACGACGAGCGGTACGGCTACCAGAGCGACGCGGACTACCGGAAGCTCGCGGCCGCCATGGCCGACTCGCCGTACTGGACGCCCGTCTGGTCGAAGGGCACGACCGTGGTCTACGAGCTCACGACCGAGGGCATGCGCCATGCCGCGAGGTGAGGCACCGCACCGACGATCGCCGCGGACGGCTCGCCTCGTCACGGCGGCCGTCACCGCCCTGGCACTCGTGCTCACGGGGACGACCGTCCTCGGCGCCCGTGCCGCGGCCGGTGCCGTGACGACCGACCCGGTGTCCACCGCGGACTGCCGGGCCGGTCGGGTGCTCGACGTGGTCGCCCACCCCGACGACGACCTGCTCTTCCAGGGCACCGACCTCCGCGCCAGCATCGACGCGGGCGCCTGCGTCCGGACGGTCGTCGTGACGGCGGCCGACGGCGGGTACCCCGCATGGTACTGGCGCGAGCGGCAGACCGGTCTCGTCGCGGCGTACGCGGCGATCGCGGGTGTCGACCCCGCCACCACGACGTCCACGCTGACCGTCGCCGGCAAGACGCTCCGGCTCGAGACCCTCACCGCGGACCCGCGGATCAGCCTCGTGTTCATGGACCTGCCGGACGGCAACCTGGGCGGCAACGGCTTCTGGGCGACGGGC
Source organism: Curtobacterium sp. SP.BCp (assembly GCF_051903255.1). Taxonomy (NCBI): domain Bacteria; kingdom Bacillati; phylum Actinomycetota; class Actinomycetes; order Micrococcales; family Microbacteriaceae; genus Curtobacterium; species Curtobacterium sp. SP.BCp. The sequence continues at coordinate 2,315,190 of NZ_CP194338.1, read as the reverse complement.
TACACGGGCCTGCAGCAGCTCTACCAGGGCTACGCCTCGACCCTCGCGACCGTCGCGGACGCCCCCAACCCGGCGACCTACACGCTCGCCGAGCTGCGGGCGACGATCTCCGGACTCCTCGACGGGTACGCGCCGACGGCCGTCCGCACGCTCGACCACGCGGGCGGGTACGGCGACGGGGACCACAGCGACCACCACACCGTGGCGTACCTCGCGAACGAGGCGCAGCAGCGGTACACCGGCGCACACACGTTCACCGGGTACCTCGGCTACACGATCGAGGGGCGCCCGACGAACCTGACGTCCCAGCAGGTCGCTGCGAAGTCGTCCGCGTTCTTCACCTACGCCGCACACGACAGCGAGACGTGCGCCACCTGGGAGGCCTGCGCGCCGCCACGGCCCGAGTCGGCGTGGCTGCAGCGGCAGTACACCGTCGGACAGGCAGACCCCACCGCGCCGACGAACCCGTCGACACCGGGCAGCGACCGCACCGACGTCACCGGTTCGGCCACGGTCACCGCGAGCGCGGAGAACGCCGCCGACGGGCAGACCGCCGCCAAGGCCGTCGACGGCGTGGTGTCCGGCTACCCGGCGAACCCGTCCGCCGAGTGGGTCGCCCCGAACGGGCGCGCCGGCACCTGGCTGCAGCTCTCGTGGGCGTCGCCGAAGTCGCTCACGAGCATCGACCTCGCCGACCGACCGAACGGCGACGACCAGGTCACCGGCGGGACGCTGACGTTCTCGGACGGGTCGAGCGTGACCGTCCCCGCGCTGCTGAACACCGGCGCGGTCCAGCAGGTCACGTTCCCGGCGCGGTCCGTGACGTGGGCGCGCTTCACCGTGACGGCGGTGAGCAGCAGCACGCAGAACGTCGGCCTGGCGGAGATCCGCGCGTTCACCGCCGCGTCGACGACACCGCCGCCGACCCCCACGCCCACGACGTCGGACGTCACCGCGGCGGCGTCCGTCACCGCGAGCGCCGAGAACCCCGCCGACGGACAGACCGCGGCCAAGGCGGTCGACGGGGTCGTCTCCGGCTACCCGGCGAACCCCGCCGCGGAGTGGGTGGCGCCGAACGGCCGCGCCGGCACGTGGATCCAGCTGTCCTGGACCTCGGCGCGCAAGCTGGTCGAGGTGGACCTCGCCGACCGTCCGAACACGACCGACCAGGTGACCGGCGGGATGCTGACGTTCTCGGACGGGTCGAGCGTGACGGTGCCGGCGTTGCCGAACGGCGGTGCGGTGCAGAAGGTGGTGTTCTCCGCGCGGTCCGTGACGTGGGTGCGGTTCACCGTGACCTCGGTGAGCAGCGGGACGCAGAACGCCGGGCTCGCGGAGATCCGGGCGATCGCGGCGTCGGACTCGACGACCCCGACGCCGACCCCCACGCCGACGCCGACCCCCACGCCGACGCCGACCCCCACGCCGACGCCGACGCCCACCCCGACCCCGACGCCCACCCCGACCCCGACGCCCACCCCGACCCCGACGCCGACGCCGGGTCCTGGTGACGTCACGGGCTCGGCCACCCCGACGGCGAGCGCGCAGAACGTCGCCGACGGGCAGACCGTCCAGAAGGCCGTGGACGGCGTCGTCTCCGGCTACCCGGTCAACCCGTCGGCCGAGTGGGTCGCCCCGAACGGCCGCTCCGGCACCTGGATCCAGCTCACCTGGTCGTCGGCGCAGAGGCTCGGACGGATCGAGCTCCACGACCGACCGAACACGACGGACCGGATCACGAGCGGCACCCTCACGTTCTCGAACGGGACGAGTGTCCGCGTGGGATCGCTGCCGAACGACGGGTCGACCCTCAACGTCGACTTCACCGCTCGGTCGGTCACCTGGGTGCGCTTCACCGTCACGGGCGTCTCCTCCGGCACCCAGAACGCCGGACTCGCGGAGGTGCGCGCGTGGACGAGCTGATCCGTACCACGACCACGACCGAGGACCCCGGAGCGGTCCGGCCGTCGACGGTCGACCCCGAGGCGTCATCGGCGAACGGCGCACCGCCCGCACACGGCACCGGGCTCTCCCGTCACCGCCGTCCTGGCCGCCCGGGGCGCCGCAGCGTCGCCCTCACGGTGGGCGCTCTCGTCGTCACCGCGGGGATCGTCGCGGCGGCTGCGACCGGTTCGTCCACGGGCAGCGCCGTCGACCCGAGCGGCGAGACCATGCCCACCGCGGCCGCCTCGGGGTGGAAGCGCGTGTTCTCCGAGGACTTCGCCGAACCGACCGCGACCGGCGGCTTCGAGAAGCCCTACGCCGACCGGTTCTCCGTGTACCACGGCTTCGCGGACACCGCCGGCACCGGCCGGTACTCGGCATCCGCGCTGACGGCGCACGACGGCGTGCTCGACATGCGGATGCGCACCACCGCGGGCGGGACACCCCTCGCGGGCGGCATCGTGCCGCTGGTCGACGGGAAGTGGGGCGGCCAGACCGCCGGCCGGTACAGCATCCGGCTCCGGAGCGACGAGGTCGACGGGTACGGCGTCGCCGTCCTGCTCTGGAGCGACCGGAACGTGTGGGCCGACGGCGAGGTCGACTTCCCGGAGGGGGCGCTCGGTGCGCCGGCGTGGCTGAACGTGCACTGCCTCGTGGACCCGGCGGAGAAGTGCATCCACCAGGAGACGGCGGCCTCGCTCAAGGACTGGCACACGTACACGATCGACTGGACGCCGCAGCGGATGACGTTCTCGATCGACGGTCGGCAGATCGCGTCGACGGACAAGGACATCCCGACGATGCCGATGCACTTCGTCGTGCAGGCCGGCTCGCTCGGTGGGGTGCCGCCGAAGGCGTCGGACGGCTCGCTGCTCATCGACTGGATCACGGTCGACGTCCCGGAGTCCTGATCGCGGTACCGTCGCCGGGTGGCTGACCTGGACCGACGACTCGTCGACCTCTACGACCTCGACAACCCTGACGGTCCCGACCACGACCTGTGGCGTGCGCTCGCCGACGAGCTCGGCGCTCGCCGGATCCTCGACCTCGGCTGCGGCACGGGCATGCTCACCGTGACGCTCGCGGCACCGGGTCGAGAGGTCGTGGGTGTCGACCCGTCGGCGTCCATGCTCGACCACGCGCGGCAGCGACCCGGCGGTCACCAGGTGACGTGGCTCCTCGGAGACAGCCGGAGCGTTCCGGCCGACGGGTACGACCTCGCACTGATGACGGGGAACGTGGCCCAGCACATCGCGGACGACGACTGGCACCGCACGCTCCGCGACCTCCGGTCCGTGCTGCGCCCGGGAGGGGCACTGGCGTTCGAGAGCCGGAACCCCCGTGTGCGTGCCTGGACGCAGTGGACCACGAGCGAGCCGAGCGTCAGGCCGACCGCGCACGGCCTGCTCGAAGAGTGGTCGACGGCCGACGAGATCGCTCCCGGCGTCGTGCGGCTCGTCGCGTCGAACCGGTTCGCCGACGAGGACCAGACGCTGGAGTACACCGAGGACCTGCGCTTCCGCGTCCACGACGAGCTGGTGCACGACCTCCGTGCAGCCGGGTTCGGCGCGGTCGAGGCCTTCGGGGACTGGCAGCGGGGACCGCTCGAAGACGGTGCCTCGGTGATGGTGTTCGTCGCCATCGCGGACTGAGCGGCGCCGTCACGGCGAGGCGGTCAGCGCCCCGCGTGCTCCTCGAGCGCCGCGAGCAGTGCCGCGACGTGCGGGGTCCGACCGTAGCGGGCGCTCACGTGGGCCCGGCCGCGCGCACCCAGCGACGGGTCGGCCGCGGCCTCGGCGAGGACCTCGACGATCCGTCCGGCGAGGGCGTCCGGGTCGGTCGGGTCGACCGTGTACCGCGCCCACTCGTCGGAGAGGATCTCGGCTGTGCCGCCCGACGCGGCCGCGACGACGGGCGTTCCCGCCGACATCGCCTCGACGACCGTACGACCGAAGCCCTCCGGCTCGATCGACGGCACGACGACGAGGTCCGCCGCGTGCAGGAGCGGCAGCACGTCGTCGCGCTCGGGGAGCACCACGACGCTGCCGTCGGGCAGCGCGTCGACCGCCTGCTGGACGGGGGCCGTCTCGTCGGGGTAGAGGGCGCCCGCGAGGACGAGGACCGGTGCGGTCGGCGCGGAGCCGGCCGTGGACGGGCCGGCGACCCGCTCGCGGACGTGGGCCGCCGTGCGGACGCGACTCCATGCCTCCAGGAGGGCCACGACGCCCTTGGCTCGGCTGAGGCGACCGTAGTAGAGCACGACCGGGGCGTCGGCCGGCAGGCCGAGCCGCTCGCGGGCAGCGCGCGTGTCGTCGGCCGTCGGGGGCGGGAACTCGGCGGTGTCGACGCCGTTCGGGACGATCGTGATCCGGTCGCGCGGTGCGCCGACCGCGGCCCACGCATCGGCCATCGCCGAGGAGACCGCGAGGTAGCGGGTCCGCCCGCCGGCGAACGGACGGAGGCGCCCGTAGTTCGGGGCGTGGTGGAGGTGAACGGCGAGCGGCACGCGCGACACCGCGGACAGGACGCGGCCGTAGGGCAGGTACTCGGGTCGGTTCAACCAGATCACGTCGGGTCGCCAGCTGCGGATGCGGAGACCCTCGCGGACGAAGCGGAGGACGTCGCGGAACGCCGTGCGGACGCCGAAGCGCGGGTCGGTCCCGTGCACGAGGCGCACGCCGAGTCGCTCGTAGGGCGGTCGGCCCTCGCCGGGGCGGGCCATCTCGTCGTCCCGGTGCCAGACGACGACGTCGTGGCCGGCCGCGACGAGTTCCTCGGTGTCCTCGAGGACGCACCGCTCGAGCCCACCGGTGATCGCCAGCCCGGAGGTGACGAGGGCGATGCGCAGGGGGCGTGCGGTGGTCATGAGGACCCTCCTCGGGCAGCTCGGAGACGACGGATGAACCACGGCAGGCAGGCGAGTGCCCCGGCGAAGCGGAACCAGTTCCAGAAGACGTCCTGCGGGACGAAGAGCGACGCGACGGCCACGGCGAGCGCAGCGGCGACCGGCACGGTGACGCGCCAGCCCGGGCCCTTCCACGCGCGGCGGTCGGGGAGGGACGCCTGCTGCAGGACGGCGAGCACGACGTACGCCACGACGGTCGCCACGGCGGCGCCGGACAGCCCGAGCCACGGCACGAGGAGGAGGTTCGCGCCGATGTTCACGACGCCCGCGATCGCGGCGATCACCCCGACGGCGACACCACGCCGCTCGATCACGAGCAGTCGGCCGGTCGCACCGCTGGCGACGACGGGCAGGGCGGTGACGGCGACGATGAGGACGACGACGGTCAGCTCGTGGACGCGGTACGAGGCGGGCGCCAGGATCGGCAGGGCCACCGGTGAGACGAGGGTCACGGCGAGGAGCACGGGCGCGAGCATCTTGTAGAGCTCGTCACGGGCGTGCATGGCGAGCTCGCGGCGGGCGACGGCGTCGCGGAGGGCGGCGAAGTGCGGGGCCCACGCCTGGTTGGTGAACGACAGCAGGAGGATGACGGCCGACCCGACGACGTAGGCGATCTGGTAGCGCGCCACCTCCTCGGGGCCGAGGATGCGCTGCACGACGATGCGGTCGCCGGCGTTGAGGACGAAGTACGACAGGTTGCCGAGCGCGATCGGGATGCCGAGGCGGAAGGCGCGGGCGGTGGTGGCGCGGTCGAACAGACCGGCGATCCGGGGCCGGGTGGCCGCGACGCCGATCACCATCGCGATGCCCTGCGCCACGACGCCGCCCCAGGCGTAGGTGACGGCGTCGGCGTGCACGAAGGTGAGCAGCCCGAGGCCGATGATCGAGCCGCCGATCGACGAGAGCAGGCTCGTGACGGCGAACACGCGGATGCGGTCCTGTGCCACGAGGAGCGCGAGCGACAGTTGCACGACCGCGGCGGGGCCGACCCAGAGCACGGCGATGAGGAGCAGCGGGTGCTGCCCGACGAAGCCGGCGGCGTCGCCCCAGATCGGGATCGACGCGAGCGCGACGACCGTCACGAGCACGGCGGTCGTGATGCCGACGCTCAGCAGCCCCCGCGCGCGACGGTCGTTCCCGTCCTCGGCGCGCTGCAGGACCGCGGCCTGGTCGAGGCCGGCGACCGCGAGGACGCCGAGCGCCTGGTAGAGGGCGATCGCGGACGCGAGCACGCCGAACTCGGCCGGCGGCATGAGGTGCGCCAGGACCGGGGAGATCAGGGACGAGACGACGAGCTGCATCGACCAGACGACGACGTACAGCAGGCCGCGCCCGAACAGCTTCGACGAGACCGTGCGGGTCGTCCCGGTGTCGGCTTCGCCGGTGGGCTCCGCGGTGCCGGACGGACCGGACGACGCGGCCGCACGTGCTTCCCGTGCCTCGCGTCGCGTCGCCGGCCGGTCCGTGCGGGTCTCCTGCGGCACGCTCACCGGACGACCGCCCGACGGTCGACGGCGGTCGTGTCGCGGAGGGCCGTCGCGCCCGCTTCACGCAGCCCGAACGCCGCGTCGACGAGGTCGAGCAGCTCCGAGCTCCGGTCCGTCGAGAACTTCCGGGCGAACAGCTGCGGTGCCCGACGCGCCTCGGCCGAGGGCTGCGTGCGCCACTCGAGCAGCCGTCCGGCGTCCGCGAGGGTCAGCCACGGCGGGCTCTTCATCGCGGAGCCGTCCCACCCGATCCACCACAGCGAGTGCGGCACGTGGGCGTCACGGAAGCCCGGCGTCAGCGACTCGGTCCAGAGCACGGACGGCACGAAGGTCTCGTCGGCGATCCACACGCGCTGCCAGAACCGGACGAGGTCGGGGCGGGTGTCGACGGCGCGGACGACGGCCTCGGCGTGCGCGCGGGCGAGGACCTTGAGCTGCGAGCCACCGGCCGGCGTGAGGTCACGGGGGAGTCGGCGCGGGACGGGCACGCGCACCATGTGCTTCCGCCACGCCCAGTGCGGGTAGCGGAGTCGCGGCAGACCGCCGCCCCGGCCCCACTCCGCGTACGGCAGTGGGTGCACGCCGAGGAACGACGTGCCACGGTGCTGCTCCAGCAGCGCCGTGAGCTCAGCGGGGTTCCCGAGCGGGTAGTCGCTCCCGGTCAGGACCGCGACGTGCGAGGCGTCGGTGGCGGCGAGTGCCGCCCGGTAGCCCTCGACCTCGGCGGCGACGTTCTCCCACTTCGCCCACCCGGTGCGCATCCGCGGCAGCAGCCGGACGCGTTCGGGCAGGTCGGTGGTCATCGCGGTCCACTCCGACTCGGGCGTGCGCGCGTCGACGTGCAGGAACACGGGGAACGGTGCGAGCGCCTCGATCAGGCGTCGGACGTGCGCCGGGTCCTCGTGGGCGAGGACGACGCACGCCACGGCGGGGGAGTTGGCCATGACCGCGACGCTACGGTGGCCGCAGGACCCCGACAAGGCGGGGTCGGACCGGGTGCGGGGAAGCAGCGGTTTCCCGCACCCAGGCTCCTGATCAGCGCTTCTTGCGGAACTTCGGGCAGTCGCAGAGCGCGCAGTCGGTGCCGGGGCGGTAGTGCTCGTGCGCCTCACGAGGGTGTCCGCACACGCACGTCACGGTGTCGTCGAGCACGACCTCGAGGAGCGTCCCGGACTCGTTCGTCGGGCCCAGCGGCATGCGTCCTCCTCGTGCCCCCGACCAGACGCCCGGGGATCTCCACGATCCTAGGGGAGCGGGGCTGTCAGGTGGCGGCAAACCGCAAGGTCCGCGCACCCGCGCGCGACCGTCGTTGACCGCCGCGCGACAGCACCGGAGCATCGGAGCATGACCGACCGTCCCACGATGACCGGCGTGCTCACCCTGCAGCCCGCGATGCCCGCTGCGGACGCACCGACCTGGTCCGGTGCCGCCTGGGTCGGTGCCGTCGACCGGGGCGAGGCGCTCGCGGCCGACGCCGTCGTCCTCGCCGGGGCCGAGGGGTTCCGCCGCGCGCGGCTCCTCGTCCGGGACGGCCGCGAACTCGCGGGTTCCGTCGACCTCGCGGTCGGCACGGACGGTGCCCTGGACCCGGCCGAGACGGCACGCGCGCTGCGCGCCCTGCGCACCACGAGCCTCCCGGCCGCCCCGCAGGGTCCGACCGTCGGTCGGATCACCGTCGTCGTCGCGACCCGGGACCGACCGAACGACGTCCGCCGCTGCGTCGCCTCGGTGCTGGCGTCCGAGTGGGACGACCTCGAGGTGATCGTCGTCGACAACGCACCCAGCTCCCACGCGACCCGTGACGTGGTCGCGTCGTTCACGGACCCTCGCCTGCAGTACGTCCTGGAGGCCCGTGCCGGGGTCTCGCGCGCACGGAACGCCGGTCTCGCGGCGGCCACCGGCGACGTGGTCGCCTTCGTCGACGACGACGTGGTCGTCGACCGGTGGTGGGCAGCGGCGCTCGCCGCGGCGTACGCGCGCGACGCGGACGTCGTCTGCGTGACCGGGCTCGTGCCGAGCGGTGAGCTCCGGACGCCGACGCAGCGCTACTTCGACGAGCGGGTGACCTGGGCGCGCAACACCGAGCGCCGCGTGTACCGGACCGCGTTGCCGCCGGCGGACCTGCCGCTCTTCCCGTTCTCGGTCGGCGCGTTCGGGACCGGCGCGAACATGTCCCTCCGTCGCGCTGCGGCCCTCGAACTCGGTGGGTTCGACGTCGCCCTCGGTCCGGGCACCCCCGCGCGTGCCGGCGAGGACCCCGACCTGTTCACGCGGGTGCTGTTCTCCGGTGGGGCGCTCGCCGTCGAACCCTCGGCGATCGTGTGGCACAAGCACCGTGCCGACCGGGAGGCGCTGCGCTCCCAGGCCCTCGGCTACGGCACCGGGCTCGGGGCGTGGGTCGCGAAGCTGATGACACGCCCCGGTACCGCGCTCGCCGTGCTCCGGCGAGCCGTGGGGGCGCTCCGGCAGCTCGGGGCGCTCGGCCAGGGCAGCGGTGGTGCTGGTGGTGCCGATCAGGTGTCGGCAGCGGTGGACGCGGTCGGCGGGTGGCCGGTGGACGACGAGTTCCGCGCCGCGACGGCCGGACTGAAGCGCGCGGAGCTCACCGCGGCGCTCGGCGGCCCGTGGCGGTACGTGCGCGGGCGGCTCGCGGCGCGGTAGCGGTCGGGCGGGCGCGGGGAGGCGCGGGTCGGGGCGGGGTCGTTCGGGCGGCGAAACGCGCGCGTTCCGACGTCCCGCACGTCGATCGACGCGCGGATCGTCGCACGATGCGCCCGCATGGACCGGCGCGACACGGGTGCGACGTTGCACGTGTCGATCGACGGGTGCAACGTCGCGTCGGTGTCAGGCCATCGCGGGTGGGTCCGGCGGGCGGGGCGTGAGTGCCCGGCGGGTGGTCGGGCGGCCGCTGTGGATCGACGTCGTCGCTGTCGTGCGACGACGGCCGCGTCGCTGATTGCGAGCGCCGGGTGTTGCACGCGCGCAGGAGCGACACGTCCGCTGTCGTACGACGACGGAGGTGTCGTCCGGCAGCGGTCCCGGCGGCGGTCGGGCGGCCGCCGTGGATCGACGTCGTCGCTGTCGTGCTACGACGGCCGCGTCGCTGGTTGCGGGCGCCGGGTGTTGCACGCGCGCAGGAGCGACACGTCCGCTGTCGCACGACGACGGACGTGTCGCGCGACAGCGGTCCCGCGGCCGCGCCACAGCGCCCCGCGCCGGCTCAGGGGCGGAAGCGCCCCTCCTCGACGTCCCGCCAGAAGCGACGGCTCCGCAGGTACGCGGCCGGACCCGCCGGGAAGCCCCGGAACTCGTGGTACGCCAGGGACCGCGGGATGCTGGTGGTCGAGGCCTCCGTCACGGTCTCCGGCGCCGCGTCCCGCTTGCCCGCGAGCCGGGTGACGAGCTGCTTGAGCTTGACCTTCGCCGCGATCGGCATCAGCCGCGTGAGCGCCGTCAGGTGCCGTCGGTCCTTCACGATGAGCGCGCACATGAGCGCGGTGAACCCGACGCCGTTCGAGTGCAGCTGGTGGTGGAGCCCCTCGAGGTCGGCACGGTGGGTGTGGTGCACGACGGCCTTCGGTTCGAAGCCGATCCGGCCGCCGCCCCACAGGATGTCGATGAAGATCGCGAGGTCCTCACCACCGCGGGCGGGGACCCCGGCGCCGAGCACCGGGTCGAAGCCGCCGGCGGCACGGAACGCCGAGGTCCGGACGGCCCAGTTCGCGCCGGCCCCGTACCCGCCGATGCCGTACACGGCGAAGTGCTTCAGCACGCGGCCGTCGGGGGCGATCGCGCGGGCGCGGGCGTTCCGCATCGCACCGGGGACGTCGTCGGGGACGATGGTGACCGGCTCGAAGGTGCGCTCGCCGCTGAACCCGCCGTAGTACGCCTCGTACCAGATCTGCGCGGGGGTGGAGAGCTCCTCGGGCAGGATGAGCCCGGTCACCGCGGACAGCGCGGGTTCGCGGACGAACCGCGAGCCGATCATCCGGAGCCACTGCGGGCTGATCCGGACGTCGTCGTCGGTGAAGGCGATGACCTCGCCCTTCGCCGCCGCGACCCCGGCGTTCCGCCCGGCCGAGCACCCCGGGCGGCGCTCGACGACGAGACGGACGTTGTGCCCCTCGAGGATCCGGGGGAGCTGGTCGTCCGCCGGCACCTTCACGCGGTTGTCGACGATGATGACCTCGTACCGCGGGTAGTCGAGCTGCTCGAGGACCGCCAGGAGCGTCGTGATGGTCTCGATGCGCGCGACGATCGTCGACACGACGACCGAGATGAGCGGGAGGTCCTCGTCCGGCACCGGCGTCGACGCCTCGGCGCCGGCCGTGGTCCCCGCGGTCTGCGCCACGAGCGGCTCGACGGCACGACGGGCATCAGCGGGGTCGTCGGTGAGGAGCACGTCGAGCGTCGTCACCGGGAACCCGCCGCGGTAGCCGACGACGAGCGCCGAGGAGCCGCGGTGGTCGGCGACGAGCTCCGGGAGCGGCGCGTCGAGGTCGAGGCTGACGACCCGACGTGGGCCGGGCACGGTGACGGGAGGGATCAGGGCCATGTCCGCGACGCTACGGAGCGTGCGGGCACCGGACAACGGCGCGACCGGGTGACGGCGGTGTTCGTGCGGAACCCCGCACCGGTGCCCCGCACCCCGCGCAGCGACGATCCCAGGAACGACGGGAGAGTGAGCGCACACTTTCGGCAGATTCGCAGAAACCTCCCGGTGGAAGGTCATCACGAGCAGGTCACGGAACCAATGCAACCGGTTGCGGAACGTCGATCGCGGGCGTAACTTCCTCCGTCAGCAGGCACCGCCGCCTGCTCCAGGCAGCGTCATCGCACCCGATCGGGGCTCCTGGTGATCTCGATGAGGAGACAACCCCGTGAAGACAACACGTGCCAAGGTGCGGTTCGCCTCGGTCGCCGGCATCGCCGCGATCGGGCTCGTGCTCACCGGCTGCTCGAGCGGCGGGTCCGCGAACTCCGGTGACGCCCAGAACGGCCAGGACAGCCGCGGACCGATCACCTACGTGCAGGGCAAGGACAACTCGAACGTCGTCCGCCCGCTGATCGCCAAGTGGAACAAGGCGCACCCGGACGAGAAGGTCACCTTCAAGGAGCAGTCCGACCAGGCCGACCAGCAGCACGACGACCTCGTGCAGCACTTCCAGGCGAAGGACGAGAACTACGACGTCGTCGACGTCGACGTCGTCTGGACCGCGGAGTTCGCCGCGAAGGGCTGGCTGACGCCGCTCACCGGCAAGATGAAGATCGACACGTCCAAGCTCCTCCCGGCGACGGTGAAGACCGCGACGTACAACGACACGCTGTACGCAGCTCCGCAGACGTCCGACGGCGCGCTGCTCTACTACCGCAAGGACCTCGTCAAGACCCCGCCGACCACGTGGGACGAGATGATGAAGGACTGCTCCATCGCCAAGGAGGCCGGCATCGGCTGCTACGCCGGTCAGTTCGCGAAGTACGAGGGCCTCACCGTGAACGCCTCCGAGGCGATCAACGGCTCCGGCGGCTCGGTGCTCAGCAAGAGCGGCTCGCCGGACGTCGACACCTCCGACGCCAAGGCCGGTCTGCAGAACCTCGTCGACGCCTTCAAGGACGGCAACATCCCGGCCGAGGCGATCACGTACCAGGAGGAGCAGGGCCGCACCGCGTTCGAGGACGGCAAGCTCCTGTTCCTGCGCAACTGGCCGTACGTCTACAGCCTCGCCAAGACCGACGGTTCGTCGAAGGTGAAGGACACCTTCGGCATCGCCCCGATCCCCGGCAAGGACGGCACCGGCGCCTCGACGCTCGGCGGCCACAACGCCGCGATCAGCGTCTACTCGAAGCACAAGGCGACCGCGCACGACTTCCTGGAGTTCCTGGAGTCGAACGAGACGCAGAAGTTCTTCGCGACGCAGGGCTCCCTCGCCCCGGTGGTCGGTGACCTCTACACCGACTCCGAGCTGACGAGCAAGCTGCCGTACCTGCCCACCCTGCTGAAGTCGATCGAGTCCGCGGAGCCCCGCCCGGTCACGCCGTTCTACCCGGCCGTGACGAAGGCGATCCAGGACAACACCTACGCGGCACTGAAGGGCTCGAAGAGCGTCGACGAAGCCCTGAAGGACATGCAGGACGCCCTGAAGACGGCGACCAGCGGCAACAGCAACTAGCGGCTCGCGCCGCGTCGGACTGGAGGCACGGTGCCAGCGTGCGCCGTGCCTCCAGTCCGCCCCCACTCGCGTCCCGACACCCGGCAAGGAGGCCGTCACGTGTCAGCAGCAACCGAGATCCCCGCCGCCATCCCCAACCCGACGGGGATGGAGCCGCCGAAGCGGCGGAAGGGCGGCCTCAACGCCGAGCACGGCCGGTGGGCCGTGTACCTCATCGGCCCGACGATCGTGCTCCTCGCCATCGTCATCGGCTACCCCGTCGTCAGTGCCGTCATCCAGTCGTTCCAGCTCGACGCCGGTCTCGACAAGGCGACCGGGCTCTTCGTGGCCGGCGGCTTCGCCGGGGTCACGAACTACGTGCACTGGCTGGGGCAGCAGTGCGGCAACACCGCCTGCCCGCCCGGCAACCTCGGGTCCCAGTTCTGGACCGCGATGGGCAACACGTTCTTCTTCACGGTCGTGACCGTCGCCCTCGAGACCGTCATCGGCGTGTGGATGGCGATCATCATGAACCGCAACTTCAAGGGCCGTGCCTTCGTCCGCGCCGCGATCCTCGTGCCGTGGGCCATCCCGACCGCCGTCACCGCGAAGCTCTGGTACTTCATCTTCGACGCGAACGGCGTCCTCAACCACGTCATCGGGCACCAGGTCCTCTGGTTCTCGGGGGAGTGGGCGTCCCGGTGGGCGATCATCATCGCCGACACGTGGAAGACGACCCCGTTCATGGCGCTCCTCATCCTCGCCGGCCTCCAGCTGATCCCGGACGAGGTCTACGAGGCCGCGAAGATGGACGGCGCGTCGACGATGCAGCGGTTCTGGAACATCACGCTCCCGCTCGTCAAGCCGGCGCTCATGGTCGCGGTGCTGTTCCGCGTCCTCGACGCCCTCCGCATCTACGACCTCATCGCGATCATGACCGGCGGTGGTGGTGGTTCCGGCAACGCGACCGTCTCGCTGTCGGTGCTCGTCGTCGACCAGATCCGGCAGGGGTTCAACTCCGCGTCGGCCCTCTCCACGATCACGTTCCTCGTGATCTTCCTCGTCGCGTTCATCTTCGTCCGGTTCCTCGGCGCGAACGTCGTCCAGACCCAGGCAGCCCAGCAGAAGGGTGAACTCCGATGAGCATCGCAGCAGACCGGCCCCGTTCCACGACGCGGCCCCGCGAACGCGAGGTCGACCGCACCCAGGTCCGGATCCAGCGCCACACCGGCCAGAAGCTCCGGACCGGCATCCAGGCCGTCGTCATCGCCGTGTGGTGCCTCCTGCCCTTCTACTGGATGGTCGTGACGAGCTTCCGTGACGTCGGGTTCACGTTCGACCCGACACCGTGGTTCACGCACTTCACGTTCGCGAACTACGAGACGGCGTTCTCGACCGCGCTCGGCAACCACCTCGGACGCGCACTGCTCAACAGTGTGTTCATCGGGATCACCGTGACGGTCATCGCGCTGCTCGTCGGCACGAGCGCCGCGTACGCGCTGGCACGGCTCGAGTTCAAGGGGAAGTCGCTCATCGCCGGTGCGATCCTCGCCGCGTCGATGTTCCCGGGCGTCGCGCTCATCTCGCCGCTGTTCCAGCTCTTCACGGACATCGGCTGGATGGGCACGTACCAGGCCCTGATCCTGCCGAGCATCTCGTTCGTGCTGCCGCTGACGGTGTACACGCTCGCGAGCTTCTTCCGGGAGATGCCCTGGGACCTCGAGGAGGCGGCCCGCATCGACGGCTGCACGCGGATCCAGGCGTTCCGACGGATCATCATGCCGCTCGCCGCCCCCGCCGTGTTCACCACCGCGATCCTGGCGTTCATCTCCTCCTGGAACGAGTACCTCATCTCGTCCCAGCTGTCCTCGGACGCCACCCAGCCGGTCACGGTCGCGATCGCGTCCTTCGCCGGGTCGCAGCCGCACCAGGAACCCTACACGGCGGTGATGGCGGCCGGCACGATCGTGACGATCCCGCTGGTCATCCTCGTGCTCGTGTTCCAGCGGCGCATCGTGGCCGGCCTGACCGCCGGCGGCGTGAAGGGCTGACGACGATGGCACAGCGCGGCCCCACCCGTCCCACCGCCCGGATCGAGGAGGCGATCGGCGTCGTCGGCACCTTCGGCGTCCTGTTCCTCGGGGTGACCGTGTTCTGCGAGGTCACGGGACGGCCGGCGCTCGGCTGGGCCCTCACCCTGCTGGCGGCCGTCGTGGCGATCGTGCTGCTCGACCGCTGGCGGGTGTCCGTGCTCCGGCGGCACCACGAGGCCACCGGCGAGGTGGACGGCGTCGGCGCGGTCCCCGCGCGGACCGCCCCGACCCGCTCGGCCGGCGACGGCGCGGTCTCGGCGCGGACCGCCCCGACCCGCTCGGCCGGCGACGGCGCGGTCTCGGCGCGGACCGCCCCGGCCCGCTCGGCCGGCGTCGTCCGGTCCGCACCGGTCGTCCCGGCCGGCCGCACGGCGGACGCGGGTCGCCCGGCGGACGGGTGACGCGCCTCCAGGCCGGACCCATGGGCATCCAGGAGATCGCCACCGTCACCGGACTGTCGAAGTCCACGGTGTCCCGCGCGCTGCGCGGCCTGCCGTCGGTGGCCGGACCGACGATCGACCAGGTGCGGCGGGTCGCCGACGAGCTCGGGTACGTCCCGAGCTCGGCGGCGGCCGGCCTCGCCACCGGCCGGCAGCGCGCCGTCGGTGTCGTCGTCCCGGTGATCGACCGGTGGTTCTACGTCAAGGCGCTCGGCGGGGTCGACGCGGAGCTCCGCCGGGCCGGGCACGACCTGGTGCTGTACAACCTCGGCGGGGCCGGGGGCGACCGCGACCGAGCGTTCCGACGCTCGATGCTCCGGCACCGGGTGGACGCCCTCGTGCTGCTGTCGCTCGTGCTCGACGAGACCGAGCGGACCGAGCTCGAACTCACCCGCCATCCGATGATCGTCATCGGCGGACCGGCCCCGGGGTTGCGGAACGTCGGGGTCGACGACGCGGTGGTGTCGCACCTCGCCGTGCAGCACCTCGCGTCACTGGGGCACCGGTCGATCGCGTACATGGGCGGGCAGGACGAGGACGGGATGAACGTCGCCGTCCCGTACCTGCGGCACGACGGGTTCGTCGACGCCATGACGGCCGCGGGCTGCGACGTCCGGCCCGAGTGGATGGTCGACGGCCGCTTCTCGTTCGCGGGCGGCGCGGACGCCGGCGCCGCGCTGCTCGGCGCCGGGGCCGGCTCCGGCTCCGGCTCCGGGCGACCCACGGCGGTGTTCTGCGCGTCCGACGAGATGGCCCTGGGACTCCTGTTCGCGGCGCAGCGTGCCGGTCTCCGGGTCCCCGAGGACCTCTCCGTGATCGGGGTCGACGGCCACGAGTACGGCGCGACCGTGGGCCTGACCACGGTCGCGCAGGACCCGGAGGCGCAGGGACGGACGGCTGCGCGTGCCGTGCTCGCGGAGGTCGAGGGGCACGGGTCGGAGTCGCTCGGGCCGGCGACCGCGGAGCTCGTGGTGCGGGGGACGACCGCGCCGCCGCGGTGACGCGCAGCGCCGCCGCTGTGACGAGTCCGCGCGTAGGGTCGCGGGCATGGAGGTCACGAAGCTCGAACACGCGTGCCAGGTGCTCACCCGCGACGGGGCCCGGCTCGTCCTCGACCCGGGGAACCTCACCCGGCCGGTCGACACCACGGGCGTCGTGGGGGTCGTCGTCACGCACGCCCACCCCGACCACGTCACGCCCGAGCAGGTCCAGCGGATCCTCGCCGCGAACCCCGGCGCCGTCGTCATCGGCCCCGCGGGGGTCGCGGATGCGCTCGCGGACGATGGCATCCGGGTCGACGTGGTCACCGACGGGGACGCCCGCACCGTCGGACCGTTCGACCTCACGTTCCACGGCAGCCGGCACAACGTCATCCACTCGAGCATCCCCGTGATCGACAACACGGGCGTGCTCGTCGACGGACGGCTCTTCCACCCCGGCGACGCCTACACGGTCCCCGCCGTCCCGGTCGAGGTGCTCGCCACCCCGATCGGCGCACCCTGGCTGCAGATCGGCGAGCTCATGGACTGGGTCGCCGCGATCGCGCCGAGCCGGGCGTACCCGATCCACGAGGCGACCCTCTCCGAGGTCGGCCTCGGCATGCACGTCGGCCGTCTCCGCGAGGTCGTGGAGCCCGCCGGTGCCGTGACCGTGCTCGCCCCCGGCGACACGACGACCGTCTGACGGACGGTCGCGGCGAGACGGCCAGGAGGCGCGCTTCCTGTCCGTCACGCACCGCCGCGTCACGTCGTGGCCGGGCCGCGGATCGACGGCACACCCGGGCGACACGCCTCGTTTTGGCGCGGAGCGAGCGCTGTGCCATACTTGTCGAGTTGTCGGAACGGCCCCATCGTACAGCGGCCTAGTACGTCGCCCTCTCACGGCGGTAACGCGGGTTCGAATCCCGCTGGGGTCACCAGCAGTGGGTCATCACAAGTGGCTCACTTCCGAGTCCGACAACGCGTGCGTCCCGCTCCCGAGCGAGACCACGGCCCCATCGTACAGCGGCCTAGTACGTCGCCCTCTCACGGCGGTAACGCGGGTTCGAATCCCGCTGGGGTCACCACCGGAACGCCCCGCTCCTCCAGGAGCGGGGCGTTCGTCGTTCCGCGAGCGATGCAGCCCCGGCGGCGCGTCGTCACCGGTCTCGCGTACGGTGAGCGCGTGGAGTTCCCGGGGGAGGCGGATGACGTACGCGGTGCGTCGTCCTCTCCGGGGTCACCCCGGGGTACGCAGGACCAGCAGGACACCACGCCCCGAGCGGGCGGGCGCGCTCCGCGCGCGCTGCCGCACGGAGGCACCGACGGGTCCCCCGGGAACGCCACGCCCCTCGACGTGATCGCGGTCGCCCTCGCCGACGGGTTCCTCGCGGCCGAGGGCTGGGACCTCGCGACGCTCCGGGCTGCGGGTCACGACGTGGTCGGGCCCGAGCGGTCGTTCGTCGGCGCTGCCGTCGTGGCCGCACTCGAGGCGTTCCCGCGACCGCCGACGGACGCGCCCCGAGCCCTCGCCGACGTGCTCGTCACGACGCCCCGGCTCGTCTCCGAGCACGCGCGGCGGATCGGTCGTCGCCCGGTGGCCGTCCTCGCTCGGCGGGTCGCCCCGGTCCGGGCCGGACGACACGTCGAGGGACCGCTGGTCGTCGACACGCTGCCCGAACTCGCTCGCGCGCTCGACCTGACGGTTGGTCGGCTCCTCTGGCTCGCGGACACGAAGGGGTGGAACCGGCGTGCGGACCCCGACGGTCCGCTGCACCACTACCGGCACACGTGGACGGTCCGTCCCGGCCGGACGCCCCGGCTGCTCGAAGCGCCGATGCACCTCCTCCGCCGGGCGCAGCGGACGGTCCTCGACGAGCTGCTCGCGACCCTGCCGGTGCACGAGGCGGCGCACGGCTTCGTCCCCGGGAGGAGCGTCGTGACGAGTGCGGCGCTCCACGTCGGGACCGAGGTCGTCGTGACGATGGACCTCACCGCGTTCTTCGCCACGGTGCGGGCGCCGAGCGTGTACGGCGTGTTCCGGCGCGCCGGGCTCGCGGAGCCGTTGGCGCACGTGCTCACCGGGCTGTGCGTGCACGAGGTCCCGCCGCACGTGCTGCGTGCGATGCCGAGCGGTGGCGCCGGCTCCGTCGACGAACGGTCCGCGCTCCGTCGTGCCCTGGCCGAGGCGCACCTGCCGCAGGGCGCGCCGACCTCGCCGGCGCTCGCGAACCTCGTGCTCCGGCACCTCGACGCCCGCCTCGCCGGGTGGGCCGCTGCTGCCGGAGCGACGTACACGCGGTACGCCGACGACCTGACGTTCAGCGGGGGAGTGGCACTCGCAGCCCGGGTGGGGGCGTTCGTCGCCGGGGTCGAGCGGATCGTGCGGGACCAGGGCCACGCGGTCAACCCGCACAAGACCCGGGTCCGGCGTCGCGGGGTCCGGCAGTCGGTCACCGGCGTGGTCGTCAACGACCGGCTGTCGCCCGGCCGCGCCGAGGTCGACCGACTGCACGCGATCCTGCACAACTGCGTCCGGTCCGGTCCGGACTCGCAGAACCGGGACGGCCACCCGGAGTTCCGCGCGCACCTGCTCGGCCGTATCGGCTGGGTCGGGCAGACGCACCCCGGGCGAGCGGCGCGGCTCCGGGCGGAGTTCGACCGGATCGACTGGAGCTGACGATCCGGGCCCCGGGGTGGAACGACCGTTCTTCCCCCGTTCGAGGTTCCATCCGGACGACAAGTGAGGTTAGCCTTACCTAACGTGAACAGCGTTACACCTCAGCTCGAAATCCTCGACACCGACCGCGCCGACCGGTACCGCGAGGTCGTGCAGGCCATCGTCGCCCGCACGGCGGACCGGTTCGCCACCGTGTCCTCGCCCACCACCGACACCCCGGCACCGGAGCTCCGCGAGCGGATCGCCGCGGTCGACCTCGACACGCCGCTCGGTACCGCCGAGGCCGCTGCGGACGAGGTCGACCGGCTCTTCAGCGCCGAGGCGGTCTGGTTCCACCACCCCGACTCGCTCGCACACCTCAACTGCCCCGTGGCCCTGCCCGCGGTCGCCGCCGAGGCCGTGCTCGCCGCGGTCAACCCCTCCGTCGACACGTGGGACCAGTCGCGCATCGGCACCGAGATCGAACGCCGGGCGGTCCGATGGGCCGCGGAGACGATCGGTTTCGCGGACGGCGACGGGGTCTTCACCTCCGGTGGGTCGCAGTCGAACCTGCACGCCCTGCTGCTCGCCCGCCAGGCCGCGACCAGCGCGCCCGCCGTGACGGGGCGGCGTGGCCGCCCGGCGCTCGACGACCTCGTCGTGTTCGCCACCGCGTCGAGCCACTTCAGTGTCCGGAAGTCCGCGATGGTCCTCGGGCTCCCGGAGCACGCGGTCGTCGACGTCGCGACGGACCCCTCCGGCAGGATGCGCCCGGACGCCCTGGCCCACGCGGTCGCCGACGCCCGCCGCGAGGGTCGTGTCCCGATGGCCGTCGTCGCCACCGCCGGGACCACCGACCGCGGCTGCATCGACCCGCTCGAGCCGATCGCCGACGTGTGCGACCTCGAGGGCGTCTGGCTCCACGTCGACGCCGCGTACGGCTGCGGGCTGCTCGTGTCTCCGACACGCCGACACCTGCTCGACGGCATCGAGCGAGCTCGGAGCGTCACGGCGGACTTCCACAAGTCGTTCTTCCAGCCGGTGTCCTCGAGCGCACTGCTCGTTCGGGAGCCGGCGGACCTCCGACGCGCCGCGTGGCACGCCGACTACCTCAACCCCGAGGACGCCGAGGAGCCGAACCAGGTCGACAAGTCGCTGCAGACGACCCGCCGGCTCGACGCGCTGAAGCTCTGGGCGACGCTCCGGGCGAGCGGGGCCGCCGCGATCGGGCGGGCGTTCGACACCGTGCTCGACGTCGCCGCCCTGGTGCACGAGCACGTCCGACGACACCCCGACCTCGAGCTCGTCGCTCCGACGCAGCTGAGCACCGTGCTGTTCCGTTGGCAGCCGGACGACGTGACCGACGACGAGGCGGACGCCCTCGTCGCCCCGCTCCGGGCTGCGCTCCTGGCCGAGGGACGGGTGCTCGTCGCGAAGACCGTGATCGACGGCCGACCGTGCAACAAGCTGACGCTGCTGAACCCCGGGACGAGCGCGGAGCAGGTCGCCGCGGCGCTCGACCACGTGACCGCGACGGCCGGACGGCTGCACGCCGAGCTGGGGGCAGCGCAGCACGCCGCCCAGACGACGGGAGCCGCGCGATGACCGCCAGCACCAGCACCAGCACCGGCACCAGCACCGGCCCCACGGACGCCGTGCACGACGTCGTCGGCATCGGCATCGGACCGTTCAACCTCGGTCTCGCCTGCCTCACCGACCCGCTCGACGACCTCGACGCCGTGTTCCTCGACCAGGCCGACGGCTTCGCCTGGCACCACGGCATGATGCTCGACGACGCCACGATCCAGGTCCCGTTCCTCGCCGACCTCGTGACGATGGCCGACCCGACGTCGCCGTTCACGTTCCTCGCCTGGCTCAAGGAGACCGGCAGGCTCTACCCCTTCTACATCCGCGAGGACTTCCACCCCCTGCGCGTGGAGTACGACGCCTACTGCCGCTGGGCAGCGGACCGACTCGACACCCTGCGGTGGGGCCGTCGGGTCGTCGCGGTCGAGCACGACGAGGCCACCGACACCTTCACCGTGCACGCCGAGACGGCCGACGGACCGGAGCGCTACCGGGCCCGCCACGTCGTGCTCGGCATCGGCACCGAGCCCGCCGTGCCCGAGGCGCTGCAGGGGCTCGGCGGCCCCGTCGTGCACTCCGCGGGGTACCTCCACGCCCGCGACGACCTCCGCCACGCCGACTCGATCGCGGTCATCGGCAGCGGGCAGTCCGCCGCCGAGGTCTACCGCGACCTCCTCGAGGGCATCCGCGACGGCGGGTACCACCTCGACTGGATCACCCGCTCGCCCCGGTTCTTCCCGATGGAGGACACCAAGCTCACCCTCGAGATGACGAGCCCGGAGTACACCGACCACTTCCACGGCCTGTCACGCGAGGTCCGCGACCGACTCGGGCGCGAACAGCGCGGGCTGTACAAGGGCATCAGCGCCGACCTCGTCGACGAGGTCTACGACACGCTCTACCGCACCAGTGCGCGCGGCACCGTCCCGACGACCCTCCGGACCGACACGAGTGTCGTCGCCGCCGAGTGGCTCCCCGACCGCGACCGCTACCGCCTGACCCTGCGGCACGGACAGCTCGGCACGGAGGCGACCCACGAGGTCGCCCGGCTCGTCCTCGCCACCGGCTACCGCCCACGCACGCCCGGGTTCCTCGCCCCGGTCGAGCACCTCGTGGCCCGAGACGACCGCGGTCGGTTCGCGGTCGCGCGCGACCTCCACGTTGACACGCTCGGCGGCCGCCTCTGGGTGCAGAACGCCGAGGAGCACACGCACGGCCTCACCGCCCCAGACCTCGGCATGGGCGCGTGGCGGAACGCGTCGATCATCCGGTCCGTCACGGGGCGCTCCGTGTACGGCCTGGAGGAACGGATCGCCTTCCAGGAGTTCGGCCTGCCCGGTGGGCGGCCGGCGCCACAGCCGCGGGTCACCACCGACGCGCCGGCGACCGCCCGACCGGTGGACGGCGCGGCCGCGGCCGCTCGCCGCGCGACCGCGGGGGTCTCGGCGTGAGCGCCCCCGCGACGCTCGCCGACACGGCGGACGCCGCCACGGGCCTCCCGTCCGTCCAGCCCGTCGACCCGGACCGCGACGCCGCCGTCGTCCAGACGTGGCTCGCACACCCGGCGTCCGTGTGGTGGGGGATGTCCGACCACGACGTCCCGGCGGTGCGCGCGTCCCTGCGCGCCGTGCAGGACGACCCCGCGCAGCAGGGCTGGCTGCTCCACCGACACGGTGCGCCGATCGCGTACGCCGAGACGTACGACCCGGCCGTGGTGCTGCTGACCGACGTGTGGGACGCCGTACCCGGCGACGTCGGGATGCACCTGCTCGTCGCGCCGCCGCCCGCCGACACCGCACCGGGCGGCGGCCGGGTGCACGGCCTCACCACCGCCGTGATGCGCGCCGTCGTCGAGCACTGCCGTGACGCGCTCGGCGCTCGCCGGGTCGTGGTCGAGCCGGACGTCCGGAACACGGCGGTGCAGCGGAAGAACGCCGAGGTCGGGTTCCGGGCGCTCCGCGTGGTCGACGTCGACGGCAAGCGGGCGAAGCTGTCGGTGCTCGACACGGCACGGATCGGGGTGCCCGACGACGACGGCCCGGCGGCGCACCTCCGCCCCGAGCACCTCGAGCCGGCCGAGCGGCACCTCGTCGCCAAGGCGATCGCCGAGTTCACCCACGAACGACTGGTCAGCCCGCGCCCGGACGGCGGGGAGTGGGTACTCGACGCCGGCGACTCGACCTACCGCTTCCGCGCTCGCGTGCACGCGCTCGAGCACTGGTCGATCGACGAGCCGTCGCTCAGCCGCACCCGCGACGGCCGCCCGGCTCCGCTCGACGCACAGGACCTCGTGCTCGCCCTGCACCACGTCCTCGGCATCCCCGACGAGCTCCTCGGCACCTACCTCGAGGAGATCGCGTCGACCCTCGCGAGCGCCGCCGCGAAGCACCGCCGCGGTGGACCGTCCGCCGCACAACTCGCCCGCGGCCGGACGGACGGCGACGTCGTCGCGTCGTTCCAGGACGCCGAGGCCGCGATGACCGAGGGGCACCCCGCGTTCGTCGCCGCCAACGGCCGCATCGGGTTCGGACTCGACGAGTACCGGGCCTACGCGCCGGAGTCCGGCGGCCGCTTCCGCTACCGGTGGCTCGCCGCCCGCCGGGAGCACACGCACCTGGCGCTCGCCGCGGGCCGCACCGAGGAAGCCCACTGGCAGGCCGAACTCGACCCGGCCACCGTCGACCGGTTCCGGGACACGCTCGAACGACGCGGGCTCGACCCGGACGAGTACACGTGGTTCCCGGTGCACCCGTGGCAGTGGCAGCACCGGATCGCCGTCACGTTCGCGCCGGACCTCGGCCGGCAGGACCTCGTCGACCTCGGCGAGGGACCGGACGACCACCAGCCGCAGCAGTCCATCCGCACGGCGTTCAACCGGTCGCGTCCGGAGCGCTCGTACGTGAAGACGGCGCTCGCCGTCCAGAACATGGGGTTCCTCCGCGGGATGTCACCCGCGTACATGCGGAGCGCGCCGGCCGTGAACGACTGGGTCGCCGAGCTGGTCTCCGGTGACCCGGTGCTCGCCGACGCCGGGTTCTCGGTGCTCCGCGAGCACGCCGCCATCGGCTACACCGGCGACGCGTACCACCGCGTCGACGTGGTCTCGCCACAGCGCAAGATGCTCGCCGCGCTCTGGCGCGAGAGCCCGGTGCCCCTGCTCCATCCCGGGGAGCGGCCGATCACGATGGCCGCACTGCTGCACCGGGACGCTCGGGGCCGGTCCGTCGCCGCGGCCCTCGTCGAGCAGTCCGGGCTGGACGCGGCCACGTGGGTGCGCCGGTACCTCGACGCCTACCTGCGGCCGGTCGTCCACTGCCTCACCGAGCACCAGCTGCTGTTCATGCCGCACGGCGAGAACCTCGTGCTCGTCCTGCGCGACGGGGCAGTGTCCCGGGTGTTCATGAAGGACATCGGGGAGGAGGTCGTGGTCGTCGGAGACGTCCCGGTGCCGGTGGGGACCGAGCGGATCGTGCAGCCGGTGGACGACGACGAAGCGGCGCTCGGCGTGTTCACCGACGTGTTCGACGGGGTGCTCCGGTACCTCGCAGCGATCCTCGACGAGGACGGGGTGCTGCCGGGTGTGGTGTTCTGGCGGCTCGTCGGGGAGTGCGTGGACGCTGCCGCAGTCGGACGGGCGCGGCCGATCGACCTCCGCGTGCCGGACTTCGAGCACTCGTGCCTGAACCGGTTGCAGCTGAAGAACACCGTGCAGATGGTCGACCTGACCGGGCAGACGGAGTCGCTCATCCGGGCGGGGCGGATGCCGAACCCGATCGGACGGCGCTGACGGCGGGGCGTCGGCCTGGCGCTGCCACCGGGAGCCTGGCAGGGTCGGACCATGCCCTCCGCCGTGCAGCTCATCCGGTCCGCAGCGCTGAGCGACGTCGCGGAGTACGCGTACGCCGCGACGGCACCGACGGGGGCACGGCTCGTGTTCCTCGCCGGAGCCTGCCCCCTCGACGCCGACGGCCGGACCGTGGCCGTGGGGGACCACGCCGGACAGGCCGGACAGTGCATCGCGAACCTGCGGACGGCACTCGCCGCCGCGGGTGCGTCGGTCGAGGACCTCATCAGCACCCGGGTGCTCGTCGCGTCGTCGCGGCAGGCGGACCTCGTGACGGCGTGGGAGGTCGTGCGGCGGGCGATGGGCGACCACGACGTGCCGAGCACGCTGCTCGGCGTCACCGTGCTCGGGTACGACGACCAGCTCGTGGAGATCGAGGCGGTCGCAGCGGTCGTCGACTGAGCGGTGCCCGGCGTCAGCCGATCAGTGCCGCCGCGAGTCGGTCAGCGGCGCCCGGGTCGGCCTGGGGCAGGAAGAGCGAGGGTTCGACGAGTTCGACCTCCAGCACGAGCGAGGACCCGTCGTCCGCGCGGACGAGGTCGACCCGGGCGTACGGCAGTGGTCCGAACCGGGCGGTGACGACGGCCACGGCCGCCCGGGCGACCTCGACCTGCTCGGCCGTCGCCACGTGCGGCGCGTTCACCTCGGCGGCGAACAGGTCCTCGATGAGCGCGGCCTCGGGCAGGGCGACCCGCTTGCTCGCCGCGTGGCTGTACGCGCCGCCGAGGAACACGAGCGGCCACTCGCCCTCGACCGGGACGGAGTGCACGAACGGCTGGACGAGCACGACCTGGCCGGCGTCGTGCAGCGCCCGCACGTGGTCGGCGGCAACGCCGTGCTGCGTCGGCCCGTACGACGCCGCCCCGCGACTCCCGGCGCCCACCGCGGGCTTCACGACGAACCGGCCGTCGGGGAACGCCGGGGTCTCGCCGGGTCGGACGAAGGTGGTCGGTGTGATCGGGACCCCGGCGTCGGCGAGCTCGCGGAGGTACTGCTTGTCGGTGCTCCAGAGGACCGCGGGCAGCGGGTTGACGAGCTCGGTCTGCTGCGCCACCCGGCGCAACCACGCGACGAACTCGTCGAGCCGGTCGTCGTAGTCCCATGTGGACCGCAGGACGACCCGGTCGTGGGCGGACCAGTCGACGTCGGGGTCGTCCCAGTCCACGACGTCGACGGTGACACCCGTCCGTCGGAGTGCGGCGAGCGCGAGGTCCTCGTCCTCGTCGAGCCCGCGAGCGGGGGCGGTGGTGACCCAGGCCAGGGTGGAGATGCGCACTCCGCCAGTGTGGCGGCTCCGAGCACGCGGCGCGCTACAGTGCACCCGCCGCGGTTCCGTGCCCGTGCCCGTGCCCGTGCCCGCGCCCGCGCCCGCGCCCGCGCCCGCGCCGTCGTCCCTCGAAAGGAGACCCGTGCCCCACGACCGACCCGTCCACCTCCGCTGGCGCTTCCTCGGCCTCGTCGCCGTCGGTGGTGCGATCGGCACCGGCCTCCGCGCACTGCTCGCCGCCGCGTTCCCGCCCGGGCAGGGGATCAGCTGGACGATCCTCGCGATCAACGTCGTCGGTGCGTTCTGCCTCGGGCTGCTGCTCGAGGCCCTCGCGCACCGCGGTCCCGACGTCGGCCGACGCCGCGGGCTCCGGTTGTTCGTCGGGACGGGCGTGCTCGGCGGCTTCACGACGTACAGCACCCTCGCGGACGACACCGCGCAGCTGCTCGACGCCGGTCGCTGGACGGCCGGGAGCGGCTACGCGCTCCTGTCGGTCGTGCTCGGACTCGCGGCGGTGGTCGCCGGGTTGTGGCTCGCCGCGGTGCTGCGGCCGCGTCGCGTGGGGGGTGCTTCGTGAACCCGCTCGAACTCCTGGTCATCGCGGTCGGGGGCGGGGTGGGGGCTGCCCTGCGCTTCGTGCTCGACGGTGCCGTGAAGGCCCGTGTGACCGCGTTCCCGCTCGGCACGCTCGTCATCAACGTCTCCGGATCGCTCGTGCTCGGCGTCCTCACCGGGGCGGGACAGTCCGGAGCACTGGCCCTCCCGGTGGTCGCCGTGCTCGGGACGGGCATGATGGGTGGGTACACGACGTTCTCGACGGCGAGCGTCGAGACCGTGCAGCTCCTCCGATCCGGCAAGCCCCGGCTCGCCGTCCTGAACGGCCTCGGGATGCTCGTCGTCTCGGTCGGCGCAGCCGCGCTCGGCCTGCTCATCGGAAGGAACACATGACCTCGGAACGCCCCGGCGAACTCGTCCTCGTCCGTCACGGAGAGACGGAGTGGTCGAAGAGCGGGCAGCACACCGGCCGCACCGACATCCCGCTCACCGAGCACGGTGTCGAGCAGGCGGAGCGCGCCGGCCGGTACCTCGCGGACCGCTCCTTCGCGCTCGCGCTGTCGAGCCCCCTGCAGCGTGCTCGACGCACCGCGGAGCTGGTCGGGGTGGACCCGGAGCTCGACGAGGACCTCTACGAGTGGGACTACGGCGCGTACGAGGGGCTGACCACACCGCAGATCAAGGTGCTGCGCCACGGCCCGTGGGACCTCTGGACCGACGGGGTGCCCGCTGGCGAGACCCCCGGTGAGAACGCCGCCGAGGTCCGGGTCCGGGTCGAGCGCGTCCTGAACCGTGTCCGTCCGGTGCTCGCCGAGGGTGACGACGCGATCGTGGTCGCGCACGGGCACGTCCTCCGCGCGCTCGGGGCCGCCTGGATCCGTCTGGCACCGCAGGACGGGGCGGTGCTCAAGCTCGGCACCGCGACGGTGAGCTCGCTCGGCTACGAGCACGGCCGCCCCGTCATCGACTCCTGGAACGTCGAGCCGCGCGACTGAGCTCCCGCCGGAACCAGGGTCCGGACACCACACCGTGGTACCGCGCGGTGCTGTGTCCGGACCCTGGTTCCGCGCGTCCGCCTCAGACGGTCGGGATCGCGCTCGTCGCACCCAGCGGACGGCCCCGGCGACGCTCGATCGCGCGTCCGACGAGGAGCAGCGCCACGCTGACGAGCGCCCCGAGCACGGTCTGCGCGATGCGGTCGAGTGCAAGGAGCTCCGGCGCCTCGGGCAGGCTCAGCCACGACACCGCGAGGGCGAGCGGCGTGAGGAAGAGCAGGGTCACGGCGTAGTGCCGCGCGACGAAGATCTCGGCGAAGAACTGCCCCACCACGGCGATCACGACGATCCACCACACGCTCGGCTCCAGCAGCAGGATGCCGACCGCGATGACCGTGCCGCCGACGGTCCCGATGACACGCTGCCACGCACGGCGGAGCGTGTGCCGCTGCCGGAGCGCCGGGAGCGTCGACACGACCGCGATCACCGCCCAGTAGGGGTGCCCGAGCCCGGGGAGGGCCTCGGCGATGCCACCCGCCACGAGGGACCCGACGACGTTGAGGGCGACGGTCTCGCGGAGTGCCGGGGTGCGGAGGACGTCGAGGGAGCGGTGCTTCCGCGGCGCGAGCGGCCGGAACCGGTGCGGTGCCCGCGGGTGGAGCACCCGTCGGAGCACGGCGCCCGACATCGCCACCGCCCACGCCCACGCGACCGAGCAGACGATGACCACCAGCACCGTCGGGACGTCGGCCGGCCGGAGCGGCACGAGCGCGGACACCACGAACGCGAACACCGGGAAGATCGGCTGTGCGGGGATCGTCCGGAGCACGGTGAGCGTGCACACGGCGACGACGAGCACGACCACGAGTCCGGCCGCCTGCAGCCAGAGCGGGTGCCCGAGGAGCGCGACGCCCACGCCCGCGAGCATGCACACGGTCTGCAGTGCCCCGGCGACACCCGTCGTGACGGCGCGCTGCCGGTAGGGCTCGGTCGCACCGAAGATCGCGGTGAACCCGGCGAACATCGCGAACGCCGCGTAGCCGGGCATCCCGAGGGCGATGAGCACGGCGAGCGGTGCGCCACCGGCGATCGCGGCGCGTGCTGCGCCCTCGAGGTTCACGGTCCGGGTCGAGTGCGCAGGTGTCGTCATGTCGTGACCCATCTTCCCACCGCGACGGGTGTCGCCGACCCGCGCCGTGCCTCCCGGCGGTGGGGGCAACCCGCCCTGAGGCCCGTGGCGGGGCCCGCCACGAGCCTCCAGGCAGTGCGGACGCACGTTGGTATACCAACCTGCTAGAGTGACTCCCACGAGCCGCGACAGCGGCGTACCGACGTCAACGAGGAAGGGCCGGGCCGATGGGAAAGACGCTCGCCGAGAAGGTGTGGGACGACCACGTCGTGGTCAAGGGCGAGGACGGCAAGCCGGACCTCCTCTACATCGACCTCCACCTCGTGCACGAGGTCACGAGCCCGCAGGCGTTCGACGGTCTGCGCCAGGCCGGTCGGCCGGTGCGACGGCTCGACCTGACGATCGCGACCGAGGACCACAACACGCCGACCCTCGCGATCGACCGGCCCATCGCCGACCCGACGAGCCGCACCCAGATCGAGACGCTCCGCCGCAACTGCGCGGAGTTCGGTGTCCGCCTGCACTCGCTCGGCGACAAGGAGCAGGGGATCGTCCACGTGGTCGGTCCGCAGCTCGGGCTGACCATGCCGGGCATCACCGTCGTGTGCGGCGACTCCCACACGTCGACCCACGGCGCGTTCGGCGCGATGGCGTTCGGCATCGGGACGTCCGAGGTCGAACACGTGCTCGCGACGCAGACCCTGCCGCTCAAGCCCTTCAAGACGATGGCGATCACGGTCGAGGGGACCCTGCGCCCCGGCGTGACGGCGAAGGACATCATCCTCGCGGTCATCGCGAAGATCGGCACCGGCGGCGGGCAGGGCTACGTGCTCGAGTACCGCGGCTCCGCGATCCGCGCGCTCTCGATGGAGGGCCGCATGACGATCTGCAACATGTCGATCGAGGCCGGCGCCCGCGCGGGCATGGTCGCTCCCGACCAGACCACCTACGACTACGTCCAGGGCCGCGACCACGCGCCGACCGGGCAGGACTGGGACGACGCCGTCGCGTACTGGGAGACCCTGCGCACCGACGACGACGCGGTGTTCGACGCCGAGGTGTTCATCGACGCCGACGAGCTCGAACCCTTCGTCACCTGGGGCACCAACCCCGGTCAGGGCGTCTCGCTGTCCGAGAACGTGCCGGACCCGTCCGACTACAGCGACCCGAACGACCAGGCCGCCGCGTCGCGCGCGCTGGAGTACATGGACCTGCAGGCCGGCACGCCGATGAAGGACATCGCCGTCGACGCGGTGTTCATGGGCTCGTGCACGAACTCCCGTATCGAGGACCTCCGGGCCTTCGCGTCGATCATCCAGGGCCGCACGAAGGCCGAGGGTGTCCGCGTGATGGTGGTGCCGGGCTCCGCGCGCGTCCGGCTCGAGGCCGAAGCCGAGGGGCTGGACAAGGTGTTCACGGACTTCGGAGCCGAGTGGCGGTTCGCCGGCTGCTCGATGTGCCTCGGCATGAACCCCGACCAGCTCGCGCCGGGGGAGCGCTGCGCCTCCACCTCGAACCGCAACTTCGAGGGCCGGCAGGGCAAGGGCGGGCGGACCCACCTCGTGTCGCCGCTCGTCGCCGCCGCCACCGCTGTGCGCGGGACGCTGTCGAGCCCGTGGGACCTGGAGACCGACGATGCGATCGCATCGGTGACCGACGACGCCGCGACGGCGACGACCGCTGAAGGAGCGAACTGATGGACAAGATCACCACCGTCTCCGGGATCGCCGCGCCGCTCAAGCGCTCGAACGTCGACACCGACCAGATCATCCCCGCGGTCTACCTCAAGCGCGTCACGAAGACCGGCTTCGAGGACGCCCTGTTCGCCGGATGGCGCCAGGACCCCGACTTCGTGCTGAACCAGCCCGAGTACCAGGGCGCGAAGGTCCTGGTCGCCGGGCCCGACTTCGGCACCGGATCGTCCCGCGAGCACGCCGTCTGGGCGCTCCGCGACTTCGGGTTCCAGGTCGTCGTGTCGTCCCGGTTCGCGGACATCTTCAAGGGCAACGCCGGCAAGCAGGGGCTCGTCACGGCGATCGTGACCGAATCGGAAGTCGAGGCGCTCTGGGCCGAGATCGAGCGGAACCCCGGGGTCTCCGCGACGGTCGACCTCGAGGCGCAGCGCGTGTCGCTGGGCGATGTGGACGTGCCCTTCGAGATCGACGCTTACACTCGTTGGCGGTTGATGGAAGGGCTCGACGACATCGGGCTCACCCTCCGTGACGAGACCGCGATCACGGAGTTCGAATCCCGCCGCTCCCGTTGGCGGCCGAAGACATTGCCGGTGAAGTAGTGAACTCTCTCGTACAGGACGCCGCAGCCGCTGGGGCTCGCGTGGGGCTCAAGTCGGACGAGATCGTCATCCGTGGCGGCAAGCCGCTCGTGGGACGCATCGAGGTCCGCGGGGCCAAGAACCTCGCGACGAAGGCCATGGTGGCGGCACTCCTGGGCGACACCCCGTCGATCCTCAAGGACGTCCCGGACATCTCGGACGTCAAGGTCGTCCGCGGCCTGCTCGAGGTCCACGGCGTGCGCATCACGGATCCTGCACGAGGCGAGCTCATCCTCGACCCGTCGAACGTCGAGTCGGCGCACTTCGCCGAGATCGACGCGCACGCCGGGTCGAGCCGCATCCCGATCCTGTTCTGCGGCCCGCTGCTGCACAAGCTCGGCGAGGCGTTCATCCCCGACCTCGGCGGCTGCCGCATCGGCGACCGCCCGATCGACTTCCACCTCGACGCCCTCCGGGCGATGGGTGCCGTGGTCGACAAGCAGGTCAACGGCATCCACCTCACGGCACCGGACGGTCTGCGCGGCGCGAAGATCGAGCTGCCGTACCCGAGCGTCGGCGCGACCGAGCAGGTGCTGCTCTCGTCCGTCCTCGCCACGGGCGTCACCGAGCTCCGCAACGCCGCGATCGAGCCCGAGATCATGGACCTCATCGCGATCCTGCAGAAGATGGGCGCGATCGTCACGGTCGAGCCGAACCGCACGATCTTCATCGAGGGCGTCGAGTCGCTCCGCGGCTACACGCACCGCGCGATCAACGACCGCAACGAGGCCGCGAGCTGGGCCTCGGCCGCGCTCGCGACCAACGGCGACATCTTCGTCGAGGGCGCGAAGCAGCAGGAGCTCATGACGTTCCTCAACGTCTTCCGCAAGGTCGGCGGCGGGTTCGACATCCAGGAGGACGGCATCCGCTTCTACCGCGAGCGCGAGGTCCTCCGCCCCGTGGTCGTCGAGACGGACGTGCACCCCGGGTTCATGACGGACTGGCAGCAGCCGCTCATCGTGGCACTCACGCAGGCGGACGGCCAGAGCATCGTGCACGAGACCGTCTACGAGAACCGCTTCGGCTTCACCGACGCGCTGAACGAGATGGGCGCCGACATCGTCGTCCACAAGGAGGGGCTGCCCGGACACGACCGTCGCGTCGCCCGCCGCCCGTTCGAGCAGGCCGCGGTCATCACCGGTCCGACCACGCTCCACGCCGCGGACGTCCGCGTGCCGGACCTCCGCGGTGGCTTCAGCCACCTCATCGCGGCGCTGACCGCCGAGGGCGAGTCGCGCATCTCCAACGTCGGCATCATCAGCCGGGGCTACGAGCACTTCATCCCGAAGCTCCGCAAGCTCGGCGCCGACTTCGACTTCGCCGGCTGAGCGTCGTGGCTGCTTCGGGTGACGGCCTGGAGGCGCGGCGCGGCTCCGCCTCGCAGGTCTCGACCGGTCTGCCCAACCCTGGGCGCCGGTGGCGCCGCGGTGAGCTGAACACCGCGTTCCGCATCACCGCGTCGGTGGTGATCCCGGTCTTCCGGTTCTCCGCGCGCTACCACTGGCACGGGCCGAAGCGCCTGCCCGAGGGCGGCGCCTTCGTGCTCGCACCGAACCACTTCACGAACATCGACCCGCTCGTGGTGGGCACGGCCGTCTGGCTGTCCCGCCGCGCGCCGCGGTTCCTGGCGAAGGCGTCGCTCTTCAAGGTCCCGGTGTTCGGCAAGCTCATGTCCGGCATGGGGCAGATCCCGGTCGAACGCTCCGGCCGGACCCGGCTCAGCGACCCGCTCGGCGGCGGCAAGTCCGTCATCGAGCAGGGCGGTGCGATCATCGTGTACCCCGAGGGCACGCTGACCCGTGACCCCGACCTCTGGCCGATGCGCGGGAAGACCGGCGCGGTCCGGATCGCGCTCGAGAACGACGTGCCGCTCATCCCCATGGCCCACTGGGGCACGCAGGGGATCATGGCGCGCTACGGGAAGAAGCTGAAGTTGTTCCCGCCGACCCGTGTCGACGTCATCGTCGGCGACGAGGTCGACCTCTCGGCCTACCGCGGCCGTCCGATCGACCAGCAGATGCTCGTCGAGGCGACCGGGATCGTCATGCAGCGCATCACCGAGCTGCTCGAGGAGCTCCGCGGCGAGCAGGCGCCGGCGACCCGCTGGGACCCGGCCGCGAACAACCAGAAGGAGACCGGCAAGTTTGAGTGACCAGGGACCGGGCCTCCGCCCGCACGAGGACCACCCGGACCCCGCGGTCGCCGCGCCCGGAGCCGTCGACACCGCAGCGATCCGCGTGGTCATGCAGACGACCGACAAGCCGCGGGTCGCCGTGATCGGCGCCGGCAGCTGGGGGACCACGTTCGCGAAGGTGCTCGCCGAGGGCGGGGCCGACACCATCGTGTGGGCGCGTCGCCCCGAGGTGGCGCGCGAGATCACCGAGACGAAGCGGAACTCGGAGTACCTGCCCGGCATCAACCTGCCGCGGACGCTCACCGCCTCGACGTCGCTGTCCGCCGTGCTCGACGGTGCACAGCAGGTCTACGTGTCGGTGCCGTCGCAGTCGCTGCGGTCGAACCTCGCCGCGATCGCGCCGCTCCTGCCCGAGGGGGTCCCCGTCGTCAGCCTCATGAAGGGCGTCGAGAAGGCCACCGGGCTCCGGATGAGCGAGGTCCTGCACGAGGGACTCGGCATCGACCGTGACCGCATCGCCGTCGCGAGCGGTCCGAACCTCGCCCTCGAGATCGCTCGACGGCAGCCCACCGCGGCCGTCGTGTCGTCGTCGTCGCTCGACACCGCCACCGCGGTCGCCGCGGTCGCCACGAACCCGTACTTCCGGTCGTTCATCAACACCGACGTGATCGGCACCGAGTTCGGCGGTGTGCTGAAGAACCTCATCGCGGTCGCCATCGGCATCGTGGACGGCGTCGGCTACGGCGAGAACACGAAGGCGTCGATCATCACGCGCGGCCTCGCCGAGATGACCGAGTTCGCGGTGTCGCTCGGCGCGCAGCCCTCGACGCTGTCCGGTCTGGCCGGCCTCGGCGACCTCATCGCCACCTGCCAGTCGCCGCTGTCCCGCAACAACACCGCGGGCCGCCTGCTCGGTCAGGGCTACCGCTTCGACGAGGTCGTCCGGCAGATGAACCAGACCGCCGAGGGGCTCGCGTCCGTCGCGCCGATCCTCGAGCTCGCGGCCGCGAACGGCGTCGACATGCCCATCGTCAGCCAGGTGGGCGAGGTCCTCGCCGGTAGGCTCGACCCGCGCAACATCGCGCCGCACCTCACCGAGACCGACGAGCCCCAGGGCGAGTGACGGGTCCGCGACCACCCAGGGGGTCCTCCATGGCCAAGACCACCGTCGCCGTCCTCTTCGGCGGCCGTTCCAGCGAGCACGCGATCAGTTGCGTGACCGCCGGCGGGATCATGGACGTCGTCGACCGGGACGCCTACGACATCGTGCCGATCGGGATCACGAAGGACGGCGCGTTCACCCTGCAGGTCGACGACCCGGCGCGCTGGGCGATCCACGACCGCCACCTGCCCGAGGTCCTCGACAACGGCACCCGGGTGGCCTTCCCGACCTCCCCGGCGTCGCGGGACCTCGTCGTGTCGCACGCCGACGGCGCCGTCACGACGGTGCCCGACGTCGACGTGGTGTTCCCGATCCTGCACGGTCCGTTCGGCGAGGACGGCACGATCCAGGGTCTGCTCGAGATCGCCGGCCTGCCGTACGTCGGCGACGGGGTGCTCGCGAGCGCCCTGGCGATGGACAAGCACGTGGCGAAAGCCGTGCTCGAACACGCCGGCCTGCGGGTCGCTCCGTGGACGACCGTGCTCCGTCGGCAGTGGGCGTCCGACCCGGTGGACGTCGCCGAGTCGGTGGCCGCGCACGGGTTCCCGGTGTTCGTGAAGCCGGCCCGGGCCGGTTCGAGCATGGGCGTCTCGCGCGTGGACGAGCCGTCGCAGCTCGGTGCCGCGATGGACCTGGCGTTCGAGCACGACTCGAAGGTGATCGTCGAGCCGCGGGTGGTCGGCCGCGAGGTCGAGGTCGCCGTGCTCGAGGGCCGCGACGGAGTGCCGCGCACGAGCCTCCCCGGCGAGATCGTCGTGCCGGAGGACGGCTTCTACGACTTCGAGTCGAAGTACCTCGGCGGCGACGAGTCGCTGCTGTGCCCGGCGCCCCTGACCGACTCGCAGACCGACGAGATCCGCTCCATCGGTGCCCGCGCGTTCGAGGCCGTCGGCGGGGCTGGGCTCGCCCGGGTCGACTGCTTCCTGACCGACGACGGCTTCGTGGTCAACGAGGTGAACACGATGCCGGGGTTCACCCCGCTGTCGATGTACCCGCGCTGCTGGGCGGCCACGGGTGTCTCGTACGGCGAGCTCGTCACCGAGCTCATCGAGCTGGGCCGCGCCGCCGTCCGCTGAGCCGCCGCGGAGGCCACCCGCCCGCGCGGCTGTCGCGGCCCGGAGCCCGAGACTCGGCCCGGCGGACACCTTCGCGGTGCCCACACCGCGAATGTCCGCGGAGCCGAGTCTCGGCGCGCGCGGTTCGCGTGGCGGGAGTGTCAGCCGTTGACCTCGGACGGGTCGAGGCATCGGTGCCCGTCCTTCGGCAGCGTCGACACCGCGGTCCCGATGTCCTGCAGGACCTGGTCGGTCGCCTTCGAGGACTCGATGACGACCTGCACCGCAGGAGACCGGCCGAAGGTCGTGTAGACGATCTGCGCGCCACGGTCGTCCCGGATCCAGTCCACTGACCCCTTCGAGAAGCACGGCAGGTCGGACACGGTCGGCACCGCGACGCCGCAGTGGTAGATCGCCACAGCCGGGTCGCCCCACGCGGCGGTCGACTGGGCGTCGGTGTTCCGCAGCGCGGCGTCCTGGCCGACGACGCTCGGCAGCCGCACCTGGGCGTCGGCGCACGCAGCGACGTTCGCGGACGGTGCCGCGGTCATCGAGACGGCGTTCGTGCACCCGGTGAGCCCGGCGGCGAGGGCGATCGCCACACCGACGATCGCGGTGGTGCGGGTGGTGCGGCGAGCGGTGTCCATCGACGTCCAGGCTACCGTTCTCGTGTGGACGCGCAGCACCGGGACCAGCCCGCACCGACCGTGGGGGAGGTCGGCGAGCTCGACGTCCTCGACCGCATCGTCCGACGACTCCCGGTCGGCGACCCGATGGTCGGCCCCGGTGACGACTGCGCGGTCCTCGCCGCTCCCGACGGCCGGTACGTCGTGACCACGGACATGATGGTGCACGGCCCGGACTTCCGCTGGGCGTGGTCCTCGCCGGAGGACATCGGCTGGAAGGCCGCCGCGACGAACCTGTCCGACGTCGCCGCGATGGGGGCCCGGCCGACCGGGCTCGTCATCGCGCTCGCGGCCCCGCAGGACACGCCGGTGACCGTGCTCGAACGGTTCGCCGACGGGGTGCGCCTCGCGGTCGAGGCCCTCGCCCCCGGCTGCGGCGTCGTCGGCGGCGACCTCTCCACCTCGTCGACGTTCACGGTCGCGGTCACCGCGTTCGGTGACCTCGCCGGTCACGCGCCGGTGCTCCGGTCGGGCGCACGCCCCGGTGACGTCGTCGCCGTGTCCGGAGAGCTCGGCCGCGCAGGCCGCGGGCTCGCACGGCTCTTCCGCGACGGGGTGGACGGGTCCGGGGAGCCCTCGCGCACCGCGACGGTCGCGAGCGGTGCCGACGCCGACCCGGACGTCGCCCGGCAGCGACGCCCGGTCCCGCCGATCGGTGACGGTGTGCTCGCGGCGGAGACCGGCGCGACCGCGATGCTGGACCTCTCGGACGGGCTGGCGATCGACGGTGGACGGCTGGCGCGGGCGAGCCGGGTGACGCTCGACCTCGATCCGCGGGCGGTCCCGGACGCGTTCGCCCTGCACGGCGGCGAGGACCACGGGCTCCTCGCGACGTTCCCCGCCGAGGCCGTCCTGCCCGGGGGCTTCCGCCGCGTCGGGGAGGTGCGGGACCGGGCCGGGCACGACGTCCTCCGCGGCGGCGGACCGGTCCCGACGACGGGCTGGGACCCCTACGCGGACTGGGACGGTGCGACGGGCTGAGCTGCGCGCGCACCGCGCGCGAGACGACCTGCCACGCGACCTGTCCCGCCCCGTCGGCGGAGGCGAGCGGAGCTGACGAAACCGACCCGTGCCTCCAGGCCGGCCACACGACGAGCCTGACGCTCAGACGGCGGCGACCACGGCCTCCCACGCGACGGTCTCCCCGTAGCTGCGCTTGCTGAACGGCTCGAGCCCCGCCGGCCACGTCGGCTCCGGGGACCGCTTGCTGCGCTCCACGACGACCACGGCGTCGCGCGTCAGCCGTGGCACGAGTGCCTCGAGCACCTCGCCGATCTCGTGCTCGGTGACCTCGTACGGCGGGTCGATGAACACCAGGTCGAACGTCCGCACCGTCTGCCGCAGGAACCCGAGCGCGGGTTGCGCGTGCACGTCGATCCGCACGCCGGGCACGCGCTTCTGCACCGCGCGGGCGTTCTCCTTGCACGCCGCCGCCGCGCCGGACGCGCGGTCGACGAGGACGACCTCGACCGCGCCACGCGACGCCGCCTCGAGCCCGAGGGCGCCCGTGCCCGCGTAGAGGTCGGCCACCGCCGTGTCGTCGACCAGCCCCCGCGACTCGAGCGACGAGAACAGCGCCTCGCGCACGCGGTCGCTCGTCGGCCGGGTGCCGGACTTCGGCACCCGGAGCGTCGTGGAGCCGGCGGCGCCGGCGATGATGCGGGTCATGCAGCCACCGTATCGGCCCGGGGCGACGCCCCGGCGTTCTCCACAGGCCGGCCTGGAGGCACGGTGCGCGTCGGTCGTGCCGGGTAGCGTTGTCGTGTGGTCACCACCGGTCCGAACGCTGCCCCGGCCGCGCCCGTGCCGTCTGCCGACGGCGGGCTCGACACCCGACTGTCGAGCGTGCTCGGCGGCCGGACCGCGAGCGCCGTCGAGAAGGCCTTCGGGTACCGCACGGTGGGGGAGCTCCTCGAGCACGCGCCGCGCCGGTACGCCGAGCGTGGCGCCCTGACCGCGCTGGACTCGCTCGCGATCGGCGAGTCGGTGACCATCGTCGCCGAGGTCGTCGACGTCCGCGAACGCACGATGCGTGCCCGTCGCGGGTCGATCCTCGAAGCCAAGATCGGCGACGGCAAGGGCCTGCTCACGCTCACGTTCTTCAACCAGGGCTGGCGCACGAAGGACCTCGTGCCCGGTGCGCGCGGGGTCTTCGCCGGCAAGGTCGGCGACTACCGCGGCGCCCGGCAGCTCGCCCACCCCGACTACGAGCTGTTCGACCGCGACGACCCCCGGTCCCTGGCGGACCCCGGCTCGGACGAGGCCATCCGCTGGTCGCGGCAGCCGATCCCGATCTACCCGGCCACCGCGTCGCTGTCGTCGTGGCAGATCGCGAAGGCCATCGGCGTGGTGCTCGACACCCTGCCCGACCTCGACGACCCGATCCCGGCGTCCGTCCGCGCCCGGCTCGACCTCGTCCCCTACCGACGTGCGCTCGAACTGCTGCACCGCCCCGAGAAGGTCGCCGACTTCAAGCGCGCGCAGGACGCCCTCCGCTACCGCGAGGCCTTCGTCCTGCAGACCGCCCTCGTGCAGCGCCGGATCGCCGCGCGTGCGGTGGCGTCGACCCCGCGGTCGGCGTCGCCGGGCGGCATCCTCGACCGTTTCGACGCGACGCTGCCGTTCACGCTCACCGACGACCAGCGCGCCGTCGGGGCCGAGATCGCGTCGGACCTGGCCGGCACCTGGCCGATGCACCGGCTGGTCCAGGGCGAGGTCGGCTCCGGCAAGACCCTCGTGGCGATCCGGGCGATGCTCACGGTGGCGGAGTCCGGCGGGCAGTCGGCACTCATCGCCCCGACCGAGGTCCTCGCCGCGCAGCACCTGCGGTCGATCGTGAAGTTCCTCGGGCCCGACCTCGCGGCCGAGCTGCGTCCGGTGATCCTGACCGGGTCACAGTCGACCGACGAGCGTCGACGTGCCCTGCTCGCGGCGGCGTCCGGCAGCTCACGGCTCGTCGTCGGGACGCACGCGCTCCTCGGTGACCGGGTCGACTTCGCCGAACTCGGACTCGTGGTGGTCGACGAGCAGCACCGCTTCGGCGTCGAGCAGCGCGAGGCCCTGCGCACCAAGGGTCAGACGCCGCCGCACGTCCTCGTCCTCACCGCCACGCCGATCCCGCGCACGGTCGCGATGACGGTGTTCGGCGACCTCGACGTCTCCACCATCGCCGGGGTGCCGTCGGGCCGCGCCGGCGTCGAGACCTTCACCGTCGGGCTCGCCGAGCACCCCGGCTGGGAGACCCGCATCTGGTCGCGCATGGCCGAGGAGCTCGCCGCCGGGCGTCAGGCCTTCGTGGTGTGCCCGGCGATCGACGACGTGCACGCCGAGGACGACGGCGAACCCGCACCCGAGGCCCCGGCCGACGACGACACGCCGAAGCGCGCCCCGGCGACGGTGCTCGCGACGGCGGAGCGCATGCGGCAGATGCCGGTGCTCGACGGCCGCCGCATCGAGGTGCTGCACGGGCGGATGACCGCCGACGAGAAGGACCGCGTCATGACGACCTTCGCCGCCGGGGGCATCGACGTCCTCGTCGCGACGACCGTCATCGAGGTCGGGGTCGACGTGCCGAACGCCTCGATGATGGCGGTGCTCGACGCCGATCGGTTCGGGGTGTCACAGCTGCACCAGCTCCGTGGGCGCATCGGCCGCGGGCAGTACGCAGGCGTGTGCCTGCTCGTGACCACAGCCGAGCTCGAGTCCCCGTCGCGGGAGCGCGTCGACGC
The DNA here is from genome assembly GCF_051903255.1 of Curtobacterium sp. SP.BCp. Classification (NCBI taxonomy): domain Bacteria; kingdom Bacillati; phylum Actinomycetota; class Actinomycetes; order Micrococcales; family Microbacteriaceae; genus Curtobacterium; species Curtobacterium sp. SP.BCp. The sequence goes on along the minus strand of NZ_CP194338.1, from coordinate 2,276,062 downwards.
CGTGGCCGCCTCCGACGACGGGTTCGAGCTCGCGCGGGTCGACCTCGAGCTCCGGCGCGAGGGCGACGTGCTGGGGGAGCGGCAGTCCGGCGGTCGTTCGTCACTCAACCTGCTGCGCGTCGTCGAGCACGCCGACCTCATCGTCGACGCTCGCGAGGAAGCCGAGCGCGTCCTCGAGCCGGACCCGGAGCTGGAGGGGCACCCGGCGCTCCGGGAAGCCCTCGCCCGCCGCCTGGACGAGTCCGACGCGGCCTTCCTCGGCAAGAACTGAGCCGTTCGCCGGGCGCCCGGTAGGGTCGCTGGCATGGCGCAGATCGCGGTCGTCCCCGGTTCCTTCGACCCCGTGACCCTCGGGCACCTCGACGTGATCGGGCGTGCGGCGGGACTGTTCGACGAGGTCCACGTCCTCGTGGTGCACAACCCCGACAAGAAGCCCGCGATGTTCGACGCCGCCGAGCGGGTCCGGCTCATCGAGGAGTCCCTCGTCGAGACCGGCGTGCGGGACAACGTGCGGGTCGGGGAGTGGACCGCCGGGCTCCTGGTCGACTACTGCCGGCAGGTCGGTGCGACGGTCCTCGTGAAGGGTGTCCGCTCCGGCGAGGACGTCGCGTACGAGACCCCGATGGCGATCATGAACCGACACCTCGCCGACGTCGAGACGGTGTTCCTGCTGCCCGAGGCCTCACGCGCCCACGTGTCGAGTTCGCTCATCCGGCAGGTGTCCACCCTCGGGGGCGACGTCACGCCGTACGTGCCCGAGGTGGTGGCGCGCGCCCTGTCGGAGCAGACGGGCCGCTGACCCGGGCATCCGGCGAGGACACGCGGGCCGCCCGCCTCGACGTACCGTCCGGATGCCGCTAGGCTTGTCGATCGTGTCTTCCCCCGTGAACAGCCCCTACGCCCTGCGCGTGCGCGACCTCGCGCACCGTCCGGGCGAGATGCGCGAGCACTCGCTCGACGTCGAGGTGCCGGACGCGATGGGTGCCGGGGTCATCTCCGTCCGTCAGGGCGCGCCGATGCACCTCGACGTCCGCCTCGAGGGGCTGCACGAGGGCGTCCTCGTGTCCGGACACGCGTCGGCCGAGGCGTTCGGGGAGTGCTCCCGGTGCCTGATCGAGATCAGCGAACCCGTCGAGGTCGATTTCGCGGAGCTCTTCGCGTACGATGTCTCGGAGGATTTCGACTTCTTCGTTCGCGATGACCACGTGGACTGCGAACCGGTCGTTCGAGATGCGGTGGTGCTGTCGCTGCCGTTCCAGCCGGTCTGCCGACGGGACTGCCCAGGCCTCGACCCGGAGACGGGTGAGCGTCTGGCTGACCTCGAGGACCACACCCCTCGCGAGGTCCTGGACCCGCGCTGGGCCGCCCTGAGCGGTTTCCAGCCGACCGACGACAGCAACACCCCTGACCAGAGCCCCGAGGGCGACGGCCGCACGTCGGCCTGAACCGCCCTCGCCACTGACCACCGACCAACCGAAAGAGAACCACCATGGCCGTTCCCAAGCGCAAGCAGTCCCGTGCCAACACGCACGCCCGTCGTTCGCAGTGGAAGGCCGCGCCGGTCCAGCTCGTGAAGACGATCGAGAACGGCAAGGTCACCTACAGCCTCCCGCACCGTGCGAAGGTCGTCGAGGACTCGGCCGGCACCCCGCTGTACATGGAGTACAAGGGCCGCAAGGTCGCCGACGTCTGATCGGACCGAACGCATGACCACGACGTCCGGCGCCACGGGGTCCCGCCCCGTGGGGCCGGATGTCGTTCGTCTGCGCGGGCAGCTCGCCGTCGACATCGACCTCGAGCTGCTCCAACTCGCCCTGACGCACCGCTCGTACGCGTACGAGCACGGTGGCATCGGGCACAACGAGCGGCTCGAGTTCCTCGGCGACTCGATCCTCGGCCAGGCCGTGACCGTGAAGCTCTTCCGGTCGTTCCCCGACCTCGACGAGGGCGAGCTGGCCAAGCGCCGTGCGAGCCTCGTCTCGACGGTCGCCCTCGCCGAGATCGCCCGCATCATCGGGCTCGGCCAGTACCTCCGGCTCGGCAAGGGCGAGGAGCAGACCGGCGGCCGTGACAAGTCGTCGATCCTCGCCGACACGGTCGAGGCCGTGATCGGTGCGACGTACCTCTCCGCGGGTCCCGACCCGGCGACCGAGCTCGTGCTCCGCCTGGTCGAGCCGCTCCTGGTCGACCCGGACCGCTTCGGTGCGGCGATGGACCCGAAGACGAGCCTGCAGGAGCTCGCTGCGACGCTCGCGCTCGGCAACCCCGCGTACCGGGTCACCGAAGAGGGTCCTGATCACGACAAGACCTTCCACGCCACCGTGGTGCTGCAGGGCGAGGACGTCTCCGCCGGCGCCGGATCGAGCAAGAAGGCTGCCGAGATGGCTGCAGCGCTCCAAGCCTGGACGAAGCTCTCCGGCCGCGACGGCTCGCCGCGCGCGGGTGCCGACGCCGACAGCGCGGCCCGGACCGCGTAACCGGTGCCCGAGCTCCCCGAGGTCGAGGTCGTCCGCGCCGGCCTCGAACCCGCCGTCAGCGGTGCCCGCGTGCTCCACGTGGACGTCGTCGACGACCGCGCACTCACCCGGCACGACGGCCCGGCGGAGGACTTCGCCGACCGGCTCACCGGCCGGACCATCGCCGCGGCCGTCCGACGTGGCAAGTTCCTCTGGTTCCCGTTGCGCCCCGAGCTCGACGGCGATCGTCCGGAGGCGCTCGTGACGCACCTCGGCATGTCCGGCCAGGTGCTCCTCGGACGGGATCGACCGGCCGCGAAGCACCGCCGCATCCTCATCGACGTGCAGCCCGCGGGCACGGACCGCGACGGCACGCCCGAAGCCCCCGTCCAGCTCGAGTTCGTCGACCAGCGCACCTTCGGGTCGATGGCGCTCGATCCGATGGTGCCGACCGTCGACGGCGCTCCCGCCGGCTTCGCCGGGCACGTCGACGCGACGGACCCGGACGCGCCGTGGCGTCGGAGCATCCCGCACCAGGTGTCGCACATCGCGCGGGACCCGCTCGACCGGGCGTTCGACGACGACCGGTTCATCGCCGTCGCACGGAAGCGGGCGAGCGGCATCAAGCGCGTGCTCCTCGACCAGGGCGTCGTGAGCGGCATCGGCAACATCTACGCCGACGAGTCGCTGTGGGCTGCGAGGCTCCACTACGACCGCCCCGCGGAGCGCCTCACCCGAGCCGACCTGCGCGCGCTCCTGAGCGAGGTGCGGAGCGTCCTCGGACGGGCGCTCGAGGACGGTGGCACGAGCTTCGACGCGCAGTACGTCAACGTGAACGGGCAGTCCGGGTACTTCTCGCAGCGGCTCAACGTCTACGGGCAGCAGGGGAAGCCGTGCCCCCGGTGCGGCACGACGATCGTCCGTGAGGCCTTCATGAACCGGTCGAGCCACATCTGCCCCGTGTGCCAACCGCGCCCCCGCGCCCGCAGGCGTTAGCCTGCCCGCAGCAGCACAGCCAGCAGCACAGCCCGCAGCAGCGCAGCAGACCGCCCGGAGACCGCATGTACTTGAAGAGCCTGACCATCAAGGGGTTCAAGTCCTTCGCGCAGCCGACGACGTTCGCGTTCGAGCCCGGTGTCACCTGCATCGTCGGTCCCAACGGCTCCGGCAAGTCGAACGTGGTCGACGCCCTCGCGTGGGTGATGGGGGAGCAGGGCGCGAAGACCCTCCGCGGCGGCAAGATGGAGGACGTCATCTTCGCCGGCACCTCGACCCGCGGTCCGCTCGGTCGCGCGCAGGTGCTCCTGACGATCGACAACACCGACGGCCTGCTGCCGATCGAGTACTCCGAGGTGACGATCTCCCGCACCCTCTTCCGCAACGGCGGGAGCGAGTACGCCATCAACGGCGAGAACTGCCGCCTGCTCGACGTGCAGGAGCTCCTCAGCGACACCGGCCTCGGGCGGGAGATGCACGTCATCGTCGGCCAGGGGCAGCTCGACAAGGTGCTGCACGCCACCCCGGAGGACCGGAGGGGGTTCATCGAGGAGGCCGCGGGCATCCTCAAGCACCGCCGCCGCAAGGAGAAGACGCTCCGCAAGCTCGAGGCGATGCAGACGAACCTCACGCGGCTGTCCGACCTCGCGGGGGAGATCCGTCGACAGCTCAAGCCGCTCGGGCGACAGGCCGAGGTCGCGCGGAAGGCCCAGTCGGTCGCGGCCGTCGCCCGGGACGCCAAGGCGCGCATCCTCGCCGACGACGTGGTCCGGCTCCGGCGGGAGCTCCACGAGCACCTCGAGGTCGAGACCGGCCGGAAGTCCGAGCGCATCGTGCTGCAGGAACGCCTCGACCGCACCCGCGCCCGGCAGCAGCAGGTCGAGCAGAGCATGGTCGGCGACGACGTCGACCGTGCCCGCACGGTGGTGCACCGGCTGGAGAGCGTCCAGGAACGGCTCCGCGGCCTGTCGAGCCTCGCGAACCAGCGCCTGATGTTCCTCGCGCAGCAGGCCGACGCCCCGCAGCAGGGTCCGACGGTGACACCGGAGCGTGTGCAGTCCGTCCGCGACGAGGCCGACCGGCTCGAGACCCGCGCCGAGGAGATGGCCGCCGACTCCGGTGCCGCCGCGGCCCGGGTGCAGGAAGCGCGGGCTGCGCTCGACGCCCTCGACGAGCAGATCGCCGCCCAGGCCGCCCTGGTCTCGCAGCACGACCTCGAGGCACAGCGGCTGGCGTCCGCCGTCGACGTCGCCCGGTCCAAGCGGGGCTCGGCGGTGGCCGACCGGGAGCGCCGCGAACGCGCGCTGGCCGAGGCGACCGACCGCGCCGAGCGTGCCGCCGCGGCCCTCGCGGACATCGGGGCCGACCCGTCCGACGGCGTCGACGAGGCAGCGCTGACCGCCGCCGTCACGACCACCCGCGAGCAGCAGCAGGCAGCCCAGACGACGCGCGACGAGCTCCGCGACCGACTCCACGCCCTCGAACGCGAGCGGGACGCGCTCGACGCCCGGGTCACGGCCCTCGCCATGTCGATCGACGTCCGCGACGGGTCGCAGGCCCTCATCGAGGCCGGCCGTGCCGGCATCGCCGGCCGGCTCGCGGACAGCCTCACGGTCGAGCCCGGCTACGAGGGCGCGGTCGCCGTCGCCCTCGACGGACTCGCCGACGCCGTGCTCGCAGCGGACCGGGCGGTCGCGCTCGACGCCGTCGAGCACGCCCGGACCGCGGACCTCGGTCGCGTCGACGTGGTGGTCGCCGATCCCGACCCGGCCGCCTCCGCCGGCGCGGGGACGCTGCCCGACCGGCTCCCCGCCGGGGTCCGCCGCGCCGTCGACCTCGTGCAGGGACCCCCGGCGATCGCCGCGATCCTGCGAGCCACGCTGATCGCGGTGGACGAGGACGTCGACCTGGAGTCCGTGCTCACCGCCGCCCCGCAGGCCACGGTCGTCACGCGGTCCGGCGACGTCGTCCGGGCCGTCCGCGTCACGGGCGGCGGGGAGCGGATGACCAGCCGCATCGAGCTCGTCGCGGAGCGCGACGACGCCGTGACCCGGCGGGACGCGGTCGCGAGCGACGTCGAGGACGCCGCCACGCGCCTCCAGGCCGCTCGTGCCGCCGTCGACGAGGCGAGACGACGGGCGGAGGAGGCCGACCAGGCGTCCCGCGCGCACGCGAAGGCCGCAGCCGAGTACGACCGCAGCAGCGCGTCGTCGCGGGCGCGCGCCGAGAACGCGGCGGCCGAGGTCGAGCGTCTCCGAGCGGCCCTCGCCGAGACGGACGGTGCGGTCGAGTCCGCCGAGGCCGTGCTCGCCGAGGCCGACGCGGCCCTCGTGGCGTTCACCGACCAGCCGCGGCCGACCGTGGACGCGTCCGGACGTCCGGCCCTGCTGGACGCACTCGAGGCGGCCCGTGCGGCCGAGATCGAGCAGCGCATCCAGGTGGAGACGGTGCGCGAGCGGGTGCGGGCCGAACGGAACCGGGCCGCCGGGCTCGAACGCCAGCTCCGGGCCGAGCGTGCCGCGGCCGAGGAAGCCGCCCGGCGTGCGGTCGTCCGGCGCGGGCAGATCGCCGTCGCCGAGGGGGTCCTCGCCGACCTCCCCGGGGTGCTCGGTGCGGTCGACCGATCGCTCGCCGAGGCCCGCGTGCGCCTCGCGAACGAGGAGTCCGAGCGGTCGAAGCGCAACACCGAGCTGCAGACGATCCGGAACGAGGAACGCGAGCTCCGCGACCGCCTCCAGACCCTGACCGACGGCGTGCACTCCCTCGAGATGGAGATCTACGAGAAGAAGCTGCACGTGTCGGGCATCCTCGACCGGGCGCAGAGCGAACTCGGGCTGGTGGAGGCGGTCCTCGTGGCCGAGTACGGTCCGTACGTGCCGGTCCCCGTCGACGTACTCGTGGACCCGCGGGTGCTCGCGCGGAAGCACCGGGAGGCCGAGCGCGCCCGGGCCGCAGCGGCAGCCCCTGCGGTGACCGCGGACGACGAGGCCGAGCCGGCCGTGGCTGACGAGGACGAGGCCGATGAGGTCCTCGTCGACGCCGAGTCCACCCTCCCCGGTGGTCCGGCACTGCCTGAGTACGACGCCACCGACGACGTCGACCCCGACGCGGTCGAGACCGTCCCGTACGTCCGGGCCGAGCAGGAGCGTCGGCTGAAGGCAGCCGAGCGTGACCTCGGCCAGCTCGGCAAGGTGAACCCGCTCGCACTCGAGGAGTTCCAGGCGCTCGAGCAGCGGCACGCGTTCCTCGCCGAGCAGCTCGAGGACCTGCAGAAGACCCGCACGGACCTCATGACGATCATCGAGGAGCTCGACCAGAAGATGCAGACCATCTTCGAGGCCGCGTTCCACGACACCCGCGAGGCCTTCGACGTCATCTTCCCGATCCTGTTCCCGGGTGGCTCGGGGTCGATCACGCTGACGAACCCGGACGACCTGCTCGCGACCGGCATCGACGTGCAGGTGAAGCCCGCCGGGAAGAAGATCGACCGGCTGACCCTGCTGTCCGGCGGGGAGCGGTCCCTGGCGGCGGTGGCGCTCCTCGTCGCGATCTTCACCGCGCGCCCGTCGCCGTTCTACATCATGGACGAGGTCGAGGCGGCGCTCGACGACGCCAACCTCGGGCGGCTCCTGACCGTGTTCGAGCGGCTGCGCGAGGCGTCGCAGCTCATCGTCATCACGCACCAGAAGCGGACGATGGAGATCGCGGACGCGCTGTACGGCGTGTCGATGCGGCAGGACGGCGTGTCCGCCGTGGTCGGGCAGCGCGTGCAGGCCCGGTCGGCGGAGCCGGCGGACGCGGTCGCGTAGCGGCGCCGGCGATCTGTCGCTTTCGCGAAAGCGACAGATCGCCGCGCTCCGGCCCGACGGATCTGTCGCTTTCGGGAAGAGAACCGGGGCCAGCTCGCCGGATCTGTCGCTTCCGCGAACCGGACGACGGACGGGAGGCGCGGTGTTAGCTGGCACCGCGCCTCCCGGCCACCAAAGGGTGACGACTACTTCGCGTCGGCCTCCACGGCCTCCTTCGGCTGCCCCGTCGGGGTGAGCCCGCGCTCCTGCCGCTTCTTCGAGACCACCAGCGAGGCGACCGTCGCGACCGCGATCGTCAGCGCGATGAAGCTCAGCGAGAACCAGATCGGGATCTCGGGGGCCCACTCGATGTGCTCACCGCCGTTGATGAACGGCAGCTCGTTGACGTGCATCGCGTGGAACACGAGCTTCACGCCGATGAAGGCGAGGATGACGGCCAGGCCCTGGCCGAGGTAGATGAGGCGCTCGAGCAGGCCGGCGATGAGGAAGTAGAGCTGGCGCAGACCCAGGAGCGAGAACGCGTTCGCGGTGAACACGATGAAGGCGTCCTGCGTCAGACCGAAGATCGCCGGGATCGAGTCGAGGGCGAAGAGCACGTCCGTGAGGCCGATCGCGACCATGACGAGCAGCATCGGGGTGAAGAGGCGCTTGCCGTCGATCTTCGCGGTGAGCTTGTCGCCGTGGTAGTCGTCGGTCGTCGGGATCACCTTGCGGAGCGTCCGGATGAGCTTCGAGTCGCCCTCGGAGTCGTCGTGCCCGCCGCCCTTCGCCTGCGACCAGGCGAGCCAGAACAGCAGTGCGCCGAACAGGTAGAACACCCACGAGAAGTTCTCGATGATCGTGACGCCGAGGGCGATGAACACACCGCGGGCCACGAGGGCGATCGCGACGCCCACCAGCAGGACCTTCTGCTGGTACTCCTTCGGGACCGCGAAGCTCGTCATGATGATGAGGAAGACGAACAGGTTGTCGACCGACAGCGCCTTCTCGGTCAGCCAGCCGGCGAAGTACTCGCCACCGGCCTGCCCGCCGCCGAAGACGAGGATGCCGACACCGAACAGGATGGCGAGGCCGACGTAGAACGCGGACCAGAACGCCGATTCCTTGATGTGCGGGACGTGCGGTGTGCGCACGTGCGAGTAGAAGTCGAAGATCAGCAGGCCGAGGATGCCGGCGATGGTGATCAACCAGACGAGGATGGGGACGTCCACGGGTTTCCCTTCAGGTCAAGAGCGCGCAGTGCGCGCAGGAGCCTGAAGGTCTCTTCCACCCGTCGGTCCGTGTGTCGGGCCGAGGGCCGGTGCCCCGGGTCCGGATCGTTCCGGACCGTACTGACGAGGTCACCGAGGAGGAATACTCCCCTTCAGAGGTCGAGGATACCGGGCACGGCGCACACCCGCCGCGCTCTAAGCTGGGAACATGGCGAGTTCCTGGTCACTGTCCTCCCGGCTGCGCGGGCTGTTCCAGCGCAAGACGATCGACGAGACCACGTGGGACGACCTCGAGACCGCGCTCATCGGTGCCGACTTCGGCCCGGACATCTCCGAGGCGATCATCGAGGACCTCCACGAACGCGTCGACCGCTACGGCACGACGGACCCCGCCGACCTGCAGCGTATGCTCCGCGAGGTCCTCGAGGAGCGGCTGTCCAAGCTCGACACCACGCTCAAGCTCAGCAACCGGCCGGCCGTCGTGCTCGTCGTCGGCGTGAACGGCGTCGGCAAGACCACCACGATCGGCAAGTTCGCGAAGTTCCTCAAGACGTACGACCGCACCGTCGTGGTCGGCGCGGCGGACACCTTCCGTGCGGCCGCGGTGGAGCAGGTCGCGACGTGGGCGGAGCGCGCCGGCGTCGACGTCGTGCGGCCCGCGCAGCCCGGGCAGGACCCCGCCTCCGTGGCGTACCAGACGGTCGAGAAGGCGATGCGCGAAGGCACCGAGATCGTCGTCATCGACACCGCGGGCCGGCTGCACACCAAGGCCGGGCTGATGGACGAACTGTCGAAGATCAAGCGCGTGGTCGAGAAGCAGACCGAGATCGCCGAGGTGCTCCTCGTGCTCGACGCCACGACGGGTCAGAACGGGCTCGCGCAGGCACAGGCCTTCATCGAGGGCGCGGGCGTCACCGGGCTCGTCATCACGAAGCTCGACGGCTCCGCGAAGGCCGGCTTCGTGCTGAGCGTGCAGGAGAAGACCGGCATCCCGATCAAGCTCATCGGGCAGGGCGAGGGCATCAACGACCTCACGGGCTTCACGCCGCACGTGTTCGTGCAGAACCTCGTCGGCTGAGGATCTCCGCCTGCGCGGCTGCGCGACACCCGTCCGCGAACGCGGTCACCCGGTGACGAGTAGCGTCTCGGTCGGCCCGGGCACCCGCTCGGTCTCGTTCCAGGGATTGGAGACCCCATGCCCGCACTGCTGATCATCGCGATCATCGTCGGCCTCGTCCTGCTCTTCAGCGGCATCTTCGTCGGTGCCCTCAAGTTCCTGCTCTGGGTGGGGCTCGTGATCGTCATCCTCGCGATCATCGGGTGGCTGCTCCGGAGCATCCGCGGTCGCGCCTGACGCAACCCACTGACGGACGGGAGGCGCGGTGCCAGCTGGCACCGCGCCTCCCGTCCCGTTCTGTGGTCCCGCGCGTTCGCGAAAGCGACAGTTTTGCGCTGCACCGTTCGCGTGGTCCTGTCGCTTTCGTGCTGCGAGCACTGCCCCGAGCTCGCGCCTCAGACGGCCTGACGGCCGGCCGGGGCCTCCAGCAGGTGCGACAGGTGCTCCGGGATCGAACCGCCGCGCGCCACCGTCGCCCGCGCCCAGAGGCGCCCCGCGCGGTAGGACGACCGCACCAGCGGCCCGGCGAGCACACCCGAGAACCCGATGTCCTCGGCGATCTCGCGGAGGTCGACGAACTCTTCGGGCTTCACCCAGCGCGCGACCGGCAGGTGTCGCGGCGACGGCCGGAGGTACTGGGTCAGCGTGATGATGTCCGTGCCTGCCTCGTACAGCTGCTCGAGCGCGTCGATGACCTCGTGCCGCTCCTCGCCCATGCCGAGGATGAGGTTCGACTTCGTCACGAGACCGGCGTCGCGGCCCTGCGTGATGACGTCGAGCGAGCGCTCGAACCGGAACGCCGGACGGATCCGCTTGAAGATGCGCGGCACCGTCTCGACGTTGTGGGCGAAGACCTCGGGGCGTGCGTCGAACACCTGGCCGAGCTGGTCCGGGCGGCCGTTGAAGTCCGGTACGAGGATCTCGACGCCGGTGCCGGGGGAGTGCTCGTGGATCTGGCGGATCGTCTCGGCGTAGAGCCAGGCGCCGCCGTCGTCGAGGTCGTCCCGGGCGACGCCGGTCACGGTCGCGTACTTGAGGCCCATCGACACGACGGAGTCCGCCACGCGCCGGGGCTCCCCACGGTCGAGCGGGCTCGGCTTGCCGGTGTCGATCTGGCAGAAGTCGCACCGCCGGGTGCACTGCGAGCCGCCGATGAGGAACGTCGCCTCGCGGTCCTCCCAGCACTCGAAGATGTTCGGGCAGCCGGCCTCCTGGCAGACGGTGTGGAGCTGCTTGTCCCTGACGAGGGCGGACAGGTCGCGGAACTCCGGGCCCTGCGTGGCGCGGGTCTTGATCCACGCGGGCTTCGTCTCGATCGGCGTCTCGGCGTTCCGGGCCTCGACGCGGAGCAGGCGGCGGCCTTCGGGAGCGAGCGTCATGCGGGGACCTCCTGCAGGTCGGTGGTGCGGTCCGGGTCGGCCGGGAGGCGCGGCTCGCCCCCGGCTGACCGGTCCGGGCTGGCGGGGTGGCCGGCTGACGCGATCCGTCGGCCTGCGTGCATGCCGTCGAGAGCCGCCTGCACGAGCGGCGCGACGAGTCCGGCGACCTCGTCCACGGCGACGGGACGTCCGGCCGCGCGACCCAGGGTCGTGACCCCGGCGTCGGCGATGCCGCACGGGACGATCGCGGCGTAGGCGTCGAGGGCGTTGTCGCAGTTGATCGCGATCCCGTGACTCGTGACGCCCTCCGCCACGTGCAGGCCGACGGCACCGACCTTGTCGTGGTTCGAGCCGTCAGGGCGGCGGACCCAGGCTCCGCTGCGGCCATCGACCCGTTCGGCTGCGACACCCACGGCGGCGGCCCCGTCGATGAGGACCTGTTCGAGGTCGCGCACCCACGCCACGACGTCGATCGGCCGGGCCAACCGGACGATCGGGTAGGCCACGAGCTGGCCGGGGCCGTGCCAGGTGATGCGGCCGCCGCGGTCGACCTCGACCACGGGGGAGCCGTCGGTGGGCAGGTCGCTCGGCTCGGTGCGGCGCCCTGCGGTGTACACGGACGGGTGCTCGCAGAGGACGAGCGCGCCGGGGGAGCGACCGGCCACGACGTCGGCACGGAGGCGCTGTTGCAGTGCGAGGCCCTCGGCGTAGGCGAGCAGCCCCGGCACCCGGACGATCTCGAGTTCCGGCATGGGCGTCAGCGTACGGCAGTTTCTGGACGCCGTACAACAACCACTCCTCGTTGCTGGTCGGGGCTTGACCTCAACCGTGGTCGAGGTCGTGAGATGTCCCTATGCACATTCGACGAGTCCACCTCACGACCCGCGCCCCGAACGAGGTCGCGGACTTCTACCGACGCCTCGGCTGTCCGGTCTCCGATGAGGGCGCCGCCGTGCTCGTCTCGGTGGGGCGGACCACCCTCGTGTTCGACCACCTCGACGGGATGACCGGTGCGCACCACCTCGCGTTCACGATCCCGACCGGGACGTTCGACTCCGCGCGGTCGTGGATCACCGAGCGAGCCCGGGTGCTCCACGCGCGAGACGGCGAGGAGGTGTTCGAGGGCCCGCCCGGATGGAACTCGCGCTCGGTGTACTTCGACGGCCCGGACGAGCAGCTCCTCGAACTCATCGAACGCCGCGACCTGCCGCCCGGTCCTGGGCAGGGGTTGCCCGGCTCGGTCAGCGAGGTGGGCATCGCCGTCCCCGACGTCCTCGGGGTGGTCGATGCCCTCGGACACCACGGCGTCCACCCGTACGGCGGGCCGCCCGACGCCGGGTTCGCGCCGGTCGGGGACGTCGACGGGCTGCTCGTCCTGGTGTCCACGGAGCGGAAGTGGTTCCCGACGCTCGACCGCCGCGCGTCGACCGCTCCGGTGGTCGTCGACATCGGGCTCGGCACGCTCATCGAACCCGCGCCGGGGGTGCGCTTACGGTGATCCCGGGACTCCGTCAGCCGTGGCCAACTGTGCCTCGTAGAGCTCCCGGGCTCGTGCTCGGTGCGGCCGCTCCACGGTCAGGGAGTGCACAGCGATGATCCCCCAGACGAGCGCCGTCCCGAACATCATCACGGCATGACGGAGGTCCTGCTCGCCGAGGACGTCGCTGATCCCGAGGAGGAGGAACGCGAGGCCGAACACCACGCCGCCCCACGCGTACCACCCGGTCCGGCCGATCACGCTCGACAGGTACCGGACGCGCTGACCAACCGGGAGCCGGTCCGGTTCGGGGCCGCCGCGCACCCAGTCGCGCAGTGCTCGGTGCGCCGAGTACCCGCCTGCTCCCGCCCAGGCTGCGACGACCAGGACCAGGATCGCCGCTCCGGACCCGACGCCGATCCCGACCGTGAGCCAGGCGGCGATCGGGAACGTCGCGGCGAACACGCCCGCCAGGACGGCCGCGATGACGGCCGCTCCCGCTGCGCGCAGCCAGCCGCCCGCGTCGATCTCCCTCAGTCGCACGAGTCCGACGGTAGTCCGGTGGTGCTGGCGCGGTCGTGGTCGCGGTCGGGACGGTCGGCGGTCGCCTTGTAGAATCGACGGATCATGGCGCAATTCGGTTCACTCTCCGACCGGCTGACAGAGACCTTCCGCAACCTGCGGAGCAAGGGTCGCCTGTCCCCGTCCGACGTCGACGGCACCGTCCGCGAGATCCGACGGGCGCTCCTCGACGCCGACGTCGCGCTCGAGGTCGTCAAGTCCTTCACCGCCTCCATCCGCGAGCGTGCGCTCTCGGACGAGGTGAACAAGGCGCTCAACCCGGCGCAGCAGGTCGTCCAGATCGTCAACGAGGAACTCGTCGGCATCCTCGGCGGGCAGCAGCGCCGCCTCGAGTTCGCGAAGCGTCCGCCGACGGTCATCATGCTCGCGGGCCTCCAGGGTGCGGGCAAGACGACGCTCGCGGGCAAGCTCGGCAAGTGGCTCAAGAAGGACGGCCACACCCCGATGCTCGTCGCGGCCGACCTCCAGCGTCCGAACGCGGTGCAGCAGCTCCAGGTCGTGGGCGAACAGGCGGGCGTGCACGTCTTCGCCCCGGAGCCCGGCAACGGCGTCGGCGACCCGGTGAAGGTCGCGAAGAACGCGATCAAGGCCGCCGTCGACCAGCAGTACGACACCGTCATCGTCGACACCGCCGGTCGCCTCGGTGTGGACGCCGAGCTGATGAAGCAGGCCGCGAACATCCGCAAGGCCGTCGATCCGGACGAGGTCCTGTTCGTCATCGACGCGATGATCGGTCAGGACGCCGTGGCCACGGCCCGCGCCTTCCAAGAGGGAGTGGACTTCACCGGCGTCGTCCTGTCCAAGCTCGACGGTGACGCCCGCGGTGGTGCGGCCCTCTCGGTCGCGAGCATCACCGGCCGCCCGATCATGTTCGCGTCCACGGGCGAGGGGCTCGACGACTTCGAGCCGTTCCACCCGGACCGCATGGCGAGCCGCATCCTCGACCTCGGCGACATCCTCTCGCTCATCGAGCAGGCCCAGCAGGCGTTCGACGAAGAGGAAGCCCGCGCGGTCGCCGAGAAGATCGCGAGCGACTCGTTCACGCTGGACGACTTCCTCGGCCAGATGCAGCAGCTCCGCAAGGCCGGCTCCATCAAGGGCATGCTCGGCATGCTCCCGGGCGCGAAGGGCATGCGCGAGGCGCTCGACAACTTCGACGAGGGCGAGATCGTCCGGACCGAGGCGATCATCCAGTCGATGACGAAGCAGGAGCGCCAGCTCCCGAAGCTCCTCAACGGCTCGCGTCGTCTCCGCATCGCGAAGGGTTCGGGGACCACGGTGACCGAGGTCAACGCCCTCGTGAACCGCTTCGAGCAGGCGGCGAAGATGATGAAGACCGTCGCCCGCGGTGGCGTTCCGCAGATGCCGGGCATGGGTCCCATCCCGGGCATGCACGGCGGCAAGAAGAAGCAGCAGCAGGGCGGTGCGAAGAAGAAGAAGGTCGGCAACCCCGCGAAGCGCGCCGCGCTCGCGTCGGGTGGGGCGGCGCAGCCGCAGCAGCAGGCGCCGCAGGGCTCCGGTTTCGGGTTCGGCGGTGCCAACGCGAAGAACCCGAAGGCGCCCACCGAGGAAGAGATGCAGTCGCTGCAGAAGTTCCTCGGTCGCTGACGCGAGGTCGCTGACGCGACCACCAGACGGACGGGAGGCGCGGTGCCAGCTGGCACCGCGCCTCCCGTCCGTCTGTCTGGTGGCGACTAGAGCGAGTCGCGCAGCTCGGTGACCAGGTGGCGGACGACCGCGCGGAGGTCCCCACCGTTCTCGCGCGCGACCTGGAGCTGCCGCTGGTACGACGCCCCCTGCTCGATCATCGTGTCGAGGTGGTGCAGCTCCTGCTGGCAGCCGAGCCGCTCCGCGATCGGGTCGAGGCGCTCGACGAGGTCGTGCACCTCGTCGGTGACGAGCCGTTCGTCACCGGCGGCGTTGGTGATGATCTCCGCCTCCATGCCGTAGCGGGCCGCGCGCCACTTGTTCTCGCGGATGAACCACTGCTGCATCGACGGCAGGACCTCGCCGCGGTCGAGCCGGTCCGACAGCGCGGTGACGAGGCACTGGACGAAGGCGGTGACCGCGCCGACCTCGTGCAGGGTCGAGATGCCGTCGGACACCCGGTTCTCGAGCGTGCCCCAGCCCGGTGAGGGGCGGATGTCCCAGCGGAGGTCCTTGAACCCGTCGATCACGCCGGTCTTGGTGAGGTCGTCGACGACGGTCTCGAAGCCGCTCCAGTCGTCGATGCCCGGCGGCAGTCCGCCCGTCGGCAGCTGCTGGAACATGAGTGCACGGTTCGAGGCGTAGCCGGTGTCGGTGCCGGCCCAGAACGGGCTCGACGCGGTGAACGCCTGCAGGTGCGGCACGTAGGCGAGCATCGCGTTCATGATCGGCACCGCCTTGTCGCGGTCGTCGATCCCGACGTGCACGTGCACGCCCCAGATGAGCATCTGCCGGCCCCACCAGCGCGTGCGGTCGATGAGCGTGTTGTAGTGCTCACTGTCCGCCGTGATCTCCTGCTGGTCCCACAGTGCGAACGGATGCGTGCCGGAGCACATGACCTGGGCGTCCAGGGGTTCGGCGGCGTCGATCACCTCGCCGATGATCCCGGAGAGCTCGGACGTGGCGCCCTCGACGGTGGTGTGCACGCCGGTGACGACCTCGACGGTGTTCGTCAAGAGTTCCTCGGTGACCTTGTCCGGGTCACCGAGCCGCTCCTGCACCGCCCTGATCACCGCCGGGGCCCGGGGGGTGAGGTCGCCGGTGTCCCGGTCGACCAGGGGGAGTTCCCACTCGACACCGATGGTCGACGGGTGGGACTCTGTGAAGCGGATGTCCATGCGGCCATCCTGCCGGTCGGTTGTCGGACATGCACAAGGAACGCCGTCACCGGTCGTGCACCTCGCTCCACCAAGTTGTTCCATCACGGTACTACCGTGGAATCGCTCACAGGGAAGAGGTCCGCATGCAGTTGGTCGTGCGCGGTTCGTCCGCACCACTCGTCGGGGAGATCGACGTCCCGGTCTCCAAGTACCACGCGCACCGAGCGCTGGTGCTGGCATCACTCGCGAAGGGGACGAGCGTCGTCTCCGGCATCAGTTCCACCCGGCAGGTCGAGTGGACCGTCGGCACGCTCCGGGCCCTCGGCGTCGACGTCAAGCGTCGAGGGGACGAGTATCTCGTCACCGGCCTCGGCGGCCGCTACGCGGCGACGGACGTCGTCGACCACGGCTCGCGCGGCGCGGACGGGATCCTCAACATGGGGTCCTCCGGTACGACGCTGTACTTCATGACCGGGCTCGCCTCGCTGGCCGACCGCCCGATGACGCTCGTCGGCATGAAGTACTTCCAACGCCGACCGATCGGGGCGCTGCTCACCTCGCTCACCCAGATGGGCATCGACCTCGAGGCGACGAACGACTGCCCACCGGTCACGGTCCAGCCGAGGCGACCCCGAGGGGGCGACGTCTCGATCGCCGGCACGCTGTCGCAGTGGATCTCCGGGCTGCTCCTCGTCGCGCCCTTCGCCGAGCAGGAGACCCGGATCCACGTCACGGGCGGTCGGCTGAACGAGCAGCCGTACGTCGAGCTGACCGTCCGGATGATGCGCGAGTTCGGGCTCACCGTCGAGGTCTCCGACGACTGGCTCGAGTACCGGATCCCGGCCGGGCAGCAGGCGACCCCGCACGACTACGTCATCCCGCCGGACATCGGTTCGGCGGCGTTCGGGATCGCGGCCGCCGGCATCCGCGAGTCGGACCTGCTGCTCCGGGGCATGCGGGCGACCACCACGGCGGAGACCGACCACCCGGAGAGCGAGTTCCTCGACCTCGCCGCCGCGATGGGGGTGCCGATGCGGATCGACGAGTCGACCGGCTTCGTGCGGATCCAGCACGACGGGTCGCCGCTCCGGGCCCTCGACATCGACTGCCGGCCGATCCCGGACCTCCTGCCCGTCCTGTCCACGATGGCGACCTTCGCCGAGGGCACGACCCGCCTCTGGAACGTCGCGCACATCCGGCTGAAGGAGTCCGACCGCGTCGCCGCGATGCTCCAGCTCAACCGCATGGGCGGTCGCGCCGAGCAGGGTGCCGACGAACTGCGCGTGACCGGAGTCCGCCCCGGCGGGCTGCACGGCTCCCCGATGTCGTCCTTCAACGACCACCGCGTGCTCATGTCCCTCGCCGTCGCCGCGTCGAAGGCCGAGGGCACCAGCTCCCTGACGTACCCGCGCGCCTACCGCATCTCGTACCCGACCTTCCTCGAGGCGATGAACGGCGTCGGTCTCGACATGGAGGTCGGTGACGCCCTGCTGGCCCGTGCCGACCGGGACGACCGGATGGACGCCGCCACGTCCGAGCCGACCGATCTCGGTGAGGACACCGGCACGCCCGACACGCAGGGTCCAGCGGACGCCGCGCCCGCGACGGCTCCCGACGTCCCCGAGGTCGTCGGGGTCGACGCCGAGCCGCTCGTCCTCAGCGAGAAGGTCCGGGCGCTGTCCGAGCAGGACCCGGACGGCCTCGCGGTCGTCGAGGTCGGCGGTACGGCACCCGTCGAGACCACCTGGAAGCAGCTGCAGGACGAGGCCGACCGGGTCTCGGCGCTGCTGCTCGAACTCGGCGTCCGGCGGGGCGAGTCCGTCGCGATGCAGCTGCCGAACTGGCGCGAGTTCGTGTCCATCACGCTCGGCGCGGTCCAGATCGGTGCCGTCGCGACCCCGATCATGCCGGTCTTCGGTCCCCGAGAGACCACCATGACGCTCGCCCGCTCGAAGG
Organism: Curtobacterium sp. SP.BCp; assembly: GCF_051903255.1. Classification (NCBI taxonomy): domain Bacteria; kingdom Bacillati; phylum Actinomycetota; class Actinomycetes; order Micrococcales; family Microbacteriaceae; genus Curtobacterium; species Curtobacterium sp. SP.BCp. Next base: position 2,258,272 of record NZ_CP194338.1, on the reverse strand, counting down.
CCCGCGTCGTGTTCCTGCCGAACGTGTTCCGCAAGCGCCGCCCGGCCCTCGAGCTCCTCGACGTGGTCGACGAAGCGCGGGCACAGCGGCGGCGGCTGTCGGTCGAGCACGTGGTCGTGCTCCGTGCCGAGGCCCGCGGCCAGGGCGACGTCCCGAACGACCAGCCGCCGCTGCCCGCCGACGCGGCCGAGCGGGTCGCGGCGAGCGCCTGGAACTGGCGCTGGTTCGACACCGCGCTCGGCTCGGTGCAGGTGGACGTCGACCAGATCCGTGCGAACGCGCCCGGGCCCGACGACGTCTGCCAGCTCCTCTTCACGTCGGGCACCACCGGCGAGCCCAAGGGCGTCCAGCACCCCCACCGGACGCTCGGCCTCGCGACCGCGATGCACGTCACGCAGTCCGGGCTCACCGCCGACGACCGGATCTACATCCCGTCGCCGCTCGCCCACCAGACCGGGTTCCTGTACGGCATGCTGCTCGCGTTCCGGCTCGGTGCTCCGCAGGTCATCCAGCCGGTGTGGGACGGCCGGGTCGCGCTCGAGCAGGCGTTCGGTGTCGCGAAGGCGTCGTTCGTGCAGTGCGCGACACCGTTCCTGACCGACCTCGTCGACCTCGTCGAGGGCGGAGCACCCGCACCCGAGAGCCTGCGCGTCTTCGTCCCGACGGGTGCCGCGGTGCCGCGGGCCCTGGCGCAGCGGGCGAGCACGGTGCTCGGGAGTGCGATCCTCGGGGCGTTCGGCACGAGCGAGACCTGCCTCGGGGCGCTGTCCAGCCCGACCGACGACCCGGCCGACGCGTACGGGCACGACGGCCGGGCGCTGCCGGGGATCCGGATCCGCATCGTCGACGACGATGGCCACGAGCTCCCCGCCGGCACCGAGGGCAACTTCGAGCTGCACTCGCCGACGATGTTCGACGGCTACCTCGACCGTCCGGACCTCACCGACGACGTCTTCACCGAGGACGGCTGGTACCGCACGGGCGACCTCGCGACGGTCGACGAGAAGGGCTTCCTCTCGATCACCGGGCGCGTCAAGGACGTCATCAACCGCGGTGGCGAGAAGATCCCGGTCGTGGAGATCGAGAACCTCCTCTACCAGCACCCCCTCGTCACCGACGTCGCGATCGTGGCGATGCCCGACGAGCGCCTCGGTGAGCGTGCCTGCGCGTTCGTCGTGCCGACGGCGGGGGAGCGGCTCGACCACCGGGGGATGCAGCGGTACCTCGACAACGCGGGCGTGAGCAAGTACTACTGGCCGGAGCGGCTCGAGTACATCGACGAGCTGCCGCGCAACGCGGTCGGGAAGGTGCAGAAGAACGTGCTGCGCGACCGAGCTGCGGAACTCGTCGCGGACGCCCCCACCACCACGAAGGAGAACGAGACACGATGACGATCGTCGAGCAGACGACCGAGGCCTTCGACGAAGCGGCCTTCGAGCAGCTCAAGGCCGAGGTGACCGCGTGGGTGCGCGGGCGCGGTGAGGAGTGGGCCGAGGACATCGAGCGCACCGGCCGGGTCGCCCCCGAGCTGTTCCAGGAGCTCAAGGAGAACGGCTGGCTCAGTCTCGCCGCACCGCCGGAGCTCGGTGGCGCGGGGATCCCGTTCTCGAAGTACCTCGAGGTCATGGAGATCGTCTCCCGCTCCCACGCGTCCATCCGCATGCTCGTGCACGTGATCAACGGCACCTGGCGCGCCATGGAGCCATACGCGACCCCGGAGCAGATCGACGAGGTCGTGAAGCCGAGTGTCGCCGGCGACAAGCTCGTCGCGTTCACGCTCACCGAGGCCACGGCCGGCACCGGCGCGGACATCCGCACGACCGTCCGCCGCGAGGGCGACACGTACGTGATGAACGGCGAGAAACACCTCATCACGTTCGGCGTCAAGGCCGACCACTGGCTCATCGCCGCCCGCCTCGAGGGCACCTCCGGCCAGGACGGCACCGTCGCGTTCCTCATGCCGAACTCCGGCCTGCCCGGCGCCGAGGTGATCGACGACTCCGACACGATGGGCATCCGCGGCACCGACCACGCGATCCTCCGCTTCACCGAGACCCCGATCCCCGCCTCCGCCCGCCTCGGCGCGGAGGGCCAGGGCCTCGAGGTCGCCCTCGGCGGCTTCCTCCTGCCGAGCCGCGTCTCGGTCGCGATGAGTGCCGTCGGCCTCGCCGAGCGGGCGAACGAACTCGCGGTCGCGTACGCGAACGAACGCGAGACCTTCGGCAAGAAGCTCTCCAGCCGCCAGGCGATCCAGTTCTACCTGGCCGAGAACTACGCCGACATCGCCGCCGCCCGCGCCCTCGTGCTCGAGGCCGCTCGCGCCTACGAGGAGGGCCGTCCCGACGCCGGCACGCTCTCGAGCGCCTCGAAGATGGTCGCGGTCGACATGCTCGCCCGGGTGACCGACAAGGCACTGCAGGTGCACGGCGGCCAGGGGTACTGGAAGCGCAACGCGATCGAGCGCGTCTACCGCGACGCGCGCGCGCAGCGCTTCGAGGAGGGCACCAACGAGATCCAGAAGCTGGTCGTCGGCCGCGCCGTCGTCACCGGCCAGGCCGGGTTCTGATCCGCAACCACACGACGGCCTGGAGGCGCGGTGCGGGCCCGCACCGCGCCTCCAGGCCCTGAGAACGCAAGGAACACATTGGCTGCAACCACCGCACCCATCGCGCTCATCACGGGAGCCTCCCGCGGCATCGGCCGCCTCCTCGCACAGAAGCTCGGCCAGCGCGGCGTCACCGTCGTGGTGACGTACAAGGGCAACGCCGACCTGGCCGAGGAGTCGCTCGCCGACGTGCGCGCGGCCGGTGGCGACGGCATCACCGCCCAGGTCGACATCGAGCAGCCGGAGTCGATCGACGCGTTGTTCGACCTCGTCCGCGACACCTACGGCCGGCTCGACATGTTCGTCGCGAACGCCGCCGCGAGCGCGTTCAAGCCCGTCGCGGGCCTCAAGCTGCACCACCTCGACCGCAGCTACGCGACCAACGCCCGCTCGTTCGTGCTCGGTGCGCAGCGGGCGGCCGAGCTCATGGACCGCGGAGGCCGGATCGTCGTCGTGACCTCGTACGGGTCGCTCCGGGCGTTCCCGACCTACGCGGCCCTCGGCGCTGCGAAGGCGATGACCGAGGCGTACACGAAGTACATGGCGGTCGAGTTCGGACCGCGGCAGATCACGGTGAACGCGGTCAACGGCGGCCTCATCGACACGGACTCGCTCGACTACTTCTACGGTTCCGTGCCGGGGATGGCGCCGATGTCGTCGGTCATCGAGAAGCTCCCGCTCCAGCGGCCGGGCACCGCCGACGACATGGCGGACGCGGTCGACTTCCTGCTGTCCGACAGGGCGTCGTACATCACGGGGCAGACGCTGTCGGTCGACGGGGGGCTGACCGTGATCGCCCCGCCGTTCTGGGCCGACACGACGTCGCCCCTGCGTGACGCCGTCCTGCCTGCGGCAGAGTAGGGGGCATGAGCACCGTCGCCATGCCCGACCTCGCCGTCGTCTCCTCGCCGTGGAGCCTCGGCCCGCTGACCCTCCGGAGCCGGGTGGTGATGGGGTCGATGCACACCGGGCTCGAGGTGCACGACGACGGCGGGGCCGGCATGGCGGCGTTCTACCGCGAGCGTGTCGAGGGCGGAGCGGCGCTCATCGTGACCGGCGGCATCGCCGTGAGCGACGAGGCCCGGGGCGGCCCCGACTTCGCGGTGTTCGGCGTGGACGGTGCCGACGAGCGCTTCCGCGTCGCGGTCGACGCGGTGCACGACGCCGGTGGCGCCGTGCTCGCCCAGCTCTTCCACGCCGGTCGCTACGCGCTCGTGGGCGGCATGGTCGACCGGCACGGCCGGCCACAGCGCGCCGTGGCTCCGTCGGCCCTGCCGTGGGCGGCCGCGCGGGGCGTGGTCCCGGAGGAGCTGACCGCCGCCGAGGTCGAGCGCACGATCGAGGACTTCGCGGCAGCCGCGCGGTCGGCTCGGGACATCGGCTTCGACGGCGTCGAGATCATGGCGTCCGAGGGGTACCTCATCAACCAGTTCCAGTCGCCGCTCACGAACCTGCGCGACGACGAGTGGGGCGGCTCGCCGGAACGTCGTCGGCGCTTCGCCGTGGCGGTCGTGCGCGCCGTCCGTGCCGCGGTGCCCGACCTCGCGGTGACGATCCGGTTGTCCGGTGCGGACCTCATGCCCGGGTCGACGAGCGACGACGAGGTCGACGCGCTCGTGCACGAGCTGCTGCCCCTCGGGCTCGACGGGATCTCCGTCGGCATCGGGTGGCACGAGTCCCGCACCCCGACCGTCCAGGCAGCGGTGCCGCACGGCGCCTGGCTGTCGTACGCGAACCGCATCGCCGGCGTGGTCCGCGACGCCGGGTACCCGGACGTGCGGGTGATCGCGTCGAACCGGATGACGGACCTCCGCGACGGGGAGGCCGTGCTCGCCGACGGCCTGGTCGACGCCGTCGCCCTCGCGCGCCCGTTCCTCGCCGACCCCGCGCTCGTGCAGCGCTCGCTCGCCGGCGCGTACGACCTCGTCAACACGTGCATCGGCTGCAACCAGGCGTGCCTCGACCGGTCGATCGTCGGCGCGCCCGTGTCCTGCCTCGTGAACCCCCGCGCCGGGCGCGAGGTCGCGTTCCCGCTCCGTCCCACCACCACCCCGAAGCGCGTCGACGTCGTCGGCGGTGGACCCGCCGGGCTCGCCGCGGCCGTCGACGCCGCCCGCCGAGGACACGCCGTGACCGTCTGGGAGGCCTCCGACCGACTCGGCGGGCAGTTCGAGCTGGCATCGCTCGTGCCGGGCAAGGAGGATTACGCCGCGACCGTCCGTGCCGCCAGGGCCGAACTCGCCGAGCGCGGGGCGACCGTGCACCTCGGACGCGCCGCGACCGCCGAGGACCTCGCCGGGAGCGACGCGGTCGTGGTCGCCGTGGGGGTCGTGCCCCGCGAGGTCGACGTCCCCGGGGCGTCGCTGCCGCACGTGGTGTCGTACGAGCGGGCGCTCCGGGAGGGCGTGCCCGCTGGCACCGTGGCGATCGTCGGCGGCGGCGGGATCGGCGTCGACACGGCGGCGTTCCTCGTCGAGTCGCCGGACGAAGCGGCGCGCGCCACGGAGTTCGGGCAGCGCTGGGACGTCGACGTCAGCGACGAGATCGTCGGTGACGTGCCGCAGCGGCTCCCGGCGGCGGCACGCGCGCTGCGTCCGGGATCCGACGTCACGGTGCTGCGCCGCAGCGGCAAGTTCGGCGCCGGCATCGGCATCACCTCCCGATGGGTGGCGATCGGTCGGCTCCGGGACGCTGGGGTCCGCATGGTGGGAGGCGTGCAGGAGTACCTGCGCATCGAGCCCGGTGCCCTCTGGATCCGGGACGAGGACGGTGAGGAGCGATCGGTCCCGGCGGACACCGTGGTGGTGTGCGCCGGACAGGAGCGTCGAGGCGACGCGGACGAGCTCGTCGAGGGCCTGCGCTCCGCGGGCGTCCCGTGCGAGGTGGTCGGTGGTGCACGCGACGCACGGAGCGTCGACGCCGTCCGTGCCACGAGCGAGGCACTCGAAGCGGTGCGTCGACTCGCGCCCTGACGCGGAATCTGCAACAATGAACGGTCGAATCGTGCCTGCTCGACCCTCTATCCAGCTGTGCACGACTCTCATCGAGCTTCCACCGTGTGTGCCCCCACGCCCGCGGTCCGGTTCAACCACAACAACACGCAACAGGAGCATTTGTGGCTGTCAAGATCCGTCTCAAGCGTCTCGGTAAGATCCGTGCGCCGTACTACCGCATCGTCGTCGCGGACTCGCACACCAAGCGCGACGGCCGTTCGATCGAGGAGATCGGCAAGTACCACCCCACCGAGGAGCCCTCGGTCATCGAGATCGACTCGGACCGTGCGCAGTACTGGCTCTCCGTCGGCGCGCAGCCGACCGAGCAGGTCGCCGCGCTGCTCAAGCTCACCGGTGACTGGGCGAAGTTCAAGGGCGAGAAGGACACCGCCTCCAAGGTGAAGGTCGCGGAGCCGAAGCAGGCCTTCGTCGCCGACTCCTCGAAGAAGGCCGTCCTCAAGCCGAAGTCGGAGAAGAAGGCGGAGGCCCCGGCCGCCGCTGAGGAGACTCCGGCCGACGACGCAGCCGAGACGACCGAGGCGTAATTCCTTGCTCGAATCCGCGCTGACGCACCTCGTCAAGGGGATCGTCGATCACCCGGACGACGTGCGCGTCGCCAGTTCCACCTCCGCGCGGGGCGAGGTCCTCGAGGTGCGTGTGCACCCCGAGGACCTCGGCCGCGTGATCGGTCGCGCCGGACGGACCGCAAAGGCGCTCCGCACCCTCGTCTCGGCTCTCGCCGACGGCAAGCGGGTGCGGGTCGACGTGGTCGACACCGATTCCTAGGGAGACGACCCAGCTCCGGGTGGGTCGCATCACGAAGGCGCACGGGCTCAAGGGCGGCATCAAGCTCGAGCTCTACACCGACGACCCGGATCGTCGGTTCACGTCCGGAGCGACCTTCACGCTCCAGGTCCCGGAGGACTCCCCGTGGTCGGGCAAGACCATCACGCTGGACGAACTCCGCTGGTACAACGGCCACCCGGTCGCCTTCTTCGAGGGCATCGAGGACCGCACCGCCGCTGAGACACTCGCGCGGGCCATCCTCTGGGTCGAGCAGGACACCGACGCCGAGACCGGCGAGGACGACGCCTGGTACGACCACCAGCTGGTCGGACTCCGCGTGCTCCGCGACGGCGTCGACGTCGGCACCGTCGCACGCGTCGACCACCTCCCGGCGCAGGACCTCCTCGCCATCGACACCCCGGACCGCGGCGAGGTGCTCGTGCCCTTCGTCTCGGCGATCGTGCCCGCGGTCGACATCGCCGCCGGGACCGTCACGGTGACCCCGCCGACCGGGCTGTTCGAGGACCCCGAGGACACCTCCCGTCCCGAGACGGTCTCGCCGTCCGACCAGGGGTAGCGCCGTGCGCATCGACATCGTCACGATCTTCCCCGAGTTCTTCTCCGTGCTCGACGTCTCGCTGCTCGGCAAGGCGCGCGTCGACGGCCTGCTCGACCTCCACGTGCACGACCTGCGTGACTGGACCACCGACCGGCACCGCACCGTCGACGACACCCCGTACGGCGGCGGTGCCGGCATGGTGATGAAGCCCGAGCCGTGGGCGCTGGCGCTCGAGTCGGTCCTGCGGTCCGACGGCTCGTCGACGCTCGTGGTCCCCACACCTGCGGGCACCCGGTTCACCCAGTCGATCGCTCGGTCGCTCGCGTCGACCTCGGACCACCTCGTGTTCGCCTGCGGGCGGTACGAGGGCATCGACGCGCGCGTGTTCGCGTGGGCGTCCGAGCGGGCCGACGTCGTCGAGCTGTCGCTGGGTGACTACGTGCTGAACGGCGGCGAGGTCGCGGCGATGGCGATGATCGAAGCCGTCGGGCGGCTCGTGCCGGGCGTCGTCGGCAACCCGGAGTCGCTCGTCGAGGAGTCCCACGAGGACGGCCTGCTCGAGTACCCCTCGTACACGAAGCCCTCGTCGTGGCGCGGTCTCGACGTGCCCGACGTCTTGCTCAGCGGGCACCACGCCCGCGTCGCCGCGTGGCGGCACGAGCAGCAGGTCGAGCGCACGCGACGCGTGCGGCCGGACCTGCTGCCGGGAACGGAGTAGCCGGCTCCGCCGTCCCGGCCTGGAGGCACGGTGCGGGCCCGCACCGTGCCTCCAGGCCGTCTACCGGGCACGCTGGCGGCCGCGCCCGTCCTGCCGGTCGGCTGGTCGCGTTGGTCGCAGGAAGTGTCGCGGATGGCCCGCCGAGCCGACCCATCCTGCGACCAGCGCGCTGCACGCGCGGCATGTCGTGCAACCGGGCGGTGACGCGTTCCGCCCGTCAGGAGGCGGCGTCGGCGCGCTGGGCGCGCCGCAGGGTGAGGACCTCGGGGCCGGCTTCGGTGACGGCCACGGTGTGCTCGACGTGCGCGGCGCGCGAGCCGTCGGCGCTCTTCAGGGTCCAGCCGTCGTCGTCCTGGTACAGCTCGTCCGTGCCCTGCATGAGCCACGGTTCGATCGCGACCACCAGGCCCGGACGGAGCTTCAGCCCGCGACCGGGTCGACCGTCGTTCGGGACGTGCGGTTCGCCGTGCATCGTCCGGCCGACACCGTGGCCACCGAACTGTGTGTTGACGGCGTAGCCGGCCTCGTGCGCGACGTGGCCGATGGCGTACGAGACGTCGCCGAGCTTGTTCCCTTCACGGAACTGCGCGATGCCCGCGGCCAGCGCCCGTTCGACCGTGTCCACGAGCCGCTGGTCGTCGTCGCGCGGTGTGCCGACCTGCACCGTCACGGCCGAGTCCGCGACCCAGCCGTCGACGCTCGCGGCGAAGTCGAGGCTGACCAGGTCGCCGTCGACGAGCACGCGGTCGTACGGCAGCCCGTGCAGGGCGGCGTCGTTGACCGAGGTGCACAGGTTCCTGCCGAAGGGGCTCTTGCCGAACGACGGGTGGTAGTCGACGTAGCAGCTCTCGGCGCCGCGGTCCGCGATCATGCTGGCGGCCACCCGGTCGAGGTCGAGCAGGTTCACCCCGACGTCGACCGTCTCGAGCAGTTCGTCGAGGACGTCGGCGACGAAGCGGCCGGTGACGCGGAGGCCGTCGAGTTCGGCGGGCGTGCGGAGTTCGATCATGCGACCATCCTGCCGGGAGCCGCGTTCGTTTTGTGTCCTGGACGTCGTGTGGCAAGATTGATCGCTGTGCCCTGGCTGGACTCTGCCACGGGGGAGTCGCCGACACCGGGCACGAACCACACACTTTCCGAAACCGATCCGCGGCGACCCGTGTGCGTCCGCAGAGAGTAGACCCATCATGAGCCAGCTCCTCGACTCCGTCGACGCAGCGTCGCTGCGCACCGACGTCCCCGACTTCCGCCCCGGCGACACCATCAAGGTGCACGTCAACATCATCGAGGGCACCCGCTCGCGTATCCAGGTCTTCCAGGGTGTCGTCATCGCGCGCCAGGGCCACGGCCTCGGCGAGACCTTCAAGGTCCGCAAGGTGAGCTTCCAGGTCGGCGTCGAGCGCTGGTTCCCGGTGCACTCGCCGATCATCGACCACATCGAGGTCGTCACCCGCGGTGACGTCCGTCGTGCGAAGCTCTACTACCTGCGCGAGCTCCGCGGCAAGGCGGCCCGCCGCAAGATCAAGGAGAAGCGCGACGCCTGATCGCCTTCGCAGTGGGCGGCCGCGAGCCGGACGCCGCTGACGAGCCCTCGTCCATGTACGGTTGTGCGTGGATGGGGGCTCTTCCCGTTCCCGGACGCATCCCGTGGCACGGGGTCGCCGTCCGCGGGGGAGCCGTGCACGAACGAGAGTGGAAATGACCGACACGACGAAGGAACCGACGCTGCGGCCACGCTCGGGCAAGAAGCGCAACGGCGTCCTCACCTTCATCCGCGACCTCGTCATCATCTTCATCGCGGCGTTGCTCGTGTCGTTCCTCGTCAAGACGTTCCTGATCCGCTCGTTCTACATCCCGTCGGCGTCGATGGAGAACACGCTGCAGATCAACGACCGGGTCATCGTCAACGAACTGGTGCCCGACGTGGTCTCGCTCAAGCGTGGCGACGTGGTGGTCTTCAAGGACCCGGGTGGCTGGCTCACCGGCTCGGACGTGCCGAACGTGACCCCGACGACACCTGTCGGCAAGGCGGCCGACTGGGTCCTCACGCAGATCGGTCTGGGCACCGGCGACAGCGACGACCACCTCATCAAGCGGGTCATCGGCCTGCCGGGTGACACGGTGTCCTGCTGCAACGACCTCGGGCAGATGTCCGTCAACGGTGTGCCGATCAAGGAGCCGTACCTCAAGCTCCCGGCGGGTGCGCCGGCGTCGGCGACGAACTTCTCCGTGACGGTGCCGAAGGGCACCATCTGGGTGATGGGCGACAACCGCAACGACTCGAAGGACTCGCGGTACAACGGCGACACCCCGTCCAAGGGCTTCGTGCCGCTGTCCGACGTCACCGGACGAGCGTTCGTGATCTCCTGGCCCACCAGCCGCTGGACGTGGCTCGACGACTACCCCGACGTCTTCGCCGGTGTCCAGGAGCGGGACGAGTGACCGCGGTCCGGCCCTCCCTGCGCGTCGAGAAGCGCCTGCTCGGTGACGGGCGGGTCACCGTGATCGGCATGGACGAGGTCGGCCGCGGCGCGATCGCGGGTCCCGTCGCCGTCGGTGTCGCGGCGGTGACGATCGACATCGGCCGCGTGCCGCAGGGCCTCGCGGACTCGAAGCTCCTCAGCGCCGCCCGACGGGACGCCCTCGTGCCCGTCGTCGAGCGCTGGGCGCCCACGGCGGTGGGCATGGCGTCCGCCGAGGTCGTCGACCGGCAGGGCATCGTGCCGGCGCTCGGGCAGGCGGGTGCTGCGGCGCTCGCGCGGCTCGTGGCGGGCGGGGTGTCGCTCGACGGTGCGGTGGTCGTGCTCGACGGGTCGTTCGACTGGCTCTCCCGCGCGGTGCCGGCGGCGTCGGTCGCCGGGGTCGACCCGATCGACGTCGTCGTCCGGGTCAAGGCGGACCGGGACTGCGCGTCCGTCGCGGCCGCGTCGGTCGTCGCGAAGGTCGCCCGCGACGCGTTGATGGTGGCCGCGCACGACGACGCGCCGCACTACGCCTGGGCGTCGAACAAGGGCTACGGGTCGACGGCGCACTACGACGGCATCCGGAGCGTCGGGGCGCACGCACTGCACCGGAAGTCGTGGCTGCACCAGGCGTCCACGGTCACGCTCGACGGGTTCGCGGAGCTCGACGCCGTCGGCTGAGGTGTGGCCTCGGTGTGGGACGTGCGTACGGCATCGCCGTAGACTGTGGGGCGCGATGGATGACGACGAATTCGACGACTACGACCGCGAGGTCGAACTGGCCCTGTACCGCGAGTACCGCGACGTCGTGTCGCAGTTCCGGTACGTGGTCGAGACCGAGCGACGTTTCTACCTGGCGAACGAGGTCGAACTCGTCCGCCGGGACACCGAACACGACTTCTACTTCGAGTTGTCGATGAAGGACGTCTGGGTGTGGGACGTCTACCGTTCCGATCGGTTCGTGAAATCTGTTCGGGTGCTCACCTTCAAGGACGTGAACGTCGAAGAACTGACGGCGCGCGAACTGGAATTGCCGAAGGAACTCGCACTCGACGAGTGATTCTTTCTGGGAATCACCGTCACGGGAGCGGCGGAATGCATTTCCGTACGATACCTTGATCGCGAAGACTTTCCCCGATCAAGGAGTCGTAATGGCACAGAAGGTCACCGTCCAGCTCGTCGACGACCTCGACGATTCGCCGATCACCGCTGGAGAAGGCCGTACGGTCGAGTTCGCCTTCGACGGGTCGACGTACGAGATCGACCTCTCCAACGACAACGTCGACAAGTTCCGCGAGGCGATCTCGGACTACGTGGCGGCCGCACGAAAGGTGAGCGGCCGTCGCTCCAGCAGCGGCGGTGGCGCGTCGAAGCCGACCCCCAAACGTGGCAACTCGGAAGAGCTCGCGAAGATCCGCGAATGGGCGAAGGACAACGGGTACGAGGTCTCGTCCCGTGGGCGTATCTCGACCCAGGTGCAGGAGGCCTACGCGGCCGCGCACTGACCGTGCGTCGAACGGGCTCGGGCGAGTGATCGTCCGGGCCCGTTCGTCATTCCTGCACAGCATTTTCGTTCTCCCTCTCTGTCCACAATCTCCGCTCTTCCGAACTGGGCAGTGCCGACGATGCCGCAACCTGGCGTCGGAGGCGGAACATGGCAAACGGAACGACGACACCACTCGGCGCGCACGGCGAATCCATCGCGGCGGAGTGGTTGACGGAACGCGGTTACGAGCTGGTCGAACGCAACTGGCGGTGTGCTCGGGGCGAGATCGACCTGATCGCGTGGGACGGTGACGCGCTCGTCTTCATCGAGGTGAAGACGCGCGCAGGCGGATCGACCGGGCACCCGTTCGAGGCGATCACCGACGCGAAGGTCGCGAGGTTGCGCCGTCTCGTGCCCGCGTGGTTCTCCGAGCACCCCGACGTGCGCGCACGCTCGATCCGGATCGACGCGGTCGCGGTGCACGTCGACGGTCCTCGGAGCGCCGTCGAGCAGGTGGCGGGCGTCCTGTGACCGGCATCGGACGGGCAGCGGCGGTGGCCCTGCTCGGGGTCAGCGGGCGGCTGGTGGAGGTGGAGGCGCACCTGACCAGCCAGCTGCCGGCGTTCCGGATCATCGGGCTGCCCGACACCGCCCTCGGTGAGGCCCGCGAGCGGGTGCGCTCGGCCGCGGCGAACGCGGGGTGTCCGCTGCCGGCCAGACGCATCACCGTGAACCTCACACCCGCGGCGGTGCCGAAGCGCGGGTCGGGGTTCGACCTCGCGATCGCCATGGCCGTGCTCGCCGGCGCCGGCACGGCTCCGCACGTGTCACCGGCGACGGTCCACCTCGGCGAGCTCGGGCTCGACGGCCGGCTGCGCCCCGTGGTCGGGATCATCCCGATGCTCCTCGCCGCGCGGAACGCCGGCATCCGTCGCGCCGTGGTCCCGACCGGCAACGTCGACGAGGCCGAGATCGTCAGCGGCCTGGCCGTCACGGGGGTCGACTCGCTCCGCGCCGCGGCGATCGACGCCGGCGCCGTCCTGCCGCCGGTCGACGTCGTTCCGGTGGTGTCCGCTGCACCCGGCCCCGAGTCCTCGGCCGGACCGGTGCCGGAACTCGGCGAGGTCGTCGGCAACGAGGTCGGCGTGCGAGCGGTCCTGGCGGCCGCCGCCGGTGGACACCACGTCCTCATGCTCGGGCCGCCCGGTGCCGGCAAGACCATGCTGGCCGAGCGGCTCCCCGGGATCCTGCCGGACCTCGACGACGCTGCGGCGCTCGAGGTCGCCGCCGTACGGTCGGTCGCCGGTCACGGGGTGCGGTCATGGACGCGGCGGCCACCGTGGGAGGCGCCGCACCACTCCGCCTCGGCCGTCGCGCTCATCGGTGGCGGGTCCGGCGTCATCCGGCCGGGCGCCGTCTCCCGAGCGACGCACGGCGTGCTGTTCCTCGACGAAGCCCCCGAGTTCCCGCGAGCCGTGCTCGACGCGCTGCGGCAGCCGCTCGAGTCCGGGCGGATCAGCATCCACCGCTCGGCCGGGGCCGTCGAGTTCCCCGCGCGGTGCCAGGTCGTCCTGGCGGCGAACCCGTGCCCGTGCGGGCACGCGGGCATCGCGCACAGCGCACCGTGCGAGTGCTCGCCGAGCACCGTCCGGCGGTACCTCGCACGGTTGTCCGGGCCGCTGCTCGACCGCATCGACATCCGGGTCCAGGTCCCGCGGGTCACGTCGGCAGCGGTGCGTGGCGCCGCCGATCGGGCGCCGACGACCGCGGAGGCCCGGGCACTCGTCGCCGCTGCCCGCGCACGAGCCGCCGCGCGACTGGCCGGGACCGGGTGGACCCGCAACGCCGACGTCGCGGGCACGTGGCTCCGACGCGACGGTCGTGGCGATCCCGGGTCGACCACGGTCATCGACAAGGCGCTCGACCGCGGTGCGATCACGATGCGCGGCTGGGACCGTGTCATGCGCCTGGCGTGGACGCTCGCGGACCTCGCCGAGGCAGACCGGCCGACCGCGGACCACGTGGCGGGAGCCCTGGCACTGCGGAGCGCGCTGTGAGCCGGTACGGGCGGCCGGAGCTCCTCGACGCGGTGGCACAGGCGGCGGGCCGCAGCGGCGGTGAGGGCGACGGGGTCGGCGGTCTCGGCGCTCGCGGCTCGTTCGACGCGGTCGAGGTCGCCACGCGGGTCGCGTGGTCCGTCGTCGCCGAACCCGGCGACGCGATCGCCGGGGGGCTCGTGGACGCGCTCGGCGTGGCACCGGCGTTCGAATCGGTCCTCGCCGCCTTGGACGACGGCATCGACGGCCTCCTCGGGGTCTGTGTCGAGCGCGGTGTCGCGGGCACCGACGACCCCTCGGCCTACGCCCGAGCGCTGACGAAGGCCGTCGATCGGTGGCGGCCGCGACTCGCGACCGCCGACGTCGGTGCGGTCCTGGCCGCGGCGGAGGCGGTGGGGGCGCGGCTGCTCGTCCCGGGTGGTCCCGGGTGGCCGGAGCGGGTGGACGACCTCGGACACCATGCACCGCTCGTGCTCTGGAGCCGTTCGGCCCTCGGTGCGTCGCCCTCGGTGTTCGAGCCGCCTGCCGTCGCGGTCGTCGGATCGCGGGCGAACACGATCGCGGGCTCGGAGGCGGCGGCGGACATCAGCTCGCGGGCCGTCGATGCCGGGTGCGTCGTCGTCAGCGGGGGAGCGTACGGCATCGACGCCACCGCGCACCGGGTGGCGATCGCCGCGGGGGCCACCACGGTCGCGGTGCTCGCCGGCGGGGTCGACCAGCTGTACCCGACCGGCAACGTCGAGCTGCTCCGCAACGTGTCGCAGCGCGGAGCCGTGATCGCCGAGTCGCCGCCGGGGACCCGTCCCTCGCGCTGGCGCTTCCTCGCCCGCAACCGGCTCATCGCCGCGCTGGCCGACGTGACCGTGGTGGTCGAGGCGGGGGCACGCTCGGGAGCGCTCAACACCGCCCACCACGCCGGGCAGCTCGGACGGACGGTGTTCGCGGTGCCCGGGGCGTTCTCCTCGGCCGCGTCCGTCGGGTGTCACCGGCTCGTGGCGCAGGGGCGTGCGCAGCTGATGGTGCACCCGGACGAGGCGGCCGCCGCCGCGATCGAGCAGCGCGGCGGAGTGGTCCTGCAGTCGACGGGCACACCGTTGCTCGTGCACGACGACCCGGACGTCCTGCGGGCGCTCGACGCCCTGGGTCGTCGTTCCCTGTCCGTCGACGAGGTCGCACGGCGCAGCGGGTTGTCGATCGCGGACGCGACCGATGCCCTGGCGCTCGCGCAGGTCCAGGGGCTGGTGCAGCACGGCGTCGGCGGGTGGTCGAGGGTGACGCAGCGGTGAGTCGTAGCCTGGGGCCGTGGACGGCACGAGCGACGCGCGGGACCTCGACCGGGTGGTCGACGGCTTCCTCGGCCACGCCCGACACGCGCGCGGACTCAGCGAGCAGACCCTCCGGGCGTACGCGAACGACCTCGAGCAGTTCGTCGGCTTCGCTGCGGCACGGGGTGTGGCGGACGTCGGGAGTGTCTCGCTCGAACTGCTCCGCGACTGGCTGTGGGAGGCGGACCAGCGCTCGCTGGCGCGCGCTACGATCGCCCGGCGGTCGTCGTCCGTCCGGGCCTTCACCCGGTGGGCGAGCGAGACCGGGCTCCTCGCGTCCGACCCCGGTGTCCGACTCCGAGCGCCCAAGGGAGCGTCCCACCTGCCCCGCGTGGTCTCGACCGACCAGGTGCGGGCGTTGCTCGACGGGCTCGCGGCCCGTGCGGGCACCGACGACCCCGGTGCACTGCGCGACCTGGCCGTCGTCGAGCTGCTCTACGCAGCGGCGATCCGGGTCAGTGAGCTCGTCGGCATCGACGTCGTCGACGTGGACAGGAGCCGGCTGACCGTCCGCGTGCTCGGGAAGGGCGGCAGGGAGCGGGTGGTGCCGTTCGGGGTGCCGGCGCGGGATGCACTCGAGGCGTGGCTCGACCGGGGACGCCCCGTCCTCGCTGCGCGGCGCACGGCGACGGGTGGAGCGAGCGGCACGGCACGGTCGACGAGCGCGAGCGCGAGCGACGGTACCGAGCGAGCACTCTTCCTCGGTGACCGGGGCGGCAGGCTGGGGACGCGGAGTGCCTACCGTGTCGTCGCCCGCCTCCTGCAGGACCTGCCCGGGGAGGGGCCGAGCGGCCCGCACACCTTCCGGCACACCGCGGCGACGCACCTCCTGGACGGGGGAGCGGACCTCCGAGCGGTGCAGGAACTGCTCGGGCACGCGAGCCTCGGGACGACGCAGATCTACACCCACGTGTCCTCGGCCCGACTCCGCGAGGTCTACCGGACGGCGCACCCCCGCGCCTGACGCCGAGCGCCCGCGCACCGGGCGCCCGCGCACCGAGCGCCCGAGCACCGCGCACCGAGCACCGAGCACCGACCGTTCATCCGCGCCAGTCGGACTCCGGCAGCAGCACGGGCCACGCCGCCGCGGGCAGGTACGGTGTCGGGTCGACGTACCGGTCGTCGAGCCGGGCGCCGAGGTGCACGCACGGATCGGTCGCCGGGCAGTGACCGACGGCGACCCGCCCGACCACCTCACCCTGCGAGACGGCGTCACCGGTCGTCACGTCAGGGGTGACCGAGTCCAGTGTGCTCACCAGCCCGCCGCCGTGGTCGACCGACACCACCGACCTGCCGGCGACCGCACCCGCGAACGAGACCGTGCCGTCCGCCACCGCGACCGCCGGAGTGCCGATGGACGCCGGGACGTCGATGCCCCGGTGTCCGGCCGCGTAGTCGTCGGCCGGCGCTTCCCACGGCCGCACGACCACGCGCGAACCCGTCGGCCACACCCACGGCGCGCCGTCCGCACTGTCCGCACCGCCCGCCACGAGCCCGACCCCGGCGCGCCCGACCCCGGCGTGCCCGAGCACTGCCTGCCCGACCCCGGCGCGCCCGACCTCCGGGCCGACCAGCGCAGCCGCCGCCACGGCCACGCACGCAACCACCCCGACCGTGGTCCTCACCAGAACGTCCATGCGCCCGATCGTCGCGTCCACAACCCGGCCACGCACGCGACCGCAGCCCACCTGTGGGCGGTGAGCCGTGCCTCCCGGCCGGTGCAGGAGTCGTGGAGACCACGAACCGCGCGCGTTCCGACCCCGCACCGGTCGATCGACGCGCGCGGCGTCGAACCGCGCGCGTTCCGTGGAAGCGATCCCACGGCCCGGACCACGCAACCCCACCGCCCGACCGCACCGGAACGAACCGGTTATGACCACACGTCGTCCGAGGAGTACAGTCGGGGCCGCTCCGGAACACGCAACGCCGCTCGGACGGCGAACCAGCCGACCGCCGGAGCACCGTGCGCCACCCAGCACGGCGGCAAGAACCAGGAGCACCGTGTCGAACACGTCCACCCAGCACGGTGAGGACCGTGCGTTCAAGGGGAAGGTCACCCTGTTCGCCATCGCGGCGGCGGTCGGTGGGTTCCTCTTCGGATTCGACTCCTCCGTCATCAACGGAGCAGTCGACGCGATCAAGGGCGAGTTCGGCCTGTCCGAGGCCGCCAGCGGCTTCGCCGTTGCCTCCGCCCTGATCGGCTGCGCCTTCGGTGCCTACTTCGCCGGCCGGCTCGCCGACCGCTGGGGCCGCACGCGCGTCATGTTCTGGGCGGCGGTGCTCTTCTTCGTGAGCTCGATCGGGAGCGCGTTCGCGTTCGCGACGTGGGACCTCGTGATCTGGCGCCTCGTCGGCGGCCTCGGCATCGGGACGGCGTCGGTCATCGCGCCGGCGTACATCTCGGAGGTCTCGCCGAAGGCCATCCGCGGGCGCCTTGCCTCGTTCCAGCAGCTCGCGATCACCCTCGGTATCTTCGCCGCGCTCCTCTCCGACCAGATCTTCGCGGTGACCGCCGGCGGCGCCGCGGAGCAGGTGCTCGGGCTGGCCGCCTGGCGCTGGATGTTCCTCGTCGGCGTCGTGCCGTCGGTGGTCTACGGCGTGCTCGCGATCACCCTGCCGGAGTCGCCGCGTTTCCTCCTCGCGAAGGGCCGCAAGGACGATGCGCGCGGGGTCATGGAGAAGATCGTCCCCCGCGACACCGTGAACACCAGCCTGGAGGAGATCCAGGACGGCATCGAGAAGGAGGCCAACGAGAAGAAGGGCTCCATCCGGGGCAACCGCTTCGGCCTCCAGCCGATCGTCTGGGTCGGCATCATCCTCGCCGTGCTGCAGCAGTTCGTCGGCATCAACGTGATCTTCTACTACTCGACGACGCTCTGGCAGGCCGTCGGCTTCAAGGAGGACCAGTCCTTCCTGATCTCGACGATCACCTCGGTCGTCAACGTCGCGGTCACCTTCATCGCGATCTTCACGGTCGACAAGCTCGGCCGGAAGCCGCTCCTCGTGGCCGGTTCGACGGGCATGTTCGTGTCGCTGGCGATGGTCGCGATCGCGTTCTCGCAGGCCACCATCGTGGACGGCGCGCCGCAGCTGCCCGGCGCGTGGGGCCTCATCGCCCTCATCTTCGCGAACCTGTTCGTGGTGTCGTTCGGCGCCACGTGGGGCCCGCTCATGTGGGTGCTGCTCGGCGAGATGTTCCCGAACCGCATCCGTGCGACGGCGCTCGGTGTCGGGTCGGCGGCGAACTGGATCGCGAACTTCGTGGTCACGATCTCGTTCCCGGTGCTCTCCGGCTTCAACCTCACCGTGACCTACGGCATCTACGCGCTCTTCGCGCTCCTGTCCCTGTTCTTCGTCATCAAGAAGATCCCGGAGACCAAGGGCCGTTCGCTCGAGGAGATGGGCATCACGGCCGAGGGCGAGACGGTCGACGCCAAGTCCTGATCGTCCGGTCGTCGGCCTGGAGGCCCGGATCACTCGCGCCGGTCGGCGTGCGTGATCCGGGCCTCCGGTCTGTTAGCATTTGTCCAGCAGCGCGCTGAGCGCGCTGACTTCGCGTGTCCACACGCACCCCACGGCCACCGGTCCCGCTCTCGCGAGCGGGCGGCCGTCCGGGGTGGGGCACCAGGGGCCACGACCACCGGTCGTGACCGACACAACCGCAACCGTGCACGCGGCTCGAACAGCCGCGCGCCGAGAACAAGGAGGGACGGCATGGCCGTCGTCACCATCCGCCAGCTGCTCGACAGCGGCGTCCACTTCGGACACCAGACCCGTCGGTGGAACCCGAAGGTGAAGCGATTCATCCTCGCCGAGCGCTCGGGCATCCACATCATCGACCTGCAGCAGTCGCTGGCCTTCATCGACCGTGCGTACGACTTCGTCAAGGAGACGGTCGCGCACGGCGGCACGATCCTCTTCGTGGGCACCAAGAAGCAGGCGCAGGGCTCCATCGCCGAGCAGGCGACCCGCGTCGGCCAGCCGTACGTCAACCAGCGTTGGCTCGGCGGTCTGCTCACGAACTTCCAGACGGTCTCCAAGCGCCTCGCGCGCATGAAGGAGCTCGAGGAGATCGACTTCGACGACACGACGAAGGGCTTCACCAAGAAGGAGCTCCTCATCAAGAAGCGCGAGCTGGACAAGCTCCACAAGACCCTCGGTGGTATCCGCAACCTCACGCGGACCCCGAGCGCGCTCTGGATCGTCGACACCAAGAAGGAGCACCTCGCGGTCGACGAGGCGCAGAAGCTCGGTATCCCGATCATCGGCATCCTCGACACCAACTGCGACCCGGACGAGATCACCTACCCGATCCCGGGCAACGACGACGCGATCCGCTCCGTCGGTCTCCTGACGCGCATCGTCGCCGACGCCGCTGCCGAGGGCCTCAAGACCCGCCACAACGGCGGCGACGAGGAAGAGGCCGAGCCGCTGGCCGAGTGGGAGCAGGAGCTCCTCGGTGGCGAGCAGGCCGCGCCGGCCGCTGCCGAGGCCCCGGTCGCCGAGACCCCGGTCGAGGAGAACGACGCCGACGCGCAGGTCGCCGAGAAGGAGATCGGCGAGCCGATCGCCGAGGTCTCCAAGAACGCGGACGCCACCTCCGCCGAGTGACCTCCTGGGGCGTCGGACCGTGTCGGTCCGGCGCCCCGCTCCACGTCCCACACACGCAAGTCCAGAAAGGACTCCAGTCAATGGCAAACTTCACCGCTGCTGACGTGAAGAAGCTCCGTGACGACCTCGGCGCCGGCATGATGGACGCCAAGAACGCGCTCGTCGAGGCCGACGGCGACTACGACAAGGCCGTCGAGCTCCTCCGCATCAAGGGTGCCAAGGCCGTCGCCAAGCGTGACGACCGCGCCACCTCCGAGGGCATCGTCGTGGCCTCGGCCGAGAACGGTGCCGCGACCGTCGTCGAGCTCGCCAGCGAGACCGACTTCGTCGCGAAGAACGAGCGCTTCGTCGCGCTCGGTGACAAGGTCCTCGCGGCCGTCGCCGCCGCCGGTGCGACCGACGTCGCGTCCGCGAACGCCGCCGAGGCCGACGGCAAGACCGTCCTCGACGTCGTGAACGAGGCCGCTGCGCAGCTCGGCGAGAAGATCGAGATCCGCACGGTCCGCCGTGTCGAGGGCTCGGCCTTCGAGATCTACCTGCACAAGACCTCGCAGGACCTCCCGCCGCAGATCGCCGTCGTCGTCGCCTACGAGGGTGACGACGCTGCCGAGGCCCGTTCGATCGCGCAGCACATCGCCTTCGCGAACCCGACGTACCTCACGCGCGACGAGATCCCGGCCGAGGACATCGAGAAGGAGCGCGCGACCGTCGAGGCGATCACGCGCGAGGAGGGCAAGCCGGAGGCCGCCCTCCCGAAGATCGTCGAGGGTCGCCTGAACGCGTACCGCAAGCAGGTCGCGCTCCTCGAGCAGGACTACGCGAAGGACAACAAGATCTCCGTCGCGAAGGCCGCCGAGAACGCCGGCATCACGATCCAGGGCTTCGCCCGCGTCAAGGTCGGCGCGTAACGAACCCGTGACGGGGCTCGGAACCAGCATCTGGTTCCGGGCCCCGTTTTTCGCGCGCCGTCGGGCGCGCGAGTAGATTCCCACGAGACATTCGACGAAGGGTCCGACCACATGACGAACGAGAAGACCGGGCGACGCCGCGTCCTGCTGAAGCTGTCGGGGGAGGCGTTCGGTGCCGGGTCCCTCGGGGTGAACCCGGACGTCATCAGCACGATCGCCAAGGAGATCGCCTCGGCGGCGCAGGAGGTCGAGGTCGCGATCGTCGTCGGCGGCGGGAACTTCTTCCGCGGCGCCGAGCTGTCCCAGCGCGGCATGGACCGCGGCCGCGCGGACTACATGGGCATGCTCGGCACGGTGATGAACGCCCTCGCGCTGCAGGACTTCCTCGAGCAGGCCGGGGCCGCCACGCGCGTGCAGTCCGCGATCAGCATGACCCAGGTCGCCGAGCCGTACATCCCGCGACGCGCCGAGCGGCACCTCGAGAAGGGCCGGATCGTCATCTTCGGCGCCGGTGCGGGCCTGCCCTACTTCTCCACCGACACCGTCGCGGCGCAGCGAGCGCTGGAGATCGACGCGCACGAGGTCCTCGTCGCCAAGAACGGCGTCGACGGCGTCTACACAGCGGACCCGAAGAAGGACGCCTCCGCCGAGAAGCTGCACCACGTGACCTACCAGGACGCACTCCTCAAGGGTCTCAAGGTCGTGGACGCCACGGCGTTCTCGCTCTGCATGGACAACGGCATGCCGATGCACGTGTTCGGCATGGAGGGCGAGGGCAACGTCGCTGCGGCGATCCGTGGTGAGCGGATCGGCACGGTCGTCAGCAACTGACCCCGACCGCTGACTAGACTCGACGCAGTACCGAAGGAGAACCACCGTGATCAGTGATGTCCTGACCGAAGCCACCGAGAAGATGGCGAAGGCCGTCGACGTCGCCAAGGACGACTTCGCGACCGTCCGTACCGGACGCATCAACGCCGCGCTCTTCCAGAAGATCCCGGTCGACTACTACGGCACGCCGACGCCGCTCGCGCAGCTCGCCGGCCTGCAGACCCCGGAGGCGCGCACGCTCGTCGTGACGCCCTACGACAAGTCCGCGCTCAAGGAGATCGAACGCGCCATCGCGACGTTCCCGAACCTCGGCGCCAGCCCGTCGAACGACGGCGACGTCGTCCGCGTGACGATCCCCGAGCTCACGCAGGACCGCCGCAAGGAGTTCGTCAAGCTCGTCCGCGGCAAGGGTGAGGACCACAAGGTCGTCGTGCGCAACATCCGCCGCAAGGCCAAGGACGACCTCGACGCGCTCAAGGGCGAGATCTCGGACGACGAGATCGCCCGCGGCGACAAGGAGCTCGACGTCATCACGAAGAAGCACGTCGACCAGATCGACGACGCGCTGAAGAAGAAGGAAGCCGAACTCCTCGAGGTCTGATGCGTCGTCACGACCAGGGCGGTGACCGCCCCACGACCCAGGAACCCGCCAAACGGGGTCTCCGCCAAGACTTCGACGCTCGGGCCCGCGCAGCGCGGTCCGACTTCGAGGCCTCCATCCAGCGGCGTCGAGCGGACTTCGACGCCCGCAACGAAGCACTGACGGCCCGGACCGGGCGCAACCTGCCGGCAGCGATCGGCATCGCGCTCGCGTTCGCGGTCGTCATGCTCGCGGCGCTCCTGATCTGGAAGCCCGCCTTCATGGTGGTCGCGGCGTTCCTCCTCGGCGTCGGCGTGTACGAACTCGCGAGCGCCATGCGCTTCGCGGGCCGCGACGTCCCGCGGATCCCGAGCGTCGCCGTCGCGATCGCGATCGTCCCGGCAGCCTTCATCGGCGGCCAGGTCCCGGCGCTGTTCACGCTGCTCGGCGGCATCGTGCTCATCAGCGCGTGGCGGCTGGTGGAGGTGGCGTTCGCGCGCACGAAGCCCCCGGCGGGCAACGTCGCGCGCGACCTCAC
Organism: Curtobacterium sp. SP.BCp; assembly: GCF_051903255.1. Taxonomy (NCBI): domain Bacteria; kingdom Bacillati; phylum Actinomycetota; class Actinomycetes; order Micrococcales; family Microbacteriaceae; genus Curtobacterium; species Curtobacterium sp. SP.BCp. The sequence continues at coordinate 2,235,813 of NZ_CP194338.1, read as the reverse complement.
GAACGGGTTGTTCGTGCAGGCGTACATCTCCCTGCTCGGAGCGTGCGTCGTCCTGCTCTCCCGCGAGGACCGGGGGCAGTTGTGGGTGATCGCGTTCATCCTCGTCGTCGTCGCGGTGGACACCGGGGCCTACGCCACGGGGCTCAACCTCGGCAAGCACCCGATGGCGCCGCGGATCAGCCCGAAGAAGACGTGGGAGGGCTTCGCGGGCTCGGTGGCGGCGAGCATCATCGTCGGCATCGTCGTGAGCATCCTGCTGCTCGGGCTGCCCTGGTGGACGGGCGTCGTCCTCGGGGTGCTCATCTCCGGGTCGGCGACCCTCGGCGACCTCACCGAGTCGATGATCAAGCGCGACCTCGGGATCAAGGACATCTCCTCGTTCCTGCCCGGGCACGGGGGACTGCTCGACCGGATCGACAGCATCCTGCCGTCGGCCGCCGTGGCGTACGTGCTGTTCCTCATCGTCAACCACTGAGGTCCGTCGTGCCCGTTCCCTGAGGGGTGTGCCCGCGCGTCCAGGTCGCACCAGGGAACGGTGCTGGCAGAATGTCGCCGTGGCCACCACCTTCCCGAACGCAGCACGCAAGACCCTCGGGTACGACGTCGACGAGGTCGAGCGCTTCCTCGAGGACGCCCGTCGTGCCTACACGGCGAACGACACCGAGCCGGGGCTCGAGGCGGCGAAGATCCGCGCGACCGCCTTCTCGATGCGCAAGGGCGGCTACTCGACCGCGCACGTCGACGCCGCGCTCGAGCGGCTCGAGGACGCCTTCGCCGCACGCGAGCGCGAGCGCGAGATCGCCGACGGTGGCAAGAAGGCCTGGTACGCCGAGGCGCGCACGAAGGCCTCCGACGTCGTCGCCCGGCTGGAGCGTCCGGACGGGCAGCGGTTCTCGCGCGTCAGCTTCCTCGGCACCGGGTACCACCCGAAGGACGTCGACGCCTTCGCCGCACGGCTCGCCGGGTACTTCCGTGACGGCAAGCCCCTCAGCCTCACCGAGGTGCGGTCGGTCGTGTTCCGACCGAAGCACGGCGGCTACCGGGAAGCCCAGGTCGACGCGGTCCTCGACGCCGTCGTCGAGGTCATGCTCGCCGTCCGCTGACGACGCGCGCGCAGGAAGTGCTTCGCTTTCCGTGATGCTTCCGTTATCCTGGTCGGACTCATGGGCAGGCACACGGCAGACTCCAGCTCCGACCGCGATCCTCGCGAGCACCTCGACCGCACGGTCTCGGGTGAACGCCGCGCGGCACTGAACCGAACCCGAACCGCGGGCACCTCGGTCCTCTCCGCGGACCCGTCCACCCGGGCGACCGCTCCCCAGACGGTCCCCGAGGTCACGGGTCCGGTGCTCGTCGCTCCGAAGTCGGTCGCGGCCAACCGGGTGTCCGACGCGGCGGTCGCGCACGCGGTGCCGAGCACCCCGGCCGACCCCCGCATCGTCAAGCAGCGTCGCGCCCGCGTGACGACCGCGGCGCTCCGGTCGAAGCCGGTGCACGAGCAGCCGATGCGCGGCGTCAACTCGTTCATGCGCAAGCGTGCGACGATCCCCGCGCTCTCGTTCTTCGCCGTCTTCGGGTTCGTGGGCGGTTCGCTCTTCAACCCGATGCAGCCCGACGTCGCACAGGCGGCCGTGCAGACCGCCGTGCTCGCGAAGGCTCCGGCCGCGGCGCCGCAGCAGTACTCGCCGCACGGCACGTACGCCGCGTTCGACGCCGATCGCGACGGGTACGACGTGAGCGTCCCGAAGCCGAAGGTCACCAAGGCACCCACGGACGACGCCACCGCCGACGCGGACAGCACGGACGACAGCTCGACGACGCAGGTCTCCGCCACGAACACGCTCGCCGCACCTGCCGCGACGCCCGACCCGGGCAGCGCGCAGGCCATCGCCCAGCAGATGGTGGCGGCCCGTGGATGGGGCTCGGACCAGTACAGCTGCCTCGTGTCGCTGTGGAACAAGGAGTCCGGCTGGCGGGTCAACGCCTACAACCCGAGCGGTGCCTACGGCATCCCGCAGGCGCTCCCCGGCAGCAAGATGGCGACCGCGGGCGCCGACTGGCAGACGAACCCGGCGACCCAGATCACGTGGGGCCTGAACTACATCGCCGGCGTCTACGGCACCCCCTGCGGCGCCTGGGGGCACAGCGTCGCCAACAACTGGTACTGATCGGCTGCCGGGGTGCCGCGGAGCAACCGGCCGCGGCGACCTCGCGGTCGCGGGCCCGAAGCCGAGGAAGAGGCCGGCCTCGACCGCCTCATGAGCGGGTGGAAGCGGACCGAGTCCCGTCGCGGCCGTGAGTACACGGTCCAGCCCGTCTCGGCAGCGTCTGCGCAGAAGGAGTACGTCTGCCCGGGCTGCGGCGGCACGGTGCTGCCCGGCACCGCACACGTCGTCGTCTGGCGTGCCGACGGGGTGCTCGGCGACGAAGCCGACCTCGCGTCCCGCCGTCACTGGCACAACCACTGCTGGAGCATCGCATGACCGAGCAGACCCAGCCCGAGCAGACCCGGCCCGAGCGGACCGTGCCCGAGCAGCCCGAGCCCGTCGAGATCCGGTCGGGCACTGAGCTGCCCGCACGGCGGACCGACATCGAGCTCGTCACGGACGACCACCTGACCCTCGTCGGCGAGCTCGCCGAACCCCTGGAGCGTCCCGCCCGCGGCACGATCGTGACCCTGCACCCGCTGCCCACCGCGCAGGGGTTCATGGACTCGCACGTCCTGAAGAAGGCCGCCGCTCGGTTGCCCGCGCTCGCCGACATCGCGGTGCAGCGCTTCAACTTCCGCTCGGTGTCCTCGCCGCGCGGCACCTCCGAGGGTGTCTTCGGGGACGGCGTGTCCGAGGGCTTCGACCTCCGCGCCGCCGTCTCCGACGTCGTGGAACGTGGTCTGCCGACGCCCTGGCTCGTCGGGTGGTCGTTCGGCACCGAGGTGATCCTCAAGCACGCCCTCGAGCACGTGCGCGCGGGTCGGGTCGCGGGCGTGGTGCTGCTGTCGCCGCCGCTCCACCGGACGACCGACGAGGAGCTCGCCGCGTGGACCGACGCCGGCGTCCCGGTCGTCGCCCTCGTCCCGGAGCACGACGACTTCCTCCAGCCCGACGCTGCCCGCGCGCGGTTCGCCGTCGCGTCGGACATCCGGGTCGAGCCGGTCGAGGGCGCGAAGCACCTCTGGGTGGGGGAGCGCTACGTCCGCATCGTGCTCGACCGCATCGCCGACCTCGTCGTCCCCGGCAGCGCGCCGCTCCCGACCCGCTGGCCGGTCTGACGACCGTCGGCGGTCCTCGCCTGGCGCCCCCGGGTCAGGGACGGGACGTCGTGACGGACGGGAGGCCCGTGGCGGCGTCGCCACGGGCCTCCCGTCCGTCCGGTGGTGTCAGCGCGCGGCCGCGTCCTCGGTCGCGTCGGCATCTGCCGTGCCCTGGTCCGAAACCCCGTCCTGGGTGCCCAGGAGGCCCGTCGCGTGCGTCAGCACGCCGCGCAGGTTCTCGAGGTAGCCGGCGACGGCGTCGCGCTCGGTGCGGATCGCGGCGAGTCGGTCCTCGGCGTCCGCGACGATGCCGGCGGTGCGGCTCTCGGCGTCCTCGACCATGCGGTGGACCCGCTCCTGCGCGTCCGCGACGATCGTGCGCGCATGCTCCTGCGCCTCGGCCGTGCTCGTCCGCTCGAGGTCGTCGGCCTCCTGCTGGAGCCGCTCGGCACGCTCCCGGGCCTCGCTCGCGCGACGGGTGGCCTCGGCGAGCTGCAGGTTCGCCTCGTCGAGGTACTTCTGCGTCTCGGTGACCGTCTCGTGGTGCTTCTGGAGGTACTCCTGCTCGGCGTCGTCCCGGCGGGCCGCGAGCTCGGACTCGAGTGCGGTCCGGGCGTCGTCGCGCATCCGGGCGATGTCTGCCGCGGCCTCGTCACGCTCACGGGCGAGCGCGGCACGGGCAGTGTCGATCTCCTGTCGGAGTGCGGTGCGCTCGGCCTCCAGCGCTCCGATGTCCGCGGCACGGCGGTCGGCGATCTCCGTGTCGAGCTCGCCGTGCTCGCGGTCGCGGCGGGCGGCGAGCTCGGCCTCGTGGTCACGGACCGCGCGCTCGAGTGTGGCGTCGGCCTCGGCGCGCTCGCGCTCGATGCGCGTCCGGTGCTCCTCGAGCTCACGGGCGGCGCGGTCCGCGGTCTCCTGCACGAGGCGCTCGTTCTCGGTGCGGGTCTGCTCCTCGTCGACACGGAGCTGCGCGCGGGCCGCTTCGACCTCCTGGGCGAGGGCGGTGCGGGCGGAGGCGAGTTCCCGGTCCCACTCGGCGCGTGCGGCGGCGAGCTCCTCGGCGGTCTCACGGCGGCGGTCGGCGAGCTCGGCGTCCAGTTCGGCGCGACGTCGGTCGACCTCGGCGGTGAGGTCGGCGCGTCCGGTCTCGAGCTCGAGCGCGTGGGCCCGCTGCTGCTCGTCCCGCTCGTGGTGCCAAGCGGCCCGGCCCTCGGTGACCTCGCGGTCGAGTGCGGCACGACGCTCGGTCTCGGTCCGGTCGAGGTCCTCGACGCGGCGGGCGTGGTCCGCCTCGAACTCGGCGCGGCGGTGCTCGGTCTCGCGGTCGAGGTCGGCGGCGGCGGCGCGGGCGTCGGCGGACTCACGGTGCGCGGTCTCACGGAGCTCGGCGACCTCGTGCTCGACCCGGGCGCGCAGGGCGTTCGTCTCGCGGATGGCGACCGAGCGGACCTCGGCGGCCTCGGTGACCGCGGCTCCGCGGACGGCGGCGCCCTCGTTCCGGGCGTCCTGCAGGAGCAGCCCGGCCTCGGCGCGGGCGCGCTCGACGGTGTCGGCCGCTTCGGCGCGGGCACGGGCGAGTTCGTCGGTGGCGCGGGTGCGGGCGTCCTCGAGGGTGTCGCGGGCTTCGTCCTGGGCCTCGCGCACCAGGCGGTCGGCCTCGGCCCGGCTCGAGGCACGCAGTCGCTGGGCGTCGATGTCGGCCTGGCTGATGAGGCGGGTCGACTGCTCCTCGGCGACGCGGAGGGTGGACTCGAGGCGGGTACCGAGTCCGCTGTACGTGGGTGTGCCCGCCTCGTCGAGCTCGCCCTGGAGGTCGGAGACGCGGGACTGGAGGAGACGGATCTCCTTGGCGGCGTCCGCGCGGTCCTTGTTCGACTTGATGAGCTCACGCCGGAGGTCGCCGAGCGCGCGGTCCACCTCGTCGCGGCGGTACCCCCGCAGTTCCGAACCGAACTCTGCCTCGTCGTTCGCCACGTGTCGCTCCTGGTGCTCGCCGGCGGACCCGTGCGGCCCGCGGGTCGATCGTAGCGTGGCCGTGACCTGGAGTTCCCTGGCCCGGGAGCGCCTGACCTGGGAGACCACTGACCTGGGAGTCTGGGGCGGGGAGGACCGCGCAGGATGCACTCCACAGGGATGCTCGGTATCGTGGAGCGCTGATCCGGCGCCGATTCCCCACCCCGGCGCGGTAGGGAGAGAGTTCCGTGCGGTTCGTCCTGGCGATCGTCAGTTTCGTGGTCGGCCTGCTGCTGGTCGGCCTCGCGGTCGGTCAGCGCACCGTCTTCGCGCCCCCGTCCTCGCTCGTCGCCGCCTCCACGGCGAAGACCTCCGCCCCGGTGACCGTCATCCCCGGCACGACCCTCAACGCGAACCCGGGCTACCAGGAGATCAACATCAAGGGCTCCGGTGACGTGTTCGCCGCCTACGGCAAGACCTCCGACGTGCTCGCGTGGGTCGGTGACGCCGCGCACACGACGCTGCGCTTCGACGCCGAGGACGGCACCCTGCAGGGCCGCACGACCGGCTCCGGCACGAGCGTGCCGGACCCCGCGGGCAGCGACCTCTGGTACCAGGAGTACGACGGTGCGGGGCAGTTCACCGTGCGGCTCCCCGAGGACGTCTCGGTCGTCATCGTCGGCGACGGCAAGGACGCCGCTCCGAGCGACGTCTCCGTCACCTGGCCCCGGGACACCGCGACGCCGTCGGTCGGGCCGCTGCTCGTCGCCGGCGGGGTGTTCCTGCTGGGCGGGATCGCCCTCCTGGTCTGGGCGATCGTGCACCAGCGCCGCGGCCGTGGTCCGCGTCGTCGCAGCGGGGGGACGCGTCCGCCGCGCGTGCGTGCCTCGCGCCGTGCCGCCGCCGCCGGCGCGCAGGTGCCGAGCCGCGGCCGTCGTGGTCGTCGGGCGTTCGTCGCCGTCCCGGTCGTGCTCGTCGGCGCGCTGACCCTCGCCGGCTGCTCCGCCGAGTACTGGCCCCAGGGCGGCGACACGACGCCCACCCCGACGCCCACCGCCTCCGGCACGGCCGACCAGTCCGAGCCGGTCGCGGCGACGAAGCAGCAGATCAAGCGGATCGTCGAGCGCGTGGCGACGACCGCGCGGAAGGCCGACACCGCTCGCGACGCGAAGCTCGCGGCCGAGCGCTTCACCGGCGCCGCGCTGGAGCTCCGCGAGGCCAACTACACGATCCGCGCGAAGGACTCCGACGTCGACGCCCCGCCGAAGATCTCCGCGGACGAGGTGTGCGTGGCGCTCCCGCAGCAGACCGACACCTGGCCGCGCACGATCTTCGCGATCACCGCAGCGGACTGCTCGGCGAAGACGGCGGCGCCCCAGGCCCTCACCCTGACCCAGGAGACCGCGCGTGACCCGTACAAGGTCGCGTACGACGTCTCGCTCGAGGCCGACGCGCAGATCCCCACCCTCGCGCCGACCTCGGTGGGTGCCGCGCTGCTCGCACCGACCACGAAGCTCCTGACGATCGAGCCGGACCAGGTCGCGACCGCATACGCCGACATCCTCGCGAAGGACACGAAGAGCGAGTACGCCGACCTGTTCGACGTCGACGGTGACGCCCTCCGGTCCACGATCGGCAAGGCGTACAAGGACAAGAAGGCCAAGGCGCTGCCGGACACCGCGAAGATCGACTACTCGTCGGAGATCCCCGACGACAGCGCGGTCGCGTTCGCCACCGACAAGGCCGGCGCACTGGTCTCCGCTGACCTCGACGAGGTCGAGAAGGTCACGCCGACGGCGTCCGGCGCAGAGGTGAACACCGAGGGGGCCGTGAAGGCGCTCTCCGGTGTCGACTCCAGCAAGAAGGGGATCAGCGCCACCTACGGCGTGCAGGTCCTGTTCTACGTGCCGCCCGTCGGCTCCGATGAGAAGGCGGTCCTGCTCGGCTTCACGCAGGGCCTGACCGCCGCGAGTGAGGTGCAATGAGCAACGTCCCCCCGACCCCGTCCGGACTCCGCGGCGCGGTCGATCTGTCGTCCCTCGTCGACCGGGCGCAGCGTCCGGCGACGGCCCCGGGAGCGCCCGCCCCGGCCGGGCCCGGTGCGCCCGGCAGCGATGCGACGGGCAGTGTCGCTGCTGCCGGCGGCGGTGCCGAGGGCGGCGCAGACCTGACCGTCCCGTCCCTCGTCCTCGACGTCACCGACCAGACGTTCCAGGACGTCCTGCAGCTCTCGACCGTCGTCCCGGTCATCGTCGACATCTGGGCCGAGTGGTGCGGGCCGTGCAAGCAGCTCTCGCCGATCCTCGAGCAGCTCACCGCCGAGTACGACGGCCGGGTGCTGCTCGCTAAGGTGGACGCGGACACGAACCCGCAGCTCGTGCAGGCGTTCCAGGCGCAGTCGATCCCGACCGTCGCGGCCCTCATCGGCGGCCGCCCCCTCGGGCTCTTCGTCGGCGCGCTCCCGGAGGCCCAGGTGCGCGACGTCTACGAGCAAGTCCTCGCCGCCGCCGAGCAGAACGGCGTCTCCGGTCGGGTCACCGTCGACGGCGCCGTGCCGGCGGACGCCGCCGAGCAGGGCGAGCCGGAGCCGCTGCCGCCGCACCACCAGGCCGCGTACGACGCGATCGAGCAGGGCGACTACGCGACGGCGATCCAGGAGTACAAGACCGCGATCGCGCAGGACCCGAACGACCAGATGGCGGTCGCCGGGCTGGCGCAGGTCTCGCTCCTCGACCGGCTGAACGGCCGGACCGCCGACGAGGTCCGGAGCGCAGCGGCCGCGGCACCGACCGACGTCGAGGCGCAGCTCGCCGTCGCCGACCTCGACATCAGCGGCGGGCACGTCGACGACGCGTTCGGACGGCTCCTCGACCTCGTGCCGACCGTGTTCGGCGCCGACCGCGAGGCCGTGCGCGTCCGACTCGTGGAGTACTTCGAGCTCATCGGGACCGACGACCCGCGGGTCGTCGCCGCCCGCAGGCGCCTCGCCAGCGCGCTGTACTGACGCGCGGTCGAGCACGCCGGGCGCGTCCGCGCGCGGACGCGCTGTCACACCGTGGAAGCGACATCGAACCAGGCTCTCGCGCTGGTTCGATGTCGCTTCTGTGGTTCGCGACCTGTGGACCGGCGGATTCGCGTGACCACCCGCGACACGCGACCACGGACGGACGGGAGGCCCGGTGCCAGCTGGCACCGGGCCTCCCGTCCGTCTCGCGGTCGCGTCTCGGTCGCGGTCGGCGTCAGCGGGCGAGCTTCAGCCAGACCGCGCCGAGCGGCGGTACCACGAGGTGCGCCGATGCCGGACGGCCCGCCCACGGCGTGTCCTCGGCGGTGACGACGCCGAGGTTGCCCACGCCCGACCCGCCGTACTCGGCGGCGTCGGTGTTCAGCACCTCGTGCCACTGGCCGGCCGCGGGGAGACCGAACCGTCGCTCGACCGGCACCCCGGAGAAGTTGACGAACACCGCGAGGCGGTCGTCGCCGTCCTTGCGGAGGAACCCGAGCGTCGAGTGCGGAGCGTCGCCGCCCTCGATCCACTCGAAGCCGTCCGGGGTCGAGTCGTGGGTCCACAGCGCCGGTGTGTCGCGGTAGACGCGGTTGAGCGCGGCGACGAGGTCCTGCACGCCACGGTGGCCGGGGTCGTCGAGGTGCCACCAGTCGAGCCCTCGTGCCTCGGACCACTCCTGCGCCTGGGCGAACTCCTGGCCCATGAACAGCAGCTGCTTGCCCGGGTGCGCCCACATGAACGCCAGGTAGGCCCGCACGTTCGCGAGCTTCTGCCACTCGTCCCCGGGCATCTTCCCGAACAGCGACCCCTTGCCGTGCACGACTTCGTCGTGGCTGATCGGCAGGGTGAACTGCTCGCTGAACGCGTACACGAGCGAGAACGTGATCTCGTCGTGGTGGTAGCTGCGGTGCACGGGCTCGCGGCCGATGTACTCGAGCGAGTCGTGCATCCACCCCATGTTCCACTTCTGCCCGAACCCGAGGCCGCCCGCGCTCGTCGGCTGGGTGACACCCGGCCACGAGGTGCTCTCCTCGGCGATCATGACGATGCCCGGGTAGCGCTTGTACGCGGTGGCGTTGGTCTCCTGCAGGAAGGAGATCGCCTCGAGGTACTCGCGTCCGCCGTGGATGTTCGGCAGCCAGTCGGTGCGGGAGTAGTCGAGGTACAGCATCGAGGCCACGGCGTCGACGCGGAGGCCGTCGATGTGGAACTCCTCGAGCCAGTACAGCGCGTTCGCGACCAGGAAGTTGCGGACCTGTGGCTGACCGAAGTCGAACACGTAGGTGCCCCAGTCGAGCTGTTCGCCGCGCCGGGGATCCGGGTGCTCGAAGAGGGCGTGTCCGTCGAACTTCGCGAGGGCCCACTCGTCCTTCGGGAAGTGCCCGGGCACCCAGTCCATGATCACGCCGATGCCGGCCGAGTGCAGTCGGTCGACGAGGTACCGGAGGTCGTCGGGGGAGCCGAACCGTGCGGTCGGGGCGTAGTACCCGGTGACCTGGTAGCCCCACGACCCACCGAACGGGTGCTCGGCGAGCGGCAGGAACTCGACGTGGGTGAACCCGAGGAACTGCACGTGGCCGATGAGCTGGTCGGCGACCTCGCGGTAGGACAACCCAGGTCGCCACGACCCGAGGTGCACCTCGTAGACGCTCATCGGACGGTCGTGCGTCGTGGTCCGCGCGCGGTGCTCCATCCAGGCGGTGTCGCCGTCGGACCACGTGTACGAGGTCGCCGTGATGACGGACGCCGTCGCTGGCGGGACCTCGGTGCGGCGCGCGAACGGGTCCGCGCGCTCCACCCACCCGGAGTCGGTGAGGATCTGGAACTTGTACCGCTGGCCCTCGAGGGCGCCCGGCCAGAAGAGCTCCCACACGCCGAGGTCGTTCAGCCGGCGCATCGCGGTCGTCCGGCCCTCCCAGCCCTCGAAGTCGCCGATGACCCGGACGGCGGTGGCGCGGGGCGCCCACACGGTGAACGCGACGCCGTCGACGCCGTCGACCGTCTGCACGTGCGCGCCGAGGTGGTGCCAGAGCTGCTCGTCGCGGCCTTCGCCGAAGAGGTGCAGGTCGAGCTCGCCGATGGTGGGGGCGAAGCGGTAGGCGTCGTCGGTCGTCCAGGTGATGTCGTCCGTGTCACCGGAGGGGTCCGGGTCGTAGTCGGCCTCGACCCGGTAGCGGCCGAGGGTGCCCTCGGTCGCGCCGGCCCAGAGGCCGTCTCCCTCGTGCACCAGTTCGATGTCGTCGCCGTCGGGTCGGACGATCCGGACTGCGCTCGCGAGGTGCCGGACGACGCGGACGCTCGTGCCGCCGTCGACGGGGTGCGGGCCCAGGACGTCGTGCGGCTGCGACCAGCGGGCCTCGGCGACCTGCTGGCGGAGCCAGTCCTCGACCGGGGCCGGACGCGGGCCGTCGGGCGACGGCGCCGAGGTGGTACCGCTCGCCACGGAGGCCGGTGCTGACGTCGAGGCGCCCGGCTGGGCGTCGGCCAGCGGTGCACCGCCCTCGGAGGTCGGGGCGTCGGCACCGTCGTCGACCGCGGTCGTCAGGTGACGGGGGTGCGCCGCGTCAGGAGCGTGCCCGGCGAGCGTCGCGGACTCGGGGACACCGCGGTCCGGCGCTTCCTTCGCCGGTGCGGGGGCACCGGGCAGGTCTTCGCCGGGTCCGGAGACCCGGGGCTCGTAGCGCGGCTCGGGAGGACGCGACGCGCCTGACGCGGCGGCGGGCACCGTCGGGCCGTCCGTCGCGGGAGCAGCGACGTGCTGCGCCGGGTGGGTCGGCCGAGGGGTGTCCTCGGGCATCCGACGCGGGAGCACGGGCGGCGGCGGGGGCGGCACGGGGGGCACGCTCGGCCCCTGACCACGACCGGGCTGCGGCGGGGTGGGCTGTGCCTCCGTCCCGCTGTCCTTCGGCGTCTTGTCGGCGTCGGTCATCGGTGCGGTCCCTCCACGACGAGCAGGTGCACGGGCTCCTGGAAGGCGTCCAGGCGTACGTAGTTCGACGAGCCCCACACCCAGCGCTGCCCGGTGACGACGTCGCGGACGTCGAACGGCTCCTCGGTGGCGAGCCCGAGGGCGGCCAGGTCGAGGTGCACCGTGGTCTCACGGGCCGAGTGGGGGTCGACGTTGGCGACGACGATCACGGTGTCGTCGCGGCCGGAACGGACGAACCGCCCCGGCAGGTGCTTGGAGTACACGACGATCGCCGGGTCCTCGGCGTGGTGCACGTGCAGGTTCCGGAGCTGCCGGAGCGCCGGGTGCGCTGCACGGAAGCGGTTGAGCATCGTGACGTACGGCGCCAGGCTCGCTCCCTCGGCCTCGGCGAGGGCGAAGTCGCGCGGCTTGTACTCGTACTTCTCGTTGTCGATGTTCTCCTCGGACCCCGGTCGGGCGACGTCCTCGAAGAGCTCGTACCCGGAGTACATGCCCCACGTCGGCGCACCCGTCGCGGCGAGGGCGGCACGGACCTTGTAGCCCGCTCGGCCGCCGAACTGCAGGTACTCGGTGAGGATGTCCGGTGTGTTCACGAAGAGGTTCGGGCGCAGGTACGCGCTCGTCTCGTGGCTGAGTTCCTCGAAGTAGGACTCGATCTCCTCGCGCGTGTTCCGCCAGGTGAAGTACGTGTACGACTGCTGGAACCCGACCTCGGCGAGCGCCCGCATCATCGCCGGGCGGGTGAACGCCTCGGCGAGGAACACCGTGTCCGGGTGTTCGTCACGGATCTCGCGGATGACCCGCTCCCAGAACCAGAGCGGCTTCGTGTGCGGGTTGTCGACGCGGAAGATCCGCACGCCGAACGACATCCAGTGCCGCAGGACGCGCAGCACCTCGGTGACGAGGCCCTCGGGGTCCGCGTCGAACTGGATCGGGTAGATGTCCTGGTAGCGCTTCGGCGGGTTCTCGGCCGTGGCGATGGAGCCGTCCGCGCGCTGGGTGAACCAGTCCGGGTGCTCGGTGACCCACGGGTGGTCGGGGGAGCACTGGAGAGCGAAGTCGAGCGCGACCTCCATCCCGGTGTTCTTGGCGGTCTCGACGAACTCGCGGAAGTCGGCCTCGGTGCCGAGGTCGGGGTGGATCGCGTCGTGGCCGCCCTCGGCCGATCCGATGGCCCAGGGGCTGCCGGGGTCGTGCGGGCCGGGTGTCAGCGTGTTGTTCGGGCCCTTGCGCGCGGTCGTGCCGATGGGGTGGATCGGCGGGAGGTAGACCACGTCGAAGCCCATCCGGGCGACCGCGGGCAGGCGACGGGCTGCGGTGCGGAAGTCACCGCTCTTCCAGGAGCCGTCGGCGTTCTTCTTCGCACCCTCGCTCCGTGGGAAGAACTCGTACCAGGCACCGACACCGGCGCGGGTGCGCTCGACGTCGAGCAGCTGCGTCGGCGAGTGGGTCCGCAGTGAGGTGAGCGGCGCGTCCTCGACCTCGCTCGTGATCCGAGCGTCGTCGATCGCGGCGAGGCGTTCGGCAGCGTCCAGCGAGGTGTCGCGGATGCGGGCCGCGGCGCGCGTGGCGGCGGGGGAGTCCGTCTCCGTCGCGAGTCGGTCGAGCAGCACGCCGCCGTCGAGGAGCGTGGCCTCGGTGTCGACGCCGGCCGCGATCTTCAGGCGCGCGGCGTGCACCCACGTGGCCCAGTCGTCGGAGTACGACTCGACGTGCCACGACCAGACGCCGACGTGGTCGACCTGCACGGTCGCCTCGTACCGGTCGGTCCCGGCGGCGACGAGGGTGAGCGGGACGGTCCTGGTGCCGCCGTCGGGACGCTCGAGCACGAGGTCGGCGCCGATGATGCCGTGCCCTTCGCGGAAGACGGTCGCGCCGAACGTGATCACCTCGCCGTCGAACGCCTTGCTGGGGTAACCGTTCGGCGTCGCGGGTGCGAGTTCGGTGATGGGGATGCGCCCGGGCTTCGGTCGCCGGGGTCGGTCTGCGGTGGCCACGGAGCCGACGCTACCCGGAAGCCGCGACGGCGTTCTCCGGAAGGCGTGTCGTGTGGACGACGAGCGCGTGCTTCGCGCCTGTGGAGGAGCGGCCCTGGAGGTGCGCCGCAACGGACGGGAGGCCCGTGGCGGCCCCGCACCGCGCCTCCCGTCCGGCGTCCGGTCGCGCGCCGACAGGCGCACGACCGACCGGCCGCACCGGCGCGCGCAGGGCGGCCCGTCCCCGCCGGCGCGCGCACGGCGGCCCGTCCGCACCGGCGTGCGCGCCGACGAAGCGGCGCTGCCCTAGGCGATCTCGAAGACGTGGATGCCCGGCCCGTACGCCGTGAACACCTGACCCGCAGGCCGGAGACGCTCGTGGTCGCGGTGCTTCTCGCTCGACCACGCCAACCGGTAGCCGAGGACGTCGTCGCGCACCGGCAGCGTGATGTCCCGCGTCCGGCCGCTCCCGTGCACGACCACGAGCACGCGGTCGTACGGCTCGTGGTCCGGGGTCGACTCCACGAAGTACTGCAGCGCCCGGTGGATCGGCTGGTCCCAACCCTCGAGGGTCATCGGGCCGCCGTCGGGGCCGTACCAGGTCATCCGCGAGGCACCGGGGGTCTCCTCACCCTCGACGCCGAAGCGCGTCGGCCGGAGCGCCGGGTGCGCCGCGCGGAGCCGGGTCAGTTCGGCGACGGTGGTCGTGGTCGACTCGGCGTCCTCGTCGTCGGACCAGTCGACCGGGGTGAGGTCCTCCGACACGACGTAGGCGTTGTTGTTGCCGTGCTGGGTGCGGCTCCGCTCGTCGCCCGCGGTGAGCATCGGCACGCCGGCGGAGAGCAGGAGCGTCCCGAGGAGGTTGCGCATGCTCCGACCACGCGCCGCGCGGACGCCCCGGTCGGCCGTGTCGCCCTCGATGCCGTGGTTGAACGAGCGGTTGTCGTCCGAGCCGTCGCGGTTCTCCTCGCCGTTCGCCGTGTTGTGCTTGCGGTCGTACGACACGAGGTCGAGCAGCGTGAAGCCGTCGTGGGCGGTGACGAAGTTGACGCCGGCGAGCGGCCCGCGCTCCGCGCCGAACACGTGGCGTGAGCCGGTCAGCGCTCCGGCGAGCGCCCCGATGCCGGTGCGCGGTGCGCCGTTGCGGCGCTCCTCGGCGATGTCGGTGAGCCAGAACTGCCGGACCGTGTTCCGGAAGCCGTCGTTCCACTCGCTCGTGCCCGAGCCAGCGCCGCCGAACGACCCGGTGCGCCACCCGTCCGGCCCGACGTCCCACGGCTCGGCGACCACGAGCACGTCCTGCAGGTCGGGGTGCTCCCGGATCCGCTCGAGCAGCGGGTGCGCCGGATCGAACACGTGCCGGGCGTCACGGGCGAGCGAGGCCATGAGGTCGAACCGGAAGCCGTCGACCCGGACCTCCTTCGCCCAGTAGCGGAGGCTGTCGACGACGAGGTCGGCGTTCGCCGCGACGGAGGTGTCGAGCGTGTTCCCGCAGCCGGTGGTGTCGTAGTAGGCGTCCGCGTCCGCCGCCCACCGGTAGTGGTTCGCGCCGTCCAGGCCGCGGAGCGACGACGTCGGCCCGCCGAGCCCTTCTTCCGCGGTGTGGTTGTAGACGACGTCGAGGACGACCTGGATGCCGGCCTCGTGCAGGAGCCGCACCATGCCCTTGAACTCGCGGAGCACGGCGGAGGCGCCGGCAGCCCGGGCGGCGGGGGAGGCATGCGCGGCGTGCGGCGCGAAGAAGCCGAGCGTGTTGTAGCCCCAGGCGTTCTCACGTCCGGCGTCCCGGAGCCACCGCTCGGTGTCGAACGCGTGCACCGGCAGGAGCTCGAGCGTGGTGACGCCGAGCCGGTGCAGGTGCGCGATCGTGCTCTCGTGCGCGATGCCGGCGTACGTGCCGCGGAGGTCCTCGGGCAGGTGGGGGTTCGCGGCGGTGAGGGTGCGGACGTTCGCCTCGTACACGACCACCCGGTCACGCGGGGTGCGCGGCGCCACCGAGTCGCCCCAGTCGAACGCCTCGTCGACGACCTCGGCGCTCCACCGGGCGCCGGGGCCGGACCCGGCGCCGACCGCCACGATGCCGCGCGCTGCGGGGTCGAGCAGGGGGAGCGCCGGGTCGAACGCGTGCCGTGGGCCGGTCGGTCCGTCGGCGAGCAGGTGGTACCGGTCTCCGGGGACGACACCGGAGACCTCCACCGACCAGCGGTCACCGTCCGGGTCGCGGGTCAGCGCGTGCGTGCCGCGGCCCTCGACGACGAGCGTGAGTGCGGTGGCGGACGCCGAACGCACCGTGAAGCGGCCGCCGCCGTCGCCGAGGACGAACCCCGGGAGGGCCTCGGTCGCGGTCTCGTGCATGACGACAAGGGTACGAGGGCCCACAGGTATCCTGGAAACGCCCGATCAGGGGGCACGATCCGTCGATGGGAGAGCAGGGTGAGCGTCTACCTGGACCACGCCGCGACGACGCCGATCACGCCCGGTGCGCTCGCCGCCTTCACCGCCGCGCTGCAGACCGTCGGCAACCCCTCCTCGATCCACAGTGCCGGGCAGCGGGCCAAGATGCTGCTCGAGGACGGACGTGCCGCCGTCGCGCGGTCGCTCGACGCGGACCCGGTCGAGGTCGTCTTCACCTCCGGCGGGACCGAGAGCATCAACCTGGCGGTGAAGGGGCTGTTCTGGGCACGGCAGCAGGACCGCCCGCGCCCCCGCATCGTCGTGCCGGCGGGCGAGCACCACGCGACGGTCGACACGGTCGAGTGGCTCGAGCGCCACGAGGGCGCGGTCGTCGACGTGGTCCCGTTGGACGCGGAGGGTCGCGTCGACACTGCCGCCCTGGAGGCACGGCTCGCTTCCGCGGACGACGTGGCCCTGGTCACGTTCCTCTGGGCCAACAACGAGGTCGGCACCATCCAGCCGGTGCGGCGGATCGTCGAGGCCGCGCACGCCGCCGGCGTGCCGGTGCACAGCGACGCGGTCGCCGCCTACGGGCAGGTCCCGGTGTCGTTCCGGGACTCCGGACTCGACGCGCTGAGCGTCTCGGCGCACAAGGTCGGCGGCCCGGTCGGCATCGGTGCGCTCGTCCTCGGGCGGCGCGCCACGGTCGAGCCGCTCATCCACGGCGGA
This sequence comes from Curtobacterium sp. SP.BCp, assembly GCF_051903255.1. Lineage (NCBI taxonomy): Bacteria > Bacillati > Actinomycetota > Actinomycetes > Micrococcales > Microbacteriaceae > Curtobacterium > Curtobacterium sp. SP.BCp. Next base: position 2,219,575 of record NZ_CP194338.1, on the reverse strand, counting down.
GGGCAGCAGCGTCAGGTGCGGAGCGGGACGCAGGACGCTCCGGCCGCGGCGGCGTTCGGCGTGGCCGCGACGGCAGCGGCGGCGGTGGCCGCGGCCGGGGACGACACCGTCCGGGCACTGCGCGACCGGCTCGTGTCGGGCGTGCGGGCGGCGGTGCCGTCCGCGGTGCTCATGGGCGACCCGGTCGACCGGCTGCCGGGGAACGCGCACTTCACGTTCCCGGGGTGCGAGGGCGACTCGCTCCTCTTCCTCCTCGACGCCGCGGGGGTAGCGGTGTCGACCGGCTCCGCCTGCCAGGCCGGCGTGCCCGAGGCCTCACACGTGCTCCTCGCGATGGGGCTCGACGAGCAGGACGCCCGCGGTGCCCTCCGGATCACGCTCGGGCACACCTCGACCGACGCCGACGTCGACGCGTTCCTGTCCGCGCTGCCCGACGCGGTGGCGCGGGCCGGCGCGGCCGGGATGGCGTCGCGCGAACCGGCGCTCGGGCGCTGACCGCCGTTCCTGCACAGCCGACCACGCGGCCACGGTCGCGCACCGACCGGGGTGGGGCGTGCCTCCCGGCCCGGCCGCGCCGGTAGGATCGACGATCATGGTCGAACTGGACTTCTCCGAGCAACTCTCCGCCCTCCGTGAGACGTTCGGCAACATCCGCTCCGTGGTCGACGTCGACCGCCTGCAGCGCGAGATCGCCGAGCTCAGCGAGCAGGCCGGCGCACCCGACCTGTGGGACGACGTCGAGCACGCGCAGCAGGTGACGAGTGCGCTCTCGCACCGCCAGGCCGAGCTGCGGAAGATCACCGACACCGAACAGCGCATCGACGACCTCGAGGTCCTCGTCGAGATGGCGAACGAGGCCGACGACCAGGACTCGGCGGACGAGGCCGAGGCCGAGCTCAAGGCGATCCAGAACACCATGGGCGACCTCGAGGTGCAGACGCTCCTCGACGGTGAGTACGACGATCGGCCGGCCGTCATCACGATCCGCGCCGGCGCCGGCGGCGTCGACGCCGCCGACTTCGCCGAGATGCTCCTGCGCATGTACCTGCGCTACGCCGAGCAGCACGGCTACAAGACGACCGTGATGGACACCTCCTACGCGGAAGAAGCCGGCATCAAGTCCGCCACGTTCGAGGTCGACGCGCCGCACGCGTTCGGCACCCTCTCGGTCGAGGCCGGCACCCACCGGCTCGTCCGGATGTCGCCGTTCGGTGCGGCCGGCAAGCGACAGACCTCGTTCGCAGCGGTCGAGGTCATCCCGCTCATGCCCGAGACCGAGGCCATCGACATCCCCGAGAACGACATCCGGGTCGACGTGTTCCGCTCGTCCGGCCCCGGTGGGCAGTCCGTCAACACGACCGACTCCGCCGTCCGCATCACCCACCTGCCGACCGGCACCGTGGTGTCGATGCAGAACGAGAAGTCGCAGATCCAGAACCGCGCCGCCGCCATGCGTGTCCTGCAGTCGCGCCTGCTCCTCCTCAAGAAGGAAGAGGAGAACGCGAAGAAGAAGGAGCTCGCGGGCAACATCACCGCGAGCTGGGGCGACCAGATCCGCTCGTACGTCCTCGCGCCGTACCAGATGGTGAAGGACCTGCGGAGCGAGCACGAGGTCAACAACCCGTCCGCGGTCTTCGACGGCGACCTCGACGGCTTCATCAACGCGGGCATCCGCTGGCGCAAGCAGTCCGACGACGACTGAGTGGATCCGCGGGGACCTGAGCCGCGCGCCTCGACCCGATTCCGCTCCGGGCGACCTACCCTGAACCGGTCATGATCAAATTCGACCAGGTCACCAAGGTGTACTCGGGCAACCCGAGTCCTGCGCTCGACGACATCTCCCTCGAGATCCTCAAGGGCGAGTTCGTCTTCCTCGTGGGCGCGTCCGGCTCCGGCAAGTCCAGCTTCCTGCGCCTCGTGCTCAAGGAGGAGAAGCCCTCCCGCGGCCAGATCCACGTCCTCGGGCAGCGCCTCGGCTCCCTGTCGTCGCGCAAGGTCCCGTACTTCCGTCGCAACCTCGGCGTGGTGTTCCAGGACTTCCGCCTCCTGCCGAACAAGAACGTCTTCGACAACGTCGCGTTCTCGCTGCAGGTCATCGGGAAGAGCAAGGGGTTCATCAGCGAGGCCGTCACCGACGTGCTCAAGCTCGTCGGCCTCGCCGGCAAGGCGACCCGCATGCCGCACGAACTCTCCGGCGGTGAGCAGCAGCGCGTGGCGATCGCCCGCGCCGTCGTGAACAAGCCGGCGATCCTGCTCGCCGACGAACCGACGGGCAACCTCGACCCGACCACCTCGGCCGGCATCATGGCCCTCCTCGAGCGCATCAACCAGGGTGGCACGACCGTGCTCATGGCGACGCACGACGCCAGCATCGTGAACCAGATGCAGCGCCGCGTGATCGAGCTGTCGAACGGCACGATCCTGCGCGACGAGCAGTCCGGCGGCTACCAGACCCAGGCCGTCCCGATCCAGCGAGGCAACACCGTGTCGAACACCACCGGCATCCAGACCATCCCGGGGATCATCCGATGAGGCTCGGGCTCGTCATGTCCGAGGTCGGCTCTGGCCTGCGGCGCAACGCGTCGATGGTCGTGTCGGTCGTCCTCGTGACGTTCATCTCGCTGACCTTCGTCGGGACCGCGATCCTGCTCCAGATGCAGATCAACCAGATGAAGGGGTACTGGTACGACCGGGCGCAGGTCGCCGTCTACCTGTGCACCGACACCGACACGACCGGCAACTGCACGGGAGCCAAGGCCACCGACGACCAGCGCCAGCAGGTGGAGTCGCAGCTCGAGTCGTCGACGCTGAAGCCCTACATCGAGAAGTTCTACTTCGAGAACCAGCAGGACGCCTACACCCGGTTCAAGCAGCAGTTCAAGGACTCGCCCGCGACGGAGTTCGTGAAGCCCGAGTACCTCAACGAGACGTACTGGGTGAACCTCAAGAACCCGTCGCAGTCCGACGTCCTCGTGGAGAGCCTGTCGAAGGTCGCCGGCGTGCAGAGCGTCGTCGACCAGCGCGGCTACCTGCAGCCGATCTTCAACCTGCTGAACGCGTCGTCGTACACGGCGATCGGCATCGCGGCGCTGATGCTCGTCGCGGCCGTGCTCCTCATCGCCACCACGATCCGGCTCTCGGCCTTCAGTCGACGGCGGGAGCTCGGCATCATGCGGTTGGTCGGCGCGTCGAACCGGTTCATCCAGACGCCGTTCGTGCTCGAGGGGGTGATCGCCGCGGCCATCGGGGCGGTCCTCGCCGGCGGGGCGATCACGGCCGTGGTGTGGTTCTTCGTCCGGAACTACCTCGCGGTGCGGTTCTCCGGGACGGCGTTCATCGGCATGGGGGATGCGGCCGTGGTCGTCCCGGCGGTGGTCGTCATCGGCGTCCTGCTCGCCGGACTGTCGGCGTTCGTCGCGATCCGGCGCTACCTGAAGGTCTGACCGCGGCGCTCCGTGCACGCGAGTACCGGCGCACGCGAGTACCGGCGCACGCGGGTCTCGGCCTGGCGGACAGTTCCGCGGTCTCCGTTCCGTGAAACTGTCCGCGGAGCCGAGTCTCGGCCCCGGAGCGTGCGCCTCGAGCCCGTCCGACGCGCCGGGAAGGTGCGGCACCACCGCGGTGTTCAGTACGCTGGAGGGCTGCGCCGGACACCGGGTCCGGACCGCACACCCACGAGAGGAGTCGTCATGGCCAAGGAACGCGGTGAGAAGATCGTCGCCACGAACCGTCGCGCCCGCCACGACTACCTCATCGAGGACACGTACGAAGCAGGCATGGTGCTCTCCGGCACCGAGGTGAAGTCGCTCCGGCAGGGGCGTGCTTCGCTCGTCGACGGGTACGCGTTCATCGACGGTGGCGAAGCCTGGCTCGACGCCGTGCACATCCCCGAGTACACCGAGGGGACCTGGAACAACCACTCGCCGCGGCGCAAGCGCAAGCTCCTCCTGCACAAGCAGCAGATCGTCAAGATCTCGCACAAGACGGCGCAGGGCGGCTACACGCTCGTGCCGCTGCAGATCTACTTCCACGACGGCCGCGCCAAGGTGGAGATCGCGGTCGCGAAGGGCAAGCGCGAGTTCGACAAGCGTCAGGCGCTGCGCGAGAAGACCGACAAGCGCGAGGCCGAGCGGGCCATGCGCACCCGGAACCGCGTCGGCGAGTAGCGCCACGCACCTCGGTCGACTAGACTGAGGGACCGCCTGGACGGCGGACTGGTAACTCAACAGCGTGACAGTGGCTCGCAGGTCCGGCCTGCATGGGGATGATCGGTTTCGACATTGCCTGTGTGCCGACGGGAAGCGGGCCGAGGACCCACGGTCATCTCGTGAACGATCCGTGGAAAACAACAAGTGCCAATTCCAAGCGCACTGACTTCGCTCTCGCTGCGTAAGCAGCCCAGCACATGAAGTCCGTCGGCCAGGTGACCGTCCCCTAACCTGATCCCGGCGTCATCCAGAGGACTTGCTGCACGGTTGCGCCTCAGGGCCGTGCGGGACTTGCACTGAGACTGGGCCCGTCGTCCAAGAAGCCGGTAGCAATGGACGGGGCCGAGCAGAACGCCTGATCCGGATACGCCCGTAGAAGACGTCGAATTGCAGCGATGGACGGGGGTTCGATTCCCCCCATCTCCACCACCTGCCGGTCGTCGGGCCACTGTCGCGCCGAGTTCCATCCGAACGCCCCGCTCGCACGAGTGGGGCGTTCGTCGTGTCGGCCCGCACTCGTCGTCCTTCCGGGCACACGGAATACGCTCGGACCCATCGGCGCGGAGACACGCCTGCGCCCTGACGAGAGGTGCGAGTGTGGTGCAGGAGATCGCGATCCGAGTCCGTCTGCGTGAGCAGGAGCGTCTGGGCCTGGGGGAGTACGAGCGCATCGTCGGCTCCGTGGCCACCGTCGCCGCGCTCATCCCGTGGTTGCCGGACCCCGAGGCGAAGCTCGTCCTCCGCGGGCGCGGTGCGGAGCCCGTCCGTGTCGAGACCGTCACCTACGGGGCGGTGTTCGAGATGCTCGTCGTCCTCGACCAGCGATCGGCGGCCGTCGAGCGCGCCGCGGCCGTCGTCGCCGCGCTCATCGAGTCCGTTCGGCACGAACGGGTCGTCGACGACGTCGCCGGTGTCGCCGGGGAACTCGACCGCCTCGACCGATCCGCGCCGCGGGGCCGCTCGGTCGCGGAACGGTCACTGCGCACGCTCCTCGAGGGGGCCCGCGCCGACGTGCTCGCGCGTCGCACGACGACCCGGGTGCGTGCTGCGCAGGGGCTGCTCCGACTGGCGGAGGACGGCGCCGAGCTGCTCGTCGAGCGGGTGGACGACGCGCTCGCGCCCGTGGTCGAGGAGCAGGTGGTCGACGTCGCGGCGGACACGGGGGCCGCGGTCGTGGTCGAGCCGGTCGACGGCGTCGTGGACGACGAACCCGGGCCCCGATCGGAGTCCGCGGCACCGGAGCAGCCGGCCGAGACCCAGGCCGAGGACCAGGACCGCAAGAAGAAGTCGGACAAGAAGAAGGACGGCAAGAAGAGGTCCGACAAGAAGAAGTCCGACAAGAAGGACGGCAAGAAGAAGTCCGACAAGAAGAAGGACAGCAAGAAGAAGTCCGACAAGAAGGACGGCAAGAAGAAGTCCGGCGGGAAGTAGCCTGAGGGATTGTACAGGGGAAATGTTTCCACCTCGTTAAATAATCCGGCGAGACTCCTGTCCGGTGCCATTGTCGATGCACGCGCTCCCCACGATCGCGGGGCTCGCGTCACTCGACAGGAGCAACAGTGGCAACAACGACGACACAGGCGCTGCCGGACTCCGGCCTGAAGCGCAACGTCGGCTTCATCGGCCTGATCTGGGCATCGACCGGGTCCATCATCGGATCCGGGTGGCTCTTCGGTTCGCAGGAAGCCCTGAAGACGGCGGGCCCCGCCGCGATCATCTCGTGGCTCATCGGCGGCGTGGCCGTCCTCGTCCTCGCGCTCGTGCACGCCGAGCTCGGCGGCATGTTCCCGATCGCCGGCGGCACCGCGCGCTTCCCGCACATCGCCTTCGGCGGCATCGCGGGAGCGTCCTTCGGCTGGTTCTCGTGGTTGCAGTCCGTGACCGTCGCCCCGATCGAGGTCGAGGCGATGATCAAGTACGCGCAGCACTGGCAGTTCGCGCACCCCTGGCTCCACACGGTCGTCGTGAACGGCGAGACGCAGCAACTCCTCACGGGGTCGGGCATCGCGGTCGCGATCGTCCTCATGGCGGTCGTCACGGTGGTCAACCTCCTGAGCGTCCGCATCCTCGCGAACACGAACTCGGCCGCGACCTGGTGGAAGGTCGCCATCCCCCTGCTCGTCATCATCGTGCTGGCGTTCAGCGGCTTCCACGGCAGCAACTTCACGGCAGCGGACGGGTTCCTCCCCGGTGGTGCGAAGGGCATCCTCGCGGCCGTGTCGACGTCGGGCATCATCTTCGCGTTCCTCGGCTTCGAGCAGGCCGACCAGCTCGCCGGCGAGGCGAAGAACCCGAAGCGTGACATCCCGCGTGCCGTCATCGGGTCGGTCATCATCGGCCTGGTGATCTACCTGCTGCTGCAGGTCGTGTTCCTCGGCGCGCTGCAGTCCGGCGCGATCCAGGGCTCGTGGGCGACCGCGGACTTCACCAAGTACACCGGCCCGTTCGCCGACATCGCCATGGCGGCCGGGATCACCTGGCTCGCGGTGATCATCTTCATCGACGCGATCATCTCTCCCGGTGGCACCGGGCTGATCTACGTCACGGCGACGACCCGCATCTCCTACGGGCTGAGCCGGAACGGGTACTTCCCGAAGGCGTTCGAGTGGACGACGAAGGCCGGCGTGCCGTGGGTCGGACTGGTCACCGCGTTCGTGGTCGGTTGCGCCTGCTTCGCGCCGTTCCCGTCGTGGCAGGGCCTCGTCAGCCTCATCACGAGCGCGTCCGTGCTCATGTACGCCGGCGCACCGCTGGCACTCGGGGCGTTCCGGAAGCGCATCCCCGAGATCGAGCGCCCCTACCGCATGCCGGCCGCGGCGGTGTTCTCACCGATCGCGTTCATCGTCGCGAACCTCATCATCCTCTGGACCGGGTGGGACACCGACTGGAAGCTCGGCGTCGCGATCCTCATCGGTGCCGTGGTCATCGTCCTGAACAACGTGTTCCGCGGTGCGTCGAGCGTCCGGCCGCGCTGGGACTGGAAGGCGGCGCAGTGGCTGCTGCCCTACCTGATCGGCATGGGGTTGATCGTGTTCCTCAGCGACTTCGGGCCGCTCAAGAACCCGATCTTCCCGCTGTGGGTCGACATCGTGGTGGTGGCCGTCTTCTCGCTGGTGATCTACTACTGGGCGGTCAACTCGGCGAGTTCCCGTGAGGAGATCCTCCGCACCGCCGAGGACGTCCGTGAGGTCGAGGAGTCGAACGTGGTGGAGCCGGTGCGCCACTGACCCCGGGACGGGAAACGCGCGCGTTCCGACGTCGCACGTGTCGATCGACACGAGCCTCGTCGGAACGCGCGCGTTTCGTCGAGCAGGCCTGCCCGGGTCGAGCAGGCCTGCCCGGGTCGAGCAGGCCTGCCCGGGTCGAGCAGGCCTGCCCGGGTCGAGCAGGCGGCGCCGGTCAGAAGTCGAACAGGTTCCCCCGGATCCCGCCGTCCCCGTACTCCCGACGGAGCAGCCCGCGCTGCCGGAGCACCGGGACGAGGTTGCCGAGCATCCGGTACACCTGCGCCGGGTGCAGGTCGCCAGAGAAGATGAAGCCGTCGTTCTCGGCGTCCGCGCCGAGCTCCTCCACGAAGTCGCCGAACTCGTCCGCCGTGCCGACGAAGCCGTCCCGGGTGCTGATCCGGCCGAGTCGGGCCTTGCGGGTCAGCAGCTCCCGGAGCGGCGCGTCCGGGGTGTCCCCGACGAGGCCGCGGATCGTGCCGGCCGAGACGTGGTCGCCGAAGGTCCCGGCGGGGATCGGCCGGTCGAGGTCGAGCGAGAGCAGGTCGGTCTCGGAGTCGCTCGACCACGCGACCGCGGCGGCGCGCAGGGCCTCGTCGGTCGGGTGCGCGGAGGCGGCGACGATCCGGTCGGCCTCCTCGGGCGAGGACACCACGACGGGCTTCAGCACGAAGAGCACGCGGATGTCGTCGGCGGAGCGGCCGGCGTCCGAGGCAGCCGTGAGCACGCGGGAGCGGTAGTCGCGGACCGCCGCCGCGGACAGGGGCGCGAGGGCGAGCTGCACGTCGGAGTGCGTTCCGGCGAACCCGAGCCCACGGCCGGAGCCGCCGGGGGAGACGATCACCGGGTCGCTGTCGAGGGGGAGCGCGTTGAGCGGCCCGTCGGCGGTGAAGTACGCGCCCTCGTGGTGGAACGCGTCCAGCGCGTCGCCGTTCGCGAAGTGCCAGTCGGACGGGTCCCCGACGTAGCCGGCACCCCCGTCGGAGCCGTGCGACCCCCACGAGTGCCAGAGCCGACGGACGAGCTGCAGCCACTCCTCGGCGCGGTCGTACGCGGCGTCGTGCGGCAGCGGCGCGAGGCCGGCGTGCCGGGCGCTGCCGGTGTCGGTCACCACGTTGAGGCCGAACCGGTCGCCGGAGAGGTGCGCGAGCGTGGCGGCCTGCCGTGCGGCGAGGTACGGCGGCGTGAACCCGGCGTTGATCGTCGGCGCGATGCCGATGTGCGAGGTCGCGGCGAACAGGTACGGCGCGAGCAGCAGCGGGTCGTGCTTCGGTCCGCCGTACGCCTGTCGGATGCGGAGGTCGAGCGTCGACGGGTTCCCGAGCGAGATCGCGTCCTCGGCGATCACGAGGTCCATGCCGGCCTGCTCGAGGGCACGGACGGACTGCTGGTAGAGGTCCGGCTTCGTCCAGTCGTGGCCCCAGTGCCAGTCGTCCCGACCCCATGCCTGCGGACCGAACCCGCGCGAGAAGAAGTACCCGAAGTGCTGCAGGTCCGCCATGCTCAGACCTCCTCGGCGATGACGTGCCCCTGCGGGACGGTGTGCGCGAGCGAGGCGGCCTCCGAGGCGGGTTCGACCCGTGCCTCCAGGCCGGTCACCGGGCGCGCGTCGGCGCGACCCTCGCGGATCGCTGCGAAGCCGCGGTCGAGGTCGCGCACCAGGTCCACGACGTCCTCGATGCCGACCGACAGTCGGATCAGGCCGTCCCAGATGCCCTGCTCGGCGCGTTCCTCGGGCGTGCGGCCGGCGTGGGTGGTCGTGGCGGGGTGCAGGATGAGCGACCGCACGTCGCCGAGGTGGGTCATCCGGCTGAACAGCTGCAAGGCGTCGATGAAGGTGCGTGCGGCGGCTTCGCCGCCGGCGAGCGTGAACGCGAAGACGGAGCCGGCACCGCGCGGCAGGTAGCGCTGGGCGAGGTCGTGGAACGGACTGGAGGCCAGGCCTGCGTGGTCGACGCTCCTCACCTCCGGCTGCTGGTCCAGGTACTCCGCGACGGCCAGCGCGTTCGCGCTGTGGCGCTCGACACGGAGGCTCAGCGTTTCGATGCCCTGGCGGAGCAGGAACGCGTTGAACGGCGACGGGGTCGGTCCGATGCGGGAGGCGATGACGTCCCGTGCGTACACGACGAACGCCCGGTTGCCGAAGCGCTCGACGTAGCTCTGCCCGCCGAGCGACCGCTCCGGACTCGTCAGGTGCGTCCACCGCTCGGGTGCGGCCGACCAGTCGAACGTGCCGCCGTCGACCACGACGCCGCCGAGCCCGGCGCCGTGTCCCGAGAGGAACTTCGACGCGGAGTGCACGACGATGTCCGCGCCGTGCTCGACCGGCCGCACGAGGTACGGGGTGGCGAGGGTGTTGTCGACCACGAGCGGCACACCCGCCCGGTGCGCGACGTCGGCCACGCCCGTGATGTCGAGGACGTCGTTCTTCGGGTTCGGGATCGTCTCGGCGAAGAACGCCTTCGTGTTCGGCCGGACCGCGGCGGCCCAGGCGTCGAGGTCGCGGGCGTCGGCGACGAAGTCCACCTCGATGCCGAGTCGGCCGAGGTTCTGCAGGAGCAGGCCGCGGGTGCCCTCGTAGATGCTCCGCGCGCTGACGACGTGGTCGCCGGCCTGCAGCAGCCCGAGGAACGCGACCGTCGCTGCCGCCTGACCGCTGCCGACCAGGATCGCCTCGGCGCTGCGCTCGAGCAGGGCGACGCGGCGCTCGACGTCCGCGTTCGTGGGGTTGCCGAGGCGGGTGTAGGTGTAGCCGTCGTCGGTGCCGGCGAAGCGGTCGCGGGCCTGGTCGAAGTCGTCGAAGAGGAACCCGGAGGACATGTGGATCGCGGGCACCCGTGCGCCGTGCGCGGCATCGGGCACGAAGCCGCCGTGCACCTGCTCGGTCGCGAAGCCGTGCTCGGTCGGGTGGCCGTGCTCCTCGTTGCTCATCGTTCCTCCACCGGTCGTCGGGTGTCGGTACCCTCGCACGCCGCGCTCGGAGGACAGGCGATTGCTGCGGTTGGTTACGACCGGAGGTCCAATCGGTCCGAGCCGTCGGGGCGGTGCCGCGGGACCTCTGCCACGCTGGGGGCATGCTCCACGACGACGTCGACCTGGTCCTCCGCAACGTCCGACCCTGGGGTGGTGACCCGTCCGACGTCCTCGTGGCCGGCGACCGCATCGCCGCGGTGGTCCCGACCGGCTCGTCGGCGCCCGAGGGAGCAGCCGTCGTGGACGGGTACGGCCACCTCGCGCTCCCGGGGCTCGTCAACACCCACGCGCACGTCGATAAGAGCTGGTGGGGTCGGCCGTGGGAGTCATACGGCGGAGAGGCCGGCACCCAGGGCCGCATCGCCCACGAGCGGGCCCGGCGGGACGCCCTCGGCATCCCGGGCGTCGACGTCGCCACGCGAGTGCTGCGCGAAGGGCTCCGGACCGGCACCACGCGGGTCCGCACACACGTCGATGTCGACCTCGGGGTCGGGCTCCGCGGCATCCACGCCGTCCGTGCGGCCGCGGAGGCGCTCGACGACGCCGTCGAGGTCGCGATCGTCGCCTTCCCGCAGGACGGGGTGCTCCGTCGGCCCGGTGTCCTCGACCTCCTCCGTCAGGCGGCGCTCGCCGGTGCGGAGCACATCGGTGGGCTCGACCCGTCGCTCATCGACCGCGACCCGGTCGGCCAGCTCGACGGCCTGTTCGCCATCGCCGCCGACACCGGCTGCGGCATCGACCTGCACCTCCACGAGCCGGCCGAGCTCGGAGCGTTCGCGTTCGACCTCGTGCTCGACCGGGTCGAACGCGACGGGATCGCGCCCGGGAAGGTGAACATCGCCCACGGCTTCGCGATCGTCGACGTGGAACCCGTGCGGCGGCGGGACCTGCTCGCCCGGATGGCAGGGCTCGGCGTGACGATGACCACCGTGGCGCCGGTGCGGATGCGCCAGCTGCCGTTGCACGAGTTCGACGCCGCCGGGGTCCGGTTCGGCCTCGGCACCGACGGGATCCGCGACCTGTGGAGCCCCTACGGTGACGGGGACCTGCTCGGGATCGCGTGGCAGTACGCGCGCGCCGGGGGCGTCGTCCGCGACGAGGACCTGCGGCGGGTCGTGGAACTCGCGTCGCGGGACGGCGGAGCGTTCGTCACCGACGAGGTGCACGACCTCGTGGCCGGGGCGCGGGCGGACGTGGTGCTCGTCGATGCGGAGAACCCGATGGACGCGCTGGTGCGGCGGGTGCCGCGGTCGCTCGTCGTGGCCGGCGGGCAGGTGTTCGACCCCGTGGCGCTGGAGCAGCACCCCTGGGAGTGAGGCGCGTCGGGCGGGGTGATCAGCCGGCGCTGGCGGCGTTGCGCGCCGCGTCGCGTGTGGCTTCACTGGCGGCGTTGCGCGCGGCATGGCGCGCGGCTTCGCGTGCGGCTTCGCGTGCGGCGAGGAGTCGGTGGGGGAACGTCGACGGCATGGCGTCCGGCAGGTCATCGACGGGGAACCACCGGACGTCGTCGCTCTCGTCGCTGACCGCGGTCCCGCTCGACGGGTCGACGAGTGCCACGAACCCGACGTCCCAGTGCGCCGTGCACGCCCCGAAGCCGCTGTGGAGGTCGTGCCGGTCGACGTCGACGACGCGGCCGTCGAGCAGCTCGAGGTCGATGATGCCGGACTCTTCGCGGGCCTCGCGTCGGGCGGTGTCCGCGAGGTCCCCGTCGTCCGGTTCGGCGTGCCCGCCGACCTGCACCCAGAAGCCGCCCTTCCGGTGCAGGCAGAGCAGGGTCTGGCCGAGGTCGGGGGAGAACACGAAGCACGACGCCGTGAGGTGCTCCGGACCGCCCTCGCGCCGGAGTGCCGCGTCAGCGTGCTCCGCCACGAACCGCCGTGCCGCGACGACCCCGGGCACGTCGTCGTCGGTGCGGGCGAGGGCGGTGGTGACGTCGGCGAGGCGCATCGGCCCATCGTCCCAGGTCGCGCGGGCGGGTGCCGTCGGGCGGAGTGGGCCGTGTCTCGTCGGGCGCGGCGTCACACGTGCCTCGTCGGGCGTGGTCCGGGCAGTGTCGCTGCGCTGCGGGCGGGACGACACCGTCGTCGTCGTACGACTGCGGTGGTGTCGCTCGCCCGCGCGTGCAACTGTTGCACGCGCGCGGGAACGACATCGTCGACGTCGTACGACAGCGGTGGTGTCGTTCGACAGCGGCGCCGACCCGCCCCGCCGGCCCGCCCGGCCCCGGCCCCGACCCCGCGCGCCGCGTCAGAACAAGGCGCGGACCCCCGCGGCGACCGTGGCCCAGGACTCGGCGAGGGGGACACGGGCGAGCCACACGGCCACGCCGTTCACGACCACGAACAGGACGAACCAGAGCGACGCCGGCACCCGCATCTCCGCCGCGGCGATGTGGAAGTCCGTCTGTACCCGGGCACCGGTGAGCAACCACCGAGCGACCTGCGCCACCGACCGCAGTCCGTCGACCACGAAGAGGGCGCCGACCGCGGCCACGACGAGCACGGTGAGGTCCGACGGACGGACGGCCACCCACAGCGCGATCGCGTCGAAGCCGACCACCACGAGCAGCCCGAACCAGTTCCGCACGAACAGCAGCGCGACGATCCCCACGACCCCGAGCACGGCGACCGGCAGCCACCGCGACCCGTGCAGCACCCCCGTGACGAGCAGCACACCCGCCCAGAGCGGCGCGCTGTAGCCCGCGTACAGGTTGAGCACCCGCACGAGCCAGCGGATCGCGCCCGGCACCCGTCCGAGCTGCACCCAGGCCTCACCGGAGCCGTCCGGGTGCAGGTCGATGCGCCGGATCTGCCCGCCGAACGGCACCACCACGACGACGTGTCCGACCTCGTGCACGATGGTCGCCGCGATGCGTGCCACCCGCCCCACGACGGGCACGAACGGCAGGACGGCGCCGACGAGCACGGCGACGAAGACGAGGGGCGGGGCTGCGGTGGTCAAGCGACCAGCATGACAGCCCCGCCGCCGAGGAGGCCGAGGATCAGCCGAGCGACGGTGATCAGGGCGAGAGCACCCAGGCGACGACCACCACGGTGGCGATGATCGTCAGCCCGGCGAGGACGGCGAGGAACACCGTCAGACGGTTCACGGGCCGGTGCCTGGCTATTCGACCGTCACCGACTTCGCGAGGTTCCGGGGCTTGTCCACGTCGCACCCGAGCTGGAGGGCGAGTTCGCGCGCGAGCATCTGCAGCGGCACGACGGCCTCGAGCGGACCCCACGGCGCGGTGCTCGCGCCCCAGGTCAACCCGCTCGACGCCCGACCCGCGAGCGCCGGGATGTCCGAGCCCTCACCGCCGATCGTGATCACGAAGCCGCCGCGGGCACGGACCTCGGCGATGTTCGCCTGCAGCCGGTGCTCGCCGTGGTCGACGACGACGACCGGGGTGCCCTCGTCGACGAGCGCCAGCGGGCCGTGCTTCAGCTCGCCCGCCGGGTACGCCTCGGCCCACCGGTAGCTGAGCTCCTTGAGCTTCAGGGCACCCTCCGCCGCGTACGCGAGGCCTTGACCACGCCCGAGGAACAGGAAGCCGGACGCCTCCCGGACGCTCGCGACGAGGAGGGGGATGCGGTCGGCGGCGATCGCCGCGGCGTGCTCCACCCGCCCGGGCAGCTCGGACAGCTCGCCGACGAGCGCGGCCGCACGGGCGGTGCCGATCCGCCCGGACGCGACCATCGCCGAGATCATCGCCGCCACACCGACAACGACCTGCGCCGTGAACGTCTTCGTCGCCGCCACACCGATCTCCGGGCCGGCGTGGCAGTCGAGCACCGCGTCCGCCCGACGGGCGAGCGACGAGTGCAGGTTGTTCGTGAGCGCGAGCACCGGGTGCCGGTCGTCGAACCGGTCGAGCGCCCGGAGGACGTCGGCGGTCTCCCCGGACTGGCTGATCGCCACCACGAGCGTCCCGGCGCCGAGCACCGCCTGGTCGGCCTCGCTCGCCACGACGATGTCCGTCGGGACCCCGCCGATGCCGCGCAGCGCCGTGGCGATCACGTGCCCGGCGTTGAGGGACGTCCCGCACGCCACGATCGCGAGCCGGTGGAACCCGGGCAGCCCGAGACCCACCCACATGCTGCCGTCGACGGCACGCCGCGCGACCCGCTCGAGGATCGACGACACGACGGCGGGCTGCTCCTCGATCTCCTTCGCCATGTGGTCCGGGTGGTCGCCGAGGTCGAGCGCCGTCGCGGCGAACGGGGACGGCGTCGGGAACGGCACCGGCACCGTGACGCCACCGGACGACCACGTCCACGCCTCGCCGAGCTCGACGACGTCGCCGTCCCGCAGCGCCACGAACGTCTCGCACCACTCCGCGATGGCGCCGACGTCGCTCGCCACGAAGTCGCCACGGGCCGACCGTGCGACCACGAGCGGGGAGCGGTCCGCGGCGACGACCATCCGACCGTCGCGGGCGTCGAGCACGACGACGGCCCACGACCCCTCGAGCTGTGCGGTCGCGATCTGCACCGCGAGCATGAGGTCCGGGTCCACCGCGAGGGCTCGTTCGACGAGGTGCGCGATGACCTCGGAGTCGACGTCGGACCGGAACACGTGGCCCTGACGCTCCAGGGTCGCGCGCAGCTCGTCGGCGTTCTCGACGATGCCGTTGTGCACGACGCTCACCCGGCCGCCGCAGTCGGCGTGCGGGTGCGCGTTCGCCTCGCGGACGGCACCGTGGGTGGCCCAGCGGGTGTGGCCGATGCCGACCCCGGTGAGCGCGTCGCCCGAGCGCGCGGCGACGAGCGTCCGGAGGTCGCCGACGCGGGACACCGACCGGATCGTCTCGGTACCACCGGAAGCTGTCCGGACCGCGATGCCGGCCGAGTCGTAGCCGCGGTACTCGAGGCGTTCGAGACCGTCGAGCAGGTAGGGGCTCGCGTCGTCACTGACGCGGGCCGCGATGATGCCGCACATCGGGCGTCCCTTCGGGTCGGGCACTGCTGGGGGATCGGCACCGACCGCCGCCGGGTCTGCCGCGCGCTCGGTCCGCCGGCTCGAGGGCCGTCGTCCGTCCCCGGATCAGGCGAGGACGGACGACGGCGGTCTGGTGAGCCGACGGTTCGGGTACCGAACGGGGTACCGCGGTCGGGCTCCCGGAGGAGCACGGCGGTCGGTGCAGGAGAAGCGTCACCCGCGCATGGTGGCCAGGGCAACCACGTCCGGCCGCTCTTGCGGTTCCCCGCGCGGCGACCGCACCGCGCGTGCGGCCGTGCGGAACCCCGCATCCGGGGGCCACTCGCCCCCGGCGCGGCGCACGCAGACGACGGACGGGAGGCCCGGTACCAGCTGGTACCGGGCCTCCCGTCCGTCCTGTGGTCGCGTCACGACCGCGCGGTCACCTCGATCAGGTGAGGAGCGCGACCAGGTGCGAGCGCGACCGCGCACCCACCTTGCGGTAGATCTGCGTGAGCCGCAGCTCCACCGTCCGCTGCGACATGAACAGCGACGAGGCGATCTCGCGGTTGCGGTACCCCTCGGTCACCTTCTGCACGACGGCGCGTTCCTCGGCGGTGAGCGACGTGAAGGCCGCCGACGCGTCCGGGGCGCTCCGCGGCGTCCCGGGGACGGGCCCCGAGGCCGTCGGACCCGACCGGACCAGCGACGCGCCGAAGGACGGCATCGCGACCGACGGAGCCGGCGTGACGAGCGGTCGGCGCAGGCCCGCCGCCTCGTAGGCGGCCGCAGCCGCCGCACCGAGGCGCGGACGCTCGGTCGGTGTCCCGACCGCGGCCAGTGCTGCGAACGTCCGAGCCCGCTCGTACTGCGAGTCGTGCGGCTGGAACAGTTCGAGCGCGCGGCGACGTGCGGTCTCCCGCGTCGTGTCGTCCGCGACGAGCGCCAGGCTCCTCGCGAGGACGAGCGCACCCCACCGCGACGGTCGGGCGTGGTGGTCCGCCGCGAGGCGGGCCGTGATCGCCCGGGCGTCGTCGACCCGACCGAGGCGCACGTACGCCTCCACCAGGTCGCCGAGGTGCCGGAGCAGGACCGGGTTCCGCAGCGGGCGGCCGATGGCGTCGGCGGCCTCGAGGGCCACCGCCGCCTCCTCGAGCCGGCCGTCGAGCAGCAGCACCTGGCCACGCAGGGCGTGCAGCTTCGCCGTGGCGCCCCAGAGCCGGTTCGTCGACCGCTGCGCCAGGCAGGCGTCGAGGACGTCGAGCGCCTCCGCGGAACGACCCTCGGCGAAGTGCCGCCACGCGATGGCGATCACCCGCGACGGCTCGCGCAGCCGCTCCGCCGCCGCCGAGCCGGCCTCCCACACGTCGATCGCGCGGAGCGCCTGCCGGAAGTTCCCGGAACGCACCTCGTTGTCGGCGGACAGGTACCGCGCCGCCTCGGTCCACACCAGGGGCGTCTGCGGCCCACGGGCGAGCACCAGGGCGAACACCCGACGTGCGCTGCGGTAGCGCTCGCCGAGGCTCAGGGCGTGGGCGAGGAGGAGCAGCGCCGGGTCGGACATGCCGAGCAGCACGGTCGCCGAGAGCCCGTCGTGCAGCTCCGCGTCGGCCGGCAGCGTCCCGTCGACGGCCGCGATCACGTCACGGGCCGTCGACGCGATCTCGAGCGTGTGCGGCGAGGCCGTGTCGAGGTACGGCTCGGCTCGGTGCAGGAGGTCCCGCGCCTGGTCCAGCTCCCACACCTCGGCGCGGAAGCAGGCCACCGTGGCGAGCAGCCCCGCGACGGCGTCCGTCTCGGCGGGGTCCGTCGTGTCCGCCGGGACGAGCAGCTCGTCGGCGTGCACGGCGTCACCGCTGAGGAACTCGACGGAGTACTGCAGGCGCAGTCGTCGGACCTCGGTGACGGTGGCGCGGAACGGACGGATCGCCGCGAGGTACCGCGCCGCGCCGCTGAGGAGCCGGTTCGCCAGCATGACCTCGGCCACGCCGAGCAGCGCCTCGTGCTCGTCCTCGGTGCCGCCGCCGACGAGCAGGGCTCGTTCGGTGAGCGCGGTCGCCGCGGTGGTGTTGCCGTCCACCACGTACGACCGGGCTGCCCGGAGCAGGGCGACGGCGTCGGGGACGTCGTCGACGAAGCTCCGGTGCCAGGCCTGGGCGCGCTGGTCGGTGTCTGCGGCGATCGCCGCGAGGGCGGTGTGTGCTGCACGGCGGTCCCGGGAGGCGGTGCCCCAGTACAGCGACGAGCGCACGAGCGGGTTCGTGACCGACACCTGCTGGCCGCGCACCGTGACGAGCCCCGCGTCGGCGAGGTCGTCGATGGCGTCGCGGTCCCACCCGGTGGTGGTCGCGGTCGGCACGAGGGCGAGCCGAGCGAGGACGTCCAGATCGCGTCCCGCAGCGGCGTCGAGCACGGCGGAGGCGATCGCTTCCGTCGTCTTCGAGGGGCGGAGCGGCAGCACGAGCGGCTCGGTGCCGTTGAGCTGGCCGCGGCTGAGGCCCGCGAGCTGCTCGCGCAGGACGCCGGGGTTGCCGCCGGTCTCCTGGGCGAGGACCGCCAGGACGCCGTCGTTCGCGTCCTCGGCGGCGGTGGTCCGTGCGAGGGTGAGCGAGTCGTCCTCGCTGAGCGGCTCCAGGCGCAGCGCGGGGAGCGCAGCGAGGGGGCCGTCGGCGGGGACGGTGCGGACGGACGCGACCACGCGGAGCGCGGTGCCGGCCAGTCGACCGGCGAGGAACGCGATGAGCTCCTGGCTCTCCGAGTCCATCCGGTCGAGGTCGTCGATGAGGACGACCGTCGGCGGCAGGGTCAGCGTGTGCACGGCTTCGAGGAAGTCGTGCGCAGCGGCGAGCCCGGCGCGGGCGGGGGCCTGGCCACCGGTGCTGCCCGCCTGCAGGAGGTGGGCGATGTGCGCGGTGGCGCGGGGGTCGTCCAGGGCGGTGAAGAGCGCAGTCACGCCGGCCAGGGGCCAGTGGGACTCACTGCCGTTCACACCGACGTGGACGACGGGGAGGGAGACGCGGTGTGCGACCGCGTCGAGGACGCTGCTGCGCCCGGAACCAGGGTCGCCGACCACGACCATCGCCGACTCCCGAGGGAGCATGGCGAGGGTCGCGATCCGGTCGACCTCGAGACGGCGACCGGTGAGTGCCATGACTCACCGGCTCCCGGGTACGGGGACGGATGCAGCGAAGGACGGGCGCGCAGAGGCGGAGCGGTCGAGGACGCGGAGGGAAACCGCGCGACGGACCGGTCGTGGGAGAGCTTCGTGGTTGGAATGCGGACGACGAGTGAGGGTGCACTCGGTTCCGCTCGGGAACGATGATGTCATCGTCTGTATCACCCCTCGGGTTAGGGTCTTCGACGAACTGGCACCGGGTCGCGCTCCGTGCCGGATCTAGGGAATCCGAGACGTCACCTGACCTGGCGTCCCGTTGACAGTAACCCAGGTCCGGCCGAGGTGGACCGGTCGTTCGCGGACATTTCACCCCCCGCGTGTCCCCAGTCCGGGGGGCGGTACCCCCGTGGTGGGGAGCGGCCACCGGGGCGTGTGGTACGGCAACGGGGTACAGCGTCGTCCGCACCCGGCGTGGCCGGATCGGCGGGGTTCGCGGGCTGTTCCGGCACCGGCGTCGAAACGGTTCGACAGGTCGGGCGCCGGTGGGGTACGCGCGGGTATCGAGTGACGTACCCGGACGAGGGGGGTGTCCGACCGCTCCGACCGGAGGGGCGTGTGCGTTCTCCGGATCGTCCGGCGGCGTGTCAGCGTCGGAGGAGCTCGACCACGGCGTCGTGCACGAGGCCGTTCGTGGCGAGCGCGCTGCCGTGCCAGGGCCCGGGATCGCCGTCGAGGGAGGTGAACCGGCCGCCGGCCTCCTCGACGATGGGGACCAGCGCGGCGATGTCCCACGGCTTGAGGTCCGGTTCACCGGCGACGTCGAGGACACCCTCGGCGACCATCATGTACGACCACATGTCGCCGTAGGCCCGGGTGCGCCAGACCGTCCGGGACAGTGCGACCAACGAGTCCAGCCGGTCGTCCTCGTCCCACTGCTGGATGCTGTTGTAGCTGAGGCTCGCGTCGCCGAGCTCGTCGACGCCGGAGACGCGGAGCGGTCCGTCGAACGAGTGCGCGCCGAGCCCCTCGGCGGCCCACCAGCGCTTGCCGAGCGCCGGCGCGCTCACGACGCCGAGGACCGGTCGACCGTCCACGGCGAGGGCGATGAGCGTCGCCCACACCGGCACGCCCCGGAGGTAGTTCGCGGTGCCGTCGATCGGGTCGACCACCCACTGCCGGTGCCCCTCGCTGACCGCGTCGGCGCCGGTGTCCGCCGTGGTCTCCTCGCCGAGGAAGGCGTCGTCCGGCCGTTCGGCGGCGAGTCGCTCCCGCAGGGCACGCTCGACCGCCTGGTCGGCGTCCGTGACGTGCGTGCTGTCGGCCTTCTTCGACACGTGCAGGTCGGCAGCGCGAAAGCGCTCGAGGCTGATCGCGTCGGCGGTGTCGGCGAGGGAGCGGGCGAAGTCGAGGTCGGCGCTGAGGTCCACGCGACGAGCGTAGCGTCCGCCCGGGAGGCCGTTCAGGCGGCGACGACCTCGTCCTCCTCCTGCGCGGTCACGACGCGCTCGCGGGCGATGCGGGTGCGGCGGGCGACCAGGCCGTGCACGACGACGCACAGCAGCACGGCCACGACCAGCCAGAGCGCCAGTACGAGCATCGGCCGACCTACGGTCGCGTCGGGGAAGTACTGCAGGGCCTGCGCGACCTGGAGCCACGCGGCTCCGCTCCAGAACGTGTTGAGCGCGGCGAAGAAGCCCGGCTGGAACGCCGGCTGGAAGATGCCGCCCGAGCTCGTGAAGTTGAGCATGACGAAGAGCATCGTGAGGATCGGGGTGGTCCACCGGCCGAGCACCGGGTGCAGGCCGACGCCGAGCGCCACGATCACCGCGTCGTAGAGCCACGCGACGAGGAAGACCTCCCACCGGTGGGTCGCGACGACGCCGTACACCGGACCGGCGACGACGACCCCGATGCCGGCGACGACGCCCGCGGTGGCGAGTCCGACCACGGCGGTCCAGACGCCCCGGAGCTTCGTCGCGACGGCCGCGACGGCGATCGCCGAGGCGTACCCGCCGACGCTCAGGCCGACCAGCAGGAAGAACAGGCCCTGCCCGGTGGAGTCCTGCGCGCCCGCGGGCACGACGTCGACGACACGGAACGGCAGGTGCTGCCCGTAGGCGATCGGCAGGAACACCTTCTGCGCGGCGGTGGCGGTCGTCTCGGACGCGGCGCTCGAGACGTAGAGGGTCGCGCCGGTGCTCGTCGGGGCGTACACGGCGGCGAGCTCGCGGTCGCGGACCTGCTGTTCGGCACGGCCGGTGTCCGCGACGACGTGCGCGACGAGGGCGCCGTCCGAGCGGTCCGTCACGGTCTGGGCGAACACCTGCGTCGCGGCACCCTCGCCGATGATCCCGACCGGGAGGTCGTGCGGCGTCGGGGCGTGGAAGGCGCCGAGGTACGCCAGACCCATGCCGGCGGCGAGGAACAACGGGACGAGGATGTGCGAACCGAAGTGGCGCAGCACCGCGCCGAGGCCCTTCGGGCGCCACACGCTGTCCGGTCGGGGGTGGTGGACCCTCGGGGCGGCGTGGGTCGCACTCGACGAGGCGTAGTTGTACTTTGCAACTTCAGACACAGGCGGCAACGATACACCCGGCGCGGCGCGTCGGGAGTTCAGGGCACCCCGCGGGCCCGGCGCCGAACGGCCACGACGCCCCGCGACCCTGGTGCCGAGCGGTCACGACCGGTCGATGTGTCGTCGACGGAGCGACCGTTGGTGACCGCGCGGCGGACCCGAGCGGGGGGGTCGTGACCGCGCCGGGACGGAGGGAGCGTGCCAGCGCGCCAGCCCGGTCGTGGTGGGCTACTCCTGCCCGGGGTCCTCCGCGCCCATCCCGGTCAGCAGTGCACGGAACGAGTCGAGCCGCTCGACCCCGGTCGGCCCGAGCTCGCCGTCCGCGACCCGGTCGACGATCTCCCAGTCGTGCGCCTGCGACAGGGGGATGCCGTCGACGGGCTCCCGCACGGGCACCGCGTGGGACGCGAACGCCCGGAAGACGTTCGCGGGGTCGACGTGCCCGAGGCCGAACGACCGGACGCCGGGGGTGTCGATGATCCAGCCGCCGTCCCGCACCCGCAGCGCGATCGACGAGGACGACGTGTGGCGCCCCCGGCCCGTCACGGCGTTGACGTGCCCGGTCGCCCGGGTCGCGCCGGTGATGGCGTTCACGAGCGTCGACTTCCCGACGCCCGAGTGCCCCACGGTGACGGTGACCCGGTCGTCGAGGACCTCGTGCAGGGCGTCGAACGGCACGTCGTCCGAGCGGCTCGTGACGATCCGCAAGGAGAGACACGCGAAGTGCTCGAGGAACGGCGCCGGGTCGGCCAGATCCGTCTTCGTGATGCAGAGGATCGGGTCGAGTCCCGCGTCGAACGCCGCCACGAGGTAGCGGTCGATGAGTCGGGTCCGCGGCTCGGGGTCGGCCGCCGCCACCACGACGAGCATCTGGTCGGCGTTGGCGACGATGACGCGCTCGACCTCGTCGGTGTCGTCGGCGCTGCGGCGCAGGAGCGTGGTGCGGTCGGCGACCTTCACGATGCGCGCGAGCGAACCCGGTTCGCCGGACAGGTCGCCGACGAGGGAGACGTGGTCGCCCGTGACGACCGACTTCTTGCCGAGCTCCCGGGCCTTCGTGGCCGTGATCACCCGCTCGTCCGCACCGCCGGAGCCGACCAGGACGCCGTACCGCCCGCGGTCGACGTTCGTCACCCAGCCGATCGGAGCGTCCTCGTACGTCGGTCGGACCTTCGTGCGCGGCCGGTTGCCCTTCGGGTTGGGCCGGATGCGGACCTTCGACTCGTACTGTCCGTACGGCTCGTCGTCGTCCGTGTCGTCACCGTCGACGTCGTCCCACCAGCTCACGGGATCACCCCGCCCGAGGACGCCGACCGGGTGTCGCTGCCGGACGCCACGAGCGACGCCCACAACTCGGGGAACTGGGGCAGGGTCTTCGCGGTCGAGCCGATGTCGTCGACGGCGACGCCGTCGACGACGAGGCCCACGACCGCGCCGGCCGTCGCCATCCGGTGGTCGTCGTACGCGGCCCAGTCGGCGCCGTGGAGGGGAGCGGGCTCGATCCGGAGGCCGTCGTCGAGTTCGTGCACCGCGCCTCCCGTCCGGTTCAGATCCGCCGCCAGCGCGGCGAGGCGGTCCGTCTCGTGTCCACGGAGGTGGCCGATGCCGGTGATCTCGCTCGGCGCGTCCGCGAGGGCCGCGAGCGCGACGAGCGCCGGGGCCAGCTCGCCGCCGCGCGTGAGGTCCAGCTCGACACCCGGCAGGGAGGCCCCACCCGCCACCCCGACGCCGCCGTCGAACACGAGGTCGTCGCCGTCCCGCGTGACGGTGGCGCCCCACAGCGGCAGGAGCGTCTCGAGGTCGGCACCGACCTGGGTCGTCTCGGTCGGCCAGGTGCGGATGCGGACCGTGCCGCCCGCGACGAGGGCGGCGACCGCGAACGGCGCGGCGTTCGACAGGTCGGGCTCGATGGTGACGTCGCGCGCGGCGATCCGGCCGGGGTGCACGACCCACTCGCCGACGGCGGGCTGGTCGACGCGCACGCCACGGGCCCGGAGGACCTCGACCGTCATGTCGATGTGCGGCAGGCTCGGCAGCCGCTCGCCCGCGTGTACGAGGTGGAGGCCCTCGGTGAAGCGCGGCGCCGACAGCAGGAGGCCGGAGACGAACTGCGACGACGCGGACGCGTCGATCGTCAGCGAGCCGCCGCGGACCGTGCCCGTGCCGGTGAAGGAGAACGGCATCGCGCCGTCGCCGTCGTCGGTGACGTCGACGCCGAGGTCGACGAGCGCACGGATGATCGCGCCCATCGGCCGCTTCCGCGCGTACGGGTCGCCGTCGATCGTGACCGGTCCGGTGGCCAGCGCGGCGAGCGGTGGCAGGAAGCGCATCACGGTGCCGGCGAGGCCGCAGTCGATGCGGACGTCGCCGTGCATCGGCGCCGGGGTGATCCGGAGGTCCGGGCCGTACGGGTTCGGGACACCTGGTGCGCCGTCCGACCCGGGGGCGACCTCCTCGACGCCCACCTCCTCGATGCCGACGCCCAGCTGCCGGAGCGCGGCGACCATCAGGGCAGAGTCGCGCGAGTGCAGCGGCAGCCGGATGGTGGACGGACCGTCGGCGAGGGCGGCGAGCACGAGCTCCCGGTTGGTCAGCGACTTCGACCCGGGCAGCGAGACGTCGCCGCGCAGCGGACCGCGCGCGCGGGGGGCGGTCCAGGGGGCGGGGGCCTGGTGGGAATGCGTCGTGGCAGCCATCGGTTCACCAGGGTACTGAATCCACCGGGAGGACCATTGGCGACAGCAACCCTGACGCGCGAGCGGACGCACCTGCCCGTCGCGGTCACCACGCTCGGCCTAGACTCGGCCGTGATGACCACCGACGAACCGCAGGCAGCACCGCACGACGTCGCGGGACCGGACGACGTGGCGGCTCCGCACGACCTGGTCGAGGAGACCGAGGCGCAGCTCGACGCGGTCCAGGACGAGGACGAGGTCCTCGCCGACGAGACGACCGTGTCCGAGTCGGAGCTCCGCGCCCTCTTCGAGACGCAGGCGCTGCCGTTCATGGACCAGCTGTACGGCGCGGCGATGCGGATGACCCGCAACCCCGCCGACGCGTCCGACCTCGTGCAGGAGACCTTCGTCAAGGCGTTCGCGGCCTTCCGGCAGTTCCGGCAGGGCACGAACCTCAAGGCCTGGCTGTACCGGATCCTCACGAACACGTTCATCAACACGTACCGCAAGAACCAGCGGAACCCGTACCAGGGCACCATCGACGAGCTCGAGGACTGGCAGCTCGGCGGCGCGGAGAGCGTCACGCAGTCGATCTCGGCGCGCTCGGCCGAGGCGGACGCCATCGACCACCTGCCCTCGTCGGCGGTGAAGGACGCCCTGCAAGCGATCCCCGAGGACTTCCGCATGGCCGTGTACTTCGCGGACGTCGAGGGCTTCTCCTACCAGGAGATCGCCGACATCATGAAGACCCCCGTGGGGACGGTCATGAGCCGTCTCCACCGTGGCCGCCGCCTCCTCCGGGGGCTGCTGGCGGACCACGCCCGTGAGACCGGCATCGTCCCGGACGCAGCGTCGACGGCGACGATGCGCGGACGCGGCCGGAAGCCAGTTGCGACCTCGGGTCGCGTCGAAGGGAAGGAAGCACGATGAGCGGCTGCGACTGCTCGAAGGCCAAGGCGGAGCTCGAGGAGTTCCTGCACGGCGAGCTCTGCCGCGAGGACGCGGCGGACATCCGCGAGCACATGGAGGACTGCGAGGACTGCACGAGCGAGCACCGCGTCGGCGTCGTCCTCATCGAGACCGTTCGACGTGCCTGCAAGGAGACCGCTCCCGAGCAGCTGCGCGCCGAGGTCCTCGCCCGCATCCGCGTGGAGCAGGCGACGCACTGACGCTGGTCGGCGGCGCGGCGGCCGGCCTGCGAGCCCGGTCAGCGTGTCGTCACACGCCGTCCGTGCTCGGTAGGGTCGCGACATGACCCTTGCTGTCGAGTCCGTCACCACCTGGTCCGACGCCGACGTCGCCGACGTCAGCGCCCTCGTCCGCCTCCTCGGCCACGAGGTCGACCCGGCCGACATGCGCTCCCGGCTCGAGCGGCTCACGCCGGCGGCCGGGCACCGCACCTGGTTGGTGCGCGGTGAGGACGGGCGAGCTGTGGCCGTCGCGGGAGCGCAGGTCACGTGGGCGTACGCCTCGGACGAGCCGACGGCGCAGCTGCTGCTGCTCGTCGTCGACGACTCGGCCAGGAGGCACGGCACCGGTTCGGCGCTCCTCGGCACGTTCGAGACGTGGGCCGCCGAGCAGGGTGCGCGTCGCCTCAGCGCGGTCAGTGCGGCCGCGACGGACAGCGCGCACCGCTTCTACCAGAAGCGCGGGTACCACGAGGCCGGAGTCCGGTACACCCGCATCGTGTGAGGTCGGACCGACCGGACGGGGCGAGGGCGGCCGCGCACTGCGCGACCGCCCTCGCCCTGTTCCCGCTCAGCGCTGGTCCGACGAACCCAGCGCGGTGCGGATGACCTCGGTGGCCTCCTGGGCGGAGCGCTTCGACGACCCCGTCGCGGGTGCGGCACTCGCCGGCCGCGACGCGACCGAGAGCGGCCGACCCTGCAGGTGCGGCGAGAGGTTCATGCACACGAACGGCCAGGCACCCTGGTTCTCGGGTTCCTCCTGCGCCCAGACGACCTCGGCGTCCGGGTAGCGGCCGAGGACCTCGAGGATGCGCTCGAGGGGCAGCGGCGCGAGCTGCTCCAGCCGGACGAGGGCGACGTCGCCCCGGCCGGTCTTCTCGGCCTCGGCGCGGAGGTCGTGGTGGACCTTGCCGGAGTGCAGCACCACGCGGCGCACGGCACCGGCGTCGAGCTGGCGGTCGTCGTCGACGACCTCCTCGAAGGTGCCGTTCGTGAACGCCTCGACGGGGCTCGTCGCCTGGCGCAGGCGCAGCATCGCCTTCGGGGTGAACACGATGAGCGGCTTCTGCGGCCGTTCCCATGCCTGGCGACGCAGCAGGTGGAACCACGACGCCGGGGTCGACGGCCGGGCGATCACCATGTTGTCCTCGGCGAAGAGCTGCAGGTAGCGCTCGATGCGTGCGGACGAGTGGTCCGGTCCCTGGCCCTCGTAGCCGTGGGGGAGCAGGAGCACGAGGCCCGAGCGCTGTCCCCACTTCTGCTCGGCGGACGAGATGAACTCGTCGATGACCGTCTGGGCACCGTTGGCGAAGTCACCGAACTGCGCCTCCCAGAGCACGAGGGCCTCAGGACGCTCGACCGAGTAGCCGTACTCGAACGCCATCGCCGCGTACTCGCTCAGCAGCGAGTCGTAGATGGTGAAGCGGGCCTGGTCCTCGGTGAGGTTCGCGAGCGGGAGCCACTCCTGTCCGTTCACCCGGTCGTGGAAGACGGCCTGGCGCTGGACGAACGTGCCGCGTCGGGCGTCCTGGCCGGCGAGGCGGACGGGCTTGCCCTCGACGAGGACCGAGCCGATCGCGATGAGCTCGGCCATCGCCCAGTCGATGCCGCCGTTGCGCGTCATGTCGGTGCGCTTCGCGAGCAGCTGCTGGAGCTTCGGGTGGATGGAGAACCCCGCGGGCGGGTTGCTGTGCGCGTCGCCGACCGCCCGGACGAGGTCCTCGGGGACGGCGGTCTCGTGCACGTCGTTCTCGGAGTCGTCCCGCTGCGAGGTCGGGCGCTCGAGGCCGTTCACGGCGCCGTCGTCGTCGCCCGTGATGACCGGGATGGTGCCGGTCTGCGCCTCGTGCGTCTCGGCGAACGCGCGCTCCAGGCGGTCCTGGAAGTCGCGGTGCGCCTCGTCGTACTCCTCCTGCGTGATGTCGCCGCGGCCGACGAGCGCCTCGGTGTAGAGCGTGCGGACGGAGCGCTTCGCCTCGATGAGGTTGTACATGAGCGGCTGCGTCATCGAGGGGTCGTCGCCCTCGTTGTGTCCGCGTCGGCGGTAGCAGATGAGGTCGATGACGACGTCGCGGTGGAACTCCTCGCGGTAGGCGAAGGCGAGCTCCGCGACGCGGGACACGGCCTCGGGGTCGTCGCCGTTCACGTGGAAGATCGGCGCCTGGATCGTCTTGGCGACGTCCGTGGAGTACACCGAGCTGCGGGCGGACTCCGGCGGGGTCGTGAACCCGACCTGGTTGTTGATGACGAGGTGGACCGTGCCGCCCGTGCGGTAGCCGCGGAGCTGCGACATCTGCAGGGTCTCGACCACGACGCCCTGACCGGCCATCGCCGCGTCGCCGTGGACGAGCACCGGCAGCACGTTCGTCGACCCGGGGCCCTGCTTGTCCTGCTTCGCGCGGACGATGCCCTCGAGCACGCCGTCGACCGCTTCGAGGTGCGACGGGTTCGCCGCGATCGTCACCGGGATCGCCGTGCCGTCGCTCGCACGGAACACGCCCTCGGTGCCGACGTGGTACTTCACGTCACCGGAGCCCTGACCGGACACGGAGCCCGGCAACGAGGAGCCCTCGAACTCGCGGAAGATCTGGCCGTACGTCTTGCCGGCGATGTTCGTGAGGACGTTGAGGCGGCCGCGGTGGGCCATGCCGATCGCGACCTCCTCGAGTCCGGCGCCGGCGGCCTGCTGGATGAGGGTGTCGAGGAACGCGATCGTCGACTCGCCGCCCTCGAGCGAGAAGCGCTTCTGCCCGACGTACTTCGTCTGCAGGAAGGTCTCGAACGCCTCGGCCTCGTTGAGCTTGCCGAGGACGCGGAGCTGCTCGTCCTTCGACGGCTTCGCGTAGGGGACCTCGATGTGCGACTGCACCCAGCGGCGCTGCTCCGGGTCCTGGATGTGCATGTACTCGACACCGGTCGTGCGGCAGTACGCATCGCGCAGGATGCCGAGGACGTCACGGAGCGGAGCGTTCGTCGTGCCGGCCAGGCCGCCCGTGACGAACTCGCGGTCGAGGTCCCAGAAGGTCAGCCCGTGGCTCTCGATCTCGAGGTCCGGGTGGGTGCGCTGGCGGTACTCGAGCGGGTCGATGTCCGCCATCAGGTGCCCGCGGACGCGGAAGCTGTTGATGAGCTCCTGCACGCGCGCGGTCTTGTTGACGCGGTGCGCGAGGTCGACGTTGATGTCGTTCGCCCACTGGATCGGCTTGTAGGGGATGCGCAGCGCGGCGAAGATCCCCTCGTAGAAGCCGTGGCCCCCGATGAGGCGCTCGTGCACCTTCTTGAGGTACTCGCCCGAGCCGGCGCCCTGGATGACGCGGTGGTCGTAGGTGCTCGTGAGCGTGATCGTCTTGCCGATGCCGAGCTCGACGAGGGTCTTCTCCGCCGAGCCCTGGAACTGCGCCGGGTACTCGAGGGCGCCGGCGCCGATGATGCAGCCCTGACCCTTGGTGAGGCGCGGGACCGAGTGCACGGTACCGATGCCGCCCGGGTTCGTCAGCGAGATCGTCGTGCCCTGGAAGTCCGCCGGCGTGAGCTTGTTGTCGCGGGCGCGCTTGACGAGGTCCTCGTAGGCGGAGAGGAACTGCCCGAACGTCAGGCTCTCGGCACGCTTGATGCTCGGCACGAGGAGGGAACGGGTGCCGTCCTTCTTGGGCACGTCGATCGCGATGCCGAGCCCGACGTGCGCGGGCTCGACCACGAACGGCTTGCCGTCGCGCTCCTCGTAGAAGACGTTCTGGCTCGGGAACTCCTTGAGGGCCTGCACCATCGCCCACCCGATGAGGTGCGTGAACGAGATCTTCCCGCCGCGGGCCCGTCGGAGGTGGTTGTTGATGACGATCCGGTTGTCGATCATGAGCTTCGCCGGGATCGTCCGGACGCTCGTCGCGGTCGGGACCGTCAGGGAGGCGTCCATGTTCGACGCCAGGGTCTTCGCCATGCCCCGGAGCGGGGTGGCCACGTCCTCGTGGGTCTCCTCGTGCTCGTCCGTGGCGTCGTTCGCCTCGGCGGGGATCGGCTGCGGCGTCGGCTGGCGCGAGGTGGTCTTCGCCTGGATCGGGCCGGACTTCGCCTCGGCCGGGGCGTCACCGGTCGCCGGCTGCTGCGTGCTCGACTGCGCGGCGGGCGTGGTCCCCGAGGGAGCAGGTGCGGACGGCGCGGGCGATGCCTGCCCGGTCTGGGAGCGGTGGAACTTCTCGAGGACCGGCCACCAGGACTCGTCGACCGAGGTCTTGTCCGCGACGAACTGCTCGTAGAGCTCGTCGACGAGCCACTCGTTGGCCCCGAATTCGCCCGCGGTCTCGTCAGTTCCGGTCAGATGGCTCGACACAGCCGATCGCCCACTCTCCGTCGATAGATGCTCGTGTGTGTCGTACGCAGCAACCCTGCTGCCGTACTGCGTGGAAGCCTAGCCGTTCCCGGATGACCGTTCGGTGACCGCCGGACGCGATTCGTGCCTCCCGGCGGACGCCTGGCGTGTCGTGCCGGACGAGCGCGTCACCGCACACACCGCGGGCGCCGACGGGGCGGTCCGCACCCCCTGTGCCGCCGTACAGTGGGCCCATGAGGTTCTACGAGACGCGGCCGACGCACGACCTGACCTACTCCGACGTCTTCCTCGTCCCCAGCCGGTCGGGGGTGACGAGCCGCTTCGACGTGGACCTCGCGGCGAACGACGGCTCCGGGGCGACGATCCCGATCATCAGCGCGAACATGAACTCGGTGACCGGGCCGCGGCTCGCCGCCACCCTCGCGCGGCGCGGCGGCCTCGGCGTCCTGCCGCAGGACATGCACCTGCAGGACCTCGACGCCGCGATCCGCTGGGTGAAGGACCAGCCGGTGGCGTTCGACACCGCGGTCGACCTCGGCGCCGACACCACGGTCGCCGAGGCGCTCGAGCAGCTCCTCCCGGTCGCCGGGCGCGGCGTCGTGGTGCGCGACGGCAGCGGTGCGTACCTCGGCTGCGTTCCCGCGACACGGCTCGGCACGGCGGGTCAGGACGCGACCCTCGGCGACCTCCTGCACGGCGCCTCCACCGGCATCGACGCCGAGGACGCCGGCACCCCTCGACACGTCTACGACGTCCTCACCGCGGCGGAGGTCGACTTCGCCCCGGTCACGAGCCACGGCCGCGTCGTCGGGACCACGAGCCCGACGAGCGCCATCCGCTCCGACATCTACACGCCCGCGGTCGACGCCGACGGTCGCCTGCGCGTCGCCGCGGCGCTCGGCATCAACGGCGACGTGGCCGCGAAGGCGAAGGCCCTGGCCGCGGCCGGCGTCGACGTGCTCGTCCTCGACACCGCGCACGGCCACCAGGAGGGCATGCTCCGCGCCCTCGACACGGTCGCCTCGCTGGGGCTCGGCATCCCGCTCGTCGCGGGCAACGTCGTCACCGCCGACGCGGTCGCGCACCTCGTCGGCGCCGGCGCATCGATCATCAAGGTCGGCGTCGGACCCGGCGCGATGTGCACCACCCGCATGATGACCGCGGTCGGCCGTCCGCAGTTCTCCGCGGTGCTCGAGACCGCGGCGGCCGCGAAGTCCCTCGGCGCCCACGTCTGGGCCGACGGCGGCGTGCGCTACCCCCGCGACGTCGCGCTCGCGCTGGCAGCCGGGGCGTCTGCCGTGATGATCGGCTCGTGGTTCGCCGGGACGCTGGAGGCACCGGGTGTGCTCCGTCGCGACGCCGCGGGCAAGGCGTACAAGGAGAGCTGGGGCATGGCGTCGGCGAAGGCCGTCCGGGAACGCTTCGAGCGACTCGACCCGTACGAGCGGGCGCGGAAGGCGCTCTTCGCGGAGGGCATCTCGTCGTCGACGATCTACCTCGACCCGGAGCGGCCGAGCGTCGAGGACCTGCTCGACATGATCACGACGGGCATCCGCAGCTCGGCGACGTACGCGGGGGCGACGTCGCTCGCCGAGTTCCACGAGCGGGCCCTCGTCGGCATCCAGTCGGCCGCCGGCTACGAGGAGGGCAAGCCGCTGCCGGTCAGCTGGTAGCGCGGTCGCGGCCGCGACACGAGACGGACGGGAGGCGCGGTGCCGGCTGGCACCCCTCCCTCGCAGGCTCGGTCGGCGCGCCCCGCGCAACGCTTCGCGTCGCCGCTGAGCGGGGCGCGCCCGTCCGTCGTTGCGCGCGTCAGCGGCGTCGGGTCGCGTCCTCGACCTCACCGACGAGCTCCTCGAGGATGTCCTCGAGGAACAGCACGCCCAGCGTGCGCCCCTCGGCGTCGAACGCCCGCGCCACGTGACGACCGGCGCCGCGCATGGTCGCGAGGGCGTCCTCGAGGTCGGTCTCGGTGTAGAGCGAGATGAGCTGCCGGATGCGCTTCGGCGGCACCGGGTCGTCGTACTCGTCCGGGCGCAGGTCGATGACGTCCTTCACGTGCACGTAGCCCGTGGGGGAGCCGTCCTCGCCGACGAGCACGTACCGGGAGAACCCGCGCTGCGCCACGGCCCGCTCGACGTCACCCGGGGTGGCGTCCTCGGGCAAGGTGACGAGCTCGGCCATCGGCACCGCGACGTCCTTGACCTTCTTCTCGGTGAACTCGAACGCCATCCGGAGCGTGCCGCCGTTGTCGACGAGCGTGCCCTCGCGGCGGGACTGCTCGACGATCGTCTGCACCTCCTCCACGGTGAAGGCGCTGACGGCCTCGTCCTTCGGCTCGACCTTGAACAGCCGGAGCACGCCGTTCGCGGCCTCGTTGAGCCCGACGATGACCCAGTGCAGGCCGTGGCCGATGTACCAGAGCGTCGGGACGAGCATGAGCGCGGCACGGTCGGGCATCGAGAAGGAGATGTTCTTCGGCACCATCTCGCCGAACACGACGTGCAGGAACGACACGAGGAGCAGCGTGAACACGAAGGCGACCGTGCCGATGACCTCGACGCTCCACCCGGTGAGGTGCAGCGGCCCCTCCAGCAGGTGGTGGATCGCCGGCTCGGACACGTTGAGGATGAGCAGCGAGCAGACCGTGATGCCGAGCTGGGTGGTGGCGAGCATGCGGGTGGCGTGCTCCATCGCCCAGAGCGTCATCTGCGCGGCCTTCGACCCCGCCTCGGCCCGCGGCTCGATCTGGGAGCGGCGGGCGGAGATCACGGCGAACTCGGCGGCGACGAAGTAGGCGTTGCCGAGCAGCAGCACGACGAGCCAGAAGATGCCCCACCAGTCGGAGGTGGACGAGGCGGACTCGCCGGCGGCGAGGACGGTGACGGTGGTCATCGGGTGCCGCCCTTCGTGGTCGTGGTGTCGACGGTCGGCGTGGACTTCGTCGACGGGATGATGATCGCGGTCGCGGGGGACTGCGCGGCGGGGGACCCGGTCGGATCGGGCGCGGTGGGGGTGTACCGGATCCGGTCGACCCGGCGGCCGTCGAGGCGCTCGACGCGGAAGACGCCGCCGTCGATCGCGACCTCGTCGCCGACGACGGGCAGGCGTCCGAGCGTCGACATGACGAACCCGCCGACGGTCTCGTAGGGGCCGTCCTCCGGCACGGTCACGCCGGCGCGGTCCTCGAGCTCGTCCGGGCGGAGGAGCCCGGGGAACGTCAGCCAGCCACGGGAGCGGACCACGTCGATGCGGGCACGGTCGTGCTCGTCGGACACCTCGCCGACGATCTCCTCGACGAGGTCCTCGAGTGTGACGACCCCGGCGGTGCCGCCGTACTCGTCGACGACGATGACCATCTGGTAGCCGCGGCTGCGGACCTCGGCGAGCAGGGCGTCGCCGGGCATGGTCTCGGGGACCCGCTCGGCGTCGGTCATGAGGGCCCCGACGGGGACCTCCGGACGCTTCTCGCGCGGAACGGCGACGGCCTGCTTGACGTGCACGATGCCGACGACGTCGTCCGCGTCCTCCTCGATGACGGGGAACCGGCTGAACCCGGTCTTCCGGGCGAGGGCGAGGACCGCCTCGGCGGACTCGGACACCCGGATGGTGGACAGGCGCGGCCGCGGCGTCATGACCTCGCCGGCGTCGAGCTCGGAGAACGAGATGGTCCGCTCGAGGAGCGTCGCGGTGTCCTGCTCGAGGGAGCCCTCGGACGCGGAGCGACGCAGCAGCGACGTGAGCTCCTCGGCGCTGCGGGCACCGGAGAGCTCTTCCTGCGGCTCGATGCCCATCGCCCGGAGGACGGCGTTCGCGGTGCCGTTGAGGACGGCGACGGCCGGCTTGAACACCGTCGTGAACGCGATCTGCAGCGGGACGACGATCTTCGCCGTCTGCAGCGGCAGCGCGAGCGCGAAGTTCTTCGGCACGAGTTCACCGAGGATCATCGAGAGCAGCGTCGCGATGACGAGCGCGACGATCGACCCGACGGTCTCGACCACGGCTTCGGGCAGCTGCATCGCGAGGAAGGGCGCCTCGAGCAGCGTCGCGATCGACGGCTCGAGCAGGTAGCCCGTGAGCAGCGTCGTCAGGGTGATGCCGAGCTGCGCGCTGGAGAGGTGCGTCGAGGTGACCTTGAGCGCACCGATGACCGGCGCGAGGCCGGACTCGCCGCGGTCGCGACGGGCCTCGACCTCGGCGCGGTCGAGGTTCACGAGCGCGAACTCGGACGCGACGAAGACACCCGTGCCGAGCGTCAGCAGGATGCCACCGATCAGCATGACGACGTCGATCGGACTCATTCTTCACCCCCCGGACCGTGCGGGGAGGAGCTGCTCACCGTGTGAGCGGCGGATGAGTGGGAGGGCGAAGGGGCATTCGGAGGATCGTCCACAGTGCTCATCATCGTACCGGGTGGCCGTCGGGAAGCCGAGAGGATGTACAGGGACGGCCTAGGCGGTCACCCGGGCCCGGTGGTACTGCTGCGGCTCGTAGTCCACGTGCACACCGAGCTCCACCGCCGCACGCAGGGCGAACGACGGGTCGCGGAGGAACTCCCGTCCGACCATGACGACGTCGGCCTGCCCGGTCGCGACGATCTGCTCGGCCTGGAACGCGTCCGAGATCATCCCGACCGCGATCGTCCCGATGCCGGCCTCGCGCTTGACCGCCGCGGCGAACGGCACCTGGTAGCCGGGGCCGACCGGGATGGGCGCGCTCGACACGTTGCCGCCCGTCGAGACGTCGGCGAGGTCGGCGCCGTGCTCGGCTGCCCACCGCGCGACCTGCACGGTCTCCTCGAGCGTCAGGCCGCCGTCGACCCAGTCGGTCGCCGAGAACCGGACGACGACCGGGAAGCCGTCGCCGACCTCGGCGCGGACGGCGTCGATCACCTCGAGGAGTGCGCGGGCGCGGTTCTCGAGCGATCCGCCGTACTGGTCCCCGCGGTGGTTCGACAGCGGTGAGAGGAACTGGTGCAGCAGGTACCCGTGCGCGGCGTGCAGCTCGACGAGGTCGAAGCCGGCGTCGATCGCGCGACGAGCGGCCGCGGCGAAGGACAGCGCGACGACCCGGACGTCCTCGGCGGCCAGCTCGCGGGGCTCGGCGTAGCCGTCGAAGGACTCGGCCGACGGGGCGACGGTCTGCCACCCGCCCTGCTCGACCGGCACCGAGCCGTGCTCGGACTCCCACGGGCGGAACGTCGAGGCCTTGCGGCCGGCGTGGGCGAGCTGGATGCCGGCGGCCGCGCCCTGCGAGTGGACGAAGTCGACGATGGGACGGAAGGCGTCGCGTTGCTCGTCGTTCCACAACCCGAGGTCCTGCGGGCTGATCCGCCCCTCGGGGACGACGCCGGTCGCCTCGACCACGACCGCGCCTGCGCCGCCCTTCGCGAACGACCCGAGGTGCACGAGGTGCCACGGGGTCGGGACGCCGTCCTGGGCCTCGACCGAGTACTGGCACATGGGGGAGACCCAGATGCGGTTGCGGACGGTGAGGTCGCGGATGGTGATCGGCTCGAACAGGACGTGCGTCACGCGGGTGCTCCTTCGGCGGTCGTCACCGCCAGGTCCTGCAGGAAGGACCGCAGGCCGGCGGGGGACGTGTAGTGGTGGCCGACCGCCCCGATCGCTTCCGCACCGGCGGCGTTCTCGGCCCTGTTGTCGACGAACACCATCTGCTCGGGCGTGATTCCCAGACGGTCGCACGTGTCGCGGTAGATGGACGGCTCGGGCTTGAGCACGTGGTCCTCGGCGCTGACGACGACGGTCTCGAACAGCGACCCCATCGGCGAACGGCGGTACGGGTCACCGAAGTCGAAGCCGGCGTTCGACAGCAGGGCCAGCCGGGTGCCGGCGTCGTGCAGCTCCTCGACGATCGCGAGGGTCTCCGGCTCGACCTCGAACCAGCCGGTGAAGTCGATCGCCCAGAACCGGTGCACGTCCGTGACGCTCCAGGTCCGACCGACCCGGGCACCGATGGCCCGCCAGTACGCCAGCACCGAGAGGTCGCCCCGGTCGAGGTCGTGCCGGAGCTCTTGGTAGACGGGGAACAGCTCGGCAGCGGGCACGCCCGTCGCGGCGACGAGGGCGTCCCGTGACGCATGCGGCGTCCGGCTGATCACCTCCCCGTAGTCGAAGACCACCACACGACCGGGGAGGAACAGACTCATGCGCCCCACCGTACTGTCGGGACGATGAGCGATCCCGTGCCCTTCCGACCGTCCGACGCCGCCGCGTGGATCACCGTGCCGCACGGGGAGTCCACGAAGTACCGCCGCGGGGTGCTCGGCGTCGCGACCGGCTCCGACCGGTACCCGGGCGCGGCCGTCCTCGGGGTCGACGCGGCCGTGCACACCGGCGTCGGCATGGTCCGCTACGTCGGGCCGGACCGTGCGACCGAGCACGTGCTCACCCGCCGGCCGGAGGTCGTGTCCGGCGTCGGCCGGGTGCAGGCGTGGCTCGTCGGCTCGGGCATCTCCGCGCCGTCGCTCGACGACCTCGACCCGGCCACCGCCGACGCCTTCCGCCACGCCTCCGACGACGGCGTCCCGGTGGTCGTCGACGCGGGCGCGATCCCGCTCGTCGACCTCGGTCCGCTCGCGGTGCTCACGCCGCACGCCGGCGAGGCCGCGTCGCTCCTCGGCGAGTCCCGCGACGACGTCGAGGCGGACCCCGCAGCCGCCGCACTGCGCGCCGCCCGGCAGACCGGGAGCGTCGTGCTCCTCAAGGGCGAGCGGACCCACGTCGTGACACCGGACGGCACCGTCGCGCTCGTCGCGTCCTCCGCCACGCCGTGGCTCGCCACCGCGGGGGCCGGGGACGCACTCGGCGGGGTGCTCGGCGCGCTCGTCGCGGCACGGCAGGGTCTCGCCGAGGCTTCCGGCCGCACCCTCACGCCGTCCGACCTGGCGCACCTCGCGGCGACGGCTGCCGTCGTGCACGGCCTCGCGGCGCGCCGCGCCTCGCGCGGCGGTCCGTTCCCGATCACCGGGCTGGTCGAGCGGGTGAGTGGCGTCGTCCGCGACCTCGCGGTCGACGGCGACGCCGACTGACGTCGGGCCCGCCGCCAGGGACGCGACCGCCTGACGGCCGGGAGGCGCGGGTCGGGCCCGCACCGCGCCTCCCGGCCGTCGAGCGGTCACCTCCGGCACCCCTGTCGGGGTTCCCGCACGCTGGGTCGGTACGCTCGTCCGGTGCAGCGCAGAACCTGGGTCGAGCCCGTCCTGTTCGGCGCGGCGTTCGTCGCCGTCCACGCCGTGCTGTGGTGGCTGACGACGACCTCCGGCAACCTGCCGCTCGGTGACGTGACGATCACCTACCGTCGCTGGATCGAGACCGGCCAGCAGTCGCACTTCTGGGTCGGCGTCGACGAGGCGTGGGTGTACCCGATCCTCGCGATCGTCCCGATGGCCGCGGCCGCGCTCGGGGGTGTCGCGTCGATCGGCACCGGGTGGCTCGTCCTCATGGTGCTGCTCGACGCCGTCGTCTGCGTGGTGCTCTGGCGCTTCCGGGCCCGCGTCGGCACCGCCCGGATCCGCGTGGTCTGGTGGTGGCTCGCCTTCCTGCTCGCGCTCGGGCCGATCGCGCTCGGGCGCATCGACACCGTGGCGACCGTCCTCGCGCTCGCCGGCGTCGCGTTCGTGGTGACCCGGCCGGCCGTCGCGTCGGTGCTCTTCACCCTCGCGGCGTGGACGAAGGTGTGGCCCGCCGCACTCGTCGGCGTCCTCGTGCTCCTGCGTCGTGGGCACCGGCGTGGCGTGATCGTGGGTGCCCTCGTGACGACGGCGCTCATCGTCCTCGTCGACGTGCTCTACGGGGGTGCGGCGTACCTCTTCTCCTTCGTCGGGCAGCAGAGCGGCCGCGCGCTCCAGATCGAGTCGCCCCTCGCGACGCCGTTCATGTGGGCGGCGGCGCTCCGCGTGCCCGGGGCCGCCGTGTACTACGACCGCGAGATCCTGACGTTCGAGGTGTCCGGCGCGGGGACCCACGCCGCCGCGGCGGTGTCGACGCCGCTCATGGCGCTCGTCGTGCTCGCCGGGGTGGTCCTCGCGCTGCTCGCCGTGCGGCGCGGCGCACCCCGGGCCCAGGCGGCGCCGCTCCTCGCGCTCGTGCTCGTCGCCGCACTCGTCGCGACGAACAAGATCGGGTCGCCGCAGTACATCGGCTGGTTCGCGGTGCCCGTGGTCTGGGGGCTCGTCGCCGGGCGGGCGAGTGCGCGGCGGTTCCTGCCGATCGCAGTGCTCGCGTTGCCGACGGCGTTCCTCACGCAGCTGATCTACCCCGGCTACTACGACCAGGTGCTCACCGTGCAGCCGTGGATCCTCGTGGTGCTGACGCTCCGGAACGTGCTCGAGGTCGTCCTGCTCGTGTGTGGGATCGTCGGACTGGTGCGGCTCGGTTCGGGCGCGTCGGCTGCCCCCTCGTCTGGTGCTCCGTCGGCGGGTGCATCGTCGGGCGCGGCGCGCTCGGTGCGTCCGCGAGGCAGGATGGACCCATGATCGTCGCGTTCTCCGTCGCACCGTCCGGTGGTCCCGCCGCAACCGAGGACGGCTCCGTGCACGACGCCGTGGCCGCCGCCGTCCGGGTCGTCCGCGAGAGCGGGCTGCCGAACCGCACCTCGTCGATGTTCACCGAGCTCGAGGGGGAGTGGGACGAGGTCATGGACGTCGTGAAGCGCGCCACCGAGGCCGTCGCGCCGTTCGGGACGCGGGTCTCGCTCGTGCTCAAGGCCGACATCCGCCCGGGGCACACGGGTGAGCTGGACGGCAAGGTCGAACGGCTCGAGGCAGCCCTCGACCGCTGACGGGGCGACCGCCCTGGGCACACGCCCGGTGCGGCCGCGACACGCCGCGCGCCTCCCACGGATGTCGGTGGTCGGGTGTCTCCTGTCGGTGTCGGACGCAGCGGGCGTCCGCACGACGACGAGGAGCTGCTCATGATGCACGACGGCTGGTGCCCCGACTGCGACCTGCGTTCGGTCGTCATCGACTCGGACGCCGACGGTCAGCACGCCTGGGCGACCTGCAGCGAGTGCGGCGCGGGCTGGGTCCACCGTGACGAGCTCCCGGAGGCTACCGCTGCACCGGCTCGGACCGTGCCGGAGCGTCGAGCGGCCTGACCTCCTCGGCCGGGCGTCCGTTCCGGCCGACCTCTTCGTGACCGGTCGAATCGATTCGGCACGTCGTCTTCCGTCGGTTGGTTGGAGCGTTCTACACTGCTGGGAGCAGGTCGGCACGACCGACCTGTGACCCGTTCGCCGCTGAACCGGGACGCCCGATCCGGGTGGTGCCCGCCGTTCGCGACGGGGCCGCCGAGGGGTGCGCCGCGCGACCAGCGCGTGCCCCGCCGTCCCGGTCGGCCCACCGCACCGCCCGTGGGCCGCTCGACGGCGTGCCGGGCCGACCCGCTCCTCCCGTCCGAGAGACAGGCACCATGACCCACCTCACGCCTGCGCACCGCGCCGCCGCGCTGATCGCCCTCGCCCTCGGCGGGTTCGCGATCGGATCGACCGAGTTCGTGGCGATGGGGCTGCTCCCGAACATCGCCGAGGCCCTGCTGCCGTCGCAGTACGCGGCGAACCCCGACGCGGGCATCGCCCACGCCGGGTGGCTCGTCAGTGCCTACGCGCTCGGGGTGGTCGTCGGTGCCCCCACCATCGCCGCGATGTCCGCGAAGTTCCCGCGCAAGGGCCTCATCCTCGTGCTGCTCGTCGGGTTCGTCCTCGCCACGGTCGCGAGCGCCGTGCTGCCGTCGTTCGGGCTGATGCTCGTCGCACGGTTCGTCGCCGGCCTGCCCCACGGCGCCTACTTCGGCATCGCCTCGATCGTCGCCGGCGACATGATGGGACCGGGCAAGCGCGGCAAGGGCATCGCGATGGTCCTCCTCGGGCTCTCGGTCGCGAACGTCGTCGGCGTGCCCGCGATCACCTGGGTCGGACAGGTCGCCGGTTGGCGCATCGCGTACGGCGTCGTCGCCGCGCTCTTCGCGCTGACGTTCCTCGCCGTCGCCGCGTTCGTGCCGCGGTCCGCGAAGGACGAGCACGCCACGATCGGCCGCGAGCTGCGGGCCTTCCGTGAGCCGCAGCTCTGGATCGTGATGGGCCTCGGCGCGATCGGCTTCGGGGGCTTCTTCGCGGTGTACTCGTACATCTCGCCGATCGTCCAGAACGTCACCGGGCTGAGCGAGTCCGCGGTGCCGCTCGTCCTCGTGGTGGTCGGGCTCGGCATGGTCGTCGGCGGGGTCGTCGGCGGGCACCTGGCCGACCACAGCGTGAAGCGCACGATCTACGTCGGGCTCCTGGCGCTCGTCGGGGCGCTCCTCGTCACGGTCCTGACGGCGCAGTGGACTGTCGGGATGTTCGTGGGCGCGTTCCTCATCGGCGCGACGTCCTCGGCGATCCCGCCCGCCGTCCAGTCGCGGCTGATGGACGTGGCGGGCGATGCCCGGACGATCGCGGCGGCGCTGAACCACTCGGCGTTCAACATCGGCAACTCGCTCGGTGCGGCCCTCGGTGGTGCGGTCATCGCGGCGGGGTTCGGGTTCCTCGCGCCGGGCTGGCTCGGGATCGTGCTCGCGCTCCTCGGCGTCGGGGTCACGGCGGTCAGCTACGGGGTCGAGCGGCGGTCGACGGCACGTGCAGCGCTGCGCTCGTCGCACCCGTCCACCGGCCCGATCACGGCACCCGTCCCGACCGTCTGACCGGAGGCTCGCGGCGCGGATCGCGTCGGCACAACCGGAGTCACCCCGAACCACGCATCGGCGCGGTTCGGGGTGACTCCGGTTGTGCGGTGCGTCGCGGGGCGGCGGACCAGGCAGCCCTGCCGTCGGCGCTACAGGCCGACCGGGCTGCCGTCCTGCACGATGATGCCGT
This sequence comes from Curtobacterium sp. SP.BCp, assembly GCF_051903255.1. Taxonomy (NCBI): domain Bacteria; kingdom Bacillati; phylum Actinomycetota; class Actinomycetes; order Micrococcales; family Microbacteriaceae; genus Curtobacterium; species Curtobacterium sp. SP.BCp. The sequence goes on along the minus strand of NZ_CP194338.1, from coordinate 2,179,505 downwards.
CGGTGATCGCCCGCTTCCGGAGCGCCACCTTCGTGCCGACGTCGAACCCGGCCACGCGGTACTTCTCGCGGATGCGCTTGAGGTAGCTCTTCGCGGTCTCCTCCGAGATGCCGAGCTGGTACGCCACGCTCTTCACCGGCTCGCCACCGCCGTACAGCGCCATGACGCGACGCTCCTGGGCGCTGAGCTTCGGCACGCCGCCGACGTCGCCGGAGTTGATCGCGAGGTCGAGCTCGGCGGAGACGTACTGCTCGCCGCGCTGGGCGGAGCGGATCGCCTCGACGATCATGTCCGCGTCCTCGCTCTTCACGAGGTAGCCGAGCGCACCGGAGGCGAGGGCCTCGCGGACGACGTTCGGCTCGGAGTACGTGCTCATCACCACGGTCTTGACGCCGGCGGTCTTCAGCGTGGAGATCTTGAGCGAGACCGGGATCGAGTCCTTGAGGTCAAGGTCGAGCAGCACCACGTCGACCGGGAACGCGGGGTTGGTGAGCAGCTCCGGCCAGGTCGTGACGGCGGCCACGAGGGTGATGTCGTCGGCGGCGCTGCGGATCCACTCCGTGAGTGCGCCGAGGAGCATCTTGTGGTCGTCGACGAGTGCGAGTCGGATCGGTTCCTCTGGAGTCGCCATGCTGGCGTCCTTTCTCGGGGGCTGTGTTGATCCTAGGCGGACCGGACGCACGGTACGGGCAGGCTGGTCAGGGTGTCCGGTTGTTCGGGTCCAGCCGGCTCGGTCCGCGCGACGACTACATCGTCGGGTGGCGGTTGACGACGCAGTGCGCCACGATGCGCAGCGTGCCGTCCTGGACGGTCTCGGTGAACGGGCCGATGCGGTGCAGGGCACTCCACGTGGCCGGACCGAGTCGTCGACGCGTGACGCTCCGCGACTCGATGACGATCGGGACGTCCATCGTCTCGTCGGTGACGGGGTGCCCGTCCGACCCGACGGGACCGAGCGTCACGGCCACGACTGGCTGACCCGGCTGTGCGGTCCGTCCGTCGCCGGCCATCTGCCACAGGGCCTGGAGGAGTCCGTCGCGCTGGGCGGGGGAGAGGTGGCCGGCGAGCGAGCCCGGGTCGGCGACGCTCACCGCGCGGCCGAGGTGGTCGGACTCGGTGATGGCGTGGTACAGCCACGTCTCGCGACGGCCTTCGATGAGGTGCAGTCGGAGCTCGGTGGCGAGCGACGCCGCGACCGAGGCCGAGGCGTCGGAGAGCGGCAGCGGGTCGGAGCCGTTCGCGACGGCGTCGAGGAGCTTCTCGGCTGCGAGGTCGAGCCGGGCGAGCTCATCCGACGCGAGCATGCCCACGGCGAACTGCGGCGCCTGGACGTTGCTCTGCACGAGGACGCGGTCGAGCTCCTTCTGCACGAGCTGGCGGAAGCGGTGCACGACGAACAGGGCGAGCGAGGGCGGCACGACGACCAGGGCGACGAGCGACACCATCCCGGGCAGCGTGTCGGTCGTCACGGGGGTCGAGACGAGGCACGTCACGATGAAGGTGAAGCCGAGGACGACGATGGCCGCCGCCACCTCGCGCGCCGGCCGCAGCGATGCGATCGGGAGCAGGGCGAACCCGGCGGCGATCGACGCGGTGGCGAAGTGCGCGATGTCGTGCTCGGGCCAGATCCCGATGAAGTCGAGTGTCACGACACAGACGAGCACCACGCAGATGAGTGCGAACGCGACCCCGGTGAGTCGCTCGCCGTACGTCAGCAGGCTCAAGCCGACCCCGAGCGCGGCGACGATGTAGAGCCCCCACGCGGCGGCGGGAAGCCACGGGTCGCTGTACTCGGGCCAGCGGGCGAGGAACAGCACGATGCCGGCGACGGCCTCGATCGCGGTGAGCACGGCTGCTCCGGCGCCGAGGTACCCGGCACCGAGCGACGCGCCCGGCTTCGCCGCCTGGCGCAGCGAACGGGCGCCGGTGGAGGTCGACGGCAGGCCGCGTGCCTGCCGACGTTCGCTGCCCCGGTACCGCTCCCGTGCCTCCCGGCGGGTCCGCGGAGCGGACTGCACGGTCTCACCGGGCAGTCCGCGACTGATGGTGTCCTCGGGGACGCGGCTCACAGCGTCGGCCCCGTCCGCCGGAACGCGGGACCTGCGGGACGGTGCTGGCTCATCGCGGGGCCTCCAGGACGACGGTCGTGCCGGAGCCCGGCGCGGAGAACAGCTTCGCGTCGCCACCGACCTCGCGGAGGCGGTTCACGACGCTCTCCTTGAAGCCGAGCCGCTCGGCGCTGACGTGGGTGAGGTCGAAGCCGACGCCCGAGTCCGTGACCATCGCGCGGACCATCTCGTTGTCGTGCACGATCGTCACGTGCGCCTCGCCGACGCCGGCGTGCCGACGGACGTTCTCGAGGCACTCGCCGAGCGCCAGGAGGAAGGCGTCGAGGACGTTGGACGGCAGCAGCACCTGACCGGTGCCGTGCCAGCTGACCTCGAGCCCCATGCGGCCGAAGCGCTGCTTGACCGACTCGAGGGTCTGGCCGAGCGGGGACTCCTCCTCGCGGGTGAGCGAGTAGTCACCGGACTGCTGCGGCTGCGGGGTCGCACCGAGACGGAGGTGTCGGAGCAGCCGCGCGTCCTCGGCGGCCTGTTCGCGCATCGCCTGCTCCGAGACGCCGACGCCGGAGTGGGCGAGGAGCGTCAGGGTCGCGAGCACGGTGTCGTGCAGGAGCCGCGCGCCCTGCCGACGCTGGGCCTCGGTCTCGCTCGCCTGGCGCTCCGCTCGGTGGGCGGTGCCGATGCTGTAGATGCGGCGGGCGACGCGCGGGATGCTCCGGGAGATCCAGACGGTCACGACCGCGATGAGCACCCAGCCGAGGAGTGCCCCGGCGGTCGCGACGGACAGGAACGATCCCGTCGCCCAGGTCATGCCCACGGCGGTGGCGGCGCCGGCGGCGAGGGTCAGGCCGAGTCCGACGGGGTGTCCGCGCTGGGCCATGAGCGGTGCGGAGACGCCTCCGGCAGCGAGCGGCATGACGGCGCTCGCGATCACCGGGCGCGTGGCGTCGTCCGCTCCGACGAGCAGGATCGCGAGCGCACCGAGACCGCCGGCGAGGATGACGGCGGTCCACCACACCGAGCCGCTCGACCCGAACACGACGAAGCCGGCGATCATCGCCGCGATGCACGCGACGGCTCCGAGGAGGAGCCCGACGGGGACCGCGAACGAGACGAGCACGGCGACGAGGCTGATGAGGGTGCAGACGATGCCGACGACACGGGTGATCGACCGGAGCAGCCGGTCGCGTTCCTGTGCGATCAGTTCCATCGAAGTCCTGTGCGGTGGTCGTGGTGCGAAGTCGAGACTCGGTCAGCCGAGCACCACGCCATCATTCCACGCACGGCACCCGTTGGGGGGTGTTCGGCGCGCGGGGCCGTACCGGATGGGAACCGAATTGTGATCGCAGGTGCGATGCAATACGCCCGACGCGGCCCGGGTCCGCGCCCCCGCAGCCCGCGTCCGCGCCCCAGCAGTCCGCGTCCGCATCCGCGCGGGCCCCGTCCGCGGTCCTGCGGCCCACCGCCGCCCACGCGGCCCGCGCCCACCACGCCCGTCAGCTGAACAGCCGCCGGAGGTGCGCCCCGACGGCCTCCTGCTCGATGAGGAACCCGTCGTGCCCGAACTCGCTCGTCACCACCGTGGCGCGGTCGCCGTCGAGGGTGTCCGGGATGCCCGCGGCGATCCGGTGCTGGTCCTCGACGGGGAACAACCGGTCGCTCGACACCCCGATGACGAGCGTGCGCGCGGTCACCCGTCCGAGCGCGGCGGCCACGCCTCCGCGGCCGGCCCCGACGTCGTGCGAGTCCATCGCGTGCGTCAGCGTCACGTACGAGCCCGCGTCGAACCGCCGGGTGAACTTGTTGCCGTGGAAGTCGAGGTAGCTCTCCACCGAGAACCGGCCGTCGTCTCCGAGCGGCGACACGTCGCTCTGCCACGACCGGTCGAAGCGACCGTTGAGCTCGTCGGGCGCCCGGTAGGTCATGAGCGCCATGCGGCGGGCGAGTGCGAGCCCCCGGTGCGGTCCCTCGCCCGGGGCGGCGTCGTGGTAGTCGCCGTCCGCGAACCCGGGGTCCATCTGGATGGCGGCACGCTGCAGCGAGTTCGCGGCGATCTGGTCGGCGGTGGTCTGCGCCGTCGATGCGAGGACGGCGAGCCGCGCGACGCGGTCGGGGTGGGTGATCGCGAACTCGAGGGCGTGCATGCCGCCCATCGACCCACCGACGACGCCGGCGAACCGCTCGATCCCGAGTCGGTCGGCGAGCTGGACCTGCACGGCGACCTGGTCGCGCACCGTGACGAACGGGAAGCGTGCGCCCCACTCGACCCCGTCCGGTGCGACCGACGAGGGGCCGGTCGTCCCCTGGCAGCTGCCGAGCATGTTCGGGACGACGACGAACCAGCGGTCGGTGTCGATGGCGCGGCCCGGTCCGACGACGTCGCCCCACCAGCCGGCGGTGCGGTGCCCCGGGCCGGCCTCGCCCGTGACGTGCGAGTCGCCCGTGAGGGCGTGGAACACCAGCACGGCGTTGTCGCGCTCCGGGGACAGCGTGCCCCAGGTCTCGTAGGCGACCCGGACGTTCGGCAGGCGCCCGCCACGGACCCTCTGCTCGCCGAGGCTCGCGAAGTGTCGGCTGCCGGGGTGGTCGCCGGGCCGCCATGCGCCCGTCACCGGCGGCTTGCCGAGGGTGCCGAGTTCGGTCCCGGGCACGAGGGAGGACGGCACGGAGTCCTCGGGGGTCGTCTGCCAGTCCATCGTCCGACCAGTCTGCCGGGAGGCACGGGTCACCGCCGCCGTGTTACGTCACCCCGGGCGTGTGGCCGGCCCGGCGGCTCGTGGTCGCGGAGTGCGTGCGCCACGCGGTCGTGTCGCGCGCGCGCCGCGTGGTCGCGTTGTGCGTGCGACGAAGCACGCGTCGATCGACCGGTGTTTCGTCGCGGTCACGACGTCACGTTTGATGTGGGTGCAACAAGCGACGTCCCACGTGTCGATCGACACGTGGGACGTCGGGACGCGCGCGTTTCGTGGAAGAGGGGCAGCGGCGCTGCGAGCGCACCCGCGTCAGGCGCGGAGGCGCTCCGACTCGGCTCGGGCCGCGGCGAGCCCGGCCTCGAGGTCGGCCCGCAGGTCCTCGACGTTCTCGATCCCGACCGACAGGCGGACGAGCCCCGGCGTGACCCCGGTCGTCAGCTGCTGCTCAGGGGTGAGCTGCGAGTGCGTGGTCGACGCCGGGTGGATCACGAGCGAGCGCACGTCGCCGATGTTCGCGAGGTGCGAGAACAGCCGCAGGTTGTCCACGAACGCCTTGCCCGCGTCCACGCCGCCCTTGAGCTCGAACGACAGCACCGCACCGACGCCCTTCGGTGCGTACTTGTTCGCAGCGGCGTACCAGGGGGACGTGGGCAGCCCGGCGTACGACACCGAGGCGACGTCGGGGTGGCGGTCGAGCCACTCCGCGATCTCCTGTGCGTTCGACACGTGCCGCTCGATGCGGAGCGACAGCGTCTCGATGCCCTGCAGGAGCGCGAACGCCGTGTCGGGGGAGTTCGACGCGCCGAGGTCACGGAGCAGCTGCACCCGTGCCTTGATGATGTAGGCGAGCGGGTCGCCGACCGCCTGTGAGAACACCGCACCGTGGTACGACGGGTCGGGCGTGCTGAACTCCGGGAACTTCTCGGCGTGGTCCGACCAGACGAACCGGCCACCGTCGACGATCACGCCGCCGATGACGGTGCCGTGTCCGCCGAGGAACTTCGTCGCCGAGTGGACGACGATGTCGGCCCCGTGCTCGAACGGACGGATGAGGTACGGCGTCGCGATCGTGTTGTCGACGATCAGCGGGACACCGGCCTCGTGCGCGATGTCCGACACGGTGGCGATGTCGAGGACGTTGATCTTCGGGTTGCCGACCGTCTCCGCGAAGAACAGCTTCGTGTTCGGTCGGACGGCGCGACGCCACTCCTCGGGGTCGTCCTGGTCCTCCACGAAGGTGGTCTCGATGCCGAGCTTCGCGAGCGTGTACTTGAACAGGTTGTACGTGCCGCCGTAGATCGACGACGAGGACACGATGTGGTCGCCCGCACCCGCGATGTTGAGCACCGCGTACGTCTCCGCGGCCTGCCCGGACGACACCAGCAGCGCCCCGGTGCCGCCCTCGAGCGCGGCGATGCGCTGCTCGACGACGTCGTTCGTCGGGTTCATGATCCGGGAGTAGATGTTGCCCGGCTGCGCGAGCGCGAACAGGTCGCGGGCGTGGTCCGAGTTCTCGAAGACGTACGAGGTCGTCTTGTAGATCGGCGTGGCACGCGCACCGGTCGTCGGGTCCGGCTGGGCGCCGGCGTGGACCTGGGTCGTCTCGAACCGCCAGGCGGCGGCGTCGTTCGTGCTCATCGGTGCTCCTGTCGGGTGCGGTTCTCGGGATGGGCGGCGCACCGGCCGGGAGGCCCGGGGCAGCGCTGCGTCGCTCGTCACGGTACGCAGGTGGTCGGGTCCGCACCAGCGTGCCCGCCACGCGACGTAACGGACGTCGCGGGGGCGACCCGTGCCTCCCGGCCGGCGCAGCACACCGACCGCAGCGCGCCTACCGCACCTCGTCCTTCCGGAACAGCCAACCGACCCTCGGCTCGAGGAGCCAGCGCATCGCGCTGCGCACGAACGGCTGCGCCAGGAAGAGGCTCACCGCGCAGGCGACCACGACCATGAGGAGCACGTACGGCCAGGCCGAGTGCTCACCGGCGAGGACGCCGGACTCACGGATCGGGTAGAGGACGAACGTGTGCAGCAGGTAGACGTACATCGTCGCCGCACCGAACCGGGTGATCCAGACCGTCCGTCGCGGCACCAGCAGGAGGAACGACGCCGTGAGCACCGCGGCGAGCAGCATCAGGCCGAAGCGGACCGCTCCCGCCCACCACGCGTCCTCGCCGAGCCCCGAGTACGAGTCGTCGTAGAAGAACCAGTGGTGGAGGTCGAACTCCTTGAACTGGGGGATCCAGATCGCACACGACACCGCCCAGGCCGCGAACACCGCGGCCGCGATCACCCGCACGCGCACCACGGTCCGTCGGGGGGCGTCGTACCAGCGGTCGAAGAGCCCCCACTGCTTGACCTGCCAGCCGACGAGGAAGAACGGCAGCAGGCTGATCGCGCGGCTCAGGGAGAGCGTCGAGTCGACGTTGTCGAAGTAGCCCACGCCGATGCTGAACACCACGGCCCAGAACAGCGGCCACCGCAGCTGCGCGAGGTACGGCAGGATCAGCCGGAAGATCCCGAGGGCGAGCAGGAACCAGAGCGTCCAGGTCGGCTGCGTCGGGTTGAACTGCTTGCCGCCCTCGACGATCGCCTGCACGACGGTCCAGATCGTCTGCATGATGATGTACGGCACCACGATGTCCGTGATCGTCCGCTTCATCCGGTCCGCGGTCGGGGTCGCGGCCGACGAGAAGTAGCCGCTGATCACGCCGAACGCCGGCATGTGGAAGGCGTAGATGAACGTGTAGAGGGCGAGCGCGTGCTCACTGTCGCTCGTCTGGCGCTGGATCGCGTGCCCGATGACGACGAGCGTGACCGCGAGGAACCGTGCGGTGTCCCACATCGGGATGCGCAGCTTCGCCCGCCCCGGCTCGAGCCCGGCGGGGGCCACCGGAGCCGCTTCTCTCGTCATGGCCCGCCACGCTACCGGCTGGCGCGACGTCGTGGTCGGTACGCTCGTGACCCACACCCGTGTCCACACCCAGGCGTTCGGAGGAACACCCATGGCACCTCGTCGCGCAGTCGTCACCGGAGCCAGCTCGGGCATCGGCGCCGCGACCGTCCGACTCCTGCGCTCCCGAGGCTGGGACGTGCTCGCCGTCGCCCGTCGCGAGGCCAAGCTGCAGGCGCTCGCCGAGGAGACCGGTGCGACGTACCTCGTGGTGGACGTCACCGACCCGTCGGACGTCGCGGCGCTCGCGAGCCGGGTGGCGGAGCTCGGCGGCGTGGACGTGCTCGTCAACAACGCCGGTGGTGCGCTCGGGTCGGCGTCGGTCGAGGAGTCCGACGTCGAGGACTGGCGCGCCATGTTCGAGGTGAACGTCATCGGCACGAAGCAGGTCACGGCCGCGCTGCTCCCGGCGCTGCGCGGGACCGCGCGGAGCAACGGGCACGCCGACATCGTCACGGTGACCTCGACGGCCGGGCACGTGGCGTACGAGAACGGCGGCGGGTACAACGCCGCGAAGTTCGCCGAGCACGCCCTCGTCGGGGCCCTCCGGCTGGAGCTGAACGGCGAGCCGATCCGGGTCGTGGAGATCGCTCCGGGCCTGGTGAAGACGGACGAGTTCGCGCTCACCCGGTTCCGCGGCGACGAGGCGAAGGCCGCGGCGGTCTACGACGACGTGCCGGAGCCGCTCGTGGCCGAGGACGTCGCAGAGGCGATCGCGCACGCGGTCGAGCTGCCCGCGCACGTGAACCTCGACCTCGTGACCGTCCGACCGGTGGCGCAGTCGGCGCAGCACAAGCTGGCGCGGGGGCGGTTGACGCCGCGCGACTGACCCACGCGACCCGCGCGGCCCTCGTGGGCGTGGGCGCGAGCGTGCGCACGCGCCCGGGCGCGGGATGCGGGTCGCGGGCGCGGGGTCCCTGCCGGTACCGTGGTCGGATGCCGATCAGCAGCGAATCCGAGCCGGTGGCCCAGGCTCCGTCGACCGTGACCGTCACGAGCGGGCCCGAGGTGCTCGGCTGGCTGGAGTTCGGCGACGCCGCGCGCCTGCTCGCCAAGGACGTCCTGTCGTCCGGGTTCGAGCCCGAGGTCGTCGTCGCGGTCGCCCGCGGCGGGCTGATCATCGCCGGAGCCGTGGCGTACGCGCTCGGCACCAAGGAGTGCGGCTCGATCAACGTCGAGTTCTACACCGACGTGGAACAGCGACTCGAGGAGCCGGTCATCCTCGCCCCCGCGCTCGACGCCCCGGCCCTCGCCGGCAAGAAGGTGCTCGTCGTGGACGACGTCTCCGACTCCGGCCGCACGCTGCGCCTCGTGGTCGACATCATCGCGAACGCCGGTGCCGAGGTCCGCAGCGCCTGCCTGTACTCGAAGCCCGGCACCGTCCTCGAGCCCGACCACGTCTGGCGTCGGGTCGACGGCTGGATCACGTTCCCGTGGAGCGCCCTCGCCCCGGTGACGGCCGAGTCGTGAGCATCCACCTCGTCGGCGGGGGCCTCCTCGCCGCAGCGGACGTCGCCGCCCCGTTCACCGCCGAGGCCACCGCACGCGCGGCCGCCGTCGGCCGGACCGTCCCGCGCATCGCGGTCCTCTCCGTCGCACGCGCCGACGGGACCTCGCCGTCGAGCACCGCGGACATCGCCGAGACCCTCGGCGGCGCGCGGCAGGCCGAGACGATCGTGACCGAGGTCGCGGCGGGTGCGGCCTTCGACACGACCGTGCTGAGCGACGTGGACGCCCTCGTCGTCGCCGGTGGCGTCACACCCGACTACCTCACCGCGGTCGCGCCGATCGTCGACCAGCTCCGCCTGCTCGTCAGCGACGGGCTGCCGTACCTCGGCTACTCGGCGGGAGCGATGATCGCCGCCGACCGCGCCCTCGTGGGCGGCTGGCGCATCGGCGGGGTCGAGATCTGCCCGGAGGAGGCCTCCGAGGGACTCGACGAGGTCGAGCTCCGTGAGGGCCTCGGGCTGATCGACCTCACCGTGGACGTGCACGCCGTGCAGGCGGGGACGCTCGCGCGGCTCATCGCCGCCGCCGAGGCCGAGTTCGTCACGGCGGGCCTCGCGATCGACGAGGACACCACGCTCGTGGTCGGCGAGGGTGCGCTCGAGGTCCGGGGGACCGGCAGTGTCTGGCGGGTGATCGCGGGCGACGAGTCCGTGTCCGTCGCCACCATGGGCGCGTAGCGGGCGTGGAGCCGCGGCCGCTCGCCGAGCTCGTCGACCCCGGGTGGGCGGCCGCGCTCGCCCCCGTCGAGGACGACGTCCACCGGATGGGCGCCTGGCTCCGGGCCGAGGTCGCGGCCGGGCGGCCGTACCTCCCGGCCGGCGCCGACGTGCTGCGCGCGTTCCGCGATCCCTTCGACGACGTCCGGGTGCTCGTGCTCGGGCAGGACCCGTACCCGACCCCCGGCCACCCGATCGGCCTGTCGTTCGCCGTCGATCCCGAGGTCCGGCCGGTGCCGCGCAGCCTCGCGAACATCTACGCCGAACTCCGCGACGACCTCGGCGTGGAGCCCCCGGCGCACGGGGACCTCAGGGCGTGGTCGTCGCGCGGCGTGCTGCTGCTCAACCGGGTGCTCACGGTCCGCGCGGGCGACGCCGGGAGCCACCGGGCAAAGGGCTGGGAGGCCGTCACGGACCAGGCCGTCCGTGCACTCGTCGCCCGGGGAGGGCCCCTCGTCGCCGTCCTCTGGGGAGCGCAGGCGGCGACGGTGCGACCGCTGCTCGGGGACACGCCGGTCGTCGCGTCGGCGCACCCCTCGCCCCTGAGTGCCCGCCGCGGGTTCTTCGGCAGCCGACCGTTCTCGCAGGTGAACGAGCTGCTCGTGGCACAGGGCGCGGAGCCGGTGGACTGGTCACTGCCCGCCTGACGCGTCCGGTCGGCTGTCGGCGGCTGCCGGATGCCGGCTGCCGTCTGGCCGAGTCTCGGGCTGAGCGACGTGTCCCGCGGCAGGACGCGCGAGAACGGTCGCTGACCACGAGTCTCGGGGCCCGCGGCGCCGCCGCCCCGTAGGCTCGACCCGTGCTCGAGGAGGAATACCAGCGACGGCGGGTCCTGCCGCGACACCTGCGCGCCCCCGTCCCGCAGGAGTCCGCGTTCACGTACACGATCCGCGCCGCCGAGCCGCGCGACCTCCCCGACGTGCGGGAGATCCACACGCACTACGTCCGGAACTCCTCGGTCACCTTCGACCCGTCGGCGTTCACGTTCGCGCGCTGGAAGCAGCGGTACGACGAGATCCGCCGGCGGGGGCTGCCGTTCCTGGTCGCGGAGAACCCCTCGGGCCAGGTGCTCGGATACGCGCTCGTGGACCCGTGGAACCCTCGCGACCGTTCGAACCACGTCGTCGAGGACTCGATCTACCTCGGTGCGGCGGCGGGCGGCAAGGGACTCGGGCGGGCGCTCATGGAGGCACTGATCGAGGAGTGCCGCGCCGCCGGTGTCCGCGAGGTCGTCGCCGTCATCGCCGACCGTCAGGCCGAGGCGTCGATCCGTCTGCACGAGCGACTCGGCTTCGAGGAGGTCGGGCGCATGGGCAAGGTCGGCTACAAGTACGACCGATGGCTCGGCACGGTGACGATGCGGCTCCGTCTGCGCGGTCCGCGCCTCTTCGCCCGGGGTCGCGCCGGGCGCTGAGTCGGCGCTCGTCCCGCTGGTCGCAGAACGCGTCGTCCGGCGCCGCCGTCAGCGACGGGTCGTGCGACCAGCGCGGTGCGCGGACGGCGTGTCGTGCGACCAGCGCGGCGCGTGCGCCCGTGACGTGGGACCACCGGACGGGAGGCTCGTGGCGGGCCGGCACCGTGCCTCCCGTCCGGACCGGGGTCGCCACGCGAGATCGGTACCCGGCCTGGTCGCAGGAGGTGTCGGCCCGCGCCGCCGTCGGCGGTGTGTCGAGCGACCAGCGCGGCGCGCGGACGGCATGTCGTGCGACCAGCGCGACCCGGAGCCTGCCGCACGCGCCCAGCGCCCACGCACTCAGCGCGTCGGCGCCTCCGCGATGAACTCGTCCCGCGTCACCCGCACCAGCGCCGTCGTCGCGTCCGACGCCCGGACGGCGTCACGGTCCGCGACGGCCCGCGCCACCGCCTCGTGCCGCTCCGCGGCGTCCCGAGTCCACCGGGTGATCGTGTCCCGCGACTCCGAGGTCCGCGTCCGCAGCAGCGCCTCGACGGTGCCGGCGAAGTGGCGGAACACGGCGTTCCCCGAGGCATCGAGCAGGGCGCGGTGGAAGCGGACGTCGGCCTCGAGGTAGGCGCGGCTGTCCTCCCGGGCACACGCCGCCAGCATGTCCGCTGCGGCCGCCGACACCGCCCCGACGGCGGACGCGTCCGGGGCGGCTGCCGCGAGTGCGGCGGCGACCGGTTCGACCCCGAGCCGCAGCTCGAGGAGCTCCCGTTGCTGAACGAAGTACGCGGGGGAGGCGCCGCGCCACCGGATGACCGTGGGCGCGAGCAGCTCCCACGAGCCGATGCCGAGCACCTGCGTGCCGACCCGCTGCCGGGGCTCCACGAGGCCGAGTGACTGGAGGACGCGCAGCGCTTCGCGGACGACCGATCGCGAGACGGCGAACTCCGCGGCCACGAGCTCGGGCCGGACGACCGTTCCCGGGGTGAGTACCCCGTCGACGATCCGCTGCCCGAGGGTGTCGAGCACCTGGGCGTGCAGTCCGCGGGCCGTCGGCATCGTTCCTCCGTGCAGTACGTGTCACGCGGCGCCGTGACGTCGTGTCCATCGAAGCGGCAGACTGCGCCGGAGGGCGCGTGCCGCGCTGGGGATCATCGTATAGTCTGATTAATCAGATTATTCGAGTCGGCGGCGCACCGCCGGTCCGACCGGTCCGTGGGAACGCGCAGACCGGCCGGTCCGGCGGAACGCTCGGACCAGCACACGAAGGCGACGGAGTCCCGCGGATGCGACTCCAGGAAGGGGCGCAGATGCCTCACGCGCTCACGGCGGCCACCGCCCACACGACCGTCCTCGCAGCAGAGGGGGGTGCAGCGCCGACCGTCGACCCGTCCGGGCCGGTCGCGCAGCTGATCATCGCCGCGCTGATCGGCATCGTCGTCATCATCGCGCTCATCACGTGGCTCAAGGTCCACCCGTTCATCGCCCTGACGATCGGCGCGCTCGGCGTCGGCATCGGTGCAGGGCTCGCCCCGGACAAGGCGGTCACGAGCTTCGGCAACGGGTTCGGTGCGACGATGACGAGCGTCGGCATCCTCGTCGGCCTCGGCTCGATGTTCGGCAAGCTCCTCGTCGACTCCGGTGCGGCCGACCGTGTGGTGGACACACTCGTCCGGCGGTCGTCGAAGGCCGCACTGCCCTGGACCATGGCACTCATCGGCGCGCTGATCGGTCTGCCGATGTTCTTCGAGGTCGGTCTGGTCCTCCTCATCCCGATCATCGTGCTCGTGGCGAAGCGCAGTGACGTGCCGATCATGAAGATCGCGGTGCCCGCACTCGTCGGCCTGTCGACGATGCACGCCTTCGTGCCGCCGCACCCTGGTCCGCTCGTCGCGATCTCCACGGTGGGCGCGAACCTCGGCACGACCCTCGCCTTCGGCATCGTCCTGGCGATCCCGGTCATCGTGCTCGCCGGTCCGGTCTTCGCGCGCTTCGCCGCGCGCTGGGTCGACATCCCGGCCCCGGACATGTTCGGGTCGCGCGGATCGGCCGGCGGTCACGACGACCCCGCCTCGGCCGGACGGGAGGCACGGCGCGGCCCCGCCACGCAGGACACGGCCTCCCTGCCGAACGGCAAGAGCGACTTCACCCGCGTGATCAGCGAGCCGCGCAGCCCGTCGTTCACCACCGCGCTCGTCGGCATCCTCCTGCCGGTGGTCCTCATGCTCGCCCAGGCGATCCGCGAGGCCGTCGCGCCCGACGCCGCCGGATCGTGGGTGAGCGTGCTCGACTTCCTCGGGACGCCGATGATCGCGATCGGGATCGCGGCCGTCTTCGCGATGGTGTTCTTCGCGATCGGCGGCGGGATGGACCGCTCGGCCGTCGCGAAGTCGCTCGAGAGCGCGCTGCCGCCGGTGGCCGGGGTGCTGCTCATCGTCGGAGCCGGCGGTGGGTTCAAGCAGGTGCTCATCGACACCGGGATCGGCGGGGTCATCGCCGACGCCGTGGAGGACTCCGGCATCTCCGTGCTGCTCGTCGCCTGGGTGGTGTCGGCGCTCGTCCGGGTCGCGACGGGTTCGGCGACGGTCGCCACCGTGACCGCCGCGGGCATCATGGCGCCGATCGCGAGCGACCTGTCCCAGCCGATGACCTCGCTGCTCGTGCTCGCGATCGGTGCCGGGTCGGTGTTCCTGTCACATGTGAACGACGCCGGCTTCTGGCTGGTGAAGGGCTACCTCGGCACCACGGTGGGGCAGACGTTCAAGACGTGGACGGTTCTGGAGTGCCTCATCTCGGTCTTCGGGCTCGGGGGCGTCCTGCTGGCCGGGGTGTTCCTGTGACCGCGGGCGCGGGCGCGGGCGCGGGCGCCGGTCGGTCCGAGGTGCTGGACGCTCGCGTGCTCGTCGTCATGGGGGTGTCCGGCTCCGGGAAGTCCACGGTCGCCGCGACCGTCGCCGAGCGCCTCGGATGGGACTTCGCGGAGGGTGACGCGATGCACCCGCGGTCGAACGTCGACAAGATGCAGGCCGGGACGCCGCTCACCGACGAGGACCGGTGGCCGTGGCTCGACATCGTGGCGGGGTGGATCCGGGACCACCTCGACGCCGGTACCCCCGGTGTCGTGACGTGCTCGGCGCTGAAGCGGTCGTACCGCGACGTGCTCCGCGCACCGGGGGTCGTCTTCGTCCACGTCGCGGGGGACGGTGCGCTCATCGCGGACCGGATGGCGGCGCGCTCGGGGCACTTCATGCCGACCTCGCTCCTCGCCTCGCAGCTCGCGACGCTGGAGGTGCCGGGGGCGGACGAGGCGCACGTCACCGTCGCCGCGGACCGCACGCCGGAGGACGAGGCCGACGAGGTGGTCGAGCGCCTCGGGCTCGGGGTGCACTGAAGCACTGTGCACCACTGCGCGGACGCGCCCCCTCCGGATCAGGGAGGGGGCGCGTCCGCGTCCGGGTGCCCGGCTTGCTCAGGCCTTCGACACCATGATCCAGCTCACCTGGATGCCGTACTTCGTCGCCGGGCTGATGCGGAGGTCGACGACGCCGTCCTTCCCGACCTTCGCGGTCGACGTCAGCGTGCGGAACGAGCCGTCGATCGGCTGCTCCGTCGCGACGGTCGTCCCGTTGACGCTGACGGCCGCCGCACGACCGGGAGCGCTCTTCGTCCACGGGTCCCAGAAGCCGACGTCCACGCGGTAGCGGCCCTTGCCGAGTCCGCCGAGCGCGTACTCGAGGTCGGTGGCGTCCGCCTGCCAGCGCACGGTCGACGTGATCGTCCCGCCGCTCGTGCCCGAGACGCCACCCGTGGTGCCGAAGTACCCCCAGTGGTCCCCGGTCCGCGGGTCGGCGCCGAACCGCTGGTCGGCGACGCTGTTCAGCAACCGGTCGCCACGGCGTTGCAGGAACGCGAGGTCGGCAGCGTGGTCCGCGGTGCCCTGACCGTCCGGGGTGCTCGGACCACCGGCGTCGACGAAGTAGGCGAGGTGCTTCGGCAGCACCGTCACCGGGCGGGTGAACGTCCGACCGTCGTCGAGTGTCCCGGTGACGGTCTGCTCGCCGGCGGTCCGCAGTGCCGTCGCCGCCCAGGTGACGCGGTGGGTCTCCTGTCCACGTGTCCGGGTCGTGCCGCCCTCGCGGACGCTGACGCGCTTCGGCAGCGCGCCGGTGTCGCCGAGCGTGACCTGCCCGGGCACCGTGGTGGTCACCGTCCACGGAGCGTGCGGGTGCAGGTCCGCGAGCGACCACTCGCCGGTGTCGCACGAGAAGGACATCGACCCGCCCTCACCGAACGTCACGGGCAGCCACACGCTCGGGGCGGTGCGGAGGTCCTCGGCGTTGTTCCACCGGTCGCCGAGGTACACCACGCGACCGTCGCCGAGGTTCAGCAAGGACGTGCTCTGCGAGTCGCACGTCGTGTCCGCACCCGTGCCCGTCGCGGGGTTGCCGTGCGCGGTCCACGTGCCGAGGATGTCCGTCGCGGTGGCGTACGCCGCTGCGTTCGGTGCCCACCCCGTCGCTCCCGAGGTCACGAGGTAGTAGGTCCCACCCACCTTCGTGATGGCCGGAGCCTCGCGCTGCCCGCCGATCCACGGCTGCGGCCGGCGGAAGTCGACGCCCTCCATCGCCTTCGTCGGGTCGGCGGACAGGTTCGTGTAGTCCGCGTCGAGCTTCGAGATGTAGAGCGTGAGGTTCTCCTCACTCGCGTACACGATGTACGCCGTACCGTCGTCGTCGACGAACAGGTTCATGTCACGGGCCATGCCGGGGGAGTCCGGCTGGTGGTTCGTCGGGTCGTCGGCCGGCACACGGTCGAGGCGGTACGAGTCGATGTACCGGAACGGCCCCGTGGGCGAGTCGGACACGGCGACACCGGCCTGCGCCTTCGCGTACTGCGCGTCGGACGAGTCCGTCGGCCCGTCGGCGTGCACCCACATGACCCACTGGCCGGTCTTCGCGTTGTGGATGACCTTCGGCCGCTCGAGGATCGCACCGGGGCGGGTGCTGCTCGGAGCGGTGACGCCGAGGTCGCGGTACACGGCGTCGCGCTGCGTCTGGTCGTAGCCGCCGTAGAGCGCCGCGAAGTACGGGTCGTCGAAGTCCGCGCGGCTCGTCATCGTGCGGAGCGCGAGACCGTCGTCCTTCCAGTGGTACAGGTCTCGCGACTCGTAGACGTGGGCGCCCCGGGTGTCGCTGTACCCGTTGGTCCGGTCCTCGCCGTACCAGTAGTAGGTCGTCTTCCCGTCACCGTCCGTCGCCGTCACGACCTGGCCGCCGTGGCCCTGGATCGGTTGCCCATGGTCGTCGAGCCACGGCTCGCCCGGTCGGAACGAGGAGTCGGTCGTCCCGGCGCTCGCCGCGACGGCCGGTGCGGCGGTCAGCCCGGTGACGGCGAGTGCTGTGGCGACGGCCACGGCGACGATGCCGCGCCACCGTCTGGTCGTGCCCGGTGTGCTGGGCCTGGTCGTGCCCGGCACACCGGGCCTGGTCGTGCGAATCTCCATCGATCCGCCCCCTCCTGGGTCGTCGTTGCCCCCGATGGCAACGTCAACATCCTGCGGACGGCGATCGTTCCGTGCAAGCACTCGCATCGTGTTGCCATCTGTTGCCACCGCCTCGTCCGCTCGCCGCACCCGGACAGCGCGGAGCAGTCCGGGTCTCGCCCTTCCCTCCTGCGCTGTGGGGGAGTAGACCTCTGGCCATGCCGCACTTCGTCATCCTGATCCACGGAGGCCCGGGCGACCCGGCGCCGGACGACCTCGCCGCCCACGACGCCCACGCGCAGGACCTCATCGGCTCCGGAGCGCTCGTCGCCGCGTTCGCGTTCGGCCCGACCGACGAGGTGGTCCGCATCGACGCGGACGGGCCGGCGCCGGGAGCCGCGGGAGCGACCGCGCTCGACGGGGTCGGCGTGGTCGAGGCCGATGACCTCGACGCCGCGGTCGCGATCGCCCGTGCGAACCCGGCGGCGGTCCAGGGCGGCTTCGTCGAGGTGCGCCCGGTCCTCGGCTCGTGGGTGCGCGGTGGTGGCTCGGACGGTTCGGCACACGGGGTGCCGTCGGCGTCCTGAGCCGTGGGTTCAGCGCTCGGACACGCGCCCGTCCTCGACGTGCCAGTGCCGGTCGAGCCGGACCGTGTCGAGCATCCGCCGGTCGTGCGTGACGAGCAGGAGCGTACCGTCGTAGGACTCGAGCGCCTGCTCGAGCTGCTCGATGGCGGCGAGGTCGAGGTGGTTCGTCGGTTCGTCGAGGACGAGGACGTTCACACCCCTGGCCTGCAGCAGCGCGAGGCCTGCCCGGGTGCGTTCGCCCGGTGACAGGTCGGCTGCCGCCCGTCCGACGTGGTCCGCCTTGAGGCCGAACTTCGCGAGCAGGGTCCGGACGTCGGCGGTGGCGTACTCGGGCACGAGTGCCTCGAACGCGGCGGCCAGGGGCTCGGGCCCGGAGAACGCCGCTCGCGCCTGGTCCACCTCGCCGATCGCCACGCTCGACCCGAGCGATGCCGATCCCGTCGTGGGCGCCTGCCGACCGAGCAGGGCGCGCAGGAGCGTCGACTTGCCGGCACCGTTCGGGCCGGTGATGCCGATGCGGTCCCCACCGTCCACCTGGAGCGACACCGGGCCGAGGGTGAAGTCCCCCTGCGTGAAGGTGGCGTCGGCGAGCGTGGCGACGACCGCCGACGACCGCGGTGCCTGCCCGATGGTGAACTCGAGGCGCCACTCCTTGCGCGGCTCCTCGACCTCGTCGAGGCGGGCGATGCGCGACTCCATCTGGCGGACCTTCTGCGCCTGCTTCTCGCTCGATTCGCTCGCCGCGCGCCGTCGGATCTTGTCGTTGTCCGGGTTCTTGCGCATGGCGTTGCGGACACCCTGGCTCGACCATTCGCGCTGGGTGCGGGCACGGGAGACCAGGTCGGCCTTGGTCGCCGCGTACTCCTCGTAGGCGTCGCGCTTGTGCTGGCGTGCGATCTCGCGCTCCTCGAGGTAGGCGTCGTAGCCACCACCGAACAGCCGGTTCGACGACTGCGCCAGGTCGAGTTCGAGCACCGCGGTGACCGAGCGGGCGAGGAACTCGCGGTCGTGGCTCACGAGCACGGCTCCGCCCCGCAGCCCCTGCACGAACTGCTCCAACCGCGCGAGGCCGTCCAGGTCGAGGTCGTTCGTGGGCTCGTCGAGGAGCACGACGTCGAAGCGGGACAGCAACAGCGCGGCGAGACCCACCCGTGCCGCCTGGCCACCGGACAGCGAGGTCATGAGCGAGTCCGGCCCGACACCGTGCCCGTCCAGGTCGTTCGCCAGCCCGAGCTCGGTGAGCACGACCGGTAGCCGTTCGTCGAGGTCCGCGGCTCCCGACGCCAACCACCGCTCGAGCGCGACCGAGTACGTCTCACCGGCTGCAACGTCGGCACCGGGGGCACCGAGCGCTTCGGCCGCCTGATCCATGGCCACCGTCGCGGCCGTGCTGCCGGTCCGTCGCGCGACGTACCCGGCGACCGTCTCACCCTCGACCCGGTCGTGCTCCTGCGGCAGCCAGCCGACGAACGCGTCCGGCGGCGACGTCGACACCGTGCCAGCGAGCGGCTCGTCGACCCCGGCGAGGAGACGGAGCAGCGTCGACTTGCCGGCGCCGTTCACACCGACGACGCCGATCACGTCGCCGGGTGCGACCGTGAGGTCGACACCCTCGAACAGCGTGCGGGCGGCGTACCCGCCGGCGAGGTCCTTGGCGACGAGGGTGGCGGTCATCCGCCAATCGTCCCATCCCCAGCGCGTCCCGCCTGCCATGATCGAGGCACCACCGTCGACGAGGAGCGCGCGATGACCGAGGACACCACCACCGACACCACCTGCCACATGTCGATCTCGCTCGACGGCTTCGTGGCCGGCCCGGACCAGAGTCTCGACCACCCGCTCGGCGTCCGCGGCGGAGAACTGCACACCTGGCACATGCCGGGTGTCGAGGTGGGCGAAGCCGACCGCACCGCCGCCTCGTGGCTCATGCGGCCGCGCGGAGCGTACGTCATGGGCCGGAACATGTTCGGACCCGTCCGGGGAACCTGGGACGAGCCGTGGGAGGGATGGTGGGGGCCGGAACCGCCCTACCACGCACCCGTCTTCGTCCTCACCCACCACGAGCACGAGCCGATCGAGATGGCGGGCGGCACGACGTTCCACTTCGTCACCGAGGGGTTCGACACCGCCTACGCCCGCGCCGTCGAGACCGCTGACGGGCGGGGCGTCGACATCGCCGGGGGAGCGTCGACCGTCCGGCAGGCGCTCGCCGCGGACGTGGTCGACGAGTTGACGCTGGACATCGCACCCGTACTGCTGGGGAGCGGGGAGCGCCTCTTCGACGGATCGCAGTCGTTCGGCTTCGAACCGGTCGAGGTGCTGCACTCGCCGTTGACGACGCACGTCCGCTACCGTCGCGTCCGCGGCTGACGGACGCGCAGCGCAGGGGCGGTCAGTCGAGCGTGATGGAGCGGTCGAACGTCCGGGTCGTCGGCGGCCCGGCGATGACGGAGCCGAGCTCACGCGCTGCCCCCTCGGGCGTCGCACGCCACGCGACGTAGGCCGCGTGGTCGGCTGCCGTCGTCCAGCGTTCGACGACCACCACGTGGTTCGGGTCGGCGTCCTCGACGATCACCTCGAGCGACTCGTTGCCCGCGAAGGCCCGGGTCTGGTCGAGCGTCGTGCGGATCGCGGTCTCGATCTGGTCGGCGGGCGGGTCATCGCGGAGCTGCACCTCGAGCAGGACGGTCATCGTCACGTCGGACACCTTTCGTCGGGGACGCGTCAGGGGCGCGTCGGGAACGCGGGGGACAACCCGCGAGCGTGCTGTGGTGTTCCGGATCGTTCCACAGGCCGGGGAACTCGGTGGGCCGGGCGCGGGCGCCGCCTAGGCTGGCCCCGTGTTCGAACTGCACCACCTGTCCGCCCAGGAACTCTGGGACTGGATCCGTCGCGGTGAGGTGACCGCGCGCGAGGCGGTCGACCACTACCTCGCTCGGATCGAGCTGTTGGACTCGGACGGACCGGCCGGACCGGGCCTGGGCGCGTTCGTGACCGTGACGGCCGAGGCCGCGCGCGACCGTGCCGACCACCTCGGCGAACGGGTGCCGACGTCGCGGCCGCTGTGGGGCCTCCCGGCTGCGGACAAGGACCTGTACGACCGGGCGGGCGTCGTCACGCGCAACGGCACGACCAGCCTGCCCGCGCGGTCGGCGAGCGCCGACCACCCGCTCGTCGCCGCGGCGGACGCCGCGGGCAGCGTCAGTCTCGGCAAGACGGCCTCGCCCGAGTTCGGGATGTCGTCGTCCTCCGAGACCCGCTTCGGCACGACCCGCAACCCGTACGACACCGCGCGTGCGCCGGGCGGGAGCTCGAGCGGCGCCGCGGTGGCGGTCGCCGCCGGACTGCTCCCCGCGGCGATCGGCAGCGACGGCGGCGGATCGGTACGGATCCCGGCGGCGGCCACGGGGCTCGTCGGGCTGAAGCCGAGCCGTGGCCGCGTCCCCGCGATGCCGGGCCGGTCGGGTGTCGGCGGGCTCTCGGTCGCCGGGCCGCTCACGCGGTCGGTCGCGGACGCCGGCATGTTGCTGGACGCCCTCGTGCGTCCGACGGGCCTCGACGAACCGGAGCCGTACGCGCTCGTGACGCCCGACGTCGGCGACGGCCCGTTCACCGCGGCGGCCGTCCGTGGCGAGGGGCGCTTCGTGGTCGGCGTCCTCGACGGCTCACCGTGGGACGACACCGTCGACGTCGTGGTCGACCCGGCTGCCCGGGCCGCGGTGGCGACCGCGATCCGGGTGCTCGGTGAGGTCGGACACGGCATCGAGGACGTCGCGATGCCCCGCACGCCCTACGCCGAGGCGTTCCGCGTGGCGTGGGAGTCGAGTGCCGCCCGACTTCCTCTCGTGCCGGGCATCGACCTGCGCGGTACCACGCCCCTCGTCGGGTGGCTCGTGGACCGGGGGCAGCACCTCACGGGGACGCAGGTGCTCGACGCGATGACGGCGCTCGACGCGTTCTCGGTGTCGCTCATCGGCGCGTTCGACCGCTTCGACGCCGTGCTCACCCCGACGCTGGCGCTGACGCCCCGGCCGCTCGGCTGGTACGGCGACGACCCGGAGGAGGACTTCCGGCGGCAGTGCGCGTACTCGCCGTGGACCTCGATGGCGAACGTGTCCGGGCTGCCCGCGATCACGCTGCCGGTGGGTGTGACGGACGACGACCACCTCGACGGCGCCGGGCTCCCGATGGGGGTGCAGCTCATCGGGCGACCGGGTGGGGAACGGGTGCTGCTGGCGATCGGCGCCCAGCTCGAGCGCCGGCTCCGCTGGCAGCGGCGGCACCCGCCCGCTTGGACCGCCTGACGGTCGGACGGGAGGCGCGTGGCGGCGCCGCCACGCGCCTCCCGTCCGTGCGCGTGGCCGGCCGCCCGCCGGCCGCTCTCGCGCCGTCGTCGTCGGCGCGCGACCCGCCGTAGGCATGCCGTGGTCGTCGGCCGCACGACCAACCGCTGTCGAACGACGGCGCCGACGTCGTACGACAGCGGCCCTGTCGCTTGTTGCGCGTGCAACTGTCGCGTGCGCGCGGCTGCGACCGGGCCGTCGTCGTACGACAGCGGCCCCGTCGCTCGTTGCGCGTGCAACGAGCCGCACCCGCACCCGCGCCCCGCACCCGTCACCGGTCCGCGTCACCCACGCCCACCAGACGCGCGCGCTTCGACTCCGCACCTGTCGATCGACGCGCGGGACGTCGGGACGCGCGCGATTCGTGGAACGCTCCGCCCTACGGCAGCGTCGGTGCCGCCGCCACGAGCGCCTGCGTCACCGGGTGCTGCGGCGCGTCGAGGAGCGACACCGGCCCGTGCTCGACGATCCTCCCCGCCGACATCACCGCGACCGTGTCGCACAGCCGCTGCACCACGCCGATGTCGTGCGACACGAGCACGAGGGTGAGCCCGAGGTCGTCGGCGAGTGACCGGAACAGCTCGATCACGCGGGCGCGGACCACCACGTCGAGGGCGCTCATCGGCTCGTCGCCGAACAGGATCCGCGGCGAGTGCACGACGGCCCGGGCGATCGCGATGCGCTGCCGCTGCCCGCCGGAGAACTCGTGCGGGTACCGCGTCACGGCGTCCGCGGGCAGGTCCACCCGCTCGAGCACGGACGCCACGAGCGACGCGTGCGAGCCGGGGACCCGCAGGGCACGCAGGGGTTCGGCGACGATCGCGCCCACGCGCATCCGCGGGTCGAGCGAGGCGTACGGGTCCTGGAACACCACGCCGGTCTCGCGGCGGAACCAGCGCAACGCCCGCGCGGACGCCGACGCGACCACGGGCCGTCCGGAGGCCGACACGGTCCCGGTGGTGGGTGCCTCCAGGCCGGCGAGCAGTCGCACCAGGGTGGACTTGCCGGAGCCGGACTCGCCCACGATGCCGAGGCGGCTGCCGGCGGCGACCGTCAGGTCGACGCCGTCGACCGCGGTCCGGACGGGCCCGGGTTCGAACGGGCCCCGGCGGGGGAGCCGGTAGTGCCGGTGCATTCCGGTGCCCTCGAGCAGTGCGGTCACCGGTCTCCTCCGGGCGTGCGGCGGGCGGTGGCCCGGGCGGCGGACACGAGGGCGGCGGTCGCGGGGTGCGACGGCGCGGACAGCAGCTGCTGCACGGGACCCTCCTCGACCACGCGTCCCGCGTCGAGCACGACCGCGGTGTCGGCGATCCGGGCGAGGACGGCGAGGTCGTGCGTGACGAAGACCGTGCCCGCCGAGCGTCGCTCGAAGAGCTCGAGGATGCGCGCCTCGGTCGTGACGTCGAGCGCGGTCGTCGGCTCGTCGGCGACGAGGTACGACGGCTCGCCCGCGACGGCCATCGCGATGCAGACGCGCTGCCGCTGGCCGCCGGAGAGCTGGTGCGGGTACTGCCGGAGCAGGGACTCGGGGTCCGGCAGGCCGACCTCCGCGGCGAGCGAGCGCGCACGGCGTGCGGCTCCTCGACGGTCGAGGCCGTGGTGCAGCCGCAGCGGCTCGGCGATCTGCGCCCCGACCCGACGGAGTGGGTCGAGCGCGGTGCCCGGCTCCTGGAACACCATCCCGATCCCGGATCCGCGGTGGCGGGCGCGCTCCCGGTCCGGCAGCCCCACGAGTTCGGTGCCGTCGAGCCGGATGCTCCCGGTGACGACGGCCCCGGCGGGCTCCAGGCCCATCAGCGCGAGGGCGGTCATCGACTTGCCGGAGCCGGACGCGCCGATGACGCCGAGGCGTCGGCCGGGAGGCACGGTGAACGTCACGCGGTCGAGGATCGTCCGCCCCGCGATCCGGACCGTGAGGTCGCGCACCTCCAGCCCGCCGGTCGCGTCGACCGGGACGGCGTGCCCGGCTTGTCCGGTCGGCTCGGTCATGCGGTCACCCCCGGTCCGGCGCCCGCTGTGCGGTCGCGGTCGGTGGCGGAGGCCGTGCCGGCGTCGGTGGTGGCCGCGGTCCCCGCGTCGGCCACGTCGGCGGCGCCGACGGGAGCACCGGCGTCGGGGTCGGAGGACCGGTCGGCCGTGGTCAGCCGCGGGTCCGTCGCGTCACGGACGGCATCGCCGAGGAGCGACAGCGCCGCGACCACGAGCGCGATCGAGGCGCCCGGCCAGGTCGCACTCCACGGGTGCACGCCGATGTACGCCTGCAGGTCGGACAGGAGCGACCCCCACGACGCCGTGTTCGACCCGGCGCCGTAGCCGAGGTACGACAGTCCCGCCTCGGCGAGCACCGCTGTCGCCATCGCGAGCGAGAGCTGCACGGTGAAGAGCGGTGTGGCGTTCGGGACGAGGTGTCGCAGCAGCACGCCGCCACCCCCGACCCCGGATGCGCGGGCCGCGGTGACGTAGTCGCTCCGGGCGATGCGGCGGATCTCCCCGCGGGCGACGCGGGCGATCGTCACGCCGAACGACAGACCGACGGAGACGACCACGACGCCGAGCGAGCCGCCGTACACCGCGGTGAGGAGCATCGCGGTGAGGAGCGTCGGGAACGCCACGAGGATGTCCAGAAGGACCGCCGTGCCCTCCCGGACCCACCGCGCGGTCAGCGACCCGATCGCGGTGAGGACGATGCCGACGACGCTCGCGATCACGCCGGACCCGACTGCGACGAGGACGGTGGTCCTGGTGCCGGCGAGCAGGTAGCTGGCGATGTCCCGGCCG
Source organism: Curtobacterium sp. SP.BCp (assembly GCF_051903255.1). NCBI lineage: Bacteria > Bacillati > Actinomycetota > Actinomycetes > Micrococcales > Microbacteriaceae > Curtobacterium > Curtobacterium sp. SP.BCp. The sequence continues at coordinate 2,154,979 of NZ_CP194338.1, read as the reverse complement.
GAGGCGTCGGTGCCGAACCAGTGTGCGGCGCTGGGGCCCTCCCACTGGTGGAACGGGTCGGCGCGGAAGGGGTCCTGCGGCGTCCACACGAGCGACACCGCGGCGAGGGCCACGAGCAGGCCGAGCACGACCACGGCGAAGACACCCGTCGGGCGGGCGAGGAGACGACGGATCACGAGGAGGCCTCCCGCTGCCGGGGGTCGAGCGTCCGGTGCACGACGTCGACCGCGAAGCCGACGAGCAGCACGAGCCCGGTGAGCACGAGGAGTTCCGACTGCACCTTCGTGACGTCCCGGCGACCCACGTCGGTGACGAGCATCCTGCCGACCCCGGGCAGCGAGAACAGCTGCTCGACCACGACGGCGCCGACGAGGAGTCCGGCGATCTGCACCCCGAGCACCGCGAGCACGGTCAACGCGACCGAGGGCAGCCCGTGCCGGAGGAGCGCCTGCGTCCGGGTGAGCCCGATCGCCGCCGCGGTCCGGACGTGGTCGGCGTCGAGGACGCTGAGCGTCGCCGAACGGGTGAACCGGAGGATGACCGCGCCCTCGACCGCGCCGATCGTCAGCGCGGGGAGCACGAGCGAGGAGAACGCGCGGCCCGGCTCCTGCCAGCCGTCGAGCGGGAAGCCCTGCGTCGGCAGCCAGTGCAGCGTCACCGCGAACAGGGCCACGAGGAGCATGCCCGCCCAGACGATCGGCACCGCCGCGACGGCCTGCGCGACGAAGCCGATGACCGCCCCGCCCGCACGCTTGCGGAGCACGGCGGCCAGTACGCCGAGGGGGACCCCGAGGACGAGGGCCGCCACGAGCGACATGCCCGCGAGCGGCAGCGTGACGCTGAGCTTCTGGACGAGCTCCGGCGCGACGGGCCCGTCGGTCACGAGCGACCGTCCGAGGTCGCCGCGGAACAGCCCGCCGATCCAGTCGAGGTACTGCAGGACGACCGGACGGTCGAGCCCGAGCTCCTGCCGCAGCTGTGCGACCTGCTCCGGGGTGGCCTGGGTGCCCGCCACGATCTGCGCGACGTCGCCCGGCAGCACCCGCAGCGTGGCGAACACGATGATGCTCGCCACGAGCAGGCCGACGACGAGCAGCAGGAGCCGCCCGATCAGGAACCGGGTCACGGGTCGATGCTACTGACGGGTCGGGAGGGTCACTTGACGGCGATCCCCGACAGGTCGAGCCGCGAGTTCGTGCCGTCGAACGGGACGCCCGTGACGCCCTTGCGGACCGCGGTGATCGACGTCGACGTGTACAGCCACTCGCCGGCCGCGTCCTCGGAGACGATCTTCGCGGCCTTCCGGAGTGCCTCGACCTTGGCGGACTCGCTCGTCGCCGCGACGGACTGCGCGTAGAGGTCCTGGACCTCCTGGTTGTCGTACCCGAAGTAGTAGTCCGGGTTCGCCCAGTTGCCGAAGTCGCGCGCCTCGACGTGGTCGACCATGCTCATGTCGAAGGTGCGCTCGCCCGACTTCGGCGCCTGGAACACGGTGGAGAGCCACGTCGCGAAGTCGACCCGCTTCACCGTGAGCGTGATGCCGACGTCGGCGAGCTGCGACTTCAGCACGTCGCCGATGGTCGTCGGGTAGATGTTCGCGTACGTCAGCGTGAGGTCGAGCTTCGGCTTCCCGGCCGCGGCGAGGAGCTTCTTCGCGTTCGCGGGGTCGTACGCGTCGATCGCGGTGAGGTCCTGGTAGCCGGGGTCGAGCGCCGGGATCGGTCCGCCCTGCTCGACACCGGTGCCGCCGATCGCCTTGATGATCGCCTTCGCGTCGATGGCCTGCCGGATGGCCTGGCGCACGCGCTTGTCGGTGAAGGGCGCCTTCGCGTCGTTGAACGCCAACGTGTACTTGTCGGTCGTCTTCCCGGTGTGGAGCGTGATGTCCTGGTTGCCCTCGAGCTGGCTCTTGAGCGTGCCGTCGACGGCGGTCTGCACGTCGAGGTCGCCGTTCGCCATCGCGTTGACGGCGGTCGACGGCTCGGTGATGTAGCGGAACACGACCTTGGCGACCTTCGCCTTCGCGCCCCAGTAGTCGTCGTTGCGTTCGAAGGTGATCGAGTCGCCCTGCTTCACCGAGGCGACCTCGAACGGGCCGGTGCCGTTCGCCGAGTCGGACAGGTCGTTCTTCGCCGCCTTCTCGAGCACGAGGCCGGCGCGGCCGGTGAGGTTCCAGAGCAGGTCGGAGTCCGGCTTCGCGAGCTGGAGCACGACCGTGTCGGACGACGGCGACGTGATCGACGAGACGTTCGCGAGCTGCGCGGAGTCGACGTAGGTGTCGTTCGCCTTGACCTGCTCGAGCGACCACACCACGTCCGCCGCGGTGACGGGCTTGCCGTCCTGGAACGTCGTGCCCTTCCGCAGCGTGAACGTGTACGTGCGGCCGTCGGAGGACACCTCGTGCGAGGACGCGAGGACGTCGCGGACGTCGCCGTCCGCCGTGCGGCCGACGAGCCCCTGGTACACGTTGTCGATGAGCACCTGGTCGAGCGCGGCACCGGACTGGGTGCGGATGTCGAGGCTCGTGGGCTCGAGCACCAGGCCGACGCGCACGGTGGCGTCGGCGCCGCCCTGCTCGTTCGACGATCCGGAGCAGCCGGTCAGCGCGAGCGCGGACGTCACGGCCACCGCGGTCGCGACGACGGCGAGGCGTGACGCGGCGGTGCGGGGGAGGAGCGGACTCATGGGTTGTGGGTTCCTTCCGGGCGCTCGTGGCGACGGTCGTCGCGTGGCGCTCGCACGAGACTACTGGCGTGCGGAGCCGTGCTGCGACGGTTTCTGTTCCGGGTGCAACAATTCGTGATCCTCGGTCCATGCCCGGATCGCGCGGGCGAGTTCGAGCGGGGCCTGGTTCTGCACCGCGTGCCGCGACTCGACGGTCACGATGCGGGCGTCCGGCAGGCGTTCGGCGAACCCCGCGTGCAGCTTCGGCGAGACGTAGCCGCGGTCACCGCGCACGAGGAGGATCGGTACCTCGAGCGCCTCGAGGTCCGGCCAGGCGTCCGCGAACCGCCCGACCGACGCCGTGCGGCCGGTCGGCAGGTGCGGGAAGTGGTGCCGCCGCACGAGTCGTCCGTCCGCACCGAGCCGGGTGGTGTGCCGGGCCTCGCGCAGCAGGACGTCCCGGTCGTCGCCCACCCGTGCCTCGACGGCGCGGTCGACGACCTCGTCGAGGGACGCGAACGGCTCCTCGTCCTCGAGGGCCCGTGCGATGCGGTCGACGGCGCGCTGGGCGAAGTCCGGGGACATGTCGACCAGCACGAGGCCCGTGACGCGCGGGGGAGCGGTCGCGGCGATCCGCGCCGCGAGGATGGCGCCGAGCGAGTGCCCGACGAGGACCCCCGGCGGCACGTCCAGCGCGTCGAGCGCGGCGAGCACGGTCGGCGCGGTCGCGCTCGCGCCGTAGTCGGCGTCGTCGCGCCACGACGACCGTCCGTGCCCGGGCAGGTCGAGCGCGACCGCCGGCGCGCCGACGGCGATCGCCGTCTGGTCGAAGCTGTGCGCGTCGATGCCGAGCCCGTGCAGGTAGGTGATCCGGGCCTCCCGGTCGCCCCACCGGATCGCGGAGACGTCGTGCCCGTCCGCGGTGCGGACCGCCTGCCTGGAGGCGCGGAGCGGCTCCGTCACGTCGCTCGCGGCGGCGAGGCGGGCGAGGTCGGCGAACTCGTCGGTTGCATCGGGCAGGGCGGCATCGGACACGCGACGATCCTGCCACCGCGCCGGACCCTGGCCGCGTTAGGTAAGGCATGCCATACTTGGACACGTGGCAGCCCGGTACCGCATCTTCTCCGTCCGCGTGGCAGCCGTCACGTCACTCACCCCGCACTTCGTGCGTGTGACGCTGACGGGCGACGCCCTCGCGGAGTTCTCCGCCGTCGGGCTCGACCAGCGCATCAAGGTCATGCTGCCGATCGAGGGCCACGGCTTCACCGAGCTGCCCGAGGACGGCGACTGGTACGGCGCCTGGCGCGACCTGCCGGACGCGGTGCGCAACCCGCTGCGCACGTACACGGTCCGGTCGTTCCGTCCCGACGCGCACGAGCTCGACATCGACTTCGTGGCGCACGGCGACGCCGGACCCGCCTCGCGCTGGGTGTCCGGCTGCCGGGTCGGTGACGAGCTGCGGATCATCGGACCCCGCGTGCCCGAGTCGCCCGACGAGCTGCCGACCGGCGCTGCCGAGTTCGCCCCCGGGACCGCCACGCGCATCCTGCTCGCCGGCGACGAGACCGCCGCCCCCGCCATCTGCGCCATCCTCGAGGCGCTCGACGTCGCGACCGTCGGGCACGTCTTCATCGAGGTCCCGACCGACGCCGACCGCCTGCCGGTCAGCGCGCCGTCCGGGGTCGAGGTCCGCTGGATCGCCCGGAACGGCGCCACCCACGGTGTGCGGATGACCGACCAGGTGCACGCCTGGGCCTCGACCGTGACGGCGACGACGGCCGGTGGGACGTCCGCGGTCTGCGCGGACACCACCGACTTCACCGAGGTGGACGTCGACGAGCAGGTCCTCTGGGAGGTCCCGGCGCCCGTCGACGAGCGCCCGGTCTACGCCTGGATCGCGGGGGAGGCCGGCTGTGTGAAGGAGCTGCGCCGACACCTCGTCCGCGGGGTCGGCCTCGACCGCAAGCAGGTCGCGTTCATGGGGTACTGGCGGAACGGCAAGGCCGAGCATTGACCGCGGCGGTGCCGACCACCGCCCTGCCGACGACCGCACTCGGTGCGCGTGGGCTGACGCTCGCGTACGACGACCGCGTGGTCGTGTCAGACCTCGACGTGGACGTCCCGGACGGTGAACTGACCGTCGTCATCGGGCCGAACGCCTGCGGGAAGTCGACGCTCCTCAAGTCCTTCGCGCGCACGCTGCGTCCGAGCGCGGGCACCGTGTACCTCGACGGGGCGCCGATCTCGTCCCTCCGCCCGAAGGTCGCCGCGCGCCGGGTCGCGATGCTGCCGCAGACGCCGATCGCCCCGGACGGCATCACCGTGCGCGACCTCGTGTCCCGTGGACGCTTCCCGCACCAGGACCTCCTGCACCCGTCGTCGGGGTCGGACCGGGCCGCGGTGCAGGCGGCACTGGAGCAGACCGACACGGTGTCGCTCGCGGACCGGAGCGTCGACGAGCTCTCGGGCGGGCAGCGGCAGCGCGTGTGGATCGCGATGGTGCTCGCGCAGGAGACCGACATCGTGCTGCTCGACGAGCCCACGACGTTCCTCGACATCGCGCACCAGTACGACGTGCTCGAACTCGCGGCCGGGCTGCACCGTGCGGGTCGGACGGTCGTCGCCGTGCTGCACGACCTCAACCAGGCCGCCCGGTACGCGACGCACCTCATCGCGATGCGGGCGGGGTCGATCGTCGCGGCGGGCTCGCCGGCCGAGGTCCTGACGGCGTCCCTCGTGGAGGACGTCTTCGGCCTGCCGTGCGTCGTCGTCCCCGACCCGGAGACCGGCACGCCGCTCGTCGTCCCGAGGCGTCCCGCCGCCTGACCGCCCCGGGCCCGGCGGTCGCCGTCTCGGGGTCGGACGTCGGACGTCGGACGTCCCTTTGGCGGGCGTTGGTCGCACGACATGCCGCTCACGTTCTCGGCGGGCGACACGTTCTGCGACCATGGGGACACGCGCGCGGCGCGTTGCGCGACCAACAGGCGGACGGGAGGCCCGTGGCGGCGCCGCCACGGGCCTCCCGTCCGGACCACGGTCAGGTCAGCGGACGTAGCCGCCGTCCTCGAGACCGGCCTCGACCTCGAACCGGTTGCGGAGCGGATCGCGCCCCGCGATCGCGTAGAGGACGGGCATCGCCATGCCGTACCGCTTCCACTGCGCGACGTGGACCCGCTCGTGCCGGAGCACGCGGTCGCCGTCGTTGTCGCGCGTCAGGTACACCGAGCCGACGCAGGTGCCGCCGCGACGGAACGCCCACCGGGGGAGGCCCGAGCAGACGACGAGCCCGTCGACGATCCGGACCGGCCCCGTCGACAGCGGGAGTCCGACGGCGAGGCCGACCGCGGTCGCGAGGAGCCAGCCGGCCCGCGACACGACCGAGTCGACGAACGGGTTCACGCCGGACGGCCGTAGGTCTCGAGGAGTCGCAGCCACACCTCGTTCATCGTGGGATAGGCCGGGACGGCGTGCCAGAGGCGGTCGATCGGGACCTCGCCCACGACCGCGATCGTCGCGGCGTGCAGCATCTCGGCGACGTCCTGACCGACGAAGGTCGCCCCGACGACGACGCCGCGGGACTCGTCCACGACGAGGTTCGCCCGGCCGGTGTACCCGTCGGCCTGCAGCGCGGCGCCCGCGACGTTGCCGAGCTCGTACTCGACGGTGCGGACGTCGATGCCCTGCTGGCGTGCCGTCGCCTCGGTCAGCCCGACGCTCGCGACCTCGGGGTCCGTGAACGTCACCTGCGGAGCGGCGGCGTGGTCGGCGGTGGCGACGTGCGCACCCCACGGCTCCGTGTGCAGCGGCGTGCCCTGGAACCGGGCGGCGATCGCCTCGCCGGCGGCACGAGCCTGGTACTTGCCCTGGTGGGTGAGGAGCACGCGGTGGTTCACGTCGCCGACCGCGTACAGCCAGTCGGTGCCGTGCACGAGCATCGTGTCGTCGACGTCGAGCCAGGCGCCGGGCTCGAGGCCGACGGTCTCGAGGCCGAGGTCGGCGGTGTGGGCACGGCGACCGGTGGCGGCGAGGACCTCGCTCGTCACGACCGTCGAGCCGTCGTCGAGCGTGGTGGTGACCAGGCCGTGCTCGTCGCGGTCGACCCGAACGGGGTTGACGCCAGTGCGGACGTCGACGCCGCGGGCACGGAGGGCGTCGGCCACGAGCTCGCCGGCGAAGGGCTCCATGCCGCCGAGCAGGCCGTGCCGGGCGACGAGGGTGACCTTCGACCCGAGCGACGCCCACGCCGTCGCGAGTTCGGAGCCCGACACTCCGCCGCCGATGACGAGGAGGCTCTCGGGGACCTCCTGCGCGCTCGTGGCCTCGCGGGTGCCCCAGGGCTGCGCGTCGGCCAGGCCGGGGACGTCGGGGAGCGTGTGCAGCGAGCCGGTGACCACGGCGACGGCGGCACGCGCGGTGTGGGTCTCCCCGCCGACCTCGATGGTCTTCTCCCCGGTGATGCGCGCGTGCCCGCGGAGGAGGGCGATGTCGGCGGACTCGAGCCACGACACCTGGCCGTCGTCCTTCCAGTCCGAGGTGAACGAGTTGCGGCGGGCGAGCACGTGTGCAGCGTCGAGGTCACCCGTGACGGCCTGCGCGGCACCGTCGAGGCGCTTGGCCGCCTCGAGGGCGTGGCCGCTGCGGAGGAGCGCCTTCGAGGGCATGCACGCCCAGTACGAGCACTCGCCGCCGACGAGCTCCGCCTCCACGATCGCGACCGAGAGCCCGCGCTTGTGGGCGTAGTCCGCCACGTTCTCGCCGACTGCGCCGGCGCCGATCACGATGAGGTCGTAGTCCGTCATGTGGCCAACCTACGCGGCCCCGGTGACGGCACGCCGACCGTGAGGCGTACCGCGGCGCGGCGCGGCGGTCTGCGCGACGCGGGCTGCGGCACGGCGGCACGCCGGTCGTGAGGCGTACCGCGGCACGGCGGTCCGCGCGACGCGGGCTGCCTCGCCGCGGCAAGCCGACCGTGAAGCGCGGCGCGGCGGTCGGCGCGACGCGGGCCGCGGCGCCGGTCAGGCCGTCCTGGACGCGTTCGCGAGTGCCCCGACTGCCCGCAGGATCACCCCCAGGTCGTCCACGGCGCGGTCCGGGTCGACCGGTGCGAACCCGGTGAGGGCGGCACCCACGAGCCGTCGGCCCCGCGTCGCCGCCTGGATGAGCTCGACCAGGCCGGCGCCGTCGAGACCGAAGGGCACCGGTTCGAGGAGCCCGTCGACCTCCGAGGGGTCGAGCACGTCGAGGTCGACGTGCACGAACACCGAGCCGGCTCCGGTGGCGCTGACGGCGGCGGCGACGGCCTCGGCGGTCGCGGCGTCCACGTCGAGGGTGTGGATACCGGCACGCTCGAGCGCGGTCGACTCGCTGTCCTCGGCACCGCGGACGCCCGCGAGGACGACCTTCGACCCGGACAGGACGGGCAGGTCGGGGAACAGGTCGTCCGGTCGGTCGACGACGAGCCGCAGCGCCGCCGCCTCGGCCGCCACCGGCTGGGCGCGGTTCAGCGGACGGTAGCCGCTCGACCCCGCGATCCGGACGAAGGCGGTGTCCTCGTCGAGGCCGACGGTCGCGCCGAGGAACGACGAGCCGTCGCCGCCGACGACGAACGGGGCCTCGGGCGCCACGCTGGACTCCTCGGCGACCCGCTCGGCCACCTGGCGGACCGACGTGTAGCGGGCGATCGCGGTCTCGAGTCGGTCGCCGGCGCCCGGCGGCACCTCGACCACCGTCGTCGAGGCACGGGGGAGGTCCGCCGCGATCGCCGCCGCACCGTCCCCGAGCCGCATCGCACGGGACGACGCCGAACCCTGCCACTGACCGACCACGATGAAGTGCATCGTGCCAGTCTGGCAGCCGGGTCCGGCGTCGTCCGGGGTGCGCGCTGGGTGCGTGCTGGGTCAGCCCGCCGAGCGACGGGTCAGATGCTGGACGATCCGCCGCCCTTGAGCGCTGCGAGCCGGGCCTCGACCTCGGCGTCCTTGCCGACGTCCTCGAGGCTCTCGAACTGGGAGTCGAGGCTCGACGACTGGAGCTCCTGCTGCCCGAGGACCTTTGCCTCTTCGCGGCGGACCTTCTCCTCGAAGCGGGTGAGGTCGCTCGTCGGGTCGGTGATGTCGATGTTCCCGATGGCGTCGTTGACCTTCGACTGCGCCTCCGCCGTCTTCTGGCGGGCGACGAGCGAGTCGCGCTTGGACTTGAGCTCCTCGAGCTTCTGCTCCATGCCGGCCAGCCCGGACTTGAGCTTCTCGACCTGCTCGTTCTGCGTCGCGAGCGGCCCCTCGTTGTCCTTGACCTCTTGTTCGGCGGCGATCTGCTTGCCGATGGCGATCTTCGCGAGGTTGTCGAACTTGTCGGCGTCGGCGGTCTTGCCCTCGGCGCGGTACTTGTCCGCCGCTGCCGAGGCGTTGGCGGCCTTCTGGCCCCACTCGGTGGCGGCCTTCTTGTCCTCCTCGTGGTCCTGCTCGAGCAGGCGGAGGTTACCGATGGTCTGCGCGATCGCGGTCTTGGCGTCCGCGATGTTGTTCGTGTAGTCACGCACGAGCTGGTCCAGCATGAGCTGCGGGTCCTCGGCGTTGTCGATGAGCTGGTTCACGTTCGCCCGGATGAGCGAGGAGATGCGACCGAAGATCGTCTGCTTGGCCATTGCTGTTCCCTTTCTGGAGGAGTACCGCTTCGTGCTGTCTGGTCGTGGAGTCGTCGTCTGGGAGCCGTGGAGAAGAGCGGTCCGCTCAGAAGCGGCCGCCGCCGGAGAAGCCGCCGCCGCCCCCGCTGCCTCCGCCGAAGCCTCCGCCGCCACCGCCGAAGCCGCCGCCGCCGAACCCGCCGCCGCCGAACGAGCCGCCGCCGAACGAGCCGCCGCGTCCGCCGAGGAGACCACCGAGGACGAGCCCGGTGACGAGCCCGCCGAGCTGTGCGCCGTTGCCGCCGCCCCCGGCACCGGGCCAGCCGCCCATGTCATTGCCGGCCTCGTCCATCGCGGCGGCGGCGTACTGCTCGGCCGCGCGTGCGGCCTGGAGCGCCTGCCCCGGGTTCGTCGTGGCGAGGTCGACCGCGTCGTCGAGGGCGCGCTCGGCTTCGGACAGTCGGGTCCGTGCCGTCGGTCCGACCGCTCCACGACGCAGGGCGATGTACTCGCGAGCCTGGCTGATCCGGGAGCGGGCATCGCGCAGGGCGTCGTCGAGTGCTCGTGCGGCGCGCTGGTTCTGCTCCTCGACACCTCGTGCGGTCGCGAGCGCGGCGTCGATGTCGGTGTTCGCCTTCGTCAGGGCGTCGACGGCGGAGATCGGGTCCTTCGGGTCGATGCCCTGCCGCAGGACCGTCTCGGCCTGGGTCACGGCCGCCACGAGCTCGGGACTGTCCGTTCGCATCGACCGTGCGGCTGCGACGTCGCCCTCGACGTCGGCGCGCATCGCCTGGGCGCGTGCCGACGCCTCGGCGAAGGTCGTCTCGGCGGCGGTGGCGGAGGCCGTCAGCTGCTGCACCTGCGCGAGGGCGTGCTGGGCGTCCCGCACGGCGACGACCGCTTCGCCCTTGTCGCCGGCCGCGATCGCCGCGGTCGCCGCTGCGGACCGTTCCGTCGCGTAGTCGAGCACCTGCTTCGCCTGGTCGACGTTGTCCGACACCGTGGCGAGGGTCCGGCCGGAGTACGTCGCACGGACCCGCTCGAGTGCGGCCGAGGCGGCGGCGACGGACGCGGGCGCCGAGGCGACGTCCGCTGCGAGGGCGGTCCACGCGTCCTCGACGCCGTCCTCGAGCGAGCGGAGCTTGTCGAAGGACTCGGTCTGCGCCTCGATCGCGGCGTGCGCCTGCTCGCAGATGGCGATGATCTGGTTCGCCCACTCGGCGCGCTGCTGCGGGGTGTCCGGGATCTCGTCGTCGAGCTGCTGCTGGAACGTGAACGCCTGGCGGACGTTGCGCTTCGCGGTGGCCACGGCGTCGGCGAAGGGCTTCGCGGCGTCGGTGCCGAACTGGGCGGTGGCGAACCCGACCTCCTGCTCGGCGGTCTTCAGTTCGTCGTCGATCGTGACGAGGGCACCCCCGGCGGTGCGTTCGAGGCCCGCGAGGGACTCCTCCTGCGCCTTGGTCGCCGCAGCGGTGCGGCGTTTGTTGCGCGCACGGACGACGAGAACCACGACGACGATCGCGACCACGACGACGAGCAGCACGACCCACAGTGCGGTGAGGTTCGGCGGGTCCTGCGTCTGGGCGAGCCCGTCGGCGAACGCGGTCGCGGCCGCCGCCCAGTTGCCGTCCCGGAGCTGCGGCACGGCGTCGTCCTGGTAGGCGCTCTCGACGTCGGACGACGTCAGGTCGGTCTCGTTCGTCTGGTGGACGTCCGCGATGCGGTCGTCGACCGCCACCGCGAGCACGATGCTGTCCGAGTCGATCTGGTTCTGCTGGCGGAACGCGTCGCCCCACGCGGTGTGGTCGGACGGGTCCGAGAAGGTCGGGACGTACACGACGTAGAGCTGGGTCTTCGTCCTGTCGTAGAGGTCCTGCACGGCCTGTTCCACCTGCGACTGCTGCGCGGAGGTCAGGGCGTCCGCCTGGTCGACGACGTACGCGCCGCCCTGGAGCTGGAAGGGGGCGGTGGCGTGGGACGCGGTCGCGGGTGCGAGGACGAGGAACGCGGCGAGCAGGGCAGTCACCAGGCGGGTGGTCCACCGGAGCACAGGACGTGACGTCCCGCTCCCCGGACCGGGTCCGGCCTCGTTCGAGCGTCCGCCGTGGACCGTGCGCATCCGTCCTCCATCCGAGCCGCGGGACCCGTCCTCGTGCCCCGGGACGGCTCCCGGGGGTGCCGTCGCCCGGAGTCTATCCAGAGCGCGCACGAGTCGGACCGGCCATCTCGGGACCGTGCATGAACATTCGTCATCCGCACATGTGCCGGACGTTTGTCCCCCACATCGGGGTATGCTGACGCCACTGTTCGACGACGAGCGGAAGGGGACAGCTATGGAGCGAACACTGAACACCGAGGTCGTCCCGCTCGAGGACGGCTACCACCGGGTGTCGACGCCGGCGAGCGGCGTGATCGGTTTCGTGCGCGAGGAGGACGGCCGGTACGAGGTCCTCCGTGGACGCGTGCGCCAGGCGACGCGGTCCGAGGGGCTCTACAGCACGATGAACGTCGCGCTGATCGCGCTCACGCACGCCTGAGACCACGCACGCCTGAGACCACGCACGACTGCGTCGTCACGGACCGCACCACCTCACCCACGTAGGCTTCCTGCGTGGGTGAGTCGTGCCTCCCGTCCGTCGTCGTGACGCTCCGTCCGGCGGGCGCGGACCGTGCAGCCGACCGGGAGGCCCTGGTCGCCGCCGTCGCGTCGGTGACGGGCGCGGACGTGGCCGGGGTGCGCACGGGGCGCGGCTGCCCGCACTGCGGCAGCACCGCGCACGGTCGACCGTGGGCCACCGTCGGTGGCCGGGAGGTCGGCGTGAGCCTGTCCCGAACCGCGGGCGTGACCGCCCTCGCGGTCGCGCCCGACGCGGTCGGGGTCGACGTCGAGCGCGTGTCCCGGGTGGCGCGCGCGCCGCTCGACGCCTTCACGTGTGGGGAGATCGACCGTGCCGCGGGCGACGTCGGGGTGCTCGCGGCCTGCTGGGCGGCGAAGGAGGCCGTCCTCAAGCGGGACGGTCGGGGCCTCCGGGTGGACCCGCGGTCGGTCGACGTCGACGTCGAGCGCGGCACGGTCCTCCTCGACGGAGCGGCACAGGCGGTCGTCCTCGTGCGGCCCGAGCACGACCTCGTGGTCGCGGTCGCCGCAGGGGGAGCACCGGTCACCTGGGGAGCGTGAGCACCTCGGCGCCGTCCTCGGTGATCGCGATCGTGTGCTCGGTGTGCGCCGTCCGGGCCCCGGTGGCGCTGCGGAGCGTCCAGCCGTCCGGCTCGGTGACGAGGACGTCGGTGTCGGCCATCACCCAGGGCTCCAGCGCGAGGAGGAGCCCCGGGCGGAGGGTGTAGCCGCGTCCGGGCCGTCCGGTGTTCGACACGTGCGGGTCCTGGTGCATGGTCGACCCGATGCCGTGGCCGCCGAACTCGACGTTGACCGGGTAGCCCGCGTCCTCCAGCACGGTGCCGATCGCGTGCGACAGGTCCCCGGTGCGGGCGCCGGGGCGTGCGGCGGCGATGCCCGCGGCGAGGGCGCGTTCGGTCGCGTCGATCAGCGCGGCGTCGGCGGGGTCCACGGTCCCCACGACGAAGCTGATCGCCGCGTCGGCGGCGATGCCGTCGAGCGACACGGCGAGGTCGAGGGTGAGCAGGTCACCGTCCGCGAGCGCCCGGTCGTGGGGGAGCCCGTGCAGGACGGCGTCGTTCACGGCTGTGCAGACGTGGTGGCCGAACGGGCCGCGGCCGAACGACGGGGCGTAGTCGACGTAGCAGGACTCGGCGCCGGCGTCCTCGATGAGCTGCTTCGTCCACCGGTCGATCTCGAGCAGGTTCGTGCCGACGCGCGTGCGGTCGCGGAGGGTCTGCAGGATCGTGCCGACGAGCGCTCCGGTGCGGCGGGCGCGGTCGACCTCGGCCGGGGTCAGGATCTCGATCACGGGATGATCGTACCGGTATTACTATCGGTGCATGGTCCGTCTGCCGCTCAGTCCCGTCGAACTCGCCCGCGGTCGTGCCCTCGGGGCGCTGCTCCGCGCCGCCCGAGCCGATCGGTCGATGCTCGACGTCGCGCTCGCGGCCGGGGTGTCGCCCGAGACCCTGCGCAAGATCGAGACCGGACGCATCGCGACGCCGTCGTTCGGGACCGTCGCGGCGGTGGCAGCGGTCGTGGGGCTCTCGCTCGACGAGGTCTGGCGTGAGGTGCGTCGGGCCGGCGAGACCGTCGCCGTCGACGAGCCCGCGGGCGTCGCCTGACGCCGCCAGCGACGCGCCCGCGCCCGCGCCGCGCCCGCGCCGCGCCTGCGCCGCGCGCGCGGACGTCGCCTGACGCTGCCCGCCGGCAGCTCGGCTCGCGTTGCTCCGACGCCGCCGTCCGTCAGGCAGCGGGCAGCTCGGGGACGCCCGGTTCCTCGATCCAGGGTGCCGTCACGGCACGGACGGCGTCGACGGACACCCCCGCGCTGCCGGCGAAGGCGTCGAGCACGTGCTCGGGGGCGACGGACGCGTGCCGGTGCCGCTCGGTGATCGTCCGGAGGCCGGCGAAGAACGCGGCGTCGCCGAACGTCCGGCGGACCGCGTGGAGGGCCAGGGCGCCGCGCTTGTAGACCCGGTCGTCGAACATGTCGCGGGCGCCCGGGTCGCCGACCACGAGGTCCTGCGGCTGGTCGAGCAGTCCCTGCCGGTACCGCGCGGCGAGCACGTCGGCCGTCTCCCCGCCCCGGTGCTCGGACCACAGCCACTCGGCGTAGCATGCGAAGCCCTCGTGCAGCCAGATGTCGCGCCAGCGTGCGACGGTCACCGAGTTGCCGAACCACTGGTGGGCGAGTTCGTGCGCGATGAGCCGGTCGGTGCCGTGCTCGCCGTCGACGTGGTTCCGGCCGAAGACGGCGAGACCGTGGGCCTCGAGCGGGATCTCGAGCTCGTCGTCGGTCACGACCACGCCGTACGCGGGGAACGGGTACGGGCCGAACCGGTCGGCGTAGAGCGCGACCATGTCCGGCACCCTGCCGAAGTCGGTCCTCGCCGCGGCCTGGAGGTCCGCCGGGTGGTGCAGCGTCACCGGGACGTGCGGGCTCCGGAGCTTCGTCGTGCGGTACCGACCGATCTGCACGGTCGCGAGGTACGTCGCCATGGGCTCGGTCGTCGCGTACGTCCAGGTCGTGCCGGCCCGCGCACGGTCGGTGCCGAGCAGCTCGCCGTTCGCGAGGACGTCGTACGCGGCCTCGGCGGTGATCTCGAACCGGTACGTGGCCTTGTCGTCGGGTCGGTCGTTGCACGGGAACCACGACGGCGCCCCCGTCGGCTGCGCGGCGACGATGACGCCGTCGGTGAGCTCCTCCCAGCCGACCTGTCCCCAGGGGCTCCGGATCGGCCGTGGTGTGCCGCGGTACTTGACGTGGACGGTGAACTCCGTGCCTGCCGCGATCGGCTCCTGCGGCGTCACCGTCAGCTTGTGGGTCGCGGTGCCGACCTTCTTCGCGCGCTTCCCGTCGACGTCGACCCGGTCGACCGTGAGGCCGTGCAGGTCGATGACGACCCGGTCGAGGGTCTCGTGCGCCTGCGCCGTGACGGTCGCGGTGCCGTCGAGGCGGTTCGTCGCGACGCGGTACCCGAGCCGGAGCTCGTAGTGCACCGCGCTCCACCGACGGTCGCCGCTGTGCGGGGTGTACGGGTCGGCGCTGGTCATCGGCTTCACGGTGCCGCTCAGTCTGGCACGACCACGGAGCCGTCCGCCCCGGCAGCGCGCTCCGCGGCCGGAGCGTCGGACGGCGCGGTGCCGCCGGACGGCGCGGTGCCTCCGGACGGCGCGGTGCCGTCCGACGGCGCGGTGCCGCCGGGCGCAGGATCGCCGGACGCGGGATCGCCAGACAGCCACGGCGCGGCCCACGGCGCGATGGGGTTCCCCGACCACAGCGACCCGGCCGGCACCTGCTCCCCGCGCATCACGAGCGACGCCGGCCCGACCGTCGACCCCGCGCCGAGCCCCGCCGCCGGCAGGACGACGCTGTGCGGCCCGAGCGTCGCGCCGGCATCGAGCCGGACAGCGTCGAGCTGCATCACCCGGTCGTGGAACAGGTGCGTCTGCACGACGGTCCCGCGCGACACGGTGGCGCCGTCGCCGATCGCCACGAGGTCGGCCTCGGGGAGCCAGTAGGTCTCGATCCACGTGCCGCGGCCGATGCGCGCGCCGAGGGTCCGCAGCCACGCCGCGAGCGCCGGGGTCCCCGTGCACTGCTCCGCGAACCACGGCCGGGCGACGGTCTCGACGAAGGTGTCCTGCACCTCGTTCCGCCACACGAACGACGACCACAGCGGGTGCTCGCCCGCGTCGATCCGCCCGACGAAGGCCCACTTCGCCGTGGTCGACACCGCGGCCGCGACCGCACCGGCGACGATGAGCACCGGACCCGCGAGCAGGACGGTCCAGCCGAGCCCGATCGTCGACCACAGGCCGAGGAGCGTCCCGACGACGCCGAGTGCGATCGCCGCCGACACCATCGGCGCCAGGAGCCGCAGCAGCTCCCAGCAGCCGCGCGCGACCTTGAGCCTCCGCGGCGGCCGGAACGTGCGCTCCTCGTCGAACGTCGTCGTCGCCCGCCGCAGCCGCACGGGCGGGGTCCCGAGCCACGACGAACCGCGCTTGGCCTTCTTCGGCACCGCGGAGAGCACGGCCACCAGGGCTTCGCGGGGGACCGACCGCCCGGCACCCGTCATCCCCGAGTTCCCGAGGAACGCGCGACGACCCACCTTCGACCGACCGATCGTCACCCGACCGCCGCCGAGCTCGTACGTCGCGACCATCGTGTCGTCGGCGAGGAACGCCCCCGACGCGATCTGCGTCAGCGCCGGGATGAGCAGGACCGTCGAGATCTCGGTGTTCCGTCCGACCCGCGCGCCCAGCAGCCGGAGCCACAGCGGCGTCACGAGCGAGGCGTACACCGGGAAGAGCAGCGTCCGCGCAGCGTCGAGCACCCGCTCGGTCGTCCACACCTGCCAGCCGATCCGGCTCCGCACCGGGTGCCGTCCCTCGTGCAGCCCCAGACCGAGCAGCCGCACCGACGCGACCACCAGCACTGCGTAGACGAGCCCGGCGACGACCGTCGCGAGCGGCACCACCGCGAGCGCACGGAGCACCGCCGCCCCGAGGCTCGGCGCCGCACCCACCAGCGCCGCCGTCACCGCGAGTCCCGCCGCGACCCCGACGACGGGCAGCCCGGCCACCGCCACCGAGCCGACCCCGTACGCGACGAGCCAGCGTCGACGGGAGGCGGGTCGTGCCTCCCGGTCGTGCCGAGCCGACCCCACGCGCTCCGCCGGCGAACCCGCCCACCGCTCGCCGTCGGGGACCCGGCCCGTCACCGACGAACCGGGCTCGACCTCGGCGCCGGCCCCCACGTGCGCGCCCGGCAGCAGCGTCGACCGGCTCCGCACCACCGCGTCCGCGTCCACCCGCACCGGCCCGAGCCGGAACACGTCCCCGTCCACCCAGTGCCCCGCGAGGTCCACCTCGGGTTCGATCGACGCCCTGGCCCCCACCCGCAGCATCCCCGTCACCGGGGGCAGCGCGTGCAGGTCCACGTCCCGCCCGATCCGTGCCCCGAGCGCACGCGCGTAGTAGCTGATCCACGGCGCACCGGCCGTCGACGGACCGTCCACCGCCTCCGCGATCCGCTCCGCGAGCCACACCCGCACGTGCACCGACCCGCCACGCGGATGGTCGCCCGGCCGGACACCCAGCAGCAGCAGCCGCGCGAGCAGCACCGTCACCGCCATCTTCCCCACCGGGGTGACGAACACCAGCAGCGCGAGCACGAGCCACGGCCACGGCACCGACGGCAGGAACGGCAACGACGTCGCGTGCAGGACGGTCGACACCAGCGACGCCCACGTCAGCACCCGCAACCCGCGGAGCACCTGCACCGGCAGCCCGAGCACCGTCAGCAGGAACCCCGTCGCCGGGGACACCAGCGCCACCGGCCGTTCCGACGCCTCCGCCGCACCGGAATCGTCCAGCGCCGCGGCCAACGCACCGATCCGGGGATGGTCGTACACGTCCGCCACGGTCGTCGTCGGGAACCTCTCGCGGATCGCCGACACCAGCTGCGCCGCCGTCAACGACCCGCCACCGTGCGCGAAGAAGTCGTCGTCCACACCCGTCACCGGCACCCCGAGGATCGCCGACCACCGCTCCGCGATCCACGCGACCGTCTCCGGCAGGTCCGCGACGTCCGCGACCCCCGGCAGCGGCCACGGCAGCGCCGCACGGTCCACCTTGCCGGACGTCCGCGTCGGCAGCGAGTCCACCACCGCCACCAGCGGCACCAGCGCCGCCGGCAGCTCCTCGCGCAACCGTGCGTTCGCCGCCGCCACGTCCACCGCCCGCCCCGCCACCGGCGCCACGTACCCGACCAGCACCTGGTTGCCCGCCGGCGTCCGCTGCACCACCGCAGCACCACCGGCCACCCCGTCCAACGCCTGCAGCGCCGCGTCCACCTCACCCAGCTCGATCCGCCGACCACCGAGCTTCACCTGGTCGTCCGCCCGACCCTGGAACACCAGCCCCTCGGGCTCGTACCGCACCAGGTCACCGCTCCGGTACGCCCGCTCCCACCCGAGCTCCGGGAACGCCGCGTACTTCTCCGCGTCCTTCGCGGGGTCCAGGTACCGCCCCAGCCCGACACCGCCGATCACCAGCTCGCCGACACCACCCGGCGCGACCCGCTGCCCGGCATCGTCCACCACCGCCAGATCCCACCCGTCCAACGGCAGCCCGATCCGCACCGGTGCAGTCCCGTCCATGAGCGCACCACACGCCACCACGGTCGCCTCGGTCGGCCCGTACGTGTTCCACAGCTCCCGGCCCCGCGACGCGATCCGAGCCGCCAGCTCCTGGGGACACGCCTCACCACCGAAGATCACCAACCGCACCTGCTCCAGCGCGTCGTCCGGCCACAGCGCCGCGAGCGTCGGCACCGTCGACACCACCGTGATCGTGTGCGCGATCAACCACGGCCCGAGGTCCACCCCTGTCCGCACCAGCGACCGCGGCGCCGGCACCAGGCACGCACCGTGCCCCCACGCCAGCCACATCTCCTCGCACGACGCGTCGAACGCCACGCTCAACCCCGCCAGCACCCGGTCACCCGGGCCGATCGGCGCGTCCTGCAGGAACATCCGCGCCTCGGCGTCCACGAACGCCGCAGCACTCCGGTGCGTCACCGCCACGCCCTTCGGCACCCCGGTCGACCCCGAGGTGAAGATGATCCACGCGTCGTCCTCCAGCCGGGGGAGGTCAGCGCTCGCCGCGGGGTCGGTCACCGGCAGGGGCGTGCCCTCGCGGTCGGCGAGCACCCCGCCTGCTCCGATGACCCCCACGACGCCGGCCTCGCCGAAGACGAGCGTCGCCCGCTCCTCGGGGTCGTCGGCGTCGACCGGGACGTACGCGGCGCCGGCCGCCAGCACCGCGAGGATCGACACGTAGAGGTCGCGCCCGCCGGACGGGATGCGGACGCCGACCCGGTCGCCGCGACGGACGCCTCGGCGTGCGAGGTCGTCGGCCTGCGCGTGCACGGCCGCCAGCAGGGCCCGGTAGTCGAGGGTGCCGTCGGGGTCCTCGAGGGCGAGGGCGTCCGGGTGCGTCGTCGCGGTCTCGGTGAGGACGTCGAGGAGGGTCCGGGGTGCAGGCGCGTGTGCGCCGCGTGCGAGCTCGAGCTGCGGGTTCCCGGTGGCGCTGGTCATCGAGTCCTCTCCCTGGTCGTGTGCTGGGCGACCGGGCCGTGATCCTAGGGGGTCGACGTGACGCGTCGGGAAACACCGCTGCGAGCCGTCGCGCGACACGCCTGGTCCGGGAGGGTGCCGGAGACCTGCTACGGTTGGTGACACCCCGGGCCCCCATAGCTCAGGGGATAGAGCACTGCCCTCCGGAGGCAGGGGCGGAGGTTCGAATCCTCCTGGGGGCACAAGGGAAACCCCCACTCACCGAGTGGGGGTTTCGTGGTTTCAGGGGTGACCACAGGACGGCCGGGAGGCACGGGGCGGGGCCGCCACGGGCCTCCAGGCCGGCATCTGGTCGCGTCTACTTCGCGGCCGGCTTCACGACGCCGCGCACGGCGTCCACCACCGGCTGGGCGCCGCCCGGCTCGGTGAAGAGCGTCGACGACGCGGTGATCCAGTACGGGTCCGCGAACGCGTCCGCCCGCCCGACCCCGTCGTCCGCCAGGTCGAAGTACCCCTCGACCGTGTAGGTCGGCACCGATCCGCCCCGCTGGTACAGCGCGTCCTTGAGGTTCGTGAGCGACTTCTCAGGCAGGTCGGCGACGGCGAACGCGATCGTCACGGAGTGGTCCGACACCTCGCGGAACTGGCACGCGCGCCCCCGCTGCTGGACGATCCGGGCCGCCGGTGTGCCCTTCGCGGGCCGGTAGGACTCGACCTGCTCGAACGCCTGGCCGTACACCGCGAGCGACTCGAGGGGGAGCAGCTCCGCGCACGTCTGCGACACGGGCTTCCCGATCGGCGTCGCGGACGGCGTCGGACCCGCTCCGCCGCCGCCGGAGCACGCGGCGAGCACGGCGACGGACGTGGTCGCGAGGACGGCGGCGCTGATCGCCCGGACGCGGCTGCGGGAGGTCATCCGGCCATGATGGCGCATCGTCCGGGGAGGCCCGTGGACGCCGGTAGGATCGACCGCTATGACACCAGCCGAACTCTCCGCCGCGTACCTGTCGATCCTGACGGGGATCGTGGAGCGACGAGGCGCCTCGGACACGGTGACGGTCGAGGAGTCGCACGCGGCCCTCGAACGGCCGAAGAACCGGGCGCACGGTGACTGGGCGTCGAACGCCGCGATGCAGCTGGCGAAGCGCCTCGGGACGAACCCGCGCGAGCTCGCGACCGAGATCGCGGGGGAGCTGACCGAGCTCGACGGCGTGGCCTCGGTCGACGTCGCCGGCCCCGGGTTCATCAACATCACGCTCGACGCGGCCGCCGCCGGCGCGATCGCCAAGACCATCGTCGACGAGGGCGCCGCGTTCGGGCAGGGCGACCTGTACGACGGGGTGAAGATCGACCTCGAGTTCGTCTCCGCGAACCCGACCGGTCCGATCCACATGGGCGGCGTCCGCTGGGCCGCGGTCGGCGACAGCCTCGCCCGCGTGTTCGAGGCGCAGGGCGGACTCGTCACCCGCGAGTACTACTTCAACGACCACGGCGCGCAGATCGACCGCTTCGCCCGGTCCCTCGTCGCGTCGGCGCTCGGCGAGCCCACGCCCGAGGACGGCTACGGCGGCGCGTACATCGGCGAGATCGCGGCGCGCGTGATCGCCACGCTGCCGGCCGGCACCGACCTGCGGGACCTGCCGCGCGACGAGGCACAGGAGCTGTTCCGGCGCGAGGGCGTCGAGTTCATGTTCGCGGACATCAAGTCGTCGCTGCACGACTTCGGCGTCGACTTCGACGTGTACTTCCACGAGAACTCGCTGCACGAGTCGAAGGCCGTCGAGCGCGCCATCGAGCGGCTGCAGTCGCTCGGCAAGATGTACGAGGCCGAGGGTGCGCTCTGGCTCCGCACGACCGACTTCGGCGACGACCGGGACCGCGTCGTCATCAAGTCGGACGGGCAGCCGGCCTACATCGCGGGCGACCTCGCGTACTACCTCGACAAGCGCGAGCGCGGCTTCGAGCGGAACCTCATCATGCTCGGCGCCGACCACCACGGCTACGTCGGCCGCATGATGGCGATGTGCGCGGCGTTCGGTGACGAGCCCGGCACGAACCTCGAGATCCTCATCGGGCAGATGGTCAACCTGCTCAAGGACGGCGAGCCGATGCGCATGTCGAAGCGCAACGGCACGATCGTCACGATGGAGGACCTCGTCGACGCCGTCGGTGTCGACGCCGGCCGGTACGCCCTCGTGCGCTTCGCGAGCGACACCTCGATCGACATCGACCTCGACCTGCTCACGAAGCGGACCAACGACAACCCGGTCTTCTACGTGCAGTACGCCCACGCCCGCACGCAGTCGGTCGCCCGCAACGCCGCCGCGTCCGGGGTCGACCGGTCCGCGTTCGACGCCTCGCTCCTGACGCACGAGACCGAGAGCACCCTCGTCGGGGCCCTCGCCGAGTACCCGCGGGTCGTCCGGCAGGCCGCCGAGCTCCGCGAGCCGCACCGCATCGCGCGCTACATCGAGCAGCTCGCGGGGCTGTACCACCGCTGGTACGACTCCTGCCGCGTGACACCGCTCGGGGACGAGGCCGTGACGGACCTCCACCGCACGCGCCTCTGGCTGAACGACGCCACCGGGCAGGTCATCCGCAACGGCCTCGGCCTCCTCGGGGTGAGCGCGCCCGAGCGCATGTAGCGGGGCGGGGGCGCTGCGCGCCGGAACCAGGTTGCGGACACAGCATCGCGGAAAAGCGTGGTGCTGTGTCCGGAACCTGGTTCCGCCCGCCCGACCGCAGCACCACCCCGCCGCACCCAGCGCACCCGCGGCGGACGCCCACCGGGCGCACGCCGCGCCTCCAGGCAGGCTGACGGTGGGTGCTGGCAGGGTGGGACGCATGACCGCCGCCCCCGCCGCCCGCCCGAAGCGCCGCCGCTGGCCGATCGTCCTCGTCGTCGTGCTCGTCGTCCTCGCCGCCCTCGTGGTGATCGCCGAGTTCGTCCTCCGCGGTGTCGTCGACCGGATCATCGCCCAACAGGTCGAGCAGTCGCTCCCCGAGGGCACCACCGGTCAGGTCGACGCGCACGCGGACGGCATCGTCATCCCGCAGCTCATCGGCGGGACGCTCGACCAGGTCGAGATCTCCTCGCGGAAGATCACGGTCGACGGCATCCCGCTCGCCGCCGACGTCACCGTGCACGACGTCCCCGTCGACGGCAAGGGGGACGTGCGTGACCTCGACGGCACCGTGACCCTCGCCTCGAGCAGCGTCTCCGACCTCGCGAAGTACAGCCCGCTGTTCGAACGCCTGAAGCTCGTCGACGGCGGGGTCGAGCTCTCCGGCAAGACGGCCGTCCTCGGCTACGACATCACCTACGCCGCGCGCGGCGACGTCGTGACGCAGGACGACGGCAAGGGCGTGACGATCACCCCGAAGAGCGTCCGCATCACCAACTCGTCGCTCGGCCTCAAGGTCGACTCGATCCCCGGCGTCACGAACGTCCCGGTCGAGGTGTGCACCGCACGCTTCCTGCCGTCCCAGCTCGCGGTGCGCGACCTCGACATCACGGCACGCGACGCGACCGTCCGCGTCACCGCGGACTCCCTGCCACTCAGCGAGGAGGGGCTGCGGTCCGTGGGGTCCTGCTCGTAACACCGGACGGGAGGCTCCTCACGGCTCGGTAGGATCGGGTCCCGTGAGCGAGAACCCCCTTGCCCCGCCGCGGCTGCGGTTCCCGACGGACGCCTCCGCGCTGACGGCGCGCATCTGGCCCGCGTCTGCGACCCGGACGGACGACGGCGAGCTCGCCGTGGGCGGGATCACCGCCTCGGACCTCGCCCGGCAGTTCGGCACACCCCTCTACGTGGTCGACGAGCGCGACGTGCAGTCCCGAGCCGTGCGCGTGCGGACCGCCTTCTCGGACGCGTTCGGCCGGATCGGCACCCGTGCGCACGTCTACTACGCCGGCAAGGCGTTCCTGACGACCCAGGTCGCCGCGTGGATGGCCGAGGCGGACCTCCGCGTCGACGTCTGCACCGGCGGGGAGCTCGCGGTCGCCCTGGCCGGCGGTGTCGACCCGGGGATGCTCGGCTTCCACGGCAACGACAAGTCCGACGCCGAGATCGCCCGCGCCGTCGAGGTCGGGGTCGGCACGATCGTCCTCGACAGCCACGAGGAGGTGCAGCGCGTCGCCCGGGCCGCCGCCGACGCCGGTGTCGTGCAGCGCGTCCGCATCCGGATCAACAGCGGCGTGCACGCCTCCACGCACGAGTACCTCGCCACCGCCCGCGAGGACCAGAAGTTCGGCATCCCGCTGACCGAGGCCGAGCAGGCCGCGGCGGCGGTCCGCGCGGAGCCCTCCCTCGCGTTCGTCGGCCTGCACTCGCACATCGGCTCGCAGATCTTCGACGAGTCCGGCTTCCGCGAGGCCGCCCGGCGCCTCATGGACGTGCACGCAGCGCTCGTGGCCACGGGGCCGGTGCCGGAGCTCAACCTCGGCGGAGGATGGGGCATCGACTACACCGAGGCCGACTCGGCGTTCGCGCCCGAGGACGTCGCCGAGGCCCTCGCCACGATCGTCGCCGAGGCCTGCGCGGAACGCGGGATCCCGGTGCCCGAGATCGCGGTGGAACCCGGTCGGTACATCGTCGGCCCCGCCGGCATCACGCTCTACTCCGTCGGCACGATCAAGCCCGTGACGCTGGAGCTCGACGCGCCCGTGTCCGAGGCGACCGCGACCCGCACGTACGTGTCCGTCGACGGCGGCATGAGCGACAACGCCCGCCCCGCGCTGTACGGCGCCGACTACACCGCCCGTCTCGCCCGGAGCTCGGACGCGCCGGCGGTGCTCAGCCGGGTCGTCGGCAAGCACTGCGAGAGCGGCGACGTCGTCGTGCAGGACGAGTACCTGCCGGGCGACGTGCGCCGCGGCGACCTCCTCGCCGTCGCCGCGACCGGTGCCTACTGCTGGAGCCTCGCGAGCAACTACAACCACGTCGGTCGCCCGCCGGTCGTCGCCGTGGCGGACGGCACAGCCCGTATCCTCGTCCGGGGCGAGTCGATCGACGACCTGCTCGCCCGTGACACCGGGGTCGTCCCCGCACCCGGCCCCGGCCGGTGACACACCCGAACGACAGGAACCACCCCCAGATGATCGAATACCGCAACGTCCGCGTCGCCCTGCTCGGAGCCGGCTCGGTCGGGTCGCAGGTGGCGCGGCTCCTCCTGGAGCACGGCGACGAACTCGCCTCGCGTGCCGGCGCCGGCCTCGAGCTCGTCGGGATCGCCGTCCGCGACACCGAGGCGGAGCGGGACGTCGACCTGCCGAAGGACCTCTTCACGACCGACGCCGAGTCGCTGATCCTGGGCGCCGACATCGTCGTCGAGCTCATCGGCGGCATCGAGCCGGCGCGGACGCTCGTCCTCCAGGCGCTGCAGTCCGGCGCGGACGTCGTCACGGGCAACAAGGCGCTCCTCGCGACCCACGGACCGGAGCTCTTCGCCGCCGCCGAGCAGGTGGGTGCGCAGCTCTACTACGAGGCCGCCGTCGCCGGGGCGATCCCGATCATCCGCCCGCTGCACGACTCCCTCGCCGGTGACCGCATCGTCCGCATCATGGGCATCGTCAACGGCACCACGAACTTCATCCTCGACCTGATGGACCGCCAGGGCGCGACGTTCGAGGACGCCCTCGCCACCGCGACCGAGCTCGGGTACGCCGAGGCCGACCCGACCGCCGACATCGAGGGCTACGACGCCGCGCAGAAGGCCGCGATCCTCGCCTCGCTCGCGTTCCACACCTCGGTGCCGCTCGTCGCCGTCCACCGGGAGGGCATCACCGCGATCACGATCGACCAGGTCCGCGCGGCCCGGAAGGCCGGCTACGTCGTGAAGATCCTCGCGACGGCCGAGCGCCTGACCGACGAGGACGGCCGCGAGGGCGTCTCCGCTCGCGTCTACCCGGCGCTCGTGCCGGAGTCGCACCCGCTCGCGAGCGTGCACGGCGCGAAGAACGCCGTGTTCGTCGAGGCCGAGGCCGCTGGTGACCTCATGTTCTACGGCGCCGGAGCCGGCGGCGTCGAGACGGCCTCCGCCGTCCTCGGCGACCTCGTGTCCGCCGCGCGCCGACACGTCATCGGCGGCCCCGGCGTCGCCGAGTCGACCCAGGCGGACCTGCCCGTGTTCCCGATCGGGACCGTGCGCACCCGCTACCAGATCACGCTCCACGTCGCGGACGCCCCCGGTGTCCTGTCGACGGTCGCGGGCGTCCTGGCCAAGCACGGCGTCAGCGTGGAGACGGTCGAACAGACCAGCGCGCTGCAGACGGACGCTCCCGGTGCCGACCGCACCGGTGCGACCGCGACGCTCGTCATCGGCACCCACCTGGCGCGCGAGTCCGACCTCGCCGACACCGTGGTGGCGCTCCGCAACGAGGACGTCGTCGCCGAGATCACCAGCGTGTTGCGGGTCGTCGGCGGCTGAGCCGCACGCACCCCCACGCACCCGAACAGCACACCGATACAAAGGGGAGCCTGATGGCCCACCAGTGGCAGGGAGTCCTGCGCGAGTACGCCGACCGTCTCGACGTGACCGAGGCGACGCCCGTCGTCACCCTCGGCGAGGGCGGCACCCCGCTCATCCCGGCGCGACGGCTCTCCGAGCGCACCGGGGCGGACGTCTACGTCAAGTTCGAGGGCATGAACCCGACGGGTTCGTTCAAGGACCGCGGCATGACGATGGCGATCTCGAAGGCCGTCGAGCACGGCGCCAAGGCCGTCATCTGCGCCTCGACCGGCAACACGAGTGCGTCGGCCGCCGCGTACGCCACGCACGCGGGCATCACCGCCGCGGTGCTCGTCCCCGAGGGCAAGATCGCGATGGGCAAGCTCAGCCAGGCGATCGCGCACGACGGGCAGCTGCTCCAGGTGCAGGGCAACTTCGACGACTGCCTCGACATCGCGCGCGACCTCGCGGCGAACTACCCGGTGCACCTCGTCAACTCGGTGAACAACGACCGCATCGAGGGCCAGAAGACCGCTGCGTTCGAGGTCGTCGACGTCCTCGGTGACGCGCCGGACTTCCACTTCCTGCCCGTCGGCAACGCCGGCAACTACACGGCGTACTCCCGCGGCTACCGCGAGGACGTCGCCGCCGGTCGTTCGTCGAAGCTCCCGCGCATGTTCGGCTTCCAGGCCGCAGGCTCGGCCCCGATCGTCCGCGGTGAGGTCGTCCCGAAGCCCGAGACGATCGCGTCCGCCATCCGCATCGGCAACCCCGCCTCGTGGCAGTACGCCCTCGACGCGCGCGAGGAGACCGACGGCTACTTCGGCGCCATCTCCGACGAGGCGATCCTCGCCGCGCACCACATCCTGTCGGCCGAGGTCGGCGTCTTCGTCGAGCCGGCCTCCGCGATCGGTGTCGCCGGGCTCCTCGAGCGCGCTGATGCCGGTGTCCTCGGCAAGGGCGCGAA
The DNA here is from genome assembly GCF_051903255.1 of Curtobacterium sp. SP.BCp. Classification (NCBI taxonomy): domain Bacteria; kingdom Bacillati; phylum Actinomycetota; class Actinomycetes; order Micrococcales; family Microbacteriaceae; genus Curtobacterium; species Curtobacterium sp. SP.BCp. Next base: position 2,128,568 of record NZ_CP194338.1, on the reverse strand, counting down.
GGTCGTCATCACGGTGACCGGCCACGGCCTGAAGGACCCGCAGTGGGCCCTCCGCACCGAAGACGGCGGCGAGGTCCAGCCCACGGTCGTGCCGGTGGACACGAAGTCCGTCGCCGACGTGCTCGGACTGGTCGGCGCCGAGTGAGCACGCACCGCTCGTCCGGACCGGGGGAGGGCGCGACCGCCCAGCACGCTGTACCGGCTGGACGGGCGGTACGCGTCCGGGTGCCGGCGACGTCGGCGAACCTCGGGCCGGGGTTCGACTCGCTCGGGCTCGCGCTGTCGCTGTACGACGAGGTGACCGTGCGTGTCCGGCCGGAGCCCGGTGCGACCGTGACGGTCGAGGGCGTCGGTGCCGGCGAGGTCGCCACGGACGACACCAACCTCGTCGTCCAGGCCGTCCGCCGAGGGCTCGCGGCCGGTGGCGTGACCGAACAGCCGGGTCTCGAGCTGCACGCGGTCAACGCCATCCCGCACGGCCGCGGACTCGGGTCGAGCGCGGCGGCGATCGTCGCCGGACTCATGGCGGCGCGGGGTCTCCTCGCGGGGGTCGTCGACCTCGACGCCTCGACGCTCCTGACGCTCGCCACGGAGATGGAGGGGCACCCGGACAACGTCGCGCCGGCGCTCTTCGGCGGCCTCACCATCGCATGGATGACCGCGGACGGGCCGGCGTACAAGCGGCTGCTCGTGCACCGCGGCGTCTCGCCGGTGGTCTTCGTGCCGACCTCGACGCTGTCGACCAAGCTCGCACGGTCCCTGCAGCCCGCGAGCGTGCCCCACGAGGACGCCGCGTTCAACGTGTCGCGGTCGGCACTCCTCGTCGCGGCACTGATCCAGAGCCCCGAGCTGCTCCTGGCGGCGACCGAGGACCGTCTGCACCAGGCGTACCGGGCGAGCGCCATGCCCGAGACCGACGCGCTCATCGGGCTCCTGCGGCAGCACGGGCTCGCGGCGGTCGTGTCCGGGGCCGGCCCGAGCCTCCTCGTCCTCGGCAGCGATCCGGCGCAGCGGCTCACCGCGGCGGACCTCGTGACGCGACACGCGGAGTCGGACTGGCGCCCGCTCATGCTGGCCGTGGACCTGGGTGGTGCTACAGTGGCAGCGCACTCGGCGCTCCAAGCCGATCCCGCATAGGCAGCAGGAACGATCCTCGCCGGTGCAGGATCCGGTGCGCGGGGGCAATCTCTTTCTGATCACCGTTTCCCGGTCCGTCGTCTGAACGACGGTCAGTGCACCCCTGTGCATCCGGGGCGGTGGAAACTCTCCGCGTTCTGCGGTTCGAAAGGAAACACCGACCTTGACGAACGTCAACGACTCCACCCCGGTGGAGATCCCCAGCGACCTGCGCGCCCTCCGTCTCCCGGAGCTCCAGCGCATCGCTTCCTCCCTCGGCATCACGGGCCTGTCGAAGATGCGCAAGGGCGACCTCATCGCCACGATCGAGGACAAGCGCCCCGCGACGGCCGACGCCCCCGCCGCGGAGACGCCGGTCGCCGAGCAGCCGACGCTGCCCGAGCCCGCGACGGAGCAGCCCGCCGCCGAGCCGGCCGCTGCGCCGGAGCCGGCCGCCCAGCAGCAGCCCGCGCAGGACGCGACCTCGGGCGCCGCCACCGGCGCCGAGGCGACCGACCAGCCGACCGGCGGCCGTGCGCGTCGCTCGCGCCGTGCCTCCTCGGCGGGCACCGTCAACGCGGCGCCGACGTCGGCGTCCGAGCACCAGAACCACGGGCACACCGGCACCGAGGACCTCCTCGCCGGGCTCGACCAGGTCCGCGCCGAGAAGGACGCGCAAGAGGCCGCGCAGGCTGCCGGCCAGCGCCGCGGGCGCGGCCAGCAGCAGGACGGTCAGCAGCAGGGCGGCCAGCAGGCCGGCCAGGAGGCCCAGGACGACTCCGCCACGCAGGCGGGCGAGCAGGGCGGCGAGTCCGGCGAGGGCGACCAGCAGGGCGAGGGCGGCTCGCGTCGCGGACGCCGCAGCCGTGGTCGTGGTCGTGGGCGTGGCCAGAACGCCGAGAACGGCGAGCAGAACGGCCAGGGCGGCAACGGTCAGGGCGGGAACGGCCAGGGCGGCAACGACCAGCAGGGCCAACAGAAGCAGGACGACCAGAACGGTCAGCAGAAGCAGGGCCAGCAGAAGCAGAACGGCCAGCAGAAGCAGGACGACCAGAACGGTCAGCAGAAGCAGGGCCAGCAGAACGGCCAGCAGAAGCAGAACAACCAGAACGGCCCGCAGCAGGACGCGCAGGAGGGCGAGGGCCGCAGCCGTCGTCAGCGTGACCGCAAGCGCGGCCGTGGCGGCCAGCAGGACGACCTCGAGCCGGAGGTCACCGAGGACGACGTCCTCATCCCGATCGCGGGCATCCTCGACGTCCTGGACAACTACGCCTTCGTGCGGACGACCGGTTACCTGCCCGGCCCGAGCGACGTCTACGTCTCGCTCGGCCAGGTGAAGAAGTACCACCTCCGCAAGGGCGACGCGATCGTCGGCTCGATCAAGCAGCCCCAGGGCGGCGAGCAGCAGAGCCGTCAGAAGTACAACGCGCTCGTCAAGGTCGACACCGTCAACGGGCAGACCGCGGAGGAGGCGGCGGCCCGCAAGGACTTCTCCGACCTCACGCCCCTGTACCCGAACGAGCGTCTGCGCCTCGAGACCGAGCCGCAGAAGCTGTCGACGCGGATCATCGACCTCGTGTCGCCGATCGGCAAGGGCCAGCGCGGCCTCATCGTCTCGCCGCCCAAGGCCGGCAAGACGGTCGTGCTCCAGGCCATCGCCAACGCGATCGCGAAGAACAACCCCGAGGCGCACCTCATGGTCGTGCTCGTGGACGAGCGGCCCGAAGAGGTCACCGACATGCAGCGCTCGGTGAAGGGCGAGGTCATCGCCTCGACCTTCGACCGTCCGGCGGAGGACCACACCACGGTCGCCGAGCTCGCCATCGAGCGTGCGAAGCGCCTGGTCGAGCTCGGTCACGACGTCGTCGTGCTGCTCGACTCGATCACGCGCCTCGGTCGCGCCTACAACCTGGCGACGCCGGCCTCCGGTCGCGTGCTCTCCGGTGGCGTCGACTCGGCCGCGCTCTACCCGCCGAAGCGCTTCTTCGGCGCGGCGCGCAACATCGAGGACGGCGGCTCGCTGACCATCCTCGCGACCGCGCTCGTCGAGACCGGCTCCAAGATGGACGAGGTCATCTTCGAGGAGTTCAAGGGCACCGGCAACATGGAGCTCCGCCTCAACCGCCACCTCGCGGACAAGCGGATCTTCCCGGCCGTCGACGTCAACGCCTCCGGCACCCGTCGCGAGGAGCAGCTGCTCTCCGCCGACGAGGTCAAGATCACGTGGCGCCTGCGCCGGGCCCTCGCCGGGCTCGACCCGCAGCAGGCCCTCGAGATCGTGCTGCGGAACCTCAAGGAGACGCAGTCGAACGTCGAGTTCCTGGTCCAGGTGCAGAAGTCGGTCCCCACGACCGGCGGGCACCACAACGGCCACCAGGAGTAACCGGTGTTCGAGTCGGTAGCGGGGCTGCTGGCGGAACACGAGGACCTGACGCAGCAGCTGTCGGACCCCGCGCTCCACGCCGATCCGGTCCGTGCGAAGAAGGTGAACCGGCGGTACGCCGAGCTCAACCAGATCAAGTCCGCGTACGAGTCCTGGCAGGCTGCGGGGGACGACCTCGCCGCCGCCCGGGAACTCGCGCGCGAGGATGAGGCGTTCGCGGACGAGGTCCCCGCGCTCGAGGAGCAGCTGCAGGAGCGCCAGGAGCGTCTCCGTCGGCTGCTCATCCCGCGCGACCCCGACGACGGCCGCGACGTCATCATGGAGATCAAGGGCGGTGAGGGCGGCGAGGAGTCGGCGCTCTTCGCGGCCGACCTCCTGCGGATGTACTCGCACTACGCCGAGACGAAGGGCTGGAAGGTCGAGCTCCTCGAGCGCACCGAGTCCGACCTCGGCGGCTACAAGGACGTGCAGGTCGCGATCAAGTCGAACGCGACCGACCCGTCCCAGGGCGTCTGGGCGCACCTGAAGTACGAGGGTGGCGTGCACCGCGTGCAGCGGGTGCCGGCGACCGAGTCGCAGGGGCGCATCCACACGTCGACCACGGGCGTGCTGGTGTTCCCCGAGGTCGACGAGCCCGAAGAGGTCCAGATCAACCAGAACGACCTCAAGATCGACGTGTACCGGTCCTCCGGTCCCGGCGGTCAGTCGGTGAACACGACGGACTCCGCGGTCCGCATCACCCACCTGCCCACGGGCATCACGGTGGCGATGCAGAACGAGAAGTCGCAGCTGCAGAACCGCGAGGCCGGCATGCGCGTCCTCCGTGCACGCATCCTCGCGAAGCAGCAGGAGGAGCTCGACGCGATCGCCTCGGACGCGCGCAAGTCGCAGATCCGCGGCATGGACCGTTCCGAGCGCATCCGCACGTACAACTTCCCGGAGAACCGCATCGCGGATCACCGGACCGGCTACAAGGCGTACGACCTCGACCGGGTGATGAACGGCGCGCTCGAACCCGTCATCCAGTCCGCCATCACGGCGGACGAAGAGGCCCGCCTGGCCGCCATCGGCGACCAGGACGCGTGACCGAACCCCGCCGGGAGGCTCGGATCACCGCCGACACTCCCGTCCCGTTCGCTGCGGATCGCCTGCTCGAGCAGGCGACCGCGGCGCTCGACGGTGCCGGTGTCCCGACTCCACTGGTCGACGCCGAGCTCCTGCTCGCCTGGGCGACCGACACCTCGCGCGGCGCCGTCCAGGCCCGGGCGCTGACCGGGGGAGCGATCGCACCGGAGCACGTCGAGCGCTTCCGTCACGCGGTCGCTCGCCGGACCACCCGCGAGCCGCTCCAGCACATCACGGGCGAGGCGCACTTCCGTGCCCTCACGCTCGCGGTGGGACCGGGCGTGTTCGTCCCGCGACCAGAGACCGAGGGCGTCGTGCAGTTCGGCATCGACGCGCTCCGCGCCACCGCGCTGCCCGCGCCCGTGGCCGTCGACCTGGGCTCCGGCAGCGGTGCCATCGCCATCGCGATGGACACCGAGGTGCCGAACGCGGTCGTGTACGCGGTCGAGCGCTCACCCGAGGCCCTGCCGTGGACCCGACGCAACGTGGACGCCCACGGCGGCACCGTCCGGCTCGTCGAGGGCGACCTCGCCGACGCGCTGCCCGAGCTCGACGGCACCGTCTCCGTCGTCGTGTCGAACCCGCCGTACGTCCCCGACGACATGGTGCCGGTCGACCCCGAGGTCCGGGACCACGACCCGTCGCTCGCGCTGTACGGGGGAGCGGACGGCCTCGACGCCGTCCGTGCGCTCACCGAGACCGCCTGGCGCCTCCTCGTGCCCGGCGGCCTGCTCGTCGTCGAGCACGCGGAACAGCAGGGTGCGGGCGTCCGCGAGGTCCTCGCCGCGCGGGGGTTCCGTTCCCCGGAGACGCACGTCGACCTGACCGGCCGCGACCGCACCACGACGGCCACCCGCTGACGCGACCCGCGGGCGGACGCGAGCCGTGCCTCCCGGCCGGTCGTGACGCGGCGCGTCGATCAGGCGACGGGGGAGGCGACCCGCTCCTGCTCCTGTTCCGCGACGAAGGCGCGGACCGCCTCGCGGAGATCGGTGTGCTCCTCGACCAGGACGGCGTGGATGCCGACGCTCCGCGCGCCCTCGACGTTGACCGGCATGTCGTCGGCGAAGAAGGTGCGCTCGGCCGGGACGCCGTGGTGCTCGAGCGCCCGCAGGAAGACCTCGGGTTCGGGCTTGCGTGCACCGAAGTTGCTCGTCGTGTCGAGGTGGTCGCCGAAGACCGCCGCGAGGGACGGTACCCACCGCGCGATCCAGCGCCCGGCGAGCGGACCGTTGTTCGTCAGCAGCCCGACGCGCCCGTGCTCGGCCGCGATCCTGACCGCCTCGACCCGCTCGGGCAGCTCGGTCATCGCCGCGCCGCGGAAGCGTGCCCACTCGGACTCCGGGACGTCGCAGCCCATCGCGTCCTCGAACGCGGCGAGGTAGGCGTCCCCGTCGGGCCAGTGGCCGGCCTCGGCCCTGGCCTCGTTCCCGCAGTCCCACCAGCGGCGGCGGAGCTCGGCGAAGTCGTGTCCGGTGAACTCGGCGAGGGCCTCCATCCGCACGCGCCAGTCGTAGCGGACGAGGACCTCGTCCATGTCGAACAGGAAGAGGAGCGGGGGCACGGCGGTCTCGTTCACGATGCCACCCATTGTGTCGCACTATCATCGTGCGAGTCATGGCCTCCCGATACGACTGCACCGACAACGACGGTCTCCTCACCGGGATGCGGCTCGCACGTGCCGCGCTCGGACGGGGAGAGCTCGTCGTCGTCCCCACCGACACCGTCTACGGCCTCGCCGCGGACGCCTTCAGCCAGGCCGCCGTGCAGCGGCTGCTCGACGCGAAGGGCCGCACGCGGCAGTCCCCGCCGCCGGTGCTCATCCCGGGGCCGCCCACGCTCGACGCGCTCGCGAGCGAGGTGCCGCAGCAGGTGCGCGACCTCGTCGACGAGTTCTGGCCCGGTGGCCTCACGGTCATCCTCCGCGCACAGCCGTCGCTCGACTGGGACCTCGGCGAGACCCGGGGGACCGTCGCGCTCCGCATGCCGGACTCCCGGATCGCGCTCGAGCTGCTGCAGGAGGTCGGGCCGCTCGCGGTTTCCTCGGCGAACAGCACCGGCGACCCGGCCGCGATGGACGTCGACGCCGCGGAGCGGATGCTCGGCGAGAGCGTCTCGGTGTACCTCGACGGCGGCCCGATCGAGGTGCACGACGGGTTCGCCGCGTCGACCGGCTCGACCATCGTCGACGCGACCGGGCTCTCGACCGGCGACAAGCTGACGATCGTGCGGCACGGGGTGATCCCCGACGACGAGATCGCGCGGGTCGTCGGAGCCGACCTGATCGCGTGAAGTACTACCTGCTCGCGGGAGCCATCGCCGCGGTCGTGAGCTTCTGCATCAGCTGGCTGGTGTGGAAGCTCGGCGTCCGGTTCCGGTGGTACCCGAAGGTCCGCGAGCGTGACGTGCACCGCACCCCGACGCCCCGGCTCGGCGGGATCGCGATGTACCTCGGCGTCATCGTGGCGATGCTCGCCGCCTGGTTCCTGTTCCCGTCGATCGCCGGGACCGACTACTTCCGGCTCGTGTTCTCCGAACCGGGGCGCGTGCTCGCCGTCCTCGGCGGAGCGACGATCATCGTGGTCCTCGGCGTCGCGGACGACATCTGGGACCTCGACTGGATGACGAAGCTGGCGGGCCAGATCATCGCCGCCGGCATCCTGGCGTGGCAGGGCGTGGCGATCGTCTCCCTGCCGATCGGGAACACGCTCGGAGTCGGTTCGTCCTACATGAGCCTCATCTTCACGGTGTTGGCGGTCGTGCTCGTGATGAACGCGGTGAACTTCATCGACGGGCTCGACGGGCTCGTCGCCGGGGTGGCGATCATCGCCGGCGGGGTGTTCTTCCTCTACACGTTCTTCATCAACCGCGTCGTGCAGCAGACGGAGTTCTTCTTCAACCTGCCGTCGCTCCTGACCGCGGTCCTCGTCGGGGCGTGCTTCGGCTTCCTCATCCTGAACTGGCACCCGGCGAAGCTCTTCATGGGGGACGCAGGTGCGCTGCTCGTGGGCTTCCTCATGGCCACGAGCGCGGTGAGCGTCACGGGCAACATCGACCCCGCGGCCGTGCAGACACGCCAGGCCCTGCTGCCGGCGTTCATCCCGATCCTGCTGCCCTTCGCGATCCTCATCGTGCCGATCCTCGACTTCGGGCTCGCGGTCACCCGGCGGCTCAGTGCCGGGAAGTCGCCGTTCTCGGCCGACCGGAAGCACCTGCACCACCGCCTGCTCGACATGGGGCACTCGCACTTCCACGCGGTGCTGATCTTCTACGCCTGGACCGCCACCGTCGCGTTCGGCTGCCTGCTCTTCCTCTTCGTCGACTGGTACTGGGTGGTGGCGTTCGTCGCGGTCGGGTTCACGGTGTGCGCCGTCGCCACCTTCGCCCCGCTCGGCCGCAAGCGCACCGAGATCGCCGCCCAGACCGCCAACCGCTCCGCCGCCGTGGTGGACGCCAGCCTCGACCCGCTCGACCGGGCCGCCAACGACCGCACGATCCCTGGAGACATCACGTGACCGCACCGAACGCGCTCGACCACGTCCGGCCGGTGTTCCGCCGCATCCTCGTCTGGGCGGGCCTGCTCGCGGTCGCCCTCGCCGTCGTCGGGGGAGTCGTGGGGCTCCTCGTCGCCGGCACGCCCGGGCTGGCGGGTGGCCTGCTCGGTGCCGTGCTGAGCGTCGTGTTCCTCGGACTCACTGCACTGTCGGTGCTCGTCGCGCTCCGGGTCTCCAAGGGGCAGATGATCTCCGGTGCGTTCTTCGGTATCGTGATGGGGACCTGGCTGCTGAAGTTCGTGCTCTTCATCGTCGTGCTCGTGGCGCTGCGCGACCGTGCGTGGGTGGACTTCCCGATCCTCGCGGTCGTGATCATCGTCGGGGTCGTCGGGTCGCTCGTCATCGACGTCGTCGCGGTCGCGAAGGCGCGGGTCCCGATCGGGGTGTCGCTGCCCGGTTCCTCCTCGGAACCTGAGAAGGACGACACCCGCGACTGAGAGCCCGGGAAGCCTCTCGCACCTGATAGGCTTCTCGAAGTCCGCGTCCGGAGCCTCGCTCGGAGCGGACGAGCCTCCACAAAGTCCACCATCGCGTGCCGTGTGTGCGCGCGCCGACACAGGAGACAGCGCTGCTATCCCACGCTCTTCCCCTGTCCCTCACCGCTGCGGTCAACCCCGTCGCGGCGGGGAGCAGCCAGGCCGCCGAGTTCCACGGTCCGTCGATCAACGAGTTCTTCCCTGACGCGATCTTCTTCGCCGGGACGCCGTTCGAGATCGACCGCCTCGTCATCATCCGCTTCATCGCCGTCGCGGTGCTGCTGATCATCGGGATCGTCGGGACCCGCTCGCTGAAGCTCGTCCCCGGTCGCGGTCAGGCGCTCATCGAGTACGCGTTCGACGTCGTCCGTCGCAACACGTTCGACAACCTCGGCGAGAAGGACGGCAAGCGCTTCCTGCCGCTCCTCGCCACGATCTTCTTCTCGGTGCTGTTCCTGAACCTGACGGGTCTCATCCCCGGGTTCAACCTGCAGGGCACCAGCCGCATCGCGTACCCGATGATCCTCGCGATCGTCGCCTACGTGGCGTTCATCTACGCGGGCCTCCGGAAGCACCCGGGCGCGTTCCTCCGCAACGCGCTGTTCCCGCCCGGGGTGCCGTGGCCGCTCTACATCATCGTGACGCCGATCGAGCTCGTCTCGACCTTCGTGCTCCGTCCGGTGACGCTGACGCTCCGACTCCTCATGAACATGGTCGTCGGCCACCTGCTGCTCGTCCTGTTCTTCGCAGCGACGCAGTTCTTCCTGTTCGACACCGAGGGTGCCTTCAAGCTCTTCGGCGTCGGGACGCTCGCGTTCGGCATCGCGTTCAGTTTCTTCGAGATCCTGGTCGCGCTGCTGCAGGCGTACGTCTTCATGCTGCTGACCGCTGTGTACATCCAGCTCGCGCTGGCTGACGAGCACTGACCTGTACTGACCCCCCATACGGCACGGCATCCGCCGGGCCGCACTTGAAAGGAACACACGTGGACGCAACGACCGTTCTCGCGGAGATCAACGGCAACATCGCGACGGTGGGCTACGGCCTCGCGGCGATCGGCCCGGCCATCGGCGTGGGCATCGTCGTCGGCAAGACGATCGAGTCCGTCGCTCGCCAGCCGGAGCTCCAGGGCCGCCTGACGACCCTCATGTACATCGGTATCGCCTTCACCGAGGCCCTCGCCTTCATCGGTATCGCGACGTACTTCATCTTCACCAACTAAGGCCAGTCGATGCAGAACGCACTGATCATCGCGGCGGAGGAGACGCACAGTCCCCTCATCCCGCCGGTGTACGACATCGTGTGGTCGCTGGTTGCGTTCGTCGTCATCCTCCTGGTCTTCTGGCGGGTCATCATCCCGCGGATCACGAAGATGCTCGACGAGCGCACCGAGGCCATCGAAGGTGGCATCAAGAAGGCGGAGGCAGCTCAGGAGCAGGCCGCCGCTGCGCTCGACGAGTACAACAAGCAGCTGGCGGAGGCGCGTGCCGAGGCATCGCGCATCCGTGAGCAGGCCCGTGCCGACGCGACCGCGATCGGCAACGAGGTCCGCGAGCAGGCTGCTGCCGATGCCGCGCGCATCACCGCCAACGCCCAGGCGCAGATCGAGGCCGAGCGCCAGAGCGCGCTCCAGTCGCTCCGCACCGAGGTCGGCTCGCTCGCGCTGGACCTCGCGTCCGGTGTGATCGGCGAGTCCCTCAAGGACGACGCGAAGTCGAACGCCGTCGTGGACCGCTTCCTCGCGGACCTCGAGGCCTCCAAGGCCGGGGAGCGCTGAGCATGCGCAGCGCCACCAGGGAAGCACTCGCGTCCACGAGGGCGGTGCTCGCCGACCTCGGAAGCAGCGCCGACCTGGCCACGGGTGCCGAGATCCTCGCCTCCGGGCGTGCGATCGCCGGTGCGCCGCAGCTGCTCGGTCTGCTGTCCGACCCGACGGCCGACCCGGCCGGCAAGAAGGTCCTCATCGACCGCGTCTTCGCCGGTCAGTCGGACGCCACGCGTGCGGTCCTGACCGCGGTGGCCGGCTCGCGCTGGTCGTCGCAGGAAGACCTGCTCGCGGGCATCGAGGACGCGGGCATCCGCGCCGTCGCCGCCACCGCGGGGACGGGCACCTCGATCGAGTCGGAGCTGTTCGCCTTCGAGACCGCCGTCCGTTCGGACGCCGACCTCGAGCTGGCGCTCGGCACCAAGCTCGGCAGTCCGGCGGAGAAGGGCGCGCTCGTCGAGCGGCTGCTCGGCTCCAAGGCGTCGCAGCAGACCGTGACGATCCTCTCGGCGCTCGTGCAGCAGCCGCGCGGTCGTCGGATCGGCGAGCTGGTGCGTGAGGCGAGCCGGATCGTGGCGGACCAGGCGGACAAGCTCGTCGCGACGGTCATCACCGCGACGCCGCTCGACGCCGGACAGTCGGCCCGCGTGGCCCGCGGCCTCGGCGAGCGGTACGGCAAGGACATCAGCATCAACCAGGTCGTCGACCCCTCGGTCGTCGGCGGGGTCCGGGTGCAGATCGGCGGCGACGTCATCGACGGCACCGTGTCCACGCGCCTGGCGGAGCTCCGGCTCCAGCTGGCCGGCTGAGCGTACGGTCGAAGCCGCCCCACCCAAGTCCACAACGGGAACTGTCGTCGTCACGGCAGCATCACCCTCTCGGAGCCGAAGGGCCCCGGAAACCAACAAGGAAAATCCCATGGCAGACATCACCATCAGCCCCGATGAGATCCGTGATGCCCTGAAGGACTTCGTCTCGAACTACGAGCCGACGAAGGCCTCCACGGCCGAGGTCGGGCACGTCACCGACGCCGGTGACGGCATCGCGCACGTCGAGGGCCTCCCCGGCGTCATGGCCAACGAGCTCATCCGCTTCGCGGACGGCACGCTCGGCCTCGCGCAGAACCTCGACGAGGACGAGATCGGCGCCATCGTGCTCGGCGAGTTCGACGGCATCGAAGAGGGTCAGGAAGTCACCCGTACCGGCGAGGTCCTCTCGGCCCCCGTCGGCGACGGCTTCCTCGGTCGCGTGGTCGACCCGCTCGGCAACCCGATCGACGGTCTCGGCGAGATCGCAGCCGAGGGTCGTCGTGCCCTCGAGCTCCAGGCTCCGGGCGTCATGTCCCGCAAGTCGGTCCACGAGCCGCTCCAGACCGGCATCAAGGCCATCGACGCGATGATCCCCGTCGGCCGCGGCCAGCGTCAGCTGATCATCGGCGACCGCCAGACCGGCAAGACGGCCATCGCGATCGACACGATCATCAACCAGAAGGCCAACTGGGACTCCGGCGACGAGAACAAGCAGGTCCGCTGCATCTACGTCGCCATCGGTCAGAAGGGCTCCACGATCGCCTCCGTCAAGGGCGCGCTCGAGGACGCCGGCGCGATGGAGTACACCACCATCGTCGCCGCTCCCGCCTCCGACCCGGCCGGCTTCAAGTACCTCGCCCCCTACACCGGCTCGGCCATCGGCCAGCACTGGATGTACGGCGGCAAGCACGTCCTGATCATCTTCGACGACCTGTCGAAGCAGGCCGAGGCCTACCGTGCCGTGTCCCTCCTCCTCCGCCGTCCGCCGGGCCGCGAAGCCTACCCGGGCGACGTCTTCTACCTGCACTCCCGTCTGCTGGAGCGTTGCGCGAAGCTGTCGGACGACCTGGGCGCCGGCTCGATGACGGGTCTCCCGATCATCGAGACCAAGGCGAACGACGTGTCGGCGTACATCCCGACCAACGTGATCTCGATCACGGACGGCCAGATCTTCCTGCAGTCCGACCTCTTCAACGCCAACCAGCGTCCGGCGGTCGACGTGGGCATCTCGGTCTCCCGAGTCGGCGGTGACGCGCAGGTCAAGTCGATCAAGAAGGTCTCCGGCACGCTCAAGCTCGAGCTCGCGCAGTACCGCTCGCTCGAGGCGTTCGCGATGTTCGCGTCCGACCTCGACCAGGCGTCGCGCCGTCAGCTCGACCGTGGTGCGCGCCTGACCGAGCTCCTCAAGCAGCCGCAGTACTCGCCGTACCCGGTCGAGGAGCAGGTCGTCTCGATCTGGGCCGGCACCAACGGCAAGCTCGACGAGGTCCCCGTGTCCGACGTCCTGCGCTTCGAATCGGAGCTGCTGGAGCACCTCCGCCGCAACTCGGACGTCCTCACCACCCTCCGCGAGACCAACCAGCTCAGCGACGAGACCGTCGCCGCGATGGACCGCGAGATCGACGCCTTCAAGAAGGGCTTCCAGACGAGCGACGGCAAGACGCTCGGCTCGGAGCAGTTCGAGGCTGCGTCGGCCGAGGACGTCGACCAGGAGCAGATCGTCAAGGGTCGTCGCTAGATGGCAGCGCAGGTCCGGGTCTACCGACAGAGGATCAAGTCCGCGAAGACCACGAAGAAGGTCACGCGCGCGATGGAACTGATCTCGGCGTCGCGGATCCAGAAGGCACAGGCCCGCATGGCCGCGTCCGGTCCGTACTCGCGGGCCGTGACGCGGGCGGTGTCGGCCGTGGCGACGTTCTCCAACGTCGACCACGTGCTGACCACCGAGCCGGAGTCGTCGACGCGTGCCGCCGTCGTGCTGTTCACCTCGGACCGCGGTCTGAACGGTGCGTTCAGCACGAACGTCCTCAAGCAGGGTGAGGAACTCGCGTCTCTTCTCCGCAGCGAGGGCAAGGACGTCGTGTTCTACCTCGTCGGCCGCAAGGCGGTCGGGTACTTCGGCTTCCGTGAGCGCCCGTCCGAGCAGCAGTGGGTCGGCGGCACCGACCAGCCCGAGTTCTCGACGGCCAAGGAGATCGGCGACGCGGTCGTCGGCAAGTTCCTCCAGGACACGGCCGAGGGCGGCGTGGACGAGATCCACATCGTCTTCAACCGCTTCGTGAGCATCGCGACGCAGGAGCCGCAGGTCGTCCGGCTGCTCCCGCTCGAGGTCGTCGAGGGCGTCGAGGCGCCGTCGAACGACGAGCCGCTCCCGCTGTACGAGTTCGAGCCCGACGCGGACGCCGTGCTCGACGCCCTGCTCCCGGTCTACATCGAGAGCCGCATCTTCAACGCCATGCTGCAGTCGGCTGCCTCCGAGCACGCCGCCCGGCAGAAGGCGATGAAGTCGGCGAGTGACAACGCGGACTCCCTCATCCGTGACTTCACCCGCCTCGCGAACAACGCTCGTCAGGCCGAGATCACGCAGCAGATCTCCGAGATCGTCGGCGGCGCCGACGCCCTCTCGTCGAAGAAGAAGTAGTCCGCGTCGTTCGCGGACAGTTACCCACCCTCAGGAAGGCACCAGCCATGACCGACACCGCCACCACCGCGGTCGAGACGTCGTCGGCGCCCGGTGTCGGCCGGATCGCCCGTGTCACGGGTCCCGTCGTCGACATCGAGTTCCCCCACGACGCCATCCCCGACATCTACAACCTCCTGCACACGACCGTCACCATCGGTGACTCGTCGCAGGAGATCGGCCTCGAGGTCGCGCAGCACCTCGGCGACGACCTCGTCCGCGCCATCTCCCTGAAGCCGACCGACGGTCTGGTCCGTGGCCAGGAGGTCCGTGACTCCGGCGCTCCGATCTCGGTCCCCGTCGGTGACGTCACCAAGGGCAAGGTCTTCGACGTGCTGGGCAACGTGCTCAACACCGACGAGCAGCTCGAGATCACCGAGCGTTGGCCGATCCACCGCAAGGCTCCGGCCTTCGACCAGCTCGAGTCCAAGACCTCGATGTTCGAGACGGGCATCAAGTCGATCGACCTCCTCACCCCGTACGTGCAGGGTGGGAAGATCGGCCTCTTCGGTGGTGCGGGCGTCGGCAAGACGGTCCTCATCCAGGAGATGATCCAGCGCGTCGCGCAGGACCACGGTGGTGTGTCGGTGTTCGCCGGTGTCGGCGAGCGCACCCGTGAGGGCAACGACCTCATCGGCGAGATGGAAGAGGCCGGGGTCTTCGACAAGACGGCCCTCGTGTTCGGCCAGATGGACGAGCCGCCGGGAACGCGCCTCCGCGTGGCCCTGTCGGCGCTGACGATGGCGGAGTACTTCCGCGATGTCCAGAAGCAGGACGTGCTCCTCTTCATCGACAACATCTTCCGCTTCACGCAGGCCGGTTCCGAGGTCTCGACGCTGCTCGGCCGCATGCCGTCCGCCGTGGGTTACCAGCCGAACCTCGCCGACGAGATGGGTGTGCTCCAGGAGCGCATCACCTCGACGCGCGGTCACTCGATCACCTCGCTGCAGGCGATCTACGTGCCGGCTGACGACTACACCGACCCGGCGCCGGCGACCACGTTCGCGCACCTCGACGCCACGACCGAGCTCTCCCGTGAGATCGCGTCGCAGGGTCTCTACCCGGCCATCGACCCGCTGACCTCCACGTCGCGGATCATGGACCCCCGGTACCTGGGCGCCGACCACTACGAGACCGCGACGCGTGTCAAGCAGATCCTGCAGAAGAACAAGGAACTGCAGGAGATCATCGCGATCCTCGGTGTCGACGAGCTCTCCGAAGAGGACAAGATCACGGTCGAGCGCGCTCGTCGTATCCAGCAGTTCCTCTCGCAGAACACGTACATGGCGAAGAAGTTCACGGGCGTCGAGGGTTCGACCGTCCCGTTGAAGGACACCATCGAGTCGTTCCGCGCGATCGCCGACGGCGAATTCGACCACGTCGCGACGCAGGCGTTCTTCAACGTCGGTGGCATCAACGACGTGGAAGAGAAGTGGGCGCAGATCCAGAAGGAGAACCGCTGACATGGCGGCACTCACCGTGAGCGTCGTCTCGGCCGACCGCGAGGTCTGGTCGGGCGACGCCACCATGGTCGTCGCTCGCACGACGGAGGGCCAGATCGGTGTCCTCGCGGGGCACGAGCCGTTGCTCGCGACCCTCGCCGAGGGCCAGGTCCGCATCACCCGGGCCGACGGCTCGACGGTGACCGCGGACGCCGCCGACGGCTTCCTGTCGGTCGAGCACGACACGGTCACGATCGTGGCGCGGCAGGCCGCGCTGGCGTCCTGACCGGACTGACCGTCCTCCTCCCGCCCTCGGAGACGAAGCGGGAGGGCGGGGACCCGAGCCGCACGCTCGACCTGCGTGCGCTCAGCTTCCCGGAACTGTCCGACGAGCGGGCCGCGGTGATCACCGCGGCCCGCTCCGTCAGTTCCGAGGAGGACTCCGCCCGGACGGCGTTGAAGCTCGGTCCGAAGTCGATCGCCGAGCGGTTCCGGAACCTCGTGCTGGACACGGCGCCGACGATGCCGGCGATCGACCGCTACACCGGGGTGCTCTACGACCCGCTCGACGCTCAGTCGGCGGACGACGAGACCCGTCGGTGGTGGTCCGACCACGTCGTCGTGCAGTCGGCGATGTTCGGGCCGATCGGCGCGGGCGACGCGATCCCGGCGTACCGGCTGTCGCACGACTCGCGGCTCGGCACGCTCCGGCTCGCTTCGCACTGGCCGACGGTGTCGTCCGGCGCGCTCGCCTCGCGGTCCGACGGGTTCGTCCTCGACCTCCGCTCCGAGGGGTACCGCCAGCTCGGTCCCGTGCCCGCCCTCGTACCTCGCGTCGTGAGCGTGGACGGCAGTGGTCGGCGCAAGGCGCTCAACCACTGGAACAAGACCGCGAAGGGTCGCCTCGTCTCGCTGCTCGGGCGGACCCGCGCAGACGTCTCGACCGTGGACGAGCTGGTCGCGTGGGCCGACGAACACGGCGTGGTCGTCGAGCGCACGTCGGAGGGGTGGGACCTCGTGGCCGAGTCCCTCGAGACCGTCCGCACCTGACGCTGGTCGTTCCTGCACAGGAGGGGTGTGCCTGATCGCCGTCCACGGGCGGCTGCGGACGACCGGCCTGGAGGCACGGATCGCGCTTCGATGGCGTGCATGATCCCCTCCACGACACGATCCGAGCACGACCGAGCGGTGCGCTACCCGCGTGAGATCGCTGCCGCGGTGACGCTGCGCGCGGCCTGCGCCGCCCTGACGGACGGCCCGGCCGACCGGCCACTCGCACCACTCGCCGCGGTCGCGGTGCTGACGTCGTGCGCGGCGCTGGCGACGCGCTTCGCCATCCTCGAGCACCTCGCGGACCCGAACGACCCCGACCCGCGGACGGCGGTCCCGTTCGACGCGTTCGTCGACCGGCTCCCGCCGGCACTCACCGGCGCGGGGCCGATGCCCGACCGGGCACGGTTGCGCACCGCGGGCGACCGGGCAGCCGAGGCCTGGCGGCTGTGGCGCGCCGGACACGATCCGCACGGGTGCGCCCGCGGCGCGGCGGGCGCGTTGGCGGTCGCCGCCTGGTCTGCCTGGGGCCTCGGTTCGGCCGAGCGGGCACGGACCCGGGCGGTGTACGCGCTCGAGACGGCGGCCGACGACCCCTTGGCGTCGCTCGTGCTGAGGATGGTCCGGTGCGACGTCGCGCCGACGTGGGAACGGCGATGACGCGCATGGCCGACCGCATCGTCTACGGTTGGACCAGCAGCGAGGGAGGGGCCGGGTGCGCGACGACGACACCGCTGACGAAGGACACGGCACCGCCGACGGTGTCGACGACGTCGACGTCACGGTCATCCGGCGCCGTCGAGACGCTCGCGGCAGCGTCGACACCGGTCGCGTTCACCCCGGCAACGTCGACGCCGGCAGCGACGACCCCCTCGGCGACACGGTCATCCGGTCACGCGGGCGCCGCTCGGCTGAGCCGGATGCCGACACGGTCATCCGCCCCAGGCCGGACGGCTCGGACGACCCGTTCGGCGACACCGTCATCCGCCCCAGGCCGGACGGCTCGGACGACCCGTTCGGCGACACCGTCATTCGCACCCGCAGCGGTGACACGTCCTCCCGTGCGGTACCCGACGACGACACGGTCGTCCGTCCCGCTCGCTCGCCCCGCGGCGGACCGGGTCCGGCGACGGACGACGCCGTCCGGGGCGCACCAGCGCGACCCGATGCGGACCGGGGGCCGAGCGGCGGACCGGCACCGGGCCTACAGGCCGACGCGCCACGGACCACCCGCACGCCGTCGGTCCGGATCGGCGACCACGTGCTGCGGCTCGATCGCCCGGTGGTCGTGGGCCGGAGGCCCGCACTGCCGCGGATCGTGTGCGGACCCGAGCCCCTGCTCGTCACCGTGCACTCGGCGTCGGGACAGGTCTCGTCGTCGCACGTGCTCCTGCAGGCGTCGGGCGAAGCGGCCGTGGTCGAGGACCTCCGGTCGACCAACGGGACCGTCGTCCGGCCGGTCGCGGGGAAGCCGTTCCGACTGGCGTCGGGTGGGTCAGCGGTGGTCCTGACGGGTACGGTTGTCGAGATCGGTGACGGCAACGCCGTCGAGATCCTCTCGCCACACCTCCGGGTGCCGCCCGCGGATCCCGTCCCCGCCCCGCCGGACTGGCCGTGACCGGTTCCCTGACCGCCGTGCCCCCGACCCCCCAGAGAGCGATCCAGTACACGTGACCGAACTCGGCCGAGCAGCCAACGCGCACGCCATCGACGTCCCCGGTGCCGACGGCGCCGTCCTCACCCTGTCGTGGGGAGCGGCGACCGACGTCGGACGTCGTCGCGACCACAACGAGGACAGCTACATCGTCGGCGCCCCGTTCTTCGTCGTCGCCGACGGGATGGGTGGCCACCTCGCCGGTGACCGTGCGAGCGATGCCGTCGTCCGGCGCCTCGCGCAGGTGTCGGAGCAGCCGTTCACCACCAGGCAGGGCATCCAGCGTGCGCTCCTGCTCGCGACCGCGGACATCGAGCGGGCGGCGGGCGGCAACGCGATCGGCGCGGGGACGACCGTGACCGGGATCGCGCTGGTGGCGACGGAGGGTCAGCCGGCGGCGCTCGTGTTCAACGTCGGGGACTCCCGGACGTACCGGATCGACGACGGGGTGATGCGTCGCGTGACCGTGGACCACTCGGTCGTGCAGGAGATGGTCGACGCCGGGCTCCTCCGTGCCGAGGACGCCGAGCGCCACCCGGACAGCAACGTCATCACCCGAGCCGTCGGGTTCGGTGAGCCGCCGGAGCCGGACTGGTGGACGCTGCCGCTCCGGCAGGGAGACCGCTACATCGTGTGCTCGGACGGTCTCACGAAGGAGCTCGGCGACGTCGGCATCGCGCGCATCGCGGCGCGTGTCGAGGGTGCGCAGGAACTCGCGGAGCGCCTGGTCGGCGACGCGGTCGTCGCGGGCGGCCGCGACAACGTGACCGTGGTCGTGCTGCAGGTCGACGGCGCTCCCGACGACGGCGACGTCGAGGACACGCTGCCGCGACACTGACCCCCGAACTGGGGTCGTCCGTGCTGGTGGGGTCCACAGGGTGCCCGGGTGGGCGTCGGGGGCCTTCCGTAGAATGACATGGCCGTGACGAGCGTGCCGGCCGTCCGACGGCTGGGGAGGAGGGGAGCATGGCGCGACGACTGCCGTCCGACCCGCCCGTGATCCCGGGCTTCAGCCCCGTGCACGTCCTCGGCTCCGGTGGCTTCGCGGACGTCTTCCTCTACGAGCAGGACATGCCCCGTCGCAAGGTCGCGGTCAAGGTGCTGCTGGACGAGGTCGTCGACGACCGGGTCCGCCAGATGTTCCAGGCCGAGGCGAACCTGATGGCCCGGCTGAGCACCCACCCGTCCATCCTCACCGTGTTCCAGGCCAGCGTCGCCGCCGACGGCCGGCCGTACCTCGTGATGGAGCTCTGCTCGTCGTCACTGAGCGATCGGTACCGGCGCGAGCCGATCCCCGTCTCCGAGGTGCTCGCGATCGGGATCCGCATCGGTGCCGCCCTCGAGACCGCCCACCGTGAGGGTGTCCTGCACCGCGACATCAAGCCCTCGAACATCCTCCTCACCGCCTACGGCAACCCGGTGCTGTCCGACTTCGGCATCGCCGCGACGGTGGGGGAGTCCGACCCCGACGAACCCGTCGGCATGTCGATCCCGTGGTCCGCGCCGGAGGTCCTGGGCGACGAGTCGCGCGGCACCATCCAGTCCGAGGTGTACTCGCTCGCGGCCACCGTCTACTCGCTCCTGGCCGGTCGGAGCCCTTTCGAGGTCCGCGGGGGCAAGAACGGCGCCGGCGACCTGATGAGCCGGATCGACAAGGGCGGGGTGAAGCCCACGGGGCGCACGGACGTCCCACCGACGCTCGAGCGTCTGCTCGCGGCCGCGATGTCCCGCAAGCCCCAGCAGCGTCCGGCGACCGTGCTGGAGCTCGTCCGCGGGTTCCAGCAGGTCGAAGCCGAACTCGGCATCCCGCAGACCTCGGCCGACGTCGCGGTCGAGGCCTGGGCGATCGCCACTCCGGCGCCCGAGGGCGACCGCACGATGATCCGCGGGCTCCAGCCGCCGTCCCGCCTGGGCGGTCGTCGTCGAGCGCGCCGCGCGGTGCAGGGCGGGGTCGCGGCGATCGGCGCGCAGAGCGTCGGCACCGTGCACCGCACCGGATCGACGACCCGTGCGCGACGCCGGAGCCGCTCGACCCTGCTGTGGGCGGGATCCCTGACCGTCGTGGTCGTGGCCGCGCTGGCCGTGGCGACCGTCGTCGTGGTGGGTCGGCTCGGCAGCGGAGCGATCCCGGTCGTGTCGGACGTCCGCGCCACCACGACCGCCACGTCCGTGACGTTCCGCTGGTCCGATCCCGGTCTCGACAGCGGGGACACCTACGTCGTGTCGTCCAGCGGCGCGTCGAGCCAGCAGTCCGGGACGAGCTTCGTGGTCTCCGGGCAGCGTGGCGACGAGGAGTGCATCTCGGTCGCGGTCAACCGTGACGGGAAGACCGGCGTCGCGAGTGCGCAGCGCTGCGCGACCATCGGGAGCGGCCGGTGATCCGCGGCTTCCTCGCGAAGCACCGCTCGGCGGCGATCACCACCGCAGCGTCGGTGTTGGTCGGTACCGTGGTCGCCACGGCCGCCGTGACGTCGAGCGGGTACCACACGCAGCGGGTCGACCTCGGCGACGGCACCGTGTGGGTCCCGTCGTCGCAGTACGGGGCGATCGGACGAGCCAACACCGGTGTCCTCGAACTCAACACGGCGGTCGAGACCTCCACCGACCAGTTGGCCGTCCTCCAGCGCGGCTCCACGGTCTACAGCGTCGACCAGACGAAGGGCACGGTCGCCAAGGTGGACGTCACGGACGCCACCGTGGGCGACCCGGTGACGCTGCCGGCCGGGTCCCCGCAGGTGTTCTTCGCGGGGTCGTCGGCCGTCATCGGGAACGCGGACACGGGAGAGCTCTGGACGACGCCCGCCGCGGACCTCGCCGACTTCGACGCGTCGAGCAAGGCGGACCTGACGCTCGGCGCCGACGCGGTGTTCGACGCCTCCGACGACCACGTCGCGGTCTACTCCCCGAAGACCTCGACCGCCTCCCTCGTCGACCTCGGCACCACCGTGTCGGTGGCACAGAAGTGGTCCGTCCGGATGGACGCCGACCACGACCTCCAGGTCGCGGCGTTCGGCCGCAACGTCGCGGTGCTCGACCGGACCGACGGGGTCCTCGCCATCGACGGCGACCGCGTCGAGCTGGGTGACCGGGTCGGTGCCCAGCCCGCGTTGCAGCGTTCCACGACCGACGGGGACAGCGTGGTGGTCGCCGGGACGGCCGGGATCGTCCGGGTGTCGCCGTCCGGGGCGGTCGACGCGACCCCGCTCGCGGTCTCGGGTCGAGCGGCGCGTCCCTACGTCGACGGTGCGTGCGTCTACGGTGCATGGGCCGGCGGACAGGCGGTCGACACCTGTGACGGCCGCGCGGTGCAGCGCCTCGAGCAGGCGACGAGCAGCGGTGCCCTGCAGATCCTGCACAACGGCAGCACGGTGGTCGCGAACGACCCCGACAGCGGGCGGTCCTGGGCCATCGACCGGAGCGGTCAGCTCATCGACAACTGGTCCGACCTGATCAAGAAGGACGACGACCAGCAGCAGGAGCAGGTCTCCGACGACGACCCGGAGGTCGAGAAGGACCAGAAGCCGCCGGTGGCGGTCGACGACGCGCTGGGCGCGCGTCCCGGACGCACCACGAGCCTCCCGGTCCTGCTCAACGACTACGACCCGAACGGCGACCCGATCATCGTCTCGGAGGTCGGGAAGATCGACGAGTCGATCGGTCGCGTCGCGATCGTCGCCGACGGTCAGCGCCTCCAGATCACGTTGACCTCCCGCGCTCGCGGCACGGTGAAGTTCCCCTACACGATCACCGACGGCAATGGCGGATCGGACACCGCGACCGTCACCGTCTCGGTCCGGCAACCGTCCGAGAACGACGCGCCCCGCCAGGTCCGGGACACCAGCGCGAACGTCGTGCAGAACGGACACGTCGTCTCGAACGTCCTGGGCGACTGGGTCGACCCCGACGGCGACCCGGTGTACCTGAAGTCCGCGACCGCAGCCGACGGCGACACCGTCTCGACGACCCCTGACGGCCTGCTGGACTACCGCAACAAGAGCGGACGCACAGGCGACCGTTCCGTGCAGCTCGTCGTGAGCGACGGCCAGGCGGACGGCCGCGGCTCCCTGACCGTCACGGTCGCGAAGGCCGGCAGCGTGCCGCTCTACGCCGACGCGTTCCCCGTCGCTGGGTACGCGGGCAAGGCGTTCACCGTCGACCCGCTCGACCACGTCCGGGGCGGCAACGGCACGGTGACGCTCACGAGCGTGTCGTCGTCCAAGGGCCTCACCATCACGCCGAGCTACGACTCCGGCACGTTCCGCGTGGTCGGCGCCGGCGCGGGCGACCACCAGCTCGAGTACACCGTGACCGACGGATCGAAGACGACCAGCGGCGTGGTCCGCGTCACGATCCAGGCGCCGCCGGACGCCTCGACGCCGCCGATCACCACGCCGAAGACGGTGTTCGTCAACACGCTCTCGACGAAGGACACCGACGTCACCGCGACCGACATCGACCCGGCGGGCGGCGTCCTCCTCGTCACCGCTCTCGACGCCCCCGACCGCGCGTCGGGTGTGCAGACGAGCATCCTCGACCAGCACACGGTCCGCATCACCCTCACGGCGCCGCTCGGCGGGCCCGTGACCTTCGGGTACACCGAGACCAACGGCCTGGCCTCCGCGACCGGCACCATCACGGTCGTCGAGATCCCGAAACCCGACCGGGTCCAGCCGCCGGTCGCCCAACCCGACACCGCCACGGTCCGCGTCGGCGACGTGGCGAACATCCCCGTGCTCGACAACGACACGCAGCCCGAGGGTGAGCCGCTCACCCTGCAGCCGGACCTCGTGCAGAACGTCCCGGGCGACGGCGGCCTGCTGTTCGTGTCCGGCGACCACCTGCGCTACCTCGCACCGGAGACCCCCGGCAGCTACACGGCGGTGTACCGCGTCGCCGGTCCGGACGGGCAGTACGCCGACGCCACGGTCTCGATCTCGGTCCGTGACAAGGACACGGCGACGAACAACCCGCCGGTTCCGCAGACGGTCACCGCACGCGTGGTGGCGGGCGGGTCCGTGCGGGTCTCGATCCCGCTGAACGGCATCGATCCGGACGGCGACTCGGTGCAGCTCGTCGGGGTCGGCTCGAACCCGGACAAGGGCTCCGTGAGCGACGTGTCGTCCGATTCGCTGACCTACGAGGCCGGCGACTACTCGGCGGGTACCGACGAGTTCACCTACACCGTGGTGGACGCCCTCGGTGCCCGTGCCACGGGGACCGTCCGTGTCGGCATCGCCCCTCGTGCCGAGCAGGCGTCGAACCCGGTGGCCGAGGCCGACCACGTGACGATCCGGCCCGGTGGGTCCGTGACCGTGCGCGTCCTCCAGAACGACTCCGACCCCGAGGGCGGTCAGCTCACGGTCACGAAGGCCGAGCCGACCGACGACACCGTGCGGGCGAAGGTCCTCCGCGGGCAGCAGATCCGGGTCACTCCGCCGAAGTCCGCGACGAGCGGCGACTTCGCGGTGCTGTACACGGCGACGAACGAGAGCGGCGGCTCCAGCACGGCCTTCCTGACGGTCACGGTCGACAAGGACGCGCAGCCCCTCCGTCCGGAGGTCGACGACACGACGCTCGACCTGCAGGACATCATCCGGCGGCAGAGCGTCACGGTCGACGTGCTCAAGAACGTCTTCTTCGCCGAGGGCACCGCAGCCGACCTCACCGTCGGTGTCGTCGACGGGTACGGCGACACCGCGAGGCTCACCGACGACGAGCGGATCGTCGTACGGCTGACGGACGAGTCCCAGGTGATCCCGTTCTCGGTCGCTCGGAAGGACCGACCGGACATCGTCTCCTACGGCTTCATCAACGTGCCGGGCTTCGACGACGCCCTGCCGCAGATCGACCGCACGGCACCGGCCATCACCGTGAAGAGCGAGTCGACCGTGCGGATCCCGCTGTCGGACTACGTCGTCACCGCGAACGGCAGGACCGCGACGATCACCGACGACGGCACCGTGAAGGCGACGCACGCGAACGGGCAGGACCTGGTCGTCGACTCCTCGACGCTGCAGTTCACCTCGGCGAAGCTCTACTACGGCAACGCGTCGATCTCGTTCGAGGTCACGGACGGCTCGTCCGCCAACGGGGGCAAGGGTCGGACCGCGACGCTCGTGCTCCCGATCAAGGTGCTCCCGCGGTCGAACCAGCCGCCGGCGTTCTCCGGGTCCGCTCTCGACATGGAGCCCGGGTCGTCGCGGACGATCGACCTCGCGAAGCTGACCGACTACCCCTACCCGAAGGACCTACCGGAGCTCCGCTACTCGATCGTGAGCCAGCCGGCGGAGGGCGTGTCAGCGACGATCTCCGGGCAGCGGCTCACCGTGAAGGTCGCCGACACCGCGGAGAAGGACACCACCGCGTCGATCGGCGTCGGGGTCGCCGACGACGCGAACGCCGGCCGTGCCGGGACGGTCAGCGTGGCCGTGGTCGCGTCGACACGTCCCCTCGTGCAACCCGGCGCGGACACGAGCGTCGCCAAGCGCGGTGCGACGACCACCATCGACGTGCTCGCGAACGACCAGCCGACGAACCCGTTCCCGGGCGAGCGGCTCCGCGTCGTCGACATCCGCGGACTCGGCGGCGGTCTGCCCGCCGGAGTGAGCGTGACACCGAGCGCCGACAAGTCGCGGCTCCAGGTCCGAGTGTCGGACACTGCGAAGCCGGTGGACGCCCACCTGCAGTACCAGGTCGCCGATGCCACGAACGACCCCGACCGGTACGTGTGGGGCGACGTGACGATCTCCGTGCAGGACGTCCCCGACGCGCCGGGTGCCCCGACCCGGACGGGGTCCTACGACGGCGGCCAGGTCACGCTCACGTGGTCGACTCCGCAGGCGAACAACTCGCCGATCACGGGCTACCGGGTCACCGGGACGAACGGCGTCTCGAAGGACTGCGGGACCGCGACGGTCTGCCAGGTCAAGGGTCTCGACCCGAAGGGCTCCTACCGGTTCTCGGTGGTCGCGACGAACGCCGTCGGCGACAGTGCGCCGTCGACGCAGTCCGTGCCGATGAGCGCCGACTACGTGCCCGCCCCGCCGACGGGCATCACCGTGAAGCCGAACCAGGACACGCCGAACCAGCTCGACGTGAACTGGAACGCGGTGCCCGCTCCCAACAACGGGAGTGCGGTGGACAACTACGTCGTGACGATCAGCGGTCCGGGCATCTCGACGACGAAGAGCACCGGCACGTCGACGAGCACGTCGTTCGGGGGTGCGCAGAGCGGGGCGCAGTACACCGTGACGGTGTCGGCGCGGAACGGGGCGGACCGGAACAACACGGTCGTCCAGTGGAACGAGGGAACCGCCACGGGCGTCGCCGTCGGTGTCCCGGGGAATCCGACCGGAGTGCGCGCGACCGGTAGCAGGACAGCGAACAACGACGGGAACGCTTCCGTTCAGATCACCTGGACTGGCGCTGATGCAGCGGGAGGCAATCCTCCGACCTTCGCCGCCTACTCGGCGACGAACGACCCTGACTGCTCGGTGTTGCGGACTCGGACGCCGCTCCAAGGTGACCCACCAACAGATCCCGATGTGCAAGGGACGAGTGCTCGGTACGCAGTCGTCGCCTGGAACGGCTACTTCTGCAGCGCAACCTACGTGACAGCTCAGACCTTCCAGCGACCCTCGAGCACCCCGCCCGGGAGCGTCGTGCTCCAACAGACGCAGAGGGACATGTGGCTGGTGCGGATCACCGCTCCGTCGCAGGCTGCCGACCACTATCGCCTCGTCACGGACGACGGCACGGTCTCGCTGCAGCCCGGTGCTTCGTGGGTCGGCTCTCCAGGGAGCGAGTTCGGAGTCGCCTCGACGGTGACCCTCAGTGCATGTGGTGGTCCCGACGACTCCTTCTGCGCGACGGCCGCGAATTCGTGGACCACGACAGCAGCCGCAATGAGGACCGATTCATCCGTCGGTATCGCACAAGTGGGCACGGCGCTGACGGTCAACGGCCCTGCGAACGGGAGTGCTGTGGCCGTGTCGTTCACGGCGATCTGGTACCTCGACGACAACGGGACGGCCAGCCCGCTGATCGGAGGCCGTAGCGACCCCTGGACTGGGACCACCGGCCCGGTCGTTCCGGCATGGGCGAAATCTGTCCGGATTGAGGTGACGGCAAAGGTCATCGGCAACGACGCGCTGTCCACGACCGCCCACTCCGATCTCGCGCAAGTCACGCCGCCAAACAACCAAGACCAGTCCGGCAACTGAGCCCAGCGCCGATCACGCCCTACGCTTCCCAGTAGCGCGACACGACCCACGACTCACCACCGAAGGAACGACCCCGCATGAGCATGACCTCGGAGCAGGCCACCTGGTTCGCCGACGCCGCCGGCCGCATCGTGACCAACATCGAGCAGGTGCTCCTCGGGAAGACCTTCGTGATCCGCCTCGCGGTCACGGCGATGCTCAGTGAGGGCCACCTCCTGCTCGAGGACGTCCCCGGCACCGGCAAGACGAGCCTCGCCCGGGCCATGGCGCAGAGCGTCCAGGGGTCGACGAACCGCATCCAGTTCACGCCGGACCTGTTACCCGGCGACATCACCGGCATCAGCGTCTACGACCAGCGCACGCAGGAGTTCGACTTCCACCGCGGCCCGGTGTTCTCGAACATCGTGCTCGCTGACGAGATCAACCGCGCGAGCCCGAAGACCCAGTCCGCCCTCCTCGAGGCGATGGAGGAGTCCGCGGTCACGGTCGACGGGGTGAACCACCGCCTGGCTGCACCGTTCATGGTCATCGCGACGCAGAACCCCGTCGAGCAGGCCGGCACGTACCGTCTGCCGGAGGCGCAGCTCGACCGGTTCCTCATGAAGGCGTCGATCGGCTACCCCGACCACGCCGCC
Organism: Curtobacterium sp. SP.BCp; assembly: GCF_051903255.1. Classification (NCBI taxonomy): domain Bacteria; kingdom Bacillati; phylum Actinomycetota; class Actinomycetes; order Micrococcales; family Microbacteriaceae; genus Curtobacterium; species Curtobacterium sp. SP.BCp. The sequence continues at coordinate 2,101,657 of NZ_CP194338.1, read as the reverse complement.
ACGGTGAAGATCCTCGAGACGTCGTCGGCTCCTTCGGCATCGGTGCCGCTCGCGAGCGTCGTCCCCGCGGCGACGATCACGGAGATGGCCGCCCTCGCGCGGTCGGTCCACGTCGATGCGGTGATCGCCGACTACGTCGCCCGCCTGGTCGACGCGACGCGCTCGGCCAGCGAGGTCCGTCTCGGCGTCAGCGTCCGCGGCGCGATGGGCCTCATGCGTGCCTCGCGCGTCTTCGCGGCGCTGAACGGTCGGCACTACGTCACGCCGGACGACGTGAAGGCCCTCGCGGTGCCGGTGCTCGCGCACCGTCTGGTGCTCGACGCCGAGGCCGAGTTCGACGGCGTCAGCGCGAACGCCGTCGTGTCGCAGCTGCTGGTCGAGACGCCGCCACCCGCGGACCGGGTCTCCTCGTGACCGAACGCCGGCCCGTCTCGACGCGTTCGCGTCGCCCAACCTCGACGCGGTCGCGTCGGGGCGCGGGCGCCTACGAGCGCACCGGGACGGTCGCCGGCCTGACCAACGTCCGGACGCGCCTGGTCGGCGACCGCGAGGGCGTGGCAGCGGACGCGGTCGTCGGCTTCGTCCAGGTCTGGGCATCGGCCTGGAGGCTCGTCAAGCGCGCCTGGGGCGAGGTCTCGTCCGTGGTCACCGGCTTGGGCTGGACGGTGGCGGTGCTCACGCTCGTCGCGTTCGTCGCGGGGTACCGGCTCGGCCTCCGCGAGGTCGTCGTCGTCGGGTTCGCCGGAGCGCTGCTCGTCGTGGTCGCGGCGATCGCCCTGATCGGGCGTTCGCGGCTCCTCATCCGCATGCGGCTGCCCCAGCACCGGGTCGCGGTCGGGGACCCGGCCGGCGTCGTCGTGACAGCGGAGAACCCCGGTCGCCTGCCGTCCGTGCCGACCACGGTCGAGGTCCCGGTCGGTCCCGGGCTCGTCGACGTGGCGATCCCTGCGGTTCCGGCGAAGGGGGCGTTCGAACGCGAGGTCCCGGTACCGACCACCCGCCGTGGGGTGCTCGACGTGGGGCCCGTGACCGGTGTGCGCGCCGACCCGGTCGGGCTCGTGCGTCGGGAGATCGTGTGGACGGCGCGGGAGCAGGTCATCGTGCACCCCCGGACGATCGCGATCCCCTCGACGAGCACGGGTCTGGTCAGGGACCTCGAAGGCCAGGCGACGACGGACCTGTCGCCGGCCGACATCGCCTTCCACGCCATCCGCGAGTACCTGCCCGGCGACGACCCACGCACGATCCACTGGAAGTCGACCGCGAAGTCCGGCGCGCTCATGGTCCGACAGTTCGAGGACACACGGCGCTCGCACCTCGTCGTCGCGCTCGGGGTCTCGCGGGCGGAGTTCGCGGACGGCGATGAGTTCGAGCTCGCGGTGAGCGCCGCGGCGTCGCTCGGCACCCGGGCGATCCGGGACGGCCGCGACGTCACGGTCGTGGTGTCGGAGCGCACGCCGGAGTTCGCGAAGCGACCGGTGTACGCCGTGCACCCGCTGCCGACGGTGACCCCCACCCGTCTCCTCGACGACTTCGCGCGCGTCGGCCTGGCCGAGGCATGTCTGCCGATCGCCGAGGTCTCCCGCATCGTGGGCACCGACACCGCGGGCATCTCGGTGGCGTTCCTCGTGGTGGGGTCGACCGTCGAGCTGCCAGCGCTCCGACTCGCGGCGACGCGGTTCCCGGTGGGGGTCGAGGTCGTGGCGGTCATCTGCGAGCCCGAGGCCCAGCCGCGCTTCCTGCGGGTCGCGGGCCTGACGGTCATGACCATCGGGTACCTGGACGACCTGCGCCATGCGCTGCACCGATCGGCTGCCGCATGAGCGCCACCGCTCCTGCTCCCGCGCCGCCCGCGGTGCGCGTTCGAGGCTCAGCGCGTCGCGATGCCCGGCGAAGTGCTCGCCGGATCTCCGCGCTGCGGTTGGTCGGTGGGACCCTCGTGGTCTGGCTGCTCGTCGCGGTGGCGAGCGTGTCGTGGTGGCCCGTGTACCGCGACGGTGCCATGGTCGTCGCCGCGGTCACGGCGATCGTGGCCGGCACGCTGGTCGCGCTCCTCGGCGCCGCGTACCGCCTGACGTCCCCGGTCATGGGCATCGCGACGGTCGCGGCGTTCGCGCTCACCGGGGTCCCCGCCGCGGTGCCGGGCGAGGCGAACGGGGTCCTGCCCACCGGTGGGGGGCTGCTCGACCTCTTCGCCGGCGTCGCCCTCGGCTGGAAGCAGCTGGTGACCATCAGCCTGCCGGTCGGCTCGTACGAGGCGTTGCTCGTCCCGTACTTCGTCACGGCACTCGTCGTGACCGTGACCGGCGTGAGCGTGGCGACCCGTGCCTCCCGGCAGGAACTCGGCGCGGTCGCGCCGCTCGTCCTCTTCGTCGTCGGGATCGTGGTGGGGCCGAGCCGCCTCGACACCTCGGTCGTGACGGCGGTGTCGCTTGCCGGCATCGCGCTGGTGTGGGCACTGACCGCGCGGCACGCGCGTCGGGCCGTCGCGGTGGCCTCGACCATCGGTGCCCGCGTCCCGATCGCTCGGTCGGTGCTCCGTCCGGCGCTCGTCGGGACGGGCACGATCGTGGCGGCCGCCGTGGTGGCGACCGGTCTGGGCCTCGTCGCGCCGCCCTCGGTCGGTCGTACGGTGGCGCGGACCGACGTGGTGAAGCCGTTCGACCCGCGCGACTACGTGAGCCCGCTCAGTGGGTTCCGGGCCTACGAGGAGACCAACGAAGCCGATGCTGCGCAGCTACGGGTGACCGGGCTGCCGGAAGACGGCTTCGTCCGCATCGCGACGCTCGACACCTACGACGGTGTCGTGTACAGGGTCGGCGGATCGGACGGAGCCTCGGCCTCCGGGACCTTCGAACGCGTGCCGACCTCGGTCGACGTGCGCGGTGTCCGCGGCACGACCGTCCGTGTCGGGGTGACGGTCGAGGGGTACCGCGGCGTCTGGCTGCCGACAGTGGGCGACCTCGAACGGGTCGACTTCTCGGGGCGACAGGCCGACCGGGACCGCACGTCGTTCTTCTACAACGCCTCGACCGGGACCGGGGCCGTGTTGGGCGGGGTGACGGAGGGGACGACCTACGACCTCACCGCGGTGCTGCCCAATCAACCGACGGAAGAGCAGCTCTCGTCGGCGCGGCCGGGCTCGGCGGACGTCCCGGCGCTCCAGGGCGTGCCCGACGCGGTACGGGACACCGCGGACGCGTACACGGACGCCGCCGGCTCGGACGGCGCGAAGCTCGTCGCGATGCTGCAGGAGCTCAAGCGCACCGGCTACGTGAGCCACGGCGTGGGCGACGACCGCGCGAGCCGATCCGGTCACGGCGCCGACCGGATCACCGAGCTCCTCACGTCGCCGCTCATGGTCGGCGACCAGGAGCAGTACGCCGTCGCCGCCGCACTCATGGCGCGGGAGCTCGGGTTCCCCGCGCGGGTGGTGCTCGGCTTCACCGAGGGCGGTGACTCCGGTACCGGGTCGTCCTCGACCAGCGGGACGACGACGTTCCGCGGTTCGGACGTGACGGCTCGGATCGAGGTCGACACGGCGCAGTGGGGGTGGGTGATGCTCAACCCGAACCCGACGGTCCGCAAGATCCCGGACGCGCAGCAGGAGACGCCGAAGCCGGTCACACGCCCGGAGACGGTCGTGCCGCCGCCTCCCGCGGACCAGCAAGACCAGGACCAGCAAACGCCCCCGCAGAGCGACCGCGACACACCGTCGGTGCAGCCCCTGTGGTTGCAGATCCTGCTCGCCGTGCTGCCCTGGGCACTCGGTGTCCTCGGACTGGTCGCGCTCGTGCTCCTGCCCTTCGCCGCGATCGTCCTGGTGAAGCGTCTCCGACGGCGGCGACGACGACGTGCCCCGTCGCCGCGCGCAAGGGTCGTCGGCGCGTGGGACGAGTACCGCGATGCCCTGGTGGACCGTGGACACGACGTCGAACCGTCGGCGACGAGGCGTGAGAGCGTCCGGGGAGCGCCGGGGGAGGGCGGACCCGGACTCGCCGCACTCGCGGACCGCGCGGTGTTCGGGCCGAGCGACGTCGACGCGCCGACCGCCGACCGGATGTGGGCCGCGACGGACGAGGCGATCTCGAGCCTCCGCGCGGGACGGAACCGGCGAGAGCGCTTCCGGTCCGCAGTGTCCCTCCGGTCGCTGCGGGTCGCTGCAGCCGGTCGGGGCGCGGTGACGGGCATCGTCGGAGCCGTCGGCTCGAAGGGTGGTCGAACGTCACGTGACTACGATGGCCGGAGGCCGTTCGGACCTCGTGGACGCCAGCGCGAGGGTGGTCGGCCGAGTGAGGACAGAGGCACCACGTGATCAGATGCGAACACTGCGGCTCGGCGCTCCCGGACGGAGCGATCTTCTGCGGTGAGTGCGGACGTGCGGTGACGGCATCGGCGAGCCGACTCCCGGCAGCCACCGCACCGGTCGAACAGGCACCGCCGCCGCCGCTCCTCCAGCCCGACGTGCACGGCCGTCGCCCGGACCCTGCTGCGGACGCCTGGCTGCCCGAGGCGACCCTCGACCCGGCGACCCGGGCGTGGCTGACGGGCTCGCACCGCGAGGACGAGCAGGCATCTGCGCCGACACCGGTCCACCGTCCGGACGACCCAGCGCAGCGCTCGGTGCCGACCGATCCGTACGCCGCCGGCTCCGGGCCGACGCCGTGGACGCCGACCGCCGGCGGCGCCTCGATCGACGAGCCCCCGCTCGACCCGGACGCCTTCGCCTCCCGGCCGACGACCGGCCCCACCGACGACGATCCCGAGGTCACCCGGGTCGCTGAGCGCGCGCGGCGCGGCGCGGTCGCGGACGGCACGGCACCCCAGGCGCCGACGGCCCCGCCGACGGCACCCGTGTGGGAGTCACCGGTGCAGCAGGACGCTCCGTCGTGGCAGCCGCCTGCTGCTCGGGAGGCCGCCCCGGCACAACCGTCGACACCGTCGTGGTGGATCGGACGGTCCAACTCGGCCGCCCAGAGCACCCCGACCGAGTCGTCGACCGACGTGGCGCACGCCCCCGGGGGCGGCACGGACGATGCGCCCGAGCACTCCGACGCCGCCGCGGACAGCCAGCGCGCGACCCTTTCCGACGACGGGAGCGGGGGTACGCAGGGAGAACCTGAGCGTCCCGCGCCCGTGGCGTCCCCGCCGCAGCCCGGGGACACTGCCGTCGTCGAGCCGTTGGTCGACCGACGGCCCGCCCCGCAGCGACCCGCCACCCAGCGGCCGACACCGCTCGTCAGCCCCGGGAGCGCCGGAGCCACCTGCCACGTGTGCGGCCACACGCTCGAGCCCGACGACATCTTCTGCGGCGAGTGCGGCGCCGTGCGCCCCGCGGTGACGGCAGCGTTCACCGGCCCGATCGTCCCGCTGCCCGTCGCTCGCCCGGACTGGGCCGCAGACGGTGACGAACCCGCCGACGCGGGCGACACCGTCGCCGAGCACGACGAGGTCGCGACCGGAACGGACACCTCGACCGGCACAGCGGACGGTTCAGCGGACGTGGTTCACGACCCGGCCGTCGCCGCTGAGCCATCGCTCGGCGGTTCACCTGCGGACGACGACGACCAGCTCTTCCGCGCCGCCGTCCGACCGCGCGGACTCCATGCGGCGCCGACTCCGGACGGCGACACCCCCGACGTGTCGGCGACGGCAGGACCGGTCGCCACGGACGGGCAGACCCCGACCTCGGCTCCGTTGCCGCCCGTCCCCACGGCCGCGCCGCTCCCGCCCATCCCCGGGCTGCCGGAACCCACGCCGACGACGCAGCTCCCGGCGACGCCGCTCGGCCGCCCGGTGGTCCCGTCCAGCGCCGGTGCCGAACTCGCCGACGGTGACGCTCCCGACGACGGTGACGCCCCCGACGACGGCCTACCCGACGGCACGGCTTCCGACGACACCACTCACGACGCCAGTGCACCCGACGAGGAGCCGGACGTCGACGAGACCCGGATCGTGTCGAAGACCCCGACCCACGCGCCCTTCGTGCTGCACTTCAGCACCGGGGAGCGCTTCGGCGTCCACGGCACCGGACTCCTCGGCCGCCTGCCCCGCCCGCAGCCGGGTGAGCGGTTCGACGACCTCCTGACCGTCCACGACCCGGGCAAGTCGGTGTCCAAGACGCACCTCGAGCTCGGTCGCGACGGTGGAGACCTCTGGGTGTCCGATCGTTTCTCCGGCAACGGCACCGTCGTGCGGCACATCGACGGGTCGATCCGGCGCTGTGAGCCCGGACGCCGCTACCGGGTGGAGCGCGGTGCCCGGGTCGACATCGGGGAGCAGTTCTTCCTCGTCCAGTAGGCCCCTCCTGCACCGGAGCGGTCGGTCGGTCCGGCCTCCACAAGCCGTTCGCGGAGCGTTCGACGACGGACGGTGCGCTGGTGCGATGGGGGAGTGGAACTCCTCGTGGCGCGGACCGTGCTCGTTGTCGGCGCGCTCGGGCTGGTCGCCCTCGGCGTGCTCGCGGCGACGTCCGGGGTCGCTCGCGCGGCGGCGATCGGCGCCGGGCTGGTCCTCGCGTTGTTGGATCGCGCGCTGTGCCGCGGTGCCCGGGCAGCGCCGAAGCCGGAGGTGACCGGATGGTCGGCTGCGGTGTCGTCGACCAGCGCCGGACCGACACCTGACGAGCCCCGGGCGTCAGCGGACCCGGTCGGAACACTCGCCGTCGACCACGAGCGATCGGTGCTCGTCGGGCACGCGCTCGGCGACGCTCGCGCCGTCCGGACCGATGCGCCGCACGTCGTCGTCGTCGGGCGCGGAGCCCTCGCACGAGCGGTGTTCGGCGCCATCGCGGTACAGTGCCGCGCCGCCGCGGCCGAGGTCCGGGACAGCGACGACCTCCCCGGCGGGCTCACGGCACCCGGGGACGGCACCGCGGTGGTCGTCTGCACCGACGCGCGGACGGGGTCGAGGCGGACGGTCGTCCTCGTGGCCGAGCACGGTCACGTCCCTTCACGAGCGGACCTCCTGGTCACGGTGGGGTGCACCGGCTGCACCGCGCGGACGGACGACGGCCGCGCGGTGCGGATCCTCCCGGTCCTGCCGAGCGTCGAACCCCCGGCAGTGCCGAGCAGAGCGGACCGGGACACGCGCGAGCGCGCCCGACGGCGCCCGCATGCTCGGCTCAGCGCAGGCCGGCTCCGACGCGGACGGCCCCCACCGGAACACCCCCGCCGAGCACCTGCTCACCGGTCGCCGCCATGACGCCGGCGACGCCCTCGGTGCTCACCAGGCCGTTGCGCTCGAGCAGCGTGAGTGCGGCCAGCGTCCCCGCACGCTGTGCCCCGTCGAGGGTCTTCACCGCGACGGCCGCCCCGCCGGGCAGTCCCATCACCATGACCCCCTCGGCGCCGAGCTTCGCGAGGACCCCCAGCTGCTCGATGGTCACCGTGTTCGCCCGACCCACACCGTCGATCGCCCACGGGTGTGCCAGCACCGCATCGGTCAGGGCCGCCGAGTCGTCGTCGGCGCGGGCCACCACGGCCGCGAAACCGCGGGCGAGGCCGGTGAGCGTGAGCGGGAAGACCGGGGCGCCGCACCCGTCGGTGCCGACGAGGTCGACGGTCTCCGAGGTGTACTCCTCGACGGTTGAGCGGACCAGGCGCTGCATCGGGTGGTCGACGTCGAGGTAGGTTTGCTCGTCCCAGCCGTTGACGCGGCAGGCAGCGAGCATGGCGGCGTGCTTGCCCGAGCAGTTCATCGCCAGGCGTCGTGGCTGGTCCATCGTGCGGGCGGTCGCCCGGTCGAAGGGCATGTCTGGCGGGCAACCGAGGTCCGCCTCGACGTGGTCGAACGACTCGAGCATGTGCTGTGCCACGGCCTGGTGCGCGACGGTGCCGGCGTGGCTCGCGGTGGAGAGCACGAGTTCCTCGTCCGAGAACGACGCGCCGGCACGTCGGACCGCGAGTGCCTGGAACGGCTTCATCGTCGACCGCGGGTAGATGCTGGCAGCGACGTCACCGACCGAGTCGATGACGGTGCCGTCGGCCGCGACGACCACCCCCGCGCCGACGTGGCGGCTCTCGTCGAAGCCGTTGCGGTCGAGGACGGCGAGTTCGACGGATCCGTCGGCGGTGAGAGGATGGCGCTCAGTCATGCCGCAATGCTAGAGCGCGCGGCCAGGGTCACCAGAGCCACCACCGCCACGAGGAGCCACACGTGTCCGACCACTCCTACGTCGTGTCCGTCCGTTGGACCGGGGACCGCGGCTCCGGGACGAGCGGCTACCGCGACTACGGTCGCGACCACGTCGTCTCCGCCACGGGCAAGCACGACCTCGCCGGCTCCGCCGACCCCACCTTCCGCGGCGACCGCGACCGCTGGAACCCCGAGGAGCTCGTCGTCGCCGCCCTCGCGCAGTGCCACATGCTGAGCTACCTGCACGTCGCCGTGCAGCAGGGCTTCACGGTCGTGGCCTACGAGGACCGCGCGACCGCGAGCCTCAACCTCAACCGCGACGGCTCCGGGGAGCTCACGGAGACGACGCTGCACCCGGTCGTGACCATCCGCGAGGCAGACCGGGTCGAGGACGCCGCCGCAGCCCACGCCGAGGCCAACCGCCTGTGCTTCATCGCGCGCTCCGTTGCGTTCCCCGTCCACCACGAGCCCGAGATCCGGGTCCTCGCAGGGGACTCATCGGCGGGTGCGGCAGACTAAGGTCCCGTGAAGCGTCTCCGCCTGCTCCCGATCGCCCTGGTCCCCGCCGTCGTGCTGGGCCTCGCCGCCTGCTCCGGCTCCGGATCGGGGAGCGCCTCCTCGTCGCCGAGCGCGACGTCCAGCGCGAGTGCGAGCGCCGCCGCGATCACGTCCTGCCCGGACCCGGGCAAGGCGTCCGACTCGGTGAAGGTCTCCGGTGCGGTCGGCGGCGGGACGGCTCCGAAGGTGTCGTTCGCCAAGGGCCTCAGCGCGTCGGAGCCCCAGATGACGGTCGCGGTCAAGGGCGACGGCGCCTCGCTGAAGTCGGGCGACTACGCACAGGTGTCGTACAGCGTGTACCAGGCGAAGGACGCGTCCAAGCTCGGCAGCGTCGGCTTCGACACCGGCAACCCGCAGGCCCTTTCGGTGGGCGGAAGCGGGTTCGGCGCGATCCTCGCCTGCTCGAAGGTCGGCGATCGCGTCGTGACCGTCGGGCAGTCCTCTGCGATCGGCTTCAACACCGGCGGGGACGTCGTCGTGGTCGCGGACATCGTGTCGAAGATCCCGACCAAGGCCACCGGCACCCCGCAGCAGCAGGACCCGGCGCTGCCGACCGTCGAGGACAAGGCCGACGGCGAGCCGCAGATCACGGTGCCGTCCGGTGCGAAGGCTCCGTCGAAGACCGAGGTCGAGGTCCTCAAGCAGGGCGACGGCCAGGCCATCAAGGACGGCGACACGGCGCTCGTGCAGTACAAGGGCGTGACGCTGCAGGGCGGCAAGGAGTTCGACTCGTCGTGGTCGAAGGGCGTGCCGACCACGTTCACGGTGTCCGAGGGCCAGCTCATCAAGGGCTTCGTCACCGGGCTCGTCGGCCAGAAGGTCGGCTCGCAGGTGCTCATCGTCACGACGGCGGCCGACGCCTACGGTGCGAACCCGCCCGAGGGGTCGGGCATCCCGGCGAACGCGCCCCTCGTGTTCGTCGTGGACATCCTCGCCCTCGGCTGAGTCGACCGCCATGCAGCCGGCCACCGAGCAACCCGCCACCGAGCAACCCGCCACCGAGCAGCCCGCCAAGCGCCGGATCGTCATCCTCGGCAGCACCGGATCGATCGGCACCCAGGCCCTCGACGTCGTCGAGCGGAACCCGGACCGCTTCGAGGTCGTCGGCCTCACCGCGGGCAGCAACCGCGACATCGTGGCGCAGCAGGCGGATCGCTTCGGCGTCCGCGACACCGCCTTCGGCGCCGAGGACTCCGAGCGCCTCGTCCGCAGCGTCGAGGCCGACGTGGTCCTCAACGGGATCACCGGGTCGGTCGGTCTCGGCCCGACCCTCGCCGCCCTCGATTCCGGCGCGACGCTCGCCCTCGCCAACAAGGAGAGCCTCATCGTCGGCGGTCCGCTCGTGCAGGCGGCCGCGCGCCCCGGGCAGATCGTCCCGGTGGACAGCGAGCACTCCGCGATCGCGCAGGCGCTGCGCTCCGGCTCCGCCGACGAGGTCCGCCGCCTCGTCCTCACCGCGAGCGGCGGCCCGTTCCGGGGACGCTCGCGTGCCGAGCTCCGTGACGTCACGCCCGCGCAGGCGCTCGCCCACCCGACGTGGGACATGGGGCTCGTCGTCACGACGAACTCGGCGACGCTCGTGAACAAGGGTCTCGAGGTCATCGAGGCCCACCTGCTCTTCGACGTCCCCTACGACCGCATCGACGTCACCGTGCACGCCCAGTCGATCGTGCACTCGATGGTCGAGTTCGTCGATGGCTCGACGATCGCGCAGGCCTCCCCGCCCGACATGCGGCTCCCGATCGCGCTCGGTCTGGCCTGGCCGGACCGGGTGCCCGGCGTCGGCGTGCCGCTCGACTGGACCACCGCGAGCACGTGGACGTTCGAGCCCCTCGATGCGGACGCGTTCGGCGCGGTGGCGCTCGCGAAGCGCGTCGGCGAGGCCGGCGGCACCTTCCCGGCGGTGTTCAACGCCGCGAACGAGCAGGCCGTCGCAGCTTTCCACGCGGGTGCGATCGGCTTCCTCGACATCGTCGACACCGTCGAGCGGATCGTCGACGAGCACGCGATGGGGGAGTCCTCCCTCGAGGGCGTGCTGGCAGCGGAGCGCTGGGCGCGCGCCGCAGCGGACCGCGCGCTGACGCGCTGACCCGCACCGTGCCTCCCGGCTGCGACGTCGGCGGGGCAGCACCGGAGGTGACCGACCCTGCCTGGAGGCACGGTGAGCCTCTCAGAGAGCGCTCGGCTCCGTCTTGGGAAGCGTCCCGTACCCTTTCCCGGTGACCGTCGAATCCGTCCTGCTCTTCGTCCTCGGCGTGGTCGTCTTCATCGTCGGCCTGCTGGTCTCGATCGGACTCCACGAGCTCGGGCACCTCTCCTTCGCGAAGCTCTTCAACGTGAAGGTGACGCAGTACTCGCTCGGCTTCGGCAAGGCGATCTGGTCGTTCAAGCGGGGCGAGACCGAGTACGGCATCCGCCCGATCCTGCTCGGCGGCTACATCTCGATGGTCGGCATGCTCAAGCCGCGGGCGTCCGGGAGGCCGAACGCGATCACGAACACGGGCATGTACGGGGCGTTCGTGCAGGACGCCCGGCAGGCCAGTGCCGAACAGATCGCGGAGTCCGGCGGGGACGACTCGCGGGCGTTCTACCGACTGACCCCGTGGAAGCGGATCATCGTCATGGTCGCCGGCCCAGCGATGAACCTGGTCATCGGGATCGTGCTCTTCGGCGTGCTGCTCTGCGGCTTCGGGGCGCCGACGACGACGTTCACGTCGAGCGTCGGTTGCGTGCTGCCGAACAGCCAGACGACGACGTGCACCTCGGGCGACGCGGTGTCCCCGGCGAAGCAGGCGGGCATCGAGTCCGGTGACGTCGTGCTCTCGGTCGACGGGAAGTCCGACCCGACCATCGCCGAGGTGTCGTCGGCGTTCCAGAAGAGCGCCGGCAAGGAGCTCACGGTCGTGGTCGAGCGGGACGGCGAGCGGAAGACCCTCGAGATCACGCCCGTCCGCGCCACGCGCGACGTCTACCTGTCCGACGGCACCGTCGCCAAGAACGAGGACGGCACGACGAAGACGCAGCAGGTCGGTGTCGTCGGCGTCAGCATCGGCCAGTCGCTCGTCCGGCAGTCGCCCGCCGCGGTCCTCCCGGCGACGGGCGCGCAGATCTCCGCGTCCGCGCACCTCATCATCGACCTGCCGCAGCGCTTGGTCGCGGTGTGGAACGCGGCGTTCGGCTCGCAGGCCCGGTCGCAGGACAGCCCGGTGTCGGTCGTCGGCGTCGGCCGTGCGATCGGCGAGGTGTCGTCGATGTCCGGCGTGCCGGTCGTCGACAAGGCGTACACGATCCTCGGCCTGCTCGCGTCGCTGAACATCGGCCTGTTCGTCCTCAACATGGTGCCGCTCCTGCCGCTCGACGGCGGGCACATCGCGGGTGCGCTGTGGGAGGCCGTGAAGCGCCGGTCGTTCAAGCTCGTCGGCAAGGCGGACCCGGGTCCGATCGACCTCGCGAAGACGATGCCGCTCACGATGGTGGTCGTGGTGCTCCTCGCCGGGATGAGCGCCCTGCTCATCTACGCCGACATCGTGCGCCCCGTGAACCTCTTCGGGTAGCGACGGCGCCGCGGCCGCGCACTACGCTTCCACCCATGAGCACTGCTCCGGAAGTCCGCACGGTCGAGCGCCAGGGGACCGACGTCATCGCCGAGGCCGACCGGAAGGGCACGCCCCGCGGGCTGTTCTGGCCGTGGTTCGCCGCGAACATCTCGGTGCTCGGACTGAGCTACGGCTCGTTCGTGCTCGGGTTCGGCATCTCGTTCTGGCAGGCGACGATCATCACGGTCGTCGGCGTCGCGTTCTCGTTCCTGCTGTGCGGCGTCGTCGCCATCGCGGGCAAGCGTGGGTCCGCCCCGACGATGGTGCTCAGCCGTGCGGCGTTCGGTGTCCGCGGCAACCGGTTGCCGTCGTTCCTGAGCTGGGTGCTCACGGTCGGGTGGGAGACCGCGCTGGCAGCCCTGGCCGTGCTCGCCACGTCGACCGTGTTCCGTGAGCTCGGGTGGGACGGCGGCGTGCTGACGAAGGTCGTCGCCCTCATCGTCGTCGCCGCGCTCGTCGTCGGTGCCGGGATCGCTGGCTTCGACGTCATCATGCGGCTGCAGACGTGGATCACCGTGATCACCGCCGTGCTCACGGTCGTCTACGTGGTCCTCGCGGTTCCCTCGATCGACTTCGCCGCGATCGCCGCGCTGCCGGCGGGCAGTGTCCAGCAGGTCATCGGGGCCCTCGTGCTCGTGATGACCGGGTTCGGCCTCGGTTGGGTCAACGCAGCCGCCGACTACTCGCGGTACCTCCCGCGGACGGCCTCCACCCGCGGGGTGGTCGGATGGACCACGTTCGGCGGGGCCCTCGCACCGGCGCTCCTGGTCGTCTTCGGCGTCCTGCTCGCCGGGTCGTCGAAGGAGCTGAACACCGCGATCCAGAACGATCCGATCGGCGCGCTCACGACGATCCTGCCCGTCTGGTTCCTCATCCCGTTCGCGGTCGTCGCGATCCTCGGCATCGTGGGTGGTGCGGTGCTCGACATCTACTCGTCTGGGCTCGCGCTGCTCAGCGCGGGCGTGCGCATCCCGCGGCCGGTCGCGGCCGGGGTGGACGGTGTGGTGATGGTCATCGGAGCCGTGTACGTCGTGTTCTTCGCCGGGACCTTCCTCCAGCCGTTCCAATCGTTCCTGATCACGCTCGGCGTCCCGATCGCGGCCTGGGCCGGGGTCTTCGTCGCCGACGTCCTACTGCGCCGCCGTGACTACGCCGAAGCCGAGCTCGAGGACCGACGCGGTCGCTACGGCGACGTGCGGTGGAGCGCGGTCGCCCTCATCGTCGTCGGGACCGCACTCGGCTGGGGACTCGTCACCCTGTCCGGGCCAGGGTGGCTCGCCTGGCAGGGGTACCTGCTCGGGCCGTTCGGGCTCGGTGGCCGTGAGGGCGCGTGGGCGTACGCGAACCTCGGCGTCCTCGTCGCGCTGCTCGTCGGCTTCCTCGGCACACTCCTGTTCTCGGCCGGAGCCGTGCGCCGCCAGGAGGACCGCGCATGACGGTGACCGACGACGCCTGTCTCGTCGTCGTCGACATGCAGGAGGTCTTCACGGGGGAGAGTCCCTGGGCTGCACCGCGGTACGCCCACGCCGGGATGGCGATCGAGCACCTGCTGCCCCGCTTCACCGGTCGGACCGTCTTCACCCGGTTCGTCGCGCCCGAGCGGCCCGAGGGTGCGTGGGTGCCGTACTACCGCGACTGGCCGTTCGCCCTCGTGCCCGACGCCGACCCGCTGTACGCGCTGACCGAGCCCTTCGCGACCGCAGCTGCCGACCGCGGCGACCCTGTCGTGACGGAACCGACGTTCGGCAAGTGGGGGACGGGCCTCCAGGCCGTCGTCGGCGACCACCCGCACCTGGTGCTGACCGGTGTCTCCACCGACTGCTGCGTCCTGTCGACCGCGCTCGCGGCGGCGGACGCCGGTGCGAAGGTCACGGTCGTCGCGGACGCCTGCGCGGGTGCGAGCGACGAGGACCACGAGCGTGCTCTCGCGGCGATGCGGCTGTACGCGCCGCTGATCACGGTGGTCGACTCCGCGAACGACCTCTGAGCGCGGCCGACGTGACGGGCGTCTGCGCGCAGCTGACGCCGCCCGCGTCCCGCCTGTGAGACGGCGGCGGTCGCGTCACCGCGACCGCGTAGAGTGACGACCGTGCCAGCAGTGAACCTCGGTCTGCCGAAAGTCCCCGAAACCCTGAGCCCGCGTCGCAGGTCGCGGCAGATCCGGGTCGGCAAGGTCCTCGTGGGCGGTGACGCACCGGTCTCCGTGCAGTCGATGACGACGACGCCCACGACGAACATCAACGCGACGCTGCAGCAGATCGCCGAGCTCACCGCGTCCGGCTGTGACATCGTCCGCGTCGCCGTCCCGAGCCAGGACGATGCCGACGCGCTGCCGATCATCGCGAAGAAGTCGCAGATCCCGGTCATCGCCGACATCCACTTCCAGCCGAAGTACGTCTTCCAGGCCATCGACGCCGGGTGCGCCGCGGTCCGCGTGAACCCGGGCAACATCCGGAAGTTCGACGACCAGGTCGGCGCGATCGCCAAGGCTGCGAAGGAGGCCGGCGTCTCGCTCCGCATCGGCGTGAACGCGGGGTCGCTCGAGCCGAGCCTGCTGCAGAAGTACGGCAAGGCCACCCCCGAGGCGCTCGTCGAGTCGGCCGTGTGGGAAGCGAGCCTCTTCGAGGAGCACGACTTCCACGACTTCAAGATCTCGGTCAAGCACAACGACCCGATCGTCATGGTCAAGGCGTACCGGCAGCTCGCCGCGGCGGGCGACTGGCCGCTGCACCTCGGCGTGACCGAGGCCGGCCCGGAGTTCCAGGGCACCATCAAGAGCGCCACGGCGTTCGGCATCCTGCTGGCCGAGGGCATCGGCGACACCATCCGCGTCTCGCTCTCCGCGCCGCCCGTGCAGGAGGTGAAGGTCGGCCTGCAGATCCTGCAGTCGCTCAACCTCCGTGAGCGCAAGCTCGAGATCGTCTCGTGCCCGAGCTGCGGCCGCGCGCAGGTCGACGTCTACCAGCTCGCGAACGACGTCACGAAGGGGCTCGAGGGCATGACCGTCCCGCTCCGCGTCGCCGTCATGGGCTGCGTCGTGAACGGCCCCGGTGAGGCCCGCGAGGCCGACCTCGGCGTCGCGTCGGGCAACGGCAAGGGCCAGATCTTCGTCAAGGGCGAGGTCATCAAGACCGTGCCCGAGCGTGAGATCGTCCAGACCCTCATCGAGGAGGCGAACCGCCTCGCCGACGAGATGGGTCCCGCGGCCGCCACCGGTTCCGTCCAGGTCATCACGACGCCGTAGCGGTCACTGCCTGACCGACGGGCACGCTCCGCTCGACGGCGACGCGGAGCGTCGTGCGGAGCGCGCCGACCGAGCCTGCGAGGGAGGTCGGTGCCAGCTGGCACCGCGCCTCCCGTCCGTCACCGGGACCGCTGGGTGAGCGCCGCGCCGCTAGGCTTGCCCCGTGGTCACACGGCTCTCCCATCTCTTCCTCCGCACGCTCCGCGACGACCCCTCCGACGCCGAGGTGACGAGCGCGAAGCTGCTCGTCCGCGCCGGGTACGTCCGTCGCCAGGCCCCGGGCATCTTCGCCTGGCTGCCGCTCGGCCTCCGGGTCCGTGCCCGCATCGAGGGCATCATCCGCGACGAGATGGTCGCGGCGGGTGCGCAGGAGGTCCTGCTCCCGGCACTCGCACCGCGTGAGCCGTACGAGGCGACGAACCGTTGGACCGAGTACGGCGACGGCATCTTCCGCCTCAAGGACCGCAAGGACGCCGACTACCTCCTCGCGCCGACGCACGAGGAGCTCTTCGCACTGCTCGTGAAGGACCTGTACTCGTCGTACAAGGACCTCCCCGTCACGCTGTTCCAGATCCAGGACAAGTACCGCGACGAGGCCCGCCCGCGTGCCGGTCTCCTGCGCGGTCGCGAGTTCACGATGAAGGACGCGTACTCGTTCGACATCGACGACGCCGGTCTCGACCGCAGCTACCAGACGATGCGTGACGCCTACGAGCGGATCTTCGCCCGGCTCGGCCTCGAGTACGCGATCGTCAAGGCGGACGCCGGCGCCATGGGCGGTTCGAAGTCCGAGGAGTTCCTGCACCCGATCGCGGTCGGCGAGGACACCTTCGTGCGCAGCGCCGGCGGCTACGCGGCGAACGTCGAGGCCTACGTCACCCCGGTGCCCGAGTCGCTGCCGATCGAGGGGCAGCCGGAGCCGGTACTGCTCCCCGCGGCGGACACCCCCACGATCGACACCCTCGTGGCGCACGCGAACGAGGTCGCCCCGCGCGACGGCGCCCCCTGGACCGCCGCTGACACGCTCAAGAACGTGGTCCTCGCGTTGACGCACCTCGACGGCACCCGTGAGGTCGTCGTCGTCGGCCTGCCCGGTGACCGCGAGGTCGACCTCAAGCGCGCCGAGGTGGCCTTCGCGCCCGCCGAGGTCGAGGCCGCCGGCGACGACGACTTCAAGCAGCACCCCGGCGTCTTCGTGAAGGGCTACATCGGTCCGCAGGTCCTCGGCGCCGAGAGCGCGTCCGGCGTCCGGTACTTCGTGGACCCCCGCGTCGTAGACGGCACGGCCTGGATCACGGGGGCGAACGAGCGCGGCGTGCACGTCTCCGGGCTCGTCATGGGCCGTGACTTCACGGCGGACGGCGTCGCCGAGGTCTCCGACGTCCGCGCCGGCGACCCGGCCCCGGACGGCTCCGGTCCGCTCGAGACCGCTCGCGGCATGGAGATCGGCCACGTCTTCCAGCTCGGCCGGAAGTACGCCGAGGCGCTCGGCCTCAAGGTGCAGGACGAGAACGGCAAGCTCGCGACGGTCACGATGGGCTCGTACGGCATCGGCGTGACGCGGATCCTCGCGATCCTCGCCGAGGCGCACAACGACGAGAAGGGCCTGGTCTGGCCGAAGAACGTCGCGCCGTTCGACGTACACGTCGTCGCGACCGGCAAGGACTCGGTCGCCTACGACCTCGCGACCTCGATCGTCGACACGCTCGAAGGCGACCGCTTCGAGGTCGTCTACGACGACCGTCCCAAGGTGTCGCCCGGCGTGAAGCTCCGGGATGCGGAACTCCTCGGCATGCCGATCGTCGTCGTCGCGGGGCGGAACGCCGCCGACGGTGTCGTCGAGCTCTGGGACCGCGCGTCCGGTGAGCGCCGCGACGTGCCGGTCGCGGAGCTGCTCGACGCGGTCCGCGCGATCTAGCGAGTCACGCCCGCGACGGGACGACACGACGGCCTGGAGGCGCGGTGCCAGCTGGCACCGCGCCTCCAGGCCGTTCTGGGGTACGCTGGTCGCCGACTTCCGCGACGTTCCACTGCGGAGGCGACTCAGCTGAATACGGAGGCACCTCGGTGAAGATCGATCTCGCAGTCCTGCGACTCATGGAGCGCGAGCGGGAGATCCCGTTCGAAGAACTCGTCCAGATCATCGAGCAGGCGATCCTGACGGCCTACCACAAGCACACCGCCGAGAACGGCGAGCCGGCGGACGCACAGTCCCGGGTCGAGCTCGACCGCAAGAGCGGCGAGGTCTCCGTCTACGTGCCCGAGCGCGACGAGGAGGGCACCGTCGTCGGCGAGGCCGTCGACCAGCCCAGTGACTTCGGACGCATCGCGGCCTTCGCGGCGAAGCAGGTCATCAACCAGCGCCTCCGCGACATCGGCGACGACAAGATCCTCGGCCAGTTCCGCGGCAAGGAGGGCGACATCGTCGCCGGCGTCATCCAGCAGGGGCCGAACCCGAAGATGGTGCACGTCGACCTCGGCACCGTCGAGGCGATCCTGCCGCCCGAGGAGCAGGTGCCGGGCGAGGAGTACAAGCACGGCAGCCGCATCCGCGTGTACGTGACGAGCGTCGGCCGTGGTCCGAAGGGCCCGCAGATCACCGTCTCGCGCACGCACCCCGGGCTCGTCCGGAAGCTGTTCGCGCTCGAGGTCCCGGAGATCGCGTCGGGGGTCGTCGAGATCACCTCGCTCGCCCGGGAGGCCGGCCACCGCACGAAGCTCGCGGTCAAGGCCAACGAGCCCGGCGTCAACGCGAAGGGTGCCTGCATCGGCGAACTCGGTGCGCGCGTCCGTGCGGTGACGACCGAGCTCGGTGCCGAGAAGATCGACATCGTCGACTGGTCGCCCGACCTCGCGACGTTCGTGGCGAGCGCGCTGTCGCCGGCGAAGGTGACGAGTGCGTTCGTGCTCGACGCCTCGACGAAGGCCGTCCGTGCGCTCGTGCCCGACTACCAGCTGTCGCTCGCGATCGGCAAGGAGGGGCAGAATGCCCGTCTCGCCGCGAAGCTCACCGGTGCGCGGATCGACATCCAACCGGATTCGATCCTCGACGGCGACGAGTGACCGCGACGAACCGTCGCAACGGAGCGTGACCGCGCAGGCGCAGCCTCGCGGACGGCGTCGCGTCGGCGGCGTTTCGCTGCCGGCGTGGGCCCACCGGGCGTGCCGGATCGCGTCCGTCCGAGGCAAGGAGTAAGGTGGAACCCGTCAGAACGTGCATCGGCAGTCGCCGTCGCGCGCCCCGATCCTCCCTCCTCCGTGTCGTCGCCCTCGGCGACGGGCGAGTCGTGGCGGATCCGAAGGCAGTCATGCCGGGCCGGGGAGCGTGGCTCACCCCGACCGTCGACGCCTACGAGCTGGCCGTCAAGCGCCGGGCATTCCGCCGGGCACTTCGGCTGGATCGCGAACCCGACACGTCCTCGGTCCTCGAGTACCTGCAAGGCCTCACGGCCGCGCCGGCATCCGAGCGCCCGGACACGACAGAACAGGCTGAACGGCTTATGGACAACTGATGAGCGGCTCGAAATGAGACCCGTCATCCAGTGAGTCCTGCCCCTTCACGGGGCAGGACCCGTGAAGGAGAACAGTGGCAAAACCACGCGTACACGAGATCGCATCCGAACTCGGTGTCGACAGCAAGACCGCAATGGAGAAGCTCAAGGAGCTCGGCGAGTTCGTCAAGGGCCCGAGCTCCAGTGTGGAACCCCCCGTCGCGCGCAAGCTCCGTGCTGCGCTGCAGGCGGCCGGCGCCTCGGCGTCGAACACCGCCGCGCCCGCGGCCGGAGCAGCTGCGCCGAAGCCCGGTGCCGCCGCCCCGAAGCCGGGCACGGCATCCCGCTCCGCCGCGCCGAAGCCCGGTGCGAAGCCGGGTCCGGCGACGCCGACCCCTGCCCCGCAGGCACCCGCCGCTGAGCAGCCCGCCTCCGACGCGCCGACCCCGGCCGCGCCGAAGTCGGTCGCACAGCGTCAGGCCGAGGCAGAGGCCGCGCAGAAGGCCGCAGCGGCCGAGAAGGCCTCGGGCACGGCGAACAAGGGTGGCCAGGCCACCGGTTCCGCTTCGCCGAAGCCGAACACGGCCGCCGGCCCCAAGCCGGGTGGCCCGAAGCCGGGCGCGCGTCCGGGCAACAACCCCTACGCGTCGAGCCAGGGCATGGGCTCCCGCCCGCCGCGCCCCGGCAACAACCCGTACTCGCAGAACCAGGGCATGGGCCAGCGTCCGGCCGCCGGTCAGGGTGGCGGCAACGGCATCCCGCGTCCGGCCCCGCCGCGTCCCGGTGTCCCGCGCCCCGGTGCTCCCCGTCCGGGTGGCCCCGGCCAGCAGGGTCGTCCGAACGGCTTCGGGCAGCGCCCGGGCCAGGGTGGCGGCCGCGGCGGCCAGGGCGGCGGTTTCAACCGACCCGGTGGTGCAGGTGGCGGCGCCGGTGGTGGCTTCAGCCGCCCGGCGTTCAGCGGCCCGCGTCCCGCCGGTGGTGGCGGTCGTGGCCGCGGTCCCGGTGGTGGGACCGCAGGTGCGTTCGGTCGCGGTGGCGGCAAGAGCCGTGCCCGCAAGTCGAAGCGGACGAAGCGCGCCGAGTACGAGATGCGGCAGGCGCCGTCGCTCGGCGGCGTGCAGGTCCCGCGCGGCGACGGCACCACGGTCATCCGTCTGCGTCGCGGTGCGAGCATCTCGGACTTCGCGGACAAGATCGACGCGAGCCCCGGCAACCTCGTGACGGTGCTGTTCCACCTCGGTGAGATGGCGACCGCCACGGAGTCCCTGGACGAGGCCACGTTCGAGGTCCTCGGTGAGGAGCTGGGCTACAAGATCCAGATCGTCTCGCCGGAGGACGAGGACAAGGAGCTCCTCGAGGGCTTCGACATCGACCTCGAAGGCGAACTCGAGGACGAGGACGACTCGGTGCTGCAGCAGCGGCCCCCGGTGGTCACCGTCATGGGTCACGTCGACCACGGCAAGACCCGCCTCCTCGACGCGATCCGGAACTCGAAGGTCGTCGAGGGCGAGGCCGGCGGCATCACCCAGCACATCGGTGCGTACCAGATCGTCACCGAGCACGAGGGCGTCGAGCGTCCGATCACCTTCATCGACACCCCTGGTCACGAGGCGTTCACCGCCATGCGTGCTCGTGGTGCGCAGGTGACCGACATCGCGATCCTCGTGGTCGCGGCGGACGACGGCATCATGCCCCAGACGATCGAGGCGCTGAACCACGCCCAGTCGGCCGGTGTGCCGATCGTGGTCGCGGTGAACAAGATCGACAAGGAAGGCGCGAACCCGGCCAAGGTCCGCCAGCAGCTCACGGAGTACAACCTGGTGGCCGAGGAGTACGGCGGCGACGTCATGTTCGTCGACGTGTCGGCCCGTCAGAACATCGGCATCCAGGACCTCCTGGACGCGGTGCTGCTCACGGCCGACGCCGGTCTCGACCTGCGTGCGAACCCCGACAAGGACGCCCGCGGTGTGGCGATCGAAGCGCGCCTCGACAAGGGTCGTGGTTCGGTGGCGACCGTGCTCATCCAGTCCGGCACGCTCCACGTCGGTGACGCCATCGTCGCGGGCACGGCCTACGGTCGCGTCCGTGCGATGACGGACGAGAACGGTGTCGCCGTCCAGGCAGCGACCCCGTCGCGTCCGGTCCAGGTGCAGGGTCTGTCGTCGGTGCCGCGCGCCGGTGACACGTTCCTCGTCACGGAAGAGGACCGCACGGCTCGTCAGATCGCCGAGAAGCGTGAGGCCGCCGAGCGCAACGCCCAGCTGGCCAAGGCCCGCAAGCGCATCTCGCTCGAGGACTTCACCCGTGCACTCGAAGAGGGCAAGGTCGACTCGCTCAACCTCATCATCAAGGGTGACGTCTCCGGTGCCGTCGAGGCACTCGAGCAGTCGCTCCTCGACATCGAGGTGGACGACAGCGTCCAGCTGCGCATCCTGCACCGCGGTGTGGGTGCGATCACGGAGTCGGACATCGACCTCGCCACGATCGACAACGCGATCGTCGTCGGCTTCAACGTCCGTCCGGACGTCAAGGCCCGCGAGCGTGCGGCCCGCGAAGGCATCGACGTGCGCTTCTACTCGGTCATCTACAACGCACTCGAGGACATCGAGCAGTCCCTCAAGGGCATGCTCAAGCCCGAGTACGAAGAGGTCCAGTCGGGCGTCGCGGAGATCCGCGAGGTGTTCCGTTCCTCCAAGTTCGGCAACATCGCCGGTGTCATCGTCCGCTCCGGCACGATCACCCGCAATGCCAAGGCGCGCGTCATCCGCGAGGGTGTCGTCATCGCCGACGGTCTGGCGATCGAGTCCCTGCGTCGCTTCAAGGACGACGTCACCGAGGTCCGCACGGACTTCGAGGCCGGTATCGGTCTGGGCAAGTACAACGACATCCAGATCGGTGACGAGATCGAGACGACCGAGCTCGTCGAGAAGCCGCGCGACTAGTCGCCTGGCTATCCTGGACCCCGCCGTTCCCCCAGGGAGCGGCGGGGTCCACCCGTTCCACCAGAAGAATCCCTGCCCCAGGAGGCATCTATGGCTGACCCGCAGCGCGCCCGCAAGATGGCGGACCGCATCAAGGAGGTCGTCGCACGCCGGCTCGACAAGGGCCTCCGCGACCCGCGACTCGGCTTCGTGACGATCACCGACGTCCGTGTCACGGGGGACCTGCAGCACGCGTCCGTGTTCTACACCGTGTACGGCACCGACGAGGAGCGCGCCGACTCGGCAGCGGCGCTCAAGGCGGCGACCGGCATGCTCCGCAGCGAGGTCGGCAAGAACATCACGGCGCGGCTCACCCCGTCCCTCGAGTTCATCGCGGACGCGCTCCCGGAGACCTCGGCGCACATGGAGGACCTGCTCGCGCAGGCGCAGGTCCGGGACGCGCAGGTCCGTGCCGCCTCGGCGGGAGCGCAGTACGCCGGCGACGCCGACCCGTACAAGCACGACGACGACGAGGAGGACGACGCCGCTCGGGCGTAGTCCTCAGCCGACCGGGAGCGTGTACCCGCCCGCATCGTCGCCGACGGCCAGTCCGTCGCGGACGAGCGAGGCGAGTGCACGCTCCCGCTGTTCGGCGTCCGGCCAGACGAGGTCGATCTCCGGCCGGAGCACCGGCACGTCGCTCGCGCGGAGCTCCGCCATGATGAGGCCCCGCACCTGCCGGTCGCTCCCGGCGAACCTGGCCTGCTTCGGTGCGCGCGGCCCGTCGTGGTCCGGGTACCCGGCGGCGCGCCAGGCGCAGCGGTCCGCGATCGGGCAGGCGTCGCACGCGGGGGAGCGGGCGACGCAGACGAGCGCTCCGAGTTCCATCACCGCGGCGTTCGTGGCGGCGGCGTCGTCGCGGTCCGCCGGCAGCACCGACTCCATGAGGGGGAGGTCCTGCTTCGCCTTCGCGGGACCGGGCTGACCCTGACCGAGCAGGGCCCGTGCGAGGACGCGGCGGACGTTGACGTCGACCACGGGGTGCCGGTCGCCGTAGGCGAAGACCGCGACGGCCCGTGCCGTGTAGTCGCCGATGCCGGGCAGCGCGAGGAGCGCGTCGACGTCGCGCGGCACGACGTTGTCGTGCTGTTCGGCGATCGCCGTCGCGGCCGCGTGCAGCGCGAGCGCCCGTCTCGGGTAGCCGAGCCGGTCCCACGCGCGCACCGCGTCGGACGGTGGCGACTGCGCGAGGTCGCGAGGGGTCGGCCAGCGGGTGAGCCACGCCTCCAGTCGGGGGACCACACGCGCGACCTGCGTCTGCTGCAGCATGATCTCGCTCACGAGCGTGCCCCAGGCGGGGAAGCCGGGACGGCGCCAGGGGAGGTCGCGCGCCTCGGCGCGGAACCACGCGATGAGCGGGGTGGCGATGTCGGGGGCGCCGGTCTCGGCGGTGCCGTCCACAGGTCGCGCGTTCTCCACACCCGGCCTGGAGGCTCGACTCGCGTTCACCAGGACAGCCTACGGTGGGGTGCATGGCACGCTGGGCACCGCAGGAGACCGACACCATGGCCGCGATCGCGGCCGAGGCGATCGCGCAGGTCGGCACGAACCGGACCGTCGTCGGGATCGACGGACAGTCCGGGACCGACCTCGAGCACGTGGCCGCGGCGCTCGTCGCCGGCTTCGAGAAGCACGGGGTGCAGGCGATGGCCGCTGCGGCCCCCTCGGCGTCGGCCGACCAGCTCCGGTCCGAGCTCGTCGCACCGTTCCGCTCCACCGGTTCAGGTCCCGGCGTGCTCGTGGTGCACGGCCACGGCGTCCTCGACCCGGGCGTCCGTGGCCTGTGGCGGTGGTCGCTGTGGGTCGAGCAAGAGGAGGGACGGCTCGAACGCCGTGCGGACGTCAAGATCGCCGCGTCCGCCGTGCTCGACGTCACCGACCCCGAGCACCCCCGCCGCGAGTGGAACGACGCCTGCTGAACGGACCTCGGTCGTGACGGGCGCTGGTAACCTCTCCGGGTGCTCGAATCGCCGCCGGACGGGATCCTCCTCGTCGACAAGCCGCAGGGGATCTCCAGTCACCGGGTCGTGTCGATCGCTCGACGTCGGCTCGGACTGAAGAAGATCGGCCACGCCGGCACCCTCGACCCGATGGCCACCGGACTGCTGCTGCTGGGTGCCGGGCCGTCCACCCGGCTGCTGACGCACCTCGTCGGCCTCGGCAAGACGTACACCGCGACGATCCGTCTCGGTGTCTCGACGGACTCCGACGACGCCGACGGCGACCCGACCGCGGCGACGGGCGTCTCCGGCGCGGACGTGTCCGAGGCCGCTGTCGAGACGGCGGTCGCGGCACAGCGCGGCACGATCGACCAGGTGCCCTCGACCGTGAGCGCCATCAAGGTCGACGGCCGTCGGGCGTACGACCTCGCACGGAAGGGCGAGGAGGTCGTGCTCAAGTCCCGCACGGTCACGGTGTCGCGCTTCGACGTGACCGGCCGTCAGGAGCACACCGTCTCCGTCGACGGTGCCGACGTGCAGGTGGTCGACCTCGACGTCGTCGTCGCCTGCTCATCGGGGACGTACGTCCGTGCACTCGCTCGCGACGTCGGCGCCGCGCTCGGCACCGGAGCCCACCTCACCGCACTCCGGCGCATCGACGTCGGGCCGTTCCACGTCGACGACGCGGTCGACATCGAGGACGACTCGGTCGACGTCCGGGCAGCGCTCCTGCGTCCCGCCGACGTGGCGCGGACCCTCTTCCCGACCGTCGCGCTCGACCCGGTGGCCGCGAAGGACCTCGCGGACGGCAAGCGGGTCCGCGCCGAGCACCCGGACCACGACGGCCCGGTCGCCGCCATCGCCTCGGGGTCGGACCGCCTCGTCGGACTCGTCTCCGTCCGTCGCGGCCAGCTCCGGGTCATCACCAACTTCCCGACCGCCCTCTCCACCCCGACGGGAGCCTGACCCGTGATCGAGTGGTTCATGTGGGTGCAGCTCGTCGTGGCGGTCGTCGCCGGGCTGTTCGCGGTCGTCGTCGGGTTCGTCGGTCGGAAGCCCAACGACTACACGGTCGGCTCGCTCGTCCTCGTGGAGCTGCTGCTGCTCGCGCAGGGCGTCATCTCGCTCGTGCTGCCCGCGGTCGGCAGCCCGCCGCAGGGCAACGCACTCGAGTTCGGCGTGTACGCGGTGTCGGTGCTCCTCGTCCCGCCTGCGGCCATCGTCTGGGCGCTCATCGACCGGACGCGGTGGAGCACGGTCGTCCTCGGCGCCGGAGCGTTCACCGTCGCCGTGATGGTCTACCGGATGTACCAGATCTGGTTCGCACTGACCTGACCCGACGACCCGTGACGTCCCGGTCATCGGTGACGGTGGGCGTCGGTAGAATCGGTGCAATGGCGACCAGATCCTCACTCGCGACCGGCGTCGGCCGCGTCCTCATCGCCGTCTACGGCATCCTCGCGCTGGCCGCGACGGGTCGCAGTGTCGTGCAGATCATCGAGAAGTTCTCCTTCGCACCGTTCGCCTACACGCTGAGCGCGGTCGCCGCCGTCGTGTACATCGTCGCGATGATCGCCCTGATCGCGCCCGGTCGCGCCTGGTACCGCGTGGCCCGCGTCACGATCGGCTTCGAGATGGCCGGTGTCCTCGTCGTCGGGACCCTCTCGTTGCTCGACCGCCAGCTCTTCCCGGACGACACCGTCTGGTCGTACTACGGCCTCGGGTACCTCTTCGCGCCGCTCGTGCTGCCGATCGCGGGACTGTGGTGGCTCCGCAAGCACCACCGCACGGCGGCGACCGCGTCGACCGCTGACCGGACCGACCCGTCCACGACCGCCCGCGTGGGCGAGTAGGGACCCCCGTGCAGTACTACGACGACCTCGCCGACGTGGCCGACGGCTTCGGGCCGAGCGCCGTGAC
Organism: Curtobacterium sp. SP.BCp; assembly: GCF_051903255.1. Classification (NCBI taxonomy): domain Bacteria; kingdom Bacillati; phylum Actinomycetota; class Actinomycetes; order Micrococcales; family Microbacteriaceae; genus Curtobacterium; species Curtobacterium sp. SP.BCp. The sequence continues at coordinate 2,075,791 of NZ_CP194338.1, read as the reverse complement.
CATCGGCAAGTTCGACGGCGTGCACGTCGGCCACCGTGCCGTCATCGCGCACCTCGAACGCGCGGCGGAGCAGCAGGGACTCGTGTCGACCGTCGTCACCTTCGATCGTCACCCGCTCAGCGTGATCGACCCCGTGAAGACCCCGCCGGCGCTGACGAGCACGGCGCAGCGTCGGGAGCTGCTCGACCAGGTGGGTGTCGACGCGACGGTGCTCCTGCACTTCGACCAGGACCTCCAGTCGAAGGAGCCCGAGGACTTCGTGTCCGAGATCCTCGTCGGCACGCTGCACGCACGGTTGGTGTTCGTCGGGAGCGACTTCCGCTTCGGTCGTCGCGGCGCGGGCGACGTCGCGCTGCTCCGCCGTCTGGGGGAGCGGTACGGGTTCACGGTCGAGCTCATCGACGACGTCGACCTCGTCGACGACGTCCGGCCGGCCGGTGAGCGTCGGGTGTCCTCGACGTGGATCCGCGAGCTCCTCGGTGTCGGGCGTGTCGCCGAGGCCGCGCGGCTCCTCGGCCGCGAGCACGCGGTGCGCAGCGTCGTCGTGCACGGCAACCAGCGGGGCCGCGCGATGGGGTACCCGACCGCCAACCTCGACCCGCACTGCGAGGGCTTCGTCCCCGCCGACGGTGTCTACGCCGCTCGTGTGCTGCACGAGGGCACGGTGTACCCGGCGGCGGTGTCGGTCGGCAACAACCCGACGTTCGAGGGGGTGCCGGAGAAGCAGATCGAGGCGCACCTGCTCGACGTCGACATCGACCTCTACGGCGACACGATCGCGGTCTTGTTCGTCTCGTACGTCCGCGGCATGGTGAAGTTCTCGTCCATGGACGAGCTCGCCGAGCAGATGCGGCAGGACGACCGCGACATCCGCCTGCTCCTCGGGTTGCCCGCACCCGTCTGACGTCGGCCGCGCGGCACGAGCGTCGTGCGTGCGCCCCCGAGCCGGCCGGCCGCTGGCCCGGCGTCCGTTCCGCGAAATTGACGGGCTCGTCGTGTCGCTCTCGAGATAGCGACAGAACTCCGGGCGCACGACCCGCAACTGTGTCGCTCTCGGGGGAAGTACGCACGCCGACGACCGGGCCCGATCGCGCGCCGAGCCCACACACACAAGACGCCCCGCGACCGATCGGTCGCGGGGCGTCCTGCGTGCGGTGCGACGATCAGCCGCCGAGCGCGTCGAGCCAGATCTTCCGGGCGTCGAGGGCCTCTTGCGCGTCCTTGATCTTCCGGACGTCACCGGACTCCTTGGCCGCCGCGAGCTCGGACTCGAGCTTGCCGATGGCGTCCTCGAGCTGGCTCGCGAGACCGGTCTGCCGGGCCTTGCGCTCCGGGTCCGAGGCCTTCCAGTGCTCGTCTTCGAGGCTCCGCACGTGGTCCTCGATCTGCCGGAGGCGGTCCTCGATGCGACGGACGTCGCCGCGGGGCACCTTGCCGATCTCGTCCCAACGGCGCTGGATGCCCGTGAGGGTCCGACGCGCGGCCACCCGGTCGGTCTCCTGCAGCAGCGGCTCGGCCTCGGTCAGGAGTGCCTGCTTGGCCTCGAGGTTGGCGGAGAACTCCTCGTTCTCGATGGCAGCCTCGGCGTGACGCTGCTCGAAGAGGACGTCACCGGCCGCCTTGAACCGTGCCCACAGTGCGTCGTCGTGCCGCTTGCCCGCCCGGCCCGCACGCTTCCAGTCGTCCAGCAGCTGCCGGTAGGTCGGGATCGCGTCGGAGCCGCGCGGCGCGAGCGCTTCGGCCTGCGCGACGAGGTCCTGCTTGCGGCTCCGGGCGTCGCGGTGCTGGGCGTCGAGTTCCGAGTAGAACGCCCGACGGTGCTGGTCCACGGTCGAGCGGGCGGCGCGGAACCGCTTCCAGAGCTCGTTGGCCTCGTTCTTGGGGATGCGCGGGCCGTCGTGCTGGTGCTGCTGCCACCGTGCGAACACGTCGTCGAGCTGCGCGGTGATCTGCTTCCACTGGGCACGCGCCGGGTCCACCGCCGCGAGGCCCTCGGCCTCTTCCACGAGGGCGGCGCGGTACGCGAGCGCCTCGGTCAGCGCCTGCTGCGCCTGCTCGGCCTGCTCCTTCGTGAGCGACCCGACCTGGTCGGTGAGCGCCTGCACGCGGTCCTCGAGCGACTTGATGTCACCGACGACGCGGGCGTCGGCGAGCTGCTCGCGGAGGTGTGCGACGGTACGGGACACGTCGTTCGCGCTGGCGCCGCGCTGGACGCGCTGCTCGGCGATCTTCACCTGGCCCTCCAGGTCGGCGTACTTCCGCGCGAAGTAGGCGAGGGCCTCGTCCGCGGTGGCGTCCGGGTACTCGCCGACGGCTCGCTCGCCGTCTTCGTACCGGACGTACACCGTCCCGTTCTCGTCGACCCGCCCCCAGGTCGTTGCTTCGTCAGATCCCACAGGTCTCGCCTCGATCGTGGTCGTGCATCGCCGACGTCCCCGTCGGCACGGTCAGGTCGTCAGCCTATTGCACGGAGCGGCCCCGGGGACGGCCGGGGACGACGGGTTGTGGACTACTGCTCGCGCTCGATGGTCGCGCCGGTGATCGTCGTCTTCACCTTCGGCTCGCCCGTGCCGTCGCTGCCGGGGTCCGAGATGCCCTTCGAGGTGATCTCGGAGACGAGGTCGGACAGCCCGCTCGTGACCTTGCCGACGACCGTGTAGCCGCCCGTCGAGCCGTCGAGCGTGGTGTCGCCGGTGACGATGAAGAACTGGGTGGACTGCGAGTACGGCGACGAGCTCCGGGCGATGGCGATGGTGCCCTTCGCGTACTCCCCGTCGCTCGGCACGTTCTCGAGCGGGCCGTACTGGAACCCGGCGTCGCCGGTCCCGTCGCCGTTCGCCGAGCCGCACTGGAGGAACTGCAGGCTCGTGCTGTCGGCGAGCCGGTGGCACGTGGTCCCGTTGTAGAACTGCTCCTGGATGAGCTTGATCTCGACACTCGCCGCCTGGGGGGCCTTCTGCCCGTCGAGCTCGATGCCGAGCCGCACGTCCTTGTTCAGCGTGAGGGTGCCGGTCCAGGTCGAGCCCTCCGCGATGGACTTGCTCGGCACGTCGCCGGTGTTCCCGGCGGTCGCGCTCGGGGTGGGTGTCGCGGTGGCCGAGGCACTCGCGCTGGCCTTCCCGGAGCCCTGCGCGCCGGCGAAGGCGAGCTGCGACCCCGTCGCGAGGGCGGCCACGACGACGAGCACGATCCCGCCCACGACGTTGTCCCGGACCCGACGTCGCCGTTGCCGCTCGTGCAGGCCCTGGCGGGCCTGGTAGAGACGGAGGCGCTCGCGCGCCTCACGGTTGTCACGCGCCTGGTTCTTCGGTGCCACGGTGCTGGTACGGCCTCTCGTCTCGAGTGTGCGACGAGCGTAGCGGAACGCACCACGCTCCGGCCGGCAGGCACGGGTCGGGCCCGCACCGCGCCTCCCGGCCGGTGGGCGGCGCTGTCGGTGGTGACGCCTAGGCTTGGTCCCATGGCGACGGACCGCTCGGGCATGAACGCGCCCACCACGGGTGGGCGAGCGGGGCTCGCCCAGGGTTCCGTGCCGCTCGCGGTGCGGATGCGACCGACCTCCCTCGACGAGGTCGCCGGTCAGCAGCACCTCCTCGGCCGGGGGTCGCCCCTCGTGCAGCTCGCCACCGGCACGCGCGAGAACCCAGGCGGCGTCTCCGTGATCCTCTGGGGGCCTCCGGGCACCGGCAAGACGACGCTCGCGCAGGCGATCGCCCGACAGTCGGGCCGCGAGTTCGTCGAGCTCTCGGCGGTCACCGCGGGCGTGAAGGACGTGCGTGAGGTGATGGAGAAGGCGCTCGCGCACCGTGACCTCTACGGGTCGACCACCGTCCTCTTCCTCGACGAGATCCACCGCTTCAGCAAGGCCCAGCAGGACGCACTGCTGCCGGGGGTCGAGAACGGGTGGGTGATCCTCATCGCGGCGACGACCGAGAACCCGTCGTTCTCGGTGATCTCGCCGCTGCTGTCCCGATCCCTCCTGCTGACGCTCAAGCCGCTCACCGACGCCGACCTCGGCATGCTCGTCGACCGCGCGGTCGAGGACCCCCGCGGTCTCGGCGGCGGGGTCGTCCTCGGCGACGAGGCCCGGGCGGCGATCGTCCGGCTCGCCTCCGGCGACGCGCGTCGTGCGCTGACCGCGCTCGAGGCGGCCGCCGGATCGGCGTCGGCCGCGCAGGACGATGACGACGACACCGTCCCGGTCGTCGATGCCGACACGGTGGCGGCTGCGGTGGACCGGGCCCTGCTGCGGTACGACCGGCAAGGTGACGAGCACTACGACGTCATCAGCGCCTTCATCAAGTCGGTGCGGGGGAGCGACGTCGACGCCGCGCTGCACTACCTGGCCCGGATGATCGAGGCCGGCGAGGACCCGCGGTTCATCGCCCGGCGCATCATCATCTCGGCGTCCGAGGACATCGGCATGGCGGACCCGCAGGCGCTGCCCATCGCCGTCGCAGCCGCGCAGGCGGTGCAGCTGATCGGCATGCCCGAGGGGCGCATCCCGCTGGCAGAGGCCGTCGTGTACCTCGCGACGGCGCCGAAGTCGAACGCGTCGTACAACGGCGTGGACCAGGCCATCGCGGACGTCAAGGCCGGGCGCATGGGCGTGGTACCGACCCACCTGCGCGATGCCCACTACCCGGGGGCGAAGCGGCTCGGGCACGGCAAGGGCTACGTCTACTCGCACGACGCCGAACACGGTGTCGCCCGGCAGCAGTACCTGCCCGACGCGCTCGAGGGCACCGAGTACTACACCCCCACGACGAACGGCTTCGAGCGCGAGGTCGGCCCGCGGCTCGAACGACTCCGGAAGATCACGCGGGGCGAGTAGGCGCGGCGGTCGTCACGGCGCCGGGTTGCTGCTATCGTTGATGCGCCTACGTCCTGGTCCTCGCGTGCGGCTGCGTCGAGGACAGAGTGTCACAGCTGTGGCACGGGGACAGAGGTTCGGACTGTAGCCGTCCGATCCCACAGGCTCATCCCTCTGGATCCCTTCGCGGGGTTCGTCGGTGCGTGCGCGTGCCGAGACCCGTGATCCGTTCAGTTCAGACAGAGAAAAGGACCCTGTGTCTACCAAGTCACGTACCCGCAGCAAGACCCGCCTCTCCCGCGCGCTCGGCATCCCGCTGACGCCGAAGGCGGCCCGGTACCTCGAGAAGCGCCCCTACGGCCCCGGTGAGCACGGCCGTACCCGCCGTCGCGCGGACAGCGACTACGCCGTCCGTCTCCGTGAGAAGCAGCGTCTGCGCGCCCAGTACGGCATCCGCGAGAAGCAGCTCCGCATCGTCTTCGAAGAGGCCCGCAAGACGAAGGGCCTGACCGGTGAGAACCTGGTCGAGCTCCTCGAGCAGCGCCTCGACGCCCTCGTGCTGCGTGCCGGCTTCGCCCGCACCACCGCGCAGGCCCGTCAGCTGATCGTGCACCGTCACATCCTCGTCGACGGCAAGCTCGTCGACCGTCCGTCCTTCCGCGTGAAGGAGGGGCAGCTCATCCACGTGAAGCAGCGCTCCGAGTCCCTCGAGCCGTTCCAGGTCGCCGCCGCCGGTGGGCACCAGGAAGTCCTGCCGAAGGTCCCGGGCTACCTCGAGGTCGAGATCGACAAGCTCCAGGCCCGCCTCGTGCGTCGCCCGAAGCGCGCCGAGGTCCCCGTGACCTGTGAAGTGCAGCTCGTCGTCGAGTACTACGCAGCGCGCTGATCGCCTGATCACCCACGAACGGCGGGTCGTCCTCTCAGAGGACGGCCCGCCGTTCCGTGTTCCCGCTCAGCACCGCCACTAAGCTTGTCGGGCGTGCACACCACGCACGCGAGAGGGAGAGGCACCGTGAAGCAGCTGTTCTTCGTCGCCGTCGGCGTCGTCATCGGGTTCGTCGTCGCGCACCAGGTCGCGAACACGCCCTCCGGCGCGCGCTTCTTCGCCGACGTGGACGCGCGGACGAAGGCCTTCGCGGACGCCGTGGCCGACGGGTACAAGTCCCGCGACGCCGAGCTCCGCACCGACGTCTGAGCGCGGTCACCGACCGACGCACGTCCTCCTCGCACGCACTCGACCTGAAACCAGGAAGCACCATGCAGACCGCAGAGATCCGCCGCCGTTGGCTCCAGTTCTTCGGCGACCGCGGGCACACCGTCGTCCCGTCCGCGTCGCTCGTCTCGGACGACCCGTCGCTCCTGTTCACGGTGGCCGGCATGGTCCCGTTCATCCCGTACCTCACCGGGCTCGTCCCGGCGCCGTACCCGCGGGCGACGAGCGTGCAGAAGTGCATCCGCACGAACGACATCGAAGAGGTCGGCAAGACCCCTCGCCACGGCACGTTCTTCCAGATGAACGGCAACTTCTCGTTCGGCGACTACTTCAAGGAGCAGGCGATCCAGTACGCCTGGGAACTCCTGACGACGCCGGAGTCCGACGGCGGCCTCGGCTTCTCGCCCGACGACCTGTGGGTCACGGTGTACGAGGACGACGACGAGGCGATCGCGTTCTGGAAGCAGCACTCGTCCCTGCCCGACGAGCGGATCCAGCGGCTCGGCAAGGACACCAACTACTGGTCGACCGGGCAGCCCGGTCCGGCCGGCCCGTGCTCGGAGATCTTCTTCGACCGCGGCCCGGCGTACGGCATCGACGGCGGCCCGGCGACGGACGACGACCGCTACGTCGAGATCTGGAACCTCGTCTTCATGCAGTACCAGATCGCCGACGTGCGGTCGAAGTACGACTTCGAGATCACCGGTGAACTGCCGAACAAGAACATCGACACCGGCATGGGCCTGGAGCGCGTCGCGTTCATCAAGCAGGGCGTCGACAACATGTACGAGATCGACCAGGTGCGCCCGGTCCTCGACAAGGCGGCGGAGGTCTCCGGCCGCCGGTACGGCGCCGTGCACGAGGACGACGTCCGGATGCGCGTCATCGCCGACCACGTCCGCTCGGCGCTCATGCTCATCGCCGACGGTGTCTCGCCGTCGAACGAGGGGCGCGGCTACATCCTCCGTCGCCTCCTCCGCCGCACGGTGCGCGCCATGCGGCTCCTCGGCGTCGAGGGCGCGACGTTCCCGCAGCTCTTCCCGGCGTCGCGCGACGCGATGCAGGACGCCTACCCGGAGGTCGCGTCCGACTACGACCGCATCGCCCGCATCGCCTACGCGGAGGAGGAGACCTTCCTCCGCACGCTGGCGCAGGGCACGACGATCCTCGACGTGGCGGTCGAACGTGCGAAGGCGGACGGCAAGCCCGCGATCGGCGGCGACACCGCGTTCCTGCTGCACGACACGTTCGGCTTCCCGATCGACCTGACGCTCGAGATGGCCGAGGAGGCCGGGGTCGACGTCGACCGTGGCGCCTTCGACACCCTGATGTCCGAGCAGCGTGCCCGTGCGAAGGCGGACGCGAAGAGCAAGAAGACCGCCCTGGCGGACCTCAGCGTCTACAGCGCGTTCCGGGCCAAGGGCGAGACGACGTTCCTCGGGTACGACGCGCTCGAGGCCGAGACCTCCGTCCTGGGGATCATCGTCGACGGCGTCAGCGTGGACCGTGCGGTCGCGGGCGACATCGCCGAGGTCGTTCTCGGCGAGACCTCGCTGTACGCGGAGTCCGGCGGTCAGGACGCCGACCAGGGCTCGATCATCGGCAACGGCTTCGACCTCGAGGTCCTCGACGTCCAGCGCCCGGTGACCGGGCTCTGGAGCCACACCGTGCAGGTCCGCTCGGGCGAGGTCGGTGTCGGCGACGCCGCCACGACCGTGGTCGACGCGGAGTACCGCCGCGGTGCGACCCAGGCCCACTCCGCGACGCACCTCGTGAACGCGGCGCTGCGGGACATCCTCGGCCCGGAGGCGCTGCAGGCCGGCTCGTACAACAAGTCCGGCTACATGCGTCTCGACTTCTCCTGGTCGCAACCGGTGTCGCTCGAGACGCGCTCCGAGATCGAGGACGTCGTGAACAACGCGATCCGCTCGGACCTCGAGGTCTCGACGCGCGTGCTCCCGCTGGCCGAGGCGAAGGAACTCGGTGCGCAGGCGCTGTTCGGCGAGAAGTACGGCGCCGAGGTCCGCATGGTCGACATCGGCGGCCCGTGGTCGCGCGAGCTCTGCGGTGGCACCCACGTGGCGTCGAGCGCGCAGGTCGGACTCGTCAACCTCGTGGGGGAGTCGAGCGTCGGTTCGACGAACCGCCGCGTTGAGGCCCTCGTCGGACTCGAGGGCTTCCGTGACCTCGCGGTCGAGCGGACGATCGTGTCCCAGCTGTCGAGCGCGCTCAAAGCCCCGCGAGAGGACCTCCCGACGCGCATCCAGTCCCTCATGGACGACCTGAAGACCGCGCAGAAGCGGATCGCCGAGTTCGAGTCGGCGAACCTGCAGCAGCGCGTGCCGGCGATCGCGCGGACGGCATCGACCGTCGGCGCCACGACCGTCGTGGCGGAGACCGTCGACGGTGTCCAGTCGGGCGACGACCTCCGGTCCCTCGCGACCGGGGTCCGTGCGCAGCTCGGCGACGGTGCGGCCGTCGTCGTGCTCGGCGCCGTCGTGAACGAGAAGCCGGTGGTCATCGTCGCGACGAACGACGCGGCACGCGCCGCGGGTGTCCAGGCCGGCCCGCTCGCCAAGGAGGCCGCCGGCGTCCTCGGCGGCGGAGGCGGCGGCAAGCCCGACCTCGCACAGGGCGGCGGCACGGACGCAGCGGCGCTGCCCGCGGCGCTCCGAGCCGTGACCGCCCGCCTGGCTGGCTGAGCGTGGCGATCCGGTCCGGGCGACGGCTCGGCATCGACGTCGGCCGTGCCCGGATCGGGGTCGCCGTGTGCGACCGCGACGGGCTGCTCGCGACGCCGGTCGAGACCGTCCGCCGCGACGACAAGACCGACCTCGGGCGGATCCTCGCGATCGCGGACGAGTACGACGTCCTCGAGGTGGTCGTCGGGCTGCCGCTCTCGATGTCCGGCGGAGACACCCCGTCGACCGAGGACGCGCGGGTGTTCGCCGCCCGGATCGCCGAGCACCGTCCGGTCCGGCTCGTGGACGAGCGGCTGTCGACCGTCACGGCACAGCGCGGCCTGCACCAGGCCGGGCGGAACACGAAGAAGTCCCGCGCCGTGATCGACCAAGCGGCCGCTGTTATCATTCTGCAACACGCGCTCGACCACGAGCGTGCGTCCGGCGCCCCACCAGGGGCCGAGCTCCCCTGACGGACGAGCCCAGCGATGAGCGGGTTCCGACGGACCGCTGCCGATCGCGGTGTCCCAGGTGGAGTCCCCGAACGAGAGACCAGAGGATCCGTTGGCAGACGACCTGGACTGGAACGCGATCATCTCGCCCGCCGGTGACGGCGGGCGGCGACGCCCCGGCGACGACGCCGCGTCGGACGACGATCGCCCGCTGTCACGCCGAGAGGCGCGCGCACGAGAGGCCGAACGCGCCGCAGCCGCGGAGCAGCAGCACGCGGACGCCGGCCCCGACGGGCAGCGTGGCGACCAGCAGCGTGGGGGTGGCCAGCCCGTCGACGAGCAGCGCCTGGACGCCGAGCCCGTCGACGACCAGTCTCCGCCGGTCACGCGACGTGACCGTGACCGTCCGGTGTCGCCGGCCGACGCACCCGTCGCGACCAGCGCCGACGAGCTGCACCCCGAGGTGACCGCCCTGCTCACCGGTGAGCACGTCGTGCCGCAGGACGAGGTGGCACGAGCCACGGCAGCAGGAGCCGGCGAGGGGCGTGGCGGGGGAGGCCGTGCCTCCAGACCGGGTCGCGAACCGCGACCACCGCGCCGCCGCGGACCGCTCATCGCAGGGATCGTGATCGTGGCGATCGTCCTCGCCGGCGGGGTCGCCGGGTACGGGTTCATCGCGCCGAAGATCCAGCAGGTCGTCGCCGCCGTCACCGGAGCGCAGGAGTCGGACGACTACAGCGGTGACGGGACCGGCAAGGTCACCATCACCATCCGACAGGGCGACATCGGCGAGGACGTCGCGAAGACCCTCCAGCGCAGCGACGTCGTGAAGAGCTCGAAGGTCTTCTACAAGCTCCTGCTGCAGTCGCCCGAGGTGCAGTTCCAGCCCGGCTCGTACACCCTGAAGAAGGAGATGAGCTCGAAGGCGGCCCTCGCGGCGCTGCAGGACCCGTCGAACGCCGTGAAGGCGTCGATCGTCATCCCCGAGGGCACGGCGCTGAAGGACATCGAGGCAGGCATGGTCTCGAAGGCCGGTCTCACCGAGGCCGAGGTCTCGGCCGCCGCGAAGGACGTCTCCGCCTACGGGCTCCCGGCGAACGCGAAGACCCTCGAGGGGTGGCTCTTCCCGGCGACCTACCCGATCAACCCGGGGTGGACCGCGAAGCAGTACTTCCAGTCCATGGTCGACACCATGAAGGAACACCTGGCGTCCGCAGGCGTGGCCGAGGGCGACCAGGAGCGCGTGATCGTCTTCGCGTCGCTCGTGCAGAAGGAGGCCGGCCTCGCGGCGGACTACCCGAAGGTCGCGCGGGTCTTCCAGAACCGGCTCGACATCGACATGCCGCTGCAGTCTGACGCCACCGTCGCGTACGGGACCGGGAACACGCACCGCGTGACCACGACCGACGCCGAGCGGGACGACGCCTCGAACGAGTACAACACCTACGTGCACAAGGGGCTGCCGCCGGCACCGATCTCGAACCCGGGCGACATCGCGATCAAGGCCGTGACGAACATGGCGCAGGGCAAGTGGCTGTACTTCGTGACGGTGAACCTCGAGACCGGCGAGACGGTGTTCTCGGACACCTACGCCGAGCACCAGGTCGCGGTGGCGAAGTTCCAGGCGTGGCTGCGGGCGCACCCCGACTACCAGTAGGCCCGGCGTCGCACACGACCCCGCTGTGGGAGGATTGGCACCATGCTTCGTTGGTTGACTGCTGGTGAGTCCCACGGACCCGAACTGATCGCGATGCTCGAGGGTCTGCCCGCGGGTGTCCCGGTGTCGTTCGAGTCCATCCGTACCGACCTCGCGCGCCGCAAGCTCGGGTACGGCCGGGGCTCCCGCATGAAGTTCGAGCAGGACGAGCTGCACGTGTCCGGCGGTGTGCGGCACGGCTACTCCCTCGGCAGCCCGATCGCGATCCGCATCGGCAACACCGAGTGGCCGAAGTGGGTCGAGGTCATGAGCCCCGAGCCGATCGAGCAGACCGAGATGTCGCGTGGGCGCTCGGCGCCGCTGACCCGCCCGCGACCCGGTCACGCCGACCTCGTCGGGATGCAGAAGTACGGCTTCGACGAGGCCCGCCCGATCCTCGAACGCGCCTCCGCACGCGAGACCGCCGCCCGCGTGGCACTCGGCGCCGTCGCGAAGTCCTTCCTCGCCGAGCTCGGCATGCGATCGGTGGCGCACACGCTCCAGGTCGGGACCGTCCGTGTCCCGGACGGCACGGCCCTGCCGCTCCCCGACGACGTCGACCGTCTCGACGATGACCAGCTGCGCTGCTTCGACGCGGAGACCTCGGCGCGGATGGTCACCGAGGTCGAGGCCGCGAAGAAGGACGGCGACACCCTCGGCGGCGTCGTCGAGGTCCTCTTCTACGGCGTGCCGCCGGGGCTCGGGTCGCACGTGCAGTGGGACCGACGACTCGACGCCCGTCTCGCCGCAGCGATCATGGGCATCCAGGCGATCAAGGGGGTCGAGGTCGGCGACGGCTTCGCGACCGCCGGTCGCCGCGGCTCCGAGGCCCACGACGAGCTCTACCGCGAGGACGGCGAGATCGTCCGGACCACCGACCGTGCCGGCGGCACCGAGGGCGGCATGTCCACGGGGACCGTGCTGCGGGTCCGCGCCGGCATGAAGCCGATCGCGACCGTGCCGCACGCGCTGCACACCATCGACGTCACGACGGGGGAGGACGCCTCCGCGCACCACCAGCGTTCCGACGTCTGCGCCGTCCCCGCTTCGGGCGTCGTCGCCGAGGCGATGGTCGCGCTCGTCCTCGCCGACGCGGTCCTCGAGAAGTTCGGCGGCGACAGCGTGGCGGAGACGAAGCGGAACCTCGACGCGTACCTCGCGTCGATCCCCGAGACGCTCCGTTCCCGTCGTACCGAGTCGGCGGACACCACACCCGTCCTGTGAGCGGCGGACCGCGAGCCGGCGCGACACGCTCGGGTCGGCTCTCGGCGCCGGTGGTCGTCATCGGCCCGATGGGCGCGGGCAAGTCGACCGTGGGCAAGCGCGTCGCGAAGGCCCTCGACGTGCAGTTCACCGACACCGACCGGGTGATCGTCCGCGACCACGGCCCGATCCCGACGATCTTCGAGACGCGCGGCGAGCCTGCGTTCCGTGAGCTCGAGGCCGCCGCCGTCCGCGACGCCGTCACCAGCGGTGGGGTGGTCGCCGTCGGGGGCGGGGCCGTGACGCACGCGGCCACCCGCGAGGCGCTCGCAGGGGCACGGATCGTGCTCCTCACGGTGTCGCCCGAGGCGGTGGCCGACCGGATCGCCGGGAGCGACCGTCCGCTGCTCGCCCAGGGCGGGATCGACGCGTGGCAGACCATCATGGACGAGCGTGCCGCGACCTACGCCGAACTCGCTCACGTCGTCCTCGACACCTCGCGCCGGCCGATGTCCCACGTCGTGGCGGACGTCGTCGCCTGGGTCCGCGATCACGAACAGCAGGCGGGTGCGACCGCACCAGGCGCGCCCGGCGCGCCCGGCGCGCCCGGCGCGCCCGGCGCGCCCGGCGCAGCAGCACCGCACACGAACGAACCAGGAGCGACCCCGTGACCGAAGCCGTCCTGCCCGAGGGCACCACCGAGATCCGCGTCGGCGGCGATGACGGCTACGTCGTCGCGGTCGGCAACGGGCTGCTCGCCTCCGTGCCCGCGCTGCTCGGCTCCCGGGTCGCGAAGGTCCTCATCGTGCACGCGCCGACGCTCGGCGCACGCGCGAACGACCTCCGCGCGCTGCTCGTCGACGCCGGGATCGAGGCACTCATCGCCGAGGTCCCCGACGCCGAGGGCGCGAAGCGCGTCGAGGTCGCGGCGTTCTGCTGGCAGATCATGGGGCAGTCGGACTTCACGCGCACCGACGCCGTGATCGGGCTCGGCGGGGGAGCCGTCACCGACCTCGCCGGCTTCGTCGCCGCGACCTGGCTGCGCGGCGTGCCGTACATCGCGATCCCCACGAGCGTGCTCGGCATGGTCGACGCGAGTGTGGGTGGCAAGACGGGGATCAACACCAACGAGGGCAAGAACCTCGTCGGCGCGTTCTTCGCACCGCGTGCGGTCGTCGCCGACCTCGACCTCGTCCGCTCCCTCCCGCGCAACGAGATCCTCACCGGGTTCGCCGAGATCGTGAAGGCCGGGTTCATCGCCGTCCCGGAGATCCTCGACGTGATCGAAGCCGACGTCGCGCGCGTGACGGACCCGACCACGCCGGAGTTCCGCCGTGTCGTCGAGCTGGCGATCGAGCTCAAGGCGCAGGTGGTCTCGGACGACTTCACCGAGCAGGGTCGGCGGGAGATCCTCAACTACGGGCACACGCTCGGCCACGCCATCGAGCACGCAGAGCGGTACCAGTGGCGGCACGGCGCAGCGGTGGCGGTCGGCATGGTCTTCGCCGCCGAGCTCGCGCGGCTCACCGGGCACCTCGACGACGCGACGGTCGATCGGCACCGCTCGATCCTGGAGTCGCTCGAACTGCCCACCTCGTACGGCATCGGACGCTGGGAGGGCCTGCTCGCGACGATGCGCCGCGACAAGAAGGCGCGCGCGGGCATGCTGCGCTTCATCATCCTCGACGGGGTCGGCAAGCCGACGACGCTCGAGGGGCCGGAGGACCACCTGCTCTTCACGGCGTACCAGGAGGTCGGCGTCTAATCGGAGACGTCGAGTGCGTGGGCGGACTCAGCGCAGGACGCGCCGGGTCCGCCGCCACCACCACTTCACCCGCATCGACACGGTGAGGACATTGGTGCGACGCCACTCCAGGTACTCCGGCACCGTGGCGCCGTTCTCGTACGCCCAGTACTCGTCGTCGTCACGATCGGGGTCCATCGCATCGGGCAGTGGCTTCAGGATGGGCATCAGCGTTCCTCCGCGGGGTCGTCGGTCCGGTCAGGAGAGCCGTCGTCCCGAACAGGCGTGCGAGCCACCCGGCGCAGCGCTCGCGTCGCGAGTTCACGGTCTGGCTTGGACCACCACGCTACGTGCTCGAGTTGCCGGAGCACAGCGATCGAGATGTCGTACTCCGCCCGGGACTTGCGGTCGCCGATCGACCAGACGAACCTCCGCCAGGCGTGGTCGCGGTTCGCCACCCTGCGCGACTGGAACGCGCCGAACCAACTGACGACGGCGGCGCAGACCGCGGCGATGACCGCGCTGACGAGTGCTGTCTCCATGCCCCGATCCTCCGTCGCACGCGCCGGCCACGGACGCGACGCGAGCCGACCTGTGGAACGCGCGCCGTGCCTCCCGGCTGTGCAGGGACCGTCCTCGTACCCGCACCGCACCCGCCGGACCCAGGCCACGGGAGCACACTGGGTCGGTGCCCACCCCGCCCCGCCTGAGCGACCTCGGCCAGCAGGACGCGGACGTCGGCAGCCTGCGAACCCGCGGCCGCCGCTTCGCCGAGCTCCTGCGCATCGCCCGACGTCACCACCTCGTCCCGTTCCGCCGCCTCGACTTCTCCCGGGATCCGGGAACGAGCGACCTGCGGCGTGACCAGGCCGAACACCTGCGTCGAGCCCTCGAGGAGGCCGGCGGCGGGTTCGTGAAGATGGGGCAGCTGCTCTCCACCCGTGACGACCTGCTCCCGGACGAGTGGACCGAGGGGCTCGCCCACCTGCAGCGGAACGTGACGCCCGCGCCGGCCGGCCAGGTCGCCGAGCTCCTCGCGACGGAACTGCACGCACCCGTCGACGAGGTCTTCGCGTCGTTCGACCCGGAGCCCGTCGCCGCCGCGTCGATCGCGCAGGTCCACCGTGCGCGCCTGCACGACGGCACCGAGGTCGCGGTCAAGGTGCAACGGCCCGGCATCGACACCGCCGTCCGTCGCGACGTCGACATCGCGCTGCGGGTCGTGCGGTTCCTGACGCGGACGAGCACGGAGGCACGGCAGGTCGGCGTCGTCGACGTGGCGGCGCAGTACGCGGCGGACCTGGTGCGGCAGGTCGACTTCTCCTCCGAGGCCCGGAACCTCGCCGCGCTCCGCGCCGCGCAGGCCAGGAGTGCCCGTCCCGACGAGGTGTACCTCCCGGTGCCGTACCCGGAGCTGTCCGGTCGTCGCGTGCTCGTGATGGAGTTCCTCGAGGGCGACACGCTCAGCGCGCTGCGCGCCGAGCGGTCGGACCGCGACCTCGACGCGCCGATGCGCGCGATCCTCCGCGCGTTCCTCCGGCAGGTGGTCTTCGACGGGCTGTACCACGCGGACCTCCACCCGGGGAACGTCGTGCTCCTGCCCGACGGCCGGCCCGCGTTGATCGACTTCGGATCGGTCGGGAGGCTCGACCCCGGTCTCCGGGACACGGTCCAGGAACTGCTGGCCGGCTACCTCCAGGACGACACGGCCCGGATCGCCGACAACGTCCTGCGGATGGCGCCCGTGCGCGATGCCCGCGACGAGGCCGACTTCCGTCGGGACATCGCGCGCTTCGTCGCGGACGAGCTCGGTCCCGGTGCCCGCATCGGCGTGCAGACCGTGGACGACGCCGTGGAGGTCTTCGGGCGCTACCGACTGAAGCCACCGCCGGACTTCGTGGCGGCGGCACGGGCGCTCGCGATCTTCGAGGGCACGCTCCGGACGCTGACGCCCTCGTTCGACCTCCTCGAGGAGTCGCGGGACCTCGCGAAGCAGCAGATCCGCGACCAGCTGCGGCCGTCGGCGCTGCGGGACGTCGCGGTGCGTGAGCTGTTCGGCGTCGTGTCCGCGGCGCGGAAGCTCCCACGTCGGGTCGACCGCATCACGGAGGCGCTCGAGTCCGGGCGGCTCTCGGTGAACATCCGGCTGTTCGGGGACCGGCAGGACCGCCGGCTCGTGACCGGGCTCATCCGGCGCATCCTGCTCGTGCTGCTCGGGTCGGGCGCCGGGATCCTGTCGATCGTGTACCTGACCCTCCCGGCCCGTCCGACGGCGGTGCTCTCGACCGGAGCGGCGGGCGGGCTGCTCGGCGGGGCGACGGTCGTGCTGCTCGGGTGGGCGGCGATCGACGCGTGGCGGGCGCGGCGGCGGGACTGAGGCGGCCGGGGCGGACCCGTCCGCTACACTCGTCGGGGCGTCGCGCCGATCCGGCCAGCGACCGCCGCGCCGGGCCGCAGTGCCCGCGAGACCTTCACAACACCATCGAACGGAAGACCCATGGCGAGCACCACTGACATCAAGAACGGCGCCGTTCTCATCATCGACGGCCAGCTCTGGTCGGTCGTCGAGTTCCAGCACGTCAAGCCGGGCAAGGGCGGTGCGTTCGTCCGCACGAAGCTCAAGAACGTCGTCTCCGGCAAGGTCGTCGACCGCACGTTCAACGCGGGCGCCAAGATCGACACCGCGACCGTCGACCGCCGCGACTACCAGTACCTGTACCAGGACGGCGAGTCGTACGTGTTCATGGACACCGACACCTACGACCAGATCCCCGTCTCGGAGACCGTCGTCGGCGACGCGAAGAACTACCTCCTCGAGTCGGCCATGGTCACCATCGCGATGAACGAGGGCAACCCGCTGTACATCGAGCTCCCGACGTCGATCGTCACCGAGGTCGAGACCGAGCCGGGTCTCCAGGGCGACCGCTCGTCCGGTGGCACGAAGGACGCGACGATCATCGCGACCGGTCACCGCATCCAGGTCCCGCTGTACCTGGAGAGCGGCACCACCGTGAAGATCGACACGCGCGACGGCAGCTTCCTCGGCCGCGTCAACAACTAGGCGACGCCGTATGAGTGCTCGTTCGAAGGCCCGCAAGCGCGCCCTCGACATGCTGTACGTGGCGGAGGTCCGCGAGCTGCCGATCGCGGACGTCCTCGCGACGGAGACCGTCCGGCACCTCGACCAGCCCGAGCGCGCCTCGAGCTGGGACTACGCCCGGCAGATCGTCACGGGTGTGGACGAGGCCCGGCACGAGATCGACTCCGTGATCGTCGACCACGCCCAGGGCTGGTCGATCGCCCGGATGCCGGTGCTCGACCGCTGCATCCTCCGCATGGGCGTGTGGGAGCTCCGCTTCAACAGCGAGGTGCCCGACGCCGTCGCGATCGCCGAGGCCGTCGAGCTCGCGCAGTCCCTGTCCACCGAGGAGTCCGCGGGCTTCGTCAACGGTGTGCTCGGAGCGGTCGCCGGCGGTCGGGTCAGCGGGTCGAAGCAGCAGGATGCACCGTCCGGTCGGACGGTCGCAGGGGGCCAGGAGTCCCGGTAGGGTTGACCACGTCAGCGTCCTTTAAGTCCGTCCGGTGAGGCGGGGAAGGAGGTCGGCGTGGGTACCCGAACGGTCCTGCAGAACACCGACATCACGCGTGCCTTGACACGCATCGCGCACGAGATCCTCGAGGCCAACCACGGCGCCTCGGACCTCGTGCTCCTGGGCATCCCGACACGGGGTGCCGTCCTGGCGGAGCGCCTCGCCGCGATCCTGGCCGACATCGAGCCCGAGTGGGCGGCCGACCGCGAGCAGCGGCTCGGCACCCTCGACGTGACGATGCACCGTGACGACCTCGGCCACGGCATCGGGCGGGCGCCGCACCGGACGACGATCCCGACGAGCGGCATCGACGGCAAGGTCGTCGTGCTCGTCGACGACGTGCTCTACTCCGGCCGCACCGTCCGGGCCGCGCTCGACGCGCTGCAGGGGATCGGCCGGCCGCGCGCGGTCCGGCTCGCCGTGCTCGTCGACCGGGGCCACCGCGAGCTCCCGATCCGCGCGGACCACGTGGGCAAGAACCTGCCGACCGCCTCCGACGAGCGGGTCACGCTGCGCCTGACCGAGACGGACGGCACGGACGAGGTCGTCATCGAGCAGAGCGCGCAGAGCGAGCAGAGCGCGCAGAGCGCGCAGAGCGGGACGCAGTCGGGCGGTGCTGTCTGATGCGCCACCTCCTCTCCACCGCCGATCTCTCCCGCGCCGAGGCCGTCCACATCCTCGACGTCGCCGAGGAGATGGCCGAGGTCAACACGCGCGAGGTCAAGCGGCTCCCGGCCCTCCGCGGCAAGACCGTCGTGAACCTCTTCTTCGAGGACTCCACCCGGACCCGCATCTCGTTCGAGGCGGCCGCCAAGCGTCTCTCCGCCGACGTCATCAACTTCGCGGCGAAGGGATCGAGCGTCTCGAAGGGCGAATCGCTCAAGGACACCGTCCAGACCCTCGGTGCGATGGGCATCGACGGCATCGTGATGCGCCACGGCGCGTCCGGCGCCCCGCGGGTGCTCGCGGACGCCGACTGGATCGACGTCCCGGTCGTCAACGCGGGCGACGGCACGCACGAGCACCCGACGCAGGCCCTGCTCGACGCCTTCACGATGCGCCGCCGCCTGCACGGTGCGGCGAGCCGGGGCCAGGGCCTCGACGGCGTCCGCGTCGCGATCGTCGGCGACGTCCTGCACAGCCGCGTGGCACGCAGCAACGCCTGGCTCCTCCGCACGCTCGGCGCCGAGGTCACGTTCGTCGCCCCGCCGACGCTGCTGCCCGCCGTCGACCGCCCGTTCGGCGCCGCGGTCCACCACGACCTCGACGTCGCCCTCGCCGAGGACCCGGACGTCGTGATGCTCCTCCGCATCCAGCAGGAGCGCATGCACGACGCCTTCTTCCCGAACGAGCGCGAGTACACGCGGCACTTCGGCCTCACGGCCGCGCGCGCCGCGGGTCTCCCCGAGCGCACGCTGATCATGCACCCCGGCCCGATGAACCGCGGCCTGGAGATCGCCGGCGTCGCCGCCGACGACCCGCGCTCGACGGTCGTCGAGCAGGTCGCCAACGGCGTGAGCGTCCGCATGGCCGTCCTCTACCTCGCCCTGACGGGCGACCACGACGCGAAGGAGTCCGTCGCATGACCGCCCACCTCATCCGCGGCGCGCAGCTGGTCGACGGCACGCGCGCCGACATCCGCCTGGAGGCACGGCGCATCACCGCGGTCGGGTCCGGTCTCGACACGGCCGGCGCCACGGTCGTCGACGCCGACGGGCTGATCGCCCTGCCCGGCCTCGTGGACCTGCACACCCACCTCCGCGAGCCCGGCGGCGAGGAGTCCGAGACGGTCCGCACCGGCTCGCGCGCGGCGGCCGCCGGCGGGTTCACCGCCGTGAACGCGATGGCGAACTCGAACCCGGTGGCGGACACCGCCGGCGTGGTCGAGCAGGTGCAGGCGCTCGGGGACGACGCGGGCTACGTCACGGTCCGCCCCATCGGCGCGGTGTCGCAGGGCCTGCGGGGCACCCACCTCTCGGAGATCGGGGCGATGGCGACGAGCCGCGCGCGGGTCCGGGTGTTCTCGGACGACGGCTCCTGCGTCGCGGACCCGCTGCTCATGCGTCGGGCGCTCGAGTACGTCAAGGGCTTCGGCGGTGTGATCGCCCAGCACGCCCAGGAGCCGCGGCTCACGCTCGGCGCCCAGATGAACGAGGGCCGGCTCTCGTCGGAGCTCGGACTCGCGGGCTGGCCGGCCGTGGCAGAGGAGGCGATCATCGCCCGCGACGTCCTGCTCGCCGACCACGTCGGCGCACGCCTGCACATCTGCCACGTCTCGACCGCGGGCAGCGTCGAGGTGATCCGGTGGGCGAAGTCCCGCGGGATCGACGTCACGGCCGAGGTCACGCCGCACCACCTGGTGCTGACCGAGGACCTCATCGCCGGCGTCGACGGCGCGCCGGGGTACGACGCCCGCTACAAGGTCAACCCGCCGCTCCGTGCCCGCGAGGACGTCGAGGCGCTCCGGGCCGCCCTCGCCGACGGCACGATCGACATCGTCGCCACCGACCACGCGCCGCACACCGCCGAGGCGAAGTGCTGCGAGTGGCCCGCCGCCGCGAACGGCATGGTCGGCCTCGAGTCCGCGCTGAGCGTCGTGCAGTCCGCCGTGGTCGACTCCGGGCAGCTCGCCTGGTCGGACGTCGCCCGCGTGCTCTCCGAGGCGCCGGCACGCATCGGCCAGGTCGAGGGCCACGGGCAGCGGATCGCCGAGGACGCGCCGGCCGAGGTCACCCTCTACGACCCGAGCGCGTCGCGGGAGTTCGCCGTGACCGACCTCGCCGGCCAGTCGCAGAACTCGCCGTACCTCGGCATGCGGCTGCCCGGCCGGGTCGTCGCGACGTTCCACCACGGCTACCCGACCGTGCTCGACGGTGCGGTCGTCGACGACGAGACGGTCGCGGCGCGCGCAGCCGAGACGGTCGCGGCGCACGCCGCCGCGGCCCGGGAGGGGGCACGGTGAGCGGCGACGCCTCCCGGTGGCTCACCGGGGGAGTCATCCTCCTCCTGGTGGCCCTGCTGTTCCTCGCGATGGCGCGCACCTGGCGGACCCGGAGCCGCGCGCAGGCCGCAGCCGTGCCTCCCGTCCCGGTCCCGGCCGACCCGGGTCCGCAGGTCGGGTCGTGGGACGGCTTCACCGTCGCGACGACCCGCGCCGACCAGCCGCTGGAGCGCATCACCGCCGGCGGTCTCGGCTTCCGCAGCCGCGGGGGCGTGACCGTCCACGAGCACGGCGTGGTGCTGCACCACGCCGGGGCACCCGACCGCTGGGTCGCGACCGACGCCGTCCGTGGCGCCGACCGCGCCACGTGGGCCATCGACCGAGTGGTCGAGCCCGGGGGACTGGTCCGTCTGCGATGGACGGCGACCGGCGCCGCAGGTGCGACGGACCTCGACACCTACTTCCGGTTCCCGGAGGGCGACGCGGCAGCAGCACTCGCCGCCCTGCAGGGACCGACGACGAAGCACGAGCACCCGCACACCGCGGGCGAAGGGACGAACTGATGACACGCGAACGGGCCGTACTGGTCCTCGAGGACGGCACCCGCTACGAGGGACGGGCGTACGGCGCCCGAGGCCGGTCCCTGGGTGAGGTGGTCTTCGCGACCGGCATGACCGGGTACCAGGAGACGCTGACCGACCCGTCCTACGCCGGGCAGATCGTGGTGCAGACCGCGCCGCACATCGGCAACACGGGTGTGAACGACGAGGACCCCGAGTCCCGCCGCATCTGGGTGGCCGGGTACGTGGTCCGCGACCCCAGCCGGATCGTGTCGAACCACCGGGCGAACGCCACGCTGGACGACCACCTCGTCCGTGACGGCATCGTGGGCATCTCCGGGGTCGACACGCGGGCGCTCACCCGTCGGATCCGCGACGCGGGCGCGATGAAGGGCGGCGTGTTCAGCGGCCCCGAGGCGGACCTGTCGGCGGACGAGCAGCTCGCGGCCGTCCGCGACCAGGCCGCGATGACCGGTGCGAACTTCTCCGCGACGGTGTCCACGCCCGAGACCTACGTGGTCCCCGCGGTGGGCGAGCAGATCGGCCGGCTGGCCGTGCTCGACCTCGGCGTGAAGGCCTCGACCACCCGGTACCTCGCCGAGCGCGGGTTCGAGGTGCACGTCGTGCCGCAGGACATCACCGCCGAGGCGCTCGAAGCCCTGGCTCCCGACGCGTTGTTCTACTCGAACGGCCCCGGCGACCCGGCGGCGAGCGACGCCCAGGTGGAGCTCCTGCAGGACAGCCTGAAGACCGGTCGCCCGTTCTTCGGCATCTGCTTCGGCAACCAGCTGCTCGGCCGCGCGCTCGGCTTCGGCACGTACAAGCTGCCGTTCGGTCACCGCGGCATCAACCAGCCGGTGCTCGACACCACCACGGGCAAGGTCGAGATCACGAGCCAGAACCACGGCTTCGCGGTCGACGCGCCCCTCGGCGAGGTGATCGAGTCGCCCGCCGGGTTCGGCCGCGTCGAGGTCTCCCACTACTCGCTGAACGACCAGGTCGTCGAGGGCCTCCGCGCGCTCGACGTGCCCGCGTTCAGCGTGCAGTACCACCCCGAGGCGGCGGCCGGTCCGCACGACTCGATGTACCTGTTCGACCGGTTCGCGGACCTCGTCCGTGCCCGACGCGACGGCCGGCCGCTCGACGCGGCCACCGCCGACGCCACGACCCCCGCAGCCGACGTCACCAAGGAAGCCAACTGATGCCGAAGCGCGCAGACATCAACTCCGTCCTCGTCATCGGCTCCGGCCCGATCGTCATCGGGCAGGCCGCCGAGTTCGACTACTCGGGCACCCAGGCGTGCCGTGTCCTCCGCGCCGAGGGCGTCCGCGTCATCCTCGTCAACCCGAACCCGGCGACGATCATGACCGACCCCGACTTCGCCGACGCGACCTACATCGAGCCGATCACGAGCGCGTCGCTCGAGGAGATCATCAAGATCGAGCAGCCCGACGCGGTCCTGCCGACCCTCGGCGGCCAGACGGCGCTCAACGCGGCGATCAAGCTCGACGCCGAGGGGATCCTCGAGAAGTACGGCGTCGAGCTCATCGGCGCCAAGGTCGACGCGATCCAGCGCGGCGAGGACCGCCAGCTCTTCAAGGAGCTCGTTCTCGAGTCCGGCGCCGACGTCGCCCGCAGCCACATCGCGCACACCCTCGACGAGGCCAAGGAGTACGCGGCCGACCTCGGGTACCCGCTCGTCGTCCGCCCGTCCTTCACGATGGGTGGCCTCGGCTCGGGCTTCGCCTACAACGAGGAGGAGCTCGTCCGCTTCGTCGGTGACGGCCTCCAGTCCAGCCCCACCACCGAGGTGCTCCTCGAGGAGTCGATCCTCGGCTGGAAGGAGTACGAGCTCGAGCTCATGCGGGACAACTTCGACAACACGGTCGTCATCTGCTCGATCGAGAACGTCGACCCCGTCGGTGTCCACACGGGCGACTCGATCACGGTCGCCCCGGCCCTGACGCTGACGGACCGCGAGTACCAGAACATGCGGAACATCGGCATCGACATCATCCGCCGCGTGGGCGTCGACACCGGTGGCTGCAACATCCAGTTCGCGGTCGACCCGTCGAACGGCCGGATCATCGTCATCGAGATGAACCCCCGCGTGTCGCGCTCGTCGGCCCTGGCATCGAAGGCGACGGGCTTCCCGATCGCGAAGATCGCCGCGAAGCTCGCCATCGGGTACCGCCTCGACGAGATCCAGAACGACATCACGCGGGTGACGCCGGCGAGCTTCGAGCCGACGCTCGACTACGTCGTCGTGAAGACCCCGCGGTTCGCGTTCGAGAAGTTCCCGGCCGCCGACGCCACCCTCACCACGACGATGAAGAGCGTCGGCGAGGCGATGGCGATCGGCCGGAACTACGCCACGGCGCTGCAGAAGTCGCTCCGTTCGCTCGAGAAGCGCGGCTCGTCGTTCCACTGGGACACCCCGGCGGCCGAGCTCGACAAGGACGCGCTGCTGGAGAAGTCGAAGACCCCGACGGACGGCCGGATCGTCACGGTGCAGCAGGCGCTCGTCGCCGGCGCCACCGCGGACGAGGTCTTCGAGGCCACGAAGATCGACCCCTGGTTCATCGACCAGATCGTCCTCATCAACGAGGTCGCCGACGAGGTGCGCGCTGCGGAGACGCTCGACGCGGACACCCTGCGCTGGGCGAAGGAGCACGGCTTCAGCGACGCCCAGATCGCGAGCCTGCGGGGGATCTCCGAGCAGGAGGCGCGCGACGCCCGGCACGCGCTCGGCATCCGTCCGGTCTTCAAGACCGTCGACACCTGCGCCGGCGAGTTCCCGGCCCTCACGCCGTACCACTACTCGTCGTACGACACCGAGACCGAGGTCGCCGCGAGCGACCGCAAGAAGGTCGTCATCCTCGGCTCCGGTCCGAACCGCATCGGCCAGGGCGTGGAGTTCGACTACTCCTGCGTGCACGCGTCCTTCGCGCTGAGCGACGCCGGGTTCGAGACGATCATGATCAACTGCAACCCGGAGACCGTCTCCACCGACTACGACACGTCGGACCGCCTGTACTTCGAACCGCTGACCACCGAGGACGTCCTCGAGGTCATCGAGGCCGAGGCGGCGTCCGGCGAGCTCGTCGGCGTGGTCGTGCAGCTCGGCGGCCAGACGGCCCTCGGGCTCGCGAAGCCGCTCGAGGCAGCGGGGATCCCGATCCTCGGCACCTCGCCCGCGGCGATCGACTCCGCCGAGGAGCGCGGGCAGTTCTCGGCGATCCTCGACGAGGCGGGCCTCCTCGCGCCCCGCAACGGGACCGCGCACGACCTCGCGAGCGCGACCGCCGTGGCCGAGGAGATCGGCTACCCGGTCCTCGTCCGCCCGTCGTTCGTGCTCGGCGGTCGCGGCATGGAGATCGTCTACGACCCGACGGCCCTCGCCGACTACTTCGACCGGATGGCCGACCAGGCGATCATCGGTACGGAGCTCCCGCTCCTGGTCGACCGCTTCCTCGACGACGCGGTGGAGATCGACGTCGACGCCCTCTTCGACGGGGAGCGCCTGTACATCGGCGGCATCATGGAGCACATCGAGGAGGCCGGCATCCACTCCGGCGACTCGGCGTGCACCCTGCCCCCGGTCGGACTCGGCAAGGCCGAGATCCGTGGCGTGGTCGAGGCGACCGAGCGGATCGCGCGCGGCATCGGCGTGCAGGGCCTGCTCAACGTCCAGTTCGCCATCGGCGCCGGCGTGCTCTACGTCCTCGAGGCGAACCCGCGCGCGAGCCGCACCGTGCCGTTCGTCTCCAAGGCGCTCGGCATCCCGCTCGCCAAGGCCGCGAGCCGCATCATGACGGGCACGAGCATCGACCAGCTCGTCACCGAGGGGCTCCTGCCCGAGCGCGACGGCTCGTCGGTGCCCGCGCAGGCCCCGGTCGCCGTCAAGGAGGCCGTGCTGCCCTTCCGCCGCTTCCGGACGCACGACGGCCAGGTCGTCGACTCGGTGCTCAGCCCCGAGATGCGCTCCACGGGCGAGGTCATGGGCATCGACCGCGACTTCCCGCGGGCGTTCCTCAAGTCGCAGGACGCCGCGTACGGGGGCCTGCCGACGAGCGGCACCGTCTTCGTGAGCGTCGCCGACACCGACAAGCGCCAGGTCGTCCTGCCGATCCACCGCCTCCAGCAGCTCGGCTTCACGATCACCGCGACCGAGGGCACCGCCGAGGTCCTCCGCCGCAACGGCATCGAGGTCACCCTCGTCGGCAAGTACAGCGAGGGCGGCGAGAGCGTCGTCGACCTGCTCGCCCGCGGTGAGGTCGACATCGTCATCAACACGCCCTCCGGCGCGGCCGGTCGCGCGGACGGCTACGAGATCCGTGCGGCCACCGTCGCGGCGGACAAGCCGCTGTTCACGACGATCGCCCAGCTCGGCGCGGCGGTCGCCGCCATCGAGACGATCGGTACCGAGCACACGGTGCGCAGCCTGCAGGACTACGCGCTCGAGCGTGCGACCTGGTGACGGCCGGTCTCGTGGCTGCTGACACCCGGCCTGGGCCCACGCCGCCGGTTCCGGACCGACGCGCCAGCGGCGGTTCGGCCGTGCCGGTGGGGAGAGGCGCGGCCTCATTCGGCGTCCGGCTCGCGGCCGCCATGGCGTCGCGTTCCGCACTGTGCGTCGGCATCGACCCCCACGCCGCCACCCTGGCGGCGTGGGGGCTGGGCCGCGACGAGCAGGGCCTGACCGCCTTCGGGGCGACCCTCGTCGACGCGGCCGCCGGCCGCGCGGCGGTCGTGAAGCCGCAGATCGCGTTCTTCGAGGCCGCGGGGGTGCCGGGCTACCGTGCGCTCGACGCGACCCTGCGTCGGGCACGCGATGCGGGCCTCCTGGTCGTCGCCGACGTGAAGCGCGGCGACATCGGCAGCACCGGTGACGACTACGCGGAGGCCTGGGTCGACCGCGACGGGCCCTTCCGGGCCGACGCGATGACCGTGTCGCCGTACCTCGGCTACGGGTCGCTGCGCGGCACGATCGACACCGCCCGGGCGAACGGAGCCGGGGTCTTCGTGCTCGCGGCGACGAGCAACCCCGAGGCGCGCGTGCTGCAGACCGCGGTGCTCGCCGAGGGGCCGCGTGCCGGCCGGACCGTGGCGGCCGGTATCGTCGAGGACGTGGCAGACGACAACCAGAGCGCAGCCGAGCAGCCCCTCGGGGACGTCGGGCTGGTGCTCGGCGCGACCCTCGACCTCGACGACTTCGGGATCTCCGGCGACGACATCGGCACCGCGCCGGTGCTCGCGCCGGGCTTCGGCGCTCAGGGTGCCCGCATCGAGGACCTCCGCTCGCTGTACGGCGCCCGCGCCGGGCAGGTGCTCGTGAACGAGTCGCGGGGCCTGCTCGTGGACGGCCCGGACGGCGTCGCCGCGCTCGTGGCCGACCGTGCCGACCGGATCGCCGCAGCGCTCGGAGCCGCCGCGTGACGGACGGTACCGACCGCGAGTCGCTCCCGGCCCACCGGAACCCGCCGGAGGTCGACCGTGTCGCCGCCGCGCAGGCCGCGGTGGCGGCGCGACGCGCCCGGGCCGCAGTGAAGGCCGCGATCGTCGCGGGGGAGCGGACGCCGCTCGAGGTCGCCCGTGCCGCGTGGTCCGACGAGGACGCCCCGGCGGAGAAGTCGCTCCGGGTCCGCGACCTCCTGACGTCGCTGCCCGGGATCGGTCCGGCGCGCGCGGACTCCGTGATGCAGACGCTGCGGATCGCGACCTCGAAGCGGCTCGGCGGGCTCGGTGTCCGACAGCGTTCGGCGTTGGCGGACTGGCTCGCCGCCCGCGGGCAGAAGCGCACGGCGTCGAAGCTCGTGGTGCTCGCCGGGCCGACGGCCGTCGGCAAGGGCACCGTCAGCGCGTACATCCGCGAGCACTTCCCGGACGTCAACCTGAGCGTGTCCGCGACGACCCGGAAGCCCCGCCCCGGCGAGGTCGACGGCGTGCACTACTACTTCGTGGACGACGCCGAGTTCGACCGGATGATCCGCGAGCGCGAGCTCCTGGAGTGGGCGACCGTGCACAACTCGTACCGCTACGGCACGCCCCGTCCGCCGATCGACCGCGCGCTCGACGCCGGCGACCGCGTGATGCTCGAGATCGACCTGCAGGGCGCCCGCCAGGTGAAGGACGCGATGCCCGAGGCGGTGCTGGTGTTCCTGCTACCGCCCACGTGGGAGGAACTGGTCCGCCGGCTCATCGGTCGCGGCACCGAGTCCGCCGAGGAACAGGCCCGCCGGCTCGAGACCGCGAAGGTCGAACTCGCCGCGCAGGACGAGTTCGACGTGAAGATCGTGAACTCCGATGTCAGCACCGCGGCACACGAAGTCGTAGACTTGTTCACTGCGCCCTGACGGGCGACCGTATTCGTCCCTCGACAGGAGACACCATGGCCAACCCCCAGGGCATCATCGACCCGCCCATCGACGACCTGCTCGCCAAGGTCGAGTCGAAGTACGCGCTCGTGATCTTCGCGTCGAAGCGCGCCCGCCAGATCAACGACTACTACGCCGACCTGCACGAGGGCTCGCTCTTCGACAACGTCGGTCCGCTGGTCGACTCGACCATCGACGACAAGCCGCTCTCCGTCGCGCTCCACGAGATCAACGAGGACAAGCTGACGGTCACCAAGCAGCAGCAGCCCACCGACTGATCCCGGTGACGACGAGCAACCTGCGCCTCTTCACGTCCGAGTCGGTGACCGAGGGGCACCCCGACAAGATCTGCGACCAGATCTCGGACACCATCCTCGACGCCCTGCTCGAGGTCGACCCGCACGCGCGCGTCGCCGTCGAGACCATGGTGACGACGGGCCTCGTGCACGTCGCCGGTGAGGTCACCACCTCCGGCTACGTCGAGATCCCGAAGCTGGTCCGCGACGTGATCACGGGCATCGGGTACAACTCGTCCGAGGTCTCCTTCGACGGTCGCACCTGTGGCGTCGAGGTGTCGATCGGTGCGCAGTCCCCGGACATCGCGCAGGGCGTCGACGAGTCGCTCGACAGCCGCTCGGGTGCCGGCGTCGACCCGCTCGACCGCCAGGGCGCCGGTGACCAGGGCATCATGTTCGGCTTCGCGACGAACGAGACCCCCGAGTACATGCCCGTCGCCATCTGGCTCGCGCACCGGCTCGCCGAGCGTCTGGCCGCGGTCCGCAAGTCGGGCGAGCTGTCGTACCTCCGCCCGGACGGCAAGACGCAGGTGACGGTCGGGTACGACGGCGTGGTGCCGAAGACCGTCGAGACCGTCGTGCTCTCGACGCAGCACGCCCCGAGCGTCACGCTCGAGCAGCTCACCGCGGACGTCACGGAGCACGTGATCCGTCCGGTGCTCGCCCAGGTCGACCTCGATGCGTCGCACGTCGACGTCATCGTGAACCCGACCGGCCGCTTCGAGATCGGCGGTCCCCAGGGCGACGCGGGGCTCACCGGGCGCAAGGTCATCGTCGACACCTACGGCGGCGCCTCCCGGCACGGCGGCGGTGCCTTCTCGGGCAAGGACCCGTCGAAGGTCGACCGCTCGGCCGCGTACGCGCTCCGCTGGGTCGCGAAGAACGCCGTCGCCGCGGGCCTCGCCGACCGGCTCGAGGTCCAGGTCGCCTACGCGATCGGCCGTGCCAAGCCCGTCGGACTGTACGTCGAGTCCTTCGGGACCGGCCACGTCGACGACGCCACGATCGAGGCCGCGATCCTGCAGGTCTTCGACCTCCGGCCCGCCGCGATCATCCGCGACCTCGACCTCCTCAAGCCGCGCTACGCCACCACGGCGACGTACGGCCACTTCGGTCGTGACCTCCCCGGCTTCACCTGGGAACAGCTCGACCGCGTCGAGGAACTGCGCGCCGCGGCAGGACTCGTCCCCGCCACCGTCTAGCGGTCCCGCGTGACCACCGTCGCGCGCGTCGTCCTCGACTCGCCGCTCCCGCAGTTGGACCGTCTGTTCGACTACCGGGTGCCGAGCGAGCTCGAGGACGACTGCGTGCCCGGGGTCCGTGTGAAGGTCCCGCTCCGGACCGGTGCCCGGATGTCCGACGCCTACGTCGTCGAGGTCGTGTCCGAAGGGGACTGGCCCGGCGAGCTGAGCCAGGTCGAGGAGGTCCTCTCCCCGGTGCCGGTCCTGGCGCCGGAGATCTGGACACTCGCGCGCGCCGTCGCCGACCGCGGCGCCGGTGTCGCCTCCGACGTGCTCCGGCTCGCGGTGCCGACCCGTCAGGTCCGCGCCGAGAAGGCCTGGCTGGCCCGCGACACGTCGTGGTCGCCGGCGGTGGTCGACCCCACCCCCGTCACCGGCTACGCCGAGGGCGCCCTGGAGGCACTGCTCGCCGACCACGGTCGGGCTGCGGTCGACGCCGTCCCCCACCCCGTCGACCTCGGCTCCGCCGACGAACCCGTCTGGGTGCCGGGATGGGCCGCGACGCTCGCCCAGGCAGCGTCGCAGGTCGTCGCCCACGAGCAGTCGGCCGTGCTCGCCGTGCCCGACTTCCGCGACGTCACCGACCTGGAGCGGGCGCTCCTCGCCGTGCTGCCGCCCGAGCGTGTCGTCCGGTTCGACGCCAAGCAGACCAACGGGCAGCGGGCGAAGGCCCTCCTGCAGGCCCGGACGCACGCGGTGGTCGCGATCGGCAACCGTACGGCGGTGTTCGCGCCGGCGACCGAGCTCGGCCTCATCGCGATGTGGGACGACGGCGACGCCTCGTTCGTCGAGCCCCGGGCACCGTACGTGCACTCCCGGGACGTCGCGCTCGTCCGCACCGCGCAGTCCGGCGCCGCGCTCCTGTTCCTCGCGCACGCCCGCTCGACCGACGTGCAACGGCTCGTCGAACTGCACTGGCTGCAGGAGGTCGCACCGTACCGGGTGCCGACGCCGAAGGTGGTCCCGACCGCGCAGCAGGCGAGCGCCGAGGGCTTCGCCGCGCAGGCACGCATCCCGAGCACGGCGTGGCGAGCTGCTCGTGAGGCCAGCCAGCACGGGCCGGTGCTCGTCCAGGTCGCGAACCCGGGCTTCGGTACCGGCCTCGTCTGTGCCGACTGCGGCGAGCGTGCGCACTGCCGGGTGTGCGGGGGGCCGCTCGGCAGCCCGCACCGGAACGCGACGCCGCAGTGCCGGTTCTGCGGTGCGCTCGCAGTCGGGTTCCGCTGTCCGACGTGCGGCGGCGGGAAGCTCAAGCCGGTCGGGCAGGGGGCGCAGCGCACCGCCGACGAGCTCGGTCGCGCGTTCCCCGGCGCGAGGATCGTGGTCGCCGACGGCTCCCGGCCGCTCGACGAGGTGCCGGCCCGCCCCGCGGTGGTCGTCGCGACCCGAGGTGCGGAGCCGAGCGTGCCCGGCGGGTACGCGTGCGTGCTGCTCCTCGACGGCGAGCGGCTGCTGGCCCGCGAGGGACTCCGGGTGCAGGAGGACGTCCTGCGGTTCTGGACGAACGCCGCGGCGAAGGGCGCACCCGGCGCCGAGGTCTACCTCGTCGGCATCGGCGGGCGACTCGCGACGGCGATGGCGACGTGGCGGCTCGACGGTCCTGCGCACGACGAGTTGGCCGACCGCCGCGAGCTGCACTTCCCGCCGGCGGTCCGCGTCGCGACGCTCACCGGGACGGACGAGGCCGTGACGGCCGCGGTCGAGGCCCTCGGCGACGCCACGGCTGGCCCCGTCCTCGGCCCGGTGCCCGTCGAGGGCGACCCGGTGCCCGGGACCGTCCGGGCGATCGTGCGGTTCCCGTACGCGCACGGTGCGGAGGTCGCGGCGACGCTCAAGGCCGAGGTGATCCGGCGCTCGTCGACCCGGCGGGTCCTCCCGGGTGGCAACCGTCGTCGTGCGGCGCCGACGCTGCGCGTGCGGCTCGACGACGCCGAGCCCTTCACCGAGGTCTGACCGGCGCGGCCACGGCCCCGCGGTGCTGTGTCCCGTCGCTGCCGAACGACCCGGTCGTCGTCGTACGACAGCGGTGCCCTCGTTCTTTGCACGCGCAACGATCGGCGCCGGCGTTCGTGCACGCGCCACGGAGCGGCGATGTCGCTCCGTGCACGCGCCGCGATCCGCGCGGGCGCCTCGCGGGACCCGACCCACCGACGGGCGCGCCGTGCGTGGCGGGGCTGAGCCGTGCCTCCCGGCCGGTGCCGGACGCGACCAGCACCCGGCCCCGCGCACCCGGCGCCGCGCACCCCGCGCCCCCGGCGCCGCGCACCCCGCGCCCCGCGCCCCGCGCCCCGCGCGAGCCGACCTGTGGGAGGCTGGACGACGGTGGCCACGAACCACCGCCGAACACATCACACGCACGACGAAGTGACGAGGTGACGCCGATGCGGGCGCTCTACAAGCCGGACGCGGGTCCGGGTCTGACCATGACCGACCGGCCGGTGCCGGAACCGACGGAGGACGAGGTCCTCATCCGGGTCCTCCGCACCGGGATCTGCGGGACGGACCTGCACATCCAGCGGTGGGACGACTGGGCGGCGTCGGCGGTGACCGCTCCGCTCGTCCCCGGCCACGAGTTCTTCGGCGAGGTCGTCGAGGTCGGTGCCGGCGTGCGGGACGTCGCCGTCGGGGACCTCGTGTCCGGCGAGGGCCACATCGTCTGCGGCACCTGCCGGAACTGCCGGGCCGGCCGCCGACAGATGTGCATCCGGACGAAGGGCCTCGGGGTGCAGCGCGACGGCGCGTTCGCGGAGTACCTCACGCTGCCGGGCACGAACGTCTGGGTGCACCACGGGCGCGTCGAGCCCGAGGTCGGTGCGCTCTTCGACCCGCTCGGCAACGCGGTCCACACGGCGCTCGCGTTCCCGCTCGTCGGCGAGGACGTCGTGGTCGCCGGGTGCGGCCCGATCGGCCTCATGGCGATCGCGGTCGCACGCCACGCCGGCGCACGGTTCGTCGTCGGCACGGACGTCAGCCCGAACCGGCTCCGGATGGCGGAGCAGATGGGCGCCGACCTCGGCGTCGACGTCCGAGGTGACGGTGTGCACGCTGACGGCGCTGCCGCGCTCCGCGCAGCGCAGGGGCGACTCGGCATGCGCGAGGGGTTCGACGTCGGCTTCGAGATGTCGGGTGCACCCACCGCGCTGCCCGCACTCGTCGAGAACATGAACCACGGCGGACGGATCGCGATGCTCGGGCTCCCGAGCGGGCCGATCGCGGTCGACTGGGGCAAGGTCGTCACGCACATGCTCACCGTGAAGGGCATCTACGGCCGTGAGATGTTCGAGACGTGGCAGGCGATGAGCTCCATGCTGCAGACGAATGCGGTGCTGCGGGACCGCATCGGCTCGATCGTGTCGGCGCGCTACCCGGCGCGCGACTGGGAGGCAGCGTTCGCCGCGGCGGCGAGCGCGGACGGCGGCAAGGTCGTCATCGACTGGACGGAGCACTGATGTACGGCGCGATCAAGG
Organism: Curtobacterium sp. SP.BCp; assembly: GCF_051903255.1. NCBI lineage: Bacteria > Bacillati > Actinomycetota > Actinomycetes > Micrococcales > Microbacteriaceae > Curtobacterium > Curtobacterium sp. SP.BCp. The sequence goes on along the minus strand of NZ_CP194338.1, from coordinate 2,043,517 downwards.
ACCACCTGGCGACGGAGCTCGCGGGCATCGAGGACGCGGGCCTCACGAAGCGGGAGCGCGGCATCGCCGGTCCGCAGCGGGCGGCGATCGAGGCGGACGGCACCGACCTGCTGAACTTCTGCGCGAACAACTACCTCGGGCTCGCGGACTCGACGGACCTCGTCGACGCTGCGAAGGACGCCCTCGACCGGTGGGGGTACGGGATGGCGAGCGTGCGCTTCATCTGCGGCACGCAGGACCTGCACCTCGACCTCGAGCGGCGGGTGGCGGGGTTCCTCGGCACCGAGGCGGCGATCCTGTACTCGTCGTGCTTCGACGCGAACGGCGGCCTCTTCGAGGTGCTGCTCGGCCCCGACGACGCGATCATCTCGGACGAGCTGAACCACGCGTCGATCATCGACGGCATCCGGCTCTCGAAGGCGCAGCGGTTCCGGTACCGGAACCGGGACACGGCCGACCTGGAGGCACAGCTCGCCGCCGCCTCGTCGGCTCGCTTCCGTGTGGTGGTCACCGACGGCGTCTTCTCGATGGACGGGTCGATCGCGCCGCTCGCCGAGATCTGCGACCTCGCCGAGCGGTACGACGCCCTCGTCATCGTCGACGACTCGCACGCGGTCGGGTTCGTCGGCGAGCACGGCCGGGGGACACCCGAGCTCTGCGGCGTCGCCGACCGGGTCGACGTGTACACGGGGACGTTCGGCAAGGCGCTCGGCGGGGCGTCGGGCGGCTACGTGGCGTCACGGCGGGAGATCGTCGACCTGCTGCGGCAGCGGTCGCGCCCGTACCTGTTCTCGAACTCCCTGGCGCCGGTCATCGCCGCGGGGACGGTCGCCGCGCTGGACCTCGTCGAGCGCTCGGACGACGCCCGGGCACGGCTCGCCGCGAACGCCCGGACGTTCCGGTCCCTGATGGCCGACGCCGGCTTCGAGCTGCTGCCGGGGGAGCACCCGATCGTGCCCGTGATGTTCCACGACGCCGCCCGCACGGCGCGGATCGCGGACGAGATGCAGGCGCAGGGTGTCTACGTGACGGCGTTCAGCTACCCGGTGGTGCCGAAGGGGCGTGCGCGGATCCGGGTGCAACTGTCGGCGGCGCACACCGAGGAGCAGGTGCGGCGGTGCGTCGACGCGTTCGTGGCGGCACGGGACGCCGTCGGACCGGCCTGACGCGTCGACGGCCCCGAGAGCTGCTCGCTCCCGGGGCCGTCGTGGACGAGGCGGACCTGTCGGACCCGGTCAGGGCCCGACCGGCCGCCGACGCTCGCGCGGCAACACGATCCCGAGCGCCACCATGCCGACCGCGAGCACGAGGTGCAGCCAGTTGTCCGCCCAGTTCAGCGGCACGAAGTTCGCGCCGGACATCGTGCCCGCGGTGAAGAGGCCGTAGACCCACAGCACGAAGTAGACGAGCCCGCCGATGACGAGGTACATCCGGGAGCCCGTCGGGTAGCGCGCCGCGAGCAGCCCCACGACCCCGAACAGCAGGTGCACGACGTTGTGCAGGACCGAGACCTGGAAGATCCCGAGCAGCATCGCCATCGAGCCGTGGCCGGCCCCGGCGAGGTCGCCCGACGTGAGCCCCGGTACGAACCCGGCGATGCCGACGAGCAGGAACACGATGCCGACGACGAGCGCGGTCTTCTGGATGCTCGAGCCGGCATAGCGGTCGGTGGACGTGGTGACGTCGGACATGGTGCCTCCCTGGTTCGGCGTGTCCCCGACCGTACGCACCGGGTGGACGCCTCGTTCCACGTCCGCGCAGCCGGGACACGTCGGCGTGGGAGACTCGTCGACCCCGCCGACCCTCCGCGACCAGTGGTCGTGACCAGCCGCGCGCGCACCGCACGAGCGTGACGTCCGCCTGCGCGGCCGTGGGACGATGGACCCCATGCGTCTCGTCGTCGCCGGCAGCCCCGCTGCGGCCGTCCCCACCCTCCGCCGACTCGCGGGTTCCGACCACGAGATCGTCGCGGTGCTCACCCGCCCCGCGACACCGCAGGGTCGCAAGCGGGTCCTGACGCCGACGCCGGTCGCGCAGGTCGCCGCGGAACTCGGTCTGCCGGTGATCGAGGCGTCCCGGGTCGACGACGCGGTCACGGCCGAGCTCGCCGCGCTGGAGCCTGACCTCGGCGTGATCGTCGCCTACGGCGCGCTCCTCCGCCGTCCCGCGCTCGACACCCCGCGGCTCGGCTGGGTGAACCTGCACTTCTCCGACCTGCCGGCGTACCGCGGCGCCGCGCCCGTCCAGCGTGCGGTGATGGCCGGCGATACGGACACGGCCGCCACGGTGTTCCAGCTCGTCGAGGCCCTCGACGCCGGCCCCGTGTACGCGTCGGAGCCGTTCACGATCGACCCCGACGCGACGAGCGGTGACGTCCTCGACGCGATGGCGGAGACCGGTGCCGAGGTCGTCACACGGGTCGTCGACGACCTCGCGGCCGGCACCGCGGTCGCCACCGAGCAGACCGGCGACGTCACCCTCGCACCCAAGCCCACGGCCGAGGACGCGCACGTCCGCTTCGACGAGCCCGCCGTCCACGTCCACGCACGGATCCGTGGCGTCACGCCGGAGCCCGGCGCGTTCGCGCACCTCGGCGAGACGCGCGTCAAGCTGCTCCGCAGCGCGCTGCAGCCGGGAGGCACGCCCTCCTCCGCCCCGCACCTCGCGCCCGGCGCGCTCGGCCTGGTCGACGGCCGGCTGCTGGTCGGCACGGCCGACGACCCGCTCGTGCTCACCGAGGTGCAGCCCGCCGGCAAGAAGGCGATGGACGCCGCAGCCTGGGCCCGGGGGCTCGGCCAGCTCGACGGGAAGGTCCTCGCATGAACGCCGCCGGAGCTCAGCGCAGCCGGGGACCGCGTCCGACGTCGGCCCGGCGGGTGGCGTACGACGTCCTCCGCGCCGTGCAGGTCGACGACGCGTACGCCAACCTCCTGCTGCCCGCCCGGATCCGCCGTGCCGGGCTCGCCGCGCGCGACGCTGCGTTCGCGACCGAGCTCACCTACGGGTCGATCCGGATGCTCGGCCGCTACGACGCGATCGTCGGCATCGCGTCCGGCCGTCGGGTCGAGAACATCGAGGCCGACGTCCTCGACGTGATGCGCCTCGGCACCCACCAGCTGCTCGGCATGCGCACCCCGACGCACGCCGCCGTCTCCGCGACGGTCGAGCTCGCCCGCGAGGTCGGCGCCCGCCGCGCCACCGGCTTCGTCAACGCCGTGCTGCGGAAGGTCGCCGCGCGGACCGACGCCGAGTGGGACGCCGCGATCACCGAGGGCCGCGGCGGCGATGCGCTCCTGGCGACGCGCTGGTCCCACCCGACGTGGGTCGTGTCGGCGCTGCGGGACGCCCTCGCCGCCGAGCGGTCCCGGGACGAGCTCGCGGCCTTGCTCGCGGCCGACAACGTCGCACCGCGGGTGCAGCTCGCGGCGCTCCCCGGGCTCGCGACGGACGACGACGTCGCCACCGCGACCGGGTCGCACGGCGATGCGGCCGACCCGATCGACGGCGCTGCCGTGGACGGCGGCGGCGCGGTGGACGGGACCGACGATGTACCGGCGGCCGACGACGCGACCGGCACCGTGCCTCCCGTCCGGCCTGACGCCGACCTGCTCCCCGTGTCGCCCACCGGCATCCGCGGCGTGTCCGGTGACCCCGCCCGCGTGCCGGGAGTCGCGGCCGGCCGACTCCGCGTGCAGGACGAGGGCTCGCAGCTCGCCGCCCTCGCGCTCAGCCGGTCGTCCGCCGTGCGACCGGGGGAGCGGTGGCTCGACATGTGCGCCGGGCCCGGGGGCAAGGCTGCGCTGCTCGCCGCGGAGGCAGCCGTCGGCGGCGCGCACCTCGTCGCGAACGAACTCGTACCGGCGCGGGCCGGGCTCGTGCGGAAGGCCCTCGCGGGCTTCGGCGACGGCGTGACCGTGGTCGAGGGCGACGGGCGACGCTTCGGTCGGGACGGTGCGGGCGTGCAGTACGACCGCGTCCTGCTCGACGCCCCCTGCACCGGGCTCGGGGCGCTCCGACGTCGACCCGAGGCGCGGTGGCGCAAGCAGCCCGAGGACGTCCCGGAGCTCGCCGCGCTCCAGGCCGAGCTGCTCGACGCTGCCGTCCGCGTCCTCGCGCCGGGCGGGACCCTGGCGTACGTCACGTGTTCGCCGCACCTCGCGGAGACGCGCGGTCAGGTCGACGCCGTGCTCGAACGCCACCCCGGCGTGCTCGAGCAGCTCGACACCGCGGGCATCGTGCGGTCGGTGGCCGTGCGGGACCCGCAGGTGGCGGACGGTGCGGTCGCGCAGCTGTGGCCGCACCGGATCGGCACCGACGCCATGTTCGTCGCGCTGTTCCGCCGCGTGGGCTGAGGCGCGCAGCCGCCCGGCGCCGGGGGCGCCGACCGCTGAGGACCGACACGTCCGCCGTCGTCCGACGTCGGTGGTGTCGTCCGTTGCGCGCGCGGACCTCGCGCGCGCAGGACGAACGACACGTCCGTCGTCGTGCGACGTCCACGGTGTCGTCCGACAGCGGCGTCGCTCCACGAGCATCCCGGTCCGACGGCCGCCGGTAGGGTTGCCGGGTGACGATCCGCATCTCGCCGAGCATCCTGTCCGCCGACTTCGCGAACCTCGAGCGGGAGCTCCACCGCATCGAGACCGCCGACATGGTGCACGTCGACGTGATGGACAACCACTTCGTGCCGAACCTGACGCTCGGCCTGCCGATCGTGCAGCGCCTGCAGGAGGTCTCCCCGGTGCCGCTCGACGTGCACCTCATGATCACCGACGCCGACACCGAGGCGCCGAAGTACGCCGAGACCGGGGCGTCCAGCGTAACGTTCCACTTCGAGGCAGCCACCGACCCGGTCGCCACCGCCGCGGCCATCCGGTCGAACGGCGCCCGTGCCGCCGTCGCGGTGAAGCCCGGCACCCCGATCACGCAGGTGCTCCACCACCTCGACGCGTACGACATGGTCCTGCTCATGACCGTCGAGCCCGGGTTCGGCGGCCAGTCGTTCATGCCGTCCGTGATGCCGAAGCTGGCGGACGCACGGGCCGCGGTCGACGCCTCCGGCCTCGACGTCTGGCTCGAGGTGGACGGTGGCATCGCGGTGGACACCGTGCCCGAGGCGGTCCGCAGCGGCGCCGACACGCTCGTCGCGGGGTCGGCCGTCTACGGCGGCGAGCCGGCGCAGCGCATCGCGGACCTCCGCGGAGCCGCGGCAGCAGCCCGATCGTGACCGACGTGGACGACGCGACCCGTGCCTCCCGTCCGGACGGTGCGGTCGGCGAGGCGACGCAGGACGGTAGCCTGGTCCCCGTGAAGACGTTCGACGACCTGTTCGCGGAGCTGACCGAGAAGGCGCGCACGCGCCCCGAGGGCTCCGGCACCGTCGCCGAACTGGACGCCGGCGTGCACCAGATCGGCAAGAAGATCGTGGAAGAGGCAGCCGAGGTCTGGATGGCGGCCGAGTACGAGGGCGACGAGCGCACCTCGGAGGAGATCTCGCAGCTGATCTACCACCTCCAGGTGCTCATGGTCGCGAAGGGACTCACCCCGGCGGACGTCTGGCGACATCTGTAGGACGCACTCCGCGCCCACGGGCGTGGTCCGCACCTGACAGCAGTCACCGACCTCCTCCAGAAAGCAGACCCCTGATGCTCCGCATCGCCGTGCCCAACAAGGGCTCACTGTCCGAGACCGCCTCCGAGATGCTCCGGGAGGCCGGGTACGCCGGTCGCCGCGACCCGAAGGCGCTCCACCTCATCGACGAGCGGAACGGGGTCGAGTTCTTCTTCCTCCGTCCGCGTGACATCGCGACCTACGTCGGCTCGGGCGCGCTCGACGTCGGCATCACCGGCCGCGACCTGCTGCTCGACTCCGGGTCCGAGGCGCACGAGGTCGACGCGCTCGACTTCGCCGGCTCGACGTTCCGGTTCGCCGGGGCACCGGGGCGGTTCGGTTCGCTCCAGGACCTCGAGGGCGTTCGGGTGGCGACGAGCTACCCCGGCCTCGTGGGCGACTTCCTCGCGAAGCACGGTGTCACCGCGACGCTCGTGAAGCTCGACGGCGCGGTCGAGAGCGCGGTCCGACTCGGGGTCGCCGACGCCGTCGCGGACGTGGTCTCGACGGGCAGCACGCTGCGGCAGGCCGGGCTCGAGATCTTCGGGCCGGTCATCCTCGAGTCGACCGCCGTCCTCATCGCCACCGACGAGGCCCGCCCGGGCATCGACGTCCTCCGCCGACGCCTGCACGGCGTCCTCGTGGCGCGGGGCTACGTCATGCTCGACTACGACATCCCGACGTCACTCGTGCCCGACGCCACCGCGATCGCCTCCGGCATGGAGTCCCCGACGGTGTCGCCCCTGCACGGTCGGGACTGGTCGGCGGTGCGCGTGATGATCCCGCGCTCGGACATGAACCAGATCATGGACTCGCTGTACGAGCTCGGCGCCCGGGCGATCCTGGTCAGCTCGATCCACGCGGCACGCTTGTGAACGCCGCGGTGTCCGGTGCTTCGGGGACCCCGGCTCGCGAGGGTGGCGTCGCGGTCCGTGTGATCCCGTGCCTCGACGTCCAGGGCGGTCGCGTCGTGAAGGGCGTGAACTTCCTCGACCTGCAGGATGCCGGCGACCCCGTCGAGCTCGCGGCCCGGTACTACGAGCAGGGCGCGGACGAGCTGACGTTCCTCGACGTCGGTGCCACGGTCGAGAACCGCGCGACGATGTACGACACGGTCACCCGCACGGCCGAGCAGGTCTTCATCCCGCTCACGGTCGGCGGCGGCGTCCGGAGCGTCGACGACGTCGCGCGCCTGCAGCAGTGCGGTGCCGACAAGATCGGTGTGAACAGCGCCGCGATCGCCCGCCCGGAGCTCGTCGGCGAGATCGCCGACCGCTTCGGCGCGCAGGCGGTCGTGTTGTCGCTCGACATCAAGCGTTCCGACCGGATGCCGTCCGGCTTCGTGGTCACCACGCACGGCGGTCGCACCGAGTCCGACCTCGACGCGATCGCATGGACGCGCGAAGCGGTGGAGCGCGGTGCGGGGGAACTCCTCGTCAACTCCATCGACGCCGACGGCACGAAGAACGGGTTCGACCTCGAGCTCGTCGCCGCCGTGCGCGCCGTCGCGTCGGTCCCGGTGATCGCCTCGGGTGGCGCCGGTCACCTCGACCACTTCGCCCCGGCCGTCGAGGCGGGAGCCGACGCGGTCCTCGCCGCGAGCGTCTTCCACCGCGGCGAGATGACGATCGGCGACGTCAAGGCGGCGCTGCGCGCCGCGGGCGAACTCGTCCGCTGAGCCGACCCGCTGACGGACGGGAGGCCCGTGGCGGCGTCGCCACGGGCCTCCCGTCCGATCCTCCACACCCCGCGTGACGCTCCGCGGCACGCCGTAGGCTAGGAACCTCATGACCGACAGCACCAGCGCCAGCACCGACGCGGTCCTCGACCGCGTGCGATTCGGTGCGGACGGCCTGCTCCCCGCCATCGTGCAGGAGGAAACGTCGAAGGACGTCCTCATGCTCGGGTACATGGACCGGGAAGCCCTCCGCCGCACCCTGACCGAGGGGCGGGTGACCTTCTGGTCCCGCTCGCGGCAGGAGTACTGGCGCAAGGGCGACACCTCCGGGCACGCGCAGTACGTGCGTGCCGCGGCGCTCGACTGCGACGACGACACCCTGCTCGTGACCGTGCAGCAGGTCGGTGCCGCGTGCCACACGGGCGCGCACGCCTGCTTCGACGTCGATCCGCTCTCGCCCGTCACGGCGACCGCTCCGGAGGCCTCCCGATGACCGACCAGCCGCACTCCACCCGGCGCGAGGAGTTCGACGGACTCCTCGCCGACCACCGCGTCGTACCCGTGGTCCGCGCGCTCTTCGCCGACAGCGAGACCCCGGTCGGCGTCTACCGCAAGCTCGCCGACGGCCGACCGGGGTCGTTCCTGCTCGAGTCCGCCGGGCAGGGCGGCCTGTGGTCGCGCTGGTCCTTCGTCGGCGTGCGGAGCTTCGGTGTGCTCACCCAGGACGACGACCGTGCCGTCTGGATCGACACCGGCATCCCCGCCTCGCGTGCGGTCGACTCGCTCGACGGCGCGCCGCTCGACGTCCTCGCCCGGCTCCACGAGCGGTGGGCGACCCCGCGCGTCCCCGGTACGCCGCCGCTCGTCGGCGGGACCGTCGGGTTCATCGGGTGGGAGGCCGTCCGACAGCTGGAACACCTACCGAACGTGCCCGCGGCCGACTTCGACGTGCCGGGGCAGGCCCTGGCGTTCGTGTCCGAGCTGGCCGCGCTCGACCACCGCACGGGGCTCGTCCTGCTCGTCGCGAGCGTGCTCAACGACGGTGAGGACGACGCCGACGCGATGTGGTCGGACGCCCAGGCCCGGCTCGACCGGATGCAGGCCGACCTCGTCCAGCCGACGGTCGCGACCGTGGCCGAGGCCTTCGACATCGCCGAACCGACCCCCTCACACCGGTCGACCCCGGACGAGTACATGGCCGCGGTGCAGCGCTCGAAGGAGTTCATCCGCGACGGCGACGTCTTCCAGGTGGTCATCTCGCAGCGCTTCGACCACGAGGTCACCGCGGACCCGCTCGACGTCTACCGCGTCCTGCGGACGCTGAACCCGAGCCCGTACATGTACTTCCTCGCGCTCCGCGACACCCACGACGACCCGTTCTGGATCGTCGGGGCTTCACCGGAGGCACTGGTGAAGGTGCAGGCCGGCCGTGCGATCACCCACCCGATCGCCGGGTCACGCCCACGTGGTGCGACGCCGGAGGAGGACGTCCGCTTCGGTGAGGACCTCCTCGAGGACCCGAAGGAGCGCGCGGAGCACCTCATGCTCGTGGACCTCGCGCGCAACGACCTGCAGAAGGTGTGCGAGCCCGGCACCGTCGCGGTGACCGAGTTCATGACCGTCGAGCGGTTCAGCCACATCATGCACCTCGTGTCGAGCGTCGAGGGTGCCGTGCGCCCGGACGCCTCGGCGATCGACGTGTTCCGGGCGACGTTCCCCGCCGGGACGCTGTCGGGGGCACCGAAGCCGCGCGCGCTCGAGATCATCGACGAGCTGGAGCCGGCCAAGCGGGGCGCGTACGCCGGGGTCGTGGGCTACTTCGACTTCGCGGGTGACGCCGACCTCGCGATCGCCATCCGGACCGCGATGATCCAGGACGGCGTCGCACGGGTGCAGGCCGGAGCCGGCCTCGTCGCCGACTCGGAACCGGCGACCGAGCACACGGAGACCGTCAACAAGGCTGCGGCGCCGCTGCGCGCGGTCGCGACGGCGAACCGGATGCGCGAGGTGCGGTCGTGACCCTCCGGCGCTCCCGTCCGCTCGTCGTGGTCGCCGGGCTGCTGGTCGCCGGCGTCGTGATGCTGTCGTGGACCCAGACGTGGTTCACGGTGCACCTGCGCGCGGGGTCGGCCGTGGTCGCGACCGTGACCGCCGACGGGTCGAAGACCGTGCCGCAGTACACCGCGCTCGCGATCGCCAGCCTGGCGCTGTTCCTCGCGTTGACGATCGCGGGACGGGTGCTGCGGGTCGTGCTCGCCGTGGTCGAGGTGCTCCTCGGCGTCGCCGTCGTGGTCACCGGGGCGTCCGCGCTCCGTGACCCGGTCGCGTCCGCCCGTGCGGCGATCGGCGAGGTCGCGGGGGTGAGTGACCTCGCCGGTGTCCGGCGTGTCGTGTCCTCGGTGGACGTCACGGCGTGGCCCGCGGTGGGGATCGCCGGCGGCGTGCTGGCGGTGGTGCTCGGGATCGTCGTGCTGTTCGTGCAGCGCGCGTGGCCGGGGCCGAGCCGCAAGTACGGCGCGGCGACCGCGGGCGCGGCTGCGGACGCACGTGCCACCGCGACGCAGCGCGATGCCGTGACCGACTGGGACGACCTGTCGGCCGGCACGGACCCGACCGACCCGTCCGCCGACGGTCCGCACGGCACTGACCGCAAGCCGTCCGCCGACGGCGAGCGTGCCGGGACCGCCACGGTCGACGCGGTAGGGTTGGAACACGGCGATCGACCGACGACGCCGGAGCAGAACGAGGAGCACCGTGAGCAACACTGAGCCCGCAGAACTCGGCGAGGGCCACTCGCCGGCAGCCTGGACGGCCGTCGTCATCATGCTGATCGGTTTCGCGGCTGGGACGCTCTTCTTCTGGTTCGACCAGCCGATCGGCGTGTGGATCTCCGCCGCGGTCGTGGTCGTCGGCCTCATCGTCGGCGCCGTCATGGCGAAGGCCGGCTACGGCGTCAACGGCCCGAAGTTCGTCCCGAAGCACCACGGCGAGTAGTCCGACCATGCCGAACGTGCTCGAGACCCTCGTCGCGGGCGCGCTCGAGGACGCGGCCGCCCGTCGCGCCGACCGTCCCTACGCGGACGTCGAACGCGACCTCGACCGGGTGGCGTCGCCCCTCGACGCGCTGACGTTCCTCGCCCCCGGCGACGACGTCAAGATCCTCGCCGAGGTCAAGCGTGCGAGCCCGTCCCGCGGCTCGATGGCCCCGATCGCCGACCCCGCCGCCCTCGCCGCGGATTACGAACGTGGCGGTGCGTCCACGATCAGCGTCCTGACCGAGGGCCGGAAGTTCCTCGGCAGCCTGGCAGATCTCGAGGCCGTCAAGGCCCGGGTGGGCGTGCCCGTCCTGCGCAAGGACTTCATCGCCGACCCGTACCAGGTCGTCGAGGCGCGGGCTGCCGGTGCCGACGTCGTGCTGCTCATCGTGGCGGCCCTCGAGCAGGCGCGGCTCGTCGAGCTGCACGGCCTGGCCGAGGAGCTCGGGATGCGCGTGCTGGTGGAGGCACACTCCGCCGACGAGGTCTCGCGTGGTCTCGACGCCGGTGCCCGCATCCTCGGCGTCAATGCCCGGGACCTCACCGACTTCTCGCTCGACCGCGACCTGTTCGGCTCGCTCGCCGACCGCATCCCCGACGGTGTGGTCCGCGTCGCCGAGTCCGCCGTCGCCGGTCCCGCCGACGTCGCGCACTACCGTTCCGCCGGTGCCGACGTCGTCCTGGTGGGGGAGGCGCTCGTCACGGGCGACGACCCCGCCGCCACGCTCGCGTCGTTCATCGCCGCCGCCCGGTCCTGACACCGGACGGGCGGGCACCGAGACGACGTCCGGCTCCCGGGGACCGTCGACCCCCGGCCCCGCAACGACCCACCCGGTCCGGCAGTCCCGGACCCCGCACGGAAGGCACCTCGTGACCTCGCTCCGCGATCAGCACGGCCCCTACTTCGGCGACTTCGGCGGACGGTTCGTCCCCGAGTCCCTCGTCCTGGCGCTCGACGAGCTCGAGGTGGCCTTCCGCGAGGCCTGGGCCGACCCGGCGTTCCGGCAGGAGCTCGACGACCTGCAGCGCGACTACACCGGACGCCCGTCGATCATCACCGAGGTGCCCCGGTTCGCGAAGCACGCCGGCGGTGCCCGGATCATCCTCAAGCGCGAGGACCTCAACCACACCGGTTCGCACAAGATCAACAACGTGCTCGGCCAGGCGCTCGTCGCGAAGCGGCTCGGCAAGACCCGCCTCATCGCGGAGACCGGCGCCGGGCAGCACGGCGTCGCGACCGCCACTGCCGCCGCGCTGTTCGGCATGGACTGCGTCGTCTACATGGGCGCGGTCGACACGGAGCGCCAGGCCCTGAACGTCGCACGCATGCGGCTGCTCGGCGCGGAGGTCATCCCCGTGGAGACCGGCTCCCGCACGCTCAAGGACGCCATCAACGACGCCCTTCGGGACTGGGTCGCGAACGTCGAGCACACGCACTACCTGCTCGGCACGGTCGCGGGTCCGCACCCGTTCCCCGAGATGGTCCGTGAGTTCCACAAGGTGATCGGGGACGAGGCCCGGCAGCAGGTGCTCGACAAGGTCGGCCGGCTGCCCGACGCCGTCGCCGCGTGCGTCGGTGGCGGTTCGAACGCGATGGGCATCTTCGACGCCTTCCTCGACGACGAGTCCGTCGCCCTGTACGGCTACGAGGCCGGTGGCGACGGCATCGAGACCGGTCGCCACGCCGCGAGCATCTCGCTCGGCCGGACGGGTGTCCTCCAGGGCACGAAGTCCTACCTCATGCAGGACGAGGACGGCCAGACGATCGAGAGCCACAGCATCTCCGCCGGGCTCGACTACCCGAGCGTCGGACCGCAGCACGCGCACCTCGCGGCGATCGGACGCGCGAAGTACGAGCCGATCACCGACGCCGAGGCGATGGAGGCCTTCCGCCTCCTCAGCCGCACCGAGGGCATCCTCCCCGCGATCGAGTCGTCACACGCCCTCGCCGGTGCGATCAAGCTCGGCAAGGAACTCGGCCCCGACGGGGTCATCCTGGTCAACCTGTCCGGCCGCGGCGACAAGGACGTGGCCTCCGCCAGCCGGTACTTCGGCATCCTCGACGAGAACGCGGTGCAGCTGTGAGCACGAACACGAACACCTCGGTCGCGTCGACCATCGACGCCGCCAACGCCGAGCGGGCCGGAGCCGTCGTCGGCTACCTGCCCGCAGGCTTCCCGGACGTGCAGACGAGCGTCGACGCGGCGGTCGCCCTCGCCGATAACGGCGTGGACGTCATCGAGCTCGGTCTGCCGTACTCCGACCCGGTGATGGACGGCCCGGTCATCCAGCGGGCCGCGGAGGAGAGCCTGGCGAACGGTTTCCGTGTGGCGCAGGTCTTCGACGCGGTCGACCAGATCACGAGTCGGGCCGACGTCCCGGTGCTCGTGATGACGTACTGGAACCCGGTGCTGCGCTACGGCGTCGACCGCTTCGCCGACGACCTGGTCGCCGCCGGTGCGTCCGGGCTCATCACGCCGGACCTCATCCCGGACGAGGCCCGCGAGTGGATGGACGCCTCGGAGCGCACCCACCTCGACCGTGTCTTCCTCGCCGCGCCGTCCTCGACGGACGCGCGCATGCACCAGGCCGTCGAGTCGAGCCGCGGCTTCGTGTACGCCGTGTCGACCATGGGTGTGACGGGTGCGCGCGTCGGGGTCGACGCCGCCGCGCGGACCGTCGTGTCGCGCCTGCGGGACGCCGGTGTCGAGCGCACGTGCGTCGGGCTCGGCATCTCGACGGCCGACCAGGTCGCGGAAGTCCTCGAGTACGCCGACGGCGCGATCGTCGGGTCGGCGTTCGTCCGTGCCCTCGCCGACCTCGGTGTGCAGGGCGTCGCCGACCGCGCGGCGGACCTCACGAGCGGCGCGCAGCGCCGCTGACGGACGGCACCTGCCTGGAGGCCCGGATCACGTGCGCGACGCGGTCACGTGATCCGGGCCTCCGGTCGGTCGTCCCCAGGGAAGACACCGACCGTCACGATTTCCACAGGACCGTCCACGACGGTCATGGCGGGCCGGTGGTCCGCGCTACAGTGATCGAGGCCGCGCCGGACGGCGGCCAGGCCAGCAAGCACCGAAAGGCGACCGCACCTCCATGCCCCTCCTGAGCATCCCGAGCCCGAGCACCGCCTGGCAGTACTTCGACGTGACCGCCTGGCTCCGCGACGCGTTCGGCTGGTCGTTGCCGCTCGACTTCCGCATCCACGCGTACGCGATCTGCATCCTCATCGGCATCGTCGTCGCCGTCGTGATGGCGAACCACCGGCTGAACGCCCGCGGTGTCGAGCGGTGGATCATCATCGACATCGCGATCTGGGCCGTCCCCGCCGGCATCATCGGTGGCCGCCTCTTCCACGTGTTCACCCACGTCAGCGACTACTTCGGGCCCGGGCGCGACCCGTGGTCGTTCCTCTACATCTGGGAGGGCGGGCTCGCCATCTTCGGCGCGCTCATCCTCGGATCCGTCGGCGCGTTCATCGGCTGCCGCCAGGTCGGCCTCCGCTTCACGACCTTCATCGACGCGATCGCGCCGGGTGTGCTGCTCGCGCAGGCGTTCGGACGCTTCGGCAACTACTTCAACCACGAGCTGTTCGGCATGCCGACGAGCCTGCCGTGGGGCCTCGAGATCGAGTCGACCAACGCCGCGTACCCGAAGGGCCTGCCGGAGGGCACCCTCTTCCAGCCGACGTTCCTCTACGAGATCATCTGGAACGTCCTCGGCGTGCTCGTCATCCTCTTCCTCGCGCGGAAGTTCACGCTGCAGTGGGGCAAGGTCATGGCGCTCTACCTGATCTGGTACGGCGCGGGCCGCTCGGTCCTCGAGTCGATCCGTGTCGACACGAGCGAGACCTTCTTCGGTGTCCGCACGAACGTCTGGATGGCCCTCGCGGCGGTCCTGCTCGGCATCGTCATCTTCCTCGTGCAGTCGCGGCGACACACCGGCAAGGAGCCCTCGCCGTACCTGCCCGGTCGCGGGCCCGACGCACGCGCCGATGTAGACTCGGACGACACCTGGTCGGAGCACGACGACGAGCCTGCAGCCGTCGCCGCCGACCCGGTCGGCACCACCCGGTCCTAGCGCTCGGCGCCCCGCAGCGAGCTCCGAGCGCCCCGGACCGGACGCCGACCGACCACCGCCCGCCACGAACCGGGCTCCACACCACCCGTGCCGACGGGGCAACCCGCCGTCGGTACGGACGGGCACCTGTCCCGCCCGTCCGGGCGGAACGCACCACCGGGCCACCGCTGTCCCTGTTCCCATCCTCGTGAGGACGGTTCCCCATGGCGCACCAGCCAGACCAGACGCGCAGCACCGCGTCGTCGCTCCTGCCCCCGCACCGCCGGTTCTCGGCCGTCCCCGACGCCACCGGCATGTACGACCCGGCGAACGAGAAGGACGCCTGCGGGCTCGCGATGGTCGCGACGCTCCGCGGCACCGCCGGGCACGACATCGTCGACGCCGCCCTCGGTGCGCTCCGCAACCTCGAGCACCGCGGTGCCGTCGGGTCGGACGCCGGGACCGGCGACGGTGCGGGCATCCTCTGCCAGGTGCCGGACGCCTTCCTGCGTGACGAGGTGTCGTTCGACCTGCCCGCGGCGGGGGAGTACGCCGTCGGGACCGCCTACCTGCCCCTCGACGAGGACGACCGCCACCGTGTGCAGGGCGCCGTCGAGCGGATCGCACGCGAAGAGGGCCTGCGTGTCCTCGGCTGGCGGGAGGTCCCGGTGCGTCCGGAGGTCCTCGGCACGCTCGCCCGTGCCGCCATGCCCGCGTTCGCCCAGCTGTTCGTCGCGTCGAACCGGCACGACGTGCACGGTGCTGCCTGGAACGGGATCGCCCTCGACCGCCAGGCGTTCCGCCTCCGCAAGCGTGCCGAGCACGACGTGGAGGTCTACTTCATGTCGCTGTCGAGCCGGACCATGGTCTACAAGGGCATGGTCACGACGCTGCAGCTCGAGCCGTTCTACCCGGACCTCAGCGACGAGCGCTTCGCGTCGAAGCTCGCGATCGTGCACTCGCGGTACTCCACGAACACCTTCCCGTCGTGGCCGCTCGCGCAGCCGTTCCGCACGCTCGCGCACAACGGCGAGATCAACACCGTCCGCGGCAACCGCAACTGGATGCGGGCGCGGCAGTCGCAGCTCCAGAGCGAGCTGCTCGGGGACATGGCGCCGCTGCTGCCGATCGTCAGCCCCGGCGCGAGTGACTCGGCCTCGTTCGACGAGGTCCTCGAACTCCTCAGCCTGACCGGTCGGTCGCTGCCGCACGCGGTGTCGATGATGGTGCCGGAGGCCTGGGAGAACCAGACCGGCATGGACCCCGAGCTCCGTGCCTTCTACGAGTACCACTCGATGCTCATGGAGCCGTGGGACGGCCCCGCCGCGATCACCTTCACCGACGGCACGCTCGTCGGCGCGACGCTCGACCGGAACGGCCTGCGTCCGGGTCGGTTCCTCGTCACCGACGACGGACTCATCGTCATGGGCTCCGAGACGGGCGTCATCGACGTCCCGGCCGCGAAGGTCGTCCGCAAGGGCCGCCTGCGTCCTGGTCGGATGTTCCTGGTCGACACCGAGGCCGGTCGCATCATCGAGGACGACGAGGTCAAGCGGTCGCTCGCCGGGTCGGGCCCGTGGAGCGAGTGGCTCGAGTCCGGTCGGATCAACCTCGCGGACCTGCCGGAGCGCGAGCACATCGTGCACACGCCGGCCTCGGTGACCCGACGGCAGCGAGCGTTCGGCTACACCGAGGAAGAAGTGCGGATCCTCCTCCGCCCGATGGCCCAGACCGGCGCGGAGCCGCTCGGTGCGATGGGTTCGGACACGCCCATCGCGGTCCTCTCCCAGCGGCCGCGGCTGCTCTTCGACTACTTCACGCAGCAGTTCGCGCAGGTGACGAACCCGCCGCTCGACTCCATCCGCGAGCAGGTCATCACCTCGATGGGCATGGGTCTCGGTCCGGAGCGCAACCTCCTGTCCGCCGGCCCGGAGCACGCGAAGCAGATCGTGCTCGGCTTCCCGGTCATCGACAACGACGAGCTCGCGAAGATCCAGCACTTCGAGACCGCGTCGGGACGGCACCTCACCGTCACGATCAAGGGCCTCTACCGGGTCGACGACGGCGAGGCCGCGATGCAGAAGCGCATCGACGCGGTCTGTGCCGAGGTCGACGCCGCCATCGAGTCGGGCAAGCAGTTCATCGTGCTGTCCGACCGCGACGGCAACGCCGAGAACGCCCCGGTCCCGAGCCTCCTGCTGCTCGCTGCCGTGCACCACCACCTGATCCGCACCGAGCAGCGCATGAAGGTCGGCCTGATCGTCGAGGCCGGCGACGTGCGCGAGGTGCACCACGTGGCCACCCTGATCGGCTACGGCGCCTCGGCGATCAACCCGTACCTCGCGATGGAGACGTGCGAGAACCTCGTCCGCGCCGGGATGATCACGGGCATCACGCCCGAGCAGGCCGTCCGGAACGTCATCAAGGCGCTCGGCAAGGGCGTGCTGAAGATCATGTCCAAGATGGGCATCTCGACGGTGTCGAGCTACGCGGGCGCCCAGGCGTTCGAGGCGGTCGGTCTGTCCCAGGAGTTCGTCGACCGGTACTTCACCGGCACGTCATCGATCCTCGGCGGCGTCGACGTCGACGTGATCGCCCGCGAGAACGCCGAGCGGCACGCCCAGGCCTACCCGCAGGACGGCGCGGTGCTCTCGCACGAGCGGCTGCAGACCGGCGGCGAGTACCAGTGGCGACGCGAGGGCCCGCCGCACCTCTTCAACCCGGACACGGTGTTCCGCCTGCAGCACGCCACGCGCGCCCGCCGCTACGACATCTTCCGCGAGTACTCGAAGGCCGTGGACGACCAGTCCGAGGCGCTGATGACGCTCCGCGGGCTGTTCCGCTTCAAGGACGGCGCCCGCCAGCCGGTGCCGCTCGACGAGGTCGAGCCGATCGAGTCGATCGTGAAGCGGTTCAACACGGGCGCCATGTCGTACGGCTCGATCTCGCAGGAGGCCCACGAGACCCTCGCGATCGCGATGAACCGTCTCGGTGCCCGGTCGAACACGGGTGAGGGCGGCGAGGACGTCGAGCGTCTGCTCGACCCCGAGCGTCGGAGTGCGATCAAGCAGGTCGCGTCCGGCCGCTTCGGCGTGACGAGCATGTACCTGACGCACGCCACGGACATCCAGCTGAAGATGGCCCAGGGCGCCAAGCCCGGCGAGGGCGGGCAGCTGCCTCCGCAGAAGGTCTACCCGTGGGTCGCCCGCACCCGGCACGCGACCGCCGGTGTCGGGCTCATCTCGCCGCCGCCGCACCACGACATCTACTCCATCGAGGACCTCAAGCAGCTGATCTTCGACGTGAAGCGGGCGAACCCGTCCGCGCGCGTGCACGTCAAGCTCGTGAGCCAGTCCGGCATCGGCGCGGTCGCGGCCGGGGTGACGAAGGCCCTCGCCGACGTCGTCCTCGTGTCCGGCCACGACGGTGGGACCGGCGCCTCGCCGCTCAACTCGCTGAAGCACGCCGGTACCCCGTGGGAGATCGGCCTCGCCGAGACCCAGCAGACGCTCATGCTCAACGGCATGCGCGACCGCGTCGTGGTGCAGGTCGACGGGCAGATGAAGACCGGGCGCGACGTCGTCGTGGCCGCGCTGCTCGGCGCCGAGGAGTACGGCTTCGCGACCGCTCCGCTCGTCGTCGAGGGCTGCATCCTCATGCGGGTGTGCCACCTCGACACGTGCCCCGTCGGCGTCGCGACGCAGAACCCGGAGCTCCGCGCCCGGTTCTCCGGCAAGGCCGAGTACGTCGTGAACTTCTTCGAGTTCATCGCTCAGGAGGTCCGCGAGCTCCTCGCCGAACTCGGGTTCCGGTCGCTCGACGAGGCGATCGGCCAGGCAGACGTGCTCGACGTCGACCGCGCCGTCCAGCACTGGAAGGCCTCCGGTCTCGACCTCGGTCCGGTGCTGCAGGGTCCGACGTTCGAGGCGGACGAGCCACGCCGACACCACCGCGAGCAGGACCACGAACTCGACGAGCACTTCGACGTCGAGCTGATCCAGCGCACCGCCGACGTGCTCGAGCACGGGGGCTCGGTCGCGCTCGACCTGCCGATCCGCAACACGGAGCGCGCGGTCGGGACGATGCTCGGGCACGAGGTGACCCTCCGCCACGGCGAGCACGGGTTGCCGGCGGGCTCGATCGACATCACCCTGCGCGGCTCGGCGGGGCAGTCGCTCGGCGCGTTCCTGCCCGCGGGCGTGACGCTCCGGCTGGTGGGCGACAGCAACGACTACGTCGGCAAGGGCCTCTCCGGCGGCGAGGTCATCGTCCGCCCCGACGACGAGTCCGCGTTCGACGCGGCCGAGAACGTCATCGCCGGCAACGTCATCGGGTACGGCGCGACCCAGGGCAGCATGTTCATCCGCGGGATCGTGGGAGAGCGCTTCCTGGTCCGCAACTCCGGGGCGACCGCGGTGGTCGAGGGTGTGGGAGACCACGCACTCGAGTACATGACCGGTGGGCTGGCGCTCATCCTCGGCGAGACCGGGCGGAACCTCGGTGCCGGCATGTCGGGCGGAACCGCGTACGTGCTGGGCCTCCGCGACGAGGACGTCAACCAGGACGCCCTCGCGAGCGGGGAGCTGCGTCTCGGGCCGCTCGACAGCGCCGACGTCGAGATCGTCACCGACCTGCTCGAGCGACACCGCGATGAGACGGGGTCGACGGTCGCGGCGGAACTGCTCGAGTCCGGTGACCTCAGCGGCTTCGTGAAGGTCCTGCCGCGCGACTACGCGGCGGTCCTCGCAACCCGGCAACAGGCCGTGGAAGAAGGGCTCGACCCCGACGGCGACATCGTCTGGAACCGCATCTTGGAGGCGACCAATGGCTGACCGGGCGCGGATGGTGGAACCGGCTGCGTACACGAACACCACGGAGGCGACCAATGGCTGACCCGAAGGGCTTCTTGAAGGTGCAGGAGCGCGAGCTCCCGCAGCGACGCCCCGTCCCCGTGCGGCTCATGGACTGGAAAGAGGTCTACGAGCAGCAGGAGTCCGGCGCACTCAAGCGCCAGGCCGGCCGTTGCATGGACTGCGGCGTGCCGTTCTGCCACCAGGGCTGCCCGCTCGGCAACCTCATCCCGGAGTGGAACGACCTCACCTGGCGCGGCGAGGGTCGGCAGGCGATCGAGCGGCTGCACGCCACGAACAACTTCCCGGAGTTCACGGGTCGGCTCTGCCCGGCGCCGTGCGAGGCGTCCTGCGTGCTCGGCATCAACCAGCCCCCGGTGACGATCAAGCAGGTCGAGGTCTCGATCATCGACGAGGCGTTCCAGAACGGCTGGGTCACGCCGCACCCGCCCGAGCGCCTGACGGGCAAGACCGTCGCGGTCGTCGGCTCCGGTCCGGCCGGGCTCGCGGCCGCGCAGCAGCTGACCCGCGCCGGCCACACGGTCGCGGTGTACGAGCGCGACGACCGGATCGGCGGCCTGCTCCGCTACGGCATCCCGGACTTCAAGATGGAGAAGCGCCAGATCGACGCGCGTCTCGCCCAGATGCAGGCCGAGGGCACACGCTTCCGCGCGGGTGTCGAGATCGGGCGCGACATCACCTGGGACGACCTGAAGTCCCGCTACGACGCCGTCGTGGTGGCGACCGGGGCGATGGTCCCGCGCGACCTGCCGATCCCGGGGCGCGACCTCGCGGGCGTCCACTACGCGATGGACTACCTCGTCCAGCAGAACAAGACGAACGCCGGCACGACCGTCGACAACCAGACCACGGCCGAGGGCAAGCACGTCGTCGTGATCGGCGGCGGTGACACGGGGGCGGACTGCATCGGCACCGCACACCGGCAGGGCGCCCTCAGCGTGACGAACCTGGCGATCGGCAAGCAGCCGCCGCTCGAACGTCCGTCCGAGCAGCCGTGGCCGATGTTCCCGACCGTGTTCGAGGTCACGAGCGCCCACGAGGAGGGCGGCGAGCGGCACTTCCTCGCCTCCACCGTCGAGTTCCTCGGCAACGAGGCCGGCGAGGTCCGTGCCCTCCGTGTCGCCGAGACCGAGTACCTCGACGGCCGACGGGTCCCGAAGGCCGGCACCGAGCGCGAGATCCCCGCCGACCTCGTCCTCATCGCCATGGGCTTCACCGGGCCGGAGACCGACACCATCGAGCCCCAGCTCGGGCTGCCCACCGCGCCGTCCGGAGCGCTCGCCCGCGAGGCCGACTACTCCACCAACGAGCCGGGCGTCTTCGTCGCCGGGGACGCCGGTCGCGGGCAGTCGCTGATCGTTTGGGCGATCGCCGAGGGCCGTGCCGCCGCCGCGAAGGTCGACGAGTACCTCGAGGGCTCGACGATCCTGCCGGCGCCGGTCAAGGCGACCGACCGCGCGATCACCGTCTGATGCACGACGAGTGAGCGACGGGCCACCGGCACTCGGTAGGGTGCTGGTGGCCTCGCTTCGTTCCGCGCGGCCCCACAGCGCGGAAACCCAAGCACCATCCACCACCAGAAGGAATCCATTGAGACGCGCAAAGATCGTTTCGACGCTCGGACCGGCAACGTCGGAGTACGAGACCGTCAAGGAGATCATCGAGGCGGGCGTCGACGTCGCCCGACTCAACCTCAGCCACGGTGACTACAGCGTCCACGAGGCCAACTACGAGAACGTCCGTCGCGCCGCCGAGGAGCTCGGCAAGCCCGTCGCGATCCTCGTCGACCTGCAGGGCCCGAAGATCCGCCTGGCGAAGTTCGCCGACGGCCCCCACGAGCTCGCGGTCGGAGACGTCTTCACGATCACGACCGAGGACGTCCCCGGCTCGAAGGAGATCTGCGGGACGACCTTCAAGGGCCTGCCGCAGGACGTCAAGCCCGGCGATCCACTCCTCATCGACGACGGCCGCGTGCGGCTGCGCGTGCTCGACACCGACGGGGTCCGCGTCCGGACCGAGGTCGTCGTCGCCGGCACGGTGTCGAACAACAAGGGCATCAACCTCCCGGGTGTCGCCGTCAACGTCCCCGCGCTGAGCGAGAAGGACGAGGCCGACCTCCGCTGGGCGATCCGCCAGGGCGCCGACCTCATCGCGCTGTCCTTCGTCCGGAACGCCGCCGACGTGCAGCGCGCCCACGAGATCATGGACGAGGAGGGCAAGCGCCTCCCGGTCATCGCGAAGATCGAGAAGCCGCAGGCCGTCGACGCGCTCGAGGAGATCATCGACGCCTTCGACAGCATCATGGTCGCCCGCGGTGACCTCGGCGTGGAGCTCCCGCTCGAGGCCGTGCCGATCGTGCAGAAGCGCGCGGTCGAGCTCGCCCGCCGCATGGCGAAGCCGGTCATCGTCGCGACGCAGATGCTCGAGTCGATGATCTCGTCGCCGATCCCGACCCGCGCCGAGACGTCCGACGTCGCGAACGCGGTCCTCGACGGCGCGGACGCGGTGATGCTCTCGGGCGAGACCAGCGTCGGCGAGTACCCGGTGCAGACGGTCCGCACCATGGCCCGCATCGTCGAGTCCACCGAGGACCACGGCCTCGAGCGCATCGCCCCGCTCGGCACGAAGCCCCGCACGCTCGGGGGTGCGATCACCCTCGCGGCCGTCGAGATCGCGGAGTTCACCGAGGCGTCGTACCTCTGCGTGTTCACCGAGTCCGGCGACTCGGCTCGTCGCATGTCGCGCCTGCGTCACGGCCTGCCGATCATCGCCTTCACCCCGAACGAGGCCACGCGCCGCCGCATGGCGCTCACCTGGGGCGTGCGCTCGTTCCTCGTCGACCGGAAGACCCACACCGACGAGCTGTTCTCGCAGGTCGACGACGTCCTCCTCGAGCACGGTCTCGCCGCGCCGGGCGACCGCGTCGTCGTGACGGCGGGTTCGCCTCCCGGCATCGAGGGGTCGACGAACGACCTCCGGGTGCACCGTGTCGGGGACGCGCACGCCGAGGCAGCCCCGGCCTACGTGCGCGACTGACACCGGTCGCGTCAGACACCGGTCGAGTCTGGACAGGGCGCGGACGGGAGGCACGGTGCGGGTGATCCGCACGGCCTCCGGTCCGCGCCCTGTCGCGTCCCGCTCCGCACCTGCGCCGACGACGCACGTCGCGTCGCGCCCCCACCTGCGCCGACGACGCGCGTCGCGTCCATCCCGCACCCGCCCCGACGACCCGCGTCGCGTCCGCCCCGCGGCCGGCGCGACCGCCCCGTCGCGCGACCGGGCAGGATGGGTGCTGTGAGCCTCCAGGACGACACCGCGTCAGCACCCACCGGCGCCGAGGTCCGTCGCTGGCGCCGCTACCTGGCCGACGAGCGCGCGGAGGCGGCCGTCTACCGGAACCTCGCCGCGCGTCGCACCGGTGAGGAGCGCGAGATCCTCGCCGCCCTCGCCGAGGCGGAGGGGCGGCACGAGCAGCACTGGCTCGAGCTCCTCGGCGACCGTGTCGGCCGACCGCAGCGGGGGAGCCTGCGCACCCGGGTCCTCGCGTCGCTCGCGAAGCGGTTCGGCTCGGTGTTCGTGCTCGCGCTCATGCAGCGGGCCGAGGACCGCTCGCCGTACGCGGACGACGACGACGCCACCGCTCGGATGGCCGCCGACGAGCGCATCCACGGCGAGGTCGTCCGCGGTCTCGCGAACCGTGGGCGCATGCGGCTGTCCGGTACGTTCCGCGCGGCCGTCTTCGGCGCGAACGACGGCCTCGTGTCGAACCTCGCGCTCATCATCGGCATCAGCGCGTCCGGGGCCGACCGCCACTTCGTCCTGCTGAGCGGCATCGCGGGGCTCCTCGCCGGCGCGCTGTCGATGGGCGCGGGGGAGTACGTGTCGGTCCGGTCGCAGCGCGAGCTGCTCGAGGCATCCGCACCGCACCCGGAGGCCGGCCGTGCGGTGGCGGACCTCGACGTCGACGCCAACGAACTCGCGCTCGTCTACCGGGCGCGTGGCATGGACGAGGCGGCGGCGCACGCCCACGCGGCCGAGGTCATCGCCGGGCTCGGGCCGTCCGCCGACACGGGGTCCACGCCGACGCGGGACGACCACGAGGCGATCGGCAACGGCATGAGTGCGGCGCTCTCGAGCTTCTGCTTCTTCGCCTCCGGTGCGGTGATCCCGATCCTGCCGTACGCGTTCGGGCTCGAGGGGTGGCCCGCGATCACGGTCGCCGGTGCGCTCGTCGGGGTCGCGCTGCTCGGGACCGGGGCGGTCGTCGGGGTCCTCAGCGGTGCCTCACCGCTCAAGCGGGCGCTGCGGCAGCTCGCGATCGGGTTCGGCGCGGCGGTCGTGACGTACGGGCTCGGGCTGCTGTTCGGGACCGGCGCCGCGTAGCGGCCCCGGCGGCCGATCGTCGTCGGCCGGTCGTCGGCCGGACGCCGTGGCGTCGGTCGGCCGTCGCCGCGGCCGCCCGCGTCCGCGGACGGGAACGGACGCGGACCCGGTCAGCGTCGCACGGCTGCGCGCGGCGGCAGGAGCAGCAGCGCGGCGGCGCCCACGACGACCAGGGCGATGCCGGCGAGCACCGTGAAGACCGCGAGCGCGAGCGTGGGGGCGAGGAGGACCGCGACGCCGCAGAGGACCGAGAGCACCCCGCTCACCGCGGTCGGGACGCGCGACGACCCGGGGTGCCCGACGACCGCGCCCATGACCGCCACGGCGCCCTCGACGATGAACCCGACGCCCGCGAGCACCGCGTACACGACGAGCGGCACGAACGGGTCCACCAGGCAGAGCAGCCCGGCGAGGCCGACGAGCACGCCGACGACGCCCGACGTCCACCGCCAGACCGGTGCCGTCCCGTGCCCGCGGACCGCAGCGAACACCCGGAGGGCACCCGCCACGACGAGGTAGACGCCGAACACCACCGCGAGGAGCGCCAGGGTCGGGCGCGGCCAGGCGATCGCGACGATGCCCAGGGCGATCGCGACGACGGCGGTGACGACGACGAAGACGCGGAACGTCCGGACGGCACGAGAGTCCACGAGCGCTCCTTCCCTGGTCGGCCGCGGTCGGGCCTGCTCGGCATCGACGCTACCGCGAGCGCCGCTGCCCGGTTCCCGCGGGCGGCGATGCTCGGTTCCCGCGGGCGGCGCTGCCCGGTTCCCGCGGGCGGCGCTGCCCGGGTGGGGACCGCGCAACCGGATGCAACCTCTCCCGTCGTAGCGTGCGGGCAGGCGCGGACCCAGCGCCGCCGACAACGTCGTCGAAAGGTGTCCACCATGACCATCGCACCGTCGCCCGCCACCTACGCCGCCCCCGGCGAGGACGGCTCGCTCGTCGAGTACCGGTCGCGCTACGACCACTTCATCGGAGGCGAGTACGTCGCCCCCGCGGGCGGGCAGTACTTCGAGAACCCGACGCCCGTCACCGGCAAGGTCTTCTGCGAGGTCGCCCGCGGCGACTCCACGGACGTCGACCGGGCGGTCGAGGCCGCGTGGAAGGCGTTCCCGGCGTGGAGCCGCACGAGCGTCGCCGAACGAGCCGGGATCCTCAACAAGATCGCCGACCGGATGGAGGAGCAGCTGCAGATGCTCGCGGTCGCTGAGACGTGGGAGAACGGCAAGCCGATCCGCGAGACCCTCGGCGCGGACATCCCGCTCGCGATCGACCACTTCCGCTACTTCGCGGGCGCGATCCGCGCGCAGGAGGGCTCGACGGGGGAGATCGACCACGACACCGTGGCGTACCACTTCCACGAGCCGCTCGGCGTCGTCGGCCAGATCATCCCGTGGAACTTCCCGATCCTCATGGCGGTGTGGAAGCTCGCCCCGGCCCTCGCCGCGGGCAACTGCGTCGTGCTGAAGCCCGCCGAGCAGACCCCTGCCTCGATCCACGTGCTCGTGGAGCTCATCCGCGACCTGCTCCCGGCCGGGGTGCTCAACGTCGTGAACGGCTTCGGCATCGAGGTCGGCGCGCCGCTCGCCCAGCACCCGGACATCCGGAAGGTCGCGTTCACGGGTGAGACGACGACGGGCCGGCTCATCATGCAGTACGCGTCGCAGAACCTCATCCCGGTGACGCTCGAGCTCGGCGGGAAGAGCCCGAACGTGTTCTTCGCGGACGTCGCCCAGGAGCGGGACGCCTTCTACGACAAGGCACTCGAGGGCTTCGCGTTCTTCAACCTCAACCAGGGCGAGGTCTGCACGTGTCCGTCGCGGGCGCTCGTGGCGAAGGAGATCTACGACGGCTTCGTGGCCGACGGACTCGACCGGGTGCGCGCCGTCAAGCAGGGCCACCCGCTCGACCCGGCGACGATGATCGGGGCGCAGGCCTCGAACGACCAGCTCGAGAAGATCCTGAGCTACATCGACATCGGCAAGCAGGAGGGCGCGAAGCTGCTGACCGGCGGTGAACGGGCCGACCTCGGCGGGGAGCTGTCCGGCGGCTACTACGTCACCCCGACGATCTTCGAGGGCGACAACTCGATGCGGATCTTCCAGGAGGAGATCTTCGGCCCGGTGCTCGCCCTGACGTCCTTCAGCGGCTACGACGACGCCATCCGGATCGCCAACGACACCCTGTACGGCCTCGGCGCGGGCGTGTGGAGCCGCGAAGCGACGACGCTCTACCGCGCCGGGCGGGACATCCAGGCCGGTCGTGTCTGGTCGAACACGTACCACCAGTACCCGGCGGGCGCGGCGTTCGGCGGGTACAAGCAGTCGGGCATCGGGCGCGAGAACCACAAGATGATGCTCGAGCACTACCAGCAGACGAAGAACCTCCTCGTGTCCTACGCCGAGGGCCCGATGGGCTTCTTCTGATGCCGGACTCCGACGGCGGGGCGGCGCCCCGCCCCGCCACCGCCCGTGTGGCGGTCACACCGGCGGCGGGGGAGCTCCTGCGCTCCCTCGCCGCCCGGCACGGCCCGCTCATGTTCCACCAGTCCGGCGGCTGCTGCGACGGCTCGAGTCCGATGTGCTACCCGGTCGGCATGTTCCGGACCGGCCCCGGCGACGTGCTCCTCGGCGCGTTGGACGTGGACGGCATCGACCCGGTCGAGGTCTACATGTCCCGGTCGCAGTTCGAGTACTGGAAGTACACGCACCTCACGATCGACGTCGTCGACGGCCGCGGTGCGGGCTTCTCGCTCGAGGTCCCGGAGGGCAAGCGCTTCCTGACGCGGTCGCGGATGCTCACCGACGACGAGCTGGTCGACCTGGGCCTGGTCCCGGCGAGTGGTCGGACGTAGGCTGACCGCACCAGCCGCGACGACGCGGTCGGGGTTCCGGACAGGAGGGCACGTGCGCGCACCGTCCGGGCTCCGTCCGCTCGTCGCCGAGTCGTGGGAGCGGTCCGCCCGTGTCGACCCGGACGGCCTCCCCGAGGTCGCACTCGGCGACGACGAACTCGATGCCCTCCGCCGTGCCGGCCCGCTCGGGACCGCGCTGCCGGTCGTCCGTCGCCTGCTCCTCGACGACGCACGGTCCGCGGGGTGCATCGTCGCCGTGACGGACGCGGCCGGCCGGCTGGTCTGGGTCGAGGGCGCGCACCGGGCCCGCAGTGCGGCGGAGGGGATGGGGTTCGTCGCGGGCGCCGACTGGGCGGAGGAGCACGCGGGCACGAGCGCACCGGGGACCGCGCTCCGGCTCGGTCGCCCGGTCCAGATCCACGCCGAGGAGCACTACGCGACGGCCGTGAAGGCGTTCTCCTGCACGGCGGTCCCGCTCCGGGACGCCTCGGGGCACGTGGTCGGTGCGCTCGACCTCACGGGCGACGAACGCGCGGTCGAACGGCACACGCTCCCGCTGCTCACCGCGACCGCCGCCGCAGCGGAGGCCGAGCTCGCCCTCGCCGCACTCCGTCACCCCGTCGCTCCGTCGCCCCGACCGGGACCGGGACCGACCGGTCTGGACCTGCTCGGTTCCGACACGGCGACCCTCCGGACCGGGGAACGCAGCGTCCGACTGTCCGAGCGGCACTCGGAGATCCTCGCCGTGCTCGCCGCCGCACCCGCCGGGCTCGGGGCGGCGGACCTCGCGGTCGCCGTCTACGGCGACGTCCGGGCGGTGACGACGCTGCGCGCCGAGGTCGTCCGGCTCCGACGGGTGCTCGCTGACCATGCGCCGGACGCACGCCTGACATCACGGCCGTACCGTCTGTCCGGGATCCGGACCGACGTCGACAGCGTGCTGTCCGCGCTCGACCGCGGGGCGCGCCTCCAGGCCGTCGACCGGTACACCGGACCGGTCCTGCCCGGGTCCGCGTCGCCGGGTGTCGACGACCTGCGCGACCGGGTGCGCTCCCGGTTCCGCGAGGCGCTGCTCGCCGACGGCGGCGTCGACGCGCTGCAGGCGTGGGCACGCACCGCGGACGGAGCCACGGACGAGCAGGTGCTCCGCGCGCTGCTCGCTGTGCTGCCGCGGCGGTCGCCGCGTCGGGCCGGCGTGGTGGCGGCGATCGAGGCGATCGAGCGTCCCTGACCGCAGGCGCTGACGGCCGGGAGGCACGACACTCGTCGACCGGTCGGCCGACGGTGCGCGCCTCCCGCACCGGGTGCGGTCACCCGGTCAGGACCCCGTCGTCGGCGCGGGCGTGGCGGAGCCGCCCTCGCTCGGGGCTGTGCCGTCCTTCGGTGCGGCGGGCGGGGTGGGGGCCTTCCCGTCCTTCGGTGCGGCGGGCGGGGTGGGGGCCTTCCCGTCCTTCGGTGCGGCGGGCGGGGTGGGGGCCTTCCCGTCCTTCGGCGTGGCGGGCGGCGTGGGGGCCTTCCCGTCCTTCGGCGCGGCCGGCGGGGTGGGAGCCTTGCCGTCCGCGAGCGGGCCCGCGGCGCACCCCGGCGCCGCGGCGGGGCCACTCGCGTCGCCTCCGGGTCCGGCCTTCGGCGCACCGCTGGGCGCTCCGCTTGGCGCACCGCTGGGCGCTCCGCTCGGCGCGCCGCTGGGCGCTCCGCTCGGTGCACCGCTGGGTGCTCCGGACGGGGCGACGCTCGGTGCGCTCGGCGCCGCCATCGCCGCTGTCACACCGATCCCACCGAGGACCAGCGCCGCTGCCGCCGCGGTGCCGATGCCGACCGCCCGGAGGGTCCGGCGTCGACGGCCGGCGGTGGGCTGGTCGTCCTGTTCGTGCTGCATGGTGTCTCCTGTTCGTCGAGCGGCTGACCGGTCGGACCGCCGCGGAGGAGACGCTCGGATCCGAATCTGAAGCAGGACTGAAGCATGTGCGGCGCACAGGGTTTCTCCAGGCCGTTCCAGGCTCCGTGATGGCGGTGCCGACCTACGGTGTCCGCCGTGAACGCACCAGCACGCATCCTCGTGGTCGAGGACGACGACTCCCTCCGGACCGCGGTGGCGACGACCCTCCGCGCCGAGGGCTTCGTCGTCGCCGAGGCCCCGGACGGCCGCACCATCGCCGAGGACCTCGACCGGACGGCCCCCGACCTCGTGCTCCTCGACTGGATGCTCCCCGGGCCGAGCGGCATCCTGCTCGCCGCGCGCATCCGTGCCCGCTCGGACGCCGCCGTGGTGATGACGACCGCGCGCGACGAGCTCGACGACCGGCTGCGCGGGTTCGCCGAGGGTGCGGACGACTACGTCGTGAAGCCGTTCGCGATGGCCGAACTCGTCGCCCGCGTCACGGCGGTGCTGCGCCGACGCGGACGGATCCCGTCGGTGATCGAGGTGGGGGACCTCGTGCTCGACCCCGACGCCTCGACCGTCCGACGGGCCGGCGTCGTGCTCGACCTCACCGCGACGGAGTTCCGGCTCCTCCGGTTCCTCGCCGAGAGCCGCGGCCGCACGGTCTCGAAGGCGCAGATCACGACCCAGGTGTGGGGCTACGAGGACATCGCCCCGAACGTGGTCGAGGTCCACCTCAGCGCACTGCGTCGGAAGATGGAGGCGCACGGCCCTCGGCTCGTGCACACCGTGCGCGGGCTCGGCTACCGGCTCGCGGTCGACCGGGGTGCCGCGTGAGCGTGGGCCTCGCCGCTCCCGGTCGACCGCTCCGCACCACCTCCCTCCGGCTCCGCACCGTCGTCGCCGTCACCGTGCTGCTGGCCGTCCTGCTCGCGGGACTCGTCGTCGCGGTCGAGGCCGTCCTCGGTGCCCGGCTCACCGCCCAGGTCGAGGACCGCCTGCGCGACCGCGCGTCGGCGGCCGCCGCGCTCGTGGGGGTGCTGGACGCCGACGACCTCGCCGACCGGCTGTCGGCGCAGGGACTCTCGGTCCGCATCGTCGAGCCCGACGGTGCCGCCGTCGAGGCCGGTCCCACGCCGGACCAGCTGCGGAACGGCCCGCCGGACCCGGGTGGTCTGCCGGGCCCCGCTGCGAAGGCGGACGCCCCGCGCACGGGGCGATCCGCGGCGACCGGATCGTCCGCAGCAGGGTCCACCAGCACGTCGACGGCCGGCACACGGATCACCTCGTCCTCGGTGCGGGACGACGACGGCGTGCTCACGCTCCGGTCGGACCTCGCCGACGGGACGCGCATCACCCTCACCGCCGGGACCCGTGACGTGCAGGAGACCCTTGCACAGCTCGGCTGGGTGATGGGCGGCACGTCCGCGGCCTTCCTCGGGGTCGCGGTCGTCGGTCTCGTCCTCGTGGTCCGGCGCACGATGCGACCGCTCGACGAGATGACCGGGGCGGCGCGCTCGATCGCCTCCGGGGACCGCGGCCGACGACTCCGGCCGGAGCGGACGGACACCGAGATCGGACGGGTCGCGCTCGCGTTCGACGAGATGCTCGACGCCGTCGAGGGTGCGGAGGCGAAGGCCGTCGCCGCCGAGGAACGGGTGCGCGGGTTCCTCTCCGACGCCGCGCACGAGCTCCGGACACCCGTCGCAGGTGTCCGGGCCGCGGCCGACACCCTCGTCAGGAACGGTGCCGCGGACCCCGGGACGAACGAGGAGCTCGCGGTCCACGTCGTCCGGCAGGCGGACCGCGCGGCCCGGCTCGTCGACGACATGCTCACGATGGCCCGGCTCGACCGAGGGATCGCGCTCGACCGGCGCCCGACCGACCTCGGGCCGTGGCTCGTGGCGGAGGTCGACCGGCTGCGGCTCCGGTTGCCCGCCACCACCGTCGACGCGACCGTGCCCGAGCACGCGGTGGTCGCCGACGTCGACCCGGACCGGCTCGCGCAGGTCGTCGGCAACCTCGTCGACAACGCCGCACGGGCCACGGGGCCGAGCGGGACCGTCCGCCTCACCCTGACGGAGGAGTCGGGGGAGGCCGTCGTCCGGGTCGAGGACGACGGGCCCGGCATCCCGGCGTCCGAACGGGAGCGGGTGTTCGACCGGCTCGTGCGGCTCGAGGCCTCCCGCGACGTCCGTTCCGGTGGTGCCGGGCTCGGGCTGCCGATCGCCCGGGGCATCGCCGAGGCCCACGGCGGGACGCTCGCGCACGCCGACAGCCGTCGCGGTGCCGACGGTCTCGGCGGCGCCGTGTTCGACCTGCGGGTGCTGCTAGCCTGATGTCCTCGCGAGTGTGGTGGAACGGTAGACACGGGGCACTCAAAATGCTCTGCCTCACGGCGTGCGGGTTCGAGTCCCGCCACTCGTACAAGAGCCTGCCGAGCGAGGAGTGCAGGCGACTTCTAGTAAGGTTTCGTTCGTGAGTGACACAGAAGCAACCCCAGCAGCACCGCGTCGCGTCGTCGTCGCCGAGGACGAGTCGCTCATCCGCCTCGACATCGTCGAGATCCTCCGCGACAACGGCTTCGACGTCGTCGGTGAGGCGGGCGACGGCGAGACCGCCGTGCAGCTCGCCACCGACCTCCGTCCCGACCTCGTCGTCATGGACGTCAAGATGCCCCAGCTCGACGGCATCTCCGCGGCCGAGAAGCTCTCCAAGAACCACATCGCTCCGGTGGTCCTCCTCACGGCGTTCAGCCAGAAGGACCTCGTCGAGCGCGCGACCGAGGCCGGCGCCCTCGCCTACGTCGTCAAGCCGTTCACGCCGAACGACCTGCTCCCCGCGATCGAGATCGCCCTCTCGCGCCACCAGCAGATCATCACGCTCGAGGCCGAGGTCGCCGACCTCGTCGAGCGCTTCGAGACCCGCAAGCTCGTCGACCGCGCCAAGGGTCTCCTCAACGAGAAGATGGGCCTCACCGAGCCCGAGGCGTTCCGGTGGATCCAGAAGGCGTCGATGGACCGCCGTCTGACCATGCACGACGTCGCCAAGGCGATCATCGAGCAGCTGAGCGCCAAGAAGTAGCGTCCGCGTCGCTCGCACGAGAGCGCCGTCTCCCACAGGGAGGCGGCGCTCTCGTCGTCTGCGGCGCCGCGACCCGGCCTGGAGGCGCGGGGTGCGCCCGCCCCGGCCGGCCGCCTGGCAGGGTGGAGCGATGGACGACGTGGTGATCCGTGCCTCCCGGCCGACCGACATGGCGGCGGTCGCCGACCTGCGGTGGCGGTGGAGCGTCGACGAGGATGGCGTCGCCCCGGCCGTGACGCCGGCGGAGTACCGGGACGCGATGCGCGTCTTCGCGGCCGAGCACCCCGACTCGCACCGGTGCGTCGTCGCGGAACGGGACGGGCGGGTGCTCGCCATGGCGTGGCTCGCCCTGAACCCTCGGCCGCCGGCGCCGCACCGACCACGGGGCCGGGTGGCGGCCGAGCTCCAGACCGTGTACGTGCACCCGGACCTCCGGGGTGCCGGCGTCGCCGGGCGGCTCGTCGAGCGGCTGCTCGAGATCGCGGACGAGGCCGGAGCCGAACGCGTCGTGGTGCACTCGAGCGTCGTCGGCGAGCGGCTCTACCGGCGGCTCGGCTTCGGCGACGCTCGACGGCTGCTGCAGCGGCCGCCCGAGGACTGACACCGCCCAGCCCGAACCGGGTCGGCCAGGCTCGGGGCGACCAGGCTCGGAGCGGTCAGGGCCGCGGCGGGAGCTGCTGCAGCGTCCAGGCGTTGCCGTCGGGGTCGCGGAAGAAGACGAAGCGGCCCCAGGCGAGCTCGTCGACCCCGATCGCGTCGACGCCGAGGTCCTGCAAGTGGGCGAGAGCCTCGTCGGCGTCCGGGACGACGACCTGGACCGACTTCAGCGACCCGGGCGGCACGTCCGGCGACATGATCCCCTCGCCGAACGCGATCGA
This sequence comes from Curtobacterium sp. SP.BCp, assembly GCF_051903255.1. Taxonomy (NCBI): domain Bacteria; kingdom Bacillati; phylum Actinomycetota; class Actinomycetes; order Micrococcales; family Microbacteriaceae; genus Curtobacterium; species Curtobacterium sp. SP.BCp. Next base: position 2,011,183 of record NZ_CP194338.1, on the reverse strand, counting down.
GCAGGCCGAGCCGGGCGGTGTCGCCTGCACGAACCGGACGTCGTCGGAGACGCGTTGGTCGTGGTCGATGACGAACCCGATGCGCTCGTAGAACTCCCGGGCACGGTCGACGTCGCTGACCGGGACCATGATGAGTTCGATTTTCCAGTCGGTCGCGGGCATGGTCACTCCTTCGTGGGTGCCCGGCGGTCGCGGTGCGGCGGGGGTCGCTCCGGTCCGTCGCGTCAGCGGGCGTCGCGGATCATGTTGGTGATGCGCACGGTGGAGCAGCGCCGCCCCTGGTCGTCGGTGAGGACGATCTCGTGCGTGGTGAGGGTGTTGCCGAGGTGGATCGCGGTGCAGGTCCCGGTGACGGTGCCGCTCGTGGCGCTGCGGGAGTGCGAGGCGTTGAGCTCGATGCCGACGGCGTAGCGCCCGGGGCCGGCGTGGACGTTGGCGGCCATCGACCCGAGGCTCTCCGCGAGGACGACGTACGCACCGCCGTGGAGCAGGCCGACCGGCTGCCGGTTGCCCTCGACGGGGATCGTCCCCACCGCGCGATCGGCCGTGAGCTCGGTGATCACCATGCCCATCTTCTCGGCGAGCTCGCCCATGCCGCGCTCGGCCAGGCGGTCGTCGACCGCGGTGGTGGTGGTCGCTTCGTCGGTCACGCGCGCAGGACTCCCGTGTCGGATGGCGTCGGTAGGCTGTCCGGGTGTCGGACTCCGCAAAGCCTACCCTCATGGTCATCGACGGCCACTCCCTCGCGTTCCGGGCGTTCTACGCGCTCCCGGTCGACAGTTTCGTGAACCGCGAGGGGCAGCACACGAACGCCATCCACGGCTTCATCTCGATGCTGCTCATGCTCCTGCAGCGCGAGAAGCCGACCCACCTCGCGGTCGCGTTCGACATCTCCCGCTTCTCGTTCCGCACCCGTGAGTACGAGGACTACAAGGGCACCCGCTCCGAGACCCCGCCTGAGTTCAAGGGCCAGATCCCGCTCCTGCAGCAGGCGCTCGAGGCCATGGGCATCACGACGGTCACGAAGGAGGACTACGAGGCCGACGACATCCTCGCCACCTTCGCCCGCCAGGGGTCGGAGCAGGGCTACCAGGTCTACGTCGTCTCCGGCGACCGCGACTCCATCCAGCTCGTGAACGACGACGTCACGCTGCTGTACCCGTCCGTCCGCGGCGTCTCGGAGCTCACCCGGTACGACCGCGACAAGGTGTACGAGCGCTACGGCATCGAACCGCACCAGTACCCGGACATCGCGGCCCTCGTCGGCGAGACCAGCGACAACCTCATCGGCATCGACAAGGTCGGCGAGAAGACCGCCGTCAAGTGGATCAACCAGTACGGGTCGCTCGACGGCGTGCTCGAGCACGCCGACGAGATCAAGGGCGTCGTCGGCGGCAACCTCCGCGAGCAGAAGGACCGCGCGATCCGGAACCGCAAGCTCAACCGACTCGTGAACGACGTCGAGCTGCCGGTCGGGCCGGCGGACGTCGCACTCCGCCCCCTCGACGAGCAGGCCGTCCGCGACCTCTTCGCGAAGCTGCAGTTCCGCACCCTCCTCGACCGCGTGTTCAAGGTCGCGGGCACGGGGGAGCCGTCCGAGGGCACCGTGACCGACGGCGGTGTGGCCGACGGAGCTCCGACGCCGCCGAAGGTCACGACGATCATCGACGAAGAGCTGGGCTACTGGCTCGAGCGCAAGGCGAAGGACGCTGCGAACGGCTTCGGCGTCGCGGTCGAGGTCATCGACGGCCGCCTCAGCGCGATCGGCATCGCCACGCACGACGACGCCGTGCTCGTCCCCGGCGGCAGCGGCGCGAAGGACTACGAGCAGCTCGCGGCGTGGTTCGCCTCCGACGCGCCGAAGCACTTCCACGACGCGAAGACCGCGATCAAGGTGCTCGCCACGGTCGGCTTCACGGTGAACGGGCTCGCCGGCGACGCCCGCATCCTCGGGTGGTTGGCGCAGCCCGGCAAGCAGGGGCAGCCCCTCGCCGACCTCGTCTACCAGGAGCTCGGCGAGGAACTCCCCACCGCCGACCCGAACCAGCTCGTGCCCGAGACCGACCCGGTCAACGTCGGCGTCCACGCCTGGTACGTCCTCCGGGTGACGACGGCGATCCGGGCACGCCTCGACGAGTCCTCGCTGCGGGTGCTCGACGACATCGAGCTGCCGCTCGTGCACGTCCTCGCCGGCATGGAGACCACGGGCGTCGCGATCGACCGGCCCGTGCTCACGAACCTGTCGCACGAGCTCGGGGAGCGCGCCGCCGACCTCGCCCAGCAGGCCTTCGCAGAGATCGGGCACGAGGTGAACCTCGGGTCGCCGAAGCAGCTCCAGGAGGTCCTGTTCACCGAGCTCGCGATGCCGAAGACGCGCAAGACCAAGACCGGGTTCTCGACCGATGCCGCCAGCCTCGCCGACCTGCAGGAGCAGCACCCGCACCCGTTCCTCGGCCTGCTGCTGCAGCACCGTGACGCGACGAAGCTCCGGCAGATCGTGGACACCCTCGACGCGGCGATCGTCGACGGCCGGATCCACACCCGGTACGAGCAGACCGGCAGCAGCACGGGCCGCATCTCCTCGACCGACCCGAACCTGCAGAACATCCCGGTGAAGACCGCCGTCGGCCGCCGGGTCCGCTCGGCGTTCGCGGTGGCCGAGCCGTACACGACGCTCATCACGGCCGACTACTCGCAGATCGAGATGCGGATCATGGCGCACCTCTCCGGCGACCCCGGGCTCATCCAGGCGTTCAACGAGGGCGAGGACCTCCACCGCTTCGTCGGCGCCCGTGTGTTCGGCGTCGAGCCGGCCGACGTGTCGCCCGAGATGCGCACGAAGGTCAAGGCGATGTCGTACGGCCTCGCCTACGGCCTGAGCGCGTTCGGCCTGTCGAAGCAGCTGCGCATCGAGCAGTCCGAGGCCCGAACGCTCATGACCGAGTACTTCGCCCGTTTCGGCGCCGTCCGCGACTACCTCCGCAACGTGGTCGAGCAGGCCCGCGAAGACGGCTACACCGAGACGATCTTCGGCCGCCGCCGGCCCTTCCCGGACCTCAAGAGCCCGAACCGCGTCCTGCGCGAGAACGCCGAGCGTGCCGCACTCAACGCGCCGATCCAGGGTTCCGCCGCCGACATCATGAAGATCGCGATGCTCGGCGTCGCGGCCGACCTGCGGGACGGCGACCTCGAGTCGCACCTGCTCCTCCAGGTGCACGACGAGCTCATCCTCGAGGTCGCTCCCGGCGAGCAGGACCGCGTCGAGGAGATCCTGCGCACCCGCATGGGCGGGGCGGCCGAGTTGAGCGTCCCGCTCGACGTCTCGGTCGGCGTCGGCCCGAACTGGGAAGCCGCCGCGCACTGACGCCGGTGTGGTCGCGTCACCGACGTGACCACGCGGCGGACGGACGGCTCGGTGCCCGCCGGCACCGAGCCTCCCGTCGGTCCGTCTCGCGGCGGGTCGCCGCCGCTGGGTAGGGTCGATCGCATGATCGAAGAGCGTCCTTCCCGTCAGCCCACCGCCGTCGACCGCGTCGCCGAGGACTGGGTGACCACCCTCGTCGACCTCGACCCGACCGTCGCCACCTACATCGGTGTGCCGGGGCGGACGGGGGAGTACGGGGACACCTCGCCCGCCGGTGCCGCCGCGATGGCGGAGGCCGCGGCCGCGGCGAAGCGTGCGCTCGACGCCGCCGAGGCGACCGACGACGTCGACCGGGTCACGAAGGCCGACCTCGGCGCCGAGCTCGACCTGGTCGCCGAGTCGTACGCGCGGAAGCTGCACCTCCGCGACCTCAACGTCATCGCCAGCCCCGCCCAGAACGTCCGCGAGGTCCTCGACCTCATGCCGACCGCGACCGAGTCCGACTGGCAGGACGTCGCCAGCCGTCTCGCCGCGCTCCCCGACGCCCTCGAGGGCATCCGCGAGACCCTGCTCGAGGGCACACGCGAGCAGGTGACGCCCGCGAAGCGCCAGGTCGCGCTCATCGCCGAGCAGGCTGGTCGCACGGGTGCGGAGGACGGCATGTTCCGGCAGCTCGCCGACGGAGCCGCCCTCGACGACGGTGCCGCGCTCCCGGAGTCCCTGCGCGCCGACCTCCGCCGCGGTGCCGAGGTCGCGGCGGCCGCGTACCGGTCGTTCGGGCAGTTCCTCGAGCACGAACTGCTGCCGCTCGCCACCCCGGTCGACGCCGTCGGCCGCGAGGACTACGAGCTGCACTCCCGCCGGTTCCTCGGCGCCACGGTCGACCTCGACGAGACGTACGCGTGGGGCATCGAGGAGCTCGCCCGGATGCGCGAGGAGCAGGAGCGCATCGCCGATCGCATCGAGTCCGGCGCGAGCGTCGCCCGGGCGATCGAGGTCCTCGACCAGGACCCGGCGCGGATCCTGCACGGCACCGACGCCCTGCAGCGGTGGATGCAGGAGACGAGCGACGAGTCGATCCGCGAGATGGACGGCAGGTACTTCGACATCCCGGACCCGATCAAGCGCCTCGAGTGCCGGATCGCGCCCACGCAGGAGGGCGGGATCTACTACACCGGTCCGTCCGACGACTTCTCCCGAGCCGGTCGGATGTGGTGGTCGGTGCCGCAGGGTGTGACCGAGTTCGGCACCTGGCGCGAGAAGACGACCGTCTACCACGAGGGCGTCCCCGGTCACCACCTCCAGATCAGCCAGGGCGTCTACAACCGCGGCGAGCTGAACACCTGGCGCCGTCAGCTGGCCGGGTCGTCCGGGCACGTCGAGGGCTGGGCGCTGTACGCCGAGCGCCTCATGGAGCAGCTCGGCTTCCTCGACGACGACGGCGACCGCCTCGGCATGCTCGACGGTCAGCGGATGCGTGCCGCCCGCGTCGTGCTCGACATCGGCGTGCACCTGCAGAAGACGAACCCGGACGGGGGCGCCTGGACGTGGGAGTACGCGCTCGACTTCATGGGGCAGAACGTCAACATGGCACCGGAGTTCGTCCGGTTCGAGGTGGCGCGCTACTTCGGGTGGCCGGGGCAGGCGCCGTCGTACAAGGTCGGGCAGCGCGTGTGGGAGTCCATCCGCGACGAGGTCGCGGCGCGCGAGGGTGCGGCGTTCGACCTGAAGTCCTTCCACCACCGCGCGCTCGCGCTCGGCAGCATCGGGCTCGACACGCTGCGGACCGCGCTCGTCAGCTGACGACGGGACGGACTGGAGGCGCGGTGCGGGCCGGCACCGCGCCTCCAGTCCGCCCCCGGTCGCGTCCCGACGCGCGGCGACACGCCCGGTTGTGGCGCTTCCTCCGGTGCGGTTAGACTTGTGCGGCGCAATCCGCGCCAACCAATCACACCGCTGTCCGGCTCGCCCTCGTCCGAGGTGCGGACCAGAGGGTCGCTCCCTCGCCGTGCAGCCCGACTCATGTCCGTTCGGAGCAATCTCTACATGACAACCACCACGACCAAGGCTCCCAAGCAGGTCGCCATCAACGACATCGGCTCGGCTGATGACTTCCTGGCCGAGGTCGAGAAGACCCTGAAGTTCTTCAACGACGGAGACCTCATCTCCGGCACCGTCGTGAAGATCGACCGCGACGAGGTCCTCCTCGACGTCGGTTACAAGACCGAGGGTGTCATCCCCTCGCGCGAGCTCTCGATCAAGCACGACGTCGACCCCAACGAGGTCGTCGAGGTCGGTGACGAGGTCGAGGCCCTCGTCCTCCAGAAGGAGGACAAGGAAGGCCGCCTGATCCTGTCGAAGAAGCGCGCGCAGTACGAGCGTGCGTGGGGCGACGTCGAGAAGATCAAGGAGTCCGACGGCGTCGTGACCGGCACGGTCATCGAGGTCGTCAAGGGCGGTCTGATCGTCGACATCGGCCTCCGCGGCTTCCTCCCGGCCTCGCTCATCGAGCTCCGCCGTGTCCGCGACCTCACGCCGTACCTCGGTCAGGAACTCGAGGCGAAGATCCTCGAGCTCGACAAGAACCGCAACAACGTGGTCCTCTCGCGCCGCGCCCTGCTCGAGCAGACGCAGTCCGAGTCGCGCACCACGTTCCTCAACAACCTCCACAAGGGCCAGGTCCGCAAGGGCGTCGTCTCCTCGATCGTCAACTTCGGTGCGTTCGTGGACCTCGGCGGCGTCGACGGTCTCGTCCACGTCTCGGAGCTCAGCTGGAAGCACATCGAGCACGCCAGCGAGGTCGTCGAGGTCGGCCAGGAGGTCACCGTCGAGATCCTCGAGGTCGACCTGGACCGCGAGCGCGTCTCGCTGTCGCTCAAGGCGACGCAGGAGGACCCGTGGCAGGTCTTCGCCCGCACCCACGCGATCGGCCAGATCGCACCGGGCAAGGTCACGAAGCTCGTGCCGTTCGGTGCGTTCGTCCGCGTGGCCGACGGCATCGAGGGCCTCGTGCACATCTCGGAGCTGTCGAACAAGCACGTCGAGCTCGCCGAGCAGGTCGTGTCCGTCGGTGACGAGGTCTTCGTCAAGATCATCGACATCGACCTCGACCGTCGCCGCATCTCGCTCAGCCTCAAGCAGGCGAACGAGGGCGTGGACCCGGAGGGCACCGAGTTCGACCCGGCGCTCTACGGCATGCCGACCGAGTACGACGACCAGGGCAACTACAAGTACCCGGACGGCTTCGACCCGGAGACCAACGAGTGGCTCGAGGGCTTCGACACCCAGCGCACCGAGTGGGAGGCGCAGTACGCCGCCGCCCAGTCGCGCTGGGAGGCCCACAAGGCGCAGGTCGCGAAGACCATCGCCGAAGAGGCGCAGGGTGGCTTCGACCTCCCGGCCAGCGCTTCGTCGTCCTCCTCGTTCTCGGGCGAGTCGAACGGTGCGGGTACCCTCGCCGACGACGCCTCGCTCGCGGCGCTCCGCGAGAAGCTCAGCTCGACCAACTGATCGAGTCGCATCCGCGACCGGAAGCCCGGCACTCCCTCAGCAGAGGGGTGCCGGGCTTCCGGCGTTGTGCAGGACGGCGCCGTTAGCCTGGTCGGCGTGCGCATCATCGGACTCACGGGGGGCATCGCCGCCGGCAAGTCGACGGTCTCGGCCCGCTGGGCGGAACACGGGGCGGTCGTCGTCGACGCCGATCGATTGGCCAGGCAGGCGGTCGCTCCGGGGAGCCCGGGGCTGGCGCAGGTCGCCGAACGGTTCGGTCCGAGCGTGATCGCCGCCGACGGCTCGCTCGATCGCCCGGCCCTCGGCGCGATCGTGTTCGCCGACCCGGACGCCCGGAAGGCGCTCGAGGGGATCACGCACCCGGAGGTCTGGCGGCTCGCCCAGCAGGCGTTCGACGCGGCCGCGGCCGCGGACCCCGAGGCCGTCGTCGTGTACGACGTCCCGCTGCTCGCCGAGGCCGCCGGGTCCCGGCCGATCCGGTTCGACGCGGTCGTGGTCGTCGACGCCCCGGCGGCACAGCGCATCGAACGCCTCGTCGAGCACCGCGGCATGGACCACGCGGAGGCCGAACGACGGGTCGCCGCGCAGGCGAGTGACGCCGAGCGTCTGGCCCTCGCAGACCACGTCGTGGACGCCACCGGCACGCTGGAGGACACGATCCGGTCGGCCGACGCGGTCTGGGCACGGATCGCCCGGTGAAGCACCGCGTCCTGCTCGCCGTCGCGTTCGTCCTGCTCCTGGCCATCGGGACGGGCACCGTCGTCGCGGCGAACGTCCTCGCGGCGCAGCGCCTCGCGGACGACGGACGGACGGCCGCGCAGGAACGCACACGCGGTGACGAACACGGACCGGACGGCGAGTTCCACCGCTTCCGGTTGGGGTCGATCGCGGGGGAGCGGCTCGAGCCGAACCGGGACGACTTCGCCGCCCGGACCGACCGTGACGGCCCGCTGCTGCTCTTCCTCCCGGCGACCCGCGCGAAGCCGGCGCAGTACCAGCGGTTCCTCGCGACCGCGCTCGGCGACGGCTACCACGTGCTCGGGCTCGACTACTGGAACCTGGGCAAGACGCTCTCGGGCACGTGCGAGGCCGACGCACGGTGCTACGGCCAGGTGCAGCGGAACCGGTTCGACGGGAGCCGTCCATCGCGGTTCAGCCAGGTCACGCCGGCCGGGTCGATCGTGTCCCGGTTCCGCAACGCGATCGAGTACCTCGACGACCACGACCCGGACGGCGGGTGGGGCCGGTTCGTCGACGCTCGCGAGGGCATCGACTGGTCGGACATCGTCGTCGCCGGGCACTCCCAGGGCGGCGGCGAGGCGGCGTACATCGCCCACGTCCGGTCCGTCCGGGGCTCGCTCATGTTCTCGTCCCCGGTCGAGTCGCTCGGCGCGGTGCACGCGGCGTGGATGGACCGCCCGGGTCGGACGCCCGTCGCCCGGATGTACGCGATCGACGACGTCCGTGACGAGTTCGGGCCGCGGATCCGTGGCTCGTGGACCGCGCTCGGGCTGACCGGGTCGTCCGGGCCGTTCCGCACCGACACCGCGCCGCCGCTGGCCGGCGCGGACCCGCACGCCATCCTCACCGACCTCGGCCTCGGCGACCCCGGGCAGTCGCACTCGCGGATCATCAAGGACGACACTCCGCTCGCGTCCGACGGGACGCCCGTGATGCTGCCGCTCTGGCAGTGGCTGCTGCACCGGTTCGCGAACACACCCGGCGAGACCGCCGGGTCCGCAGCGTCCGGCAGTCCCGCGGTGCCCGGCTTCGGCGCGAGCACTGCGCCGGTGGAGGCCTCGCGTTCCTCGGACCGGTCATAGGGTCTCGCAATACGCTCAGGTCGTGCAGCCAGCAGCAGAACTCCCCGACCTGCGCGCCCTGATCGCCCGACGCGCCACCGAGGGCGGTGACCGCGCGTACCTCGAGGACGCGCGCTCCCATCGTGCCCTCACCTACCCCGACCTCGACGCCGCCGTGTCCGCGTGGTCGTCCACGTTCGACGCCATCGGTGTGCCGAGCTCCGGCGCGGTGCTCGTGGACGTCGGCGACCCGCTCGCGTTCGCGGTCGTGCACCTCGCCGCGGTGGCGTCCGGTCGTCGGTCGGTCCCGGTCGACACCGGCCAGCCCGTCGGCGAGCCCGCTCGGCTCGCGGCGCTGCTCGGCGGCCCCGGCCTGGTGGTGTCCGACCGCGACGAGGACGCCACGGTCGAGGGTGCGCCGTCCTCGCGGATCGACCCGAGCACGTTCCTGCCGACGGGCGTGCGGGACGGCGACGTGCCGGCCGAGGTGGTCGACGCCCCCGGGGAGGGCTCCGTGGTGCTCTTCACCTCCGGCTCGACCGGGACCCCCAAGGGGGTCGAGCTGCCGGCGTCGCAGCTGCTGGTCGTCGCCCGGGCGGTCGCGTCGCACAACGGCCTCACGCCGGAGGACCGCGGCTTCAACTCCCTCCCGCTCTTCCACGTCAACGCCGAAGTCGTCGGGTTGCTGGCGACCCTCGTCGCCGGCGGCACGCTCGTGGTCGACCGCCGCTTCCGGCGCACCGGCTTCTGGGAGCTGCTGGCCGAGCGCCGCGTGACCTGGCTCAACGCGGTGCCGGCGGTCCTCGCCGTGCTCGCGAAGACCGGCCCGCTCGACTTCCCGGAGGGACTGCGGTTCGTCCGGAGCGCCTCGGCGCCGCTGCCCGACCCCGTCCGGGACGCCCTCGGTGACGTGCCGCTCGTCGTGAGCTGGGGCATGACGGAGGGTGCGTCCCAGATCACCGCGACGCCGCTCGACGCCCCGGCCCGTCCGGGGAGCGTCGGCGTACCCGTCGGCTGCGAGGTGCAGGTCCGCCGTGAGGACGGCACCGTCGCCGGTCCCGACGAGGTCGGTGCGCTGTGGGTCCGCGGCCCGGGCATCGTCGACCACTACCTCGGCGGCCGCGCCGCGGAACGCTTCGACGCCGACCACTGGCTGAGCACGGGCGACGTCGGGTCGGTGTCGTCCGACGGGTGGGTGTCCCTCGCGGGCCGCTCCGACGACGTCATCAACCGCGGTGGCGAGAAGGTCTACCCGTCCGAGGTCGAGGACGTCCTCCTCGCCGACGACCGCGTGCTCGAGGCGGTGGTCGTCGGCCGTCCCCACGAGGTGCTCGGTGCCGTCCCTGTCGCCTACGTCATCGTCCGTCCCGACGCCGAGGTCGACGCCGACGTCCTCGTCGCCGACCTGACCGCCCGCACCGAGGCCGAGCTCACCCGCTTCCGCCGACCGGTCGAGATCACCGTCGTCCCGGACCTCCCGCGGGCGCCGACGGGGAAGATCCGACGGGCCGACGTCCGGACGATGGCCGAGCAGCCGTGAGCGCAGCGCCCGCGGCCGCGCACCCGGCAGCCCCGAGCGACGCGTCGCCGACCCGCACCGCCGACGGTCGCCCGCGGCACCTGTACGAGGTCGACGTCCTCCGGATCCTGACCTTCGCGTGCGTCATCGGCGTGCACACGACGAGCCACACCGCGGCCACCGACGACGTCGGTCAGAACGCCCTGCTCGGGTTGCTGCACTTCACCCGTCTCGTGTTCTTCTCGCTCACCGCGTTCGTGCTCGTCTACAGCTACGAGATCCGTCCACGGCCCATGGCACAGTTCTGGCCGAAGCGCTTCCTGCTGGTCGGGGTGCCGTACCTGGCGTGGTCGTTCGTGTACGTCGCGTCCTCGTGGCTGCTGAGTTCGTCGCGTCGCGGTGACGTCCCGGACCTCGTCCGGACGTACGCGGAGGGCATCGTCACGGGCGTCGCCTGGTACCACCTCTACTTCCTGCTCGTGACGATGCAGGTGTACCTCCTGCTGCCGGTCGTCGTGTGGCTCGTGCGGCGGACCCGAGGGCACCACGTCACGGTGCTCGTGGTCGCGGCGGTCGTGCAGCTCGTGGTCTTCGCCGGCTACAAGTACTTCCCGGCGAGCGACGCGTGGCTGCACGGCTACCAGAAGCAGTTCTTCTTCTCGTACGTCTTCTTCATCGTCTCGGGGGCGATCGCCGCCGACCACGCCGACGCGTTCCTCCGGTTCATCCGGGTGCACCGCCGGGGTGTGCTCTGGGGCTTCGCCGCGGTCGGGGTGGGCACGCTCGGTGTGTGGACCGTGCAGGTCCTGCTCGGCCAGTCGTTGTACGCCGCCGGGACCCCGCTGCAGCCCGTCCAGGTGGTGTGGAGCTCCGCGGTATTCGTCGGCTTCCTGACGATCGGCGCGCGGTGGGCGGACCGCCGGCGCCGGGGGAGTCTCCTCGCCCGGGTGGTCGACTACGGTTCGGACCGCTCGTTCGGCATCTTCCTGAGCCACCCGTTCGTGATCTGGCTCCTGCTGTACGGCGACAGCTGGCTTGAGGGCCACGTCGCGAAGCCCTGGTTGACCCTCGTCACCTACGTGCTGGTGGTCGTGCTGTCCGTCGCGCTCACCGAGGCGTTCCGCTGGACCCCGCTCAGCGTGCCGCTGACGGGCCGGCCGTCGCTCGCCTCGCGCGCGCAGCGCGAGGCGAGGGCGCGGAAGCGTGCGGCGGTGGCCGCCGGCTGAGCCGGCCACGTCTCGGCCTGGAGGCTCGGCACCGGACGGGTGTCGTGCCTCCGGGCCGTCAGGCTGTCGGCACCAGGGTGCCGGTCCGGCCGGACGCACCGCGAGCGGCGCCCGATCAGGCGCCGGTGCGCTCGGCTGCCGGCGTGCCGACCTCGAGTCGGCCGTCGGTCGACGTGAGCCGCTGCGGCTTCATCACCCAGGCGACCACGGCGGCCGCGGCGAGCAGCGCGCACGAGAGGGCGAACGGCAGCTGCCAGCCCGACGCGTCGATCAGGGCACCGAAGACGAACGGCGAGACGACGCCGGCGATGCCGAAGCCGGTGTTCATGAACCCGGACGCCGTCCCGGACCACTGTGGTGCGACGTCCATGGGGATCGCCCACAGGTTCGCGTTGCAGAGCTCGAGGAAGAAGAAGGAGAGCGCGAGGGACACGGTCGCGACGGCGAGCCCCTGGCCGAACACGAGGGGGAGCAGGCAGAGCAGTGACCCGCCGAGCCCGATCACCAGGATGATGCGGCGCGCGTGCCGGGTGTCGCCGCCGCGGTGGATGAGCCGGTCGCTGAGCACGCCCCCGACGGTGTCGCCGACCACGCCGGCGAGGAGCACCCCGGAGGTGAACCAGGCGAAGGAGCTGATCTCGAGGTCGTAGGTGCTGCTGAGGAACGTCGGGATCCACGTCAGGAACACCCAGAGGGTCCACCCGTAGCCGAAGTCGACGAACGTCACCGGGAGGATCTGCTTCGCGAGCTGGCGCCACGGCACCGGTGGACGGGTCGCACGGGTCTCGACGGGCGGGAGCTCGGCCAGCTCGGCCTCGGTGATCCCCTTCGCGGACTCGGGGCGATCGCGGAACCAGACGAACCAGACGACGGCCCACGCGACCGAGAGCACGGCCGTGGCGACGAACGCCCACCGCCAGTTGCCGGTGCCCGCGATCACCCAGGCGACGAGGAGCGGCGCGACCGCGTTGCCGAGCCGGGCGGCCGAGTGCACGACGCCCTGCGCGAAGCCGTTGCGGTCGCGGGGGATCCACCGGCTCATCGCCTGCGTCGCGGCGGGGAAGGCCGCTGCCTCGGTGAGACCGAGGAGGAAGCGCGCTGCGGCGAGCGTCCAGAAGCCGATCGAGAGGCCGGTCCAGAGGGTCGCGACACCCCAGAGCACGGTGATGACGAAGAGGGACTTCCGCGGGCCGAACTTCTCGCTGATCGTGCCACCGAAGACCTGCAGGAGCGCGTACGGCAGCGCGAAGGCGGACACGACGAGACCGGCGGTGGTCTCGTTGAACCCGAACTCCTCGGTGATGTGGGGGAGCGCGGTGGAGATGTTCGTGCGGTCGATGTACGAGATCGCGTACATGCAGCAGAGGAGCAGGAGCACCTTGCCGCGGATCCTGCCGCGGAACGGCGTGCCCTTCGCGGGGTTCGGTGCGGCAGGCGTCGCCGTCGTCATGGGGCCTCTTCGGGGGTGGGGGTTCGGGTTGCTGAACGGACCGGAGGCTACGACCGGTCCTTATCAGCGGGCTTTGAGGCTGCCTGCAGCGGACAGTACGCCGGGGGCGACCTCGGCGAGCGGTGGGACCACGGAGCGGGCCCGTGCGCTGTGGGCGATCGGAGCCGGGTGTTGTCAGTGGTCGCGGCTACCGTGGAGGCATGGCAGTCGACATCGAGCCCACGCGGGCGGTGCGCCCGTTCGAGGTGATCAGCGAGTACTCGCCGAGCGGTGACCAGCCGGCGGCGATCGCCGAACTGGCGGGTCGCATCAACGCCGGTGAGACCGACGTCGTGCTCCTCGGCGCCACCGGTACGGGCAAGTCGGCGACGACGGCGTGGCTCATCGAGCAGGTGCAGCGCCCGACCCTCGTGCTCGCGCACAACAAGACCCTCGCGGCGCAGCTGGCGAACGAGTTCCGCGGCCTGCTGCCGAACAACGCCGTCGAGTACTTCGTCTCGTACTACGACTACTACCAGCCCGAGGCGTACGTCCCGCAGACGGACACCTTCATCGAGAAGGACTCCTCGGTCAACGCCGAGGTCGAGCGTCTCCGCCACTCCACGACGAACTCGCTGCTCAGCCGACGTGACGTCGTGGTGGTCTCGACGGTGTCCTGCATCTACGGCCTCGGGACGCCCGAGCAGTACATGAACGCCTCGGTCGCGCTGCACGTCGGGCAGACGATCTCCCGCGACCAGCTCGTCCGCAAGTTCGTCTCGATGCAGTACCAGCGCAACGACGTCGACTTCGCGCGCGGCACGTTCCGCGTCCGCGGGGACACCATCGAGATCATCCCGATGTACGAGGAGCACGCGATCCGCATCGAGATGTTCGGTGACGAGGTCGAGGCGCTGTCCTCCCTGCACCCGCTGACGGGGTCCGTGATCGAGGACCTGCCCGCGGTGTCGATCTTCCCCGCGTCGCACTACGTGGCGGACACCGACGTGATGCACCGCGCGATCGCCGACATCAAGGTCGAGCTCGCCGAGCGCCTCGCCGAGCTCGAGGGCCAGGGCAAACTGCTCGAGGCCCAGCGGCTGCGGATGCGGACAACGTTCGACATCGAGATGATGGAGCAGATCGGCTTCTGCTCGGGCATCGAGAACTACTCCCGCCACATGGACGGCCGTGTGGCGGGCGAGGCCCCGCACTGCCTGCTCGACTACTTCCCGGACGACTTCCTCATCGTGATCGACGAGTCGCACGTCACGGTGCCGCAGATCGGCGCGATGTACGAAGGCGACGCCTCCCGCAAGCGCACCCTGGTCGAGCACGGGTTCCGCCTCCCGAGCGCCCTCGACAACCGCCCGCTCACGTGGGAGGAGTTCCTCGAGCGCGCCGGGCAGAAGGTCTACCTGTCGGCGACCCCCGGCCGGTACGAGCTCGGCGTCACGGACAGCGTCGTCGAGCAGATCATCCGTCCGACGGGCCTGGTCGACCCCGAGATCGTGGTGAAGCCGAGCGACGGCCAGATCGACGACCTCCTCGAGGAGATCAAGCAGCGCGTCGAGAAGGACGAACGTGTCCTCGTCACCACCCTCACGAAGCGCATGGCGGAAGAGCTCACCGACTTCCTCGGGAACGCCGGCGTCCGGGTCCGGTACCTGCACTCCGACGTCGACACGCTGAAGCGTGTCGAGCTCCTCACCGAGCTCCGGCAGGGTGTGTACGACGTGCTCGTCGGCATCAACCTCCTGCGCGAGGGCCTCGACCTGCCGGAGGTCTCGCTCGTTGCGATCCTCGACGCCGACAAGGAAGGCTTCCTCCGTTCGTCGACGTCGCTCATCCAGACCATCGGCCGTGCTGCCCGCAACGTCTCGGGCCAGGTGCTCATGTACGCGGACACCATGACCGACTCGATGCGCAACGCGATCGAGGAGACCGACCGACGTCGCGAGAAGCAGGTCGCCTACAACCTCGAGCACGGCATCGACCCGCAGCCCCTCCGCAAGAAGATCGCGGACATCACCGAGGTCTTGCAGCGCGAGAACGACGACACGAAGGCGCTGCTCGAGGGCCGGCCCGCAGCTGACGGTCGACGCTCGCCGACGCCGAACCTCAAGCGTGGCGGCATCGCGGGCGAGGGGGCGACGCAGCTCGAGGCCACCATCGCGGACCTCAACGAGCAGATGCTGCAGGCGGCGGCCGAGCTCAAGTTCGAGCTCGCCGCCCGGCTCCGGGACGAGGTCCAGGACCTCAAGAAGGCCCTCCGGCAGATGGAGTCGGCCGGGCATGTCCGCTGACGCCGGCGTTCCCCTGACCGTCGTCGTGACGGGGGCGACGGCGGGGCTCGGCTACTGGGCATCGGAGCAGCTCGCGGCGGCCGGGCACCGGGTCGTCCTCGCGGCACGGAACCCCGAGCGGGCCGCTGCGGCGATCGAGAGCATCCGCTCCGTGGTCCCGGGAGCCGAGGTCGAGCACGTCGCGCTCGACCTGGCCGACCTGGACTCCGTCGGCGCCGCTGCGGCCGCACTCGCAGACCGGCTGCCCGACGGCATCGATGCCCTCGTGAACAACGCCGGTGTGGTCGGCTCGCACGAGCAGCGGTCGACCGCGCAGGGGCACGAACTGCAGGTCGGGACGAACCACCTCGGGCACTTCGCCCTGACGGCCCGTGTGCTGCCGCTGGTCGAGCGACGCGCGGGCCGGGTCGTGCACCTCGGATCGATCGCGCACCGATGGGCACGACTCGACCGCACCGATCCGCTCGGCGCCGGGCACTACTCGAGCTACCGGCAGTACGGCCGGAGCAAGCTCGCGGTGATGCTCTTCGGCTTCGAGCTGGCCGAGCGCCTCGCCGACGCCGGATCGTCCGTGGCCAGTGTCGTTGCGCACCCGGGCTTCTCGCTCGACGTCCTCGCCCCGGACCGCCCGCTCGTGTCGGCGACCCGGGCAGAGCCGGCGTGGACCCGGCCCGCGCAGCGCCTGTACGCCCAGGGCAAGGACGACGGCGCCGAGCCGATCGTGCACGCGGCGGTCGCTCCGGGCGTCCGGTCCGGGGAGTACTGGGGGCCGACGGGGCGGATGCAGCTCCGGGGACCGGCCGCACGGGTGACAGCCGAACCGAAGGCGCACGACCGGCTGGAGGCCGCCCGGCTCTGGACGGCCAGCGAACGAGCAGCCGGGGTGGCGTTCGCTCTCGACGCACTCGGGTGACACCCACGGCCCGACGAATGTCAGTCCCGGTTCGTAGACTTGTCGGCGATGACCATCACCTTTGACCGCGGTACCGCGACCTCGGGCCGGAACGCCTTCGGCGAGCCCGCTGACCTCCACCTCCCGGGCGGTACGGCGCCGCACAGCACCTCGACGCTCAGCGTCCGGGGCGCTCGCGTGCACAACCTCCGCGACGTCGACCTCGAGATCCCGCGCGACTCCCTCGTCGTGTTCACCGGGCTCTCCGGGTCGGGGAAGTCGTCGCTCGCGTTCGACACGATCTTCGCTGAGGGGCAGCGCCGCTACGTCGAGTCCCTCTCGGCCTACGCGCGACAGTTCCTCGGGCAGGTCCACCGACCCGACGTCGACTTCATCGAGGGGCTGTCGCCCGCGGTGTCGATCGACCAGAAGTCGACGAACCGCAACCCCCGGTCGACCGTCGGCACCATCACCGAGGTCTACGACTACATGCGTCTGCTCTGGGCGCGCATCGGTGTGCCGCACTGCCCCGTCTGCGGCGAGGTGATCAGCAAGCAGAGCGTGCAGCAGATCGCCGACCAGCTCATGGAGTTCGAGTCCGGCACGCGGTTCCAGGTCCTCGCGCCCGTGATCTCGAAGAAGAAGGGCGAGTTCGTCGACCTCTTCCAGGAGCTCGCGGCCTCCGGCTACGCCCGCGCGATCGTCGACGGCGAGCGGATCCAGCTGAGCGACCCGCCGAAGCTCAAGAAGCAGGTCAAGCACGACATCTCGGTCATCATCGACCGCCTGGTCGCGAGCGACGACATCCTCGGGCGCCTCACGGACTCGCTCGAGACGGCCCTGCGCCTGACGAACGGCACCGTGGCGATCGACCTCGTCGACCACGAGGGCCCCGGCGCGGTCCGGACCTACTCCGAGAACCTCTCCTGCCCGAACAACCACCCGCTCGCGCTCACCGAGATCGAGCCGCGGACGTTCTCGTTCAACGCTCCGTTCGGTGCCTGCCCGGAGTGCTCGGGTCTCGGCACCCGGATGTCCGTCGACCCCGACCTCGTGCTCGGCGATCCGGAAGCCTCGCTCCGCGACGGCGTCCTACTGCCGTGGACGGGCACGAGTGGGCTGTACTCCTACTTCGAGAAGCTGCTCGCCGGCCTCGGCAAGGACCTCGGGTTCTCCCTCGACACCCCGTGGAGCCAGCTGGACCCGAAGGTCCAGGCGGCCATCCTGACCGGCAAGGACTTCCAGGTCTCGGTGTCGTGGCGGAACCGCTTCGGCCGCGAGATGCGGTACACGAGCGGCTTCGAGGGCGTCATGCCCTACATCGAGCGCAAGTTCGCCGAGGCCGAGTCGGACTCGCAGCGGCAGCGCTTCCAGGGGTACCTGCGCGAGGTCCCGTGCCCGGTGTGCGACGGCACGCGCCTCAAGCCCGAGGTGCTCGCGGTCACGGTCGACGGCCGGAGCATCGCCGACGTGACGAACCTGTCCCTCGACGACGCCTACGCCTTCATGGAGGAGCTCCGGCTCACCGAGCGCGAGGCCCACATCGCTGCGGCGGTCCTCCGCGAGATCCGGGCCCGTCTCGAGTTCCTGCTCGAGGTCGGGCTGAACTACCTCACGCTCGCGCGCGGTGCGGGTGGACTGTCCGGTGGCGAAGCCCAGCGCATCCGTCTCGCGACGCAGATCGGTTCCGGGCTGACCGGCGTGCTCTACGTCCTCGACGAGCCGAGCATCGGTCTCCACCAGCGTGACAACCGCCGGCTCATCGACACCCTCGTCAAGCTCAAGAACCTCGGCAACACCCTGATCGTGGTCGAGCACGACGAGGACACGATCCGGACGGCCGACTGGGTGGTGGACATCGGCCCGGGCGCCGGTGTCAACGGCGGCAACGTCGTGCACTCCGGCTCGTACGAGGGGATCATCGCGAACCGGGAGTCGATCACGGGGGACTACCTCGCCGGTCGGCGCTCGATCGAGGTGCCGGCGGAGCGTCGGAAGGCGAACCCGAAGCGCGTCATCAGCGTGCAGGGTGCGCGGGCGAACAACCTGCAGGAGATCGACGTGGACTTCCCGCTCGGGGTGTTCACGGCGGTCACCGGTGTGAGCGGCTCCGGCAAGTCGACGCTCGTCAACGACATCCTCTACAAGGTGCTCGCGAACCAGCTCAACGGGGCGCGGCACATCGCCGGCAAGCACACGCGGGTGAAGGGCCTCGACCAGCTCGACAAGGTCGTGCACGTGGACCAGGCCCCGATCGGCCGGACGCCCCGGTCGAACCCGGCGACGTACACGGGCGTGTTCGACCGGATCCGCCAGCTCTTCGCCGAGACGCCCGAGGCCAAGGCGCGCGGGTACCAGCCCGGACGCTTCAGCTTCAACGTCAAGGGCGGTCGCTGCGAGAACTGCTCGGGCGACGGCACGATCAAGATCGAGATGAACTTCCTGCCCGACGTGTACGTCGCGTGCGAGGTCTGCGGCGGTGCGCGCTACAACCGCGAGACGCTGCAGGTGCACTACAAGGGCAAGGACATCTCCGAGGTCCTCGACATGCCCATCAGCGAGGCCGCCGAGTTCTTCGAGCCGATCTCCGCGATCCACCGGTACATGAAGACCCTCGTCGACGTCGGTCTCGGCTACGTGCGGCTCGGGCAGAGCGCCACGACGCTGTCCGGTGGTGAGGCCCAGCGCGTCAAGCTCGCGACGGAGCTGCAGCGCCGCTCGACCGGCCGCACCGTGTACGTGCTCGACGAGCCGACCACGGGGCTGCACTTCGAGGACGTCCGCAAGCTCCTCCTCGTCCTCCAGGGTCTGGTCGAGAAGGGCAACACGGTCATCACGATCGAGCACAACCTCGACGTCATCAAGTCCGCCGACTGGCTCATCGACATGGGTCCGGAGGGCGGTGCCGGCGGTGGGACGGTCCTCGCGACCGGGACGCCCGAACACGTCGCCGACGTCCCGGAGAGCCACACCGGTGTCTTCCTGCGCGAGATCTTCGACGCACAGGACGCTCGGGTCGGCAAGGAGCAGGCCGTCGGTGCGCGGCAACCGAGCGCCTCCGCACGGTCGGGTTCCAAGGGTGCGGCGAAGAGCGGCGCCGGATCGAAGCAGAAGGCGGGTGCGCGGTAGGTGGCGGACACCGTTCCGTGGCGGCCGAAGGCGGGGGAGATCCCGACCGATCCGGGCGTCTACCGGTGGCGTGACGAGAACGGCCGGGTGCTGTACGTCGGCAAGGCGAAGAACCTCCGTGCACGGCTGAGCAACTACTTCGCGCCGCTGCCGACGCTGCACGAGCGCACCCGACGGATGGTCCTCACGGCGCGGAGCGTCGAGTGGACGACCGTCGGGTCCGAGATCGAGGCGCTGCAGCTCGAGTACACGTGGATCAAGGAGTTCGACCCGCCGTTCAACGTCAAGTTCCGGGATGACAAGTCGTACCCGTACATGGCGATCACCCTCGGCGACGAGGCGCCGCGGGTGATGGTGACGCGGAACCGGAAGATCAAGGGCGCGAAGTACTTCGGCCCGTACCCGAAGATCTGGGCCGTGCACGACACGATCGACCTGATGATCAAGGTGTTCCCGATCCGCACCTGTTCGGACTCGTCGTACAAGCGCGCCATGCAGACCGGCAAGCCGTGCTTCCCGGGCCAGATCGGGAAGTGCGGCGGGCCCTGCTCGCAGAAGGTCACGATCGAGGAGCACCGCGCACTCGTCGAGGAGTTCGTGCGCTTCATGTCGAGCTACGACCGGCGCGTCATCACGCAGCTCCGCCAGCGCATGGGCGCCTCCGCCGACGCGATGCAGTACGAGCAGGCCGCCCGGTACCGCGACCAGGTCGAGGCGCTCGAGGCCGTGCTCGAGAAGAGCGCCGTGGTGCTGCGCGACAGCGTCGACCTCGACCTGTTCGGGATCGCCGAGGACGAGCTCGCGGCTGCCGTGCAGCTGTTCTCCGTGCGCGGTGGTCGCATCCGTGGTGTCCGGGGCTGGGTGGTCGACAAGGAGCTCGACATCGCCACGGGCGACCTCGTCGAGCAGATCGTGCAGGGCAACTACGCGACGGGTGACGAACCCCCGCGTGAGGTCGTCGTGCCCGAGCTGCCCGAGGACGCCGAGGCGCTGCAGGAGTGGCTCAGCCAGCGGCGCGGCGGGCGTGGGACGAAGCTCAGCACCGCGCAGCGTGGTGACCGGGCGGGCCTGGCACGCACCGCGAAGCAGAACGCGGCGCAGGCCCTCATGCTCTACAAGACGAAGCGGAGCGCGGACTACACGACGCGGTCGGCGGCCCTCGCCGACATCCAGGACGCCCTCGGCATGAGCGAGGCCCCGCTGCGGATGGAGTGCTACGACATCTCGCACCTGCAGGGCACGAACGTCGTCGCCTCGATGGTCGTCTTCGAGGACGGACTGCCCCGCAAGGACCAGTACCGGCGGTACACGATCGCCGAGACCACCGACGACACCGACAGCATGCACCAGGTGCTCACCCGGCGTCTGGCGCGCCTCGACGAGGACGCCTCGGTGCCCGACGTCCCGGACGTCACCACGGACGAGGTCGTCGAGGGGTCGAAGCCGACGAAGCGGTTCGCGTACCGTCCGCAGCTGCTCATCGTCGACGGCGGGCAGCCGCAGGTGCAGGCCGCGAAGCGCGCGATGGACGAGGCCGGCGTGCACGACATCGCCCTCGTCGGCATCGCGAAGCGCCTCGAGGAGCTCTGGCTGCCCGACGACGACTTCCCGGTGATCCTGCCGCGCAACTCCGAGGCCCTGTTCCTCATCCAGCGCATCCGTGACGAGGCGCACCGCTTCGCGATCACCCATCAGCGGACCCGCCGGAAGCGCGACGTCCGCTCGCAGCTCTCCGAGATCCCGGGGCTCGGGCCGTCGCGTGTGGCATCGCTCCTGAAGCACTTCGGGTCGGTCGCACGGCTCCGGGCAGCGACCGCCGCGGAGATCGGCGTCGTCCCGGGCATCGGGCCGGCGACGGCGGCCGCGGTGGTCACGAAGCTCGCGCAGCACCCGGCGAGCCCGTCCGCACCCGGCAGCGCCCCCGATCCCGGCAGCGCCCCCGGAACCGACGCCGCGCTCGACGCCGACGGCGCGCTCGACCCCGACGACGCGCTCGACGCCGGCAGCGTGACCGACGCAGCCGACGAGGTCGACGCCGACGCCGACGGCGGTCGTGTCCCGGCCGACTCCGTCACCGTGCCGGACGTGACCGACGACGGGCCGGAGCTGCCCGCGTGAGGTGCGGCGTGCCTCCAGGCCGTCTCGTCGGGAGCCACGGACCGAGGAGACCCGGACCGACCGCGCGCCGTGATCGGTCCGGACGGTAGCCTTGACCGAGCCGACCACCCGACAGCCGCGGCCGACGGCTGTGACCGAGACGACCCCGGGCGACGAGCCCGGACCGCGACGACGGAGCCTCCTCCCAGATGACTGACACCGCCGGATCCACGACCCCGCAGCAGCACGACATCCTCATCGTGACGGGCATGTCCGGCGCCGGCCGGTCCACGGTCGGGAAGGCCCTTGAGGACCTCGGCTGGTACGTGGTCGACAACCTGCCGACGCAGATGCTCGCCCCGCTCACCGAGCTGGCCGACCGCGCCGGTGAGAAGATCCCGAAGATCGCGACCGTGGTCGACGTCCGCGGCGGGCGTTTCTTCACCGATCCGGAGCAAGCGGTCGAGCAGGTCCGCTCGACGACGTCCGCCCGGGTCCGCGTGCTCTTCCTCGAGGCGACCGACGCGGTCCTCGTGCGGCGCTTCGAACAGGTCCGTCGACCGCACCCGCTGCAGGGCGACGGCACCCTGCTCGACGGCATCGGTCGCGAGCGCTCCCGGCTGTCCGGGCTGCGCGAGGCGTCGGACATGATCATCGACACCTCGGACCTCAACATCCACCAGCTGGCGAACACCGTCACCGAGAAGTTCGCCGACGACCACTTCGTCGGCGTCCAGGTGACCCTCATGAGCTTCGGGTTCAAGTACGGGCTGCCCGCCGACGCCGACATGGTGGCCGACGTGCGCTTCCTGCCGAACCCCTACTGGGTGCCGGAACTCCGCGCCCACACCGGCCTCGATGCCCCCGTCTCGGACTACGTCCTGGCCCAGCCCGGAGCCCGTCCGTTCGTCGAGCGCTACGCCGACGTCCTGGAGCCGGTCTTCGAGGGGTACCAGCGGGAGAACAAAAGACACGCTACGATCGCCATCGGCTGTACCGGCGGGAAGCACCGTTCGGTCGCCATCGTCGCCGAGCTGGCGAGTCTCCTCCGCGGGATGCCCAGCGTCGCCGTGCGTGTGAAGAACCGAGATCTCGGCCGGGAGTGACCGTCCCTCCGGCCGCTCCCCACGCGTGTGACGCCGGACCGCGGACCCCACCGAGAAAACGTTAGGAATGATGCTGTGCCGTTGACTGCCGAGGTCAAGGACGAACTGGCGAGGGTCGTCGTGAACCGCAACACGGTCCGCGCCGCCGAACTCGCGACCATCCTGCGGTTCGCGGGTGGTCTGCACGTCATCTCGGGCAGGATCGCGGTCGAGGTCGAACTCGACACCCGCATCATCGTGCACCGGGTGCGCAAGGACCTCGCGGAGCTCTACGGTGTCCGCTCCGAGGCGAGCGTCGGATCGTCCGCGTCGTCCCGTCGTGGCACGCGCTACCTGGTCCGGGTGCTCGAGGCGGGGGAGACCCTCGCGCGCCAGACCGGCCTCATGGACGCCCGCCGCCGCCCGGTCCGCGGCCTGCCGAACCGCTTGACCACGGGCAACCGCGAGGACCTCGCCGCCATCTGGCGCGGCGCGTTCCTGGCGTCCGGCACGCTGACCGACCCGGGTCGCGCCGCCGCCCTCGAGGTCACCTGCCCGGGCAACGAGGCCGCGATGGCGCTCGTCGGGGCAGCGTCGCGTCTCGGCATCGCCGCGAAGGGCCGCGAGGTCCGCGGCGTCCACCGCGTGGTCATCCGCGACGGCGAGGCCATCGGTCAGATGCTCACCGTCATGGGTGCCGCCCGCACGACCGCCGAGTGGGAGGAGATGCGTCAGCGCCGCGAGGTCCGCGCCACCGCCAACCGACTCGTCAACTTCGACGACGCCAACCTCCGCCGCTCGGCGCGGGCCGCGGTCGCCGCCTGCGCCCGGGTCGAGCGCGCGCTCGAGATCCTCGGCGACGAGGTGCCCGACCACCTCCAGTACGCCGGTTCCCTGCGGCTGCAGCACCGCGACGCATCGCTCGACGAGCTCGGTCAGCACGCCGAGCCGCCGATGACGAAGGACGCGATCGCCGGTCGCATCCGCCGCCTGCTCGCCATGGCCGACAAGAAGGCGTCCGACCTCGGCATCCCGGGCACCGAGGCGAGCGTCCCGGAGGAGCTCGAAGGCGCGTGATCGCGGTCGTCCCGACCACGTGATCGCGGTCGTCCCGACCACGTGATCGCGGTCGTCCAGACCACCTGACGGGAGGCGCGGTGCCAGCTGGCACCGCGCCTCCCGTCCGTTCAGGGGGTGCGTCCAGGGCGCCGCGTGCGACCGTCCGGACGGACCGTCATCCGGCGCGGGCGCGCAGTGTCCGACTGCTAGGGTCGTTACGGCGACGTTACGGGGCGTATCGTCCACCACACGTGGGCCCGCGGGGCCCACGACTCCGAAAAGCAGCGCCCCTCGGGCGCTCCACACCCACCAGGAGATCCATTGACCGTCAAGATCGGCATCAACGGCTTCGGCCGCATCGGCCGTAACTTCTTCCGGGCCGCCCTCGCCAAGGGCTCCGACCTCGAGATCGTGGCGGTGAACGACCTCACCGACAACACGGCGCTCGCGAACCTGCTCAAGTACGACTCGATCACCGGCAAGCTCCCGGCGACGGTCGAGCTCGACGGCGACAACATCGTCGTCGACGGCAAGGCGATCAAGGTCCTCGCGGAGCGCGACCCCGCCAACCTCCCGTGGGGCGAGCTGGGCGTCGACATCGTCATCGAGTCGACCGGCTTCTTCACCAAGGCTGCCGATGCGCAGAAGCACATCGACGCCGGCGCCAAGAAGGTCATCATCTCCGCCCCGGCCACGGGTGACGACGTCACCATCGTGCTCGGCGTGAACGAGGACACCTACGACGCCGCGAACCACCACATCATCTCGAACGCGTCCTGCACCACGAACAGCCTCGCGCCGCTCGCCAAGGTGTTCCACGACAAGTTCGGCATCGAGCGTGGCCTCATGACGACGGTGCACGCGTACACCGCCGACCAGAACCTCCAGGACGGCCCGCACAAGGACCCGCGTCGTGCCCGCGCCGCCGCCCTGAACATCGTCCCGACCTCCACCGGTGCAGCCAAGGCGATCGGCCTCGTGCTCCCGGAGCTCGCGGGCAAGCTCGACGGCTTCGCGCTCCGCGTCCCGGTCCCCACCGGCTCGATCACCGACCTCACCCTCGAGACCAAGTCCGAGGTCACCGTCGACGAGATCAACGCCGCCTACAAGGAGGCCGCGGAGGGCCCGCTGAAGGGCATCCTGCTCTACAGCGAGGACCCGCTGGTGTCGACCGACATCACGACGGACCCGCACTCGTCCATCTACGACTCCGGTCTGACCAAGGTCATCGGCGGCCTCGTGAAGATCACCTCGTGGTACGACAACGAGTGGGGCTACTCGAACCGCCTCGTCGACCTCACCGAGTACGTGGGCGAGCGCCTCTAAGCCATGGCGCTCCGAACTCTCGGCGACCTCGGCGACCTCGCCGGCAAGCGCGTCGTCGTCCGGTGTGACCTGAACGTCCCGCTCAAGGACGGCACGATCACCGACGACGGCCGCGTCCGCGCGTCGCTCGACACGCTGAACACGCTCGTCAACGCCGGCGCGCGCGTCATCGTGATCTCCCACCTCGGGCGGCCCGACGGGTCGCCGGCTCCGGAGTACTCGCTCGCCCCCGTGGCGCAGCGGCTCTCCGAGCTCCTGGGGAAGGAGGTCACCTTCGTCGGCGAGACCGTCGGCGACGAGGCCACCGCGGCCGCCGCGGAGCTCGGTGACGGGGATGTCCTGCTCCTCGAGAACCTTCGCTTCAACCCGGAGGAGACCTCGAAGGACGCCGACGAGCGCAAGGCCTTCGCCGAGCGGATCGCCGCGTTGGGCGACGCCTTCGTGTCGGACGGCTTCGGTGTCGTGCACCGCAAGCAGGCCTCGGTGTACGAACTGGCCTCGGCGCTGCCGTCGGCCGCGGGTTCGCTCATCGAGACCGAGCTGACGGTCCTCGAGCGCCTCACGTCGAAGCCCGAGCGCCCGTACACGGTCGTGCTCGGCGGCTCGAAGGTGAGCGACAAGCTCGGGGTCATCGACCACCTCCTGCCGCAGGTCGACGCGCTCTGCATCGGTGGCGGCATGCTCTTCACGTTCCTCGCGGCCCAGGGCCACGGGGTCGCGAAGTCGCTGCTCGAGGCGGACCAGCTCGACACCGTCCGCGGGTACCTCTCGCGGGCGCAGGAGCTCGGCGTCACGATCGACCTGCCGACCGACGTCGTCGTGGCCTCCGGGTTCGCGGCCGACGCCCCCCACGAGACCGTCGCGGCCGACGCGATCGAGTCGTCGTCGTTCGGCACGGACGGCATCGGGCTCGACATCGGCCCCGAGACCGCGTCGCGCTTCGCCGCGGCGGTGTCCGGATCGAAGACGGTGTTCTGGAACGGGCCGATGGGCGTGTTCGAGTTCCCGGCGTTCGCGGCCGGCACCAAGACCGTCGCGCAGGCGCTCACCGAGGTCGACGGCCTCGGGGTCGTCGGTGGCGGCGACTCCGCGGCGGCCGTCCGGTCGCTCGGGTTCTCGGACGACCAGTTCGGGCACATCTCGACCGGTGGCGGTGCGAGCCTCGAGTTCCTCGAGGGCAAGTCGCTGCCCGGTCTCGAAGCACTGGGGTGGTCGCGATGAGCCGTACACCGCTGATCGCCGGGAACTGGAAGATGAACCTGGACCACCTCCAGGCCATCGCCACCGTGCAGAAGCTCGCGTGGACGCTGAAGGACGCCCGCCACGACCACGACGACGTCGAGGTCGCGGTGTTCCCGCCCTTCACCGACCTCCGCAGCGTGCAGACGCTCATCTCGGCGGACAAGCTGCCGATCCGCTTCGGTGCGCAGGACCTCTCGCAGTACGACTCCGGTGCCTACACCGGTGACGTCTCGGGAGCGTTCCTCGCCGCCCTGGACGCGCAGTACGTCATCGTCGGCCACTCCGAGCGGCGGACGATGCACGGCGAGACCGACGAGGTCGTGGCGGCCAAGACCGCCGCGGCGGTCAAGCACGGACTCGTGCCGGTCGTGTGCGTCGGCGAGACCGGTGAGCAGCGCGAGGAGCGCGGCGCCGGTGTCGTCGCGGTCGAGCAGCTGCAGGTCGTCCTCGACGCGGTGCAGCCCGCGGAGATCGTCGTCGCGTACGAGCCGGTCTGGGCCATCGGCTCCGGCCAGGCAGCCACCGCCGACCAGGCCCAAGAGGAGTGCGCGGCGATCCGTCGCGGCATCGCCGCAGCCTGGGGGGACGAGGCCGCTGCGGCGACCCGTGTCCTCTACGGCGGCTCGGTGAAGTCCGGCAACATCGCCGGCTTCCTCCGCGAGCCCGACGTCGACGGCGCGCTCGTCGGCGGAGCCTCGCTCGACGTGCAGGAGTTCGCGGCGATCGCGCGCTTCCGCCAGCACGTCGGACTCTGATCCACCCGGACAGGCCGGTCGCTCGCGCGGCCGGCCTGTTCCATGCCCGGCCCGTCGTGCCCGGGGGCGACGCGTCCTCGGTATACTCGTACGGCTGACTGACACGAAAGGTACGTCGTGGCGATTCTCTCCGTCGTGCTGCAGGTCCTGCTCGCGATCACGAGCCTCCTGCTCACGCTCCTCATCCTGCTGCACAAGGGCCGCGGTGGCGGCCTCTCCGACATGTTCGGCGGCGGCGTGACGAGCAACCTCGGGGCGTCCGGCGTCGCCGAGCGCAACCTCAACCGCATCACGGTGATCCTCGGTCTGGTCTGGATCATCTCGATCATCGTGCTCGGTCTCATCAACAAGTTCACGACGGGGAGCTGACACATGGCATCAGGAGGCAGCGCCATCCGCGGATCGCGCGTGGGCGCGGGGCCGATGGGCGAGCAGGACCGCGGGGTCCAGGCCGAGCGCGTCGCGATCTCGTACTGGGACGCGCTGGGCAACGAGGTCGTGCGGTACTTCGCCGCTGGCCTGCCCGACGAGGAGATCCCCGAGACGGTCGACTCGCCGTCCACCGGTCTGCCGGCTGGTCGTGACAAGGAGAACCCGCCGCAGGTCGCGAAGACCGAGCCGTACAAGACGCACCTCGCCTACGTGAAGGAGCGCCGAACCGAGGAAGAGGCGGCGCAGCTCCTCGAGGACGCGCTCCAGCAGCTCCGGGAGCGTCGCGGCACCGCCTCGAAGTAGGCCACACGCACGTCCGAAGGCCCCCGTACCGATCCGGTACGGGGGCCTTCGTGTGTTGCGGTTCGCGGTGGCGCCTCGGCAGGTCGCAACACCCCGTCGGAACGCAGTGGGCTGGTCGTGGATCGTCGCTCACGTCGCCTCGCAGCGACGATTCGTGACCATCGGGGAGCGGGGTACGGGGAGTCGTGACCGTCCGACGCGCCCACACGACAGACGGGAGGCGCGGTGCCAGCCGGCACCGCGCCTCCCGTCCGTCAGGGGGTCGCGTCTAGTACGTCGACGCGATGAGGTTCTCGGGGACGTCGCGCGCGGCGTCCTGGTCCACGAAGAACACGGTGCGCTTGCGGCCCTGCACGCCACCCACGGGGACCTCGTCCACGGCGGCGCCGGCCAGGGCGAGCCCGAGCACGGACGCCTTCTCGGCACCCGACAGGATGACCCACACCCGCTGCGACGCGTTGATGACCGGGAAGGTCAGCGTGAGGCGCTGCGACGGCGGCTTGGGGGAGTCGTCGACCGGGAGCACGGCGCGGTCGGTGACGGCGAGCTGCGGGAACTCGGGGAACAGCGACGCGGTGTGACCGTCGGGGCCGACACCGAGCAGCGTGATGTCGAACCGGGGCGCGACGGCACCCTCGGGAGCGGCGTCCTGGAGTTCACGCTCGTACTGGAGCGCGGCGTCGTCGATCGAGAGCCCGGCGTCCGACGTCGCGATCCGGTGGATGTTCGCTTCGGGGATGTCGACGTGGTCGAAGAAGTCTGCCTTCGTGCCGGTGTCGTTGCGGTCTGCGTCACCCGCGGGCACCCAGCGCTCGTCCACCCACCACACGTGCACCTTCGACCAGTCCACGCTCTCGCGCGCCTGCGACTGGCCGATCGCCGCGAGGACGAGCGTGGACACGGAGCCGCCGCTGATGGCGATGTCAGCGCGCTCCTGCTCGTCGAGCACGTCGATGATCTTGGTGATGAAGCGTGCGGCGACCGACGCGCCGAGGGCCTGCTTGTCGGGGTGTACGAGCACCCGTCGTTCGTTGGTCACGTGACTCCCGTGTTCGAGGTCGGCGGCCCGGCGTGCGGACCGCCTTCGGTCCGACCGGTCCGCCCGCGGGTGCGGACGGACCGGTCGAGTGGGTGGCTCAGCCCGCGATGGACTCGCGCAGCTGGGGCACCCCGTGCTTGACGACGTCTCCGAAGAGGACGTCCGGGTCGAGTCTACGGAGTTCCTCGGCCAGGCAGTCGCGCAGGTTGCGGCGCGGCAGCGAGAGGTCGTGCGTGGGCTGCCCGGGCATGGACAGCGTCGCGACGTCGACCAGGGAGCGCTCGAGCTCGATCGCCCCGCTCTCGCGGACGAGCTTCACGCCGTGGATGCCGCTCGACCCGGTCGCACGCGGCGACGTGACGACGGACACCGGGACCTCGAGCTGCAGCTGCAGCCAGGCCGCGAGCAGGATCGTCGACGGACTGTCGAACGCACCGGAGACCTCGACGGCGGTGACCGGCTCGTACGGCGGCTGGTCGAGCGCCGCGGCGAGCTGGTTGCGCCAGAGGGTCAGGCGGGTCCACGCGAAGTCGGTGTCGCCGGGCACGTAGGACTCGCCGAGTGCCGCGATGGCCTCGTTCGGGTCCTTCTGCGCCGCGGCGTCCGTGATCCGACGCTGGGCGATGCGACCCAGGGCGGACTCGGACGGCTGCGACGGTGCGGCGTCGGGCCACCACGCGACCACGGGCGCATCCGGCAGCAGGAGGCCCGTGACCAGGCTCTCCTCGTCGGTGGCCGTCTCGCCGTAGGCGCGGAGGACGATGACCTCGCTCGCGCCCGCGTCGCTCCCGACGCGGATCTGCGCGTCGAGACGCCCGGGGGACTTCGTGTCGCCCTCGTTCTTCGAGACGATGATCACGCGCATCGGGTGCTCGCGGGACGCCTCGTTCGCCGCGTTGATCGCCTCTTCCTCGTGGCCGAGGGCCGTCGAGATGATCAGCGTGAGGACGCGGCCGAGCGCGACCGCACCGCCCTCCTCGCGGATGTGGACGAGCTTCTTCTGGATCTTCGAGACCGTGGTGTTCGGCATGTCGATCTTCATGGACGCCTCCAGGTCCGGCCGTCGCGAGCGAGCAGGGCATCGGCGGACGCCGGACCCCACGTGCCGGGACGGTACTGCTCGGGCTGGCCCTGTCCGCGCCAGAACTCCTCGATCGGGTCGAGGATCTTCCAGGAGAGCTCGACCTCCTGGTGCCGCGGGAACAGGGGCGGGTCGCCGAGGAGCACGTCGAGGATGAGTCGTTCGTACGCCTCCGGCGACGCCTCGGTGAACGCGTGGCCGTAGCCGAAGTCCATCGTCACGTCGCGCACCTGGGTGCCGACGCCGGGGACCTTCGAGCCGAACCGGAGCGTCACGCCCTCGTCCGGCTGCACACGGATGACGAGCGCGTTCTGGCCGAGGGGCGACTGCGGGATGCCGAAGACGTCCTCGGGGACGCGCTTGAACACGATCGCGATCTCGGTGACGCGGCGGCCGAGGCGCTTGCCGGCGCGCAGGTAGAACGGGACGCCCTGCCAACGTCGGGTCGCGATGTCGAGCTTGATGGCCGCGTAGGTCTCGGTCGTGGACTCGGGGTTCATCCCCGCTTCCTCGAGGAACCCGAGGACCTTCTCGCCGCCCTGCCACCCGCCGGCGTACTGTCCCCGGGCCGTCGCCGTGGCGAGGTCCTCGGGCAGCCGCACCGCGGAGAGCACCTTCTCCTTCTCGGCGCGGAGGTCCGCCGCCTTGAACGAGACCGGTTCCTCCATCGCCGTGAGGGCGAGGAGCTGCAGCAGGTGGTTCTGGATGACGTCCCGCGCCGCACCGATGCCGTCGTAGTACGCGGCACGTCCGGCGACGCCGATGTCCTCGGCCATCGTGATCTGCACGTGGTCGACGTAGTTCGAGTTCCAGATCGGTTCGTACATCTGGTTCGCGAACCGGAGCGTCAGGAGGTTCTGGACGGTCTCCTTGCCGAGGTAGTGGTCGATGCGGAACACGTCGTCCGGAGCGAACACGCTCTCGACGATCGCGTTGAGCTCGCGCGCGGTCCGGAGGTCCGAACCGAACGGCTTCTCGACCACGACACGGCTCCACGAGCCGTCGCGCTTCTCGGTGAGGCCGGAGACCTTGAGCTGCTCGGTCACGACCGGGAACATCTTCGGCGGGATGGAGAGGTAGAACGCGTGGTTGCCGAGCGTGCCGCGCTGGGCGTCGAGCTCGTCGACGGTGCGCTTCAGCTCGGTGAATGCCTCCGGGTCGTCGAACGAGCCCTGCACGAAGCGGATGCCCTGTTCGAGCTGCTTCCAGACGGCTTCGTCGAAGGGGGTGCGGGAGTGGTCCCGGACCGCGTCGTGCACCAGCTGGGAGAAGTCCTGGTCCTCCCAGTCGCGCCGGGCGAACCCGACGAGCGCGAACCCGGGCGGCAGCAGCCCCCGGTTCGCGAGGTCGTAGACCGCGGGCATCAGCTTCTTGCGCGACAGGTCACCCGTCACGCCGAAGATGATGAGGGTGCTGGGTCCCGCGATCCGGTTCAGACGTCGGTCGGTCGGCAACCGGAGCGGGTTGTGCTCCGGGGTGATCGCCACCGGTGACATGAGTCGGTGAACTCCTTACGAGTCAGAGGGAGACGGCGGCGCGCAACGCTGCGGTGGCAGCGGCGACGTCCGACGTCGTGAGGGTCAGGACCGGCCGGCCGTGCGCCGCGAGCACGCTCGCGTCGCCGGCGGCCTGGGCCTGGATGAGTTGGCCGAACGTGAACGAGCGCCCCGGGATGCCGAGGTCGTCCGGCTCGTCGGCCACGATCTGGAGGAAGACCCCGTTCGCAGGTCCGCCCTTGTGGTACTGCCCGGTGGAGTGCAGGAAGCGGGGCCCGTACCCGAGGGTGACGGGGCGACCGCTGCGCGCCGCGAGCG
The DNA here is from genome assembly GCF_051903255.1 of Curtobacterium sp. SP.BCp. Lineage (NCBI taxonomy): Bacteria > Bacillati > Actinomycetota > Actinomycetes > Micrococcales > Microbacteriaceae > Curtobacterium > Curtobacterium sp. SP.BCp. The sequence continues at coordinate 1,979,773 of NZ_CP194338.1, read as the reverse complement.
CGTCGCGGAGCGGTCGGAGGTCGCCGTTCGCGGTGCGGTCCACGTACGCCTGCACGGCCAGGTAGCCGGTCGCGTGGAGTTCGGCCAGGAGGCTCGTCACGGCTTCCGCGATCGTCGTCCCGACCGACAGACCCGCCGTCGCGCGGACGGCGGTGCCGCCCTCCGTGAACGCGGGCTCGGAGGGGGCGGGGCGGTCGTCGAGCAGCGCACGGGTCGCGACCTTGGCGGCCTCGACGTCGGGCTGGTCGAACGGGTTGATGCCGATGATGCGGCCGGCGACCGCGACGGCGTACTCCCACACGAGGAACTGCCCACCGAGGGTGCCGTCGATCTCGACCTCGCCCTCGGCGACGTGGCGTTCGTCCTCGCGGGAGCCCACGATGCGGATGACCTGCAGGTCGGCGAGTCCCGCGGAGACCTCGGGGGAGTCGGGGGTGAGGACGACGGGCAACAGCCCCTTGCCGTCCTTGCCGGTGCTCTCCGCGAGGAGCTGCTCGACCCAGTCGCCGAACCCGACGATGTGCGTGCCGTCGGGCACGATGCCGATCTTCGCGACCGTGGGGTCGAGCGTCGCGAGGGCTGCGCCGAGCACGAGGCCCGGGTTCTCGTCCGTGTCCACGGCGAGGAGCACCGAGATGGCGTCGGCCTCGTCGAGGAGCTCGTCGATGTCGGCTCCGGCGAGCCCGGACGGCACGAGGCCGAACGCGGTCAGCGCCGAGAACCGTCCGCCCACGTTCGGGTCCGCGGTGAACACGCGGTACCCGGCGTCGTGTGCGAGCCGCTCGAGCGACGAGCCGGGGTCGGTGACGACGACGATCCGTGACGCGGGGTCGATCCCCGCGTCACGGAACGCCTGCTCGTACACACGTCGCTGAGAGTCCGTCTCCAGTGTGGAGCCGGACTTCGACGAGACCACGAGCACGGTGCGCTCGAGGTCGTGTCCCATCGCCGCCCGGACCTGAGCCGGGTCGGTCGAGTCGAGCACCGTCAGCGGGACGCCGTACGTCCGCGTGATCACCTCGGGCGCGAGCGAGGAGCCGCCCATGCCGGCGAGGACGACGTGGTCGACCCCGTCGGCGGCGAGCTGCTCGCGCAGCGCCGTGATCTCCGCGACGAGCGGACGGGAGACCGCGACGGCCTCCGTCCACCCGAGACGCTCCGACGCCTCGGACTCGGCGGCGGGACCCCAGAGCCCGGGGTCCTGCGCCGTGATGCCCGACGCGACCAGGTCGGCGACGAGCTGCGGGACCACCGTGTCGATGGCCCGCGCAGCCGCGCCCCTGGCGGCGATGGAGACGGTCACGCTACTTCGCGCCCTCGAGGGCCGTCTTCACGGTGTCGACGAGCTCGCCCCAGGAGACGTTGAACTTGTCCACGCCCTCCTTCTCGAGCAGCGCGACGACCTCGTCGTAGCTGATGCCCTGCGCCGCGATCTGGTCGAGGACCTCCTGCGCGGCGTCGTACGACCCGGCGATCGCGTCGCCGTGGATCTCACCGTGGTCGAACGTCGCGTCGAGCGTCTTGCCCGGCATGGTGTTGACGGTGTTCGGGGCGGCGAGCTCGGTCACGTAGAGCGTGTCGGGCAGCGACGGGTCCTTGACACCGGTCGAGGCCCACAGCGGACGCTGCGTGTTCGCACCGGCCTCGAGCAGGCCCAGGGCGCGCTCGGTGGCGAACGCCTCGGTCCAGACCTGGTAGGCGAGCTGCGCGTTGGCGATGCCGGCCTTCGACTTGAGGGCCTTCGCCGCGTCGGTGCCGACGGCGTCGAGGCGCTTGTCGATCTCGGAGTCGACGCGCGACACGAAGAACGAGGCGACCGAGTGGATCTTCGAGAGGTCGTGGCCCGCGGCCTTGGCCTTCTCGAGCCCACCGAGGTACGCGTCGATGACGGCACGGTAGCGCTCGAGCGAGAAGATCAGCGTGACGTTGACCGAGATGCCCGCGGCGATGACCTCGGTGATGGCCTCGAGGCCCTCGAGCGTCGCCGGGATCTTGATGAGGACGTTCTCGCGACCGACCTTGTCGAACAGGAACTTGGCCTGCTCGATGGTCTTCTGGGTCTCGTGCGCGAGGCCCGGCTCGACCTCGATCGAGACGCGGCCGTCGAAGCCCTTGGTCTCGTCGTAGATCGGCTTGAACACGTCGGACGCGTTCGCGACGTCCTGCGTGGTGATCTCGAAGATCGCGCTCGTCACGTCGGTGCCCGCCGCGGCGAGCTCCTTGACCTGGGCGTCGTAGCGCTCACCCTTGGCGAGGGCCGACGCGAAGATCGTCGGGTTCGTGGTGACGCCGACGACGTTCTTCTCGGCGATGAGCTGCTCGAGCTTGCCGGTCTCGAGGAGCTCGCGCGAGAGGTCGTCGAGCCAGATGCTGACGCCGACCTCGGAGAGGGCGGCGGTGGGGGTGGTCTCAGCCATGTGTGTGTCTTCTTCCTTCATCGGCCGTCTGGCCGTGGTCTGTGGGCCGGGAGGCGTGGTGGCGGGGCCCAGCCGCGCCTCCCGGCAGAAGGGCCGGATCCGGGTGACCGGACCCGGCCCCGGTGGGTCAGGAAGCCGCGATCGATTCCTTCGCGGCGGCCACGACGTGCTCCGTCGTGAAGCCGAACTCCTTGAAGAGCGTCTGGTAGTCGGCCGAGGCACCGAAGTGCTCGATCGAGACGCTGCGGCCCTTGTCGCCGACGATGTCGCGCCAGCTCATGGCGATGCCCGCCTCGACGGACACGCGAGCGGTGACGTCCTTCGGGAGGACCTGGTCGCGGTAGTTCTCCGACTGCTCGAAGAACCACTCGAGGGACGGGGCGCTCACGACGCGGGCGTTGATGCCCTCGCCCTTGAGCTGCTCGCGCGCCTCGACGGCGATCTGGACCTCGGAGCCGGTCGCGATGAGGATCACGTCCGGGGTGCCGTTCGGCGCCTCGGCGAGGATGTACGCACCCTTGCCGACGTTCTTCGCCGACGCGAAGGTCTCGCCCGACGCCTCGCCCTCGCCACGCTCGAAGACGGGGAGGTTCTGGCGGCTCAGCGCGATGCCGGCCGGACGGTCCTTGTGCTTGAGCATCTCGAGCCACGCGTACGCGACCTCGTTGGCGTCGGCCGGGCGGACGACGTCGAGACCCGGGATCGCACGGAGGGCGGTGAGCTGCTCGATCGGCTGGTGCGTCGGGCCGTCCTCGCCGAGGGCGACCGAGTCGTGCGTCCAGACGTAGATCGCCGGCGCCTTCATGAGCGCGGCGAGACGGACGGCCGGGCGCATGTAGTCGCTGAAGATGAGGAACGTGCCGCCGAACGGACGGGTGTTCCCGTGCAGGACGATGCCGGACAGGATCGAGCCCATCGCGTGCTCGCGGATGCCGAAGTGGAGGACACGCCCGTACGGGTCGGTGCTCCAGGTCTTGGTCGAGGCCTCCGCCGGACCGAAGGACTTGGCGCCCTCGATCGTGGTGAGGTTCGACTCGGCGAGGTCGGCCGAGCCGCCCCAGAACTCGGGCATCAGCGGCGCGATGGCGTTGATGACCTTGCCGGACGCGGCACGGGTCGAGACGGCCTTCTCGGTCGGGAAGACCGGCAGGGCCTCCTCGAGGCCCTCGGGGAGCTCGCCGGCGTTGATGCGGTCGAGCATCGCCTTCTTGTCCGGGTTGGCCGAGGCCCACGCGTCGAAGGTCTTCTGCCACTCGGCGTGCTCCGCCTGGCCCTTGGCGACGGCGCCGCGGGTGTACTCGAGCACCTCGGGGTCGACGTGGAAGGTCTGCTCGGGGTCGAAGCCGAGGACCTCCTTGAGGCCCTTGAGCTCCTCGCCACCGAGGGCGGAGCCGTGGATCTTGCCGGAGTTCTGCTTGGTCGGCGACGGCCAACCGATGATGGTCTTGAGGACGATGAGCGACGGCTTGGTCGTCTCGGCCTTCGCGGCCTCGACGGCGCGGTACAGCTCCTCGACGTCCTCGGAGTACTCGCCGGTCTTCTTCCAGTCGACGTGCTGGACGTGCCAGCCGAGCGCCTCGTAGCGGGCGGCGACGTCCTCGGAGAACGCGATGTCGGTGTCGTCCTCGATCGAGATCTGGTTCGAGTCGTAGAAGACGACCAGGCGACCGAGCTGCTGGCGGCCCGCGAGGCTCGCGGCCTCGTTGGTCACGCCCTCCTGCATGTCGCCGTCACCGGCGATCACGTAGGTGAAGTGGTCGAAGGGGGACTCGCCGTCGGCGGTCTCCGGGTCGAACAGGCCACGCTCGAAGCGCTGCGCGTAGCCGAAGCCCACGGCGGAGGCGAGGCCCTGGCCGAGCGGACCGGTCGTGATCTCGACACCGTCGGTGTGGCCGTACTCCGGGTGACCCGGGGTCTTCGAGCCCCACTTGCGGAGGTGCTGGAGGTCCTCGAGCTCGAGACCGTAGCCGTGCAGGTAGAACTGCACGTACTGCAGGATCGAGGCGTGGCCCGCCGAGAGGATGAAGCGGTCGCGGCCGATCCAGGTGGAGTCGCTGGGGTCGCGACGCATCACCTTCTGGAAGAGCAGGTGGGCGACCGGTGCGAGGCTCATCGCGGTGCCGGGGTGACCGTTGCCGGCGGCCTCGACCGAGTCGGCGGCGAGTACGCGGGCCGTGTCGACGGCCTTCCTGTCGATGGCGTCCCAGGTGAATTCAGCCACTTGGATGTTGACCCTTCTTGAATGCGACATGTGCGAGGGCTCGTGCCATCGCACGGACATGATCGCCATCCCGGGGGCCGGGGTTCGGGTCGCCGTCTGGCGGCGGCCGACCGGCTCGTCGTGACCGACGTCTTCGGGGCACGCACTGCGGGAGGGCGACTCCAGCATAGTGACCATGCACTCAGTGAGGGTTCAGGTGACACGTTCTGTTCACCGTGTGCGCACGCCGGGTGCAGCGCTCCAACGCCGACCGTCCGGACGGCCCGGGCGTGTCCGCGACGGCCGCGCCGTGTCTCGGTGCGTCCGCCCGCCGACCTGCCGGCTCGTCCGTCCGCCGACGTCGATCGGTCCGGATGGCGGGGCGGGGCATCGTCGCAGCGCCTCGATGGCCTAAACTGTTGACGGCCCGTGTGCATTCCGGGTCGACGCACGCCCGGACGACGACGGAGCCGTCCACCGAGTGTGCGAGCTGACGCGAAACAGACTGAGGTTCCCTTGCCCACTGCCACCGTGACCCGGCCGGACACCGATCGACCCCGATCGACGCTCTCGCGCAAGGTCCGGGCGTACGTCTCGCTGACGAAGCCCCGGGTCATGGAGCTGCTGCTGGTCACCACGGCGCCGACGATGTTCCTCGCCGCCCGCGGTGTGCCGGACCTGTGGCTCGTGTTCTGGACGATGCTCGGTGGTGCGATGTCCGCGGGCTCCGCGTCCGCGTTCAACTGCTACATCGACCGCGACATCGACCGGCTGATGAAGCGCACGAGCACCCGGCCGCTCGTCACCGGCGAGCTCTCCGACCGTGAAGCCCTCGTGTTCTCGTGGGTCCTCGGCATCGCGTCGACCGGAGTGCTGCTCGTCTTCGTGAACTGGCTCGCCGCGGCGCTGAGCGTCGTCGCGATCCTCATCTACGTGTTCCTGTACACGCTGTGGCTCAAGCGCCGCACCCCGCAGAACATCGTCTGGGGCGGGTCGGCCGGCTGCATGCCCGTCCTCATCGGCTGGGCGGGTGTGACCGGGTCGCTGACCTGGACGCCGATCATCCTCTTCATGGTGATCTTCCTCTGGACGCCGCCGCACTACTGGCCGCTGTCGATGAAGTACCGCGACGACTACGACGCCGCCGAGGTCCCGATGCTCGCGGTGGTCCGGGGTCGCACGGTCGTCGGCCTCCAGGTCGTGCTCTACGCCTGGGCGACGCTGGTCTGCTCGCTCCTCCTCATCCCGGTGGCGCACATGGGGCCGCTCTACACGGTCGTGGCACTCGCCGGCGGCGTCTGGTTCGTCGTCGAGTCGCACCGGCTGTACTCGCGGGCGATCCAGCACGTCGAGCAGGTGCAGCCGATGCGCGTGTTCCACAGCTCGATCACGTACCTGACGCTGCTGTTCATCGCGGTGGGCATCGACCCGCTGCTCCCGCAGGTCTTCACCTTCTAGCGCTCGTCGGAGCGGGAGGTCCGCCTGCGCCGACCGCTGTCGGACGACGGGGCCGCTGTCGTACGACAGCGGCCCCGTCGTTCGCTGCGCGCGCCGGGTGTTGCAGGCGCATCGAACGACTCCGTCGCTGTCGTGCGACAGCGACGGAGTCGTTCCACGACGACGGCCGGGAGGCGCGTGGCGGGTTGGTGCCGCGCCTCCCGTCCGGTGGGTGGTGCGTCCGGCCCGCGAAACGCGCGCGTTCCGACGTTGGGCACGACGATCGACGCGTGTTCCGTCGATGACGGCGTGCGTGACGGCCGGGAGGCGCGTGGCGGGCCGGTGCCGCGCCTCCCGTCCGGTGGGTGGCGCGACCGGCCAACGAAACGCGCGCGTTCCGACGTCCCACGCGTCGATCACGCGGTGCGTCGTCGGACCGGGCGTGTGTGGCCGCGGGACGCCCGTGCGACGACGGAGCGCGCGTCGATCGACGCGTCCTTCGTCGTTCCGGGGACGCCGTCAGGCGTCGAGCGGCTCGCGCACGGCGTCCCGGCCCGCGCTCTTCCTGGTCGAGAGCACCACGGCGGTGGTCGCGGCGACCAGCAGGCCCGCGAGCACCATGTGCGTGCCGACGAGCCCGACGGGGAGGCCCGTGCGTGCCTGGGTGAGCCCGACCGCGATCTGGACGAACTCGACGATGAGGAGCGCCAGCGCCCAGCGGCTCGAGAGCCGCAGGCGCACCGCGCCGACGACGAGCACCAGGGTCAGGGCGAAGAGGACGTAGGCGGGGACCGCGTGGACGTGCTCCATGATCGCCGGGTCGAAGCCGGTGCGGTGGAGGCGGCCGCCGTCGACGGCCTCGTCTGCGCCGGCGTGCGGCCCGCTGCCGGTGGTCAGGATGCCCACGAGGACGGTGACCGCGACGGCAGCGACGGTCCCTCGGACGACGTTCGTGTACCAGGCGGGGACGAGTCGGACGTCGGTGCGCGGGCCGTTCACCGCCCGGTAGACGAGCGCTGCGGTGACCATCGTGAGCAGCGCCGAGACGACGAAGTGCAGGCCGACGACGAAGGGGTTGAGGTTCGTCCAGACGCTGATGCCGCCGATGACCGCCTGCACGGGGATGGCGGCGCCCTGCGCGAACGCGAGCCAGAAGAGCTCGGGGCGGGTGCGGCGCATGCGGACGACCGCGAGGAACGTGGCGACGGCGACGACGACCAGCACGAAGGTGAGCAGGCGGTTCCCGAACTCGATGATCCCGTGGACGCCCATCTCCGGCGTCGACACGAGCGAGTCGGCGGTGCACTTCGGCCAGGTCGGGCAGCCGAGCCCCGACGCGGTCAACCGCACGAGGCCGCCGGTGCCGATCAGGACCACCTCGACGACGAACGACGCCCACGCCAGCCAGATCACGCGAACGTCGACGGTGCGGGGGAGGGACCACCACCGGGTGCGGACGTCCAGCTCGACGGGGGATCCGACGCGAGTCACGAGGGTGGTGCCTTCCTGTTGTTCCGTGCACCGAACCTGTAGGATTCGAGGGTTCAGCGGCAGTCAAGTCTAGGCAGGCGCCGGCTCCGAATGGGCCGTGATCGTCACTACGGCCCGCGACTGCGTGGAACCATTGACGTTGCGAGGTAGCAGCACCCTGGTCGCCCGTGTCGGTGGCTCGGGGTGGAATGGCGTCCAGCCGTACCGGGTTGGCCCTGGTGACGCTGCCGCGAGAAGGAAACGAGGAGACCATGTCCGACGTGCTCATCGACCGTCCCGAGCTCGAAGGGCTCGGCCAATACGAGTTCGGCTGGTCCGACTCCGACTCCGCCGGCGCGTCCGCGCGACGTGGTCTGTCGGAAGAGGTCGTGACCGACATCTCGAACCTCAAGTCCGAGCCCGAGTGGATGCTCAAGAACCGACTCAAGGGTCTGCAGCTGTTCGGCCGCAAGCCGATGCCGACGTGGGGTGCCGACCTGACGGGCATCGACTTCGACAACATCAAGTACTTCGTGCGCTCCACCGAGAAGCAGGCGCAGTCGTGGGAAGACCTCCCCGAGGACATCCGCGCGACCTACGAGAAGCTCGGCATCCCCGAGGCCGAACGCCAGCGCCTCGTGGCCGGCGTCGCCGCGCAGTACGAGTCCGAGGTCGTCTACCACCAGATCCGCGAGGACCTGGAGCAGCAGGGCGTCATCTTCATGGACACCGACACCGCGCTCCGCGAGCACCCCGACATCTTCGAGGAGTACTTCGGCACGGTGATCCCGGCCGGCGACAACAAGTTCGCCGCGCTGAACACGGCGGTGTGGTCCGGCGGCTCGTTCGTCTACGTCCCGAAGGGCGTGCACGTCGAGATCCCGCTGCAGGCGTACTTCCGCATCAACACCGAGAACATGGGCCAGTTCGAGCGGACGCTGATCATCGCGGACGAGGGCTCCTACGTCCACTACATCGAGGGCTGCACGGCACCGATCTACAAGTCGGACTCGCTGCACTCCGCGGTCGTCGAGATCATCGTGAAGAAGAACGCCCGCGTTCGCTACACGACGATCCAGAACTGGTCGAACAACGTCTACAACCTCGTCACCAAGCGTGCGATCGCGCACGAGGGCGCGACGATGGAGTGGATCGACGGCAACATCGGGTCGAAGGTCACGATGAAGTACCCGTCGATCTACCTCGCCGGTGAGCACGCCAAGGGCGAGACCCTCTCGGTCGCCTTCGCGGGTCCGGGGCAGCACCAGGACGCCGGCGCGAAGATGATCCACATGGCGCCGTACACGACGTCCTCGATCGTCTCGAAGTCGATCGCCCGTGGCGGCGGCCGCGCGGGGTACCGCGGTGAGGTCCGGGTCGACCCGAACGCGCACCACGCGGCCAACACCGTCCGGTGCGACGCACTCCTCGTCGACACGGTGAGCCGCTCGGACACCTACCCGGCGATCGACATCCGCGTCGACGACGTCCAGCTCGGGCACGAGGCCACCGTCTCCCGCGTGAGCGAGGAGCAGCTGTTCTACCTCATGTCCCGCGGTCTGCCCGAGGACGAGGCGATGGCGATGATCGTCCGCGGCTTCATCGAGCCGATCGCCCGCGAGCTCCCGATGGAGTACGCGCTCGAACTCAACAAGCTCATCGAGATGAGCATGGAAGGATCCGTCGGCTAGATGTCCAGCACCACCGAACAGCCCAGCGCCGCCGCAGCCGGCGGCACCGAGCAGCACGGCGCTCGTGCGCACTCCGACGGCGGGTGGGACGCGGCCGAGACGAAGGTCCCCGTCCAGACCCGGTCGGAGCGGTTCCAGTCCGCCGACCTCGACGCCTTCCCGACGGTCACCGGCCGCGAGGTCAACTGGAAGTTCGCGCCGCTCGCGAAGCTCCAGCCGCTGCTCGACGGCGGACTCGACGGCGCGCCGTACCCGTACCTCGCGCGCCAGTCCGACGGTGCCGACGTCGAGTGGGGCCGCAGCGACGACCCGCGGGTCGGTTCCGCCGGGCTCCCCGAGGACCGCGCCTCTGCGGCAGCCTGGACGGCGCGTGACGCCGTGCTCGCGGTCACGATCAAGGCGACCGAACAGCACGAGTTCATCACCATCACGCGCTCCGACTTCGGCTCGCAGCCGCGGGCGGCGCACACGGTCGTCACGGCCGAGCCGAACGCGCAGGGCATCGTCGTGATCGACAACCGCGGCTCCGCGCTCCTCAGCGAGAACATCGAGATCGTGGTCCGCGACAACGCCCGGCTCACGGTCGTCAGCCTGCAGGACTGGGACGACGACGCCGTGCACGTGTCGACGCACTTCGCCGAGGTCGGCCGCGACGCCTTCCTCAAGCACGTGGTCGTCTCGCTCGGCGGTGACGTCATCCGGGTCAACCCGTCCACGCACCTCGGTGCGCAGGGCGCCGACACCGAGATGTACGGCGTGTACTTCGCCGACGCGGGGCAGTACATCGAGCAGCAGGTCTACGTGAACCACGACGCGCCGAACACGCGCGGTCGGGTCAACTACAAGGGCGCGCTGCAGGGCGAGGGCGCGCACACGGTGTGGATCGGTGACGTGCTCATCAGCCGTCCGGCCGACGGCACCGACTCGTACGAGCAGAACCGCAACCTCGTCCTCACTGACGGCACGCGCGCGGACAGCATCCCGAACCTCGAGATCGAGACCGGCAACATCGAGGGTGCCGGCCACGCCAGCGCCACCGGCCGGTTCGACGACGAGCAGCTGTTCTACCTGCAGGCCCGCGGCATCCCCGAGGAAGAGGCACGTCGTCTGGTCGTGCTCGGCTTCCTCGTCGAGGTGATCCAGAAGATCGGTGCGCCCGAGCTCGAGGAGCGTCTCATCGCGGCGGTCGAGGAGGAGCTGGCGGCAGGCCGATCGGTCATCGCCGAGGCCGACCCGGAGACCGACCCCGAGGCTGCGCAGGCGGACGCCTGATGGCCGAGAAGGTCTGCGCCGAGGGGGACATCGCGGTCGACAGCCCGATGCGGGTCGTCGTGGACGGCACCGCGGTCGCGGTCGTGAAGGACTCCGCTGGAGTCGTGCACGCCATCGGGGACACCTGCACGCACGGCGACATCTCCCTGGCGGAGGGCTTCGTCGAGGGGGACGCACTCGAGTGCTGGGCACACGGGTCGAAGTTCTCCCTGACGACCGGCAAGCCGCAGAACTTCCCGGCGTACGAGCCGGTGCCGGTCTTCCGGGTCGAGGTCCGTGACGGCGACGTCTACGTCGACGTGCACGACCCGGTCCCCGTCGACTGAGCGACACCACCACTCTTCCCGCGCGGCTGACGCCGCACACCAGCTGCAACCGAAGGAACGCAATGTCCACTCTCGAAATCCGCGACCTCCAGGTCTCGATCGACACCGATCAGGGCACCAAGGAGATCCTCAAGGGCGTCGACCTCACCATCAACGAGGGCGAGATCCACGCGATCATGGGGCCGAACGGCTCCGGCAAGTCGACGCTCGCGTACACGATCGCCGGGCACCCGCGCTACAACGTCGTCGGCGGCTCGATCACGCTCGACGGCGAGGACGTCCTCTCCATGAGCGTCGACGAGCGCGCCCGCGCCGGCATGTTCCTCGCCATGCAGTACCCGGTGGAGATCCCCGGCGTCACGGTGTCGAACTTCCTCCGCACCGCGAAGACCGCCGTCGACGGCGAGGCCCCCGCGCTGCGCGGCTGGGTCAAGGACCTCCGCCAGTCGATGGCCGACCTCAAGATGGACTCCGCCTTCGCCGAGCGCAACGTCAACGAGGGCTTCTCCGGCGGCGAGAAGAAGCGCCACGAGATCATGCAGCTCGAGCTCCTCAAGCCGAAGTTCGCGGTCCTCGACGAGACCGACTCCGGCCTCGACGTCGACGCGCTGAAGATCGTCTCCGAGGGCGTCAACCGCGCCAAGGCGGCGACCGGCCTCGGCGTGCTCCTCATCACGCACTACACGCGCATCCTCCGCTACATCAAGCCGGACTTCGTGCACGTGTTCGTCGCCGGCAAGGTGGCGGAGCAGGGTGGCCCCGAGCTCGCCGAGCGCCTCGAGAACGAGGGCTACGACCGCTACGTACAGGCCGCTGCCGCCGAGGCGCAGGCCTGATGATCACCGCACTCTCCCCGGAGAAGTTCGACGAGGTCGTGGAGGGCCTCAAGGAGGTCCAAGACCCGGAGCTCGGCGTGAACATCGTCGACCTCGGCCTGATCTACGACCTCGCGATGGACGACGAGGCGAACGCACTCGTCATCAGCATGACGCTGACGAGCGCGGGCTGCCCGCTGACGGACGTCATCGAGGGCGACACGGCGAACGCGCTCGACGGGATCGTCGACGCGTTCCGGATCAACTGGGTCTGGATGCCGCCGTGGGGCCCGGAGCGGATCACGGACGACGGGCGCGAGATGATGCGCGCGCTCGGCTTCTCGATCTAGTCGCGACCGACCAGCAGACGGGAGGCGCGGTGCCAGCTGGCACCGCGCCTCCCGTCCGTCGTGGGGTTGCGTCCGTCGCGCGCGACACGCCCGGGGTCCGTCGCCGCGGTCGCAGCATGTGTCGCGTGCGGCGCCCTCAGGCGACTGTTCGTGCGACCAACCCGCTCGGCGCGCGGCGTGTTGTGCGACCAGCGCGGCTCCTCTGCGGCTCGCGATGCCCGAGGTTCCAGGACTCGCCGCACGCATCCCACCGAGGTTCCACGGAGGAACGACGAGAGCGGCCGAGGTTCCGACATTCCGGAACCTCGGCCGCTCTCGCGACGCAGCGCGGCGCGTCAGCGCCGGCCGAGCGCCTTCCACGCCAGGGGCAGGACGCCCGCCGCGATGAGGGCCTTCGCCACGCCGCCGATCACGAACGGGTAGAGGCCCGCCGCGAGCACGGACTGCAGGTCGTTCGGCGCACCGAGCTGGCCGAGGGAGGCCGCGAGCCACGGCAGACCGGTCACGAACGGGACCGCGCTCGCGAGGAGCATCGCCACGGTGGCGCGACCGATGTGCCGGTCCCAGTTGCGACGGGCGAACCAGCCCACGAGCCCAGCGGCCGGGACGAACCCGATCACGTAGCCGAAGCTCGGCGAGGCCAGCGCGGACAGGCCACCGGAGAACCCGGCGAAGAACGGCGCACCGGCGAGCCCGGCGACCGCGTAGACGAGCAGCGAGAGCATGCCACGACGGGCGCCGAGCGTGGCGCCGACGAGGACGACGGCCAGGGTCTGCCCGGTGATCGGTACGGGCCACATCGGCACCTCGACCTGCGCCATGGCGGCGGTGAAGAGCGCGCCGCCGGCGACGAGGGCGGCGTCGGCGGCCAGGCCGTGGGTGCGCAGACGGTCGGCGAGGACTGCGCGGCGAGCGAACCCGGTGGCGTTCGTCATGGATTCTCCTAGAATGGACTGCTGGTCCCGTTCTGGGACCATCGGTCCCGTCAGCGTAGCGGTGCACCTCCCGCACACGTCGTTGTGCAAAACCACCAACTGATTGGACGTCCACTGTGCTTGCCGTGCACGATCTCGAGATCCGCGTCGGGGCCCGCCTCCTCATGGAGAACGTCTCCTTCCGTGTCGAGAAGGGCGACAAGATCGGTCTCGTCGGGCGCAACGGCGCCGGCAAGACCACGATGACGAAGGCGCTGGCGGGGGAGACGCAGCCCACCGCCGGCAAGATCGAGCGCGGTGGCGAGATCGGCTACCTGCCGCAGGACCCCCGTTCGGGCAATCCGGAGGACACCGCCCGGAAGCGCATCCTCGACGCCCGGGGCCTCGGCGAGCTCGTCGAGGGCATCCGGCTCGCGACCCTCGACATGGCGAGCGACGACGCCGCGGTCGCCGAGAAGGCCATGCGCCGGTACAGCCGCCTCGACGACCAGTTCAACGCGCTCGGCGGGTACGCGGCCGAGGCCGAGGCGGCGTCGATCGCGTCGAACCTCAAGCTCCCGGACCGCATCCTCGACCAGCAGCTCAAGACGCTCTCGGGCGGTCAGCGGCGGCGCATCGAGCTCGCCCGCATCCTGTTCTCGGACGCCGAGACGATGATCCTGGACGAGCCGACGAACCACCTCGACGCCGACTCGATCGTCTGGCTCCGCGAGCACCTGAAGACCTACCCGGGCGGCGTCATCGTCATCTCGCACGACGTCGAGCTCGTGGACGAGGTCGTCAACCGCGTGTTCTACCTCGACGCCAACCGCCAGTCCATCGACGTGTACAACATGGGCTGGAAGCTCTACCAGCGGCAGCGCGCCGCCGACGAGGAGCGCCGCCGCAAGGAGCGCGCAAACGCCGAGAAGAAGGCCGCGACGCTGAAGGACCAGGCCGCACGGTTCGGTGCGAAGGCCACGAAGGCCGCCGCGGCGCACCAGATGGTCGCGCGTGCCGAGAAGCTCCTCGCGGGCCTCGAGGACGAGCGCGCCGTGGACCGGGTCGCGAAGCTGCGGTTCCCGACGCCGACCCCGTGCGGACGGACGCCGCTCATGGCCGAGGGCCTGTCGAAGTCCTACGGCTCACTGGAGATCTTCGCGGGCGTGGACCTCGCGATCGACCGCGGCTCGCGCGTCGTCATCCTCGGGTTCAACGGCGCCGGCAAGACGACGCTGCTCCGGATCCTCGCGGGCGCGGACCAGCCGGACACGGGCGAGATCCTGCCCGGCCACGGCCTGCGCATCGGCTACTACGCGCAGGAGCACGAGAACATCGACGTCAACCGGACCGTGATCGAGAACATGGTGTCGGCGTCGAACGACCTCAACGAGACCGAGGCCCGCCGTGTGCTCGGCTCGTTCCTCTTCACGGGCGACGACGGCTACAAGAAGGCCGGTGTGCTCTCCGGTGGTGAGAAGACCCGTCTGTCGCTGGCGATGATCGTCGTGTCGGGCGCGAACGTGCTGCTGCTCGACGAGCCGACGAACAACCTCGACCCGGCCTCGCGCGAGGAGATCCTCGGCGCCCTCGCCGGCTACGAGGGTGCGGTCGTGCTCGTCTCGCACGACGCCGGCGCGGTCGAGGCCCTCAACCCCGAGCGGGTCCTCCTGCTGCCGGACGGCACCGAGGACCACTGGAACAAGGAGTACGCGGAGCTCATCGAGCTCGCCTGACCGGCGTGCGCGCGGTGCGCGCGATCGGACGGGAGGCCCGTGGCGACACCGCCACGGGCCTCCCGTCCGGAACCGGTCGCGTTCAGCGACCGGCGTTCAGCAGTTCGTCCTCGACTTCGGCGTCGGACTTCGGCTTCGCGTCCTTCCGGCGACGACGCTCCTCGGCGCGCTCGCGCTCGTCGGGATCGTCCTGGTTGAGGTTCCGGTACTCCTGCACCATCACGTACGCGAGGAACCCGAAGCCCCCGGCGGCGAACAGGAACCACTGGATGAAGTAGCTGAGGTGCAGACCGGTGTCCGCCGACGGGCGGTCCCACCCGAGGGGCGCGGTCTGTGTCGGAGCGGGGTCCTCGGAGGCGAGCTGTCCGTAGGCGCCGGTCCAGATCGGCATCCCGACCTTGTCGCGGACGTCGGCGAGGGTGACCGACTGCACCTGGTCGGTGTGGGACGGGTCGGAGCGGCCGGGGATCCGCGGCTCGCTCTGCTGCAGGCGGACGACGACGGTGACCTCGCCGCTCGGCGGCGCCGGGACGTGGTCGGGCGCGTCCTGCCGGTTGCCCGTCGGGACCCACCCGCGGTCGACGATGAACGCGCGGCCGTCGGCGGTGACGAGCGGGGTGAGGACCTCGAAGCCGGGCTGGCCGTTGTGCACGCGGTTCCGGACGAGGAGCTGCGCGTCGGTGTCGTACCGCCCGGTGGCGGTCACCCGGAGCCAGGTCTGGTCGTCGTCCCAGCTCGCGGCGCGGGGGAGCGCCTGGTCGAGCGGGACCGGCGAGTGGTCGTAGTTCTGCGCGATCTGCTCGTTCTGACGGACGGCCTCGTTCCGGCGGTCCCACTGCCACATGCCGAACAGGGCGCAGACGATCGCGAAGGCCACGGCGATCGCGAAGTACCCGAGCCAGCGGCGGCTCCGGACGAAGCGCCACCCGACGTACGGCTCGTCGGGGTCGTGTTCGTGCGGGGCGTCCGACGTCGAGGCCACCTCGCGCTGCAGCTTGGCGGCGTGTCGTCGGCCGTACCGGGAGCTCGGGTCGAAGCCGTCGGTCATCGATCGGTGCCGGTGGCGCGCACCCCGACGTCGTTCTTCGGCCCGGCGTTCGGGTCTCGGAGGTCGTCGAGGCGGTCGACGTCCTCGTGCATGCCGGTCACGCGGACGGGGAAGCTGCGCGAGCGGAGGTAGTCGGCGAGGAAGTCACGGTGGTCCTCGCACGCCGCCCAGATCTTCACCCGATCGGTGGCGTGGATGCGCGGGTTCCGCCAGTTGATGCGCCACTCGGCGGTCTCGGTGCAGCCGGCGCGCGAGCACACCGGGGTGGAACCGGGCTCGGTGAAGAGGTCGAACGTCGCCCCCATCAGCGCCGTCCGCCGGTCTTCGGGGGCCAGACGTTCGTGTGGTCGCCGTGCCGCTGCCACTCGTCCTGCGCGTGCTGGGCCTGGTCACGGAGGCGGTCCTGCTCGTTGCGGTAGGCCTGCGCGCGGGCTGCTTCCTGCTCCTCACGGATGCGGACGTCGTCGGCGTCGTAGAGCTGGATCGCTCCGGCGGGGGCGACGACGTCGTTCTCGGCGCGGTTGCCGGCGTTGGCGAGGATGACCGCGACCCAGGGGATCACCCCGGCGAGGATGATCGGGATCACCACGAGCCACGTGTGCCAGGCGGTCCAGACGAGGACGGCGGCGACGAAGCAGACGACGCGGACGGCCATCTGCCAGACGTAGCGGGAGAGCCGGTGCGCACGGTCCTGTTCCGGCGACTCGGGGAGTGCCGTGATGCTGTGCGTGGTCTTCATTCGGATGTCCATCGTCTCCCGGGGACAAGCCTAAGCCTCCGTCGGACATTCCGGTTCCGCCGCGCGCGATCGGAGTGCGCGGATCGGCTCGGGTACGCTCGTCCGGGCGTGTCCGGCGGCACGCCGTCCGACACACCCCGAGGAGCGACCATGAGCACCCCCCGTACCGTCCTGATCACCGGCGGCAACCGCAGCATCGGCTACGCCCTCGCGGAGCGCTTCGTCGCCGAGGGCCACCGCGTCGCGGTCACGTCGCGCAGCGGGACGGGCGGCCCCGAGGGTGCGCTCACGGTGCAGGCCGACATCACCGACACGGCGTCCGTCGACGCGGCCTTCACGCAGGTCGAGGCCGAGCTCGGTCCGGTCGAGGTGCTCGTCGCAAACGCCGGCATCACGAACGACCAGCTGCTGCTCCGCATGTCGGAGGAGGACTTCACGAGCGTCGTCGACACGAACCTCACCGGCACGTTCCGGGTGGTCAAGCGCGCCACGAAGGGCATGATGAAGGCGAAGTTCGGCCGCATCGTGCTCATGGGCAGCGTCGTCGGCACGTTCGGTCAGGTCGGGCAGGTGAACTACGCGTCGTCGAAGGCCGCCCTCATCGGCATGGCCCGGTCGATCACGCGCGAGCTCGGCTCCCGCGGCATCACCGCCAACGTCGTCACGCCCGGGTTCATCCAGACGGACATGACGGCGTCGCTGCCGGACGAGCTCGTCGCCGAGTTCAAGAAGCAGATCCCCGCCTCCCGGTACGGCACGGTGGACGACGTCGCGGACGCCACGCTGTTCCTCGCGGGCGACGGCGCCGGGTACATCTCCGGTGCGGTCATCCCGGTCGACGGCGGCCTCGGGATGGGCCACTGACGCGCGGCTGACGGCCTGCGCGGTTCAGCCGCGCAGGCCCATCGTCACGAGGACCGCCGACAGGTCGCGGTCGACCACGGACAGGTCCGCCTCGGCGCGGACCCGGGGCTTGGCGTCGAACGCCACGGACAGGCCCGCGACGCGCATCATCTCGAGGTCGTTCGCGCCGTCGCCGACGGCGACCGTCCGCAGTCGGTCGACGCCGTCCGCCGCCGCCCACTCCCGGAGCGCGGTCGCCTTCGCCTGCGCGTCCACCACGTCCCCGAGGACGCGCCCGGACAGCACGCCGTCGACCACCTCGAGCCGGTTCGCCCGGCAGTGGTCGAGGCCGAGCTCGGCGGCGAACGGGTCGAGGACCTCGTGGAAGCCGCCGGACACGACCCCGGCGGTGCCGCCCGCGGCGTGCAAGCCGCGCACCAGTTCGGCAGCGCCCCGCGTGACGCGGACCGCCTGCTGCGCTCTGCGGAAGACGTCGTCCTGGAGGCCCGCGAGGGTCGCGACACGCTCCCGGAGGCTCTCCGCGAAGTCGATCTCCCCGCGCATGGCGCGCTCCGTGATCGCCGCGACCTGTGGCCGGGTACCGGCCGCGTCGGCGAGGAGTTCGATCACCTCGTCTTCGAGCAGGGTGGAATCGGCATCGAGGACGAGGAGGAAGCGGGGCACGGACCAACGCTACCGACTGACGGAGGCACGGCCGCGTCCGTGACGCGAGCCGTGCCTCCAGGCCGTCCTTGCTGGTTCGTCGTCAGGCCTCGACCTTGACGCCCTTGCCGACCACGGTGATCCCCGATTCGGTGACCGTGAAGCCACGGGCCTCGTCGGCCTCGCGGTCGACGCCGACCCGCGCACCCGGTGCGATGACCACGTCCTTGTCGAGGATCGCGCGGTTGACGACGGCGCCCGCACCGATCGAGGCGCGCTCGAACACGATGGAGTCGAGGACCTTCGCGCCGGAGTCGATGCCGCACCAGGGGCCGATCATGCTGCGTTCGACCTGCGCGCCGGACACCAGGCAGCCGAGCGAGACGAGCGAGTCCACCGTCGATCCGGTGTTGCCGTTCGCGTCGCGGACGAACTTCGCCGGCGGCAGGTTGGTCTGCTGGTTGAAGATCGGCCAGTCCTGGTTGTACAGGTTGAAGACGGGCACCGGGGCGATGAGGTCCATGTGCGCGTCGAAGAACGAGTCGATCGTCCCCACGTCGCGCCAGTAGTACCGGTCGCGTTCGTTCGAGCCGGGCACGTCGTTGCGCTTGAGGTCGTACACGCCGGCGTCGCCCCGCGCCACGAAGTCCGGCACGATGTCACCGCCCATGTCGTGGTTCGACGTCTCGATCTGGCCGTCGCGGAGCACGGCGTCCACGAGCGCGTCGGCGTCGAAGACGTAGTTGCCCATCGACGCGAGGATCTCGCCGGGGGAGTCGGCCAGACCGACCGCGTCCTTCGGCTTCTCGAGGAACGCGTCGATCTTCGTCGGGTCGTCCTCGGCGACCTGGATGACGCCGAACTGGTCCGCGAGGCCGATCGGCTGGCGGATCGCGGCGACCGTGGCACTCCGGCCGGACGCGATGTGCGCCTCGACCATCTGGTGGAAGTCCATCCGGTAGACGTGGTCGGCACCCACCACGACGACGATGTCGGGGCGCTCGTCACGGAGGAGGTTGAGCGACTGCAGGATCGCGTCGGCCGACCCGGCGAACCAGCGCTTGCCGAGTCGCTGCTGCGCGGGCACGGACGCGACGTAGGAGCCGAGCAGCCCCTCCATGCGCCAGGTCTCCGCGACGTGGCGGTCGAGGCTGTGCGACTTGTACTGGGTCAGGACGACGATCTTCTGCAGCCCGGAGTTCACGAGGTTCGACAGCGCGAAGTCGATGAGCCGGAAGTTGCCGCCGAACGGGACAGCGGGTTTCGCACGGTCCGCCGTGAGCGGCATGAGGCGCTTGCCCTCTCCGCCGGCGAGGACGATGCCGAAGACCTTCTTTGGTGCCATACCGCTCACAGTATGCGTCCGGACCGGGGAACGGTTACGTTGAACGCGTGCGAGTCGATCTGTTGACCAGGGAATACCCACCAGAGGTGTACGGCGGGGCGGGCGTCCACGTCGCCGAGCTCACCGCAGCGCTGCGGTCGGGTACGGACACCGAGGTGCGGGTCCGCGCCTTCGGGGCCTTCCGGGACGAGGCCGACGTCTGGGCCTACCGGACGCCGGACGGCCTCGAGCAGGCCAACGGCGCACTGCAGGCGCTCGGCACCGACGTGGCGATCGCCGCCGACGTCGAGGGCGCCGACGTCGTGCACTCGCACACCTGGTACGCGAACGCCGCGGGCCGGATCGCGCAGTTGACCTACGACATCCCCCACGTCGTCACCGCCCACAGCCTCGAGCCGCTGCGGCCGTGGAAGGCCGAGCAGCTCGGCGGCGGCTACCGGCTGTCGAGCTGGATGGAGCGCGAGGCGTTCGAACGTGCCGACGCGGTCGTCGCGGTGTCGAAGGCCATGCGGGCCGACATCCTCCGGTCGTACCCGTCGATCGACCCCGAGCGGGTGCAGGTCGTCTACAACGGGATCGACATCGACGAGTGGCAGCCGAACGTCGACGAGGACGCGGTGCGCGCACTCGGGATCGACCCCTCGCGTCGCAGCGTCGTGTTCGTCGGACGGATCACGCGCCAGAAGGGCCTGCCCTACCTGCTCCGCGCGGTGGCGTCGCTGCCGTCGGACGTGCAGATCGTGCTCTGCGCCGGGGCGCCGGACACCCCGGAGATCATGGCCGAGGTGACCGGGCTGGTCGACTCCCTGCGTTCGGAACGAGACGGCGTGGTCTGGATCGACCGCATGCTCTCCCACGGTGAGATCGTCAACGTGCTGTCCTCCGGCACGGTGTTCGTCTGCCCGTCGATCTACGAACCCCTCGGCATCGTGAACCTCGAGGCCATGGCGTGCGGCATCCCCGTCGTCGGCACCGGCACCGGAGGCATCCCCGAGGTCGTCGCCGACGGTCTCACCGGACGCATCGTGCCGATCGACCAGGCGCAGGACGGCACCGGCACGCCGACCGACCCCGACCGGTACGTGGCCGACCTCGGGGCAACTTTGAACGAGGTCCTCGAGGACGAGGGGCTCGCGAAGCTCATGGGCCGCGCCGGACGACTCCGTGTCGAGAGCGAGTTCACGTGGGACGCCATCGCCCACCGGACCCGCGCCGTGTACGACCAGGTCCTCGCGGGTCGCTGACGCACGCCGTCCGTGGCGCGAGCCGACCAGGTTCCGCGCCACGGGCCTCCCGGGCCGGTCCCGGCCGTCCCGACCCCGTAGGCTGGGGGCATGCCCTCGGTCGTGCGCTTGTCAGACGTCTCCGTGGTCCGCAACGGGGCCACCATCCTCGACTCCGTCTCGTGGGAGGTGCAGGACGACGAGCGCTGGGTCGTGCTCGGGGCGAACGGCGCCGGCAAGACCACGCTGCTGCAGGTCGCGGGTGCGCAGACGTTCCCGACCTCGGGCGCCGTGCACGTCCTCGACGTCGAGCTCGGGACGGCCGACCTGGCCGAGCTCCGTCCCCGGATCGGCTTCGCGTCGACCGCCCTCGCGCGACGCATCCCGTTCACCGAGACCGTGCTCGACGTCGTGCTGACGGCGGCCTACTCGGTCACCGGTCGGTGGAACGAGGAGTACGAGGAGCTCGACGTCCGGCGTGCGCAGCGTGTGCTCGACGAGTGGGGCCTCGGTGCGTTCACCGAGCGGACCTTCGGCGAGCTGAGCGACGGCGAGCAGAAGCGCGTGCAGATCGCCCGTGCGGTGATGACCGACCCCGAGGTGCTGTTCCTCGACGAGCCGGCGGCGTCGCTCGACCTCGGCGCCCGCGAGAGCCTCGTCCGGACCCTCGGCGGGTATGCGCAGAGCCCCGACGCCCCCGCGATCGTCATCGTGACGCACCACGTCGAGGAGATCCCCGTCGGCTTCACGCACGCGCTCGTCCTCGCCGACGGACGGGTCCAGGCCGCCGGTCCGATCGACGAGGTCCTGACGGACGAGACGCTCTCGCAGGCGTTCGGCGTCGGTCTCGCCGTCACCAAGGACGACGGGCGCTGGACCGCCCGCGCGTCGTAGCGGCTCGCCGAGCCGATCTGGTAACGTAGACGGCTGGCGCACGCCGAAGACTTCCCGCACGGCGTCCTTTCGGACCCGCGCATCCCGACCGCATCCAACCGAGGAATCTCCATGAAGACCGACACCCACCCCGAGTACAACGCCATCGTCTTCCGCGACCTGGCCTCCGGAGAGACGTTCCTGACGCGCTCGACCGCGACCAGCGACAAGACCATCGAGCTCGACGGTGCGACCTACCCGGTCATCGACGTCGAGATCTCGTCCGCGTCGCACCCGTTCTACACGGGCAAGCAGCGCATCCTCGACTCGGCCGGTCGCGTCGAGAAGTTCAACCAGCGCTTCAAGGGCTTCTCCAAGTAAGCAGCCTCGCGTTCCGCAACGGGCGGTCCTCCTTCGGGAGGGCCGCCCGTTCGCCGTTCCGGGTGTGGCGGTGCGGCGGGCGGCGCGCGAGGCGCGGCGCCGGTGGCGCGGGCGGTACCGATCGGCGGCGCAGAAGTGAAGTCCATCGGAACCACGTCGATCCGCGGTGCGGGCCGACTTTGGTTGTGCGGCGGCGGCCGGCTCGCGTTGCGCGGCCGGCTCGCGTCGCGCGCGGGCGGCGCCGCGCGCGGTACCGCTGTCCGCGACGTACGGCAGCGCCGATCGGCGGCGCACAACCAGAGTCCATCGGAACCACATCGATGCGCGGTGTGGGTTGTCTTTGGTTGGGCGGCGCCAGGCGCTCGGTGGCGTGCGGCATGCACGGGTGGGCGCGGGCGGGCGCGGGAGACGGCCGGAGCGCGGGGGGAGGCGCCGCGGCGCGGACGGCGGCCGGCGCGCGGGGGAGCGCGTCGCGCTAGGAGCCGTTGCGGTGCGGCCAGCGCCCGTCGGCCGTGAACGCCGGGTCGCGCTTCGTGCGCATGTACTCCTGGAAGGACGCGGCCTGGTCGGCGCACCAGCCGACCTGCTTGCGGTGGAGTTCCTCGGCGGAGACCCCGAGGTCATCCGGGTACTTCGCCGCGATGGCCTGCGCCACCCGTCCCGCGGCGATCGCGTCCGCACCGGCGTCGTGTGCGTCGGACAGCGTCACGCCGTACAGCTCGGACGCGGCCTCGAGCGTGCGCTTGCCCTTGCGGTAGGTGTCGAGCGCCTTGTCGATGACGAGCGGGTCGACGACGTTGCCGATGACGGGGGAGGCGAGACCGTGGCGCCGGGCCTCTCGGTCGAGGACGGTGAGGTCGTACGGGGCGTTGTAGATGACGAGCGGGATGCCGCGGGCGAACACGGCCTCGACCGCAGCGATGACCTCGGCCACGACCTCACCGGCGGGACGGCCCTCCGCCTGGGCACGCTCGGTGGTGTACCCGTGCACGGCTGCAGCGCCCTCGGGGATGGCTATGCCCGGGTCGGCGACCCAGGCGCCCTCGACGATGGAGCGACCGGTCATGTCGATGAGGCCGACGTGGGCGGTGACGATCCGGGCGGTCTCGACGTCGACGCCGGTGGTCTCGAGGTCGAAGACGCCGAGTGCGTGCCACCACGGGCGGCCGGAGAGGTCCTGCACCGTGGGGGTCGGTGCGGCTGCTGTCGCGGAGTACGTCACGCGGCCAGGCTAACGGGACGCACCGACACGGACGGCACCGACACGGACGGCACCGACACGGACGGCACCGACACGGGCCGCACCGAGCTGGCCCGCGCGACCCGCCGACACGGACGACGTGACCCGCCTGGCGGGGCCGCGCCGTGCCTCCAGGCCGCTACGCCGTCGTCGTGGCGGATGCGGGCGCGACCGCTGCGGGGGCGACCGCCGGTGCCGCGCCCACGTGCAGCCAGTAGAACGACTGCGTCCCGAGCGTCAGCGTGACGGACCCGTGCTCGTCGAACGACGGGAACACGCTGCCACCGAAGAGGTCGTACAGCGGTCGCCCGGCGTACTCCGGCACCGAGATCGTCACGGACGTCGGGTTCGTGGCGAACGAGAAGACGCAGAGGACGTCCTCCGCCGAGGGTCCGAACTGCTGCCCCGACCCCTCCCACGAGCGCACGAACGCGAGCACGGAGCCGTTCGACGTGTCCTTGACGTCGAGCGTCCCGAGGCCGAACACCGGGTGCGCCTTGCGGACGTGGATGACGTTCCGGACCCAGTGCAGGAGCGAGCGGGACTGCGCGAGCTGCGCCTCGACGTTGACCTGCTGGTAGTTGTAGACGAGCGACTGGACGACGGGCAGGTACAGCTTGCCCGGGTCCGCCGTGGAGAACCCCGCGTTGCGGTCGGGCGTCCACTGCATCGGGGTGCGCGACGAGTCACGGTCCGGCAGCCAGATGTTGTCGCCCATGCCGATCTCGTCGCCGTAGTACAGGAACGGCGACCCCGGCAGCGAGAACAGCAGCGCGTGGATGAGTTCGAGCTCGGCGCGCGAGTTGTCGAGCAGGGGGGCGAGACGGCGCCGGATGCCGATGTTGGAGCGCATCCGCGGGTCGTAGCCGTACCAGCCGTACATCGCCTGGCGGTACTCCTCGCTGACCATCTCGAGGGTGAGCTCGTCGTGGTTGCGGAGGAACACGCCCCACGCCGCCGACTCGGGGACGTCGAGCGTCTCGGAGAGGATCGCCTTGAGCTCCGAGGCGTGCTGCGCGCGGAGCGAGTAGAAGATGCGCGGCATCACGGGGAAGTCGAACGCCATGTGGCACTCGGGCTCCTCGTCGGTGCCGAAGAACGCGGCGGTCTCGCGCGGCCACTGGTTCGCCTCGGCGAGGAGGACCCGGCCGGGGTACTCGTCGTCGACCATCGCGCGGAGCTTCTTGATGAACTCGTGGGTCTCCGGCTCGCCCTCGCCGTTGCCGTCCTCGGACTCGAAGAGGTACGGGATCGCGTCGAGCCGTAGCCCGTCGACGCCCATGTCCAGCCAGTGCCGCACGACGTCGTACACGGCCTCGACGACCGCGGGGTTCTCGAAGTTGAGGTCGGGCTGGTGCGAGAAGAACCGGTGGAAGAAGAACTGTCGCCGCACGGGGTCGAACGTCCAGTTCGACTCCTCCGTGTCGACGAAGATGATCCGGATGTTCTCGTACTCCTCGTCGGTGTCGCGCCAGACGTAGAAGTCGCCGTACGGGCCGTCCGGGTCCTCGCGGGACTGCTGGAACCACTCGTGCTGGTCGCTCGTGTGGTTGATCACCATGTCGATGACGATGCGCATGTTGCGCTCGTGCGACTTCGTGACGAGCTCGCGGAAGTCGTCGAGGGTGCCGAACTCGGGCAGGATCGCCTTGTAGTCGGCGATGTCGTACCCGCCGTCGCGCATCGGCGACTGGAAGAACGGCGGCAGCCAGATGGCATCGATGCCGAGCCACTGCAGGTAGTCGAGCTTGCCGATCACGCCCTGGATGTCACCGATGCCGTCACCGTTGGAATCGACGAACGAGCGGATCATGCACTCGTAGAAGACGGAGCGCTTGTACCACTGCGGGTCCAGGGTCAGGCCTGGGAGCTGGATCGGGGCCGTGAACGTCACCCTGGACACGCTAGGCCGCGCGGCTGGCGCTGTCCGCAGGAAGACCGGACGGGAGGCACGGCTCGCCGTCGCGGACGCGTCCCGTCTGCGAGTTCTCCACATCCGGTCGGCGGTGCGGTGGGCGCGCGGGTCGCCTTCCCTAGACTGGCCGGGATGCGCCCGCCCCTGCTCTCCCCGTACCAGTCCCTCATGGCCGCGACCCCGGTCGCGCACCGCGCGGTGCGGATCGACGGGCGGACGACGCACTACTGGGTCTACGGCCCCGAGGACGCCACCCGCACCGTGCTCGCGGTGCACGGGTTCCGGGGCGACCACCACGGTCTCGAGACCATCGCCGCGCACCTGCAGGGCGTCCGCGTGGTCGTGCCGGACCTGCCGGGGTTCGGCGTGTCGGACCCGCTGCCCTCGTCCGACATCGACTCCTACGTCACATGGCTGACCGGGTTCCACGCGGCGCTCGGCATGGACGAGCAGACGGTCGTCCTCGGGCACTCGTTCGGCTCGATCGTGGTCGCCGCCACCGTCGCGGCGGGCTTGCGCACCCGACTGCTCGTGCTCGTGAACCCGATCGCCGCGCCGGCGCTGCAGGGACCGCGGGCGATCGCGACGGGCGCCGCGATCGGCTACTACAAGGCCGGCGCTGTGCTCCCGAAGCCGGTCGGTCTCGCGCTGCTCCGCAACCCCGCGATCGTCCGCGTCATGAGCATCACCATGCTCAAGTCGCACGACCGCGACCTCCGGCGCTGGGTGCACGACCAGCACGACCGCTACTTCTCGGCGTTCTCCGACCGCACGAGTGTGCTCGAGGCGTTCCGCACCTCGGTGACCCACGACGTCTCCGAGTACGCCGACCGCATCGACGTCCCGGTGCTGATGATCGCGGCCGAGCACGACGACATCACGGCCGTCCCCGAGCAGCAGGCGCTGGCCGCGCGGCTCGCGGACGCTGAGCTCGTCGTCGTCCCCGGTGTCGGGCACCTCGTGCACTACGAGACCCCCGGAGCGGCTGCCTCCGCCGTGCTCCGACGGATGGACGACTCCACGGGCGCGGGGCGCGACGGCGGCTGGCGTCGTCCGCATCAGCGCCGCGGACGACGGGGCGGCGGCGCGAGCGACGCGACGGCGGCGACGGACGGGGCGGAGCCGACCCGGGCCTCCCGTCCGGACCGACGTGGGGAGCGCGCGTCGTGAGTCGCCTCCGCATCGGCCTCGACTGCCGGTACGTCCGCATCGGGCGACACGATGGCATCTCGCGGTTCACCGCCGGGGTCGTCGCACACCTGCCCGACCGGCACGACTACGTCCTCCTGGTGCACGACGTCCGTCAGCTCGAGTCGCTGCCCGACGGCCTGCCACACGAACTCCTGCCCGCCCCGACCGACGCCGGCGAGCCGTTCGTCGCACGGCGGGTCAACACGCTCGGCCTCGACGCGGTGTTCTCGCCGATGCAGACGATGGGGTCGCGTGGGCGCGACTACGCCCTCGTGCTCACCCTGCACGACCTCATCTACTACCGGAACCGGACGCCCCCACGGGACTTCTCGTGGCCGATCCGGCTGGGGTGGCGAGCCTTCCACCTGTCCTGGGCTCCGCAGCGGTTCCTGCTGAACGGCGCCGACGGCGTCGTGACCGTCTCCGAGACGACCGCCGGCCTCATCCGTGAGCACCGGTTGACGAAGCGACCCGTGACCGTGGCGTACAACGCGGCAGACCCGGCCGAGCGTCGTTCCGAGGATGGGGAGCGGCGCCGGGACCTCGTGTACATGGGGTCGTTCATGCCGTACAAGAACGTGGAGACGCTGGCGGCCGCGCTGCCCCTGCTCGGCGTCGGATGGCGCCTGCACTGCATGTCGCGGGTCTCGGACGCCGATCGTGCCCGTCTGACCCGGATCGCACCCGGCGGATCGCTCGTGTTCCACGACGGCGCGTCCGACGAGACCTACCTGGACGTGCTGCGCACCGCGACCGCCCTCGTGACGGCGTCGTACGACGAGGGCTTCGGCATCCCGCTCGTCGAGGCGATGGGCGTCGGGACCCCGGTCGCGGTGAGCGACATCCCGATCTTCCGGGAGATCGGCGGCAGCGCGGCGGAGTACTTCGACCCGTCCTCGCCGTCGGCGGTCGCGGCGGCGGTGCGTCGGCTCGAAGACCGGTGGGACGACGCCTCTGATCAGTCCGTGGAGCAGGCGGCACGGTTCCGGTGGGCCGATTCTGCCGAGCACGTCGTCGCTGCGGTCGAGCGGGCTGTGGCGGACCGGGCGGCTCGCTGACGGGATCGCGCCCGTCGGCCGGCTGGCGACACCTCGGCCGGTCACGCGGGCGGGAGCTCGCTCGTCACCGCAGCTCCTGGGAAGACCCCCTGTGTCGCCTCCCGCGCCTTCGCGAGCACGGCACCGAGGGCTGCTCCACGCCCCGTGGTCTGCACGGTGACCTGCTGGACCTTCGCGTCGTCGGAGGGCGTCGACGCGACCCAGGCACACCGCACCGCACGCACCCCGCCGATGGCGTCGACTCGCCTGGCCAGGTCGAGGCGGCGCGCGCTGACCTCGGCGTCGGCCGAGATCCCGACGCGCATGGTGTCGATCGCGACGACCGCGAACACCCGGACGCCGTTCCCGTCCGTCCTCGCCGCGGCCTCGCTGAGCGCGGAGACGAGTGCTGCCTGCGCGGTCTCGTCCAGGCCGTCCTCGGCGGTGGCGACCGAGATGACGTCGTAGCTGGCGAACCCGGTCTTCGTGGTGCGGATACCGTTGACCTTGACCACCCCGTCGACGGCGCCGGCAGCGGTCTCGAACCGGCTGAGCGCTGCGGCTGGCTGGGGGAAGACCCCGCCGACGCCGTTCTGCACGCTGCCGATGATGGTCACGAGCGCGGCCGCGAGGACCCCGGCAGCGAGGACGACACCCCCGGCGACCAGGGCGCCCCGCCGCACACGCTGCGGGGTGGTCCGGGTCGGCACCGGGGCCGTGTCGGGGCCGAACGCGCGGTCGAGGTCGTCGTCGGGCTCGGCGGGCCACCCGGGTCGTTCGGTGCTCATGCGGTCCCCCTCTCAGGACCTCCCGACCGGGTCGGCGGTTCGAGCGCTCGGCTCGGCCCGGAGTGTCCCGGAGCATAGTCCGGTGGCGGGGAGCGGGTCAGCGGGGCTCGAGGTGATGAGTCTCACGCGGCGCGGCACCGAGTCTCGTGCGGGGCGCCGCCGAGTCTCGTGCTGGGCGACGCTGCTCGTGTTCGCGATCGCGAGAGGTGTCGCTGTGCACGAGACTCGGGCTGCCCGCTCGCCCAGCCCGTGAGCCCCGGTCCGCTCGCCCCGGCCCGCTCGCCCCGCGAGCCGCGCGACCGTCAGCTGCGGCGCTCGAGGGGGTTCTGGTACTCGAAGGCGTAGCCGCCCGGACCGTCCGACGCGTCGTCGATCGGGTCGTCGAACCGCACGAGCTCGGCGTGGAAGCGCTCCGGGTCCCACCGGAACGAGTGGATCGAGCCGTTCCGGATCGGCGTGCTGTGCCGGTCGGCGGTCCCCGGTGCGGCGGCGTTCACCACGCTCCGGATGACCGCACCGTGCGTGGCGACGACGACGGACGCGCCGTCGTACCGGATCGCGATCTCACCGAGCTGCTCGGTCACACGGGCGAGGAGCGCCGACCGCGACTCACGCCCGGGGACGTCGTCGTGCGGCCACCGCGCGCGGATCTCGACGTCCGTCAGCCCCTCGGCCGCACCGTAGGAGCGCTCCGCCAACCCGGAGTAGGTGTCGGGTGCGGCGAGACCGAGCCGGGCGGCGATGATCGACCCGGTCTCCCGCGCGCGGGACAGCGGCGACGCCACGACGGCGTCGAAGGCCCTGCGCGCGAGGAGTTCGGCGGCCCCGGCTGCCTGGTCGCGCCCGACGTCGTTGAGCGGGATGTCGGTCGATCCCTGGATGCGGCGCTGCCGGTTCCAGTCGGTCTCGCCGTGGCGGACGAGGGAGAGGTGGGTCGTCACCCGACGATCATCCCAGGCTCCGCGGAACCGGCGCCCGAGGCCACCGTGCCGAGGCGCGAGGCGAGCTCGACGAGGGTCTCGGTGGTGCCGGCGTCGAGCTTCACCGCAGCACGGCGGTCGCTCCGCGTCGTGCCGCGGTTCACGATCACCACCGGGTGCTTCCGCCGGACGGCGTGGTCGACGAGACGCACGCCGGAGTTCACCGTCAGGGAGGACCCGACGACGAGCAGCGCGTCCGCGTCGGCGACGATCGACACGGACTCGCGGAACTTCTCGGCGGGGACGAACTCGCCGAAGAACACCACGTCGGGCTTGAGCACCCCACCGCACACCGAGCAGTCGGGCACGACGAAGCGTTCGACGTCGGTGATCTCGACGTCGCCGTCGGGCTGGAGCTGCACGGACCCGGGCTCGTCGATCCACGGGTTCGCCCGGTCGAGCGTGGCCGCGAGGTCCGAGCGCGAGAACACCTGGCCGCACGTCAGGCAGACGGCACGGTCCATCGAGCCGTGGATCTCGACCACCCGCCGCGAACCGGACCGGAGGTGCAGCCCGTCGACGTTCTGGGTGATGACCCCGGTGACGATCCCCGCTCGTTCGAGTTCGGCGAGCGCGCGGTGCCCGTCGTTCGGCGCAGCAGCCGCGAAGGTCCGCCAACCGAGGTGCGAGCCGGCCCAGTAGCGCTGCCGCTTCGCCGGGTCGGACCGGAACTCCTGGAAGGTCATCGGCTTCCGCACGACGCGGCCCTCGCCCCGGTAGTCGGGGATCCCCGAGTCGGTGCTGAGTCCGGCGCCGGAGAGGACCGCGATGCGCTTGCCGGCGAGCAGCTCGACGGCGCGGTCGAGGTCGGCCGCGGTGCTGTGCTCGTCGCTCGGGGGCATCGTCTCCACGGTACCCTCAACAGCCGACCGTCCCGCGTCCTTCCCTCCCAGAACGGAACCCCGTGCAGCCCGTCCGCATCGACTCGCTCGACGACCCTCGCCTCGACGACTTCGCACGACTCACCGACGTGGCACTCCGACGTGTGACCGAGCCGGAGGGCGGGCTCTACATCGCCGAGTCCAACACCGTGATCGAGCGTGCGATCCGGGCCGGACACGTCCCGCGGAGCGTGCTCGTGCAGGAGAAGTGGCTCGACGACGTCCTGCCCCTCGTCGCGGAGCACGACGGTCCGGTCTTCGTGGGTCCGGACGCACTGCTCGAGGAACTCACCGGGTTCCGGATGCACCGTGGTGCCATCGCCGCGATGCACCGGCCCGAGCTGCCGACGGTCGCGGAGGTCGTCCGTGGCGCGGAGCTCGTCGTCGTCCTCGAGGACATCGTCGACCACACGAACGTCGGCGCGGTGTTCCGGAGCGTCGCCGGCCTCGGCGCGGACGCCGTGCTCGTCAGCCCTCGCTGCGCCGACCCGCTGTACCGCCGCAGCGTCCGGGTCAGCATGGGCACCGTGCTGCAGGTGCCGTGGACGCGCATCGGCGAGTGGCCCGCCGCCGGGGAGGAACTCCGCAACCAGGGCTTCCACCTGGCCGCGATGGCGCTCACGGACCGCTCGGTCGACCTCGACCGGTTCGTCGCCGACGTCCCGGAGCGGGTCGCCCTCGTGATGGGCACGGAGGGCCAGGGGCTCACCGACCGGGCGATCGCGGCCGCGGACACGACGGTGCGGATCCCGATGTCGCACGGCGTCGACTCGCTCAACGTGGCCGCGGCGAGCGCCGTCGGCCTGTGGGCCGTCGCGCACGCGCAGCGGGCGCGCTGACCCGGCGGCGACCTGCGCGGGGCGCGCGACCCTGCCTGGAGGCACGACTCGCGTTCTCCACAGCCGGTGCGTCCTCGCAGGGCCGGCCCGCGCCTCCCGGCTAGGCTCCTTGGCTGTGCCACGAGTCGTCCGCCGCCCCCGCTCCGCCGTCCGGCGGCCCGTGACGATCAGCGTGGTCGCGGTGCTCGTCCTCGCCGTCGGGTACCTCGTGGCCGCGGCCGTCGTGCCGTTCGCCCCGGCGAGCGCGGCGACGACGACCTACTCGGCGCCGACGTCCACCGTGCCCGACCTCACCTTCCCGGGCTACGGCGCCACCGCGGTCGAGGCGACGGACTTCCCGGAGAGCCTGCGCACGAGCGGCGACCGCGAGCAACGGTCGATCGCGAGCATCACGAAGGTGGTGACCGCGCTCGTCGTGCTCGAGGAGAAGCCCCTGGAGCCGGGGGAGCGCGGACCGACGATCCGCTTCACGAAGCAGATGCAGGGGCTGTACGCGACGTACCTCGCGAAGAACGGCGAGGTCGCACCGATGCCCGACGGCCTCCGGCTGTCCGAGTACCAGACGTTCCAGGTCATGCTCATGAAGTCGGCGAACAACTACGCGGGGTCGCTCGCGCTGTGGGCGTTCGGGTCGATGGATGCCTACGAGAAGGCTGCGGGCACGTGGCTCGACGAGCACGGCCTCGCTGACACGGTGATCCACGAGCCGACGGGCCTCGACCCGCGGAACCGCTCGACGGCGACGGACCTGGTCGACCTCGGGCAGCTCGCCCTCGCGAACCCGGTGGTCAAGGAGATCGTCGGCACGAAGCAGGTCACCGTGCCGGGCGCCGGCGACATCGAGAACTCGAACAAGCTGCTGGGTCTGGACGGGGTCGAGGGCATCAAGACCGGCACCCTCGACGAGGCCGGGGCGTGCCTCCTCTTCGCGGCGACCTACGAGCGGGGCGGCCGACAGGTCACGGTCGTCGGCGCGATGCTCGGCGGCGTCGACCACGACTCCCTGGACGACGACGTGCAGCGGCTGCTGCGGTCCGTGGCCGACAACTTCCAGCTCGTGACGCTCACGCACGAGGGGCAGACCTTCGGTACCTACAGCACGCCGTGGCAGGACGGGGCGGACGCGGTCGCGGCGAAGGCGTCCGAGGTCTTGGTGTGGGGGAAGACCACGGTCACGGCGAAGACGCACCTCGACCCGGTGACGGTCGGCGACCGCGGGGAGCGGGTGGGTCGGGTGCGGTTCACGATCTCGGACCACGCCGCGGTCACCGTGCCGCTCGAGCTCGACCGATCGATCACCGACCCCGGCGTCTGGTGGCGCTGGACGAACCCGTTCCAGGGCACCTGATCCTCCGCTAGCGTCGACTGTGTGACGACGACGTTCCCGCGCAGCTCCCCGTCCGCCCTCGGCATCGACGGACGCGGGGTCTCCGCGTTCCTCGACGCCCTCGATTCGACGCCCGACGTCGAGCCGCACTCGTTCCTGCTGCTCCGGCACGGCCGGGTCGCCGCAGAGAGCACCTGGGACCCGTACCGCGCCGACTCCGTGCACCTGCTGTACTCGCTGAGCAAGAGCTTCACCGCCGCCGGGGTCGGCATCGCCGTCCGCGCGGGACTGATCGACCTCGACGCGACCGTGCTGTCGTACTTCCCGGAGCTCGACGCCGAGGTCACGGACGAGCGCAGCCGCCGCATCCTCGTCCGGCACGTCCTGGCGATGGCGAGCGGTCACCGGGAGGAGACGCTCGAGCGTGCACGGGCGATCGACCCGACGGACATCGTGCGGGGCTTCCTGCTACTGCCGCCCGACGAGGAGCCCGGCTCGGTGTTCGCGTACAACCAGCCGTGCACCTACACGCTCGCGGAGATCGTCCGCCGCGTCTCGGGTGGCTCGCTCGTGGACTGGTTGCGACCGCGGCTCCTGGACCCCCTCGGCATCACCGACTTCGCCTGGAAGCGGGACGAGCAGGGCAACGAACTCGGCTTCAGCGGCTGCTACGCACCGGTCGAGGCCGTCGCGAAGCTCGGTCAGCTCTACCTCCAGCGCGGCGTGTGGGACGGGCAGCGCATCCTCGACGAGGACTGGGTCGACGCCGCCACGCGCGTCCAGGTCGAGAACCCGCAGGAGGAGAACCCCGACTGGAGCCAGGGGTACGGCTTCCAGTTCTGGATGGCACGGCACGGGTTCCGCGGCGACGGCGCTTACGGGCAGTTCTGCGTCGTGCTCCCGGAGCAGGACGTCGTGCTCGCGCTGACCGGGCAGAGCCTCGACATGCAGGCGGTCCTCGACGCGGCCTGGAAGCACCTGCTGCCCGCCGTCGACGGGGCGTCGGTGGACGCGGGCGCGGACACCGGCCTGGAGGCACGGATCGCCTCGCTCGCTCTGCCCCCGGTCGCGGGTGAGCGGCTCCCGGACGCTGCTGCCCACGGTCCGCTGCACCGCGACGGTGCCGCGTGGCGCCTCGAGCTCGACGTCGAGGGCGGGCACCTGTCCGTCCCGGTCGGCGAGGGCGCGTGGGCGGTCGAGGGGCCGCTCGCCGGCAGCGCCGCGCTGGTCGACGACGGCGCAGCGGTGCTCGTCACCGTGCGGTTCGTCGAGACCCCGCACGCGGCGCACGTCCGGATCGCGACCGACTCGGGCGACGCGACGTTCGACTGGGTGACGCAGCCGCTGCACGACGGTCCGACGACGCTCCGGCGGCCCGCAGCCTGACGCGCGGTCGACCGACCGACCGAGGCTACGGCGTGTCGGAGCGGTGCTCCACGACGTCCTGGAGCTCGGGGCGCTTGGGGGAGACGCCGTCGCCCGAGGACGTGTGCTTGATGCGCCGGACCACCCAGGGGACGAGGTACTCCTTCGCCCACCCGAGGTCCTCGACGCGGGCTTCGCGCCAGGGTCGGGACTCGAGCGGCTCCGGGGCGAACGGCGCGAGCCCGTGGTCGACGCCGAGCGTGTCGAGGACGGCGGCGGCGACGGTGGCGTGACCGGTCGGGGAGTGGTGCAGCCGGTCCGGTGCCCACATCCTCGGGTCGCGGAGCACCCGGAGCGCCCACATGTCGGCGACGAGTGCTCCGTGCTTCAGGGCGATCGCGTGCAGGTTCTCGTTGTAGATCGCCGTCTTGCCTCGGACCATGCCGAGCACCGGCGTCATCCCGACGTCCGGCCCGGTGAAGAGCACCACCGTCGCGCCGTCACTGCGGAGCCGCTCGACCATGCCGTCGACCTTCGCCGCGAGGTCGTCCGGGTCCGTGCCGGGGCGGATGATGTCGTTGCCGCCGGCCGACACCGTGACGAGGTCGGGTCGGAGCGCGAGCGCGGCCTCGACCTGCTCGTCGATGATCTGCTGGAGCAGGCGACCGCGGATCGCGAGGTTGGCGTAGGCGAAGTCGCCGGCACCGTTCGCGTCCGCCTGGTGCGCGAGGACCTCGGCGACCCGGTCCGCCCAGCCCCGGTTGCCTCCGGGCACGGTGGGGTCCGGGTCACCGATCCCCTCGGTGAACGAGTCACCGATCGCGACGTACCTGGACCAGGGATGACGTTCTGACACGCATCGGACCCTAGTCTCGTGGCATGAGCACGGCCAACCCGATCCCCGCGGACCTCCTCGCGCGCATCGCTGCCCGGGCCCCCGGGTACGACGCCGCGAACGCCTTCTGCGCCGAGGACCTCGACGAGCTGCGCGCGGCCGGGTACCTGCGGCTCGGCGTCCCCTTCGAGCAGGGCGGCCAGGACCTCGGGCTGCGCGCCACGGCCGCGGTCCAGCGGACCCTCGCGACGGCTGCGCCGGCGACGGCGCTCGGGCTGGGCATGCACCAGGTGTGGGTGCAGGCGACCCGCAGCGTGCGCGCACGGGGCGGGTCGTTCCTCCAGGTCGTCACCGACCACGCGGCGGACGACCACCTGCTCGCGTTCGGGGTGAGCGAGCCGGGCAACGACGCCGTGCTCTTCGACTCGCTGACGGCGGCGGAGCCGGACGGCGACGGCGGCTACCGGTTCACGGGGACGAAGGTCTCCACCTCGCTCGCGCCGGCGTGGGACGTCCTGAGCGTCTTCGGGAAGGACACCTCCGGCGCGGAGCCGGTGCTCGTGCACGGCTTCACGGTCCGTGCGGACGGCGGTGTGACGCACCGGGACGACTGGGACACGCTCGGCATGCGGGCGACGCAGAGCCGCACGACCCTCCTCGAAGGTGTGCACGTGCCGGCGGAGCGGATCGTGCGGGTCCTGCCGGTCGGACCGAACCAGGACCCCCTGGTGTTCGGGGTGTTCGCCGCCTTCGAACTGCTCGTGGCGTCGGTGTACGTGGGGATCGCCGAGCGCGCGGTCGAGCTGGCGGTCGCGGCCGTCCGTGACCGGACCGCCCTCGACGGCACGCCCCGGTCGGACGACCCTGACGTCCGCCATGCCCTGGCCGACGCGCAGGGAGCGGTCGACGCGGTCGCCCTGCAGGTCGACGCGCTCGCTCGTGACGTCGACGAACTCGTCGACCACGGACCCCGGTGGTTCCCGCTGCTCGTCGGGACGAAGGCGCGCACGACGGACACGGCGCAGCACGTCGTGGACGAGGCGATGCGCGTGGTCGGTGGTTCCGCCTACCGTGCGGGGAGCGAGCTCGCACGACTCGCGCGCGACGTCCGCGCCGGGCAGTACCACCCGTCGTCGCGCGACTCGGCGGCCCGCACGATCGCGGCGGCGCTGCTCGGTCCGGCGCGCTGAGGGGTCCGCTGCGGCGGTGCGTCCTGATGGGACGTCGATGTCGGTGGCGGATGGCATCATCGCCCTGTGAGCAAGCAGGACGGACGCAACCGGCTCGTCTCCGACGTACCCGTCGACGACGTCACCGCCACCGTGCTGCACGTCGACATGGACGCCTTCTTCGCGTCCGTCGAGCTGCTCGACCGTCCGGACCTCGTCGGTCTCCCGGTCATCGTCGGGCACGACTCGGACCGCTCCGTCGTGACCGCCGCCACGTACGAGGCCCGTCGCTACGGCGTGAACTCCGCGATGCCGATGGCCGTCGCCAAGCGCCGGTGCCCGAACGCCGTGATCGTCGAGCCGCACTTCGAGAAGTACCGCGAGCAATCCGCCGCCGTGATGAGCGTGTTCGACCGCTTCACCCCGCGCGTCGAGCGACTCGGCATCGACGAGGCGTTCCTCGACGTCGCCGGGGCGCTCCGGCTCTACGGCACGCCCTGGCAGATCGGCGCGGCCATCCGCCGTGCGGTGTTCGAGCAGACCGGGCTGCACTGCTCGGTGGGCGCCGCGTCGACCAAGTTCGTGGCGAAGCTCGCATCGAGCCGCGCCAAGCCGGACGGCCTGCTCGTCGTCCCCGCTGCCGAGACCGTCGCGTTCCTCCACCCGCAGCCGGTGTCCGCGCTCTGGGGCGTGGGCGGCAAGACGCAGGAGACCCTCGAACGTCGGGGCATCCGGACCGTGGGCGACCTCGCGACGACCCCGCTGCCGTCGCTCGTCGCCGCGCTCGGGCCCACCGGCGGTCAGCGGCTCCACGACCTCTCCTGGGGGCGTGACCCTCGGACGGTCGAGTCCGGCGTCGGTGAGAAGTCGATCGGGCACGAGGTCACGTTCGGCCGCGACCTCACGGAGCGTGACGACGTCGCCCGCGAGCTCCTCCGACTGGCCGACAAGGTGGCCGTGCGACTCCGCCGCGCCGACGTCCAGGCACGGACGGTCGCGCTCAAGGTCCGCTACACCGACTTCACCACGCTCACCCGGTCCCGCACCCTGGCCGAACCGACCGACGTCGCGAAACGCATCCACCGCGAAGCCGTCGAGCTGTACGACGTCCTGCACCGACCGGGCAACCGGATCCGGCTCATCGGCGTCCGCGGTGAGAACCTCGTGCCGGCGGCCGCGAGCAACGCCCTCTGGGACGACGACGCGCCGTGGCGGGAGACCGAGACGACGGTCGACGCGGTCGCCGCACGGTTCGGAGCGGGCGTGCTGCGACCGGCCTCGCTGGTGCGGAACGCGCCCGAGCAGCGCGCCCCGCACGCTCGGCAGGACCCTGCGTGACGGTAGAATCACGTGCAGTGAGCGCAGCGGAGTACGACAACCAGCAGCAGCCCGCCACGCTGTGGGGCGACGCGTCGGCAACGCCGGACGCGCACGTCGCGAGCGACCTCGACGCCGCATCGGCCACCCCGCCCGAGGGTGCTCCGGCCCGCCCGCACGACGAGGCAGCCGCGCAGGCGGAAGCCGCCGGCAACGCCGCAGCCGAACACCTGTCGCCCGCGTTCCCGGACCGCGCAGCGTGGGGCACGGCGTCCAAGCTCCGCGCCTGGCAGGTCGAGGCGCTCACGAAGTACTTCGAGACCGAGCCGCGCGACTTCCTCGCCGCGGCGACCCCCGGTGCCGGCAAGACGACGTTCGCACTCCGGCTCGCCACCGAGCTGCTCGCCCGCGGCACGGTCAACCGGATCGTCGTGGTCGCCCCCACCGAGCACCTCAAGCGGCAGTGGGCGGACTCCGCCGACCGCGTCGGCATCCGCATCGACCCGATGTTCAAGAACGGCGACGGGATGTTCGGCCGGCACTACCAGGGCGTGGCGATCACCTACGCCCAGGTCGGCATGAACCCCGAGGTCCACCAGCGCATCACCGCAGGCGGCAAGACGCTCGTGATCCTCGACGAGGTCCACCACGGCGGGGACGCCCTCACCTGGGGCGACGGCATCCGGGAGGCCTTCACCAAGGCCACGCGTCGACTCTCGCTCTCGGGCACGCCGTTCCGGTCGGACACCGCACCGATCCCGTTCGTGCAGTACGCCCCCGACGAGCAGGGCATCCGGACGTCGATCTCCGACTACAACTACGGCTACGGCCGGGCGCTCAAGGACGGCGTCGTCCGCCCCGTCCTCTTCATGGCGTACGCCGGACAGATGCGCTGGAAGACCCGCATGGGCGACGAGATGTCGGCGTCGCTCGGCGAGCAGGTGACGAAGGACATCACCGCGCAGGCGTGGCGGACCGCGCTCTCACCCGAGGGTGAGTGGATGCCCGCGGTGCTCACCGCCGCCGACAAGCGCCTGACCGAGGTCCGGCGCGGTGTCCCGGACGCGGGCGGTCTGGTGATCGCGACCGACACCACCACGGCGCGGGCGTACGCGCGGATGCTCACGCAGATCACGGGGGGGCGGCCGACCGTCGTGCTCTCCGACGAGGCCGCGGCGTCCGAACGCATCGGCGCGTTCGCCGAGGGCGATTCACGCTGGATGGTCGCCGTCCGCATGGTCTCCGAGGGCGTGGACGTGCCCCGGCTCTGCGTCGGCGTGTACGCCACGAGTGCGAGCACGCCGCTCTTCTTCGCGCAGGTGATCGGCCGCTTCGTGCGCGCCCGACGCCGCGGCGAGACCGCCTCGGTGTTCCTGCCGAGCGTCCCCGGACTGATGGCCCTCGCGGCCTCCCTCGAGCTCGAACGCGACCACGCCCTCGACCGCCCGAAGGACGCCGACGACGGGATGTACAACCCCGAGGACGCGATGGTCGCGGAGGCCAACCGCGAGGACCGCGCCTCGGAGAGCCTGCTCGAGGTGCAGCCGTTCGAGGCCCTCGACTCGCAGGCCTCCTTCGACCGGGTGCTCTACGACGGCGGCGAGTTCGGCTCCGGGGGCGAGGTCGGTTCCCTCGAGGAGCTCGACTTCATCGGCATCCCCGGGCTGCTCGAACCGGACCAGGTGCGCGACCTCCTCCGGGCACGGCAGGCGTCGCAGGCGAAGCGTTCCAAGAGCCGCACCGTCAAGGACGGCTCGCCGAAGCCGAAGCCGGACGAGAACCGCCCGATGTACCTGACCCTCAAGGAGCAGCGCACCGAGCTCGCACGACTCGTGTCGATCTGGTCGCGCCACTCCAACGAGCCGCACGGCGCGATCCACGCCGAACTGCGGCGGATCAGCGGCGGTCCGGCCGTGGCGCAGGCGAGCGTCGAGCAGATCCAGAAGCGCATCGACGTGTTGCGCTCCCGGATCGGCGGGCGACGGTGAGCGACCGGTGATCGAGCCCGTCGACGACCGGACGTGGCTCGTCAAGCGCGACGCGGAGTCCTCGCCCGAGGCCATCATCGACCGCTTCGCCGGGGGCTACCGGCTGCGTCGCTTCTCCCTGACGGAGTCCCGGCGGACGCAGCACGGGGTCTTCATGGGTCCCGAACTCGCCGAGACCGCGTGGTGGCGGCTCCGCGACCATCGGCGCGACCACCGTCTCGACTGAGCAGCGCGACGCACGGTGCGGCGCGGCGATACGTCGGGCGCGCCGTTCGGCACCTCGCCTCAGCGGACCATCCGGACCGACCGCTCGATCGGTCCGAACGACGACGTCGCGCCGTCCACGGTGAACCCGTTGCGGCGGTAGAACGCCTGCGCCCGCGGGTTGTCCTCGGCCACCCACAGCGACGCCGAACGGTGCCCCAGCGCCGCGTCCAGCAACGCTTGGCCGGCTCCGGACCCGTGTGCGCGGGCGAGGACGTAGAGCATCGTGAGCTCCTCCGGCCGCACCGGCTGCTCGCCGTCCGACGGGGAGTCGCGTGCGTCCCGGCGAAACCGACCAGGTCGTCGCCGTCGAGGGCGACGACCGTGTCGTACGTGTGCTCGGTCAGGTTCGTGCGCCACATCGCGATGCGGGGTTCGACCGCGAACCACGGACTGTGGTCGGGGTCCTCGACGAAGCGCCCGTAGGTCTCCCGCCATGACGTGGCGTGCACGAACGCGATGCGCTCCGCGTCCTCGAGCACGGCGGGCCGGACGGTGATCGAGGCGGTCATGCCCCGACCGTACCGTCCGCCGAGCGACGACCCCGCGGGCGGACGGCGCGGCTTGGTGACGCCACCAGGGAAACTCCGGTAGACCGGACTCATGGCAGATTCGATCCCGCACGTCCTGGTCCTCGGTGGCGGCTCCGCCGGCTACACGACCGTCAAGCAGCTGCAGAAGCACGCCGCGACGGTCCCGATGCGCATCACGCTCGTCGACCAGAACACCTACTACACGTACCTGCCGTTCCTGCCGGAGGTCGCCGGCGGCCACATCGCGCCGAAGGACGTCACCTTCGAGCTCCGTCGTGCGCTCAAGCGGACGCGCGTCATCCAGGGCAAGGTCACCGGGATCTCGTCGAAGGACAAGACCGTGTCGATCTCGACGGCCGGCGGCGACGACCGCACCCTCGGCTACGACCAGCTCGTCGTCGCGCTCGGCTCGGTGACGCGGACCTTCCCGACCCCGGGTCTCGAGGAGTACGGCGTCGGCTTCAAGACCGTGGAGGAGGCGGCGTACGTGCGTGCGAAGCTCCTCGACAACATCGCGAAGGCCGCAGCGAGCCGTGACGAGGACGAGCGTCGCCGCCTGCTCACGAGCATCTTCGTCGGCGGTGGCTACACCGGCGTCGAGGCCATCGGCGAGCTGTTCGACGTGTCGCAGGCCGCGATCAAGACCTACCCGTCGCTGGCCGGCGAGCACCCCCGCTGGGTGCTCATCGACGCCCTCGACCGCGTGGCGCCCGAGGTTGGCCCGGAGCTGTCGAAGTGGACCCTCGAGTCGCTCCGTGCCCGCGGCATCGACGTCCGGCTGAAGACCACGATGCCGAGCGCCGAGGGCGGCGTCATCAAGCTCTCGGACGGCGACGAGTTCGCCGCCGGTCTGCTCGTGTGGACGGCCGGCGTCAAGCCGAACCCGCTCCTCGACGCGACCGACCTGCCGCGCGGACCGAAGGGGCACCTCGCCGCGAACGCGAAGCTCCAGGTCGAGGCCGAGGACACCCACGAGGTCGTCCCTGGTGTCTGGGGCCTCGGCGACGTCGCACAGGTCCCCGACCTGACGGCCGAGAAGCAGCCGGCGTACTACCCGCCGAACGCCCAGAACGCCGTCCGTCAGGCCGTCGTCGCTGCCGACAACGTCGTCGCGACGATCAGCGGCAAGCCCCTCGAGGAGTACCGCCACCCGTCGATCGGGACCGTGGCGTCGTACGGCGTCGGGAAGGGCGCGGCCAACATCAAGGGCGTCAAGATGACGAACCTGCTCGCCTGGCTCGCGCACCGGTCGTACCACGTGTACGCGATGCCGACGCTGAACCGGAAGGCGCGCATCGTGATCGGCTGGATCACGGGCGCGGTCTCCGGTCGCGACGCGACCTCCCTCATCAAGGAGACGGACCCGCGCCGAAACTTCGTCGAGGCGTCGAAGAGCTAGAGCGCGATCACCTGACGGACGGGAGGCGCGGTGCCGGCTGGCACCGCGCCTCCCGTCCGTTCGTGGTTGTGTCGCCCACGAAACGCGCGCGTCCCGACATTGCACACGTCGATCGACGGGTGCGGTGTCGAAACGCGCGCGTTTCGCGAACCCGGGCGAACGCGGGCGCCACGTGCGTGGACAGGGTGCGCGGACCTGGGACGGCGTGGACGCCCGAGCGGTGAGCGTGGATGCTGTGAGCGAGAGGAGCGTCCATGCGCGCCATGACGTACCGCGGGCCGTACCGGGTCCGCGTCGAGGACAAGCCCGATCCCCGGATCGAGCACGAGAACGACGCCGTCGTCCGGGTCGAACGCGCAGCGATCTGCGGTTCCGACCTGCACCTGTACCACGGGATGATGCCCGACACCCGGGTCGGCCACACGTTCGGGCACGAGTTCATCGGGGTCGTCGAGCAGGTGGGCCCGTCGGTGGCGCACCTCAACGTCGGTGACCGGGTGATGGTGCCGTTCCACATCTCCTGCGGGTCGTGCTGGTTCTGCGCCCGCGGACTCTTCACGAACTGCCACAACGTGAACGCGAACGCCACCGCGGTCGGCGGCATCTACGGCTACTCCCACACCACCGGGGGCTTCGACGGCGGGCAGGCGGAGCGGGTCCGCGTCCCGTTCGCGGACGTCGGCCCCGAGGTCATCCCGCCGTGGCTCGACGACGAGGACGCACTCCTCCTCACCGATGCCCTCGGCACGGGGTACTTCGCGGCGCAGCTGGCCTCGATCCGGGAGGGGGACACCGTCGTGGTCCTCGGCGCGGGGCCGGTGGGACTGTTCGCGGCGAAGTCGTCGTGGTTCATGGGGGCCGGTCGCGTGATCGTCGTCGACCAGCTCGAACACCGGCTGGAGAAGGCGCGGACGTTCGCGCACGCCGAGACGATCAACTTCGCCGAGGTCCCCGACGTCGTGCTCGAGATGAAGCGGCAGACGGACTTCCTCGGTGCCGACAGCGTGATCGACGCCGTCGGGGCCGAGGCCGACGGCAACTTCACCCAGCAGGTCACGGCCTCGAAGCTCAAGCTGCAGGGTGGGTCCCCGACAGCGTTGAACTGGGCGATCGACGGCGTCCGGAAGGGCGGCACGGTCTCCGCGATCGGTGCGTACGGCCCGATCCCCAGTGCCGTGAAGTTCGGCGACGCGATGAACAAGGGCGTCACCATCCACGCGAACCAGGCGCCGGTGAAGCGGCAGTGGCCGAGGCTGCTGGAGCACATCCAGACCGGGCACCTCAAGCCGAGCGACATCATCACTCACCGGATCCCGCTCGAGCACATCGCCGAGGGGTACCACCTCTTCTCCTCGAAGCTCGACGGGATCATCAAGCCCGTCATCGTCCCGTGAAGGAGCACGCCATGACCGATCACACCCCGTACATCGCGGACCCGCCCCGTCGCGTCCCGACCGCCGACGAGCTCCGTGCACGGATCCCCGGGTGGGGGAGCGACCTCGACCCCGCCGACCGCCCGTCGGTGCCCAAGCTCTCGCGTGCAGCCGGGTCCGCGACGGGCGTGCACTGGGACGTCCCCACGCAGCAGCCCGGCGCCGAGGGACGCGAACGCTCGATCGAGCACGCGCACGTCACGCCGGTGTTCGGGACCGCGCAGCCCCTCCGCGGCCTCGCCGGAGCGGTCCGGCGAGTCGCCTACGCGCGGTTCAGCGAGGGGCGCCTGGCGCACTGGTTGCTGCTCGTGCTCGGCGACCGGATCGACGTGGCCGCCCACCGGGTGACGGATGCGCTCCGGGGTCGACCGGACCGGGTCGTGCACGAGACGGGGGTGCGTGCGGAGCTCGTCGGACACCCTGTCGCGTCGCGCCTCGGCGCGTCGCGACGGGACTGGCGGCACGGGTCGCTCGATCCGCTGGTCGCCAACTGGGGCTGGCTGGCCGCCGCCGGCGGCATCGTGCTGGTGGTGCGTCGGGTCGCCCGCTCGCGTCGTTCGCGGTGACCGCCCACCGGACGGGAGGCACGATGCGGTCCCGCCCCGCGCCTCCCGTCCGGCGCGTCTCGCGCGAGCGCAGCGCCGGCTCCATGAACCGCGCGCGTTGCGACCTCGCGCGCGTCGTTCGACGCGTGCGACGTCGAACCGCGCGCGTTTCTCGCCACGGGGTCCGCCTCGAGCAACCCGACCTACCGGAGGCGACCACCGGGACGCCACGAGCGGAGCGACTGCGACGCTCGCCGGCAAGCGCGAACGAGGAATGCCCCCGGGCCGACAGGCCAGGGGGCATTCGTTTTCTTGTGTCCGAGGGGGGACTTGAACCCCCACGCCCTAATACGGGCACTAGCACCTCAAGCTAGCGCGTCTACCAATTCCGCCACCCGGACAGGTGTTGTTCGGTTGTGCTGGCCGGTCATCCGGGGCGTTTTCCCCGGCGTTCCTGCCGAGAGAAGACACTAGCACGGGTCTGAACGCCCGATGAACACGGCCGCGCATCCCGGGCGCGTCCCTTGGAGTCACGCGGATCGGCGGTGTCGGGACCGGCCGGTAGCGTGGTGTGCATGACAGACGTCCACGGGAACACGACGGCCGGCATCGAGCTCGAGGAGACCGCGTCGATCGCCCGTGACCTCATCCGGATCGACACCACGAACTGGGGCGAGGGGAAGTCCCGCGGCGAGACCGAGGCGGCGCACTACGTCGAGGCCAAGCTCCGCGACCTCGGGCTCGAGCCGCAGCTGTTCGAGTCGGAGCCCGACCGGGTGAGCGTCGTGGCCAGGGTCCGGGGGCGCGACCCGCAGAAGTCGGCGCTCGTCGTGCACGGGCACCTCGACGTCGTGCCGGCCGATCCGGCGAACTGGTCGGTGGACCCGTTCGGGGGCGAGGTCAAGGACGGCATGCTGTGGGGCCGTGGCGCGGTCGACATGAAGAACATGGACGCGATGATGCTGACGTCGTTGTCGGACGTCATCGCCGCACAGGGCGCTCCGGAGCGTGACCTCGTGATCGCGTACTTCGCCGACGAAGAAGCCGGCGGCGTGCTGGGCTCCCACCACGTGGTCGAGCAGCACCCGGAGGTCTTCGCGGGCGCCGACGCCGCGATCAGCGAGGTCGGCGGGTACTCGATCACGCTGGGCGACCGCCGCGCGTACTTGCTGCAGACCGGCGAGAAGGCCCTGATGTGGATCAAGCTCGTCTCCCGGGGCACGGCTGCGCACGGCTCGCACGTGATCCGCGACAATGCCGTGACGAAGCTCGCGGCGGCGGTCGCGCGGATCGGGAGCGAGGAGTGGCCGGTCCGGCTCTCGGCGACGACGGACGCGATGGTGGCGGAGGTCGCCCGGTTCCTCGGGGTGGACCCGGCGGTGACCGGTCCGGACGAGGTCGCCCTCGCGACGGGCTCGGCGTCGCGGTTCATCCACGCTGCGCTGCACACCACGACGAACCCGACGGTGCTGCAGGCCGGGTACAAGCACAACGTGATCCCGGACGCGGCCGAGGCGCTCATCGACATCCGGTGCTTGCCCGGCGACGAGGAGTCCGTGCTCGAGCGGGTCCGCGAGCTGGCGGGCGACGACGTCGAGGTGGTGATGTCGTTCCGCGACATCGGGCTCGAGCAGGACTTCGGCGGTCCGCTGGTCGACGCCGTGCGGGACGTCCTCGGTCGGCACGACCCCGGTGCTCCGGTGCTGCCGTACCTGCTCTCCGGCGGGACGGACAACAAGGCGTTGTCCACCCTGGGGATCGCGGGCTACGGCTTCGTACCGTTGCAGCTGCCGGCCGGCGTGGACTTCCCGGCGATGTTCCACGGCGTCGACGAGCGGGTCCCGCTCGATGCGCTGGCGTTCGGGCGGCGCGTCCTCGGGGACCTCTTCGCGTCCTACTGATACATTGCCGGGTCGCCGTCGTGGTGGTGCCTGGGCGCCACCCTCGTGGCGGTGTCCAGACAGACCTCCCTCCGGAAGGCCGGTGCCATGCACATCCTCGAGGCGATCTTCCTCGGCTTCGTCCAGGGGCT
The DNA here is from genome assembly GCF_051903255.1 of Curtobacterium sp. SP.BCp. Taxonomy (NCBI): domain Bacteria; kingdom Bacillati; phylum Actinomycetota; class Actinomycetes; order Micrococcales; family Microbacteriaceae; genus Curtobacterium; species Curtobacterium sp. SP.BCp. Next base: position 1,934,952 of record NZ_CP194338.1, on the reverse strand, counting down.
CACCGAGTTCCTCCCCGTGTCGTCGAGCGCGCACCTGCGCATCGTCGGACTGTTCCTGCCCGACGCGCAGGACCCGGGTGCGGCGTTCACGGCGGTGACGCAACTCGGCACCGAGACTGCGGTGCTCATCTACTTCTGGAAGGACATCACCCGGATCGTCGGGCGGTGGTTCCGGTCGCTGTCCGGCCGGACGGTCCCGCGGAACGACCCCGACGCGCGGCTCGGCTGGCTGGTCATCCTCGGCACGATCCCGATCGGTGTCGCCGGGCTCCTGCTCAAGGACTCGATCGAGACGACGTTCCGATCGCTCTGGATCGTCGCGATCGTCCTCATCGTGTTCGGCGTCGTGCTCGGCGTCCTCGACGTCGTCGGCAAGAAGGTCCGGCGGATCGAGCACATGACGTTCGGCGGCGGGATCCTCATCGGGCTGGCGCAGATGCTCGCGCTCGTCCCCGGCGTCTCCCGGTCCGGCGCGACCGTGTCGATGGGCCTCGCGCTCGGGTACACCCGGCCGGCAGCCGCGCGGTTCGCGTTCCTGCTGGCGGTCCCGGCGGTGTTCCTCTCCGGGCTGTACGAGGCGGCGACGAGCCTCGGCGACACCGGCGCACCGTTCGGACTCGTCGACACGCTCGTCGCGACGGTCGTGGCGTTCGTCGTCGGCTTCGTCGTGATCGCCGCGTTCATGAACTACATCAGCAAGCGCAGCTTCCTGCCCTTCGTGGTCTACCGGATCGCACTCGGTATCGTTCTCCTCGTGTTGCTGTCGCTTGGTGTGATCCAGCCGTGAGGGCCTGGGAGGCCCCGTCCGTCCCGTCCGTCCCGGGTTCGGGGCCCCGCCCCGTCGTGCACGACACGGCCACGGGCAAGCCGGTCGACCCGACCCGCGGCGACGAGCGCGCCGCGCTGTACGTGTGCGGCATCACGCCCTACGACGCGACCCACCTCGGGCACGCGGCGACGTACCTGGCCTTCGACTCCCTGCTGCGCTCTTGGCGTGACGCGGGTCTCGACACCGAGTACGCGCAGAACACGACCGACGTGGACGACCCGCTGCTCGAGCGTGCCGCACGGGACGGCGTCGACTGGCAGGAGCTCGCTGCGTCGCAGATCGACCTGTTCCGTCGCGACATGGAGGCGCTTCGGATCCTCCCGCCCGACGACTACGTGGCCGTCACCGACGAGGTCGACCGCGTCGCCGAGGCCGTCGCGTTCCTGCAGGAGACCGGGTACGCGTACGACGTGCCGACCGACGACTCCGAGGGCGACGACGTCTACTTCGACGTGAACCGCCCGACCGAGGCCTGGGCGCTGGGCGACGAGAGCCGTCTCGACCGCGAGACGATGCTCGCCCTCTCTGCCGAGCGCGGGGGCGACCCCGACCGACCCGGCAAGCGCGACCCCCTCGACCCGCTGCTCTGGCGAGCCGCACGCGACGGTGAACCGAGCTGGGACACCGTCCTCGGGCCGGGGCGTCCCGGGTGGCACATCGAGTGCAGCGTCATCGCCGGCGACAAGCTCGGCCTGCCGATCAGCGTCCAGGGCGGCGGCAGCGACCTCGTCTTCCCGCACCACGAGATGAGCGCGGGGCACGCAGCGGCGCTGGCGCACCAGCCGCTCGCGAACGCGTACGTGCACACGGGGATGATCGCCTACCAGGGCGAGAAGATCTCGAAGTCGCTCGGCAACCTCGTCACCGTCCGGGGGCTCCTCGACGACGGGGCCGACCCTCGCGCGGTCCGGCTCGCGCTCCTGTCGCACAAGTACTCGGACGACTGGGAGTGGTTCCCCGCGGAGCTCGAGTCCGCCACGACGCGGTTGGCGTCGTGGGACGCCTGGGCAGCGGGTGCGCCGTCGCACGCCGACGACGCCGCGGACGTGATCGCACGGATCCGTGCGCGCGTCGCGGACGACCTCGACACGCCTGGTGCGGTCGCGGCGGTCGACACCGCGCTCGCGGGCGGTACGGCGGCGACGCCGGAGCTCGTCGACCTCGTCGACGCGCTGCTCGGCATCCGCCTGGGCTGACCCGGGGCCGCTGGCCGCGCGGGCGCCGCGGCGGCCGCGCGGCCGCGTTGGTCGCGCGACGTGCCGTCGCGCGCGGCCGGAGCCGACACGTCCTGCGACCAGCCCGTTCCGGCCGCACGACGCGCGTGTACGCCGACCGGGAGGCCCGTGGCGGGCCCGCACCGTGCCTCCCGTCCGACAGGTGCCCACGCTGGTCGCACGACACGTCACCTCGCTGCTCCGGGGCCGATCGTTCTCGCGACCAACGGTCAGGACACGCCCCCGGCCGCTCGGCGGGCGGTCACGGACGGTCGGTCTCCGGTCAGCAGAGCGACCGTTCGTGACCGTCGGGCGCTCGTGAGCGGGGAGTCGTGATCGTCACGACGGCGGGCCGAGCGCCCGACCGTTCTCGCGACCAACGGTCAGGACACGCCCCCGGCCGCTCGGCGGGCGGTCACGGACGGTCGGTCTCCGGCCAGCAGAGCGACCGTTCGTGACCGTCGGGCGCTCGTGAGCGGGGAGTCGTGACCGTCACCACAGCGCGCCGAACGCGGACCCGCGCGCGACCGCTACTGCGGCGGCTGCGGCGGGCGGAAGCCCTCGCCGCCAGCGGTCCCGCCGTCCTTGCCGTCCTTGCGCTCCCGGCGCCGCAGGTACTGCTCGAACTCCTGGGCGATCGCGTCCCCGGAGGCCTCGGGCGAGTCGACCGTGTCGCGCGCCTGCTCGAGCTGCCCGATGTACGTCGCCATGTCCTCGTCGTCCGCGGCGAGGGCGTCGATGCCCTCCTCCCACTCGGTCGCGTCGTCCAGGAGCGAGCCGCGGGGGACCGTGACGTCCGTGAGCTCCTCGATCTTGTCGAGCAGCGAGAGCGTGGCCTTGGGCGAGGGGGAGTTGTGCACGTAGTGCGGGACGGAGGCCCAGAGGGACAGCGTCGTCAGACCGGCCTTGTCCACGGCGTCGGCGAGGACCCCGAGGATGCCGGTCGGCCCCTCGTAGGAGGACTTGTCGACGTCGAAGGCCGCGCGGACCCCGGCGTTCTCGCTCGACACGAACACCGAGATCGGTCGGGTGTGCGGGACGTCGGCGAGCATCGCCCCGACGAACACCACCGCGTCGATCGAGTACACGTCGATGAGGTCGATCACCTCGGCGCAGAAGCCGCGCCACGTCCGGGAGGGCTCCGGGCCGACGAGCACGAACACCTCGCGGTCGGACTCGGAGCCGGTCGCACCGATCACCGGGGGTCCGTCGGAGCCCGGGCCGTGCAGGACGATGCGGGGCCACTGGATGCCGCGGTCGCCGTCGTCGCTGGTGCCCACGGTGGGGCGGTTGAACTGGTAGTCGACGTACCGTTCCCCGTCGATCTCGCGGAGTTCGTCGAGCTCGAGCGCGTCGACGATCCGTCGGGCGAGCCCACTGGCCGCCTCGCCGGCGTCGTTCCAGCCCTCGAAGGCGACGACGAGCAGCCGGCCCTCGCTGAAGGGGGAGTGCTGTGGCACGGAGCGGACCTCCTGGAAGGGGCGTGGACCGCTCGTGCGGACCGCGCGCGTGGGACGTTGACCAGGCACCCACTGTAGGCCCGCGGCAGGGTGCGACGGGCGGCAGTCCGCCTCCAGCGGAACGTGCGCGCGACGCCAGCGCAACGCGTGCGCGACGCGCGGGCGGGACGGAGACGACCACGACCGCACGCCGTGGCGGCGCCCGGCCGACCGGTAGACTCGTCGCCCGTGACCGCCCAGCGCCCCGACCGAGTCCTGCCCGCGGCCGTGCTGTGGGACATGGACGGCACGATCATCGACACCGAACCGATCTGGCAGCAGTCCCAGGTCGAGTTGACCGAGCGCTACGGCGCCACCTGGACGCACGAGGACGGCTTGTCGCTGGTCGGCTCCGGGCTCGAGCGCTCCGGCGAGATCCTCCGCGACCGCGGGGTCGACATGGAGGTCGAGGAGATCGTCCTCTGGATGACCGAGTACGTCTCCGACCGGCTGCGGCACGACGACCTGCCGTGGCGGCCGGGCGCTCGCGAGCTCGTCGAGGAGCTGCACGACCGCGGCATCCCGACCGCCCTCGTCACGATGTCCCGCCGGTCGATGGCACTCGTCGCCGCCGAGGCCCTCGGCGACCGCGGCTTCCGGGTCGTCGTCGCCGGTGACGACGTCGAGCGGCCGAAGCCGTTCCCGGACGCCTACCTCGCCGCCGCCGCGCAGCTGGGCGTCGAGCCGACCGCGTGCGTCGCGATCGAGGACTCGGCGACGGGCGTCGCCTCCGCCGTCGCGTCCGGCGCCGTGACGATCGCGGTCGAGCACATCGTGCCGCTCACCGACATCGCTGGTGGCGACGTCCACCTCACCACGCTCGCCGGCGTGGACGTCGACCGACTGGTCGAGTTGACCAGTCCGGCCCTCGCTGCCCGCGCGGCCGTGTCCGACGAACAGCCTGGGCCCACGCCGCCGGTTCCTGACCGACGCGCCAGCGACGGGCAGGCCGTGCCGGTGGGGAGAGGCACGGATCGCGTGTCCGCCGAGGCTGCGGTGACCGAGGGCGGTGCCCGGTGAGCGACCTCGAGCACGTCGGCGACGAGGCGGCGGTGACCCGCGCCTCCAGTCAGGACGACGCCACCGCGTCGCTGCCGCACACCGCGGGAGGTGCGCCGCACACGCCGCCCCGCGGACCCTTCCGGTCCGGTGACCGCGTGCAGCTGACCGGTCCGAAGGGCAAGCTGACGACGCTGTCGCTCGAGACCGGCGGCGAGTACCACACGCACCGCGGCGTGCTGCGGCACGACGACGTCATCGGGCAGCCCGACGGCTCCGTGATCCGTGCGACGACCGGCGACGAGTACCTCGCGCTCCGGCCGCTGCTCAACGACTACGTGATGTCGATGCCGCGCGGCGCCGCGATCGTCTACCCGAAGGACGCGGCGCAGATCGTCGCGTTCGCCGACGTCTTCCCCGGCGCGCGCGTCGTCGAGGCCGGGGTCGGCTCCGGTGCGCTCTCGCTCTTCCTGCTCCGGGCGATCGGGCCGACCGGCCAGCTGCAGTCGTTCGAGCGTCGCGAGGAGTTCGCGGCCATCGCCCGCGGCAACGTCGGTACGTTCCTCGGCGCCGTCCCGGACAACTGGTCCGTGACCGTCGGCGACCTCGTCGAGGAGCTGCCGGGGGCCACCGAGCCGCAGAGCGTGGACCGCGTCGTGCTCGACATGCTCGCCCCCTGGGAGTGCGTCGACGCCGCGGCGGACGCCCTCGTGCCGGGCGGCCTCATCGTCTGCTACGTCGCGACGGTCACCCAGCTGTCCCGCACCGCCGAGGCCCTCCGCGACACCGGCCGCTTCACCGACCCGATGCCGAGCGAGACCCTCGTCCGGACCTGGCACGTCGAGGGTCTCGCCGTCCGTCCGGACCACCGGATGGTCGGGCACACCGGGTTCCTCGTGACCGCCCGGCGGCTCGCCGACGGCGTGGTGCTGCCGAACCTCAAGCGTCGTGCCGGCAAGGCCGAGTTCTCCGACGAGGACGTCGAGGCCTGGACGCCCGGTGCCGTGGGGGAGCGGAGCGCGAGCGACAAGAAGCTCCGGAAGGTCGCACGGCAGGCGGCGGCGCAGGCACGCCGGGTGGCCGCTGCCGAGGCGGGGTCGGTTGAGGCGGGGTCCGTGCCCGACGCGGCTGCGCCCGACGCGGCTGTGCCCGACGCGGCTGTGCCCGACGCGGCTGTGCCCGACGCGGCTGCGCCCGACGCGGCTGCGCCCGACGCGGCTGCGCCCGACGCGGCTGCGCCCGACGCGTCCGGGGCGCATGGGGACGACCGGTAGAGTACCGACCGTGCCCGTCCTGCATCGAACCATCCCCGCGCTCCTGGTCACCCTCGGACTCGCCGCCACGCTGACGGCCTGCTCCGCGAGCGGAGCCGGGACGACCCCGTCGAGCTGCGCCCGCCCCGGTGCCGCGTCCGAGGCCGTCACCGCCACGGGCACGTTCGGCAAGGAGCCGAAGGTCTCCGTCCCCTCGGGGCTCACCACCAAGGGCACGCAGGTCTCGGTCGTGAAGCAGGGCACCGGGCGCGAGGTCGAGGACGGCACCCCCGTGCTCATCGAGTACACCCTCGTCGACGGTGCGACCGGGCAGGTCGCCCAGACGAGCGGCTACTCCGGCCAGACCGCGCCGATCACCGCGGGTGCGTCGAACTACGGCGCGCTCGGCGAGGCCGTCGAGTGCGCCCACGTCGGTGACCGGCTCGCCGTCGCCCTCCCGAAGAGCGCGCTGAGCTCCACGTCCGGCACCGCCGGGTCCTCGTCGAGCAGCAAGACCGAGGACGCCGTCATCGCCGTGATCGACGTCAAGCGGGCCTTCGACGCCCGTGCCACCGGCACACCGCAGCTCGCCGGCGACCGCATGCCCGCCGTGGTGCTCGCCCCGTCCGGCGCCCCCGGGATCACGATCCCGTCGTGGGACGCGCCCAAGTCCGACGAGACGCACCTGCTCCGCAAGGGCGACGGGACCGAGCTCACCGCGAAGGACACCGCGGTCATCAAGTACACGGCCGTGACCTGGAGCGCCGACCCGTCCGTCACGGGCTCGAACTGGACCGACGGCTCCGGTGCCGCGACCGTGCCGCTCGCCAAGGGCCAGATCGTCGACGGCGTCCGCGAGGCGATCCTCGGACACCGCGTCGGCGACCAGGTGCTGGCGATCGTGCACAACCAGGGCGCGACGGACGCCTACGTGATCGACGTGCTCGGAGTGATGCCGCGCTGACGCCTCGGCACCGCCCACCGACCGCCGCGCGGGTGCACTCCGGTGCGCCCGCGCTGCCGTAGGATCGGCCTGTGCCAGCCTCTCGTACCCCCCGTGTGCCTGCCGAGGAGCGGCTCTTCAGCCTCGTGCTCGCACTGCTCTCGACGGAGTCGGGGCTGACGAAGGCCGAGATCCTGGCCAACGTGCAGGGGTACCGGCAGCGCTGGACGCCCGGTGGCGACAACGCTTCCCTGGAGCGCCAGTTCGAGCGCGACAAGGACGACGTGCGCGACCTCGGGATCCCGCTCGAGACCATCGAGACGCCCGGCGCCGCGGGCAACAACCAGACGCTGCGCTACCGCATCCCGAAGGGCGAGTACGACCTGCCCCTCGACGTCCGCTTCACACCGGACGAGTCCGCACTGCTGTCCCTCGCTGCGATGGCCTGGCGTGAGGGAGCGCTCTCCGCCGACTCGCGACGCGCCCTGCTCAAGGTTCGGTCCGCCGGCGCCGAGGACGACGTCGCCTCGGGTGTGCTCGGGGTCGACGCCTACGCCCCGCGGCTCCGAGCCCGCGACGCCGCGTTCGAACCCCTGCGTTCCGCCCTCGACCGCGCGGCCGCCGTGCGCTTCGACTACATCACGCCCGGGCAGCACGAGGCCCGTCGACGCGAGCTCGCGCCGCTCGCGCTCGTCCAGCACGCCGGCCGGTGGATGCTCGCCGCGCACGAGTTCTCGACGGGCGCCACGAAGAACTACCTGCTGTCGCGGATCGTCGGCCCGGTGACCCAGTACGAGGTCGGCCGGCACCCGGCGCCCGCGGGAGCGGGGGAGCGCGCCCTCGCCGAACTCGACCGCATCTGGGCGACCCGGACCGCGCGCATCCACGTCGTGCCCGGCTCGGACGCCGAGCGGCGGCTCTCCCGTCGACGCGACACGGCCGCCGAGCCGGACGGCACCCTCGTGCTCCACCACGTCGATCCGCAGATCCTCGCCGAGGAACTCGCGGCGTTCGGCCCCGAGGTCCGCGTGCTCGAACCCGACGACCTCCGCGACCGGGTGACGGCCCGGCTCCGCGGCCTCGTCGCCGACCACGAAGGAGACGCCCGTGGTTGAGCAGCAGCCCCTGCAGGCACAGGACAAGCTCGCGTTCCTGCTCGCCCTCGTGCCGTACCTCATCGACCGCGAACGGGTCTCGGTGGCCGAGGCCGCGCGCCACTTCGGCGTGCCCGAGTCCCGCATCCGCCGGGCCGTCGAGCTCATCGCGGTGTCCGGCGTCCCCGGCGAGACGATGCAGTACCAGCACGGCGACCTGTTCGACATCGCCTGGGACGACTTCGAGCAGAACGACATGATCGTCCTGACGAACCTCGTCGCGATCGACGACGCGCCCCGGCTCTCCGCCCGCGAGGCCTCGGCACTGATCGCGGGCCTGCAGTACCTGTCGGCGCTGCCCGAGGCCGCGGACCGTGACGCCATCCGTGCCCTCATGGCGAAGCTCTCGCGCGGTGCGGGCGGTGCCGCGTCGAACGTCGCCGTCGGACAGGACCTCCACGACGCGACGCTCGCGACGATCCGGCAGGCGATGGCCGACGGGCGCGGGCTCGCCTTCGACTACGCCGGGCCGCGGAGCCGCGGCGGGACACGCAGTGTCGACCCGTTGCGCGTCGAGTCGATCGACACCGACTGGTACCTGCGCGCCTGGGACCTCGACCGGGGTGCGCTGCGCACCTTCCGCCTCGACCGGATGTCCGGCGTCCGCGTCGAGGAACGCGCGGCGACCACGAGCGCAGCCGACGTGGTGATCCCGGACACGCTGTTCCAGCAAGCCCGCGAGGACGTCATCGTCACCGTGGAGCTCGACTCGTCGTCGCTGCCGCTCGTCGCGGACTTCCTCGCCGACACGGCCGACGCGCCCGACGACGACGGTCGCGTCCGCATCCGGCTCGCCGCGTCGAACGGGTTCGACGGCGTCGTGCGGCTCGTCGCCGGGCTGCCCGGTCGCGCCGTGGTGCTCGACCCGCCGGCGGCGCGCACGGCGATCCGGGACTTCGCGGCCGCGGCCCTCGCCGAGGCCTGATCGCGTCGCGGCCGGTCCGCGTCGGCCGACGCACGCCGCGTCGCGGGTACGCGCCCACCGGCCGGGAGGCGCGGTGCCGGCCCGCACCGTGCCTCCCGGCCGCCTGTGCGAACGCACGCAGCCGCAGCGCGGTGTCGGACCGGTCCCGTAGGATCGGCGCATGGCTTCGACGACCGCAAGCGGGCGAGCGAAGCGGCCCGGGCGCCCGAAGAAGGACGCCGAAGGCCGCATGTCGCTCGGGCAGCACCTCATCGAGCTGCGCAACCGTCTCTTCCGCGCGGTCATCGCGGTGGTGGTGTGCGCGATCGGTGGGTGGTTCCTCACCCCGTTCGTGCTCGACGCCCTGCGGCAGCCCGTCTCGAAGCTCGCGGAGATCGGCGGGCACACGGCCGAGCTGAACTTCCCGATGATCACCGGGGCGTTCGACCTCAAGCTGCAGATCGCGATCACGATCGGCATCGTCATCTCGAGCCCCGTCTGGCTGTACCAGGTCTGGGCGTTCATCGTGCCGGCCCTCGTGCGGCGCGAGAAGCAGTACGTGTTCGGCTTCCTCGGCACCGCGATCCCGCTGTTCTTCGCGGGATGCTGGTTCGGGTGGTACATCCTGCCGCACGTGGTCCAGATCCTCGGCAGCTTCGTGTCCACCCAGGACACCTCGATCGTCGACGCGAAGGCCTACTACAACTTCGTCATCAAGCTCATCGTGGCGGTCGGGATCGCCTTCGTCCTGCCGGTGTTCCTCGTGCTGCTGAACTTCGTCGGGGTGCTCTCCGCGTCCGCGATCATCAAGTCCTGGCGCATCGCGATCCTCTGCATCCTCGTGTTCTGCGCGATGGTGACGCCCTCGGCCGACGTCATCTCGATGTTCCTGCTCGCGATCCCGATGACCGTGCTCTACATCGCCGCGTGCGCCGTCACGTGGTTGCACGACCGCCGTGCAGCGAAGCGGCAGGCCAAGCTCGACGAAGAGTACGGCCTGTGACCAACACGGACCTCAGCCCCGCCGAACGCTACGCGACAGCGAAGGTCCGGAACCGCTCGCGCAACCTCGAGCTGTTCCGGTCCGACCTCCGCTTCGACCTCGACCCGTTCCAGTTCGCGGCGTGCGACGCCATCGACCAGGGCCGGAGCGTCCTCGTCGCGGCACCGACCGGTGCGGGCAAGACGATCGTCGCCGAATTCGCGATCTGGCTGGCGATGCGGCAGCGCACGGCGAAGGTGTTCTACACGACGCCGATGAAGGCCCTGAGCAACCAGAAGTACGCCGAACTGGTCCAGGCCTACGGCGAGACCGAGGTGGGGCTCCTCACCGGCGACACCAACGTGAACCCGCGGGCGCGCGTGGTCGTGATGACGACCGAGGTCCTCCGCAACATGATCTACGCGGACTCCGACCTGCTCGACGACCTCGCGTGGGTCGTCCTCGACGAGGTCCACTACCTCGCCGACCGGTTCCGTGGTGCCGTGTGGGAAGAGGTGATCCTGCACCTCCCGACCGAGGTCCGGCTCGTCTCGCTCAGCGCCACCGTGTCGAACGCCGAGGAGTTCGGCGACTGGCTGCAGACCGTCCGCGGCGACACCGACGTCATCGTCTCCGAGGACCGCCCGGTCCCGCTCGAACAGCACGTGCTCGTCGGCTCGAAGATGGTCGACCTCTTCGACTCGAGCGGTGCCGCGGCGACGAACCGCGTGAACCCGGAGCTGCTCCGCCTGGTCGGGGGAGCCTCCCGGAGCGAGCGGCACGGCGGCGGACACCGCGGCGGACGCGGTCGGGGCGGGTACCACGACCGCCGCGGCCCGCGCACCGAGAAGCTGTACCGCGAGCAGATCGCGCGGATGCTCGACGACCGGATGCTCCTGCCGGCGATCTTCTTCGTGTTCAGCCGGGCGGGCTGCGACCAGGGCGTGCGGAACGTCCTGCGGTCGGGCCTGTCGCTCACCACCGCGGACGAGCGTCGCGAGATCCGTGAGTCGGCCGAGTACCACTGCCGGACGCTCCTCGACGAGGACCTCGCCGTCCTCGGGTACTGGGAGTGGCTCGAGGGCCTCGAGCGCGGGGTGGCCGCGCACCACGCCGGTCTGCTGCCCGCGTTCAAGGAGGTCGTCGAGGACCTCTTCCAGCGCAAGCTCCTCAAGGTCGTGTTCGCGACCGAGACGCTCGCGCTCGGGGTGAACATGCCGGCACGGACGGTCGTGCTCGAGAAGCTCGAGAAGTTCAACGGCGAAGCCCGTGTGCCGATCACGCCGGGGGAGTACACGCAGCTCACCGGTCGCGCCGGCCGCCGGGGCATCGACGTCGAAGGCCACTCGGTCATCCAGTGGACCGACGGCCTCGACCCGCAGGCCGTGGCATCCCTGGCGAGCCGACGCACGTACCCGCTCAACTCGTCGTTCAAGCCGACCTACAACATGGCCGTCAACCTCATCGAGCAGTTCGGCCGCCGCCGCACGCGCGAGGTCCTCGAGACGTCGTTCGCGCAGTTCCAGGCGGACCGCTCCGTCGTCGACCTCGCGCGGAAGGTCCGGTCGCAGCAGGAGTCGCTCGAGGGGTACCAGCAGGCGATGACCTGCCACCTCGGCGACTTCACCGAGTACGCGGCGCTCCGGCGTGAGCTCTCCGACCTCGAACGGACCAACGTCCCGGGTGGCCGCGAAGCCTCGCACGGTGCCCGCAAGGAGCGCCAGGCCGCGATCACCGACGTCCGGCGGCGGATGCAGCGGCACCCCTGCCACGCCTGCCCCGACCGTGAGGCGCACGCACGGTGGGCAGAGCGCTGGTACAAGCTCAAGCGCGCCAACGACAAGCTCGTGCAGCAGATCCGTTCCCGCACCGGCGCCGTCGCGACGACCTTCGACCGAGTGACCGACGTGCTCCTGCAGCTCGGCTACCTCGTCGACTCGGGTGACGGCTCCGGCGAGGCCACCGTCGCGGCCGGCGGCCGACGCCTCCAGCGCATCTACGGCGACCGCGACCTCCTCGTCGCGGAGTGCCTCGAGGCCGGCGTCTGGAAGGAACTCACCCCGGCTCAGCTCGCCGCCATGGCCGCGACGATCGTGTACCAGCCCCGCCGCGAGGACGCGCCCGGCACCGAGCACGCCCTGCCGCGCGGTGCGTTCCGTCCGGCCCTCGACGAGACCCTGACGATCTGGGCCCGGCTCGACGACATCGAGCGCGACGCCCGGCTCGCCGGTTCGCAGCCGCCCACCCCGGCGATGGCGGTCGGCATGTTCCGGTGGGCGTCGGGCTCGGCGCTCGACGACGTCCTCCGGACGCTCGACATGCCCGCCGGTGACTTCGTCCGGTGGTGCAAGCAGGTGATCGACCTCCTCGACCAGGTCCGGAACGCTGGCGACGACGACCTCGCGCAGACCGCGCGGCGCGCGACCGACGCGGTGCGCCGCGGCATCGTCGCCTACGCGACGGTCTGACGGGAGGCCCGGTGCACGCTCCCGAGTCCGACCTGCGTCCGCACGACGCCGACTTCGCGACGGCGCTGCCGTCCGGCGCGCACGAGCGGTCGCGAGGGTCCGCGCGCGGTCGGTCGCTCGGCCGGTCGCGCGGTTCCTCCGGCGCGGTCGGTGTCCGCGGGGTCGGCCTCGACCAGGTGGAGGCAGTGAACCCCTTCCGAGCGCTCCCGCTCGGCGCCGCCCTGCCGCTCGCGGTCATCGGCGGCATCCTGCTGGCCCTGTCCTTCCCGTCCCCGGGGTGGTGGTTCCTCGCCTACCCGGCCGTGGCGTGCCTCCTCGTCGCCGTCATGGGACAGCGGGCCGGCCGCGCAGCCTGGCTCGGCTACCTCGCCGGGGCCGCGTTCTGGATCCCCGCGATCTCGTGGGCGGGCCGCTACCTCGGCCCCGTCCCGTGGTTCGCGCTCGCGCTCCTCGAGGCCGCGTACCTCGCCCTCGGCAGTGTCGCCATCGCGCTCGCGTACCGCTGGCTCGCCCGGGTGCTGCCGTCGACCGCCGGGCGGGTGTGGGGCCTCCCGGCCGTCGTCGCCGCACTCTGGACCGGACGAGAGTGGTTCTCGGGCAGCTGGCCGTACGGCGGCTTCGCGTGGGGCCGCATCGGGCTCTCGCAGTCGCAGGGGCCCTTCACCCACCTGGCCGCCTACGTCGGGGTCCTCGGGCTGACGTTCGTCGTCGTGTACTGCGTGGCCGTCGTCGTGTCCCTGGCGCTCGTCCGGCCGACCCGGCCCGGCGCGGTCCTCCGACTGCCGGCGCGGGTCGCGACCGCCGGCCTCCTCGTGGCCGCGGTGCTCGCCGTACCCGCCTGGCCGACGGCCGTGGACGGCACGATCCGCATCGAGTCGGTCCAGGGGAACGGACCCGCGGGGTACTTCGACGGGGCGCAGCCGGGTGAGGTCCTCGCCGCGCAGGTCGCCGCCACCGACGTCGAGGCGAAGGGCGTCGACCTCGTGGTGTGGCCCGAGGCGTCCGCCGAGTACGACCCGCGCCAGCAGCCCGTCGTGGCGTCGGCGCTCGACTCGGTCGTCCGGTCGGTCGGTGCACCGATCGTCGCTGGCGCGATCACCCAGACACGGTCCGGGGTGCTCCACAACACGTCGTTCGTCTGGACATCCCAGGGGTGGCAGTCGTCCTACGACAAGAAGCGTCCCGTGCCGTTCGGCGAGTACGTGCCCGACCGCTGGTTCTTCTCGAAGCTCGCGCCGTCGCTCATCGGCCTGTTGCAGCGCGACTACACCCCCGGGACGAAACCGAACGTGCTGTCCGTCGCCGGGATCAAGGCGGGCATCTCGATCTGCTTCGACATCGTCGACGACGGCCTGACGACGGACATGGCGCGTGGGGGAGCGCAGGTGATCCTGGCGCAGACGAACAACGCCGACTTCGACGGCACCGACGAGAACCTCCAGCAGCTCGAGATCGCTCGGATGCGAGCCATCGAGACGGGGCGCTCCCTCGTGAACATCTCCACCGTCGGGGCGTCCCAGGTGATCGACCCGAGCGGACGCACGATCGACCGCGTGCCGGCGTACACCGCGACCTCGATGGTGACGGACGTGCCGCTCGGGACCTCCACGACGCCGGCGACACTGATCTCGGGTTCCCTGACACTCCTGCTGTCGCTCGGCGGCCTGCTCGTCCTGCTCGCCTGCGCCCCCTGGTCTCGTCGGCGCCGCTGACCTCGGCTCGGTGCGGGCGGGGGTCCACGAAGCGCGCGCGTCCCGACGATGCACCTCGTGATCGACGCGTGGTTCGTCGCGTCCGGTGCGCATGGCACGCTGCGCCGACACCGTACGGGGCACGTCGACGCGGCGCGATAGCCCGACGTCGTACGACGCCGCCGTTGTCGTACGACGACGGCACGGTCGCTCCTTGCGCCCGCTGGCTCGAGCGGACCGCGAGCAACGGCACCGCCGCAGTCGTACGACACCGGCCCGGTCGCACGACAGCGGCAGCCCACCCCGCTCCGCGCCCTCCCGTCCCCGTCGTGTCGGCCGCCGTGGCCGCCGTGGCCGCCGTGGCCGCCGCCGGACGCCAGATCACGCGGTCCCGAGTCCCCGCGGCCGCCCACTGGGAACGCACTGTGAATGCGCCGGTCGGGGAACGAACCCCCGTGGGACAGTGTTGTGGAGGGCAGGACGAGCGGAAGGAGCACACCGATGGCTGATCGAAGTCTTCGCGGCATGCGGCTCGGGAGTCAGAGTCTCCAGAGCGAAGAGGGCGTTGAGCTCTCGGACCGCAAGCGCGCGGTCTACCAGTCCGACTCCGGCGAGACGTTCGACGTGATCTTCTCGGCCGATGCCGAGGTCCCGTCGACCTGGTCGGACCCCCGATCTGGACGCGAGGGTCGACTCCTCGGCGACGACGGCGTTCCCGTCGAGGTCGCAGAAGAGGACGTCAAGGCACCCCGGACCCACTGGGACATGCTGCTCGAGCGTCGCTCGCGTGAAGAGCTCGAGGAGCTCCTGCAGGAACGGTTGCAGTTCCTCCGCGCACGCCGTGGCGCCTGAACCACCCTCAGAAGCGAAGAAGCCCGCCCCGGATGACCGGGGCGGGCTTCTTCGTGCGCATCTAGTTGCGTGCGCGTTCTACTTGGTGTCGCCGAGTTCGTCGCTCGTGGCCTCGTCGGCTGCTGCCAGCCGCGCATCGACGCTCTTGTCGGACTCGGCCAGACGCTGGTCGAGGTCGGACTCCGGCACGATGTCGGCCGCGGTGGCGTCCGGGCGGGGCGTTGACGACGCCGCGGCGTTCGCAGCAGCCGTGTTGGCGAGGCTCTCGTTCGCCAGCTTGGAGATCCGCTCGAGGAAGTCGCCGCCGGCTGCACCCCCGGAACCCGGCGCACCTCCACTCCGGCCGGCCGTGAAGCCCTCGGCGATGCCGGACAGCGCCTTGGTGAACTCGCTCGGGATCATCCAGAGCTTGTTCGCCGTGCCCTCGGCCAGCTTCGGCAGCGTCTGCAGGTACTGGTAGGAGAGGAGCTTCTCGTCGGGGTCTCCGGTGTGGATCGCGTCGAACACGGTCGCGATCGCCTGTGCCTCACCCTCGGCCCGGAGGACCTGCGCCTTCGCGTCACCCTCTGCCTGGAGGATCGCGGCCTGACGCTGTCCTTCGGCCTCGAGGATCTGCGACTGCTTGGTCCCCTCGGCCTGCAGGATCGCCGCGCGACGGTTCCGCTCAGCACGCAGCTGCTGCTCCATGGCGTCCTGGATCGACACCGGCGGCTCGATCGCCTTGAGCTCGACACGACCGACGCGGATACCCCACTTGCCCGTGGCCTCGTCGAGCACGACACGGAGCTGACCGTTGATGTTGTCGCGGCTGGTCAGGGCCTCCTCGAGGTTCAGGCCACCCACGACGTTGCGGAGCGTGGTGGTGGTGAGCTGCTCGACCGCGCCGAGGTAGTTGGCGATCTCGTAGGTCGCCGCCCGTGCGTCGGTGACCTGGAAGTACACGACGGTGTCGATCGAGACGACCAGGTTGTCCTCGGTGATCACCGGCTGCGGCGGGAACGAGACGACCTGCTCGCGCATGTCGATCAGGGGACGCAGTCGGTCGATGAACGGCACGAGCAGGTTCAGACCCGGGCTGAGCGTCTTGTGGTACTTGCCGAGCCGTTCCACGATGCCGGCGGTCGCCTGCGGCACGATCCGGATCGCTCGGGCGAGCACGACGATCACGAAGATGACGACGACGAGGATGAGCAGGAGGAGCAGGATCGTCCCCGTTGAGAGGGAGGTCATGAGGCGTCTTTCTGATCGATGCGGACGACGGCGGTGGAGCCCTCGATGGACTCGACGACGACGGGGGTGCCCAGGGCGGGCAGACGGTCGGTGGGCATGCCCGCGAGCCGGGCGCTCCAGGTCTCACCATTGGCGAGCCGGACCTGCCCGGGAGAGGACGAGGTGAAGGCGACCGCGACGGTGCCGGACAGGCCGACGAGTCCGTCGATGCCGGTGCGGTGCGGGTCGGCACCCCGGTTGAGCGCGTGCAGGAGGCGCGGGCGCACCAGGAGCAGCAGGAGGAGGGCGAGGGCGGCCGCGACGAGCGCGGACAGCCACCACGGCGCACCGAGCAGGGCTGCGATCAACCCCCCGGCGGCTCCCGCCGCGAGCATGATGAAGATGAAGTCGAGCGTGAACATCTCGACCACCCCCAGGATCAGCACGAGGCCGATCCACACGATGGTCTGGATCCAGTCAGGTCCGGACACGCGATCTCCCTCCCTCGGTCGCGCACGGCGTTCGCTGCGTCGCGACGGCCGGTCAAACTCCGTTCAACATATCAACTGCGACCGACAGCCGCGCCCCGGACGGTAGGCTCGTTGCGGCAACGAGACCTCCGACCCCACCTGGAGCACGACTGTGAGCAACCCCCTCGCCCCCGGATCCCTCGCCGACAAGCGCGTCCTCGTGACGGGTTCGTCGCGCGGCATCGGCGCCGACACCGTCGGGTACCTGGCGGAAGCCGG
Source organism: Curtobacterium sp. SP.BCp (assembly GCF_051903255.1). NCBI lineage: Bacteria > Bacillati > Actinomycetota > Actinomycetes > Micrococcales > Microbacteriaceae > Curtobacterium > Curtobacterium sp. SP.BCp. Next base: position 1,918,206 of record NZ_CP194338.1, on the reverse strand, counting down.
CGCGAAGGTCGTCGTGAACTACCGGAACAAGGCGAAGCGTGCCGAGCAGATCGCGGAGAAGATCGTCGCCGACGGCGGCGCAGCGCTCGCCGTCGGCGCGGACCTGACGGACCACGACTCGGTCCAGGCGATGGTCGACCAGGTCGTCGCGGCGTGGGGCGGCATCGACCTCCTCGTGCTCAACGCGTCCGGCGGCATGGAGTCCGGACTCGGCGAGGACTACGCGCTCCGCCTGAACCGCGACGCACAGGTCGACATGCTCCGCACTGCGGTCCCGCACATGCCGGCCGGCTCCCGCGTCGTGTTCGTCACCAGTCACCAGGCCCACTTCGTCGAGACCGCGGAGACGATGGAAGAGTACGTCCCCGTCGCCAAGAGCAAGCGTGCCGGCGAGCTCGCACTCCGCGAGCTCATCCCGCAGCTCGAGGCCGCCGGCATCGAGTTCGTCGTCGTCTCCGGTGACATGATCGAGGGCACCATCACGGCGACCCTCCTCAACCGCCTCAACCCGGGTGCGATCGAGGGGCGCCGGCAAGAGGTCGGCAAGCTCTACAGCGTGTCCGAGTTCGCCGCGGAGATCGCGCTCGCAGCGATCGAGCCGATCCCGGCCGACCACACCAAGCTCGTCGGCGACGTCAGCGGCTTCGGCGCGTAGCGTCGACCGGGTGACCGCGAAGCCCGGCCTGCGCCGCACCTCCCGCATCCTCCTGTTGGACCCGGACGGCCGGGTGTTCCTGATGGACACCCGTGCCCCGTCCTCCGACGGCTTCCACCGCTGGATCACACCGGGCGGTGGGGTGGACCCGGGGGAGTCGCACCGTGACGCGGCCGTCCGCGAGCTCCGCGAGGAGACCGGCATCGTCATCGCCGACCCCGGCGAGAGCGTGTGGTCGCAGGACTTCGACGTGACCTGGGACGAGGCCGACCACGATCGCGGCCACGCCGAGTTCTACGTCGTGCACACGGACGGCTTCCGACTCGACGACAGTGGCTGGACCGACGACGAACGCGTCGACATCACGGCGTCGCGCTGGTGGACCGTCGACGAGCTCGCGGCGACCGAGGAGCCGTTCGAACCGGCGGAGCTCCCCGACCTGGTCCGTCGAGCAGCGCGGTCGCGCGGCTGACCTGCTCCGCAGCGGCCTGGAGGCGCGACTCGCGTCCGCCACGACCGTCCCGTCCACAGGGGTGTCGGTCCCGACTCTCTGCGCGGTACGGTGATGTACATGCATACCGGTTCCGGACACGCTGCCGACCAGCACGACCGCATCCGCGTCCGCGGGGCGCGCGAGCACAACCTGCAGGACGTCGACGTCGACCTGCCGAAGCGCCGACTGACGGTGTTCACCGGTGTGTCCGGATCGGGCAAGAGCTCGCTCGTCTTCGGCACGGTCGCGGCCGAGTCGCAGCGGATGATCAACGAGACGTACAGCGCGTTCGTGCAGGGCTTCATGCCGTCGCTCGGTCGCCCCGACGTCGACGTGCTCGACGGGCTGACGACCGCGATCGTCGTCGACCAGGAGCGCATCGGGGCGGACCCGCGCTCCACCGTCGGGACGGTCACGGACGCGAACGCGATGCTGCGGGTGCTCTTCAGTCGCCTCGGCCAACCGCACGTCGGCGGCCCGAACGCGTTCTCCTTCAACCTCGCGACGGTGTCGGCCGGGGGAGCGATCACCGTCCAGAAGGGCACGAACGTCAAGGCCGAGCGCGTCACCTACAACCGGCTCGGTGGCATGTGCGCCGACTGCGAGGGCCGCGGACTGGTGACCGACATCGAGCTCGCGCAGCTCTTCGACGACACGAAGTCCCTCGCGGCCGGCGCGATCACGATCCCCGGTTACGGCACCGACGGGTGGAACCTCCGCATGTTCGCCGAGTCCGGGTACGTCGACAAGACGAAGCCCATCCGCGACTTCACCGAGCAGGAACGGCAGGACTTCCTGTACCGCGAGCCGACGAAGCGGAAGATCGCCGGCATCAACATGACGTACGAGGGGCTGGTGCCGCGAGTCCGCCGCTCCTTCCTGCAGAAGGACCGTGAGGCGATGCAGCCGCACATCCGCGCCTTCGTCGACCGAGCGGTGACGTTCACGACCTGTCCCGCGTGTGACGGGACCCGACTCAACGACACCGCCCGGTCCTCCCGGATCGACGGGCAGAACATCGCCGACGTCTGCGCCATGCAGATCAGCGACCTCGCGGCCTGGCTCCGAGCGCTCGATGCGCCGAGTGTCGGCCCGTTGCTCGACGGACTCCGGGACGCCGTCGACTCGTTCGTCGAGATCGGGCTCGGCTACCTGTCGCTCGACCGTCCGACCGGCACGCTCTCCGGGGGAGAGGGGCAGCGGGTGAAGATGGTGAAGCACCTCGGTTCGGCGCTGAGCGACGTCACCTACGTGTTCGACGAGCCGAGCACGGGGCTGCACCCGCACGACGTCGAGCGGATGAACGAACTCCTCCTGCGCCTCCGCGACAAGGGCAACACGGTGCTGGTCGTCGAACACAAGCCCGAGGTCATCCGGATCGCGGACCACGTGGTCGACCTCGGGCCCGGTGCCGGATCCGACGGTGGTCGGGTCTGCTTCGAGGGCACGGTCGACGAACTGCGTGCGAGCGACACGGTGACCGGTCGGCACCTCGGCGACCGGCAGGCGCTCCGCACCGACGTCCGGACACCCACCGGCGCCCTCGAGATCCGGGGCGCGTCGGTGCACAACCTGCAGGACGTCGACGTCGACGTCCCCACCGGCGTCCTGACCGTCGTGACGGGCGTCGCGGGATCCGGCAAGAGCTCGCTGATCCACGGCGCCCTGTCGCACCGGGACGGCGTCGTCACCATCGACCAGGCCGCCATCCGTGGTTCCCGACGGAGCAACCCCGCGACGTACACGGGACTCCTCGAGCCGATCCGGAAGGCATTCGCGAAGGCGAACGGCGTGAAACCCGCGCTGTTCAGCGCCAACTCGGAGGGCGCCTGTCCGGCGTGCAACGGTGCCGGGGTCGTCTACACGGACCTCGGCATGATGGCCGGCATCTCGAGCACGTGCGCCGAGTGCGGCGGCAAGCGCTTCGACCAGTCGGTGCTGGCGTACCACCTCGGCGGCAAGGACATCAGCGAGGTGCTGGCGATGTCGGTGTCCGAGGCCGAGGGGTTCTTCGCGGAGGGCGACGCACGCATCCCGGCGGCGCACGCAGTCCTCGGGCGACTCGTCGACGTCGGACTCGGCTACCTCACGATCGGGCAGCCGCTCACGACCCTGTCGGGCGGGGAACGCCAGCGGCTCAAGCTCGCCGTGCACCTCGGGGAACCCGGCAACGTGATCGTGCTCGACGAGCCGACCACGGGGCTGCACCTCGCCGACGTCGCGGGGCTGCTCGGCCTCCTCGACCGGATGGTGGACGCAGGGCACACGGTGGTCGTCATCGAACACCACCAGGCCGTCATGGCACACGCCGACTGGATCATCGACCTCGGCCCCGGTGCGGGACACGACGGCGGGCGCGTGGTGTTCGAGAGCACGCCAGAGGAGCTCGTGTCCGGTCGCTCGACGCTGACGGCGCAGCACCTGGCGGACTTCGTGGGCACCTGACGGGTGGCGCGGCCGACGGGGAGCCGCTCCGCTCGGACCGCTACAAGACAGTTGCGCAGTCGGCCGTCGCACTCAGCGACGCGCGCGTACGGTCCAGCGCATGACGTACAGCCAGCCTGACCCCGCTGAAGAGACCACCGCAGCCGCGACCCCCGAGCAGCCCGACACCGACGAGCAGTTCCTCGAGGAGTCCGGCCGCGAGGACGCCGCGCTCGAGATCGACGCCGAAGACGTCCCGACCGAGGGTGACGACACCACCGAGGGCGCCGCGGACGACAGCGCACCGACGGGGGAGTGACCGCAGCGCGCTCGGCTGGACCCCTCAGCCCGTCCGCAGCGCGGTGACCATCGACCGCAGCGCCCGCCGCGCCGCCGCGCGTTCGGAATCGTCCATGCCCGTGAGCATCCGGTCCTCGACACCGCGGACGGCCGCCGTGGCACGGGCGAGGTCGGCTCGTCCCGCCGCGGTGAGCGTGACCGGCACCACCCGCCCGGCAGCAGCGTCCGGCGTCCGCGCTACGGCACCGTCGCGCTCGAGCGCCTGGAGCAGCACGTTCATGGTCTGCCGGGTGACGAACGCCCCACGAGCGAGATCCGAGTTCGACATGCCCGGCCGCTGCGCGAGCAGTTCGAGACACGAGTAATGGGTCACGTTCATGCCCAGGGGCCGGAGGACGTCCTCCATCGCGGTCCGCAACGCACTCGACGCCTCCTTGAGGAGGTACCCGAGCGATGTCTCGAGGTCGATGCCGGGGGAGTCTTGACTCATGTCAGTAGTCTGACATAGAGTCAGTGTCAGGAAACTGACACACCGAGCAGAGGACACCACCATGGCCGTGACGGGCCCCGACTTCATCTCCTTCCAGGTCCGCGACCTCGACGCTGCGCAGGCGTTCTACGAGCAGTACCTCGGACTCGTCCGGTCGCCGGCGGGTCCGCCGCACGCGGTGGTCTTCACGACGACCCCGATCGCGTTCGCACTGCGCGACGTCGTCCCGGGTACGGATCTGGATGCCGTTCCGCAGCCCGGCATCGGCATTGCCGCCTGGTTCCACGCCGACGGCGTGCAGGACATCCACGACGCACTCGTCGCGGACGGGCACCGCATCGTGACGGCGCCGTTCGACGGCCCCTTCGGTCGCACGTTCACCTTCGCCGACCTGGACGGCTACCAGGTCACGCTGCACGACCGCGCGTGATGTGGGTGCTGATCAGCCGTGGACCGTGACGCGCCGACGGAGAGCGAGTGCTCCCGTCCGGACGCTCGGTGGCAGGGGAGACGACACGACCGTCGTGAACGGCCGCTCGACCGCACCGAGGGACATCTTGAAGCGGCTGATCCCCTCGTCGACCTCCCCGACGAGGTCGACCGCGGTGTGCCCGGTGTGGAGCGCGTGCTGCAGCACGTCGTGGTAGAGCGCGGTGCTCGGGTTGACCGCGCGGAACGCCCGCAGGGTCCCGCCGGCCCAACCCGTCACGACGGGGTGCCCGGTGAAGACCACGATCACGCCGGCGATCGTCCCGTCGACGAGTGCGGTGGCGGTGTACACGTCGTCGCGAGCGGCGGCGTAGCGCTCGACCCGGGCGCCGATGTCCTCCGGGTACGGCGACGGGACCCCGCGACTCGAGTACGACTCGCTGAGGACGCGGGGGAGGAACTCGGTCACCTCACCGGGCTCCGACGGCCGGATCACGACGCCCTTGCGCTCGGCCCGCCGGAGCGACTGACGAGCGCCGTTCTTCATGGCGTGCACGAGTCGCTCGGGCGAGGAGCCGACGAGGTCCACCACGAACGTCCTGTCCGGCAGCCCGGTGACCCCGGCGCGGGCGACCGCGGCGCCGGGATCGGTCGCCGCGCCCGGCCCGAGGTCGTACCGCGCCACGAGGACGCCGTGCCGGAGCTGCCACCGCCGGAAGGCCCGCATGACGGCCACCAACATGTGGTCGGGCACCAGGGGGCCGACGAACGGGAACGGCGGCAACACGGCTCGCGCGAGCACACCGCGGTGCAGCAGGACCGGGAACACGCCGACCGGTACGCCGTCGGACGTCACCACCAGCGGGTCGAAGCGCCAGTCGAAGCACTCGGCCTGCAGCGTGAGCCAGGCCCAGTCGTGGAAGCCGGTCGCTCCGGGGTGCGCCGAGACGAGCGCATCCCACTCGAGTGCATCACGAGCTGACCGGAACCACATCGTCGTACCCACGCCAGGAGCCTAGGCACCTCGAGGCGGCGGGATCGGCGAGTGCGAGAACTCTGCGGCAAGCCGCCGTCACGCAGTTCCGGACCCCAGCTCTATACGCCGATAATGCATATTATGTCAACTCAGGTGGCGGCGCCGCCGTCACCACGTGGCCCCGACCATCCCCGGTCCCGCGGCCGGACGGTCCATCGCCAGGATCGCCCCGGGCAGTTCCTCGAACGCGATCGTGCGTCCGATCGAGTCCGCAGGACGCAGCCGGCCGGCAACGACGTCCTCGAGCATCGCTGCGTACTCGGACACTGCGATGCCGTGGCTCCCGAGCAGCTCGAGCTCGTCGCCGATCACCCGGCCCATCGGGATCGCCGGGGTCGCCTCGTCCCCGAGCAGCAGCCCGACCTGGACGTGCCGGCCCCGAGGGCGCAGGGTCCCGACGGCGGCGACCGACGTCGCACGGCTCCCGAACGCGTCGACGGAGACGTGCGCACCGCCACCGGTCAGCTCGCGGATCCGGTCGACCGCATCGTCGTCCATGAGGACGGTCTCGGCGCCGAGCTCCGCAGCACGCCCGAGCGCCTGCGCTGATATGTCGGACGCCACGACCCGTGCACCGGCCGCCACCGCCACCTGCACCGTGGAGAGACCGACGCCTCCGCAGCCGAACACCGACACCCACTCCCCTGCCGTCACCCGCCCTCGGGTGTGCAGGGCGTGGTAGGCGGTACCGAACCGGCACCCCAGGCTCGCGGCCTCGGCGAACCCGACCGCGTCCGGCAGCGTCACGACGTTCAGGTCGGCGTGCGGCACCATGACGAGTTCCGCGTACGACCCCGGCAGGTCGAACCCGGGCTGCTGCTGCGCCGTGCACACCTGCGTGGCCCCGGCGAGGCACTGCTCGCACTCGCCGCACGCGAAGACGAACGGCGCGGTGACGCGGTCCCCCACGGCTGTACGACGGACGTCGGCGCCGACCGCCGCGACCTCGCCGGCGAACTCGTGGCCGGGGACGTGCGGCAACGACACCGAGTCGTCGTGGCCGGTCCAGGCGTGCCAGTCGCTCCGACAGACCCCGGTGGCCCGAACCCGGACGAGGACACCGTGCGGCGGCAGCACGGGCTCCGGGAGTTCGACGACGGTCGGCACGGAACGGAAGTCGGAGTACTGCACAGCTCGCACCCGCTCATCCTGGCAGACGGGCGACGCCGCGGGCTGACCCGTCAGCGGCCGTCGGTGCACGCCCGTAGGCTCCTGTGCATGCGTTCATGGTCGGCCTTCGCACTCGTGCTGCTCCTGGCGGCGTCCTTCACCGCAGGAGCGGCCCCGGTGTCGGCGCACTCCGCCCTTGTCTCGAGCGACCCCGCGGCCGACTCGACGGTGAGCGTTCCGCTCGACCGCGTCACCCTGACCTTCTCCGAGGCGCCGCTTGCCGGCCTCGACGCCGGTCTGCGGATCGAGGTCCGCGACGGATCGGACCGAGACGTGTCCTCGGGCTCCGTCGAGGTGGCCGGCACCGCGATGTCGAAGGCCGTGACGCTGGCCGACGGGCCCTACCGGGTCGTCTGGCGGTACGTGTCACCCGATGGTCACCCGATCACGGGCGAGTACGGGTTCACTGCCTCGGGCGTCGCCTGGACGACCCCGAGCGCCGCCCCGACCGGGTCGCCCGCACCGTCCACGTCCGCGACTGCCGGACCGATCGCGACGGCCACGGCCGGACCCGCCAGTGCGACGACCCACGCCGGCCACTCGTCGGTCGCCGTCTGGGTGATCGGTGCGGTCGCGCTCCTGGCGGCAGCAGCTGCGGTGGTCGCCGCCGTCATCCGGCGTCGTCCCGCTCGCCCGGCCGCGCGGGACGACGACACCCCGGCCGGCGGCGCGGCGGCCTGAGCGCCGTCGTCCGGCGTCGTCCCGCTCGCCCGGCCGCGCGGGACGACGACACCCCGGCCGGCGGCGCGGCGGCCTGAGCGGGTACCAGCGGTCGCCGGCACGCCGGCTCCCCACCCGGCCTGGAGGCACGGATCGCCGCCGCCTCGTCGGTCGCGCGGGCGGTCACGCAGCCGTGAACACGAGTGACGCGTTCTGACCGCCGAACCCGAACGAGTTGTTGAGCGCCGCGCGCACCGGGGTGCGCCGCGCCGCGCCCGACACCACGTCGAGGTCGATCGCGGGGTCGAGCCGGTCGAGGTTCAGGGTCGGCGGGACGACACCGGTCTCGACGGCGCGGAGGGCGAGGATCGACTCGACGGCTCCAGCAGCGCCGAAGAGGTGACCGATCGCACTCTTCGGGGCCGACACCGCCGCGCCCGTGCCGACCGCCCGGGCGATGGCAGCGGCCTCCCCCACATCTCCGACCGGCGTGCTCGTCGCGTGGGCGTTGACGTGGTCGATGTCACGCGGCGCGACACCGGCCATCCGGATCGCCGAACGCATGGCACGCTCCTGCTCGCTGCCGTCGGCGAGCGGCGCCGTGATGTGGTGCGCGTCCGAGGTGATCGCCCATCCGGCCAGGCGTCCCCGTACGTGCGCGGCTCGTGCCCGGGCGTGGTCGGCACGTTCGAGCACGACGATGCCCGCTCCCTCGCCGAGCACGAAGCCGCGGCGGTCCGCGTCGAACGGGCGGGAGAGCGTCGCCGGGTCGTCCTCGCCCGGCTTCGCGAGGGCCTGCGACTGCGCGAACGACGCCATCGTCACCGGGGTGACCGCAGCTTCGGTACCGCCGGCCACGACGACGTCGGCCTCTCCGGTGGCGATGAGCCGCGCCGCGGTGACGAGCGCCTCGGCCCCGGAGGCGCACGCGGACACCGTCGTGTACGCGCCGGCTCGCGCGCCGAGTTCGATGCTGATCTGCGCGGCAGCTCCGTTCGCCATGAGCATCGGGACCGCGCGCGGCGACACCCGTCGGGCGCCGGCGTCCCCGAGCACGTCGTGGGCGTCGAGGAGTGTCTCCACTCCCCCGATGCCCGTCCCGACGACCACCGCGAGCCGGTCGCCTTCGACGCCGGGCGCTCCGGCGTCCGCCCACGCCTCGTGCGCTGCGACGAATGCGAGCTGCTGGCTGCGGTCGAGGCGGGCGGCACGCACGCGACCGAGGGCGGTGTCGGCGTCGAGTGCGGCGTCCGCCCCGACCCGGATCGGCACCCGGTCCCACAGGTCGCCGCTGCGGCCGAGGACGTGCACCCCGGAGCGACCAGCGACGAGCGCGTCCCAGAGCACGTCGACGCCGTGGCCGAACGGGGTGACGCTGCCGTACCCGGTGATGACGATGTCCACGCGGAACCTCCTGCTTGTACGTTGAACAAGTTGAGTTGTACCACGTACAATTCCGGCATGGCAACCGAGGGTGACGGCACGACCGCGCGGGGGTCGGCGACCCGTGCACGGATCATCGCTGCGACGGCGGGGCTCCTCGCCGCGGGAGGGTCGACCGACGTGACGGTGAGCGGCATCGCCCGGGCAGCGGGCGTCTACCCCAACCAGATCACGCACCACTTCGGCTCGAAGGACCGCCTCGTCCTCGACGCCGCGTTCACGCTCTTCCTCCGCGACACGAGCCGGATGCAGGCAGCGGGACGGCGGGTCGGCTCCCCCGGTGCGTTCCGGACCCTCCTGGCGCGCACGACGCTGGCGATGCCGTCGCTCCCCCTCGTCGTGGCCGCACTCGGGGTCGGCGGGCGGGAGCGCAGCGCGCACCTGCTCGGTCTGCTCTTCCGACAGTCCGAGCGCTACCTCGCACGGGTCGCCGCCGACCGCGGGTGGGCCAGCCGCTCGCTCCACCGCGACGTCAGGACGTTCTGGAGCGCGGCGTTCGGAGCGGCCCTCCTCCGTGCGGCCGGTGGGACGGGTGGCCCCGAGGACGTCGACCTCGCCGCGACGCTGTCGATCAGCGCGGGGCCGGCCGACGCTCCCTGAGCCCCGTCACTCCCCGAAGCCGGACTGCACGAGCCCGACCAGTGCGTCGACGGCGTCCTGCGCGTCGTCCCCCGAGGCCTCGATGCCGATCGTCGCGCCCTTCGGCAGCGCGAGCGCCATGATCGCGAGGAGGCTCTTCGCGTCGACGCCGTTCACACGCACCCGTGCGTCGAACCGCGCGGCGGTCTTCACGAACTCCGCCGCCGGGCGGGCGTGGAGTCCGCTCTCGTTGCGGAGCTCGACCGAGGCCGACGCGACGGCGGCGTCCTCGGGGCTGGAGCCGACCGACCCGTCGACGGGTGCCGACGCGCTGTCGGGTGTCGTGCCTCCAGGCAGCTCCGCCGTGCTCGGTCCGGCGGCGCTGGCGGCTGCGGCGAGGACCGCCGCGACGTCGCCGCCGGTCTGCGCGGCGACGGCCGCTGCGACCGTGCCCTCGACGAGCGGCGCCTGCGAGACGTGGACCCGTGCTCGGTCGTCGTCGTCGAGGAAGTCGAGCGCCGTGTCGGTCGTCAGGTAGGCCGAGCCGAGGTCGCACAGCACGACGACCCCGTCGGTGTCCCGGAGCTCCTCGAGCCCCGCGGTGATGGCCTCGAACGAGGTGCCGATGCCGCCGTCGTCGGTGCCGCCTGCGGCCACGAGCCGGACGTCCGCCGCCATCTGCCGGGCCAGCTCGACGGTCCCGGAGGCCACGGCCGCGCTGTGCGAGACGACGAGGATGCCGACGGTCACGCGGCGTCCACCGCGGCGCGCAGGAGGTAGACCGTCGACTGCGCGCCGGGGTCGCGGTGACCCACGGCGCGCTCACCGAGGTAGCTCGCGCGTCCCTTGCGGGCGACGAGGGCGTCCGTCGACTCGGCACCGGTCGCGGCGGCGTCCGCAGCGGCGGCGAGCACCTGCTCCGGGGCCGCTCCGGCCTCGGCGGCCGATGCGGCGGCGTCCACTGCCGGCGTCCACGCGTCCACCATCGTCTTGTCGCCCACCTCGGCCTTGCCCCGCGAGACGACACCGTCACGCGCCGCGGTCAGCACGGCCACGAGCGCCGACGCGTCGAGCACCTCCGCGTCACCGGCGGCTTGTGCGGCCTTGAGGTACGCCGTGCCGAACAGGGGACCGGCGGCGCCGCCGACGGTGGAGATGAGCTTGGTCGCGACCGTCTTGAAGACCGAACCCGGGGTGTCGAACGACCCGGCGTCGATCGCCTCGACGACGGCGCGGAACCCGCGGTCGAGGTTCTCGCCGTGGTCCCCGTCGCCGATCTCGCGGTCGAGCGTCACGAGCTCGGCGCGGTGGTCGTCGATCGTCGCTGCCGAGCGACGCACCCAGTCGATGGCCCATGCGGTGTCGAGCGCCAATGCGGTGTCCCTTCTGCGGCCGGCCCGTGGTCCGGGCCGGGATCGTGGTCCGGTGGGTCAGCGACCCCAGCGCAGGGCCGGGGTCTCCACCGGGGCGTCCCAGAGCGCGGTGAGTTCGTCGTCGAGCACGGTGACGGTCAACGAGAAGCCCTGCATCTCGAGGGACGTGACGTAGTTGCCGACCAAACTACGCGTGACCTCGTAGCCGCGGTCGGAGAGGACCTCCTCGGCGCGTCGGTAGGCGATGTAGAGCTCCGACTGCGGCGTGCCGCCCATGCCGTTCACGAGGAGGAGCAGCTTCGACCCCGAAGGAGCCTCGAGGTCGGTGAGGATCGGTTCGAGGACACGGTCGACGAGCTCGTCTGCCGGGGCCATCGCGATCCGCTCCCGCCCGGGCTCGCCGTGGATGCCGATGCCGAGTTCGACCTCGTCGTCGGCCAGGGTGAAGGAGGGCTCGCCGGCGTGCGGCACCGTGCCCGACGAGAGCGCGAGGCCCATCGACCGGGTGACCTCGTTCACGTGGCGAGCGACCGCGGCGACGGCGTCGAGGTCGTCCCCGCGCTCGGCCGCCGCGCCCGCGCACTTCTCGACGACCACCGTGCCCGCGACGCCCCGACGGCCGGCGGTGTACAGGGAGTCCTGCACCGCGACGTCGTCGTCGACCACGACCGACTCGACGCGGACGTCGTCCATCGCCGCGAGTTCAGCGGCGGTCTCGAAGTTGAGGACGTCCCCGGTGTAGTTCTTCACGATGTGGAGCACCCCCGCTCCCCCGTCGACCGCTTTGGTCGCGGCGACGATCGGGTCCGGCGTCGGGCTCGTGAACACCGGCCCCGGGACGGCGGCGTCGAGCATCCCGTGCCCGACGAACCCGGCGTGCAGGGGCTCGTGTCCGCTGCCGCCACCGCTCACGATGCCGACCTTGCCGGAGACGGGTGCATCGGCGCGGCGCAGGTGGATCGGGTCCTCGACCAGCACCACGTGCCCGGCGTGTGCCCGGGCGAACCCGCGGACGGTCTCGTCGACCACGGCGTGCGGGTCGTTGATGAGCTTCTTCATGCGCGGAACTCCTTCGTCGACGGTGACGGGCGCACCTGGACGGTGACGGGTTCACCCTACAGCGGCCGCCCGTTCGCGCTCCGTGCACGTTCGTGCACCAGGATCGCGGCGGGGAAGCCGCTCCGAACGCGCGATCTCGCACCCCCGATGCACGTTCGTGCACTTTCTCGCGGATCGCTCGCGATTCCGTCGCGGAGCCGCGATCCGCGTCAGTATGCTCGCCCCAATCACTCAACGGGGAGTGCCGGACCCGCACCACCGGACCCCCAACCCTCACGCACTGGAGGTCACCGATGGACGGCATCGGCGTCAATTTCCTCTCCGAGCTCGTCGGCACGGCGATGCTCATCATCCTCGGTGGCGGTGTCGTCGCCGCCGTGTCCCTCACGAAGTCCAAGGGCTTCGGCGCGGGCTTCCTCATGGTCACGATCGGTTGGGGCTTCGCGGTCTTCGCCGGCGTCACCGTGTCGTACAGCTCGGGCGGCCAGCTCAACCCCGCGGTGAGCCTCGGTCTCGCCCTGCTCGGCAAGATCACCGTCGGCGAGATGTTCCTCTACTGGCTCGCGCAGCTCATCGGCGCCATCATCGGTGCGGTCATCGTCTGGCTCGCCTACAAGCAGCACTTCGACGAGGAGCCGGACCCGGCCGCCAAGCTCGGCGTCTTCTCGACCGGCCCGGCGATCCGCAGCTACGCCTGGAACGTCGTCACCGAGATCATCGGCACGTTCGTCCTCGTGTTCGTCGTCCTCGCGTTCACCAACGGTGGCACCCCCAAGGAGCTCGGCGCAGTCCCCGTGGCCTTCCTGGTGATCGCGATCGGTGTCTCGCTCGGTGGCCCGACCGGCTACGCCATCAACCCGGCCCGTGACCTCGGCCCGCGCATCGCGCACGCCTTCCTCCCGATCAAGGGCAAGGGCTCGTCCGACTGGTCCTACGCGTGGGTGCCGGTCGTCGGCCCGCTCATCGGTGGCGCTCTCGCTGCCGGCGCATCGACGTTCCTGCTCCCGATCGTCTCCTAGACCCCTCGGCCGTGGTCGACGCCGACACCGTCGTCGACCACGGCACCCCGCCTGCCGGCCCAGCCGCCGGCGGCCCTCGCCCGCCAGCGCACTGCTGACCCGGGCACCCCGTCCGACCGGCGCAGCAGCCGGCCGGGCACCCCGCCCGACCGGCACAGCAGCCGGCCCGGGCAGCACGAAGCCCGGTCGGCACCGCAGCCGACCGTGACACCGACACCCGTAAGGAGCACCAATGGCCGACTACATCGTCGCCATCGACCAGGGCACCACCTCGACCCGAGCGATCGTGTTCGACCACTCCGGTTCCATCGTGTCCGTCGGACAGAAGGAGCACGAGCAGATCTTCCCGCGCGCCGGATGGGTCGAGCACGACCCGGCCGAGATCTGGGACAACACCCGCGAGGTCATCGGCCAGGCGCTCTCCCGCGCCGACATCACGCGGCACGACGTCGCCGCCGTCGGCATCACCAACCAGCGCGAGACCGCGGTGGTCTGGGACAAGAACACCGGCAAGCCGGTCTACAACGCGATCGTCTGGCAGGACACCCGCACCCAGGCCATCGTCGACAAGCTCGCCGACGGTGACACCGACCGCTACAAGTCGGTCGTCGGCCTCCCCCTCGCCACCTACTTCGCGGGCACCAAGATCGTCTGGATCCTCGACAACGTCGACGGCGCCCGCGAGAAGGCCGAGGCGGGCGACCTCCTCTTCGGCACGACCGACACCTGGGTCCTCTGGAACCTCACCGGTGGCGTCGACGGCGGCGTCCACAAGACGGACGTCACGAACGCGTCGCGCACCCTGTTCATGGACCTCGAGACGCTCGAGTGGCGCGACGACATCCTCGCCGACTTCGGCGTGCCGAAGTCGATGCTCCCCGAGATCGTCAGCTCGTCCGAGGTCTACGGCCACGTCGAGTCGTCGAACCTCCTCCGCGAGGTCCCGATCGCCGGCATCCTCGGCGACCAGCAGGCCGCGACCTTCGGCCAGGCGGCGTTCGACCAGGGCGAGTCGAAGAACACCTACGGCACCGGCAACTTCCTCATCTTCAACACCGGTACCGAGATCGTCCGGTCCGAGAACGGCCTCCTCACCACCGTCGGCTACAAGCTCGGCGACCAGGAGACCCACTACGCCCTCGAGGGTTCGATCGCCGTCACCGGATCGCTCATCCAGTGGCTCCGCGACAACCTCGGACTCATCGGCAGCGCCCCGGAGGTCGAGGCCCTCGCCAAGACCGTCGAGGACAACGGCGGCGTCTACTTCGTCCCGGCGTTCTCCGGCCTCTTCGCGCCGTACTGGCGTCCGGACGCCCGCGGCGCCATCGTCGGCCTCACGCGCTACGTCAACAAGGGCCACATCGCCCGTGCCGCACTCGAGGCGACGGCGCTGCAGACCCGCGAGGTCCTCGACGCGGTGAACGCCGACTCCGGTGTGGACCTCACCGAGCTCAAGGTCGACGGCGGCATGACCGCGAACAACGAGCTCATGCAGTTCCAGGCCGACATCCTCAACGTGCCGGTCGTCCGACCGGTCGTCGCGGAGACCACGGCGCTCGGTGCGGCCTACGCCGCCGGTCTCGCCGTCGGCTTCTGGGCGAACCTCGACGAGCTCCGCGCCAACTGGCAGGAGGACCAGCGCTGGGAGCCGCAGCTCGACGACGCCGAGCGCGACCGCCAGCTCCGCCTCTGGAAGAAGGCCGTCACGAAGACCTTCGACTGGGTCGACGAGGACGTCCAGTAGTCCGCTGCTGACGTGACCGCCTGGAGGCGCGGTGCGGGTCCGACGGACCGGCACCGCGCCTCCAGGCCGTTGCGGTGGTCGCGGGGCGCTGCGCCGGTGTCCGACCCCCTCTCGCCTCCCCTTGCACCACGGAACCGACGTGGAACCAGGCCCCACGCCTGGTTCCACGTCGGTTCCGTGGTTCGTCGCCGTCAGGCGGCGGGTGCGGTGCCGACCCAGTCGGCGAGCTTGCGGGCCGCGGCGCCCGAGTCGATCGCCTCGGCCGCGACGGCGAGTTGCTCGCGGAAGCGCTGGAGGATCGCACGGTCGGCCTGCGCCGGGTCCTCCGCGAGCCGGAAGGACACGAGTCCCGCCGCCGCGTTGAGCAGCACGATGTCGCGGACCGGTCCGGTCTCCCCTGCGAGGACACGGTGCACCACCGCCGCGTTGTGCTCCGGGTCGCCGCCGAGCAGGTCCTCGGTCCGGGCGCGGGCGATGCCGAGGTCGCGCGGGTCGAGGTCGTGCTCGATGATCCGGCCGCCGGTGACCTCCCAGATGTGGCTGTGCCCGGTGGTGGTGAGCTCGTCGAGTCCGTCGTCGCCGCGGAACACGAGCGCCGTCGCGCCGCGGGTCTGGAACACGCCCGTGATGATCGGGACGAGTTCGAGCTGCGCCACGCCCACCGCGTTGGCCTCGCAGCGTGCCGGGTTGACGAGCGGCCCGAGGAAGTTGAAGACGGTCGGCACGCCGATCTCACGGCGGACCGGACCGGCGTGCGCGAACCCGGGGTGGAAGGCGCTCGCGAAGGCGAAGGTGAGCCCGACACGCTGGAAGGTGTCCGCAACACGCGCGGCGTCCATCGTGAGGTCGAGTCCGAGCGCGGCGAGCACGTCGCTCGACCCCGACTTCGAGGAGCTCGCGCGGTTGCCGTGCTTGACCACGGGCACGCCGGCCGCGGCGATCACGATCGCGGCCATCGTGGAGACGTTGACCGTCCCGACGACGTCCCCGCCGGTCCCGACGATGTCGAGCGCCATCGGGTCGACGTCCAGCGGGACAGCGGCGTCGAGGATCGCGTCACGGAAGCCGACCACCTCGTCCACGGTCTCGCCCTTGGCACGGAGTGCCACGGCGAACGCCGCGATCTGGGCGGACGTCGCACGTCCCTGCACGATCTCCTCCATGGCCCATGTGGACTGCCTGATCGACAGGTCCTGGCGCGCCATGAGCGCGCTGATCACCGAGGGCCACGTGAGTTGGTCGTGCATGGTCCGATCGTAGTGAATTCGAGCGACCCACCAGTTGGCTGCGAAAACACTGTCGGTGGTTTCGGCCATAATGGAGTCTGTGACTAGCACCCCTCTCTCCAGATCTGCCACCGCACCGGTCCTCAACAGGCCGAACGCCGTGGCCGTGGGGACGATCGTGTGGCTGGGCAGCGAGGTCATGTTCTTCGCCGGCCTGTTCGCGATCTACTTCACGCTCCGCAGCACCTCGCCCGAGCTCTGGGCCACCGAGACCGCCAAGCTCGAGGTGCCGTTCGCGTCGGTGAACACGATCATCCTGGTGCTGTCGAGCTTCGCCTGCCAGTTCGCGGTCTTCGCCGCCGAGCGCTTCCAGGTGCACCGCACGAGCTGGAACCCGCGCCACTGGGGCATGACCGAGTGGTTCTTCGTCACGTACTGCATGGGCGCGATCTTCGTCTGCGGTCAGATCTTCGAGTACGCCAACCTCTGGCACGAGGGCGTCACGCTCTCCTCCAGCGCCTACGGCTCGGCCTTCTACATGACGACCGGCTTCCACGGCCTCCACGTCACGGGTGGCCTCATCGCGTTCCTGCTGACCCTCGGTCGCGGGTTCGCCGCCAAGAACTTCGGTCACAAGGAAGCGACCACCGCGATCGTCGTGTCGTACTACTGGCACTTCGTCGACGTCGTCTGGATCGGCCTCTTCGCCGTCATCTACCTTCTCAAGTAGGAACTGGATAGCCCCCACAGCATGTTCAACAGAACCAAGTCCAAGAAGGGCCGCCGGTCTCCCCTGGCGACCGTCTCGCTCATCGTCGTCGGCCTGATGACGACCGGCGGTGCGTACGCGCTGTTCAGCTCCACGGCGAACGCTGACGACAGCACGAGCACCGTCTCGGCCGCGTCCACCCAGTCGAAGGTCAACGAGGGCGAGAAGCTCTTCGCCTCGAACTGTGCCACCTGCCACGGTCTGAACGCCCAGGGCACCGGCGAGGGTCCGTCCCTCATCGGTGTCGGTGCTGCCTCCGTCGACTTCCAGGTCGGCACCGGCCGCATGCCGATGGCCGCCTCCGGCCCCCAGGCCGAGGAGAAGCCGGCGCAGTTCACCGACGAGCAGGTCGATGCGCTCGCGCAGTACGTCGCGTCCCTCGCCCCCGGCCCCGCCGTCCCGTCGAGCGACCTCACGGACGGCAAGGGCGACGCCGCCGAGGGTGCCGAGCTCTTCCGCATCAACTGCGCCATGTGCCACAACGTGGCCGGTGCCGGCGGTGCGCTGACCGAGGGCAAGTACGCCCCGAACCTCCAGGACGTCTCCGGCAAGCACATCTACGAGGCCATGCTCACCGGCCCGCAGAACATGCCGGTCTTCAACGACCTGAACCTGACCCCGCAGCAGAAGGCCGACGTCATCTCGTACCTCAAGTACGTGCAGGACAACAAGTCGCCCGGCGGTTTCGCGCTCGGCTCCATCGGGCCGGTGGCAGAGGGTCTGTTCATCTGGATCTTCGGACTCGGCGCCGTCGTCGCGATGACGGTCTGGCTGACCGCGAAGTCCAACTGATCGTCCGTGTCGAACGACACTGAAGGGAACACCATGGCAGAGCACGACGACGAGGCACTGAACTCGTCCTCGGCTGTCGAGAAGCACGGCACGACACACGGCACCACCGCCTCGGCCGGCACCGCGGTCGTGCCCGCGGACCCGTTCGAGAACCCGGGCGAGCCGCCGCACCGCGCGCGTCGCACCGACGTCGACCCGAAGAAGCAGCGGCTGGCCGAGCGCCAGGTCGCGACGTTCTTCTACCTCTCGATCGTGGGCAGTGTCCTCGCGATCGCGGCGTACGTCGCCTTCCCGATCAAGGAAGACGACTTCAGCACGGTCCGGCTGGCCAACCTCTGGCTCGGTCTGTCGATCACCCTCGCGCTCCTCGCACTCGGCCTCGGTGCCGTGTACTGGTCGAAGTCCCTCGTGGTCGACCGCGAGATCACCGAGATGCGCCACAGCACCCGCGGTACCGACGCGACCCGTGCCAAGGCGGTCGAGGCATTCCAGCTCGCCGACAAGGAGTCCGGGTTCAGCCGTCGCAAGCTGATCCGCAACTCGATGATCGGCGCGCTGGCCGCGTTCCCGCTCCCGGGCATCGTCCTCGTGCGTGACCTCGCGCCCGCGGCCGACCCCAACGAACTCCTCCGCCACACCATGTGGGCGAAGGGCACGCGCCTGACGAAGGACCCCACGGGTCTCCCGATCAAGGCGTCCGACGTGACCATCGGTTCGGTGTTCCACGTCATCCCGGACGGCATGCTCGACAAGGAGGACATGCTGGAGGAGAAGGCCAAGGCCGCCGTCCTCCTCATGCGCCTCGACCCCAACGACCTCAACCCCGCCAAGGGCCAGGAGAACTGGGGCTACGACGGCATCGTCGCGTACTCGAAGATCTGCACCCACGTCGGATGCCCGGTCGCCCTGTACGAACAGCAGACGCACCACCTGCTCTGCCCGTGCCACCAGTCGACCTTCGACGTCGCGAACAACTGCGAGGTCATCTTCGGACCGGCTGCACGTCCCCTCCCCCAACTTCCGATCGCGATCGACGACGACGGCTACCTGGTGGCGCAGAGCGACTTCCACGAGCCCGTCGGACCGTCCTTCTGGGAGCGTGAGCGCTGATGAGCACAACCACCCGTCCCGCGACGACGTCGGCCACCAAGCCGGCGCCGGAGCGCGGTTCCCGCATCATCGGGGCCGCTGCCAACTACATCGACGAGCGCACGAGCATCTCGGGCCTGGTGAAGGAGGTCGGTCGCAAGATCTTCCCCGACCACTGGAGCTTCATGCTCGGCGAGGTCGCGCTGTACAGCTTCGTCGTCATCCTGCTCTCGGGGACGTTCCTGACGTTCTTCTTCCAGGCATCGATGGCCGAGGTCGTGTACCACGGCGCGTACGTCCCGCTGAAGGGCGTCGAGATGTCGACCGCGCTGCAGTCGACGCTGAACATCTCGTTCGACATCCGCGGTGGTCTGTTCGTCCGACAGATCCACCACTGGGCTGCCCTGCTGTTCATCGCCTCGGTGATGCTGCACATGGCCCGCGTCTTCTTCACCGGCGCGTTCCGCAAGCCGCGTGAGCTCAACTGGGTCTTCGGCTTCGTCCTCTGGGTGCTCGCCATGGCCGAGGGCTTCACCGGCTACTCGCTCCCCGACGACCTGCTCTCCGGCAACGGTCTCCGCATCATCGTCGGCATGATCGAGGGCGTCCCGGTGATCGGCGTCTGGATCGCCTACCTGCTGTTCGGTGGCGAGTTCCCCGGCACCGACATCGTTGGTCGTCTGTACACGCTGCACATCCTGCTGCTCCCCGCGATCCTCGTCGCGGTGCTCGGTGTCCACCTCGTGCTCGTCGTCATCAACAAGCACACGCAGTTCGCCGGCCCGGGCAAGACCAACGACAACGTCGTGGGCGTCCCGATCCTCCCGGCGTTCGCCGCGAAGGCCGGTGGGTTCTTCTTCATCGTCGCGGGCATCCTCGCCCTCATCGCGTCGCTGTTCACGATCAACCCGATCTGGAACTACGGCCCGTACGACCCGTCCCCGGTGTCCGCCGGTACCCAGCCCGACTGGTACATCGGGTTCGCCGACGGTGCGCTCCGTCTGGTGCCGCCGCACTGGGAGGTCGTCTGGTTCGGCTACACGGTGTCGTTCAACATCCTCGTGCCGATCGCCGTGCTCATGGCGCTCATCGTGGCGATGTTCATCTACCCGTTCGTCGAGGCGTGGGTCACGGGCGACAAGCGCGAGCACCACATCCTCGACCGTCCGCGCAACGCCCCGACCCGCACGGGTCTCGGTGCGGCCGGCATCACGCTCTACGCGAGCCTCTGGGCCGCTGCGTCGTCGGACATCATCGCGACCCACTTCCTGGTGTCGATCGACCACGTGATCCACGTGATCCAGGCCATGACGGTCCTCGGCCCGTTCGTCGCCTTCTGGATCACGAAGCGCGTGTGCCTCGCCCTCCAGAAGAAGGACCGCGAGATCGTCCTCCACGGGTACGAGTCCGGACGCATCGTCCGTCTCCCCCACGGCGAGTACATCGAGGTGCACGAGCCCCTCGACGAGTACGAGCGCTGGCGCCTGCTGCAGTTCAACGAGTACAAGCCGCTCATGGTCCGCCCGGACGCCCGGGGTCGCATCACGGGGCTGCAGAAGGCCCGCGCGAGCGTGTCGCGGTTCTTCTTCGAGGACCGCATCGCCCCGGTGTCGAAGGCCGAGCTCGAGGCTGCGCACGCCGCGCACCACGGCCCGGAGCTGACCGAGGGCGAGCACCCCGCTGCTGCCGTCGGTGCCGGGAACCACTAGCAGGAGCAAGAACACTCCTCGGCAAGAACGAACGAGCCCCTCGTCCACTTCGTGGTCGGGGGGCTCGTTCGTTCCTCTGGATTCGAAAACACCGTCTCGGGTTCACCGACGGTTCAGAATGGTGTGGCAGCGTGTTGCACCACGCACCCGTCAACGGAACGAGAAACCGATGGACAGCCGGACGGCCGAACACCCCAGGCCGAACCACTTCCTCCTCCACCTCAGTGACACACACCTCGTCGGCGGTGACGGCCCGCTCTACGGGGATGTCGACCCCGCCGCACGGCTGGCCGAGATCATCGCCGACATCGAAGCCTCGGGTGCTCAGCCCGAGGCGATCGTCGTGACCGGCGACGTCGCGGACAAGGGCGAGCCCGGTGCCTACGCCCGCGTGCGCGAACTCCTCGAGCCCGCCGCCGCCCGCATCGGCGCGCAGCTCATCTGGGCGATGGGCAACCACGACGAGCGCGGCGCCTTCCGCCAGGAACTCTTCGGCATCCAGCCGACCGACCGTCCCGTCGACTTCGTCTACGACGTCAACGGTCTGCGCGTCATCACCCTCGACACGAGCGTGCCCGGACACCACCACGGCGAGGTCTCCCCCGAGCAGCTCGACTGGCTCGCCGAGGTCCTCTCCGAGGCCGCACCGCACGGCACCATCCTCGCCATGCACCACCCGCCCGTCCCGAGCGTCCAAGACCTGGCCGTGCTCGTGGAACTCCGCGACCAGGCGTCACTCGCCGAGGTCGTCGAGGGCAGCGACGTGATCGGCATCATCGCCGGGCACCTGCACTACTCCACCAGTGCGGTATTCGCGGGGATCCCCGTCTCGGTGGCGAGCGCGACCTGCTACACGCAGGACCTCATGGAGTACCAGGCCGGCACCCGGGGTCGCGACGGCGCACAGTCGTTCAACCTCGTCCACGTGTACGGCCGGAACGTCGTGCACTCGGTCGTGCCGATCGGGCACTACTCGACCGTCGGCGAGCCGGTGTCCGCGGTCGAGACGGAGGCCCGACTCGCCGCCGCGGGTGTCCGCATCGCTCCTGCGGTCGAGCCGGCACCGGTGACGTCGAGCATCCCCGTCTTCACGCTCGACTCGGTGCCGCTCTCCCCCGTCCACCCGTAGACCCACGGAACGCGCGCGTTCCGACGTCCCGCGTGTCGATCGACACGTGCGGCGTCGGGACGGGCGCGTTTCGTGAGGCAGGCCCGGAGCGCGACGCCCGGGAGCGCGACGCCCGGAGCGCACGTGGCCGGCTCTCGGCGCCGGGCTCGCAGGCTCGCCCGGAGCGCGTGGCTGGTTTTCGGCGCCGGGCTCGCAGGCTCCCCCGGAGCGCGTGGCTGGTTTTCGGCGCCGGGCTCGCAGGCTCCCCCGGAGCGCACCGGCAGGACGCTGGCGCGTCCTAAGCGCCGGCGCGCTCCCACGGCGCCGGGAACGGGAAGTACTTCTCGAGGAAGTCCGTGACGCGCTCGGTCCGCTCCTCGTCGCTGACCTCCGGGAAGCTCCCGTCGTTGAGGCAGAAGAAGTCGACGTTCCGCTTCTTGAGCAGGTCGTCCAGCATCTTCAACCCGGACTGCATCGTCGTGTCGACGTAGCGCACCGACGCGTTCTCCTGGATGATCGCCCGCCCCGTGAGCAGCGCGTAGTAGTGGTACAACGAGTTCGTCACGGAGATGTTGTCCGCCGCACGGAACCGCGACGCCGCAGTGGCCCGGAACTCGTCCGCGAACTCGTGCTCCATCTCGGTCATGATCGACGACCGGAGCGGGGTCGGCGCGTGCTCGAGGTGCCGGGTCGTCACCGCGCCGAACCGTTGCTGCAGCAGGCGTCGGTTGACCCGGGCGGAGTTCTCGAACCCGCTCCGAGCAGGGTTGTTGGAGCCGAGGCCGATGCGGGTGTCCGCGACGATGAACTTCGTCACGGAGCCTGGGCTGAAGAACACCGACGGGTCCGCGAGGCGCCCGAAGAACATGTCGTCGTTCGAGTAGATGAAGTGCTCGCTGATGCCGGGGATGTGGTGCAGCTGCGACTCGACGGCCTGGGAGTTGTGCGTGGGCAGCACCGACGGGTCGGCGAAGAACTCCTCGCTGCGGACGATCCGGACCTTCGGGTGGTCGGCGAGCCACTTCGGCGCCGGCGAGTCCGTCGCGATGTAGATCTGCCGGATCCACGGCGCGAACGTGTGCACCGATCGGAGCGCGTACTTCAGCTCGTCGATCTGCCGGAACCGGGCGGGAGCGTCGTCGCCCTCCCCCAGGACCGCGTTCGCCTGTGCGGCCTGCCGTGCGCGCTGGTACTCGACCGCGTTCCCGTCGACCCACGAGAACACGATGTCGATCGGGAAGCGGATGTCCGACACGTGGTCGTCGAACATGTGCTCGACGGTGCGCCACGTGCGGCCGTACCGGTCGATGTCGACGAGCACGAACTCCTCGATCGGCAGGCTGCGACGCATCAGGGCGTTCTCGACGGGGGCGAGGACCTCGGTGTCGGTGACGCGCCAGAACTCGAGCTGCACGCTCGTCTCGGCGCCGTAGCGCAGCCGCCCGATCGGCTCGACCCGCGGGCGGAACAGGCGCAGGACGGGTTCGTCCGGTGCCCCGAGGCCGTCGTCGAGGACGAGCACGGCGGGTCGCTTCGGCGGCTTCGCGTAGAACGGCTCGTTCGCGGCGGCCGCCATGACCGCGCTCTCGGCACGCTGCCGGTCGCGCTCGTCGACGGCGATCACCGGCCGCTGGTCGTTGCCGCGGATGAGCAGGTGGTCGACGTCGCCGGCGGTGAGGGCGTCGTCGAGGAACAGCAGGTCCTCGATCATGGACTGCTGGGGCGTCAGGTGGCCGTTGACGAGCGTCAGACGACCCTTCCGCACGACGACGTCGGGCCGGTCGAGACCGCCGGACGACGGGCGAGGGGTCAGCAGTGGACTCTCGGTCACCGGCTCGGTCTCGTCGCTCATCCATGCCCTTCGGGTCGATCGGTCGGGTCCTGCACCCGACTGACTGATCCTACCGTCCGTGCGGGCGAGGGGTTCGCGCGTCACCCCCGACACCGGCTGGCGTCGAGACCGGCCGGGAGTCACGACGCACGCCCGCCACGTCGCGCACGGCACGCGCGGCGCGGTCGGGTCAGCTCCCGACCGCGTCCGTCTCGCGGGGCACCTTCACGGCGAGCCCGACCACGACGAAGAGCGCCGCGGCGACGATCTGGAGCGCGGCCCACACCTGCCCGGGGATCGTCACGACGACCAGCGGGTTCCAGCACACCGCGACCGCGGCCATGAGGGCCGCTGCCCACCAGGAGCGCCCGCGCACGGCGAACACGAGGATGATCAGGGCGAGGACCGTGACGCCCCACCGGGCGAACACGAACGCCGAGGCGTCGATGATCGCGACGCACGCGAGCAGCACGACGGCGGCGAGCAACGACGGCGCGAGTGCGGGACGGGTGTAGGGCGGCAGCTGGCGGCCTCCCTCAGCGGCGCGCTGCGGTGCTCGCGGCGTCGGCCTCGCGGGCACGCCCTGCTGGGACGACCCGATCGCGGGTCGCCCCCTCCGCGAGGCCATCAGGCGGACGCGCCGTCGAGGTCGATCGCCCGGAACGGACGGGACATCGGCGGGAGGTCCCGGACGCGCTCGAGCGCCGGTTCGAGCTCGTCGAGGTACGCCCGGTAGCCCTCGTCGTTGAGGTGCAGGCCGTCGTCGGAGTAGCGGTCGGCGAGGTGGTCGCCGTCGGCCAGCGCGGGCCAGGCGTCCAGGTACTGCGCGTGGCAGGTCGCGACGAACTGGCGGAGGTGCCGGTTGGCCTCCTCGATCTTGGCGCGGTACTCGGCCTGCCGGGGCAGCACCGACACGAGGAGCAGCCGGACACCGGGCAGCTCGCGGCGCAGGGTGACGAGGATCGTCTCGACGTTGCGGACGACGTGCTCGACGCTCGCGCGGTGGTTGCCGAAGTCGTTCGTGCCGATGAGCAGGACGATGACCTCGGGCTCGGCGGCCACCACTTCGTCGAGCCGCGCGAGCACCCCGTCGGTGGTGTCGCCGCCGACGCCGAGGTTCAGCGTGCGCTCCGACGGCAGCCGGTTCTCCCAGTCCCCTGCCTCGGTGATGCTGTCCCCCAGGAACAGGACGGTGGGTCGGTCCTCGGTCATGCTGCCTCCTCGTGCGACGTGTCAGCACTGCCATTCTGGTGGGTGCGGTTGCGGGAGGTCGAGTCGGTGTTGTGCGACTCCCGCTCGGCTGCGGCGGTGATCCGCTCGACCATGCCGGGGAAGATCACCCCGTGGAACGGCAGGATCGAGTACCAGTACAGGCGTCCGGACAGTCCCTGGGGGAAGTAGATCGCACGTTGTCGGTAGTCGCTGCCGCCGGAGGGCGACGGCGTCACGGTCATCTCCAACCAGGCCCGGCCGGGCGACTTGAACTCGGCGCGGAGTCGGAGGTAGCGCCCTCGGTCGAGGCGTTCGACGCGCCACCAGTCCAGCGCGTCGCCCTGCTCGAGCCGCTGCGGGTCACGTCGACCGCGGCTCAGTCCGACCCCGCCGGCGATCTTGTCCATCCACCCCCGGGCGACCCAGGCGAGCGGGAACGAGTACCAGCCGTTCTCCCCGCCGATCGACTCGACCACGCGCCAGACGTCGGCGGCCGACGCGTCGGTGTGCCGCTCCCGGTCGTCGACGTACACGGTGTGCCCGGCCCAGTCCGGGTCGCTCGGCAGTGGGTCGGCCGGGGTCGCGGCGAGTGTCGCGTTCCGCCAGCTCGTCTCGACCTCGCCGGTGCGCATGCGGGTCAGGGCCAGCCGGACCGCCCGCCGGTAGGGGGTCAGTCCGCCGGAGGGGTGCGGGACGTACTCGTCGATGTCGTGCTCGCGTTGCACGCACTCGAACTGCAGCGACTCGATGATCGGACGCGCGAGCTTCCGCGGGATCGGCGTCACGATGTTGAACCAGTGCGCGGCGAGCCCGGGGGTGAGCACCGGCAGCGAGGCGATCGCGCGCTGTGGCAGCTTGGCCTCCACCGCGTACCCGTTGAGCATCTGGCCGTAGCGGAGCACGTCCGGGCCGCCGATGTCGAACGTGCGGTTGACGTCGGCTGGGATCTCGAGCGCCTTGACGAGGTAGTAGAGGACGTCGCGGATCGCGATCGGCTGGATGTGGTTCCGGACCCACTTCGGCGCGGGCATCCACGGCAGCACGTCGGTCACGTGGCGGATCATCTCGAACGACGTGCTCCCCGAACCGATCACGACGCCCGCCTGGTAGGCGATCGTCGGGACGCCCGAACGGAGCAGGACGTCGCCGACCTCCTTCCGGCTCCGGAGGTGCTTCGACAGCTCACCGTCGGGGTGCAGGCCGCCGAGGTAGACGAAGCGCCGGACCCCGGCCACCCGGGCCTCGTGCGCCATCGTGCCGGCCGCCTGCGTCTCGGCGCGCTCGAAGTCGCCGGCGGCTCCCATCGCGTGTGCGAGGTAGTAGACCGCCTCGATGCCCTCGACGGCGGACCGGACCGCACGGGCGTCCGCGAGGTCACCCTCCACGATCTCGACGTCGTCGTGCCAGGGGACGTCCTGCAGCTTCCGGGGCGTCCGCACGAAGACCCGCACGGTGTGACCGGCTTCGAGGAGTCTGGGGACGAGGCGACCGCCGATGTACCCGGTGGCGCCGGTGACGAGGACGTGCATGTGGGGCACGGTACGCGCGTCGCCTCCGGGTAGGCTTGCCGGGTGGACAACGCAGCCATCCCCACCCCCGGCCACCTCGACGCGGACGCGGTCCGGGCCCTCATCGACCACGCGATCCTGAAGCCCGAGCTCACCCGCTCCGACGTCGACGCCCAGCTCGACGAGGCCGCCGCGTACCGCGTGTTCAGCGTGTGCGTCCGGCCGAGCGACGTCGCGCACGCCGTCGAGCGCCTGACCGGCACCGGGGTCGGCGTCGGCACCGTGATCGGCTTCCCGCACGGCACCACCTCGACCGCCGCCAAGGTCGCCGAGTCGCTGCAGGCCCTCGCCGACGGCGCGTTCGAGCTCGACATGGTGCAGAACATCGGCGCGGCGAGGTCCGGCGACTGGGACCGCGTCGAGCAGGACGTCCGTGCCGTCGTCGACGCCGCGGGCGACACCGTGGTGAAGGTCATCCTCGAGACCGCGTTCCTCACCGACGACGAGATCGTCGCCGCATCGCGCGCCGCACAGCGCGCCGGTGCCGCGTTCGTGAAGACCTCGACCGGCTTCGCCGGCGGTGGCGCGACCGCCGAGCACATCCGCCTCATGCGCGACACCGTCGGTGCCGACACCGGCGTGAAGGCCTCCGGCGGCGTCCGTGGCCTCGACACCCTGCTCGAGATGGTCGACGCGGGCGCTGACCGCATCGGCACGAGCGCCTCGGCACGCATCCTCGACGAACTCGCGCACCGCAGCGAGACCGGCGCTGCGTCGTCGCTCGGCGACGACACCTCGTCCTACTGACCCCACCCCCCGCCGGGGCCGAGCACCTGCGGGACGCCAGCCGGCGGACCGGACGTGCACCGAGCCTCCAGGCCGTCGCACCGGAGCGATCATGACCGACAGCACCACCCAGGCCCACCTCCCAGGGCAGGCCCTCGCCCTCGCCGTCGACCTCGGCGGCACCAAGGTCGAGGCCGCCCTGGTCACCGACCAGGGCGTCGTCCTGCCGGCCACGCGGCACCGCAGCCCGACCGGCCCCGGCCGGACGTCCGACGAGCTGCAGGCCGCGGTCGACGAGGTCGTCACCGCCACGCTCGCGACCCTGCCCGCGGACGCGGTCCTCGTCGGCGTCGGCATCGGTTCGGCCGGCCCCGTCGACGAGGTCCACGGCCTCGTGTCCCCGCTGAACATGCCCGTCTGGCGCGGCTACCCGCTGCGGGACCGCGTCGCGCAGCACGTGCCCGCCGGGGTCCCCGTGACACTCCGCATGGACGGCCTCGCGATCACCCTGGCCGAGCACTGGGTCGGCGCAGCGCAGGGGTCCGAACACGTGATGGGCATGATCGTCTCCACGGGCGTCGGCGGCGGGCTCATCCTGCACGGCCGCACGGTCAGCGGCCCGACCGGCAACGCGGGCCACATCGGACACGTCGAGTGCGGCGGGTTCGACGACCCGTGCGCATGCGGCGGCACGGGCTGCCTGGAGGCCGTCGCGTCCGGTCCGAAGACCGTCGCCTGGGCGCAGCGTCAGGGCTTCGCCGGCACGACGGGCGAGGACCTCGCCGCCGCGTACGCGGCCGGCGACGAGATCGCCGTCGCAGCGGTGCGGCGTAGCGGTCGCGCGCTCGGACAGGCGATCGCCGCGGCAACGAGCCTGGTCGACCTCGAGGTCGTGGCGATCGGCGGCGGCTTCTCCCACGTCACCCCTGATCTCTTCGAGTTCGCGCGGCAGGCCGTGGCGGAGCGCGTCGAGTTCCCGTTCGTGACGAAGGTGCGGATCGTCCCCACCGGGCTCTCGCAGGACGGGCCGCTCATCGGCGCCGCTGCGCTCGTGCACCGGGCGGACGTGCTGCGCTGACCGAGCGTCGCTGACGCGCGCCGTGCCGCGGCGCGGCGCGGCGCGGCTTGCGTCCCCGCGGTGCGCTGACGCGTGTCGGCCGGGAGGCACGGGTCGTCCCCGCCCCGCCCCTCCGGTCGTTCCGTGGCCCTGTCCACAGCCCGGCCCGGTCGGGCAGGTCGGTCCGGCAGGATGTCCGGGTGCCCCGCTCGCGCCTGCTGACGACCGACGACTGGCCGGAGGCCGAACTCCGGGCCGCGGTGCTCGCCGGGGAGCTCGTGCCCGTCGGTCCGTGCTGGGCATCACCGGCCGAACCGCAGGACCCGGCGTTGCGTGCCGCAGCGGCTGCGTGGGCCCTGCCGGACGTCCGCCTCGTCGCCGCCCACCGCACCGCGGCCTGGGTGTGGGGCGGGCTGTCGCGTCCACCGCTCCCCCACGAGTGCGTCGTGCCCTCGCACGTGCGGCTCCGGGTCGATCCCGCGACCGTCCGGGTGCGCGAGGTCGCGCTGCCGCACGAGGACGTCCGGGCCCTCGCGGCGCTCCGGGTGACGACACCACCGCGGACCGCGATCGACCTGCTCCGGGCACCCGGGCCGACCGCCGGCCGCATGCACCCTGCCGACGAGGACGCCGTGCGGGGTCTCGTCGGGGCCGGCGTCGTCGGCACGGACGAGCTGCGGCGAGCCCTCGGTGCGCTCGGTGTCGTGCCGATGGTCCGCCAGGCCGAGCGGCGTCTCACCGCGCTGTTCGGCTCCGAGCCGTCCTGACCGGGCTCGGCCGGGGCTCGCCTCGCTGCGACGCGGCGCGCCTCCCTGTGGACGGCGAGCGTCAGCCGGCGCTGACGCGGTACACGTCGTACACGGCGTCGATGCGCCGCACCGCGTTGAGGACCCGGTCCAGGTGGGTGGTGTCGCCCATCTCGAACACGAACCGGCTCAGCGCCAGTCGGTCGGACGAGGTCGAGACCGTCGCCGACAGGATGTTCACGTGGTGGTCGGTCAGCACACGCGTGACGTCGCTCAGGAGGCCCGAGCGGTCCAGCGCCTCGATCTGGATCTGCACGAGGAACACCGACTTCGACGACGGTGCCCACTCGACCTCGATCATGCGGTCCGGCTCGTTCATGAGGGACTTCACGTTCGAGCACGACGCCTGGTGCACGGAGACACCCTGGCCGCGGGTGATGAACCCGACGATCTGGTCGCCGGGCACCGGGGTGCAGCACTTCGCGAGCTTCACGAGGATGTCCGGCGCACCACGGACGAGGACGCCCGAGTCGCTGTTGCGCAGCTGGCGGCTCGTGATCTGCCGCGGGAACGCCAGCTCCGGCTCGTCCGTCTCGGTCTCGGTCTGGACGCTGCCCAGCACCTTCTCGATGACGGACTGCGTCGAGACGTGCCCCTCCCCGATCGCCGCGTAGAGGGCAGAGACGTCCTCGTAGCGCATCGAGGACGCGACCTCGGCGATGGTGTCCTGGCTGAGGATGCGCTGCAGCGGCAGGTTCTGCTTCCGCATCGCGCGGGCGATGGCGTCACGGCCCTGCTCGATGGCCTCTTCGCGACGCTCCTTGGTGAACCACTGCTTGATCTTGTTCCGAGCGCGCGGGCTCCGGACGAAGGTCAGCCAGTCCTGGCTCGGGCCGGAGTCGGGGTTCTTCGACGTGAAGATCTCGACGACGTCGCCGCTCGACAGGGTGCTCTCGAGCGGGACGAGCCGCCCGTTGACCTTCGCCCCCATCGTGCGGTGGCCGATCTCGGTGTGCACGGCGTACGCGAAGTCGACCGGGGTGGCGCCCGACGGCAGGCCGATGACCTTGCCCTGCGGCGTGAAGACGTAGGTCTCCTTCGCGCCGATCTCGTAGCGCAGCGAGTCGAGGAACTCGCCGGGATCGCTCGTCTCCGCCTGCCAGTCGGTGATGTGGGCGAGCCACGCCATGTCCTGGTCGTTCTGGCTCGACGAGTCGACGTCGCGGCCGGTGACGCGCTGCTTGTACTTCCAGTGGGCAGCGACACCGAACTCGGCGCGCTGGTGCATCTCGTGGGTGCGGATCTGGATCTCGACCGCGCGGCCCTGGGGACCGAGGACGGTGGTGTGCAGCGACTGGTACAGGTTGAACTTCGGCGTCGCGATGTAGTCCTTGAACCGCCCGGGCAGCGGCGTCCACCGAGCGTGCACGGAGCCGAGCATCGCGTAGCAGTCCCGCACGGTCGGGACGAGAACGCGGATCCCGACGAGGTCGTAGATCTCGTCGAACTCGCGCCCACGCACGATCATCTTCTGGTAGATCGAGTAGTACTGCTTCGGTCGGCCCATCACGTCACCGCGGATCTTCGCGGCCTTGAGGTCCTTCTTCAGCGTGCCGATGACGTTCTGCACGAACTGCTCGCGCTTCGGCTGCCGTTCCTTCACGAGGCTGTCGATCTCGACGTAGAGCTTCGGGTGCAGCACCGCGAACGAGAGGTCCTCGAGCTCCAGCTTGATCATCTGGATGCCGAGCCGGTGCGCCAGGGGCGCGTAGATCTCGAGCGTCTCCTTGGCCTTGCGCGTCGCGGAGGCGGACTCCACGAAGCCCCACGTGCGGGCGTTGTGCAGGCGGTCCGCGAGCTTGATGACGAGCACTCGGATGTCCTTCGACATCGCGATGACCATCTTGCGGACGGTTTCGGCCTGTGCGCTGTCGCCGTACTTGACCTTGTCGAGCTTCGTGACGCCGTCGACCAGCATCGCGATCTCGTCACCGAAGTCGGCGCGGAGCTGGTCGAGCTGGTAGTCCGTGTCCTCGACGGTGTCGTGCAGGAGCGCCGCGGCGATCGTGATCGTGCCGATGCCGAGGTCGGCGAGGATCTGCGCGACCGCGACCGGGTGGGTGATGTAGGGCTCGCCGGACTTGCGCTTCTGCCCGTCGTGCGCCTGCTCGGCGACCGAGTACGCCCGTTCGATGAGGGTGACGTCGGCCTTCGGGTGGTGCGACCGCACCGTGCGGATGAGCGTGTCGACCGCTCCGGCTGGCTGCGCACGGGAGAACAGGCGCGGGAGCAGGGAGCGGAGCGAGCCGAGGTTGCCCGTGGTGTTCGGGCCGATCGGACTCGTCGGACGGGCGGGCGAGGCCGGGCGGCTCGCGGCGTCCGACGGCGACGATTCGCGCGTGTCGGTCATGATGCGCCTCCCGAGACCTCGTCCGGTGCGGAGTTCCTCCGCGCTCGATCCGACAAGACTACGCGCGTCCGGTCAGTGCTCGTGACGCGGTTCGCTCTGGGCACCGCGGACGACTGCGGCACCCGACTGCTCCCACGCGGTCATCCCGCCGAGCACGTTCACGGCGGAGACCCCCGATTGTTCGAGGGCAGCGACCACGCGCGCCGAGCGACCGCCGGAGTGGCAGATGACCATCGCGGGGGTGTCGCCGCCGTCGATCTCCTGCCACCGCGACACCAGCTCGGACATCGGGACGAGCGTCGCCTCGGGAGCGTGGACCTCGTCCCACTCCCCCTGCTCGCGGACGTCGAACAGTTTCGCGCCCTCGGCGAGCCGGCGCCGGGCCTCCGCGACGTCGATGTCGGTGATGTCCACGGCCATCAGACGTTCGCCGTCGCGTCGACCTGCTGCTGCCGCTTCGCCGCGGCCTGTTCCTTCTTGGCGTCGGCCTGCTTGATCTTCGGCTCGTTCTCCCGGAGGTGCGCGTACATCGGCGACGCGATGAAGATCGTCGAGTACGTGCCGACGATGATGCCGATGAACAGCGCGAGCGAGATGTCGCGCAGCGTCCCGGCGCCCAGGACGTACGATCCGATGAAGAGGATCGCCGCGACCGGCAGCAGGGCGACCACGGAGGTGTTGATCGAGCGCACGAGGGTCTGGTTCACGGCGAGGTTCACCGACTGCTTGAACGTCCGGACGCTCTCCTGGCTGGTGTTCTCACGCACCTTGTCGAAGACCACGACGGTGTCGTACAGCGAGTACCCGAGGATCGTCAGGAAGCCGATCACGGCCGCCGGGGTGACCTCGAGGCCCACGATGCCGTACACGCCCGCCGTGATGAGGAGGTCGTGCAGCAGCGCCGTCATGGCGGCCACCGACATCTTCCACGTGCGGAAGTACAGCGCCATGACCACGGCCGCGAGGGCGAGGAAGATCACGAGGCCGCGGATGGCCTGCGCGAGGACGTCCGCACCCCAGGTCGCACCGATGAACGTCGCCGCGACCTGACTGTCCGGGACGTCGTACGCCTTCGCGAGGGCGTCCTGCACCTCGGTCGTCTGCCGGTCGGTCAGCTGACCGGTCTGCACGCGGATGCCGTGCTGCCCGAGCTGCGACACGCGCGGCACACCCTCGGGGACGATCGACTCGACGGTGTCGGTCGCGATCGCCTGGTTCGTGGTCTTGACGTCGGAGATGGTGAACTCCGACCCGCCCGTGAACTCGATCCCGAGCTGGTACCCGCCGCGGAGCCACGGGATGCCGAGGGAGAGCACGATCATCACGATCGCGATGAGGTACCACGTGCGACGGCGTCCGACGATGTCGTAGGAGCGCTTGCCCGTGTAGAGGTCGCTGCCGAACTGGCTGAAGCTGGCCATCAGTCGTCCTTCCCGTCCGGCGTCGTGCCGTTGTCGCCCGCGGCTTCGCGGGCCTTCCGCTCGGCGATCGTCTGGCGGCGCTGCGCCTCACCGGCGCTCCGCTGCTGACGCTTGCCGTCCACGACCGGTGCCCGGAACTGCGCGCGTCCCCGGTAGACGGCCCCCAGGGCGCTCGGATCGAGCCCGCTGAACTTGTGGCCCTCGCCGAAGAACCGGCTGCGTGCGATGAGCTGCATCATCGGGTGCGTGAACAGCACCACGACGACGACGTCGATCAGGGTCGTGAGGAGCAGCGTGAACGCGAAGCCCTTCACGTCACTGACGGCGAGGATGTACAGGACCACGGCGGCGAGGAAGTTGATCGAGTCCGACGCGAGGATCGTGCGCAGGGCTCGACGCCATCCGGACTCGACGGCACCCTCGAGACCGCGGCCGTCCCGCAGCTCGTCGCGGATGCGTTCGAAGTACACGATGAACGAGTCCGCGGTGATGCCGATCGCCACGATCAGACCTGCCACACCCGCCAACGACAGGCGGTAGTCGACGCGCCAGGACATGATCGCGATGACGAGGTAGGTCAGGGCTGCTGCGACCCCGAGCGACAGGACCGTCACGAACGCGAGCGCCCGGTACTGGATGACCGAGTAGATGATCACCAGGATGAGGCCGATCAGGCCGGCGACGAGACCGCCGACGAGCTGTGCGGTCCCGAGCGTCGCCGAGATGTTCTCGTTCGACTGGACCTGGAAGTTGATCGGCAGCGCGCCGTACTTGAGCTGGTCCGCGAGGGTCTTCGCGGAGTCGGCCGTGAAGTTGCCGGTGATCTGCGCCTTGCCGTTGGTGATGGCCGCGTTCGACGCCGGAGCGGTGATGACCGTGCCGTCGAGGACGATCGCGAACTGGTTCTGCGGCGCCTGCAGCTTCACGAGCCGGCTGGTGACGTCGCGGAAGTCGTCCGAGCTCTTGCCCGAGAACGTCAGGTTGACGGCCCACTGGCCGGTGGACGCACCCTGCGAGTCGGTGGCGAGACCCGAGGTGGCGTTGCTGATGCCGGAGCCCGAGACCTCGACCGGACCGAGGATGTACTTCGCGGCGCCGTCCTGGTCGCACGTCACGAGCGGTTCGTCGTCGGGAGCGGCGGTGACGTCGTCCGGTGCCTTGCAGTTGTAGTTCGTGTAGAGCGCCTGGAGCGCCGGCGTGACCTGCGAGAGATCGCTGCCGTTCGTCGGCTTCGTGCTCGGCGTGGCCTGCAGCGATGCCGGCGGCGTGTAGGGCGTCGGCGAGGCCGAGGCGCCGTCGCTGCCACCGACGGCGGTGTTCGTGGCGGCCTCGGTGTACAGCACCGGACGGAAGGTCAGCTTCGCCGCTGCTTCGATCCGGTCGATGGTCGCCTGGTCGGGCTTGCCGGGGATCGAGACGACGATGTTGTTCGTCCCCTGCGTGTTGATCTGCGACTCCGACACACCCGTCGCGTTGATGCGCTGGCGGATGATGTTCACGGCCTGGTTGAGCTGCTGGCTCGTGACCGAGCCGCCCTCGGTGTTCTGCGCCGCGAGGGTCAGCTGCGTGCCGCCCTGCAGGTCGAGCGCGAGCTCCGGGACCCAGCTGGCGCCCGCGAACCACTTGTCGGTGTCGTCCTTCGTCGTGCTGGCGAGGATCGATGCAGCGGTGTTGAGTCCTGCGAGGACCGCCATCAGGATCACCAACCAGGTGAGCGAGCGGAGCGCCTTCTTGACGGGTGTCGATCGTGCCACCGGTCGTCTCGTCTTTCTGTCAGGACCGACGACGCGAGCCGACGGCAGGAGTGATGCTGCCGGGCCTCACGACCCGACAGCCAAGAACATCAGTTGTCGTTCTTGCGGTTCGGCTCGTCGGTGCGCTCACCGTAGGCCGGGGCCTGGTCGTCGACGACCGGCTGGCCGTTAAGCTCGGTGACGTGCTTCGGCTCGTCCTCCGGCGTGACGGCGGTGTCGACGTCGTCGGCGGTCGCGTCCACGACGCGGGAGAGCGTCTGGCGGTGCACGGTCACGATCGTGCCCGGGGCGACCTCGACCTCGGCGGTGACCTTCTCGTCATCGACCGAGAGGAGCTTGCCGTAGAGGCCGAAGGACAGCATGACCTGCGCGCCCGGGACCATCTTGGTGGCGAGCTCCGCCTGCTGCTTCTTGCGCTTCCGGCTGTTGTAGAACATGAAGGCCGCGAACGCCACGACGATGACGATGAGGATGACTTCTTGACCCATGATGCGATGCCTTCTCTGGTTGCTCGGTTTCGGGCCGTAGCAGTCTAGGGCACTCCTCGCTGGGCGACGTGTGCGCTCGGGGACTGCTCGGTCGGTGGGGGTTCAGTCGTCGTCGCCGAAGAGTGCGGGACCGGCGCTCGACTGCCCCGGCGTCATGCCGAAGTGCCGCCATGCCTGCGGCGTCGCGATCCGACCGCGGGGGGTGCGGGTGACGAGACCGAGCCGGACGAGGAACGGCTCGACGACCGACTCGATCGTCTCGGATTCTTCGCCGACGGACACCGCGAGCGTGTTCAACCCCACGGGCCCGCCGTCGAACCGGGTCAGCATCGTCTCGACCACGGCCCGGTCGAGTCGGTCGAGGCCGAGTTCGTCGACGTCGTACAGCTCGAGGGCGCCCTGCACCGCGGCCATGCCGTCGCGGGGACGGTGGACCAGCGTGAAGTCGCGGACGCGTCGGAGCAAGCGGTTCGCGATGCGCGGGGTGCCCCGGGAGCGCCCAGCGATCTCGCGCAGGGCGGAGCGGTCGATGTCGAGCTCCAGCAGGTGCGCCGCGCGGATGAGCACCTGCTCCAGCTCGTCCTTCTCGTAGAACTCGAGGTGTGCGGTGAAGCCGAAGCGGTCCCGCAGCGGGTTCGGCAACAGGCCGGCCCGGGTCGTCGCGCCGACCAGCGTGAACGGTGCGAGGTCGAGCGGGATGCTCGTCGCGCCGGCTCCCTTGCCGACCATGACGTCGATCCGGAAGTCCTCCATCGCGAGGTAGAGCATCTCTTCCGCCGACCGTGCCATGCGGTGGATCTCGTCGATGAACAGGACTTCACCCGGCACCAGTGACGAGAGCACGGCTGCGAGGTCGCCGGCGTGCTGGATCGCCGGACCGCTCGACATCCGCAGTGGCCGGCCGGACTCGTGCGCGACGATCATCGCGAGGGTGGTCTTGCCGAGTCCGGGCGGCCCCGCCATCAGGATGTGGTCGGGTGTGCGCTCCTGCATCGCCGCCGCCTTGAGCAGCAGGTCGAGCTGACCGCGGACCTTGCGCTGTCCCACGAACTCGTCGAGGGAACGGGGGCGGAGGGCGCCTTCGAAGGCGAGTTCCTCCTGCGACTCCGCCCCGGCGGCCGTGATGCCGCTCATCGGCCCGCTCCGGCCGGTCGGAGGGCCCCGAGGGCGGCGCGGAGGAGCGCCTGGGTGCCGAACGTCGCGGCGGCCGGGTCCTCGGTGACGACGGCGTCGACCGCAGCGCGCGCCGCGTCCTCACGCCAACCGAGGCCGACGAGGGCGACGACGACGTCCTCCGACGCGGGGTGCGCACCGGACGTCGAACCTGCCGCCGCCGCGGTGGGCTGCTCGAACGCGGCGAGCTTGCCGGCCAGGGCGACGGTGATGAGCTTCGCGGTCTTCGGCCCGATGCCGGACACCTTGCGGAACGCAGCGTCGTCCTCGTTCGCGACGGCGGTGGCGATCTGCCCCGGGTCCAGGTGGGCGAGCACCCCGAGAGCGGACTTCGGCCCCACACCGGACACGCTGCGCAGGAGGTCGAACACGCGGAGTGCGTCGGTCGTCTCGAACCCGAACAGGAGGTGTTCGTCCTCGCGCACGATCATCGCGGTGCGGACGAAGACCTCGGCCCCGTGTCGCATCGTCAGGGCGTGCGCGGGCGTGACGGTGACGGCGTACCCGACTCCCCCGACCTCGATCACCACGCTCGATCCGGCGACGTCGATGCAGGTGCCCCGGAGACTCGCGATCATGCTCCGAGCCTAGGGCCGCCCACCGACGTTGCCCCCGCACCACGCGCGACGCCGCGCGAGCCACCACGCGCCGCGGCGGCCGCCGCGCGGGCCAGGGGCGAGTCGGCACCGGTGCCCTGCTGCGCGTCCCGCCAGGCACGCTGCGCCGGGGTGAGCGACGACGGACCGGACCCGGCCTGGTCTGGTGATCCGAGCCTCCAGGCGTGGCACACCGCGAGGGCGAGCGCGTCCGCAGCGTCCGCGGGCTTCGGCGCCTCGGCGAGGCCGAGCACGGCGGCGACCATCGTCTGCACCTGTCGCTTGTCGGCGTTGCCGTACCCGGTGATCGCCGCCTTGACCTCGGACGGGGTGTGCAGGCCGACCGGCAGGCCGCGCGCCGCCGCCGCGTGCAGTGCCAGGCCCGCCGCCTGCGCGGTGCCCATCACGGTGCGGACGTTCGCCTGCGCGAAGACCCGCTCGACGGCGACCGCTTGCGGACGGTGCTCGTCGATCTCGGCGGCGATGCCGTCCGCGATCCGGAGGAGGCGCTGCTCGAGCGCCATGTCCGCCGGTGTCCGGACGACGGTCACGTGCACGAGCCGGGCACGCCGGTTCGGTGCGACCTCGACCACGCCGACGCCGCACCGGGTGAGCCCGGGGTCGACCCCGAGCACCCGGAGCACGGCTACTCGCCCTCGTCCTCGTCGAGCTCGGCCTGGACGTCCGCGGGGATGTCGAAGTTCGAGTAGACGTTCTGCACGTCGTCCGAGTCCTCGAGCGCGTCGATCAGCCGGAACACCTTGCGGGCGGTCTCGGCGTCGACCGGGACCTTGAGCCCCGGGACGAACTCGGCGTCGGCCGAGTCGTAGTCGATGCCGGCGTCCTGCAGGGCCGTGCGGGCCGCGACGAGGTCGGTCGCCTCGGTGATGACCTCGAAGCCGCCGCCCTGGTCGATGACGTCCTCGACACCGGCGTCGAGCACGGCACCCATCACGGTGTCCTCGTCGAGGCCATCGGTCTTCGTGACCGAGATGACGCCCTTGCGGGAGAAGTTGTACGCGACGCTGCCCGGGTCGGCCATGGTGCCACCGTTGCGCGACATCGCCGTCCGGACCTCGGCCGCGGCACGGTTCTTGTTGTCCGTGAGGCACTCGATCAGCATCGCGACGCCGTTCGGGCCGTAACCCTCGTACATGATCGTCGTGTACTCGATCGACTCACCGGTGAGACCGGCACCGCGCTTGATGGCGCGGTCGATGTTGTCGTTCGGCACCGAGGTCTTCTTCGCCTTCTGCACGGCGTCGACCAGGGTCGGGTTCCCCGACAGGTCGGCGCCGCCCATCTTCGCGGCGACCTCGATGTTCTTGATGAGCTTGGCGAACGACTTGGCACGGCGCTGGTCGATGACCGCCTTCTTGTGCTTGGTCGTTGCCCACTTGGAATGCCCGGACACGGTGCTCCTTGCGTCTTGCGGAAGATCCTGGTCAGTCTACCGAGCCGGGAGGCACGGTGTCGGTCCGGCGCGCTGGTCCTGTGGACAGCGCGTGGCCGGTCGAGGGAACCGCCAGGGTGGTCGGGTCAGGCACTGGTCGGGTCAGGCACTGGTTGCATCAAGCACTGTGGACGAGGTCGAGGAAGCGCCGGTGGAACCGGTCCTCCCCCGCGACCTCGGGGTGGAACGCGCTGGCGATCACGTTGCCCTGCTGCACGGCGACGACCTGGCCGTCCGGGAGCGCCCCGAGGACCTCGACCCCCGGCCCGTGCTCCTCGACCACGGGTGCGCGGATGAACACGGCGTGCACCGGGGCCTCACCGAGCTCTGGCATCGGGATGTCGATCTCGAACGAGTCGTTCTGGCTCCCGAAGGCGTTCCGCCGCACGGTCGTGTCGAGCACGTCGAGGGTCTGCTGCCCCGGGATGCCCGCGGCGATGCGCGACGAGAGCATGATCATGCCCGCGCAGGTCCCGTACGTGGGGAGACCACCGCGGATGGCGGCGGCCAGCGGCTCCGCGACACCGAACGCACGCGAGAGCTTGTCCATGACGCTCGACTCGCCGCCGGGGACGACCACGCCGTCGAGCGACGCGATCTCCTCCGGACGGCGGAGCGGCACGACGTCGGCGCCGAGTTCGGTCAGCGACGCGATGTGCTCGCGGAAGTCGCCCTGGAGCGCGAGGACGCCGATGCGCGGGTGCGCGGTCGGACTACCAGCCACGCTCGGCCAGGCGGTGCGGCGCGGGGACGTCGGCGACGTTGATGCCCACCATGGCCTCACCGAGCCCGCGGGAGACCTCGGCGATGACCTTCGGGTCGTCGTGGAAGGTCGTGGCCTTGACGATCGCGGCCGCGCGCTTGGCCGGGTCGCCCGACTTGAAGATTCCGGAGCCGACGAAGACGCCGTCCGCGCCGAGCTGCATCATCATCGCGGCATCGGCCGGGGTGGCCACGCCACCCGCGGTGAAGAGCACCACGGGGAGCTTGCCGGTCTGCGCGACCTCCTTGACGACGTCGAACGGCGCCTGGAGCTCCTTCGCGGCGACGTAGAGCTCGTCCTCCTTGAGGTGCCGGAGGGCAGCGATCTCCTTGTTGATCGTGCGGATGTGCTTGGTGGCCTCGGACACGTCGCCGGTGCCGGCCTCGCCCTTGGAGCGGATCATGGCCGCGCCCTCGGTGATGCGACGGAGGGCCTCACCGAGATTGGTCGCACCGCAGACGAAGGGCGTGGTGAAGTTCCACTTGTCGATGTGGTTGACGTAGTCGGCGGGCGAGAGCACCTCGGACTCGTCGATGTAGTCGACGCCGAGCTCCTGCAGCACCTGCGCCTCGACGAAGTGTCCGATGCGGGCCTTCGCCATGACGGGGATCGACACCGCGGCGATGATCTCCTCGATCATGGACGGGTCGGACATGCGGGCGACGCCGCCCTGTGCCCGGATGTCGGCGGGGACGCGCTCGAGCGCCATGACGGCGGTGGCGCCGGCTTCCTCGGCGATGCGGGCCTGCTCGGCGTCGACGACGTCCATGATGACGCCGCCCTTGAGCATCTCCGCGAGGCCGCGCTTGACGCGGTCGGAGCCGGTGATCGAGGTGCCGGGGGTGCTCGGGGTGCTGCTGCTGTCGCTCATGATGCCGACAGTCTAGTGCTCCGCGGACCACCCTTCCGCGACGAGTCGGCGGGTCTCGCCGAGCAGCTGCGACATCGACTTCGTGCGCGCGATGATCGGGAAGAAGTTCGAGTCGGACTGCCACCGAGGGACGATGTGCTGGTGGAGGTGCCCGGCCACACCGGCCCCCGCGACCTCGCCCTGGTTCATGCCGATGTTGAAGCCGTCGCAGTGCGAGACCGCACGCAGGACACGCATGGCCGTCTGCGTCAGCTCCCCCATCTCGCGGAGCTCGTCCGCCGTGGCCTCGTCGTACAGCGGCACGTGCCGGTAGGGGCACACGAGCAGGTGGCCGTTGTTGTACGGGAACAGGTTGAGCAGCACGTAGGCGTGCTCCCCGCGGGCGACGATGAGGGCGTCCTCGTCGGACTTGCCGGGTGCCTCGCAGAACGGGCAGTCGTCCTCGTGGCCGCGGCCCCGACCCTCGCGCCCGGCGTCGATGTACGCCATCCGGTGCGGGTTCCAGAGGCGCTGGAAGGCGTCCGGCACCGCGGCGCCGGTCGCGGCGTCGCGGATCACCAGCGGGTCGTCTCCGGAACCCTTGCCGGGGACCCCGGACCCGGCCACGTCGGCGACGTGACCGGTTCCGGGGACGTGCTCGGTGCCTCCCGGCCGCTCCTGGTCCATCAGACCTGCGCGCGGTCGCGGATCGCGGTCAGGATGCGGTCGACCGCCTCGTCAACCGGCACGGCGTTGTCCTGCCGACCATCGCGGAAGCGGAACGACACGGCTCCGGCGTCGCGGTCGTCGCCGCCCGCGATGAGCTGGAACGGCACCTTCGCCTTGGTGTGCGTGCGGATCTTCTTCTGCATGCGGTCGTCGGAGTGGTCGACCTCGGCGCGGACGCCGTGCGAGCGGAGCTTCGAGATGACCTCGTCGAGGTAGTCGCCGTACTCCGCCGCGACCGGGATCCCGACGACCTGCACCGGGGACAGCCACGCCGGGAACGCGCCGGCGTAGTGCTCGGTGAGGACGCCGAAGAACCGCTCGATCGAACCGAAGAGGGCACGGTGGATCATCACCGGGCGCTGGCGGGATCCGTCGGGCGCGGTGTACTCGAGCTCGAACCGTTCCGGCAGGTTGAAGTCGAGCTGGACGGTCGACATCTGCCAGGTGCGGCCGATGGCGTCCCGCGCCTGCACGGAGATCTTCGGGCCGTAGAACGCCGCGCCGGCGGGGTCGGGGACGAGCTCGAGCCCGGACTCCTCGGCGACCTCGCGCAGGGTGTTCGTCGCGACCTCCCACACCTCGTCGTCGCCGACGTACTTCTCCGGGTCCTTCGTGGAGAGTTCGAGGTAGAAGTCGTCGAGGCCGTAGTCGCGCAGGAGCGAGAGCACGAACTCGAGGGTCGTGGTGAGCTCCTCCTTCATCTTCTCCTGCGTGGTGAAGATGTGGGCGTCGTCCTGGGTCATGCCCCGGACGCGGGTGAGGCCGTGGATCACGCCGGACTTCTCGTTGCGGTACACGGTGCCGAACTCGAACATCCGGAGCGGCAGGTCGCGGTAGGAGCGGGCCTGCGAGCGGTACGCGAGGATGTGCATCGGGCAGTTCATCGGCTTGAGGTAGTAGTCCGCGCCCTGACGGGTGACGTTGCCGTCCTCGTCGCGTGCCTCGTCCATGTGCATGGCCGGGAACATGCCGTCCTTGTACCAGCCGAGGTGACCCGACTGCTCGAACAGGTCGCCCTTGGTGATGTGCGGCGTGTAGACGAACGAGTAGCCCTCTTGCTCGTGCCGGCGACGCGAGTAGTCCTCCATCTCGCGGCGGATGATGCCGCCCTTCGGGTGGAAGATCGCGAGGCCGGAACCGATCTCGTCCGGGAACGAGAAGAGGTCGAGCTCGGCACCGAGCTTGCGGTGGTCGCGCTTGGCGGCTTCCTCGAGCCGGACCAGGTACGCCTTCAGCTGGTCCTTGTCGGGCCACGCGGTGCCGTACACACGCTGCAGCTGCGGGTTCTTCTCCGAGCCGCGCCAGTACGCCGCCGCGACGCGCATGAGCTTGGACGCGTTGCCGATCCACCGGGTGTGCGGCACGTGCGGACCGCGGCAGAGGTCCTGCCACACGACCTCGCCGGTCTTCGGGTCGACGTTCTCGTACACCGTGAGCTCGCCGGCACCGACCTCGACGCTCTCGCCCGAGTCACCGGTGTCCGCGGCGCCCTTGAGGCCGATGAGCTCCTGCTTGTAGGGCTCCCCCGCCATGCGATCACGGGCTTCCTCGTCGGTCACGACGACGCGACGGAAGCACTGGGCCTGCCGGATGATCCGGTCCATGCCCTTCTCGATCGCCTTGAGGTCCTCCGGCGTGAAGGGGTCGGCGACGTCGAAGTCGTAGTAGTAGCCGTCGGTGACGGGCGGTCCGATGCCGAGCTTCGCGTCGGGGTTGATCTGCTGCACGGCCTGCGCGAGCACGTGCGCGGCGGAGTGGCGGAGGATGTCGAGGCCGTCCTGCTCGTCGAGGGTGACGGGCTCGACGAGGTCACCCTCGTGCACCTCGGCGTCGAGGTCCTTCAGCACCCCGGCGACACGGATCGCGACCACGCCGCGGACTCCGTCGAACAGCTCCGTGCCGGTCGTGGTCGTCGTCGCGGTGCGGGGCTCGGGTGCCTGGGGAAGGTCTGCGGGCTCGGCGCCGTCGGCGGGCGCTGCGACTGACTCGGTCACGATCGTGGTGCTCCTCGATTGGTTCAGGGGTGCGTCAAGACTAGTGCGCCGCGACCGCGGCGCGGCCCGCCTGTGGGGCGTGCCCGGGGCGCGTGCGGGTGTGCAGGAACGGCCTGGAGGCGCGGTGCGGTTCCGTCAGGCCGGGACGGTGCCGAGCGTGGTCACCGGGACACGAGCCTCGACGCGCTCGCGGCCCGCGAGGCCGTCGAGCTCCAGCAGCGCGGCGAAGCCGATGGCCTCGTAGCCGGCGCGCTCCAGGAGCGTGATCGTCGCGGCCGCGGTGCCGCCGGTCGCGAGGACGTCGTCGACGACGAGCACGCGGGTGCCCTGCGGCAGCTGACCGGGGCGCAGCTCGAGCTCGGCCTCGCCGTACTCGAGTGCGTACTGCTCGCTGAGCACCTCGCCCGGGAGCTTCCCGGCCTTGCGGACGGTCAGGACGCCGACCTGGTGCTGCGCGGCGATGCCCCCGGCGAGGGCGAAGCCACGGGCCTCGATGCCGGCGACGGCCTGGAAGCCCTCGCCCACGGCGAACGGTGCCGCGAGGGCCTCGCACACCCGGCCGAACGCCACCGGGTCCGAGAACACGGGTGTGACGTCGCGGAACAGGATCCCCGGCTTCGGGAAGTCCGGCACGATCGCGGTGAGTCGGTCGACGAGGGCAGCTGCGGTTTCGGTCACCGCACAACGGTACGGCAGTGGCGGCGGTCGGCCGGACCTCCCAGCGCCCCGCCCGGGAGGCCGGGGCGCTGGAAGGTCAGCACGTCGCTCAGCGCCAGAGCTGCATGGCACCGCTCTGCAGCAGCAACCGCAGCTGGCTGTCGCGCTGCTCACGCTCGATCCGCTGGCGGGTCTCGAAGTCGACCGACACCCGGACGGGCGTGGTGCGCCGACTCCACAGGATCAGCCAGAGGCCGACCCGGAGGGCGATGCGGTCGGGCAGCGAGACCCGACGGCGCACCGCACGGGTATCGGGAGGACGGGTGGAGGTCTTCGTGGACATGGTGGTGGATCCCCTACTGGATGGTCGCCCGGACGTCTTCCGGGCGCGACGGAACGACCCGGTGTGCGGGCCGGACAAAATGACGGATGAATGCGCGACGAACCACCGCATCGGCGCCGGGCGCGATGTCGGAAGAATGCGTCGGAATGCATTCAGGAATGCGTGGCGATGGCGAGAGCGTCCGGTCGGCCACCGTCGTCGACCGACGCGTCCCCCGGGCCGCCCCACCCGGACCGCTCACAGCGGTACGGGTGACGGGCGTCACGGGCAGCGACCGCGAGCGGGAGGCTCGGCAGCGCTGTCAGCGCGGGCGTGCGGAGAGGCGGACGCTTCCGGTCAGCGGACCCGGACAGGGGTGCCGAAGAGTCCGGTGATGCCACGGAACGGCGCGGTGCCGGTGAACGGCACGGTGCCGGTGAACGGCGTCGCGCGGTGCGTCGTGATGGTGATGATCATCATGGTCTCGCCCCCTCTCGGTCTCGTGCTGAACGGTGCTCGTGAACACTATCCACACCGGGAATGTCCGCGCAAGCATTTCCATGAAAATGCTCCGGAATTGTTCGCCGACAACGACAGAACGGCCCGGTGTCGTGCAGACACCGGGCCGTTCAGGCGACCGGGAGAGCGGGATCAGACCTCGGCGGGCTGGGCCGCGGTCACGGTGAGCACACCGTCCGCCACGTCCA
Source organism: Curtobacterium sp. SP.BCp (assembly GCF_051903255.1). Lineage (NCBI taxonomy): Bacteria > Bacillati > Actinomycetota > Actinomycetes > Micrococcales > Microbacteriaceae > Curtobacterium > Curtobacterium sp. SP.BCp. The sequence goes on along the minus strand of NZ_CP194338.1, from coordinate 1,874,182 downwards.
CGCGGACCGTGTCCCCGCTCCGGACCGTCTCGGCCACCACGAGGGTCGCGATCCGGTCGTCGACCTCGCGCTGGATCAGCCGACGGAGCGGGCGGGCGCCGTACTCGGGCTCGTAGCCGTGCTCGGCGAGCCAGGCGACGGCCTCGTCGGAGACCGACAGGGTCATGCCCTGGCCGAGCAGCCGGAGCGCGGTGTCCTCCAGCAGGAGCGCCACGATCGACGAGATCTGTGACGACGTCAGCTTCCGGAACAGCACGATCTCGTCGATGCGGTTGATGAACTCCGGCCGCATCGCTTCACGGAGCTTGCCCATCACCCGGGCACGCAGGTCGTCCTCCGCGAAGCCCTCCGCGGCCCCGACCGCCGAGAACCCGAGGGCGCCGGAGCGCGACGCGAGGAACTCGGACCCGATGTTCGACGTCATGATCACGACCGTGTTCCGGAAGTCGACCGTGCGACCCTGGCCGTCGGTCAGTCGGCCGTCGTCGAGCACCTGCAGCAGCAGGTTGAAGACGTCCGGGTGGGCCTTCTCGACCTCGTCGAGCAGGATCACCGAGTACGGGTTCCGACGGACGCGCTCGGTGAGCTGCCCGGCCTCGTCGTAGCCGACGTACCCGGGAGGGGCACCGACCAACCGCGAGACCGTGTGCCGCTCGCCGAACTCGCTCATGTCGAAGCGGAGCATGGCCGACTCGTCGCCGAACAACGAGGACGCGAGCGCCTTCGCGAGTTCGGTCTTGCCGACGCCGGTCGGTCCGAGGAACAGGAAGCTGCCCACCGGTCGGCGGGGGTCGCCCATGCCGGTCCGACTGCGCCGCACTGCGCGGGCGATCGCCTGCACGGCGTCGTCCTGACCGACGACGCGCTCGTGCAGCTCGTCCTCGAGGACGGCCAGGCGGGAGCGGTCGCCCTGGCTCAGGCGTGTCGCCGGGATGCCGGTGGCGCGGGAGACCACGCTGGCGATGTCGGCCTCCGTGATCTGCCGGTCACCCGGTTCCGGACTGGTGGGCCCAGGTCGCCGGTCCCGCGGCGACGCGTCAGCGGCGTCGCGGCCGTGCCGGTGGGGAGCGCGGCTCGCGCCCGCCTCCGAGGCGGCGGTGATCCGGGCCTCCAGGCCGTCGATCTGGTCGCGCAGGCGCGACGCCTCCTCGTAGTGCTCCTCCGCCACGGCAGCGTCCTTGGACGCGCTGAGCGCGGCGATCTCGACGCGCAGCGTCTCCACGTCCACGTCGCCGGACAGCGCGAGCCGACGGCGGGCACCGGCCTGGTCGACGAGGTCGATGGCCTTGTCGGGCAGGTGGCGGTCCGTCACGTAGCGGTGCGAGAGCTCGACGGCCGCGCGGAGCGCCTCGGGCGTGTAGGTCACGTCGTGGTGCTCCTCGTAGCGGGGCGCGAGGCCCGTGAGGATCGCGACGGCGTCCTCGACGCTCGGCTCCCCCACGGTCACCGGCTGGAAGCGACGCTCGAGCGCGGCGTCCTTCTCGATGCGGCGGTACTCGTTCAGGGTCGTCGCGCCGACCATGTGCAGGTCGCCGCGGGCGAGGCGCGGCTTGAGGATGTTGCCGGCGTCCATCGAACCGCCCTCGCCGCCACCGCCGGCGCCCACGAGCGTGTGCAGCTCGTCGACGAAGACGATGAGCTCCTCCGCGTGCTCGGCGATCTCGTCCACGACCTTCGTGAGGCGCTCCTCGAAGTCGCCGCGGTACCGGGCACCGGCGAGCATGCCGGGCAGGTCGATCGCGACGACGCGCTTGCCCTGCAGGAGCGCCGGGACGTCACCGTCCACGATGCGCTGCGCGAGCCCCTCGACGATCGCGGTCTTGCCGACGCCGGGTTCGCCGATCAGGACGGGGTTGTTCTTCGTGCGGCGGAGCAGGATCTCGACCGTCTGCTCGATCTCGTCCGCCCGACCGATGACCGGGTCGATGCGTCCGTCGCGGGCACGGGCCGTGAGGTCGGTGCCGTACTGGTCGAGGGTCGGCGTGGAGCTCTGCTCGGTGCTTCCGCTGTCCGTCGTCGTGCCGGGCACCGTGCGTCCCGCCCGTGCCGCAGCCGACGCCTCCGCCGCGTACTCCTGCATCACCTGCGGGGTGACGCCGGCGCTCGCGAGGAGCTGTCCGGTCACGGTGTCCTGGTCCATGACGAGCGCGAAGAAGACGTGCTCCGGGTCCGTGTAGGTGCTGCCGAAGCCCTTGGCGGCCTGGGTCGCCTCGAGCAGGATGCGCTGGGCGGTGCCGGTCAGTGCCGGGCGACCCTCGGTCAGTGCGTCGTCGTCGGACGGTGCGGGCAGCCGCTGCTCGACCTCGTCGGCGAGGCGCTCCGGGTCGGCGCCGGCCCGGCGGACGACCGCAGTGAACGGATCGGTCCGGACGAGGACGTGCAGCAGGTGCAGTGCGTCGATCTCGTGCTGGCCCTGCTCGGTCGCGTACTCGGCGGTGCGCTGGAGCAGCTGGTGGGTGCGACAGCTGAGCAGTCGCGTGATGTCGACGGGGCGTCCGAACGGGACCGGCCGCTGCTGACCGGCCTGCTGCGCCGCGATGAGCCGTGCGAGGAACTCGTCGAACGAGTCGCTGCCGGCGGGACCGAACGTCTCTGGCAAGGGTGCCTCCTGGTTGGACTTGAGTGCCTTCGACTCAATGCAACGCAGCGGCGGGCGGCCCATTCCCGGTCCGGGGAGAAACTTGCGGCGACTCGGCTCAAGTCGATGTCGACCCAGGTCGGTGCCGACTCAGGTCGCTGCCGACTCAGGTCCGGGCGATGGGCTTCGCGATCGCGTCCGTGACCCGCACGAGGTCGGCGGGGGTGAGCTCGATGTCGAAGCCCCGGCGTCCACCGGACACGAAGATGCTGTCGTACGCCAGCGCCGACTCGTCGAGCACGGTCCGGAGTGCGGTCTTCTGCCCGACGGGGCTGATGCCGCCGACCACGTAGCCGGTGCGCTTCTCGGCGAGTGCCGGGTCGGCCAGCGTGGCCTTCTTGCCGCCGACGGCCGCGGCGATCGCCTTGAGGTCGAGGCGGTTCGCGACCGGCACGATGGCCACGGCGAGGGCGCCGTCCACCGACACCACCAGGGTCTTGAACACCTGCTCCTCACGGAGCCCGAGGGCGGCGGCCGCCTCTTCCCCGAAGTTCGTGGCGGTCTCGTGGTGCTCGTACACGTGCGGCGTGTACGGCACGCCCGCGCGGTCCAGTGCGACCGTCGCGGGGGTGCTCGGCGATGCAGCGGTCATGCCGCGATCATGCCGCTCCCCGGACGCCGGACCGGGGCGGCGCGCGGACGCTACGCTGAACGCACCATGGTCGTCGTCGAGTTCTTGCTGCGCCTCGTCGCCGTGCTCGGCGCGGGGGCACCGGTGGCGACGGGGGCGGGCGACCTGCTCCCCGCGGTCGTCGTCACGGCACTCGGCAGTGCCGCGGTCGTCGCAGTCGTGGTCCTCACCGCGGTCGTCGCCGGCGTGCTCGCCACGCCTGCGCCCAGCACTGTGGTCGACCACGCCGCGTGGGCCGTGCTCCGGACGGACATCGCTTCGTCGCACCCGGACGCGGACGGTCACGCGCGACCGAGGGCACCCGGGGTCGTCGCACCGGTCTGACCGCGTCGGTGGTCGGACCGCTCCGCGACCCCTCCACCTCGACCGATCGGACCCCCATGGACCTCTCCACCCTGCCCGTCGTCGGCACGCTCCTGCACGCCGGCGCCGACCTGCTCGCCGCCCTCACGGGCTGCTTCCAACCCTTCGCCGGGTCGTTCGCCGCGGCGCTCGCGGTGGTCGCCCTCACCCTCGCCGTCCGCGTGCTGCTCGTGCCGTTGTCCGTCCTGCAGGTGCGAGCCGAGCGGGATCGACGCCGCCTCGCGCCGCAGCTCGCCGGACTCCGTCGCCGGTACGGACGGGACCGCGAGCGACTCCAGCGCGCCGTCCAGGAGCTCTACACCGCCGAACGGGTGTCGCCGCTCGCCGGGTGCCTGCCGGTGCTCGCGCAGGCCCCGGTGGTGTCGCTCCTGTACACCCTGTTCACACACGCGACGATCGGGGGCGTGGCGAACACGCTGCTCGAGGCGACGTTCGTCGGCGTGCCGCTGGCGCACTCGCTCGTGGTCACGCTCGCCTCACCGCTCTGGGCACACGCCTGGGTCGTGCTCGTCCTGCTCGCCGTCCTCGCGCTCGTGGTGGAGGCGACCCGGCGCGCGAACCGCCGGTGGAACCCCGTGGAGCCCACGGACCCCAGCGTCCCCGGTGCCGCCGTCGCGGCGTCCGTCGGGCGGGTGGCGCCGTTCGTCACGGTGGTGTTCGCCGCGGTCGCGCCCCTCGCCGCGGCGCTGTACGTCGTCACGAGTGCCGCGTGGGCACTCGGAGAGCGCGCGGTGCTCCGACGGGCGCTGGAGCGCGCCGCCGGCTAGCCGCCCTGGCCCTCCTGCTGCGGGCCCTGGTCGGCGGGGTCGTACTCGGTGCCGCGGCCCTGTTCCTCGTCGGCGGTCGGCACGTGGCGTTCGGTGCCGGTCCCGCCCGGGCTCGTCGCGACGTAGTCGGCCTCGCCGGACTGGGTGTCGTGGCTGAGCGGCTCGAGGGTCTCGTCGTCGGCCGGGCGGGGCTGGTCGTTCGCGGAGCTGGTCATCGCTCCTGGGTACTCCTCGCGCACTGGGTGAACACGGTCGCCGTCCGAGTGCGACCATGGGGCGGGCAGCAGGACCCGGAACGGGAGTACGCATGGCCGACGACGACCTGGCGAAGGAGCGAGCGCGACTCGAAGCCGTGGCATGGGGTGCCGACTCGACACCCGTGGAGGCCGCCCGCGCACGCATCGCGCTCCAGGACCTCGCCGCGGGCCGGCGGCCACGGCGGCCGTCGTCCGCCGAAACGCCCGCGGAGCGCGGGGGCGGGCGCCTCGCCGAGGCGGGAGCGCCTGCGGGGCACGGCGCCGGCGGCGTCCCGACTGCACCTGCCGCCCCGGTCGGCGACGTGCTCGCCGACGACCGACATGACGACGCCGGCCCCGCGCCGGCGGCTCCTGCAGCGCCCGACGCTGACCCAGGATCGACCACCCTCGGAGCGACCGCCCCTGGAGCGACCGCCTCGGGAGCGACCGCCTCGGGAGCGACCGCCTCGGGAGCGACCGCCTCGGGAGTGACCGGAGTGCCGGCGACCGTGGCGTCGGCCGACCCCGAGGCGGCGGCGACGACGGATGACGGAGGCGGGGCGAGCCTCCAGGCAGGGTGGCGCCGCCGCGTCCACGACCTGCTGTGGACCCGCCGCCCCCGCGTGTGGATCGCGCTCGGCGCGGCCGCCGCCGTCGGAGTGGCGTTCGCGGCCGGAACGGTCGTCGGGACGGCGCGGCCGTCGATGCCCGCGGCGCCGAGCATCACGCCGACGGCGGGCACCGTGACGCTGGAGCAGTTGCTCGACGTGCCGCAGACCTACGCGGACCAGCTCCCGGGCCCCGTCGACGCGCCGGTGAGCCTGCACAGCACCCGGCTGATCTTCACGAACCGGGCCCTCGACGGCGGCGACCTGGAGACGCCGTGGAACGTCTGGGCGGGGGTCGGAACCGACCGTTCGACCATCTGCCTCGTCGCGACGGCCGACCGGATCGAGTCGTCGACGGCCTGCTACCCGCGGGAGGACGCGCTGCACGGCTCGGTGTCCCTGTCCGCGCAGTCCAGGAGCGGGACGCTGACCCTCTGGCTGCGCGGTGGCGGGGTGCAGGGCACGGTCACCGACTCGTACTGAGCACCGCCCGCTGAGCGCCGCTCGCGCTACGCGGTCGGCTCGCCGGAGCGGTGGGTGCGGACCGCGCCGGTGACGACGGCGACCGACCCCGTGAGGGTCTGGATCGCCCGGCTGATCGTCGGGACCGACGTCGTGACGACGGCGAGGGACGACGTGATGGCCTCGATCGAGGAGGTCGACAGGTGCTCCTGCGCGTGCGAGTGCACCGGGAAGCCCTTGCGTGCCGCGACGACGACCCCGAGCGAGGCGAGCAGGACCGCGCCGCCGGCGAACGGCATCCACTGCAGTCCGACCACGCCGAGGGCCTGGCCACCGAGCGCCGCTCCCCCGGCGATGCCGATGTTCGACGCGCCGTTGACGAGGGCGCCGGCGATGTCGGGCGACACACCCCCGGTCCGGATCGCGGCCGCCATGAACAGGGTGCCGGTCGTGCCGTTCGCCGCCATCCAGACACCGGCGACCGCCATGGTGCCGACGAGCGACCCGTGCACGAACGGCAGCACGGCGAACGCGGCGGCCATCACGGCGACCGCGACGATGAGGGTCTGGCGGGGCGCACGGTCGACGAAGAGCCCGGCGATCCAGAGCCCGACGACCCCGGTGGCCCCGAGGACGAGCAGGGCACCGGAGACGAGGTGCGCGTCGAGCCCGGCGTCGATCGCGTACGGGCCGATGTACGTGTAGACGACGTAGTGCCCTGCGAACAGCAGCAGGTCCGCGACGACGACCGAGAGCAGACCGGTGCGCGCCCAGGCACGCGGCGAGCCGATGTGCGGCGACGACGCACCGCGGACGGCCGGGAGGAACGCCAGCGCGACACCGGCGAGCACGGCCGACGCCACGGCGACCGAACCGACGGCCGGACGCCAGCCGATGGTCTGTGCGACCCAGGTGGCGATCGGCACGCCCAGCACGAAGCCGAGCGAGCTGCCCGAGTACACGAACGCGATCGCGCGGCCCGCGAGGCGCGGCGGCACGATGCGGGTGGCGTACGCCGACGCCACCGAGAAGAACAGCGCGTGGGCGACGCCGCCGACGACCCGGCCCGCGCACACCACGGCGAAGGACGGCGCGAGCGCCACCATGAGGTTCGACACCGCGTAGCCGACGAGCGTCGCGACGAGCACGGTCTTCCGGGGCAGCCGGGCGGTGAAGGACGTCAGCGGCAGCGCGAGCAGGGCCACGGCTGCGGCGTAGACGGTGACGACCACACCCATCGTGGACTCGGAGACGCCGAGGTCACGGCTCATGGTGCCGAGCAGACCGACCGGCATGAGTTCGGTGGTGATGGCGAAGAACGTCGCGAGCCCGAGCACGGCGATGCCGACGATCGAGCCCGTCGTGACGGTGATCGGCCGCGTGTGTGCCGGCACGGCCGAGGTTCGGGTGGTGGTGGTGGACACGGGGCTGACCTCCTCGCTGGGGACGTCCGAGCGCGCGGCGAACGACGTCCGGGACGACGAGGAGCTGCGCGCTCGAGCTGTGGATGGTGTTGTGGGTACGACTCCACGGCGAGTGCGCTCCTCCAGTGTTGCACGATGCACTCGAGCTGCGCGAGGGGCTACCACTGAGAACTTCCTCGGAGCGCTCCAACGGCGTCGGTCCGGGGTTTGTTCCCGGAACGACGAACGGGGTGGGACCGAGCGGTCCCACCTCGTTGCGCGACAGGTGTCAGTCGTGCAGGTGCGTCCGGCGACGGTGCCGCACGGAGCGGTACGTCAACAGGCCCGCACCGAGGAGCACGAGCACGCCGGCGGCGACCAGCCCCGGGCCGAGGTCCGCACCCGTGTAGGCGAGGGCGCCCGACGTCGGACCGGAGCCCGTCGCGGCGACCGGTGCGGTCGTCGGGGCGGCACTCGCGGTGGGCGTCGCCGTCGGGGTGGGGCTCGGGGTCGCGGCGGCAGCGACGACGAGGTCGACGACGGTCACCACGGCGCCCGCGTCGGGGCCGGAGGTGAAGTCCACCGTGGCGGTGCTCCCGGAGACCGTGACCGTGTAGTCGGTCGCGGGGTTCAGCCCCTGGAGGGTGTACCGGCCGTCGGTGCCCGTGGTCGCGGTCACCGGTGCACCGGAGTCGGGCTCGACCGGCGTGGCCGTGACGGTGCGGCCGGCGACGGGCGCGTTGTTCGTGTCGACCACGCGGCCGTTGGCGCTGGTGACGACGGCCTCCGGAGCAGGCGGCATGACGAACGCGAAGTCGCGGGTCTGGGCCGGGCCACCGCCCACCAGTGTCACCGCGGTGCTCGTCGTCGTGCCCGTCGCACCCGGTGCCGGGAGCGCCGAGCGCACCGTGTACGTGCCGTCCACGGTCGTGAACGAGTACCCGCCGTCGGCATCGGTGACCGTCGTGGCGACCACCGTGCCGGCACCGTCGAGGAGGTCGACCGTGACGCCCGCCTGGGGAGTGCCGTCGAGCCGGACCACACCGCTGACCGTGCTCACCGCGTCGGTCTCGATCGGCCGGGGCCGGGTCGGTGCCGCCGGAGCTGCCCCGCCCGTCGTGACCTGCACCGGGTCGGCGCCGTCCACAGCGACGGTGACCGCCGTGTTCGGCGTCAGGCCGGAAGCGGTGTAGTAGCCCTCGTCGTTGGTGACGGTCGTGGTCGTCGTGTTCGCGGTGGGGTCGGTGATGACCACCGGGACGTCGGCCGCGGGGTCGCCGTTCGTGTCGACGACCTGGCCGATGATCGACGTCGTGCCCGCGGGCGACGTGAACGCGAAGGGCACGACCCGGTCCTCGCCCCCGGGGACCCCGTTCAGCGAGACACCCGTCACGGTGGCTGCTCCGGTGGCTCCGGGCGGCGGCGTGATGGACACTTCGTAGTCGTTGATGACCGGCAGCGCCGGGAACTCGTACGTGCCGTCGGCCCTCGTCGTGGTCGTGTAGACAGTGCCGCGCGGTGCCGTCACCGTGACGGTGGCACCGGGGATCGGCGTGCCGTCGAGCGTGGCGGTCCCGGAGATCGCCGCGGTGCGGTTCGCGAACCACGTCTGGTAGACGGGGAAGCCGCTGCGACGCTCGAACGTGAGCGTGAGGCTCGTGAGCGGGACGGTGGGCGTGAACCACGCGGTGGCGCCCGAGGTGTCGACGGAGCCAGCGTTGCCGGTGAGCGTCAGCGACGCCCCGTCCCAGCTCGGGACGTCCCGTCCGGTGGTGCCGTCCGGGTCGGCCGGGCAGGACCACCCACCGGCGGTGGAGGCCGAGCAGGAGTTGTACACGCCGGAGAAGCCGAGGTCGGCCGCGGTCGCGGTTCCCCCGCCCTGGGTCGTCGCTGCGATCGTCACCCGGTCGGCGTCGACGTCACCGAGGACGAACGACCAACTGCTGGCTCCGGGCGTCGGCGTCGCGAAGGTGTACGTCGTGACCGACGGCTGGCCGGCGGCATCGGCGAGCGGCCGCTGGTTCAGGTAGGTGTTCCCACGGCTCGAGCCGTAGGCCGCACCGGGACCGGTGTTCGGCCCCTGCCAGGTCGAGTTGCCGCTGATCACGGTCGCCTGACGGGCGTTCGACTCGAAGGTGGTCGCCGGGAACCCCGGCAGGGTCATGGTGCCGGAGTAGTCCCGGGCCTGGCCGGCGAGGGTGAACGTCCCCCAGTGCCCGGCCGGGTCAGCGGAGGCCGACGACGCGCCGACGAGCGCGAGTCCCCCTCCGAGTGCGAGGGCGGTCAGTGCCGCCGTGACGGTGCGCAAGCGCCGCATCGTGCTCCCCTGCTCGTGCTGTCCTGGTCCCTGCACCAGACGTCGCGATCTCGACGTTCGCTCAGGCTATCCAGCGAGCGCGGACTCCGTCCGAATCGCAACGTGCCCGTTACGCGGGTCGGACCGCACGGACGAGGGCGTCGAGGGCCGCCACCTGTCCGAGGACGAGCAGATCCCGGGCCTCGTCGACGGGCACCCAGCGCGCGGCGTCGACCTCCGGCACCTCCACGAACCGACCGGACCCGCGCGGGAGCTCGAGCCGCACCGTGTTGCTCACGACCTCGGCGACCTCGAAGTGCGGCGCGTGCAGGGCGAACACCCGCACGACCTTGGCGGACTGCCGGTGCTCCCCGAGGTCGACGACGTCGCCGTCGGGAGCGGCGGACCCGATCTCCTCGGCGAACTCCCGCCGCGCCGTCGCGAGCGGGTCCTCGCCCGGCTCGACCTCGCCCTTCGGGATGGACCAGGACCGCGGGCGACGCTGCCAGAACGGCCCGCCCATGTGCGCGACGAAGACCTCCGTGCCGGTCGGCCCAGCGCGGTGGAGGAGGAGTCCGGCACTCGTACGCACGCCCCGAGGCTACGCAGCGCGCGGCACACGTGTCGGTGCGGTCACGCAGTGTGCGGCGATCCGCCCGGGAGGCACGGTGCCAGCCCGCCTCGTCCCTCCCGTCCGGCCCGGTGTGCGCCCGCGACCGGTGGCGCGGCACCTCGGAGGAACCGCAGGGAGCGTGCAGCCGGCGCTGCACACGCGGGAGTACGCTCCGCGGCCAAGGAGCGCCGACAGACGCCCCGACACCGGCACGAGGAGGTCGATCGGGATGGACGAACGGTGGTCGACGGTGACGTTGGCAGCGGACGCGGCGAAGCCCCACGAGCAGGCGCTGCGGTGGGTCGCCGGCAGGTCGGGGACCGGCATCGAACGGGTCCGGGTGATCGGCGTCGACCCGGCGCAGGAGGGCCGTGTCGGCGCGGACGGCAAGCGGGTCGCCGATGCGCTCGCCGACGCCGCGCGAACGGCTCTGCCCGGCGTCGAGGTCGTGGTCGACCGGCACGCGGGGTCGTTCGTGAACGCGCTCGTGACGGCGTCCGACGAGGGTGACCTCCTGGTGGTCGGGTCGTGGCGGAGCCGCCGCGGGACGACGGTGGGGTCAGGGCCAGCCCGGGTGGCGGAGCGCGCCCCGGTACCGACGGTCGTCGTGCCGGACGGGCCGCACCCGATCGACGGTGACGTCGTCCTCGCGGTCGAGGAGCCGCTCGACGAACGGGCGGTCGCGATCGCGGTCGACGAAGCGGAGCGGCGGCACCGGCGACTGACCGTGCTCCGGGCGTGGGAGATGCCCGTCCTCACCCGGACCGGCCTCACCGACTTCGCCGAGGACCCGATGCGCTGGCGCGCGCGGAACGCCGATTTGCTCGACCGGGTGACAGCCGAGCTGCGGCGGCGGTACCCGCACCTGCGGATCCACCCGCTGCTGGTCGAGGGACACCCCGGTCACGCGATCGCGGCGCACTCGCGCACGGCGTCGCTCGTCGTGCTCGGGCAGGGCCACGTCCACGCCCTCTCCGGTTCGGTCCTGCACGACGTGCTCCGCGAGGCGGTGTCGCCGGTGTGCGTCGTCCCACCGACCGCGCACGCCGCCGCCGAGGAGCGCGAAGCGACCGCGTGACCCGGGCCGGGCCGTCGGTCAGCCGGCGAGGTCCTGCACGGCCGACGCGACCCGGTCCGTCAGGTAGGCGACACCGCGCTCGTTCGGGTGCAGGGCTCCCGGCTCGAGGTCGATGCGCTGCAGGTTGCTCGCGCCGTCGAGCGACACCCCGGAGACGTAGGGCCGCTTCGTCGCGCAGGCAGACCGCGCCTGGGTGTCCGCGAACACGTCGACGAACCGGACCCCGGCGGCACGGGCGGCCTCGGCGGACACGTCGTCGAGTTGCTCCTGGACGCCGTGCAGGTACACGACGTCGGTGTCGGTGAACGGGTACGTGTCGGTCGGGAACGAGCCCGCGAGCGTCCCGAGGTCCACCGCCGCACGGAAGCAGCCCTTCGCCGGCGTGTGCTCCGCGTCGGGGAAGATCGCCGGGTAGCCCAGGAACACGATGACGGCGTTCGGCGCAGCCTCCTGCACGCGGGCGAGCGTGTCCGCGATGCCGAGCGCGACCCGGGAGGCGATCTTCGTGCCGAGCTGGTCCTCGCCGTCCCGGACGAGGGTGCTCTCGCACGACGGGGCATCGCGTCCGGAGAACACCGGCCCCTTCGCGCTGAGCGCCAGGCACGACGCGGCCGTGCCGAAGAGGTCGGCGTCGTTGCCGCCGATGGTCAGTGTGACGAGCCGCGTCGACGCGGACAGTGCACGGATCTGCGGCGGGACACCCTTGAACTGGAAGCCCGAGGTGACGTCGTCGCTCGTCGCGCCGCCGCACGTGACGTCGGTGAGCTGCAGCCCGAAGCGCTGCGCGATGCGGTGCGGGTAGTCGCGGGCGGACTGCCCGCAGGCGTTCGTCGGCAGGTGACTCGGGTCGTCGAGCCCGTACCCGGCCGAGTACGAGTCCCCCAGTGCCACGTACTCGCTACCCGGCGGGACGTCGGCGAGTCGCTCGGGCGGGTCCGACGACACCGGGAACGGCTGCGGCTGCGGCCACGACGGCGCGGCCTCGGCGGCCGACGGCCCCGGCGCTCCCGGCACCACGCCGGTCGTCACGAGGACGCAGACCGCAGCGACCAAGGCCAGGACGGCGGCGGACACCGGGCGGACCGAGCGGGACAGGGGGACCTCCGGCGGACGGGACGGACGAGGACGGGCGGACGGAGCGCCCAGGCTAGCGGCTCGTCCTCGGCGTCACCCGCAGTGTGCCCCTCAGCGCCGCCCGAGTCGTCGCTCGCCGTTGCTGCCCGTCTGGTAGGTCAGCCCGTAGTGCTCGTACAGGCCCGGCTCGACCGCGGCGTCGAGCTCACCGTCCGTCGCGATCGACGGCGCGTCCTTCACGAGCTTCTTCGGGAACGCGACGACGAGGTGCTTCGGGGCGACGAGCGCACCGGTGAGCGGGACGAACACGAGCTTCTGGAAGCCGACGAGCCCCGTGGTCACGGCACCGAACGCCGGGTCGGACGTCGCCGTGTCGTAGTAGATGCTCTCGAGCGTCCCGATCTTCTCGTCGGACTGGTCCACGACCGGCAGGCCGATCCAGTCCCGGATGTTCGCGGCTTCGAACACGGTCGTTCCCTCCCGGCGGCCGGACCCTCCGGCTGCCGCTCCCGAACCTACTGACGAACGGCTGGACCCGACCGCACCGGCACGACCCCGAGTCCGTCCACCGCCGCCAGCACGTCGTCCGGCCCCACCGCGAGCAGCGCCGGGTCCGGCTCCTCGGAGAACACGTCGCCGCGTCGCTGCGCTGCGTCGGTGAGCACGACGTGCGGACCGGACGCCGGCGGACCCCACGCCTCGGGCGGGGCCGGGCCGAACAGGACGACCGACGGCACCCCGTAGGCGGAGGCCAGGTGCGCCGCGCCGGTGTCGACGGTCACGACCACCGCGGCGTCGGCCACGACCGCCGCGAACGGCTGCAGGTCGAGGACTCCCGCGAGGACCGCCCCCGGCGGCAGGCCGGCCGCGTCCGCGACCGCACGGGCGCGGTCGACGTCGTCCGCGCCTCCCGTCAGGACCACGTCGTGTCCGCGCGCCCTGAGCCCGCGCACCACCTCGGCGAAGCGGTCGGTCGGCCAGTGCCGTGCGCCGTGGAAGGCCCCGACGTGCACGACCGCGGCGCCGGGCGCGACGGACGGCGTCACCGGCCGGTCGATCGCGACCTCGTCCGGGTCGGCGGGGATGCCGTGCCAGGTGAGCAGGCGTGCCCACCGCTCGCGTTCGTTCAGGCCCTCGGGCCACTCCGGACCGTCGTGTCCGCGGTCCGGGTCCCGGTGGCCGACGACCCGGCCGGGTCGGAGGGCCTCGAGCAGGTCGTTCGACTCGGGTCCCACCCCGTGCAGGTTCACCGCGACGTCGACGGAGCCGGTCGGGGCGGCGATCGGGTGGTCGAGCCCATGCTGGGCGAGGTGCACGTCGACCGCCGGGACGAGCTCGACGACGGGGGCGAGCCAGGCCGTCGTCGCGAGGGTGATGCGGTGGCCGGGGAACGCACGACGCAGCGCGGTCAGGGCAGGCACGGCGACGAGCAGGTCCCCGAGCTTGATGGCGCGGAGCACGAGGAGCTCCGGTCGGCCGTCGGACGGGGGCATGGTCGGCAGGGCGGTCACGGTCGCGGACGCTAGGCGGGCGTCCCTGCGGGCGCGGTCAGCACCGCGCGGAACGGCTCTTCCTGGGCCGACGCGGGGTGCCGGACCGGTACTGCTCGGTGCATGGCCCTCGCACCGGACCGCCCCGTCGGCGGCGTCCTCTTCGATCGTGACGACACCCTCGTCATCGACGTGCCCTACAACGCCGACCCGCACCTGGTCGTCCCGGTGCCGGGGGCGCACCGGGCGGTCGAGCGCGTCCGCGCCGCGGGCCTGCGGACCGGGGTCGTCACGAACCAGTCCGTGATCGCGAAGGGCATGGCCTCCCGTGCGCAGGTCGACGCGACGAACGCGCGGGTGGACGAGCTGATCGGACCGTTCGACGTGTGGTGCGTCTGCCCGCACGACGCCGACGACGGCTGCGACTGCCGGAAGCCCCGGCCCGGCATGGTCCTGCGCGCCGCCGAGGTGCTCGGGGTGCCCGCCACCGAACTCGTCGTGATCGGAGACATCGGCGCCGACGTCGAGGCGGCCCGGGCGGCCGGGGCGCAGGGCATCCTCGTCCCCACCGCGCGGACCCGGCCGGCCGAGGTCGACGCGGCGGACACCGTCGCCGCGACCCTCGACGACGCGGTGACGCTCGTCCTCGCACAGCGTCCGACGCCGGTCGCGTGAGCGGGACCCGCGGCCCGCGCGTCCTCGTCGCGCGGCTCGACTCCTTCGGCGACGTCCTCGTCGCCGGTCCGGCAGTGCGTGCGGTCGCCGCCGGCGCCTCGCACGTCACGCTCCTCTGCGGCCCGCAGGGTGCCCCCGCGGGCCGGTTGCTCCCCGGCGTCGACAGCCTCCGGACGTGGGCGGCACCGTGGGTGACCGAGACCGCCCGACCCATCGACGACGCCGTCGTCGACGAGTTCCGCGCACTGGTCGCCGAGGAGCGCCCGGACGAGGCCGTCGTCCTGACGTCCTTCCACCAGTCCCCGCTGCCGCTCGCGCTGCTGCTCCGGCTCGCCGGCGTCCCGCGGGTGAGCGGCGCGTCGGTCGACCACCCCGGGTCGCTCCTCGACGTGCGCCTCCGACCGGGCGAGGACCTGCCCGAGGACCTCCCCGAGCCCGAGCGTGCGCTGCGCATCGCGCAGGCCGCGGGCTTCGCGCTCCCCGACGACGATGCCGGGAGGCTCGCGGTGCGCCTCGACGCCGCCCCACCCGCGGCCGTGGCCGGTCTGGGCAGGTACGTGGTCGTCCACCCCGGTGCGAGCGTCCCGGCCCGGGCGTGGCCGGCCGAGCAGCACCGAGCGCTCGTCGCCGCCTACGCCGCCGCCGGGGTGCCCGTGGTGGTCACGGGATCGCCTGGTGAGCGGGCACTGACGGCCGAGGTGGCCGGGTCCACCGGGATCGACCTCGGCGGCTCGACGACCCCGGCGGAGCTCGCCGCAGTCCTCGCGGGAGCGGAGGTGGTCGTCGTCGGCAACACCGGTCCGGCGCACCTCGCGGCCGCCGTGAGCGTGCCGATCGTCAGCCTGTTCTCCCCCGTCGTCCCGGCGGTGAAGTGGGCGCCGTACGCGCCGCTCGTCGAGGTGCTCGGCGACCAGAGCGCACCGTGCCGACTCAGCCGTGCCCGTGCGTGCCCGGTCCCGGGCCACCCCTGCCTCGCCCGTGTGTCCGTCCAGGATGTGCTGGATGCGCACCGCCGACTGCAGGACCGCGCTTCGCGGATCACCGAGCACCTTCCTGCGCCGTAGCCGGGCGAGCGCTGCGTAGCGTGCGCCACTGCTTCTCCTTCTCCTCCTGCTCCTCGACCCGGAAGGCCTGCATGCGCATCCTCGTGTGGCACGTCCACGGCGGCTGGATGGACGCCTTCGTCCGCGGCCAGCACCAGTACCTCGTCCCGACGACCGCGGCGCGCGACGCCGACGGCCTCGGACGCGGGGGCAGGGACTGGCCGGCATCGGTCGTCGAGATAGCGCCGGAGGACGTCGCCGACGCCGAGGTCGACGTGGTCGTGCTGCAGCGCACGGAGGAGCTCGAGGCGGCCGAGCGGCTGCTGGGGGGCCGCTCGGTACCGATCGTGTTCGTCGAGCACAACGCACCACGCGTCGACGTCCCGAACAGCCGCCACCCGCTGCGGGACCGCGACGACCTCGTCATCGCCCACGTCACGCACTGGAACGCCCTCATGTGGGACTGCGGCACGACACCGACCACCGTGGTCGAGCACGGCGTCGTCGACCCCGGGCCGCTGTACACCGGGTCCCTCGGACGCTTCGGTGTCGTCATCAACGAGCCGGTCCGCCGCGGCCGGGTCGTCGGCACCGACCTGCTCCCCCGCTTCGCCTCGGTGGCGCCCGTCGACCTCTGGGGCATCGGCACCGAGCGGATCGGCGAACTCGGCTTCGGCGACCGCGTCGTCGCGCAGGGCGACGTGCCCGCCGACCCGATGCACCGCGCGCTCGCGGAGCGTCGTGCGTACGTGCACCCGAACCGGTGGACGTCCCTCGGGCTGTCGCTCATCGAGGCGATGCACATGGCGATGCCCGTCCTCGTCCTCGCGACGACGGACGCACCACGGACCGTGCCCGCCGACGCCGGCGCGATCGCGACGGACGTCGACGAGCTGGTCCGTGCCTCCCGGCTGCTGCTGGAGGACCCGGACGAGGCGCGCCGACGCGGTGCCGTCGCCCGGGAGGCTGCGCTGGAGCGCCACGCGCTCGCGCGGTTCACCGCCGACTGGGACGACCTGCTGGACCGGGTCGTCACCGACCACCGGACCGCGCGCTCCGCGCGGCGGAACGGCACGACCGAGGTCGTGCTCGAAGGGAGTGCCCGATGAAGATCGCGATGGTCTCCGAGCACGCGAGTCCGCTCGCGACCCTCGGCGGCGTCGACGCCGGCGGCCAGAACGTGCACGTCGCCGAGTTGTCCGGCGCGCTCGCCGACCGCGGCCACCAGGTGACCGTCTACACCCGACGCGACGCGTCCGACCTGCCCGTGCGGGTGCTCCTGCGCCCCGGCGTCGAGGTCGTCCACGTCGACGCCGGACCCGCCCGCGCGGTGCCGAAGGACGAGCTGTTCCCGTACATGGGCACGTTCGCCTCGGTCCTGGCCGCCGAGTGGTTCGTCGACCGGCCCGACGTCGTGCACGCGCACTTCTGGATGTCCGGGCACGCCGCACTCGAGGCCGTCGCGCAGGTGCAGGCCCGCACCGGCGGGGTGCGCATCCCCGTCGCGCAGACGTTCCACGCGCTCGGGGTCGTCAAGCGCCGCCACCAGGGAGCGGCGGACACGAGCCCCGTCGAGCGCGAGTGGGTCGAGCCCGCCGTCGGGAGGAGCGTCGACCAGGTCGTCGCGACCTGCTCGGACGAGGCGTTCGAGCTCAAGGCCCTCGGTGTCCCGCTGCACCGCATCTCCGTCGTGCCGTGCGGTGTCGACGTCGAGACCTTCCGGCCGGACGGACCCGTCGAGGCTCGGGGCCGGACGCAGCGGGTGCTCACCGCGTCCCGACTCGTGCAGCGCAAGGGCGTCGGCACGACCATCGCGGCCGTCGCCGAGCTCGTGCACGAGGGCCGCGACGTCGAACTCGTCGTCGTCGGCGGTGCCGGTGTCGCGGGAGCCGACCTGCCCGACGACCCGGAGTACCAGCGCCTCGACGCACTCGCCCGGTCGCTCGGCATCCGGGACCACGTGCACTTCCGCGGGCAGCTCGGCCAGCACGACATGCCCGCCGTGTACCGGAGCGCCGACGTCGTGGTGTGCGCCCCCTGGTACGAGCCGTTCGGGATCGTGCCCCTCGAGGCGATGGCGTGCGGCCGACCGGTCGTCGCGTCGAGCGTCGGCGGCCTCATCGACACCGTCGTGGAGGACGCCACCGGCCTGCACGTCCCGCCGCGCGACGAGGACGCCGTCGCGACCGCGATCGGCACGCTCCTCGAGGACCCCGAGCGCCGTGAGGCGTTCGGTGCCGCCGGCCGCGAACGCGCGGTCGCCCGGTACACGTGGCAGAAGGTCGCCGCCGAGAGCGAGCGCGTCTACGACCGGCTCATCGCCGGCGGCGGCGCGGTCGCGGACACCCGCTCCGGCGCACGTCGCGCCCCCCGTCGCACCGCGACCACCGAGAGGACCGCACGATGACCATCTCCCCGACCCAACCCGCGACCGGGACCGGCGTGGACAGCGTCCGGCTCGTCCGCGACCACGTCGCCGCGTCCGTCCCCGTCATCGCCTCGCTCGTCGACCACGGCGACCACATCGCGGCCTGGGCCGACGACATCGCGACGCGACTCGTCGCGGGCCGGCGGCTCCTCGCCGCGGGCAACGGCGGTTCGGCGGCCGAGGCGCAGCACCTCACGTCCGAGCTGACCGGCCGCTTCGACGGCGACCGTCCGGCGTACTCGGCGATCTCGCTGCACGCCGAGACCTCCGCCGTCACCGCGATCGGCAACGACTACGGGTACGACGAGGTGTTCGCCCGCCAGGTCCGGGCCCACGCCCGCGCCGGGGACGTGGTCGTGCTGCTGAGCACGAGCGGCAAGAGCCCGAACCTCCTCCGCGCCGCCGAGGCCGCACGGGCCGTCGGCGCGCTCGCGATCGCCATGACCGGGCCCCGGCCGAACCCCCTCGCGTCGATCGTCGACGACGCGATCTGCATCGACGGCCCCTCCGCGAACGTGCAGGAGGCGCAGCTCGTCCTCGTGCACGCCCTGTGCCGCGCGATGGAGCCGGCCCTGCGCCGCGGAGCCCGCCGGTGACCGGCGCCGCACGCAGGATCGTCGTCGTCGGGGACACCCTGCTCGACGTCGACGTCTCCGGCACGAGCGAACGCCTGAGCCCGGACGCCCCGGTGCCCGTCGTCGACGTCCGCACCGACGACCGCCGCGCCGGCGGCGCCGGACTCGTCGCGACCATGCTCGCGAAGGACGGCCACGACGTGACCCTCGTCACCGTGCTCTCCGACGACGGCCGCGGCGAGGAGGTCCGTGCCCTCCTCCCCGGTGTGCGCGTCGTCGCCGGGCCGTCCGGTGCACCGACGCCCGTGAAGACCCGCGTCCGCGTCGTCGACCACGCACTCGTCCGCATCGACGAGGGCTGCGCGACCCCGCCCGTCCCGGACGTCACCGCCGAGATGACCGCCGCCCTCGCCGGGGCCGACGCGATCGTCGTCGCCGACTACGGCCGGGGCGTCGCCGCCGCGCCCGCTCTCCGCGAGGCACTGTCCGCCGTGGCCGCGCACACGCCCGTCGTCTGGGACCCGCACCCGAAGGGCGCCGAGCCGGTCCCGGGGACCACGATCGCGACCCCGAACACCGCGGAGGCCCGGGCCGCCAGCGGCATCGGCGGCGACGGCGTCCCGTTCGCGACCGACGCCGCCGCAGCCCTCCGCGAGTGCTGGGGCACGCACGCCGTGGCCGTCACGATGGGCGACCGCGGCGCACTCGTCGCCTCCCCGTCGGGCAGCCGCTTCGTCCCGGCCCCCTCCGCCACGGTCGGCGACCCGTGCGGCGCGGGCGACCGACTCGCCGCCGGGGTCGCGGTCGCGCTCGCCGACGGAGCCGACGTCGCCGACGCCGTGGCCGCCGGGGTCGCGGACGCCTCCGCCTACCTCGCGGCGGGTGGCGTGACCGCGCTGTTCGCCGACCACGGTGCCGAGCCCGTGGCCGTGCCGGGCGTCGACCGCGACGCGATGCGCCTGGTCCACCGGGTCCGCGCCGAGGGCGGCACCGTCGTCGCCACCGGCGGCTGCTTCGACCTGCTGCACGCCGGGCACGCCCGGACCCTGTCGGCGGCCCGGGCGCTCGGTGACTGCCTGGTCGTGTGCCTCAACTCGGACGACTCCGTCCGGGCGCTCAAGGGTCCCGAGCGGCCGATCATGACGCAGGACGACCGCGTGGAGCTCCTGCTCGCGCTGGACTGCGTCGACGCCGTCGTGGTCTTCGACGAGCACACGCCGGACGAGGCGCTCCGGCGGTTCCACCCGGACGTCTGGGCGAAGGGCGGCGACTACGACGCCGCGGACCTCCCCGAGGCGGCCACCCTCGCCGAGTGGGGCGGACGCGTCGTCACCGTGCCCTTCCACCCCGGCCGCTCCACCACCCGTCTCGCCGCGGCGCTCGCGCACGTCGGCTGAGCGGCACGCCCTGCCCGCAGCACGCGGGACCAGGACCGTGCCCCACCCCCACGAAAGGAAGTCCATGCCCGTCCCCACCACCCCCATCGGTCGCGTCCTCGTCACCGGCGGCGCCTCCGGGCTCGGCGCAGCGGTCGTCGCCGCCGTCACCGAGGCCGGCGGCACCCCCGTCGTGCTCGACCTCGCCGTCGACGCCGTGCCCGAGGGCGTCGACGCCGTCGCGGTCGACGTCACGGACACCGCCGCGACCGAGCAGGCGGTCCGGGACGCCGCGGAGCGCCACGGCGGTCTCGACGCGGTCGTCACCGCCGCCGGGATCGACAAGCCGGCCCCGATCGGCGGGATCTCGTCCGGCGACTGGGAGCGCATCGTCGCCGTGAACCTCCTCGGCACCGCTGCGGTCGTCCGTGCCGCGCTGCCCGCCCTCGAGGCCACGCACGGCCGGGTCGTCACGATCTCCTCGTCGCTCGCCCTGCGCGGCGTCGGCGACGGCACCGCCTACTCGGCGTCGAAGTTCGGCGTCCGCGGGTTCTCGCAGGCACTCGCCGCGGAGACCGGCGGTCGCATCGGCGTCACCAACGTGATCCCGGCCGGCATGCGCACGAACTTCTTCGCCGACCGCACGGAGCAGTACAAGCCGGGTCCGGACGCGCAGCTCATCGAGCCGGAGTACGTCGCGAACGCGATCGTCTTCGCCCTCGCGCAGCCCGCGGGCTGCGAGATCCGCGAGCTGTCGATCATGCCGGCGACCGAGCCGAGCTGGCCGTAGGCGTCACCAGGCGTCGTGGTCGCGACCTCGCGACGGACGGGAGGCGCGGTGCCAGCTGGCACCGTCCTCCCTCGCAGGCTCGGTCGGCGCGCCCCGCGCAACGCTTCGCGTCGCCGCTGAGCGGGGCGCGCCAGTCGGTCACGTGGTCGCGTCGCGACCCAGCGCGATCGTCAGCGTCGCGGCGCGACCGTCGCCAGCAGGTCGGCGACGTCCGTCAGGACGACCTCGGGTGTGACCTCGTCGACGAACGACGGGTCGTGCTCGCAACGTTCGGCCGTCCACCCGACCTGCGTGACGTCGATCCCGCACACCGGGCACCGGGTCACGAAGGACATGTGGACGCGATGGCGGCCACGGTCGAACGGACCCGCGTTGACGACGTTGCCGAACCAGAACACGCCGACCGTGGGCGTGCCGACCGCGACCGCCAGGTGTCGCGGCCCGGAGTCGTCGCCGACCATGACGTCGGCAGCGGCGAGCACCACGGGCAGCTCCGTCAGGGGCAGGGTGCCCACGAGGTCGTGCAGGCGTGCGGGGTCCCCGAGCTCGGCGCGGATCGCGTCCGCCGCCGCCCGGTCCGAGGCGTCACCGACCAGGACGACGTCGTCCCCGGCCGCCAGCCGTTCCCGGGCGACCGCAGCGAAGCGCTCCGGGCTCCAGCGCCGCCGCGGGTCCGTCGCTCCCGGGTGCAGCGCGACGAGTCGGTCCGCGACCCCCAGCCGCTCGCGGACCGCGGCCCGCTCCGGCTCCGTCACGAGGACGTGCGGGTCGAGCGTCACCGGAGCGGCCCCGGCGAGCGAGACGACCTCCAGCGAACGGACCACCTCGTGCTGGTAGTAGACGTAGCGGACCCAGCGCTCCAGGACCTCGGCGTCCTCGGTGGCGGTGCCGACGGTGTGCCGAGCGCCGAGCGCGAGCAGGAACGGGTTCGAGTTCCGACCACCGCCGTGGAGCTGCACGGCGAGGTCGAAGCGTCCGCGCGTCCGGGCGTCGAAGTCCTCCCGGCTGGGCGCGCCGGCACCGGAGTCCCGGACGCCCGTCGCGATCGGCAGTTCCTCGAAGGCGTGCACGGAGGCGGTGCGTCCGGCGAGCACCGCGGGCGCGACGGGGGTGCCGAGCAAGGTGATGCGGGCGTCCGGGTACGCGGCGGCGAGGGCGTCGATCGCGGGTACGGCGAACAGCAGGTCACCGAGTCCCCCGCCCCGCAGCACCGCGATCTCGTGGACGTCGTCGAACCGGGGACCACCGTTGCCGATCAGTTGCACCGGTCCAGGTCTACCGACCCGGGGCCGACCGTCCGTCGGGGGATGGACGAGAAGCGCGGATCCGTGACCGTGTCCAGGGCCGTCCGAGGAACGTGCGAGTCCCGCACGGAAGGACCCGCATGACCCTCGCCGCCCCTCGCACCGCCGCCACCGACTCCGCCACGAACGACTCCGGCTCGTCCGACCTCGTCGTGACCGACCCGGTGGACGGCTCCGTCGCCTCGACCACGCCGCGTGCCACCGCCGCGGACGTGCGGGACGCCGTCGCACGAGCCCGTGCGGCCGCCCCGGCCTGGCGTCGGACGGCTCCTGCGGAACGCGGGGCGCTGCTCCGGGCCGCGGCCGAGCACCTCCGCGGGTACGCGGACGAGCTCGCTGCACTGAACACGCGCGAGACCGGGAAGGTCCCCGGGGACGCGCTCGGCGGGGTCGAGGCGGGGATCGGCACGCTCCTGCAGTACGCGGAGCTCGGGCCCGTCCACCGCGGCGAGTCGCTCCGTGGTCAGCACGGCGCCGCCGACTGGACCGTCCCGCACCCCCGCGGCGTCGTGCTCGCCCTGACGCCCTGGAACGACCCGGTCGCGGTGGCGTGCGGGATCCTCGGCGCGGCGATCGTCACCGGCAACACCGTGGTGCACAAGGGCTCCGAGCGCAGCCCGGCCACGATCGCCCGCCTGAACGCCCTCCTCGCCGAGGTCCTGCCCGACGGCGTCCTCGTCGGGGTCGACGGTGACGCGGCCACGGGTGAGCTGTTGCTCGAACAGGACGGCATCGACGTGTACGCGCACGTCGGCTCGACCGCGACCGGCGACCGGCTGTCCGAGGTCGCCACCCGCACCCGCGCCCACGTCGTGCGGGAGAACGGCGGGAACGACGCCGTCGTCGTCGACGCCGACGTCGACCCCGCGTGGGCCGCGGCGCAGGTGGCGCTCGGAGCCTTCGCGAACACCGGCCAGATCTGCACGAGCGTCGAACGGGTGTACGTCCACCGTGCCGTCGCCGACGCCTTCGTCGCCGCGCTCGTCGCCGAGGCCGACCGCCGGACGGCCGCACCCTCCGCCGAGTACGGCCCGCTGGTCGACGGTCGGATGCGGGACGCCGTGCACGCGCAGGTCCGTGACGCCGTCGACCGCGGGGCCGTCCTCCGCACGGGCGGGGTCGTCCCGGACGGACCGGGGTCGGCGTACCCGGCCACCGTGCTCACCGAGGTGACCGACGAGATGACCGTGATGACCGAGGAGACCTTCGGCCCGGTCGCCCCGGTCCGCGTCGTCGACTCGTTCGACGAGGGCATCCGGCTCGCCGCAGCCGACCGCTACGGCCTCGCGGCGACGGTCCTCACGAACGACACCGGCAACGCGCTCCGCGCCGCGGTGGAGCTGCCGGTCGGCACCGTCAAGGTGAACGCCGTCTTCGGCGGCGCGCCCGGCGGCAGCGCCGAACCCCGTGGTGCGTCCGGCTCCGGGTTCGGGTACGGGCCGCACCTCCTCGACGAGCTCACCACCACGACCGTCGTCCACCTCGAGCCCGCGGGTGGTGTCCGGTGACCGCCGACGTGCGGCTCGTCCGCGAACTCGTGGGTCGCATCGACGACCGCGAGCCGCTCGTCGTCGTCATCGGCGACGGCATCCTCGACCGCTGGACCGTCGGCGAGGCCGAGCGGGTCTCGCGCGAGGCCCCGGCCCCGATCGTCCGCGTGACCGAGAGCATCGCCGTGCCCGGCGGCGCGGCCAACACCGCCGTGAACGCCCGCGCGCTCGGCGCCCGGGTCCGGATGGTCGGGTACGTGGGCGACGACGAGTCCGGCCGGACCCTGCGCGACCGGTTGGCCGCGGCCGGCGTCGACACGACCTTCCTCGTGGAGGTCCCCGGCGCCCGCACCACCACCAAGGACCGGGTCGTCGGCGGGGACCGCGTCGTGGTCCGTGTCGACGACATCGCCGCACCGCCGGACGACGCCGCCCGGGCACGCTTCGGCGAGGCCGTCGCCCGTGCCGTCCGCTGCGCCGACGCCGCGGTGGTCTGCGACTACGGCCTCGGCGTCGACCCGGAGACCGTCGTGCCGGTGCTCGACCGCGACCGTCCGGACGCCGTCGTCGTGGACGCGCACGACCTGACCCGCTGGGCGGGACTGCACCCGGACCTGGTGACGCCGAACGCCGGCGAGACCACCGCACTCCTGGCGCGCGCGGGCGCGGACGGAGCCCGTGTCGACCTCGGCCAGGGCGCCGCCCGTGCGGCCGCGGTCGTCGACGCCCGCGACGCGCTCCTCGCCGCGACGGGTGCCCGAGCCGCCGTCGTGACGCTCGACCGCGACGGCACCGTGCTGCTCGACCCCGACACCGACGAGGCCTTCCGCACCCGGGCGACGCCGGCTGCCGAGCAACAGGCGTCCGGTGCCGGAGACACCTTCTGCGCCGGAGCCACCGTGGCCCTCGCCGTCGGCGCCGACCATCGGCAGGCCGTGTCCTTCGCGCAGGCCGCCGCCGACGTCGTCGTCCGCGAGGCCGGCACCTCGGTGTGCTCGGCGCGTGCCCTGGTCGACTCGGTGACCGCCCCGGCGGAGACCGTCGTGGACCACGACGAACTCGCCGACGCCGTCGCCGCAGCCCGCGCAGCCGGTCGCCGCATCGTGTTCACGAACGGCTGCTTCGACGTCGTCCACCGCGGGCACACCACGTACCTGCGACAGGCGAGCGAGCTCGGCGACCTGCTCGTCGTGGCGCTGAACGACGACGACTCCGTGCGCCGGTTGAAGGGGCCGGAGCGCCCGATCAACACGGCGGAGGACCGCGCCGGAGTCCTCGCAGCGCTCGCGTGCGTCGACCTCGTCACGGTGTTCGCGACCGACACGCCCATCCCGCTGCTCCGTCGCATCCGCCCGGACGTCTACGTGAAGGGCGGGGACTACTCCCCCGAGATGCTCCGCGAGACCGCGGTGGTGCGGGAGTACGGCGGCGAGGTCGTCATGGTCGACTACGTCGCGGAGCACTCCACGACCGCGGTCGTGCGACGCATCCGCGAATCCTCGTGACCGCGCGCTGGTCCGGCGACTGGGCTCGGCCCCGGGTCGACGGGGCAGCGCCCGCGGTCGACGTCCTGGTACCGACGGTCGGCAGGTACGCCGAACTCGCGACGACGCTCGCCGGGCTCGCGGCGCAGGTGGACGTCGACCTGCGACTCGTCCTGAGCGACCAGTCCACGGACGGGGACGCCGCCTCCCGGCCGGCGGTCGCCGCCATGCTCCGCGTCCTGGAGGCACAGGGCCGGCCCGTCACGCTCCGCACCCACCGTGAGCGGCTGGGTCTCGCGGAGCACCGGCAGTTCCTGCTCGACCACGCCTCGGCGCCGACCGTGCTGTTCCTCGACGACGACGTCTGGCTCGAACCGGGCACGGTGCGGCGGATGCTCGACGCCCTCCGGACGCTCGACTGCGGTTTCGTGGGGTCGGCGGTGCAGGGGTTGTCGTACCTCGCCGACCGGCGCCCGCACGAGACCGCGCTGTTCGAACCGTGGTCGGACGGTGTCGAGCCGGAGGTGGTCCGCCGCGGGACCCCGGCCCACGACCGCTGGTCGCTCCACAACGCCGCGAACCTCGCCCACGTCGCCTCGGACCTCGACGTCGAGCACGGCGGTTGGGTGCCCTACCGGGTGGCCTGGGTCGGTGCCTGCGTGCTCTACGACCGGGAGCGGCTCGAGTCCGTCGGCGGCTTCCGCTTCTGGCCGGACCTGCCGCCGGAACACGCCGGCGAGGACGTCGTCGCCCAGTGGCGCGTGATGGAGCGCTTCGGCGGCGCGGGGATCGTGCCGTCGGGTGCGGTGCACCTGGAGTCGCCCACCACGGTCACGGACCGACGGGTGGACGCACCGGACGTCGTCTTCCGCTGAGGACGGTGCGACGCACCGCGTGACGGACGGGAGGCCCGTGGCGATCCCGCCACGGGCCTCCCGTCCGCATCACGCGCGTCAGCGCACGCGCACCTGGGCGGTCGCGACCTTGCCGGTCTGCACGCCGGTGAAGGTGAACGTCGTGGTGCCGCGCTCGGCGCGCCAGGTCGTCGCCGCGGTGCCGTCGACCAGGTCGAGCGTGCCGAGGTCGGTGTCGCCGAGCTGCACCCGGACCTGGCGGTCGCCGGCGAACCGGCTGCCCGTGACCGTGACGCGCTCATCACGACGCGGCGACCGGTCGGACACGTCGACCCGTGCGCCACGGCTGAGCGCGGCGACGTCCTCCGACAGGCCGAGCCCGTCGCGGATCGTGAAGAACGTGTCGGTCTGGTCGGAGAGCCCGACGACGTTCGCGGCGCTGGGGCCGTACGCGGCGATGCGGACCTGCGTGCCGGTGTGCTGCTGCGAGCCGCCGGCCGCCGCGGTGCCGTAGGACACCTTCATCGTGGTGCCGTCGGCCGTCACGAGCGCGGTGGAGAGCGCCGCCGGCGGCGTGTTGTCGACGATCTGGCTCGAGTGGGCGTGGTCGGCGGTCGCGATGACGAGCGTGTTGCCGTCCTTCTTCGCGAACGCGAGCGCGGCCTGGACGGCCTCGTCGAAGTCGATCGTCTCGCCGATCTGACCGCAGGCGTCGGCGGCGTGGTCCTGCTTGTCGATGCTGGCGCCCTCGACCTGGAGGAAGAAGCCCTTCTTCCCGTGCTTCTGCTGCAGGAGACCGATCGACTTGTTCGTCAGCGACGCGAGCGAGAGCCCGGTGTCGAGACGTGCCGGGTTCGGCGTGCAGCGCGTCGGTGCGGCGTCCGCTCCACCGACGGTCGCGGTGGTCGGGGCGTAGCGCGTCGGGAAGTTGCCCGGCGTGAAGAGCCCGAGGAGCGGCTGGCGCTGGTCGGCCTTGCGGACCGCAGCGAGCCCGGCGGCGTCGTCGACGAGCTGGTAGCCGCGCTCGTCGGCCTGCTCGAACAGGGTCTTGCCCTCCCACTGGCCGGCCTTCGCGGTCTGCTCGAAGCTCGCGGAGCCGCCGCCGAGGGTGACGTCCGGGCGGGCGTTCAGCAACTGCTCGCTGATCGAGCCGAGGCCGCCGGCCTGCAGGGCGTCGGTGCCGCAGGCCGCGGTGTCGGGGCCGTAGCAGGAGCGCGAGCCGACGTGCGCGACCTGCACGGCGGGGGTGGCGTCCTGGATCTCGGCGGTGGAGACGTCGCCGGTCTTGTAGCCGTTCGCCTTCGCGAGTTCGAGGAGCGACTGCTGGGGCTTCCCGTCGACGTCGACCGAGATGGCGCCGTCGTAGGTCTTCGTGCCGGTCGCCCACGCGCTGCCGGACGCCGCCGAGTCGGTCACGTAGTCGGGCTTGCCCTTGTTCTTCCCGCTCTTCACGAGCGAGTACGTGGTGTACGAGCCGGTCATCGGCAGGGCGTCGAGCCCGGGGAGCCGGCCTGCTGCGCCGTACTGGTAGTTGCGCGCCACGGTGATCTCGGAGTCGCCCATCCCGTCGCCGATGAGCAGGATGACGTTCTTCGCGCCGGCGTTCTGGATCGCCTGGCGGACGTTCCGGGTCTGGTCGCCCTGGTGGCGGGCGGCACCGCCGTGCTGGTTCAGCGCGAGCTGGGCGACGGCCTCGGCCGTGCCCGGCAGTGCGACGGCGCCGACGATGACGGCGGCGCCGAACGCGAGCGCCGCGCGGCGTCGCTTGGTCGTGTGCTGCATGTGGTGGATCCCCTCTGGACGTGCCCCGAACGGGTGCCGTCAGAGGATGCCTGTGCAGCGGTACAGGCTCGTGAACGCGCCACGACTCGCAGGTGAACGACGACGTGCAGCGGACGGTCCACCGTGGTCAGCCGCCGATCTCGACCTGCTGGCCGGCGTCGTCGAGGTCGAGCTGCACGACCGACCGGGCCCGCTCGACCCAGGGGCTCTCGGTGCACCCGATCCAGAGCACGGTGCACGGCTCGCTGCCCGCGACGCACCACTCCGCCGCCCAGCCGATGACGGCCTCGGCGAGGGCCTCACCGCGGTCCGCGAAGACGAGCGACGCGATCCGTGACCCCCTGGTGCTCCGGACGAGCCAGGTGACGCCGACGCGGGGCGGGGCGGGCAGGATGCGGACCTCGTCCGCGAGGGCGACCTCGACGAACACCTGCCCGTACGCGGTGTCGGGCAACTCCAGGAGCTGGCGGTGGATCTCCGGCAGGTCGTCGGCGCAGCCCGCGACGAGCACGCGCGGGGCGGGCTCCTGCCGGTTCCTGGTCATCCGGACACCGTAGGGCCCGTGCGCGCTCACGACAAGGGTTCCGTCGGGACCCGCACCAGCGCGGGACCGAGTTCGTGGGCGAGGAACGACCACATCCACTCGAGCGCGACGGAGTTGGTCAGGCCCGGCACGCCCTGCTGGATCTGCGTCGCGACGCCGTCGCTGTACGCCGCGAGCTGGAGGGCGACGGTCTCGGGGTGCGCCGACGCCGCGAACACGCCGGTCTCGACGCCGCGGCGCAGGACCCGCACGAGGCAGGCCTCCCAGACGCGGATGCGTTCGGCGTACTCGGCCGCGACCTCCGGCCGGCGGACGACGGCGGTCCAGTAGTCCGACCAGACCCGCCAGTGCTCACGGACCTCCTGCCGCTCGGCGAACAGCGGTTCGACGAGCATCCGGACGGCCCGCACCGGGTCGGGTTCGGCGTCGACGGCCTCGACGATCGCGCCGTAGAAGCGCTCGGTCTCGAGCACCACGACCTCGTTGAGGATCTCGGCGACGCTGTCGAAGTGGTAGGTGACCGTCCCGACCGACACCCCCGCCTCGGCAGCGATGTCGCGGAGGCCGGTGGCGCCGACCCCGCGGCGGACGATGACCTCGCGGGCGGCCGCGACGATCATCGCCCGGCGGACCTCGGGGCGCTGCCGGGCACGGGTCCGGGGACCGCCCGCCGCCGGAGCACCCGACGCCGCGCTCACGCGGACGTCCGCGGCACGTCGTCGACGAACGTGTGCTCCGCGACGAGCACCTCCGGCGTGCCCGCCGCGCCGTCCCGCGCCCACGCCCACACGGTGTTCTCGACGTGGAACGTGTCCTTGGACGCGCTGAGCTCCGAGGTCGTCTCGAGGCGCGCCGCCCAGTCGTCCGTCGCCAGTCCGATCGCCCACCGCGACGACGCCCGGGCGCTCGTCGGGTCGCCGGTCCGGATGCGGTAGGTCTCGCGCGCGTCCTCGGAGAAGACGAGCCCGTCCGGGTACACGCGGCCCCCGCCGTAGCCGGGATCGACGTCGAGCGTCCACTCCCCCGTCTCGACGTCGTGCGTGACGGTCCGCTGCGGCAGCGGCTCCGACGGCTCGACGCGCTCGATCGCGAGCGGTGTCGACCGCTCCGGCGCCTCGAACGTGACGCCGTCGTCGGTCGTCCTCGTCCACACCGGCAGCCGGAGCGCGGACGC
This sequence comes from Curtobacterium sp. SP.BCp, assembly GCF_051903255.1. Classification (NCBI taxonomy): domain Bacteria; kingdom Bacillati; phylum Actinomycetota; class Actinomycetes; order Micrococcales; family Microbacteriaceae; genus Curtobacterium; species Curtobacterium sp. SP.BCp. The sequence continues at coordinate 1,845,004 of NZ_CP194338.1, read as the reverse complement.
CGACGGATCGACCACGAGGGTCGGGCTCGCGCCGTGCGGCCACACCCACGGCCAGTACGCCGTCGACACCGCGATCCGGAGCCGGTGCCCGGCGGCGAACCGGTGTCCGGTCGAGACGAGGCGCACGGGGAGCGCCGTCGGCTCACCCGGTTCGAGCGGGTCGGCGCGGTCCATCCCTCCCCGGGCCGACGCGTTCAGCACACCGCGCGTGACGAGCGTCGACGACCCGTCCGGCGCGACGTCGCACAGGCGCACGGTGACGGTGGCGCGCGGCAGGTCGCTCGTGACGGTCAGGTCCACGAGGACGTTCCCGAGCAGGTCGAACGACTCGTCCACCGGCAGGTCGAAGCACACCGACCGGCCGTCCTCGGCACGCTGGTCCGGCGGCAGGTCGGTGGCGTTGCCGAACGGGAAGAACCGGCCCGCGTCGACGCCGGTGTGCTCCGGCGACCGGACGACGACGGCGCCGTCCGTGCCGCCGCGCAGCGCCGACAGCGGCACCGCCCGCACGGACGTCGCCGTGGAGGGCCACGCCTCCGCACCCACCCAGCGACCGCGTCGCTGGTCGTAGTACGTGGCGGGCGGCTCGCCCTCGTTGATCCACGCACGCAGGGCCGGGTCGTCCTCGACGCCCGTGTCGATCCCTCGGAGCCAGCGGTCCCACCAGCGCAGCGTCTCCTGCAGGAACCCGATCGACGGCCCCGGCGCGAGCCCGCGGTCCGGGTACTGGTGCGACCACGGCCCGACGATGCCCTTGACCGGCGCCGACACGTTCGCGACCAACCGCAGCACGGCGTCCCGGTACGGGTCCGCCCACCCACCGACCGCGAGGACCGCGGCGGAGATCCCGGCGTAGTCCTCGGCAGCGCTGCCGTGCCGCCAGTAGTCGTCGCGCTCCTGGTGGGCGAGCCACGTCGGCGTCATCGGACGGTTCGCGTCGAGCCGCTCCCGCCACCGCTCGACCCAACCGTCGCCGACGACCTCGGGGCGCGGCGGACGCGAGTTGAACGCGAACATCGTCGCGCCCCACGCCGCCATGTCGATCCCGAGGAGCGCCCCGCCGACGTAGTGCACGTCGTTGTCGTACCGGTCGTCGGTCGAGCAGACGGTCACGATCGCCGTGAGGGCCTCTGGGGCGCGGGCCGCGAGCTGGAGCGCGTTGAACCCGCCCCACGAGATGCCGAACATGCCGACGGCTCCGGTCGACCACGGCTGCTCGGCGAGCCACGCGATCACGGCCTCGCCGTCACGCAGTTCCTGCTCGCTGTACTCGTCGTCGAAGAACCCGTCGGACGACCCCGTCCCGCGCACGTCGACCCGCACCGAGGCGTACCCGTGCTCGGCGTACCAGGGGTGCCGCTCCGAGTCACGCGGCGCCGTCCAGTCGTCGAGCCGGTACGGCAGGTACTCGAGCAGCACGGGGACGCGCTGCACCGGCGCCCCGGACGACGGCGAAGCGGACGCGGGCGACCAGATCCGGGCGTGCAGCCGCAGCCCGTCGGGCATCGGGATCCACTCGTCACGGACGACGACGCCGTCCGGCGGGCCGTCGGGTGTCCCGATCGCGGTGAGGTGCTGGGTCATCCTTCCACTCCGTTCCCGACGCCCACGGCGCGGTCGGTCCAGTTCCGCACGAGGTGGCCGTCACCGTGGTCGGTCCACCCCTCGTCGTGCTGCCAGTGCGGCACGCCGTCGTCGACGTCCGGCAACTCCGTGCTGCCCGGTTCGAGCGTGGCGGCGAGGAGCGTCGACGTGTAGGGGTGGTTCGACCCGCCGAACACCGCCTCGGTCGGCCCGACCTCCACGATCCGACCACCGGTCATCACGGCGACCCGATCAGCGACACCGCGCACGACGGCGAGGTCGTGGCTGATGAACAGGCAGCTGAGGCCCCGCTCGCGCTGCAGGTCGGCCAGCAGCGCGAGGATCCCCGCCTGCACCTGCACGTCGAGCGCCGTGGTGATCTCGTCCGCGATCACGAGCCGCGGTTCCGCTGCGAGCGCACGGGCGATCCCCACCCGCTGCCGCTGCCCGCCGGACAGCTGCGCCGGCAACCGGTCCGCGAACTCCGGACCGAGGCCGACGAGCGTCAGGAGCTCGCCCACCCGCTCCCGCGACGACGACCCCGTGAAGAGCCGGAGCGGGCGGGCGATCGCCGCACCGACCGTCCGCCGGGGGTTGAGCGACGTGTCCGCGTTCTGGAACACGAGCTGCACCGCGCGACGCAGTTCGGGCGACCGTCCGGCGACCGGCACGCCGAGGTCGCCGGCCACCGTGCCGTCGTCGAACGCGAACGTCCCCGACTCGGCCGGCACCAACCCCGCGAGGGCCGTCGCGAGCGTCGACTTCCCGCTGCCGGACTCCCCCACGACCGCGAGCGTCTCGCGCGCGCCGACGGTGAAGGAGACACCGTCGACCGCGGCCGGCAGGCCGCGTCCGTACCGGATCACCAGGTCCTCGGCGGTCACCACCGGACAAGTGCCGACGGGAGGCCCGGAGCGCGTGGCGTCGTCGGCGACCGTCCCCGGGACGGTCACCTCCAGGGCCGGGCGACCCGCGCCTCTCCCCGTCGGCACGGCCGACTCGCCGCTGACGCGTCGATCCGGGACCGGCGACGTGGGCCCAGGCCGTCGCCCGTCCGGCACCGCAGCCAGCAGGGCACGCGTGTACTCGTGCTGCGGCGAGGCGAACAGCGCCGCCGTCGCGGCGTGCTCGACGACCTCGCCGGCGCGCATGACGGCGATCTCGTCGGCCATGGCCGACACCACGCCGAGGTCGTGGCTGACGAGGAGGACCGCCATCCCCAGCTCACGGCCGAGCTCCGCGACGAGGTCGAGGACCGCCGCCTGCGTGACGACGTCGAGCGCGGTCGTCGGTTCGTCGAGCACGAGGACCCGGGGCCGGGCGGCGACCGCCATCGCGATCGCGACACGCTGCTGCTGCCCGCCCGAGAGCTGGTGCGGGAAGCGCCGGACGATCGTCTCCGGTGACGGCAGACGGACCAGACGCGCGAGCTCCGCCACCCGCTCCGGGCCGTCGGGCTCGCCGTGCGCCCGGAGCGCCTCGCGGATCTGCTCGCCGATCCGCATCGACGGTGTCAGTGCCTGTCCGGCGTTCTGCGCGACGACGCTCGCCGTGCCGCCGCGGAGGGCTCGGCGACCGGCCGGTGAGAGCGCGAAGACGTCCTCGCCGCCGACCCGGACGGTGCCGCGCTCGACCACGGAACCGGCACGGAGGTGCGCGAGGAGCGTGCGGGCGACCGTCGACTTCCCGCTGCCCGACTCCCCGACGAGCCCCAAGGTCCGGCCGGCGGCGATCGTGAACGACACCCCGCGGACGACCGGGACGGTCCGGGACCCCGCGGCGTAGGAGATCGCGAGGTCGTCGACCTGGACGACGGGATCGTCGGCAGCCCCGCCCGGTGCGGTCGCGGTGGTCGTGACGGTGGCGGTCATGCGGTCGCTCCCTGCGTCGCACGGTCGACGCCGAGGGACTTCGCGAGTCCGTCCGCGGCGAGGTTGAGGCCGACCACGAGGGTCGCGAGGGCGACGATCGGCGCGAGCGTGCCGAGCGGCACGACGGTCAACGCCGTCCGGTTCTCCTGCACCATGAGACCCCAGTCCGGCGTCGGCGGGTTCGCACCGAACCCGAGGAACGACAGCGACGCGACGAGCAGCACGATCCAGGACGCCCGCATCGCGTACTCGACGAGCACCACGTCGAGCACGTTCGGCAGGATCTCCCGGAACACGATCGACAACGGGCGCTCGCCGCGGGCGCGCGCTGCGGTGACGTAGTCCTGCGTGATCACGGTGCGTGCGGCACCGCGGACCACGCGGGTCACGGCGGGGGCGTAGACGATCGTGACCGCGAGCACGATGACCCAGAGCCCGGCGTCGAAGACCGTCACGACGACGAGGAGCGCGAGGATCGACGGCACGCTGAGCAGGGCGTCGACGATCCGCATCACGACCTCGTCGAACCAGTTGTCGGCGTACGCGGTGACGGCGCCGAGGACGGTGCCGACCGCGACCGCGATGGTCGTCGCGAGGAAGGTCACGAGGAGCGCGTACCGGCCGCCGTTCAGCGTGCGGGACAGCACGTCGCGGCCGTACTGGTCGGTGCCGAGCCAGTGCGTCCACGTCGGGCCGGAGAGGACGTCGCCGGCGTTCGTCACGACCGGGCTGTGACCGGCGATCACGGGCGCCAGCACCGCGAGCACGAGGTGGACCGCGATGAGACCGAGCCCGACGGACAAGGCGGTGGAGCCGCGCAGCGGGGCGAGGACACGGCCGACCGCACCGGGTCGCAGGGTGCCGGTCGGACGGGGGACGACGGCGGTCATGCGGCTGCCTTCCTGGATCGGCTCGTCGCGCTCGCGCGTCGGACGCGGGTCCGGCGCTGCCGTGTGCGGAGCTTCGGGTCGAGCACGAGCGCGACGAGGTCCGCCGCGAGGTTGCACACGACGTACACGACCGCGCTGAGCAGCGCGATGGCCTCGATGGTCGGCAGGTCGCGGTCGTACACGGACTCGAGCATGAGCTTGCCCATGCCGGGGTAGTTGAAGACGTTCTCCACGACGACCACGCCGCCGAGCAGCCACGCCACGTTGAGCGCGATCACCGTGAGGGTCGGCAGCAGGGCGCTCGGCACGGCGTGCTTCCACACCACCCGGCGCATCGAGAGGCCCTTGAGCTCCGCGGTCGTGACGAACTCGGACGCCATCACGTCGATCGTCGAGGACCGCGCCGTCCGCACGATGTACGCGGCCATCGCGAGCGTGAGCACGATGATCGGCAGCCAGATGGTCGGCAGGAGCTCACCGACCGTGGCGTCGCTCCCCCGCAGCACGACCGCGGGGAACAGCGGCAGACCGATCGCGAAGAGCAGGACGAGCACGGTCGCGACCATGAACTCGGGCACGCTCATCACGACCAGGCTGACGATCGAGACCACCCGGTCGGTGGCGCGGCCGCGACGGACCCCGGCGAGCACCCCGAGGAACAGCGACAGCGTGATGCCGACGAGCATCGCGGGGACGGCGATGAGCATGCTGTTCCGGAAGGCCGTGAAGAGCGTCGGTGCGACGGGTTCGCCGCTGACGAGCGACGTCCCGAAGTCGCCGTGCACCGCACCACCGAGCCACTCGAGGTAGCGCAGCCACACGTTCTGGTCGAGGCCGAGGGACTCGCGGAGCTGCTTGACGGCCTCGGGTGTGGCGTTCTGCCCGAGGAGCTGCTGTGCGACGTCGCCGGGCAGCGCCTGCACCGCGAGGAACACGAAGAGGGACGCGAGGACCACCGTGAGCACGGCGATCCCGAGTCGGCGGAGGACGGGGACGATGACGTCCGTCGGTCTGGTGGTGGTCGTCATCGGCGCAGTCCGATCCGGAGCCAGTCGAACTCGAAGCCGTACTCCGAGTAGTTGACGACGTCGCGGGACAGCCCGACCAGGCGGTCCCCGAACATCGGGGTCATGTCGGCGCCGTCCTCGACGATGAGTCGTTGGGCGTCCTGGTAGAGCGTCAGGCGCTTGGCGTCGTCCATCTCGGCGCGGGCGTCGTCGAGCAGGGCGTCGAACCGCTCGTTCGACCAGGCGCTCTCGTTGTAGGAGGACCCGGACCGGAAGATCTGGTTCAGCAGCTGGTCGATCGGGCGCCCGGTGAACCAGTAGCTCACCATGAGCGGCTTCTGCATCCAGATCTGCGTGTAGTACGAGTCCGAGCTGGCGTTCTGCACCGTCAGGCGGATGCCCGCGTCCGCGACGGCGTCACGGTAGGCCACGGCCATCGGGGTGAAGACCGACTCGTAGCTCGACGTGTAGATCGATGCACGCAGGTCCGACCGGCCGGCGGCCTTGAGCAGTGCCCTCGCCTTGTCCGGGTCGTGCTCGCGGTGGTCGTCCACGAACGCGGCGAGCTGCGGCGGCACGGGGTTGTCCCAGCCGGGCGAACCGGTGCCCTGGAGCGCGGTCTCGACGATCGAGCGGGGGTCGTAGGCGAGCTTCATGGCCTGGCGGACGCGGGGGTCGCGGAACTCGTCGCTCGTCGCGAGCATCGGGATCGTGTACCACTGGGCGTTCTTCGAACGGGCGATCGTCGCCCGGTCCGACGCCGCCACGACCCGGGCCGTGGCGAAGTCGAGGTTCGTCTGCGAGATGAGGTCGATCTGTCCCGCGAGGAGGGCGTTGACCCGCGCGGTGGTGTCCTGGATCGAGAAGAAGTCGATGCCGTCGAGCGCCGGGCGCCCCGCGAAGTGGTCGTCGAACGCCTCGACGCTCCCGGCACCGGCCGGGGTGAACGACGACAGCCGGAACGGGCCCGTGCCGATGCCGGTCCGCCCGATGTCGGCCACGGCGTCCGCGGGGACGATGTAGCACTGGTACGCCGTGAGCAGGGACGGGAACTCCGCGTTCGGCTTCGTCAGCGCGAACCGGAGCGTGTACGGGTCGACGGCGGTCATCGACCGGGCGTCCATCACCTCGCCGAGGACCCCGGCCTGCGGGCTGCCGGTCTTCTCGTCGAGGATGTGCTGGATGCTCGCGATCGCGTCCGCCGCGACGAAGCGCGACCCGTCGTGGAACCGCACGCCGCGGCGGAGTCGGAACGTCCACTCGGTGCCGTCTGCGTTGGCGGACCATTCCTCGGCGAGGTCGGGGACCGGCTGCCCCTGCTGGTCGAGCTTCACGAGCCGGTTGTACAGCGCGCCCAGGTACTCGTAGGCGGAGAGCGAGCTCGCGGAGTCGAGGGTCTCGGCGGCCGAGGCGGCTGGCCGGGCGACCCGGAGTCGGCCGCCGCGTCGTGCCGTGCCGGTGGCGGCGACCTCGGGCAGGGCGTTCGTGCCGGCCGAGGCGCCGGAGCTGCACCCGGTCAGGGTGAGCAGGCCGAGGCCGGCGAGTCCGGCGGCGCCGGACAGGAGCGTCCGGCGGCTCGGGCCGCGGGCGTTCCGGGGTTCGTGGACGATGGGCTGCATTCGGGGTGACCCCTCCTGGTAATCGTTCCGGTGAACGATAAGGGAACGACGGCGATCGACCAACCCCTTGCAGCCGGCCGCCGGACCCGTCCAGGGCGGCCTCGATGCGCACGGGTGCACCGATCCGGCGTGGTCGGTCCGGTGTGCGCGGCAGCCCGAGTGTTTACCAACCCGTTACATGCGGGGCGACGAGCAGGCGGGATGATCGAGCATGGCGACCTTCACCCGCGGCTTCGGCGGTCGACGGCACGAACGCGACGACTCCCGCATCCCGCCCGGCCAGACCCTCGTCCAGGACTGGCCCGTCCTGTCCGCCGGCGCGACGCCCGAGATCGAGCGGTCGGACTGGTCGTTCTCCGTCCGGACCGAGAGCGGCCTGCACTCCTGGACGTGGGACGAGGTGCAGGCACTCGGCGTCGAGGACGTCACGGTCGACATCCACTGCGTGACCCACTGGACGAAACTCGACATGCCGTGGCGCGGCGTCCCTCTCGACCGGCTGTTCGCGGACGTCGAGACGTCGCTCGACTTCTGCATGGTGCACAGCTTCGGCGGCTACACGACGAACGTCCCGCTCGACGAACTGCTCGACGGGCAGTCCTGGATCGCGTTCGAGGCCGACGGCGAACCGTTGACACCCGAGCACGGCGGACCCGCACGGCTCCTCGTGCCGCACCTCTACTTCTGGAAGAGCGCCAAGTGGGTGCGCGGGATCGTCATGCAGTCCGACGACGAGCCCGGGTTCTGGGAGAACGCCGGCTACAACATGCACGGCGACCCCTGGAAGGAAGAGCGGTACTGGTGAGCGGCGGACCCCCGTCCACCGGCCTGGAGGCACGGCTCACCCCCGATCCGTCGGCACCGGTCCGTCGACGGCCGGCGTGGCACCCCGCGACGGTCGCCTCCGTCACACCCGAGACCCCGAACGCCCGGCGCCTGGTCCTCGACGTCCCGACCTGGCCCGGCAACGACCCCGGCCAGCACCTCGACCTGCGCCTCACCGCCGAGGACGGCTACCAGGCGTCCCGGTCCTACTCGGTCGCGTCGTCGGGATCCGGGACGCAGGTGGTCCTCGCGGTCGACCGGGTCGACGGCGGCGAGGTCTCCCCGTTCCTGGTCGACGCGATCGAGGTCGGCGACGTCCTCGAGGTGCACGGTCCGCTCGGCGGCTGGTTCGTCTGGCACCCGTCGCCGGAGGCCCGGCCGGTGCAACTCATCGCGGGCGGATCGGGCATCGTGCCCCTCGCGGCGATCGCCACAGCGCACGCCGAGGTCGGCGACGCTGCGCCGTTCCGCTTGCTGTACGCCGTGCGGACCCCCGACGACGTCTTCTTCCGTGACGAACTCGACCGGGCCGCCGACGCGGGGGTGACCACCACGTTCGTGCACAGCCGACGAGCCCCCGCCGGCGAACCCGTGGGACGCCTGACCCGGGAGACCCTCGCGGCCGCGGTCTTCCCGCCCGATGCGCGAGCCCAGGTCTACGTGTGCGGTTCCACCCCGTTCGTCGAGCAGGTGCTCGGGTGGCTCACCGAGCTCGGGCACGACACGAGCGACGTCCGCGCCGAACGGTTCGGGGGCAGCTGATGTCGATCGTCGACGGCAACGCGCTCGCCGGGGTGCTCGTCGAGCGGTTCGGACCGGACGCGACGACAGTCCTGCTCCGGTGCCCGGGCTGTGCGAGCGACGGTGTCCTCGCCCGGACCCGTGTCCACCTGACGGCGATGGGAGCCGTCGCGCGCTGCCGCGACTGCGACACCGTGCTCGTCACCGTCGTCGACTCTCCGACCGGCCACCGTGTCCGGTTGTCGGGCACCGCCCGTCTCCACGGCCGGAGGGACGGCACACCGGCGGCCTGAGCGCAAGCGTGCAGCCGGATCCGGCGGGGATCATGCGGGAAACCGCAAACACGAACCCGGCACCCATCCGGGGGGCGAGCTGCTCCGTATGCTCCATCGGGCGTGCGGACCACCCATCCGCCACGACCCAGGGGCACGGTGGCCCCGACGCCGACGAGCGCGGGCACCCGAATCCTGCGCCCGCCGTGCGTCTCGCGTCCGTGGTGCCCGCCGCGGACATCCACCGGCCCGGTACCCGTCGCGGTACGACGAAGGCCCCGGTCACTGCGACCGGGGCCTTCTCCAGCGAGCGGATGACGAGATTCGAACTCGCGACCCTCACCTTGGCAAGGTGATGCGCTACCGCTGCGCCACATCCGCGTACCCGATCAGCGTAGCCCCTCCATCCCGCCGTGCACAGCCGACGGCCTTCGTCGGGCGCGTCGACCCCCTCCAAATGGGGTGCCGTCGCCCCGTCATCTGGGGACATCCCGGGCGTGCCCTGGGCAACGCCTCCTGCCTACGCTCGACCAACACGCACCGGTCCGGCCTGGGGAGCCCGGCCCGGGACGTCGCGGCACCGAGGGACCGGTGTCGCCGCCGAGACGTGCTGCTCCGTGGCAGCCCGTCCCAGACCAGGGAGTGGAAGAAGCATGCCCCAGCACACTTCGATCCGGGCCGTGTTCACCGTCATGGTGCTCGCCGCGGGCCTCACGTTCGTGCCGTTCGGGACCAGTGCACCCGCGGAGGCCGCGGCGGTGAACGCCCCCCGCGGGAACATCGGGCAGTTCAAGCAGCAGTTCGTCGAGGAGTTCAAGACCGCGGCCAACTGGGGCGGGAAGTTCGCGCAGACGTACAAGAACAGCTGGCAGCCGTACCCGGACGGCATGAGCAACATGTACTGGTCGGGCAAGCAGATCCGTGCGCTCAACGGGATGATGGACGTGTACCTCGACGGCAAGCACGGCGCCGCGGGCACCTTCGGCACCCCCACCGGCGCCTGGGGGCACAAGGGCGGCAAGTTCAGCGTGCGGGCGAAGGCGATCGGTGGCAACGGCAACGGTGCCGCGTTCATGCTCTGGCCGACGTCGAACGTGTGGAGCGACGGCGAGATCGACTACCCGGAGGCCAACTTCGAGGACTCCCCCATGGCGCACCACCACTCCATGAAGCCGGGCAACGAGGTCAACGCCATCAGCACGTCCACCCGGGTGTCGTGGCGGGACTGGCACGTCTACTCGGTCGAGTGGATCCCCGGGAAGTCCGTCAAGTACTTCCTCGACGGCAAGGTCATCTCGACGGTCACCCGCGACGTCCCGCGGACCGCACACCGCTACATGTTCCAGGTCGGGAACTGGGGCGGGAAGGGGCACCTCTACATCGACTGGGTGTCCACCTACACGTACACGGGCTGACGAGCGGTCCCGCCGGACGGGAGGACGTACCGTGTTGTCGTGCTGATCGTCATCCGCGGGAACTCCGGGTCGGGCAAGTCGACCGTGGCCGAGGAGGTGCAACACGCCCTCGGCTGGCCCACCGCCGTGCTCGGTCAGGACCACTTCCGGCGGGTCGTCCACAAGGAGCGCGAGGACGCCGGGTTCGCCGACGGGATGGCGCACGCCGCACTCATCGAGGCAGCGGCAGCCCACTGCCTCGGCGCCGGCCAGCACGTCGTCCTCGAGGGCATCTTCCGGGCCGATCGGTACGCGGCGATGCTCGAGCGCGTCGCGCACCGGTCCGACGACGCGCGCTTCTTCGCGTTCGACCTCTCCTTCGAGCAGACCGTCCGGCGGCACGCCGGGCGGTCACAGGCGGCCGAGTTCGGTCCGGATCAGATGCGGCCCTGGTACCGCGGGTGGGATCCGCTGCCGTTCGTGGCGGAACGGCGGATCCTGCCCGATGAGGCACTCAGCGACGTCGTGCAGCGCATCCTGGAGGACCGCTGACGCGGGAGGAGTGTCGGACGCCGCGGCACGGTGTCGCGCTCAGCGGCGTGCGGTGCGGTCCGCCGTCTCGATCATCGCGACGACGTGCGGGGCACTCCAGCGCAACAGCGCCGCAGACGGGCGGTCCTGCAGGTCCTCGCCCCAGATCGCGACGGCCGCGCCCGACATCGGCTCGGACAGCCGGGCTCCGGAGTCCCCGTCCCACGTGCGCAGCGTCCAGTGGGCGCGGAGGTCTGCGACCGTGTACCGGCTGTCCGCCGGATCGAGGTCGGACGGCACCTCGTAGAGGTAGTACGAGTCGTAGTCGAGCAGGTCGGTCCCGACCGCGGCCAGGTCGTCCGCCCCGGCTCGGTGCGCCCGTCGCTCCCGACGCTCCGCCGGGTCCTCCGTGTCCCCGTCGAAGCTCCAGTACGTGACGCGGATGCGCGGGTCCAGGCGTCGGATCGCCGACCGGTCGATGCCGTCGTTCCACGCCCAGACCGATCGGGTGCTGACCGCGGCCGCCATCGTGTTCAGCCACGTGACCCGATCACCGGCGCTGACGTCCGCACCCCACTCATCGCCACCGATGTGGACCGCTCGACTGTGCGGGAACGTCCGCGTCACCTCGTTGAGCAGGTCCTTCGCCAACGCGACGCTGCCGGGCGCCGACGGGTCGAGTTCGCTCTCGCCGCCGCGGATGCGGTCCACCCACCGCTGCCCGTGTCGCGCCTCGAGGAGCGCGAACGCCGCGGCCGTGTGCCCCGGGGTGTCGATCTCGGGGACGATCGCGATCCGCTGCTTCTCGGCGTACGCCGCGATCGCCCTCGCCTGGGCGGTGCTGAGGAACGGGCGGCCCGTGACCCGGCTCGTGTAGACACCGTCGCGCAGGTCGGCGTTCGCCGGAGTCTGCCCGAGGACCGCGCTCTCGATCCCGACGTTCTGGTCGTCGGTGAGGTGCAGGTGCAGGAAGCGGCCTCCGTGTGCGGCGAGGAGGTCGATGTACCGCTCGATGAGCGCCGGGCGGTAGTAGGCACGGGCGACGTCGAGCATCACGCCGGTCTCGGGCCGGGCCGGGGTCGCTCGCCCGGTGCGCACCGTCGACGTCGACGTGCGACAGGTCGACGCGGAGTACACGCCCGTGCACGCGACGACCGTGTACTCCCCGGCGGGCACCCGGGACGCGGTGGTCAGCGTCGCACCGACGGTCGCCGTCCTGCCCGCGGCCAGCGCCCGGACCGGCACGTGCCCGAGCGCGTAGCGCCCGCTGCCCGACGCGAGGTACAGCCACGCTGGGAGCGCAGACGTCCTCGACGTGCCGGTGTTCCGCACCGTCACGCTGGTCCGGACGGTCGTCCGGGTCGACGAGCTGGTGCTGCTGGCACCGACCGCCGTGATCGTGGGTCCCGGCGGGGTCGGGGACGCGGCTGCCGCCTGCTGATCGCGGGGGTCGACGGCGCCGGCGACGGCGCCCACCCCGACCACGACAGCCACTGCACCGGCGATCGCGATGCCGAGCGCGACGACCCGTCGGACGGTCCGTCTCCGGCCCTCGCGGGCGCTCACCGTCCCGCTCCCCGGGTGACGACGACGGCGTCGAACAACGACCGCCCCGAGCGGTCCGTCGTCGATGCGTCGAGGGTGATCCCGTCGCTGCCCGCCGGGACGTCGATCGGGATCCGGCTCGATGTCCCGCAGGTGATGTCGGCCTGCCCGAGGAGTGCACTCGGTCCGTCATCGTCGACGGTGAGTTCGGTGATGCGCAGGTGCACCTTCTGCTCTGACCGGCAGACGGCCAGCACGTCGTACGGGCCGTGGAGGTCGTACTCGAGCGACACGAGAGCGCGGGCCGTCCTGCTGCCGTCCTCGGCGATCAGTCCCCCAACCCCTCCACCGTGGTTCGCCGTGCCGTCCACGCCGAGCTGCGCGGAGGCCAGGCTCATCCACTGGGCGGAGTCCTCCGAGAGGGCCTCGCTGTGGTCGCCGCCGGAGCAGCCGACGAGCAGCGACGCTGCCACGACGCTGACGACGAGCGCGCTGACGGAGTGACGACGGAGCGGGTGCACGTGATGATCCTGCCGTGCGCCACCGCCGTCCGGCGACCCCGCCATCGCGGGACAGCCGTGTGCGGCGTAGTCTCACCGTCGTCAGCACGCTCCTCGACGACGAGAGCAGGTCACACCGTGCGCCGATCCCTGCAGGCGGTCCTCACGATCGCGACGGTCGCGGCACTCGCGACCACGTTCCTCCAGGCCGGTGCCGAGGCGCCACCCGCGCTGGCCGCCAGCGCGACGTCCGCACGCGGCCAGGCCGCGCCGACCCACAAGAACCCCATGACGCTGTCGCTGCCGGACGGGCGGACCGCCGCGAGCTGTGCGGACCCGACCGTCGTGCACGGGGTCGGGCGGGACCGCGACTGGTACCTCTACTGCACGAGTGACGCCCTCACCGCGACCGAGGAGGACCCCGACGGATCGCTGGTCCAGCACGTCGTCCCCACCTACCGTTCGACGGACCTCACGCACTGGGCGTACGTCGGCGACGCCTTCACGGCCAAGCCGGCCTGGGTCGGCGACGCGAACGGCATCTGGGCCCCTGACGTCGTGTACCGGAACGGTCGCTGGTACCTGTACTACGCCGCGTCGGACACCCCGACGGCGACCTCGCCGACCGGTGGCGGATCGGCCGTCGGTGTTGCGACGAGCACGAGCCCGACCGGTCCCTGGAAGGACTCGGGCGGTCCCGTCGTCGCGCCGCAGGCCGCGCCGAACGGCGCCGGACAGCGCTGGGAGTTCGACCCCGAGGTCATCACCGACCACGGCGCCACCTACCTGTACTTCGGCAGCTACTTCGGCGGGGTGAACGTCCGACGTCTGACCCCGGACGGGCTGCGTTCGGTGCCGTCCACCGAGCGCGAGATCGCCATCGACAACCGGTACGAGGGCACCTACCTCATGCGCCACGACGGCTGGTGGTACTTCATGGGGTCCGCGACGAACTGCTGCAACGGCGCGCTCACCGGGTACGGCGTCTTCGTCGCGCGGTCTCGCAGCCCGCTCGGGCCCTTCACCGACCGGGACGGCGTGGCGATCACGGCGACCCGCGTGGGCGGCACCCCGATGCTCGCGCAGAACGGCGACCGCTGGGTCGGGACCGGGCACAACGCGGTCGTGACGGACCTCGCCGGTCAGGACTGGATCGTCTACCACGCGGTCGACCGTGACGACCCGTACTACGCCGGTCAGGGCACCTACACGAAGCGCCCGGTGCTCATCGACCCGCTCGACTGGGTCGGTGGCTGGCCCGTCGTCCGGGGTGGTGCGGGTCCGTCCGACTCGGTGCAGCCCGGACCCGTCGCCCAGCCCGGCGAACGCCCGACGTACCGTCCGACCCGGACACCGGTCGACGTCCCCGGGCGACTGCTCCGCTCTGCCTCGACCTCGTTCGACGGGTCGACGCTGCCGGCATCGCTCAGCTGGATCCGTGAACCCGATCCGTCGACGTGGACGGTCAGCGGCGGCGCCCTCCGCTGGCAGACCCAGGACGCCGACATCCACCCACCGGCGACGCCACTGGCTTCCGTGCTCGCCGAACCCGCACCGCGCGGCGACTACGTCGTCGAGACGACGGTCGCGGTGGACACCCCGGCCACCGGCGACGGTGTGAACTACGTCCAGGGTGGACTGATCGTGTACGGCGACGACGGCAACTACGTCCGTCTGACGTCCAACTCGATCTTCGACACCCGGCAGACGGAGTTCGGCAAGGAGGTCTCGCCGCAGCCGGCGGGAGCACCGAACTACGGGAACATGGTCGTCGGGCCGGTGGGAGACCGCACCACGCTGCGGATCGTGCACCGTGTCGTCGACGGGCTCGACCAGTACACGGCGTCCACGAGCGACGACGGCCGACACTTCGTCCGGGGCGGCACCTGGACGGCGGACCTCGGGGCGCACCCGCGCATCGGGCTGATCTCGCTCGGTGGCGCCGGCTTCACGAGCACGTTCGACGGCCTCCGCGTCAGCACGGTGCGGAGCGTGCGGGGCTGAGGTCGGACAGTGTGCGCGGGGAACACGAAAGCCCCCGGCGTCTGCCGGGGGCTTCTTCGTGGTGGGCGATACTGGGATCGAACCAGTGACCTCTTCCGTGTCAGGGAAGCGCGCTACCGCTGCGCCAATCGCCCAGAGGAGTGTGGAGCTGGAGGTGGGGACGGGATTCGAACCCGCGTGGACGGCTTTGCAGGCCGCTGCCTAGCCTCTCGGCCACCCCACCATCGAGGTTCACGTCTC
Source organism: Curtobacterium sp. SP.BCp (assembly GCF_051903255.1). Taxonomy (NCBI): domain Bacteria; kingdom Bacillati; phylum Actinomycetota; class Actinomycetes; order Micrococcales; family Microbacteriaceae; genus Curtobacterium; species Curtobacterium sp. SP.BCp. The sequence goes on along the minus strand of NZ_CP194338.1, from coordinate 1,829,981 downwards.
CGTGAGTACCCGAACGGTGGGATACCCTCTGGTGAGTCGTCGCGACCCGGAGGTCGAGACACTCGAGCGGATGACGAGATTCGAACTCGCGACCCTCACCTTGGCAAGGTGATGCGCTACCACTGCGCCACATCCGCATGTCGCTGCTCGGCTGGCCGTTCATGCTGGCCTGCCGTCTCGGCGACGTCGTAAACTCTATACGAACCCTGGCGCATCCGCCAAAATCCTTCCGGTTCACCGGGCGTGTCCCCCGTGTTCACGCGGATGCGTGGGCATCGAACCCCCGCGCCACACCCGGGCGGCACGTCGCGTTCGGCTCCGGCTCCCGCATCCGCTACTATCGACTGGCACGACAAGTGCAGCGGGCGATTGGCGCAGTTGGTAGCGCGCTTCGTTCACACCGAAGAGGTCATCAGTTCGAGTCTGGTATCGCCCACCCGCTGTGTCGCTTGACGACACGACCGAGAGCCCGACGCAGCACGCGTCGGGCTCTCGTCGTTCCGGCAAGCAGACGACGCACGCCGACTCCAGCAATCCGACACCAGCAGAACGATCCACAGGGGCACATGACCGACGTCGACCTCGAGTTCGCCCGCGTCCGCGCCGTCCTCGACCGTCCGACCCTCCGGCTCCTCTCGCGTCCGACCAGCGCCGCGGTCGTGGCCGTGTTCCGCGCGGTGTTCGACCGCGACGTCCAGTACGTCCCCGCCGACCGGATGCACCTCCAGGTCGAGGAGCACGTCGCCCGACTCCAGGCGATGGGCGCCCGGGTGCCCGCGAGCGAGCAGGGCGGCGACGTCGAGGAGACACGACCGAACGGCCGGGCGCTCTGTCGCGAGTGGGTCGCCGCCCAGTGGCTCGTGCGGTCGAACTCCCCCGACGGCGACGAGCAGTACTCCCTGACGAGCCACGCCCTCGAGGCGCTGAGCCTCGTGGACGCCCTGAGCGCGGACCGGGCCCTCATCAGCGAGAGCCGCCTCGCGATGATCGTCGACGCCGTGCACCGGTGGGCGGCACGCGCCGAACCCGACCCCGACGTGCAGATCCGCCGCCTCGACGCACAGATCGCCGAGCTCCAGGCAGAGCGGGACCGGTTGGCGAGCGGCGACACGGTCGAGACCGTCGACGACGACCGGATGCGCGACGGGTACACGAACATCTCCGACCTCATCCGCCAGCTGCCGAGCGACTTCAAGCGGGTCGAGGAAGCGGTGGCGACGATGCACCGCTCGATCGTCGAGGACTTCCGCAGCGAGGTCCGCCCGATCGGCGAGATCCTCGACGACTACCTCGCCCGCACCGACAACCTCATGCAGTCGACGCCGGAGGGCCGCGCGTTCGAGGGTGCGTTCGAGCTCCTCCGCGACGACGCGCTCCTGCTCCGACTCCGTGACGACATCGGCACGATCCTCGCGCACCCGTTCGCCTCGACACTCGAGCCGGGTGAGCGCCGCGCGTTCCGGAACACGGTCAGCATCCTGCGGCAGGGCATCGAGGACGTCCTCGCCCGTCGACGACAGCTCACCGCGACCCTCCGCGACCAGATCGTCGCGCACGACGTCGTCCGCGACCGCGAGCTCGACGCGGTCCTCCGTTCGGTCAACCGCGGGCTCGCGGACTGGATCGAGCGGGGATCGGCACGGGACCGCGTCCCGCTCGGCCTCCTGCCGGAGCCGGCCGAGGTCGAGACCCTCCGCGAACGCTTCTACGACCCGGACAACGAGTCGGTGCCGCCACCGATCGAGGAGCCCGACGACGACGTCTTCGACGACCTCGACGTCGACACGCTCCGGCGCCACGGCGGCCCGCTCCTCGCCGAGCTGCGCGACGCACTCCGGTCCGCGGTCGACACGACCAGCGCCGCCGCCTTCCACGGCCTGCCCGACGAGCACCGCCGACCCGTCGAGCTCTTCGGCCTCGCACACCTGCTCACGGGCCGACCGGACTTCGAGGAGGCCCGGCACGTGGTCGCCCACCACACGGTCCGGCCCGACGGCAGCGCGGTCACCTTCCACATGCCGACCGCCGCCCTCGCCGACGGCGACGCCACGGCCGAGCACGACGCAGCGCACGAACCAGCACCCACAGCACCACACGCACAGGAGGCACGGTGAGCGACACCACGCCGGCACCGGTCGACGACACGGCCGGGTTCGAGGGCCTCGACACGGTCCCGCAGGACGAGGACCGCGACGAGACGAGCTTCGCCCTCTTCGAGGGCGACGAGGGTCGTCTCGACGAGCCGCAGCGACGCGCGCTGGTCGCGCTGCTCCGGCACACCTACGTGAGCGCCCGGACGCACGCCGACGAGTGGCGAGCGGTCCTCGACGCCGAGGGGCAGCTCCGGTCGCGCCTCAACGACCTCTTCCTCGAGCTCCACGTCGACCGGGACCGCGAGGTCGCCTGGAAGCGCCAGGCCCGCTCGGAGAGCCAGCGCCGGGCCTTCCCGACCCTGCTCCGCGACGTCCCGTACACGCGCGAGGAGACGATCGTCCTCGTCTACCTGCGCATGCGCCTCCGCGCCGACACCCGCCCCGGCCCCGACCAGGTCGTCGTCGACCGTTCGGAGATCCTCGGGCACGTGGCCGGCTTCCTCCCAGCGGGCTCCACCGACCGCACGCGCGACGAGGCCCGCGTCGCGAGCGCCGTGGAGCGGCTGGTCCGCGCCCGGATCCTGCTCCGCACCACCGACCCGGACCGCTTCCGCGTGGCGAGCGTCGTCGAGGTGCTCCTGCCCCTCGAACGGCTGCTCGAGCTCGACACCTGGCTCCGCACCGCGACCAGCGGCGACGGCGAGGCGACCGCCGGAGCCGAGCCGGGCCTCCAGGCCGAGCCGACCGACACCGACGACGAAGGCGAGCCGGCAGCATGACCGACACCGCGACCGGCACGACCGCGTACGAGGAGTACGCGATGCCCGCCCTCTTCGACACGGTGGCGCAGTGGCGTGCCGAGTCGATGCAGGTCGTGAACTGGGGCGGCTTCCACGGCCACCGCCAGGTGGAGCTGTCCGGCACCGCGACCCTCATCTCGGGCGCGTCCGGCACCGGCAAGTCGACGTTGATGGACGCGTACCTCGCGGTGATGATGCCGTCCGACGTGCCCTTCAACGGGGCGTCCAACGACACCACGACCGGCCGCGCACGCGGTGCGGACCAGCGGAACCTGCTCACGTACCTGCGCGGCAAGGTCGACACCCAGCGCGACCCGGAGACCGGCGCGCTCCGCGACGTCAACCTGCGCGGCGACGACCAGACGACGTGGGGTGCCGTCGCGGTGACCTTCCGGAACGACGACGAGCGTCGCTTCACGGTGCTGCGCGCGTACATCGTGCCGAAGCGGGCGCGCGGCGTCGGCGACATCCAGATGACGATGGCGACGGTCGACGACACGTTCGACCTGCGCCGGCTCGAGGAGTTCGTGCCGTCGCGCTTCCACCACCTCGAACTGACCGGCCGCGTGCCCGGGCTCGTGATCCGCGACACCTACCAGGAGCTCGCGTACACCCTGCAGACCCGGCTCGGCATCGGTGACTCCGGCGGCGGCAACCGGGCGATGCGCCTGCTCGCCCGCATCCAGGCCGGGCAGCACCTCCCGACCGTCGACGCCCTGTACAAGTCGCTCGTCCTCGAGACGCCCGCCACCTACGAGGCGGCCGACCGTGCCCTCGCGCACTTCTCGGCCCTCGACGAGGCGTACGAGGCGATGGACACCGAGGAGCGCAAGGTCCGCATCCTCTCGCCCATCGTCGACCTCCACGCGGAGATCGCCCGGTCGAAGGCGGCTGCCGCTGCGCTCGACGGCATCGCCACCGGCGCCGAGGTCTCCCCGTTCGCGCACTGGACGGCCTCCCGGAAACGCGCGCTCCTCGACGACGAGGTCGCCCGGAACACCCGCGAGCGCACGGCCGCGCGAGCGGAGGTCGCCGCCGCGTCCGCTCGGCACGCAGCCGTCGAGATCGAGCTCCGGGACGCCGAGGCCCGGCTCCGCGACCAGGGCGGCAACGCGCTCGCGCAGCTCGAGGACCGCATCGACCGCCGCACGCGCGAGCGTGACGCAGCGGCCCGGTCCCGCGCCGTGTTCGAGGAGCGCACCGCCGTCCTCGAGACCACGGTCGACTCCGAGACCGGGTTCTCCGCGGCGCAGCGAGCGTCGCACGACTTCCTCGGGACGTACGCCACCGCTCGGCAGGAACTCGACCAGCGCCGCGACGCCCTGACCCGCGAGGAGTACCCGCTCCTCGACCGCGAACGCACCCTGCGCCAGGAACGGCAGTCGCTCGAGCACCGCCAGGGCGCCATGCCGCTACCGATGCACGAGGCCCGGGTCGCGATGGCCCGCGCCGCCGGCACCGACCCCGCCGACCTGCCCTTCGTGGCGGAGCTCCTCGACGTGCTCCCGGGCGAGGAAGCCTGGCGGACGGCGATCGAGTCCGTGCTCGCGCCCGTCGCCCGCACGCTCCTGGTCGACCAGGACCACCTCGCGGCCTTCAGCGAGGCCATCGACTCCCTCCGCCTGCCCGTGCGGGTCCAGTTCGAGGGCGTCCCCACCGGGCCGCACATCGACCTCGACGGCGACCCGTCGATGGTGTCGGGGAAGCTCGCGATCAAGCCGTCCCCGTTCAGCACCTGGGTGCGCGAACGCATCGAGTCGGACCGCACCGACGCCCGCTGCGTCGAGGACGCGGGCGACCTCGGCGGCGGGGGCCGTCGGGTGACGCGGTCCGGACAGCTCCGTGACGGCCGACGTGGCGCACACGGCGACCGGCGCCAGGCGAACGTCATCGGGTTCACGAACGAGGCCAGGGTCACCGCGGTCGAGGAGGAGCTCGCCTCCATCGCCCAGGACCTCGCGACCCTCGAGGCCCGGCGCACCGACGTCGCGCAGGACATCGCCGCGCTCGACGCCCTCCGCACTGCGCACCAGCACGTGGTCGACGCGACCTGGGACGGCATCGACGTCGCGGGTCTGGACGAGTCGCTCGCGCAGCTCGACGCCGAACGCCAGGCGCTGCTCGCCGCCGACGACGGTCTCCGGACGCTCCGGGCGACGGTCGCTCGGCTCCGGGCCGCCCTCGACGAGGCCTCCGACCGCCGGTCCGCAGCGCGCTTGTCGGTCTCGCGACTCGAGGAGCGTCACGGTGTCCTCGTCGACGGGCAGGACGCCGCCGCCGAGATCCTCGCGCGCTTCGACGACGCCCCGGACTCGCTGCCGGACGACGAACAGGCGCAGCTGCTGTCCGAGACGTTCGAGGAGGTCGGTGCTCCCGACGGCATCGACGGCTTCGACGACGCCACCCGTCGGCTGCGACGACGGCTCGACGAGCGGCTGTCGCAGGCGCTCGACGGTGCCGCTTCGGCCTCGAACGCCCTGACCCTGACGTTCCAGCGGTACCAGGACGCCTGGCCGGACCCGAACCTCGGCACCGGGGTCGCCTCCTACGAGGACTACCACGCGATCCTCGAGCAGATCCTCGCGACCGGCCTCCATGCCCGTCGGACCGAGTGGCGTCGGCGGCTCTCGCAGTGGAGCGGCGAGGACCTCGTGCCGCTCGCAGGAGCCTTCGACCGGGCCGTCGTCGAGATCGAGGAGCGCCTGGAGCCGGTCAACGAGATCCTCCGCGAGCTGCCGTTCGGCGCGAACCGGGACCGGCTGAAGATCGTCATCCGCCGCGTCACCCGCGAAGAGGTCGCGTCGTTCCGCAAGGAGCTCCGCGCGCTGTCGGCCTCGGTGGACACCGAGTTGACCGACGACGTGCTCGAGACCCGGTTCCGTCGCCTCCGCCGGTTCATGGCGATCATCCGGCCGGACTCCGCCGCACCCCGGGGCCGCACCACCGCCCGGGACGCCGTGCTCGACGTCCGCCGGCACATGGAGATCACCGCCGTCCGCTACGACGTCGACGGGAACGACCTCGGCGTGTACTCGTCCCTCGGCGACAAGTCCGGCGGCGAGACGCAGGAGCTCGTGGCGTTCATCGTGGGCGCCGCGCTCCGGTACCAGCTCGGCGACGAGACCCGGCCACGGCCCCGGTTCGCGCCGGTGTTCCTCGACGAGGCCTTCATCAAGGCGGACTCGGAGTTCGCCGGGCGTGCGGTGACGGCGTGGCTCCGGCTCGGCTTCCAGCTCGTGGTGAGCGCGCCGCTCGACAAGGTGACGGCGCTCGAACCGTCCATGGAGCGCCTGCTCTCGATGCGGAAGCACCCCGACACGGGCCACTCGTCCATCACCGAGATCGCGCGGGTCGCGCCCGGCGCGTAGCCGCGGGGCGCGGCAGCGGCGTGGGGCGGCGCGGGGCTGGCTGGTCGCAGAACATGTCGCCCCGCCCGCCGCGCGACGGCACGTCGTGCGACCAACGCGCGACGCGAACGGCGTGTCCTGCGACCAACGCGATCCGGACGCGGACGGGAGGCACGGTGCGAGGCCGCCACGCGCCTCCCGTCCGTCGCCTGCCGCTGGTCGCAGAACATGTCGCCCCGGCCGCCGCGCGACAGCGTGTCCTGCGACCAACGCGCGACGCGGACGGCATGTCCTGCGACCAACGCGACCGGCGCAGCGGACGGGAGGCGGTGCGAGGCCGCCACGCGCCTGCCGTCCGTCGCCTGCGGCTGGTCGCAGAACATGTCGCCCCGGCTGCCGCGCGACGGCACGTCGTGCGACCAACGCGGGGCGCGGACGGCGTGTCCCGCGACCAACGCGGGGCGCGGACGGCGTGTCCCGCGACCAACGGGCAGCGGTCGGCGGGCAGGGACGGAGCGGTACGGTGGGCGGGTGTTCGGACGCCGCTCCCCCAGCCCACGCCCCGACGACCGTCCCGGCCTCGGGATCGGGGCACTCGTCCAGGTGGTCGACCCCGGCCAGCAGGGCGGCGAGCACTGGGCCGACGAACCGATCGGCGTCATCGTCGCACCGGGTGGGAGCCAACTCGGCGGGACGCAGCGGACGTGGACCGTCGCGTTCGACGAGCCCGCGTACACGACGGACGGCCGCGGCCCCTTCGAGCGCGCGACCGTCCTGAGTCGTCAACTGGTGCCGGTCGAGCCGGCAGCGGCCACCGGGGCCGACGAGCGAGCCTAGTACTCCTCGGAGCCGCTCTTCATCATGGCCGCCGTGGCCATGCAGAGCCCGACGCCGCCGAGCACGCAGATCCCGATGATGACGCCTGCGATGACTTCGAGCATGTCCTGACTCCTTGGTTCCGGGGGCCGATCTGGCGACACCAGCCTACCCGGTGCGACCACCCGCCGTGGTCGGGCGCGCTGGTCAGCGGACGCCGCGCATCAGGCGGAGGACCGGCTTCGCGAACACGAGCAGCAGGACGCCGACCACGACCGCCGCGAGGCCGAGCACGGTGAAGTACGGCGCCTCGTTCGCCGGGTCGTAGTAGCGCGAGAGCACGCCGGTCGCCGCGGTGCCGAGCGACACCGACAGGAAGAACAGCGCCACCATCTGCGTCTGGAACTTCGCGGGTGCGAGCTTCGTCGCGACGGACTGCCCGACGGGCGACAGGAGCAGCTCGGCGATGGTGAAGACGAGCAGGATGCCGACGAGTGCGAGGAGCGGCGTGCCGTTCTCGCCGGAGCGCACGAACGGCAGGAAGAGCAGGAACGCGACGCCCATGATGCCCGTGCCGAGGGCGAACTTCGTCGGGGTCGAGGGCTGACGGTCGCCGAGCTTGGTCCAGATCGCGGCGAACACGCCGGAGAGCACGATGATGAAAACCGGGTTGATCGACTGGACCCACGACACCGGCATCTCCCACCCGAACAGCGAGCGGTCGAGCCGCTGGTCCGCGTAGACCGTGACGACCGTGAACTGCTGCTGGTAGAGCGACCAGAACACGGCACTCGCGATGAAGAGCGGGATGAACGCGAACACGCGCGAGCGTTCCTCGGCGCTGATGCCGCTGCCGAGGATCACGACGAAGTACCCGATGGTCGCGAGGACCACGATCGCGACGACCACGGTCGGGAGGTTGCCGACGTTGAGGAGCCCGGTGAGGACCGCGGCGACGATCACCACGAGCGCCACCACCACCAGGACGGCCACGAGCGGCAGGCGTCGACGGTCGACCGGGTTGGTGACCTGCCGGACGACCTCGGGGAGGTGGCGGCGACGGATGGCGTACTGCACGAGACCCGCGGCCATGCCGACGGCGGCGAGGCCGAAGCCGAAGTGGAACCCGAGCGTGCTCTGCAGCAGCCCGGTCAGCAGCGGGCCGAAGAACGCGCCCAGGTTCACGCCGAGGTAGTACAGCGAGAAGCCCGCGTCACGGCGCGGGTCGTCCTTCGTGTAGAGACCGCCGACGATCGTGGTCGCGGTCGCCTTCAGTCCGCCGGAGCCGAGGGCGATGAGGACCAGTCCGACGCCGACGCCGGTGACACCCGGCAGGACCGCGAGCGCGATGTGGCCGAGCATGACGACGACGGCACTGCCGAACAGCGTCCGGTCCGCGCCGATGAGCCGGTCGGCGACCCACGCGCCGATGATCGTGAAGAGGTACACCGCGCCGCCGTAGGCGCCCATGATCCCGCTCGCGATGCCCTTGTCGATGCCCAACCCGCCCTGCGTCAGCGAGTAGTACATGTAGATCAGGACGATGCCCTGCATGCCGTAGAACGAGAACCGCTCCCACAGCTCGACCGCGAACGGCGTGGACAGTTCGAACGGCTGTCCGAAGAACGTGCGCTTCGTGCTGGGCTCGTGACCCGGAGCGGTGGTACCTGACATGCCGCACAGTCTGCCCCGGACGAGGCGCGGCGGCACAATCGTCGACGGGTGCTCACAAAACTGCGCGGTGTCCGGTTGGAGGGTTCCCACGAGGACGAGCGGCCTGCCCCGACCGTGGTTTGTCTCGCCCGCACGGCGTTCACGTCACGAGCAGGCGGAGTGCATAGCGTGGGTTCTGCAACACCGGACACCGCAGTTCAGGAGGACTCCCGACCATGGTCGACACCGCGCCCGCGCACAGCACCAGCACCCCGAAGGCCAGCACCCCGAAGGCCGACGCCGCCGGTGACCCCGCCGCGGGCACCCCCGTCGGGTCCACCGCTGCCGACGTGCACATCGACGTCGACCTGGTCGCCGAACTCCTGCTCGGCCGGTGGGCCGAGGACCGGCGCATCTCCCGTCGCCTCGCGCTCGACCCGGCGATGCACAAGATCGAGGGCATGCCCTACGCCGACGCCCGGTCGCGCACGCTCGACCAACTGCGCATCCTCGTCGAGGCCGGTGCGATCCAGCGGCCGTACCCGCCGGAGTTCGGCGGCCAGGACAACCACGGCGGGAACCTCGCGGCGTTCGAGGAGCTCACGACGGCCGACCCGTCGATGCAGATCAAGGCGGGCGTGCAGTGGGGCCTCTTCGGTTCCGCCGTGCACCACCTCGGCACCGAACGGAACCACCGCGAGTTCCTCCCCGGCATCGTCTCGTTCGAGGTCCCGGGGTGCTTCGCCATGACCGAGACCGGGCACGGGTCGGACGTGCAGAGCATCGCCACGAGCGCCACGTACGACCCGGACACGCAGGAGTTCGTCATCCACACGCCCTTCCGCGGTGCGTGGAAGGACTACATCGGCAACGCCGCCCTGCACGGCAAGGCCGCCGTGGTGTTCGCGAAACTGGTGACGCAGGGCGTCGACCACGGTGTGCACGCGTTCTACGTCCCGATCCGCGACGACGAGGGCACGTTCCTTCCCGGCGTCGGCGGGGAGGACGACGGCTACAAGGGCGGCCTGAACGGCATCGACAACGGTCGCCTGCACTTCGACCACGTGCGCGTGCCCCGGACGAACCTCCTGAACCGCTACGGCGACGTCGCCGAGGACGGCACCTACAGCTCCCCCATCGCGTCGCCCGGCCGTCGGTTCTTCACGATGCTCGGCACGCTCGTGCAGGGCCGGGTCTCGCTCGACGGCGCGGCGGTCGTGGCGCAGAAGATCGGTCTGCAGATCGCCCTGACCTACGCGATGGAGCGACGGCAGTTCCCCACCGGCGACGGCACCGAGGGCGTCCTGCTCGACTACGGCCGGCACCAGCGCCGGCTGATCCCGCGGCTCGCGACCGTGTTCGCGCAGTCGTTCGCGCACGAGAAGCTGCTCCGGACCTTCGACGACGTCTTCAGCGGACGTGAGGACACGCCGCAGCGCCGCGAGGACCTCGAGACGCAGGCGGCCGCGTTCAAGGCGATGTCGACGTGGTCGGCACTCGACACGCTCCAGGAGTGCCGCGAGGCCTGCGGCGGTGCCGGGTTCCTCGCGGAGAACCGCCTCACCGGCCTCCGCGCCGACCTCGACGTCTACGTGACGTTCGAGGGCGACAACACCGTCCTGCTCCAGCTCGTCGGCAAGCGGCTGCTCACCGAGTTCCGCGCACGGGCACCGAAGGACGCGGCAGCGACCGCGCGCTTCGTCGCGGGTACGGCAGCGTCGAAGCTCGCCGACGCCATGGGGATCCGGCGGCTCGAGCAGACCCTCGCCGACCGCGGCTCCCTCGCCGCGAGCGTGACGGACCTCCAGGACCCGACGACCCAGCGCGAACTCCTCGCCGGCCGCGTCGACACGATGGTGACCGAGATCGGCATGCGGCTCGCCGGGGCGGGGAAGGACCGGGAGCGCGCGGCGCTGCTCCTGAACCGCTCGCAGCACGAACTCATCGAGGCGTCGAAGGCGCACGCCGAGCTCATGCAGTGGGACGCCTTCACCGAGGCCCTCGACGAGGTCCCCGAGGGTGACACCCGGCGGGTGCTCGTCTGGCTCCGCGACATGTTCGCCCTCGGCCTGCTCGAGCAGCACCTCGGCTGGTACCTCGTGCACGGGCGTCTGACCGCTCAGCGCGCCCGGGCCGTGTCCGCGTACATCGACCGACTGGTCGCCCGGGTCCGCCCGGTCGTGCCGCAGCTGCTCGAGACGTTCGGGTACGAGCCCGGACACGTGCGGGCACCGATCGCGCTCGGTGCCGAGCGGGAGCGACAGGACGAGGCGCGCGCCTGGTTCGCCGCCGAGGCCGCCGCGGGGCGCCTGCCCGAGCAGGAGAAGAAGCCGCGCCCTTGATCCGTTCCCCTGTGATCAACCTTGTGGGGTTGATTGTGCGTTTGTCAACCTTGTAGGGTTGACGACAGGAGGGATCATGATCGTCATCACGGCGGACCAGATCGACAGCCGAGCGGGATCAGACCGCGTCGAGGCGGCTCTGTTGGGAGTGTCCGACGTCCTCGGGGACGCCGCGGTGCTGCCGCCGGAACGCACCGCGGGCGACGAGTTCCAGGTGCTCGTGTCCTCCGGGGGTGCGGCCGTCGACGTCGTCCGAGCGCTGACGCGGCAGGGCGGCTGGAGCATCGGTGTCGGCGTCGGAGCCGTCGAGTCACCCCTGCCGACGTCCACCCGTGCAGCCACCGGCCCGGCGTTCTACGCGGCGCGGGCGGCCGTCGAGCGTGCGAAGTCCACGCCGGAGCGCTTCGCGCTCGAGGTGGCACCGGGTGCCTCGCGCGACACGTCCGAGGTGGAGCCGCTCGTCGCACAGACCGTCCGCGCCCTCGGCCGCCGCTCCGCCGAGGGGTGGGAACTGGCCGACCTGCTCGACGCCGGCCTGTCCCGGACCGAGGCCGCGGCCCGCCTCGACATCACACCGCAGGCGGTCGCGAAGCGGTACGCGTCGGCCGAGCTCCGGAGCGACGCCCCGGTGCGCGCCGCGCTGGCCGCCCTGCTGGAGTCTGCCGACCGACCCGCCGACGAGGAGCCCACACCGTGACCGCCGCGCTCTGGACCACCGCCTCCGTCGTCGTGCTCGCCGCCGCCGTCTGGAGCACCGTCCGCCCCCTGCCCCCGGTCGTCCGAGCCGCACCGCCGGTGGTCGTGCTCCTGGCCCTCCTCACGATCCGCATCGCGACCGGGACCATCGGCACCGGCACGAGCACAGGAACCGGCACCGGCACCGCCGTGGTCGGCCTCGCAGCGACCGCCCCGGACCCCGTGGTCGGCACCGTCCTGGCCGCAGCGGTCTGCCTCCTCGGCATCCTCGCCGGCAGCGCCGTCACCGGAGCCGTCCTCGGCGTCGCGATGCGGAGCGACCTGCGCCGCGGCGACGTCCGCCGGGGCACGCACGGCGGCATCCTCGTGAGCACGACGGACGAACCGCTGGGGAACGCCACGGTCCCGCCACCCTCGGAGGTCCTCCGCGGCGGCGCGGTCATCGGGTTCCTCGAGCGCTTCGCCATCGTCGGCGCCGCCCTCGTGGGCCACCTCGAGATCGTCGCCGCGGTGATCGCGGTCAAGGGCCTCGGTCGGTTCTCCGAGCTCGACTCCCCCGCGGCGCGCGAACGCTTCATCGTGGGCACCCTGACGAGCACCTGCTGGGCGGGTCTCGCCGCGGCGGTCGTCCTCCTCTAGGAAGAGCGGCGGACGGTCAGGACCCGGCCGACGGACCACCCTGGTCGCCCAGCGCACGACGGAGCCGGGCCTCGGCATCGTCGTCGGCAGCACCCGCGGCGGCTGCGGCCTCGGCGTTCGCCTCGATGACCGCCCGGACGACCTCCTCGCGCTGGATCTTCACACCGCGCGGGGCGTCGATGCCGATGCGCACCCCGTCGCCACGACCGTCGAGCACCGTGATGACGATGTCGTCACCGACGAGGATCCGCTCGCCGACCTTCCGCGTGAGTACCAGCACCCCGTCAGCCTAGCGACAGGACCGGCACTCCCAGCAGGTGCACCGACTCCGGCGTGGCGGTCTCCGCGGTACCGATCGCGACCACGCCTGCGACTTTCACACGCGCCGCCACCGCCCGGAGCATCGCAGCGGCGTCCTCCGTCTTCCGTCCCGCGTCGACGACGAGCCAGACCTGGTCGGCACCGAGTGCCTCGATCGTCGCCGCGTCGTCCCACGCGGCGACCGCGAGCACCGTCGCGCCGTCGCGGACGCCGTCGGCCCGCGCGAGGATCCCGGAGCGCCGGTCCGCGGCCGCGGTCGGCCGCAGCGCGTGCCGGGTGGCGAACAGCCCGGCGACCGCGTCGACGTCGCCCGCACGGCCGACGAGCAGGACGAGGTCGCCGTCCGCGGAGCGGACCGACGGCACGACCGGGCGCACCGGCGACGCGACGGCGACGGTGGGGACGACCTCGTCGAGGACCGCCGGGTCGTCGAGGAGGCGCGCCGCGCCTCCAGGCAGCGTGTCGGTGACGGCCTGGAGGCGCGACCCGCCCTGGTCGGGCAGGCTGCGGACCACCGGTGCGGACGCCGGTGCGATGCCGTCCGCGACGAACCCGTCGAGGACCGACGCGAACGCGTCGGCGCGGGTCGCGCCGGTGCCGTCGGCCGCGATGATGCGTGCCTCGGCGGCCTCCGCGTCGGCGAGCAGCGCCGCGATGCCCGCGCGCTGCACGGGCCCGTCGGCGATCGCCACCACGGCGGTGGGTGCCTCGTCCGGCGACGGGACCTCGACGGTGGCCTCGACGTGGGCCCTGCGGAACAGTCCGGCGATGCCCGGCGTCGTCACCCGTTCGGCGGCGACGATCCGGGCGGCGGGGCCGAACTCCTCGCGGACGGCGTCGCGCACCGCCTCGAGGGTGGCTCCGTCACGCTGCAACCGCGTCGGTGACACGGACCACCCCCACGGTCTCGATGGTGGAGCCCGCGGCCGTGGCCTCCTGGTAGGACAGGACCGGCAGGCCGTTCGACTGCGCGGCGACCATGCGGTGCACGGCGGGCCGGAGCTGCGGCGCGCAGACGAGGACGGCGGAGAGTCCCTGGTCCTCGACCGACCGGACGGCGTCGCGGACCGAGCCGAGGACCTGCTCGATGCGGTGCGCGTCGAGGACGATCTGGCTGCCCTGCTCCGACGGGCGGAGCCCCTCGAGCATCGCCTGCTCGAGCAGCGGGTCGATCATGATGACGCGGAGCACGCCGCCGTCGGTGTGCCGGGCGACGAGCGCGGGACCGAGGGCCGCACGGGCGGACTCGACGAGCCCCTCGGGGTCGGTCGACACCTTCGCGCGGAGGGTCAGTGCCTCGCAGATGCGGCCGAGGTCGTTGATCGGGACGCGCTCGGCGAGGAGCCCCTGCAGGACGCGTTGGAGCTCGGCCATCGACAGCATGCCGGGGACGAGTTCGTCGACCGCGGCGGGGTTGACCTGCTTGACGCCCTCGGTGAGGACCTTGACGTCCTCGCGGGTGAGCAGGCGCGCGGCGTTGTCACCGATCACGGCCTGCAGGTGCGTCACGAGCACGGACACCCGGTCGATGACGGTCGCCCCGGTCATCTCGGCGGCGTGCCGGAGCTCTGCGGGGACCCACTTGCCGGCGAGGCCGAACACCGGCTCGACGGTGGCGGCGCCCGGGAGTCCGTCGAGCTGGTCGCCGAGGGCGAGGACGCTGCGGGACGGTGCGGTCCCCCGGCCGGCCTCGACGCCGGCGATCCGGATCGCGTACGTCGACGGCGGCAGGTCGATGCTGTCCCGCGTCCGGACCGGGGGCACCACGATGCCCATGTCGACCGCGATCTTCCGGCGCAGTGCCCGCACCCGGCCGAGCAGGTCGTCCGAGGCGCCGGACACCATGTCGACGAGGTCGGGGGCGAGCAGGATCTCGAGGGCGTGCACGCGCATCTGCTCGATGAGGTCCTCCGGGGTGTCGGCGGCGGGTGCCGCCGCCTCGAGCGCCTGCGCCTGCGACGCCGCCGCGGCCTCGCGCTTCGCGTTCTGCCCGATGCGCCACCCGGTGAACAGCAGGAGCCCACCGACGATGAGGAACGCCACGATCGGCATCCCGGGGATGAAGCCCATGGCGATCGCGGCGACCCCGGCGATCGTGAGGGCGTTCCGCGACTGGCCGAGCTGGGCGGCGGCGCTCGACCCCATCTCGGTCTCGGCACCGGAGCGGGTGACGATCATGCCCGTCGACACCGCCATGAGGAGCGCGGGGATCTGCGTGACGAGGCCGTCGCCGATCGTCAGGATGCCGTACTTGCCGAGGGCGTCGGTGATCGAGAGCCCGTTCTGGGTCATCCCGATCGCGATGCCGCCGACGAGGTTGATGACGATGATGAGGATGCCCGCGATGGCGTCGCCCTTGACGAACTTCGAGGCACCGTCCATCGCGCCGTAGAAGTCGGCCTCCGCGGAGACCGCCGCGCGGCGCTCCTTCGCCTCGGCGTCCGTGATGAGCCCCGCGTTGAGGTCGGCGTCGATCGCCATCTGCTTGCCCGGCATCGCGTCGAGCGTGAAGCGGGCGCCCACCTCGGCGACGCGCTCGGCACCCTTGGTGACGACCACGAACTGGATCACGACGAGGATGAGGAAGATCACGGCGCCGATGATGATCGACCCGGACACGGCGACGTGCCCGAACGCCTGGATGACGTCGCCCGCGAAGCCGTCACCGAGCACGAGGCGCGTCGAGGCGACGTTCAGGCCGAGGCGGAACAGCGTCGCGACGAGCAGCAGCGACGGGAACACCGAGAAGTCGAGCGGCTTCTTGACGAACAGCGTCGTGAGCAGGATGACGAGCGCCAGCAGGATGTTGCAGATGATGAGCACGTCGAGCAGGAACGACGGCACCGGCAGGATCAGCAGCAGGATGATGCCGACGATGAAGACCGGGACGGCGAGCTTCGGCAGGTCCTTGCGGTTCACGCGGGAACCCCTTCCGTGGGAGCGCCTTCGCGCGGGGTCTGAGCAGGGCGCGGGGTGCGGAGCTTGCGGGGCCGGACGTCGCCCGTGAGCGTCGTCGGGTCGAGGACGGTCGCGACCTCTGCCTCGGTCGTCGGACGCGGCGCGGCGTGCGTGCCGGCAGCCGCGCCCCGGGCCGCGAGCTGCATGACGAACGACAGCACGCGGGCGACGGGCGTGTAGAGGTCGACCGGGATCTCCTGCCCGAGCTCGCACGCGGCGTGCAGGGCGCGGGTGAGGGGGACGTCCTGCACGATCGGCACGCGGGCCTCGAGCGCCCTGTCCTTGATCGCCGCGGCGACCGGCCCCGCTCCCTTGGCGACGACCCGCGGTGCGGACTTGCCCGCCTCGTACTTGATCGCGACCGCGTAGTGCGTCGGGTTGGTCATCACGACGTCCGCGTCGCCGATGGCGGAGATCATGCGGTTCCGGCTCATCGCCATCTGCCGCGAACGACGCTGCGACCTGATCAGCGGGTCGCCGTCGGACTGCTTGTTCTCGTCCTTGACCTCGCGCTTGGTCATCATCGTGCGCTTGCGGTTCCGGCGGACGACCACGAACACGTCCAGGGCGGCGAGCAGCAGCCCCGCGGCGATCGCCGCACGGAGCAGTGTGCCGACCCCGTCCCCGGCGGCCGCGAGCACCGCGGTCAGCGGCAGTGAGCCACTCGTCATGAGCACGGGCACGAGTCCCTGCACGGCGAACCAGAGCACGAGCCCGACGACGGTGGTCTTCAGGAGCGCCTTGACGCCGTTCCACAACGCCTGCACGCCGAACACGCGCTTGAAGCCCTGCACCGGGTCGAAGTGGTCGGGCTGCGGCGCCATCCGGCGGAAGTGCACGCCGCCCTGGGCGACGGCGGCGGTGAGCACGGCGACCGCGGTGACCCCGAGCATCGGGCCGATGATCGTGCCGACGGACGCCATGGCCTCGGCGAACACCCGGTTCATCGTGCCGATCGTCGGGTCCGCGATGACCGTCCGCACCGCCGCGAGCTGGGACTCCCCCGCCGCCGCCGCGTTGCCGACCGCGGCGGGGATCATCAGCGCCGCCGCCGCGATGCCGACCCACGCGCCGAGGTCCTGCGACCGGCCGAGCTGCCCCTTGCGGTGCACCTCGCGCATCCGCTTGTCGGTGGCCTTCTCGGACCGTTCTCCACTGTCGGACACGCCGTCACCCCCTGCCCGTGATCGCCTGGACGGCGTCGCCGGTGAGCGACGACACCACGGAGGGCAGGGCCATCACGAGCGCCCCCGCGAACAGCACGGTGAGCCCGATCTTGATCGGGAAGCCCATCTGGAAGGCGTTGAGCGCCGGGGCGACCCGGGTGAGCAGCCCGAGTCCGACGTCGGCGAGGAAGAGCACGACGACGAGCGGCCCGGCGATCTGCAGCGTCGCGAGGAACATCTGCGTCAGGGCGTGCACGAGCACCCCGGCGAAGCCCCCGAGTGCGAAGCCGGCCGGGCTGCCGTCCGCGGCGACGAGCGGCACGGCGTCGAACGACCGGACGAGCCCGGCGACGATGAGCTGGTAGCCCCCCGAGGCGAACAGGAGCGCGAGCGCCGTCATCTGGAACAGCCGCGTGAACTGCGCACCGTTCACCTGCGACTGCGGGTCGAACGCCTGCGCGAGCGTGAATCCGCCGAACAGGTCGATGAGCGACCCCGCGGACTGCACGGCTGCGAACACGAGGTACACGAGGAAGCCCAGGGCGAGCCCGACCACGAGCTGCGTGACCAACGCGACGAGGAAGGCTCCGGTGTCGAGCGTCGCGTACCCGGCGGTCACCCGCGGAGCGACCCCGATGGCGAGGGCGATGCCGAGCGCGACCTTGACGGTGCCCGGGAACGCCTTGTACGCGAACGGCGGTGCGATGACGAAGAACGCCACGAGGCGCACGCCAGCGAGCATGGTCCCCTCGAGGCGCGCGGCGTCGATGCTGAGTTCCATCAGGCCGCCCCGAGCAGCTTCGGGATCATGTCGAACGCGGCGTGTGTGAACGCGATCATCTCCGAGATCATCCAGTTGCCGCAGACGACGAGCGCGATCGCGACCGCGACGGCCTTCGGGACGAACGACAGCGTGACCTCCTGGATCTGGGTCACCGACTGGAAGAGGGAGATCGCGAAGCCCACCACGAGCGAGGTCACGAGGACCGGGGCGGCGAGCTTGCCGGCGACGAGGAGCGCCTGGAGCACGAGGTCGAGGACGGCTTGCTGGTCCATCAGTGCACCACCTGGTACGACTCGATGAGCGACTTGATGATGAGTCCCCAGCCGTCGACGAGCACGAACAGCAGGATCTTGAACGGCAGCGAGATCATCACCGGCGGGAGCATCATCATGCCCATCGACATGAGCGCGGCGGAGACGACGAGGTCGATGACGAGGAACGGGATGAAGATGACGAACCCGATGATGAACGCGCTCCGCAGCTCGGAGATGATGAACGCCGGGATCACCGTCGTCATCGGCACGTCGGACAGGTCCTTCGGGTTCGCCTGACCGGCTGCGCGGGTGATGAGCGCGACGTCCTCCTCGCGCGTCTGGTGCAGCATGAAGGTCCGCAGCGGCTTCGTCCCGACCTCGACCGCCTGGTTGAAGTCGAGGTGTCCCGCGAGGTACGGCTGGAGCGCGTCGTCGTTGATGTGCCCGATGACCGGCGCCATCACGAACAGCGACAGGAAGAGGGCGAGGCCGGCGAGCACCTGGTTCGGCGGGATCGACTGGAGTGCGAGGGCGTTCCTGGTCATCGCGAGGACGACGAAGATCTTCGTGAACGACGTCATCATGAGCATGAGGGCCGGTGCGACGCTGAGCAGCGTGATGCCGATGAGCGTCACGACGGCCGAGGACGGCGTGCCGTCCGGGCCGTTCACGCTGACGCTGAAGTCGCCCGTCGCGGGCGGGGTCGGGGTCGCCGGCGCGGTCGGCTGGACGACGGCGGCGTGCGCGCCGGATGCGGTGAGCAGGAGGAAGCCGGCGACCATCGCCAGCCCGAGGAGGACGAGGGCGATCAGTCGACCGGACCGCAGGGCGGTCACCCGGCTCGCCGGTTCTTCAGGGCCGCGGCGGCCTGCCGCCAGGTGTCCGCGGACAGGATCGAGCCCTGCAGCTGCGCGGCGGTCGGGACCACGGCGCGCTGCGGGCGCCGGTTGCGCGGGCGCATCGGCAGGTCGGCAGGGAGGCGCGGGTCGGCCCCGCCCTGCTGCTCGAGTTCACGACGGAACACGTCGGCCGACGGGGTCGGGGTCGTGTCCCGCCCTGTGGGCAGGACGACGGGTCCGGTGACGATGGTCAGTTCCGGAGCGGGCGCGGCACCGCTCGTGAGGAGCGACACCCCGTGCTCGGTGACCCCGAGCACGAGCCGCTCCCCCTCGACGTCGACGACGACCACGCTCGCCTTGCCGCCGATGCCCTGACGACCGACGACCTCGACCGACGCGGCACGGCGGCCGTGGGCCTTCCCGCCCACGAGCTTCTTCCGGCTGACGCGGTGCAGCACCCACATGAGGGCGAGCACCACGCCGAGCGAGAGCGCGACGCGGAGGACGATGATCGCGGTGTCCACGCTCAGACCGTCTCGGCGACGTCGAGGATCTTCGTGATGCGCACGGCGTAGTCCTGGTCGACGACGACGACCTCGCCGTGCGCGATGAGGCGGCCGTTCAGCAGGACGTCGGCGGGCGCGCCGGCGCTGCGGTCGAGCTCGACGACGGCGCCGGGCTCCATGCCGAGGACGTCGCGGACGGACATCCGCGTGCGGCCGATCTCGACGGTGAGGGTCATCTCGACGTTGTTGATCCGGCCGAGGTTCCCGACCGGCGCCGTGGCGGTGGGCACGTGCGACGCCGACACGGTGCCGTTCTCGCGCACCCGGATGCCGAACCAACCACCGGGCACGCCACCAGCGGTCAGCTCGAACACGGCGGTCTCGGGGTCCGCGAGGAGCGCTGCGCCGGACTCGAGCCGCGCGTCGCCGAGCACCCCGATGCCGAGGACCGACGCCGCCGCCTCGAGCGAGGGGCGCAACACGTCGGTGACGTCGACGATCCCGTGCTCGGTACCACCCGCCGCCGTGACGGCCGCGAGGTCGGTGAGGACGAGCACGAGATCGGCCGACAGGCCGCCGACGAAGGACGCGACCACCCCGGTGGCCGCCGCTTCGAGCGCGGCCGGTGTCGCGCCTCCCGGCTGTGCCACCGCGCTGAGCGGCGCCGCCGTCGGCAGGGCGACCACGAGGGCGTCGGCTGCGGTGGCGTGGAGGGTGGTGGTGGCGGTCATGCGGAGGGCTCCGTAGCTGCGGTGGTTGTGACGACGATGCCGGCGAGGCGCGACCCGTTCGCGCCGACGGCCGCGGTGCCGACGGGTTCGCCGTCGACCGCGATGGTGAGGGGGCGGTGCTGCGGGTGCGGCAGCGGCAGGACGTCGCCGACGGCGAGGCCGAGGACCTGTGCCGGCAGCACCGTCGCCGGCGCGAAGCGCAGCGCGACGCCGACCGGCACGTTCGCCAGCTGTTCGTCGAGCAGGTGGCGGGCCTCGGCGGCGGAGACGTGCGCCGCGGTCTCGCCGAGCTGCGGCAGGACCGCCTCGGCCGGGAGCGCGAGCGTCCCCGGCGCGACGCGGTCGCCGACGCGGATCTCGAAGGAGGCGACGATCATCAGGTCGCCCTTCTGTGCGGCCTGGGCGAACTGCGAGTTGAACTGGAACCCACCGGCGGTCACGTCGTGGACGAGGAGCCCGCCGAACGAGTAGCGGAGGTCGTCGAGGGCGTCCTCGACGATCTTGCGGACGAGTGCCTGCTCGATCGGGGTGAACGTGCGTTCGGGCGTCGGGAGCGGCTTGGACGCGCCGAGGGCGTGCGACACCCAGGTCAGCGCGGCGTCGAGCGGGACCTGGAGCACGCCCTTCGGCACCACGTCGGCGATCGGGAGCAGGACCATGCCGGTGAGCGCGGGCAGCGATGCGGCGTACTCGTCGTAGGTCTTCATCTGGACCGACTCGCACGTGACCTGGCTGACGGCGCGCACCTTCGCGGTGAGCTGGGTGCCCCACTGCCGGGCGAAGGTCTCGAAGGCGAGCTCGAGCACCCGCGCGTGCTCCCGGGCGAGGGTGGACGGGCGGGCGAAGTCGTACACGTCGACGGGTGCGTCGGCGGACGGGCCCGTCGCCGCGTCGGTCCGCGCGGGCACGCCGGACGCCGACGGCGGTGCTGCGGCGGTCTCGATCACGGGTGCGTCTATCGGTCCGCTGTGGACCACCCGTCAGCGCTGTGCCCCCTTCTGGGGCAGCGGCGTCGTCGCCGCCCGGTCTGCGCGCTACCCGTGCGTCACGCCCTTCGCGGTGTCCTGGGCCGCGGCGAGGGCGGGCATCAGCGCGCTGACGTCCTGGTCCTGGTTCGACAGCACCACGATGTCGACCCGCCGGTTCAGGGTGAGCGCCTGGTCGGAGTCGCCCTCCGCGAGCGGCCGGCTCGACCCGAAGCCGACGCTCTGCACGTGGGCCGCCGGCATCCCGCCCCGCTCGACGAGGTCCCGCAGCACCCCGGTGGCCCGCGCGGCGCTGAGTTCCCAGTTCGTGGCGTAGGGCGCCGTCGAGTTCCGCTGGTCGGCGTGGCCCTCGACGCTGACGTCGTGGTCGCTCGTCTTGAGCACCGGCGCGATCGCGTCCATGATCCGCTTCGCCTGGTCGGAGAGGTCGGCGCTGTTCGTGGCGAAGTAGGTCTCGCTGCCGACGAGCCGCACGGTGAGTCCGCGGGCGTCGACCGTGAACTGCACGTTCGCGGTCTGGCCCGCTTTCCGCAGGTTCGCCTTGATCGCGCGCTCGATGCCCTGGAGGTCGTCGAGCTCCTGCTTCGCGGCGTCGACGTCGGCCTTCGACGCCGTCTTCGGCACCGCGGTGCTCGTCGGGTCGGCCGTCGCCGTGCCAGGACCGGCCTCGGCGTTGCTGCCCGCGTCGCCGCTCGACGCGCTCGAGTGGTCCGCTTGGGACTTGTCGATCGAGTACCCGGAGCCGTCCTGCACCTGGTCCTTCGTGACGACGGTGCCGGACGCCGTGTCGACCTTCTGCGACTTCACCTCGCCGAACCCGGTCGCGAGCGAGTTCTTCAGGGCGATGTACTTCTGCTGGTCGACCGTCGACATGGCGAAGAGCACGAGGAACATGCACATCAGGACGGTGATCATGTCCATGTAGGACGCCATCCACCGCTCGTCGGGGTGCTCGGCCTCGTCGTGGCCCTTCTTCGCCCGACCACGGCCACGACCCCGGGGGTTGCCGCTCATCGTCAGGCCGCCAGCTGCTGGTCGTCGTCCGCCGCGGTCCGCTTCTTCGCCGACTTCGCGTCCGCGATCCGCGCGGCGGGCGGGACCATGGCCTTGAGGCGCTCACCGAGGAGGCGCGGCTGGCTGCCGGCCTGCACCGCGAGCAGTCCCTCCATGAGGAGCGTCTGCCGGTCGGACTCGAGCTGCGCCAGCTTGCGGAGCTTGCCGCCGATCGGCAGCCAGAGGAAGTTCGCGGTCAGGAGGCCCCACAGGGTCGCGACGAACGCACTGGCGATGAGCGGGCCGAGCTCGTCCGGCTTGCCGAGGTTCGCGAGCACGTGCGTCAGCGACACCACCGTGCCGATGATGCCGACGGTCGGGGCGAACCCGCCGAGCCCCATGAAGAAGGCGCTCGCGCTGCGCACGGGAGCGGCGTTCGACTCGATCTCGTCCTCGAGCAGGATCCGGAGCTCGTCGCCGTCGGTGCCGTCAGCGATGTTCTGCAGCGCCTTCTTCATGAACGGGTCGTCGTGCTTGTCGGCCTCCTGCTCGAGGGCGAGGAGCCCGTTCGCCCGTGCGGTCTCGGCGAGCCCGACCACGTCGTCGATGACGGACTGCGGCGGGGTGACCTTGCCCGTGAACGCCTTCGGGACGGCCTTGAACGAGGCGATCGCGTCCTTCAGCGTCGTGCTCGCGATGCCGCAGCCGATCGTGGCACCGAAGACGAGGAGCATCGGGGCCGGCAGGAAGAGTCCGGCGAGTTCGACGTGCTCCATCTCGACCATGCCGAAGAGCGCGCCGAACGCGATGAGGATGCCGATGATCGTCGCGATGTCCACGTCAGCGCCCCCCGTCGTGCGCGTGCAGCGGCGCCACCGGGGCGAGGGTGGGGACGGGGCCGGTCGCGTGGCGGTTCGCCTGCCCGTCGGTGCCGTACGCCATCCCGACGATGCGGGCGCGGTACGCGGCGATGAGGTCGATGACCTCCTCCATGGACTCCCGCACGATGTACTTCGCGCCGTCGACCATGATGAGGGTGGTGTCCGGCGTCTCCTGGATGCGCTCCACGAGGTCCGGGTTCACAGCGAAACCGCTGCCGTTGAGTCGTGTGACGACGATCATGGCCCGTCCTGGTTCTCGATCGTCCCGCCGCCGTCCGTGGGGCGGGATGCCGCCCTTCCGTGGGCGTGCACCGAGGGCTATCGGCGGAGCGGGCCGCGCCGTTAGCGAGCGGCCGACGGTCGGTAGGTTGGGTGCGTGATCACCGCGGCCGACCTGCTCGAGGGCCCGCGTGGCCGTCGGTTCCTCCTCGAACTCCTCCGCCAGTTCCTCGACGAGCGGTCCGGGCCCGGCGAGCACCTCCACCACGTGCTCTTCTGGGCCCGGTACCACCTCGAGGGCGCACGCGGGACTGCAGGGACCCTCTTCGGCCCCGGGGCCGACCGACCGGAACCCGCTCCGCGCGACCAGGAACTCGCCGACGCACTCCGCGCCGCCGTCGACGTCGCGGACCCGTCGTCCGTCCGACCGGTGCACGTGCTCCGCGCACTGGCCGACACGGCCGCCGCCGCCCGGTACTGGCAGGAACCCGACGGCGAGGACGTCCTGCTGGCCCGCGCAGGCCTGGGCCCGGAGCTCGCACGGCTGGCGCGCGCGTGGGCCGGGGCTCCCGCTGTCGACGCGGTGGTCGCACCGAGCGATCCGGCCGCACCGTGGAGCACCGTGTTCGACGGCGACCACGGCCCGGAACCGCTCCGCTCGACCGCGCCCGGCGACGCCGCACGTGCGTTACGGGACTGGCGTCGAGCACTGCAGGCCGAGGTCGACGCCGTCGGGTGGCGAGACCGACGACGACGCGTCGACGCGCGCTACGGCGGCGAGTGGTGGTCGACCCCGCCGTCCGGGCTCCTCGTGACGACCCCGTCCGTCCCGTCGCACGGGCCCCTCGGGGTGTGGGCGGTCGAGGACGACATGGGCTGGGAGCGGGCGACCGTCACCCCGGTCGTCCCGAGGGAAGGCGCGCGCGTGCTCGTCCTCGACGACGCGGACGACTGGGCAGCGCTCTGTCGCCGTTGGCCGATCGACGTCAGCTGGACCACTCGACGGCACGACTGGTACCGAACGACCGGCCGCGACGGCCGGTGGGTCACGCCCGACTGGGAGGGCGTCGCCGAGGCGAACGACGCGGTGCACCTCAGCGTGCGGTGCTGGCTGCGTGCAGCGGGCACGGCGATCCCGGTCAGCGCCGACGCCGCGAGCGTGATCGCCGGGTGGACGCCGGGGAGCACCGTCTGGCTCCGCGATCCGGTGCCCCCGGCCGACGTGCCACGGGCTGTCGACCTGGTGTTCGACAACGACCGACTGCAGTGGCACCGGAGCGACTGACTTCTCACAGACGGTGTATTCCCGACCCGTTCCTGAGAGTTCGGGCGCGGATGTCACCCGATTTATCTCACGAGCGTGTTAGCGTGCCCCTCATGACCGACACCACCCTCGTCGCTCCCCAGACCACCGCAGCACCCCTCCGCGAGGTCGGCGCGCTGATCCGCGGTGCCCGCAAGGGCCGCGGCATGACCCAGGCGCAGCTCGCCGAACGCGTCGGCACGAGCCAGAGCGCGATCAACCGCATCGAGCAGGGCGGCCAGAATCTCAGCCTCGAGATGCTCACCCGGATCAGTGACGCCCTCGACCAGCAGATCGTGTCGATCGGCGGCGCCCCGCAGCGCGCGCACCTCCGCGTCCAGGGCGGACGGAAGCTCAGCGGGTCGATCGCGGTCAACTCGTCGAAGAACGCCGCCGTCGCGCTCCTCTGTGCCTCGCTCCTCAACCGCGGAGTCACGCGCCTGCACAAGGTCGCGCGCATCGTCGAGGTCGACCGGATCATCGACGTCCTCCGCAGCCTCGGCGCGAGCGTCACGTGGTCGGAGGACGGCGAGGTGCTCGAGATCGTCGCCCCGTCGGACCTCCGCCTCGACGCGATCGACGCCGACGCCGCCCGCCGCACCCGCAGCGTGCTCATGTTCCTCGGCCCGCTGAGCGGTCGGTTCGACGCGTTCCGCCTGCCCTACGCCGGCGGCTGCGACCTCGGCACGCGCACGGTCGAGCCGCACCTCATCGCGCTCCGCCCGTTCGGGGTCGACGTCGAGGCCACGAACGGCTGGTACGAGGTCGACGTGGCGAACAAGGACGTCCCGACGAAGTCCATCGTGCTCACCGAGCGCGGCGACACCGTGACCGAGAACGCGATCCTCGCCGCCGCTGCCCGCGACGGCGTGACGACGATCCGCAACGCCAGCCCGAACTACATGGTGCAGGACCTCTGCTTCTTCCTCGAGCTCCTGGGCGTGCAGGTCGAGGGCATCGGCACGACCACGCTCCGCATCACCGGCCGCAGCGTCATCGACGAGGTCGTGGACTACTGGCCGAGCGAGGACCCGGTCGAGGCGATGAGCCTCCTCACCGCGGGCATCGTCACCGGGTCCACGCTCACCGTGACGCGCGCGCCGATCGAGTTCCTCGAGATCGAGCTCGCGACCCTCGCCGAGATGGGCCTCCGCTTCGACGTCTCCGAGGAGTACGACGCCGCGAACGGTCGCACCCGACTCGTCGACATCACGGTGCACCCGTCCGAGCTGCACGCCCCGATCGACAAGATCCACGCGATGCCGTTCCCGGGGCTCAACATCGACAACCTGCCCTTCTTCGTCGTCATCGCGGCCTGCGCGAACGGCACGACGCTCGTCCACGACTGGGTGTACGAGGGCCGGGCGATCCACCTGCTCGACCTCACCCGGCTCGGCGCGAACGTCACGCTGCGCGACCCGCACCGCCTCGACGTCACGGGGCCGACGCACTTCTCCGGCGCCGAGGTCAGCTGCCCGCCGGCGCTCCGCCCCGCGGTCGTGATCCTGCTCGCCATGCTCGCCGCGAAGGGCGAGAGCGTCCTCCGCAACGTCGGCATCATCGCCCGCGGCTACGAGGGCCTGCAGGAGCGGCTCAACTCGCTCGGCGCGTCGATCGAGACGTTCCACGACTGAGCCGCGTGGGCTGCGGTCGCCGACGTGACCGGATGACGGACGGGAGGCACGGTGCCAGCTGGCACGGTGCCTCCCGTCCGTCGTCAGCCGCGTCCGACGAACGGCATGGCCGTCGGCATGATCGTGAGGGCCGGCACGTTCGTGCCGGCCGGCAGGCCCGCCATGTACGCGACCGCGCGACCGGTCTCCGCGACGTCCATCGTCGGTTCGCTGCGGGTGGAGCCGTCGGCCTGGAGGGTGCCGGACGCTGCGCCGGACCCCATCGACGTGGCGGCGTTGCCGATGTCGATCTGCCCGCACGCGATGCCGAACGGGCGGCCGTCGAGCTGGAGCTGCTTCGTCAGCCCGGCGATGCCGTGCTTCGCGACCGTGTACGGTGCGGACAGCGGCCGCGGTGCGTGCGCGGAGATCGACCCGTTGTTGATGATCCGACCGCCCTGCGGGGTCTGCGTCCGCATCACCCGGAACGCCTCGCGGGCGCAGAGGAACGCGCCGGTGAGGGTCACCGACAGGACCGAGGACCACGTGTCGAGCGTCAGTTCGTCGAACGGCGTCGCTGGCGCGCCGGTGCCGGCGTTGTTGAACAGCAGGTCGACGCGGCCGAAGCGGTCCACGGTCTCGTCGAACAGTCGTCGCACGTCGGCCTCCACCGACACGTCGGCGACCACGGGGACGATGCGCGACGACTGCGCGGCGACCTCCGCGAGCGGCTCGGGCCGGCGTCCGGCGACCACGACCGTCCAGCCGTCGGCGGCCAGCGCCAGGGCTGCTGCTCGGCCGATCCCGCTCCCGCCCCCGGTGACGATCGCGGTGCGCTCGGGGCGGTCGGTGGTGGCGTCGTCGCTCATGCCCGCACGCTACCGCGCCGCCGTCACTTGATCGCACCCTTGGCGATGTCGCCGATGAACTGCCGGGCGCCGATGAGGAACACCACGAGCAGGGGCAGCACCGAGAGCAGCGCCCCGGCCATCACCATGCTGTAGTTGTTCGCGAACGTGGTGTTGAGCTGCGCCATCGCCACCTGCAGCGTGAGGTGGTTCGGGTCGTTCAGGACGATGAGCGGCCACAGGTAGTCGTTCCACGAGCCGATGAACGTGAAGATCCCGAGGAAGCCCAGGCCCGGCCGGATCAGCGGGATGCACACGGTCCACCACTGCCGGAAGAACCCCGCGCCGTCGATGACCGCGGCGTCCATCAGCTCGTCGGGGATGCTCGACAGGATGTACTGCCGGAGCCAGAAGATGCCGAACGCGTTCGCGGCGGCAGGGACGATGAGGGCCTGCAGGTGCCCGACCCAGCCGAGGTTGGTCATGGTGATGAACTGCGGGATGATCGAGAGCTGCATCGGGAGCATGAAGGTCACGAGCACGATCGTGAACAGGGTCTTCCGCAGCGGGAAGTCGAACTTCGCGAACGTGAACGCGGCGAGCGAGTCGAAGAAGAGCACGAGCACCGTGACGCTCACGGACACGATCACCGTGTTGAGCAGCGCCCCGCCGAAGTCGATCTTGTCGAACACCTCGCCGATGTTCTGGAACAGCCAGGGCCCGGGGACGAACACCGGCGGCGACTTGTAGATGTCGCTCGTGGTGTTGCTGGCCATCACGAACAGCCAGTACAGCGGGAAGATCGAGACCACGGCACCGATCGTGAGCAGCGTGTAGAGCACGACGCGCGAGGCACCGGGGCCGCGGCGGCGGCGCCGCGTGACCGTCGTGCGGCTCGGGGTCTGGGCGGACGTCGTCGGTCGGGTCAGGACGGTCATGCGCGTGCCTCTTCCTTGCGACCGGCCGTGAAGCGCCAGCTGATGATCGTGAAGACGACCACGATGAGGAACACGCCCCACGCGATGGCCGCGCCGTACCCGAAGCGGTTGAAGCCGAAGGCCTGCTGGTAGAAGTACAGGACCATCGTCAGGCCGCCCTGGCCCGCGCCGCCGCTGTTCGTCGAGCCGGCCGTCGTGGTGAGGACCTGCGCCTCGGTGAAGCTCTGCAGGCCCGTGATGGTGCTGACGACGAGGACGAAGATCACCGTGGGCCGCAGGAGCGGCAGCGTGATCGAGAAGAAGCTGCGGAAGGCCCCGGCACCGTCGATCTTCGCGGCCTCGTAGACCTCGCCGCCGATGGACTGCATGCCGGCGAGGAAGATGATCGCGTTGTACCCGGTCCACTGGTACGTGATGAGGAGCGAGACGGTGACCTGGATGCCGAACGGGGTGCTCAGCCACGGCACCGCCGGGAGCCCGATGGCGTGCAGCAGCGTGTTGGCGAGCCCGAAGTTCTGCCCGAAGATCGAGCCGAAGAGCACGGCCATCGCCACGACCGACGTGATGTTCGGGATGAAGTAGGCGATGCGGAACGCGGTGCTGTAGCGGACCGCCGAGTTGAGCATCGCGGCGATGACGATCGCGATGACGAGCATCGGGAAGGTCGACAGCGCGAAGATGACGAAGGTGTTCCGGATGGAGAGGTAGAACGTCGGGTCGGTGAAGAGCTTCTGGAAGTTCTCGAGACCGACCCAGGTGGGGTCGCCCAGCCCGTTCCAGTCCTGGAACGAGAGCACGAGCGAGTACATCGTCGGGTAGAGCCCGAAGACGAGGAACAGGACGAAGAAGGGGGCGACCGCGAGGTACATCGGCCAGGTGCGGCGGATGCCCCGCCGGCGGGGCCGGGTCGTGGGACCCGGCCCCGCCAGCGACGGTGCGACGGACGTGGTCACTTCGCCGATTCCAGCGCCGACTTCGCGGCCTTCACGGCGTCGTTCCACGCCTGGTCCGGGTCCTTGCCGCCCTGCACGTTGGTCAGTTCGGTGAGGTACGGCGCCGACACCTGCGCGTCGTACGGGCTGGTGTACTTCGTGGGCATCGACTCGATCGACTTCTGGAAGACCGAGGCCGTGTCCTGTCCGCCGAAGAACGAGTCGCCCTTGGTGAGTGCCGATTCGTCGAGTGCCTTCGACGAGGACGGGAAGTTCCCGACCTGGCTGTAGGTGGTGGCCTGCGCGGACGGGGCGACGAGCGCCTCGATGACCTTCAGCGCGGCCTTCTTGTCGGACGTCGCCGAGGGGATGGTCAGGAACGAGCCACCCGCGTTGCCCGGACCGCCTGGCGTCGCGGTCACGCGCCACTTGCCGGAGGTGTCCGGCGCGGCGCTCTTGATGTCGCCGGCGTGCCAGGCGGCGCCGATGACGGTGGGGATCTTGCCCTGGTTGACGGCGGAGGCCCAGTCGGGGCTGCCGTCCTCGATGTTCGCGACGATGCCGGCCTTCTCGGCCGTGACCGCCCGCGCCCAGGCCTGCTTGACCGTGGCGTCGTCGCCGGTGAACTTCCCGGACTTGTTCACGAATCCGCTGTCGGCCTGCGCCATCGACCAGCTGAACACGTCACCCATCGACACCTCGAGCGAGGCGCCCGTCTTCTCCTTGAGCTCCTTGCCGAAGGCGAAGTACTTGTCCCAGGTGCTCGTGGCGTCGGCGACGGCGGCGGGATCGCTCGGCAGGCCGGCCTTCGCGAGGACGTCCTCGCGGTAGAAGAGTGCCGAGGGTCCGATGTCCGTCGGGATGCCGATGAGCTTGCCGTCGGCGGTGGTGGCCTCGGCGAGCTTCCACTTCGGGAACTGCGCGAGGTACGACGCCGGCACCATCGACTTCAGGTCGGTGAAGAGGCTCGACTGCTGCAGGAAGTAGGGCATGTCCTCGCCCTTGACCCCGGTGATCGAGGGGATGTTGGTCTTGCCGGTGAAGGTCGTCACGAGCTTCTGCTTGAAGTCGCCGCCGATCACGTTCACCTGCAGCTTGTCCGACGCGAACTCCTTCTTCGCGCTCGAGACGACCGAGTCGCCGAGGGCGCCAGGCCAGAGCCAGGCGGTGAGCTTGCCGTCGGACGCGGACGAGCCGGCGGAGCAGCCGGTGAGGACGAGTGCCGCGGCGACCGCGGTGGCGAGGACCGCGGCGGTGCGGCGTCGCTTCGTGGGGGTGCGCATGGGTTCTCCTGTGGTCGGGTGGAAGGGAAGGGAGTTCGGGGACGGGGTGGTGCGGGTCTCAGCGGGGGCTGCCCGCCGGTCCGGCGGTCGCTGCCGGGAGGCCCGTGGTGACGAAGCCGTACCGGTCCGGTTCCGCGGCGGCCGGGTTGGCAGCGAGCCACGTGACGAGTTCGTCCCGTCGGGGCGCGGTGGACGCGCCGCCGGGTCGGGACACGGTGATCGCGGCGACGAGCGCCGCGAAGTCGATGCGTTCGCGCAGCGGGCGGTCCTCGAGCGACGCCACGGCGAGGGCCGCGCAGAACACGTCGCCGGCACCGGTGGCGTCGACGGCACACACCCGGACGGGCGGCGCGAGGACCTCTTCGCCGGTGGAGGAGTCCACGGCGACGACCCCGTCGCCGCCCATGGTGACGACGCTCAGTGGGACGCGTTCGGCGAGGACCCTGGCGGCGGTCCGCGCGTCGTCGGTGCGCGTGTACGCCATCGCCTCGCGGTCGTTCGGCGTGAACGCGTACGCGCCGTCGACGGTGTCGAGGAGCGCGGGGTCCCACGTGCCGGTGGCGTCCCACCCGACGTCGGCGAAGACGCGGAGCCCGCGGCTGCCGCTCGTGCGCACCCACTCGGCCGTCGTCTCGTCGACGTGCAGTGCCGCGACCCGTCCGCCGTGGGCCGGGAGCAGTGTCGGCAGGGCGACGGGCGACGGGGTCCCGCCGGTGACGATCGCGCGGTCGCCGTCGTAGCCCATGCAGGCGCTCACGGGGATCGTCCACCCGGGCACCCGGTGCAGGAGTGCGGTGCCGATGCCCTCACGGGCGAGCGCTGCTCGGCACAGCCCGCTGAGTTCGTCGTCGCCCACCGCGGCCACGACGTCCGTGGAGGCACCGAGGCGTGCGGCTGCGATCGCGAAGTTCGCGATGCCGCCGGGTGTCCAGGCGAAGTGCGGCGTCCAGTGCTCCTGCCCGAGCACGGGCCCCTGCGCCAGGTCGGCGAACACCGCGTCGAAGAAGAGCTGGCCGGCGACGAGCACGTCGGCATCGGTGCTCGAGGTCCGTCGGTCGTCCATCGCTGCTCCATCGGTCGGTGGGTGAGCATTTTCTAGCACAGATCGATCGATTCCACGCAACGTTTTGTTTGAAAACAATTGCATGTTGAGCGAAGTTGATCGCTATGCTGACCGACGTGAAGGACATCCGCGATCTCGCCATCCTCGACCACCTCCGTGCCTCGCGCGCCGCCTCGGTCACCGACCTCGCCGCCGCGACCGGGTCGAGCGTCGCGACCATCCGTCGGGACCTCCAGCGGCTCGACGACGCCGGCCTCCTGCGGCGCACGCACGGCGGTGCCGTCCTTGCCGACGCGCACGAGGGCGACTCCCCGTTCCTCGAGGTCGAGACCGTGAACCGCGCCGCGAAGCGACGGATCGCCGAGGCGGCGGCGGCGTTGGTCGAGGACGGCCACACGGTGGTGCTCGACATCGGGACGACCGTGCTGCAACTCGCCGACCTGCTGCGGGGTCGGCCCATCACCGTCATCACCGCGAACATGGCCGTGTTCGAGCTGCTCAAGGACGACCCCGCCGTGCACCTCGTGCTGCTCCCCGGCGACTACGACCCCGTCTACCACTCGGTCTCGGGGCACCTGACCACCGACTCGCTCCGACTCATCCGCGCCGACCACGCCTTCCTCGGCGTCAGCGGGATCTCGGCGAGCGGCGACCTGCGCGACACCACGATCGCCCAGGTCCCCATCAAGCAGGCGATCGCCGATGCGTGCGACGAGGTCACCGTCCTCGCCGACAGCAGCAAGTTCCCGGGCACCGGGGCAGCACGGATCGACCTGCCGGCATCGATCGTGCGGATCGTCACCGACGACGAGCCGCCGGTCCCGGTCGCCGCCGCGTTCGCTGCGCACGGCGTGGAGGTCCTCGTCGCATGAAGCTCGTCATGATCGGCGGTGGCGGGTTCCGCACACCGCTCGTGTACTCCGCACTGCTCCGTGACCACGCCCCCGGCCGCGTCACCGCGGTCGCGCTCGTCGACGTCGACGCGGCGCGGCTGACGACCATGGCACGGATCCTGGCCGACCAGGCCGAGGGCGTCGCGGACGCCCCGACCGTCAGTGTGCACACCGACGTCGAGGAGGCGCTGCCGGGTGCGGACTTCGTGTTCTCGGCCATCCGGGTCGCCGGCATGGAGGGCCGTGCCACCGACGAACGCATCGGGCAGTCCCACGGCGTGATCGGGCAGGAGACCGTCGGCTTCGGGGGCATCTCCTACGCGCTCCGCACCCTGCCCACCGTCA
Organism: Curtobacterium sp. SP.BCp; assembly: GCF_051903255.1. NCBI lineage: Bacteria > Bacillati > Actinomycetota > Actinomycetes > Micrococcales > Microbacteriaceae > Curtobacterium > Curtobacterium sp. SP.BCp. The sequence goes on along the minus strand of NZ_CP194338.1, from coordinate 1,797,739 downwards.
TGGCGCTCGCGGAGACCGTCAAGCGCCTCGCCCCGGACGCCTGGGTGATCAACTTCACCAACCCGGCCGGCGTCGTCACCGAGGCGATGTCCACGGTGCTCGGCGAGCGGGTCATCGGCATCTGCGACTCCCCCATCGGCCTCGCCCGCCGTGCCCTCGGCTCCATCGGTGTCGAGCACGGTCCCGACGTCGAGCTCGAGTACGCGGGCCTGAACCACCTCGGCTGGCTCACCGCCGTGCGGGTGGACGGGGTCGACCGACTGCCCGAGGTCCTCGCCGACGCCGGGCGCATCGAGTCCTTCGAGGAGGGCAAGCTCTTCGGTGCCGAGTGGATCCAGGCCCTCGGCGCGCTGCCGAACGAGTACCTGCACTACTACTCCTACCGGCGCGACGTCCTGCAGGCCGACCAGTACGCCCCGCACACCCGTGCCCGGTACCTCGTGGAGCAGCAGGACCGCTTCTGGGACGCCGCCGGGTCGTGCGACCACCCGTACCGTGCCTGGCAGGACAGCCGGAACGAGCGCGAGGCCAGCTACATGGCGACGAACCGCGACTCGGCCGGCATGGGCGAGCGCGACGTCGAGGACATGACCTCGGGCGGCTACGAGGACGTCGCCCTGTCGCTCATGCGCGGCATCGCGTACGACCAGCGCGCCCGGCTCATCCTCAACGTCCGGAACCGCGGCGCCCTCGCGGGTCTCGACGACGACGCCGTGGTCGAGGTCCCCTGCATCGTGGACGCCACCGGCGCGCACCCGATCCCGGGCGCCCGCGTGCCGGACTTCGGGCTCGGCACGGTCACCGCCGTCAAGTACGTGGAACGCCAGACGATCCAGGCGGCGCTGCACGCCGACCGCGCCGCGGCCCTCCGTGCCCTCGCACACCACCCACTGGTCGACTCGGTGCGCGTCGCGCGCGCCCTGCTGGACGACGCACGCACGTCGTTCCCGCACCTGTCGTACCTGTCCTGAGCCGCGCCTCCAGGTCGTCCCTGATCCGCGACCTGGAGGCGCACCTTCCCCCGGAGACCCAGCCATGCACCAGAACCAGAAGCTCGTGGAGGCGCGCGTCGAGCGCGTCCTGCACGAGCGCATCACCCCCGCCGTCCACCAGGCGCGCACCCCCGTGACGCTCGCCGCGTGGCAGGTGCCGGACGAGCCGGTCCCGGCGGCCGAGGCACTCGCTGCCGAGTACCGGCCGTTCGCGGTCGGCGACCCGTGGGGTCGCGCCTGGTCCACGTGGTGGTTCGAGGTCACCGGCACCGTCCCCGCCGAGTGGGCCGGGCGCACGGTCGAGCTCCTCGTCGACCCGGGGTTCCAGGGCGACTGGCCCGGCAACCAGGCCGAGGGGCTGCTGCACACGCCGGACGGCACGCCGATCAAGGGCATCCACCCACGCAACCACTACCTCCGCATCGCCGACGCGGCGCAGGGCGGTGAGCAGGTGCACCTGTTCCTCGAGGCCGCGGCGAACCCGGACATCCTGGTGAACGAGTTCGTCCCGACGAAGTACGGCTCGAAGAAGACCGCCCCCGAGACGCCGATCTACACCTTCCGCACCGCCGAACTCGCGGTCTTCGAGCCCGAGGTCTGGGCGCTGCGCTTCGACGTCGAGGTGCTGTTCCAGATGGTCAAGGAGCTGCCCGACACGGACCCGCGGCGGCACGAGGTGCTCCGCGACCTCGAGCGCGCGATGGACGTCCTCGCGCTCGACGACATCGTCGGGACCGCCGCCGCGGCCCGCGCCGAGCTCGCCGGAGCCCTCGCCAGCCCGGCGAACCCCTCCGCGCACCGCCTGAGCGGCATCGGGCACGCCCACATCGACAGCGCCTGGCTCTGGCCGATCCGGGAGACGAAGCGGAAGACCGGCCGGACCTTCTCGAACGTGCTCGCGCTCGCCGAGCAGTACCCCGAGTTCAAGTTCGCCGCCTCGAGCGCCCAGCAGTACGCGTGGGTCAAGGAGCGGTACCCGGCGGTGTTCGAGGGCATCAAGGCCGCGATCGCCCGCGGCCAGTGGATCGTCGTCGGCTCGCAGTGGATCGAACCGGACGGCAACCTCCCCGGCGGCGAGGCGATGGTCCGCCAGATCACCCAGGGCCTCCGGTTCTTCGCGGACGGGCTCGGCGTCGAGACGCACGGCATCTGGTTGCCGGACTCGTTCGGCTACACCGCCGCGTTCCCGCAGATCGCCAAGCTCGCCGGCCTCGAGTGGTTCCTCACGCAGAAGCTGTCGTGGAACCAGACGAACACGTTCCCGCACCACACGTTCTGGTGGGAGGGCATCGACGGCTCCCGGATCTTCACCCACTTCCCGCCGATCGACACGTACAACTCCACCCTCGAGGGCGAGGAGCTCCACCACGCCGTCCGCCAGTTCCGCGAGAAGGGCGCCGCGACCACGTCCCTCGTGCCCTTCGGCTACGGCGACGGCGGCGGTGGACCCATCCGGGAGATGCTCGAACGGCAGCGGCGCGTCGAGTCGCTCGAGGGCTCGCCCCGCGTCGAGATCGAGCACCCGGACGACTTCTTCGCCCGCGCACGCGAGGAGTACCCGGACGCCCCGACGTGGGTCGGCGAGCTGTACCTCGAACTGCACCGCGGCACGTTCACCTCGCACGCCCGCGAGAAGCGCGGCAACCGGAAGGCCGAGCACCTGCTGCGCGAGGCCGAGCTCTGGTGGACCGCCGCTGCCCTCCGCGGTGCCGACTACCCGTACGAGACGTTCGACCGGCTCTGGCAGTCCACCCTGCTCCAGCAGTTCCACGACATCCTGCCCGGCTCGTCGATCCAGTGGGTGCACGAGGAGAACGAGGACACCTACGCCCGGAACCACGCCGAGATCGAGGCGCTCATCACCGACGCACTGACACGCCTCGGCGCGGCCGGCGTCGTCGCGAACCCGGCGGACCACGACCGGCGGTCACTCGTGGTCGGGGCCGACGGCTCGGCGATCGGCGTCGTCGAGGCCCGCGCGCACGCCGTGTCCCCGCTCCGGGTCGTCCCTCCCGCACACCCCGTCACGGCCACGCAGGACACCGACGGCACGGTGCTCGACAACGGCCTGGTGCGCGTGCACGTCGATGCCGACGGACTCGTCGACTCGATCCGTGACGTCGCTCACGACCGCGAGCTCGTCCCCGCCGACCGCAGCGCCAACCTGCTGCACCTGCACGAGGACCTCCCGAACGCCTGGGACGCGTGGGACATCGACGCGCACTACCGGCACTCCGTCATCGAGCTCCGCGCCGCCGAGTCGGTCGAGCTCGCCACCGACGACGACCTGCGCGCGGTCGTGCGCGTCCGCCGGGTGTTCGGCTCGTCCGAGCTCGTCCAGACGATCGCCGTCCACGCCGACGACGTCCGGGTGCACCTCGGGGTCGAGGTCGAGTGGCGCGAGCGGGAGAAGCTGCTCAAGGCCGCGCTGCCGTTCGTCGTGCACGCGCAGCACCACAGCGCCGAGATCCAGTTCGGACACCTGCGCCGTCCGACGCACACGAACACCTCGTGGGACGACGCCCGCTTCGAGGTGATGGCGCACCGCTGGGTGCACGTCGAGGAGCCCGGGTACGGCATCGGCGTCACGAACGCCGGCACCTACGGGCACGACGTCACGCGACGCGTCGGCACGACCGGCGAGGTCGAGACCGAGGTCCGGCTGAGCCTGGTGCGCGGCGCCCAGTCGCCCGACCCGGAACAGGACCTCGGGCACCACGCGTTCGCGTACGCGGTGCACCCGGGCGCGACCATCGCGGACGTGGTCGCGAGCGGCTACGACCAGAACCTGCCACTGCGCGCGGTGCCCCTCCCCGAGGGGTCGGCGTCGTCGGATCCGGTCACCGCTCCGGTCGTGTCGTCGTCCGTCGGCGTCCGGGTCGAGGCGGTCAAGCTCGCCGACGACCGCTCGGGCGACGTCGTCGTCCGGCTCTACGAGGCGCTGGGGGCGCGCACCGACACCGTGCTCGACCTGCGGATCGACGCCGAGTCCGTCGAGCAGGTCGACCTGCTCGAGCGCCCGATCGAGGATGCCGAGCGCACCGCCCGCCGCTTCGCGTGGGACGGGCGCGCAGTGACGCTCGGCCTGCGGCCGTTCCAGGTGGTGACGCTCCGGATCCGTCCGCGTCGCTGACGGCGGTCGTCAGGTCGCGTCGACGCGACGGACGGGAGGCACGGTGCGGGCCCGCACCGTGCCTCCCGTCCGTCGTCGGCGTCGGCCCGGCCGAGCATCGTCCTCCGACACCGTCGTCAGCGACCAGCGGGTTGACTGGGACGTCGGTCACAGGAGGAGGAACCAGCGTGCTCGGACCCGAACTGGTGGTGGTGCTCGGCCTCGCCATCGCGGTGACGGCGGGCATCGCCGACCGCATCCGGATCGCGCCGCCCGTGCTGCTGCTCGTGATCGGTGCGGGCCTCGCGCTCGTCCCGGAGTTCTCGGACCTGCAGCTCCCGGCGGACGCCGTGCTCCTCCTGTTCCTGCCGGCGCTGCTGTACTGGGAGAGCCTGACGACGTCGCTCCGGGAGATCCGGAAGAACCTCCGTGGCATCGTCCTCATGGGCACGCTCCTCGTCGTCCTGACCGCCGGCGCCGTCGCCGTGCTGCTCCACCTGCTCGGGGTCCCCTGGGGGCCGGCGTGGGTCCTCGGTGCCGCCGTCGCGCCGACCGACGCCACGGCCGTCGGCGTGCTCACACGGATGTTGCCCCGGCGGAACGTGACCGTGCTCCGAGCCGAGAGCCTCGTGAACGACGGCACCACCCTCGTGGTCTACGGCATCGCCGTCGCCGTCACGGTCGGGACGCAGGAGCTCACGTTCTGGGGCGTCTCGGGCATGCTCGTGCTGTCCTACGTCGGCGGTGTCGCGGCCGGACTGGCCGCGGCGTGGCTCGGGACGCTGGCGCTCCGCCGCGTCGACTCGGTCGTGCTGCAGAACCTCCTGACCCTGCTCGTGCCGTTCGTCGCGTTCCTCGGCGCGGAGGCGATCGACGCTTCGGGGGTGCTCGCGGTGGTCACGGCGGGCATCGTCGTCAGCCAGGTCGCGCCGAAGCTCGACCGTGCCGAGACCCGGCAACAGGTCCGGGCGTTCTGGTCCTTCCTGACGTACCTGCTCAACGGCGCGCTGTTCGTGCTCGTCGGCATCGAGGCGATGATCGCCGCCCGTGCGCTCGACGGCGGGGAGCTCCTCCGCGCGACGGGCCTCATCGTGGCGGTCGCCGTCCTGCTCGTCGTCGTCCGGTTCGCGTTCCTGAACGCGGCCGGCGGCACGGTCTGGCTCGTGACCCGGCGGACCGGCGGCGAACCGCGCGAGGGACACCGCGACCGACTGGTGAGCGGGTTCGCGGGGTTCCGTGGCGCCGTGTCGCTCGCGATGGCCGTCGCCGTGCCGCGCACGCTCGAGTCGGGCGGCGCGTTCCCGGACCGCGACCTCATCGTGTTCGTCACCGCCGGGGTGGTCGTGCTCACGGTCGTCGGACAGGCGCTCGTCCTGCCGGCGGTCCTCCGCCGTGCCGCCCTGCCCGAGGACGAGTCCGTCGGCGAGGAACGCCGGTACGCCGAGCGCACCGCGATCGAGGAGGCCCTGGACGCGCTGCCCCGGCTCGCGCGCGCCGCGGGTGCCGACCGGACGATCATCGAGCGCGTGCGCAAGGACTACGAAGCACACCTCGACGTCATCCAGGCGCGGGAGGAGGCCGAGGACGACGACCACCCGGCGCTGCAGCGGCACGACGCCGCGGTCGCCCTCGAACTCGCCCTCGTGCAGCACAAGGCCGCGACGCTCCTCCGGCTCCGCGACGCCGACGAGATCGACGACCTCGTCCTCCGCCAGGTCCGCGCCGGCTACGACGCCGAAGAGGCACGCCTCGACGGATCGACGCCGCCGTGACCACCGACCTCGGCACGCTCCTGTGGACCCTCGTCGGGGTCGCCGTGCTCGTCGCGATCGCCACGGCGGCGCTGCTGCTCGCCCGCGCACCGTCCCCGTGGGCACCGGCCCTCGCCGTGCTGCGCGGCACCGTCCAGCTCGCGGTCCTGAGCATCGTCCTGTCCGGGGTCATCCGCGACCCGGTGTGGATCGGGGTCGCCCTCGCCGTCATGTTCGGAGTCGCGACGACGACCGCGGCCCGCCGCCTCGGGACGCTCCGGACCCGGTTGCTGCCGGTGGCGGCGTCCATGGTGACCGGCATCGGTGTTGCGCTCGTCGTGGTCTTCGCGACCGGCGCGATCGCGTTCTCGCCGCGCTACGTCCTGGCCATGGGTGGCATCGTGATCGGCAACGCCATGACCATCGCCACGCTGTCCGGGCGGCGCTTCGTGGAGCTCGTCGACGACCGCTGGGACGACGTCGAGGGGTGGCTCGCACTCGGTGCCACGCCACGACGGGCCACCACCGACCTCGTCCGTCGTGCGGTCCACGCGGCGATGGTGCCGAGCACCGACCAGACCCGGACGACCGGCCTCGTGACACTGCCGGGAGCGTTCGTCGGCGCGGTCTTCGGCGGGGTCTCGCCGCTCGAGGCGGGCCGCTTCCAGGTGGTGGTGCTCGCGGCGATCATCGCGGCCGGGGCGCTCGTCGCGGTCACGCTGACGCGCCTGCTCGCGCCGGTGCGGACCCGCCCGGTACGCGCCGACTGACGCACCGCCGTGCCCACGGCGGCGGCGTGACGGAGGTGGGCCGGGCCTCCCGGGCGACAGCGACCGCTTCAGGACCGGGCGGTGACCGTCGGCCGCACCATCTGCTCGGCTCCCGGTGTCGCCCAGACCGTCCCGTCCACGTCGAACGCGAGGACGTCGACGGACCCGTCGTCGGTGATCCGCCGGAGGTCGTCCGCGTCCCCCGCCACGATCGCCGTCGCGAGGACGTCGGCGGTGACGATGTCGTCCGCCACCACCGTGGCCTGCGCGAAGGTCGGGGTCGAGCGTCGCCAGACGTGCTCGCCGCGCTCGGCGGTGCCCGAGGTGGCGACGGCGCGGCGGGTGCCCTCGAGCGCGACGACCCCGACGACGGTGTCACGGTGCGCGGGGTCGACGACGCCGACGCTCCACGGCGCTTCCCCCTCGTGCCGTCCGCGGCCGAGGACGTCTCCACCGGCGACGATGAGCCAGTCCTCGGACACCCGGTCGAGCACGGCGCCGGCGTCCCGGATCGCGAGCGCCTTGACGACCCCGGACAGGTCGACGACGCCGTCGGGCCGGTGCGGCGTGAAGGCGCCGCCGGTCCGCTCGCGCCACTCCAGGGCGAGCGCGTAGACGTCGCGGACCTCCTGCGGAGCGTCCGTCAGGCGCAGGGCCCCGGCCGCGATCCGGCTGAGTACCGACGACGGGTCGTACAGGCTGTACCGGTGGTCGTACCCGGTGAAGACCCGACGCACCTCGGCAGCCGCGCGGGGGCCGGCACCGCGGATGCTCACCACGGTGCCCATCGTCTCGAACGTCGCGACGCTCACAGCCCGGCCTGGTCGATCGCGGACTGGAGCGACGTCACGTAGCCCTCGCTCGTGTAGGTCGCGCCGCTCACGGCCTGGATCTGCGCAGACTGCGCCTGCAGAGCCTCCTGCCGGAGGATCGGTGCGGCCTGCTGGCTGATCTGCGCCGACCGGCCGTCGCGGTCGGTCAGTTCCAGGGCGGTGACGTCGGTGATCTTCCCGCCTGCGACGGTGATCTCCACCTGGACGGGCCCGTACTGTGTCTGGGCCGCGTGGCCGGTGAAGGTGCCGTCCTTCGCCGCGCCCGACGCGGACGCACCGCCGCTCGTGCCGCTGCCCGTACCCGCGCTGCCGGAGCCGCTGCCCGTGCCCGCGGTGCCCGTGGCTGCGCTGCCCGTCCCACCCGCGCTCGTGCCGCCCGACGTGCTCGTCTGCTGCTGTGTGGCGGTGAGCCCCGGCTGCGCGCCGACCTGCCAGCCGATGACGAGGACCGCTGCCGACGTGACGATGCCCCCAGCGACCACCCGCGCGCGCATCACTCGAACCGTTCCTGGTGGATCTGGTGCTCGGGGACGCCGGCGAGCCGGGCCTCCCGGACGACCAGGTCGGACCACACCCGGGGCCCGCACACGTACAGGTCGGACTCGAGCAGCCGCGGGAACACCGTCCGGAGCGTCACGCCCCGTCGGACGTCCTCCTCGGTCATCCAGCTCTCCCGCGAGTGCGCGCGGTGCCCGACCATCGCGTACAGCGCGCTGCCGGTCGCGTTCGCCAGACCCGCCGTCTCGTCCCACAGGTACTGCTGGTCACCGTCGCTCCCGCGCAGCAGCACCGTGGCCTCGCCGGGTCGGAGGTCGGTGTCCTCGAGGAGTGCCCGCACGGGGGTGATCCCGATGCCGGAGGCGACGAGCGCGAGGTACGGCGCGGTGCGCGCCCGACTCGTGAACAGTCCGTACGGTCCCTCGAGCGAGACGAAGGCGCCCGGGCTGATGCGGCCGAGCCGGGCCGAGCCGGCACCGAGGTCACGGACGGTGATGCGGGCGTGCGCGGAGCCGGGGACCGCCGAGAACGACACCGGGTGCGCGTGCCACCACGTGCGTGCGGTCCAGAACCGCCAGACGCCGTACTGGCCGCCCTCGACCCCGAGCCGGTCGAGGGACCGACCGGCCAGGTGGATCGACACGACGCCGGGCGCGATCGGCTCGACGGCCGTCACCCGGATCCGGTGCCGGAACGTCACGACGACCGGCAGGACGAAGCGGTAGAGGGCGATGAGCCCGAGGGCCAGCACGTACAGCGCGATCCAGTAGGTGCGCTGCCACGAACCGGCGGACAGGACCCCGCCGACGCTGAGCATGTGCGGCAGCGCGACGAGCACGGCGGCGTAGCTCAGGAGGTGGATGACGTGCCAGACCTCGTAGGGCAGGCGACGTCGGACGGCGACCAGGGACGACACGACGACCACGAGGAACAGGCCGAGGGCGAGGTAGGCCAGCGGCATGTCCGGCGTGGAGAACAGCGCGATCGTCTCCGCGACCGGACTGTTCGCCGACTCGGCCGAGTAGCCCAGCGTGAGCAGGGCCCCGTGGGCGAGGAGCAGGTACAGCACCGGCTTGCCCAGGGAGCGGTGCACCGCGATCGCGTTGTCCTGCCCGAACACCCGGTCGATGAGCGGCACGCGGGCGGCGAGCACGAGCATCACGAGCGTGAGGTCCGTGCCGATGAGGCCGGCGACGATCCCGGCGTCGGTCAGCACACTGCCGACTCCGGTCACCTCGCGGGAGGACGGGGTGACGAGCCAGAGCAGGACCGCGACGGCCGCCGAGATCCACGCCAGCACGCCGAGCAGGTCGGCTGCGGCGGAACGGGCCCGTGCCGAGCGACGACGACGGCGCGCGGCAGCGGCGAGCGGTTCGGCGGGCGCTGGACGGAGGCGCGGGCGGCTCGCGGCGGCGGAACGAGCAGGAGGGCGGGTGGCGGGGCCGGCGGTGTCGATCATCGTCGTGGTCCTCTCCAGCAGCTGATCGGGTGGCACCCAGCATCTGCACCGGAACCATGAACGAACCCGGAACAGGCCAGGTGCTTCGTTCGAGATCTCGAGTGATGGACAGATCAGCGCGGTGGGAGCCGGACGGTCGCGATCGCGCCACCGTCCGACCGGTTCTCGAGCGAGGCCGTTCCCCCCGCCCGCTCCGCAGTGCCCCGCACGAGGGCGAGTCCGAGCCCGCTGCCGCCGAGGGCCGTGCGTGACTCGTCCGCGCGCGTGAACCGGTCGAACGCCTGGGGCAGGAAGGACACCGGGATCCCGCGACCGTCGTCGACGACCACCAGCTCGAGGTCCTGCTGCGGGTCCTGTCGCAGCGTCACCCGCACCGAACCACCCGCGCTGCCCGCGGCGATCGCGTTGGCGACGAGGTTGTCGACGATCCTCGCGAACGCCGCGGCGCCGATGCCGTACCGGACGTCCGGCGAACCGACGTCCACGGTGAAGTCGACGTCGCGCGGCCCGACGACGTCGATCGCGCGTGCTCGGTCGATCGATGCCATGAGCTCGGTGACGAGCGCCGCCGCCGGGGTGGACGGCACCGGGCCGGCCTCGTCGAGTCGGCTGAGTTCGAGCATGGTGTTCGCCAGGGACACGAGTCGTGCCGCGTCCGTCTCGGCAGCGTTCAGTTCCCGTTCGAGCGCGTCGGCGTCGCCGGTGGAACGGTGCGCGAGCTCGAGCCGAGCGGTCAGCGCGGCGAGCGGTGTCCGGAGTTCGTGGCTCGCGTCGGAGACCATGCGTCGCTCACGTTCGGCGTTGTCGCGCTGTCGGTCGAGGAAGGCGTTGAGCGTCCGGGCGAGGCCGGCGAGCTCGTCGTCGGAACGGCCGGCCGGGAGGTGGCCGTCAGCCGATCCGGCGCTGATCGCCTCGGCGGTGCGGCGCATCCGCCCCACCGGTCGGAGCGCGAGGGTCGTCAAGAGCCACGCCGTCCCGCCGAACGCGACGAGGGCGAGGAGCGTCCCCACGACGAGCGACCGGTCCACCCGCTCCAGCGTCTCGTGCCCGGCCCGACCGTCCTGCGCCGCCCAGACGACGAACGAGCCCACGTCGTTGCGCACCGGGATGCCGACCACGGTGTTCCGGTGCCCGTGCACGTCCAGTCGGAGCGTCGTCTCGCGGTCCACCGTGCGCGGGAGTGCGGCGCGCAGCCCGTCCGGCAGCCGGTCGAGGATCCACGAACCCGACGACGACCGGATGCCGATGAGCAGTCCCTCGGTCGGCCGGTCCGGCGCCTCCCCCGGGTTCGACCGGAGGTCCGCCACGAACGGCGCCGCGTCGCTCATCGCGAGGGAGCGGTCGGTCTCGAGCGATGCCCGGTCGATCTGCACGTGCAGGGCGACGGCGCTCGCGACGAGGACGACCGCGCCGACGAGCACGCTGCCGAGCGTGATCCTGGCGCGGATCGACAGGCGACGGAGCAACCTCACGACGACCGGTCCGTCATGACGTCGAGCGCGTAGCCGACGCCCCGCACGGTGCGGATCGCGACGTCGGCGTCCGCGGCCTGCAGTTTCTTCCGCACGTAGCTGACGTACTGGTCCACGATCGTCGGATCGAAGTGCTCGGCACTCCCCCAGACCTCGTCGAGCACCTCGCTCCGCGAGCGGGTCTGCCCGACGCCCTGCAACAGGAAGCGCAGCAGGGAGAACTCCTTGACGCTGAGTGGGAGGTCCCGCCCCCGCACCGTCGCGCGCACCGCCACGGTGTCCAGCCGCACCGCGCCGGCCTCGACGACGGTGGGTGTCCCCGCGGCGCGACGCCGCAGGTGCGCTCGCAGCCGCGCGTTCAGCTCTGCGATCGCGAACGGCTTCGTCAGGTAGTCGTCGGCGCCCGCGTCCAGTCCGAACACCCGGTCGTCGACGGCGTCCCTGGCGGTGACGAGCACGACCGGCAGGTCCTGCCCCATCTCCCGGAGCCGCCGGCAGACCTCGAACCCGCTCATCTCCGGCAGCATCACGTCGATCGCCGCCGCGTCGAACGACGTGGCCCGTGCGGCGACCAGCGCAGCGACCCCGTCGGTGACGAGCGTGACCTCGTGGCCGTCACCGCGCAGACCGCGTTCGACGAGTGCACCCATCTCCGGGTCGTCCTCCACCACCAGGATCTCCGCCATGCTCGTTCCTTCCCGCCCCCATCGTGCCGGACACCGCCGACCGCGTCGGTGACTGATCGCCGGTTCGTGTGTGGATTCGAACGAGTCCGAGTGCGGCGAGCGGCCGACTCCCGGGCACGCCGTCCAGCGAGCGCGTTCAGTGGCCCGTGGACGTCGAGGTCGCTCGGCGCGGAACCTGGAAGGGCTCTTGATGAACTGGCAGTACGGGGGCGTCCCGCTCCACCCGCTGTTCGTCCACCTCACCACCGTGGCCGTGCCGGTCGCCGCACTGGCTGCCATCGCGGTCGCCGCTTGGCCGGCGGCCCGACGGTGGCTCGCGGTCGGCGCACCGATCATCGGCCTCGTCGCCCTCGTGTCCGTCCCGCTCGCCACGCAGTCCGGCGAGTGGCTGGAGGAGCACGTGCGGGAGACCGCGCTGCTCGAACGCCACACCGAGCTCGCCGACGGCCTCCTGCCGTGGTCCGTCGCGGTCTTCGCGCTGCTCACCCTCTGGTGGGCCTGGCAGCGCTTCGGTGTCGAGCGGGTCGACGGTCGTGGACTCGTCCGCGTCGTCGGCGTCGTGGGACCGGTCCTCCTGATCGCGGCCGGCATCGGCTCGCTCATCGAGGTCGTCGTCATCGGACACGCAGGGGCCGTGTCCGTCTGGAAGGGATAGGGAACAGGATCGATGGAACACGACGCAACGAACACCTGCAGCTACCACATGGAGGGGGCGCTGCCGGCCGGCGGTGACCACCTGGGCGGGGCGTTCGCCCAGTCGCCGACGCTCGAGCACTGGTACCCCCAGCGACTCCGTGTCGACGCGCTGCACCGCAACGGCGTCGACGCCGACCCGCTCGGTGCCGACTTCGACTACGCCGCGGCGTTCGCGACGATCGACCTCGAGGAGCTCAAGCGCGACATCAAGGAGCTGCTCACCACCAGCGTCGACTGGTGGCCCGCCGACTACGGCAACTACGGCCCGCAGATGATCCGCATGGCCTGGCACGCCGCCGGCACCTACCGGATCGCGGACGGACGGGGCGGTGCGGGCACGGCCATGCAGCGGTTCGCGCCGATCGGCAGCTGGTGGGACAACGGCAACACGGACAAGTCGCGGCGACTCCTCCAGCCGATCAAGCACAAGTACGGCAACGCGCTGAGCTGGGCGGACCTCATGGTGCTGACCGGCAACTGCTCGCTCGAGCTCATGGGCCTGCCGACGTACGGCTTCGGCGGCGGTCGGCTCGACGCGTGGGAGCCCGACGACGGCACGTGGTGGGGCCCGGAGGTGTGGAACCCGCACGACGTGCACAGCATGGACGAGATGGTCTCCCGTGACGAGCGGTGGCACGGGCAGAACGGCGACGAGGACTACGACCTGCAGAGCCCGCTCGCCGCCTCGCACCAGGCGCTCATCTACGTCAACCCCGAGGGCCCGTACGCGAACGGCGACCCGATGGGGTCCGCCCGGGACATCCGGATCACCTTCACCCGCATGGCGATGAACGACGAGGAGACCGTCGCGCTCATCGCGGGCGGTCACGCCTTCGGCAAGAGCCACGGCCAGGTGGCCGCGACCGAGATCGGCCCGTCGCCCGAGCTCGCCCCGATCGAGCAGATGGGCCTCGGCTGGCACAACCCGGTCGGGACCGGCAACGCCGAGTACACCTCGACGAACGGCATCGAGGGCAGCTGGACCCAGGACCCGACCCGCTGGGACAACAGCTACCTCGAGAACCTGTTCGGGCACGAGTGGGAGCAGACGAAGAGCCCCGCCGGCGCGCTGCAGTGGACGCCGGAGGACCCCGACGCTCCGCGCACGCCGGACGCCCACGTGCCGGGGCAGACGCACGCGCTGATGATGATGACGTCGGACATCGCGCTGAAGGTCGACCCGGAGTACCGGAAGGTGTGCGAGGAGTTCCTCGCCGACTTCGACACCTTCACGCTGGCGTTCTCGAAGGCCTGGTACAAGCTCACCCACCGCGACATGGGCCCGAAGTTCCGCTACCTCGGCCCCGAGGTGACGATCCAGGACGACCTGCTCTGGCAGGACCCCCTGCCCGACGCCGAGGGCGCCCCGATCGGCGACGCCGACGTCGAAGCGCTCAAGGCCGCGGTCCGTTCCGCCGGGATCAGCGCCTCCGACCTCGTGTTCACCGCGTACTCGGCCGCGTCGACCTACCGCGACAGCGACAAGCGCGGCGGTGCGAACGGCGGCCGGATCGCCCTGTCCCCGCAGAAGGACTGGGCGGTGAACGGTCGGACGGTGCCGGTGGTCGAGGCACTCAAGCGGATCAAGGAGCAGCACCCGTCGGTGTCGCTCGCCGACCTCGTCGTGCTCGCGGGCTGCGTCGGCGTGGAGGACGCCGCGCGCGCCGCCGGCGTCGAGGTCACGGTGCCGTTCACCCCGGGGCGCGTCGACACCACACAGGAGCTCACCGACGTCGAGATGTTCGAGTGGCTCCGGCCGGTCGCCGACGGCTTCCGCAACTTCCGCTCCGAGCGGTTCGAGCAGTTCGCCCCCGGCGTCGCGCTCGAGCAGGTGTTCCTCGACCGGGCGAACCTCATGACACTGACCGCGCCCGAGTGGACCGTCCTCACCGGAGGCCTGCGGGCCCTCGGCACGAACTGGGACGGCTCCGACGTCGGCGTGCTGACGCACCGGGTCGGCGCGCTCACGACGGACTGGTTCGTCAACCTGACCGACACCGACCTGGTGTGGACGAGGACCGACGACAGCGAGACGACCTTCGCCGGCACCGTGCAGGCGACCGGCGAGCAGCGGTGGACGGCGTCCCGACACGACCTCGTGTTCGGGTCGAACGCACAACTCCGATCGATCGTCGACGTCTACGCCGGTAGCGACGGACCGGAGCGGTTCGTCACGGACTTCGTCGCCGCGTGGGACAAGCTCATGATGCTCGACCGGTTCGACGTGAAGGGACACAAGCGGTACGGCCCGATGTCAGCCTGACACCCTTCCGCGGTCGGCGCCCGCTCTGCCACGATGTGGTCAGGGCGGGCGTCGTGCCCGTCCGGTTCGAAGGAGACCGCCATGACCGTCCGACTCAACCCGTACCTCGGCTTCCGCGACTCGGCCCGCGCAGCGCTCGAGTTCTACCACTCGGTCTTCGGCGGCTCGCTCACCGTCGGCACCTTCGCCGAGATGGGCATGGAGGTCGACGCCGCCGACCGCGACAAGGTCATGCACGGGCAGCTCGAGGGCGAGAACGGTCTGCTCCTCATGGCCTCCGACTCCCCCTCCGGCATGCGCGCCGACACCGGCAGCAGCATCTCGGTGTCGCTCAGCGGCGACGACCTCGACGCGCTCACCCGCTACTGGGAGGGGCTGTCCGACGGTGCGACGATCCTCGAGCCGTTCACGCAGGCCCCCTGGGGCGACACCTTCGGCATGCTGACCGACCGCTTCGGCACGACCTGGCTGGTCAACGCGAGCGCACCCGCGGCGTGACCCGGCACCGCTGACGCGGTGACCACCGGACTGGAGGCCCGTGGCGGCGCCCGCCACGGGCCTCCGGTCCGCCCCGCGAGGGGTCGCGACGCGGCCCGCCTCGCCTCCGTAGGCTCGGGACCATGTCCTACACCGCGGCGGACGACCGCTACGACTCCATGCCCTACCGCCGGACCGGCCGCTCCGGCCTCGACCTGCCCCTGCTCTCGCTCGGGTACTGGCACAACTTCGGCGACGACAAGCCCTTCGAGACGCAGCGGGCGATCAGCCGCCGCGCGTTCGACCTCGGCATCACGCACCACGACCTCGCGAACAACTACGGCCCGCCCTACGGCGCCGCGGAGGTGAACTTCGGCCGGCTCATGCGGGAGGACTTCCGGCCCTACCGCGACGAGATGGTGATCTCGACGAAGGCCGGGTGGGACATGTGGCCCGGGCCGTACGGGCAGGGCGGCGGCTCGCGGAAGTACGTCCTCGCCTCGCTCGACCAGTCGCTCCAGCGGATGGGCCTCGAGTACGTCGACGTCTTCTACTCCCACCGGCTCGACGCCTCGACGCCGCTCGAGGAGACCATGGGTGCGCTGCACACCGCCGTCCAGCAGGGCAAGGCGCTGTACGTCGGGATCTCGTCGTACGACGCCGAGCGCTCCCGGCAGGCCGCGGCGATCCTCCGCGACCTCGGCACCCCGCTCCTCATCCACCAGCCGTCGTACTCGATGCTCAACCGGTGGATCGAGGACGAGGGGCTGCTCGACGCAGCCGGCGAGCTCGGCTTCGGCGTGATCGGCTTCACCGCGCTCGCGCAGGGGCTGCTGACGGGGCGGTACCTCGACGGGGTGCCGGCCGACTCGCGTGCGGCAGCGGGCAAGTCGCTCGACGCCGGGTCCCTCACCCCGGAGGTCGTCGAGCACCTGCGGGCACTGAACGACGTCGCGGCGGCGCGCGGCCAGAGCCTGGCGCAGCTCGCGCTCGCGTGGGCGCTCCGCGACGAGCGGGTGACATCGCTCGTGATCGGCGCGTCGCGGGTGGAGCAGCTCGAGCAGAACGTCGCGGCGCTCGGCAACCTGACGTTCACGGACGACGAGCTCCGGACGATCGACGAGCACTCCGTCGGTGTCCTCGACGTGGACCTGTGGTCCGGCGCGCGATCGGGTGCCGTGAGCTGAGGCGCCCGGCGCGGGCGCGGCGGGGCTGCCTGCGCACAACCGAAGTCGTCCCGAACCACGCGCATCCGCGGTTCGGGACGACTTCGGTCGTGCGAGCGTCGGCCGCGGCTCACACCGCGAGCGCGACGGGCGCGTCGGCAGCCGACGCCGACGCCGCGGACACCGCCGGGAGCGTCAGCGCCCGGTGCCCGTTCATCGTCTCGAGCACCCGCACGACCTGCCGGCTGTACCCGTACTCGTTGTCGTACCAGACGTAGACCACGACCTGCCGGCCGCCGTCGGCGATCGTCGCGAGCCCGTCGACGACCCCGGCCTTCCGCGAACCGAGGAAGTCGCTCGACACGACCTCCGGCGACTCGACGTAGTCGACCTGGCGGCGGAGGGCCGAGCGCAGTGAGACCTCGCGGAGGTGGGCGTTGAGCTCCTCGCGGGTCACGCCCCTGCCCAGCGTGAGGGTGAGCACCGCGATCGACACGTCGGGCGTCGGGACGCGGATCGCGCTCCCGGTGAGCTTCCCCGCGAGCGGCGGGTACGCCTTCGCCACGGCCTTCGCGGCCCCGGTCTTCGTCGGCACCATGTTGAGCGCCGCCGACCGACCACGCCGGGGCCCGGGGTGGTGGTTGTCGGTGAGGTTCTGGTCGTTCGTGAACGAGTGCACCGTCTCGACGTGGCCGTGCTCGATGCCGTACTCGGTCTCGAGCGCGGCGAGCACCGGCGTGATCGCGTTCGTCGTGCAGGACGCCGCCGCGACGATCGGCTCGTCCGCGATCATCGCGTCGTTGACCCCGTGCACAATGTTCGGCACGCCGCCGGAGGCCGGGGCGGTCAGCAGGACACGGGACACCCCTGGGGCCGCGAGGTGCGCCGACAGCGACTCCCGGTCGGTCCGGACCCCGGTGCTGTCGACGACGACGGCATCGTCGATGCCGTACGCGGCGTAGTCGACGTCGGACGGCGACGCCGCACCGATGAACCGGATGACGGTCCCGTTCGCGGTGATCGTCTGCGCCTCCTGGTCGACGGTGATCGTCCCGTCGAAGGGCCCGTGCACGGAGTCCCGCCGCAGCAGGCTCGCCCGCTTGACCAGGTCCTCCGGACCCGTGGAGCGCAGGACGACCGCTCGGAGGCGGAGTCCGTACGCGCCTCCCGACCGGGCCAGGAGGATCCGCGCGACGAGCCGGCCGATCCGTCCGAACCCGTGGATGACGACGTCGCGCGGCGGCGCCGCGTACTGACCGGTGCCGACCGCTTCGGCGAGGACGTGCCGGAGGTAGTCGTCGAGCTCGAGCGCGTCCTGCCTGCGGAAGCCGGCGTTGCAGTCGGCGACGTCGACCACCGACGGACCGAGGTCGAGGGTCGTCAGCGCGTGCAGGACCGGCAGGATCTCGTGCGGGGACAGTTCGACGCCGTCCAGGTGCCGCGCGAACCGGTGCAGCTTGAGGATCTCGTGCACCGAACGCCCCACGAGCCGGCGACCGTGGATCGTCGTCACGACGTCGTGCCGTCGGTGGAGTCCGTCGACGATCGGGACCATCGCGGCGGCGACCGACGCCCGGTCGACCCACTCGTCGAGGACCCGCTCGGTCCCCGCGCGGTTCACGCCGCGACCTCGACGCGCGCCGGCGTCGTGCCCCCGGCCGCTGCGGGTGCTGCTGCCGCCGCCTCGAGCCGAGCCCGCAGTGCCCGGAGCTCCGCGCGCACCGCGGCGGGGACGGTCCCACCGAGCGACTCGAAGAACGCCTCGGTCCGGTCCGCCTCGTCGAGCCAGCTGGCGGGGTCGACGTCGAACAGGGCCTGGAGGCTCGTCCCCGACACCCCGAGACCGCGCACGTCGAGCGCGCCCTCCGCGGGGACCGCGCCGAGTGGCGTCGCGCGCGTGGTCGGCGCGTCCGGGTCCGCGACCCGGTCAGCGATCCACGCGAGGACGCGGGCGTTCTCCCCGAAGCCGGGCCAGAGGAACGCGCCGTCCTCGCCCTTCCGGAACCAGTTGACCTGGAAGACCTTCGGAGCACCCGCGCCGAGCGCTTCGCCGACCTCGAGCCAGTGCTGCCAGTGCGACCCCATGTCGTAGCCGACGAACGGGAGCATGCCGAAGGGGTCCCGACGGAGTTCGCCGACCGTGCCCTCCTGCGCCGCGGTGCGTTCGCTCGACACCGTCGCGCCGACGAAGACGCCCTGCGCCCAGCTCTGCGTCTCGACGACGAGCGGCACGTTCGTCGCCCGGCGCCCGCCGAAGAGGATCGCGTCGACCGGGACACCGTCCTGCTCGTACCAGTCGTCCGCGAGGGTCCGGCACTGCTCGATCGGGCTCGTGAACCGGGCGTTCGGGTGCGCCGCCGGCGTGCCCTTCGCCGGTGTCCAGTGCTCGCCCCGCCAGTCGATGAGGTGTGCCGGCGGCTCGTCGGTCAGCCCCTCCCACCAGACGTCCCCGTCCTCGGTCAGGGCGACGTTCGTGAAGATCGTCCGCTTCCGCATCGTGTCCATCGCGACGGGGTTCGTCGCCACCGACGTCCCCGGAGCCACGCCGAAGATGCCGGCCTCGGGGTTGATCGCGTACAGCCGTCCGTCCGCGCCCGGCCGGAGCCAGGCGATGTCGTCGCCGATCGTCTCGACGCGCCAGCCCGGAAGCGTGGGCTGCAGCATCGCGAGGTTCGTCTTGCCGCAGGCGCTCGGGAAGGCCGCGGCGACGTGGAACGCACGGCCGGCCGGGTCGGTGAGCTTGAGCAGGAGCATGTGCTCGGCGAGCCAGCCCTCGTCGCGGGCGATCGTCGAACCGATCCGGAGCGCGAAGCACTTCTTCGACAGCAGCGCGTTGCCGCCGTAGCCGGAGCCGAACGACCAGATCGCCCGCTCCTCCGGGAAGTGCGAGATGTACTTCGTCGGGTTGCTCGGCCACGCGACGTCCGGGCGCCGGGTGCCGTCGGCGTTCCGGAGCGGGTACCCGACGCTGTGCACGCCCGCGACCCACTGCGTGTCGGGTCCGATGCGCTCGAGCGCGTCGTCGCCCACCCGAGCCATCAGCGCGAGCGAGACGGCGGCGTAGGCGGAGTCGGTGACCTGCACGCCCAGCTGCGAGATCGCGCCGCCGACCGGCCCCATCGAGTACGGGACGACGTACATCGTCCGGCCGCGCATGGACTCCGCGAACAGGCCGTTGAGCTCGGCGTGCATCGACCGCGGGTCGCGCCAGTTGTTCGTCGGGCCGGCGTCGGCGGGGTCGCTCGTGCAGATGAAGGTGCGGTCTTCCATCCGGGCGACGTCGTCCGGGGTGCTCCGGGCCAGGAAGCTGTCCGGCCGGAGCCCCGGGTCGAGGCGGATGAGTGCGCCTTCTTCCACCATCCGGTCGGTCAGGCGGGTCCACTCGGCGTCGGAACCGTCGCACCAGACGACCTCGTCCGGTCGGGTCAGCAGCGCCGTGCGCACGACCCAGTCCGCGAGTGCGCGGTTCGCCAGTCCGTGCCGGTACGCACCGTCCGGCACCTCGGCGCTGGGGCACGGCCCCACCGGCGGGTGGGTGTGCCGGTGCACGGTCGCAGTGGGGATCGGACCGGTCTCGGCGTCGCCGAAGCGGCGGTCACGGGACGGAACGGTCATCGTCATGGTGGTCTCCTCGTCGAGCCCTACGGTGGTCGTGGTCCCCAGCATGCGGGGCTGTCCGCGCGCTAGGCTCTCGGCCAGACGGAGAAGAACGGCAGTTCTTCACACTCGAGGAAGAGTGACGACATGTCCCACGACGACCGCCCCCAGCGACTGCTCGGGCAGTGGATCCGCCACGTGCGCACGACCCGCGGGATGACCCTCGACGTCCTCGGTCGCGCCACCGACCTCGCGCCGAGCCGCCTCTCGATGATCGAGAACGGGCTCCGCGAGCCGAAGGTCTCCGTGCTCACGAAGATCGCGGCGGCGCTGGACGTCCCCGTGTCCACACTCACCTCGTCGACCCCGCCGACCGAGCGTGCCCGACTCGAGCTCGAGCTCGCCGCCCACCAGGACGGCCCGCTCGCCGCTCGTCTCGACCTGCCGCGCATCGACGTCCGGAGGAGCCTGCCCGACGACGTCCTCGCGAGCGTCGTCGCCCTGCACGAGGCATTGGAGCGACGGGTCCGTGAATCCGCAGTCACCCAGGCCGCCGGCCGGGAGGCGATGATCGCACTGCGGCTGCAGGGCCAGTCGTCCGACAACTACTACGAGGACATCGAGGACCAGGCCGCCGACCTGCTCGGGACGGTCGAGCGTCCGCCGGGGCCGCTCATGCACCACACCGTCGCGGCGCTGGCGTCGAAGCTCGGGTACCGCCTCGTGCACGCCGACGACCTGCCCGCCTCCTCGCGCACGATCACCGACCGCGAGCACGGCGTGATCTACCTGCCGCCGGCCGCGACACCCGGTGGTCGGGGCTTGCGGAGCCTCGCGCTGCAGGCACTCGCGCACGTGGTCCTCGGGCACCGGCCGCCCACCGACTACGCCGAGTTCCTGCGGCAGCGCATCGAGATCACGGCGTTCGCGGCGGCCTGCCTCGTCCCGCGGGACGCCGCCGTGCCGTTCCTGCAGCAGGCGAAGTCCCGGCGTGACATCGCCCTCGAGGACTTCCGCGACGCGTTCGGGGTCACGCACGAGACGGCGGCGCACCGGTTCACCACGCTCGCGACGCGCTTCCTCGACCTCCCCGTGCACTTCGTCCGTGTGCGCCGGTCTGGTGCGATCGTGAAGGGCTACGAGAACGACGGCATCACGTTCCCGACCGACACCGACGGTGGGATCGTCGGGCAGGTCGTCTGTGCGAAGTGGGCGTCCCGGACGGCGTTCGAGGACCGGAACCGCTCACGCGAGCACTACCAGTACACGGACACACCGAACGGCACGTACTGGTGCAGCGTGCAGACGGGCACCGACGACGACGAGTTCTCGATCACGCTCGGGACGCCGTTCGCGCACGCGCAGTGGTTCCGGGGACGCGACACCACCGTCCGGCGGCAGTCGAACTGCCCCGACCCGTCGTGCTGCCGGCGCCCGCCCGCGCCCCTCGAGGCGAAGTGGAAGGACGTCGCCTGGCCGAGCGCCAAGCTCGGCGAGCACGTCCTCGCTCCCCTGCCCACCGGCCGGTTCCCCGGGGTGGACGACGGCGAGGTCTACCGCTTCCTCGAGGCGCACGCCGAGTAGCGCCGCTCGCGGCACTGCCGGCGCCCGCGCGTCCGGCAGACGAACCACGAAACCGACACCGAACCGGGTCCTCGCCCCGGTTCGATGTCGGTTTCGTGGTTCAACGCGAGCACGCGCTCGCAGGACCTACCGCTTCAGGTTCGTCAGCTCCTGCAGCACCTCGTCCGAGGTCGTGATGATGCGCGCGTTCGCCTGGAACCCGCGCTGCGCCACGATGAGGTTCGTGAACTCCTGCGACAGGTCGACGTTCGACATCTCGAGCGTCCCCGCCGCGAGCGAGCCGACGCCCGCCGAACCGGGTCCGCCGACCGAGGCCTGGCCGGAGTTCGCCGTCGCGCGGTACCCCGAGGCGCCGGTCTTCTCGAGGCCGGCCGGGTTCGCGAACGTCGCGAGGGCGATCCGACCGAGGGCGAGCGAGGCACCGTTGGAGAAGGTGCCCGTGACGGTGCCGTCCTTCGCGATCGAGTAGCCCTGCAGCGACCCGGCCTCGTGGCCGTTCTGCGACGAGATGGTCGCGGTGTTGAGCGTCGCGAACCCGGTGAGGCCGGACATGTCGACCGCGATCCCGCCGACGGTGAGCGCACCGCCGGTGGCGACCTTGCCGTCGGCACCGAACGTGATCGTCGAGGTGGCGTTCGCGCCCTGCCCGTTCGTCGCGGTGACGTCCCAGCCGGTCGCCGTGCGCTGGTACGCGATCGACATCGTGTGCTTGGCGCCGGACGCGTCGTACACGGTGGCGTCGCGGGTCACGGTGTCGCCGACGGCGGTGTCGGAGGGCAGGTTGCCGGTGAGGGCCGCGGTGGTCGTGCGGACCGCGGGCGCGGCGGCCTCGAGCGGGAGCGTGATGTCGCCGAGCTGACCGTTGTCGTTGACCACGCCGTTCACGGCCGGGTACCCCTGGACGATCTTGCCGTCCGAGGAGACCAGGCGGCCGTCGGCGTCGAAGTCGAACGCGCCGGCGCGGGTGTACACGGTGTCGTTGCCGAGGCGCGTGACGAAGAAGCCGTCGCCCGAGATCATGAGGTCGGTGGCCTTGCCGGTGGCCTGCGCCGAACCCTGCGCGAAGTTCGTGGAGACACCGGCGACCTGCACGCCGAGGCCGATCTGCGCGGGGTTCGTGCCGCCGATGCCGGTCTGCGGCCCACCGGCGCCCTGGGTCATCTGGGACAGGGTGTCCTGGAAGACGGTCGACGACGACTTGAAGCCGACGGTGTTGACGTTGGCGATGTTGTTGCCCGTGACGTCGAGCATCTCTTGGTGGGAGCGGAGGCCGGAGATCCCGGAGTAGAGCGAGCGGAGCATGGTGCGTCCTTTCGTGGAGGTACCGCGGTACCGAAGAAGAAGAAGGAGGAGGAGGAGGGCGGTCAGGAGGTGGTCTTGATCCCGGAGATCACGTCGAGATCGACCTCCTTCCCGTCCACGGTCACGGTCGGCACGCTCTCCGCGTACGACACGGCGGTCGCCGTCCCCGTGATCGATTTGCCGGACGTCGCGTCGGTGTAGCTGACCTGCTTCCCGACGAGGTTCGCGGCGGCGATCCGCATCTGCAGCGAGAAGTTCTCGTTCGCCGTCGTGGTCTGGTTCGTGATCTGCTCCATCATCGCGAGCTGCGTCTGCTGGCTGATCATCTGGTTGGTGTCCATCGGCGAGGACGGGTCCTGGTTCCGGAGCTGCGTGACGAGCAGCTTCATGAACACCTCGGAGTCCATCGTCTGCGACCGCGAGGACGACTGGTTCGCGGCGAGGGCCGCGGCCTGGGTGGCCTGGTCGACCGAGCCGGTGATGCCGTCGAGGGGCATGGTGTGGTCCTTTCGTGCCGTCGCTCAGGCGAGGACGTCGAGGCCCGCGGTGCGGACGGTTGTCGTGGTCGGGGTGCGGTGTGCGGCGGGGGCGGGTCGTGCCTCCCGGTCGTCGCGGACCGCCTGCGGACCGGGCGCCGGGCGCTCGTCGCGCCGCGGGGCGGAGTCCGGGTGGTTCTGCGAGGACAGGTCGAGCGTCGTCGACAGCGCGGTCCCCGCCGCGTCACGGCGGAGGTCCGGCAGAACCTGGCGGACGGCCTCGCGTCCGGCGTCGGACGGCGCGTAGAGCTCGACGTGCATGCTGTGCGCGGTCACGTGGGCCCGCACGGTGACCGGTCCGAGTGTGTCCGGCGTCACCTGCACGGTGACGACGTGCTCCCCCGGTCCGGCGTGGGCGAGTGAGAACACCGGTCGGGCGAGCTGCTGGGTGAACGTCGCGGGCGCGGCGTTCGCGGTCGCGGCGCCGGACGGCGTCGCCGACGCCGTGGGAGCGGTCGTCGACGGGGTCGGGAACGGTGCGGGTGCGGCTCCGGCGCGTGCACCGTCGACGGCCTGGAGGCCCGGCTCGACCCCGGCACCCGGCCGCCGGTCCGTCCCGGCGCCGGTCCCGTCGCCGCCCGTGCGGGTGCCCGCGGCCGCCGTCGGCACGACGGGGCTCGCGGTCCCCGTGCCGGTGGTGGCTGCACTCGCCTCGGGCTGGGCCGTGGCGGGCTGCGTCGTCCTCGTGCCCGAGGGCAGTGCCGCGGCGGCCGTCGCACTGGGGTCCGTCGTGAGCGCCGAAGCGTTGACCGGCTGCGCGGGTGCGGCCGTCGTCGGGAACGGTGCCGTGACCGTGGCCGTTGTCGTGGACGCGATTGCGCCCGAGGTGGCGGTCGGCTCCTGGGTCGTCGTGACCGTCGGGCTGCCGGCGAGTGCCGTCGAGGCGTGCACCGTCGGGGCAGACGCCGTCGCGGGGACGCTCTTCCGGTGGGCTCCCGCGGGCGTGCCGGACGCGGGGACACCGGTCGTGGTGGCGGATGGGACGGCGTCGGCGGGGGCGGCCCCGGGCGGGGTCGGAGCGGGGACGGGTGCCGGGGTGGCCAGGGCAGTGGCCCGTGCGGCGGTCGGGGAAGTGGTCGCGGCGGTCGGGGCGGTGGTCGCGGCGGTCGGGGCGGCTGTCGCCACGGCACCGGCTGCGGTGCCAGCGGCTGACGCACCGGCCGTCCCGGTCACGCCGACGGGGTCCGTCCCGCTCGTGGTCGTGCCGGCGCTCGCGGGGACTGCCGCGCCGAGGAGGGCGACCATCGGCACCGGCGTCGCCGCGGGCGTCGCGCCGGCGGTGCCGTCCGCGCTGCTGCCGGTGACGGCGCTCGACGTCGTGCCGCCCTGCGCGTCCGGCCGCTCCGTGCCCGGTGCGGCAGCGTCGGACGACGTCGTGTCGGCGCCGGTCGCCCGGGGAGCGGTGTCTCCCCCGGTGCCGGCCGCAGCACGGTCCTGTCGCGGACCGCGGGGCTGGGGGCCGGTGGGCGCCGCACCGGCGAGCACGTCGCCGAACGCTGCTCCCCCGTCGCCGGGACGCGCCGACGACGGCCGTCCGGTGGCGGCTGCCGTCGGCGGCGTGGTGGCGATCATCGTGCTCATGCGGCGCTCCCGGACTGCATCAGGGCCATCAGTGCGGCGGTCTGGAGGTCGGTACCGGACCCCGCGGTACCGGACCCGGCAGTGCCGGCGCTGCCGACGGCTGCGGTCCGGGCGGCGTCCTGTGCGGACGGCACGATGCGGCGGATCGTGGCGATGTCGGCGTCGGAGTACCAGTTGTCGACGATCCGGACGTCCTTGCCCGGTCGCGGCGCGTGCAGGACCTTGCCGTCGCCGACGTAGATGACGATGTGCTGCTCGCCCTTGGGGATGATGAGGTCCCCGGGCTGCGCGTCCTTGAGCGAGCCGACCTCGACCCCCATCTTCGCCTGGTCCGGCACGACCCGCGGCATGGTGACGCCGAGGTCCTTGAACACGGTTTGCACGAGCCCCGAGCAGTCCATGCCGGCGGTCGTGGTCCCGCCGAACACGTACGGGACGCCGAGGTACTTCTTCGCGTCGGCGACGACGTCGGCACCGGTCGCGCCGCTGCCCGTGGCGACGGTGCCCTTCCCGGCGTCGACCGACGTGGCGGGCGTCGCCCCGGCGAGCCCCGCGGCAGCCGTGAGGCCGGAGGCACCGGCAGCGCCGGTCGACCCCGTCCCCGATCCGTTCGCCGTGGCGAGGGCGTCGGCGAACGCCGTGGAGGACGCCGTCGACGCGGACCCGGCGGACGACGTCGTGTCGACGCTCCCCGTGCGCAGGGCGTCGATCTGGCCCTGGATCTCCGAGATCCGGGAGAGCACGGCGTCCACGCTCATCGGGCACCACCTTCCGCGCGGCTCCGTGCCGCGATCTCGTCGAGGGCGTTCTGTTCGGTGCGGAGTTCCTCCGCGGTGGCGGCGACGGTGTGCTGCTCCTCGAGCTTCTCGAGCCCGAGGGCCGCGCGTCGTGCGGTGTTGTACGTGTCCTGGGCCCGGTCAGCGTCGGCGCGGCGGCTCTGCACGACGGCGTCGAGCTCCTCGAGCATCCCGCGCGTGGCTGCCCGGGCGGCGGCGACGGCGCTGAGGGTCGCGGCGTCCTGGACCGGCTGTGCATCGGCCTGGTCCGCGAGCGACCGGCGGGCAGCGACCCGGGCGTCGGCGGCGTCGCGGAGCCGCTCGTTCGCGGCTGCGAGACCGGCGGCCGCACGGTCCTGTTCGGCGTGCCGGAGCCGGAGCAGGCCGGCGAGCGGGAACCTCCTGGGCATCAGGCACCACCCCCGACGCCGAGCGTGCGCACGAGGGAGCCGAGGGCGTCCCACGAACCGGCGGCCGTCACGCGCTCGTCCATGCCCTGCCGGAGGAACGCGTCGATCGCGTGCTGGTGGTCGACCGCGGCGTCCACGAGCGGGTTCGTCCCGCGCTGGTACGCGCCGACGTCGAGCAGGTCCTGCGCGGCACGGCGGGCGGCCATCACCGTCCGGAGTGCCGTCGCGGTGTCCCGCTGCTCACGGGTCGTCACCTTCGAGGCCACGCGCGACACCGACCCGAGCGCGTCGACCGACGGGAAGTGACCGGTCACGGCGAGCTTCCGGTCGAGGACGACGTGCCCGTCGAGGATGCTCCGCGCGGCGTCGGCGATCGGCTCGTTGTGGTCGTCCCCGTCCACGAGCACGGTGTAGAGCCCCGTGACGCTGCCGACCCGGTCGGTCCCGGCACGCTCGAGCAGTCCGGCGAGCACCGAGAACGTCGACGGCGGGTAGCCCCGGGTGGCCGGCGGCTCCCCGACCGACAGGCCGATCTCCCGCTGGGCCATGGCGACGCGGGTCAGCGAGTCCATCATGAGCACGACGTCCTGGCCGGCGTCGCGGAACGACTCGGCGATCCGCGTGGCGACGAACGCAGCACGGAGGCGCATCAGGGCCGGCTCGTCCGAGGTCGACACGACGACGATCGACCGGGCGAGGCCCTCCGCGCCGAGGTCGTCCTCGAGGAACTCACGCACCTCGCGGCCGCGCTCCCCGACGAGTGCGATGACGTTGACGGCCGCGTCGCTCCCCCGCGCGATCATCGACAGCAGCGAGGACTTCCCCACGCCGGAGCCCGCGAAGAGGCCCATGCGCTGCCCACGGCCGACGGTGGTCAGGGTGTCGAGCACACGGACACCGAGCTGCAGCGGTGTGTCGATGCGGGCGCGCCCCATGGCGTTCGGCGTCGGGTGGTCGAGCGGCACCATGACGTCGGCGTCGAGCGGTCCGCGGCCGTCGATCGGCCGTCCGAGCCCGTCGAGCACCCGCCCGAAGAGTCCTGCACCGGTCGGGACGAGCACCGGACGACCGGTGGGTCGGGCGGGCGTGCCGGCGGTGACCCCGGTGAGCCGTCCGAGCGGCATGCACCGCACCCCGGACGGGTCCGTCGCGACGACCTCGACGGCCGTCTGCGATGCCCCCTCGGCGCCGACGAGGACGACCTCGCCGACGTGCGCGTCGAGTCCGGCGACCGTGAGGCCGAGCCCGACGGCGCTCGTCACGACGCCCTGGCGGACGGGCCGGGCATCGGCGACCGCGGCGTCGAGGCCGCGCGGACGCAGGAGGGTCGCGGTCACCGGGCAGCTCCCAGGGCCTCGCGTGCACGGTCGAGCGCCGCGGCGATGCGGGCGTCGAGCAGCCCGTCCGGCAGGTCGACGACGGCGTCCCCGTCGGACAGCGACGGGTCGCCCACGACGGGGACCGCCGTGTCGAGGTCGGCGACGCGCGCCGCGTCGGCGACGCTGACGCGGACGCGGAGCGCGACCGTCGGGTCGACCGAGGCGAGCGCCCGCAGGACGGTGGCCTCCGCGCCGGACGCACCCCGTGCCTCCGAGCCGTCGCTGGTGGCGTCCACCGGACGGGAGGCACGGATCGCGTACCCGACGACGGCCTCGGCCAGGTCCATGGCCGCGTCCGCGAGCGACGCCTCGGCGTCACGGAGGACCGGCACCACCTGCGAGAGCAGCGCGTTCGTCGCGGCGTCGAGCACGGCGACGCGTCGGACGGTGTCGGCGGTGAGCGACGCGAGGCGCTGGTCGTGCTCGGCCTGCAACCGGACCCGCAGTGCGGCGGTCTCGGCCTGCGCGGCACGGAGCCCCGCGGCGTAGCCGGCGGCGTGCCCACGGACCTCGGCCGCCGGGTCGGCGGTGGTGCCGGCACCCGACCCGAGGACGGGGAACGTCATGCGCTGGACGGTCTGGTCAGTCAACGAGCTCGTCCTCCTCGGCGCGGTGGACGGTGATGACGCCCTGGGCCTCGAGTTCGCGCACGGAGCGGACGACCTCGGCGCGGGCCTCCTCGACCTGGGACACGCGGATCGGACCCATAGCCTGCAGCTCGTCGTCGAGGAGCTCGCGGTTGCGCTCGGACACGTTGGCGCGGATGGTCTCGACGACCGGCCCGGCAGCGCCCTTCATGGCGGTCGCGAGGATCTTCGAGTCGATGCCGCGGAGCACCTGCTGGATGTCGCGCGCCTCGAGCTTGACGATGTCCTCGAAGGTGAGCATCCGGGAGCGGATGTCCTCGGCGAGTTCGGGGTCCCGTGCCTCGAGTCCGTCGAGCACGGCCTTCTCCGTCGCGACGTCGGACCGGTTGATGATCTCGACCAGGGGTGCGATGCCGCCGACGACCTCGACGCTCTCGCGGGGCGACACCACGGCGCCGGCACGCTGCCGGAGCACCCCGGCGACGATCCCGACGGCCTCCGGGGTGGCGGAGCCCATCGTGGCGAACGCCTGCGCGACGTCGGTGCGGGCACGTTCGTCGACGCCCGCGAGCACCGCGCTCGCCTGTCCGGGCTTCAGGTGCGCCAGGACGAGCGCGATGGTCTGCGGGAGCTCGCCCTCGAGCAGGGTGACGACCTGGCCGGGCTCGGCGTCGTCGAGGAAGTCGAACGACTGCCCGGCGAGGTTCGACGCGAGCCGGTCCATGACGCCCGCGGCGCGCTCGGCTCCGAAGGAGGCCTCGAGCAGCCCCATCGCGGTCTCCTTGCCGCCGCGCTTCTGCAGACGGCCGCTCTGGGTCATGCGGTGGAACTCGGTCATCGTGCGGTCGACCACGGTGTCGTCGACGCGGCGCATCCGGACGATCTCGGCGGAGATCTCCTCGGCCTCGAGCTCGGTGAACTGCTTCATCACCTCGGCGGCGCGGTCGGTCTCCATCTGCATGAGGATGAGCGCGACCTTCTGCGACCCGGTCAGGGGACGGTCGACGCCGCCGGACGAGCCGGGGCCGCCGAGACCGCCGCCGCTCGGGCTGAGGGCGCTCACACCGACGCCCGGTCGTCGAGGAGCCCGCGGAGGAGGTCGGCCGTGCGCTTCGGGTCGCGTTCGGCCAGGGACTGGATGTCCTGGCGGCGGCGCTCGGCGCTGATGTCCTCGGTGGTGAGGAGCTCGGTCGGGGCGTCCTCGACGGGGAGCGTCGGCAGTGCGACGGTCGGGGCGTCGCCGGCGCGGAGTGCGTCGGGCTCGTCGACCGCGAGCGGCAGCTGGAACGTCTCCCCCGCGAACGCGTCGAGTTCGCCGAGGTCGACCGCCTCGCGCTCCTGGCGCCGGGCACGTCGGGCGATCACCCACATGATCGCGATGAGGGCGAGCAGGCTGCCGATGACGATGCCGGCGGTCCGGATCGTCGCCCAGAGCGAGGCCTGCTGGTCGGCCTGCTGCTGCGCCTTGAGCGCGGCAGCGGCCTGGGAGGCGGCGGTCGTGTCGAAGTCCATCATCGCCACGGCGACCTTGTCCCCGCGGTTCGAGTCGACGCCGGCGGCCCGGGACACGAGGTCGTTGATGCTCTGCAGGTTCGCGTTCTGCACGCTCGCGGCCTTCGAGTTCAGCGCGACGGAGATCGACTGGTTCTCCAGCGCCCCGGCCGGGATCTGCGTCGTCTCGGTCGTGTGGTCGACGGCGTTGTTCTTCGTCGCGGACTCGTTCTTGTAGTCGTTGCCGGTGCCGCTGCTCGCGGTGCCGTTCGGGACCGCGATGTTGTCCGGGCCGAGGACGCCGGTGGCCCCGGCACCGCCCGTTCCCGAGCCGGCACCGTACTGCTCGGTCGTGCTCGACTCGTTGAGGGCGACCGGGCCGCTCGTGGGCGCCGCGAACGACTCCGACGTCTTCGTGCCGGTGTTCTGGTTCATCGTGGCGGACACGACGACGGTCGCGTTGCCCGCGCCGAGGGTCGTGTCGAGGAGGTCCTGGATCTTCTTGCTCGTCGCCTGGTCGTAGTCGGCCGCCTGGTCGGTCCCGCTGCCGGCGGCGCCCGTGCCCACGGCCGAGAGGGTCTGCCCCTTCGAGTCGACGACGGACACGTCGGTCGGCTGCATGCCCTCGACCGCGGCGCTCGTCAGGTGCACGATCGCCTGCACCTGGTCGGAGCTGAGCTGCGCGCCGTTCTTCGTGGCGATGAACACCGACGCGGTCGGGTCCTTCTCCTCGGACACGAACACTGTCTTCTCCGGGATCGCGAGCTGCACGGACGCGGTCTGCACGCCGTCCATCGCCTGGATCGTCTTCGCGAGCTCGCCCTCGATCGCGCGCTTGTAGGTGACGTTCTGCTGGAACTCGGAGCTCGTCACGCCCATCTGGTCGAGGAGCGAGTAGCCGCCCTCGTTCGACGAGGGCAGGCCGTTCGCCGCGGCCTTGAGGCGCTCGGAGTACACGGAGCCCTGCGGGACGAGGATCGTCGCACCGCCGTCGGTGAGCTGGTAGGGGACGCCGTCGGTGGTGAGCTGGTCGGTGACGCTCGCGGCGTCCGCGGCTGCGAGGCCGGTGAAGAGCGGCGCGTAGGACGCCTTGCCGAGCCAGCTGGCGAGGGCGATGCCGCCGAGCACGAGCGCGGCGACGACGAGGATCGCGATGGTGCGCTGGGCGGCGCTGAACCCCTTGACGTAGGCGGCGAGGCGCGCCCAGACGTTCTTGACGGCGACGGGCATCAGGCCTGCATCCTCATGATCTCGTTGAAGGCGTCGACGCCCTTGTTGCGGACCGCTGCGACGAGCTCGAGCGTGACCTGCGCGCGGGTGGCGGCGATGGTGGCGTCGTGGATGTCGTCGAGGTTGCCGGTGACGGCCTTGAGCGCGAGCGTCTTCGAGTCGCTCTGCAGCTGCTGGAGGCCGTCGACCGCGTTCCCGAGGCTCGCGGCGAAGCCGTCGCCGGACGTGCCGGTCGCGGCGCTCGTCCCGACCCCGGTCGCGCCGACGGCACCGGCGCCGGTCGCGGCGTCGGTCGCGCCGGCGAAGGCACGGGTCATCGCGTTGGTGGTCACACCGTTCACGGCGTCGATGGGCATCAGTTCTTCCCGATCTGCAGTGCCGCCTCGTAGGCGGTCTTGGCACGGTCGACCACGGCGGCGTTCGCCTGGTAGCCGCGCTGGGCCATGATGAGGTCCGCCATCTGCGTGCCGAGGTCGATGTCCGGCATGCGGACGTAGCCCTCCGCGTTCGCGAGCGGGTTGTCCGGGTCGTACGTCACCCGGCCGGCGGCACTGCCGAACGCGGCGCCCTTGACGTAGGCGCCGGAGACACCGGCACCCTCCTGGACCTCGACGTAGCGGGCCTGGAACGCGGAGTCGTCCATCGAACGGACGGTGTTGACGTTCGCGATGTTGTCCGAGATCGCGTCGAGCCACTTCCGGTGCACGGTCATGCCGGTGCTCGCGATGCCGATCGCGTCGAACGTGGTCACGAGTTCGTCCGCATCGCCGCACGGACGCTGGTGAGCTCGGAGTTCATCGCCTGTGTCGCGAACTGGTAGCGGAGCACCGTGTCGACGTTCGAGAGGGTCTCCTCGTCGAGGTTCACGTTGTTGCCGTTGGTGTTCGTCGGCTCGAGGCTGCGCGCCACCGTGGGGGTCGTCGCACCGTTCCCGTCGACGATCGACTTCGCCAGGGCGTCCTCGAACTGCACCTTCTCGGCGTGGTAGTTCGGCGTGTTGATGTTCGCGACGTTGTTCGCGATCACCCGCTGGCGCATCGACAGGCCGTCGAGGGCACTCTGCAGTGCGGCGCTCGTCACGGAATCGAACACAGTTGGACCGTCCCCTCGGTCGACGCGCGTCCCCTGACGTCGTCGATGTGCGGTGGCCGATCCGTGGCCGGTTGGGCGAGCGATCCCTGCTCGTACGGGCCTGTCGGCCGCCGTGCGCGAGGGCGTTAGCCGTCGCCCCGAACGGGGGGCGGGGCAGGGCGGTTCACGAAACGCGCGCGTTCCGACGTGCCGCGCGTCGATCGACACGTGCGACGTCGGAACGCGCGCGTTTGGTGGGGCGTGGGGCGCGCGTTTCGGGGGGCTGCGCTACGCGGAGGCGTCGAGGTACACGGCGCCGCGCGGCTCGCGCGTCGCGTCGACGGCGCGCAGGGCTCCGAGGTGCTCCAGGACCGCAGCACGCTCGGCCTCCAGGGCACTCGCCCGGTCCCGCTGCGCGGCCAACAGCCGGGAGGCACGACCCACCAGGTCGCGCGGCACCGGTCCCATCCCCGTCGGCTCGGTCCACGCCACCGTCACCGACTCCGCATCGGGTCCGGTCGCCGACCCGGCCACCTGCGCGGCGAGGTCCTGCTCCAGGGAGGTGAGCAGTGCCTCCCAGCCGGCCCGGAGGGCGCCGTCGTCAGGCGACACCGAGCGCCCCGCCCGCCGCGTGTCCGACGACCGGTGCGGCGGACGCCGCCGGCAGCGACGCCGCGGCGTCGTGCCAGGCCTGCCGGAGCGGCTCGAGGATGCGGATGCAGTCGCGCGTCGCCTGGACGTCACGGTGCACGTTCGCCGTGATGAGCGAGGTGCTCGCGTAGTTGTAGATCGCCAGGAGACCCTCGCCGCCGTCCCACGCGTCGATGCGCAGGGTGGAGGAGAGTTCGCCGACGATGGCCTGCGCGTGCAGGAGCTGCTCGCGCGCGGCCTCCCAGTCGGAGCCGGTCTGCGCGGCCTCGGCGCGGTGCAGGTCGAGCAGGAGCCGGTCGTACAGCATCGTCACGAGCTGGGCCGGCGTCGCGGAGCGCACGGCTTCGTTCGTGTACTGCGCGCGACGCTGGTCGGTCACGGTCCGGGGCTGGGCGGCCTGCCGGAAGGCGGCGGTCTGGAGGTCGTAGGTCATGGTCGTTCCCGTCAGGAGCTCGAGCTCGACAGTCCGGAGAGCTGGCCGGCGAGCCAACTCGACTGGGACTGGAGCTTGCTGAGGCTGGTCTCGAGCGCCGAGTACTGCGCCTGCAGGGTCGCGCGGCGCATGGTGAGGCGGTCGGTCCAGCTGTCGATCTGGGTGTTCAGGTCCTTCACGACCGACTGCTGACCGGAGATCGCCGAGGTGATCGAACCGTCGTACTTGTCGGACGCCGCCGTGGCGGCCGCACCCACCGTCACCGCGATCCCGGACAGCATCGCCTGGGTGCCTGCGGGGTCCGCGGCGAGGGCCTTCTGGAAGGCGTCGGCGTCGAACGTGAAGTCGCCGTCCTTCGTCACGACGATGCCGATGGACGACGGGGACTTCCCGTTCACCGGGGCGGACATCGCGGAGCTGAGGGCCTGCACGGCCGAGCGGGTCGTCGCGTCTCCCAGCAGGACGCCCGCGGTCGTCGTCGTCGTGCCGGTCGTCGGACTGGTCGTGCTGGTGACGCCCGTGTTCGAGCCGTAGTAGTTCGTGACGGCGTTGAGCGCGTCGACGAGGCCCGACGCGACCGCCTGGGCCTTCGTGGTGTCCTGCGCGACGGTCACCGTGACGGGGTCGCTCGTCACTTGAGTGACGGTGACGCTGAGGCCCGGCAGCAGGTCGGTGAACGTGTTCGAGGCACTCGTGACGGTCTGCGCCGCGGCGGTCCCCGCCCACAGGGTGACGCTCGCGTCCTTCGCGGGCGTGACGACGGCCGCTCCGGTCCCGGCGAGCACGTCCGTAGCGGTCCCGGCGTCGACGTCGACACCGGACCCGCGGTACACGCTGAACGCGCCCGCCGCACCGGTCGTCGACGCGGTGAACTGGAGGCGGTACAGCTTCGTTCCGTCGGCGGCAGTGCCGGCGGCGACCTTCGTCGCCGTGACGCCCGCGCCGGACTTGTTCACCGCTGACACGGTGTCGTCGAGCGAACCCGACGCCGGGGTGACGGTGGTCTTCGTGCCGTCGGAGCCGACGATCGTCAGCGGGCCCGCGTCCGCCGACCACGTCGACATCGCGGCGGTGACCCCGACCTGCGCGGTCGCGGTGGAGCCGACGGTGAACGACACGGAGCCGGCCGAGGCGCCGGTGCCGGTCGTCGTGGTGACCGACGGCGTCGAGGACGTGGCGACGAAGACGTCGAGCGAAGTGGCCTTCGCGGCGTCGGACGCCTTGGTGGCCAGGGTCTGGACGAGCCCGTTGATCGTCTGCAGTGACGATATGAACGAGTTGGTCGACGTGACCTTGTTCTTGAGCAGCGTCTGCGGGACCTGCTCGATCGACATCAGTGAGTTGATGAGGTCGGTGGTCTTGAGGCCACTGACCAGGCCGTCGATCGCGAGCGACGACGCCGAGGACACGGACGACACGTGCGCTCCTTCCGACGGACTCTGACGGGACTCAGAGGGGGTGCGACGTCCACCGGCATGCCTGAACTCTGCCGGTGGACGCCGCGGGGTTCACTAGCGGAGCAGCGAGAGCACACCCTGCGTGCTCTGGTTCGCCTGCGCGAGCATCGAGGTGCCGGCCTGGCTGAGGATGTTGTCGCGGGTGTACTTGACCATCTCCTCTGCCATGTCGACGTCGGTGATGCGCGAGCCGGCCGCGGTGAGGTTCTCCTTGGCCACGTTCGTCACGTTGATGGCGTGGTCGAAGCGGTTCTGGATGGCACCGATGTTCGAACGAGCGGACGAGACGTCCTTGATCTGCGCGTCGATCGCGGTGATCGACGCCTGCGCGTCGGCCGCCGTGTCGAACTTGAGCGCGGCGACGGCGGTCGAGACCGTCTTCACGTTCGCACCCGACAGGTCGACGGTGATCTGGCTCGCGGCGTCGCCGTTCGCGCCGACCTGGAAGTTCAGCTTGCCGTCGCCTGCGGTGCCGGCGGTGCCGTCGAGCAGGTTGATGCCGTTGAAGTTCGTCGAGTCGGCGATCCGGCCGAGTTCGGCGCTGAGCTGCGTCACCTCGGTCGAGATCGCGGTGCGCGAGTCCGCGTTGTTCGAGTCGTTGCCCGCCTGGACGGCGAGGTCACGGACGCGCTGGAGGATGGCGTGCGTCTCGGTGAGACCGCCTTCCGCCGTCTGCACGACCGAGATGCCGTCCTGGGCGTTGCGGGCGGCGACCGTGAGGCCACCGACCTGGGACTTCAGCCCCTCGGAGATCGACAGACCGGCAGCGTCGTCGGCAGCACGGTTGATGCGGAGACCCGACGAGAGCTTCTCGAGGGACTTCGACAGGTCGTTCTGCGTCGCGTTGAGGTTCCGGTACGTGTTGAGTGCCGAGAGGTTGGTGTTGATGGACATACCCATGGTGGTTTCCTCCGTGAATCCTTGGGTTCGGTGCCTGCCCGTCCATGGGCTGACACGGGTGACTCTCGGCCGGCGGCGTCGAGTCGTTAGTGCCCGTTGCGGAAAAGTTCCGCAACGGGACGGCTACCCCGCCGCGGGCACCGGCGCCGCGGCGGCGTCGTGCACGGCGCGGGCCACCCCGGCGGCGGCGTTCGCGGCCACCTTCGCGAGGTAGGCGCTGCGGCGGGCGGCGGTGGTCCGGGACGCCGGCTCGGGCGTGGCCCCGCCGTCCCCGTAGTGCGTGGCGAGTCCGTCGCGGAGCAGGCGCATCGCCTCGGAGCGCTGCTGCGACACCGCGGAGTGCGTGATCCCGAGCTCGGCGGCGACGTCCGTGACGGACCGGTCGCCGAAGTAGACCTGCTCGACGATGAAGCGCATCCGCTCCGGGAGCGCCTCGACCGCGGCACGGAGGTACCGGCGCTTCTCGGTCTCGAGGAGGTCGTCGCCCGGCAGCGCGATGTCCGCGGCGACGACGTCGTGCACGGTCTCGTCGATGGCGGTGACGGTGCGGCCGGCGTCGCTCATGGCGTCCGCGGCGGTCTGGCGGTCGACGCCCATCGCGTCGGCGATCTCCTGCACACCGACGGAGCGGCCGAGCCGGGCGGACAGCGCCTCCTGCGTGGCGAGGGTCTCGCGGATGCGCTTCCGGGTGCCGCGGGAGGCCCAGTCGGCGGAACGCATGTCGTCGGCGATCGCCCCGGTGATGCGGGTGCGGGCGTACGCACCGAACGGCACGCCGAGGGTCGGGTCGAACGCGTCGGCGGCGGCGACGAGGGCGAGGGAACCGACGGCGGCGAGGTCGTCCCGGTCGAGGTGGGTGGCGCGTGCTCGGACGTCGGCGACGATGTAGCCGACGAGCGGGAGGTGCTCGACGATCATCGTGTTGCGTTCGGTGCGGTCCATGCTGCTGATCCCCTGATCGACCTGAAGCCCGTCCGTGGGTCGCCCGTCGGTGGGCACGACGGACACCGGCCTCGGCAGGCCGGAACGTACGTCGAAGACCGCCCGGGTCCCTCCGGGCGAGCACCTCCGCGTCCCTGCGACGCGTGCCGGGTCTGTCCCCCGGGGTGCGTTCTGAATGTATCGGCTGGGAAGGCTCTGAACAGGCCCTCATCCGTACCCAGTGCGGGGGTGACCCCCGTCGATCCGGGTCGGCATTTGGGAGGACACGAGGCCCGGGACAGCCGGTTCTGTCCCCCGATCGCGGTCCGGACGGGAGGCCCGGGGTACGCCCGCCCCGCCGGTCGCGCCGCATCGCGTCCCATCGGGTCTGCACGCACGTCAGCGCACGGCGCTTACGTCACCACCTCGCGGACCGATAGTCCACGGTGTCCGCAGGATGACGGACCGAACCACCACCCGGGAGGAGCTGATGAGCGTGAACGACCTGTCCGCCGTACTGTGGCGCGAACGCGAACTGCTCGAACTGCTCACGTTCAAGCTCGAGGAGGAGCAGCTGCTCCTCGCCGCCGGACGCTCCCGCTGGGTGTCGCACGCCAGCCGTGAGGTCGAGCAGGTGCTCGAACGACTCCGCAGCACGGGGCTCGAGCGGGCCGCGTCGAGCGCCGAGGTCGCCGAGGAGTGGGGCGTCGCAGCAGATGCTCCCCTGCGTGACGTCGTCGCCGCCGCGCCGAACGGCCCCTGGGGCGAGATCCTCGGCGCACACCTCACCGCGATGGTCGAGCTGACGACGCAGATCGGTGCGCTCCGCGACGAGAACGACCGCTTCCTCCGTGCCGCGGCCCACGCGACCGAGGAGACCCTCGCCGGCACCGTGGGTGCCCCGGCCACCTACGACGCCACCGGCACGAGTGGCTCCGGCGCCGACGGGGCGCGCCTGTTCGAGGGGAACCTGTAGTCGTGGTCAGCACCTTCGGCTCCCTCGCGACGGCGTACTCCGGCCTGGCCGCCGCCCGCGCCGGCATCGACGTCACCGGGCAGAACATCGCGAACGCCGGGACCGCCGGGTACACCCGGCAGCGGGTGACCCAGTCGTCGATCCCCGCCGCCCAGACCGGGTTCATGCGCGGCACGGCGGCCCTCGCCGGGCAGGGCGTCTCGGTCGACGGCATCGCCCGGCTCGGGTCCCTGACACTCGACGCCGGCGTGCGCGTCGCCGCGGGGTCCTCCGCGTACGCCGACGCCCGCGCCACCGCGCTGAGCGCCCTCGAGACCGGCCTGCAGGAGCCCGGTAAGGACGGCCTCTCCGCCAAGCTCGACGCGTTCTGGTCGGCGTGGGGCCAGGTCGCGGCACACCCCGACGACCCCGGTGCCGCGAGCACGCTCCTCGGCGCCGCGAACACCGTCGCGTCGACGCTGTCGAGCGGTTCGAAGGCGCTCGACCAGCAGTGGTCGCAGGTCCGCACGACCGTCGCCGCCCAGGTGACGCAGCTGAACGACGCCGCGAAGCAGGTCGCCGACCTGAACGGGCAGATCCGGTCCGCGCTCGCTGCGGGCGGCAACGCGAACGAACTGCTCGACCAGCGCGACCAGCTCACCGAGCAGATCGCGACCCTGGCCGGCGGGACCGTCCGGACGAACGCGGACGGCACGGCCGACGTGCTCATCGGCGGGAACCCGATCGTGCAGGGCACCGACGCGCGCTCCCTGGCCCTCGGCGGCGCGACCGCGCTGCGCGACGGCGCCTCGGTGACCCTGACCTGGACCTCGGGGCAGGCCGGCGCGGTGTCGCTGTCCGGCGGGTCGATCGGCGGCGCGCTGTCGCTCCTGGCCCCCGCGGACGCCCAGGGCACCGGCGGTGCGCTCGCACAGGCGTCTGCCTCGTACGACGCCGTGGCGACGAAGCTCGCGGCCGTCGTGAACGCGGTGCACGAGACCGGCTCCACGGCGGACGGCACCACGGGCCACGCCTTCTTCGCCGTCGCGACCGGGGTGCCAGCAGCACAGGGGCTGTCCGTCATCCCCGCGGACGCGAGCGGTCTGGCGACGCGGAACGCGGCGGGGGAACTCGACGACTCGTTCGCCGACGCGCTCGCGCGACTCGGGGCGGCCTCCGACGGCCCGGACGCTGCCTGGGCGACCTTCGTGACGGGGGTGGGCAGTGCCTCCTGGTCGGCCGCCTCGGAATCGACGCTCACCGGCCTCGCGCTGACCAGCGCGCGCACCCAGCAGCAGTCGGGTGCCGGCGTCGACCTCGACGAGGAGAACGTCAACCTGCTGAGCTACCAGCACGCGTACCAGGGCGCCGCGCGCGTCCTGACCGCCGTCGACGAGATGCTCGACACCATCATCAACCGCGTCGGCCTCGTCGGCAGGAGCTGAACATGATCACCCGGGTGACCACCCAGATGTCGATGGCCGCGGCCAGTGCGCGCCTGCAGGCCGGCGCCGCGAAGGTCGCGCAGCTCACCGACCAGGCGACCTCGCTGAAGAACATCTCGCGGCCGTCCGACGACCCGGTCGGCACCGGCACGTCGATGCAGGTCCGCAAGGAGCAGGCCGCGAACGCGCAGTACGCCCGGAACGCGGACGACGCCGTCGGCTGGCTCGCGACGACCGACAGCACCCTGACCTCGGTGTACTCGGTGCTCACGAACGTGCGCGACCTCACCGTGCAGGCCGCGAACTCCGGCACCATGAGCGACACCGACCGCGATGCCTTCATCACCGAGTTCCGGGCGCTGAAGTCCGACCTCGAGGCCCGTGCGAACACGACGTACGGCACCAGGAACGTGTTCGCGGGTTCGTCGACCGCCGCCGCCGCGTACGACCCGGCCACCGGCTTCGCCGCCTCGGGCACCGCCGTCTCGCGGCGCGTCGGTGACGCCGAGTCCGTCCGGGTCGACACCCCCGGCGCGGCCGTGTTCGGCAGCGGGACCGGCTCGGTGTTCTCGGTGATCGACTCGATCGTGTCCGACCTGCAGAACGGCGTGAACGTGAACCCGAGGCTGAACGAGGTGGACGGCGCGATCGACACCGTGCGCGGTGCGCAGGCCGACGTCGGTGTCCGGCACGCCGCTGCGTTGACCGCGCAGAACACGCTGAAGACCGCGTCCGTCGCGCTCGAGGGGCGCCGGTCGGACGTCGAGGACAAGGACCTCGCGAAGGCCGTCCTCGACCTCCAGGTGCAGCAGACCAACTACCAGGCAGCACTCGCCGTGACCGCGAAGGTGCTGCAGCCGACCCTGATGGACTACCTCCGATGAGCATCGACCTGACGTTCCCGGTCCCGCCGTTCGGCCTGACCGGCTCCGCCTTCACGCTGACCCCGGTCGACGGCTCCGAGGGGCTGTTCACCCTGGTCGGGGACGGTTCGCGCCTGTTCCTGCTCGACGCCGCGGTGCACCTGCCCGCGTACGAGCCGGTGCTCTCCACCGCACAGGTCGACGTGCTCGGGCTCACCGCGCCCGAGGACGCGATGCTCCTCGTCGTCGCGAACCCGGCAGCAGAGGGCACCACGGTGAACCTGCTCGCTCCCGTCGTCGTGAACGCCCGGACCTCGGTCGGCGCCCAGCTCATCCTCGAGGACCAGGACTTCCCGCTGCGCGCGGAGCTCGCTCGCCGCTAGGGCGCGGCGGGTCGGGCGGATCGGGGTCCACGAAACGCGCGCGTTTCGACGTCCCGCGCGTCGTTCGACGTGTGGGACGTCGGAACATGCACCCGTATCCGATGCACGTGCATGGGGCGACGAAGCACGTGTCGATCGACACGCGTGTTGTCGCACTCGGTCTCGTGCGAACGCGGTACATCTCCTGCACAGGAGCCGGTCGAACGACAGTCGTCCACGGTTGTTGCCGCTCGGGTCCGAGGACGCGCAGGTCCACGACATCGTCGGCGCATGCAACGAGCACTGGACGTCGAACTGATCCGCACACGGGGTCTGCCGAGCGCTGAACGGCGTGCCGTGGAACGATCGGCGATGCGCGGGCTCCTGCAACGAGTACGGCCGGGCGTCCTGGTGCGAGCGGGTGCACTCGACGGTCTGTGGCCGGAAGAGCGTCACCTCGTCGTCCTCCGGGCAAACGCGCCGTTCATCGACGAGCGTGCCGTGGTGTCACACGAGTCCGCGTGCGCGCTCCTCGGAATCCCGGTCATCGGCGACTGGCCGGTCCGGGTGCACCTCGCTGACGCCACGACCGGCACGACCCGCGTCTCGGCCCACTTCGTCCGTCACGGAGTCCGCCGACGTCCGATCGCAACCGTTCTGGATGCCCTCGGACTTCGGACGTCCGACGGCGCCCGGACCGCGGTCGACATCGCGGCGCGCCGATCTGCGGTCATCGCTCTCCCAGTCGTCGACCACGTGCTCCGCGTCGGCCTGGCGACACCACAGGCACTCGGCCGCGAGGTCGGGCGACTCGAGATCGGAGCGACCAAGGCGCAGAGCGTCGTCGAGATGGGGTCGGCGCTGTCCGGGTCGCCCGCGGAGTCGCTGTGCCGCGTCCGCTTCCGGCAGCTCGGCACGCCAGAGCCGATCCAGCAGCACGAGTTCCGCCGTCCTGGTGAACCTGCGGCGATCGTCGACTTCTGGTTCCCTGACCAGGGCGTGGTGGTCGAGGTCGACGGGCGCGGGAAGTACGAGGACCCGGCGATGCTCGACGGGCGATCGACGGCCGAGGCGCACTGGCGGGAGAAGCGTCGCGAGGACTTCGTGCGGTCCTTCCCGGAGGTCCGCTTCGTCCTCCGGCTCTCCTGGCAGGACCTCGCCCACCCCGAGCGGGTCCGTGCCGCACTCCGCCGAGCGGGTGTGCCGTGCCGGTGACCGTGGGGACCGCTCCCACCCCCGCGGCGTACGGTCTGCTCCATGGCCCGACAGCAGAAGGACCAGGCGATCATCCCGATGCCGGTCGCCCCGGTCGAAACCCCCGCACCCGATGCCGACGGCAAGCGTCTGGACACCGGCACCGGCTGGGTGAAGTGGCTGGACCGGGTGCTCAGCGTGCAGCGCCCCATCGTCGTCGCACACGTCAACCGGCTCCGTCGCCGCCACCCGGACGCCAGCCCCGCGGAGATCATCCAGATCCTCGAGCGACAGTACCTCACGGCGGTCACGTCGGGCGGCGCGGCGGTCGGTGCGAGTGCCGTCATCCCGGGCGTCGGCATGGCCGCGGCCCTGGGGTTGAGTGGTGCGGAGACGGTCGGGTTCCTCGAGACCACCGCGCTGTTCGCGCAGTCGGTGACCGAGGTGCACGGGATCGCGCTGGACGACCCCGAGCGCGCACGCACGCTCGTGATGGCGCTCATCCTCGGCACCCCGGGGACCCAGCTCATCAAGCAGCTCGCCGGTCAGGCGGCCGGGGGTCAGGCGCGGACGGCGTTCTGGGGCGAGATGGTGACGGCCTCGCTGCCGAAGCAGGTCGTGTCCGGCATCGGCGGTCAGGTCCGCGACCAGTTCGTCCGGCGCTTCGCGGCTCGGCAGGGGTCGACGATCGTCGGGCGCGCCCTGCCCTTCGGGATCGGTGCTGCGGTGGGCGGGCTCGGCAACCACGCGCTCGGGCGCAAGGTGGTGAACGCCTCGCGGACCGGCTTCGGGACGCCCCCGGCGCAGTTCCCGATCGTACTCGACGCCAAGCCGACCCGCGCGGCGAAGGAGCGTCGCGAGCCGACGTCCGAGGGCCGGAAGGCGCTGCCCTGGCGACGTCGCAAGGCGGACGAGGACCTCTGGGCGGAGACACCCGACCCGGGTCCGGTCGACCAGCGCTGAGCCGACACCGGCCCGGCCGACCGACACCGGCCCGGCCGATCGGCACCAAACCGGCACCGAACCGGCACCGGTTCAGCACCGAGCCGACACCGACCAGCGCCGAGCCGAGCCCAGCTCCGCAGTCCGGCGACCCCTCAGTCTCGGCGCACCGGCGTCGTCACGACCTGCCCTGCGTGCGCGAAGCCACCGCCGAAACCGAACAACAGCGCCGGCACCCCTTCGGGCAGTTCGCCGCGCGACCACGCCTTCGACAGCCCCAGTGGCACGCTCGCCGCCGACGTGTTGCCCGACTCGACGACGTCACGGACGACGTAGCTCGGGGATCCGCCCAGCGCCTCGACGAGGGGCTCGATGATCCGCAGGTTCGCCTGGTGGAACGCGAAGACCTCGATGTCGTCGATCGTCAGCCCGGCAGCGGCGACGACGGCGCGCGCGTGGTCGGCCGCCTCCGTGATGGCCCACCGGTAGATTGAGCGGCCCTCCTGGGAGAACCGCGCGGGGTCGCCGGACACCCGCACGGCCTGCTGCAGGTGCGGCACGCTCCCCCACGAGACCGGCCCGATCTGCGGCGCGTCGGAGACCCCGACCACCGCTGCCCCGGCTCCGTCGCCCACGAGCACGCAGGTCGAGCGGTCGGTCCAGTCGACGATGGCCGAGAGCTTCTCGGACCCGATCACGAGCGCGGTGTCGGCGGATCCGGTGCGCACGGCCTGGTCGGCGATGCCCATCGCGTACTCGAACCCGCTGCACGCGGTGTTGATGTCGATGGGCGCTGCCCGCGCGGACAGTCCGAGTTCCGCGACGACCCGTCCGGCGGTGTACGGCGCGCGGTCCTCGTGCGTCGTGGAAGCCACGATGACGAGCCCGACGTCGGACGGATCGACCCCGGAATCGGCGAGGGCCGCACGCCCGGCCTCGACCGCCATCGTGGTGACGGTGTCGTCCGGCCCGGCGATGCGGCGCGTCTTGATGCCGGTGCGGGTGGTGATCCACTCGTCGTTCGTGTCGACCATCGTCGAGAGCTCGTCGTTGGTCAGGATGCGCGAGGGCTGGTGGTGGCCGAACCCGATGATCCGGCTGCCTCGGAGTGCGGGGATGTTCACCCGCGGCACGCTACTCCCACCGACGACCGATGCATGCCCGCGAACGCATGCGCCCCGCACCGAGCGCACACGCGCGACAAAAGCTCGCAACCGGTACCGCCAGGGCCTGGCTCACCCAGCGCACCCCGCGTAGACCGGCTCCATGGACTACACACACCTCGGACGGACAGGGTTGTCGGTGTCGCGAGCGGTGCTCGGGACGATGAACTTCGGACCGGAGACCAGCGAGGACGACTCGCACGCCATCATGGACCGCGCACACGAGCTCGGCGTGAACTTCTTCGACACCGCGAACGGCTACGGCGGCTCGGTGGGCAAGGGCGCAACGGAGGAGATCATCGGCCGTTGGTTCGCGAAGGGCGGCGGTCGGCGCGAGAAGACCGTGCTCGCCACCAAGGTCTACGGCGACATGATCGACTGGCCGAACGGCGGGAAGCTCAGCGCCTACAACATCCGTCAGGCACTCGACGCGAGCCTCCGGCGCCTCCAGACCGACCACATCGACCTCTACCAGTTCCACCACGTCGACCGTGCGACGCCGTGGGACGAGATCTGGCAGGCCCTCGAGGTCGCCGTCGCCCAGGGCAAGGTGCTCTACGTCGGCTCCTCGAACTTCGCCGGCTGGCACATCGCGCAGGCGCAGGAGGCGGCGGCCCGCCGGAACTTCCTCGGCCTCGTCAGCGAGCAGTCGATCTACAACCTGGTCGTCCGAGACGTCGAGCGCGACGTGCTGCCCGCCGCGGAGCACTACGGACTGGGCGTCATCCCGTGGTCGCCGTTGCAGGGCGGACTCCTCGGCGGCGTGATCGAGAAGACCGAGAACGGCTCACGCCGGCTGTCCGGCCGCAGCGCCGAGTACGTCGAGGGCCACCACGACCAGCTGTCGGCCTACGAGGCCTTCGCGAAGGAGCTCGGCCACACGCCGGGTGAGCTCGCGCTGGCGTGGCTGCTGCACCAACCGGCCGTCACCGCGCCGATCACCGGGCCGCGCACGATGGAGCAGTGGGAGTCCGCCGTCCGCGCGGTCGACATCCGCCTCGACGACGCGGCGCTCGCGCGCCTCGACGAGATCTTCCCTGGGCACGAGACCTCCCCGGAGGACTACGCCTGGTGACCCGACCCGCCTGATCGGCGGTCACCCGATCCACAGATCCGGCGCCACCCGCCGGTCGGATCCGGTGATCGCCAGACCGGCCTGGAGGCACGTGGCGCGCCCGTCTCGACGGCTCGCCACGTGCCTCCAGGCCGTCCGCGCGAACCGCGTCGACCGTGCCCCACAGACGCTGCCCGCGTCGATGGCGGCCCGCACACGCTCGCCGCGCCCACCGCGCCCTGCACTCCGCCCGCGGCGCCGACGCCCCGCACGCGCTGCGTCGGCGCCCCCGCACGCGCCACCCGCACCGACCGCGCCCCGCGGGGACGCCGACCGCGCCGTCAGAGCGCCGCGACCTCCTCCTCGCTCAACCCGAGCCAGCGCAGGTAGCCGTCGATGCTCCCCCAGCGCGCCTCGATCCGCTCCAGCACGGTCTGCATGATCTCCGGCACGCACCGCTGCGCGACCGCGGTCGCCTCCGGGTCCTCGCTCGCCGCCCGCTCGGCAGCGAACCGTTCCACGAGCCCGGCCGCGCTGGCCGCGTAGTCCTCCGCGGCCGTGGCGATCGACGCACCCCAGTGCCGTGCCAGCAGTGCCGCGATGATGCCCGTGCGGTCCTTCCCCGCCGAGCAGCACACGAGCACGTCGCCCCGCGTCCCGGCCACGGCCCGGAGTGCGGCGGCGATCCCGGCAGCGTGGCGCTCGGTCCAGTCGGTGTACTGGTCCTCCAACGCGACCGCTGAGGCAC
Source organism: Curtobacterium sp. SP.BCp (assembly GCF_051903255.1). Lineage (NCBI taxonomy): Bacteria > Bacillati > Actinomycetota > Actinomycetes > Micrococcales > Microbacteriaceae > Curtobacterium > Curtobacterium sp. SP.BCp. The sequence continues at coordinate 1,752,932 of NZ_CP194338.1, read as the reverse complement.
CGGATTCGGGCACGGACGGGTCGAACATCGGCACCTGCCGGTAGCCGGTCGACTCCCGGAGGGGGTGCGGGACGCGCGCGACCTCGTCCTCGCGGCGCAGGTCCACCACGAGTGCGAGGTCCGCCGGGTACGCCGCCGGCGACACGGGCTCGGTGTTCGCGCGGTGGACGGTGCGGGAGCGGTCGGCCTGCAGGTCCGGTCCGCCGACGGGCCGGAGGTTGGTGAGCGTGGACGTCGTCGTCATGCCCCCACCCTGCCAGGGACGGCGACGACACCGACACCCACGGCGAGCCCGACGACGACCGCACACGACGACGGGCCCCGCGCCTGCTGTGTGCGCGGGGCCCGTCGGACGGGGCGGAGAGAGCCGGAGCTACCGGACGGAGACCGGGGTCTCGTCGCGCTCCTCGTAGAGGACGTAGCCCTCTTCACCGTGGACCGCGGTGTCGATGCCGGCGACCTCGTCCTCGGTCTTCACGCGGAAGCCGATGGTCTTCTCGATGATCCAACCGATCGCGAAGGCCAGGACGAAGGAGTACAGGCCGACGGCGCCGGCGGCGGCCGCCTGCTTGCCGAGCTGGACGAACGAGCCGGAGTAGATCAGGCCGGTGTCGTTGGCGAAGAAGCCGAGGAACAGCGTGCCGAAGATGCCGCCGACGAGGTGGACGCCCACGACGTCGAGCGAGTCGTCGAAGCCGAGCTTGTACTTCCAGTCGATCGCGAAGCAGCAGACGATGCCGGCGAGGAACCCGAGGAGGATGCCCCAGCCCGGGGTGAGGGCGGCGCAGGCCGGGGTGATCGCGACGAGACCGGTGACGGCACCAGAGGCGGCACCGACGGAGGTGGCCTTGCCGTCCTTGAGCTTCTCGACGAGCAGCCAGCCGAGGATGGCGGCGGCCGGGGCGGCGAGCGTGTTCACCCAGGCGATCGCGGCGATGCCGTCCGCAGCACCCTCGGAGCCGGCGTTGAAGCCGAACCAGCCGAACCAGAGGATCGCGGCACCGAGGAGGACGAAGGGCGGGTTGTGCGGCTTGTGCGCGCCCTTGGCGAAGCCGACGCGCTTGCCGAGCACGATCGCCAGGGCGAGCCCCGCGGCACCGGCGTTGATGTGCACCGCGGTGCCACCGGCGAAGTCGATGACGCCCCACGTGGCGGCCCAACCGGAGGTGAGGTTGAACACCCACGACGCGACCGGGAAGTACACGACGGTGACCCAGATGCCCGCGAAGAGCATCCAGGCGCCGAACTTGGCGCGGTCGGCGATGGCGCCGGAGATCAGGGCGACGGTGATGATCGCGAACGTGGCCTGGAAGCCGACGAACGCCATCGACGGGTACGCGGCGTTGATCGTGGAGGCCTTGGCCTCCTCGAACGCCTGGCCGAGGCCGATGAGGTTCCAGTCGATGCTGAAGAACCCGACGACGCCGCTGACGGCGGTGTGCGGACCGGTGTTCGCGAAGGCGATCGCGTAGCCGTACAGCACCCAGAGGACGCTGACGAGCGCGATCGCGCCGAACGACATCATCATCATGCTGATGACGGACTTGGCCTTCACCAGACCGCCGTAGAAGAAGGCCAGGCCGGGTGTCATGAACAACACCAGCGCCGCCATGACCAACACGAAGGTCGTGTTGCCCTGATCAAGCATCTGTTCACCTCTCGATTGCACGAACGGCTCTTGGACCGCCTCGGGTGCTGTCGAGTTTGGCGAGGTGCTGTTTCACCGATGAGCACGATCTGTTTCGCGGATGTAACGCGACGTCGCGCCGTGTGAACGTTGTGTTTCGGCGGGCGGTGGGTCCCCGGCGACCGTCTGGACGGTCGCGCCACCAGGGCGGGCACCACCGGACGGGAGGCGCGGTGCGGGCCCGCCACGCGCCTCCCGGCCGTCGGGTGGTCGCCTCAGGCGGCGCGGGTCAGCGCGACCACGCGCGACGCCGCGCGGAGGTACTTCTTCCGGTACCCGCCGTCGAGCATCGTCTGCGGGTACACCGCGTCGAGCGGCGTGCCCGACGCGACGATGCGCACCTGCGCGTCGTACAGCCGGTCGACGAGCGCGACCCAGCGGAGCGCGTCGGTCTGGTCCGTGAACGGCGTCGCATCGGTGAGGCCGACCGCGTCGAGCCCCTCGACCAGCGCAACGTACTTCGAGGGGTGCACGGTGCCGAGGTGGGCGACGACGTCCGCGAAGGCGTCGAGGGTGACGGCACCGGCGGGCAGTGCCGCGGCGACGTCGGACACCACCGCGGCGGACTCGTCGACGGCGCGACGGCGGTAGTCGAGCCCGTCGATGCGGAGCGTGTCGAACCGGTCGGACATCGCCTGGATCTCGCGGAGGAAGTCCTGTGCGGCGAAGCGACCCTCGCCGAGGGCTCCCGGCGGGGTGTTCGAGGTGGCGGCGAAGCGGGTGCCGGTCTCGGAGAGCTCCTTGATGAGCCGCGTCATCATCATCGTGTCGCCCGGGTCGTCGAGCTCGAACTCGTCGATGCACACGAGTGCCGTGCCGCGGAGGAGGTCGACGGTGCCCTGGAACCCGAGCGCCCCGACGAGTGCGGTGTACTCGATGAACGTGCCGAAGGTCTTCCGCCCCGAGGCCGCGTGGTACGCCGCGGCGAGCAGGTGGGTCTTGCCGACACCGAACCCGCCGTCGAGGTACACGCCCGACTTGGCGGCTGCCTCCGGTGCGGCGCTCCGGCGCCGCCCGAACAGTCCCCGTCGCGGCGCTGCCCCGCCGCCGCCGGCCGTCACGAACGCCTCCACGGCATCCCGGACCGACGCCTGGGACGGGTAGTCGGGGTCCGGTCGGTACGACTCGAACGACGCGTCGGTGAACTGCGGCGGCGGGACGAGGGCCGCGGCCATCTGCTGCGGGGACACCTGCGGGTCGCGGTCGACGAGGTGGCTCGGCACCGAGGCGTGTTCAGGCAAGGACGGCCCTTCCGGGAAGCATGTCGTGCGGTGCAACGTTGCGGCTGGAGCACGGTCCGCACGCGTACCGTTGCCCACAGGCACCGAGGACCGATCCTAGTCCGGCGCCCGATCACCACCTGGAGGTAGCACGCCATGACCGCACCGGTCGACCCGTCCGAGAAGTTCGCCGCCTACGCCCACCCGGAGCGCCTCGTCTCCACCGAGTGGCTGCAGGAGCAGCTCGACGCCGGGGTCGGCGCTCCGGACCTGGTCGTCGTCGAGTCCGACGAGGACGTCCTGCTCTACGAGACCGGGCACGTCCCCGGCTCGGTGAAGATCGACTGGCACACGGACCTCAACGACCCGGTGCAGCGCGACTACATCGACGGCGAGGCCTTCGCCCGGCTGCTCGGTGGCAAGGGCATCGCGCGCGACACCACCGTTGTGGTCTACGGCGACAAGAACAACTGGTGGGCCGCGTACGCCCTCTGGGTCTTCACGCTCTTCGGCCACGAGGACGTCCGACTGCTCGACGGCGGGCGGGCGAAGTGGATCGCCGAGGACCGCGCCCTCACGACCGACCGCACCGAGGTCACCCCGGTCGAGTACCCGGTCGTCGAGCGGAGCGACGAGCAGGTCCGCGCCTTCAAGGAGGACGTGCTCGCCCACCTCGGCAAGCCGCTCATCGACGTCCGGAGCGCCCCGGAGTACTCGGGCGAGCGGACCACCGCGCCGGACTACCCGGAGGAGGGCGCGCTGCGTGGCGGACACGTCCCGACCGCGGTCAACATCCCGTGGGCGACCGCGGCAGCGCCCGACGGCACCTTCAAGGACCGTGCCGAGCTCGACGCGATCTACCGCGACGGTGCCGGCATCGGCGACGCCGATCAGGTCATCGCCTACTGCCGCATCGGTGAGCGGTCGAGCCACACGTGGTTCGTGCTGCAGCACCTCCTCGGCTACGAGAACGTCCGCAACTACGACGGCTCGTGGACCGAGTGGGGCAGCGCCGTCCGCGTCCCGATCGTCCAGGGCTCCGAGCCGGGCGAGGCCCCGACCCGATGACCGACGACACCACGGCGCTGCCGGCGACGCTCGCGGAGATCCGGGACGACTTCCTCGAGCTCTCCCAGCAGGACCGGCTCCAGCTGCTCCTCGAGTTCTCCGACGAACTCCCGGCGCTGCCCGAGCGGCTGCAGGGCCACGAGGACGAGCTCGAACGCGTCGAGGAGTGCCAGTCCCCCGTGTTCATCACGGTCACGGTCGGTGAGGACGGTGACGCCCCCGACGTCGTCCGGATGCACGCGACCGCACCGCGCGAGGCCCCGACCACCCGTGGCTTCGCGTCGATCCTCGCGCAGGGGCTGTCCGGCCTGACGGTCGACGAGGTCCTCGCCGTCCCGGCCGACTACCCGCTGACGATCGGGCTCTCCGAGGCGGTCAGCCCGCTGCGCATCCGCGGCATGGTCGGGATGCTCGGCCGGGTGCAGCGGCAGGTCCGCACGCTCGCCTCAGCCTGATCCCGCCCACCCTCGGACTGGAGGCGCGGTGCCAGCGTGCACCGCGCCTCCAGTCCGTCAGGTGGTCGTGTCTACGACGCGCGCGCCGCGCCCTGGTGCTGGACCACCTCGGTGAGCCACGCGAGGATGCGGGCGTCGAACCAGTCGGCGTCGTGGTTCCAGAGCTTGGTGTGCCGTGCGGTGTGCTGCACCTCGAGCCGGACGATGTCGGGTCGGACGCGCGCGAGGTCGTGGGACGCCGACGACGGAACGAAGCCGTCGTCGTCGGAGTGCAGCAGCAGGATCGGGACGTGGAGCTCGTCGGCGCGGGCGACCATGTCGAGCTCGCGCAGGTCCACGGGCTCGCGCAGTCCGGCGACCCGGTGCAGCACGGGCGCCCGGAGGAGCCACTGTGCGACCTTCCGCACGGTCTTCGGGAAGCGGAGCAGGCGGCTCTGCGACTTGAGGACCGCGTGCCAGTCGACCACCGGGGACTCGAGGACCACGCCGTCCACGAGGTGCGCCGACGACGACCGCAGGAGTGTCTGGAGCACGACCGCGCCGCCCATCGACCAGCCCATCAGGACCACGCTCGTCGCGCCCTCGCCGGCGACCCAGCGCAGGGCGGCGTCGACGTCCTCCCATTCGGTGCTGCCGAGGCCGTACCGCCCGTCGACGCTCCGCGGGGCGACCCCGTCGTTGCGCCAGGACGCGAGGAGCACCGAGTAGCCCGCGGCCCGGAACACGGGCACGGCGCGGATGGTCTCGGCGCGGGTGACACCGCGGCCGTGCACGAGCACCGCCCAGGGCGCCTCCGGGTCGTCAGCACGGACCACCCACGCCGGCGCAGGGCCGTTCGGGGTGGGGACGTCGACGTCCTCGACGGGGACGTCGAGCTCGCCGGGCGTCAGGTAGAACCATCCGCCCCACCGACCACGGCGGGCGTTCGTCGGGTCACCGGCGTCGATCGCGATGATCCGGCGCGTGACGGTGGTGTCGGTCGTCCCGAGGACCTCGCCGACGCGCATGTGGCCGGTGCCGGCGCCGAACCAGAGGCTGTACCGCCCCTGCAGCTCCGTGTCCGCCGTGCGCTCGATCGTCACCGTGCGGGCACCGGGGTCGACCGCGTGGATCGGGACCCGCTCGGTGCGCTTGCGGTCCGGCGTGACGACGGCCCGGGCGACCGCCGCGACGAACCCGCCGACGACCGCCGCGCCGATCGTGGCGGCCGCGATCCCCGCCCCGAGCGCCACCACCCCGGCCGACCGGGCCGATCGCTGGAGGGCGTCCTCGGCGGGTCGTGCGGATCCGGGCATGCCCGGGAGCCTAGTCTGCATCCGTGTCCGAATCCCGAGAGCCCGACGCCTTCGCCAGGCTCCGTGCGTTCGTGGCGTCCGACCGGCCGCGCACCGAGACCACCGTCACCGAGATCCCCTCCCCGTCGCGGATCGCGCCGTGGTCCCTCGCACTCGCGGCGGACGTCTCCGGCGCCGCCCACGGGGTCGACTCCGACCTCGGCACCGGCCGGTTCATCGCCCTGTACGACCCCGAAGAACCCGAGGGCTGGGACGGCGCGTTCCGCATCGTGACGTTCGCGCAGGCACCGCTCGAGCCGGAGATCGGTGTCGACGAGTTCGTCGCCGACGTGACGTGGAGCTGGCTCGTCGACGCCCTCGCAGCGCACGGCGCGACGTACGACCACGCGTCCGGGACGGCCACGAAGATCATCTCGCGCGGGTACGGTGACCTCGCGGCGCAGGGCGACGGCGCGCAGCTCGAGCTGCGGGCGTCGTGGACGCCGCGTGACGAGGACCTCACGGCGCACGTCCGAGCCTGGGAGGACATCGTCGCGATGCTCGCGGGCCTGCCGCCCACCTCGGACGGCGTGACCCTGTTGGCCCCGAGGAGGACCGCACGTGACTGACCCCGCTCCGTCGACCGGTGCTGCCGCGTCGGACTCGTCCCCGTTCGAGGAGGGGCACGCGACGGTACACGTGATCGAGTCGCGCACCGAGTACCTCGCCGCGGTCGAGGCGCTCGCGGGTGGCTACGGGCCGGTCGCCGTCGACGCCGAACGCGCCAGCGGGTACCGGTACTCACAGCGCGCCTACCTCATCCAGGTGTTCCGGCGAGGAGCGGGTTCGTTCCTGTTCGACCCGATCGCGATCGGTTCGTTCGCCGAGTTGCAGGACGCCATCGTGGACGAGGAGTGGCTGTTCCACGCCGCCTCGCAGGACCTCCCGTGCCTGCAGGAGGTCGGACTCGTCCCCACGAGGATCTTCGACACCGAGCTCGGTGCGCGAATCGCCGGGTTCCCCCGGGTCGGGCTCGGCGCCGTCGTCGAGCAGCTGCTCGGCATCACGCTCGCGAAGGCGCACTCCGCCGCCGACTGGTCGACCCGACCGCTCCCGCAGTCCTGGCTCGTGTACGCCGCGCTCGACGTCGAACTGCTCCCCGACCTCCGGGACGCCCTCGCGGCGGTCCTGGACGAGGCGGGCAAGACGCGGATCGCGGAGGAGGAGTTCGCCGCCGTGCTGGCTCGCGCGCCCAAGCCCCCGCGCGCCGAGCCCTGGCGTCGTCTCTCCGGCATGCACGCCCTGCGCGGTGCTCGTGCGCTCGCGATCGCCCGTGCGCTGTGGACGGCGCGCGACGAGTACGCCCGCGAGGCGGACATCGCCCCGGGTCGGACCATCCCCGACGCCGCGATCGTCGCAGCGGCGGCCGCGAACCCCGCGTCGAAGGGCGAGCTCGCCGGGCTCAAGGCCTTCACCGGACGTGCGAGCCGGAGCGAGATGGACCGCTGGTGGGCCGCCGTCGAAGCCGGTCGCACGACCGAGGACCTCCCCCGGCTCCGCGCCGTCGGCGACCCGTCGCTGCCGCCGCCCCGTGCGTGGGCCGATCGCAACCCCGAGGCCGACCGTCGCTACAAGGCGGCACGTGCCGCGGTCGTCGCGCGCGCCGAGGCACTCGACCTGCCCGTCGAGAACCTCCTGACGCCGGAGACCCTCCGTGTCGTGTCGTGGGAGCCGCCCGCGTCGATCGCGACCGAGACCGTCGGAGCCGCCCTCGCCGCGCACGACGCCCGGCCGTGGCAGGTCGAGGAGACGGCGTCGATCATCGCGCAGGCCTTTGTCGCTGCTGCACAGGAGCCTGCTGCTGAGAGCAACACCGGCTCGTAGGAACACCCCAACCGGCATGCGTCCGCCCAGGCGGCGGGCATAGCGTCGGTACCGTCGCCGGGTACGACCCGGCCGGTCGGGGCGGAACGTGCCCCGACTCGATCGATGAGGATCTGGAGGCCCAGATTGCCCAAGGCAGCAGACGTCGTCTTCGTTGACGGCGTGCGGACACCGTTCGGACGTGCCGGAGAGAAGGGGGTGTTCTGGAAGACCCGCGCGGACGACCTCGCGGTCCACGCGATGCGCGGCCTGCTCGACCGCAACGCCTCCCTCGACGGTGCCGCCGTGGACGACGTCGCCGTCGCGGCCACGACGCAGCAGGGCGACCAGGGGCTCACCCTCGGTCGAACCGTCGGGATGCTCGCGGGCCTGCCGAAGTCGGTGCCTGGTTACGCGATCGACCGCATGTGTGCCGGAGCCATGACGAGCGTCACGACCCTCGCCGGCGCGATCGCCTTCGGCGCGGCCGACGTCGCGATCGCCGGTGGCGTCGAGCACATGGGCCGTCACCCGATGGGCTTCGGTGCCGACGTCAACCCGCGCTTCGTCGCCGAGCGCATGGTCGCGACCGACGCGCTCGTGATGGGCTCCACCGCCGAGCGTCTCCACGACCGTTTCCCGGCCATCACCAAGGACCGCACCGACGCCTACGCCGTGCAGTCGCAGCAGCGGTACGCCGCCGCGTGGGCAGCCGGCAAGCTGCAGCCCGACGTCGTCCCGGTCGAAGTCAACACCGGCGAGGGCTGGGACATCGTCACGAAGGACGAGCCGCCGCGCCCGGGCACCACGCTCGAGGCACTCGCCGCCCTCAAGACGCCGTTCCGCCCGCACGGCCGCATCACCGCGGGCAACGCGGCCGGCCTGAACGACGGCGCCACGATGAGCCTCCTCGCCTCCGCCGACGCCGCGAAGGAGCACGGCCTGCCGCAGAAGATGCGCATGGTGTCCTTCGCCTTCGCCGGGGTCGATCCCGAGGTGATGGGCATCGGCCCCGTCCCCGCGACGGACAAGGCACTCGCCAAGGCCGGGCTCTCCATCGACGACATCGGCCTGTTCGAGATCAACGAGGCGTTCGCGGTGCAGGTTCTCGCGTTCCTCGACAACTACGGCATCGCCCAGGACTCCACGAACGTGAACGCCTGGGGCGGAGCCATCGCCGTCGGTCACCCCCTCGCGTCCAGTGGTGTCCGTCTCATGACGCAACTCGCCGCGCAGTTCGCCGAACGCCCGGACGTGCAGTACGGCATCACCACGATGTGCATCGGGCTCGGTCAGGGCGGCACCGTCATCTGGGAGAACCCGAACTACTCGAAGTCCGCCGCCCGTTCCGCCCGGAAGGACGCCTGATCATGACCACCACCCCGATCGACCAGCTGACCGAGCTCAGCGCCGACGAGGTCGTCACCCACTCGTACGTCAAGCACGTCCCGCTTCCGTCGGGCGGCACGCTCGCCCTCGTCACGCTCGACAACGGCAAGGACTACAAGCGGCCCTCGACCCTGGGTCCCCGCACGATGCGCGAGCTGTCGGACGTCCTCGACACCCTGCGCGAAGCGGCGACCGCCGGGAGCATCCAGGCGGTCGCGATCACCGGCAAGGAGTACTGCTTCGCCGCCGGTGCGGACCTGTCACAGGCGGCAGCGCTCCCCTCGCGCGAGGTGGCGCACGAGCTCGGTGTGCTCGGACACGCCACGCTCCGTAAGCTGTCCGACCTCGGAGTGCCGTCGTTCGCGTTCGTGAACGGCATCGCCCTCGGCGGCGGACTCGAGATCGCGCTGCACTGCACCTACCGCGTGTTCTCGTCGGCCGCGCAGGGCATCGGGTTGCCCGAGGTCTTCCTCGGCATCATCCCCGGCTGGGGCGGTGCCACACTGCTCCCCCGGCTCATCGGCCCGGAGAAGGCGCTGCGGGTCATCGTCGAGAACCCGCTCAAGAACAACCGGCTCATGGACGGCACGGCCGCGGTCGAGCTCGGCATCGGTGATGCGCTCATCCCCTCGGTGACCTTCCTGCCGTCCGCCGTCGCCTGGGCCGACGGCGTCGTGTCCGGCCGGACCAAGGTCGTCCGGAAGAACGAGCCGGGCATGCTCGAGAAGGCAGCGTGGGGCACGGTCGTGAAGGTCGCGCGTGGCCAGGTCGCCGGCAAGATCGGCACCGTGCCGAAGTCGCCGTTCCGTGCGCTCGACCTCGTCGCCGCTGCTCGCGGGGGTTCCCTCGACGAGCGGTTCGCCGACGAGGACGACGCCCTCGCCGACCTGCTGTCCGGTGACCAGTTCGCGGCGTCGATGTACGCGTTCGACCTCGTGCAGAAGCGTGCGAAGCGTCCCGTCGGTGCCCCCGAGGGTGTCGAGCCGCGGAAGATCACGAAGGTCGGCGTGCTCGGCGCCGGACTCATGGCCTCCCAGTTCGCCCTGCTCTTCGCCCGTCGTCTCAGCGTCCCCGTGGTCATCACGGACGTGTCGCAGGAGCGCGTGGACGCCGGCGTCGCCCGCATCCACGAGTCGGTCGACGAGATGCTCGCGAAGGGTCGTGTCTCCCCGGACGAGGCGAACCGCATCAAGGCGCTCGTCAGCGGCTCGGTGTCGTACGACGCCTTCGCGGACGCCGACTGGGTGATCGAGGCCGTCTTCGAGGAGATGAGCGTCAAGCAGGACGTGTTCCGCAAGATCGAGCAGGTCATCGCGCCGGATGCGATCCTCGCCACGAACACCTCGTCGCTCTCGGTCTCCGAGATGGGGTCCGTGCTGTCCGACCCCTCCCGCCTGGTCGGCTTCCACTTCTTCAACCCGGTCGCGGTGATGCCGCTGCTCGAGGTCGTCCGGACGGCGGACACGTCCGACGAGGTGCTCGCCACGGCGCTCTCGGTCGCGAAGACCCTCAAGAAGACGGCGATCATCACCGCCGACCAGCCGGGCTTCGTCGTGAACCGCGTGCTCGCGCGGGTCCTCGGTGAGGCGATGCGCGGTGTCGAGGAGGGCACCCCCTTCGAGACCGTCGCGGACGGCGCCGCTCCCCTGGGTCTGCCCATGTCGCCCTTCGAGCTGCTCGAACTCGTCGGCCTGCCCGTCGGTGCGCACGTCCTCGACTCGCACCACGCCGCCTGGCCGGAGCGCTTCTACCCCGGTGACGGCCTGAAGCGCATCGCCGAGCACGGGAAGATCCTCACGCGCGACAAGAAGGGCAACGCGACCGGGTACGACCCCGCTGCCGTGAAGCTCGTCGCACCGGCTCGGCGTGATGCGAAGCCGGTCGACGCCGCCACGATGCAGCAGCGGTTCGAGGACGCCCTCGCCGACGAGGTGCACCGCATGCTCGAGGACGGCGTCGTGCAGCACGTCGAGGAGATCGACCTCGGGCTGATCCTCGGCGCGGGTTACCCGTTCCAGGCGGGCGGCATCAGCCCGTACCTCGACCGCTCCGGCGCGTCCGAGCGGGTGTTCGGCGGCCGGTTCCACGACCCCGCGATCGTCGGGCCCGCCTCGCGCTGACGCCCCGCGCTGCGGCCGCCGCCCGCACAACCGAAGTCACCCCGAACCACGGTCCCCCGCGGTTCGGGGTGACTTCGGTTGTGCGAACGCGATCGGAACCACGCGCACCGCGCCGTCGCGCGCCTCGCCTCTGCTGCCCGGCGTAGCGTGCAGCCATGCGGCAGGAGTGGTGGGCACCGAGGACGACGAACCGTCCGTCCGTCGTCGTGCCGGTCCCGCTCGCCGAGGTACCGGCGCTGCTCCAGCGCGCGGTCGATGCCGTGCCGGGAGCCGCGGCGATGGAGATCTGTGAGGACGGCGCAGTGGTCGGACGCCGGACCTCGTTCGCGCTCCGCGCCGAGAACATCGTGTTCGCCTTCCACCGAGAGGGACCGTCGTCGTCCCGCGTCGAGATCCTCCGTGAGGGCCGCGACGGCGCAGACTTCGGTCGCGTGCTGTTCGTCACCCCGATGGCTCGCGCGATCCTTCGGGGACTGCGCGACGGCTGAGTCCTTCGATCAGAGCGTCACGCAGTGCGTGCTCATCGAATTCGTCTTGCGATCTCTGAGTGTCGAATTCCTCGAGCCGTCCCGACCAACGTCGCTTCGTTTGCTCTGCTGCTCGTAGCTGGGACGAGATCACTGCCCTCCGCCATGACAACCGGGACAACCATGCCCTCCGCGGAAGGACGTTCGCCGCGATGATCATCGTCGTGGACAGGAAGAAGCCAACTCCTGTCCAGGTCTGCCCTCCTGCAGCGAGGAGAGCGCCGAAGAACAAGAGGAACAGTGGCACTGGAGCAGCGAACAGCATCGCGAAGATGCGGAGGAACGGGTTGCTCTCGGTGTCGCGAAGCGCGATGGCGCATGCGAACAACCCCTGACTCACAAGGAACAGCCCAACTGTGATCGAGATGTCCAGCACAGATGGGGGTGAATCATGAAAGCCCAGAACGAGGCACGTGAGTGACGGGACCCCGATTCCGCCGAGGATGGCTCCCGTCGCAGTGACATGACTCGCTTCAGCGAGTCGCGCTCGCGCATCAGCGACACGCGCGTCAGCTTGCGCAAACTCCGCGCGCGCTCGATCGAGTCGTAGGTCATGCCGCACAAGTGTCTCCGAACCCAGATCACCGGCGAGCACCACGACCACGAGCACTTCGAGCAACGCCACGAGGGATCTTCCGGTGTCGTGCTGCACCCCGATCGACCAGAACAGTACGAGGACGGCGCAAGTCGAGAACAACGCAGAGAGCGGGACCGCGTACCGCGTTGCACGGTTCAGTTCAGGGACAGGCATGGCACCCGGGACCACACGCGGCCCGATGACAACGGCGTAGAACCCGAGAAGGAGTGCCAGCGCGCCGCCGAACAAAGCATCGAGCGAACCTGCGATGCCCCCTCCGACGTTTGTAAGAACGACGTGCGCAGAGTCCCCGAACGTGCCATCCGTCAGGTCTTGGACGACCAGCATCGCAACGACGGTGCAGACCGCCGCCAGGACCGCGAGGGTGCAAGCTGACGCGAGCACCAGTTGCATACTCGTCCGATTGCCGACGTTCGAGAAGGCCTCGGCGCTCACCGGTACACCTCTCGACGATGGGCAGCACGGACGACAGTGACGAGCAGCAGGTCGTCCTCGACCTCGTAGATCACTCGGTAGTCACCGATCCGGATGCGCCAGGCGAACTCAGTGCCGCTCAGCCTCCGCGATCCGCTCGGCCGAGGGTCGTCACGCAGTCCTTCGGTGGCGTCGAGCAAGCGCGTCCGGACGTTCTTCGGGAGCTTCCGGATCGCTCTCGCTGCAGCAGAGGTGAACTCGACGCTGTAGCGACTCACGCCTCCCCGCGGAGATCGTCGAGGGAGACGCGAGACCCGTCGTCTTCAGCCTTCGCATCGCGGTATGCACGAAGATCCGCAGCATCTTCCAGCTGCTCGAGGAGTTCGAGGTCATCAAGGCCGATCACGACGCCTGCGACCTTGCCGTTGCGGGTCACGGCGATGCGCTCGTGGCCGAACGTGGCCCGGCCCATCACGGCAGCGAGCTCAGCACGGAATTCTCTCGTCGTGAGGGATGCGGAGATGCTGTTCATGTGCACACCGTAGCCGATGTGTACACAAGCATCAACGCTCCGCGGAGCTCGTCTGCCGCGACCGCGCGGGCTTCGCCTGCGGCACCTTCGTCCCGACGACCTGGTCGATCACTTCGCGGGCGATCGTCTGCGCCGTCAGCCCGACGTCCTGCAGGATCTGCGACCGCGACGCGTGGTCGATGAACTCGTCCGGCAACCCGAGCTCGTTCACGCCCGTGTCCACCCCGGCCGCGCGGAGGTCCTGCCGCAACCGCGTCCCGACACCCCCGACGCGGACGCCGTCCTCGATCGTGATGACGAGCCGGTGGTCGCGCGAGAGGTCGATGAGCGACGCCGGGATCGGCACCACCCACCGCGGGTCGACGACGGTCGTCCCGATGCCCTGCGCCTCGAGCAGCGCCGCCGCCTCGAGCGCGACCGGGACCATCGACCCGACCGCGACGAACAGGACGTCGCGTTCCTGGTCTGACGACGGCGACCGCAGCACGTCGACACCGTCGGACAGCCGACGGAGCGCCGGGATGTCCGGCCCGACCTGCCCCTTGGACCACCGCAGCACGGTGGGGGCGTCGTCGACGGCGACGGCTTCGCGGAACTCCTCACGGAGGGTCGCGGCGTCACGGGGTGCGGCGATCCGGATGCCCGGCACGACCTGCAGGAGCGCGAGGTCCCACATGCCGTGGTGCGATGGCCCGTCCGGCCCGGTGATCCCCGCCCGGTCGAGCACGAACGTGACGCCGGCCCGGTGCAGGGCGACGTCCATGAGCACCTGGTCGAACGCCCGGTTGAGGAACGTCGCGTACAGGGCGACCACGGGATGCAGCCCGCCGTACGCGAGTCCGGCGGCGGTGGTCACCGCGTGCTGCTCGGCGATCCCGACGTCGATCACCCGGTCGGGGTGCTGCTCCTGGAACAGGTGGAGCCCGGTCGGCCGGAGCATGGCTGCGGTGATCGCGACGATGCGCTCGTCCGCACCACCGACCTCTGCGAGGGACGACGCGAACACCGACGTCCACGAGGGCCCCGACGAGACGTCGAGCGACTCCCCCGTCTCCGGGTCGATGTGCCCGACCGCGTGGAACTGGTCGGCCTGGTCGCGGAGCGCCGGCTCGAACCCGTGCCCCTTCTCCGTGATGGCGTGCACGATCGTGGGCGCCCCGTACGCCTTCGCCTGACGAAGAGCCGCCTCCATCGCCCGCTGGTCGTGCCCGTTCACCGGGCCGATGTACTTGATGTCGAGGTTCGAGTAGAGGGCCTCGTTGTTCGTGAACCGCGACAGGAACCCGTGCAGCCCGCCGCGCATCCCGCGGTAGAACGCACGACCGGGGGCGCCGAAGCGCGAGGCGACGGCCTGCGACTTCTCGAACAGCGCCCGGTACTCGCGGCGGGTCCGGACCGAGCTGAGGAACCGTGCCATGCCGCCGATCGTCGGCGCGTACGACCGCCCGTTGTCGTTCACGACGATGACGAGCCGACGGTCGTTGCTGTCGGAGATGTTGTTGAGCGCCTCCCAGGTCATCCCGCCCGTGAGCGCCCCGTCACCCACCACGGCGACGACGGTCCGGTCGGCCTGTCCGGTGCGCTGGAACGCGCGCGAGATGCCGTCCGCCCACGACAGCGACGACGACGCGTGCGACGACTCGACGATGTCGTGTTCGGACTCGCTGCGCTGCGGGTACCCGGCGATGCCGCCCCGTTCCCGGAGCCGCGAGAAGTCCTGCCGCCCCGTCACGAGCTTGTGCACGTAGGACTGGTGGCCCGTGTCGAAGACGATCGGGTCGTGCGGGGAGTCGAACACGCGATGCATCGCGAGGGTCAGCTCCACGACCCCGAGGTTCGGTCCGAGGTGCCCACCGGTCTTCGCGACCTCCGCTACCAGGAACCGCCGGATCTCCGCGGCCAGGTCGGTCATCTGCGCGTCGGACAGACGCTTGAGGTCGCGCGGCGACGTGATGCTCGGAAGCAGGTCCACGGGGCGCTCCTTTCGTGGGGCAGGTCCCCACACTATCCACGCAATCGGGCGACGGACTGGAGGCGCGGTGCCAGCTGGCACCGCGCCTCCAGTCCGTCAGGTGGTCGCGTCAGCGACCGGTACGGGCGCTGCTCAAACGAGCGAACGGAGCACGTACTGCAGGATGCCGCCGTTGCGGTAGTAGTCGGCCTCTCCGGGGGTGTCGATGCGGACGACCGCGTCGAACTCGACCGTCTGCTTGCCCGCCGGCGAGTGCTCGCTCGGCTCGGCCGTGACGTGCACGGTCTTCGGCGTGCGACCCTCGTTGAGCTCGGTCAGGCCGGAGATCGAGACGACCTCCGTGCCGTCGAGACCGAGGGACTCGACCGTCTCACCCGCGGGGAACTGGAGCGGGACGACGCCCATGCCGATGAGGTTCGAGCGGTGGATGCGCTCGAAGCTCTCGGTGATGACCGCCTTGACGCCGAGCAGGTTCGTGCCCTTCGCCGCCCAGTCACGGGACGACCCGGAGCCGTACTCCTTGCCGCCGAAGATGACGAGCGGGATGCCCTGCTCCTGGTAGTGCTGCGAGGCGTCGTAGATGAACGACTGCGCGCCGTCGGGCGTCGTGAAGTCGCGGGTGTAGCCTCCCTCCACGCCGTCGAGCAGCTGGTTGCGCAGACGGATGTTCGCGAACGTGCCGCGGATCATCACCTCGTGGTTGCCGCGGCGCGAGCCGTAGGAGTTGAAGTCCTTGCGGTCGACGCCGTGCTCGGCGAGGTACTGGCCCGCCGGGCTGTCGGCCTTGATCGACCCGGCCGGCGAGATGTGGTCGGTCGTGACCGAGTCGCCGAGCTTCGCGAGCACTCGGGCGCCGGAGATGTCCGAGACCGCGTCCGGCTGCATGGTCATGCCCTCGAAGTACGGGGGCTTCCGGACGTACGTCGACTCGCTGTCCCACTCGAAGGTGTCGCCCGTCGGGGTCGGCAGGTTCTTCCAGCGGTCGTCGCCCTCGAACACGGAGCCGTACTCGTGGGTGAACATCTCGGTGTCGATCGAGTCGTCGATGACCTGCTGGACCTCGCCGGCGTCGGGCCAGATGTCCTTGAGGAAGACGTCGTTGCCGTCCTGGTCCGTGCCCAGGGCGTCGTTGTCGAAGTCGAAGTGCATCGAGCCGGCGAGGGCGTACGCGATGACCAGCGGCGGCGAGGCCAGGTAGTTCATCTTCACGTCGGGGTTGATGCGGCCCTCGAAGTTGCGGTTGCCCGAGAGCACCGCGGTGACGGCGAGGTCGTTGTCCTGCACGGCCTGCGAGATCTCCTCGGGCAGCGGACCCGAGTTGCCGATGCAGGTGGTGCAGCCGTAGCCGACCGTGTAGAAGCCGAGGTCCTCGAGGTAGCTGGTGAGACCGGCCTTCTCGTAGTAGTCGGTGACGACCTTCGAGCCGGGCGCGAGGGTGGTCTTCACCCACGGCTTCGCCTTGAGGCCCTTCTTCGCGGCGTTCCGCGCGAGGATGCCGGCGGCCATCATGACCGACGGGTTGGACGTGTTCGTGCACGACGTGATCGCGGCGATCGCGACGGCGCCGTGGTCGATCGTGAACGCGTCGCCGTCGCCCACGGTGACGCTCGTCGGCTTCGTGATCGTGGTCGGCGCGCTCGACACGTGCGTCTCGGACGGCTGGGCGTACTCGTCGTCCTGCACGGCGTGCTCGTCACCGGGGGCCGCGGCCACCGGGTCGGACGCCGGGAAGGTGTCGGCGACGGCCTTGTCCTGCTGCGAGTGGTCGGCCGTGGCGTAGTTCTCGAGGTCGACCTCGAACTGGTCCTTGGCCTTCGACAGCTCGATGCGGTCCTGCGGGCGCTTCGGGCCGGAGATCGACGGGACGACCGTGGACAGGTCGAGCTCCATGTACTCGGAGTACGCGGGCTCCACCGACGGGTCGTGCCAGAGGCCCTGGGCCTTCGAGTACGCCTCGACCAGGGCGATCTGCTCCTCGGAGCGACCGGTCAGGCGCAGGTAGTCGAGCGTGACGGCGTCGACCGGGAAGATCGCGGCCGTGGAGCCGAACTCCGGGCTCATGTTGCCGATGGTCGCGCGGTTCGCGAGCGGGACCTCGGAGACACCCTCGCCGTAGAACTCGACGAACTTGCCGACGACGCCGTGCTTGCGGAGTTCCTGCGTGATCGTGAGCACCACGTCGGTCGCGGTGACGCCGGCCGGGATCGACCCGGACAGCTTGAAGCCGACGACCTTCGGGATGAGCATCGACACGGGCTGACCGAGCATGGCCGCCTCGGCCTCGATGCCGCCGACGCCCCAGCCGAGCACGCCGAGGCCGTTCACCATCGTGGTGTGCGAGTCGGTGCCGACGAGGGTGTCCGGGTACGCGTACAGCTCGCCGTCGAACTCGCGCGTGTAGGTCACCTTCGCCAGGTACTCGATGTTCACCTGGTGCACGATGCCGGTGCCCGGCGGGACGACCTTGAAGTCCTCGAAGGCGGTCTGGCCCCAGCGGAGGAACTGGTAGCGCTCACCGTTGCGCTCGTACTCGAGGTCGGTGTTGCGCTGCAGGGCGTCCTCGCGACCGAAGAGGTCCGCGACGACGGAGTGGTCGATGACCATCTCGGCCGGCGACAGCGGGTTGATCTTGTTCGGGTCGCCGCCGATCTGCGCCATCGCCTCACGCATGGTGGCGAGGTCGACGATGCACGGGACGCCCGTGAAGTCCTGCATGACCACGCGGGCCGGCGAGAACTGGATCTCGGTGTCGGGCTCGGCGTCGGGCTGCCACGAACCGAGGGCGCGGATCTGCTCCTCGGTGACGTTCGCACCGTCCTCGGTGCGGAGGAGGTTCTCGAGCAGCACCTTCAGGCTGTACGGGAGCTTCTCGTGCCCGGGCACCGTGTCGATCCGGTGGATCGCGTAGTCGACACCCCCAACCGACAGCGTGTCCTTCGAGCCGAAGCTGTTGACTGCAGCCACTGTGCCGCCTCCCTGGTTGATCGGTGTGCCCCCATCCAAGCGGGCCGCAGAACGTCCCACCAGCAAGGCAAACCTAAACCCGCCAGCCCGCGAGGGTCCGGCGGAAAGTATCTCGATGTCGAGACAACTCTACACCGTGGCGGTGTCGTCCTCGTCCTCGTGCCGGAACACCGTCCGGACGAGCAACCACGTCACCCAGAGCAGCGCGGCGTACAGCGGGACGCCCGTGATGAGCTTGATGCCGGCGAGCAGCTCGACCTGCGCGGTGAGGTACAGCGGGATCTCGATGAGCAGCCGGAGCGCGAACAGCCCGACCCACATCCAGGTCGCGACGGTCAGGACGCGGCGCTTCCCCGGGTCCGCGCGCCAGTCGGTCCCGGTGCCGTCCTCGTCCTGCGGCAGCAGCAGTCCGACGATCAGCCCGATGAGCGGCCGCCGGATCGCGAGCGTCACGAGCAGCACGACGAGGCAGACCACGTTGATGACGATGCCCGGGATGAAGTTGCTCTCGGCCTTCCCGGTCAGCAGCGCCAGCCCCGCCGAGATCGCCACGCCGAGGATGCCCGCGAAGCTCATCGCGAGCGACTGCCGCTGCACGAGCCGGAGCACGACGAAGACGAGGCCGATGACGACGGGGATCACGACGCTCGGGACGAGTTCCTTCGTCACCGCGTACACGATGAGGAAACCGAACCCGGGCAGCACCGACTCCGCGAGGCCCCGGACACCACCGACCGCCGTGAGCAGCGCACGGCCGGACGGCGCCTCGCCCGGGGCGACCTGGCCGATGCCGGCGTTCCGGACGGCGTCGCGGAGCTGGGCGTTCAGCGACAGCGGCTCGGCGCGCTCCGCCGCGAAGCGGTCGTCGTCGGGCGCGACCTTGTCGGAGGCGAGCCCGTCGGGCGCGACCCCGTCGCGTGCGATCCCGTCGGGCGCGACCCCGTCGGGTCGGGGGGTGTCGTCGTGGTCCGGCACCGTGCCTCCAGGCGGGGTCAGATCGCCGACTGCGTCGACTTCGGCATGTGCAGCGGGATGAGGTCGCGCGGCGGCATGGGCGTGGTGCCGCGCACGACGACCACGCTGCGGAACAGCTCCTCGATGTCGGCGGCGTCGTCCGGGGACTCGGCGGCCTTGCCGGCGATGACCCCGCGGAGGAACCAGCGCGGACCGTCCACGCCGACGAAGCGCGCCGGACGCGCCCCCTCGGTGACGCCGTCCTCGTTCGCGACCGGGACCTGGGCGCGGAGCTCGGGGCCGAACGGGCCGTCGACCTCGGTGACCTCGCCGCCCTGGCGTTCGATCTGCTCGGCGATCTGCGCGCGGATCTCGTGCCAGAGGCCGGTGGAACGGGGCGCGGCGAACGGCTGGACCTGGAGCGTCGACTCGTCGAAGTCGAGCCCGACGGCGACGACGCGCTGCGAGCCCTCCTCGACCTCGAGTCGCAGGTGCAGGCCCTCGCGCGGGAGCACCTTCACCCCGCCGAGGTCGACGTACGGACGGACCAGGTTCGCCTCGGTCTCGTCGTGCGGGCCGTTCTCGGCGCGGTCCTCGGGAGCGGACTTGTCGGTCGGTGCGACCGCGTCCACCTCGTCGAGGTCGGCGTCGGCGTCGGTGGCGATGTCCACCTCGGGGGTCGTCTCGGCGACCTCCACCTCGTCGGCGACGGCGTCCGCCACCTCGACCTCGTCACGCTTGCGGCGGCCGAACTTCATGCGCGGGATCCTTCCTGGACGTTCTCTGCGGCGCTGCTGACGGTACCGCTCCGGTCACCGTAGCCCGAGGAGCCGAACCCACCCTGGCCGCGGACGCTCTCGGGCAGCTCGTCGACGCGCGTGAACACGACCCGGGGCACGGGCATGACGACGACCTGCGCGATGCGGTCGCCGACGTGGACCTCGTACGGTTCGGAGGCGTCCGTGTTGAGCAGCGCGACCTTCACCTCGCCGCGGTAGCCCGCGTCGACGGTGCCCGGCGAGTTCACGATCGTGATGCCGTGCTTCGCCGCGAGTCCGCTCCGCGGGACGACGAACGCCGCGTACCCCTCGGGCAAGGCGATCCGCAGGCCGGTGCCGACGAGTCGACGCTCCCCGGGCTGCAGCACGAAGGCCTCGGCGGAGACGAGGTCGCCGCCGGCGTCCCCGGGGTGGGCGTAGTGGGGCGGGTTCTCCCCGGTCCAGAGGACGTCGACTGGTTCGGTCACGTGACGAGGGTAGTGCAGACCGTGACCGTTCCGTGATGTGCGGTGAGGACGCAGCCCGACTCGTGGTGGGATGGTCTCGTGACCCTGTACCGCGAACGACTCTGGGCCCCGCCGGCGCTCTACCTGGCGACGGCCCTCGTGATCCCCGCCAGCCTGCTCGTCTTCCTCCCCATCAGCGTGCTCGCCGGGGTCCTCGTGGCGATCGGGATGGAGATCGGGGTGCTCGTGCTCCTCTGGGCGCTCGCTCCGACGGTCGAGGTCACGGAGACCGAGTTCCGGGCCGGCCGGGCACACCTGCCTCGGGAGCTCGTCGGCGAGGTCGAGGGCTTCACCGGCGCCGACGCCACGGCCCAGCGCGGACCGCAGCTCGACGCCCGTGCGTGGACGCTCTTCCGCGGCTACGTCCGGGGCGTCGTCAAGGTCGAGGTCCGCGACGAGGCCGACCCGACCCCCTACTGGCTGGTGAGCGTCCGTCGTCCGGACGAGGTGGTGGCGGCGCTCCGCGCCTGACCCGCGATCTGACGGACGGGAGGCTCGTGGCGGGTGGGGAGCCTCCCGTCCGTCTGCTCGTAGCGCCGGGCGCGGCGCGCACGCGCTGGTCGCGCGCCGCTGGCCGCAGCCGCCGGCCGCCAGCCGCACGAGACTCGGCGTGGCGGACAACGCTCGTGCGCACGAGCACGAGACTCGGCATCGGCGCCACGAGACTCGGCAGCCGCGCCGCGCGGCCGGACACGCAGGAGACCCCGCCACCGGAGGGTGACGGGGTCTCGAGGATCGCGTGCTTACAGTGCCGCGCACTCAGCGCACACCGGGCCGAGCTTCGACTCGTGGTCGAGCTGCGATCGGTGCTTCACGAGGAAGCACTCGACGCAGGTGAACTCGTCGACCTGGGGCGGGAGGACGACGACGTCGAGGTCGACGTCGGAGAGGTCCTGACCGGCGAGCTCGAACGAGCCCGGGTTGTCGGAATCATCGTCGACGACGCCCGACATCTTGTCGGGGACGCGCTCCTTCAGAGCCTCGATCGACTCCGAGTCCGAGGAGTCGTCGGTCTTCCGGGGGGCGTCGTAATCGGTGGCCATGCCCATCCATTTCTCGTATCGAGAGGTCGTCGCCGGTGATCGGCGGCGACAGTTTGCACCACGACCCGCCGGAGTGCAAACCGAGCGTCCCGGCGGTTCGTTCTGGCGCTGCAACCCGCCGTCGAGCCCCGCCATTCCCGCACTGTCCGGAGCCGTGGGCCGCACCTCGCGGCACGCCGTGCGCCTCCCCGGGATCGGGGTCCGCGCGCTGCATACTCACGGGGTACGACGCACGACCGTACGCACGCATCGGAAGGCGGAACCATGCAGGACCTGAGAGTCATCGGAGTGGAGTCGGGCGCACTCCTGCTCGCGACGGACGGCGGCACGGAGTACCGGCTGCCCGTCACCTCGTCCCTCCCGGGCCAGGTCCGGCAGGCGAACCCCGAGGGCGGACCGCAGAAGCGCGTGTCACCGAAGGACGTGCAGGCGCGCATCCGCGGTGGTGCCGACGCCGCCGACGTCGCGGCCGCGCTCGACGTCGACGTCGACTACGTCCGCCGCTTCGAGGGCCCGGTGCTCGCCGAGCGCGCGTTCATCCTCGACGCCGCCCGCCGCGTGTCCGTGACCCCGGTCGACGACGAGGCGCCCGACACCTTCGGTGAGGCGATCACCGCCAAGCTCGAGGCCGGCGAGGCGTCGAGCGTGCAGTGGGCGTCGTGGAAGCACGTCGACACCGGCTGGCAGGTCCGCGTCCGCTACGCCGTCGACGAGGTCGAGCACGACGCACAGTGGCGCTTCGACCCGAAGACCTCGACGCTCGTGCCCGACAACGGCGACGCGCACCGGCTCTCGCACACCGACGACGAGGGCATCGCGCCCCGCCTCCGCGCGGTCGAGTTCGAGCACGAGGACGCCGACGGCACCCGCTTCGACTCCGGCGCCTTCCGGGTCGAGTCCGCCGACGAAGAGCTCACGAACCCCGAGGTCGCCGAGCGTGCCCCGCTCCGCGCCCCGCTCCCGCGCATCGGCGCGGCCGCTCCCGAGGAGCGCGCTCCCGGCAACGAGACCGCCGACCTGCTCGAGGCCCTCCGTCGCCGCCGGGGTGAGCGTGAGGCCGCATCGTTCACGGAGCACCAGGAGGAGCCCCGCCGGACCTCGATCAGCGTCGTCGACGTGCCGCTGCACGGCTTCGAGGACTCGTCGGACACCGCCCCGCAGCCCGATGCACGTCCGTCGTCGGCCCCGGAACCCGAGGCGCGCGACCGCAAGAAGCGGAGCCGCCGTTCGATGCCGAGCTGGGACGAGATCGTATTCGGCACGCGCCCGGAGGACCCCGCCTGATCCCCGCCCTGGAGGCACGGCCCGGCCCCGTCACGCACCGCGCGTGACGGGGCCGGTCCCGTCCAGGGCGTCCGCGTTCGCTCGCGTCGTCAGCCGGCGAAGGCGCCGGCGAGGCGGAGCGGGACGAAGGTCTCCTCGTCGGTCATCGCGCCGTGCTGCCCGAGCATGCGCTTCGGGACCTCCCCGGGACGGAGTGCCCGGTCGTCGTTGAACGCCCACGAGCCGCGGGCCACGAGCACGACGTCGCCGATGCGGTCGACGACCTCGGGTGCCACGACACCGAACCACCCGGCCTCGATCGCCTCGGCACGGGTCGCGACGTACGCCTTCTTCCCGTAGCGGGCCCGGAAGCGGCCGACGAGGTCCCGCACGTCGGTGCCCGGCGCGACGGCGAGCTGCCGGCAGCGCGGGTCTCCGGCGACCCCGACGACGTCCGTCAGCAGCGCCGGGTCCATCGGCAGGTTCGCGTGCTCCGGGACGTCGAGCACGCCGTGGTCGGCCGTCACGACGACCCCCACGTCCGGGCGGAGCGCACGGTCGAAGCGGGCGAGCTCGCCGTCGAGCAGCTCGAGCACCGCGGTCCACCGGTCGGACTGCCACCCGTGCTTGTGCCCGACCGAGTCGAGCTCGGGCACGTAGAGGTAGACGAGGGAGCGGCCCGTCGCGGTCTCGGCGAGGGCGGCGTCGACGCGCTGCGCGATCGAGTCGGCGGACACGTACCGCGCGCCGCCGAGGACGCTCGCCGTCATGCCCGACGACCGGTACCGCCCGGGGCCGACGACGACCGGGTCGACGCCGAGCGCCGCGGCCTCGGTGAAGAGCGTCGGGCCGAGCAGCCAGTCCGCCGGCACCTCGTCGTCCCACCCGCTGAGCAGGTTCATCACGCGCTCGGTGTCCGGGTTCCACCCGCTGTAGCCGACGACCCCGTGCGAACCGGGCGGTCGACCGGTCGTGAGGGTGCTCAGCGCCGCGGCCGTCGTCGTGGGGAACCCGCTCCGCAGCTTCTTCGCGGAGCCGCTCGCGGGCGGGGCGACCAGCCACCGCGCGTGCCCGGCGCGCGCCGAGAGCGCGGCGGAGCCGAGCCCGTCGACCAGCACGACGACCGCCGAGCGGGCGGGGCGGAGGGCGATCCGTGCCTCCAGGCCGTGTGCTCGCAACCACGCGTCGTCCGCAGCGCCGAGCGCCACGAGGCAACTCGGGAAGACGTCGGCGAGGTTCGCGGCGGCGTCGGGGGCCGTCGGTACGCTGGTTCCCATTCCCCCCAGTCTCGCAGAAGGGTGCCATGGCACGCACGGAAGCAGTCGGCCTGCCCGACGGTGAACGCATCGAGGACGTCGACGTCTCCGAGGAGATGCAGGGCTCCTTCCTCGAGTACGCGTACTCCGTCATCTACTCCCGGGCGCTCCCCGACGCACGCGACGGCCTCAAGCCCGTGCAGCGCCGCATCCTCTACCAGATGGCCGAGATGGGCCTCCGACCCGACCGCGGGCACGTCAAGAGCGCGCGCGTCACCGGCGAGGTGATGGGCAAGCTGCACCCGCACGGCGACAGCGCCATCTACGACGCCCTCGTCCGCATGGCGCAGCCGTTCACGATGCGGGTGCCGCTCGTCGACGGCCACGGGAACTTCGGCTCCCTCGACGACGGCCCCGCCGCGGCCCGCTACACCGAGGCACGGCTCGCCGAACCCTCGATGGCGATGACCGAGGGCCTGGGTGAGGACGTCGTCGACTTCGTCCCGAACTACGACAACCAGATCATGCAGCCCGGTGTCCTGCCGGCGGCGTTCCCGAACCTCCTCGTCAACGGCGCGTCCGGCATCGCGGTCGGCATGGCCACGAACATGGCGCCGCACAACCTGGGCGAGGTCGTCGAGGCGGCGAAGCACCTCCTCATGAACCCGCAGGCCTCCCTCGAGGAGCTGATGGAGTTCGTACCGGGGCCGGACCTGCCGGGTGGCGGCACGATCGTCGGGCTCTCCGGGGTCCGTGACGCCTACGCCACCGGCCGCGGCTCGTTCCGCACCCGGGCGAAGGTCAGCGTCGAGAACCTCACGCCGCGCAAGGCCGGGCTCATCGTCACCGAGCTCCCCTACCTCGTCGGCCCCGAGCGCGTGATCGAGAAGATCAAGGACGGCGTCCAGTCGAAGAAGCTCGTCGGCATCTCCGACGTGAAGGACCTCACCGACCGCAACCACGGGCTGCGGCTCGTGATCGAGATCAAGTCCGGCTTCAACCCGACCGCCGTGCTCGAGCAGCTCTACAAGCACACCCCCCTCGAGGACGGCTTCGGCATCAACAACGTCGCACTCGTCGACGGCTCGCCGCGGACGCTCGGCCTCCGGGACCTGCTCGACGTCTACGTGCGGCACCGTCTGTCCGTGGTCACGCGACGGTCGGAGTACCGGCTGGCACGGCGTCGTGAACGGCTGCACCTCGTCGAGGGCCTGCTCATCGCGATCCTCGACATCGACGAGGTCATCGAGGTCATCCGGTCCTCCGACGACTCCGAGGCCGCGCGCTCCCGGCTGCAGACCGTGTTCGACCTGTCCGAGGTGCAGGCCGAGTACATCCTCGAGCTCCGGCTCCGCCGCCTGACGAAGTTCTCCCGCCTCGAGCTCGAGGGCGAGCGCGACCAGCTCCTCGCCGACATCGCCGCGCTCGAGGAGCTCCTCGGGTCCGACGAGCGGCTCCGCGCGCAGGTGTCGCTCGAGCTCACCGAGGTGTCCGACCGGTTCGCGACGCCACGCCGGACCCTCCTGACCGAGGCCGACGCCCCGGTCCGCGGTGGTCGCAAGGCCGCGGTCGACCCCGAGTCACTGCAGATCGCGGACTCGCCGTGCCGGGTGATCCTCTCCACCACCGGGCGGCTCGTCCGCGTCGACATCCCGGACACCGACCTGGGGATCGTGCGGGTGCCGAAGCGCTCGAAGCACGATGCCGTCCGGTCGTCCGTCGTCTCCACCGTCCGTGGTCAGCTCGGCGCGCTGACGTCGACCGGCCGCGTGGTGCGGTTCTCCCCCGTGGACGTCCCCGCGGTGCCGCCGGCCTCCGTGCGGCTCGACGCCGGCGTCCGGGTGTCGGAGTACCTCGGCGTGCCCCGCACCGAGACGGTCGTGGCGCTCGTCGCGCTCACCGGCGAAGACTCCGTCGCGATCGGCACCACCCAGGGCGTCGTGAAGCGCGTCATCGCAGGCGCGTGGCCGGACAAGCCCGAGGTCGTCGCGATCGGCCTCAAGCCAGGTGACTCGGTCGTCGGCGCAGTCCAGGCGCCCGAGGACGACGACCTCGTGTTCATCACCTCGAACGCCCAGCTCCTGCGGTTCCCGGCGTCCGGCGTCCGGCCGCAGGGGCTGCCCGCCGGTGGTGTCGCCGGGGTCGCGCTCGCTGCCGGTGCATCGGTCATCTGGTTCGGGTCGGTCCCCCGCTCCGACGACGCCGTGGTGGCAACCGTGTCGACGTCGTCGGCCGCGCTGCCCGGGACGGACAACGGGCGCGCCAAGGTGTCGGCGCTGTCCGAGTTCCCGGCGAAGGGCCGCGCGACCCAGGGCGTCCGGGCGCACGCGTTCCTCAAGGGCGAGGACGGCCTGACCGTGGCGTGGGCGGGCATCGCCCCGCCGCACGCGGTGGGCACGGACGGCGCAGCACGGACCCTGCCCGACTGGCTGTCGAAGCGCGACGGCTCGGGCAGTCCGCTCGACGCCGTCATCGGCACGATCGGTGGGAGCGCGGCCGCGCTCGACGGGACCGCGGGCGAGGCGTAGGCGCGCGGCAGGCGGCGC
This sequence comes from Curtobacterium sp. SP.BCp, assembly GCF_051903255.1. Lineage (NCBI taxonomy): Bacteria > Bacillati > Actinomycetota > Actinomycetes > Micrococcales > Microbacteriaceae > Curtobacterium > Curtobacterium sp. SP.BCp. Next base: position 1,726,502 of record NZ_CP194338.1, on the reverse strand, counting down.
CGCGCTGCCGCGCCGCGCAGTAGGCGCGCCGCGGGCGCCGCGGGCGGCGCCGCGCTCCCGCGCCGCGCCGCGCCGCGCCGCGCTCCCGCTTCATCTCGCGAAAGCGACAGTTCACCGCCGAGTTCTCCCGCGATCTGTCGCTTTCGCGGCACGGACGGCAACGAAGCCCCGCGATCTGTCGCTTTCGCGGCACGGACGGCGACTGCACCCAGCACGCTGTCGCATTCGCAGGTCGCACGCCGCGCGGTGCACGGACCCGGATCAACCCGCCGAAGCGACAAAGTGTGGCCGTACACACGCGGGACCCTGTCGCTTTCGCGGCACGGACGACGACGCGGCACGATGCGCGTCGCAGCGCGCTACGCGTCGATACGGTCGCGGTCGAGCCCCTCGCCGGCGAGGATGAACTCCTTGCGCGGCGCGACGTCGTTCCCCATCAGCAGCTCGAACACCTTCGCAGCGTTCTCGGCATCGGGCACGTTCACCCGTCGGAGGGTCCGGTGTGTGCGGTCCATCGTGGTCTCGGCGAGCTGGTCGGCGTCCATCTCCCCGAGGCCCTTGTATCGCTGGATCGGCTCCTGGTACTTCTTGCCCTGCTTCTCGAGCTTCTTCAGGACCGCCTGCAGCTCGGCCTCGGAGTAGGTGTACAGCGTGTCGTTCGCCTTGCCGCGGTTCACCACGACGACCCGGTGCAGCGGCGGCACGGCAGCGAAGACCCGGCCCTGCTCGATCATCGGGCGCATGTACCGGAAGAAGAGCGTGAGCAGGAGCGTGCGGATGTGGGCGCCGTCGACGTCGGCGTCGGACATGATGATGATCTTGCCGTAGCGCGCCTGGTCGATCTCGAACGTCCGACCCGAGCCAGCGCCGATGACCTGGATGATCGACGCGCACTCGGCGTTCGACAGCATGTCCGAGACCGAGGCCTTCTGCACGTTGAGGATCTTGCCCCGGATCGGCAGCAGCGCCTGGTACTCGCTGTTCCGCGCGAGCTTCGCGGTGCCGAGCGCGGAGTCGCCCTCGACGATGAAGAGCTCCGTGCCCTCGGCGTCCTGCTTGCGGCAGTCGGCGAGTTTGGTCGGCAGCGAGGAGTTCTCGAGCGCGTTCTTCCGCCGCTGGGTCTCCTTGTGCGCCCGGGCCGAGATGCGGGTCTTCATCTCCGCGACGACCTTCTCGAGCAACGTCGCGGCCTGGGCCTTCTCGGTGCGCTGCGTCGAGGTGAGGATCTCGGTGAGCCGTTTCGACACCACCTGGTCGACGATCTTCCGGACCGCCGGCGTGCCGAGGACCTCCTTCGTCTGGCCCTCGAACTGCGGCTCGGGCAGGCGCACGGTGAGCACCGCGGTGAGTCCGGCGAGCACGTCGTCCTTCTCGAGCTTGTCCTGCCCGACCTTCAGCTTGCGGGCGTTCGCCTCGACCTGGGCGCGGACCGCCTTGACGACACCAGACTCGAAGCCTGCCTGGTGCGTCCCGCCCTTCGGCGTTGCGATGATGTTCACGAAGCTGCGGAACACCGTCTCGTAGCCGCTGCCCCACCGCAGCGCCAGGTCGACCTCGCACTCGCGCGACACCGACGTCGACACCATGTGCCCCTTGTCGTCCAGCATCGGCACGGTCTCGGTGAAGGTGCCCGTGCCCTGGACGCGCCAGACGTCGGTCACGGCGCCGTCGACGGCGAGGTGCTCGACGAACTCGCTGATGCCCCCCTCGTACCGGAAGCGCTCGATGACCGGACCGTCCTCAAGCGGCGCACCCGTGGCGGCGGCACGCGACGCGGCCGCCTCGATCGACGACGGTCGGGCGTCCGTGATGGTGATCCCGAGCCCGGGGACCAGGAACGCCGTCTGGCGCGCACGGTTGACGAGGTCCTGCGTGCTGAAGCGGGCATCGGGCGTGAAGATCTGCCTGTCGGCCCAGTAGCGGATGCGCGACCCGGTGACGCCCTTCTTGACCTTGCCGACGACCCGGAGCTCGCTGCCGGACGTGAACGGTGTGAAGGGCGCATCGGGACCGTCACCGGCGAACGTCCCCGGCTCACCACGGTGGAACGACATCGCGTAGGTCTTGCCGCCGCGGTCGACCTCGACGTCGAGCCGCTCCGACAGCGCGTTGACGACCGACGCCCCGACACCGTGCAGACCACCGGACGCCGCGTACGAGCCCGAGCCGAACTTGCCGCCCGCGTGGAGCTTCGTGAACACGACCTCGACCCCGGTCAGGCCGGTCTTCGGCTCGACGTCGACGGGGATGCCACGAGCAGTGTCGCGGACCTCGACCGAGCCGTCCGGGTGCAGCACCACGCCGATCTCGTCACCGTGCCCGGCGAGGGCTTCGTCGACGGAGTTGTCGATGATCTCCCACAGGCAGTGCATGAGGCCGCGGGAGTCGGTCGAGCCGATGTACATGCCCGGCCGCTTGCGGACCGCCTCGAGCCCCTCGAGGACGGAGAGATGGCGCGCAGAGTAGTCGGAGCTCACCGTCCGATCGTACTGAGCACCACCGACGCCCAGCGCCCTGACACTCGGTCTGGGGCCAGTGGGTCCGCGCTGAGCGAAACGTGCCCCGAAAATGCCGTACATCCAGGCACCACGTGTTCAAATGGTCAGCAACCGGCACCCGTTGGGTGGAAACCCGGCACCCGCCCTGCGATCCGTGAGGAGCACAGCAATGACCCAGACCGTGCAGGACCTCTCCATCGACGAATTCGGCAGCAACCAGCTCACCGCTGCTGACCGCTGCGACAGCTGCGGAGCGCAGGCCTACATCCGAGCGACCATGGCGAGCGGCGAGCTCCTCTTCTGCGCCCACCACGGCGCCGAGTTCAAGGACAAGCTCGCAGCCACCGCCATCGAGTGGCACGACGAGAGCAGCCGACTCTACGAGTCGAAGTAGCGTCCGGACGCGACAGCGTCCGCATGTGACAGACGGGAGGCGCGGTGCCAGCTGGCACCGCGCCTCCCGTCTGCCGTGGGGTGCGTGACCCCGCGTCGCGTCAGGCGATCCGCTTGAACGCCTTGTCGACGTAGCGGTCGATGGTCGCACGCGCTTCGCGCGCGTACCGGTCGATCGACGCCGTCCGCTGCGCGTCCGGCGTGTACTCGCGACCGAGCCGCGCGGTGGCGGCGGCGAGCACGCCGTCGGTCAGCTGCGGGTTGAGCGGCAGGATCGGACCCTGGGTGTGGGTGCCGAACGAGGTGCCGGTGATCGCACCCTCGACCGGACTGCCCGCCTGGTTGCCGCCGCCCGACACGACGTCGGCGAAGGGCGTCACGCCGTCGCCGAGCTCGATGCGCGTCGCGTGGTCCTCGAAGCCCGCGAGGCGGGTCGAGGCGTCGCCGAGCAGCGGGTAGCGGGTCTCGAGCACGAAGTAGTTCACCCGACGCTCGGCGCCGCGCACGGCTCGGGCGTCGAACACCCCGAAGCCCGGGACGTCGGCACCGTCGGTCGCGACGACGGCGTTCGTGGCGAGGTCGAACCCGCCGCCGACCGCCACCACCGGGACGCCCGCGGTCGCGAAGTCGCGCAGTGCCACACCGACCCGGGTGACGTCGCCCCCGAGGGACCGCATGGCGCTGAGCGGCCCGTTGCCGATCACGACGACGTCGGCAGCGGTGGGCAGGGTGTCACCCGGCGCGTACTCGACGACCTCGGTGGCGATGTCCGCGGTCTCGGCACGGCGGACGAGGGCAGCGACGTTGCCGCGGTCCCCCGAGACGCCCATCTGCCGCGGGTACACGTGCAGGATGGTCAACCGGTCGGCGGTCATGCCGTCTTCTCCATGTCCGGGTGGCCGAGGGCCTTGCGGGCGATCATCATGATCTCGTAGTTGACGATGAAGTTCTTCGTCCCGCTCGACGTCGCGCCGAGCTGCTCCATGTGCCGGATGGCAGCCTCGACGTCCGGTTCGACCTTGCCGATGCGGACGCCGGCGTGCTCGAGGGCGATCGCGATCTGCCACGCCTTGTCGCCGGAGACGACGTCCACGTGGTCGAGCGCCGAGAAGTCGATGTCGTAGATCCACGAGATGTCCGGCGTTCCCTCGTCGATCGCCATGAGGACCTGCTCGGGGCGGTCCGGGAGCGCGTCGAGGTTCAGCTGGAGGCTCGCGGCGTTCTTGAACATCGTGAACTCGGCGGCCTCGCCGGCGATCGGGAGCCGTTCGCCACGGCCGTACGCCGGCTTCATCGTGCCGAACGCCTTCGTGACCGCGTCCGCACGGAACTGGTCGCCCAGGGCTGCGCTCGCGGTGGCGGTGGCGGCCGCGGCGTCCACGGCGTAGTGCAGGCCACGGGCCGGGAGCCGCACGGGGATGTCCGCACCGCCGAACCGGATGGTCGCACCGTCGCCGGTGTTCACGACGACCTCGGCGTCGGCGACGTTCGGCACGGCGTCCTGCCGGTCGAAGTCGTCGGCGTTCTGCAGGCCGTTCGGGGCCGCGGCCACGACCTCGGCACTGGCACCGAAGCGGAGCACCTGCTGCCCGGCCGTGCCCGCGTACGCGTCGAGGAACTGGTCGTCGCGGTTGGTGATGACGTTCCGCGCCGACAGGGCCGCGGTGTCGAGCATCATCGTGGCGACGCGCTCGGTCTCGAAGAACCGGTAGAGCTGGTCGACCTGGACGTTCAGCATCGTCACCGTGGACGGCGACAGGATGCCGGCGAGCTCGACCGCGAACGCCTCGTCGACCTCGAGGATGCCGATGTCTGCCTTGAGCTTGCCGGTCAGCGACACCTCGGAGAGGAGCGCCGACGCGATGCCCTGCGGCAGGTTCGCACCGGACGGGTTCGTGAAGACCCGGAGGCCGTGCGCCCGCACGATGTCGGAGATCATGTGGGTCGTCGTGGACTTGCCGTTCGACCCGAGCACGAAGACGACGCCGTTCGGGAACTGCTTCGTCACGTGTTGCAGGAAGTCCGGCACGAGCTTGAGGACGATGTAGCCGGGGTAGGCGGACCCTCCGCCCCGCGCACGAGCGAGGGCACGGAGGATCCGCCCGACCAGGATCGGGATGAGGAAGCGCATCGGCCTACTCGAGGTAGTCGCGCAGCGACTGCGACCGCGACGGGTGGCGGAGCTTCGCCATCGTCTTCGACTCGATCTGGCGGATGCGCTCGCGCGTCACGCCGAACGTGTCACCGATCTGGTCGAGGGTCTTCGGCTGACCGTCACCGAGGCCGAAGCGCATGCGGATGACGCCCGCCTCGCGCTCGGACAGGGAGTCGAGCAGGCTCTCGAGCTGCTTCTGCAGCATCGTGAAGCCCACCGCGTCGGCCGGCACGACGGCCTCGGTGTCCTCGATGAGGTCACCGAACTCCGAGTCGCCGTCCTCGCCCAGGGGCGTGTGCAGCGAGATCGGCTCGCGACCGTACTTCTGGACCTCGACGACCTTCTCCGGGGTCATGTCGAGCTCGCGGGCGAGCTCTTCCGGAGTGGGCTCGCGACCGAGGTCCTGGAGCATCTGACGCTGGACGCGCGCGAGCTTGTTGATGACCTCGACCATGTGCACCGGGATGCGGATGGTGCGGGCCTGGTCAGCCATCGCGCGGGTGATCGCCTGGCGGATCCACCACGTCGCGTAGGTCGAGAACTTGAAGCCCTTCGTGTAGTCGAACTTCTCGACGGCACGGATGAGGCCCAGGTTGCCCTCCTGGATGAGGTCCAGGAACTGCATGCCGCGGCCCGTGTAGCGCTTGGCGAGCGACACGACGAGGCGGAGGTTCGCGCCGAGCAGGTGCGACTTCGCGCGCTGACCGTCGCGGGCGACCCAGCGGAGCTCGCGCTCCTTGGGCTTGGAGAGGCCCGTCGAGTGCTGCAGCTTGTCCTCGGCGAACAGGCCGGCCTCGATGCGCATCGCGAGCTCGACCTCCTGCTCGGCGTTGAGGAGCGCGACCTTGCCGATCTGCTTCAGGTAGTCCTTGACGGGGTCGGCGGTCGCCCCCGTGATGGTCGTCGAGTAGACCGGGGCCTCGTCGTCGTCGGACTGCGAGATGACGAGAGCGCCGGCGGCGACCGCGGCGGCCTCGGCCTTGGTGTCCTTCGGGGCCTCTTCGTCGGCGTCGGCGTCGTCGGTGGCGTCGTCCGCCGCCTCGTCCACGGGCTCGACCGGCTCGTCGTCGAGCTCGTCATCGTCGGCCTTGGCCTTCTTCCCGCCCTTGGCGGTGGTCTTCTTCGGCGCGGCCTTCTTCGCCGGCGCCTTGGTGGCGCGCTTCTTCGGCGCGGCCGTGCCCTCGGCCTCGGCGGACTCAGCCGCCGTGCCCTCGGGTTCGGTGTCCTTCGTGGGATCGATCGTCGTGCTCCGGGCAGCCATGCGATCACCTCTCTCGTCGTGCCACGTTCGTGGGGTCGTGGCCTCCCTCGCCGCCCAGGGCCGTCGCCGCAGTCCCCCGCGTCAGCCGGTCCTACCAATCCGGGCAGCACTAGGACCCATGTCAAGTCCCCGGGTTTCCGCGCGCTCCGAGGAGTGGTTGGTCACGAGGGGCCCGATGGGTCCGGTAGTCATTATTGCACGCCGCGCTTCCGCAGACGTGCAACCAGTGCAACCCAGAGCGGGCCGACGCGTATTCCCTCCTGTTCGTGCAGCACACGGCGGGTCCGGTGGCGTGCGTGCAGCAGCATCGCGACCCCGAAGCCGACGACGACGTACTGCACGGTGAGGGCGATCCGGAAGTTCGCCCAGGCGAAGACGGTCTGCCCCGTGGCGTGGGACGCGGCGTCGAGGATCGTGCCGACGAGGTACATCATCACGAACGCGGCGAGGAAGCCCCCGACGTTCACGAGCCCGTTCGCCGAGCCGAGCGCGCCGACCGGATTGAAGGACCTGGCGAAGTCGAACCCGATGAGCGATCCCGGTCCGCCGATGCCCATCGCGACGACGAGCAGCACGAGCAACCAGGTCGGCGGCTGCCCCGGCCAGGTCAGCACCGCCGTCCACACCACGGCGAGGAGCGCCACGCACCCCAGCACGAGGTTCGACCGGCGGAGCGGGTACCGGGCGCAGAGGACACCGAGCAACGGCCCGGCGACGAACCCCGTCACGACGATCACGGTGAGGAAGCCGGCGGCCTCGGTCGGGGTGTAGCCGAGCCCGCGGAGCATCGGCACGCCCCACAGCAGCGAGAAGACCGTGCCGGAGGACTGCGTCACGTAGTGCGACCAGAACCCGAGCTGCGTCCCGGGGCGCCGGACCGCGTGCGCGAAGGTCCGGAGCGCCCCGCCCCACGAGTGCGGCAGCGGGATCGCGCCGGTGCGCACCGGAACCGGACCGTTGCGGACGAAGACGAACGCGAGCACCAGGCCGACGGCCCCGGCGCCGGCGGCCACCCCGTACGCCGTGCCCCAGCCCGTGGTGTGCAGCAGGAGCGCGAACGGGAACGCCGAGAGCACCTGCCCGACCTGCCCCAGGTTGCCGGTCCACTGCGAGATCTGGGGCAGGATCCGCCCGCTGAACCACATCGGCAGGAGCCGGATCACCGAGATGAAGGTCATCGCGTCACCGGCGCCGACGAGGACGCGCCCGACCACGGCCGGTCCGATCGTCGGCGACACCGCGACGACCGCCTGCCCGACGACGAGGAGCACCGCGCCGAGCAGCACGAGCCGCCGTGGCCCGAACCGGTCGAGCGCGATGCCGACGGGGATCTGCAGCGCCGCGTACACGGCGATCTGCACCACCGCGAGCGTCGACAGCACGGCGGCGGACACCGCGAAGCGCTCCTGCGCGTCCACGCCGGAGACGCCCAGCGTGGACCGCTGCACCACGGCGAGGACGTAGGCCAGCACCGCGATGCCCCAGACGAGGAAGGCACGGCGCGAGTTCACCCGGCCAGGCTACCGGCGCCGCCACGGCCGCCGGGGGCGAGCTGTGGAGAACGCGACGGGCGGGGCGGACGTGCACCGTGCCTCCAGGCAGGGACCGGCCGGGAGGCCCGTCACGCGTCGACCGCAGCACCCGCGTCCGCCGGCCGGTCACCCCGTCAGTCGGCGGTGCCGTCCGCCTGCCCGCGCCGGTCCGCCAGGAACCGCTCGAGCTCCGCCGCGATCGCGTCGGCGGAGGGCACCTCGCCGTCGACGCCGGTGAGCGGCGAGCCGATCGGGTTGCCTGCCATGTACTCGTCGTGCCGCTCCTCGAGCACCGAGACGAGCCGCTGCAGTTCGCCGTTCCCGCCGACCTGCTCGTCGACGCGGGCGAGGAACTCGCGCCCTTCCTCGCGGAGGGCGTCGGACGGGAAGATGAGGCCGGTCGCGGCGGAGACCCCCGCCAGGGCAGCCACCGCGGCGTCGGGGAACTCGGTGTCCGAGAGGTAGTGCGGCACGAGCAGGACCAGCCCGGTCACGTCGTGTCCGGACTGCGCGAGCCGGTGCTCGACGAGGTGCAGCACGTTCGCCGGCGCCTGGGTCTCCGGCTTCCACACGCTCATCTGCTCGACGAGGTCGGCGCGCGTGCCGGACACGGTCATGCGGATCGGACGGGTGTGCGGCACGGGCATCGGGATCGACTGGACCCAGGTCGTGTCGACGACCTGCAGCCGCTCGGCGAGGTCGGTGACCGCGGCGACGAAGGCGTTCCATCGGAAGTCGGGCTCGTACCCGGAGAGGAAGAGGAACGGCTGGCCGATCTCGTCGCGCACGAGGGACAGCGTGAGCCGCGGGACCGTGACGGACTCGATGTGGTCGTGCTCGAACGTGATCACCGGCCGACGGGCGCGCCAGTCGAGCAGGACGTCGGGGTCGAACTCGACGATGGTCGTCGCCTCGAGGGTGCCCTCGATCGCCGTCGTGACCTGCGCCACCGCGGCTCCCGCGTCGGCGAAGCCGGTCAGCGCAGCGACGAGGTGGAGGCCCGCCGGCACCTCGGGGGCGCCGTCGACGAACGAGTAGAGGTCCTCGGGGTGGTTCACCGTCCCCATGCTAGGCGGGCGTGCACCGCGGCCCGGGATGCCCGGCCACGCCGACAGCGAACAGTGCGTGGATAGGGTTGGGGCATGGTCCGACCGATCCTCTCCACCGTCTCGTCCGCCGCAGCAGGGACGGAGGCCGACGTCCTCGTCGTCGGTGTCCGGCCGGGGGTCGACGGCGGTCCCGCGACCACCGTCGGCGCCGACTTCCTCGGCGACCTCGACCTCTCCGCGATCGGCGTCACGGGCGCGAAGGACCAGCTCGTCCGCCTCCCGGGGACGGGCGTCGCCGCGTCCTCGGTCGCCCTCGTCGGTCTCGGCGCCGCCACCGACGCTGCCGCCGTGCGGAGCGCCGCCGGCAGCGCGGTCCGGCAGCTCCCGCTCGTCGGGTCCATCGCGATCGCCCTGCCGACCGACTCCGCCGAGCTCGTCGAGGCGGCGCTCGAGGGGGCCGCCCTCGGCTCCTACGCCTTCACCGCCCACAAGGGCACCGGCACCACCGGGCCCGCCCGCGGAGACCAGCGCATCGCGGTCGTGGCGCCCGCCGGCGTCGAGGTCGACACGACCCGCGCGTCCGTCGTGGCGGAGGCCGCGTCGACCGTCCGTGACCTCGTGAACACCGCCGCCGGCGACCTCGGCCCGTCCGACGTCGCGGACGTCGCGCAGGGGCTCGCCGCGGACCTGCCGCTCACCGTCGAGGTGCTCGACGAACACGAGCTCGAGGCGCAGGGCTTCGGCGGCATCGCAGGGGTCGGCCGCGGTTCGGTCCGTCCGCCGCGTCTCGTCGTCGTCCGGTACGCCCCGGAGTCCGCGTCGAGGCACCTCGCGCTCGTCGGGAAGGGCATCACGTTCGACTCGGGCGGCCTCTCGCTCAAGCCGGCCGCCTCGATGCTCGGCATGAAGACCGACATGACCGGCGCCGCGACGGTCCTCGCCGCCACGGTCGCCGCCGCGAAGCTCGGCCTCGACACGAAGGTCACCGCGTGGCTGTGCCTCGCCGAGAACATGCCGTCCGGCTCGGCCACCCGCCCCGGCGACGTCCTGACGCTCAAGAACGGCAAGACCGTCGAGGTCACGAACACCGACGCCGAGGGCCGTCTCGTCCTCGGTGACGGCATGGCCGCGGCGTCCCTCGAGCGCCCGGACGCGATCGTCGACGTCGCGACACTCACCGGCGCGCAGGTCGTGGCGCTCGGCGACCGCACCACCGGCCTGATGGGCAGCGACGACCTCGTGGCACAGGTCCGCGCAATCGCGGACGCCGTGGCCGAGCCGATCTGGCCGATGCCGCTGCCCGAGGAGCTCGACGCCCGACTCGCGAGCGACGTGGCCGACATGGTCAACGCGACCGTCGGCAACCCGGCGGGCGGCATGCTCCTCGCGGGCAAGTTCCTCGAGCGGTTCGTGGGCGAGGGCATCCCGTGGGCGCACCTCGACATCGCGGGGCCCTCGGAGCACAAGGGCGGCGGCTACGGGTGGGTCGGCAAGGGCGCCACGGGCGTCATGGTCCGGACACTCATCAGCCTCGCAGAAGAGCTCCAGTCCAAGTAGTAGGTTTGAGTCCGGCGGGGCGGCCGCGTGTGCGCGCACCCCGCCGGACCCACACGGGACGGGACCGGAACCACACGGTCCGACCGTGGGACGCCGCTCGCCGCGGTGTCCACGGGGCCTGACCGGTCCCGAACACGCACGAGGGAGTTGCACCAGGTGACGGAACAGACTTACGACGTCGTGGTCCTCGGTGGCGGCAGCGGTGGGTACGCCGCAGCGCTCCGGGCCGCCGAGCTCGGGATGAGCGTCGCGCTCATCGAGGGAGACAAGCTCGGGGGGACGTGTCTGCACCGCGGGTGCATCCCGACGAAGGCGCTCCTGCACGCAGCGGAGATCGCCGACGGCACCCGTGACGCCGAGAAGTACGGCGTCATCGCCGAGTTCGCCGGCGTCGAGGTGCCCAAGGTCATCGAGTACCAGCAGGGCGTCATCTCGTCCAAGTACAAGGGCCTCCAGGGCCTCATCAAGGCGCGGGGGATCACCGTGGTCGAGGGCTGGGGTCGCCTGACCGCCCCGAACACCGTGCAGGTCGGCGACCAGACCGTCACCGGCAAGAACGTCGTGCTCGCCACGGGTTCCTACTCGCGGTCCCTCCCCGGGCTGGAGATCGGCGGCCGGGTCATCACCTCCGAGACCGCGCTCAAGATGGACTACGTCCCGAACAAGGTCGTCATCCTCGGTGGCGGCGTCATCGGCGTCGAGTTCGCGAGCGTCTGGAAGTCCTTCGGCGCCGAGGTCACGATCGTGGAGGCGCTGCCCCACCTCGTCCCGGCCGAGGACGAGTCCATGTCGAAGCAGCTCGAGCGCGCGTTCCGCAAGCGCGGCATCGAGTTCTCGCTCGGTGTCCGCTTCCAGAGCGTCGAGCAGCACGAGAACGGTGTGGTCGTCACGCTCGAGGACGGCAAGACCTTCGAGGGCGACGTCATGCTCGTCGCCGTCGGTCGCGGCCCCCTCACCCAGAACATGGGCTTCGAGGAGGTCGGCGTCACGATGGACCGCGGGTTCGTCACGACGAACGAGCGCCTCGCCACGAACGTCCCGAACGTGTACGCCGTCGGCGACATCGTCCCGGGCCTGCAGCTCGCGCACCGCGGCTTCCAGCAGGGCATCTTCGTCGCCGAGGAGATCGCCGGTCTGAACCCGGTCGTCATCTCCGACACGAACATCCCGAAGATCACGTACTCCGACCCCGAGGTCGCGTCCGTCGGGCTCTCCCAGGCGAAGGCCGAGGAGCAGTTCGGCGCCGACAAGGTGGACTCCTACGAGTACAACCTCGCCGGCAACGGCAAGAGCCACATCATCGGCACGTCCGGCTCGGTCAAGGTCGTCCGCGTGGTCGACGGCCCCGTCGTCGGCGTCAGCATGATCGGCGCCCGCGTCGGCGAGCTCATCGGCGAGGCACAGCTCGCCGTCAACTGGGAGGCCTACCCGGAGGACATCGCTCCCCTGGTCCACGGACACCCCACGCAGAACGAGGCGCTGGGCGAGGCGTTCCTGCACCTCGCGGGCAAGCCGCTGCACGCCCTGTGAACACCATGACCACCACCACGATCCACCCCTGCGAAGAGGAGTCCACCCGATGAGCGAATCCGTCAACCTCCCGGCGCTCGGCGAGAGCGTCACCGAGGGCACGGTGACCCGATGGCTGAAGAACGTCGGTGACCGGGTCGAGGTCGACGAGCCGCTGCTCGAGGTCTCGACCGACAAGGTCGACACCGAGATCCCCTCGCCCGTCGCGGGCGTCGTGGAGGAGATCCTCGTGCAGGAGGACGAGACCGTCGAGGTCGGCACCGCGCTGGTGAAGATCGGCGACGGCTCCGGCTCCTCCGACGGCGGCTCGGACGAGGGCGGCGCCGACCAGGGTGCCTCCGACCAGGGCGCACCCGAGCAGGACGCTTCCGCGCAGGGTTCCGACGAGGCCCAGGCCGACGCCACCGAGCCCGAGCCGGCCCCGAGCACTGAGCAGCAGGAGGAGCAGAAGGCTCCCGAGCCGCAGCAGGCCGAGCCCGCCCCGGGCGGCCAGACGCAGCCCGCCGCCCCGCAGGCGCCGTCCGCTCCGCCGGCCGCCGCTCCGGTGCCGCAGGCCGCTCCGGTCCCGCCGCCCGCCGCCGCTCCCCCGGCAGCCGTCCCGGCTCCTGCAGCCGCGCCGGCCCCTGCCGCCGCTCCGGCCGCCTCCGGCCAGTCGGCGTCCGTGCCGAACCCGACGCAGGACGGCTCGGCCTCCGGCTACGTCACCCCGCTCGTGCGCAAGCTCGCGAACGAGCAGGGCGTCGATCTGTCGACCGTGACCGGCTCCGGTGTCGGCGGACGCATCCGCAAGGAGGACGTCCTCGCCGCCGCAGCCGCGAAGCCCGCCGCCGGTGGCGGTCAGGCCGCAGCGGCTCCGTCCGGTCCCTTCGTCGCCGAGGTGTCGCCGCTCCGTGGCACCCGCGAGAAGATGACCCGGCTCCGCAAGGTCGTGGCCGAGCGTGCCGTGCAGTCGATGACCTCGACCGCGCAGCTCACGAGCGTCGTCGAGGTCGACGTCACGAAGGTGGCGCAGTTCCGCGACGCGCACAAGGCCGAGTTCCTCGAGAAGACCGGCTCGAAGCTCTCCTTCATGCCGTTCTTCGCCCTCGCGGCGTCGGAGGCGCTCAAGGCGCACCCGAAGATCAACTCGACGGTCGACGGCGACGAGATCGTGTACCCGGAGACCGAGAACGTCTCGATCGCGGTCGACACCGAGCGCGGTCTGCTCACCCCGGTGATCAAGGACGCTGCGTCGTTGAACCTGGCGCAGTTCTCGCAGTCGATCGCCGACCTGGCCGAGCGCACGCGCAACAACCAGCTCAAGCCGGACGAGCTCGCGGGCGGCACCTTCACGCTGACGAACACCGGTTCGCGCGGCGCGCTGTTCGACACCCCCGTGGTGTTCCTCCCGCAGTCGGCGATCCTCGGCACGGGCATCGTGACGAAGCGTCCGGCAGTCGTGAAGGTCGACGGACAGGAGGCGATCGCGATCCGTTCGTTCGTCTACCTCGCGCTGTCGTACGACCACCGCATCATCGACGGTGCGGACGCGTCGCGCTACCTCGTCGCGGTCAAGAACCGCCTCGAGGAGGGCAACTTCGCCCCGAACCTGGGCTACTGAGGCACTGCCCTCGGGCACCGCACCACAGCCCTCGGGCGCTGAGACCCGGCGCTCCGGCCCGGCTCGACGGAACGGCCCCGCTCCCCAGGGAGCGGGGCCGTTCCGCGTCCCCGACAGGACGGACCGCGCCGCGCCCGCACGTCACCCGCCGAGTGCCGTCACCGCGGCGGCCGCCAGTCCGGCCGCGACCACGACACCGACGACGACCTGTCGCACCGGCAACCGCCGTCGGCCGACCGGTACGCCGCGCTCGACGAGGTCCCGCACCCGGCCGATCGCCGCGTCGACGACGGACTGGTCCGACAGCGTCCCGGGGGCGGACGGCACCGCCTCCTCGAAGGTGAAGAGTCCCGCCGGCGGATCCCAGCGCACCGGCCGCGGAGCCCCGGCAGCCCGCACGGTCTCCAGGAGGACGTGGAGCGCGCCCGGGTCGCCGGACCGCGCCGCGACGAGAGCTGCGTCGACGCCCGGACGGCAGGGCTCCCGCGGGTCGACCCGCTCCCACACGACCCGGACGGCGAGCAGCAGCGCGGTGACGCCCTCGACGAGACCCGTGTCGGCGCTCGCCCCGGCGACGAGCGCTGCGGCACCCGTCGGCCGGTCGCAGAACACCACGGCTCCGGAGTCGTCCACCACGACGTCGTCGGGGCGCGCACGTCCGAGCAGGACCGCCCCGCGCGACGCGGCGACGGCCAGGTCGAGCAGCGGCGTGGTCAGGGTGACCGCGACGCCGACGCTGGGTGTCCCGAGACGGTCGAGCGCCGCCGCGATCGACGGGCCGGCGGGTTGCAACGTCTCGGCGACCAGGACGCCCGCGCCGCTGCGACCGACCGCGAGCACTGGTCCGAGGTGCCGCTCCGTCGCCGCTGAACGGGCAGCGACCCAGGCGAGGAAGGACTCCTCGGACGTGGCCGCCCACCAGGTCCTGCGCTCCTCGTCCGTGTCCACGCGTCGATGCTCGTACCGGCTGCACCGGCGTGGGTCTCCGCACGGACGACTGTGGAGCGACGCCGTTCGCCCACAGCCTCCTCCGAGCCGGTCTCGGAGTGCCTGCTCAGGCCGTATCCTGTGTGCATGGCACGCAGCAGTTCTTCCGACACGAAGGCGAAGGAGCCGGGTCGTCTCAAGCAGATGTACCAGGTCTTCCAGATGACCCGTCGGGCCGACCCGACGTCCGTCTGGTGGTTCGCCCTCGCGTTCCTGGTCCCCGTCGTCCTCGGCGTCCTCCTGGCACTGCTGCTGCCGGGTCAGAACTGGCTCGCGGTCCTCCTCTGGATCGTCGCGGGTGTCCTGCTCGGCGTCCTGCTCTTCCTCATCGTCCTCGGCCGCCTCGCCGAGCGCGCCGCGTACTCGCAGATCGAGGGCCAGCCCGGTGCCGTCGGCGCCGTCCTCTCGAACTCGCTCCGTCGCCAGTGGCGCTCGAGCGAGATGCCGGTGGCCGTGCACGGTCGTTCGCAGGCCGCCGTGTACCGCGCCGTCGGCACCCCCGGCGTCGTCCTCATCACCGAGGGCCAGCTCGGCAACCTCACCCGTCAGGTGGACGAGGAGCGTCGCAAGGTGCAGCGCATCGTCCCGAACGTCCCGGTGCACGTCGTGCACGTCGGTGGCGGCGACGACGCCGTCACGCTGCACAAGCTCCCCCGCGCGATGAACAAGTTCAAGAAGGCGCTCAACCGCAGCGAGGTCCTCGCGGTCGCCAACCGGCTCGACTCGCTGACGCAGAGCCCGGCCGCCGCCATCCCGAAGGGCATGGACCCGATGCGGGCACGCGCCGGCCGCCCGCGCTGATCCGCGGACCCGGTACACACGGAACGCCCCCGACCACCTCGGTCGGGGGCGTTCTGCGTGCGGGGCGCGGGACGGGTCAGCGCCGGACGAGCACGGTCCCGGCGATCCGGTCGTGTGCACCTCGGCTGTCGCGGTCGATGATGAGCGCCGGCACGACGAGGCAGAGGAGCACCGTCCGGACCACCGGACGCCACACCCCGACGTAGCCACCTCGGAGCGGCACGACACGGAGGCCGACGCAGATGTGCCCGAACGAGCCCGACAGCAGGCAGATGAACAGGACCTGCAGCGCGGCGAAGATGGCGATCTGGATCCACGAGTGCGCGATGTCGCCGGATCCGTTCACCGGCGACCAGACGCCGGTGACGTAGGCCACGAGGTCGGCGAGGGCCCCGTCGATGAGCAGTGCGACGACGCGCCGGCCGATCCGCCCGACGCTGCGCGGCCCGTCCTCCGGGAGCCCGAGGTCCTTGCCGGGCCAACCGTCGGGGTGCGGGGCGGCGGACGACGACGGGGAGGTGCTGCGGGGCATGCTCCAAGCGTAGGCGAGCGCCGCCGCGTAACACGCACGAAACAATGCAGTCACGTCCGGGAAACTCGGTGTCAATAGCCTCGTCGGAGGGTGCCGAAAGGTCCCTGCCGACATCACCCAACCCCACAGGAGATCGACACACATGTTCAGCGATTCCTCCGAGGTGCTCGCCTTCATCAAGGACACGGACGTCAAGTTCCTCGACATCCGCTTCACGGACCTCCCCGGTGTCCAGCAGCACTTCAACATCCCGGCGTCGACGGTCGACGAGGACTTCTTCTCGGTCGGACAGCTCTTCGACGGTTCGTCGATCCGCGGCTTCGCGTCGATCCACGAGTCGGACATGCAGCTCATCCCCGACGTGACGACGGCCTACATCGACCAGTTCCGCGCCGAGCGCACGCTGATCATGATCTTCGACATCTACAACCCGCGGAACGGCGAGATCTACGGCCGCGACCCGCGTCAGGTCGCCAAGAAGGCGGAGAAGTACCTCGCGTCGACGGGCATCGCGGACACCGCGTTCTTCGCCCCCGAGGCCGAGTTCTACATCTTCGACGACGTCCGCTACTCGGTCACGCAGAACAAGTCGTTCTACAGCGTCGACTCGGAGGAGGGCGCGTGGAACACCGGCCGCGAGGAAGAGGGCGGCAACCTCGCCAACAAGACCCCGTACAAGGGCGGCTACTTCCCCGTCTCCCCCGTCGACAAGACGGCTGACCTCCGCGACGACATCACCCTCAAGCTGATCGAGGCGGGCTTCGAGCTCGAGCGCTCGCACCACGAGGTGGGCACCGGCGGCCAGCAGGAGATCAACTACAAGTTCGACACGATGGTCCACGCCGCGGACGACATCCTGAAGTTCAAGTACATCGTCAAGAACACGGCGGACCAGTGGGGCAAGGTCGCCACGTTCATGCCGAAGCCGCTCTTCGGGGACAACGGCTCGGGCATGCACACCCACCAGTCGCTGTGGAACGACGGCAAGCCGCTGTTCTACGACGAGAACGGCTACGGCGGCCTCTCGGACGTCGCGCGCTGGTACATCGGCGGCATCCTGAAGCACGCTCCGGCGCTGCTCGCGTTCACGAACCCGTCGATCAACTCGTACCACCGTCTGGTCAAGGGCTTCGAGGCGCCGGTCAACCTGGTCTACTCGGCCGGCAACCGCTCCGCTGCGATCCGCATCCCGATCACGGGCACGAACCCCAAGGCCAAGCGCATCGAGTTCCGCGCGCCGGACGCCTCGGGCAACCCGTACCTCGCGTTCGCCGCGCAGCTCATGGCGGGCCTCGACGGCATCCAGAACCGCATCGAGCCGCACGAGCCGGTCGACAAGGACCTCTACGAGCTCCCGCCGGAGGAGGCCAAGGGCATCCCGCAGGTGCCGGGCTCCCTCGACGAGGCGCTCGAGGCGCTCGAGGCGGACCACGAGTTCCTCACGAAGGGCAACGTCTTCACCGAGGACCTCATCCAGACCTGGATCGACTACAAGCGTGAGAACGAGATCCTCCCGCTCGCGCAGCGCCCGCACCCGTTCGAGTACGAACTGTACTTCGGGGTCTGACGCACGACGACGAAGGCCCCCGCACCGTCAGGTGCGGGGGCCTTCCGCATGTGTGGCGACCCGGTCTGGAGGCGCGGTGCCGGTCCGGCGGACCGGCACCGCGCCTCCAGTCGGTTGCGTCCACTGCGGAAGCGACAGATGCGCGTCAGCCCGCCACGGAGATCCCGCGAAAGCGACAGTCCCGCGCGAACGTTCCGGCGCGATCTGTCGCTTTCGCGAAAGCGACAGATCGCGCCGCCGTACCGCGGCCGCGCGGGGCGCACGACGGAGCGGGGCCCGCGCCGCCCCCGGCACGGACCCCGCTCGTTGCGGTGGCAGGACTAGCGCGCCGTCGCCAGCACGTCGTTCGCCCCCGCGGCGACGCTCACGGGTGCACCCGTGACCGGGGTGGGCCGTCCCAGGGAACGGACGGTCCAACCCGCTTCGACCCAGTCCTCGACCGGGAGGCAGTTGCGCGCGTCGATCACGACGCGGCGCCCGACGACCTCGCCGAGCGACACGGGCGACGCCTCGATGATCTCGTCCCACTCGGTGAGGACCAGGACCACGTCGGCGCCCTCGATGGCGGCTTCCTTCGTGACGGCGTAGGTCAGCGTCGGGAACGAACGGCGGGCGGTCTCGTTCGCCTCCGGGTCCCACAGCGAGACCTGGGCGCCGCGGAGGTGCAGCGCCGCGGCGACGTTGAGCGCCGGGGAATCGCGGACGTCGTCGGTCAGCGGCTTGAACGCGGCCCCGATGACGGCGACGCGGCGGTTGAGCACCGATCCGCCGACGGCCTCGATCGCCATGTCGATGACCCGCTCGCGCTGGCCCATGTTGATCTCGTCGACCTGCTGCATGAGGCCGACGACCCGACCGGCGCCGAGTTCGTTCGCGCGGTGCATGAGCGCGCGGATGTCCTTCGGCAGGCATCCACCACCGAAGCCGAGGCCGGCGTTCAGGAACTTCCGGCCGATGCGGGCGTCGTGGCCGAGGGCGTCCGCGAGCGTCGACACGTCGGCACCGGTGATGGCGCACATCTCCGAGATCGCGTTGATGAACGAGATCTTGGTCGCGAGGAACGCGTTCGCGCTGACCTTGACGAGTTCCGCCGTGGCGAGGTCCGTGGTGATGACCGGGCACCCCTCGGCGATCGGTGCGGCGTAGACCTCGCGGATGACGGCGTCGGCCTCGGGCGAGGCGCCGCCCCAGACGAGCCGGTCCGGGTGCAGGGTGTCCTCGACGGCCTTGCCCTCGCGGAGGAACTCGGGGTTCCAGATGAGTTCCGCGTCGATGCCGGTGGGCGTGAACTCCCGGACGAGCTCGCGGAGGCGGGCTGCGGTGCCGACGGGGACGGTCGACTTACCGACGATGAGGCCGGGGTGCGTGAGGTGCTCGGCGACGCCGCGGGTGGCTGCCTCGACGTACGCGAGGTTCGCGGCGTGCGAGCCGGCCTTCTGCGGGGTTCCGACGCAGACGAAGTGCACGTCGGCCGCGGCGACGGCCTCGGGGAGCGACGCCGTGAACCGGAGCTTGCCGCTCGCCACGTGCTTCGTGATGAGCTCGGGCAGCCCGGGCTCGAAGAACGGGACCGCGCCGGCGGTGAGGGCGGCGAGCTTCGCGGGGTCGACGTCCACGCCGATGGTCTCGAA
The DNA here is from genome assembly GCF_051903255.1 of Curtobacterium sp. SP.BCp. Lineage (NCBI taxonomy): Bacteria > Bacillati > Actinomycetota > Actinomycetes > Micrococcales > Microbacteriaceae > Curtobacterium > Curtobacterium sp. SP.BCp. Next base: position 1,707,409 of record NZ_CP194338.1, on the reverse strand, counting down.
GCCCATCTCGGCCATGGCGGCCGCGTGGGTGGCACCGAGGTAACCGGTGCCGATGACGCTGATGACGGGTGCGGGGCGGACGTCCGACGAGGACGTCGCGGATGCGGACGGGGTCTTCTTCTGAGCGGTCACTGCTCGACCTCCTGCAGGTCGTAGTCGATGTCGGTCCGCGCGATGCCCTCTCGGAAGGTCTCGAGGCTGTCGGCGCGGGAGTTGAGTCGCCAGTCGTTGGTGGTGCGGGCACCGTCGACGATCGTGGTGGCGGTCAGGCTGAAGTAGTTGAAACCGATGACGTCGGCGTTCGCGGGGTCCGCGAGAGCGTCGAAGAGCGACGAGATCCAGCGGGACTTCTGCGAGTCGGAGACGCTGCCGCCGGTCTCGGTGGCACCGATCTCGTTGAGGACGATGCCCTTGCCCGGGGCGATCTCGCGGAGTTGGGCGAGCGTGGCACCGAAGGTGTTCTCGAACGTCGGCTGCTCGGTGGCGTCGCGGTAGTAGCCGCTCATGCCGACCCAGTCCACGTACTCCGAGCCCGGGTAGTAGTTCCGCATGTAGTCGACGGTCTGGTACTTCGGGTTGCCGAGCTTGTCGATGCGCGACGGGGACCAGTCCCAGATGGCGTACTGGTTCGCGCCGTTGTCCTGGAACACCTGCCAGACGTGCTTCCACATCGCAACGTAGGAGCCGGCCGCGTTCTGCTGCTTCGTCGACTCGGACCAGTTGTACCACTGGCCGTTCATCTCGTGGTCGAAGCGGATCACGAGGGGCATCCCGTTCGCGGCGACGTCCTTCGCGTACTTCGTGAGGTAGGCGTCGAACTTCCCGGAGAGGATGTCCTCGTTCGTGTAGCCCGGCACGTACGGCTCGTCGTTGCCGGTCTTGGCGGGCACGGACTCCCACGTCATCATCGGCAGACGGCCGTTCGCCCACGAGCGCTGGACGGCGTTCGCGTTGAAGTCCTGGTCGAAGCCCTGGAAGAAGCCGACCATGTTCGTGGCCTTGCCGACCTCCTGGGAGACCTGGTCGTACTCGGACCAGTTGAACGGCGACTGTGCGGTGTAGAGGCCGTACCACCGGGACTGCTGCCCGAGGACCTGTGCCTTGCTCGGCGCGGTGACGGGCTCGGGGCCCGGGTCGGTGGAGGGCCCGGTGTTCGGGTTCGACGCGTTGCCGCCCGAGCCGGACCCGCCGGCGGACGCGCCGGAGCCGCCAGCGGAGGCGTCGCCGCCCGACGGACCGGACCCGCCGGCCGACGTGCCCGACCCGGACCCGCCGGAGGAACCGGCCCCGTCGGAGCCGGAACCCGACCCGCTCGCGTTCGCCGAGCCTCCCGACCGACCCTTCGCGGCGCCGAGCTGCGACTGCAGCGAGGCGAGCTGTGCCTTGAGGTCGGCGATCTGGTCGCCACGCGACCCGGCCTTGGCGGTCGAGGAGTCGAGCTTGCCCTCGAGGGCCCAGATCTTCTCCTGGGCCGCGGTGAGCTTCGTCTGCAGCTCGGCGGCGGAGACCTGCTTCTTCGGCGGGGTGACGCCGAGGGCCTGGTGGACGGCGGTGGACACCGGGCCGGCCGGGGACACCCAGACCGTCCAGGTGATGAGGCCGAGGACGACCAGGATGGCGGTCGTGCCGACAGCGGTGAGTCGGGCGTGCTTGCTGGACTGGGCCCACCAGGCACCGGAGGAGCGGATGAGGTCAGACAATGAGGAACGCCTCCAGGGCGAAGATCGCGATGCCGATCAGGTACGGGATCGCGGCGTACGGGTTGTAGCGGCGGACCTTGGCCGGCTTCGCAGCCGCGCGGGTCGGCGTCGCCGAGCTGGTCGGGACCGCTGTGAGCGCGTGCTCGGGCGAGCGTCGGGTCGCGAGCACGGTCGCGGTCGAGTTGGTGGTCGCGTCCGCGCCGTCGTCGAAGTCGGTCCGGCGGGTGCTGGCGCCGGCGCCGAAGATCTCGTCGAACGCCCGGTCGGCCGCGGCCTGGTCGTCGGGGTACCGGAGTGCGTCGACCGGGCTGACCGGGGTCTGCGCCGCGAGCTCCTGCGGCTGCGCGGGGTCCTCCTCCATCGGCCCGCCGGCGTAGGCACCCGCCCGGGTCCCCCAGCCGGACGCGTGCGCGAGGCGGAAGAAGCCGATGAGGCGGATCGGCATGAGGAAGAACGTCGACACGATGATGAACATCGGCAGGCGGAAGAAGTCGCTCGGCTTCTCGGAGAGGTGCCGGATCTGCCGGATCGCCATGCTCAGCACGCTCGACACGACCATGAGGGCCGCCACGTACACGAACCCGGTCGAGAAGCCGTACTGCTGCAGGATGCCCTGGTAGAGGTTCTCGCCCTGACCGGTCACCGCGCGGTAGATCCAGCCGGCGATGACGCCGAACAGCATGAACGGCAGGATGATGTCGGTCACGAAGAACAGCGCGAGGACCGGCGCGTGGCCGATCATCCACGGGAGCATCCGCAGCGTGTTGTACTGCGATCCGCGGGCCCAGCGGAGCTGCTGCTTGAAGAGCTTCTTCACCTGGAGCGGGGCGTCCGTGTAGACCAGCGACGTGTACTGGTAGACGGTCCGGTACCCCTCCTTGAGCGTGAGGTTCGTCAGCGTGCGGTCGTCCGAGACCTCGAGGAAGACGCCCATGAACTTCTCGTGCATGAACTTGTCCATGACGCGCACGAGGATGTTCCGGCGGAACGCGATCGTCCGGCCGGGGAGGCAGCCGATCTGCCCGAGGACGCTCTGCGCGGGCATCGAGTAGAGCGCGCGCGAGTTCTCCAGCCAGTCCGCCCAGCGGGTGATCCAGCTGCGGGTCGGCTCGAGGATGCGCTGCCGGGTGGTCACGCCGCCGACGGACTCGTCCGCGAACGGCTTGAGGAGCTCGGACAGCGTGCCGGGGGTCCACACGGTGTCGGAGTCGACGAGGATCGTGATGTCGCCGGTCGACATCTCGGTGCCGACCTTGACGGCGTTGCGCTTGCCCGGGATCGGCGTGTGGGTCCAGCGGACGAGCGGGGCGAACTCGTCGCACACCCCCTCGAGCGCTTCGTTCCGGGCGCCGTTGATGACGACGATGATCTCGCCGGGCTGCTGTTCGACCATGCGGCCGATGACGTCCCGGAAGAGGTCGAGCGGCTCGTCCACGACGGGGACGACGACGCTGGTGGTACCGGTGTAGGTGCCGGTGAAGGGGCGGTAGCGGGCGGACAGGACGACCTTGAGCAGCCAGAGCAACCAGATCACCGCGGAGTACACGGCGAACAGGTAGAACTCGGGGTGCCCTTCGACCATCTGCCGGATCTGCAGAATGAAGGTGAACATCGATCCCTGCTTCAACGTTCGAGGTGGGGATTCCGCTTCATCGAGGAACCAGTGGTCGGTTCGGGTGGAGCCATTGATGCAGAAACGTGACACCCCTCGCAACACGGCCCCCGTCCGGGGGTGTTACGAGCGCGTTACGGGGTACACGGTTGTCCGCCTCGGGGCGGACGAGCGTTGTCCCCACCAGTGCTGACAGCAATGCGGTGGACCGCTCCGCGTGACCGTCGCGTGCTCGCAGGGTCGGCGGCCGGCCGGGAGGCGCGTGCCGACTCAGGCGGAAATCCCCGATCAGCAGGGGGTTGTGTGGCGACCTGCCGCACCGTCGACCGTCACCCTGATGGTTGTAGACACGACCACAGCCGGCGGCTCGTCGTGTGGGAGCGGTCCCATCTGCGGGGTACAGGCGCGGCGACAGTGGGGGACGGTTCCGGACACGTGGAATTCACTTTCGACGACGCGTCATCTCCGGACCGGACGCGTCACCCCGGGCGTGTCGAGGCGCGCTGGGCGGCGGCGGAGCGCGGCGGGCGTCGGGGTGCGCGGCGCGCAGCGCGCGCGAGTTGCGTTCGCACAACCAAAGGCGGCTCGCGCCGCGGGGAACCCCGGTTCGCGGCGTCTTCGGTTGTGCGGCGGCGCGGCGCTCGGCGGCGCGGTGGACGTGACCGGGCGACGGACGGGAGGCGCGGGGCGGCCCCGCCACAGGCCTCCCGTCCGCCCTGGCGCACGCCGGCGCTCACGCGGCGCGAGCTACCGTCGCACAACCAAAGGCGGCTCGCGCCGCGGGGAACCCCGGTTCGCGGCGTCTTCGGTTGTGCGGCGGCGCGGTGGACGGCGGCGCGGTGGACGTGACCGGGCGACGGACGGGAGGCGCGGGGCGGCCCCGCCACAGGCCTCCCGTCCGCCCTGGCGCACGCCGGCGCTCACGCGGCGCGAGCTGCGTCCGCACAACCACAGGCGGCTCGCACCGCGGGGAACCGTGGTTCGCGGCGTCTTCGGTTGTGCGCCGGCGCTGCGACCGGGGTCAGGCGCCGTAGAACGCCCGCTCGAACACCTGACGGGCGCGCCGCGTGACCCCGAGGTAGTCCTCCTCGAGCCGCGTCGCCGAGCCCGGCGGGTACTCCATGAGCCGCGCCATCCCCTCGAGCTGGATGCGGTCGACGGGCAGCACGTCCGTGGTCTTCCCGGACCACAGCACGAGGGCGCTGCGGGCCCGGGAGGCGAACCGCCACGCGGCACCGAGCCGCTCGGCGTCGTCCGCCGCGACGAGTCCGGCCTCGGTCGCGGCCGCCAGGGCCTCGAGCGTCGAGGTCGTCCGGAGGCCCGGAACCGTGAGCGCGTGCTGGAGCTGCAGGAGCTGTACGAACCACTCCACGTCGCTCAGCGAGCCACGGCCGAGCTTGAGGTGCCGAGCGGGGTCCGCGCCACGCGGCAGCCGTTCGGACTCGACACGGGCCTTGATGCGGCGGACCTCGCGGACGGCGTGGTCGTCGATGCGCTCCGGGTAACGGGTGCGGTCGGCCAGGTGCTCGAAGTCACGGAGCAGCCCCGCGTCGCCCACGGCACCACGGGCACGGAGCAGCGCCTGCGCCTCCCACGTCAGGGACCAGCGGGCGTAGTAGGCGGCGTAGGAGTCGAGCGTGCGGACGAGCGGTCCGTTCTTCCCCTCGGGTCGCAGGTCCACGTCGAGTTCGAACGGGTGGATGGCGTCCTCGGTCAGCCGGCCGAGCTCGCGCACGATCGCCTGCGCCGCCCGGGAAGCGACCTCGGACTCAGTTCCCTCCGCCACGCGGTACACGTAGAGGACGTCCGCGTCGGAGCCGAAGCCGAGCTCCCGACCGCCGTACCGGCCCATCCCGACGATGCCGAACTCGAGCCCCTCCGGCGCGTTCCGCCGGGCGAGCGTGAGTGCGCCGGCGAGGGTGGCCTCGGTGACGTCGGTCAGGGCAGGTCCGAGGGCGTCGACGTCGAGCCACCCGAGCACCGCAGCCATGCCGAGCCGCAGGGTCTCCCGACGTCGAGCCGACCGCACGAGGGCAGCCGAGCCGTCGACGTCGTCCCCGTGCCGGGCCGTGGTCGCGGTCATCTCGGCGAGCAGCGAGTCGATCGGCCTCGGCCGCAGGAGGGACTCGGGCTCGTCGAGCCACGCGACGGCCTCGGGGAAGCGTTCGAGCAGACCGGACAGGAACGCCGACTCGGACAGCACCGTGGTGAGCGAGTGTGCCGCCCCCGAGGAGTCACGGAGCATCCGGAGGAACCAGCTCGACTCCCCCAGGGTGTCGCTGAGCCGCCGGAACGCCAGCAGCGCCCGGTCCGGCGCCGGCCCCTCGGCCATCCACCGCAGGAGCACCGGGAGCAGGTTCCGCTGGATCGTCGCTCGTCGGCTCGTGCCCTGCGTGAGGGCACGGATGTGGCCGAGCGCTCCCGCCGGGTCCGCGAAGCCGATCGCGCCGAGGCGGTCGGCCGCCTGGTCGCTGGTCAGGACGATGTCGCCGTCGGTCGCAGCGACCGCCGACAGCAGCGGACGGTAGAACAGCCGCTCGTGGAGGCCACGTACCTCGAGCTTGACCGACCGCCAGCGTGTCTCCAGCGCGGCCGCCGATGTCGCGAAGCCGCTCGCCCGCGCGAGGACGCGCAGCTCCTCTTCGTCGGAGGGCATCAGGTGCGTGCGCTGCAGCCGCCGGAGCTGGATGCGGTGCTCGAGCACGCGGAGCAGGGCGTAGTCCGGGCCGAAGCGTGCGGCCTCGGGCCGGCCGACGTACCCGGCGGCGGTGAGGGCCTCCATCGCGTCGAGGGTCGAGCGTTCGCGGACGCTCTCGTCGTCGCGGCCGTGCACGAGCTGCAGCAGCTGGACCGTGAACTCGACGTCCCGCAGCCCGCCGGGCCCGAGCTTGAGCTGACGGTCCACCTCGGCGTCGGGGATGTGCTCGGTGACGCGCTCCCGCATCCGCTGCACGGACTCGACGAACCCTGGACGGGTGGCGGAGTTCCACACGAAGGGGGCGACGGCGTCGGCGTAGCGCTGCCCGAGGTCCGCGGAGCCGGCGATCGGCCGCGCCTTGAGGAGCGCCTGGAACTCCCACTCCTTCGCCCAGCGCTGGTAGTAGGCAACGTGCGAGTCGAGCGTCCGGACGAGCGCGCCGTCCTTGCCCTCCGGTCGGAGGTTCGCGTCGACCTCCCACAGCGCGGGCTCGGCGGCGAGGTCGGTGATCGCGTGGGTCGCGGCCACGGCGAGACGGGTGGCGATGAGCACCGCACGATCGGTGCCGACGCCGGTGTCGGCCTCGTCGTCGCGCGTCGGTTCGGTCACGAAGATCACGTCGACGTCGCTGACGTAGTTGAGCTCGCGTGCGCCGGCCTTGCCCATCGCGATGACCGCGAGCGGGGTCGCCGCGACGTCCGCGGCCGGGAACGGCACCTCGCGCCGGGCGATGTCGACCGCGGCCTCGAGCGCCGCCCCCGCGAGGTCGGCGAGCCCGGCAGCCACGGCGGGGAACGCCTCGGTCGGGGCCTCGTGCAGGACATCGAAGAGGGCGATGTGCGCGAGGTGCCGCCGGTAGCGCACGCGGAGCCGGAGCCGGGCGTCCTCACCGGTGGCTCCGTCGACGGCGTCGAGCAGCGAGGCGGTGTAGGCCTCCTGCGTCCACGGGGGCGTCACGGGGTCGAACAGCAACGCGAGCTCGGCGGGACGACGGTGGAGGAACTCACCGAGCCCGACCGATGCCCCGAGCAGCCGGACCAGGCGCTCGGCCGCGGCACCGTCGGCGAGGACGGCACCGAGTTCCTCGGACGCGCGCTCCGACAGGCGTTCGAGCAGTCGGAGGGCGCCGTCCGGGTCTGCCGTCGCACCCCACACGGCGGCCGGGTCGAACCCGGCCGGGCCCGCGGGAGCGGCCCCGCCGCCGACCGCGGCAGACCCGTTCCCCGCCTGGGGCAGGACCGGGCCGAACCGTGCCTCCAGGCCGGTGGTCCGCTCGAGGGCGGCGATCCGTTCGAGGCTCTCCGAGAGCTCGGCGAAGCCGAGCCTGGCGAGCTCGGACCGTGACGTCTTCGTCCGACCGGTCATGTGCGCTGGACTACAGGGCGCCGAGGTTCGTGTCGAGCTCGAACGGCGTCACCTGGTCGCGGTAGGCCTTCCACTCCTGCCGCTTGTTGAGCAGCACGAAGTTGAAGACCTGCTCGCCGAGGGTCTCCGCCACGAGCTCGGAGTCCTCCATGAGGCCGAGCGCGTGGTCGAGGCTCGCCGGGAGCTGCTTGTACCCGAGCGCGCGACGCTCCGAGTCCGAGAGGCTCCAGACGTTGTCCTCGGCCTCGGCGGGGAGCTCGTAGCCTTCGTCGATGCCCTTGAGCCCCGCCGCGAGGAGCAGCGAGTACGCCAGGTACGGGTTCGCCGCCGAGTCGATACCGCGGTACTCGATGCGCGCGGACTGGCCCTTGTTCGGCTTGTACAGCGGGACGCGGACGAGGGCGGAGCGGTTGTTGTGCCCCCACGTCACGAACGACGGGGCCTCGTCACCGCCCCAGAGGCGCTTGTACGAGTTCACGAACTGGTTCGTGACCGCGGTGATCTCGGGCGCGTGGCGGAGGACGCCCGCGATGAAGTGCTTCGCGGTCTCGGAGAGCTGGTACTGGCCGCCGGCCTCGTAGAAGGCGTTCTGGTCACCCTCGAAGAGCGACACGTGCGTGTGCATGCCCGACCCCGGCTGGCCGGAGATCGGCTTCGGCATGAACGTGGCGTAGACGCCCTGCTCGATCGCGACCTCCTTCACGACGGTACGGAAGGTCATGATGTTGTCCGCCATCGTCAGTGCGTCGGCGTAGCGGAGGTCGATCTCGTTCTGGCCGGGGCCGGCCTCGTGGTGGGAGAACTCCACCGAGATGCCGAGGTCTTCGAGCATCCGGACCGAGCGGCGGCGGAAGTCGTGTGCGCTGCCGCCCGGGACGTTGTCGAAGTAGCCGGCCTGGTCGACGGGCTGCGGGCCGCCGTCCTTCCAGTCGCGGCTCTTGAGGAGGTAGAACTCGATCTCCGGGTGCGTGTAGAACGTGAACCCGCGCTCGCTCGCCTTCGCCAGCGTCCGCTTGAGGACGTTGCGCGGGTCGGCGACGGCGGGCTGCCCGTCCGGCGTCGTGATGTCGCAGAACATCCGCGCGGTCGGGTCGATCTCGCCGCGCCACGGGAGGATCTGGAACGTCGAGGGGTCCGGGTGCGCGAGCACGTCGGCCTCGTAGCTGCGGGTCAGGCCCTCGATCGCGGAGCCGTCGAAGCCGATGCCCTCGGCGAAGGCACCCTCGACCTCGGCCGGCGCGATCGCGACCGACTTGAGCGTCCCGATGACGTCGGTGAACCAGAGTCGGATGAACTTGATGCCGCGCTCCTCGATGGTGCGGAGCACGAAGTCCGTCTGCTTGTCCATTGACGCCCTTTCCGTGGAGCAGCTGGGATGCTCAGCCTATTGGTTCCCGGGTCAGTCTTCGTCGTCCCACCGCTCGTTGTTCGCCTTGATGCGGTCGAGGGCGTGCTGCGCCTCCTCACGCGTGTCGAACGGGCCGATGCGGTCGCGCTGCGGGGACTGCGGGCCCTGCTCCACCTCGTGCGTCTTCTCGTTGAACCACCACTGGGACTCGATGCGTTCGTCGCTCATGCCGCCACCGTACCCACGGGCGGGCGGCGGGGGTCGGAGTGGGGCGTTGCGTGGCGCGCGGGCTGCGCGGTTGCGGCGAGATCTGTCGCCCCCGCGGTGCGCCCCGCGCCCGACGCGACCGCCTGGAGGCCCGGTGCCGGCCCGCCGGGCGGCCTGCGGGCCTCCAGGCGGTCACCGTGCACCGCGTCGGCACCCGCGCGTCCTCGCCCGCGCACCGCGTCGGCACCCGCGCGTCCTCGCCCGCGCGCCCGGATAGAGTGGTCGGCATGCCCCGGGACGCACACGGACACCTGACCGCCGGCCGGATCTCCCCGCAGCGACCCGTCCCCAAGGACATCGAGCGGCCCGAGTACGTCGGCCGCGCCGAGCCCGACGAGCACGGCCACGGTGACACGTACACCGCCGAGGAGGTCGAGCGGATCCGGACCGCCGGACGCATCGCGTCGCAGGCGATCGACGCCGTCGGCGCAGCGATCCGTCCGGGCGTCACCACCGACGAGCTCGACCGGATCGGCCACGAGTTCGTCGTGTCGCACGGCGCCTACCCCTCGACGCTCGGCTACCGCGGGTACCCGAAGTCGCTGTGCTCGAGCCTCAACGAGGTCATCTGCCACGGGATCCCGGACGACACCGTGCTGCAGGAGGGCGACCTCGTCAACATCGACATCACCGCCTACAAGGACGGGATGCACGGCGACACGAACCGGACGTTCCTCGTCGGCGAGGCCGCCCCGGAGGTGCAGGACCTCGTCACCCGCACCGAGGAAGCCCTCCGCCGCGGAATCAAGGCCGTCGCTCCCGGGCGGCAGGTCAACGTCATCGGCCGCGCGATCGAGGCGTACGCGAAGCGCTTCGGCTACGGCGTCGTCCGCGACTACACCGGGCACGGGGTCGGACGGGCGTTCCACTCCGGGCTGATCATCCCCCACTACGACGCGCCCCACTACGACACCGTCATCGAGGAGGGCATGGTGTTCACGATCGAGCCGATGCTGACCCTCGGCGGGATCGAGGCGGACATCTGGTCGGACGACTGGACCGTCTCCACGCGCGACAAGTCGTGGACCGCGCAGTCCGAGCACACCCTCGTCGTCACCGAGCGCGGCGCCGAGCTCCTCACCGTCTCCTGACAGCCCCTGACCTCCCTACCGAAAGGCTCCTCATGACCACCCTCGCAGTCGGCGTCGACATCGGCGGTACGGGCATCAAGGGCGCGATCGTCGACGTCGCCACCGGCGAACTCCAGACCGACCGGATCAAGAAGGCCACGCCCGAGGGCGGCAAGCCGCACGACATCGTCGCGGTGGCGAAGTCGATCCTCGACGAGCTCGCGCCGGCAGCGGACGTCCCGGTGGGCGTGTGCTTCCCGGCGATCGTCCGCGACGGCAAGACCATGTCGGCGGCGAACGTGTCGAAGAAGTGGATCGGCTTCGAGGCCGAGGCGCTCTTCGAGAAGGAGCTCGGGCGGTCGATCCACTTCGTCAACGACGCCGACGCCGCCGGGTTCGCGGAGCAGCAGTTCGGCGCGGCGAAGGGCAAGGACGGCCTCGTCGTCGTCACGACCCTGGGCACCGGGATCGGCACGGCGCTCATCAACGACGGCGTGCTCATCGTGAACTCCGAGCTGGGGCACCTCGAGATCGACGGGCACGACGCCGAGACGAAGGCCTCGTTCGCCGCGAAGGAGCGGGACGACCTGTCCTGGAAGCACTGGGCGAAGCGCCTGCAGAAGTACTACTCGACGCTCGAGGCGCTGCTCTCCCCCGAGCTCTTCGTCGTGGGCGGCGGCGTGTCGAAGCACCACGAGGAGTTCCTGCCGCTGCTCGACCTGCAGGCGGGCATCATCCCCGCGACGCTCCGCAACAACGCGGGGATCATCGGCGCGGCGACGCTCGCTGCCCGGTCGCAGCCGCAGCAGTAGCGGCGGCAGCAGACACGCCAGCCGAACCGCGAAAGCGACATCGAACCACCCGCGCGGTCTGGTTCGATGTCGCCTTCGCGGTTCGGAGGGCGAGCGCACCGCTGGACGCTGTGCGGGCGCGTCCACGGGTGAACTCGACACTGCGAACGGGTCGCCGGTGTGGACGCTGTACGGGCGCGTCCACCGGTACACTCGACACTGCGAACGGGTCGGTGAGACGGTCGCGTCACTCCCCCGGGAGTGCCGAGGAACGTCCGGGCTCCACAGAGCAGGGCGGTGGGTAACACCCACCCGGAGCAATCCGCGAGACAGTGCCACAGAAAGCAGACCGCCGGCGGCGACGTCGGTAAGGGTGAAACGGTGGTGTAAGAGACCACCAGGGGTCCGGGTGACCGGATCCGCTCGGTAAACCTCGCCCGGAGCAAGGTCAGACAGAGGACGTCGAGGCTGCTCGCCGAGTCCTCGGGTAGACCGCTGGAGGCCGACGGCAACGTCGGTCCGAGAGAGATGGCCGTCACCGCGAGAGCGGGACAGAACCCGGCGTACGGCCGGCCCGTTCGCACAGACGGGAGGCCCGGTGCCAGCTGGCACCGGGCCTCCCGTCGTTCCGGTGGCCGGGTCTACAGCCCCGACTCGGGCGTGCGCACGAGGATCGCGTCGCTGTCCGGGCAGAGCACGACGTCGTCCGGCGCCGCCGCACGGATCGTCTGCAGGTCGGAGTTCGTCAGGGTCACGCCGGAGGCCGTCGACACGCCACCCTGCAGGAGCGACGCGCCGAAGCCGTACCGGGCGCGCTGCCGGTCGTACAGCGCCAGGAGGTCCGCCGGCACCTTCGCGGCGACGTCCGCGCGGGACTGCACGGCGGAGGTCCGGTCGGCCTCGAGCCGAGCGATCTCGGTGTCCCGCTCGGAGACGAGTCCGGCGCGCGCGGCGTCCGCGTCGGCGAGTTGCGCCTCGATGTCCCCGACGCGGGCGCGGAGGCCGTCGAGCTGCTCCATGACCTCGAGTTCGCTCGTCTCGAGGTCGCCGATGCGCCGCTGCAGCGAGTCGAGTTCGCTCTGCAGGCCTGCGGCGTCCTTCGCGTTCGCGACGTTCTGCAGGAGCGTGGTGTCGCGCTCGACCCGTGCCTGCGCGATCGCCGTGTCCGACTCGAGGCGTGCGAGTTCACGCTCGGCGTCCTCGACGAGGCCGGTCGCCGCGGCGAGTTCGCCACGGAGCTTCGCCGCCTTCGTGCTGAGCTCGGTGAGCTGGTCGCCCTTGCGGAGCGCGGTGATGCGGTGCTCGATGCGGGTCACGTCGTTGTCGAGTCGCTGGACTTCGAGGAGGATGGCCTGGTCCTCGGGTGCTGCCTTCACGGTCAGGCTCCTTCTGCTTCGGTGGTGGGTCCGGCCGCGGCCCCGTCGGGCCCGGCAGCCGGCAGGACGGCGAAGTCCCACGGGTCGGTCCGGAGGTCGCTCACGGTCACCCGGACCCCCGCGGCGGCGGCGAGCTCCGACGCGGCGACGTCGAACCAGAGCCACTCGGTGGCCCAGTGGGACGTGTCGATGAGCGCGGGGCCCAGGGCGAGCTGTGCCTGCTCGCGGAACTCGGACGCCGGGTGGTGACGAAGGTCGCTCGTGACGTAGACGTCGGCGCCGAGGACGGCGGGGTGCCCGAGCAGCGAATCGCCCGCGCCGGCGCAGAGCGCGACGGTCCGGACCGGGTCGTCGTACCCGCCGGACACGCGGACGCCCGTAGCGGTCCCCGGCAGGAGGTCGACGAGGGTCCGGGCGAGGGCGCCGAGCGTGGTGGGCTCAGCGAGCGTGCCGACGCGACCGATCCCCGTCGCGGGGTCGGCTCCGGGGTCGATCGGTCGTTGGTCGGTCAGACCGAGGCGGTCGGCGAGCACGGCGGACGTGCCGGTGGTCACGACGTCGGCGTTGGTGTGGACGGCCAGGAGTCCGGCGCCACCGCGGACGAGGGTCGCGAGGACGGCACCCTTGTACGTCGACTCGGCGATGGTCGTGACACCGCGGAGCAGCAGCGGGTGGTGCGTCAGGAGCAGGTCTGCCCCGAGCGCCACGGTCTCCGCGGCGGTCGCGGGGACGGCGTCGACGGCGAGGTGCACGTGCTGCACGTCGGCATCCGGATCGCCGGCGACGAGGCCGACCGCGTCCCACGACTCCGCCCCGGCGGACGGCCACAGCTGCTCGACGACGTCCTGGATCTCGCGGAGCTTCGGCATCCCGTCAGTCTACCGAGCCGACCACACGCACCACGTCGGTCGTGCGGCCCGGGCGATCCGTGCCTCCAGGCCGCACTTCAGGCGCGTCCGAGCACCCGCAGGATGCGGGCGACGAGCCGCTGCCACCAGCCGGTGTGCTGTTCCTGCTCGCGCTCCTGCGGAGCGGCTTCCGCCGTCGGCTCCGCGTCGACCGGGCGAGCCGCCTCGGGGAGCACGACCGGCGTGCTCGCGGTGGCGCCGACGTGCGCGGTGAGCGCGGCGGCGAACGCCTGGCGGTCGATGACGGTGGGTCCGGTGGCGGGCTGGACGAGCGGCGTCGGTCGCGTGTTCGCGGACACCGGCGTGACGGCCAGGAGGCCCGGTGCGGGTCGGACGGGTTCGTCGCGGTCGGCGACGGGTTCCGGTGCACGCTCGGGCTCGACCAGTGCCGGGGTCGCGGTCGGCGCTGCGACGGTCGCGACCGTGGTCGCGGCCGCCGGTACGGGTCCGGCGACGGTGCGGACCGGGGCGGTCGCCGCGCGGCGGGCTGCGGCGCGCTCGCGGCGGTCCGCCTCGACGGCGGCATCGGAGAGGAGGTCGGCGAAGACCGTGCGGGCGAATGCACGGGCGGCGCGCACCTCGGGGTCGTCGAGGTCGGCGACGGTGGCCTCCCACGCGGCGAGGCGCGCGAGGTCCTCGTCACGGCGGCGGACCTCGTCCTCGAGCAGGACGATGCGTTCGATCGTGGGCCGTCCGGTGGCGGGGTCGACCTCGATCGCGAGGTCCTCGATGCGGAGGGCGAGGCGCGCCGGGGGCTCCGGGAACGACGGGGCGCACGCAGCGTGGCGGGCGCGGTCGCGCGGGCGGCGGAAGGCCTCGGCGGCGGTGTCGGGGGCCGCGACGGCGGTGTCGTCAGCGTCGGTGCACTCGTCGCTGTGGTCGATCGCCGGCTCGGCGGTCGGGGTGGTCAGCGTCGCGGCGTCCGGTCGCTGCACGGGACCGGTGACCGGCGGGACGACGAGGTCCGCCAGGTACGGTGCGCGCGTGGCCGGGGCGTCACGGAGCCACTCCTCGAGCTCGCGACCGAAGGGGTCGACGAGGGGGGTGCGTGCACCGGACTGCGTCTCCATGCCCGAACCGTAAATATCGGAGGCGGAGAACCGTGGGAGATCCGCGGAGTGTCGCGAGATCCGCTGCCATGTCACCCGGACGTGAGCGGCGTGTCGCGCCGGACGGCCCGGTGCGGCCTCAGTCCGGTCGGTCGATCGTCCCGAGCAGGGCCCGTCCGGCCTCCCATTCACCGACGCCGGCGGCGACGTTGACGTGCTGCGCCGCGCCGATCCGGTGGACCGTCGCGCCGAGCGTCGAGGCGAACGCGAGTGCCCGGTCGGCTGCGCAGTACGGGTCGTCGTCGCTGACGACGAGGTGCACGTTGCCGAACACGGAGCGGTGCGCCGGTGCCGTGAACCCGCTTGCCTCCGGGGGGAAGCCGGGTGCCTCCGGGTCCGGCGGTGCGACGAGGAGCGCTCCCGCGACGGGGGCGGCACCGCCGGTGCGTCGCTCGCGGTCGCCGCGCGCGGGATCGGAGAGCCACCGTGCGGCGGCGAGGACGCCGAGACTGTGCGCGACGAGGACCGGCGGCCCGTCCGCCGGGTCGAGTGACGCGACCGCGGACGTGATCGCCGCCTGCCAGTCCTCGGGGTCCGGGTGGGACCACGACGCCGGAGCGATCCGGACCACCCGTCCGTCCGCGGCCTCGCGGTCCGCCTGCCACCGGGACTGCCAGTGTTCGGGGTCGGAGTTCCAGATGCCGGGCACGATCACCCACGGTCGCGGTCGCTGCACGGGAGCAGCGTAGCGGTCGGGTCGGCACGGGGCAGATGGGCCGGTCGGCCGCGTCGGGTCGACACTGGCGTCGTCCAGCAGGTCCGGCCGGGGACGGCCGTCTGCGTCAGCACTGGAGTCCGTCTGCGTCAGCGCTGGAGGGTGCCGCGCGTCAGCGCTGCAGGGTGTCGCGCAGGCACTCCCGCGTCAGCGCTGCAGGGTGTCGCGCGGGTACTCGCCGAAACGCCGGGCGTAGGCGGCGCTGAACCGACCGAGGTGCGCGAAGCCCCAGCGCACGGCGACGGACGCCACGGTCGTCTCGCCGGGGCGGCCGCGCTCCAGTTCGTCGTGGATCCGGTCGAGTCGGATGCCGCGCAGCATCGCGTTCGGCGCCGTGCCGACCTGGCGTTGGAACGCCTGCTGGAGCCCGCGCACGCTGAGACCCACCCGCTCGGCGACGTCCGTCGTGGTGATCGGGGTGTGCGCCGACGCGTGCATGTACTCGATGGCGGTGCGCACCCGTCCGGTCGCGCCCTGGGGCAGGAGCACCTCTGGAGCGAGGACCGTGTGCGGGAAGGTGCGGAGGAGGACGTGCGCGGTCTCGCGAGTGGTCTCCGCCAGGGCGAGGCCCGAGAGCGGTGCCGGCCCGAGGACGATGCGGGCGGCGCGCTGCACGTGCGCGTTCCAGGCCCGGAGGTCCGCAGGGTCCGGGGTCCGCGCGTGGTCGAACACGAGCGGCCCCGGCTGGACCCCGTGCACCTCGGCGGCGACGCCCTCGAGGTACGCGCGGTCGAACTGCACGAGGCTCTGACGGAGGTCGGCGAGGTCGAACACGAAGGGCCGCCCGGACGGGAACATCATCGGCGTCCGCGGTCCGAAGGCCACCTCGTCGCGATCGATGTCGACGCGGCCGCCGCCCTCCGCGGTCCACATCACGACGTACTCGTCCCGAACTTCGACCTCGCCGCGCATCCGCCCGTCGAAGCGGGTGGACCGGAAGGTCATCGTGTCGTCACCGACGACCTTGAAGCGGTACCCGAACACCCGGTCGGTCCGGTCGGCAGCGAACCCCGCGCCCTCGTAAGCGTCCTGGTACATCCGGACGGCCTCGTCCGGATCGGTGCCGGACACGTCGAAGGTCGACCGGGGATCGCGGTCGGCCCGTGCGTCTGCGGCGGCGGCGGTGCTCATCGTCCGAAGCGTCGCACGACGGGTCGCGCATCGGGCAATCGGTGTCCGCTCCGTGCGGGAAACGGCCCGACGAGTGCGGTCCGTGGATCAGTCGAGCGAGCCTCAGTCGTGCCGGGCGCGCTGGAGCGACCAGCGGTTCCGTTCGTCCACCCGGTCGTAGCGGAGGTCGTCGACGACCATCTTCACCAGCGCGAGCCCACGCCCGCTCTCGGCGAGGTCGTCCGGCAGCTCGGCCGCCCCCGGGTCGACGCCTGCCGGGGCCCCGTCGTCGCTCACCACGGCGGCGTACCCGTCGGACGAGCACGAGAGGTCCACCCGGCACGCGAGCTGCCGCCCGCGGCCCGCGTGCTCGATCACGTTCGACGTCAGCTCGACGAGCGCGAGTTCGAGCGCCATCCGATCCTCGGCGGACACCGACGGCTCAGCCTGCCACACGCGCGCCAGGAACTCGTGCACCGCGGTGACGTCGTCCGGCGGGCAGTCCAACTCGACGCGGTGCGCGCCGGTCGCGGTGGTCACAGCCAGTCGGACACCGCGGCGTCCCCGTTGGGGTACGTCCGCAGGATCTTGTCGATGTTGCTCAGCTTGAGGACCATCTGCACCTGCTCCGACGGTGCGGCGATGCGGAGGTCTCCCCCGGCCTGGCGTGCGGTCTTGAGCGACCCGACCAGGGCGCCGAGGCCCGAGGAGTCCATGAAGTCGACCCCGGACAGCTCGACCGCGAGGTTCGCGCGCCCGCCTCCGACGACCTCGGCCACCCGCTCGCGGAAGGCCGGAGCGGAGACCATGTTGAGTCGGCCGCTGCACTCCAGGACGGCTGTGTTCGCTGATGCCTCGTGTACGACGATGTCCATCCGGTGCGCTCCCCTTCGGTTCGTGCTCGCAACCTACCGCGTCGAACCTACCGGGCAACCCGGGTCGTGCGTCGCCACCGGCACGGCGCGTGGGCATGCTCGCCCGGCGCACGAGCGTGCCGACCACCGGTCACGCGTCGACGCGGGCCCGGCGCGTGGCGATCAGCTGCACGACGACCGCTGCGGCCATGAGGGCCGCCATGACCGACCCCATCGCCAGCGCGGTGCCCCCGAGCGCACCGGCGAGCGGTGTCCCGAGCCCGCCGAGGCCGAAGGTCAAGCCACCCTGGAGCGCCGCTGCGGTCCCCGGGTGTGCCGCCCCGACGTGCTGCGTCCGTGTCATGGCGGCGGGGAGCACGAAGCCCCACGCCCCGGTCACCACGGCGAGCGAACACCACACCGGGACCGGCCCGAGACCGAGCAGCGCCGACGTGAGGACCCCCAGCGCGCCGAGTGTCCCGACCGCCAGACCGAAGGAGAGCAACCCGTCCTCGGACCACCGCCCGACGACCCGCCGGAACACCAGCGTCGTCACGATCATCATCGAGGCGTTCGTGGCGAAGACGAGCGTGTACAGGCCCTCGCTGAACCCGTACTGGGTCTGGAACACGAACGAGCTGGTGGCGATGTACGCGAAGAACCCGATCGTCGACAGCACCCCGGTGAGCACGTAGGCGCGGAACCGTCCGATCGCCAGGAGCTGCCGGATCCGGTCCCGGTTCGCGGAGAACCCGACGCCGCCGCGACGCTCTCGCGGCAGGGTCTCGTGGAACCGCAGGACGACGAACACGAAGAACACCACTCCGAGCGCCGCGAGCACCACGAACATCAGGCGCCAGCTCGCGACCGCCAGCACGGCTCCCCCGGCCAGCGGCGCGACCACGGGGCCGATCGCGTTGATGGCCGCGAGGGTGCCGAACACCTTCGCCATCCGCGGTCCGTCCGTCACGTCGGACACCATCGCCCGTCCTGCAACCGCACCGGCTGCCCCCGCGAGTCCCTGGAGCACGCGCGCGATGACGAGTGTCACGGCGTCCGGGGCGAGTGCGCAGCCGACCGACGCGAGGGCGAACACGGCGGTGCCGACGAGCATCAGCGGCCGACGTCCGATCCCGTCGCTCACCGGGCCCGCGAGCAGCTGCCCGACGGCGAACGCGACGAGGAACGCCGTCAACGAGAGCTGTACGGCTCCGGGGGTCGTCGCGAGGTCACGGGCGATCGCCGGGAGCGCGGGGATGTACATGTCCGTGGCGAACGGCGACACCCCGACGATGAGGGCGAGCGGCACGATCGGCGGCAGCGCTCCCCGCTGGGTGGTCGTTAGTTCCGCGCCGCGCTCCCTCGTCACCCGGCCCACGCTACGCCGCCTCGAATCGATTCGACACGGAGATCGGCTGACGAAACGCGCGCGTTTCGACACCGCACGCGTAGTTCGACGGGCGGGACGTCGGAACGCGCGCGTCCCGTGCACCAGCCACGGCCTGGAGGACCGGTGCCGGACCGCCGGGCGCGCCCCGGGCCTCCAGGCGGTCGCGTTGCGCCGGGGGCGCGACGCTCGGTGCGCGGACGGTTGCACGCGCAACCAGCGACGCGGTCGCTGTCGTTCGACAGCGGCGCGGTCGTTCGACAACGACGGGCGGGCACCGCGCGCCGGACACGACGAAACACGCGTCGATCGACGGGTGGGACGTCGGAACGCGCGCGTTTCGTGCACCAGCCACGGCCTGGAGGACCGGTGCCGGCTCGCCGGACGCGCCCCGGGCCTCCAGGCGGTCGCGTTGCGCCGGGGGCGCGCCAAGCCCACGAAACGCGCGCGTTTCATCGGGGGGCGGGGGGGGGCGTGGGATCGCGGCATCGAGGAGTGGGACGTGACGCGCGCCGAGCACGACGAAACGCGCGTCGTTCGACGGGTGGGACGTCGGAACGCGCGCGTTTCGTGGGCCAGAAGCCGGGTCAGCCGGTGTTCTGCAGGCCGGCAGCGATGCCGTTCACGGTCAGCAGGAGCAGGCGGTGGTCGCCGTCCGTCGGGTCGGTGCTGCCGCTCGTCCGGATGGACCGGAGCGCCCGGAGCTGCAGGTGCGAGAGCGCGTCCACGTACGGGCTGCGGAGTCGGACGGCGCGGGCGAGGACGGGGCGGTCCTCGAGGACGTCCGCGCCGCCGGAGATCCGCAACACCCAGGCCCGGGTGCGGCGCATCTCGTCGAGCACGCGTGCGGCGAGGTCGTCGCGGTCCGCCAGCTCGAGGTACCGGCCGGCGATGTACTCGTCGGTCTTCGCGAGCGACATCTCGACGTTCTTGATCATCGCGCCGAAGAGGGGCCACTCGGCGGCGGCACGGCGGAGCACGTCGACGTCCCCGACTGCCTCGAGCGCCGAACCGAGGCCGTACCAGCCGGCGAGGTTGATCCGCGCCTGCGTCCACGAGAACACCCACGGGATGGCGCGGAGGTCCTCGAGGGACTCGACCGACAGCCCGCGACGGGCCGGCCGCGACCCGAGGGGCAGCAGGCCGATCTCCTCCATCGGGGTGACCCGGGCGAACCACGGAGCGAACCCGTCGGCCTTGACCAGGTCGTAGAACGCCTGGCGCGACACGTCGTCGAGCTGCTGCGCGAGGTCGGCGAACTCGGTGGCCGCCGCGGCCGTGCGCTGCTCGTTCGACGGCGAGGACGCGAACAGCGTGGCCGACGCCATCTGCTCGAGGTGCCGCGCGGCGATGTCTTGATCGCCGTACTGGGCGAAGATGACCTCGCCCTGCTCGGTGAGCTTGAGCCGTCCGTCGATCGACCCCGGCGGCTGCGCGAGGACGGCCTCGTTCGCCGGTCCGCCCCCACGCCCGAGCGATCCACCACGGCCGTGGAACAGCGTCAGCTCGACGTCGTTCGCCGTGGCCCAGTCGGCGATGCGGGCCTGTGCGTCGTACAGCGCCAGGTTCGCGGACACCGGACCGACGTCCTTCGACGAGTCCGAGTAGCCGAGCATGACCTCGAGCCGACGCCCGGTCGCTGCGAGTCGACGCTGGAACGGCTCGGTGCGGACGGCCTCGTCGAGGATGTCGACGCTGGCGTGCAGGTCGGCGAAGGTCTCGAACAGCGGGATGACGTCGAGCACCGGGGCCGCCTCGGCCGACCCGAGTGCGGCGACCGCGAGCTCGTGGACGTTCGCCAGGTCCGCAGCGGACTGCGTGAAGGACACGATGTACCGGTGTGCGGCACGGACGCCGAAGCGGGCCTGGAGGTCGGCGATGGTCCGGAAGACCGACAGGACCTCCTGGGTCGTGTCGCTCAGTGCGCCGCCCGCGCGGATCTCGGCGAGGGCGGTGCGGTGCACCTGCGAGTGCTGCCGGACCTCGAGCTCGGCGAGGTGGAACCCGAACGTCTCGACCTGCCACACGAGGTTCTGGAGCTCGCCGTTCGCCGGTCGGACGGCACCGGCCGCCACGAGCGACGCCTGGATCGTGCGCAGGTCGGCGAGGAGCTCCTCGGGACTCGCGTAGGCGGTGCGGTCGTCACGGCGACGCGTCGCACGGATGCGGGCGGCCACGAACAGCAGCGCCCGACGGTGCGTCTCGTTCGGCGCGCGGACCCCGATCCGTTCGGCGACGGCGGGGTCGAGGCGCTCCTGCTCGGCGACGAGGGCGGTGAGTCCGGCGTCGGCCGGGGTCTCGCTCGCGTCGAGGGTGAGGGCGCTGCCGATGCGGGTCGCGGCACGGGCGAGGCCGAGCAGGATGTGCTCGGACGCGATCTCGGCGGCCTGCCGGGTGACGTCGGCGGTCACGTGCGGGTTGCCGTCGCGGTCGCCGCCGATCCAGGTGCCGAAGCGCACGAACGCCGGGGCGACCACCGGGGCGCGGCCCGCGTCGTCGCCCTGCAGCCGGTCGTCGAGCAGGCGGTACACCTGCGGGACGATCTCGAAGAGCGTCTGGTCGAACACGCTCATGGCCGTGCGGACCTCGTCGAGCGGGGTCGGCCGGGTGGTCCGGAGCGGCGAGGTCCGGAGGAGTGTGGTGATCTCCTCGAGGAGGCGTCGCTCGTTCTCGGCGCGGGCGGTGGCGTTCCGCGCGCGGTCGCGCTCGTCGATGAGGTCGGTGATGCGTCGGACGGCGGTGGTGACGGCGCGGCGACGGGCCTCGGTCGGGTGCGCGGTGAGGACCGGGTGGAAGCGGAGCCCCTCGAGCCGTGCCGCCGCCTCGTCGGCGCCGACCTGCTCGACGAGCGAACCGTACGTCGCCGGGAACGAGTCGCCGGGGAGACCGCCGTCGTCGCCGCGCTGCCGGAGCACGCGCACGCGATGGTGCTCCTCGGCGAGGTTCGTGAGGTGGAAGTACGTGGTGAACGCCTGTGCGACGGCCTCGGCCCGCTCGGCGGACATGCCCGCGACGAGTTCCTCGGCCCGCGCTGCCCCGTCGGTGCCGGAGCCCTCGTAGGCCTCGATCACCGCGGCACGCAGGGTCTCCACGTCGCGCAGCAGGTCGTCGCCGCCGACCTCGCGTAGCACCCGCCCGAGCAGGTTGCCGAGGTAGCGGACGTCGGCGCGGAGGTCGCTGTCGACCGCTCCGCTCACGTCGTCCCTGGCGCGTCCGTGACGCGTCTGGCCGTCGATCGCCGTCATGTCGTCCTTTCCGGGTCTGCCGGGGACGAGCCCCGGTATCCCAGCAGCGTATCGGGCCGCCGGGACGGGTGACGACAACCGTCCGGACGGACCAGCAGCAGCGACGACGGCGTCAGGACGGACCAGCAGGAGCGACGACGGCATCCGGACGGACCAACAGCAGCGACGACGGCATCCGCCACCGCGGCGGCGCGGAGCAGGCAGCATGAGCACCGGGACCGCGGCACGCGGCAGGAGCACCCCTGCAATCGCCGTGCGCCGCGGTCCCGGCGGGTCGGTGGCGCGGGTCAGCCGTGGACGACTCGCGGAGCGGACGCGGGCGTCCGGAGCGCCTCGAGCTCGGCGAGGAGCCGCCGGTCGAGGGCGTGGGCGGTCTCGACCTCTGCGATCACCCGTTCCTGCTCGTCGGCGTCCCACGGCGCCCGGTCGAGCTGCTCGCGGTAGGTGTCACCGAACGCCGCCGGGTCCGCGACCTGCTCGCAGATCCAGAACAGCACGCCGTTCGTCTCGAAACCGAAGCGGTCGCTCAGCACTGTGCCGATCGCCCGACCGCCGGACAGGTCGCCGAGGTAGCGCGTGTAGTGGTGCGCGACGAAGCCGCCCGGCCAGGTGGCGGCGACCTCGTTGAGCCGTCGGACGTACGCGGTCGTCGCCGGCAGCGGGCACACCAGCTCGGGCCAGTCCGGCCCGATGAGGTACTCGAGGTCGGCACGGATCGCGGGCATCCGGGTGAGCTGCGGCGTCACGAACGGCGCCACGACGGGGTGGTCCGCCATCCGCTCGGCAGCGCGCTCGAGGGCGTCGTACACGAAGGCGTACTGGCCGAGGAGGTCCGCGTGGTCCGCCACGTCGCACGTCCCCGCGGCGAGGTCGTGCAGCAGGCCGTCCCCCGTCGCGGAACCGACGGCACGCCGGGTGCGGCGGCGCAGCAGCTCCGAGAACGGCGTGACGGTGGTGTCCATGAGGTAAGGCTAACCTCACCTCCTGGAGAGTCAAGCACCACGCACGCGCAACCGAGAGGAGACTCGTCCCCGATGAGTCCCAAGCCGAACCGCCCCCAGCACGTCTTCGTCGTCGACCGCACCGAGCGGCTGAGCCCCCACATGGTCCGGGTGCACCTCGGCGGCCCCGCCTTCGCCGACTTCGTGTCCGGCGCCGACCCCGCCCGGATCGCCGCGACCGACCGCTACGTCAAGCTCCTGCTCGCGAGGCCGGGGCTCGGGCTGGAGCCGCCGTACGACCTCGACGAGCTCCGCGCCGCGCTGCCGAAGGAGGACCGCCCCGCCCGCCGCACCTACACGGTGCGGAGCATCGACCACGCTGCGGGCACCATCGCGATCGACTTCGTGGTGCACGGCGACGACGGCCTCGCCGGGCCCTGGGCGGCCGCGGCGCGACCCGGCGACCGGCTCGCGCTGTCCGGCCCGGGCGGCGGCTACGCGCCGTCCACCGACACGTCGGTCACGCACGTGCTCCTCGGCGACGACAGCGCGCTGCCCGCCATCGGGTCCGCCCTGGAGGCACTGCCCGACGCCGCCACGGGCGTCGCCCTGGTCGAGGTGGCCGGTCCGGCCGACGAGCAGCCGATCGCCCACCCGGCGGGTGTCGACCTGCGGTGGCTGCACCGCGACGCCACCGGCGCCGAGCCGGGCACCCTGCTGCTGGAGGCGGCGCGTTCGCTGCCCCGTCCCTCCCGGCCGGTGCAGGTCTTCGCGCACGGCGAGCGGACCGCGGTGAAGGCGATCCGTCGGCTGCTGCAGGACGACTGGGGGCTCGAGAAGTCCGAGCTGTCGCTGTCGGCGTACTGGGCGCTCGGGCGGGCGGAGGACCGGTTCCAGGAGGAGAAGCGGGAGCCGATCGGCGTGATCTTCGAGGAGTGACAGGGTGCGCCGCGGACGAGCACGACCCGAGGACGTAGCGTCGGCGCCGTGAAGGTGCTGCTGCTCGAGGACGACGTGGAGCTCGGCGCCGCGGTGGTCGACGGCCTGCGCGACGAGGGGTTCGTCGTCGACCACGTGGGGACGCTCCGGGACGCGGACCTCCAGCGTTCCGTGACCCACTACGACTGCCTCGTGCTCGACCGCATGGTCCCCGACGGTGACGCCGTGGCCCTCGTCGACGCGCTGCGACGGGCCGGGGACACCACGCCGACGCTGCTGCTCACCGCGCGGGACCGGGTGTCCGACCGGGTCGCCGGGTTCGAGCACGGCGCGGACGACTACCTCGTCAAGCCGTTCGCGTTCGCGGAGCTGACCGCGCGGATCCGGGCACTCGGGCGTCGGGCGGCGGACCCGGCTCCCCCGGTGCTCCGGGTCGGGGACCTCGAGCTCGACACCGCCCGGCACGAGGTCCACCGCGGCGGAGAGCCGGTGTCGCTCACGGCGAAGGAGTTCACGGTGCTCGAGGTGCTGCTGACCGCGGCCGGGCGGGTGGTCGGCCGGACGGAGCTGCTCGAGCGTGGGTGGGACGAGATGAGCGCGCCGGGCTCGAACGTGGTGGACGTCCTCGTCGGGCAGCTCCGACGCCGGCTCGGGAGCCCGGACCCGATCGAGACCGTCCGGGGTGTCGGCTACCGGGTGACGGGGTGAGCCGGGACCGACGCCGGTCGGACCCGGCACGCCGGCGCATCGCCCGCATCCGGTGGACGACGACGCTCGTGTTCGCCGCCGCGACGGCCGCGTGCCTCGGGGTGCTCGTGGGCGCGGCGCTCCGGATCGACCTCGCGTCGCGCGGCGAGGCGACCGACACCGACCTCCGGCAGCGCGCCGAGACGCTCGCGGACCTCGTCACGTTCGGCGACGACCAGGCGCTCAACCTCGGACCGGTGCAGCAGAGCCACGCCGCCGAGTCCGTGCCGGTGTACGGGTTCGTGACGGACCGGGCGATCGCGTACGCGCAACCCGGGCAGGACGCGCTGCCGTCGGACGGTGTGCTGCGGCGAGCGCTCGCAGACGCCCGGCGAGCCGACGGGCAGGTCGTGACGTTCGTCGCGCCGGAGGCCTCGGCTCCCGACGGCCCCGAGCTGCACTGGGCGGCGGCGACGATCACGGACTTCGGGACCTACGTGGACGGCGGGTACACGGGTGGGATCGCCGTCGCGGGCAAGCCGGTGGCCGCCGCGGTCGGGCACACCCAGCTCCGCACCGGGTTGTTGCTCGCGGCCGGCGCGCTGACGCTCGTGGCCGCGGCGTTCGCGCACGTCGTCGCGGGGATCGCGGTGCGTCCGGCTGTGCGGGGGTTGGAGGCGCAGGAGCAGTTCCTGGTGGAGGCAGCGCACGAGCTCCGCACCCCGCTCGCGACGCTGCGGGTGCTGGCCGAGCGTCGGGCGCCGCCGGAGCAGACCGTGCGGCAGGTGGACCGGCTCGTGGCGCTGACCGAGCGGTTGCTGCTCCGGGCGCGTTCGGCGGGTCCGGCAGTGGTGTCGACGGTGCCGGTGCGGCTCGACCAGGTCGTGGAACGCGCCCTGATCGCCCACGTCGAGGCGGCAGGTCCCGGTGCCGCCGTCGACGCCGACATCGAGCTGCGGACCGAGCCGACGGTGGTGGACGCGGACCCGGAGCTGGTCGAGCGGATCGTGGAGAACCTGCTCGCCAACGCGGAGCGCCACGGGGCTGCGCCGGTCGCGGTCCGGGTCGGGGACGGTGCGCTGCGGGTCGCCGACCGTGGCCCGGGCGTCCCGGCACGGGACCGTCGGCGGGCCCTGCGTCCGGGGGCGACCGGCGGGCTCGGGACGGGGACCGGGTTGGCGATCGTGCAGTGGGCGGCGCGGGCGCAGCGGGCCGAGCTGTCCCTGTTGCCCACCGCCCCGGAGGACGCCGAGCACCCCGGGCTGACCGTGGTCGTGCGGTTCCGGCAGGGTCACGCCCGCGCCTCATCGAAACCTCATGCTCGCGGGCGGAGCGTGGACGCAGGCAGACAGGAAGGAACCTGAGATGACCACCACGACGTGGAAGAGCGCGGCGTTCGCGGGGGCTGCGGGGATCATCGCCCTCGTCGCCCTCGCCGGGTGTGCGAGCGGCGGCGCTGTACAGGCAGAACCGACCACGGGGAGCACGCACAGCGCTGCCGGCGCGGCGTCCGCGACCGAGGCGAGCAGCGCCTCCAGTCCGGCGACCGCGTCGTCGGCGAGCGACGCCGACGGGACGTCGTCGGAGGCCGGGTCGCTCCGTTCGGGTGCGTGCACGGCGACGCACCTGCACGGGTCGGTGACGACCGCGGCTGGCGGCGGGAGTGCCGGGCACCAGGCGTACGAGATCGTCTTCCGGAACACGGGCTCGTCGCCGTGCACCCTGCAGGGCTGGCCGGGGGTGTCCTTCGTGGGGAAGGGCAACGGGACGCAGCTCGGCGCGCCGGCGACGTTCGACCGGTCGAGTGCGCACGGGACGGTGACGATCGCGGCCGGGAGCACGGCGCACGCGACGCTGCTCGTGGCGCAGGCGCGGAACTACGAGGACTGCGGGATCACGACGGCGGACGGGTTCCGGGTGTACCCGCCGGGGTCGAAGCAGTCGTTGTTCGTGGACGCGGGGCAGCTGGAGCTGTCGGCGTGCACGGCGTCGGGTGTGGAGCAGTTGCAGGTGCAGGCGGTGCAGCCGGGGGCGTGAGCGGTCGCTCCGCGTCGGTCAGGCCGGGTCCGTTCCGGTCTGACCGACGATGGTGCGCAGGGCGGTCCAGTCGGGCGTCGAGGCGTCGGTGTCGACGTCGGCGCGTGCGCCGTCGTGCGCGGCGGCGCGCGCGGCTTCGCGGAGGGCGGCGCGCGCTTCGGCGCGTGCGGCTTCCTGGAGTGCGGCGCGGGCTTCGTCGTGCAGAGCAGCGGCCTGGAGGACCGTGGCCGGGCCGAGCGGGCCGGCCAACGCGGCGAGGGCGCGGGCTGCGGCCGCGTCGGTCGCGGACCCGGACCGGTGGTGCGTGGTCCCGGTGCGACGGTCCTCGACGGCCATCCAGAGTTCGAGCGTGCTCCTGACGACGCCGAGGACGAGGTGCAGGCCGATCAGGTCGGCGCCGCGGCCGAACCGCGTGGCCGCGAGGGCGAGGTCGAAGCGCACGGCGTTGTCCGGCGACGGCTCCGGCAGCCGCACCGTCCCGCCCCGGACCGCGGCGTCGACCCGCCGACCGTCGGCGAGGACGAGCCGCAGGCGTTGCACGGTGGGGTCCGTACGGTCCCGGGTGTCCTGCCACGCCCAGGGCGTCCCGTCGAAGAGCTGCCCGGCGTCCGCGTCGCTGGTGAGGTCGAGCTCGACGTCGAGGTCGCTCCACCGGTCGAGGTGATCGGGCGTCGTGACGGACCCGTAGGGGCGGACGTCTCTGACCGTCGGGGCGGCGGTGCGGAGCCGTTCGAGGAGGTCGAGCTGCCAGTGCATGCCCGAACCCTACGAGGGTCGGGAGCGTCTCGGTCGCGGGCCGGGGACGCTGTGTCGTCGGCTCGTGTGAGACTCGCCGGGTGACGAGTTGCTGTGCACCCGGGTGCGACTCCCCCGCGACGGACGCTGCCGCTGCGGTGCCGCTCTGCGGCGTGCACCACGAGGCCGTGATCGACGAGGCCGTGCTCGACGCGGCCGGGGTCGAGGACGTCCTGCCCGGCCCGTGCCTGCTCTGTGGATCGCGGGTCGGCGTCCGCTACCCGAGCGGTGCCGTGTGCGCCGTCTGCGAGTGGCGCTGGGGCGACGTGCCCGACGGCGACCTCGCTCCCCCACGGGTCGACGTCGTGTACTACCTGCGGATGCGGGACGCCTCGGGCGACCGCATCAAGATCGGGACGACCGCGAACCCCCGGCAGCGGCTCGCGGCGATCGCGCACCAGGACCTCCTCACGTTCGAGCGCGGCGACCGCACGGTCGAACGTCGACGGCACGCACAGTTCGCCGCGACGCGCTACCCGGGCACCGAGTGGTTCCGGACGACTCCGGAGCTGCTCGCCCACGTCGACGTGGTCGCTGCCGGCGTCGGGGACCCGTGGCAGCTCCTGGCCCGGTGGCGGAGCGAGGCGCTGGCGCTGCGGGGCTGATCGACATCTGCGGTCAACCGCTCAGGTCTGTCGACGCGATCGGTTCGAGC
This sequence comes from Curtobacterium sp. SP.BCp, assembly GCF_051903255.1. NCBI lineage: Bacteria > Bacillati > Actinomycetota > Actinomycetes > Micrococcales > Microbacteriaceae > Curtobacterium > Curtobacterium sp. SP.BCp. Next base: position 1,679,800 of record NZ_CP194338.1, on the reverse strand, counting down.
CGCATCGCGCCGCCGACCTCGCGGTACCGGACGAGGGCGAGGCACGCTCCTCGGAGGTCGCCGAGCGGCACGTCGCGCGCCGAGTCGACGAACGCGGCGACATGCGATTCCGGCGCGGCTGCGCGGTGCACCGTCAGGGAGACGTGGGCGGTGTCGCGGATGAACGCCGGCGTGGGCGGTTCTCCGCCGTGCAGGGCGGCACCGACCTCGCGCATCCGTCGCCGGACGGCGAGCAGCCGGTCGTCGGCGAAGCCCTGTGCGAACACGCCAGCAGCCGAACCGCCGAGGCCGCGGAAGGACACCTGTGGCATCCCTCCACGGAGCGCTTCTCCGGCCGCCACCCAGTAGGCGTCGACGAGTACGGGGTCCACCTCGTCGCGGTACGGCTCGAGGCTGGTGACGGTCATGTGCAGATCGGACGGAGCGACCACGGTCTGTGGGCCGGCCATCCGGTCGGCGAGCGCATCCGTCGCCTCGACGAGTCGTGCGTGCAGCTCCGCACCCGGGAGCACGACGAGGCTGAGCCCCCAGCGGGCATCGCCGTCCACGGGCGGGCGGTCGATCACGAGGTCCCCCGTCTCGTACGAGGAACGCGCACGGGCCCACAACGCGTCGTACCTCGACAGGTACTCGTGCACGGTCATGCGCTCAGCACACCACACCCGTCTCCCGACACGGTACGGTGCGGACGTGTCGACGTCGCCGCTGCCGTTCTCCCCGCTCCCGGTCGTGACCGGCGCGATGCACTACACCCACGGGCCGTCGTCGAGACGGGCGGAGGGCGTGCCGCGAGGTCGGGTCGTGCAGTTCGACCTCACCGACAGCACGGTGTACCCCGGGACGACCAGGACCGTCCGCGTGTTCGTGCCCGCCCAGTACGACGGCTCGGAGCCGGCCGCGCTCATGGTCTTCCAGGACGGTCGGCTGTACCTCGACGATGCCGAGGACATGCGTGCCGGGACCGTCCTCGAGAACCTCGTGCACGAGGGCTCGATGCCCGTCACCGTCGGGGTCTTCGTCGATCCGGGCCAGCCGACGAACCGCAACGCCGAGTACGACCCTGCCGACGACCGCTACGTCACGTTCCTGCTGGACGAGGTACTGCCCGCCGTCGAGCAGCGAACCGGTGTCCGGTTCACCGACGACCCCGCGCGGCGCGCGATCTGCGGCGGTTCGAGCGGCGGCAACTGTGCGTTCACCGCTGCCTGGCACCGACCGGACGCATTCGGTCTCGTGCTCGGCTTCGTGTCCAGCTTCGCCCAGATCCCCGGAGGCGACCCGTACCCCGCACTCATCCGTTCGGCCGAGGACAAGCCGATCCGGGTCTTCCTGGAGGCGAACCGCTTCGACCTGCGACACGACCAGCGGGAACGGAACTGGTACAGCGAGAACCTGCTGGTCGCCGCCGCCCTCGCCGAACGCGGGTACGACCACCGACTCGTCCTCGGCGACGGCGGTCACAGCCCGAACCACGGCGGGGTGGTCCTGCCTGACGCGCTGCGGTGGCTCTGGCGCTGACCCCGGCTCAGCGGGCGTAGGCGTCGACGAACAACGGCCCGCGCAGGTCCCGCAGGGTGTCCACGAGCTGCTCGATCGTCCGCTTGGAGATGCCGGACACCTGCAGGTCGTACGGTCCGAGCGCCGGGAGCCGACCGGTCCGGATGCGGACGACCTCCCACCCGACGGCGCGGACGGCACGGTCCTTCCGCCGGTCGGTCTCCTGCCGTGGCCCGACGTGCTCGAGACCGTGGCGCCCGGTGGAGTCGTACTCGATCGCCACACGGAGCTCCGGCAGCACGATGTCCGGCCAGGCCTCGACGTGGTCGAAGAACGGCCGGTCGAGGCGGATCGCGTTCCGGTCGAAGGTGAAGTCGAAGCGGCCGGAGAGGGCCGCACGGAGCTCGGCCTCGACCGCGGAGGCCGTCGCGGGAGCGCAGACGCTCGTGAACGCCTCACCCGAGGGGACGCGCGGGGTCTTCGGGCAGATCGTGCGCGGTACCGACGGCCGCCGCTCGCCCGTCCGCCGCGCGCCGCTGCGGTCGGGTCGGTTCCGCGACGTCGCGACCGCTCCGGCCGGGACACCCCGAGCAGGTGCGGCGGGCAGGGTCTGCCGGCCGGTCAGCCGCACGACCCGCTGGGGTGCGGGGACGGCCGCCGGCCAGTCGGCGGGCAGGGCGGGCCACCGCTGCGGCTGTGCCTGCACGGCGCACTCGGGGCACCAGACCGACCGGCGTCGCTCACGGCCCGGCCGTCCGCGCTGCTCGGCGGGGGTGGCGACGAAGACGTGTCCGACGTCGCACTCCCACGTGAGCAGGACCTCGGCCGCCGGCGGGACCTGGGTCAGGACGACGCCGTGGTTCCACTCGGGGTGGTACTGCCGGACGAGCACCGGGTAGGACTCCCACGCGGCGCGGAACTCGCCGACGGCGTACGGCACCGCGACGCCACGCGACCACTGTCGGCGGCGCCACCACGCGTCCACGGGTTCGACCACGTCGCCACGGTAGGAGCGACCGCCGACAACCGGTCCTGCACAGCGAGCGCCGGAGCGCGGGCCGTCCACAGTCCGTTCGGCTCCCTGGCGACCGATGCGCACCCGTGCCAGGGTCGAGAGCGTGTACACCGACATCACCGGCCCCGAGCTCCTCACCCACCGCGGGAGCGCCGTCGAACCCGCCGACTTCGACGCCTTCTGGGCGGACACCCTCGCATCCGCACGGCAGCACCCGAGCGCCGTCGAGCTGTCCCGGGTCGACACGGGCCTGTCGACGCTCGACACGTACGACGTGTCGTTCGCCGGCTGGGACGGACAGCGCGTCCGTGGCTGGCTGACGGTGCCGGCGGGCACCTCGGCCGACGCGCCGCTTCCGGCGGTGGTCGAGTACATCGGGTACGGCGGCGGGCGGGGACTCGCGACCGAGCGCCTGCTGTGGGCGTCCGCCGGGTACGCGCACCTCGTGATGGACACGCGTGGCCAGGGTTCGGGGTGGTCCGTGGGCGACACCCCGGACCCGGACGGCAGCGGACCGGCAGCCCCCGGCGTGATGACCCGGGGCATCGAGTCCCGCGAGACCTACTACTACCGGCGGCTCACGGTCGACGCGGTCCGCGCCGTGGACGCCGTCCGGTCGATCGACCTCGTCGACCCCGAGCGGGTCGCGGTCCTCGGCGTCAGCCAGGGCGGTGGCCTTGCGATCGCGGTCGCCGGGCTCGTCGAGGGGCTGGCCGGGGTGTTCCCGCGGGTGCCGTTCCTGTGCGACTTCCCCCGCGCCTCGGTGATCACCGACGCCGACCCCTACCGTGAGATCGCCCGCTACCTGACGGTGCACCGGGATCGTCGTGACCAGGTGTTCGGCACCCTCGCGTACTTCGACGGAGCGCTGCACGCGGCACGCGCGACGGCTCCGGCGTGGTTCTCCACGGCGCTGATGGACCCGATCTGTCCGCCGTCCACGGTGTACGCGGCCTACAACGCCTACGCCGGCCCGAAGGAGATCACGGTGTGGCAGTACAACGGCCACGAGGGCGGCGGCGCACACGAGGACACGGCGACGCTCCCGCGGCTCGCGAGCGTGCTCCGCGGCTAGGACCGTGGCCGCGCCGCTCAGCGCCCGAGTGCGTTCCGGGCGTACGCGACGAGGGCCTTGGCGTGACCGTGCCCGAGGCCGTGCTCCTCCTTGAGCCAGGACACGACCTCCATGTGCTGGTGGTCGTCGAGCCGGTCGGCCACCAGGTCCAGCCACTCCTGCACGGGGCGGCTGTACTTCGCCTCGATGCTCGGGAAGTACGACTGCGGCCCCGTCGCCTTCGTACCGACGGCGGGCGGCTCGGGGGCGGTCACTCGGTGTCCGGTCATGCGCTCACGGTAGCGCTGCACACGGCGTCACAGAAGCCCCGCACAGCGCCGGAGTGCGTCACTCGACGTCACGATCGGACCCCCGTGTGACGGTGTGTTCCGTCGCGTGCCGGACTGTTTCGACCACCGTTGTCGAGGTGCGATGAGGCCTCCTACGGTCGCCGCATGACCGACACCACCGAGGTCCCGCGACGGGACGCGACCCGCGTCCACGACGCGACGCCGACCGCGGACGCGACCCGCGTCCACGACGCGACGCCGAGCGCGGACGCGACCGGCGAGCACGACGCGACCCGCGTCCACGACGCGGCGGGCACTGCGGACGCGCACCGCGCCTCCAGGCCGGAACGCAGCGACGACGCGACGGACGACACGCAGCGTCCAGCGGACGACGCCCTCACCGCCGCCGGTCGCGCAGCACTCGACCGTCCCGTCGTCCCGCTCCGCCACCCGGTCCGCTGGATCGCCGCCGCCCTCGTCCTCGTCGTGCTCCTCAACTTCGTCGAGACGCTCTTCACGAACGAGCAGTGGGGCTGGCCCGCGGTCGGGAAGTGGCTGTTCAGCCCGGCGATCCTCACGGGTCTGCAGCTGACGCTCGTCGCGACGGCGCTGAGCGCGGTGATCAGCTTCGCGGGCGGTGTCGTCGTCGCCGTCGCCCGGCTGTCGCGGAATCCGGTGCTGTCCGGCCTCGCGTGGGGGTACGTGTGGCTGTTCCGGTCGGTGCCGCTCATCCTCGTGCTCGTGTTCCTCTACAACCTCGGTTCGCTGTACCCGACGATCGGCATCGGCATCCCGTTCGGCCCGCAGTGGGAGGTCCCGACCGCGAACGTCCTCGGTGACCTCGCGATCGGGGTGATCGGCCTCAGCCTCAGCGAGATCGCGTACGCGTCGGAGATCGTCCGCGCCGGGGTGCTCGCCGTCGACCACGGGCAGCTCGAGGCCGCGCAGGCCCTCGGTCTCTCGCGCCGCCGGCAGTTCGTCCGGGTGGTGCTGCCCCAGGCACTCCGCTCGATCGTGCCGGCGTTCGTGAACCAGATCGTCGGGCTGCTCAAGGCCTCGTCGCTGCTGTTCTACGTGTCGCTGCTCGACCTGTTCGGCGTGGTCCAGAACCTGTCGAGCACCTACCCGACCGACATCATCCCGCTCCTCGTGGTCGCGACGATCTGGTACCTCGCGTTGACGAGCGCCGTGTCGGTCGCCCAGTACTACGTGGAGCGCTGGACGTCACGCGGCTCCGCACGGGCGCTCCCGCCGACGCCGTTCCAGCGGCTGCGTGCCGCGGTGCGGCGGGGCCGGCCTGGAGGCACGGATCACCGTGCGCAGGCCGCCTCGGCCCGGCGCGTGGTCACGTCCGGAGACAACGACGGGAAGGTCATCTCGTGAGCGCGTCCATCGCCGTCACCGGCGCCGTGAAGTCCTTCGGCGACCTGCGGGTCATCGACGGCATCGACCTGTCGCTCGCCGCCGGCAGCGTCACGGCCGTCCTCGGGCCGTCGGGCTCCGGGAAGTCCACGCTCCTCCGGGCGATCAACCACCTCGAACCGCTCGACCGGGGCGTCGTCACGATCGGCGGGGAGACCGTCGGCGTTCGCCTCCGGACCGGTCGCGACGGCTCGGCACGCTACCGGGAGCTCCCCGAGCGGCAGATCCGGCGCCAGCGGTCGCGGATCGGGTTCGTGTTCCAGCGGTTCGAACTGTTCCCGCACCTGACCGCGCTGGAGAACGTCGCGGAGGGGCCGATCGCCGCCGGGGTGCCCCGCGCGACGGCGCTCGCGCGTGCGCGGGAGCTGTTGGACCGTGTCGGCCTCGGCGACCGCGGGGACGCTCGACCCAGGCAGCTCTCCGGTGGCCAGCAGCAGCGCGTCGCGATCGCCCGGGCGCTCGCCCTCGAGCCGTCGGTCGTGCTCCTCGACGAGCCGACCTCCGCGCTCGACCCGGAGCTCGTCGGCGAGGTGCTCGGCGTGATCCGATCGCTGGCCGACTCCGGGACGACCCTCGTGATCGTCACCCACGAGGTCGCCTTCGCCCGCGAGGTCGCCGACCACGTCGTCTTCCTCGACCACGGACGGGTCGTCGAAGAGGGGCCGCCCGCCCAGGTCATCGACGCCCCGCAGCACCCGCGGACCCGCGACTTCCTCGCCCGCGTGCGCTGACCCGGTCCTCCCCGTTCCGCGCTGACCGCCCTGTCCCGCGCTGTCCGCCCTGTCCCGCGCTGACCCCACTCGTCCCGCACTGCCCCGACCCGACCCCAGGAGAACCATGTCCACCACCACGCTCCCCCGCTGGCCGCACCGCGTCGGCGCCCTCGTCCTCGCCGCCGGCGTCGTCGCCGCCCTCGCGGGCTGCTCCGCGAACGCCTCGGCAGACACGTCGAACGCCGACGGCACCGTGACGATCGGCGCCCATGCGAACGGCGCGGCCACCGAGACGAAGCTCACCGTCCAGGAGGACACGAAGCTCCACGACGAGCTCCCGGCAGCGGTCAAGCAGTCCGGCAAGCTGACCATCGGCGTCGGTGCACTGCCGTCCGGGTTCCCACCCCTCGCGTTCACGGGCGACGACCAGAAGACGCTGACCGGCTCCGAGCCGGACCTCGGCCGTCTGGTCGCCGCAAAGCTCGGACTCGAGGCCGACGTGCAGAACGCCACGTGGGACAACCTCTTCGTCGGCATCGACAGCGGCAAGTACGACGCCGGCTTCTCGAACATCACCGTCACCGAGCAGCGCAAGGAGAAGTACGACTTCGCCTCCTACCGCCGCGACGAGCTCGCGTTCCAGGTGCTCGCGTCGACGGCCTGGAAGTTCGACGGCGACCCGTCCGTGCTCGCCGGCAAGACCCTGTCGGTCAGCTCCGGGACGAACCAGGAGAAGATCCTGCTCGAGTGGCAGCAGGAGCTCCAGGCGAAGGGGAAGGAGTTCACGATCAAGTACTACCCGGACGGCAACGCGATCAAGCTCGCGCTCGACTCGGGGAAGATCGACGGCTACTTCGGTCCGAACCCGACCATCGCGTACCAGAACACCCAGAGCAAGGGCTCCGCGAAGCCGACCACGACCGCGGGCACGTACTCCGGAGCCGGCTCGACCCTGCAGGGGCTCATCGCGGCGACCACGAAGAAGGGCAGCGGCATCGCGAAGCCCGTGGCCGCGGCGATCGACGAGCTCATCGAGGACGGCACCTACGCGAAGTGGCTCAAGGCGTACAACCTGTCGAACGAGTCGGTGAAGACCTCCGAGGTCAACCCCGAGGGGCTCCCGCTCGACAACAGCTGACCCGCTCGGCGTCACCGCGCCCCCGTCGCCGATCGGTGACGGGGGCGTCGACGCGCGCCGCGGGCGTTGACGTGTGCCACGGACCGCGCGAGCATCGGCCGCATGAGCCTGCTCATCAGCTGCCCGCGATCGCCCCGGACCAGTTCGTCATGCTGAGCTCCCGCGCCGCGTACGCGAGCGTCGGCGGCACCGAGGACCTCGTCGGCGGGCCGGACACGCCGTCGAAGGTCACCGTGTCGTTCGACCTCGCCAGCCGCGAGGCCGTCGACGACCTCGTCGAACGTGCCCGGGCCGCCGGAGGTCGGATCGGCGACACCGACGAGTACCCGTTCATGTACCAGCGCCAGTTCGACGACCTGGACGGGTACCACTGGTCGCCGTTCTGGATGCACCCCGCCGACGAGCCCGCCTGACTCCCGGGCGGGCGCGGGAGGATCAGGCGTACTCGGGCCGGCCGCCGACCCGGTAGGTGTGCGCGACGACCCCGGTGTCGAAGACCCGGTGGGACTCCAGTTCGAGGGCGTGGTCCTGCCCGGGGACCGGGAAGAACGGACGTCCCTCACCGACGAGCACCGGGAACTGCACGAGGTCGATCCGGTCCTCCAGGTCCTGCTCGAGCAGCCACCGCGCGAGGGCGACGCTGCCGACCACGAGCAGCTCGCCGCCCGGTCGGGCCTTCAGCTCCCGGATCGCGGACGCGACGTCCCCGGAGAGCACCGTCGTCCCCGCCCACCGCGGCTCGGTGACGGTGTTCGACACGAGGTACTTCGGCTTGTCGCTGATGGCGTCGCCGAAGCCGCCGTCGCCGGTGCGGGAGCCCCAGTACGACGCGAAGAGGTCGTAGGTCCGCCGTCCGAGCAGGAACGCGTCCGGACGACGCCAGGCGTCGAGGATGTACGCGACGCCCTCGGCATCACCGAGCGGCAGCGCCCAGCCACCGCGGGTGAACCCCGGATCGGTGTCCTCGTCGTTCCCGCCGTTCGCCTGCGCGATGCCGTCGAGCGTGATCTGTTCGTGGATGGTGAGCTGCATCGGTCACCCCTTCCGCCTCGGAGCCCATCATGCGCGCGTCCGTCAGGCGGGGACCGCGACGTCTCCTCGTGTGTGGATCGTCCGGAGCGCCCACTCCTCGGCGAGCAGCTCGTAGGAGCGGACCCGCGCGGCGTGGTCGTGCGTGATCGTCGTGACGAGCAACTCGTCCGCTCCGGTGACCCGGCGCAGGGTGTCGAGCTGGTCGGCCACGGACGACGCGGTGCCGACGAACCGGGTCGCCACCCGGTCGGCCACCGACAGCGCGTCCGCGGGGTCGAGCGGGTGTGCGCGCGCCTCGTCCGGCGTCGGGTACGGGATCGCGCCGACGCCCGAGCGGATCGAGTGCACCCACCGGTCGTAGCCGAGCGCGAGGCCGTCCGCCTCGTCGGAGCTGCGGCCCACGACGACGTCCGCGGAGACGATCACGTGCGGCGCGGCGCGCACCCCGGGTCGGAACGCCGCCCGGTACGCGGCGACGGAGTCGAGGACCGTGCCCGGCGACGAGTGGTAGTTCGCCCCGTACGGCAGACCGAGCGATCCGGCGATCCGCGCGCTCTCACCGCCGGTCGACCCGTGGATCCACAGCTCGACCGGCGCGCCGGACGCCGGGGGCGCCTCCACGACCGCTCCGTCGACGGTGTGGTCCCCGGCGAAGAGCGCGCGGACCAGGGCGAGCTCGTCGGCGAAGCGCTCGACGTCCCCCGGGACCCGACCGAGCAGCTCCCCCTGCAACGCGAAGCGCGAGCCGGGGGCGATGCGGAAGGCGTACGGCGCCGGGACGAGCAACCCGTCGACGACCTCGTCGCCGCGGGGCGCGGGTACCGGCGGTTTCGGGGCGCCGGGCGCGGGAGCGCCGGAGCGGCCGAGCCCGAGGTCGATGCGCGGCCCGTACAGCGCCGCGAGCGTGCCGAAGGCCTCGGCGATCTGGAGCCCACGGACGTTGCCGACGAGGGTGGCCGCGCTGCCGACGCGGATCGTCGAGGTCGCGGCCGCGACGGCTCCGATCACGATGTTCGGCGCGCTGCCCGCGACCCCGGGGTTGAGGTGGTGTTCGGCCAGCCAGTACCGGGCGTACCCGGCACGTTCCGCCGCGCGGGCGAGGTCCACCGTGGCGTGCAGGGCGTCCGCGGCGGTCGAGCCGGACGGCACCGGGACGAGGTCGAGGACCGAGAGCGGGGTGGCGCTCATGCGGGCACCACCTGACGCTGGGTGATGGTGCCCGGCAGGCCGAGCGTCTGCCGGAGCGTCGCCTCGTCGCCGTACGACTCGCGGTACACCCCGCGCTCCTGCAGCAGGGGCACGACGCGGTCGACGAACTCGTCGAGGCCGTACGGGTTCGTGTGCGGCACGACGACGAACCCGTCGGATGCCCGCTCCTGCACGTACCGGTCGATCTCGGCGGCCAGGTGGTCGGGCGTGCCGACGAAGCCGCCGCGGGTCGAGACCGCGATGACGAGCTCCCGGGTGGTCAGGTGCTCCGCAGCGGCACGGTCCCGCCACTCCTGCACGGTCGCGCGGGGGTCCCGCACGTGCCGCACCCGGCCGCGGGTGATCGCGTCGGCGACGACGTCCGGCTCGACCGTCGGCAGCGGGCCGTCGACGTCGTGGTCGGACAGGTCGCGGTTCCACACCTGTTCGAGGAACGCGATCGCGGTGGCCGGACTGACCTGAGCCCGTCGGATCGCCCGGGACCGCTCCTCGGCGTCGGCCGGGGTGTCGCCGATCGTGAACGTCGCACCGGGCAGCACGAGCAGCTCGTCCTCGGTCCGGCCGACGGCCTCGAGTCGCGCGGTGACGTCCCGGCGGAAGGCCCGCGCGTCCTCGAACTCGGTGTGGAGCGAGAAGATCACCTCGGCGTGCCGGGCGGCGAGGTCGCGGCCCTCGTCGGAGTCGCCCGCCTGCACGACGACCGGGTGCCCCTGCGGGCTCCGCGGGACCGGGAAGGTCCCGACGACGTCGAACTGCGGGCCGTGGTGGTCGACGTCGCGGATGCGGGAGCGCTCGGCGTACCGTCCGGCGGTCACGTCGGCGACGACGGCGTCGGGTTCCCATGAGTCCCAGAGCTCGCGGGACAGCTCGACGAACTCGGCTGCTCGCGTGTACCGGTCGGCGTGGTCGAGGAACCCGCCACGGCGGAAGTTCGCGCCGTGGAACGCGTCGGAGCTGGTCACGACGTTCCAACCGGCCCGGCCGTCCGAGAGGTGGTCGAGCGTGGCGAGCTGCTTCGCGAGCTCGACGGGCTCGTTGAAAGTGGTCTGCAGCGTCCCGACGAGACCGATGTGCTCGGTGACGCCGGCCAGGGCGGCGAGGATCGCGAGCGTGTTCGGCCGCCCGACGACGTCGAGGTCGTGGATGCGGCCCTTCTGCTCGCGGAGCCGCAGCCCCTCGGCGAGGAACAGGAAGTCGAAGAACCCGCGCTCGGCGTTCCGGGCGAAGTGCTCGAACGACGAGAACGCGATCTGGCTCTCGGCACGCTCGTCGCTCCACACGGTGGTGTTGTTGACCCCCGGGAAGTGCGCGGCGAGGTGGACCTGACGCTTGCGGCTCATGCGGGGACCCCTTCGGTGGCGTGGCGGCTGACGGCGGGTGCGAGGCCGAGCCGCGTCCGCAGGTCGGCGGTGGGACGGGAGGCGACGTCGGCCCGGAGACCGGCCGTCACGAGTGCGGGGACCAGTCGTCGGGCGATCGCGGTGCTGTCCTCGGGGATGCGCAGCGGCCGGAGCCGGACACCGGCGTACCCGAGCGCGCGGAGCTCGGCGATGTGCTCGACCAGCGCGGGCACGGTCGTCGCGAGCACGGCCGCGTCCGAGGTCGCGGCGCACGACGCACCGGCCGCGGCGTCGAGCGCGGCGAGGTCGTCGGCGGCCTCCGCCGCCGAGGACCCGAGGAGCACCGCGACGTCCGCGAGGACCGGACGCACGCGGTCCGACCCGGCCGCCTGCTCGGCATCACGGACGAGTGTCAGGGCGGGTCGTGCCTCCAGGTCGGGTCGTCCCGTCAGACCGGACCGTGCGTCCGTGTCCAGTCGGGGCGTGACCAGCACGACGTCCGCGGCGTCGACGGCGAAGGCGGCGGCGTCGGCGCGGTGCGCGAGGGCGAACACCGGGGGCCGCCCCTGCGGCGACCGCGGCACGATCGACGCGCCGTGGACCGACACGTGCTCCCCGACGAACGCGGCGCCGTGGATGCGGTCGCGGTCGATGAAGCGACCGGTGGTGACGTCGCGGATGATCGCGTCGTCGTCCCAGCTGTCCCAGAGGCGGCTGACGACCTCGGCGACCTCGCGGGCCTCGGCGAAGAGGCGCTCGGTGGTCTCGCCGCCGGGGCGGCGGCCGAAGAGCGCGGCTTCGCGCGTCGACGGGCTGACCTGGAGACGCCAGCCGGCGCGGCCGAGCGAGACGTGGTCGAGGGTCTGGAGGCCCGTGGCGACGTGGAACGGTTCGGTGTGCGTGACCGAGACGGTCGGCACCAACCCGACGGCGCGGGTCGCCGGGGCGACCGCGCTGGCGACGAGGAGCGCGTCGAGGTGTCCGACGACCGTCGAGGTGTCGAGGTCGCCGGTCGCGTCGGCGGGGCCGGCGGTGAAGGAGTCCTCGATCGTGACGGCGTCGATGCCCGCACGGTCCTGCTCCACGACGAGGTCGCGCCAGTGCCGGAGGCTGCTCAGCCGTGTCGCGGTCGGACCGGCGACGCGCCAGGCGGCAGGGTGCCAGCCGGCGCCGTGCAGGGCGGTGACGAGGGTGGTGCGGTCAGGCACGGTGCGCCTCCGGACGGTGCTGGGCGTCGGTCATGCCGTGACGCTACGGCGGATCCGCACTGCCCACGACCGGTGTTGCCGCACGTGACCGGACGTTGCGTCGTGTGACGCGAGCGGTGGCGCGGCGATGTCGCGCACCGTCACGGGGCGGGCGGCGCGCCGGCAGCCGGCGGCGCCGGGCGGGTGCGCCGAGTCTCGGGCTGGGCGACACTGCTCGGGGCCGCGGGCGCGAGGAACGTCGCTGACGCCGAGACTCGGGCGGGCCGCCACGAGACTCGGGCACCACCGTGCGAGGCTCGGACCATGACCGTCTGGTTCGTCACGCACGCGGAGCCCGTCGTGGACCCGGCCGCACCGATCGAGACGTGGGGGCTCTCCCCCGTCGGCCGGACGCGGGCCGGGGCGTGGCGTGCGCCGGCCTCCCCGGTGGTGACGAGCACCGAGCGGAAGGCCGTCGAGACCGCGGAGCTCGTCGCCGGCGGCCGTCCGGTGGAGCAGGACCCGGCCCTCGGGGAGATCGACCGGAGTGCGACCGGGTACCTGCCGTTCGACGAGTTCGACGCCGTCGTGGACGCGTTCTTCGCCCGGCCGTCCGAGTCGGTGCGCGGGTGGGAACGGGCCGTCGACGCCCAGGAACGGATCGTCGCGGCGGTCCGCGCCCAGGCCGGGGCCGGTGACGTCGTGCTCGTGTCGCACGGTGCGGTGGGTGCGCTGCTGCTCGCCTCGCTGTCCGGCGGACCGATCTCACGAGCAGCCGAGCAGCCGGGCATGGGCAGCGTGCTGACGCTCGACCCGGTGTCGTGGCGCGCGACGAGCGACTGGCAGCGGCTGCCCCTGCCCACCTGACGCGCGCCGAGTCTCGGGCTGGGCGACACTGCTCGGGCCGATGGCCGCGAGAGAAGTCGCTCAGCGCGAAACTCGCGGGCAGCGGCGCCGCTACGCGGGCAGGCGCTCGCCGGCCTCGACGGCGACGCCGAGGCGGTTCTCGGCGGGCGGCAGGGGGCAGGTCGCGTGCGGCGTGTAGGCGCACGGCAGGTTCGTCGCACGGTTGAAGTCGATGGTCGTCCGGCCCGAGGCGTCCGGCGCCGGCACGTCGAGGCTCCGCGTCGCCGCGTACGTCGTCACGCCCGAGGTCCGGTCGGTGAACAGCACGAGCAGCCCGTCGCCGTACCCGTTGAACGCCGTGAGGGTCCGCGGCCCGTCGAGGTCGAACCGCAGCACGCCGGGCGCGGTGTACACGTGCTGGAGGCCGTCGACGACCGACCCCACGGTCACCTCGCGCGGCTCGTCGAACGGCTCGAAGCGAGCCTCGACGGCGAACGCGGGGTCCGGCGCGTACGCCGGCGTCCCCCGGTAGGACGTGCGCAGCGGGGCGGAGGGACGCCGCGGCCGGATGATGTCGCTGCCGCCGCGCCGTGCGACCTCGATGACGACGGTCTCGTCGCCGTCGTGCCACACCGCGTCGACGCCGGACCGTTCGGCGAGCGACCCGAACCGGTACGTGCCGGTCACGGCCTGGCCGTCCACCTCGATCGACTGCCCCGGGTCGAGCGCCACGACCGGCCCGTCCTCGGAGGTCGACCACGCCCCGGGTGCGTCCTCGAACCGCTCGGGCTCGGCCTGCAGCCACCGGATGCTCGTGATCGCGAGGAACCCGTGCGGCGCGGACCGTGCGGCCTCGTGTGCGTCGTGCCAGGTGGTCCAGTCGGCGGCGAAGGGGGCGGTCGTCGAGGTCGTCATGCAGCGACCGTACGACGCTCGGGCCGCGGCCGCGACGCGGCCGGTAACACAGCGCCGTCCTGGAGGCACGGCCCACCTGCCCGACGCACGTCGCTCACCAGGGGTGGCTGATGCTGCGGGCGTGCCCCGTGCCTCCCGTCCGCTGCCGCACCGCCGGGACGCGCGGCGCCGTCGCGAGGCTCCGCGCGATGGCGGAGCACGCCGCGCCGCGCGCGACGGCGACGACGCCCGCGGTCGAGAACGCGACCTCGGCGAACGGCCCGCGGGGCAGGCGATCCCGGAGGCGCGACCGGACCGCCGCGAGGAAGGGCTCGCCGCCGAGGACGGCCGCGCTGCCGCCGATCGTGACCCGCGGCACGTCGAGGAGTTCGACCACGTGCGCGAGTGCCGATCCGAGGGCTGCGCCGCCCTCGGTGACGAACTCAGCGGCCGCGGGTTCCCGGCACATCCGGGCGTAGGCGGCGCGGACGGCCGCGGCGTCATCGGAGGAGACCTCGGCGTCGAGCACCCCGGCGGAGACGGCGCGCCGGACCTGCTGGAGCGGTTGGCAGGCCTCCCAGACCGCGGTCCACCGACCGTGCGCGTAGACGGGCATGCCGCCGAACTCCCCCGCGTTGCCGGTCGCGCCCCGGACGACCTCGCCCGAGGCCACCGCTGCCGCGCTGACCCCGCTCCCGAGGTGCACCGCCACGAGGTCCTCGCGCTCCGGTGTCGTCCAGGCCTCGCCGAACGCCCCGGCGATGGCGTCCTTCTCGAGGTGCACCTCGGCGCCGGTCCGTGCGGCGAGTTCGGCGGCGAGTGGGTACGCCGACCACGGGCGCAGCTGGGCGGGGGTCCGGAGCCGCTCGGAGACGGTGTCGATCGGGCCCGGGACGGCGACGGTGATCCCGTCCACGACCTGCCCGGGTGCCTCGGCTCGGAGTCGTCCGACCGCCGCCGCCATCACGTCGAGCACCGCGCCGGGCGCCGTCCTCGCCGCGAGGTCGTGGTGCTCCGCTGCGAGGACCGTCCCGGAGAGGTCGACGAGGACGACCTCGAACGCGGCCGGGTCGAGGTGCACGCCGATCCCCGTCCGCGCCGAGGGCACCACGGCGAGCGCCCGGTCCTCGTCCTGGCGCACGAGTCCCTCGGCGACGAGTCGTGCGGAGATGTTGGAGACGGTCTGCGCGCTGAGGCCGGTGCCGCGGGCGAGTGCGACCCGCTGGACGGGCCCGGTGCGGCGGACGAGGTCGAGCACGAGGGCACGGTTCCGGCTGCCGACGTCGGCGATGTTCGTCCCGCCGTGGGACGTTCCACCGTGCAGCACGGTGCGCCGGGAGGGTTGACGGGGCTGCTCCATGCTCCCTAGCATCGCTGCTCGAGGGGTTTTGTCAATCGATTGGATTGAAGCGATCCGGTCGGGCGGACCTCGAGTTCGACCGAGGCCACGACGAGGTGGCCCGGGATCCGAGAGGACGCTCGTGACGACGATGACACGAACAGGGGCCGCAGCACCTCCGAGGCCGACGACCCGCAGCATCACCACCGCGGGCTCCGGCCGACGCCACCGCGAGAAGCACCCGTGGACCGCCGCCGAGAAGCGCCGCCTGCGGATCGGGCTCGCGTTCGTGTCCCCGTGGATCGTCGGCGTGCTCGTGTTCATCGGCTACCCGCTCGTGTACTCGTTCGCGATCAGCCTGACCCGGTACTCGGGCATGCAGGGCGCGACGTGGGTCGGGTTCGGCAACTACGTCGCGGCGTTCATCGACCCGCTGGTGCACACCGCGGTGGGCAACACGGTGTTCTACGCGGTCATCGCGGTGCCGGTCGGGATCGTGGTGGCGATCATCATCGCGATCGCCATGAACCAGGACGTCCGGGAGATCAGCTGGTACCGGACGGCGCTGTACATCCCGTCGCTCATCCCGACGTTCGCGCTCGCGTTCATCTTCGTCGTGCTGGTGAACCCGCAGACCGGACTCGTGAACCAGGCGCTCAAGCTCGTGGGCGTCCCGGCGACGAACCTCCTCGGGGACCCGACCACGGCGAAGCTCGTGATCATCGCCCTCGCGCAGATGGGTGCGGGCAACGCCGCGCTGATCTTCCTCGCGGGCATGCGGGGCATCCCGAAGACGCTGTACGAGGCAGCCCGCGTGGACGGCGCCGGACCGGTGCGGCAGTTCTTCGCGCTGACGCTGCCGCTGCTCTCCCCGGTGATCCTGTTCAACCTCATCACCGGGATCAGCAACGGGCTGCAGGTCTTCACGGAGGCGTACGTGATCTCGTCCGGGACGGGAGGCCTCGGGTCGCCGGACAACGGGACGTTGTTCTACATGCTTTACCTCTACAAGAACGCGTTCAGCTACGCGCAGCTCGGGTTCGCGAGCGCGATGGCCGTCCTGCTGTTCCTCGCCGGGATGATCCTCTCGGGGCTCGTCTACTGGCTGTCCAAGCGGTTCGTGAACTACGACGTGACCGGGGAGTGACCGACGTGACCACCGAAGTGACGAAGTCCATCACCACCGCTGCCGCGAAGGGCGATCGCGGGGCGTCCCGCAACGCCGACGGGTCCGTCCGGTCCGTCTGGTCGTCGATCACGGCGCGCATCGTGCTCATCGCCATGAGCGTGCTCTTCCTCATCCCGATCTACTGGATGGTGATCTCGGCACTCAAGGGCAACACCGAGCTCGGCACCTTCCCCGCCACCTGGTTCCCGCATTGGCTCGACTGGGGCAACTTCGCCCAGGCGGTGCAGGCGATGCCGTTCTTCACGTTCTTCCGGAACACGCTGATCATCACGGTCCTCGTGACGGTGTTCTCGGTCGTGTCGAACCTCGTCATCGCGTACGGGTTCGCGTGCATCGAGTGGCGTGGCCGCGACCGGCTGTTCTACGTCGTGCTCGCGACGCTGTTCATCCCGTTCCCCGTGACGCTCATCCCGATGTTCGACCTGTACGCGCGACTCGGGTGGATCAACACGTTCCTGCCGCTCGTGGTCCCGGCGCTGTTCGGGTCGGCGTTCTACACGTTCCTGCTCCGGCAGTTCCTGCTGCAGATCCCGAAGGACCTCCTCGACGCCGCCCGCATGGACGGGGCGTCGGAGTGGCGGATCCTCTGGACGATCGTGTTCCCGCAGGCGCGTGCCGCGCTCGTGACGGTCGGCATCTTCGCCGCGGTCGGCGCGTGGAACGACTTCCTCGGGCCGCTCATCTACCTGCAGGACCAGAGCGTGCAGACGCTGTCGATCGGTCTGCAGGTGTTCCGGCTCAACAACTCGCAGGACTTCCAGTTCAACCAGCTGATGGCGGCCTCGGTGCTCATCATCCTGCCGCTCGTGATCCTGTTCTTCGTGTTCCAGCGGACGTTCCTCAAGGGCGTCCAGATCGGGAGCTTCAAATGACCTCCGCGTTCAGCCGCCGTTCCTTCCTCCGCGGGGCGACCGCCACGGCCGGGGCCGGAGCCCTCGCGCTGCTCGCCGCGGGGTGCGCGACCGGATCACGGTCCTCGAACCCGAACCAGGTGTCGCTCTGGGGCGTCACGGGCACGTTCGTCCCCTTCCAGACGAAGGTGATCGACCAGTTCAAGCAGCTGCACCCCGAGGTCGACGTCCGCGTCGACGTCGTGCCGTCGCAGGGCACCGGCGACGCGACGAGCATCATCACCGCGGTCCGCGGCGGCACCGCTCCGGACCTGTGGCTGCTCGACCGGTTCAGCGCAGCGCAGTACGCCGCGATCGGGCTCATCGAACCCATCGACGACCTCATCGCCGAGTACGAGGACCAGTCGAAGGAGGAGTTCCTGTCGCAGTGGCTCGGGTTCGCCGTCGGCGAGGTCTCCTACGAGGGCAAGACGTACGGCCTGCCGCACGACACCGACGCCCGCGGCATGTTCGTCAACCGCACCATGCTCAAGGACGCCGGGGTGGACCTCGACGAGTTCGACTGGGAGCAGAACGGCCCGGTGACGATGGACCGGATGTGGGAGGTCAGCCAGCAGGTCACCAAGAAGTCCGCCGGCGACTACACGCACATGGGGCTCCTGCCCTGGTACGGCGAGGGCTGGCCGTTCACCTGGGGCCTCGGACTCGGGGCGTCCTACTACGACCAGCAGGACTCGCGGATGACGATGGACTCCGCGAGCGTCCGCGGCATCTACGACTTCTACGCCGAGTGGGCGAAGCGCTACGGGTACCGCGACGCCGACACCTTCATCGCGACCTACGAGCCCACCGGCCACCCGCCGGGGCAGACCGCGTTCCTCGCGAACCGCATGGCGTTCATGGTCAGCGTGCCGTCGACCATCCAGACGTTCGACAACTACGGACCGAAGGACCTCGACTGGACGACCGCGTACCTGCCCGTCCAGAAGGAGGGCGACCCGAAGTACACCTGGTCGGGCGGCTTCGCGCTCTGCCTGCCGAAGGGGTCGAAGAAGACCAAGGCGGTGTGGGAGCTCATGAAGTACTTCACGGGCAAGCGCGGCCAGGAGACCTACATGGTCCCCGCGACGAGCGTGCCGACGAACATCGCCGCGCTCGAGGACCCGAACGGCTCCGCGAAGTCGATCCGCTACTTCGTCGAGTCCATCACCGCGAGCACCTGCCGCCCACCGTTGCCCGTCGGCGGCGCGTGGTGGGACTCCCTCGCCGACGCGCGCTCGAGCGTGCTCCTCGGCACCGCGACCCCCGAGCAGGCCGTCGAGCGGGCGCAGAACCGCGTCGACCCGATGATGCAGACCTACGCGCCGTTCAAGCTGCCGAAGGACTACGACAAGGTCCGCATCTAGCGGAGCGCCACCCGCCCGTGCGGCGCGCCCCGTGCCTCCAGGCCGGAACGACGCGCCTGCCCGCCCGCGCCCGACGGGCCGGACCCACCGACAACCGTGAACCGAGAAGGACCATCCGCATGCCCACCGCCCCCCTCCGCGTCGCCGTCCTCGGCTTCTGGCACGTCCACGCCGGCGACTACGCCCAGCAGGCCGTCGACCACCCGGACACCGAACTCGTCGCCGTCTGGGACGACGACGAGGCCCGCGGCCGCGAGGGCGCCGACCGCTTCGGCGTCCCGTACACCGACGACCTCGACGCCCTCCTCGCCCGGGACGACGTCGACGCCGTGACGATCACCACCTCCACCGACGTGCACCACGACGTCATCACCCGCGCGGCGCGCGCCGGCAAGCACGTCTTCACCGAGAAGCTGCTCGCGCCGACCGTCGA
This sequence comes from Curtobacterium sp. SP.BCp, assembly GCF_051903255.1. Lineage (NCBI taxonomy): Bacteria > Bacillati > Actinomycetota > Actinomycetes > Micrococcales > Microbacteriaceae > Curtobacterium > Curtobacterium sp. SP.BCp. The sequence continues at coordinate 1,660,945 of NZ_CP194338.1, read as the reverse complement.
GGAGTGCGAGGCGGTGGTCCGTGCCTGCGAGGAGGCCGGCGTCGCCCTCGTCGTCTCCCTGCCCCGGCTGTACCACGGGTACACGACGGCGATCCGGGACGAGATCGCGAGCGGTCGACTCGGCGAGCTCACGTACGCCCGGGTGCGGCTCTCGCACGACGGCGCGATCGCTCCGTGGCTGCCCGAGCGGTTCTTCGACCCGGCGACGGCGATCGGCGGCGCACTGACGGACCTCGGCTGCCACCCGGTCTACCTGACACAGCTGTTCCTCGGCGCCGCCCCGGACTCCGTGTCGGCCGTGTACCGCTCGGTCACCGGCCGTGCCGTCGAGGACCACGCGGTCGTGACGGTCGGCTACCCGTCGCAGGCGATCGGGGTGATCGAGGCGGGCTTCGTCGCGGGCACGCCGTTCACGATCGACCTGTTCGGCACCTCCGGCCGGGTCTCGTACACCGACGACGGGAACCGCCTCACCGCCGGCGGGCCCGGGTACGGCGGCGAGACCATCGAGCTGCCGGTGCCGGACGACGCCCCGGACGCCTTCGCGCAGTGGGTGACGCACGTCCACGACGGCACCCGGGCGGAGGACAACGTCGCGCGGGCGATCGAGCTCACACGACTCGTCGTCGCGGCGAACGCGGCCGCAGCCGGCGGCGCCGCGACGCCCGCCGCCGCGCCCGCCGCATCCGTCCACGCCTGATCCTGCCTCTCCCCCGCACCTGCACCCGACCGACGACCACCAACCACCGGAGCACACGCATGACCACCTCCCTCCCCACCCCGATCCGCGTCGGCCTCATCGGCGGCGGCGGCATCGCCACCTTCCACATCAACGGGTACCGCGAGCACGCCGACACCATCACGATCGGCGCCGTCGCCGACGCGGTCCCCGCGACCGCCGAGGCCCGCGGCACCGAGCTCGGCGTGCCCTCGTTCACCGACTACCGCGAGATGCTCGAGCGGGCGGACATCGACGCCGTCGACATCTGCCTGCCGCACCACCTCCACCGCGACGCGATCGTCGCCGCTGCCAGAGCCGGCAAGCACGTCCTCTGCGAGAAGCCCCTCTGCCTCACGCCCGAGGAGGCCGCGGACGTCGAGTCCGCCGTCCGCGAGGCCGGCGTCACCCTCATGTGCGCCCACAACCAGCTGTTCATGCCCGCGGTCGCGAAGGCCAAGGAGCTCATCGACGGCGGCGCACTCGGCACCGTGTACGAGGTCCGCACCACCGACTCGTTCCGGAACGAGTTCGACCCGTCGAACATGGGCTGGCGCGCTCACGCGTCGACGAGCGGCGGCGGCGAGCTCATCGACACGGGCTACCACCCGAGCTACCTGCTCATGCACCTCGCCGGCGGTGTCCCGGTGTCGGCGACCGCGATGCTCTCCACCCACCGCCTCACGTTCATGGAGGGCGAGGACTCGGCACAGTGTCTGTTCCGCTTCGACAACGGCGCGGTCGGGCAGCTCGTCACGAGCTGGGCGTACGAGCCTGCCGCCGGGACCGAGCGGTTCAGCGTCGTGGGCGAACTCGGGTCGCTGACGAGTGACGGCACGACCCTCCGCTGGGACCTGCGCGACGCGGGCGGTCGACCGACGACCAGCGAGACCGTGACCTTCGACGAGGTCGACACGTTCTCGGCCGAGATCGCCGCGTTCGGCGCCTGCCTGCGCGACGGCACCCGGCCGATCCACACCGAGCGCGAGGGACTCGCCGTCCTCGGCATGATCCTCGCTGCCTACGAGGGCGCCCGGACCGGCACGATCGCCCCCGTCCGCACGGCCGACCGCCCGGTGTCGGTGTGACCGCCCGCGACGGCGCCGACCGTCCGGGGTCGCCGTGATCGTCGGCGCGGGCGTCGCCGCGCTGCTCAGGACCGCGGCCGACGCCGTCCGGACGAGCGTCGGCGAGCGCGCGGGCGACCTGGTCGAGGACGCCCTCCGCCGGACCCTCGAGGACACCATCACGATCGACGACGACGGCACGGCGTTCGTCATCACCGGCGACATCCCGGCGATGTGGATGCGGGACTCGACGACGCAGATGCTCCCGTACCTGCGGCTCGTGGCCGCGGCGACCCCGGGAGACCCCGCCGCCCGGGAGCTCGCCGACGTCCTCGTAGCCGTCGTCCGGCGGCAGTTCGCCAGCATCGCGCACGACCCGTACGCCAACGCGTTCAACCGCGGCCCGACCGGCGCGCACTACGACGACCGCGACCTGTGCGACGACCCGACGGTGTGGGAGCAGAAGTACGAGGTCGACAGCCTCGCCTACCCGGTGCAGTTCGCCGCGGCGCTCCACCGCGCGACCGGCCGGACCGAGCACCTCGGCCCGGAGGCACACGCGGTCGCCTTGACGATCGTCGACCAGCTCCGCCTCGAGACGGACCACGACCGGTCGCCGTACCGGTTCGTCCGGGCCGCGCCCGAGCCGACCGAGACCCTCGTCCGCGAGGGCCGCGGCACCCCGGTCGCCGTCACCGGCATGACGTGGTGCGGCTTCCGCCCCTCGGACGACGCCTGCACGTACGGCTACAACGTGCCGGAGAACCTGCACGCCGCGTCGGCGCTCGGCGACCTGGCGGCGCTCGCGACGGACGTCTGGTCGGACCCGGCGCTGGCCGCCGACGCGGTCGCGCTCCGCGACGGCATCCTGCGCGGCGTGGCGGAGCACGGCGTCGTCCCGCACCCGCGTGACCCGGGCACGCAGGTCTACGCCTACGAGGTCGACGGTCTCGGCGGCGTGGTGCTCATGGACGACGCGAACACCCCGTCGCTGCTGTCCCTGCCGCTCGACGCGCCGGACGTCCTCGACCCGGTGGTCGCCGACGCCACCCGGACGTTCGTCCTCGGGCCGGACAACCCGTACTGGTTCAGTGGCTCGGCCGCCGCGGGCATAGGGAGCCCGCACACCGAGCCCGGCCGGGTGTGGCCGATCGCCCTCGCGGTCGAGGGGCTCACCGGCACGCCGTCGCGCCGTCGGGAGCTCGTCGAGGTGCTCCTCGCGACGGACGCCGGCACGGGGCGCATGCACGAGTCCTTCGACGTGGACGACCCGTCGGCGTTCTCGCGGCCGTGGTTCTCGTGGGCGGACGCGATGTTCTGCGAACTCGCGTTCGCGGTGGCCGAGGACGCGGGCGCGTCGATCGCGCGGCTCTCGTCCGCCACCAGGGCGACCACCTGACGGCCGGGAGGCGCGGGTCGACCCCGCCCCGTGCCTCCCGTTCGTCCCCCGCTCGCGAGAGTCGGTGCCGGTCGACGAAACGCGCGCGTTTCGACGAACCACGCGTCGATCCCGCCGCGCATCGTTGCACCATGCACCCGCATCGACGTTCGCGTGCCGATCGCGACGAACCACGCGTCGATCACGACGTGCTTCGTCGCACGCCCGCCGCGACGGGCGCCCGCGGTGTACTGCGCGCCGGCCTCACCCGCGCCGACGCAGGACCAGCGCCGCGGCGGCGGCGAGCGCCCCGCCCCACACGAGCGGCCGGGTGACCCGCCGCCGCTTCGCGACCCAGCCGCCGTTCGTCGCGTTCCCGGCGTCGGCGGGGACGTGCAGGTTCCCGTCGGTGGGTTCCTGCCGCCCGCGGAGCGCGAACGTCTCCACCATCGGCTTCGTGATCAGGTGGAACAGCCCCGGGAACACGTACTGCAGCGGCACGAGGGACGCCTGCACCCGCCCGACGAAGCGGTAGCGCTTCGGGTGGAGTGCCGCACGCACGACCGCACGTCCGGCCCGCTCGACCGAGACCGTCGGAGGCAGCGGGTGCGAGGCCTTGCCGGTGTAGTTCGCGCCGTTCTGGTAGATCGGCGTGTCGATCGTCGACGGCAGCAGTGAGGTGAAGCGGATCCCGGTGCCCGCGTACTCGTCCCCGAGGACGTCGACCAGACCGAGGGCGGCGTGCTTGCTCGTCACGTACGCCGATTGGTACGGGGCGCTGAGGAGCGACTGGATCGATCCGACCAGCACGTACGTGCCCTTCCCGCGCTGCTTCCAGTGCGGCAGCAGGTGGGTGATCGCGTTGAGGTGGCCGTAGAGGTTCGTGTCGACCACACACTTGAACGAGTCCGTCGGGGTCTGCTCGAAGAGGCCGTAGACGAACAGGGCCGCGTTGCCGACGAACACGTCGATCCGTCCGAAACGGGTCGTCGTCGTCCCGATGAGGTCCGCGACCGCGTGCTCGTCGGCGACGTCGGTCGGGATCGCGATCGCCTCGGGGGCCCCGAGTCGTCGACACTCCGCAGCGGCGGCCTCGAGGCTCTGGAGCGAGCGCGCGGCGAGCACGAGCGTGGCACCCTGCCGCGCGAACTCGTGTGCCGCGGCCCTCCCGATGCCGCTCGATGCTCCCGTGACGACGACGACCTGACCGCGGAACCGATGTGCCATGCACTCCGTGGTACCCGGTCACGCGTCCGCCACAGCACAGGAAGGACAGGCGACGACGCCGGCTGGCGCGCCGGCGTGCAGCGTCGGTGCCGCCCGCTAGCGTGGGGGCGTGCACGACGACGCGGTGGACACCCTGGGCCACGACGGAGTGTGGTTCGACCCGCTCTGGCGCGTCGAGGTCGCGCTCACCCCGACGGAGCGTGCCCTGCTCACCGCGTGGCCGGTTCGGCGCCTCGCGTTCGTCGCCCACGCCGGCGCCGCGTCGATCACGACGACCCAGGCGTACTCGCGGCTCGAGCACTCCCTCGGCGTCCTCGCGTTGGTCGCACACTTCGCCCCGGACGACCACGACGCCCGCGTCACGGCGCTGCTCCACGACGTCGGGCACCTGCCGTTCAGCCACACCCTCGAGGGGATCGCGGGTCTCGAGCACCACACCCTCGGGCGCGCCGCGGTCCGGGCCCTCGCCGAGGACCACCCGATCGACGCCGAGCGGCTCATCGCCACCGACGACGGTCGGGTCCCCTCGGTGCTGACCCCGGCGCACGGCGGCCTCAAGCTCGACCACCTCGACTCGTTCCTCCGGAGCGGGCAGGTGCACGGCCGCACGACGACGCCGCCGCACGAACTGCTCCGGCGGCTCCGACTGGTCGACGGCGCGGTCGATGCCGACCCGGACGACGCCGCGGAACTCGTCGACCTCGCCGTCCGGGAGGCCCGCGCGCAGCGCTCGACCGCCAACCTCGTGCCGGTCACGGTGCTGCGAGCGCTCGTGTCGCGCGCGGTCGCCGGCGGTCTGCTCGACGACGGGCAGCTCGCTGCCGCCACCGATGACGAGCTCTGGGCGCTCCTCGCGACGGATCCGTCGACCGCGGACGAGGCCCGTACGCTCCGGCGGCACCCCGAGCGGTGGCGGCTGCGGGTCGGTCGCACCTCCGGTGTCGGCGTGTACCGCCACGTCGTGCGCCGGAGCTACCTCGACCTGCCGACCGCCGACGGGCGACGACTGCACGACCCGCGTGTCGACGAGCTCCAGGGCTCGCTGCCGTACGAGGTCGCGGTCCGCTACGCGCCGACAGCGACGAGCTCGGACGCCGAAGCACCCGCGAATGCGACGAGCTCGGACGCCGAAGCACCCGCGAATGCGACGAGCGCGGGCGCCGAGGCCTCCGCGGATGCGACGATGGGACCATGCGCAAGGACGAGCTGACCGTCGAAGAGGCGACCGCCATCGCCGAGCACGCCCGGTCCGGCACCCTCCCGCTCGACGACCCCGAGGTGCAGAAGGTCGTCGACCAGGCGAACCGGGTCCTCGTCCGCGCGCAGATGTGGGGAGAGGACCGCAGCCCGAAGCTCCGCCGCCGACGCCGGTGGATCGCCGTGTGCGGTCTCGTCGTCGTCGCCGCCTGGGTCGCGGGGCTGATCCTCCCCCTCATCTGGCACCTCACCCGCTGACACGCGCTCCGAGCCCCGCGGCCGCTCCGAGCCCCGCGGACCGCTCCGGGCCACGCGGACCTGCGGGTTCCGGCGAATCACTGGACCCCGTCGACGTTGCATCGGACAATTCCGCTCATGGATCAGGGACCAGCCATCGACCGACGCCGCTTCGTGGCGCTCGGCCTCACCGGCGCCGCTGCCACCGCAGCCGCCACGACCGCTGCACTCGTGCGCGGCTCCGACAGCGCCCGCGCAGCGACCACGGGCACCACGACGCTCCTCGCCGCCGACGAGTTCGACGGAGCAGCCGGGAGCGCCCCGAACCCGTCGATCTGGCGGTACGACCTCGGCGCCGGCGGGTGGGGCAACGGTGAGCTCGAGACGTACACGGACTCGCGGCGGAACTCGCAGCTGGACGGCAAGGGCAACCTCGTCATCACCGCCCGCCGCGAGCCCGACGGCACCTACACCTCCGCGCGGCTCAAGTCCGAGGGCACCTACACCGCCCAGTACGGCCGGGTCGAGGCCCGCATCAAGATCCCCCGCGGTCAGGGCATCTGGCCGGCGTTCTGGATGCTCGGCGCCGACATCGGGCAGGTCGGCTGGCCCGCGTGCGGCGAGATCGACGTCATGGAGAACGTCGGCTACGAACCCACGCTCGTCCACGGCACGGTGCACGGCCCCGGGTACTCCGGCGCGAACGGCATCTCGTCGACCTACCGCAACCCGTCCGGCGCAGCGTTCGCCGACGACTTCCACGTCTTCGGCGTCGACTGGCGTCCGGACTCGATCACGTGGACCGTGGACGGCGTGGCGTACCGCACGGTCACCCGCGCGGACGTCGGCTCGAACCCGTGGGTGTTCGACGGGCCGTTCTTCGTGATCCTCAACGTCGCGGTCGGCGGCGGTTGGCCGGGGTCGCCGGACGCGACCACGCGCTTCCCGCAGCAGATGCTCGTCGACTGGGTGCGCGTCTCCCAGCTCGCCTGACGTCGGCGTGGCGCGCCCCGCTCAGCGGTGACGCGCCAGCGCCACGCGGGGCGCGCTGCCCGAGCCTGCAAGGGCAGACGTGGCGGGCCCACCCCGCGCCTCCAGTCCGCCCCTCGGTCACGAAAGCGACAGATCCCACCTCGCCGCGCCGGTGCCCGTCGCGAAAGCGACAGATCGCCGCCGTCTCCGCCCGGCGATCTGTCGCTTTCGCGAAAGCGACAGAACACGCCGCGCCACGACACGCCGCGCCACGACTCGCCGCACCGCGCCGCCCGCGCGCCGTCAGCGGCCGCTGCGCGCCGCCCGCGCGGTCAGCCAGAGGTACGTCGCGTGCCCGGCGAGCGCCAGGCCGAAGAAGATCGCCGCGACGGCGTAGACCCGGTCGAGCTTGCCCTGCCCGATGACCAGCATCACGATGCAGAACACCACGGCCGCGGACAGCACGGCGACCTGCACGGTCGACCAGAACTTGCGGAAGCGGGGCATGCCGGTGAAGCTCACCCGGCCATTGTCGCGTACCGTGGCCGACACCGCGACCGTCCGAGACCCCGGCCGTACACAGACCGGTTCGGCTGATTGTCCCCCGGATGAACAGCAGATGTCGCCAAGCTGGCAATCGCCTGGCATCGGGCAATCCCGACCAAACCGGTCCGCGAAGCCCCCCGAATCGGGGGCATGACCTCGACCGATACCCCCGTTCTGGTGTCACCCGAGACCGAGGCCCCATCTCCGGTCCGCGCTGCCCGTGCCGCGCGCCTGCTCACCCTGGGACGCCAGATCGCGTCCTTCGGCACCATCGGCGCCGTCTGCTTCGTGATCGACCTCGCCGTGTACAACCTGCTCCGCGCCACCGTCCTGCCCGACGGCCCGATCTGGGCGAAGGTCGTGTCGGCCGTGGTGTCGACCGCCGTCGCCTGGATCGCGAACCGGTCCATCACCTTCCGCTCCGAGCGCGGCGTCGACCGTCGCGCCACCGTCCGCGAGGGGCTCCTCTTCGCCCTCGCGAACCTCGTCGGCCTCGGCATCGCGGCCGCCTGCCTGTTCGTCTCGCACTACGTCCTCGGTCTCCGATCCACCCTCGCCGACAACGTCGCCGGCAACGGGGTCGGCCTGGTCCTCGGCACAGCGTTCCGCTTCGCCGCGTACAAGGCCCTCGTCTTCCGTTCCACCGACGCTCGTCCCACGAAGGAGGCTCCGGCCTGATGACGACCACCCTCTCCGCCGCGCTGGTCACCGCGGCCGCTCCCCTGCTGCAGCCCGGCTCCCCCGCCACGTCCGGCACCGTGCCGAACCGCGGCACCACGAACGCCCCGACGGGAGGCTCGGGGCAGCTCCCGCACGCCGCCTGGACGCTGGGCGAGTGGATCGGCTACTCCGCGCTGGTCGCGGTCTCCGTCCTGCTCACGCTGGTCGCGCTGTCGACCCTCTGGTGGATGCTGCACGCGTGGCGATCGCGCGACGCACTCAAGGCGACCCGCTTCAGCGAGACGCCGCGTCCGGCCGCGCACCGCTTCACGCTGCTCGTGCCCGGTCGGCACGAGCAGGACGTGATGGGCCAGACCCTCGACATGCTCGCCACGCAGGACCACCCGGACTTCGAGATCATCGCGATCGTCGGTGAGGACGACCCGGAGACCGACGCGGTCGTCCGTGCCGCCGCCGCACGGCACCCGGAACTCATCCGGGTGGTCGTCGACGACACGGCGCCGAAGAACAAGCCGAAGGCGATGAACCTCGCCCTCCAGTACGCGACGGGCGACATCGTCGGCGTGTTCGACGCCGAGGACGAGGTCTACCCGCACCTGCTCACGCTCGTCGACTCCCGGTTCCAGGAGACCGGCGCCGATGTCGTGCAGGGCGGCGTGCAGCTCATGAACTTCAAGTCGAGCTGGTGGTCGCTCCGCAACGTGCTCGAGTACTACTTCTGGTTCCGCTCGCGCCTGCACTTCCACGCCGAGTCGAAGTTCATCCCGCTCGGCGGCAACACCGTGTTCGTGACCCGCGAGCGACTCGAGTGGTCGAACGGCTGGGACGCCCACTGCCTCGCCGAGGACTGCGAGCTCGGCGTGCGGCTGAGCGCGGACAACGCCAAGGTCGTCGTCGCGTACTCCCCGGAGGCGGTCACCCGCGAGGAGACCCCGCCGACGTTCGCGTCCCTGCTCAAGCAGCGCACGCGCTGGAACCAGGGCTTCCTCCAGGTGCTCGGCAAGGGCGAGTGGAAGAAGCTCCCGACCCGCAAGCAGCGCTTCTTCGCGCGGTACCTCCTGACGATGCCGTTCATCCAGGCCGCGACCGGGCTCCTCATCCCGCTCAGCGTCCTCATGATCGCGTTCGTGAAGGTCCCGACCTCGATCGCGCTCATCTCGTTCATCCCGCTCGCCCCGACCCTCATGCTGCTGGCCGTCGAGATCGTCGGCCTCGGCGAGTTCGGGCGGCTCTACAAGGAGAAGGTCCGGATCCGCGACTACGTGAAGCTCGTCCTCGGCCTGATCCCGTACCAGGTGTTCCTCGCCGCGGCGGCCGTCCGCGCCGTCGTGCGACACGTCCAGGGCCAGAACGGCTGGGAGAAGACGGAGCACACCGGGCAGCACCGCACGCCCGCGCCCGAGGTCGTCGGCTTCCCCGACGCCGTGTCCGAGGACGACCCCCAGGCCGTCGACGCCCGTGAGCTGCAGACCACCGGAGGCACCCGATGACCGCCAGCACGACGCACACGACCGGCATCCCGATCCGGGGTGCGATCGCCCACACCGGCGCGGCCGGCTGGGTCCGCCGCCACGCCGTCAGCCTCGCCTGGCTGCTCCCCGTCCTCGCGATCGCCGCCGCCGTGCAGCTGTGGAACATGACCGGCACGCCGCAGCGCATCGACGACGAGGGCACCTACACCGCGCAGGCGTGGGCGATCACCAACCTCGGCGAGCTCACGCACTACACGTACTGGTACGACCACCCGCCGCTCGGCTGGATCCAGATCGCGGCGTACACGTCCGTGACCGGTGCGTTCGCCCGCTACCCCTTCGCCGTCGAGGCAGCGCGTGAATCGATGGTGTTCTTCACCGCGGTGTCGAGCGTGCTGCTGTTCGTGCTCGCCCGTCGCATCGGTGCGGCACGTCCCACGGCAGCGGTCGCCGTGCTCGTCTTCGCGCTGTCGCCGCTCGCGCTCCAGTACCACCGCACCGTCTACATCGACAACGTCGCGACCCCGTGGCTGCTCGCCGCGTTCGTGCTGGTGCTGAGCCGCCGCAAGCAGCTCGCCGGGTTCGCCGGCGCGGCCGCCTGCCTCGGCATCGCCGTGCTCTCGAAGGAGACCTACCTGCTCGCGCTGCCGTTCCTCATCTGGATGGCGGTGCGCGGGGCCGACAGGAGCACCCGCCGGTACACGCTCAGCGTCGCCGGTGCCGTGCTCACGGTGATCGGCGGCGGCTACCTCCTGCTCGCCGCGGTGAAGGGTGAGCTCCTCCCCGGACCCGGTCGCGTCAGCCTCCTCGAGGGCATCACCTACCAGCTCGGCTCGCGCGCCGCGTCGGGGTCGATCTTCGCGGGGGACAGCCTCGCGCACCAGGCCGCAGCACAGTGGTGGGCGCTCGACCCGGTGTTCATCGTGCTCGGCAGCCTGGCCGCCGTCGTGGGGTTGTTCCTCCGCCGGGTCCGCCCGATCGCCGCGATGCTCGTCTTCCTGCTGGCGTTCATGTTCCGGCCGAACGGCTACCTGCCCGTGCCGTACGTGATCATGCTCATCCCGTTCGCCGCGCTCCTCGTGGCGTGGACCGCGGACCGCGCCGTCGTCGCGATCGCCGGGTGGTCTCGGAGCCGGACCCGACTCCCCGGTGGCGTCCGTCGCACCCTCGGGATCACGTGGGCAGCGGTCACCGTGGCTGCCCTCGCCGTCGCGGCACCGCTCTGGACCGCGCAGCTCCGCGGCTTCACGACGAGCAACCTCGACCAGCCGATGCAGCAGGCCGAGCGCTGGGTCGGGGACAACGTGCCGAAGTCCTCACGCCTGCTCGTCGACGACGCCATGTGGGTCGACCTGGTCAAGGCCGGTTTCGCCCGCGACAACGTCGTCTGGTACTACAAGCTCGACACCGACGCCGCCGTGGAGCGCCAGTCGCCGAACGGCTGGAAGGACTCGGACTACGTCGTCACGACCGACTCGATGCGCACCGGGGGCAACTCGTCGAAGGACGTCGCCGACGCCATCCGCAACTCGACCACGGTCGCGGTGTTCGGCACGGGTGACCAGCAGGTCGACGTCCGGCGCATCCACTCTGAGGGCGAGGCCGCAGCCGAGCGGGCCATCACGAAGGCCACCGACCAGCGGAAGACGATGGGCACCGAGCTCGCCGCCAACCCCGCGCTCGAGGCGAACGCCGGCACGAAGTCCCAGTTCCGCGCGGGCCAGGTCGACAGCCGGGCGATGATCGCCCTCGGCCAGGTGCTCGCCGACCAGCCGGTGAGCGTGGACCGCTTCACCCCGCTCGCCGGGGAGACCGGCCAGGCATTCCGCCGCGTGGTCCTGCACGCCGACGGAGCGGCCGCGGCGACCCGGATCGAGCGCACCCTCGACGCGATGTCGGACTCGTACCGCCCCGAGTCGGTCGAACGGCACGGTGACGAGCTCGCCGTGACCTACGCGCCGATCGACCCGACCACCGCCCCCACCGCCGCGTGACGCGACGCCGGCGACCCGGCAGTGCGCCGGTCCGCCGCCCCCGCACGAACCCGAACCGCACCTCCATCCGAAGGAGCACCACCATGACCGCACGCACCCGCACCGCACGCCCCGTCGTGATCGGCACCCTCGCCGCGGCCCTCGTCGCCGCGACCGTCGGCCTCGCGCCCCAGACCGCATCGGCCGCGACTCCCGAGGACGGCTGGCTCCGCGTCGGGCACCTCTCCCCCGACACCAAGGGCGTCGACGTCGAGCTGTCGAGCCTGTCCGGCGGCAAGAAGGTCTTCGAACTCGACGACGTCACCTACGGCCAGGTCAGCCCGTACCAGGAGCTGCCCGTCGGCACGTACGTCCTGTCGATGCGCGCCGCCGACGCCCCGGACTCCACCCCGGTGATCTCGACCGACGTCACGGTCAGCGCGGGTGACGCGAACACCGTCGTCGCCTACGGCAAGAACTCGGACCTCAAGACCACCGCGTTCACCGACGACCTGGAGCAGCCCGGCGACGGCAAGGCGAAGCTCCGGCTCGTGCAGGCCGCGACCACCGCGAAGCGCGTCGACGTGTCGACCTCGACCGGCACCACCGTGGCCGAGGACGCCGCGTTCGGCACCGCGACCGGCTACGCCACCGTGAAGAGCGGCAAGTGGACGCTCGACGTGAGCGGCAGCGGCCAGCGCGGCACGGCGAAGGTCGACCTCGCCGGCAACACCGTCTCGACGCTGTTCGTGCTCGACGACAGCAAGGGCGACCTCACGGTAGTGCCCGTGACCGACGCGGCGGCGACCGCCGCCACCCCGAAGGGCGGTGTCCAGACGGGCGGCGGCGGCACCGCCGCGGACCGTCCGGCCACCGACGCGTTCCACGCGCTCGTCGCCGCGTTCCGCAGCATCTTCGGGTGACGGCCTGGAGGCGCGGTGCCGGTGCGTCGACCGGCTCACCCGCACCGTGCCTCCCGTCCGCACCCCCACCCGACACCCAACGAGAGGCAGGCCCCGTGCAGCGCAGGACCTGGATCCCGGTCGCCGCGATCGCGGCCGTCGCCGTCGCCGCCGGCGCGGCGGTCGTCGCCGTCCACCCCTGGTCGGACGAGCAGTCGCCGCAGGCGGCTTCGACCCCCACCTCCACCACCGCCCCCGACACCACCCGGTCCGCCGCGCAGCTGCGGACCGCGTTCCTCGACCGCTACGTCGAGGACGGCCGCGTCGTCCGGAAGGACCAGGGCGGCGACACCGTCAGCGAGGGCCAGGCGTACGGCCTGCTCATCGCCTACGCCGCCGGCGACCGCTCGACCTTCGACGACGTGTGGCGCTGGACCGCGCGGCACCTCCTGACCGACGACGACCTGCTCGCCTGGCGGTGGACGACGAAGGGCGGCGTCGCCGACGAGCAGTCCGCGAGCGACGCGGACCTCGACGCTGCGCGGGCCCTCGTCCTCGCCGGGAAGGCGTGGGACGAGCCCCGCTACACCGCCGCGGGCAAGCGCATCGCGTCGGCGATCCTCGAGCACGAGACGGTCGAGACGGACGCCGGCCGGATCCTGCTCGCCGGTCCCTGGGCCGACCAGGAGCCCTACCGGTACGACGCCTCCTACGCCTCGCCCGCCGCCTACCGGATCCTGGCCCAGGCGACCGGCGACGACCGGTGGAACGAACTCGAGACGGGGTCGCGCACCGTGACCGCCTCCCTCCTGCGCGCCACCGACCTGCCGAGTGACTGGTCACAGGTGCACGCGGACGGCCGCGTCGAACCGATGCCCGCGTCGGCGGACGACGGACGGGTGCTCTACGGCTACGACGCGATGCGCCTCCCGCTGCGGTACGCCGAGGCGTGCACCAGTGCCGACCGGAAGCTCGCCGGGTCGATCGCGCCGACGCTCCGCCGCACGACACAGCTCGCGGCGCAGCTCGACCTCGGCGGCACCGCGGTCACGGGCGACACGAACGCCCTCGCCTACGCAGCGCGGGCGGCGGCCGAACACGCTGCCGGCAGCACGTCGGCGGCACGGGCCGACCTCGAACGGGCGGACCGGACCGCGGCCACCACGCCGACCTACTACGGCGACGCGTGGGCGGCACTCGGCGCGACGATGCTGACCTCGGACGTGCTCGGTGGGTGCGCGGCCGGTTCCGGGAGCGACTCGTGAGCCGCCGGGCTGCGTCGCACCGGACGCCCGGCGCTCCGCGCTCGCCGCGTCGCCGGTTGCTCGCCGTCGCTGTCGGCGTCGCGGTGCTGCTCCTCGGCGGGACGGTCGCCGGGGTCGCGGTCGCCGCGTCGAACGGCGGCACCCCGGAGGCCACAGCGAGCGCGAGCGCCACCAGCGCTGCGGGCGCGACGGGAGGGGCGGGCCGGTCGGACTCCGCGACCGAGGGGTTCCAGGACCCGGCGGCGCCAGCAGCGACCTCGACGGCGACACCCGTCCACGTGGAGATCCCCGCGATCGGGGTGTCGAGCGGGCTGGAGGACCTGCACCGCGGGTCGGCCGGCGAGCTCGACCCGCCGAAGGACTGGGACAGCGCGGGATGGTTCAGCGACGGCATCGTCCCCGGACAGGTCGGCCCGGCCGTGATCGCGGGCCACGTCGACTCCCCCACGAGCGCAGCCGTGTTCTACCGACTCGACGAACTCGTCGCCGGTGACCGGATCACCGTCCGGATGTCCGACGGCAGCGAACGGGTGTTCCAGGTGCAGCGCTCCGAGCGCGCCGCGAAGTCCGCGTTCCCCACGAGCGACGTCTACGGCACCTCCCCGACGCCGGCGCTGCGGCTCATCACGTGCGACGGCACCTTCGACACCGCCACCGGGCACTACACCGACAACCTCATCGTGTTCGCGACCCTCGTGCACGACTGACCGACCCGACAGGAGACGACGATGGACGAGTCACTGGTCATCATCCCGACGTACGACGAAGCGGAGAACATCCGTCCGATCGTGGGCCGTACCCTGGCCGCGACCGACGACACGGTGCACGTGCTGGTCGTGGACGACAACTCACCCGACGGCACCGGTGACATCGCCGACCAGCTCGCGACCGAGACCGACCGGGTGCACGTGCTGCACCGCACCGTGAAGGACGGCCTCGGCGGCGCCTACCTCGCTGGCTTCGCCTGGGGGCTGGAACACGGCTACGACAAGCTCGTCGAGATGGACGCCGACGGCTCCCACCACCCCGAGTACCTGCCCTGGATGCTCGAACTCGCCGACACCAACGACCTCGTCCTCGGCTCCCGCTGGGTCAAGGGCGGACAGGTCGAGAACTGGCCCTGGTACCGGGAAGCGCTCTCCCGCGGCGGCAACCTCTACACCCGGATCGCGCTCGGGATCGCGGTCCGCGACGCCACCGGCGGGTTCCGGGTCTTCACCCGCAGCGCGTTGGAGCGGATCGAGTTGGCCGGGATCGCGTCGAAGGGGTACTGCTTCCAGGTCGACCTGTGCTGGCGTGCCCTCGAGGCGGGGCTGCACGTGGTCGAGACGCCGATCACGTTCACCGAACGGCAGCACGGGGTGTCGAAGATGAGCGGCAACATCGTTCGCGAATCACTCACCCTGGTCACGAAGTGGGGCATCGACCGACGCCTCCGCGAAGTCCTCGCCCTCGTCCGCGACCACCGACCCCTGCCCTCCGTCCGACGGAACGCCCACGTGGCGTGATGTCCGGGCTCAGTGGTTGCGCAGCGCGTCGATCAGGTCGCTCTTGCGCTTCGACGAGTACCCGGTGAGTCCGAGCTCCTTCGCCCGCTTCCGCAGGTCGGCGACCGTCCAGTCGTCGTAGGAGCCGGACTCACCGCCCTTCTTCCCGACGGCCTTCGTGCCCCGGGCGGCAGCGGCGTTGCTGATGCGCGCGGCCTTCTCCTTCGAGGCGCCCTCCTTGCGGAGCTCCTCGTACATGTCCGGCTTCTTCAACTGGTTCGGCATGGCCCGGAGGCTACGCCGCGGCCCTCAGTCCTTCTCGGGGTCGTTGCCCCAGTTCATGAGCGAGTACCGCCACTTGGTGTCGTGCACGTCGCCCTTCGGCCGCTGCTTCGAGTGTCGGGCGACGTAGCCGACGACCTTCTTCATGTGGGCGTAGTCGTCGTCGGTGTAGTCACCCTGCTTCTTCTCGAGGATCCGCACGATGTGCCGCCCGCTCTCGTGCCCGGTCGACTCGCCGCCGCCGTCGGACTTCTGCCCGACCTCCTTCGACTCGTCGGTGTCGAGCCACTTCTTCAGCTCCGAGGCGGTCATGTTGACGGCGTCCGCGAAGTCGTCGCGGATCTCCTTCTGGTCGTCGCTCATGCTCCGACCCAACCCGATCCGCCTGATCGTCGGGGTGCGGTGCGCCCAGCGGACTGACGCTCCACGTCCTCGGAGCGGTCGGCGGGTTGTGTGGTCTGCGCGAAACCCCACGAAGGAGAGGAAGACATGCGCGCAGTCGTCTGGCACGGCATCGGGGACATCCGACTCGACGAGGTCCCGGAGCCCACCATCCAGCACCCCGAGGACGCGATCGTCCGCATCACCAAGAGCGCGATCTGCGGGACCGACCTGCACTTCGTCCGCGGCACGATGGCACCGATGGACGCGGGCACGATCCTCGGCCACGAAGCGGTGGGCGTCGTCACCGAGGTCGGCGACGCGGTCCGCGGCTTCAGCCCTGGTGACCGCGTGGTCATCAACTCCACGATCTCCTGTGGCGCCTGTCGGTACTGCCGGATGGGCAAGACGGCACAGTGCGACGTCGCGAACCCGAACGGACCGCAAGCAGGCACGAGCTTCTTCGGCGGTCCGCAGTCGACCGGCCCCGTCAACGGCCTGCAGGCCGAGTACGTGCGGGTGCCCTGGGCGCGCAACACCATGCACCCGCTGCCCGAGAACGTCAGCGACGAGCAGGCGATCCTGCTGTCCGACATCTTCCCGACCGGCTGGTTCGGCGCCGAACTCGCCGGTGTCACCCGCGGCGACGTCGTCGTCGTGTTCGGCGCGGGCATCGTCGGTCAGTTCGCCGCCGCCTCGGCGTACAAGCTCGGTGCTGCGCGGGTCATCGTCGTCGACGGCGAGGAGACCCGGCTCGCCGCGGCGCTCGAGCAGCACTGCGAGGTCGTCAACTACAACACCGAGGACCCCGTGCAGGCCATCACGGCCCTCACGAACGGGATCGGCGCGGACTGCGTGATCGACGCCGTCGGGATCGACGCCGAGCGGCCGAAGCACGGTCCGGCGGCGGTCGACGACCAGCAGGCGGCGGACTTCGACGACGAGGTGGCGCAGGTCGCGCCCGACGCCTCGGCGAAGGGGCGCGGCGAGGAGCAGCAGTGGAAGCCGGGCGACGGGCCGTCGCAGGCTGCGCGCTGGGCCGTCGCGTCGGTCGCGAAGTACGGCCGGATCGGCATCATCGGCGTCTACGGGCCGACCGCCGAGCACTACCCGATCGGCGAGGCGATGAACAAGAACCTCACCGTCCGGATGGGCAACTGCGACCACCACTCGGTGACGCCCCCGCTCATCGACATGGTCGCCGCGGGACAGTTCGACCCGACCGCACTGATCACCGAGCACGAGCCGATCGGGTCGGCGATCGAGGCCTACGAGGCGTTCGACCGGCGCGAGCCGGGCTGGATCAAGGTGGAGCTGGAGGCGACCCGATGAGCACGGACGACCAGGCAGCGCCCTCCGACCAGTACGGCTGGGCGGACCCCCGCACCCGCTACCCGGACGTCTCACCGGAGCCGCAGACGCAGGCCGAGCCGGGCCTCCAGTCCGAGATGACTCCGGTGCCCGACCTCGGCGAGTCGACGTACCGAGGCACCGGCCGGCTCGCCGGCCGGAAGGCCCTCGTCACCGGTGGCGACTCCGGCATCGGAGCGGCCGTCGCGATCGCGTTCGCCCGCGAGGGCGCC
Source organism: Curtobacterium sp. SP.BCp (assembly GCF_051903255.1). Classification (NCBI taxonomy): domain Bacteria; kingdom Bacillati; phylum Actinomycetota; class Actinomycetes; order Micrococcales; family Microbacteriaceae; genus Curtobacterium; species Curtobacterium sp. SP.BCp. The sequence continues at coordinate 1,643,577 of NZ_CP194338.1, read as the reverse complement.
GATGTCGCGATCGCGTACCTGCCCGAGGAGCAGTCGGACGCCGACCATGTGGTCGAGCAGATCGAGGCGGCCGGTCGCACCGCGGTCGCCGTCCCCGGCGACCTCCGCGACCGCTCGTACGCGAGCGAACTCGTCGAGCGCACCGTCGAGGGCCTCGGCGGACTCGACGCCCTCGTCAGCGTCGCGGGCAAGCAACGCTGGCAGCCGGACCTGCTCGACATCACCGACGAGCAGTTCGAGGCCACGTTCGACGTCAACGTGTTCGGCCTCTTCCGCCTCGTCAAGGCGGCACTCCCGCACCTGCAGCCCGGCTCGACGATCACCACGACCGCATCGATGGAGGCGTACAAGCCGGCTCCGGACCGGCTCGACTACGCGGCGTCGAAGGGTGCGATCAACAACTTCTCGAAGGGGTTGTCGCAGCTGCTCGTCGAGCGCGGCATCCGGGTGAACGTGGTCGCCCCCGGCCCGACGTGGAGCGTGCTGCAGCCGAGCGGCGGGGTCGACCCGTCGACGCTGCCGGAGTTCGGGTCGAGCGAGTCGCCGATGGGGCGTGCCGCGCAGCCGGCCGAGCTGGCACCGGCGTACGTGTTCCTCGCGTCGCAGGAGTCGAGCTACGTCGCCGGCGAGACGCTCAACGTGAACGGCGGCATGGTCACGCCCTGACGACGGCGACCACGACCTCGATCCGGCCTGTGGCCGATCCGGTGCGCGATCCCCGGGGTGCGCGCACCGGATCGGCCACCGGCCGTCCCGGGTCCGCCTGCCGTGCCGTCGTTCCACGCTGGTACTGTCTCGGGGGCGCGGCCGGGGTGGTCGCGCGCAGGAGCACAGGGGGAACGCATGAGCACGACACCACCGAGCGGCCCGACCGGCGAGCCGCAGCAGCCCGGCCAGCAGTACCCGGCGCAGCCGCAGGCCGGTCAGCAGTACCCGGCGCAGCCGCAGGCCGGTCAGCAGTACCCGGCGCAGCCGCAGGCCGGTCAGCAGTACCCGGCGCAGCCGCAGGCCGGTCAGCAGTACCCGGAGCAGCCGCAGCCCGGCCCGCCGTACCCGGGCCAGCCGTACCCGGGGGCCGCGCCGTACGCGCCGCCGCCGAAGGCCGGGCGGTCCCGTGCCGCCGCGATCGGCATCACGATCGCGTCCGTCGTCGTCGCGGCCGTCGTCGCGTTCGGCGTCCGGTACGCCATCACGTCGGCGATGCAGCCCTCCGCCGAGGAGCAGGTCCAGCAGGGCGTGACCGAACTGAAGAAGGACTACGACCTGCCGAAGCAGATCGACTCCGTCACGACGCTCACCGACATCGAGGCACGCGGCAAGGCCATCCGCTACGACTACACGATCTCGGAGTCGGTTGACTCGTCATCGGTGCAGCAGAGCACGCTGCGGCAGTCCGTCGTGTCGAACGCCTGCACCACGAGCGCGACGAAGAAGCTGCTCGACGACGGCATCGGCATGCAGTACCACTACGTGTTCGCGAGCGACCAGAAGACGCTGGACCTCGCGATCAGCAAGGCCGACTGCTGACGCATCGACGCGCGTCCTGACGGACGGGCGCATGCCGCTCAGCTGCGACGCGGAGCGTTGCGCGGGGTGCGCCGACCGAGCCTGCGAGGGAGGACGGTGCGGGCCGGCACCGTGCCTCCCGACCGTCAGGCGGAGACCGCAACGGTGCGGCGGAGCAGGAGCACGCCGGCGACGACGCCCCAGATCGTCAGCGTGTCGAACGCCAACCGCTCGACGAGGCCGACGCCCACCGCGGCGGCGGCTCCCCCGCCGACCGCGCTGACGAACAGGCCGAGGCCGACCACGGACGCCGCCGTCGCGGCGAGCGTCACGACCGCCAGGGTCCCCATGCCCGTTCGCCGGGCGGCGAGAGCGGCCACGACCATCCCGGTCCACTGGACGGGAGCCTGTGCGAGCGCGAACGCCTCGTGCGCGGCCGGTGCCTTGTCGAGCGGCGTGACACCGACGCCGACCACGAGCAGACCGCCGACCGCGAGCAGCACCGGTCCGACGACCCCGAGCGGGCGGGACCGGACCAGCGTCACGGCGATCGCGCCGACCGTCAGCAGCAGACCGTTCACCACGGTGGCCGCGTTCGCGACGACGTGCAGCGGTGAGCAGACGGTGCGTTCGACCCTGGTGCCGGCGTCGAACACACCGCAGGTGGTCGCGCCGAGGTCGCTGATCGTGTTGTCGGCCCAGGAGTACTGGTTGGGCCACGCCGCCGCCACCAGGAGCTGGGCGAGGAGCGCGATCGCCGCGGCGATCCAGGACCATCCGGCGAGCTGCTGTTTCCCCATCTGAGCGATCGTACAGGGTGCGCTGTTGCGGTCGGTCCGTGGCAGTTCGGTGACAGCACACGAGCCGACGCACCGGGATTCGGGGCTCATCGGTGGGCGTCCGGACACGGAGCTGCCGCACGGCTGTCACGCGTGGGACCCACCATGACGCCATGACCTTCCCGACGCACGAGACCGACGACTCCCCCGCGCAGGACGACCTCGTGGTGCTGCTGCTCGAGGTGGCGATCGCCGTGACGTTCACCGTGATCGTCGGTCTCGCCGTGTTGTGGGTGCTCCCGGTCACGCGCTGACACCCGACTGTGCGTCGGGGTCGGCCGCCCGGAGCTCGACGACCGCCGCCGCTCCGTCCCCCGGGTCCTCGAGCCGGAGTACCGCCCCGAACGCGGCGAGGTGCTGCAGCACGATGGCGAGCCCGATGCCGGCACCGGCGTGCGATCCCAGCGCACCGAAGCGCCTCGGGCCGTCGCGCAGCAGCTCCTCGGGGAACCCGGGGCCGGCGTCGCGGACGGTGAGCGTGGTGCCCTCGGTGCGGACGACGACCGGTGGGGCGCCGTGCCGTTCGGCGTTCGTGACGAGGTTCGTCACCGCCCGTGCGAGGTGCTCCGGGTCGACCATCGCCGTGTCGGTCGGCTGGGCGTCGCGCTCCACCCGGCCGTCCAGCCCCTCGCGTCGGAGCAGCTCATCGACCGTGCTCCCGAGGTCGCGCGGGACGGCGTGCACGGCACCGGCGTCGTGCGCGGCGCGCGAGAGGTCGAGCAGGTCGTCGAGGAGCTGGCGGAGGCGGTCGGCCACCCGTCGCACCCGAGCGGCGTCCGGGCCGTCCGGCAGCAGCTCGGCGGCACCGACCAGGGCGGTGACGGGCGTCCGGAGGTCGTGCGCCACCTCGGCCGTGACCGCCCGCTCGTGGTCGAGGCTCCGCGCGAGGGCGGCGGCCGTCTCCGCCAGCCCACGGGAGAGCACGGCGACCTCGTCGTCCCCGGTGACCTCGTCGGGCGTGCGTCCCGCGACGGTGTCGTCCACCGCCGCCGCGGCCCGCCGGAGTCGGGCGGTGAGTCGTCCGGCGGCGATCCAGGAACCGACGGCCGCCACGGCCGCGGCGAGGACGGCGGCCACGACGAAGGTTCGCTGCAGGTTCGCCCACTGCTCCCGGACCGGGGTGTCGTCGATCCGCGTCGCGATGATGCCGGAGCTCTGTCGACGCGCCGCCCACATCGAGTCGCCGTCGTCGTAGGTGACGGGACCGCCGGCGTCGAGCGCCCGTCGGAGTGCCGCCGGGAGCGCCGAGGGGTCGTCGGTGGCGCGCGGCGGGAGGTTGCCGCCGAACGCCTGGGTCGCCGTCGTCTCGTCGAGCTGCGTGAGCGCCTGCTGCCGGAGCTGCGCGGTCGCCCCGTCGATCGCGGTCCGCGCGAACACCGCGCCGGCACCGACGACGAGCGTCGTCGCGAGGAGGGTCATGGCGACGGCGGTCCGGAAGCGGAGGGAGCGCCACCAGGGGACGCGCTCGTTGGGGGCCGCGGGGCGACGCACCGTGTCCGCGGAGGACCACGCCCGGCTCATGCGCGGTCGGCCTCGATGCGGTAGCCGAACCCACGGACCGTCTCGACGACCTCGGCGCCGAGCTTCCGCCGGAGCCGCTGCACGTTCGTGTCGACGATGCGGGGGTCCTGCCAGGTACTGTCCCACGCCATCGCGACGACCTGCTCCCGGCTGAGGACCGCACCACGCTCGCGGAGCAGGGCCTCGAGGACACGGAACTCCACCGACGTGAGGCTCACCGGCACCCCGTTCCGCTCGACCCGTCGGGCGCGCAGATCGATCCGGACGTCGCCGATCGTGACGGCCTCGGACACGACCCCTCGCGCACGGCGGAGCACCGCGTGGAGCCGTGCCGAGAGGACGTCGGCGTCGAACGGCTTCGTGACGTAGTCGTCGGCGCCGGCGGCGAGTCCCGAGACCTCGTCGACGGGGAGGCTCCGGGCCGTGAGCAGCACGACGGGGATGCCGAGCGCCGTCAACCGTGCTGTGAGGTCGAGGCCGTTCATCCGCGGCATCGCGACGTCGACGACGGCGACGTCGGGCACCTCGACGTCCACGGCGGCGAGCGCGTCGACGCCGTCCGCGGTCGGGGTCACGCACCAGCCTCGGCGCAGGAGGAGCAGCTGGGTCGTCTCGCGCACGTCGGGGTCGTCCTCGGCGAGCAGGACGAGCGGGGCCGGTCCGTCGGCGTTCCCGCGTCTCACGGGCGCTCCTGGTCGGTGAGGAAGCCGAGGTCGCCCCACAGGAAGTGCATGGTGGGTCGGACGGCCCACGCCGGTCGGTCAGCGGCGAACGTGATGCTGAGCCGCCCGTACCGCTGCGCCGCACCGACGGTGGTGGGGTCGTCGAACCGGACCGCGACCGGGTACGTGGTGACGGAGCCGCCGGCGCAGTCGCACGGGTTGTCGGTGAACACGCCGGTCGCGAGTGCCCGGCTGCCGCCCCAGGAGGACCAGGTGAGGTCCTCGAGGCGTTGGTCGGCGGACTGGCACCAGATCGGGACGGACACGGGCTCGGCGACGGCCTGGTCGCCGCAGCCGGCGTAGTAGGCGGTGCGGACGGCGGGGTCGGCACGGACCGGCGCGGCGTCGTGTCCGAGTGGTGCGGCCATGGCGCCGGTGGCGGCGACGAGGACGCTCACCACGGCGAGCGCGGCGGCGGCGAGGCCGGTGGTCCGCCAGGGGACGGTTCGGGTCATGGTGTGAGCCTCCGTCCTGCCGGTCTCGGTCGCGCTGCAGGGATGTGTCAGTCCCGTGACAGATGTTCCCACGCTGTCGTGCGGTTCGGGAACGCCGTGCGCTCGTCACCGCGACGGAGCTGTCGTGGTGCTGCGACGACGGGTGGCTACGGTCGAGACCATGCAGTTCCACACGCCTCTCGTCCGTTCGGCGATGATCGTCGTCGCCGCGTCCACGCTCGCGCTCTCCGGGTGTGCCGCCTCCGGCGCCGTGGAGCCGTCGTCCCCCGCGTCCGTCACCTCGGCGGGGTCCGACTCCCCCACGGCGGTGGCGTCCACACCGACGGCGACCCCCGCCGTGACGGCGACCGCCTCGGCCGCTCCCCCGTCCCAGGCGGCCGGTGCGACGGGTGCGACCGGTGCGACGGGGAGCGCCGCAGCGGGTGCGGGCGCCGGGTTCCCGTCCGGGCAGCCGCCGCGGCCCGGCGCGCAGGACGCGTACCCGGAGGCGACGTCGGTCGCCGGGCTGCAGCAGGCGATCGCTGCGACGCCGCACCCCGGCCTGCAGAGCTGCGACGGCGACCTCGCGTCGTTGGTGACGGCCTCGGGCGACCTCCGCGGGGACGGCGGCCAGCAGTACCTGGTGGACACCACCTGTTCGTTGGCGACCGCGAGCTCGCCGGACGAGGTCGCCGTGTACGACCGGCGGGGCGGGGAACTCGTCCGGAGCGCGGTGTTGTCGGAGTTCACGGCCAACCGGCCGAAGCCGAGTGCGTACCCCTACCTGTGGCAGGGCCACACCGTGGTGCTCGCGTACGACGGTGGTGCGTCGTACCGGCTCGTGCGGCTGTCGCCGCGGGGCGAGACCACGAGCGACGTCCGTCCGTTCCGGTGAGCGGTGACGGACGCGCGTCGGTAGCGTCGGTCGGGTGACGACGGGGTCCTGCCCGCTCCACCGCACCGACCCCGAGGACGCCATGCCCTTCCTGCACCGGACCACCGCCCCGATCGACGGCCGGAGGTCGCTGTGGTCCGACCCGTTCGGGCGGCTCGCGGTGCGCTGCGTGCAGCTCGTGGTGGTCGTCGTGGTGGCGTCGATGATCGTCCTCGCGACCGTGAAGCTGAGCCTCGTGACCATCCCGGTCCTGCTCGCGCTCATCGTGGCGTCGGCGCTGTTCCCGCTCGTGTCGTGGCTCCGGCGGCACGGCGTCCCGTCGGTGCTCGCGACGATCGCGTGCTTCGTCGCGGTGCTCGCGGTGATGGCCGGTGTGACGTGGCTGCTCGTCGCGGCGGTGGCGAACCAGTGGTCGAGCCTGCAGTCGTCGGCGGTGAGCGGGCTGCAGCAGTTGCAGGACGTGCTGCACGACCTCCCGGTCCGGATCACGGACTCGCAGATCAACGACGCCGTCGACGGTGTGGTGTCGTTCGTCACGAGTCCGCAGTTCGGCTCCGGGGCGATCGCCGGCATCTCGGCGGTGACGAACTTCGTCACGGGCGCCGTGCTGATGGCCGTGATCCTCTTCTTCTTCCTCAAGGACGGTCCGGCGCTCTGGGAGTTCCTGCTCCGCCCGTTCACCGGTGGGCAGTACGACCGTGCTCGTCGGGTGGGCGACCGGGTCGTGCAGACGCTCGGCGGCTACGTGCGCGGGACGGCGGCCGTGGCCGCGTTCGACGCGCTCGCGATCGGGACCGGTCTGGCGATCCTGGGCGTCCCCCTGACGATCCCGCTCGCCGTCGTGGCGTTCGTGACGTCGTTCATCCCGATGATCGGCGCCCCCATCGCGGGCACGCTCGCCGCCCTCGTGACGCTCGTGTCGGTCGGCCCGGTGCAGGCGATCATCGTCGTGGCGATCGTCGTCCTCGTGAACCAGATCGAGGGCAACTTCCTCCAGCCGGTGCTGATGGGCAAGACGCTGAGCCTGCACGGCCTCGTCATCCTCGTCGGCCTCACCGCGGGCACGGTCCTCGGCGGGGTCACCGGCGCGATCATCTCGGTGCCGCTCCTCGCCGCCGCGTGGGGCGTCGTGCAGGTGTGGAACGGACCGGAGCAGCCGGCGGAGCCGTGGCGTCAGAAGCGCCGCGAGGACGTCCCCGTCGGCTGACGCCCCGTCCGTCGGGTGGTCGCCGCGTCGGGTGCTCGCCGTGTCGACGGCGGCAGCCGTCCGTCGATCCCTGGCCACGGCCGGGAGGCACGGTGCGCGTCCGACGCGCACCGCGCCTCCCGGCCGTGGCTGGTGTGGTCAGGACCGGGTGGGCCGCCGGACGGGCAGTGCCACGAGGAGCACGAGCGCGATGCCGAGGAGTGCGAGGCCGGCCCAGCCAGCCGGGCCGAGGCGCTCGCCGACCACGAGGACGGCGAGGACCGTCGCGACCGCGGGTTCCAGGAGGGTGATCGTCGTCGCGGTGCTCGGTCGCACGGACGCGAGGCCGACGCCGAAGAGCAGGTAGCCGAGGAACATCGGGACGAGCGCCATGTAGAGCCCCACCGCAGCGTCGGACGGTGAGGTGACGAACGGGCCGCCGGTCAGGAGGAGCACCGGCAGCAGGAGCACGCCGCCGGTGCCGAAGACCGCGCCCATCGACGCGGCTCGTCCTGCGCCGGCGCCCATCAGGCGGTGCGCCGCCCAGGAGTAGACGGCGTAGGTCGCCCCGGCGACGAGGCCGAGGAGCACGCCGAGCACCGTGGCGCCCGGGTCCGCGTCGGCGGCCGCGTCGGTGGCGCCGTGTGCCGCGCCCGCCCCGGAGAGGCACAGCACGGTGCTGCCCGCGACGCCGATCGCCGCCGCGACCACCCACCGACGCCCGAGCGGACGCTGGTCGACGACCCGCTCGAGGACGCCGGAGGCGAGCGGCGCGGACGCCAGCGACACCACGGACCCGATCGCGACCCCGGCGACGTGCATGGAGCTGTAGAACGCGAGCGGGTAGACGGCGACCGCCACACCACCGAGGACCACCAGCCCGCGGTGCCGTCGCACCACCGGCCAGGCGGCACGCAGGGGTCGGACAGCGATCGCCGCCTGCAGGAGTCCACCGATGCCGAGGGCTGCGGCGCCGATCGCGAGCGGACCCGCGGTGGGGGCGGCGGCCGCGGCGGTGCCGGTGGTGCCCCAGAGCACGGCGGTGACGACGATCGCGAGGACGCCCAGGCGTCCGGCGGCCGGGACGCGGCCCGCGCGGGGTCCGTCGTCGTGCGCTGCGGGCACCGGTCACCTCCGGGGGTTCTGGGCTCTCATCCTGTCGTACGGCTGCGGGTCAGCGCGAGTGCGCGTCCGTGATCCCACGCAGGTACGCGGCGAGCACCGACCGCACGTCGAGTGGTGCCGCGTCGGCGATCCGTTGGAGGAGGAGCGCGTCGACGAGTGCGACGAGCTCCGGGGCACGCTGCTCCGGATCGGAGACTCCGACAGTGCGGAGCAGCGCGGTGCCGACGGCGTCGAGCCGCTGCCGCACGGCGTCCGCGGCGGTGAGCGTGCTGCGGAGCTCGTCGTCGTCGCGCAGCTCGACGAGCAGGAGGTACCGGGCGACCTGGGCGGCGTGACGTTCGGCGATCGTGTCGAGGAACGTCGCTGCGACGACAGCCGGATCGCCCTCGGCCGGGAGCGCCAGCGCGTCGAGGTCCGCGTCGAGCTGTGCGCTGATCCGCCCGGTGACCAGCCGGAGGAGTTCGCGTCGTGACCGCGCGTAGTACGACGTCGATCCCGGCGGCAGGGATGCCTCGGCATCGACAGCACGGTGCGTGAGGGCTCGCGAGCCGCCTCGGGCGATGCAACGGATGCCGGCGTCACCGATGTCGTCGCGTCTGGTCATGCCTGGCCCCCTCTGGACGCCCGACCGTATCATCCTCTACATTTGTAGAGGATGGGGAGGACGTCATGGGAACAGCGCGGGTGGCCGTCATCGGCGGCGGTCGGTCCGGCGCGGCGATCGCCGCCGCGATCGAGCGAGCAGGCGGGACCCCGGTCCTGCTCTCACCCTCCCGCGGGTTCGACGTCACCCGCGACGACGTCGAGTCCGCGATCGGCGACGCGATCGCCGTGGTCGAGGCCACCGGGCGCTTCACGACGAGCCGCCGACGAGCCTCGGCGTTCTTCACGGCGTCGACGAAGGCGGTCTCCGACGCCACGAACCGGACCGGCGCACGACACGTCCTGCTGTCCATCGCGCAGTGCACCCGACCGGACGTGCAGGGGTACGGGTACTTCGCCGGCAAGACGGCCCAGGAGACGCTCGCTCGATCGACCAGCCGACACCTGCGCATCGTCCGGTCGACCCAGTGGTTCGAGTTCACCGAGCAGAACCTCGAGCGGATGCGGTCCGGACCGATCGCCCTCGTCCCGGGCATGCTGATCCAGCCGGTCGCGCTCGACAGTGTGGCCGACGTCATCGCCGCTGCAGCACTCGACGCGGACCATGCGCCCGTCGACGAGGTGGCAGGCCCGGACACCACCACGCTCTGGTCGATGACGCGCAGGCTCGGCGGTCACCGACCGTGGCCGCTGCCACTGCCGATCCCCGGGCGACTCGGCTCCGCGTTCCGCGGTGGCGCGCTGCTCCCCGGACCGGACGCGGTCGTGCAGGGACCGTCGTTCTCGGAGTGGCTGGCGAACCGGGCATGAACGGGTGTGCGCGGGCCGCTGCCGGGTGGCGGTGGTGGGCCCTGACGGCCGCGGTGGCGGTGGTGGGCCCTGACGGACTCGAACCGCCGACATCTTCGGTGTAAACGAAGCGCTCTACCAACTGAGCTAAGAGCCCCTGCCGCACCATCCTAGGGGCGTTCGGGAACGGAACGCCCCCGGCAACCGTAGGGTCGGGGGCATGGCGCGCGATGGCGAGTACGCGATCTTCCTCAACGGCTCGTACGGCGTCGGAAAGTCCGCGGTGCTCGATGCTGTCGGCGACCGCTTCGCTGCGACCGGACGCGCGTTCAGCCTGATGGACGTGGATTGGTTCCACCGGTCGTGGCCGGTCGCGGAGGGCGACACGGAGAACACCGTCCTCGAGGCGCGGAACATCGCTGCCGCCTGGGCGAACTACCGGGCCGCGGGCCCGCGGCAGCTCGTCCTCAGCGGTGTCCTCACGAGCAGCGCGGACCTCGACCGGTACGCGGAGGCGGTCGACCTGCCCGTGCGGTCGATCCGTTTGGTCGCGCGCCCGGCGACGATCGAGGCTCGGCTGCGGACCCGGTACGACCAGCGCCGTCAGCACCACCTCGAGTGGCATCTGGACAGGTTCGAGCGGATCGCCGAACGACAAGCAGCCGCGGACCTGGACGAACTCGTCGTCGACACGGACACCATCGCGCCTGCCGACGTCGCTGACGTCGTCCTGCGACACTTCGAGCTCACCGCAGGCGACGTCTGACGGTCACACCTCGCCGGCACGGAGGGTCATGAACACGTCGACGTCGTCCTCCTCGTCGCTGACGAACCCGAGCCGCTCGTACAGGCGACGGGCGGCACTCCCCTGCAGCACGTTCAGCCGCGTCGGCCCTGCGTGCGGTTCGTCGAGCACCGCCCGGAGCACGGCGGCGCCGATCCCCCGCCCCTGCACCTCGGGCGCGAGGTAGAGGTGTTCGATCCACCGGGTGTCTCCGTCGAGCCGCGTCGTGACGGAGCCGACGTCGGCACCGTCGACGACGACCACGCGGCTCCACTCCGGCTGCCACGCGTCCCGCATGCGGGAGCGCACCCGGATCTCGTCGAAGACGCCGAGCCGGGTGAGGTCATCACGGAGCACCACCGCGCGGAGTTCGACCAGCCAGTCGATGTCGGCGGCGACGGCTGGTCGGAGCGACGTGTCCATCCTGCCCAGGGTAGAGCGAGTCGGGCTCGTCGGGCTCCTCCGGCTCGTCGGGCGCCGTGCCCTCGGTCCTGAAGGGTCGTTCAGATGTCCTGGTGCTCACGCATCCTGACCAGGGATTTCCACGGACCCCCTCGAACGCGTGACACTGGTCGACGGCCGTCCCGACCGTATGCTGCGCGAACGGACAGCGACGCGTGGTGTCCGACGACCGAGGAGGACCCCCGTTGCTGCACCGAACCCCGAACCGTCGCCGTGCCTGCACGACCGGAGCGATCGTCGCCGTCGTGACGCTCGGGATCCTGCTCGGCGCGACGTCCCCGGCCGCCGCAGCGGAGGAGGCAACCGCCGCGACCTCCGGCATCCCCGGGGCCTCCGGCGTGACCGGCGTCGACCCGGAGACGGACCAGCAGCCCGATCAGCAGGTGACCGGGTCCGGTGACACGGGTCCGACCACGGACGCCGGTCCGGCAGCGACCGGCTCGACCGGCAGCGGGCCCGCCGGATCAGCGACGGCATCGGCCACGACGGGCACGGGCTCCGGCTCGGGCGCGGACTCGGGCTCCGGCTCGTCGTCGGGCACCTCGAGCGCGACCGCGGACACCGCCGTGACGATCGACGGCACGGCCGCCGTCGGGGGCCTGCGCCGCCGCCGCTGACCGTCGCGGAGCGCGCGTCCTGCTCTGCGTCACGGGCTTGTCCGCCACGGTCCGGACTGGCAGGGTCGGTCGCATGACGCTGCCCGCCGACGCGCACGTGCACAGCGAGTTCTCCTGGGACGCCGGATCGGACCCGGCTTCGGCCGGCTCGATGCGACGCACCTGCGAACGAGCGGTCCGGATCGGGCTCCCCGCCCTCGTGTTCACCGAGCACCTCGACCTCGAGGACCACTGGCGAGCCGAACCGGACGACCTCGGACCGCACGCCCGCGCACTCGTCGACGAGCAGGGAGCGGTCCGGCTGCCGCCCTTCGACGTCGATGGCTACCTGGACACGGTCGAGCGCTGCCGCCACGACTTCCCGGAGCTCACGATCCTGACCGGCGTCGAGTTCGGTCAACCCCATCTGTGGGACACCGCCGCAGCCGACGTGCTGCAACGGGTCGACCGGGTGAACGGGTCGCTGCACATGCTGCCGTTCGAGGGAACGGACCGCACCGAGCCGATCACGCTCTACCGGCACCGGTCACCGTCAGATGTGGTGCGGGCGTACCTCGAGGAACTCCCACGGATGATCGCCGGCTCGGACTCCTTCGCGGTCCTCACGCACATCGACTACGCCGCCCGGGCATGGCCCACCGCCACCGCCGGGCCGTTCGACCCGCGCGCGTTCGAGGAGGGGTTCCGCGCCGGGATGCGCGCACTCGCTGCCTCCGGTCGGGCGCTCGAGATGAACACCCGGCGGCTCTGGCCGTGGGTACCGCAGTGGTGGGCCGAGGAGGGCGGACGCGCCGTGACCTTCGGGAGCGACGCCCACAGCGCGGACGGCCTCGCGTCGGGCTTCCCCGAAGCGGTCGCGATGGTGGAGCACTTCGGGTTCCGCCCCGGCCGCCGACCCGAGGACTTCTGGACGCGCTGACGCTCAGCGGCCCCGGCCGGGCGTCGTGACCGCCCCCTGCCACACCCACACCCGGTACCGGGAACCGTCCCGCCGCGCGACCTCCACCTGCACGGCACGATCGGTGTACGCGACGACCACCGCCCGCTCCTGCACGCGGACCTCCACGAACCGCAACCACACGTCGACCACCTCGCCGTCGGACACCGGGACCGCGGGCCCCGGACCGATCTCCTCGCGCGTCAGGGTCACGGGGTACGGGCGCGTCAGGAACTCGTTGACCGCGGCGCGGGAGACATCGGTTCCGTACCGTCGGTTCTGACCCATGCCGACCATCGTGCCACGGATTCGAACACACGTTCGAACGGCAGGATGGCGACATGGACCCCGCCGACGCGTTCCTCCACCACCTCGCCCGCGAGCAGCCGTGGACCGACGTGGTCGCCACACTGGAGCGACTCGGCTGGACGCCCTGCGGGACCGGCGACTGGGCGACGGCGCTCCGCTCCCCGTCCGGCACCCTCGCCGCGCGCATCAGCCCGTTCGACCCCGCCGGGCCCTACTCCGCCCTGCTGTACCGCCGCGCGGCCCACACCCGGCAGGTGCCCGCGCTCGTCGAGCACCGCGTCCTCGAGGGCGGCGCCGACCTCACCGTGATGGAGTACCTCGAACCCGTCCCCGAGGACGTCGGCACCGCGTTCCACCGCGCCCTCGCGACGCGGGACCCGTCGGTGGCCGAGCTCGCCGCCCACATCGAGGACGTGCACGCCCTGGGCCGGGCCGAGCAGCCGTGGTGGGGACCGCTCGACGACAACCCCGCGAACGTCATGCGCGGACCGGACGGCCGGATCGTCGTCGCCGACCTGTACTACGCCGACGGCCCAGCGCTGTACGCGACCGTACGCAGCGACCCGGACCGCATCGTCCGTGACTACCCCGAGCACCTCCGCCGGCACATGACCGAGCTCCCGCTCGCGAGTTCCGGCGGGTGGGCGCCCGGCGACGCCGAACGGATGCGAGCGGCGCTCGCCGCGGCGGACGCACGGACGCGGGGTCGCTGACGCGACCAGGGCCGGACGGGAGGCACGGGTCGGCCCCGCACCGTTCCTCCCGTCCGCTGCGCCCTCGCCACGCCAGGACGCCAGCACCCCACCGCGCCTGCGTCGCGTGCCCGTCATCCGACTGAGGGTGCGTCGACTTCTCATCCCTCCGGATGATGCGCCGTCGTCGCGACCCGCGCGATGCTGGTCGCGGTGAGGGGAATCCGGTCGTCCGCGACCGCGGTCGTGGGGGCCGCGGTCGCGGCCCGGTCTCTCCCGTGGCCTCCGAGTCCCGCGTGAGCACGACCCACTGCGCGAGGACCGCCGCCTCAGCGCACACCTCCTACTTCGTGAGCACCGCCGCCACCTCGGGGATGCGGTCGACGTAGCCGCGCACCAGGTCGCGCGCGACACTGACGCTGTCGACGAGCGGGTGGAGCGCGAACGCCTTGAGGGCCTCGTCCTTCGAGCCGGTGAGCGCCGCCTGGATCGTGTGCCGCTCGACCGCCTTCACCTGGGACATGAGCCCGATCTGGTGGAGGTCGGGCTGGTCGGTCGTCATCGGGTGGACGCCGTTCGCATCGACCATCGTGGGGACCTCGACCACCGCGTCCCGCGGGAGCCCGGCGATCGTGCCGTTGTTCCGAACGTTGAGGATCATCGTCTGGCGCTCGTTCCGGCTGATCGCGGCCATCACGCCGAGCGCGACACCCGCGTAGCCCTGGTGCGACGGGTCGGTCTCACGCTCCTTCGGGTCGACCGGGTCGTCCTGCGTGCCGCCCTTCGCCTCGGCCATGTACGAGGCGCTGCGCCGAGCGACGGTCTCCCGCCAGAGGTCGGCCACGCCGTCACCCGCGGCGGTGGCGCGGTCGTAGAAGGCGGACTGGCTCTCGGCGAGGAAGTCGCCACGGGTCTTCCCCGACGAGACGATCGACCGGACCGCGTCACGGTTGAAGTAGTAGTAGTACAGGTACTCGTTCGGGATCGACCCGAGCGAGCGGATCCAGTCGAGGCCGAAGACGTGGCCCTCCTCCATCGCGCCCAGCCGGCCGTCGTCGGCCATCAGCTCCGGCAGGACGTCACGGCCGTCGTACATGACACGGCGCATCCAGCCGAGGTGGTTCAGCCCGACGTAGTCCATCTGCACCCGCGTGTGGTCGAGCCCGAGCATGCCCGCGACCCGACGACCGAGTCCGGACGGGGTGTCGCAGATGCCGAGGACACGGTCGCCGAGGACCGTCTGCATGGCCTCGGTGATGATGCCGGCCGGGTTGGTGAAGTTCATGACGTAGGCGTCCGGGGCGAGGTCACGGATGACCTTCGCGGCGTCGACCATCACCGGCACGGTGCGGATCGCGTACGCGAGCCCGCCGGGGCCGGTGGTCTCCTGCCCGAGGACGTCCAGGTCGAGCGCGACGTGTTCGTCGCAGCGGCGCCCCTCGAGCCCGCCGACCCGGAGCGCCGCGAACACGAAGTCGCTGCCCTCGACCGCGCGGTGCAGGTCGGTGGTCGGTTCGAGCACGGGTGCGTCCGGGAACTCGGCGGCGAGCTCGGTGAGGATCGCGACCATGGCGTGCAGCCGGACCTCGTCGACGTCGTAGAGCGCGACCCGGTCGACCCGGGGGCTGCCGGTGTCGCGGAGCAGGGCCTGGTACACGTACGGCGTGCGGAACCCGCCGCCCCCGAGGATGCAGAGCTTCATGTGACGATGACCTCTCCGCCGGCGTTCCGGCTGTGGGCGAGTGTGTCGTCGGGCGCGCCGGTCGTGGTGATCAGCGTGTCGACGTCGGTGAGGGAGCAGAGCCGGAGCGCTCCGCTCCCGGGGAACTTCGCTTCGGAGGCGAGCAGGACGACACGCTCCGCCGCGGCGATCATGGACTGCTTGATGGGCGCCTCGACCGCCATGTTGTCGACGACGTGCCCGTTCGCGCGGACACCAGTGCACGACAGGAAGAGGACGTCGGCGCTGACCTGCTCGAGCGCGGCCTCGGCGAGGGACCCGACGAGCGTGCGGTAGTTGCGGCGGACGACCCCGCCGAGCAGGACCAGCCGCACGGCGTCGTCGTCGCGCAGCACGTCGAAGACGGCCAGGTTCGTCGTGATGACGGTGATGTCGCGCCCGCGGAGGAGTTCGGCCACGAGCGGCGTGGTGGTGCCGATGTCGAGGATGACGACCTGGCCGTCCTGCACCATGCCCGCCGCCGCGACCGCCATGCGGTGCTTCAGGTCGTGGTCGCCGGCGGCCTCGAACGGGGCCTCTACCACCTCGTCGCCCGGGTCGCCAGCGCTCCCGGACGGGCCGGGAGCGGGATCGAGCGAGGTCCGGCGAGGAGCGACGACCGCGCCGCCCCAGGTCCGGACGAGCTCGCCGTTCCGGTCGAGCATCTCGAGGTCCCGCCGGATGGTCGCCGCGCTGACCCGCAGCGCGAGCGCGAGCTCCTGCACCGAGGCCGCGCCGTCGGCACGCAGGGCGTCGATGATGCGGTTCTGCCGCTCGCGCAGGATCATGGCGCCCACCATAACCCCGATCGCGCAGATTCACGCACAAATGGACATCCAAAATGGCGCACTCGAACAGACTTAACAAATCTGGCGCAATCGAGTAACGTCGCCGCAACACCGATCGCGCAGGCTCGAACACACGCGGTCGATCCCCTGATCCGCGATGACGAGGAGCAGCCGTGACCCAGCCGAACCCGACGCCGGTCCCCGGAGCGCTGCTCTTCGCGGGCGACGTGTACTGCGACCTGGTCTTCGCCGGTGTGACCGCCCCCGAGCAGGGCGCGGAGGTGTTCGCCGACGCGTTCACGGTCACGCCGGGCGGTGTGGCGAACCGTGCGGTCGCCGCAGCGCGGGCCGGAGCACCGACGAAGCTCCTCAGCCGACTCGGTGACGACGTCCTGGGGCGGCACGTCCACCAGGTGCTGACCGAGGAACCGTTGCTCGACACCACCCTGCTCGAGCTCGTGCCCGGTCTGCAGAGCGCCGTCTCGGTCGCGCTCACCGGCCCCGAGGACCGCAGCTTCATCACCTACGAGGAACACCCCGGCCCCCTCCACGTGCCCGACGACCTCGGCCCGGTCGCGGCGACGCACGTCGGCATCGCCCGCCCGCTCCCCGACTGGGTGGCCGCCCTCCGACGCGGCGGCACGACCGTCGTCGGCGGCGTCGGCTGGGACCACACCGGCGAGTGGTCCGGCGACGTGCTCGACCGGCTCGCCGAGGTCGACGTCTTCGTGCCGAACGACGTCGAGGCGATGCGGTACACGCGCACCGACACGGCGCTCGACGCTGCGAAGGTCCTCGCCGAGCGCGTGCCGCTCGCCGTCGTCACCCGCGGTGCCGACGGCGTGGTCGCGGTCGACTCCGCGAACACGGTCGTCACCGCGAGCACGATCCCGGTCGACGTGGTCGACCCGACCGGCGCCGGTGACGTGTTCGTCGCCGCGTTCATGGCCGGCGACCACCACGGCTGGGACCTCCCGACGCGGTTGCGCTTCGGCGCAGCCTCCGCCGCGTTCGCCGTCACCGGACTCGGTGGTGCGGCGAGCGCCCCGCACCCCGACCAGCTCCGGACGTTCGTCCGCCGCGCGGCCCCGGACGACGACTGGTCGTTCCTGGACGCCGTCGCCCTCACCGACGCCTGACCCTCCCGCCCACACCCGATTCGCTCCCTCCCACCCGAAGAACGGACCACCATGAAGCACTCCAGCAAGGCGACGCTCCTCCTCGGTGTCGCGGCGGTCGTCGCCCTCGGTCTCACCGGCTGCACGCCGGGCGGATCCGCAGCGCCGGCCGCCTCGCAGAGCCTCGGCCCCGTGTCGAAGGACGTCGGGTCGGGGAAGACCACCCTCACCGTGTGGGACCAGAACACCGACACCGGCATCAACGACGCGCAGCAGGAGCTCAACGACGAGTTCGAGAAGGCGCACCCGAACATCACCATCAAGCGGGTGTCCCGGTCCTTCGCCGACCTGAAGACCACCCTCAAGCTCGCACTCTCGGGCAACACCCCGCCGGACGTCGTGCAGGCGAACCAGGGCTACCCGGACATGGGGGCGTTCGTGAAGGCCGGGTTCCTCCGACCCGTGGACGACTACGCGAAGCTCTACGGCTGGGACGACCACTACCCGTCGAGTCTGCTGAAGCTCAACTCGTTCTCCTCGGACGGCAAGACCTGGCAGGGCGACGACCTCTACGGTGTCTCCCAGACCGGTGAGCTGGTCGGGCTGTACTACAACGAGGCGGTCCTCCGGAAGGCCGGCATCGACAGCCCGCCGAAGACCGTCGCGGAGCTCACCGAGGACATGCAGAAGGTGAAGGCCGCGGGCACGCTGCCGCTGAGCTACGGCGACGTCGAGAAGAGCCCCGGCATCCACCTCTACGGACTGGTGCTCTCCGCCCTGGCCGGTCACGACGCGGTGAACGACCTCGTCGCGGGCAAGTCGGGCAGTTGGACCGGTGACGACGAGGTCCAGGCCGCGAAGACCATCGCCGGCTGGGTCGACGACGGCTACGTGACCGAGGGCGCGAACGGCGTTTCCCGCGACGACGCGGTCGCCGCGTTCGGCAAGGGCCAGTCGGCGTTCCTCATCACCGGCACCTGGTACCAGGCCACCCTCGAGGCGGCGTCCTCCGCGAAGGACATCGGGTTCACCGCCCTCACGCCGGACGGCGCGAGCGGCCCGGTGACGATGGGCGGCGAAGGCCTCGCGTGGGCGATCACCTCGAAGACGAAGAACGCGAACGCCGCCGCGGCCTACATCGACTTCGTCTCGAACAAGGACGCCGCGAAGGTGCTCGTCGACAAGGGCAACCTGCCGACCGTGGTCCCCGAGGGCGACCGGCCGGAGTCGGGCACGATCGCGGGCGACATCACGAGCAACTACGAGTCGATCTCGTCGTCGAACAGCATCACCCCGTACCTCGACTACGCGACCCCGACCTTCTACGACACCATCACGGCGGCGATGCAGGACCTCGTCGCGGGCAAGGCCTCCCCGGAGCAGTACACGAAGACGCTCCAGGACGACTACGCCGGCTTCGTGAAGCAGTAGGCAGGAGCACCGTGACCCAGTTCACCGGCACCACGGCGGGCGCTGCCGACCGCAGCACCCGCCGTGGCCGGACCCGCCAGGCCACCGGCGGTGTCCGCAAGCGGCGGCGGAGCCTCGTCGCCTACCTCTACGTCCTCCCCGCGTTCGTCGTGTTCGCTGTGTTCCTCGGCGTGCCGTTCCTGCAGAGCGTGCAGTACTCGTTCTACGACTGGGACGGCCTGTCCGTGGCGACGTGGGCCGGGTTCGCGAACTACGCCAGCGTGTTCACCGACGCGCAGCTCCGGGCGTCGTTCGGGCACGCGCTCGTCCTCATGGTCTTCTACGCCGCGGTGCCCGTCGTGGTCGCGCTCTTCCTCACCGCCCTCATCTCCCGGGCCAACGCCCTCCGGGGCATGTCGTTCTTCCGCACCGTGCTGTTCCTCCCCCAGGTGATCGCGTCCGTGGTCGTCGCGACGATCTGGGTGTCGATCTACTCGGCCGACGGACTCCTCAACGACGCGCTCCGGCTCGTCGGCCTCGGGCAGTTCGCCCAGGTCTGGCTCGGCGGGTACGACACGGCCCTCCCCGCCATCGGCTTCGTCGGCACCTGGCTGAACGTCGGCCTCTGCCTCGTGCTGTTCCTGTCCGGGGTCGGCAACATCCACCCGAGCCTGTTCGAGGCTGCTCGCATCGACGGCGCGGGCGCTGCCCGGGAGTTCCTGTCCATCACCCTGCCGTCGCTCCGCGGGCAGATCGCCGCGGCGCTCACGCTGACCGTGGTGTCCGCCCTGAAGACCTTCGACCTCGTCTACGTGACGACGAGCGGTGGCCCCGGGAACTCGACGTCGGTGCCCGCGTTCGAGGCCTACAACCGGGCGTTCCAGACCGGGCAGGTCGGATCCGCCGCAGCCGTGGCGGTGTCGCTCACCGTCGTGATCATGATCGTGACGGCTCTCATCAGCCGTCTCCAGCCGAAGGACGTCGCATGAGGCTCTCCCTCCGCGAGAAGACCGTCGACTACGTCATCCTGTCGCTCTTCGCCCTGTTCGCGATCATCCCGCTCGTCGGGGTGCTGCTCTCCTCCGTCACGCCCTCGGCCCAGAACTCGGGCGGGTTCACGGTCCCCACGACGATCGACCTCGGCAACTTCGGCGCCGCGTGGAACCAGGGCCACTTCGCGTCGTACATGCTCTCGAGCGTCCTCGTGACGGTGTCGGTGGTCGTGCTCACCGCGGTCCTCGCCGTCTTCGCCGGGTTCGCCTTCGCCCGGCTCGACTTCTTCGGCTCGAACGTCATCTTCTTCGTCATGCTCGCGGGCCTCATGCTCCCCGCTGAGGCCTTCATCATCCCGCTCTACTTCAACCTGCGGTCCGTCGGCCTCACCGACACCTACACGAGCCTGATCCTCCCGCAGACCGCGCAGTCCCTCGCGTTCGGCATCTTCTGGATGCGGAACCAGTTCCGCAGCTTCCCCGGCGAGGTCATCGAAGCAGCACGCCTCGACGGTGCCCGCGACGTCCGACTCCTCTGGCAGGTCATCGTGCCGTCGTCGGTCGCGCCGATCATGACCATGGCGCTCCTCATCACGATGTGGACGTGGAACGAGTTCCTGCTCCCCCTCGTCCTCATCACCAGCGAGGACCACCGCACCGCCCCGCTCGGCCTCGCCTTCTTCAAGGGCGCGCACCTCACGGACTTCTCGCTGCTCTCCGCCGCCGGGGTGATCGTGGCCCTGCCGATCGTCCTGCTCTACTTCTTCCTGCAGAAGCGCTTCATCTCCGGGATGCTCGGCGGCATCGCAGACCGCTGAGCAGGTGGCCGGGGCCCGCCGCGGGCTGCGCGCCGTGATCGTACCGACCACCGGCCGGGAGGCACGGTGCGGGCCCGCACCGTGCCTCCCGTCCGTGTCGCGGTCGCGCAGCGCGACCTGGTGGGTCGCGGGGACGGCGGGTACCGTCGACCCCGTGCAGGGCATCGGGATGGTCGACGAGGCGGGACGGCTCCGCCTGATCGGCGCGGGAGCTGCGGGAGCGGCGTTCGGCGTGGTCCTCGTCGTGCTCGTGCTGTCGTCGTGGACGCCCGCGACCCCGACGGTGCTGGTCGTCGTCGGCGTGCCCGCGGGTGCCGCCGGCGCCGCGATCGGCGTGCTGACGACGATGCGCTCGTGGCGACTCGACGGCGGCTACGAACGTTCGGTCGAGGCGCAGCGTTGGGTGGCTGACGGGGTGGTCCCCGCCGGCGTGCCCGCCGAGGTCTGGATCCCGATGCTCCAGGCGCAGGCCGACCGCGAAGGCGCGGGGTGGGGCAAGGTGCTGCTCGGCGTGCTGTGGATCGCGATGTCGTGGTCGATGCGCGACCAGCACGGGCCGCTCGTGACGACCATGCTCATCGGGCTCTGGGTCGGGCTGGCGCTGTGGGGCGGCGTGGTCGTCGTCCCCCGGGCCCGAGCGGCGCGGGCGCTGCTGCGTGAGCGGGTCGCCGCGCTCTCCTGACCCCACGCCCGCCGGTCCCCACGCGCTGTCCGACCGCGGCCGAGCACGGTCCGCCCTGCGCGCTGCCCGGCAGCCGGGCGGGACCGCGTGACTACGCTCGACAGCATGCAGAGTCGCACCCTGGGCCGCACCGGCCGCGCAGTCTCCCCCGTCGGCCTCGGCACCTGGCAGTTCGGTGGTGACTGGGGACCCGTCAGCGAGCAGGACGCGAACGCCGTGATGGACGCGTCCGTCGAAGCCGGCGTCTCCCTCTTCGACACCGCCGACGTGTACGGCGACGGCCGCAGCGAGCAGCTCATCGGTGTCTGGCGGGCGTCGAACCCCGAGGTGCCGCTGACCATCGCCACGAAGATGGGTCGTCGCGCCGAGCAGGAACCCGCGAACTACGTCGCCGCGAACTTCCGCGGGTGGGTGGACCGCTCCCGGACGAACCTCCGTCAGGACACCCTCGACCTCGTGCAGCTGCACTGCCCGCCGACGCCGGTCTTCGAGGACGACGCCGTGTACGACGCCCTCGACGCCCTCGTCGCCGACGGCTCGATCGCCGCCTACGGCGTCTCGGTCGAGACCGCCGACCAGGCGCTCACCGCGATCGCCCGGCCCGGCGTCGCCAGCGTCCAGATCATCCTCAACGCGTTCCGGCTCAAGCCGCTCGACCGCGTCCTCCCGGCCGCACGGGAGGCAGGGGTCGCCGTCCTCGCGCGCGTCCCGCTGGCATCGGGGTTGCTCTCCGGCAAGTACACACCGGAGACGACGTTCCCCGAGCAGGACCACCGCAACTACAACCGGCACGGCGAGGCGTTCGACCAGGGCGAGACCTTCAGCGGCGTCGACTTCGAGGACGGCGTCCGCGCCGCACAGGCGTTCGCGGCGTCACTCCCCGAGGGCGTCTCGGTCCCGCAGGCTGCCATCGCGTGGGTGATCGCGCAGGACGGGGTCACCGCGGCGATCCCCGGCGCGCGCAACCCCGAGCAGGCACGGTCGAACGCCGAGGCCGCGTCGCTCCCCGAGGTCGACGGCCTCGACACGACGGTGCACGAGCTCTACGACGAGTGGTTCCGCGCCACCGTCCACGACCGGTGGTGAGCCCGGTGCGGCGCGTCGGCCGGGTCCTCGTCGCGGGTGTCGCCGCCGTGCTGCTCCTCGGCGGGTGCGCGAACGGTGCCGTCGTCGGCGCGACGCACGGCGGCGTGACCGCGAGGACCTCGACCGATGCGCCGCCGTGGCCCGCCCCGACGGACCTGACGGCCCGCGCCGAGGCCGCCGGGCTGTCGAACGTCTGGGGGCAGAAGCTCGCCGAGCACGTGCACACGCACCTGACGATCCTCGACGGCGGCGAACCGGTCACGGTGCCGGGGAACATCGGGCACTCCGACCGGGCGAAGTTCGCGGCGCAGATCCACACGCACGACACCTCGGGGATCATCCACGTCGAGTCGCCCACGAAGGACACGTTCACGCTCGGGCAGTTCTTCGACGAGTGGGGGGTGTCGATCGGGCCCGCGCACGTCGGCGGCCTGCACGGCGACCTCACCGTCTGGATCGACG
This sequence comes from Curtobacterium sp. SP.BCp, assembly GCF_051903255.1. NCBI lineage: Bacteria > Bacillati > Actinomycetota > Actinomycetes > Micrococcales > Microbacteriaceae > Curtobacterium > Curtobacterium sp. SP.BCp. The sequence goes on along the minus strand of NZ_CP194338.1, from coordinate 1,621,080 downwards.
GGCGCCGGTTCTTCGGCAACCCGCGGTCGATCGAGCTGACGAACCTGCGGCAGGTCGTGCTCGAGGTCACCACGATCGGTGAGGTCCCGCGCCGCCCGGCCCCGTTCGACTGGCCGCCGCAGTACCACTGACGCGCTCTCCCGGCCGCGGCTGCCGCGGGTTCAGGCCTCCTTCGGGGCTGTCCAGGACAGGTCGAGCTCCCACTCCGCGACGGCATCGGCACCGAGCTGCCACACGTACTCGTTCTTGAGCTTCCGCCCGTCGTCGCGGAAGGGCCCCGTCCGGTACGGGTAGAACGCCACCGTCGGCAGGGTGCCGGGCGGCGCGGTCCGGATCGCGTTCGAGAAGTCCTTGTTCAACCGCCGCAGCTCGGCGACCACCGCGGGGCGAGCGGCGTCCGCGTCGAAGCCGTCCGCGTGTCCGCTCGCACCGGATGCCAACTGGAACGCGATATGCAGCTGGCGGTCCCCGCGGTCGTCCTCGTAGCTGATGAGCCGGTGGTTCTCCACGGCCTCGAGGAGCCCCGGATCGCCGTACACGACGTCCCGCACCACGTCGGGCGCGACCACCGCGCCGTTGTAGTCGACGGAGAGGTCCGAGCGTCCGTAGTGGAACAGCAGCGGCAGGTCGAGCTCGGCGGAGTCCGCGAGCTCGTCGAACCCGTGCGACCGGAGGGTCTGCTGCAGCGAGCGCATCCGCACGACGTGCCCACGGTCGTGGATGTTGTAGCGGATCCGCGGGCTGATGTTCTCCGACCGGGTGATCGTCACGACGAGCTCGCCGCGGTCGTTCGTCTCGATGAGGTAGCCGAACGGGTTGAACTGGAACACCATCGGCAGGACGCCGTACTCCCCCTGCTTCGTGAGCGCCGCCGACAGCTCCGGCGACGCCGCGATCGCCCGCCGCAGCGCGACCGAGAACGGCGTCTCGATCCCGAGGTTGATCTCGAGGTCGCTCGCCCCGTACGACCCGAGCACCGCCTGCGCGTACTGCTCGATGTGGGCGCGCATGTTCTCGCTGATGCCCTCGCCGCCGAACGCCGCGACGATCGTGTAGCGGCTCCAGTCGAGCCGGTCGTCCTCGAACAGCGCCTTCAGGAACGGCGGGTAGCTGCAGATGATGTACGTGAAGTCGGGGCCGAACTCCCGCATCGTCTGCACGATCTTGTCGCGGTCCGGACCGATCGACTTGATCATCGACGACTCGGTGAGCGACGCCGTCACGTTCATGCCGGTCGCCCACGCCCCGAGCGAGAAGGCGTTCAGCACGAACGGCTGCTTCGGGAGGTCCTTCGCCGTCCGCGAGAACCCGAGTTGCAACAGCTGCCGGGTCGCCTGGCGCTCGTCCGGGCCGCGCACCCAGCTCGTCGGCGTGCCGCTCGAACCGCTCGACTCGTCGACGACCACGCCGCGGCGCGGGAGCCGCCCGTCGAGGCAGCGCTCCGGGATGCTCCACCGCTTGACGTACGAGTCCTTGTCCATCTCGGGCAGGCCCGCGAGCGCGGCGGCGATGCCACCGCGGGTGTCCAGACGGGAGGCACGCCCCTGTTCCGCCAGGAACGCCCGGTACGCGGGCACCCGCTTCGCCGCGCGCTCCGCCGTCCGCCAGGCACGCCACCGCCCGAGGGTCCACCGCAGCGGCTCGATCCCCGGGGCGAGCAGGAGCTTGTGGGTCTGCACCCGCGGCATGAACAGGGCGACGAAGGTCTCCACGACCCACACGACGGAGAACACCGCCGCGCGCTTCACGAGTCCGCCCCGATCGTCATCGCCGACGCCGGACGCCGGTGCGCCAGCGGCGGTGGCGCGCTGTGCCCGAAGCGGAAGAGCATCCAGGCCATGTCACCGCCGGACTCGTCGACGCCCGCTCGCTCCACGAACGCTGCGTGCGAGCGCGGGTTCGTGATCACCGTGCCGAAGGGGTGCAGCGCGATGCCCCGCGCCGTGAAGTCGAGCCAGATGCGCATGAAGACCCGGCCGGCCTCGACGTACTCGGCCGGCGAGGAGAACGGGCCCTCCAACCAGCCGAGCTGCCGGACGCCCCGCATGGTCGCCAGGTACACGCGCTTGAACAGCCCGCCGACACCGGGCGCCTCCCACAGCCCGCGGTGCTCCATCGCGAACCGCAGCACCGGGCCGGGCATGAGCATCGTCTCGGCGGACAGACCGTCACCGGTCTCCGCGGCCTGCCGCTTCGAGAAGCGCAACCAGTGCAGGATCTCCTCGTGGACGGCGTCGTTCCGGAGGTCGTCGAACAGCGTCTCCTGGTTGACCCGCACGATCTCGTCGACCGTCGCACGGTCGGCGGTCGACCGGAAGCGGTGCCCGGAGGCCGCCGCGATGTCGGCGGCGGCGGACACGACGGCGGCGTCCACGAGGGTCGCGTCGTAGGGCCTGCGCGACGTGCGCCGCGCGGAGAACCGGGCCAGTGCCTCCCGGTCGTCCGCGGTGACCGCGTGCGAACGCAACGTGACCCGACCGAGCCGGTGCAGGTGGTCCGTCGGGTCACGGTCGAGCCGGGAGAAGTCCATCTCGGCGTGGTCGAGGTCCTCGGTCACCGCGAAGCCGTGCGCGCGGGCCACGACGTCGAGCCCCGCGAGGAAGACCCCGGCGCACACGTGCCCGAACGGGATGCCGAACGACTCGGCCGGCAAGCCTCGCCGCAGGTCGTAGTGCACGGTCGCGGTCCGGTCGTCCTCGACGCGGAGCACGATCGGCTGCGAGTTGTGCGGTGACGGGTAGTGCCGGGCGTCCTCGACGATGCCGGTCCACGGTGATGCCATCGTTCCCCCTCGGTGGTCGTGCGCCGATGCTACCCACACCCCTCCGACGCGCATGCCCCCGGCGACATGCACGGGGCCCCCACGCGCCACGTGGGCGGCCACACGAGGCAGGACCGCGCGTAGCCTGACGGCATGACCGTGATCCGGACGGGGACCGACCTGGCCGACGTCGAGGACGTCATCCGCGGCATCGCGACCCACGGCGAGCGCTACCTCGCCCGGGTGTTCACCGTGCAGGAGCGCGTGGACACCGGCGACGACCCCGAGCGCCTCGCCGCCCGCTTCGCCGGCAAGGAGGCGGTCGTCAAGCTCCTCCGCCCGACGCGCACCGACCCCGTTCCCCTCACCGACGTCGCGGTCGTCCTCGACGAGCACGGAGCACCCACCGTCGAACTCGCCGGGGCGGCCGCGGCCCTCGCCGGGGCGATCGGCTGCGGACCGATCGCGATCTCGCTGTCGCACGAGCGCGGCCTCGCCGTCGCGACGGCCGTGGCACTGTCCGAGCGCTGACGTCGCGACGCGGGGCCCGGCGCCGCCCGCCCTCGACGTCCCTGTGCGTCCGCTCAGGCGCCTCGCGGGGTCGTGCGGTTTCGCGCACCCGGGAAGCGGCTTTCCGGGGAGCCATCCTCATTACGGTTGCCGCATGGACCAGGACCAGCAGACCAGCGCGACCGCCGTCGCGCTCGCCGACCCCAGCACCGAACAGGCCGTCCGCCGCGCCCTCGCCGACCACGGACGCCTCGTCGTCGACGCGTGGGACGTGGCTTCGATCGCGGACCTCTACGCGCTCGGGCTGACGTCGCACGCCACCGTGAACGTGATGCTCGCGGTCGAGAACGAACTCGACGTGGAGTTCCCCGACGCCGTGCTCAACCGATCGACGTTCGCGACCGTGGAGTCGATCGTGCACGCCGCCGGGCTCGCGTCGTGACCGTGATCGACACGGCTCCGCCGACCGCGCCCGTCCCGGTCGTCACTGCTGCGCGCAGCGGGTCCGGACGTCGCGCTCGCCGTGCGGCGACCCCGGCCACCGCTCCCGCCGCCGCGGGCTCCTCCGCCGCTGCGGCTCCCGCCGCCGCCGCTTCTCCGGTCGCGAGCGCAGCCAGCGCCGCCGAGGCGGCCGTCACCGGCACGGACCCCTGCGGCCGGTTCGCGGCCCGCGCCGCGCTCGTCGCCGACGTCGCACGGCTGTTCGCCGACGAGGTGGACCGGGACGCCCGACCCCCGCGCGAGGCGATCGCCGCGATGAAGGAGCACGGCCTCCTCGCCGCGGCCGTCCCGGTGGAGCTCGGTGGCGAAGGCGCCACGGTCGCCGAGCTGTCGGTCATCGCGACCGAGCTCGGACGGGCCTGCGCCGCCACCGCGATGGTCTTCGCGATGCACCAGGGCCAGGCGATGGCCCTGTGGCGGCACGGCGGCGACGGTGCCGGCGTGACCGACCTCGTGGCACGGGTGCGCGAGGGTGCGCTGCTCGCGTCCTCGACCACCGAGCGCGGCATCGGCGGCGACGCCCGCCGGAGCACCTGCGCCCTGGAGCCCGACGCCGACGGACGCATCCGGCTCCGCAAGGACGCCCCGGTCATCTCCTACGCCACCGAGGCGGACGCGATCCTCGTCACCGCTCGCCGGGACGTCGACGCCGCGGCCTCCGACCAGCGCGTCGTGGTCTGCCTGCCCGAGCAGACCACGCTCACGCAGACCTCGACGTGGGACACCCTCGGACTCCGGGGCACCTGCAGCAACGGTTGGGTGCTCGACGCGGAGACCACGGCGGACCACGTCCTCCGTGACGACTACGCCGCCGTCAGTGCCCGCACGGTGCTCCCGGTGTCGCACGTGCTCTGGGCGTCGGTGTGGCTCGGCATCGCCGCCGACGCCGCCGACCGCGCCCGCACGGCCGTCCGGAAGCAGGCACGCGCCACCGTCGGGTCGACCCCGCCCGGCGCGCTCCGGCTCGCCGAGCTGCTCGTCGAGCTGCAGTCGCTCGCCGACACCGTCCGGCACGCCGCGGAACGGTACGACGTCGTCGCCCAGGACACCGACGTCCTCGACTCCACGGCGTACGCACTCTCCGCGAACGCCCTCAAGATCGGGGCGTCCGAGCGCGTCACCGACCTCGTCACCCGGTCCCTGCGCATCGTCGGGATTGCAGGGTACGCCGCGAGCGGTCCCGCCAGCATCGCCCGACACCTCCGAGACGCCCACGGAGCCGCCGTCATGGTGAGCAACGACCGTCTCCTCCACAACGACGCCGGCATGGCGCTCATGACGGGAGCACTCCTGTGACCATCCACCTCGACCACGACACCGCCGCCCCCGCCGTGGACAGCGCCGACGCCCTCGGCGCGGCCCGCGCCGAGCTGCGCGGCCGCCTGCTCGCCGACGGCGTCCTCCTCGACCTCGGCTCCCCCGGCCTCTACGGCCGCACGGGGGTGTTCGAGCGCGTGTACTCCGCCGTCGACGCCGCCGCGGTCCGCAGCCAGGCCGACCTCGACGCCGAGGTCCTGCGCTTCCCGCCGGTCGAGCCGCTGGCGTCCTTCGAGCGGACCGACTACATCGCCTCGTTCCCGGACCTCGCCGCCTCCATCTCCGGGTTCACCGGGGACGACCGGACGCACCGGGCGCTCCTGGCCGCCCGCGAGCGCGGGGAGCGCTGGGAGGGCTTCCTCGAACCCGCGGACCTCATGCTGACGCCGGCCGTCTGCCACCCCGTGTACGGCCTGGTCGGTGACTCAGTGCCCGAGGGCGGCCGCTCGTTCGACATCCTCGGCGACTCGTTCCGCCGTGAGCCGTCACTCGACCCGATGCGACTCCAGGCGTTCCACATGCACGAGTTCGTGCACGTCGGGACACCCGCGTCCGCGAAGGCGCACCGCGACGACCGCATCCCGGTGATGCGCGCACTGCTCGAGTCGTTCGGCCTCGAGATCGACGTCGTTCCCGCGAACGACCCGTTCTTCGGCCGGGTCGGCCAGATGCTCGCCCGCAACCAGGTCGAGCAGGCGCTGAAGTTCGAGTTCGTGACCCCGGTCTACGGCCCGGACCACGACGCGACCGCCATCAGCTCCGCGAACCTGCACGAGGACCACTTCGGCACCGCGTTCGGTATCCGGAGCGCGGACGGCGCCGTCGCCCACAGTGCCTGCATCGCGTTCGGTCTGGAGCGCATCACCATCGCGCTCTTCGCCGCGCACGGCACCGACCCCGACGAGTGGCCGGCTGCCGTCCGCTCGGCGCTGGCGCTGTGAGCACCCTGCACGGTTGGTCCGGCTCCCCAGCCGTCCGCGTGGCCGTGCAGCTGCCGCCCGCCGCGCGGGCCGGGGTGGTGGTCGTCCCACCGCTCGGACAGGAGGGCGTGATCGCGTACCGCACCCTCCGCCTGCTGGCGGACCGCCTGGAGGCCCGTGGCGTGGCCGCGGTGCGCTACGACCCGTCCGGACGTGGTGACGCCGCCCCCGACACCGACCCGCACGCGCAGGTCCGGTCCGCGGGACACGCGGCCGCGCTGCTCCGCAGCACGGGTGTCGAGCGGATCGCCTTCGTCGGGCTGGCCTCCGCGGCGTTGATCGCCGCCGAGGCTGCCGGGGACGACGACGCGCTCGTCGTGTGGGACGCGCCGGCGTCCGGTCGTGCGTGGCTCCGCGGCCAACGGGCGCTCGCGACCATGACGATCGGTCCCGACCGCGTGGTCGACGGGTACGAGACGCTCGTCGGCATCGACGTGGACGCGGCCGAGGCGGACGTGCTCGGCGCGCTCGCCTACACCCCGCGGTCCGCGCCGACCGTGGCGTTCGTCCGCGAGGGTGCTCCGGCGCCCCGTGCGCTCGGCCCGGTCGAGCGCATCGAGGTCACCGGCAGCGCCGAGCTCCTCGACCGCACGAGCATGCACGCCCGGATCCCCGACGCCGCGGTGGACGCCGTGGTCTCCTGGCTCGACACCTGGGCCCCGGCGGCCCCGGTGCCCGTCCGGGAACCCGCACTGCACGAGGTGCTCGACGTCGACGGGCGGGTGTCGGAGCGCATGGTCCGGATCGGTCCCGAGGCCCTGTTCGGCATCGAGACGGTCTCGTCCGCGCAGCACCACGACGCTCCGACCGTCCTGCTGCACAACGGCTCGGCCGAGCACCGGGTGGGTGCCACGGACTACCAGGTCGCACTCGCCCGGGACCTCGCGCGCGACGGTGCACGGGTGCTCCGCATCGACCGACGCGGCACCGGCGAGAGCTCGGTGGTGCGGGCGGACGAGCGGGACTTCATGTTCGCGCAGGAGTGGATCGACGACCAGTCGGCGGTCGTCGACGCGCTCGACGTCCCGCCGGAGCGGCTCGCCCTCGTCGGGATGTGCGCCGGCGCCTGGCTCGCCGGTCGTGCGGTCGAGGAGGCCCCGCGGCTCGTCGTGGAGATCAGCCCGAACGACTACCGACGGACGCCGGCGGCCCCGGGGAGCTACGCGGACCACGTCCGTGCGGTGGACTCCCCGTCCGCCCGACGCCTCCGGGTCCGGGAGCTCTACAACCGCTGGGTGCCCAGACGACTCCGTGCACGCATCGCTCGTCGGGACCGGGTGGGCGGTGTGGTGGGCCACGTCCGTCCGCTCGTGCAGCACGGCACCGACGTCGTGCTCGTCGTGGCACCGGAGGACGCCGAGCTGTTCGACCGGCTCGGTGGCCGCCGCGCGGTGAAGCGGTGGTCGGGCCAGGTGGACGTCGTGCGGGTGCCGGAGGGCGACCACGCGCTGTTCTCCCCCGCCATGCGCGCCGCCGTACGGGCCGAGGTCCGCTCCCGCGTCGCCGCGACGTTCCCCGCCCACGTCTGACGTCCCTGCTCCACGAAACGCGCGCGTTTCGACGTCCCGCCCGTCGTTCGACACGTGGCACGTCGAAACGCGCGCGTTTCGTGGGCCCCGAGGTCCGGGTCAGGCGGCGAGGAGCGCGGCGACCGCAGCAGGGTGCTCGACGTGGGCGAAGTGGCCGCAGTCGTCGAGGAGCACCGTCCGGGCATCGGGGACGAGTGCGCGGAGCTCGTCGAGGTCCGCGGGGCGTGCGAACACGTCGTCGCGCCCGAGCACGGCGACCACCGGGCACCCGATCGTCGCCCAGCGCCCGGTGTCGTACGCCGCAGCGGAGCGGGCAGCGGCCGTGAACCCCCGCGGCCGGAGCTCGCGCACGAACGCGTCGAGCACGCTGCGGTCGAGCCGACCGACGTGCGTGAACACCGGCGCCGCGAACAGCCGCAGCAGCCCGACGGCAGCGAGTCCGCGGAGGAGCGGGACCGCTGCACGCCCGGTCACGAGGAGTCCGGCGCGGAGGAGCGTGTAGGCCGGGAGCGTCCGGAGGGCCCGCCACGGGTGCCGGGCAGCACGGACCGTGGCGGCGGTCGTCGGCGAGACGAGCAGGAGCGAGTGCACGCGCGCCGGCAGCACGACCGCGAGGTGGAGTCCGACGAACGCGCCCATCGAGTGCCCGATGACCTGTACGGGCCCGGTGCCGAGCGCGTCGAGGACCGTCGACACGGCCACGGCAGCGTCGTCGATCGTCACCGGCGCCGGCGGGGTCGGTGACGCGCCCCAGCCGGGCAGGTCGAGCAGGACCACCCCGCGGCCGCGGAAGCCGTCAGCCGCGTCGAGCAGCGGTGTCCACGTGGTCCACGACCCGGCGACGCCGTGCAGGAGCAGGACGGGGTCCGGACCGGGCCGGTGGTGGACCACCACGGAGCCGACCGGGGTGGACACGGTCGTACGGTCGAGCGACCAGCGAGCGGGGTCGTCCCGGAGCGGGGACGGCGCGTAGGCGCCGTCGCGCGGAGCGACCGCGCCGTCGACCGGTCGTCCGTCGGTGAGCCGCACGGTGCCTCCAGTCCGTCCGGACGCGTCAGCGTCCTCCGGAGGGGTTCGGAACGCTAGCCGACGGCGACGGGTGCCGCGCAGGCGGCGAGCCGGTCGAGGGCAGAGCGGTACTCGGCGACGTCGCGCTGCAGGCCGGGCTCGGTGATGATCGACGCCTTGATGCGCCCCTGCACGTCGATGACGAAGGTCGCCCGGGTGGCGAAGCCCTTCTTGTCGAGGAACACGCCGTACTCCTTCGACACCGCGCCGTGCGGCCAGAAGTCCGCGAGGAGCTCGAAGTCGTAGCCGTTGGCCTCGGCGAAGGAGCGGAGCGTGGCCTTCGAGTCGACGGAGATGCCGATGAGCTCGACACGCTGGTCCTGGAACATCGCGATGTTGTCCTGCAGGACGCAGAGCTCGTTGGTGCAGCCGGACGAGAACGCGAGGGGGAAGAAGACGAGGGCGACGGGGCGGATGCCGCGGAAGTCGCTGAGGCGGACGTGCTCGCCGAACTGGTTCGGGAGCTCGAAGTCCGGCGCGAGGGAGCCGATCTCCAGTGCCATCGGTGCGTGTGCTTCTTCCTCGGGCGTGGTGTGTGCCCGTGTCCCGTGCAGGCGCGGGTCACGCGTGCACGATCGGCAATCGTACGCCGACGTCACCCGAATGCAAGCGCACGTCCACGTGCACGTCACCATCAGGCTCACGGTCGGTGGTGGGGCCTAGAGTGGTGGGGGTTTCCCTCAGGTCCGACCCGACCGCCGGAACCCGCCATGTCCACCACCACGAGAACGAACGAGGTCAAGGGTGACGGTGAACGACCAGGACCCGTACAGCGCCGGCAGCAACGACCAGGACCCGGAGGAGACCGCCGAGTGGCGTGAGTCCCTCGACGGTCTGGTGCAGACCCACGGCCACCAGCGTGGCCGCGAGATCATGCTCAGCCTGCTCAAGCGGTCCAAGGAACTGCACCTCGGTGTGCCGATGGTCCCCACGACGGACTACGTGAACACCATCGCTCCGGAGAACGAGCCCGAGTTCCCCGGCGACGAGGAGCTCGAGCGCCGCTACCGCCGGTGGATCCGCTGGAACGCCGCGATCACGGTGCACCGTGCCCAGCGCCCGGGCATCGCCGTGGGCGGGCACATCTCGACCTACGCGTCGAGCGCCGCGATGTACGAGGTCGGCTACAACCACTTCTTCCGCGCGCAGGACCACCCCTCCGGCGGCGACCAGGTCTTCTTCCAGGGCCACGCCTCCCCCGGCATGTACGCCCGCGCCTACATGGAGGGCCGCCTCAGCGAGGACCAGCTCGACGGCTTCCGGCAGGAGAAGTCCCACGCCGGCGGCGGGCTGTCCTCGTACCCGCACCCGCGTCTCATGCCGCACTTCTGGCAGTTCCCGACCGTGTCGATGGGCATCGGCCCGATCAACGCGATCTACCAGGCGCAGCAGGCCAAGTACCTGTCGAACCGTGGCATCAAGGACGCGTCCGACCAGCAGGTCTGGGCGTTCCTCGGCGACGGCGAGATGGACGAGGTCGAGTCGCGCGGGCAGCTCCAGGTCGCCGCGAACGACGGTCTCGACAACCTGAACTTCGTGATCAACTGCAACCTGCAGCGTCTCGACGGCCCGGTGCGCGGCAACGGCAAGATCATCCAGGAGCTCGAGGCGTTCTTCCGCGGTGCCGGCTGGAACGTCATCAAGGTCGTCTGGGGCCGTGAGTGGGACGACCTGCTCGCCCGCGACACCGAGGGTGCGCTGCTCAACCTCATGAACGCCACGCCGGACGGCGACTACCAGACGTACAAGGCCGAGAACGGCGCCTACGTCCGCGAGAACTTCTTCGGGCGCGACCCGAAGGCGCTCGAGCTGGTCAAGGACTACACCGACGACCAGATCTGGAACCTCAAGCGCGGTGGCCACGACTACCGCAAGGTCTACGCCGCGTTCAAGGCCGCGACCGAGCACAAGGGCCAGCCGACCGTCATCCTCGCGAAGACGGTCAAGGGCTACGGCCTCGGCCCGAGCTTCGAGGGCCGCAACGCGACCCACCAGATGAAGAAGCTCACGCTCGACAACCTCAAGCAGTTCCGCGACGAGATGCGCATCCCGATCTCCGACGCGCAGCTCGAGGAGAACCCCTACACGCCGCCGTACTACCACCCGGGGAACGACGACGAGGCGATCCAGTACATGCACGAGCGCCGCCGCGAACTCGGTGGCTACGTGCCGGAGCGCCGGACGAAGTACACGCAGGTCACCCTGCCCGACGACTCGAAGTACCAGGTCGTCAAGAAGGGCTCCGGCAAGCAGGAGGTCGCCACCACGATGGCGTTCGCCCGCCTGCTCAAGGACCTGCTGCGCTCGCCCGACTTCGGCGACCGCGTCGTCCCGATCATCCCGGACGAGGCGCGCACGTTCGGCATGGACGCGTACTTCCCGACCGCGAAGATCTACAACCCGAACGGTCAGCACTACACGTCGGTCGACCGCGAGCTCCTCCTGGCCTACAAGGAGAGCCCGCAGGGCCAGATCATCCACGTCGGCATCAACGAGGCGGGCGCCCTCGCGGCGTTCACCGCGGTCGGCACCTCGTACTCGACGCAGGGCGAGCCGCTCATCCCGGTCTACGTCTTCTACTCGATGTTCGGGTTCCAGCGCACCGGTGACGCGATCTGGGCCGCCGGCGACCAGATGACCCGCGGGTTCATGATCGGCGCGACCGCCGGCCGGACGACCCTGACGGGTGAGGGCCTCCAGCACGCCGACGGCCACTCGCTGCTCCTCGCGGCGACGAATCCGGCCGTCGTGTCCTACGACCCCGCCTACGGGTACGAGATCGGCCACATCGTGAAGGCCGGCCTCGAGCGCATGTACGGCACGAACGAGGACGGCTCGCCGAAGCACGCCGACCCGAACGTCATGTACTACCTCACGGTCTACAACGAGCCGCTCGTCCAGCCGGCCGAGCCGGAGGGCGTCGACGCCGAGGGCATCGTCAAGGGCATGTACCTCCTCAAGCCGAGCGAGCAGGACGGGCCGAAGGCACAGCTCCTCGCCTCCGGTGTCGCCGTGCCGTGGATCCTCGAGGCGCAAGAGCTCCTCGCCGAGGACTGGGGCGTGTCGGCGGACGTCTGGAGCGTCACGAGCTGGGGTGAGCTGTACCGCGACGGTCTCGACGCGGAGCAGCACGCGTTCCTCAACCCGAACGAGGCCCCTCGGACGCCGTACGTCACCGAGCGCCTGCTCGGCACCGAGGGCCCGGTCGTGGCGGTGAGCGACTTCATGCACCAGGTGCAGGAGCAGATCCGCCCGTTCGTCCCGACCGACTACGCCACGCTCGGCGCCGACGGTTTCGGCTTCTCGGACACCCGTCCGGCAGCCCGCCGCTTCTTCCACATCGACGGCCCCTCGGTCGTCGTGCGGACGCTGCAGCAGCTCGCGAAGCAGGGCAAGGTCGACCACGCCCTCGTGCAGCAGGCCATCGACAAGTACCGCCTGCACGACGTCACCGCCGGCACCACCGGCAGCGCGGGCGGCGAGAGCTGAGTTGTCGACTCCCCGCACCGACCCTGCCGTGAGCCAGCAGAGCGACCGCGACCGCGCGCTCTCCTGGCTCCGGCAGGTGTCGGGCGAACTCTCCACCGCGACGATCAAGCGGCTCGAGGACACGCTGCCCTGGTACAGCGAGATGCCGCCGGGTCGTCGTTCGGCCGTGGGCCTCGTCGCACAGGCCGGCATCACGTCGTTCATCAGCTGGCTCGAGGGCACCGCGTCCACCCCGTGGATCGCCGCGGCCGACGTCTTCGGCTCGGCACCGCGTGAACTCCTCCGCTCGGTGAGCCTGCAGCAGACCCTGCAGCTCATCCGGGTGGTCGTGACCGTGGTCGAGGAGCGCGCCAAGGACGACGAGATGCTGCAGGAGGCGATCCTCAAGTACTCGCGGGACATCGCCTTCGCGGCCGCCGACGTCTACGCCCGTGCGGCCGAGGCCCGCGGGCTCTGGGACGCCCGACTCGAGGCGCTGGTGGTCGACTCGATCCTCTCGGGCGAGTACGACGACGAGCTGCCCTCCCGGATCGCAGCGCTCGGGTGGCACGGCCACGGCGAGGTCGCGGTGCTCGTCGGCACCGCACCGAAGCAGCTCGAGGTCGACCAGATCCGCCGGACCGCGCGCCACATGGACGCCGACGTGCTCATCGGCGTGCAGGGGTCACGGCTCGTGGTCGTCATCGGCCGGGCCACCCCTCGCGACGACGTCCCCGAGGGTGAGGACCCGGTGTCCTTCACCGCGATCGCCCAGGCCCTCGAGCCGTCGTTCGGTGAGGGTCACCTCGTGCTCGGCAACGAGGTCCCGGGTGTGGTCGACGCATCGACCAGCGCCAAGGCCGCCCTGGCCGGGTTCGCCGTGGCGCGGGCGTGGCGCGGGGCACCCCGTCCGGCACTCGCCGACGACCTGCTGCCCGAACGGGCCCTCGCCGGCGATCCGCTGGCACGGTCCGCCCTCGTCCAGCGCATCTACGTCCCGCTCAAGGACCAGTCGACCGAGCTCCTGCAGACGCTCTGGTGCTACCTCGACACGGGGCGCTCGCTCGAGGCCACCGCCCGTGAGCTCTTCGTGCACCCGAACACCGTCCGGTACCGCCTCCGTCGCGTGGCGGACATCATCGGATGGGACGCCACGCACGCCCGCGACGCCCTCATCGTCCAGTCGGCACTCATCCTCGGCGCCATGTCCGAGTCGGCGTCCGGCCGGCGTCGTCTGCCGCAGCGCCGTTGAGCCGTACGGCACCCGCTGCCGTGGGTCGGACTCGGAACGCATCGCAAGTTGTAGGACATCGCACAATGTCGCGCGGGGATTCGTGTGGGAAGCCCACACGGACCCCGCGTGCCGTCCCCGGCAGGATTGTCCGGTGATCGTCGTCGTCGCGCCCGGACAGGGCTCCCAGACCCCAGGCTTCCTCGCCCCCTGGCTCGAGGACCCCGCAGTCCGTGACCGTGTCGGAGCCTGGTCGGACGCCGTCGGCGTCGACCTCGTCGAACACGGCACCGTCTCGGACGCCGAGACGATCAAGGACACCGCGCTCGCGCAGCCGCTCATCGTGGCCGCCGGGCTGATCACCGCCGACGCACTGCTCGCCGACGGTCGCCGCGAGCTGGTCGGTGGCGTGGCCGGACACTCGGTCGGCGAGTTCACCGCCGCCGCCGTCGCCGGCATCATCGAGCCGACCGACGCCCTGACGCTCGTCGCCGAACGCGGCCGCGCGATGGCGGACGCCGCAGCGCTCGAACCGACCTCCATGGCCGCGGTCCTCGGTGGCGACGCGGACGCGGTCGCCGCAGCGCTCGACGCCCGCGGTCTCGTGCCCGCGAACCACAACGGCGGCGGCCAGACCGTCGTCGCCGGAGCTGCCGACGCGATCGCCGACCTCGCTGCGGACCCGCCGGCGAAGGCCCGGGTCGTGCCGCTGGCCGTCGCCGGTGCGTTCCACACGCGGTACATGGCCCCGGCGGTCGACCGTGTCGCGCCGGTGGCCGCGGCCGCCACGGTGCAGGACCCCACGCTCCCGATCTGGACCAACGCCGACGGCTCCCGCGTCGACGACGGCCGACGTTTCGTCGACCTGATGGTCCAGCAGATCGCGAACCCTGTGCACTGGGACGCCGTGATGGAGTCGTTCTCCGCCGCCGGCGTCACCGGCATCATCGAACTGGCCCCGGCCGGTGCGCTGGTCGGCCTCGCCAAGCGCGGCCTCCGCGGCACCCCGACCGTGGCGGTCAAGACCCCCGACGACCTGCCCGCAGCCATCGAGCTGCTGCAGGCCGCGAAGACGGAAGCAGAGGCGACCGCGTGACGGACGCGACCGACAGCACCAACCCGACCCGTGCCTCCCGGCCGATGCTCCAGCAGCGTCGCGGCCACGAGTTCACCCGCATCCTCGCGTACGGCGCCGCCCGCGGCGAGAACGTCGTGCCGAACGACGACCTGGTCGGCCCGATCGACTCCTCCGACGAGTGGATCCGGCAGCGCACCGGCATCGTCACGCGCAAGCGTGCGGGAGCCGACACCGAGGCCGTCGACCTCGCCGAGGCCGCCGCACGTGAGGCCATCGCGAAGGCCGGCATCGAGCCGTCGCAGATCGGTGTCGTCCTGGTGAGCACCGTGACGCACACGGTCGCGACCCCGTCGATGGCCTCGCTGCTCGCCGAGCGGATCGGCGCGACCCCCGCCGCCGCGTACGACGTCAGCGCCGCGTGCGCCGGGTACGCGTACGGCATCGCGCAGGCCGACTCGTTCATCAAGTCCGGCCTCGCCGACCACGTCCTGGTCATCGGTGCCGAGAAGCTGAGCGACGTCGTCGACCCGACCGACCGCTCGATCTCGTTCCTCCTCGGGGACGGCGCCGGTGCGGCCGTCGTCGGTCCGAGCGAGTTCCCCGGCATCGCGCCGACGATCTGGGGTTCGGACGGCTCGAAGTGGGACGCGATCGGCATGACCGCGACCTACAACGAGTGGGCAGCCGGCGCGCCGCGCCCGACGATGCGGCAGGCCGGTCAGACGGTGTTCCGCTGGGCCGTCTGGGAGATGGTGAAGGTCGCCCGCGAGGCGATCGAGGCCGCGGGCGTCCGCCCGGAGGACCTCGCCGCGTTCGTGCCGCACCAGGCCAACATCCGCATCATCGACGAGTTCGCGAAGCAGCTCGGTCTGCCCGACACGGTGGCCATCGCCCGCGACATCACGACCACGGGCAACACCTCCGCCGCGAGCATCCCGCTCGCGACCCACCGGCTGCTCGAGGAACACCCCGAGCTGTCCGGCGGCCTGGCCCTGCAGATCGGCTTCGGTGCCGGTCTCGTGTTCGGCGCCCAGGTCGTCGTCCTCCCCTAGTCCCCCGAGCCTCCGCGCACGAGCACTGCCCGTGCCCTAGGCTGGTCCACGGTCAAACGACACCCCCCTCAAGGAGAATCCCCATGGCCCTGTCCAACGAAGAAGTCCTCGCCGGCCTGGCCGAGCTGATCAACGACGAGACCGGCATCGCGACCGACACCGTCGCCGCCGACAAGTCGTTCACCGACGACCTCGACATCGACTCCATCTCGATGATGACCATCGTCGTGAACGCCGAGGAGAAGTTCGACGTGAAGATCCCGGACGAAGAGGTCAAGAACCTCAAGACCGTGGGCGACGCCGTCGACTACATCGTCAAGGCGCAGGCCTGACGCGAGCTTCCTGAGCGCCGCGGCCCCGGCGGAACAGCCGCGGGCCGCGGCGCTCGACTCGTCCACCCCCGGACCGGCAGCGCCGGTCCGACCCGGCCCGGCGTTCGTCGGTCCGACCCGGCTCCGTCCGGCTCCGCCACGAGCGGCCGGACGTCCTCACGAAAGAACACGTCGTTCCATGACCAACAAGACCGTCGTCGTCACCGGGATCGGTGCGATCACACCCCTCGCCGCGACCGCCCCGGAGACGTGGGAGGCGCTGCTCGCCGGCAAGTCCGGCATCACCCGCATCGAGGACCCGCGCTACGCCGAGCTCGAACTCCCCGTGGAGTTCGCCGGCCAGGCGCGCCGCTTCGTCACCGACCAGCTCACCCGTCCGGAGACCAAGCGCTTCGACCCCTCGTCGCAGCTCTCGCTCATCGCCGCCCGCGAAGCCTGGGCCGACGCCGGCATCGACGCCGAGTCCGTCGTGCCCGAGCGCCTCATCGTCGACTGGGCGACCGGCATCGGCGGCGTCAACACGCTCCTCGACGCCTGGGACACCCTGCGCGAGAAGGGTCCGCGCCGCGTCATGCCGATGACGGTGCCGATGCTCATGGCGAACGGCCCGGCCGCAGCCATCGAGATGGAGTTCGGCGCCCGCGGCGGTGCTCGCACGTACCTCTCCGCCTGCGCCTCCTCCACCGAGTCCCTCGCCGAGGCGTACCGCCACGTCGCGACCGGCGAGGCCGACATCGTCATCGCCGGTGGCGCCGAGGCCGCGCTGCACCCGCTGCCGCTCGCCGCGTTCGCAGCGATGCAGGCGCTGTCGCGTCGCAACGACTCCCCCGAGACGGCTTCGCGCCCGTACGACGTCACGCGCGACGGCTTCGTGCTCGGAGACGGCGCCGCGGCGCTCATCCTCGAGACCAAGGAGCACGCGGAGGCACGCGGCGCGAAGATCTACGCCGAGATCGCCGGTGCCGGAATCACGTCGGACGCGTTCCACATCACCGCGCCGGACCCCGAGGGCAGCGCCGCCGCCCGTGCGGTCCTCCAGGCGCTCGAGCACGCCGGTGCCGCCCGCGAGGACGTCGTCCACGTCAACGCGCACGCCACCTCCACGCCGGTGGGTGACGTCGCCGAGTACCACGCCATGCGTCGCGTCTTCGGCGACCACCTCGACGACGTCGTGGTCTCGGCCACGAAGGCGTCGACGGGGCACCTGCTCGGTGGCGCCGGCGCGATCGAGGCCGTGTTCACGGTCCTCGCGCTGCACAACCGGGTGGCGCCGCCGACGATCAACCTCACGGACCAGGACCCGGAGATCGTCATGGACGTGGCGCGCGAGCCGCGCCAGCTGCCGGACGGCGACCTGCTCGCGGTGAGCAACTCGTTCGGCTTCGGCGGGCACAACGCCGTGGTGGCGTTCCGCAACGCGTAGTCGCGCCGGTCGCGCTGGTCGCGTCCGTGACGCCGGTCGCGCCGGTCGCGTTCGTTCCGGCCTGGAGGCCCGCCCCGCATCGTCGGGGCGGGCCTCCGCTGGTTCCGTGGCCGGTCTGGTGCCGTGCCGCCGGGCGGCCAGGTCGGGCCTGGGTAGCGCGAGCCCGCTCCCACGAAAGCGACAGGTTCCGCGCGTGCCGTCACGACCTTCTGTCGCTTTTGTCGACCGCGACCTGTCGCCATCGCGAAGGCGACAGATGAGCGCGAGCGCAGGCCAACGAAGTGTCGTTTTCGGCATCGGGCAAGCCGGCCGGACTCGGGCAGCGTCGTACGCGGCTCCCGGCGGTGCGGGGACGACGAACGCCGCCGGGCACGGGGCCGGGCGGCGTTCGAGGGAGCGGAGGAAGCGCGGGAGCGGGTCAGCCGACGCGGTGGAGCCAGACGACGGGGTTGCCCTCGGCGGCGTGACGGAACGGCTCGAGTTCGTCGTCCCAGGCCTGACCGAGCGCCAGGCGCAGTTCGCGGTGGAGTTCGAGCGCGTTGCTGCCGGCGACCTCCATGGCGTAGCGGACGCGGTCCTCGGGCACGACCATGTTGCCCGTCACGTCGGTCTGCGCGTAGAACACTCCGAGGTCGGGCGTGTGCATCCAGCGGCCGCCGTCCGAGGTGCTGGTCGGCTCCTCGGTGACCTCGTACCGCAGGTGCTCCCAGCCGCGCAGGGCAGAAGCGATCGCCGCACCGGTACCGACCGAGCCGGTCCACGTGAACTCGGTGCGTCGCGCGCCGTCCTGCGCGGGCTGGTCGAGCCACGAGAAGTTCACGGCACGACTCATGGCGCGACCTGCTGCCCATTCGACGTGCGGGCAGAGCGCGCGTGGTGCGGAGTGCACGTAGAGCACCCCGGTCGTCGTTCCGTTCACGATTCCTCCGATTCGTCAGGTGCGACTTCCCCATCGACCTGAGCACTCGGAACCGTCCGCGGAACCATCGGTATGCGATTGTGATGTCCTGGCGGACACGCCCATTATGCAGCGTCAGCGCTGGGAACGCCAGGTCGACGCCGGCATCAGTGCAGAACCGCTCCGGAGGTGTCCACGGGGTGCCGCTCCCCCGCGGTGACCGCTGCTGCGATGCGGTTCTCCGCGGGCGGCACCGGGCAGGCGAACAAGTACGAGAAGGCGCACGGCGGCAGGACGACGGTGTTCCAGTCGAGGACGACGTCGGCGGCCTCGCCCGGGTCGTCGAGGTACAGGAAGCGGCCCATCGAGTACGTGCTCGACGGATCGGTCTCGGGCAGGGCGCTCGTGGCGTCCTGCACGATGAGCTGCAACCGCGGGACGCCGCGGAACGCGGCGGACCGGACCACCACGAGGCGCACGGCGACGTCGCCGACCGTGGTGTCGACGTGCCCGGCGACCGGGAGCGGGACGCCGGCAGCGTCGAGGACGGCACCACGGGCCTCCAGGCCGTCACGCACCGGCACGTACCTGCCGGCGGTGACCCACGCGGCGTCGTGGTCGAAGCGGGCGATCCCGGCGAAGCGACCGATCGCCTCCGAGGCAGGGTCCCACACGCGCAGCGTGCGGTCCGTCACGGTGCCGGCGAGGCCGTCCGGGAAGGTCACCACCGAGGGCACCACGGCCTGGTCACCCGCGACGAGGACGGTGCCGTCGACCGGGACGTCGTCGACGACCACCCCGTCCGCGGAGTCCGCGGTGACGGTCAGGCCGCCCGGCGCCGGAGCCCAGCGGCCGGGCACCGGCCACACCGGCTGCTCGACGTCGACCTGCTGTGCGTTCACGAGGGCGAGCGGGCCGCGGGGTCCGCGCGCCCAACGGTCCCGGTCCGCGACGTGGTCGGCGAGGTCGGTCACAGCTGCTCTTGCCGCGGGTAGATGACCTTCTGGACGATGATGATCACCGACGCGGCGATCGGCACCGCGACGAGTGCGCCGAGCACACCGCCGATGGTGCCGCCCGCGACCGCGGCGATGACCACGAGGGCGCCGGGCACCTGCACCGCACGCGACATGATGCGCGGGGAGATGACGTACGCCTCGACCTGCATGTACACGAGGTAGTACACCGCTGCGGTCAGCGCCGTCGCCGGTGAGGCGAACAAGCACAGCAACGAGATCACGACCGCGGCGCTGAGCGTCCCGACGAGCGGGATCAGCGAGCCGAGGAAGGCGAAGGACGCGAGCAGCACCGGCAGCGGGGCGCCGATGATGAGGAGGAAGACCAGGCTGAGGACGCCGTTGATGAGCGCCTGCGAGATCTGCCCGACCACGTAGCGGCCGACGGCCTGGGTGATCTGCTCGCTGACGTCGACGAAGTTCTCGCGGCGGGACGCGGGCACGAACCGGTAGGTCATCGACTTCAGCCCACGCATCGACGCGAGGAAGTAGAGCATCAGGATGAGCACGATGAGCGCGCCCGTGAGCCCGGACAGGATGCCGCCACCGACCGCGAGGATGCCGCCACCGAGGTTGAGCAAGTTGCTCGGGTTCTCCACGAACGACTGCACGGACTGCAGCGCGTGGTCGATGTCGAACGACCCGCTGAACTGCTTCGAGAGGTCCTGGAACCAGTCCTGCTGCGAGATGTCCTGGATGATGTCCGGGAAGTTCTGGATGAGGTTCGTCGCCTGCTGGATCAGGATCGGCACCACCGCGAAGATGACGCCGACGAACGCTGCGAGCACCGCGACGACCACCGCGAGGATGGCCGTCCAGCGCGGGATGAACCGTTCGAGGAACGACACGAGGGGGTCGATGCCGAGCGCCAAGAACAGCGCGACACCGATGTAGACGAGGACGGTGCTGAGCTCGCGGACGACGGCGCCGGCCGCGAGGGCGACGAGCACGCCGATCGCGCCCATGAAGCCGATGCGGAACGCGTTGACGCGGACGCCGGTGCCGCCGCGGGTCACCTCGAACGTGACGTTCGGGGTCGGCCCGAGTGGTTCGTGGTCGTGGGGCTTGCGCCGTGGGAGCTGCATGCGGGTCGGCCTTGTCTCGTTGTGCGGGCCTGCTCGAACCCGCGTCGGGATCGTAGGGCGGGCGGGACTCGAACCCGCGGATCGTTCGGTTATGAGCCGACTGCCTTGACCAGCTTGGCTACCGCCCCTCGCCGGCGACCCGTCAGGCCACCGGCTCCCCACGATACAGCGCCTCGAACGTCGCGAGCGTGCGGTTGATGTCGTGTGGCTGGATCATCTCGAGGCTCCGCTGCCGCATGGCGACGTAGTCCTCGTCCGATGCGGTGAGGACGGTCGTGAGCTTCTCGGCGAGGTCGCGTTCGTCACCGGGACGGAACAGGTACCCGTTGCCGTCGACCAGGTGCGGCAGCGCCATCGAGTCGGCCGCGACCACCGGCAGCCCGGACGCCATGCCCTCGAGCGACGAGATGCTCTGCAGCTCTGCCGTCGACGGCATCGCGAAGACGGTCGCGTTGGTCAGTGCGGTGCGCTTGTCCTCGTCGGTCACGAACCCCGCGAAGCGCACCCGGTCCTCGAGGCCGAGCTCGCGGGTGAGCGCGGTCAGCTTCGGGATCATCTCGCCGCCGCCGACGATGGTCAGGTGCGCGTGCAGCTCCGCCGGGAGCAGCGGCAGCGCGCGGACGAGGACGTCGAGGTTCTTCTCCGGCGCGACCCGACCGACGAACACGATCTCGTTGTTCACGGGACGGCCCTCGCGGGCGACGTACCGTGTGACGTCGAGTCCGCAGGAGATCGCGAGGACGCGCTGCCCGGCGATGGCCTTCCGCAGGTAGTCGGCCGCGAGGTTCGTCGGCGTCGTGATCGCGTCGGCGATGCGGTACGTCTTCGCTGCGTCGCGCCAGGCGATCCGGATCGCGGTCGGGATGATCCACTTGCTCAGCGGCACGTAGTCGAGCAGGTTCTCCGGCATGAAGTGGTTCGTCGCGACGACGCGGATGCCGCGGTCGTGTGCTTCACGGGCGACGCCGCGGCCGACGACGATGTGGGACTGGATGTGCACGACGTCGGGGCGGACGGCGTCGAGGATGGGCGCGGTGAGCTTCCGGACGCTCCACGGCCAGACGAACCGGAGCCAGGCGTGCGTCGGCCACTTGTACGACTTCAACCGGTGGACGACGAGCTGGACGCCGCGGTGCTCCTCTTCGGCGGTGCCGTGGTGGCTCGAGGACGCGGGCGCGACGACGTGGACCTCGTGGCCGCGCTCGGCGAGCCCGACGGCGAGCTGCTCGGCGAAGGTCGCGGCGCCGTTGACGTCGGGCGGGAAGGTGTCCGCCGCGATGAGGACCCGCAGCGGTCGGCGTCCGGCCGTCGCACCCGTCGACTCGGCGGTGGCGGTGGTGGCATCTGCTGACACGGCGGGCAAGGTCCTCTCGTGGGCGGTGTCCTGGTCGGTGTGGAACGCTACCGTACGCGCTCCCGGCCCGGCGTCCGACTCGCGGTGGACCCTGGGCCGCCCACGTCACCACCCTGCACGTCAGGACCGTGTCTGGGGGTGGTGCTTCGCGAGGAGGAACACCCCGGTGATCGCGATGGCGGCCGCGACGACGAACCCGAGCACGGCACCGACGGGTGCGCCGGTGGCCTCGTCGAGGACGATCACGCCGATGCCGACCGCCACGATCGGGTCGATGACGGTGAGACCGGCGATCACGAGGTCGGCGGAGCCGCTCGAGTAGGCGTTCTGCACGAAGTATCCGCCGAGCGACGCGGCGACCACGACCCCGAGGATCGCGACGACCGTCAGCCAATCGAACGTGCCGTTGAGCAGGCGGTTCAGGACGACCTTCGCCAGCGTCGCCACGAAACCGTAGAGCACGCCGGCACCGACGATGTAGTACAGCGCGTTGCGGTGCTGCGCCACGAACCGGAAGGACACGAGCACGAGCGCCAGCACGACCGCGAGGATGACGAGCACCGTGATGAGCTGCTGCCTCGTGATCGCGCTCTCGTGCCCGACGAAGGCCGCGATGCCGACGAAGATGCCGACGCCGATGATGCACGTCCACACCGCCCGGCGCGCACGACGGCCGAGCGGGACGCCGCTGGCACGCGAGGAGAACCACGTGGTGATGACGAGCGCGACGGCACCGAGCGGCTGCACCACGATGAGCGGCGCGTTGGCGATGCTGAACAGCTGCAGCACGACGGCCAACCCGAGCATGAGCGTGCCGAGCACCCAGTAGCCGCTCGACACCAGCGCGAGCACGTGCCGGATGCTGAGGCCCTTCGACTGCCGTCCGAGCCGGGCCTCGACCCGCTGGACGCCGCGACTCTGGAACTGCGCGCCGAGCGACAGGAAGACCGCACCGAGCAGTGCGACGGGGATCATGAGCGCCTGGAACGGGGTCAGGTTGCTGACCGCGTCGGGGAGCGGGAGGTCCGTCGTCACGCGTCGAGGCTACCGGTCCTCGCCGGATAACCTGGGTGAATGGCCGTCCTCCCGATCCGCATCACCGGTGAACCCGTCCTCCACGAGCGCGCCACGGAGGTGACCGAGTTCGACGACGCGCTCCGCGAGCTCGTGGCGGACATGTTCGAGACGATGGACCTGGCCCCCGGAGTCGGACTCGCCGGTCCGCAGGTCGGCATCGGCAAGCGGCTCTTCGTCTACTCATGGACCGATGATGACGAGGTCCAGCACCGCGGCGCGGCGATCAACCCCGTCCTGTGGATCACTCCCCCGGTCCCCGAGGCCGTGGAGGAACTCGACGAGGACGACGAGTCCGAGGGCTGCCTCTCGATCCCCGGTGAGCGCTTCCCGCTCCGGCGATCAGGGGGTGCGCTCCTCCGCGCGTTCGACGAGCACGGCGATCCGTTCGAGGTCGAGGCGCACGGCTGGCTCGCCCGCGTCTTCCAGCACGAGTACGACCACCTCGACGGCTACCTCTACGCGGACCGACTCGGGCACCCGTACGGCAAGCAGGTCACGAAGGCCGTCCGGAAGAACAGCTGGGGCGGACCGGGCAAGTCGTGGCTGCCCGGTCGCGACCACCCGGAGGGCTGAGCGGCCCACACCCGCGCTCCGCACGCGCGATCACCGGCCTGGAGGCACGGCTCACCCCCGGTAGGTCGCCAACGCCTCCTGCAGGCGGTCGCGTTCGGGGTGTCCGGGACAGTAGGCGAGCAGACCCGCTGCACGCTTCGCGGCGTCCGCCGTGCGGACCCGCTCGACCCACGGGCCGGCACCGCGCACCGCGCACCACGCCGCGAGTTCGTCCAGCGTCGCCGTGCCGTCGGCAGCACGGACCGCATCGGCCTGCTGGTCGGACATCGCGCTCCCGGTGGTGCGGGTCGCCGTGCACGATGCACGACGGTCCTCCCACGCGGCGGAGTACGTCGTGTAGGTCTCGGTCGCGTCGCCCGTCCCCGTACGGCACCTGAAGGCGAACATGACCGGCGCGGTCCCCGTCACCGCTGCGCCCGCGGCCCGGGTGCTCGACGGCTCCTCGGGTTCGGCCTCGGCGGACGTGCACGCGCTCAGCAGCACGCCCGCCGTGACGACGAGCGCCAGGGTGAGGACGGGCCGGATCGAGCGCACCTGAGAACGCTAACAGGCTCCCCCGCGTGCGACCCGAGTCTCGGCACGCCCGACCCCGAGTCTCGGTCAGCCTTCCCCCGAGTCTCGGCTCCAGCGACTCATCTCGGCCCGGGGAGCACGAGAGACGTCGCCCACCACGAGAGACGTCGCCGACAACGAGACTCGGCGCGACACCGGCAGCGGGACGCAGGCTACACACCGCGCACGCAAAAGACCCCCACCGCGAACGGTGGGGGTCTGTCGCTCCCCGAGTTGGACTCGAACCAACAACCTGCCGGTTAACAGCCGGCTGCTCTGCCAATTGAGCTATCGAGGATCAGTTGCTCTGCTGAACAACGGGTAACAGCATAGCAGTACGCGGACCCCGCCCACCGCATCGGGAGCACACCCCGGGCGTGGCGAGCCGCCGCGACGCCGGACGACCGGCTCAGTACCCCGCGGCCGGGTCCACGACGCCGACGAAGCCCGAGCCGTCCCCGCCGAGGAACGCCGTCGTGTTCGTCCGGACGCGCTCGGCCAGGAGCGGCGCCACCATCTCCGGCGTGTCCGCCTGGTGCGGGGTGATGATCGCTCCTGGCTCGCTCCAGAGCGGATGCCCGTCCGGCAGTGGCTCCGGGTCCGTGACGTCGAGTCCAGCGGCCGCGATCGAGCCGTCCCGCAGCGCGGTGAGCAGCGCGTCGGTGTCGACGAGGCCCCCGCGCGCAATGTTCACCAGCCGCGCCGAGTCCTTCATGACGGCGAACTGGTGCGCCCCGAACAGCTTGGACGTCCCGGAGGTCATCGCGGCGGCGATCATCACGACGTCGGCGTCGGGCAGGACCTCGTCGAGCTGGTCGGTCGGCACCGTGCGGTCGGCGGACTCCACCGGCGCCGACGACCGCCGGACGACGGTCACGTGCACGTCGAACGGGCGCAGCAGCCGGATGTACTCCAGCGCGATGCCGCCGGCGCCGATCACGACGACGTTCCGGCCGTACAGCGACACGCCCTCGGGCTCGGTCGCCCACGAGGTCGCCCGGGCCCGCTTCTGGAGCACCCGGAGCGTGCCGAGCGTCAGCGCGAGGGCGTGCTCGGCCACCGGCTCGGCGTACGCACCCTTGGCGGAGGTGAACAGGACGCGGTCCCCGTGCGCCTCGATGAGCCCGGCGAAAGCGTCGACCCCGGCGAACGGGAGTTGCACCCAGGACACGTCGGGAGCGTCGTCGAGCGCCGACGCGAGTCCGTCCGGGTCGCGCGGGTCGAGCCAGACGATCCCGCGGGTGTCGGGACCGAGCGGGGCGACGGTCCCGCCGGCCTCGACGACGGCGGAGACATGCAGGTCGGCCTCGGTCGGCAGGATCGCCACCGGGCCGGCCTGCGGCGGGGCGACGGGCAGCGGAGCCCCGGCGTCGGTGACGACCGCGCGGTGCCCGCGGACCCCCTCCGGCGCGGCGACGCGACCGTGCGTGGCGCTCACGCCTGCTCCTGCCGTTCCAGCCGAGCGACGGTCGCGGCCGGCACACCGAGCGATGACGCACCGGCGGACGGTGCTGAGCCGGGCCGTCGCGGAGCCGACGAACGTCGGGGCGCCGCGGGTGCACCAGCGGCACCGGTTCCGGCCGGCCGGCGCTTGACCGGGCGGGAGGCCGTGGCGGCGAGGGTCTTCACGTAGGGGTCGACCGGGTTGTCGAGCACCTCGTCGAACGTCCCGAGCCCGACGAGCCGACCGTCGGCCATGACGGCGACTCGGTCGGCGAGGGCGCGTGCCTCGCGGAGGTCGCTCGACACGACGACCGCCGAGAACTGGCGACCCTGCTGCAGGTTGGCGAGGGCCTCGAGCACCGACTGCCGCACGAGCACGTCGACGCCACGGGCCGGTTCGTCGGCGACGAGCAGCTGCGGCTCGAGGATCAGCGCACGGGCGAGCGCGACACGCTGGCGCTGACCGCTCGAGAGCTCCCACGTGTTGAGGCGCATCGACCCGAGCGGCAGGTGCACGGCGTCGAGCAGCCGAGCGACCATGAGGCCCGCTTCCTTGCGGTCGAACCGGCGGTCGCGCACGTAGATCGGCTCGGCGACGGCCTCGCCGACGGTGAGGTCGGGGCTCAGCCGGTCAGCGGCGTCCTGCGGGAGGTACCCGATCCGCCCGCTCAGTCGGTCGAGCTTCCGCGACGACGCCCGCAGGCCGCGGGTCTTCTGCCCGAGGACCGTCAGTTCGCCGCCGATGATCTGGCGCCGGTACGCGCCCTCGCCCTCGCCGTGCGCGCCGAGCTGGCCGGCGATCGCCGCCGCCAACGTCGACTTGCCCGATCCGGACTCACCGAGGACGGCGAGGATCTCCCCCTGTCGCAGCGACAGGCTCACGCCGTCGACCGCGCGGATCGGTTCCCCCGCTCGGCCGCTCCGGTACTCGATCGACACGTCGTCCGCGACGACCGCCGGGCCGTTCACCGCGATCATGGGTCCCCTTCCACGCCGCCCCCTGGCGGCGGTCCGCGCGGCGACGTGGGAGACGTCGCCGCGTGTGCACAGCAGTGGAGGCGACCGCCTGGAGGCGCGACGCGCGTCGTCGACGCGGGTCGCGCCTCCAGGCTGGCCCGGTCGGGTCAGGACCCGACGTTCTCCAGTCGCTCCAGCGTACGCCGTCGCTCGGCCTGTTCGGCCGGGTCCGGCACCGGGAGCGACGCCAGGAGGCGCTGCGTGTAGGGGTGCTGCGGCGCGCCGAGGACCTGCGCGGTCGCGCCGGTCTCCACGAGGTCACCGCGGTACAGCACGGCGATCCGGTCGGAGAGCGCGCCGACCACGGCCAAGTCGTGGCTGATGAAGAGCGACGCGAACCCGAGGTCCTGCTGGAGCTCGAGGAACAGCTCGAGCACGCGTGCCTGCACCGACACGTCGAGCGCACTCGTCGGCTCGTCGGCGATGAGGAGCTTCGGCCGGAGCGCGAGCGACCGGGCGAGCGACGCGCGCTGACGCTGTCCGCCGGACAGCTCGTGTGGGTAGCGGTCGCCGTACGCCGCCGGCAGCTGCACCGCCTCGAGCAGTTCGTCGACGCGCTTCCGGGCCCCTCGCGGGCTGCGGACCTCGCCGTGCACGACGAGCGGCTCGGCGACGCACTCCGCGATCGTGAGCAGTGGGTTGAACGACGTCGCCGGGTCCTGGAACACGAACCCGATGTCCTTGCGGTGCCGCTTGAAGTCCCGCTCCCGGTAGCCGAGCATCTCGGTGCCGAGGACGTTCAGCGAGCCGCCCGTGACCCGGGTGAGCCCGGCGATCGCCCGACCGATGGTGGTCTTGCCCGAGCCGGACTCCCCCACCAGGCCGAGGACCTCGCCGGGGCGGATCGCGAGGTCGACGCCCTTGACCGCCTTGAACGCGTGCGACCCGAGCCGGCCGGGGTACTCGATCTCGAGTCCCTTCGCCGACACGAGCGGCTCGACGTCCTCCGAGATCGCGGCTCGGCGCGCCGTGCCCGTCGAGGCCTCGAGTCGGGGCACCGCAGCGAGCAGACGCTTCGTGTAGTCGGCCTGCGGGTTCGCGAAGAGCTCGCGGACCGGGGCCTCCTCGACGATCTCGCCCTGGTACATCACGGCGACGCGGTCGGCCAGGTCGGCCACCACGCCCATGTTGTGGGTGATGATGACGATCGCCGCGCCGAACTCGTCGCGGCAGCGCCGGAGGAGGTCGAGGATCTCCGCCTGCACGGTCACGTCGAGCGCGGTGGTCGGCTCGTCGGCGATGATGACGCTCGGCTCGAGGGCCAGCGCCGACGCGATCACGACGCGCTGCTTCTGCCCGCCGGAGAACTGGTGCGGGAAGTGGTCGACGCGCTCCTCCGGGTCGGGGATCCCGACGCGGCGGAGGTAGTCGATCGCCTTCGCCCGGGCGTCCTTCTTCGAGACCCCGCCGTGGGCGCGGAGTCCCTCGGCGATCTGCCACCCGACCGTGAAGACCGGGTTGAGCGCTGTGCTCGGTTCCTGGAAGACCATCGCGCCCGCGGTGCCACGGAGCTCACGGAGCTTCTGCGCGCCGACGCTCACCACGTCGGTGCCGTCGAGGTACACGGCCCCGCCGAGGGTCGCGGTCTCGGGCATGAGCCGGAGCATGCTCCGCGCGGTGACCGACTTGCCCGAGCCCGACTCGCCGACGAGGGCGAGGACCTCACCCGGCCGCACGTCGATGCTGACGCCCTTGACGGCGTCGACGGCACCGTTGTCGGTGGCGAAGGTCACGGTCAGGTCGTCGACGACGGCGACCGGCTCGGCGCGCGGTGCGCGGGCGTCGGCCGGGAGGCCCGTGGTTGCGTCCGTCATGCGGCCGCTCCTTCCGTGCTGGCCGCCTGCTTGCGCGACACGAGCTGCTTCAGCCGGCGGCGGGCGCGCAGACGGGGGTCGGAGATGTCGTTGAGGCTCTCACCGATGAAGGTCACGCCGAGCACGAGCACGACGATCGCGACACCGGGGAAGACACCCGTCCACCACACGCCCGACGCGACGTCGGACAGCGCGCGGCTGAGGTCGTAGCCCCACTCGGCGCCGGCGGTCGGGCCGATGCCGAACCCGAGGAAGCCGAGGCCCGCGAGCGTCAGGATCGCGTCGCTCGCGTTGAGGGTGAGGATGAGCGGGAGGCTCCGCGTGCTGTTGCGCAGGACGTGCCTGGTCATGATCCGCCACGGGTTGGTCCCCATGACGCGGGCCGATTCGACGAACGCCTCGTTCTTCAGGCGGACGGCCTCGGCGCGGACGACCCGGAAGTACTGCGGCACGTAGACCACCGTGATCGAGATCGCCGCGGCGATGATGCCGCCCGCGTAGCTCGAGTTCCCGCCGGAGACCACGATCGAGACGACGATCGCGAGGAGCAGCGACGGGAAGGCGTAGATCGCGTCCGCGACGACGACCAGGATCCGGTCGAGCCAGCCGCCGAGGTAGCCGGAGACCATGCCGAGGATCACACCGATCGTGATCGACACGATGACCGCGACGATGACGACGAGGACGGCCGTGCGAGCGCCGTAGACGACGCGGCTGAACACGTCGAACCCACCGACCGTGGTGCCCCAGATGTGCTCGGGGCTCGGCGCCGCCGTACGCGGGAAGCCCTGGCCGTCTGCACCCTGCAGCTGGCCGAAGCCGTACGGGGCGATGAGCGGCGCGGCGATCGCGACGATGAGGTACAGGGCGCAGATGACCACGCCGGTGATGAGCATGGCACGCTGCCAGCCGGTGCTCCTGCGGAGCTGGACGACCACGGGCAGGCGCTTCCACAGCGGCTCGTGGCGGTCGACGAGGGCGGTGTCGGCCATCGCTAGAACCTCACTCTCGGGTCGATGAGCGCGGCGACGACGTCGACGACGAAGTTCGTCACCGCGACGATCACCGCGAGCATCGCGACGATGCCCTGGACCGCGACGAAGTCGCGGGCCGACAGGTACTGGTTGAGCTCGAAGCCGAGCCCGCGCCACCCGAAGGTGGTCTCGGTCAGGACGGAACCACCGAGCAGCATGGCGATCTGGAGCCCCATCACCGTGATGATCGGCACGAGGGCGGGACGGAAGGCGTGCGTCCGGACGAGCCGTGCCTCCCGGACGCCGCGCGAGCGGGCCGCATCCACGTACTCGGAACCGAGCGAGCCGATCATGTTGGCGCGCACGAGGCGGAGGAAGATGCCGGCTGTGAGCAGACCGAGCGTCAGCGCGGGCAGGACGGCGTGCGCGAGCACGTCGCCGATGATCTGGGCGTTGCCGGTGCGGAGCGCGTCGACGATGTAGATGCCGCTCGCGCCGGGGATGTTGTCGAGCACGAGGCTGACCCGGGTCGACGCGCGGTCACCGAGCGGCAACCAACCGAGCCACACCGAGAACACGAGCTTGAGGAGCAGGCCGCCGAAGAACACCGGCGTCGCGTACGTCAGGATCGCGAGGGCACGGAACAGCACGTCCGGCCACTTGTCGCGGACGTACGCCGCGAGCATGCCGAGCGGGATGCCGAGGACGAGGGCGACGATGAGCGCGTAGAACACGAGCTCGGCCGTCGCGCCGCCGTACTGCAGGATGATCTCGGTGATCGGTCGGTGGTCCGTCGTCGTCTCGCCGAAGTCCAGCCGGACGATGTTGCCGAGGTACTCGAAGTACTGCACGAGGACCGGCCGGTCGTAGCCCGCCGCGTGCAGGCGTTCCTGCAGCTGGTCGGGCGTGAGGCGACCGCCGACGGACGCGGTGATCGGGTTCCCGATGACGCGCATCAGGAAGAACACGAGCGTCACGAGGATGAAGACGGTCGGGAAGATCAGGAGGAACCGGACGAGGACGTACCGGCCGAGTCCGCCGCCCTGCCCCTTGGCACGTCGCTGTGCCTGGGGCTTGGTGGGGTCGGTGGCCAGGTCCGAGCTCGCCTCCGGGGTGCTGAGGGTCACGGGTGGGTGCCTTTCGGGACGTGGTCAGGGGGCGCTCCGTCGTGGAGCGCCCCCTGGGGTCACATCGGTGTTACTTGGAGAGGGTCGCGTAGCGGAACTTGAACGAGGCGTCGAGGGTCAGGCCCTTGACGTCCTTGCCGGCGACGGCGATCGACTTGCCCTGCAGGAGCGGGAGGGTCGAGATCTGCTCGGCCTCGCGCTGCTGCGCCTGCTCGATGAGGTCGGCGCGCTTCGACGCGTCGGACTCCGCCTGCTCCTCGGAGATGAGCTTCTGGATCGTCGGGTCGTCGTAGTGGTTCTGCACGAAGTTGTCCTTCGTGAAGAACGGCGACAGGTAGTTGTCCGCGTCCGAGAAGTCCGGGAACCAACCGAGCTGGTACACCGGGTAGGCGTCCTTCGTGCGGTCGACCGCGTAGGTCGTGTAGACCGTCGACTGGATGTTCACGGTGAACAGGCCCGAGTTCTCGAGCTGCGTCTTGAGCTCGGCGTACTCGTCGTCCGAGGTCGAACCGTAGTGGTCCGGCGCGTACTGGATGTCGAGCTGCACCTTGCCGGTGACACCGGCGTCGGACAGCGTCTTCTTCGCCTTGTCCACGTCCGCGCCGCCGTCGCCGTCGCCGTAGAGCGTCTTGAACGGCGTCGCCGCACCGGTCAGGCCGTCCGGGACCATCGAGTAGACGGGCGAGTACGTGTTGTTGTACACGTCCTTCGCGAGCTTCTCGCGGTCCACGACGTCCGCGACCGCCTGGCGCACCGCGAGTGCCTTCGCCTCGTCGGCGTCGGACTGGCCGGTGCCGAACGGCTGCGTCTTGAAGTTGAAGACGAGGTAGCGGAGCTCGCCACCGGGGCCGTCGGTGACCTTGACGTCCTTGTCCTTGCGCAGGTCGGCGATGTCGGTCGGCGTGAGCGAGCGGTACGCCACGTCGACGTCGCCCTGCTGCACGGCGAGCTTGAGGTCGGTCTCCTTGGTGTAGTAGCTGGCGGTGACCTCGTCGGTCTTCGCCTTGCCGAGGAGGCCGTCGTACTCCTTGTTCGCCTTGTACTGGATCGTGTCGTTCTCCTTGTACGAGGTGATCTCGTACTGCCCGGCGAACGCCTTGCCCTTGACGATGTCGGCCGCGGGGGTGAGCTTGTCGGCCGAGAAGACCTGCTCGTCGACGATCGGACCGGCGGGGCTCGAGAGCACCTGCGGCCAGGTCTGGTCGGCGTGGTCGAGGTTGAACACGACGGTGGTGTCGTCCGGGGTGTCGATGCTCTTGAGGTTCGCGAGCAGCGACTGCGGGCCGTTCTCGTTGTTGATCTTGAGCTCGCGGTCGAACGAGAACTTCACGTCGCTCGACGTGAGGTCGTGCCCGTTCGCGAACTTCAGGCCCTTCTTGAGCGTCACCGTGTACGTGGTGTCGTTCGTGAACTCGCCCTTGGTCGCGATGTCCGGCTTGACGTCCGGGCTGCCGACGGGGGTGTTCATCAGGAACGGGAACACCTGGTTCTGCACGGCGAAGGAGCCGTTGTCGTAGGAGCCGGCCGGGTCGAGCGACGTGATCTTGTCGGTCGTACCGATCGTCATGCCGTTCAGGTCGGTGGACGACACGCTGCCGCTCGCGCAGCCGGTGAGCACCAGCGCCGTCGCTGCTGCCCCGGCGCCGAGCGCGATGCCGCGCTTGCCCCACTTGGTGACGGATGCCATGTCCGTGTACCTCTCTGGTGATGATTGCAGGAGTCCTGGCCGGCGGGTGGAACGACTGTGTGCCCGGTCAGGAACGCTCATTGGTACCACCCTGTCACGGAACCGAACGAACCGAGGGCGATTTGTTTACACCGCTGTAATGCAGGACCGCGTCGCGTGGCGCATCATCTCGCCGGTTCTGAGCGGCGTGTCGCGCAGGATTGTTGCGTCGTGCAACAGTGGCTGGTGGCCGGGCGTGTCGGGCCGGTCGGGGGGGGTCATGACTCCCCGCTCAGCTTCGCCGGTCGGTCACGACCTGTCGCTCCGGGCGCGCGTGACCGACCGATCGTGACCACTCGACGTCGAGCGG
The DNA here is from genome assembly GCF_051903255.1 of Curtobacterium sp. SP.BCp. Classification (NCBI taxonomy): domain Bacteria; kingdom Bacillati; phylum Actinomycetota; class Actinomycetes; order Micrococcales; family Microbacteriaceae; genus Curtobacterium; species Curtobacterium sp. SP.BCp. The sequence goes on along the minus strand of NZ_CP194338.1, from coordinate 1,588,864 downwards.
GCGGGGATTCGTGACCCTGGGCAGGCGCGCGTGGTCGCAGGACGTGCCGCACGCGTGCTGCGCTGGTCGCGCAACGTGCAGTTCGCGCCCGCCGGGGCCGACACTTCCTGCGACCGACCGCACCCCGCCGGGAGGCACGGCTCGCCTCCGCCTCGCACGTCTCGACGCGCCCGTCTCGGCACGGCTGGGCGCGGCACGGCTGGGCGCGCCCGAGCAGTTGGTCGCGCGACATGCCGCGTGCGTGCCGCGCTGGTCGCGCACCACGCCGCGCACGCACACCGTGGCCGACACTTCCTGCGACCGACTGCGCCCGGCCGGGAGGCACGGCTCGCCTCCGCCCCGCCGGGTCCGTCGGGTCCTTCCGCCCCGCCGGGTCCGTCGGGTCCGGCGGGTCCGTCGGGTCCGTCGGGTCCGTCGGGTCCGGCGCGCTCGGCGTCCGCGTCGTGCGCCCGGCGGAGCGCGGAGCGCGGAGCGCGGAGCGCCGTGCGCCCGGCGGAGCGCCGTGCGCTCGGCGTCCGCGCCGTGCGCCCGGCGGAGCGCAGTCCGCCCGGCGGAGCGCAGTGCGGGTTCGCGTCAGCGCTGGCCGGCCGCGGCCGCAGCGGCCTCGGAGTCGGCGCGCAACCGCATCCGCTGCGCGTCGATGTCGACGAGCTGCCGCTGGATCTCCGCACGACGGTCGGCCTGCTCGTGCGGGTCCGCCCGCTGCAACTGCCCGAGCAACGACGCCTTGCGCGCGAGGAGGTCCCGCTCGACCAGGGCCACGACGATGCTCCGGCAGTAGAGGGCGAGGTCTTCGTCGGTGCGGGCCGGGATCGGTGACAGTGCGAGCTCCTGCACGAGGCCACGGAGCGGCGCCGGCACATCGGAGATCAAGCGGTCGAGCCAGTCACCCGCTCCGATCGCGTCCACGTTCGCCACGACGGCGTCCCGTACGACGGCGAGCATCGGCGCCGAGAAGGTCGCGGCGGCTGCGAGGCCGAGCAACGGCGCACCGACGTGCCCCGGCTGCTGCACCATCGCCATCACCGCGTCGCGTTCCATGCGGGTGATCGGGTCGTTCGGGAGGGACCGGAGACCCGCCACGGGCTCGTCGACGGGCGCGACCAGCTCGCCGCCGGGGCCCGCCTGCGCGACCGGCACCGTGCCTCCAGTCCGGTCGTCCTGTGCGCCGCGCGCACGCTGCCGCGCGTTCTCGACGGCACGACGGACCTCCGGGATGTCGAGGCCGAGCCAGCCGGCGAGCTCCCGGACGTAGCCCTGGGTCAGCGAACGGTCGCGGATCGTCGCGAGCACCGGGGCCGCGGCACGCAGCGCGCCGACCCGTCCCTCCACGGTCTCGAGGTCGTGCCCGTCGAGCGTGCGCCGGATCATGAACTCGAACATCGGCCGCTTGTTCGTGACGAGGCGTCGGATCGCGTCGTCGCCGCGCGCGAGCCGGAGGTCGCACGGGTCGAGCCCCTCCGGCGCGACCGCGACGAAGGTCTGCGCGGCGAACCGCTGCTCCTCCGCGAACGCCCGCGAGGCGGCACGCTGACCGGCGTCGTCCGGGTCGAAGGTGAACACGACCTCGCCGTTGGCGTTCGGGTCCGCGCCGCTCACGTCGCCGAGCATCGGCCGCAGCACCTTGATGTGGTCGACGCCGAACGAGGTCCCGCACGTCGCCACCGCGGTCGTCACGCCGGCGAGGTGGCACGCCATGACGTCGGTGTACCCCTCGACGATGACGACCTGCTTCTGCTTCGAGATGTCCCGCCGGGCGAGGTCGATCCCGTAGAGCACCTGGCTCTTGTGGTAGATCGGCGTCTCGGGGGTGTTGAGGTACTTCGGGCCCTTGTCGTCGTCGAGCAGCCGCCGCGCACCGAAGCCGATCGTGGCCCCGGTGACGTCGCGGATCGGCCACATGAGCCGACCACGGAAGCGGTCGTACGGCGAACGGTCACCCTGGCTGACGAGTCCGGCGCTCGTGAGTTCCTCGAGCGTGAAGCCGCGCCCCCGCAGGTGGTCCTTCAGCGCGTCGTACGACTTCGGCGCGAAGCCGACGCCGAAGTGCTGCGCCGCACCCGGGTCGAAGCCGCGCTCACCGAGGAAGCGTCGCGCGGGGTCGGCGGCGCCGGTGGTGAGCTGCGACGTGAAGAACTCGAGCGCGGCTTCGTTCGCGGCGATGAGTCGTGCACGCGTGTTGTAGTCGGTGCGCGGCCCCTCGCCCTCTTCGTAGTGGAGGGTGTACCCGATCTTCGCGGCCATGCGCTCGACGGCCTCGGCGAAGGTGGTGTGGTCCTGCGCCATGATGAAGCTGAAGACGTCGCCGTCCTCGCCGCAGCCGAAGCAGTGGTAGCGCCCGACCTGCGGTCGGACGTGGAACGACGGCGACCGCTCGTCGTGGAACGGGCAGAGGCCCTTCATCGAACCGACGCCCGCGTGCTTCAGCGTGACGTAGTCGCCGACGACGTCCGCGATGTTGACACGCGAGCGGACCTCGTCGATGTCGTTCCGCGCGATCCTGCCAGCCACCCCTCGATCCTAGTTCGTGCGACCGACCCCCGCTGGCCGTCAGTCGGCCTGTGGACGGCGCTCCGGCCTGGAGGCACGGTGCAGGACCGTCAGCCCGTCCAGCGGGCAGGGACGCCCGTCGGGCGCGGTGCGCTCCCCGCGACCCACGCGCCCGTCCCGTCGCGCGTCACACCGCGATGTGCGTGCGCTCCTGCTCCCCCACGACGAGCCGCCGGTGCCACGCGAGCGCACCCTGGTCGGTCAGGCTCGCGACCTGGTCGACCACGGCCCGCAGTCGTCCGGAGTCGTCGGACGCTGCACGCCAGTCGGCCGCGAAGCCCGGTTCGAGGTCCGCGCTGCCGGTGGCCGCGAGGGCGTCGAGCAACTCGGTGAGGACCCGACGCTGCTCCTCGTACACGGGCTGCCGGTCGCCGTGCGTCATCACGAACGCCGCGACGATGCCCTTGAGCACCGCGATCTCGCCGATGATCTCCGGCGGCGTGACCACCGAGGCGGCGAAGCGCACGAGCGACCCCGACGCGTAGGACTCCCGCGTCGCCGCCGTCGCTGTCCGCGCGAACCGTCCGATGAGCTGCGAGGTGAGGTTCTTCAGCCGGGCGAGGTCGCGCCGGGAGCCGTCGTACGACGTCATCCACAGTGGCAGCGACCGGAGCCGGTCGAACGCCTCGAGCAGTTCCTCGCGGCTGAGGTCGTCCCCGACCCAGGCGTGCATGGCGGTGACGATGTCGTTCTCCCCCACGCGGTCGCCGAGGGCCGCGACGTCGATGAAGCCCGCCACGACGGCGTCCTCGAAGTCGTGCACCGAGTACGCGATGTCGTCGGAGAGGTCCATGACCTGCGCCTCGATGCACCGCTGTCGGCGGGGAGCACCGGCACGCAGCCACTCGAACGCCGCGTGGTCGTCGTCGTAGAAGCCGAACTTCGTGCGACCGGAGGACGCCTCCGACACTCCCTGCGACGCCGGCCACGGGTACTTGCAGCTCGCATCGAGCGATGCCCGCGTGAGGTTCAACCCGTACGCGCGGTCGTCGTCCGGCCCGGAGCCGTACACCTTGGGCTCGAGGCGGGTGAGGAGTCGCAGGGTCTGCGCGTTCCCCTCGAACCCGCCGATGCCCGCGGCCCAGGCGTTCACGGCCGTCTCGCCGTTGTGCCCGAACGGCGGGTGGCCGATGTCGTGCGCGAGGCAGGCGGTGTCCACGACGTCGGGGTCGAGCCCGAGCGAGTCCGCGAGCTCACGGCCGACCTGGGCGACCTCGAGCGAGTGCGTCAGGCGGTTGCGGGCGAAGTCGAGCCCCGTCGTGGGGCTGAGCACCTGGGTCTTCGCGGCGAGGCGTCGGAGCGCGCTGGAGTGCAGCAGTCGGGCGCGGTCGCGGGCGAAATCGGACCGGCGGTTCGAGTGCTGCTCGGGGAGCCAGCGCTCGGCGTCGGCCGGACCGTACGAGGCGGTGGCGCTCATCCGCCGCTGTGGTGCAGCTCGGCGGCGGCGAGCACCTTGCGGAACTCGGCGTCGACGTCGCGTGACTCGAGCCAGCGGTCGGGCAGGGCGGTCCGCTTCGGGTGACCCGCACGACCGCGGGGCCCCTCGACGTCGGCACCCGGGTACGGTGCCGACCAGTCGAGCTGTCCGAGGAGGTCGTCGATCTCCTGCAGGCTCGACGCCATCGAGAGCGCCGACCGGACGTCGCCGCCGATCGGGTACCCCTTGAAGTACCAGGACACGTGCTTCCGGGCGTCGCGGCACCCGTGGTCCTCGGACCCGAAGAACTCGACGAGGAGCTCGGCGTGCCGCCGGAACGCGACCGCGACCTCGCCCAGGGTCGGCATCGCGCGGACGTCCTCGCCGCGGAACGCCGCCGCGAGGTCACCGAACAGCCACGGACGCCCCAGGCACCCGCGCCCGACGACGACGCCGTCGCAGCCGGTCTCCTCGACCATCCGCAGTGCGTCGGCAGCGGACCAGATGTCGCCGTTCCCGAGCACCGGGATGTCGGTGATCGTCTCCTTGAGGGTGGCGATCGCGGACCAGTCGGCGTGGCCGGAGTAGTGCTCGTTCGCCGTGCGGGCGTGCAGCGAGATCGCGGCGACGCCGGCGTCCCGGGCGATGCGGGCGGCGTCGAGGTAGGTGAGGTGGTCGGCGTCGATCCCCTTGCGCATCTTCACCGTGACCGGGACGTCACCTGCCGCGCGGACGGTCTTCTCGACGAGGTCCTTGAAGAGGTCGAGCTTCCACGGCAGCGCTGCCCCGCCGCCCTTGCGGGTGACCTTCGGGACCGGGCAACCGAAGTTGAGGTCGATGTGGTCGGCGCGGTCCTCGCCCACGAGGAGCGTCGCGGCCTCGGCCACGGTGTTCGGTTCGACGCCGTAGAGCTGGATCGAACGCGGGGTCTCGGACTCGTGGTGCTGGATGAGCTGCATCGACACCGGGGTCCGCTCGACGAGCGCCCGCGACGTGATCATCTCGCAGACGTACAGGCCGGCGCCGTACTCACGGCACAGTCGGCGGTACGCCATGTTCGTGATGCCCGCCATCGGCGCGAGCACGACCGGCGCCTCGACCTCGATCGGGCCGATGCGCAAACCCTTCGGAGGCGCTTGTGTGATCGTCATACGCTGCTCATTCTCCCACGTCGGTGCGCGCCGGTAGCGTTCTCCACATGACCGACACCGCGATCGCCCGCTTCGACGCCGACGCCACCGCCCGTGGGCTCCGTGTGGACGTCGTCGAACGGCCCGCCGCGAACTCCCTCGAGGAAGCCGCGGACCTGCTCGGCATCGAACCCGGCGACATCGTCAAGACGCTCGTGGTGAAGCGCCACGACGGTGGCTTCTTGCTGGTGCTCGTCCCCGGCGGCCGCAGCATCGCGTGGAAGAAGCTCCGCACCGTCGTCGGCGTGAACAAGCTCTCGATGCCCGACGCCGCGACCGCCCTCGAGGTCTCCGGCTACGAACGCGGGACGATCACGCCCATCGGAGCGACCGGCGAGCTGCCGGTCTACGGCGACGAGCGCATCCTCGGGCGTCGGGTCGCGCTCGGCGCCGGGCGGCACGGGGCGAGCGCCTTCGTCGACGCCGACGAGCTCGTCGCGGCGTACACCGCCACGGTCGCCGACATCACCGACGAGGAGCCCGCCCGCGCCTGACGCTCTGCAGCTGACGGTCAGCAGCCGACGATCAGTCCGGGACCTCGGCCCAGACGCCTTCCGCGCCGGGGACGAAGCAGGTGTCGCCCTCGCAGACCGGTGCACCGCCGGGCGTGACGAGCGTGAACAGGCCGGGGCGGGCCTCCAGGTCGATCACCGTCAACGCACCCGTGAGTGCGTCCGGCACCGAGACCGGCGGCGCGGCCTGGAGGCGCGGCTCGACGGCACCGGTCGGCCGCAGGGCCGTCATCGGGTCGCCTCGGCGTCCGCGTGAGCGTCGTCCGCGGCGCGCTGCGCCGCCTCCGCGACTTCCTCGGGCGTCGTCTCGCGCAGCTGCACGACCTGCTGTAGGACCTGTGCGAAGGCGGCGGGGTCCTGCGCCCCGGAGACGCCGTACTTGCCGTCGATGACGAAGAACGGGACGCCGTTGATCCCGAACGCCTGCGCCTGCGCCTGGTCGGCGCGGACGGCGGCGAGCTGGGTGTCGTCACGGAGGGTCGTGAGCACCTCGTCGCGGTCGAGACCGACCTCGGCGGCGAGTTCGGCGAGCGACTCGTCCTGCCCGACGTGCTCGCCGCGCTCGAAGTAGGCGGTGAACAGGCGCTCGACCATGTCGAGCTGCTTGCCGTGCTCCTTGGCGAGGTGGATGACCTGGTGCGCCTTCACCGTGTTCGTGTGGTGCATCGCCTCGAAGTCGTACGCGAGCCCGACCGAGTTCGCGATGCCGGTCACGTGGTCGAGCATCTGCTGCGCCTGCTCGACCGGCATGCCCTTGTGGCCGGAGAGGAACTCGGCCTCGGTTCCCTCGAAGTCGACGGGGGTGTCGGGGCTGAGCTCGAAGGAGTGGTACTCGACCTCGACCGGACGGGCGTCACCCGACGCGGCGAACGCGGCCACGCCGGACTCGAACTTCCGCTTGCCGATGTAGCACCAGGGGCACGCGATGTCGGACCAGACATCGACCTTCACTGAATCGTTCACCCCGACGACAACGCGGCCGCGCACCGGGCATTCCCGGGGCGCGGCCGCGTGTGTCGGCCAGGTCAGTCGGCCGGGTGCTACGCGCCGAGCAGCCGTGCCGCGAGGTATCCCTGCAGCTGGTCGAGCGAGACGCGCTCCTGGCCCATCGTGTCGCGCTCGCGCACCGTCACGGCCTTGTCGTCGAGCGTGTCGAAGTCGACCGTGATGCAGAACGGCGTGCCGATCTCATCGTGGCGGCGGTAGCGACGGCCGATGGCACCGGCGTCGTCGAATTCGACGTTCCAGTGCTTCCGCAGGTCGTCGGCGAGCCCGCGGGCGACCGGCGAGAGCTGCTCGTTGCGCGACAGCGGCAGCACCGCGGCCTTGACCGGGGCCAGGCGCGGGTCGAGCCGCAGGACCGTGCGCTTGTCGACGCCGCCCTTCGCGTTCGGAGCTTCGTCCTCGTGGTAGGCGTCGATGAGGAACGCCATGAGCGCACGCGTGAGACCGAAGGACGGCTCGATGACGTACGGCACGTACTTCTCGTTCGCCGCCTGGTCGAAGTAGCGGAGGTCCTTGCCGGAGGCCTCGATGTGGTTCTTGAGGTCGAAGTCGGTGCGGTTCGCGACACCCATGAGCTCGCCCCACTCGGAGCCCTGGAACCCGAAGCGGTACTCGATGTCGGCGGTCGCGTCGGAGTAGTGCGCCCGCTCGCCGTCCGGCACGTCGAAGCGGCGCAGGTTCTCCGGGTCGATGCCGAGGTCAGTGTAGAACGCCACGGAGTCCGCGATCCACTGCTCGTAGTGGATCTCGGCGTCGGCCGGCGGGACGAAGTACTCGATCTCCATCTGCTCGAACTCGCGCGTGCGGAAGATGAAGTTGCCGGGCGTGATCTCGTTGCGGAACGCCTTGCCGACCTGCCCGATGCCGAACGGCGGCTTCTGCCGGCTCGTCGTGACGACCTGGGCGAAGTCGACGAAGATGCCCTGCGCGGTCTCGGGGCGGAGGAAGTTCAGCCCTTCCTCGGACTCGACCGGGCCGAGGTAGGTCTTGAGCATGCCGGAGAACTCGCGCGGCTCGGTCCACTCGCCACGGGTGCCGCAGTTCGGGCAGGCGATCTCGGCCATGCCGCCCTCGGGCTTCCGGCCCTTCTTCGACGCGAAGGCCTCGAGCAGGTGGTCCTCACGGAAGCGGTGGTGGCAGTGCAGGCACTCCACGAGCGGGTCGGTGAAGGTCGCGACGTGACCGGAGGCCTCCCACACCTTGCGGGGCAGGATCACGGCGGAGTCGAGGCCGACCATGTCGCCGCGGCCGCGCACGAACCGCTGCCACCACTGGCGCTTGATGTTCTCCTTGAGCTCGACGCCGAGGGGCCCGTAGTCCCACGCGGAGCGGGAACCGCCGTAGATCTCCCCCGACTGGAAGACGAAGCCACGGCCCTTGGCCAGGGCGATGACGCTGTCGAGACGGGAGGACTGTGCCAAGAGGGACTCCATGGTTCGCCGGACTGGGTGCCCGGTGCGGGAAGGTACCGGCCAAGCGTACCGGGACCCGACCACCGGGCAAGTAACGGCCCGTAGACTTGATGTTCTACATCTTCCATGCCAGTCTGCTCCTGCTCCGAACGGGGCGGAGATGGAGGAACGATGCAGGTGAACTGGAAGACCGTCGCAGCCGCGATCATCGTCGTCGGGGCGGTGGTCGGGCCGGCAACAGCTGCGGCCGCGAACGGCACGAACCTGTTCGACGCGGACAGCGGAGCGGCAGAGGCGACTCTCGAGACGCAGTCCGTCTCGAGCGGTGGCGGTAGGGCCGCAGACGGCTCGCACTGGGTCTGGGGAGCGGGCGGCATCGGCGGCAAGACGTTCTCGCACTACTTCCGCGAGCGCTCCTGTCACGGGGCCACGGCTGTCGGCAAGCGAACGCATCGGGTGACGAGAGTCCCGGGGGGCAAGTGGGCCAAGGCGGCCGTCCCGTCGGCCGCCAGCGGGAACAAGGCCTACTACCACACCTGCTGACCGAGGTGCTGGGCCGACCGCGGTCGGCCCAGCACGCGAACCGAAGGAACTGCGTGAACCGGTTGACCCGCTACGGGATCGTCGTCGTGGCGATCGTGCCCGTCCTCTTGGCCGCGGTGGCCTACCTCGCTGTCGAGCGCCAGTCGTACGTCGGCGCTTCGACGGTCCTCAAGATCACTGAGAACGCGGGCGCGGTGAGCGCCGAGGAAGTGTTCGCGGCAGTCTCGGACGTTGCTGAGCGACGCCGGTTCGACGTTGCTCGCGAGGTGGTCGATCTGCGATCACCGGAGACGAAGCGACACCTGTTCCTCGCCCTCGGACAACGGGACGGGCCGCGCGCCGGGTGGCTCGAAGACGGCTACCCGGACCTGACCGAGCTCGTCTCGACGGCCGTCGCGCCCCTGTCCGCCATCGGCCCGACGGATCCACGCGGCTACTACTACGTGTTCGGCACGATCGACCAAGCACGGGCGCTCGAACTTCGGCTGGGCGATCTCGGCCTGACGGGGACACTCCTTCCTCACCCCTCGGCGATCACCGACCTGTTCGTGCTGCTCCCCGCACCGACCGCGGCACTGTTGGGCGCCACCGCTCTGGGCATCGTCGCCCTCGGCTCCGCAGGCGCAGTGTCGCGTCACCGCGAACGAGCCGTCGTGCGACTGCACGGCGGAGGCGTCGGTTCAGTTCTTGCTCGAGATCTCCGCGGAGCGCGTCCATGGCTCCTGTCCTTCCCGGCGGCCTGGGTCGGCGTCGGGCTCCCGTACGCAGCGAGTGGCTCGCCACAAGCAGAAGTGCTGATCCCGATGGCTGGGGTGTTCACCGTGGTCGCGGTCGCTCTGCTCGTCATCGGGCACGTCGGCACGACGTTCCTCGGCTGCTCGGAGACGATCGTCACCTCGCTGTCCAACCGCCGGCCGCCGCGGTGGAGCGCTCGAGCCATCGGTGCGGTCCGGCTGCCAGCGCTGATCCTCGTGGCGTCATCGCTGAGCGTGGCGGTCGCAGCCAGTGCACAACTCCATGGCTTCCGGACGTCCGAGCTGACGCGGGAGGCCGCCGGCAGCGCGGTCACGGTGGGCATCAGCGGGAGTCTGGGCGAATCCGAACTCCGTGACGGGCCCGGGTCGGTCTGGGAACGGTTCGGCTCCTGGGCCCAGCGTGCCGAACGCGGGGGCGAGCTGGTCTTGACCGCCGCGTTCGGCCTCCGTGAGCTCGGGTCCTGGTCCGGACCGGACGTCCCCGTCGTCTTCGTGAACGACCGGTACCTGCAGGAACAGGGCATCAACGGCGTCAGGGCTCCGGCCGAGGGGGTCCGCTTCGTGGTCCCGGAACGGTCGCCCCTGCGGGAGTCGGAGGTGGGTCCCGCCCTCATCGACGGAGCCGCGTTGAAGCTCAGGGTCGGCCAGGCGGAGACGAGCATCGAACGAGCATCGATGCCACGTCGACTCTTCACCTACGCGACCCCCGGGAGGGTCGCGCCGACCTGGGTCGATGATCCCGTCCTCGTCGTCGTCTCCTCAGCGGTCCTGCAGCGCGCTGAGAACCGCGTCGACTTGGCATCCTGGATCTCGACGGGCGACATCGTGATCGCCGATGACCGGTGGGCGAGAGCGTCGATCGAAGCGGACGAGCTGACGACAGCGGTGCTCTCGGTCCAGCTCGTCGCTCAGGCCGCAGCGGACGCGGAACGTCGGCTCGCGGAAGAGGCAGCGATCGGTTGGAGCGCTGCGATCACCGCGCTCGTGATCGCAGCGCTGGTCGCCGCGACGAGTGTGACCGCGCGGGTGCAGCGGGACCGGCGGCGGGTGTCCGTCCAGCACGCGCACGGCTGGTCGTTCCTCCGAAGTCGACGCGGGGCCGTCCTCGTCGAGAGCACCCTCGTCGGGTTCGTCGGCCTGGTCGCTTGGTACGAGCGGGCATCGCTCGCGCCCGACGTCGAAGGGCTGAATCTCGAACTCGACCCGGTCGTCGCCCACGCCACCACTGCCTTCCTCGTCACCGTCGCCTGCGCATGCGCACTCGGCGGAGCGGCGATCGCATCAGAGTGGCTCGCACACCGCCGGATCACCGCAACCATCAGGGAGGAACTCTCATGAGTCATCCAGATCGCTCACCGGCGGTGCGTATCCGCAACGTCACGGCACGCCGTGCTGGCCGCGTGCTCTGGTCCGGTCTCGATCACGACGCCCAGGCAGGGACCATGACCGCGATCGTCGGTCCCAGCGGCTGTGGGAAGTCGACCCTGCTCCAATGCGTCGGACAGCTCGGTGTGGTCGACGACGGCCAGATCGACGTGCTGGGAACGCCCACGGCCAGCGCTCCCCCGCGGGTTCGGCGACGTCTCCGGCGAGACGTCATCGGCTACCTCTTCCAGGACGGCGGACTCGTCGAGGACACGACGCTGTTGGACAACCTCGAACTCGTGTCCCCGGACCGACGGTCCCGCCGTGTGCGAGCGCCCCGGATCCCGCGAGCGCTGGACGCTGTCGGGCTCGGCGGCCGAGAGCGTGATCTGGTCCACACGCTCAGCGGGGGTGAACGCCAGCGCGTGGCGATCGCTCGGGTCCTCGTCAAGCGCCCGCTCGTGGTCCTCGCGGACGAGCCGACTGCGTCACTCGACCCGGTGAACGAACAGTGCGTCCTCGATCTGCTCCGCGAGCTCGCCGACGAGGGCGCGACGGTGCTCCTCGCGACGCACTCGGGTGCCGCGGCAGGAGCCTGCGATCGTGTCCTCGATCTCGGTGCAGCATCATGAGGAGCCGCATCGACCACGGATCTGCCGTCGGCGGACGGGAAGCGCGGCACCTGTGGACAGGTCGTCTCACCCCACAGGTCTGAAGCCGGGCAGTCCCCCGAGCACGTCGACGACGCGCGTCACGTCCTCGTCGTCGTTCCAGAGGTGGAACGCCAGGCGGAGCCGCCCCGCCCGCCCACTCGCGGTCACCCCCGCGTCCGTCAGCGCCCACAGCGCCGCACCGGCCGGGTCCGGGAACGTCGTGATCGCCTGACCGCTCCGAGGCGATCCGAGCGCGTCCGCGAGCCGGTCCGTGAGTCCGGTGGCGTGCCTCCAGGCCGAGGCCGCGTCGACGGACGCGAGGTGCCGCAGTGCGGCGACCGCCCCGGGCCAGGCCTGCCATGCCGGCGACACGTCGAACCGGCGCGCGTCGTCGGCGAGCTGCATCGTCGGGCCGTAGCAGGACGACCACACGTCCGCGCCCGCGTACCAGCCGGCCTGCACCGGGCGGAGCCGCTCGAGCGCTGCGTCGGAGAAGGTGGCGAACGCGACGCCGCGCGGCGCGCAGAGCCACTTGTAGGCGTGCGTGACCGTGACGTCGAACGGTGCTGCGGACACCGGGAGCACCCCGGCGGCCTGCGTCAGGTCGCACAGCGTCAGCGCCCCGGCGGCACGGGCTGCGGCGAGCACCGGTTCCGGGTCCGTGACGGCGCCGCTCGAGGACTGCACCGCGGACCACGCGACCATGGCGGTCCCGGGGCCGACCGCGTCGGCGAGCCGGTCGATGGGCACGCTCCGGACGCGGACACCGCGGTGCGCCTGTGCGTGGAACGGGAAGACGACCGAGCTGAAGTCGCCGTCGGGGACGACGACCTCGGCGCCGTCGGGCAGCGCGGCCGCGGCGACCGCGACCATCGCGGAGGTCTGGGAACCCGTGGCGACCCGCGCGGGGTCGACCCCCACGATGCGGGCGAAGAGCGCGCGGCCCTCCTCGACGAGGGCGCCGTACGCCACCGGGGACGACGCAGCGCGCTCCCACTCGTCGAGGTCCGCGCGCATGGCCGCGAGCGTCCCGAGCGTCGGGAGTCCTGCGGTGCAGGCGGCGAGGTAGCCGGAGCCGTCGACGAAGGAGTCCATGCCTCCACGGTGGCGTCGGACTCTCCATCACACCAGGGCAGCTTCGTTCGATCCCCCATAACATGGCATTGTGGAAGGTCTCGATCCCCAGCTCCTGCGTGTCCTCCGCACCGTCCGCGACACGGGCTCGATCAGCCGCGCCGCGGCAGCCCTCGGGTACAGCCAGCCCGCCGTCAGTCAGCTCCTCGCACGGGCTGAGCGGCGGCTCGGGCACGACCTCGTACTGCGCGGGGCACGGGGCGTAACGCTGACGGAGTCCGGTCGGGTCCTCGCCGAGCACGCCCTCTCGGTCGAGGCTGCCCTGGCCGCCGCTCGCGAGGACCTCGAGGCCGTCGGAGGGCTCGCCCGCGGGCGGGTGCGGATCGCCGGGTTCCCGAGTGCGTCGTCGACGCTCGTGCCGCCGGTGCTCGCGACGCTGGCCGCCGACAGCCCCGGCGTCGTCACGTCCTACGTCGAGGCCGAGCCGCCCGAGGCCCTCGACCTCCTCCGCCGCGGCGAGGTCGACGTCGCGATCACGTTCTCGCACGCGCCGCAGGACGACGACGTGCTCGCCGATCCGACGTTCACGGCGCAGGTCCTCGGCCGGGACCCGCTCGCGCTCGTGACCCCGGCGAGCGCGACGAGTTCGACGAGCGCGACGAGTTCGACGAGCGCGACGAGTACGGCGAGCGCGGCGAGCGCGGCGAGCGTTGTCTCCGCGGCGACCGTCGACGAGCGCGGCGACGACGTGGTCGCCGACCTCGCGGCGCAACGGGACGCGCGCTGGATCGGGGGCTGCCCCCGCTGCCGCGGACACCTGCTGGCGTCGTGCGCGGCGTCGGGCTTCACCCCCGAGATCGTGCTCGAGACGGACAACGCGGCGGCCGTGGTCGGTCTGGTCGCGGCCGGCTTGGGCGTCGCGCTCCTCCCGCGGCTCGCGCTCACGACGACGATCGTGCCACCGGGTGTGACGGTGACGCCGGCGCGCGACGAGCTCGCCCGCCGGGTGGAGGTGGTCGTCGCCCGGGGCGCCGAACGCGTACCGAGCGTCGGCGCCGCGCTGACGGCGGTCGGCGCGGCGGCGCACCTGCTCGGCTGACCGGCGAGGCTCCGGGTGTTGGTCGCACGACGTACCGCGCGCCGGTCGCCGTGGTCGCACGACATGCCGTCGGAGTCCGAGCGAGGCGACACCTCTCGCGACCAACCCGAACCGCGAGCCGCGGCGCGGCGGCGCACCTGCTCGGCTGCCTGGCGTCGGACGGGAGGCGCGGGTCGGCGCCGCCACGGGCCTCCCGTCAGGCGGTGGGCGCGTCCACGGCACCGCCGTACCGTCGGTCGCGGCGCGCGTACTCCTCGATCGCTCCCCACAGGTCGGTGCGGCGGAAGTCCGGCCAGAGCCGATCGAGGAAGACCATCTCGGCGTACGCCGACTGCCAGAGCATGAAGTTCGACGTCCGCTGCTCGCCCGAGCTCCGGAGGAAGAGGTCGACGTCCGGCAGGTCGGGCACGTAGAGGCGCTTCGCGAGGGCCTTCTCGGTCACCTGGCTCGGCTTGAGGCGCCCGGCGGCGACGTCCTCGGCCATGCCCCGGACCGCGTCGACGATCTCGTTGCGACCGCCGTAGTTGACGCACATCGTCAGCGTGCACACGTCGTTGTGGGCGGTCATCCGCTCTGCCGTCTGCAACTCGTCGACGACACTGCGCCAGAGCCTCGGCGCGCGACCGGCCCAGCGGATGCGCACACCCCAGGCGTTCAGCTGGTCGCGGCGTCGGTGCAGGACCTCGCGGTTGAAGCCCATGAGGAAGCGGACCTCCTCCGGGGAGCGCTTCCAGTTCTCGGTCGAGAAGGCGTACGCCGACACGTGCTTGACGCCGATCTGCACGGCGCCGGCGACGACGTCGAGCAGCGAGGCCTCGCCGGCCTTGTGCCCCTCGACCCGGGTCAGCCCGCGCTGGTTCGCCCACCGGCCGTTGCCGTCCATGACGATCGCCACGTGCTGCGGCACGAACCGCGCCGGGATCGCGGGCGGCTGCTCCCCCGTCCAGTCCACGGGTCGGAGCGGCTCGGACTCGGCGTACCGGCGTGGGCTCATGCAGGGGTTCCTTCGGCGTCGGCGGGGGTCGGGGTGGGCACCGCGGGGGTCGGGGTGGCCGCCACGGCTGCCGGGACCCCACCCGGGGTCGGCGCGACCGGGGCCGGGTGCTCGGTGCGGTCGACGTGCGGCAACGACCGGAGCGATCGTTCCAGGTGCCACTGGGCGTACGCCGCGACCACGCCGGACGCCCGCGAACGGGTGCGCTCGTCTGCGGCGTCGACCGTGGCCCAGTCGCCCGCGAGCAGGGACCCGAGCAGTCCGAGCGTCACCGGGTCGAGCCGGGGCGTCCCGGGCGGCGCCGCGTGGTCCGCGACGACCCCGCCGAGCTGCACGACGAACGCCGAGTGCGGCCCCGGCTCCCCCGTGACCGCGCAGTCGCCGAACGAGGGCGCCCACCCCGCGATGCTCATCGCCCGGAGCAGGTAGGAGTCGAGCGTCGCCGTCGCCGCGTGCTCCCCGCGTGCGAGGGAACGGAGGGCTCCGACGAGCAGGAGGTACTGCTGGAGTCCGGCGTCGGCCTCGCTCAGCCGGTCGGCGGTCTCGACCATCGCGCTCGCGGCGGTGTACGCACCGTAGTCGGCGACGATCTGGGCACCGTACGAGCCGAGCGACTCCGCCTGCGTCACGATGTCGAGGGACCGGCCCTCGTAGAACTGCGCGTCGACGACCATGAAGGGTTCGAGGCGGCTGCCGAACTTCGACGCGGTCCTGCGGACGCCCTTCGCGACCGCGCGGATCTTGCCGTGTTGGCGGCTGAGCATCGTGACGATGCGGTCGGCTTCACCGAGCTTGTGGGTGCGCAACACGACGCACTCGTCCCGGTACAGCGGCATTGCTCCAGTATCCCCCTCGCCACCGACGGCGCGGTGCAGAACGCACGAGAGGCGCGGTGCAGAACGCACGGGAGGCGCGGTGCGGGACGGACCCGTACCGCGCCTCTCGGCGGTGGACGCGACTACGCGGAGACCATCTCCGGCGACGGCGTGCCGGACGCGGCCCCGGCACGGACCGCGCGGTTCACCGCGCTGACGATCGCCTTGAGCGACGCGGTGGCGATGTCCGCGTCGATGCCGACGCCCCACAACCGCGTGCCGTCGACGTCGAGTTCGACGTAGGAGGCGGCCTGCGCGTCACCGGAGGCGCTCATCGTGTGCTCCGAGTAGTCGTAGAGCGTCACGTCGATGCCCTGCCCCTCGAGGACCTGCAGGAAGGCGTCGATCGGACCGGTGCCAACGGCCTCGGCGGTGACGGTTCCCTCGTCGACGCGCATCGCGACCGAGAGCTTCGTCGTGCCGTCGAAGTCCGAAGCGGTCGCCGTCTTCGTGATCTCGTAGCGGCCCCACTTGTCCGACTCGTCGTCGGCGGGCAGGTACTCGTCGCGGAACAGGTCCCAGATGCGCTCCGACGAGAACTCGCCGCCCTCGGAGTCGGTGCGCTGCTGCACGACGCCCGAGAACTCGATCTGCAGCTTGCGGGGCAGGTCGAGCGCGTGGTCGGTCTTCAGCAGGTACGCGACGCCGCCCTTGCCGGACTGCGAGTTCACGCGGATCACGGCCTCGTAGGAGCGGCCGATGTCCTTCGGGTCGACGGGCAGGTACGGCACCGCCCACGCGATCTCGTCGATCGACTTCCCCCCGGCGTCGGCCTTGGCCCGCATGGCGTCGAAGCCCTTGTTGATGGCGTCCTGGTGCGAGCCGCTGAACGCCGTGTAGACGAGGTCGCCGGCCCACGGCTGCCGCTCGGGCACCGGCAGCTGGTTGCAGTACTCGACCGTGCGCTTGACCTGGTCGATGTCGCTGAAGTCGATCTCGGGGTCGATGCCCTGCGTGAACAGGTTCATGCCGAGCGCGACGAGGTCGACGTTGCCGGTGCGCTCCCCGTTGCCGAACAGGCACCCCTCGATGCGATCGGCTCCGGCCATGTAGCCGAGCTCGGCGGCCGCGACTGCGGTGCCGCGGTCGTTGTGCGGGTGCAGCGAGAGGATGACGTCCTCGCGGTGGGCCAGGTTGCGGGACATCCACTCGATCGAGTCGGCGTAGACGTTCGGCGTCGCCATCTCGACCGTGGCGGGCAGGTTGATGATCACCTTGCGCTCGGGCGTCGGACGGAAGACCTCGAGCACCGCGTTGCAGATCCGCACCGCGACCTCGAGCTCGGTGCCCGTGTAGGACTCGGGCGAGTACTCGTAGAACACCTGCGTGTCGTGCTGCAGGTTCGCCTCGGCCGCCTTGCAGAGCTCGGCACCGTGGACCGCGATGTCGACGACGCCCTGGACGTCGGTCCGGAAGACGACCTCGCGCTGCACGATCGACGTCGAGTTGTACAGGTGGACGATGGCCTGCTTCGCACCGTCGATCGCCTCGTAGGTGCGGTTGATGAGGTGCTCGCGCGCCTGCGTCAGGACCTGGATCGTGACGTCGTCGGGGATGGCGCCCTCGTCGATGAGGGAGCGGACGAAGTCGAAGTCGGTCTGCGAGGCGCTTGGGAACCCGACCTCGATCTCCTTGTAGCCCATCCGGACCAGCAGGTCGAACATCGCCCGCTTGCGCTCGGAGTCCATCGGGTCGATGAGGGCCTGGTTGCCGTCGCGGAGGTCCACCGCGCACCACCGGGGCGCTCGGTCGATCCGCTTCGTCGGCCAGGTGCGGTCGGGCAGCTCGACGCGGATCTGTTCGTGGAACGGGACGTACTTGTGGATCGGCATCCCGGAGGGCCGCTGCGTGTTCTGCATCGTTTCGTCGCTTTCGTCGTCAGGTGTGGGTCAGGCCACGACGGACTCCGCGACGAGGTGGGCCGTTGTGTCAGGCCTCGTCGCGGCAGCGAAGGAGGAGGAGTGCCGAGTACATCGGGACCACCGTAGCACTGGTGTACCAGGCGTGTGCAAGCGGCCTGGAGGCGCGGGGCGGGTCCGCACCGCGCCTCCAGGCCGGGACGTGGTCACCCGACCGGGCGGCGACGCGCACGGTCGAGCGACCGCCAGCGCCCCCCGTCGGCGGCGACCCGCACGGTCAGTCGACCGCCAGCGCCCTCGCCGGCGGCGACCCGCACGGTCAGTCGACCGCCAGCGCCCTCGCCGGCGGCGACCCGCACGGTCAGTCGACCGCCAGCGCCTCCGTCGGCGGCACGCGCATCGCGCGCCGCACCGGCGCGATCGTCGCGACGACCGCGAGGACCAACGTACCGACGACCACGATGCCGACCGTCATGGGTGGCAGCACGGGCGTGACGACGGTGCCGAGCGTGCCGAGCAGCGTCTGCCCGCCGACCCACCCGTACACGGTGCCGAGCACGAGCCCCGTCACCACGGCCGCGACGACCATCTGCACCGCCTCGGTGACGATCATCCGACGGACCTGCGCGCCGGTGAGGCCGAGGACACGGAGCAGGCCGAGCTCGCGACGACGCTGCAGCACGCCGAGGGCGAGGGCGTTCACGACACCGACCGCGGCGATCACGGCGGAGAACCCGACGATCACGCTGACCACGCCGTTGAGCTGGGCGAAGAAGTCGCGCTGCGCTTCGACCATCGCGGGTGTCATGCCGTCCTGCCCGGAGGTGACGGTCTCGAGGGTGTGCTGCATGATGCCGAGCGCGACCGCGAAGGTCACGAGCAGTGTCACGCCGATGACGAGCCCGATCGTGGCACGTGAGGACCGACCCGGCGCACGCATCGCGTTGCGTCCGGCGAGCAGGACCACCGGGTCCTTCGCGCCGATCCGACCGATCAGCTGGAGCACGGGCGGCATGACGATCGTCGCACCGATGGCCACCCCCGCGAACGACACGAAGCCGCCGAGTGCGGCCGGCAGCACCGCGATGGGTGACGCCGCGCTGGCAGCGAGGCCGATGGCCATCAGACCGCCGCCGAGGACCATGAGCACGACCGCCCACACGCTGCGGGCACGACCCGACCGGACGACGTCGTGGCTCGGCTCGACGCTCGACGACAGGGCCTCGAGCGGCGTGACCGTGAGGACCCGTCGCGACCCCACCGCGAAGGCACCCCACGTGGCGAGGACGACCGCCACGATCGGCAGCACGAGCTCCCACGGGACGAGCGTGTACGCGGTGTCCGGGAGGAACCCGTTGCCCCGCAGCACCATGACGAAGACCGCGCTCAGGCCGGTGCCGACGACGGCACCGAGCAGCCCTCCAACGACGCCGACGACGAGCCCCGCCCGGGTGATCCGGGACCGCAGCGTGGCGCCGGTCGCGCCGACCAGTCGCTGCAGGGCGATCACACGCGTCTGCCCTGCGATGAGCGTCGCGCACGTGTTCGCCGTGACGATGGCGCCGACGTACAGCGCGATGCCGAGGAACAACCACCCGATCACCGACAGGATCGCCTTCACGGTGGCGATGCCGTCGAGTCCGGTGGTCGCGAGTGCCGCGGACACGATGCCCGGCGCGATCACCAGGGCGGAGCCGAACGTCGTGCCGAGTGCCGCGACGAGGATCGTCGGGCGGAACTCCCGCAGGGAGGTCATGGTGTTCACGCTGCCGCCTCCATCCCGAGCATCGTCGCGGAGATCTCGGCGGCGTCCATCGCGGGACGGTCGCCCACGATGCGTCCGTCGGCGAGGAACAGGATCCGGTCAGCGTTCGCGGCGGCGACCGGGTCGTGCGTGACCATGACGACGCTCTGTCCCCACTCGTCGACGGCGCCGCGCAGGATGCCGAGCACGTCCCGCCCCGTCCGCGAGTCGAGCGCGCCGGTCGGTTCGTCGGCGACGACGACGGCCGGCCGCGAGGCGAGTGCGCGGGCGATCGCGACGCGCTGCTGCTGACCGCCGGAGAGCTGGTGCGGCCGGTGCGTCAGCCGGTTGCCCAGCCCGAGCATGTCGACGAGCCGGTCGATCCACGCGTTCTCCTCGCGCGACGTCCGGTGTCCGCCGAGCAGGAACGGCAACCGGATGTTCTCGCCGACGTCGAGGGTGGGCACGAGGTTGAAGGACTGGAACACGAACCCGAGACGACGGCGTCGGAGTTCGGTGAGGTCGCGGTCGCCGAGGCCGGTGATGTCCACCCCGTCGATCTGGATCCGGCCGCTCGAGACCGCGTCGAGGCCGGCGGCGACGTGCATGAGCGTCGACTTCCCCGACCCGGACGGCCCCATCACCGCGGTGAACTCCCCCGAGCCGATGTCGACGCTGACGTCGTCGAGCGCCGTCACCCGGCGCGCGGCGTCGCCGTAGTGCTTGGACACGTGGTCGAGGCGGATGATCGGAGCGTGGCTGCTGGTCATGACTCCACGATGACGGCCTGGAGGCTCGTCCCGCGTCGGTCGGTCGGCTCCTGTGGATGGTCCGCTCGGCTTGCTCCCCTGTGGACGGGTCATCCCTCCGGATGACGGGCCGTCGTGCTGCGGGCGCTGCGCGGGGCGACGTGCCGTCGCGAGGCGGCGCTGGCGCGTCGGTGTCAGTCCTTCGCGACGAGCCCGTGCTCGTGCGCGAACACCACGAGCCGCACCCGGTCCCGCAGCTCGAGCTTCGTCAGCACCCGCGAGATGTGGGTCTTGACGGTGGCCTCGCTCACGAACTCGTGCGATGCGATCTCGCTGTTGCTCATGCCCTTCGCCGCGAGGTCGAAGATCTCCCGCTCCCGCGGCGTCAGCTCCGCGAACGCGGGCGGGATCGTCGCGGCCGACGGCGTCGAGTCCTCGTACCGGCGCAGCAGCTCCCGGGTCGCCGACGCCGCGAAGACCGCGGTCCCCGCGTGCACCGTGCGGATCGCCGCGAGCAGGAACTCGGGGTCCGCGTCCTTCAGCACGAAGCCGCTGGCTCCCGCCCTGATCGCCTTCGCGGCAGCTTCGTCGAAGTCGAACGTCGTGAGCACGAGGACCTTCGCGCCGTCGGTGCCCGACTGCTCCACGATGCGGGACGTCGCCGTGATGCCGTCCATCACCGGCATGCGCACGTCCATGAGGACCACGTCGGGACGGGCACGCCGGACGAGTTCGACGCCCTCGGCGCCGTCGCCGGCCTCACCCACGAACTGCAGGTCCGGCTGCGAGTCGATGAGCATGCGGATCCCGGTGCGGAAGAGCGCCTGGTCGTCGACGAGCGCCACACGGATGCGGGCCTCGGGGTTCGGGGTCGTGGTCATCGTGCGGTGTGCTCCTGCTGGATCGAGGTGATGCGGTCGCGGGGCATCTGCCCGCTGGCGGGGACCGAGGGCATCCGGACCGCCACGACGAAGTCGTCACCGCGTGGCCCGGCGGTCATCGTCCCGCCCGTCATGGTGGCACGCTCGCGCATGCCCACCAGGCCGTGGCCGGTCCCCGGGCCGGCGCGGCCGTCGTCGGCGCGCTCGTTGACGACCTGGATCTCGACCGTGTCCGGTCGGTAGGTGAGACGAGCACGCACGGGAGCGCCACGCTGCCCGTGCTTGTACGCGTTCGTGAGGCTCTCCTGCACGATCCGGTACACCGCGAGCTGGGTGGTCGTCGGCAGGGTCGAGGGATCGCCCTCACGCTCGACGTCGACGTCGAGCCCGATGTCGCGCATCTCCGTCACGAGGTGCTCGATGTCGTCGATGTCCGGCGTCGGCGCGGTGCCCTGCTCGTGCCGCAGCGTCCCGAGCAGTTCGCGGACGTCGCCGAGTGCCCGACGGGCCGTGCCGGAGATCGTGGTCAGGGCCTGGTCGGCGATCGCGGGGTCGGCCTTGAGCGCGTAGCGGGCACCGTCCGCCTGGGCGATGACCACCGCGAGGGAGTGCGCGACGATGTCGTGCATGTCGCGGGCGATGCGGACGCGCTCCTGCTCGACGGCGACCGCACGGTCGGCCCGTGCGGCGTCGCGCTCGGCGAGGAGCTGGGCCTCACGGCTGACGCTCGCGAGCCGACGGGTCCGCCGGACCAGTCCCGCGAGCCACGGGAGCAGGAGGACCAGCAGCACGCCAGCGAACGTGCCGAGCACGAGCTGGGCGAACTCCATCGGGGTCCGCGTGAAGCCGACGTCGTGCTGCTGCTGCACGTCCTGCAGCCCGGTGTAGCCCGCGGCGACGAGTGCCCCGCCGACCGCCGAGAGGAGCCCGGCGAGCCGGACCCGACTGCTGCCGTACGCGCTCGTGGTGAACATCACGCCCGCGATGAGCACGTTGGCGGGATCAGGGGTCTGCCAGGTCGCCATCTGCAGGACGGCGAACAGCCACGCGATGCCGAGCGCGAGGCCCGGGGAGAGTCGACGGAGCGCCAGGGACACCGTGAGCCCGGCGACGACGACGATGCTCAGCAGGCCGTTGCCCACACCGGTCCGGAGGAGCAGCAGCACCACGCCGAGGAGGACCGCGACGACGACGTCGAAGAGGACCTGCGAGCGCAGCACGGGACGGAACACCACACCACGGTACGACGCACGGGGCGATGCCGCGTCCGCCTGGAGAGTGAGCCGTGGCGATGCGGATTGCATCTCACCTGATAACATTTCAGTATGCAGATGCGCACGGACATCCAGGGCCTCCGGGCGATCGCGGTCTCCGCTGTCCTGCTCGAGCACACCTTCGGCGCACCGTCCGGTGGCTACCTCGGCGTGGATGTATTCTTCGTGCTGTCCGGCTTCCTCATCACGTCCCTGCTCCACCGTGAGCTGGCGGAGGCCGGCGGCATCCGGCTCCTCGCGTTCTGGCGGCGACGGTTCTGGCGGCTCGCGCCGTCGTTCCTCGTGGTCGTCGTGGCGACCGTCGGCCTCTCGCTCTGCATCACACCTGGTGCGGCGCGCGGCGACCTGGCCGCCGCGGTCGCCGCGATCGCGTCGGTGGCCAATTGGTACTACCTCCGTCTGGGTACCGACTACTTCGCAGCGCTGGGACCGGTGTCGGCGTTCCAGCACACGTGGTCACTCTCGGTGGAGGAGCAGTTCTACGTCGTGTGGCCACCGATCGTCGCGGTCGTCGGTGCCCTGTGCTGGAAGTGGTCCGGTCCGCGTACCCGGCACCGCGCGGCGGTCCTCGTCCTCTCGGTCGTCCTCGCAGCGGCGTCTGCTGCATCACTCCTCGTGGCGTTGAGGACTGGGCAGAGCGAGTCGTCCACCGCGTACTTCTCGACGATCACCCGCATCTGGGAACTGGGAGCAGGAGCACTCCTCGCCGGCCTCGGACGACGCTGGCGCTTCTCGAAGACCCTCGGAACCGTCGTCTCCTGGGCCGGACTGGCCACCATCGTGCTCGGGCTCCTGGTCATCGACGCCGAGACACCGGCACCGGCGCCGGCCGCCCTGCTCTGCGTGGTCGGCACCGGTGCGGTCCTCGTCGGGGGCCGGTCCGCGAAGCGCCTCCGTCTGCTCGAGAACCCGCTGTCCGACCGTCTCGCGTCCATCAGCTACGTCCTGTACCTGTGGCACTTCCCCGTCCTGGCCTTCATCAAGGTCGTCGCACCCGGAGCAACGTGGGCGAGCCTGCCGGTCGCCGTCCTCCTGGCGATCCCGACGCACCTCCTGGTCGAACAACCACTCCGCCACGGCATCTCGGCCCGCCGAGGCCGGCACCGTCCGACGAGGTCGACCTGGCAGCGCGCGATCCTCGCCACGCTGGCAGCGGCCGGTCTGGTCGCGGTCGTCGGGCTCACCCGACCCACACCACTCGTCCCGGAGCTCGCACCGGTCGTCGCCGACGGAGCGGTGCGCGAGCGGCAAGAGTCGATCGGCGAAGCCCTCCGGACGCTGCGGTGGAGCGATGTCGACCTGACGGCACGCGTGGCGGAGGGGACCGCGACGCTCCCCCGTTCCTGCGGATCCGTGGTGGACCGGCCGTCCCTCGCCGAGTGCACGTTCGGAGCCGCGACGTCCGGTCCGACGGTCGTGGTCGTCGGTGACTCGCTGGCCGCGACCTGGCTCGACGCACTCGTCCCCTGGTTCGAGCGGGCGCTCCCTGGCTGGCGACTCGTGGCGGTCCCCACCGACGGGTGTCCGGCCATCGACCTCCCGCTCCGCGGACTCCGGGCGGACTGCTCGGCCGCGACGGCAGCTGCGATGGAAACCGTCGCCGCACTCCGCCCGGAGGTCGTCCTCCTCACGAGCAAGCTGGAGGACCCGTTCGGGCTCGACGGCACGCTGCGAGCTGCGTCAGAGCGGGAAGTCCGTGACGGCACCGTCCGGTGGCTCCGGGAGATCCGTCCGCTCACCGGTCGGCTCGTCCACCTGCTCCCACCGCCGGCCGGCTCCGACCTCCGCGCATGCCGGTCACCACTCGGAACGCCGGCCGCCTGTGTCGCCCCGGTCTCACGATCCTGGCACGACCGGACAGCGATGATCCGGTCCGTCGCTGCTGAACACGGCGACGTCGTCGTCGACACGACCGACCTCGTGGCGAGGGACGGCCTGACACCGGCGTTCGTCGGTCGTCAGGCTGTCCGGATGGACCGGGTCCACCTCGACCGCTCCTACGCCCGATCGAGCAGTGACGCACTGGGGCAGCTCATCGCCGAGGCCGTCCCCGAGTTCCGCGCCGTCGGGCGGTGAGCGCCCGCTGCACGGGGGTGGTCCGTTCCGACGACGGCCCGCTCAGAAGCCGAGGCGGCCGAGCTGCTTCGGGTCGCGCTGCCACTCCTTCGCGACCTTCACCCGGAGGTTCAGGTGCACGTGCCGACCGCCCAGCAGCGCCTCGATCTCGGTCCGGGCGCGCGACCCGACGTCCTTGAGACGTTCGCCGCCGCGGCCGATGACGATCGCCTTCTGGCTGTCGCGCTCGACGAAGAGGTTCGCGAAGATGCGCAGCGGACCGTCGGGGTCGTCGTCCTCGTCCGGCTCGACGACGTCCTCGACGACGACGGCCAGCGAGTGCGGGAGTTCGTCGCGGACGCCCTCGAGCGCGGCCTCGCGGATGAGTTCGGCGATGCGGTCCTCGTCGGTCTCCTCCGTGACGGTCGCGTCGTCGTAGAGCTGCGGCGACTCGGGCAGCAGCGCCGTGATCTCGTCGAGGAGCGGTTCGAGCTGCAGCCCGCGGGTGCCGGACGTCGGGATGATGACGTCCCAATCGCGGAGCTGCGACACCGCCAGGAGCTGCTCGCCGACCTTGTCCTTCGGGACGCGGTCGATCTTCGTGACGATGGCGATCTTCTTCGCCCGCGGGTACTGGTCGAGCGAATCGTTGATGAAGCGGTCGCCCGGGCCGATCGGCTCGTTCGCCGGCACGCAGAAGCCGATCACGTCGACGTCACCGAGCGTCGACTGCACGAGGTCGTTGAGCCGTTCCCCGAGCAGCGTCCGCGGTCGGTGGACACCGGGTGTGTCGACGATGATGACCTGCCCGTTCGGCCGGTGCACGACGCCACGGATGGCCCGACGGGTGGTCTGCGGCTTCGACGAGGTGATGGCCACCTTCTCGCCGACCAGCGCGTTCGTCAGCGTCGACTTGCCGACGTTGGGCCGGCCGACGAAGGAGACGAAGCCCGCTCGGTACGGCTGGCCCTCGGGCGTGGTGGTGTCGGTCATGCGGAGGTGTTCCCTGTCGTGGTGGGCGTGGAGTCGTCGAGGGCGTGCTCGACGTCGGCGAGGGCGTCGGTCCGCTCCGCGAGGACGGAGACGAGGTGGCGGCGCTTGCCCTCTACCCGCTCGGCGACGAGCACGATGCCGTCGACCGTGACGCGGTCGCCACGGGTGGCGAGGTGGCCGAGTTCCTTGACGAG
Organism: Curtobacterium sp. SP.BCp; assembly: GCF_051903255.1. Taxonomy (NCBI): domain Bacteria; kingdom Bacillati; phylum Actinomycetota; class Actinomycetes; order Micrococcales; family Microbacteriaceae; genus Curtobacterium; species Curtobacterium sp. SP.BCp. The sequence goes on along the minus strand of NZ_CP194338.1, from coordinate 1,563,671 downwards.
CAGGCCGCCCGCCGTGTCGACGTCGTCGTCATCGAGCTCGATGCCGAAGAGGTCGCCCAGTTCGTCGACGGGCATCCGGGCCGAGATGCGCCAGACGCCGGGCTCCACCTCGACCCGGTCGACCACGGCGCGGTCGTACTCGTCCGAGATGTCGCCGACGAGCTCCTCGATGAGGTCCTCCATCGTGACGAGCCCGGCGACCCCGCCGTACTCGTCGACCACGAGCAGCAGGTGGTTCTTGCCCGCCTGCATCGCACGCAGCGTGTCGTCCGCGGCCTTCGACTCCGGGACGAACCCGGCCGGGCGCAGCAGACCCGTCACCGGCTCGGCGCCGGCTCCCGGACGCTCGTAGAGCGCACGGGACACGTCACGGAGGTACAGGACGCCGAGCACGTCGTCGCTGTCCTTCCCCGTGACCGGCATCCGGGACACGCCCGCGACGAGGAACTGCTCCATGGCGGCCGCCAGCGCGTCGGCGCCGTCGACGGTGATCATGTCGGTGCGCGGCACCATGACCTCGCGCACGAGCGTGTCGCTGAACTCGAACACGGAGTGGATGAGCTCGCGGTCGTCCGCTTCGAGGACGTTGCTCTCGGCGGCCTCGTCGACGAGCGACAGCAGCTGCTCCTCGCTCGACACCGTCGAGGCGCTGCGACCACGGCCGGGGGTGACCCGGTCGCCGATGGCCACGAGGAGTCCGGCGAGCGGCCCGAGCACGATGCGAACGGCGCGGACGAGGCCGCCCGTGACCGCGATCAGGCGCTCGGCGTGCGCACGTCCGACACTCCGGGGGCTCGAGCCGACGAGGACGAACGACACCGCGGTCATCACGGCGGCGGAAACGATGAGCGCCACCCACCAGGTGTCGAAGACGGTCACGAGGGCGATCGTCACGAGCACCGCGGCGGCCGTCTCGGCGAGCACGCGGACGAAGTTCAGGGCGTTGACGTGCGCGCCGACGTCATCGCCGATCGCCTCGATCGCACGACGACGCTTGGCGCCCCGCGCGATCTCGTCGAGGTCGGCGCGGGACAGCACGGAGAGCGCCGCGTCGGACGCCGCGAGCACACCGCCGCCGACGACCAGCACGAACGCCACCGCGAGCAGGACGGCGACGAGCAGCATCAGGTCACCGCCCTCGGTGCTGGGCGGCGAACGCGGAGAGGATCTCGCCCTGGATGCCGAACATCTCGGCCTTCTCCTCCGGCTCCGCGTGGTCGAAGCCGAGGAGGTGCAAGATCCCGTGGCACGTGAGCAGCAACATCTCGTCGGTCGTGGAGTGTCCGGCCGTCTTCGCCTGTTCCTCCGCCACCTGCGGGCAGAGCACGATGTCGCCGAGGAGTCCGGCGGGCGTCGGGTCGTCCTCGGTGCCCGGGCGCAGTTCGTCCATCGGGAAGCTCAGGACGTCGGTCGGACCGGGCTCGTCCATCCACCGCACGTGCAGCTGCTCCATCGCGCCCTCGTCCACGAGCACGATCGCGAGCTCCGCGTCGGCGTGGACGTGCATCGCGTCGAGCGCGAAGGAGGCGAGGCGCTGGATCGCGGCCTCGTCCACCTCCACCCCGGACTCGTTGTTGAGCTCGATGCTCACCGGTTCCCTCCTCGGGAGTCGTTCTGCGGGTACGGGGAGCGCTGCCGGTCCTGCGGCGGACGGCCGCGACGCTCCGCGCGGTTGACGCCGGCGGGGTTGCCCTCCGCTGCCGAGCCGCGACCGCCGGGACGGTATCCGGCCTGCTCGGCGAGGCGCTCCTCGTCGTAGACGGTGTACGCGTCCACGATGCGCCCGACGAGCGTGTGCCGGACGACGTCCTCGCTGCCGAGGCGGGCGAAGTGGATGTCGTCGACCTTGTCGAGGATCCGTGTCACGAGCCGGAGCCCGGAGAGGTTGCCGGGCAGGTCGACCTGGGTGATGTCACCCGTGACGACCATCTTCGACCCGAACCCGAGGCGCGTGAGGAACATCTTCATCTGCTCGGGCGTGGTGTTCTGCGCCTCGTCGAGGACCACGAACGAGTCGTTGAGCGTCCGCCCGCGCATGTACGCCAGCGGCGCGACCTCGACGGTGCCGGCCGCGAGGAGCTTCGGCACGAGCTCGGGGTCCATCATCTCGTTGAGGGCGTCGTACAGCGGCCGCAGGTACGGGTCGATCTTGTCGGTGAGCGTGCCGGGCAGGAACCCGAGCCGCTCGCCCGCCTCGACCGCCGGACGCGTGAGGATGATGCGGGTGACCTCGCGCCGCTGCAGCGCCTGCACGGCCTTCGCCATCGCCAGGTACGTCTTGCCGGTACCCGCCGGTCCGATCCCGAACGTGATGGTGTTCGCGTCGATCGCGTCGACGTACGCCCGCTGGCCGTCGGTCTTCGGGCGGACCGACTTGCCCCGGCTCGACACGATCGGGGTCCCGAAGGTGTCCGACGGCTTGCGGTCGTCGTCGAGGATGCGCGCCGACATCGGGATGTCGGCAGGGCCGATGTCCTGACCGCGCTTGACCATGCCGACGAGTTCGTCGACGAGGGCTCGGGCGCGGGCGACGTCGCGCTCCGGGCCGGTGAGGCTGACCTCGTTGCCGCGCACGACGACGCGGACCCCGGGGTACTGACGTTCGACGGTCTTGAGCAGCCGGTCCTGCGGACCCAGCAGCTGCACCATGGCGATGCCGTCGACGGTGAGCTCGGACGTGGCGTCCTGCTCGAGTGGTTCGTTATCCGGCAAGGGTGCCTTCCTGCAGTTCACCTGCGAGTACGTGCGCGTGCACGTGGAACACGGTCTGACCGGCTGCTTCGCCGGTGTTGAACACGAGACGGTACTGGCCGCCGGCACGCTCGTCGGCGATGCGCTGCGCGGTGGCGACCACGTGGGCGAGGAGGTCGGGGTCCCCGGAGGCGAGCTCCGTCACGTTGCGGTACTGCTCGGTCTTCGGGACGACGAGCACGTGGACGGGAGCCTTCGGCGCGATGTCCTCGAACGCGATGACGCGGTCGTCCTCGGCGACGACGATCGCCGGGATCTCGCGCGCGATGATCTTCGAGAAGACGCTGGGCGTGCTGGTGCTCATGTCCCCATCGTAGAACGCGCCGCCGACGGCGGGCCTACCAGCGCCCGAGCCGCGTCTGGAGGATCGACAGTGCCGCCGGACCCGCGGTCGAGGTCCGGAGCACGGTGTCGCCGAGTCGCACCCGCACGGCGCCCGCGGCGACCAACCGGTCGAACTCGCTGCCGTCGATGCCGCCTTCGGGCCCGACGACGAGCGCGATGTCCTCGACGTCGGCCGGCGGCTCCCACGCGGAGAGCCGGACGTCGCCGACCGGGTCGAGCACGAGCACCGCCCGTCCGACGCCGACGGTCCCCACGAGCTGCGCGGTCGTCACCGGCGCCTCGACGGCCGGCACCCGCGGACGGATCGCCTGCTTCGAGGCCTCGTGCGCGATGGCCTCCCACCGCGCACGGCCCTTCTCGACCTTCGCCCCCTCCCACCGGGAGACACTGCGGGCCGCCGACCACGGGACGATGCGATCGACGCCGATCTCGGTCGACGCCTGCACGGCCATCTCGTCGCGACCGCCCTTGGCCAGGGCCTGCACGAGCGTCAGCGTGGGCGACGGCGCCGGGGAGACGTCCACCGCCGTGACCTCGAGCACGAGGGCGTCGCGGTCGGTGGTCACCACCGGTCCGGTCACCACGGTGCCGTTCCCGTCGCCCAGGCGCAGCGTCTCGCCGACCCGCACCCGCGCGACCGACACCGCGTGACGGCCTTCCGCCCCGCCCAGCGACACCTGGTCGCCGACGGTCACGCCGTCGAGCGCGGGCACGAGGTACAGCGAGGCCATCAGAAGTTGAAGAAGCGGTCGCGGAGCTTGCCGAACATGCCCTGCTGGAACCGGGCGAGCTGCGGCTTCGTCGCCTTGTGCGACTTCGCGAGCTGCTCGACCAGCTGGCGTTCCTTGTGCGAGAGCTTCGTCGGCGTCACGACCTGCACGCCGACGCGGAGGTCACCGCGCCCGGCGCCGCGCAGCTTCGTGACGCCGCGGTCCTTGAGCACGAGCACGTCCGCGCTCTGGACACCGGGACGGATCTCGAGCTCGACCGGCCCGTCGAGACCGTCGATCGTCGCGGTGGTGCCGAGGATCGCGTCGGTCATCCCGACCTCGAGCGTCGCGAGCAGGTCGTCGCCGTCGCGGCTGAAGACGTCGTGGTGCCGCACCCGGATCTCGAGGTAGAGATCACCCGAGGGGCCGCCGGCCGGACCGACCTCGCCCTGACCCGGCATCTGCAGGCGCAGCCCGGAGTCGACACCGGCGGGCACGTCGACCGGGATCGAGCGACGGGCACGCACGCGGCCCTGGCCCTGGCACGTCGGGCACGGGTTCGGGATCACGGTGCCGTAGCCGCGGCAGGTGCCGCACGGCGCGCTCGTGACGACGTTGCCGAGGAGCGAACGGACCTGGCGCTGGATGTGGCCGGAGCCGCCGCAGATGTCGCACGTGCGCGGGCTCGTGCCCGGCGCGCAGCACGAGCCGTGGCAGGTCTCGCACAGGACGGCCGTGTCGACCTCGACCTCCTTGTGGGTGCCGAAGACGACCTCGTCGAGGTCGACGTCGATGCGCAGCAGGGCGTCCTGCCCCCGCTCGGCACGACTGCGGGGACCGGAGCCCCGACCGCCGCCACCACCACCGAAGAAGGCGTCGAAGATGTCGCTGAAGCCACCGGCCCCGCCACCGAACGGGCTGTCCGCCTGCGGTCCGGCGTCGTACCGACGGCGCTGTTCGGGGTCGCTCAGCACGTCGTACGCGTGCGTCACGTCCTTGAAGCGCTCGGCGGCCTCCGGGCTGGGGTTCACGTCCGGGTGGAGTTCCCGCGCCAGGCGACGGTAGGCCTTCTTGATGTCGGCATCGGAGGCGTCCGGCTGGACGCCGAGGACGTCGTAGTGGTCTGCCACGTATCCCTCAGAGAGTTTCGGTTCGGTCGGTCTGGAGGCCCGGTGCGGGTCGTGCGCGTGGGTCGCGCCGATCGCGGTGCGGGCCGGTCAATGTTCGCCCAGGAGCTTGGACAGGTACCGTGCGACGGCCCGGACGGCGGCCATGTTGCTGCCGTAGTCCATCCGCGTCGGCCCGAGCACCCCGAGCCGTGCCACCTCGCCGCCGGCGAGGTACCCGCCCGCGACGATGCTCGTGGCGTCGAGGCCGTACTCGGCGTTCTCGACCCCGATGCGCGCGGCCACGGCGATGTCGTCCACCTGCATCTCCCCGAACAGTCGGAGCAGGGTGACTTGTTCCTCGATCGCCTCGAGCACGGGGAAGAGTCCGCCGGAGAAGTCGGACTCGCTCTTCGCGAGGTTCGCCGCGCCGGCCATGAGCAGGCGGTCCTGGCGGTTCGCCGCCACCTGCTCGATGAGGGTCGCGACGACGACCCCGGCGAGGGGCTGGACGTCGGGGCGGAGCTGTTGCGGCACCGCCCGGAGCGCCCCGGGCACGTCCTGCAGGAGCAGCCCCACCGTGGCGCCGTTGACGACCGTGCGGAGTTCGGTGAGCGCCGACTCGTCCAGGCTGACGTCGCTCTCGACGACGCGCTGCTCGACGCGCGCGGTGTCGGTGATGAGCACGACCATGAGCCGTGTGTCACCGAGCCGGACCAGCTCGACGTGCTGCACCCGGGCGCGCACCATCGACGGGTACTGCACGAGGGCCACCTGGTTCGTCAGCTGGCTGAGCAGGCGGACCGTGCGGCCGAGGACGTCGTCGAGGTCACCCGACGCACCGAGGAACGTCTCGATCGCGTGACGCTGTGCACTGGAGAGCGGGCGGGCGGCGGCCAGGTGGTCGACGAACACCCGGTACCCCTTGTCGGTCGGTACCCGTCCGGACGACGTGTGCGGGGCGACGATGAGCTGCTCGTCCTCGAGCTGGGCCATGTCGTTGCGGATGGTCGCCGCACTGACCCCGAAGGCGTGGCGGTCGACGATGGACTTCGACCCGACCGGCTCGCGGGAAGCGACGTAGTCCCGCACGATGGCCTTGAGGACCTCGAGGCTGCGTTCGCTGACCACTCGATCCCCTTTCCGTTCGCGTTGGCACTCTCGTGTGTCGACTGCTGATCCTACGCCCGACGGCCGACAACACGGGACGTCCGTCGGCGCTCGTCGGTACGCTTCCCGCATGACCTACGGACAGCAGCCCGGCGGCCCAGGCGGCCCCCAGTACCCGCCGAACTACCAGGCGCCCCAGCCGATGAGCCCCGAGGACCAGCGACTCTGGGCGACCCTGACGCACGTCGGCGCGATCTTCTTCAGCCTGCTCGTGCCGATCGTCGCGTACCTCGTGCTGCGCGATCGGGGCCAGTTCGTGCGCGAACACACTCGCCAGGCACTGAACTTCCACATCACCGCGGCGATCGCCGGAGTCGTGTGCGGCCTGCTCTCGATCATCCTCATCGGCCTGATCCTGCTGCCGATCTTGGGTGTGCTCGTGATCGTGTTCTCGATCCTCGCCGCGATCGCCGCCAACCAGGGCCGCTTCTACAAGTACCCGCTGTCGATCGAGTTCATCAAGCAGTAGCGGATCACCCGGGCGCCGAGGGCTCAGTCGAGCAGCTCGCGGACCACCGCGTCCGCGAGCAGCCGGCCCTGCCTGGTCAACTCGACCCGACCGCGCACCGCGGCCGAGCCGTCCACGAGACCACGTGCGATGAGCCCGGCGACGCGGCCACGGGCCTCCCGGCGGAGTTCCGACGTGGCGAGCTCCCCGCGGACCCGCGCCGCGAGGAGCACGCGCTCGACGTACCGTGTCTCGTCGTCGAGGGTCTCGCGGCCGGCTGCCGGCGACTCCCCCGCGAGCACCCGGTTCGCGTACGCGGCCGGGTGCTTGACGTTCCACCAGCGGGTGCCGGCGACCGCGGAGTGCGCGCCCGGGCCGACGCCCCACCAGTCGTGACCCTTCCAGTAGGACAGGTTGTGGCGGCTCGCGTGGGCCTCGCCCCGTGCCCAGTTCGAGACCTCGTACCAGGAGTACCCGGCCGCACCGAGGACGTCGTCGGCGAGCTCGTACATGTCGGCGGCGAGGTCGTCGTCGGGAGCGGGCAGTTCGCCCCGGGCGACCATCCGCCCCATCGCGGTGCCCTCCTCGACGATGAGCGAGTACGCCGAGACGTGGTCGGGCGCACAGGCGATCGCCGCGTCGAGCGAGGTCCGCCAATCGGCGAGGGACTCCCCCGGCGTCGAGTAGATGAGGTCGAGCGACACGTCGAGGCCCTGCTGCTTCGCGAGGTCCACCACGAGCGGCACCCGCTCCGGGTCGTGCGTGCGGTCGAGCGTGGCGAGGACGTGCGGCACCGCCGACTGCATGCCGTAGCTCACCCGGGTGAAGCCGCCCTCGCGGAGCGTCTGCAGGGATGCGCCGTCCACCGAGTCGGGGTTCGCCTCGGTGGTGACCTCGGCGCCGGGCACGATGCCCCACGTCTCGTCGATCGCGCGGAGGATCATCACGAGGTCGTCGGCCGGCAGCATCGTCGGGGTCCCACCGCCGAAGAACACCGTCGACACCGGACGACGCGGGACACCGGAGCGCTCGAGCACCGAGGCGGCGAAGCGGATCTCCTGCACCGCGTGGCCCGCGTAGTCGTCACGACGGACCCCGCGCAGCTCGGACGCCGTGTACGTGTTGAAGTCGCAGTACCCGCACCGGACCCGACAGAACGGCACGTGCACGTAGACGCCGAACGGGACGTCACCCGCTCCCGGTCCGGGGGTGATCAGCCCGTCCGACGGAGCAGGATCGGCGATCGGCAGGGCGCTCGGCATGGACTCCATTCTCGGTCATGATGGAGGCATGGAGCACCACACCGTCCCCACCACGGTGCTGTGGGACATCGACGGCACCCTCGTGCTGAACGCCTCCTCGCCGGGCAACCTGTACCACCTGGCGCTCGAGCGGGCGGTCGGCCGTGACCTCACCCTGCGCGTCGGGCACCAGCACGGACGGACGGACGCCGGCCTCATCGCCGAGCACGTCCGGGCGCACGACCTCGACGACGCACTCATCCCGACCGTGTCCGGGCACCTGCGCGACCTCACCGACGAACGCTTCCGTGCCGGTGACCACCGGAAGCCGGCGCCGGGTGCCCGCGACCTCCTCCGACGCTTCGCCGTGCTGGGCTGGCGCAACGGGCTGCTCACCGGCAACTCCGAGCACCGGGCACGCGTCAAGCTTCGTGGCGCGGGGTTCGACCTCGAGGCGTTCGACTGGGCCCACTCGTTCTTCGGCGACGAAGAGGTCGACCGAGCCGGCGTGACCGGACGTGCTGCCGCTGCGCTCCGTGGCGAGCGGGCCGTGATCGTCGGCGACACCCCGCGGGACGGCGAGGCCGCCGACGTGGCGGGCATCCCGTTCCTGGCGGTCGCGACAGGCGTCTACGACGTCGAGGCGCTCCGGTCGACGAGTGCGGTCGCGGTCGCGCGCGACTGCGTGCAGGACGTGCAGCTGATCGAGGACGCGATCGCCGCGCTCGCGCCCCTGCGCTGACGGGCAGTGGCCCGGGCGGCCACCGAGACTCCGCTCCGCGGACACCTGCGCGCTGTCCGGGCCGCGGAGCTGTCCGCCGAGCGGAGTCTCGGCGTGGGCGATGTCAGGCGCGGAGGGGTCAGTCTCCGCGCAGCGCCGCGAGGTACTTCTCCGCCATGACCCGCTGCTGCCGGCGGAGCAGCGGCTCCACGAGGCGCCACTTCCGGCTCGCCGGCTGCGAGAACTGCCGCAACTGCAGCCAGACCGAACCGTCCGACGTGCGCTCGACGACGAACGACTCCTCGCCAGAGAGCGGGTGGCCCTCGAGCGTGCCGTACGCGAAGCCCTTCCGGTCCGTCTCGTCGATGATCGACACGACCCGGACCGGCGCGTGCACGGTCTGCCCGAACGCGTGCATCGTGAGCGTCGCGGTCGTCCCCGCGGTCAACAGCGGCGTGCCGTCGGGCGCGAACCGTTCGACCTTCGATGTGCCGATCGACGCGGGGGCGATCGGGACGCCGTGCTCGTCGAAGGTCACCGGGTTGTAGCGGACCTCGTCGTCGTCGGGCTGGTCGTCGACCTGCACGCGGATCCCGCTGCGCTCCTGGATCTGCCAGGACAACGCCTGCGTCACGGCGGTCTCGAAGCGGGCGTCGCCGTGGCCGATCCGCGCGCGGGACTCGGTGGGCGTGAAGCCCTCCGGCGGGTACGTCATGAGGTCCGACGCCTGGGTCGCGCCGACCGCGCCGTACGTCAGGGCGGTCCGGTAGCTGCCGCGGGAACTCATGCCGACCAGCCTACTTGGCGGTGCGAACCGTCACGACCCAGCTGCCGCGGGAACGCATGCCGACCAGCCTCCTCGGCGGTGCGAACCGTCACGACCCAGCTGCCGCGGGAACGCATACCGACCAGCCTCCTCGGCGGTGCGAACCGTCACGACCCAGCTGCCGCGGGAACGCATACCGACCAGCCTCCTCGGCGGTGCGAACCGTCACGACCCAGCTGCCGCGGGAACGCATGCCGACCAGCCTCCTCGCGATGACGACACAGAGGTTGACGGGCGAACCCCGAACTGGAGGCTCGGATCGCTCCCGCCACACCGCTATCGTCGGTCCGTGCCCACCGCGACCGCCGTCCCCCGACCTCGGACCGGCCGCACCCCGCGGACGCTGGGCACCCTCACCGCGATCGCCTTCGCGATCGCGGTCATCGCGCGGCTCGCCCTCGACCGGTACGAGGCGAGCGCCGCGCTCCCCGTCCGGTACACGAGCGAGCTCCCCGTCGACCGGTACCCGGTCGTCAGTACCCTGCTCGCGCAGGTCGCCGTCGCGAGCATCGGCGTCGGCGTCCTGCTGTTCGGCGCGCTGCTCGTGGTCGTCGTCCGACGCTCCCGCCGACGCCCGGTCGTCCCCTGGCTCGTCGGCGGAGCGGTCCTGCTCGCCCTCGGCGCGGCCGTCGCGTCCGTGGTGGCGAGCGAGCAGACCACGTTCGTCGCGATGACGGAGTGGAGCACCTGGCGGACCGCACTGGCGGGACTGGCCGCCGCGTGCCTCCCGGCCGTTTGCCTGGCAGCCCTGCGGGCGCGCGCCGAGCGCACCCGCTGAGCCGCTACTTCTTCTTCTCTTCGACGTCGCCCGAGAGCGCCGCGATGAAGGCTTCTTGCGGCACCTCGACGCGACCCACCATCTTCATGCGCTTCTTGCCCTCCTTCTGCTTCTCGAGGAGCTTGCGCTTGCGGGTGATGTCACCGCCGTAGCACTTCGCGAGGACGTCCTTGCGCATCGCCCGGATGCTCTCGCGCGCGATGATGCGTGCGCCGATGGCGGCCTGGATCGGCACTTCGAACTGCTGCCGCGGGATGAGCTTGCGGAGTCGCTCGGTCATGAGCGTGCCGTACGCGTACGCCTTGTCGCGGTGGACGATCGCACTGAACGCGTCCACCTGCTCACCCTGCAATAGGATGTCGACCTTGACGAGGTCGGCCGCCTGGTCGCCCGTGGGCTCGTAGTCGAGCGACGCGTAGCCCTGCGTCTTGCTCTTCAGCTGGTCGAAGAAGTCGAAGACGATCTCGCCGAGGGGGATCTCGTAGCGGATCTCGACGCGGTCCTCGCCGAGGTACTCCATGCCGAGGAGGGAGCCGCGGCGCGACTGGCAGAGCTCCATGATCGCGCCGACGTAGTCCTTCGGCGCGAGGATGGCCGCGCGCACCATCGGCTCGCGGACCTCGACGATGCGGCCGCCGGGGAACTCGGAGGGGTTCGTGACCTCGGTCACGGAGTTGTCCTCGTTCGTGACCTCGTAGATCACGCTCGGGGCGGTGGTGATGAGGTCGAGGCCGAACTCGCGGCTCAGGCGCTCGGTGATGATCTCGAGGTGCAGCAGGCCGAGGAACCCGCAGCGGAACCCGAACCCGAGCGCCACGGAGGTCTCGGGCTCGTACACGAGGGCGGCGTCGGACAGCTTGAGCTTGTCGAGCGCCTCGCGGAGGTCCGGGTAGTCGGAGCCGTCGATCGGGTACAGGCCCGAGAACACCATCGGCTTCGGGTCGGTGTAGCCGGCCAGCGGATCGGTCGCGGGCTTCTGCGCACTCGTGACGGTGTCGCCGACCTTCGACTGGCGGACGTCCTTCACGCCGGTGATGAGGTAGCCGACCTCGCCGACGCTGAGGCCCTTCGTCGGCTTCGGCTCCGGCGACGACACCCCGATCTCGAGGATCTCGTGCGTCGTCTTCGTGGACATCATCTGGACCTTCTCGCGCGGCGAGATGGTGCCGTCCACCATGCGGACGTAGGTGACGACGCCGCGGTAGCTGTCGTAGACGGAGTCGAAGATCATCGCGCGGGGCGGGGCGTCGACCGTGCCGACGGGCGGCGGGACCGTGCCGACGACGCGGTCGAGGAGCTCGGGGACGCCGACACCGGTCTTGCCGGAGACGCGCAGCACGTCCTCCGGCTTGCCGCCGATGAGCTGCGCGAGCTCGGCCGCGTACTTGTCCGGCTCCGCTGCGGGGAGGTCGATCTTGTTGAGGACCGGGATGATCTCGAGGTCGTTCTCGAGCGCCAGGTACAGGTTGGCGAGCGTCTGCGCCTCGATGCCCTGCGCGGCGTCCACGAGGAGGATCGCGCCCTCGCACGCGGCGAGCGATCGTGAGACCTCGTACGAGAAGTCGACGTGCCCAGGCGTGTCGATCATGTTCAGCGCGAACGTCTTGCCGTCGAGCTCCCACGGCATGCGGACGGCCTGGGACTTGATCGTGATGCCGCGCTCGCGCTCGATGTCCATGCGGTCGAGGTACTGCGCGCGCATCGCCCGCTCCTCGACGATGCCGGTGATCTGCAGCATGCGGTCGGCCAGCGTGGACTTGCCGTGGTCGATGTGCGCGATGATGCAGAAGTTGCGGATCGCCTCGGCCGGGGTCGCGGCGGGCTCGAGCGGCGCGGATGCTTGTGGGCTCACGGTTCCTCAGGGGTCGGGACGGTCGAACGATTGTCCCACGTCCGCGCGCCGGCGGCGCGCACCGCGGGCCGCTCTGTGGAGACGGGGCGCGGCCCTGGACGCTGTGCAGGACGGCCTGGAGGCGCGGGGCGGGCCCGCACCGCGCCTCCAGGCCGACGGATGGTCGCCGTCACGGCGGCTCGCGCCGTGTCCTCGGGCGGTGGCGATGGCCGGCTGCTCGCGCCGTCTCGTCAGACGGCCGCCGTGGCAGGTGCGGGCAGCGCGCCCAGGCCGCTCCGCAGGTCCTCCGCCGTCGCGGCCAGTGAGATGCGGATCCACCCCTCGCCGGTGCGCCCGAACGCGCTCCCCGGCGCGACCGCGACGTGCTCGCGGTGCAGCAGCGCGAGCGCCCACTCGGCGACGTCCCCTCCCGAAGCGTGCGAGACGTCGACCCAGAGGTAGAAGGCGCCGCGCGGGTCGAGGTAGCGGACACCAGCGGCGTCGAGGACCTCCTTCGCCACCTCGAGGTTCGCTCGGTAGTGCTCCCGGGCGTCACGGACCGCCGAGTGGTCCCCGACGATCGCGGCCAGGGCGGCGTACTGGTCGGGTTCGGCGACACAGCTGATCATCGCCTCCTGGGTGGTGCGCATCGTCGGCCCGAGGCTCTTCGGCGTCACGAGGTACCCCACCCGGACCCCCGTCATCGCGTACGTCTTGCTCAGCGAGAACGCCGAGAACACCCGGTCGTCGTCGTCGAGCGCAGCGATGCTCACGTGGCGGGTGCCGTAGGTGAAGTACTCGTAGACCTCGTCGCTGATCACCCAGAGGTCGTGCCGCTTCGCCAGTGCGAGGAGCTCGCGCAGGGTGTCCTCGCCGAACACCGAGCCGAGCGGGTTCGACGGCGAGTTCACGATGATCGCCCGCGTCCGCTCGGTGATGCTCGCCTCGAGTGCCGCGAGGTCCGGCTCGAAGCCGTGCTGCGGCGTCAGCTGGTACGGCACCGGTGTCGCGCCCAGGATGTGCGCGTTCATCGTGAACGTCGTGTAGCCGGGGTCCGGCACGAGGACCTCGTCGCCTGGACTGAGCACGAGCGTCATCGCCTGGAACAGCGCCTGCGTCGCGCCGATCGTCATCCAGACCTGCTCGAGGTCGACCTCGATGCGGTTCTCACGGAGGAGCTTCTCGCGGATCGCCTGCCGGAGCGGGGCGATGCCGCCGTTCGGCGTGTAGTCCGTCCGGTCCTCGGACCACGCGCGACGGGCGGCCTCGCCGATGTGCGGTGCGACCGGGACGTCGGGCTCGCCGATCACGAGCATGGTGACGTCCGTGCCGTCCGCGCGGAGCAGTGCGGCCTGTTCGAAGACCCTCCGGATGCCGGAGGCGGGGACGGTGTCGATGCGTGGTGCGAGGGACGGCATGCTCGCCACGGTAGCGACCGCGTGTTGCCGGGCGGTTTCGGCCGGTCCGGGTGCCGTGTCGTCGTGGTCGGCGTGCGGCGGTTCGCGGCCTGTCGGGCTTTGGCCGCTGGGCCTGCTCCTGGTAGTGTTGGTGGCTGGCTTCCGCGTTCCCCGCCCACGGGTGGAACGCGATGCGACCAAGGGCCCCTCTACCCAGCGGTCGCGACCACCCGTAGAGACGAACAGGAGCAACACGCATGGCGAACATCAAGTCGCAGATCAAGCGCATCAAGACCAACCTCAAGGCCACCGAGCGGAACAAGGCGTACCGCTCGGAGCTCAAGACGCACATCCGCCACACCAACGAGGCCATCGCCTCGGGTGACAAGGACAAGGCCGTCGCGGCCCTGGCCCTCGCGTCGAAGAAGCTCGACAAGGCCGTGAGCAAGGGTGTCATCCACAAGAACCAGGCCGCGAACCGCAAGTCGGCCATCGCGAAGAAGGTCTCGGCTCTCTGAGACTGACTCCTGCTCGAAGGCCCCGCACCGTTCGGTGTGGGGCCTTCGTCGTTCGCGGGGTGTGGCGGCGCGGGCGGGGGGCCTCGGGCGGGGGCGACGAAACGCGCGCGTTTCGACGATGCACCGGTCGATCGACGCTTGGTTGGTCGCATACGTGGTGCGTGATGACCGGGGATGATCGGCCGCGACGTTCCGCGCGCCGATCGACACGCGCATCGTCGGCTTCGAGGTCGTCGCGCGAGGTCGGGCGCACGCCGCCGCCCACCCGCGCCACGGGCGAGCATCACCACGTCAGCGGGCCAGGACCACCAGCGATGGCCGTGCGCCGGGTCGACCGGTCAGCGGTCCTCGCCGCGCCGGGCGATCGTGCGGACCATGACCTCGAGCGCGTAGTGGGCGTCGCGCGAGCCGCCCTTCACCGCCGTGTCGGCCGCGGCGATGCTGAGGATCGCGTTCGCCAACCCGGCCTCGCTCCAGCCCGCGACGTCCCGCTGCGCACGCTGCACCTGCCACGGCGCCATGCCGAGCGCGGATGCGGCCTGCCCGCTCGGCCCGCGGAACGCGCTGACCTTCGCCATGGTCCGGATCTTGCTCGCGAACGCGGCGACGATCGGCACGGGCGCCTCACCCGTGGCGAGGGCGTGCCGGAGCTCCACGATCGCGGGAGCCGACCGGCCGGCGAGGGCGATGTCCGCCACCTTGAAGGCGTTCGTCTCGACGCGTCCGCCGTAGTACTTGTCGACGACCTTGTCCGTGATCTCCTCGGCGGAGTCGGCGAGCAGCTGCCGGCACGCCGCAGCGAGTTCCGCCAGGTCGTCCGCGAAGGCCGCGACGAGCGTCCGGACCGCTGACGGCGCGATCTTGCGACGGGCGGCCCGGAACTCTGCGTTGACGAAGTCGATGCGGTCGGTCTCGCGCTTGAGCTCGTCGCACTGCACCTCGACGCCGCCGCCGACCCCGCTGCGGATCGTGTCGAGCAGCTTCTTGCCGCGCATGCCACCGCCGTGCCGGAGTACGAGGGTGACGTCGTCCGCCGGTCCCTCGAGGTACGCGATCGTCTCCGTGATGAACGCGTCCGTGCACTTCTCGACGTTGGTCACCCGCACGAGCCGGGGTTCGCCGAACAACGACGGGCTGGCCAGTGTCGCGAGGAGCCCGGGCGCGTACTGGTCGGCTTCGAGGTCGTGGATCTCGAGCGCTGGGTCCTCGCCGACGAGCAGGTCGCGCAGCACGCTGATCGCACGATCGGCCAGGAACGCCTCGGGCCCGGTCACGAGGACCACCGGTGCCGGTCGGACGCCCGACCACGGGACCTGGTCGATCTTCGCGGCGGCGCGCGCTGGCTTCTTGGCGGGCATGCGGTCCTTCCGGTGCTGCGAACGGCGGGGCTCCCGTCGCGCTGACGATCCTACGGCCGACCGGCGACGTCCGAGACCGGCCGACGAGCGACGCCGTCGGCGACGCGCGGACCCGGCCGACGGGGGCACCGTCCGACGACGTGCCGGGCGGCGCACCCGACGCGCGCCCGGGCGACCGCTCGGTCCAGACGCGCGGCCCGTCCACTCCCGGCGCAACCACCACCGTGCCGTGGAGGTCCGTGCGGTAGACGGCGGTCCCGGTCGCGGCGAGCACGTCGAGCACCCGACGGGTCGGGTGACCGTACGAGTTGTCCGCGCCGACGCCGATCAGCGCCACGCGCGCCCGGAGCGCCCGGTAGAGCCCGGCGTCCTGGTCCGCCGACCCGTGGTGGGACACCTTCACGACGTCGACCGGCGCGGACCCGGCTCCTCCGCTGGACGACGTCCGCATCCGCCGCTGCGATGCCTCGCCGAGGTCGCCCAGGAGCAGCGCGGACAGCGTCGCGGCGTCGCCGTCCCTTGCCCGGACGTGCAGGACGAGACTCGCGTCGTTCCCGGACTCCGACGACGTCGGCAGCGGCCAGACGACGTCGGCGCGGACGCCTCCGAGGTCGACGGACGTCCCGGCAGCGGCGCGGAGCACCTCGACCCCGGCCTGTCGCAGCCCCCGCACCACACCGTCGTCGGCGGGCCGTCCGACCGGTCCGACGAGCGCCGTGGTCACCGCAGCCTGGACCTCGGTCACGGCTCCGACGTGGTCACGGTCGAAGTGCGTCAGCACGAGCAGGGCGATCCGGTCGACCCGCAAGAGCTCGAGACACGCGCGAAGGAGTTCCGGTTCGTCGCCGGTGTCGACCAGCGCGACCGCCCCGGCGGAACGGAGCAGGACCGCGTCTCCCTGCCCGACGTCGCACGCCGCGGTCGTCCAGTCGGTGGGGACACTCCCCCGCACCACGAGCCGCGGCACGCCGACCGCGCCGACTCCGACGACCAGGACGACGGCCGACACGAGCAGCAGCCGGACGCGCACGGACGTCCCGACGAACACGGCGACGGCGACGCCCGCGCACACCAGCACCGCGAGCACGACCCCGACCGGTCCGACCGGCCACGGCGCCGAGGCCCCGGGGAACGCCGAGGCCGTCCGGGCGATCTGACCGACGATGCTCGCGGGCACCCACGCCACCGCGGCGAGGACCGCCGCTCCGCCCGGCCACACCGGCGCGACGACGCACGCGCCGAGGCCCACCACCGTGATGATCGGTGCCAGCGGCTCAGCCAGCAGGTTCGCCGGCACCCCGTACGTCGGCAGCTGCGGGGCCAGCAGGATCGTCACCGGCCAGCACGCCACTTGCGCAGCCACGGGGACCGCGACCGCCGCGGCCACCGGGGGCCAGACCCGCCGGGCGAGCAGCTCCGTCAGCGGCGGCGCGAGGACGACGATCCCGGCCGTGGCGAGGACCGACAGGGCGAAGGCGAACGACCGTGCGTACCAGGGGTCGACGACGAGCATCCCCACGACGGCGAGGGCGATGAGCGGGACGCCACGGACCGGACGCCCCGACAGGTGCACCACGAGCACGACGACCGCCATCACGGTGGCGCGGACGATCGAGGGATCGGGCCGTACCAGCACGACGAAGGCGAGCAGGAAGCCCACGGCGACGACGGCCCGGACGAGCCGCAGCAGCCCGAGCGCCCGACCGAGCAGCACCACGAGGCCGACGATCACGGCGCAGTTCGCGCCGGACACCGCCGTCAGGTGGGTGAGCGCAGTGGTCTCCATCGCGGCCTCGGTCGCCGGGTCGAGCCCGCTCCGGTCGCCGATCGCCATGCCCCGGAGCAGCGCGGCCCCGGGTTCGGGCAGGTCCGCGGTGACGGCGACGAAGGCCTGCCGCGAACGATCGGTGCCCGCGAGCAGGCCCGTGGGTCGGTCCACCCGCACCGAGCCGCGCAGGAACACGACGAAGGCGGTCGGCGATCCGGGGTCGTCCTGCTCGACCGACGCCGTCCCGTGGACCGTACTGCCGGCAGCGAGTCGCCCCGGCGCACCGGCGTCGCCGTCCGGGACCACCCGGACCGGGACGCGCAGCGACGTCGCGCCGTCTGCTGCGGTCAGCGTCCCCGTCACCGATCGTGCACCCCGTTCGAGGTCACGGTCGAGTGTCACCTGTACGGCACGCCGACCGCCGGGGTCGGACAGGACGGCCGGCGAGCGGCGGTCCTGGCCGACGGCGACCGCCACCGACACCAGGGCGACGAGCAGGGCGGTCGTCACGACGACGGTCACCACGGCCGCGAGCGACACGGCTCCGCCGCCCCCGAGGCACCTGACGAACAGGACCACGATCCCGACGGCCGCGACCACCCCCGCGGCGACCGCCACGATGACCGCCCGGTCCGGGCTGCCGACGAGGAGCGCCGACGCAGCCCACGCGGACGCCGCGGGGACCGCGATGCGCAGGTCAGCGACCCGCGCGCCGACTGCTCGCCCGACACGCGTGACGACGTCAGACACGGACGCGGTCTCGCAGGTCCGCGAACTTCGCGTCGCCGATGCCGCTGACGTCGAGGAGGTCCTCCACCGAAGCGAAGCGCCCGTGTTCCGCCCGCCATGCGATGATCCGTGCCGCGAGCGCCGGACCGATCCCCGGCAGGGTCTCGAGCACGGTGGCGTCGGCGCTGTTCAGGTCGACCACACCCGGCGCCGCGCCCGAGCCACCGGCCGCCGCACTCGGGGTGCCGACTCCCGGAGCGGCCTCGGGCGGCGGGTCGTCCTCGCCCACCCGCGGCACGTACACGCGCTCCCCGTCGACGACCGGTCGGGCGAGGTTCAGCCGTCCGAGGTCCGCGTCACGAGCAGCCCCTCCCGCTCGTTCGACGGCTGCGGCGATCCTGCTGCCCGCCGGCAGGGTGACGATGCCCGCATCGGCCACCGCGCCGGCGACGTGCACGACGACCACCGACGCCGACGCAGCCACTGGCCCAGATCCCGGCGACCCGGCCGCCCCCGCAGCACCCGATGCCGACGGACCCGAGGCCGCCGGACCTCCGGACGCCCCGCTCACCACGACCTCCGTCGGCCCCGCTCCCCCACCGGTACCGCCACCGAGGACGACGACCGCCAGCGCGACCGCGGCGACGACACCGGCGAGCAGCACCGCCGCCCGGGGCGTCAACGCGAAACGCGACCACGAGCGCGAGCGCGAGCCCGAGCCCGACCCCGAGCCCGAGCCCGAGCCCGAGCCCGAGCCCGACGATGACGAAGGCCCCGGCGACTGAGGACCCGGCGACGAAGACATGCCGGAACGCTACGGAGCCCGGCCGTCCGGCCGGGCTCCGTCAGTGCGATCGGTGGACAACCCCACCGCAACGCCCCGCAGTGCAGGAACGCATGCGGGAAGGCGTGCAGTCCCGCGCTACCCCTTGATCGCGATGTTCACCAGCTTCGGCGCCCGCACGATCACCTTCACGATCTCCCGGTCCCCGATGTACCGCTGCACGTTCGCCGATGCCCGCGCGAGCGCCTCGAGCTCCGCCGGCTCGATCGACTTCGAGACCTCGAACGAGTCGCGCACCTTGCCGTTGACCTGCACGACCGCCGTCAGGGTGTCCTGCACGAGCAGCGTCGGGTCGGCCTTGCGCCACCCGTACGTGGCGACGGTCGGCTCGTAGCCCAGCTTCTCCCACATCTCCTCGCCGACGTACGGCGCGAACACGGCGAGCCCGAGCGTGATGGTCTCGACGGCCTCGCGGACGGCGGGGTCACCCGCGCCGGGGCCGCTGTCGATCGCCTTGCGCGTCACGTTCACGAGGTCCATGAGCCGCGCGATCACGACGTTGAACTTGAACGACTCCATGAGCCCGGGTGCGTCGGCGAGGAACCGGTGCGTCACCTGACGGAGCGCCCGGTCGCCGTCGGCCCAGACGGCGTCCTTCGAGGACGTGACGTCGAGTGCGAGCCGGTAGGCGCGGGCGAGGAAGCGCGCGGACGCCGACGGGGAGACGTCCTCCCAGTTGATGTCGTCCTCCGGCGGCCCGGCGAAGCCCATGACGAGGCGGATGGCGTCGACACCGTTCGCGTCGAGCTCGTCACCGAGGGACACGCCGCCCTTCGACTTCGACATCTTCGAGCCGCCCGACAGCACCATGCCCTGGTTGAGCAGCGCCGTGAAGGGCTCGGTGAAGTCGAGGTAGCCGAGGTCGAACAGGACCTTCGTGACGAAGCGCGCGTAGAGCAGGTGCAGGATCGCGTGCTCGATGCCGCCGATGTACTGGTCGACCGGCGCCCACTTCCGCGCGATCTCCGGGTCGAACGCCTGCGTGTCGTCGTTCGCGGCGAGGAAGCGCAAGAAGTACCACGACGAGTCGACGAACGTGTCCATCGTGTCGGTGTCGCGCGTCGCCGGGGTGCCGTCGACGGGGTTCGGGACGTTCACCCAGTCGGTCGCACCACCGAGCGGCGAGGTGCCCTTCGGCTTGAGGTCGAGCCCCTCGGTCGACGGCAGCCGGACCGGCAGCTGGTCGATCGGCACCGGGTGCTCGGTGCCGTCGGCGCCGTGGATGATCGGGATGGGGGTGCCCCAGAAACGCTGGCGCGAGATGAGCCAGTCGCGCAGGCGGTAGGTCTTGGCAGCACGGCCGGTGCCGCGCTCCTCGAGCAGGCGGATCGCCGCCGTGATGGCGTGCTGCTTCGACATGCCGTCGAGCGGCCCGGAGTTGATCATCCGACCGGTGCCGGTCAGGGCCTCGCCCGTCGCCACCGGGTCGAGCGCCGGCAGGTCCTCGAGCGTCGCGCCGTCCGGGATCACCGGGATCGCCCCGGTCACCGGAGCGTTCGTGTCCACCACGACCTTCACGGGCAGGTCGAACGCCCGCGCGAAGTCGAGGTCGCGCTGGTCGTGCGCGGGCACGGCCATGACCGCGCCGTGGCCGTAGTCGGCGAGGACGTAGTCGGCGGCCCAGATCGGCAGGCGCTCCCCCGTCAGCGGGTGGATCGCGAAGCGGCCGAGCGGCACACCGGTCTTCGGGCGGTCGGCGTTCTGCCGGTCGATCTCGGAGGTCTTCTGGGTCGCGGTCAGGTACGCGTCGAAGTCGTCACGGACCGAGGACGACACAGACGGGTCGGCCACCAGCGACGCCGCCAGGTCCGAGTCCGGCGCCACGACCAGGAACGTCACCCCGTGGATCGTGTCCGGCCGCGTGGTGAACACGGTGACGGGCTCGTCGCGCCCCTCGATCACGAAGTCGACGTCGGCACCGACGGACCGGCCGATCCAGTTCCGCTGCTGCGCGATGACCTTCGCCGGCCACCGCCCCTCGAGCTGGTTGAGGTCGTCGAGCAGCCGGTCCGCGTACTCCGTGATCTTGAAGTACCACTGCGTCAGCTTCTTCTTGACGACGACGGCCCCGGAGCGGTCGGATGTGCCGTCGGGCAGCACCTGCTCGTTCGCGAGCACGGTCTGGTCCACCGGGTCCCAGTTGACCCAGCTGTCCTTCCGGTACGCCAGGCCCTTCTCGTACATCTTGAGGAACAGCCACTGGTTCCACTTGTAGTACTCGGGGTCCGAGGTGTGGATCTCGGTCGTCCAGTCGAAGGACGGCGCGTACCGCTTGAACGAGGCCTTCTGCTGCTCGATGTTCGCGTAGGTCCACTCCTTCGGGTCCACACCGCGCTTGATCGCCGCGTTCTCCGCGGGCAGGCCGAATGAGTCCCAGCCGATGGGGTGCAGCACGTTGAAGCCCTGCTGCCGCCAGTACCGCGCCACGAAGTCGCCGAGCGCCCAGTTCTCGGCGTGCCCCATGTGGAGGTCGCCGGAGGGGTACGGGAACATCTCGAGGATGTACTTGCGCGGCCGGGTGTCGTCGAGGTCCGTGGTGAAGAGCCCGAGCTCCTCCCAGCGGGGCTGCCACTTCTCCTGGAGACGACGGAAGTCGTAGGCGTTCGGGTCCTCGGCGTACTGCTCGGTGGTCACGGTCACCAAGGTTACAAGGCCTGGAGGCACGGCCCGGCCCCGTGACGCCGGCACCGGCCCGCCAGGTGGCGGGCGGGCACCGCGTCAGGCCCCGACGAGTCGTCCGTCCCGCATCCGCAGGGTCCGGTCGACGAGGTCGGCCGCCACCGGGACGTGGGACACGACGAGGATGGTCCGTCCGGCCCGCCGGGCCGCGCCGACCAGGTCACGCAGCAGCGCGTCCGCCAGGTCGGGGTCGATGTCGGCCGTGGGCTCGTCCAGCACGAGTACGGGGAACGCGTGCAGGAGCGCCCGCGCGAGGGCGAGCCGGTGCGCCTGACCACCGGAGACGAGGACGCCGCGCTCCCCCACGCCGGCGTCGAGACCGCCGCGGGCAGCGACCCACGACCCGAGGCCGACCCGGTCGAGCACGTCGAGCAGCTCGGCATCGGTGGCGGTGTCGCGCGCGAAGAGCAGGTTCTGCCGCACGGACTGGTCGAAGACGAACGGGTCCTGCTCGATCAGCCCGATGCGTGCACGAACCACGTCGGGGTGCAGGTCCTTCGCCGGCACCCCGTCGATCGTGAACGAGCCGCGGTGGTCGACGAACCGCACGAGCGCGTCCACGAGCGTGCTCTTGCCCGCGCCGCTCGGTCCCTCCAGGACCACGACCTCGCCGGGCCGCAGGTCGAGCGAGACCCCGGACACGGCGTCGACGCTCGCACCCGGCCAGCGCACCGAGAGGTCACGCACCGACACCGACACCGGGCCGTCGACCTCGAGCGAGGCGGGGTCGGCGGGCGCCGAGGGCTCCGGCACGATGCCGTCCGGCACGGTCGCGGGCACGACCTGCTCGACGCGGTCCGCTGCCGCCCGGACCCGGCGGAGGGTCAGGACCGCCAGCGGCACGCCCCCGACGACCTCGAACAGGGCGAGCGGGACGAAGACCGCGAGCGCCCAGAGCGGGCCGTCGAGCGCGCCGGACACGACGGCGGGCGCCCCGACCGCGAGGATCCCCACGACCGCACCGCCGCCGATCAGCCCGACGAGTGCACCCACGAGCGACTCGACGGCGCCGCGACGACGCACGGCTGCGGTGACGCGGGCGTCGAGCCGTGCGATGTGGTCGAGCCGCTCGCCGAGGGTGCCGTACGCGGTGAACACGTCGAGGGTGCGGACCGTGTCGAGCACGAGGTCCGCGACCCGACCCCGCTCCGCCGCTGTCCGCTCGTCGGAGCGCCGGGCCACCGCGGCGGTCACGACCGAGCCGAGCAGCGCCGCGACCGCGAGCGCGAGCAGCAGCACGACCGCGGCCCACACCGACACGAGCGCGACCGCGACCACCGAGAGCACGGCGACGATCCCGGCGGATACGAGCGGACTGACGACCCGGATCGGCAGGTCCTGCAGTCGGTCGGTGTCGGTGACGAGTCGGGTGAGGAGGTCGCCGCGTCCGGTGGACCCGAGCCCGGCCGGCGCGACCGACGACAGCCGGCGGTACATCTCCGTGCGCACGACCGCGAGCTGCCGGAACGACGCGTCGTGCCCCGCGAGCCGGTCGACGTAGCGGAGTGCGGCGCGGCCGAGTGCGAACGCGCGCACCCCGACCATGACGAGCGTCAGGTACAGGATCGGCGGGTGCTCCGCCGCCCGCGTGATGAGGTAGCCGCTCGCGGCGAGCAGCGCGACCGCGCACAGTGCGCTGAGCGCGCCGGCTGCCACGGCCTTGCCCCAGCCGGCCCCGTGGGGCATGGCGAGCCGCAGGACGGACGCGGGTCGGGCCTCCCGGCTCATGCTCGTGCCCCGCTCGTCACGGCGACCGACGCGGATCCGACGTCGAGCCGGACGTCCGCCGCGGCCAGGACGGCCGGTCGGTGGCTTGCGACGACGACCACGCGGCCGTCGGCGGCGAGCCGACGGATGGTGGAGACGACGTGCGCCTCGGCGTCCGCGTCGAGCGCGGAGGTCGGCTCGTCGAGCAGGACGAGCGGCGTGTCGGCGCGCGCGGCGCGGTACAGGGCGCGCGCGACGGCGACGCGCTGCGCCTGCCCGCCGGACAGGCCGGCGCCGCCGGATCCGACCGGGAGGCCCGGGTCGAGTCCCAGCCCCGCCGCACCGAGCGCGGACCTCACGGCCGCTCCGTCGGGGGTCGCGCTGAGCGCGACGTTCTCCGCGATGGTCCCGCGGACGAGGCGCGGCCGTTGGTCCGCCCAGGCCGTGCGCTCCGCTGCGGTGCTGCCGGCCGGTCCGGGGAGCGTCACGGACCCCTCGTGCGGGAGCGCGCCGCGGATCGCGGCGATGACGCTCGACTTGCCGGAGCCGCTGGGGCCGGAGAGCGCGACCACGGTGCCGGGCTCGGCGCGGAGGTCGATCGGCCCGATGACGACGTCCGGACGGTGGATCCTCAGCCCGTCGAGGACGAGGGCGGTCGCCTGCGTGGTGGCGACCGCGGGCGCTCGGTGCACGCCACCGGCCGTGTCGTCGTCGAGGACGTCGAGGACCGCTGCCGAGGCCTCGACACCGTCCTGCGCCGCGTGGAAGTCGGCGCCGACCTGTCGGATCGGAGCGAAGGCCTCCGGGGCGAGGACGAGCACGAACATCGCGGCGCCGAGCCCGAGCGACCCGTCGACGAGCCGGACGCCGATCGACACGGCGACGAGCGCGACCGCGAGACTCGCCGCGAGCTCGAGGGCGAACCCGCTGACGAACGAGAGCCTGAGGACGCCGATCGTCTGCTTCCGGTACGCGTCCGTGAGCGTCCCGATCCGTCCGACCTGGCGCCGCGCCCGCCCGAACACCTTGAGCGTGGCGAGGCCCTCGACGGCCTCGGTGAACGCGCCACCGAGGGTCGCGAGGGCGTCCGACTGCTTCCGCTGCAGCGCCTGGGTCGCGAGGCCGATGAGGATCATGAACACCGGGATGACCGGCAGCGCGCACAGCACGATGAGCCCGCTCGTGAGGTCTCCGATGCCGATCGACACGAGCAGCGCCGGGGTCGCGACGGCCGTGAGGGCGAGCTGCGGCAGGTACCGGCCGAAGTAGGCGTCGAGGGCGTCGAGGCCCGGCCCGAGCGTCGTGGCGAACCCGGCGCTCGACCGTTCGGCGAGCCACGTCGGACCACGCTCGGCGGCCCGGGTGAGGACGGTCGCGCGCAGCTCGCTCTTCACGCGCGCCGCGGCACGGGCGGCGAGGTCGTCCGTCGCCCACGCGGCGAGTGCCCGCACGACGAACGCTGCGCCGAGCAGGCCGAGCGCCTGTGCGAACGTCGTGGGGAGCGCACCGTCACGGACCGCGTCGACCCCGATCGTGACGGCAGCGGAGATGCCCCAGGCGATCGCGATGGTCGCCAGGGTCCGGAGCAGACCGGTGCCCGCGGCCGCGACGATGAAGCCGCGCGCCGTGCGCGACAGTCGCAGCAGTCGCGGGTCGAGCGGCTTCACGAGCGTCCTCCTGGTCTGCGTGCTTCGTCCGGGTTGCCGGCTAGTGGGCCGCCTGGCCGATGTGTGCCCGCGAGACGCGCTTGCGGAACACCCAGTAGGTCCAGGCCTGGTAAGCGAGCACGAGCGGCACGAAGATCAGCGCCACCCAGCTCATCACGGTCAGCGTGTACTGCCCGCTCGCAGCGTTGACCACGGTCAGGCTGTTGGCCGGGTCGTTCGACGCGGGCATCACGTTCGGGAAGATCGCCGTGAACATCGCCAGGACGACCGCCGCGATCGTCACCGCCATGAGTGTGAACGCCCGCCCCTCCTTGCCCCACACGTTGCAGAGGACCGCGAGGACGAGGGCCAGCGCCGCCACCACGGACAGCACGAGACTCGCCGGCGTCGCCCG
The DNA here is from genome assembly GCF_051903255.1 of Curtobacterium sp. SP.BCp. Taxonomy (NCBI): domain Bacteria; kingdom Bacillati; phylum Actinomycetota; class Actinomycetes; order Micrococcales; family Microbacteriaceae; genus Curtobacterium; species Curtobacterium sp. SP.BCp. The sequence continues at coordinate 1,538,683 of NZ_CP194338.1, read as the reverse complement.
GACGAACGCCATCGCGACGAGGAACGCCGCACCGACGACGATCGTGAGGATGCCCGCACGGGTCGCGAGGCGCTTCGCGCGGACCCGGATCTCGCCCTCGGTCTTCAGCGCGACGAACACGACGCCGTGCGTGAAGAACACCATCAGGGTCGCGAGGCCGGTCAGCAGCGCGAACGGGTTGAGCAGGTCGAACAGCGTGCCCGTGAAGTTGTGGCCGGCGTCCATCGGGATGCCCCGGACGACGTTGCCGAACGCGACACCCCAGAGGAACGACGGGAGCGCGCTGCCGACGATGATCATGAGGTCGAAGCGGCGCTTCCACTCCAGGTGCTTCTCCTGGTGGCGGTACTCGAAGGAGACGCCGCGGGCGATGAGCGCCGCGAGGATGAGGAGCAGCGCCAGGTAGAACCCCGAGAACATCGTGGCGTACCACTCGGGGAAGGCCGCGAACAGGCAGGCGCCCGCGACGATGACCCACGTCTCGTTGAGGTCCCAGACGGGGCCGATCGTGTTGATGAGCACCCGACGGTCGGTGTCGTCCTTGCCGAGGAACGGCAGGGACATCCCGACGCCGAAGTCGAAGCCGTCGAGGACGAAGTAGCCGACGAAGAACAGCGCGACGATCGCGAACCAGAGAACCGGCAGATCCATCAGTAGACCGTCACTTCGTGCTTGACCTCACCGGTCTCCTCGTCGACCTCCGCCGGGGCGGCGGGGCCCTCTTGTGCGACCTTCTTGATGAGCCGGAACTCGACCACCGCGAGGGCGCCGTAGATGAGCGTGAACACGACGAGCGAGATGAGGACCTCGAGCCCGGTCACGTTCGGCGAGACGCCGTCCGCGGTCTTGAGCAGCCCGAAGACGAGCCACGGCTGGCGACCCATCTCGGTGAAGATCCAACCCATGATCATCGCGGCCATCGGCAGCGGCATCGCCCACGTGGCGATCCGCCAGACCCAGCGCTGCTGCGGGAAGCGGCCCTTGCGGGTCAGCCACAGCCCGACGAGCGAGACCAGGACGGCACCCACGCCGAGGGCGATCATCCAGCGGAACGCCCAGTAGGTCACCCAGATGATCGGCTTGTAGTCGCCGGCGCCGTACACCTGCGAGTACTGCGCCTGGAGGTCGTTGATGCCCTCGACCGTGCCGTTGAACGTGTGCGTCGAGAGGAACGACAGCAGGTACGGGATGCGGATCGAGAACAGCTCGTGCACCCCGTCCGGCGTCCCGAGCGTGAAGATCGAGAACGAGGCGTCCTTGCCGGTCGAGGTGTTGTAGAGCGCCTCGGCCGCCGCCATCTTCATCGGCTGGGTGTCGACCATCGTCAGTCCGAGCTGGTCGCCGGTGAGGACCGTGAGTGCCCCGGACGCCAGCATCGTCCACATGCCGAACTTGAGCGCCGGCATCATCGTCTCGAGGTTCTGGTTGCGCGCCAGGTGCCAGGCGGCGACCGCGATGATCACCGACGCCGCGACCATGAACGCCCCGAACAGCGTGTGCGGGAAGGCAGCGAGGGCCACCTTGTTCGTCAGCACGGCCCAGATGTCGGTGAGCTCCGCGCGGCCCTTGGCCTCGTTGATCGCGAAACCGACCGGGTGCTGCATGAACGCGTTCGCCGCGAGGATGAAGTACGCCGACAGCATCGTGCCGATGCTCACGCACCAGATCGTCGCGAGGTGCACCTTCTTCGGCAGGCGGTCCCAGCCGAAGATCCAGAGGCCGATGAACGCCGCCTCGAAGAAGAACGCCAGGATGCCCTCGAGCGCGAGCGGCGCACCGAAGACGTCACCGACGAAGCGGGAGTAGTTCGACCAGTTCATGCCGAACTGGAACTCCTGCACGATGCCGGTGACGACACCCATCGCGAAGTTGATCAGGAAGATTCGCCCGAAGAACCGGGTGAGCTGCAGGTAGTGCGCCCGCCCCGTCCGGACCCAGGCGGTCTGGAACACGGCGACGACCACGGCCATGCCGATGGTCAGGGGCACGAAGAGGAAGTGGTAGATCGTCGTCAGACCGAACTGCCACCGCGACAGGATGAGCGGATCGAGGATGTCGTTCATGCGGCGTTTCCGAGCCGGGTCGCCGCGCGCTGTTGGTGCACGTCAGTTGCTTCCTGTGGAAGGGGGAACTTCTGGTGTCACAGGCCGTTGGGACACCTCCACGCTACCGTTCGGACACCTGCTTCGACAAGTTGTAGAACCGCCCTCTGCACGAACGTGCAGAAGAACTGCACGGCACGGTTGTGCGGAACAAGCGTGCTGCGACGATGTCTCGCGGAACGACGACAGGCGCCGGGCCGAAGCCCGACGCCTGTCGCTTTTCGTGCCGTGCCGGTACGCCTAGAGGAGACCCTTCTCGGTGAGGAAGTCCTTGGCGATGGTGGACGCCTTCTCCTTGTCGTTCACGCTCTTCGCGTTGAGGTCGATGAGCGCGTCGGTCGTGAGGACCTTGCTGACCTTGTCGATGTCGGCCGCCGCCTTGTCGTCGACCTTCTTCGAGACGACCGGGATGACGTTCTGCGGGAGGATCAGGTTCTCCGGGTCCTTCAGCGAGACGAAGTCGTTCGCCTTGATGCTCGGGTCGGCACTGTAGATGTCCGCGAGCTGGACCGTGCCGTCCTTGAGGGCCTTGACCGTGAGCGCTCCGCCGGAGTCCTCGACGGCCTTGAAGTCCACGTCCACGCCGTAGACCGACTTGAGGCCCTTCGGCCCGTACGGACGGGTCTGGAACTCGGAGTTCGCGCCGACGGTCAGCTTCTCCTTGACGTTCTTGAGGTCCGCCAGGCTGGTGACGTCGTTGTCCTCGGAGAACTTCTTGGTGACGGTGTAGCTGTCCTGGTCGGTCGCCTCGGCCTCGTCGAGCACGCGGAGGCCGGACGGCAGCGCCTTGGTCAGGGCGGAGTCGATCTCCGACGAGGTCTTCGCGTCGGAGTTCTTGTCGTAGTACTGCAGCAGGTTGCCGCTGTACTCGGGCATGACGTCGATCGCGCCCTTCTGGAGCTGCGGGAGGTAGATCTCGCGCTGCCCGATGTTGAAGTTCCGCTTCACCTGGAAGCCGTCCTTCTCGAGGACCTGCGCGTACATCTCGGCGATGATCTCGTTCGAGTAGTACTGCTGCGACCCGATGACGATCGTCTTCGAGTCGCTGGAGGCGCTGGAGCCGCTGTCGAGCGGGTTGCTCGACGCGCAACCGGTCAGGGCTGCCGCGACGCCCAGTGCCAGCGCTGCTGCGACGCCGGCACGGATCTTTGCTGTGATCACGATGGATTTCCTTCCGGGATGGGATTGCGGGACCGCTCGCGCGACCCCTGGCGCCGCCGAGCCGACGGGTCGGCGGTGCCCTTGGGCACCGCCGCCCGCTGGAGTGCGGCGAACACGATCTCGAACGCGATCGCGAGTGCGATCACGAGGATTGAGGCGCCGAGCATCTCGGCGTAGTCCTGGGTCTTCAACCCGAGGAAGAAGTACCCGCCGAGCCCGCCGGCCCCCACGTATGCGGCGAGCGTCGCGGTGGCGACGACCTGCAGGACGGCGGCTCGGATGCCCCCGATGAGCAGCGGGAGCCCGAGCGGGATCTCGACCTTCCACAGCACTTGCCAGCCGGTCATGCCCTGGGCCTTCGCGGCGTCGACGGTGACCGGCTCGACGGACTCGATCCCCGAGTACGCGCCGGCGAGGACCGACGGGATCGCGAGGATCACGAGTGCGAGGAGCGGTGCTTCGAGCCCGATGCCGAGCAGGAGCCCGAACAGCGACAGGACACCCAGCGTGGGGAGCGCTCGGACGCCACCAGAGGTCGCGATGGAGAAGCCCCGGAGCTTCCCGGTGTGCCCGATCGCGTACCCGAGGGGCACCGCGATGAGCGAGGCGATCAGCACTGCGAGGAGGGTGATCCAGACGTGCTCCCAGAGGCGGCCGGGGATGGCGTTGTAGCCGGAGTAGTTCTGCGGGTCGAACACCCAAGCGAACGCGCTGCCGATGATCACGACGTCACCTCCGCCTGCTGGAGCACTCGTCGGGCAGACCGCCGACCGGTCTGGACTCGGCGGGTCCACGGCATCACGAGCCTCCCGAGCAGCACGAGCAACCCGTCGAGCGCGAACGCGAGGACGAGCACCATGACGATCCCCGAGATGATCTCCTCGTAGATCCCGCGGGCGAGCCCGTCCGTGAAGAGCGACCCGAGGCTCTGGATGCCGAGCACGGCACCGACGGTGGTGAGCGAGATCGTGGACACGGCGACGACGCGGAGGCCGGCGAGCAGGACCGGACCGGCCAGTGGGAGCTCGACGCGGAAGAACCGCTGACCGGACGAGTACCCCATCGCGGTCGCGGCAGAAGCGGTCGCGGCGTCCACCGAGGTCAGACCGTCCACCGTCGACCGCACCATGAGGGCCAGGCCGTAGATGGTCAGGCTGATGATGACGTTCACCGGACTGGTCAGGCTCGTGCCGATGATGCCCGGCAGCGCGACGAAGAGCGCGAGCGACGGGATCGCGTAGAGCAGCCCGGCGAACGTCACGATGCCGCTGCCGAGACCGGACGAGAAACGGGATCCCCCGGGGCGCTGCAACCGGACGACGATCCACCCGATCGGGATCGAGAGCAGGAACGCGATGAAGATCGGCGGGATGGCGATCGCGAGGTGCGCGACGGTCGCGTCGCCGATGGTGTCGAGGTTCGACAGGACCCAGTTCACCGGGGCCCCCCACCCTGCGCCGGAGCACCCGGGGCGGTGTCACGCGCCCCGGCCTCTGTTCCCTGCGGCACCGCGGCCGCGGCGTCCACCACCTGCACCGGGCCCGTCAGGACCCCGGCAGCACGGCCGTCGCCGTCCACGACGATCGGCCCGGTCGGCGTCTGCTCGACCCGGAGTGCGCGACGACCACGGCCGGCACCGATGAAGTTCGCGACGAAGTCGTCGGCGGGTTCGGCGAGGATCTCGGCCGGGGTGCCCTGCTGCGCGATCTCGCCGCCCTTCTTCAGGATGACGACCTGGTCGCCGAGCTTGAACGCCTCGTCGATGTCGTGCGTGACGAAGACCACGGTCTTGCCGAGCTCGCGCTGCAGGCGGATGAGCTCGTCCTGGAGGTCGTTCCGCACGAGCGGGTCGACGGCTCCGAACGGCTCGTCCATGAGCAGGACGTTCGGGTCGACCGCGAGCCCGCGGGCGACGCCGACGCGCTGCTGCTGGCCACCGGAGAGCTGCGAGGGGTACCGGTTGGCGAACGCGCGGTCGAGCCCGACGGTGTCCATCAGTTCGAGGGCACGTTCGCGCGCCTTCGCCTTGGACACGCCGGTCAGGAGCGGCACGGTCGCGATGTTGTCGACGACGCGACGGTGCGGCAGGAGGCCGGCGTTCTGCATCACGTAGCCGATGCGGCGGCGGAGCTGCACCGGGTCGACGGAGGCGACGTCCTCGCCGTCGATGGACACCGAGCCCGAGGTCGGATCGACCATGCGGTTGATCATCCGGAGGAGCGTCGTCTTGCCACAACCGCTCGACCCCACGAAGACCGTGGTGGTCCGGGAGGGGATGACGAGGTGGAAGTCCTCGACCGCGGTGGTGCCGTCCGGGTACGTCTTGCGTACCGAGCGGAACTCGATCATGGGTGCCCTTCTGTTCGGAGGTAGCCCGACTCCGCACGAGAGTACCCGCGAGGACCGACACGGGTTCCGTCGTGACGCCCCGTGTCGCCTCAGGGACAGCGAGCACGACCGGGACGCCGACGCGACGACGCCCGCGACTCCTCTTCGGAGCGCGGGCGTCGGCGGATGGGCGGCTGCGACTCAGGCGTCGCGGAGGACCGTCTCGAGGTAGCTGTGCGTCATCGTGCGGTAGGCCTCGACCAGCGCCCGGTCGGGCTGGTCGCGGTCGGCGTGCGCCCGCGCGAGCACGGCGTGCCCCGACTCGGCGAGGACGGTCCACGCCCGGTCCACCGCCTCGCCCGCGGGCAGGTCGAAGCGCTCGCGCATGACCTGGCTCACGGCGCCCCCGAGCGCGGCCATCCGGTCCTCGTCGTCCCCCGTGCCGGCGTCGGCGGTGTCGCCGAAGCCGATCGCACGGAACCCGGGCTCGGTGCGGTACATCTCGGCCGTCATGTCGATGAGCGCGTCGCAGCCGGCCTTCCAGTCGGTCGCGCCGCTGGACTCGAGCGCGTCGACGAAGCGCGCGGCCAGACGCTGGGTGCAGCGGATGGCCAGGGCCTCGACCACGGCGATGCGGTCCGGGAAGTAGCGGTAGACGGTGCCGATCGACGCCCCGGCGCGCTCGGCGACCATGGCCGTGGTCAGGCGCTCGAACCCGATCTCGTCGATGACCGCGGCGGCGGCGTCGAGGAGACCGGCGAGGCGCGCCGAACTGCGGGCTTGGACCGGCTCGTTCCTGAGCAGTGATGATCCCCCCGGCAGTGCGTTCGAAACCTCGGTGACGAGCACGTGTACTCCTTCTCGCGTCCTCGACGCGCTCCCCACGCGGTGGCCCGCGCGGTGCGTTGTGTTTCACCGTCCACACGACAGGTGCACGGTGGTGTCCGGCCCATGGTCGCAGACTTCGTCTGGAACTCGGCTGCGACTCTCCCGGTCGAGGATGAGCAACCTCGGGTCCGGCGACGCCCCGGCGTGGAATGATGGAGCGATGCCCGACCCGACTCCCCACGAGCCGTCGCTGGCCGAGCCGATCCTGCACCGAGCGGCACGCATCGAGGACGCCGTGCAGGAGTTCCGCGAGCAGCGCGCCCGTCGCCGCGGACTCGTCCCCACCGTGATCCCCTACACCGGGTACGGTGCCCCGGGCTGGGTCCGCGTCCTCGCGCGCGTGCTGCTCACCCGCCGCGGCCTCGCCTCGGACGCCTCGTACATCGGGGTCCGCGGGTGGCGCAGCTTCACGAGCGTGGCGGTCGACTCGGCCGAGGTCACGATCACGGCCGGCGGTCGCAGCCACGTCGTCCAGTCGGACCGCGGCGGTGTGGTCGACGCCATCGTCCCGATCGACCTCGAGCCCGGGTGGCGCACGATCGAGCTCTCCGCCGGGGGCACGCGCGCCGTCCAGGCCGACGTCTTCGTGGTGCACCCGGACACCCGCTTCGGGCTGCTCTCGGACATCGACGACACCGTGATGGTGACGAGCCTCCCCCGCCCGATGCTCGCGGCGTGGAACTCGTTCGTCCTCACCGAGCACGCACGACGTCCGGTCCCGGGCATGTCCGTCCTCTACGAACGCGTGCTCGCGCAGCACCCCGGTGCCCCGACGGTCTACCTGTCCACGGGCGCGTGGAACGTCGCGCCGACCCTGCAGCGGTTCCTCACCCGGAACATGTACCCGACCGGCACCCTGCTGCTGACGGACTGGGGTCCGACGCACGACCGCTTCTTCCGGAGCGGTCAGCTCCACAAGCAGGAGAACCTCCGGCGTCTGGCCCGTGACTTCCCGGACGTGCAGTGGTTGCTCGTCGGCGACGACGGCCAGCACGACGAGTCGCTGTACGGCGAGTTCTCGCGGGAGCACCCGGACAACGTCGCCGCGGTGGCGATCCGGCAGCTCTCCACGAGCGAGGCGGTCCTCGCCGGTGGCCGCTCGAAGGCGCAGGAGCGGTCGCGTGACTCGGCGGCACCGTGGGTGTTCGCGCCGGACGGCGCCGGACTCTGGACGGAGTTGCAGCGCGTCGGGGTCGTCGAGGCGGACTGACACGCCCGCGGAGACGCTCGCGGCGGCCCGACCTCATGCACGACGTCGGCGCACCCGGCTGAGCACCTCTTCAGCGCAGCGTCCGCCGGGCGGTGGCGTGGTTCGATCGGGGCATGCACTCTGCGCGCATCGAGGACCACGCCCTGATCGGCGACACCTACACCGCGGCGCTCGTCACGCGGGACGGCACGGTCGACTGGGCCTGCCTCCCCCGCTTCGACAGCCCGTCCACCTTCGCGGCGCTGCTCGGGTCCGCCGAGCACGGCGGCTGGTCACTGCGTCCCACCGACCAGGACGCCACCGTCCACCGTCGCTACGTCGGTGACTCCCTGGTCCTCTCCACGGTCTGGACGACGAGCACCGGCGTCGTCGAGGTCACGGACTTCATGCCGATGGGCGCACACCGGGCCTCGATCGTGCGTCGCGTCCGCGGACTCCGAGGGGAGGTCGAGGTCGAGCAGGTCCTGACGATCCGGTTCGACTACGCACGGGCCCTGCCGTGGGTGCGGCAGATCGGCGGCGAGGAGGACCCCGCGCTCCTCGCCACGGCCGGCCCCGGTTCGGTCGTCGTGCGCGGTCCGCGCTTCCGCTCGCACGACCGCCACCACCGGGTGACCACGACCGTGCGGGACGGCGAGGTCCTCGACACCGTCCTGACCTGGTACCCGTCCCACCGCGAGCCGCCGGAGCCCCTCGACGTGACCGCGGCACTGCACCGGACCACGCGCTGGTGGGAGGACTGGATGACGCCGGTCCGCACGCACGGCCGGTACGTCGACGCGACACGACGGTCGCTGCTCCTCCTCCGCGCCATGACCCACGGTGAGACCGGCGGCGTCGTGGCGGCCGCGACCACGAGCCTCCCGGAGGACCCCGGCGGCGAACGCAACTGGGACTACCGGTACGTGTGGCTGCGCGACGCCTCGCTCGCCCTCGCCTCGCTGATCGCGCACGGGTACCGCGACGAGGCCGCGCACTGGCGCGGCTGGTTGCTCCGCGCGATCGCCGGCGACCCGGCCGACGTGCAGATCATGTACGGCGTCGCGGGCGAGCGGGACCTGCCCGAGCGCACCCTCGACGAGCTGCCCGGGTACGCGCACTCGACGCCGGTCCGGATCGGCAACGGGGCCTACACGCAGTACCAGGGCGACGTGTTCGGTGAGGTCCTCGCGGCCCTGCACGACGCCCGCGAGCTCGGCGTCGAGGAGAACGCCGACTCCTGGGCGCTCCAGCGGGCCCTGCTCGGGTACGTCGAGGAGCACTGGCAGGAGCCGGACAACGGCATCTGGGAGATGCGGGGACCCCGGCGCCACTTCACGCACTCCCGCGCGATGATCTGGGCGGCGTTCGACCGCGGCGTCGCAGCCGTCGAGGAGTTCGGCCTCGAGGGCCCGGTCGACCGCTGGCGCACGCTCCGCGAACAGGTGCGCGCCGAGATCGAGGAGCACGGCTGGAACCCGGAGCGGAACAGCTACCGGCAGCACTACGACACCGACGAGGTCGACGCGAGCCTGCTCGTGCTCCCGCAGATCGGCTACGTGAAGGCCGACGACCCACGCATGACGGGCACGGTCGCCGCGATCGAGCACGACCTCCGCACCGGCGACGACGGACTGGTCCTCCGCTACCGCACAGAGGCCGGGTTCGACGGCCTGTCCGGCAGCGAGCACCCGTTCCTCGCCTGCTCGTTCTGGCTCGTCGAGCAGTACGCCGCCTCCGGCCGGATCGAGGACGCCGAACGCCTCATGGACGTGCTCGTCGGCTTCGCGAACGAAGTCGGCATGCTCTCCGAGGAGATCGACGTCGCGACGGGGCACCACATCGGCAACACCCCGCAGGCGCTGTCGCACCTGACGCTCGTCTCGGCGGCCGACGCGATCGCGCGCGCCCGCGGCGCGTCGGCGGGGCACCGGACGCGCCTCGCCGTCCACGACGGCGGCACGCGCTCCTGGACCGGTGAGGGCGAGCGCGCCGGCACCGCGTCCTGAGACCGCACGCAACGGACGGGAGGCACGGTGCCAGCTGGCGCCGTGCCTCCCGTCCGTCTCCTGCGCCCGTTCAGGGCACGACAGGTGCGTCCGTCAGGACGAGCTCACCCAGTCCGCCGGGCCGCGCGAACCGGCGCGGTACTCCTCGAGCGGGACGTCGTTCGCCTTCCAGGCGTCGACGACCGGCTCGACGATCTCCCAGCAGCGCTCCGCCACGTCACCGCGGATGGAGAGCAGCGGGTCGTCGTGGAAGATGCCGTTGAGGACCTCGCCGTAGGGCGTGAGCTCGCCGTCGTCGAACGACGAGGACAGCGTGACCTGGCCCATCTCGAACGGGTTGCCGCCGCCGTTCGCCGACACGCTCAGCTCGATCTCGTCCGGGTTCAGGACGATGCGCAGCGTGTCCTGCTTCGGCCGACCGGTCAGACCGGAGGGCAGGCGCGTGACGGGCTTGAAGGTGATGAGCACTTCCTTGCGGCTGGCGCCGAGCGCCTTGCCGGAACGGAGCGTGAACGGCACACCGGCCCAGCGAGCGGTGTCGACCTCGACCTCGATCTCGGCCAGCGTCTCGGTGCCGCGCGTCTTGTCGACGCCGTCCTCGTCCTGGTAGGACGGCAGTTCCTTGCCGTCGATCGTGCCCTCGGTGTAGACGGCACGGCGGGACGCGACCTTGGGGTCGTCGCCCTTGAGCCGCGTCGACCGCAGCACACGGGCGAGCGAGGAACGGAACTCGACGGCGTCGATGGCGGCCGGGGCGTCCATCGTGACGAGTCCGAGGATCTGCAGCAGGTGCGACTGGATCATGTCGACGAGGGCGCCGGCCTCGTCGTAGTACTGCGCGCGGTTCTCGAGGCCGAGGGTCTCGTCGTAGAAGACGTCGACCTTCTCGATGTTGTCCGCGTTCCAGATCGGCTCGAAGAGGCGGTTCGCGAACCGCAGGCCGATGATGTTGAGCACCGTGGTGCGACCGAGGAAGTGGTCGGTGCGGTGCACGCGCTCCTCGGGGACGAGCTCGAGGACGGTCTTGTTGAGCGCCTCGGCACTGGCGACGTCGGTGCCGAACGGCTTCTCGAACGCGAGCGTCGTGCCCTCGGGGAGCTCGACCTCCTGCAGCGCCTCGCAGATGTCCGAGGCGATCTGCGGCGGGAGCGCGAAGTAGAGGATCGGCTCGGCGTCGGCGGCCGCGAGGAGCGCCTCGAGGTGCTTCGGGTCGGTCGGGTCGCCCTGGATGAACTGCGTCGACTCGAGGGTCGCGTCGACCTCCGGGCCCTTCACGTCCTGCGACGCGAACGAATTCGTGACGACGTCCTTCCACTGCTCCTCGCTCCGGGCGCTGCGGCCCGTACCGATCAGCTGGACGGGGACCGCTCGACCGCTCTGCAGGAACGTGCCGAGGCCCGGCAGCAGCAGGCGGGAGGCGAGGTCGCCCGTCGCGCCGAAGATGATGAGGGTGCGCTTGTCGGTCACCTGAGGTGACTCCTTTCGCTGTGGTGGGGGTGGTCCGCTTCGAGTCAAGCCGCTTGCGGGCCGGGTTGTTCCCGGTTCGGGGCCGGGGAGTCGTTCTGGTGTGTCGCCCGGGTGGGGCGCTGCCGCTCGGTCGAGCGACCGGCGGCCGTGGTCCGGACGCACTTCGGGCGGCACCGGATGTGGTGCCGCCCGAAGTCCGTCAGGGGTTGAGGAACGTCAGTGTCCGAAGTTCCCGCGGTAGTACTCGTAGACCCAGCCCACGAGCGTCACGGCGACGAACGCCATGCCGATCGGGACGAGCCAGAGGCCGGCCGCGACGCCGAGGAAGCAGATGCCCACGGCGAAGGCCAGGAGGATCGGCCACCACGACCACGGGCTGAAGTGCCCGAGCTCGGCGTCACCGTCCTCGATGTTCGCGTCGGCGCGGTCCTCGGGGAGGACACCGCCCTGCGAAGACATGACCTTGCCGAGGTAGAACGCGATGAACGCGGACATGATCCCGGTGAGGCCGATCGACACCGTGCCGACCCACTCGATGACGCCGTTGTAGTAGATGATCGACCAGATCGTGTACGCGGCATCCGCGAGGATGAAGAAGACGAACAGGATCCAGAACAGGTTCTTGTTGGCGCGCATGGCGTTACTTCACCTCGCCCTTCGCGGCGTCGTAGGTCGGGGCGTCGGGGGCGTCCTTCGCCGGGCCCACACCGATCGGCACACCGGCCTCGGGGTGGTTCAGGTCGAACGCCGGGGACTCGGAACGGATCCGCGGGATCGACGTGAAGTTGTGGCGCGGCGGCGGGCAGCTGGTCGCCCACTCGAGCGAGCGGCCGTAGCCCCACGGGTCGTTCACGGCGACCTTCGGCGCGTTCCGCGCGGTGACGTAGATGTTGTAGATGAAGGGCAGGAACGAGATCGCCAGGATCATCGAGCCGATCGTCGACAGCTGGTTCATCCAGGTGAAGCCGTCGTTCGGCAGGTAGGTCGCGTAGCGACGCGGCATGCCGATGACGCCCAGCCAGTGCTGGATGAGGAACGTCGTGTGGAAGCCGATGAACAGCAGCCAGAAGTGGATCTTGCCGAGGCGCTCGTTGAGCATCTTGCCGGTCCACTTCGGCCACCAGAAGTAGAACCCGGCGAACATCGCGAACACGACGGTGCCGAACACCACGTAGTGGAAGTGCGCGACGACGAAGTACGAGTCGGACACGTGGAAGTCGAGCGGCGGCGACGCCAGGATCACACCGGTGAGACCACCGAAGGTGAAGGTGATGAGGAAGCCGACGGACCAGAGCAGCGGCGTCTCGAAGGTCACCGAGCCGCGCCACATCGTGCCGACCCAGTTGAAGATCTTCACGCCGGTCGGGACCGCGATGAGCATCGTCATGAGCGAGAACCACGGGAGCAGGACGCCACCGGTGACGTACATGTGGTGCGCCCACACCGTGACCGAAAGGGCCGCGATGGAGATGGTCGCGTAGACGAGGGTCTTGTAGCCGAAGATCGGCTTGCGGCTGAACACCGGGAAGATCTCGGACACGATGCCGAAGAACGGCAGCGCGATGATGTAGACCTCCGGGTGGCCGAAGAACCAGAACAGGTGCTGCCAGAGGAGCGCCCCGCCGTTCGCCGGGTTGAAGATCTGGGCGTTGAACACGCGGTCGAGGCCGAGGCCGAACAGCGCCGCCGCGAGGACCGGGAAGGCCATCAGGACGAGGAGCGCCGTCACGAGGGTGTTCCACGTGAAGATCGACATGCGGAACATCGTCATGCCCGGGGCACGCATCGTGATGATCGTCGTGATGAAGTTCACGGCGCCGAGGATGGTCGAGAAGCCGGTCATGCCGAGACCGAAGACCCACAGCGTCCCACCGAGTCCTGGTGTGAACGTCGTGTCACTCAGTGGCGCGTAGGCGAACCAACCGAACGAGGCCGCACCCTGCGGGGTGAGGAAGCCGCCGACCGCGATGAGCGCGCCGAAGACGTAGAGCCAGAAGGCGAAGCCGTTGAGTCGCGGGAAGGCGACGTCCGGCGCACCGATCTGCAGCGGCATGATCGCGTTCGCGAAGCCCGAGAAGAGCGGCGTCGCGAAGAGCAGCAGCATGATCGTGCCGTGCATCGTGAAGAGCTGGTTGTACTGCTCCTTCGTCGCGACCACGTGCAGGCCGGGCTCGAAGAGCTGGGCGCGGATGACGAGCGCCATCACACCCGCGAGCAGGAAGAAGATGAACGACGCGATCAGGTACATGTACCCGATGGTCTTGTGGTCGGTGGAGGTGATCCACCGGACGATGATGTTGCCCTTGCGGCCCACCTTCGACGCCTGGAAGTCCAGGGTCGTGGTGCCTGCCGCCGGCTGGCCGACGAGCGACGTGGTCATCTGACGGAGCCCCTAATCGTTCTCGGACGCCGTCACGGGCGCCTTGTTGTTCGGTTCGTTCGTGTTGGTGTTGTACTCGTCGCCGAGGAGCCCCGTCTTGCCCTGCTCCGCGAGGGAGTCGAGGTACTTCTGGTACTCGGTCGGCGTGACGACCTTCACCTGGAAGAGCATGAGGGAGTGGTACTCACCGCAGAGCTCCGCGCACTTGCCCTGGTACGTGCCGAGCTTCTCGGGGATGAAGTACTCGTCGTTCTGCTTGCCGGGGATCATGTCCTTCTTGTAGAGGAAGTCGATCACCCAGAAGGAGTGGTTGACGTCGCGCGAGGACAGCTCGATGTGCACCTTCTTGCCCTGGGGCAGGTACAGCGTCGGGAGCTGCGACTCGTCGATCGCGCCGTTGGCGTTCTCTTCTTCCTGGGCCTGGATGCCCTGGTAGTAGACGCTCTTGGACTTGTCGTCCTCGTTGATGTAGTTGAAGTCCCACGCCCAGCGCTTGCCGTAGACGTGGATCGTCGCGTCGGCCTTGGCGAAGGGCTGCTCGATCGCGGCCTGGTCCTTCGCGGTGAAGGCGAAGAAGCCGAGCACGAGGATGAGCGGGACGATCGTGTAGAAGATCTCGAGCGGCATGTTGTACCGCATCTGCACCGGCAGGCCGGTCTGGCCCTTGCGGCGGCGGTAGACGATGGCGGCCCAGATGATGAGGCCCCAGACGATCAGACCGACCGCGAGGAGGACGACCCAGCTGGTGGTCCACAGACCGACGATGCGGCTGGTGTGGTTCGTGACGTCGCGCGTCTCTTCCGTGCCGGGGAGCCATCCGTTGAGCTGCTGCTGCGTGCAGCCAGCCAGTGCGACGACCAGACCGACGGCCACCGGGATGGCCGCCCAACGTATACGGCGATTCGAACGCACTATGACCTCTCGCAAAGACGTGAACCCGGAGCGGCCGCGACACGAAGGTCGCTCATGGCCCGCTCCCAGCTTGGTTGGAACACTCCTAGCTTACTCGCAGCCGGGGACAGCTCGTGCCAACCCGGGTCCCGCGTGCCCCCGATCCGCAGCCGTCGACGCCGCTCTGACCGGGACGAACGCGAGCGGGGAGCGACCTGTCCGGTCACTCCCCGCTCGCGTGTCGGCTGGTGGGCGTCAGTGGAAGCTGTCGCCGCACGCGCAGCTGCCCTGCGCGTTGGGGTTGTCGATCGTGAAGCCCTGCTTCTGGATGGTGTCCTCGAAGTCGATCGTGGCGCCGTCGAGGTACGGGACGCTCATCTTGTCGACGACGACCTCGACCCCGGGCTCGAACTCGGCGGTGGTGTCGCCGTCGAGCATGCGCTCGTCGAAGTAGAGCTGGTAGATGAGTCCCGAGCAGCCACCGGGCTGCACGGCGAGGCGCAGGCGGAGGTCGTCACGGCCCTCCTGCTCGAGGAGGCTCGCCACCTTCGCCGCGGCCGCGTCGCTCAGCTGCACGCCGTGCGTCGGCGTCTCGGTCGCCGTGGCGGTCTGCGCTTCGGTGATGGTGTCGCTCATCGCGCGTCTCCCTCCGGGCGGTGCGGATCACCGCGCCTCGTGACGATTGTAAGCACGCGCCACCGACGCGCGCAGCAGGCGGGTGCGCGCTGTGGAGGGACGCGGCCCTGTGGAGAGCACGGGCGGACGGGAGGCTCCCCACCCGGCACGGCCGACGTGCCGCTGGCGCGTCACGCCGGCACCGGCGGGCGTGGGGCCGGTGGCGGCGCCGCCACGGGCCTCCCGTCCGTCCTGCAGCGCGTCAGCGCGTCGCGAGCCGCGCCAGCAGGATCGTCTCGGACGCGATCGCGCGGTGCAGGACGCCGAGGTGCTGCGACTCGTTCGGGCTGTGCGCGCGGGTGTCCGGGTCCTCGACGCCCGTGACGAGGATCTGCGCGTCCGGGAACTCCGCGGCGAGGTCGGAGACGAACGGGATCGACCCACCGATCCCCTGCTCGACGGCGTCGGCGCCCCATCCCTCGCGCATCGCCGTCCGCGCGTCCTGCACGGCCCAGCCGGCGGTGTCGACGAGGAAGCCGTCACCGGCGTCGGGCTCGCTGATCTCGAGGCGGGCGCCGAACGGCACGTGGGCGTGGAGGTGGCGCTCGACGGCCTCGTACGCGTCGGTGGCGGACTGCCCGGGGGCGATCCGGACCGAGACCCGCGCGGAGACCGTGGGCAGCAGGGTGTTCGACGCGTTCGCGACACTCGGCACGTCCATGCCGGTCACCGTGATCGACGGCTGGAACCACATCCGGCTGAGGACCGGACCGGTGCCGACCGGGCGGACGCCGGGCAGCAGGGCGGCGTCCGCCGCGAGCTCCTCGTCGGTGCGCTCGGGGACGTCCGCGTCGTACGAGGTCAGCCCCTCGACCGCGACCGAGCCGTCGTCGTCGTGGAGCGAGGCGAGCAGGCGCACCATCGGGATCATCGCGTCGGGCGCCGCTCCCCCGAACATCCCGCTGTGGCTCGCGTGCTCGAGCGTCGTGAGGGTCAGCTTGAACGTGGCGTTGCCGCGGAGCGACACCGTGATCGAGGGCACCTCGGCCGACCAGTTGTCGCTGTCCGCCACGACGATGACGTCGGCGGCGAGGTGCTCCTTCTGCTCCCGGAGGAACGTGCGGAACGACCGGGAGCCGAACTCCTCCTCGCCCTCGACGAACAGGACCACACCGAGGTCGAGGTCGTCGCCGAACTGGGCGTGCAGGGCGCGGAGCGAGGCGATGTGGGTCATCACGCCGGCCTTGTCGTCCGAGGCGCCGCGGCCGTAGAGGCGGTCGCCGCGGAGGGTCGGCTCGAACGGCGGCGTCTCCCAGAGCGCGTCGTCGCCCTGCGGCTGCACGTCGTGGTGCGCGTAGAGCATCACCGTCGGCTTGCCGTTCCGTGCCGGGCGGACCGCGAGCACGGCGGGCTGGCCGAGCTGCTCGTCCGCGTGCTCCTCGGCGACGTCCGACGTGGCGCCCTCGAACGCGGAGCGGACGATCCGGACGTCGTCCGCGGCGAAGACCCCGGTCGACCGGGCCAGGTCCGCGACGGCCTCGGCGCTCGCCCGGACGTTCGCCGGGTCGAACGCGGACCACGACACCGAGGGCAGGCGGACGAGGGCGGACAGGTCGGCGATGGTCGCCGGCAGCGCCCCCTGCACGTGTTCGCGCAGGGCGTCGAGGAGTGCGGGGTCGGTGGCTGCTGCGTGCTGGTCGGTGTCGGTCATGTCCCGTAATCTAGAGGACGATCCAGCACGCAACCGCAGTCAGGAACGCACCGTGGCGAAGGCAGCCCCCAAGACCAACACGACCGTCAACCCCACCGAGGACGAACTCCTCGAGCAGGGCAAGGGCCGGCCGACGCCGAGCCGTCGTGAGCGTGAGGCCGCGAACCGTCGTCCGCTCGTCGGCAACTCCCCCGCCGACAAGAAGGCCGCGCGCGCCCGACTGAACACCGAGCGCGAGAAGGCCCGCGTCGGCATGGCCAACGGCGAGGAGCGCTACCTCCCGGCGAAGGACCGCGGCGAGCAGCGTCGGTTCGTGCGCGACTGGATCGACGCCCGCTGGAACGTGGGCGAGGTCATGATGCCCGTGCTCGTGATCTTCCTCATCCTCGGGTTCGCCGCCGCGCAGACCGTGCTCGCCTCGTACGCGCTGCTGCTCGTGTGGGCGTTCGTCGCGCTGTTCGTGCTCGACTGCGTCGTCCTCTGGCTGTCCCTCCGCAAGAAGCTCACGAACAAGTTCGGCTCGATGCAGCGCGGGACCTTCCTCTACATCCTCACGCGGGCGTGGCAGCTGCGGTTCCTCCGCCTGCCGAAGCCGCAGGTGCGTCGCGGGCAGTACCCCGCCGTCTGACCTGGCTCGTCCCCCGCGGAGCGCCGCTCCACCTCGGTCGGGCGGCGCTCCTGCGTGTCGGGCGAGGGCGCGGGCGGCGCGGGCGGCGCGGGCGGCGCGGGCGGCCCGTCGTGTGCGGGCCCGGGCGCACCCGGCGGGTGACGTGGGTTGGTCGCACGACATGCCGCTCACGTTCGGCTGGGCCGACCGATCGTGCGACCAACTCGACCCGCGCACGGCACGTCGTGCGACCAAACGGCGTGGACAACGCGAGACAACGCGTCACGTCACGACACGACACGACACGACACCGGACGGGAGGCGCGGGGCGGACCGGCACCGTGCCTCCCGGCCGGTGGTCGGTCGGCGCGGTTCCTCGACTCGCCGTCCACGAGACCGCCAGCGAGCACGACGTCTTTCGTCGACGCGGCCGCACGGCCGCACGGCCGCATGGCCGCATGGCCGCCCTCCGGACGGTCGCGACTCCCCGTCACCGAGACGGCCGACGGTCACGAACCGTCGCTTGACCACGCCGAGAGCGACACTCCGCGACCACTCGCCGGAACCGAGCGGGGTGTCATGACCACCCCACCCCGCCCCACCCCGGCGGCGTCAGCGCGCGGCGCGCCGCAGCCGCCGACGACGTAGGTGGTTGATCCGCGCCGCCCAGGTCGGCCCCTCGTAGAGGAACGCCGTGTAGCCCTGCACGAGCGTCGCCCCCGCGTCGATCCGGTCCTGCACGTCCCGCTCGCTCGTGACCCCGCCGACCGCGATCACGCAGAAGTCCTCGGGCACGGCCGCACGGACGCGGCGCAGGACCTCGAGCGAGCGCGCGGCGAGGGGCGCTCCGGAGAGTCCCCCGGCGCCCATGGCCTCGACGTCGGCCGCGGGTGTCTTCAGCCCCGAGCGGTCGATCGTGGTGTTGTTGGCGATGACCCCGGCGAGCCCGAGCTCGACCGCGAGCCCGGCGATGGCGTCGATCTGCTCGTCCGTGAGGTCCGGCGCGATCTTCACGAGCACGGGCGTCCGGCCGGCGGCGTCCCGCACGGCGGTCAGGAGCGGCCGCAGCTGGTCGAGCTCCTGGAGGCCGCGGAGCCCCGGGGTGTTCGGCGAGCTCACGTTGACGGCGAGGTAGTCGGCGAACGGCGCCAGGAGCCGGGTGGACTCGAGGTAGTCGTCGATGGCGTCCGCGACGTCGACCACGCGGCTCTTGCCGATGTTGACGCCGATGACCGGGCGGCCGGGGTTGCGCCGGGCCCGTTCGAGCCGGCGCGACGCCGCGGGAGCGCCGTGGTTGTTGAACCCCATGCGGTTGACGAGCGCGCGGTCCGGGATGAGCCGGAAGAGCCGGGGCTTCTCGTTGCCTGGCTGCGGCTTCGCCGTGATCGTGCCGACCTCGACGTGCCCGAATCCGAGCACCCCGAGCCCCCGGATGCCCTTGGCGTCCTTGTCGAACCCGGCGGCGAGGCCGAACCGCGACGGGAAGTGGATCCCCATCGTCGTGATGCCGTCCGCCGCCGACGGGCGCGAGGACCGCTCGACGAGCCGACCGATGAACGGCACGTGCGGGATCACCCGGATCACGGCGAACGCGAGGTGGTGGGCCCGTTCCGGGTCCATGTTCGCGAACACCGAGCGGAAGACGACCTCGTACCCGCCGCGGATGGCCCGCTCGACGCCGACGCTCACGCGTCAGCACCCTCGGCGCGGGAGGCTGCGTGGTGGTCGAGGCGGAGCTGCCCGATGGCGTCCTCGAAGTCCTCGAGGGAGTCGAAGGCCTGGTACACGCTCGCGAAGCGGAGGTAGGCGACTTCGTCGAGCTCTCGGAGCGGGACGAGGATCGCGAGCCCGATGTCGTTGGCGTCGATCTGGCTCGACCCGGACGAGCGCACGGTCTCCTCCACCCGCTGCGCCAGGACCGCGAGATCACCGTCGGTCACGGGGCGGCCCTGGCACGCCTTCCGCACACCGGAGACGATCTTGTCGCGGCTGAACGGCTCGGTCACGCCGTTGCGCTTCACCACGTTGAGCGATGCGGTCTCGGTGGTCGAGAAGCGGCGCCCGCAGTTCGGGCACTGGCGACGGCGACGGATGGAGGTGCCGTCGTCACTCGTGCGGGAGTCGACGACGCGGGAGTCCGGGTGGCGGCAGAAGGGGCAGAACATGTCGGACCCAGGCTACCGGCTCGTGCGCTCCGTCACGGCGGCCCCGTGCGCCGGCAGCTGCTCCTCCGTCGCGAGCGCCACGATGTGCGGCGCGACCTCGGCGAGGGCCTCCGGCGAGTACCGGATGACCTGCTGCGGCCGGAGGAACGTCGACGCGGAGAGCCCCGAACCGAAGCGGGCCTGCCCACCGGTCGGCAGGACGTGGTTCGACCCGGCCAGGTAGTCGCCGAGGCTGACCGGCGTGCTCGGCCCGACGAAGACCGCCCCGGCAGCGTCGATGTCGGCGAGCACCGCGTCGTCGGCGGCGGTCTGGATCTCGAGGTGCTCCGGCCCGTACGCGTTGCTCACGGTCGCGGCGTCCGCGAGCGAGTCCACGAGGACGACCGCCGACTGCGGTCCGTCCAGTGCGGCCTGGAGGCGCGTGGCGGTCCCGACGCGCGCCGTGCGTTCCGGGATCGCCGCCTCCACCGCGTCGGCGAACGTCGCCGAGGTGGTCACGAGGACGGCGCCCGCCTGCTCGTCGTGCTCGGCCTGGCTGACGAGGTCGGCCGCGACGTAGCCGGCGTCGGCCGTGTCGTCGGCGATCACGAGGATCTCGGTCGCGCCGGCCTCGGAGTCGATGCCGACGGTGCCGCGGACGATCCGCTTCGCCGCCGCGACGTAGTTGTTGCCCGGACCGGTCACGAGGTCGACGGGCTCGAGGTCGATCTCCGGCACGCCGTACGCCAGCGCGCCGATCGCCCCGGCACCGCCCATCGCGTAGACCTCGTCGACACCGAGGAGTCCGGCCGCCGCAAGGATCGTCGGGTGCACGTGCCCACCGTGGTCGCGCTGCGGCGGGGACACGAGCGCGATCGAGCCGACGCGGGCGACCTGTGCCGGGACGACGTTCATGACGACGCTCGACGGGTACACGGCCTTGCCGCCGGGGACGTAGAGGCCGACGCGGCGCATCGGCTGCCAGCGCTGGTGGACCTCGGCGCCGTCGGCGAGGGTCGTCACCGAGCCGGCGGGCACCTGCGCGGCACTCGCGGCACGGACACGGCGGATCGCCTCGTCGAGGGCTGCGCGGAGCTCGGGGGTGAGCCCGGCGACCGCGGCGGCGATCTCGGCAGCGGGGACGCGGACGTGCGACGGCGCTCCCCCGTCGAACCGCTCGGCCTGCTCGCGGAGCGCCGTCGCACCGTGCTCCCGGACCGCGTCGACGAGCTCGCGAGCGGCGTCGACGGCGTGCGAGACGTCGCCGGCGGCGCGGGGCATGAGTCGGAGGAGTTCGGCACGGGCGGGCAGGCCGCCGCGGAGGTCGATTCGCTGCATCATCAGGTCGCCAAGCCTACCGAGCACCACTGTCACGCTATCCTCCCGATCGTGGAGGGGATCATGGACGATTCAACGTTGCGGGACGTCATCACCACCGACGGGACCCGTATCTGGTACGACTCATCGGATCGACGCGGTGAAGCCCTTGCGCGGGCCCGCGGAGACGTCAACCCCTCCTCAACACGGTTGTGGCGAGCGGCCGTCGAACTCGCCCAGTTCGACTGCATCGTCGATGTCGGCGCGAACTACGGCGAGATGCTCGCGAGCATCGACCTGTCGAAGGCTCAGACGGTTCTGGCGTACGAGCCGAACGAGCGACTCCTCCCGGCGCTCCGACGCACGCTCGGCGCTCTGGCGGCTGACGTGCGACTCCGCCCCGTCGCGGTCGGGCGCGTCCCCGACACCTCGGTGAACTTCGCACCGAACACCTCGTGGTCCGGGAAGAGCCGCGTCGTGACCGACGGGACCGCATCGTCGGTCACGGTCCGGTCGACGACGCTCGACAGCGAGGTGGCGCGCACGCCGACGTCACTCGCGGTCAAGATCGACGTCGAGGGCGCAGAGCTCGACGTCATCGGCGGCATGCACCGACTCATGAACGAGGCCGACCTCGTCGTCATCATGCTCGAGATCCTGCACATGAGCGTCCAACAGGTGAGCGAGCTTACGAAGGTCTGGCCGACGTACGTGCTCGTGGAACGATCCGGAGACCTCGTCCGGCTCCCGACGAATGCTCCGTTGGAGACCGGAATGATCCTGCACGAAGGGACCGTCCACCGTGAGAACGCAGTCCTGATCGCAGGTCGTGAGGCCGCCGCGTTCATCGCCGCGCGCCAGGAGCTGCAGAGGACGGCGGCACCCATCGACACAGCGGCGCCGGACCTTCGAGCGACGATCAGGAGGAAAGACCGCGAGATCGCCCGGCTCCGTGCGTCCCTCGATCGTCGCTCCGTGAAGCTCGCCACCCAGGTGACTGACAGCCTTTCCGGGTGGATGCGGCGAGGCCGCTCGCACGACCGTTAGGCTCGTCCTGACCCGAGTCCCCCTCAAACCAGTGGGACGACGACAGCCCCGATCCGACCGCGCGCGACGACTTCGTGTGATGATTGCGCCCGCACAGCCCGAGGAGCCCTTCCGTGCGACCGTCCGACGTCCCCCGAGTGCTACGCGACATCGCGCGTTTGAACGCGCGGTACCTCCGCAACAGCGAGTTCCGTGCATCGGTCCTCGGCCGAGTGCCGCGGCCCGGGCCCGTCGCTGGACCGAGCGCCCGTCGCCAGCACGCGCGTGCTGAGCTCGACGCCGTGCCCGCTGCCGCACGGCCGTACCACGAACTGGTCGAGACGAGCCTCGCCCTGAGCCCGATCACGCTCGATGACAGCCGGTCGGTCAACGTCGTCATCGGTGAGATCCGGGCCGGCGGCGCCTTCGCCGGCATCCAGACCGCGGTCACCGTGGGCTTCGCGCTCGCCCGGCGCCTCGGGCTGCCGATGCGCATCGTCATGGTGGGCTGGACCTCGTCCGGGAACAGCGCCGCCGCCGCCGCCGAGGTCGTCCGTTCGCGCTTCCCGGACGAGGAGGCTCCGCAGGTACTCGCGCGTGAGGACCTCGTCGGCGCGACCTTCGGGTCGGACGACGTCTGGCTCGCGACGCACTGGAAGACCGCCCACGCGGTCGACGTCGCGGCGACGGCCGGCAAGATCCGCCGCGAGAACGTGACCTACCTCGTGCAGGACTACGAACCCGGCTTCAGCCCGTGGTCGACGGAGTTCGCGATCGCGCGTTCCACGTACCATGCAGGCTTCACCTTCATCGTGAACTCGAGCCCCCTCCGTGATTTCCTCGCCCGGGAGGAAGGGGTGCACGTCCCGGACGACCGCGTCTTCGCACCGCACCTCGACCTCGATCTCCTCCGGTCCGTCGCGGCCCGCCGGGATCGGTCGGAGGCCACACGGGTGTTCTTCTACGGACGCCCCAGCAAGCACCGCAACCTCTTCCGACTCGGTGTCGCCGCACTCAAGGTCGCTGCGGCCGAACTCGACCCCTCCGTCCAGGTCGAGTTCGTGTCCGCCGGTGAGAAGCACAAGACCGTCGGCCTGGGGAACGACCGCAGCTTGACCAGCTTGGGGACGCTTCCGTGGGACGAGTACTTCGACTTCGTCTCCGGCGCGAACGTCGTGCTTTCCCTGCAGTACAGCCCGCACCCGAGCCATCCGCCGCTCGACGGCGCGATCTCAGGAGCTCGCGTCGTCACCAACGAGTTCTACGGCACGCGCGGCGGGATGCACCCTCGGATCGTGCCGGCGAACGCCGAACCGCGGGCGCTCGGACTGGCCATCGCCCAGGCGGTGCGCGAGGCCGCGGCGAGCGGACCTGCTCCCTTCGAGGACATCCCGGCGGGTCGACTGGGCGGTCCGATCGACACTGCGATCGACAACCTCGTCATCGCGCTGGCGGAGGCCGCCCGATGACGGCCCGACGCGGGGTCCTCGTGGTCGTACCCGTGTACGGCGACCTCCCGTCCGTCCTCGACTGCCTCGGAGCACTCGCCGAGACCGTCGAAGCCGACCGTGATCGCGTCCTCATCGTGAACGACTGCGGGCCGGACGTCGACGCGATCGAGCGCGCGGTCGTCGAGAAGATCGCCGAGCTCGAGCACTTCCGGTACGAGCGGAACGCCGAGAATCTGGGATTCGTCGGCACGTGCAACCGGGCGGTCGGCGAACTCGACCGGTCCGATGCCGACGTCATCCTGCTCAACAGCGACGCCCTGCCGACCGCCGGGTTCATCGAGGAGATGCTCGCCGTGCTCGACGCGGACGAGCGACACGGCGCAGTGACGGCACGGAGCAACAACGCCACGGTTGCGAGCCTGCCGTACCGACAGACCAACCGGGGCGCTCCGAGGACGTTCGAGCGCACCGCAACGGTGCATGCGGCCCTCCGTGAGCATCTCCCCCAGTGGTACGTGGCGCCGACCGCGATGGGATTCTGTCTCCTCATCCGCCGATCGCTCATCGAGCGGTTCGGACTCTTCGACGACGTCTTCGCCCCCGGCTACGGGGAAGAGAACGACTTCTGCATGCGGATCGGAGCAGAGGGCTACCGGTCGCTCATGGCAAACCGTGCGCTGGTGTTCCACGCCGGTTCGGCGAGCTTCGCCAGCCGGTCGCGCAACGCGCTCCGGGCGGCTCACCAGAAGGTGCTCGAGGCGCGGTACCCGAACTGGGCGGAGCTCGTGCGGGGCTTTGTCCTCGACGGCCAGCGGCGTGTCGACCACTTCGCGGATGCGGTCGTCCCGACGGCGCAGAAGCCGCGAGTCGCCCTCGACCTCCGTGGTGTTCCGGCCGGCACCGCCGCAACGCTCACGCGGGCCGTCAAGCCGGTGCACCAGGAGTGGGACCTCGAGGTCGTCGACGACTCGGGCGAGCCCAATGCCGACGACCTTGTGACGCGCATCGTCATGCCGCTCTCGTCCGCGCTGTCGGCGGACCGCTTCCGTCAGGCGGACGCCAGGGGCGTGCAGCTCGTACTGGTCGACGACGTCAGCACCGGGAGCGGCCCGGACTACGACGCGGTTCGGGCACGACGTGCCGATGCGCTGCGGCGTGTGGCGGACCAGGTGGTACCGGACGCCGATGCGATCGACGGCACCGTTCCCGACTTCCTCGGTGAAGCGTTCCGCCGCCAGGCAGCGCTGCTCGAGACCCGGCACGATCTGGCCCTCTCGACAACGGCCGAGAAGCCGGTTCGTGACGTGCGGGCAGAAGCAGAACGGGCGAAGGCCGTGCAAGAACTCGCTGATGTGAAGGCCAGTCGTTCCTACCGTTTGGCGCAGCGGATCTCCCGGGCGGCTGCGCTGCGTTCCGGGCGCAGGCGCTGACGAGGAGGACCATGGAAGACGTCACGGTCTACACCGCGCTCATCGGCCGTCACGAGATCCTGCAGCCGCAGCCGCTCGCGCGCTTGTCGAAAGCACGGTGGGTCTGCTTCACGGACGATCCTGATCTCGAGTCCGATGACTGGGAGGTCGTCCGCGTGGATCCGGTGTGGGCTCCGGATCAAGTACGCAGCGCACGTCGACTGAAGATCCTCGGCCCGGACGGCGGCTTCGACACCGCACTCTCCCTGTGGATCGACAACCGCGTGACGCTCGTAGCGCCGCCCGAGGACTTCGTCCCCGGTCTCCTGCGGGACGCCGACCTCGCAGCGTTCGCGCACAGCTTCCACGACACACTCCTCGATGAGTTCGTAGCGGTCGCGGAAGCCGGCCTCGACGACACGGCGCGTGTCCATGAACAGCTGTTCCACTACGCCCGGTCGCCGATCGGAGGCGACGAGATGCTCGCTTCTGCCCCGATCTGGACCGGGCTCCTGGCGCGACGAACGGTCGAGACCGTCGACGTCGCGATGCGGCGATGGTGGGAGCACGTCCTCCGGTACTCGCGCCGCGACCAGCTGTCGTTGCCCTTCGTGTTGGCCGCTTGCGACGTCAGGAGGAACGTCCTCGTCGGCGACAACCGCGCGTCCGACTTCCACGAGTGGCCACGCCTCTCCCCTCAACTGGGCAGGTCTGACCGTGCATCGATCAGGCAGCTCCTCCTCGCTCCGCTCGAGCAACTCAAGGACGCGACCAGTCGTGTGGCGACGTTGGAGCACGACCACCGACGTGACCTCGAACGGATCAACGGTGAGATCGAGCGAGCACACGGACGAGCGCGACGAGCCGAGGCTCGGGTGGAGGAGGTGTCGAACGAGCTCGCTGAGGCTCGCGACGTCGCCGGAGCGCAGCGCCGCGCTGCCGGCCGTGCACGCCGGAAGGCCGAACAGCTCCAGGAGCGCCTCGACTCGATGATCGTGACGGAGGATCGGCTCCGAGCTGTCGAGGCACGTCTCCGAGCGTTGACACAAGAACGCGATGCGCTCCAGGACCGCATCACGACGATCGAGGAGTCTCGTGCCTGGCGGACGGTTCAGTTCCTGCGGCGTGTGCGGTGATCCGCATCCGGCTGTGAGGGGCTTCTCATACTGAGGTTCGCTCTTCTAAGCTGGCGTTCCAGGACCGCCACCCGAAGCGGTCCACGAGAACGGACCCTCATGGATCACCCTCAACGCGCCACTGCTCGCAGCCGGCGCATGCTCGTTCCGCTCGCGGCGCTGGTGAGCGCAGCGGGCCTCCTGCTCGCCACAGCCGGCCCAGCCGATGCCGCGAGCACGTTCACCACCCAAGCGCCGCGGATCTCCGGTGCAGTACAGGTGGGATCGAAGATCACCGCGATCTTCCCGACGTGGAAGCCAATGCCGACGGCGAAGGGCTACCGCTGGCTGCGCGACGGTTCGACGATCAGCGGCGCCACGAAGTCGACGTACACCCCCACCGCACAGGACAGAGGGCACCGTCTCTTCCTCACCATCATCGGAGCCAAGAGCGGCTACTCGCAGGCGACCCGCACGAAGGACCTCGGCATCGTCGCGACCGGGGCCGCCCCGAAGGCAACCATCGGACCGAAGTTGAGCGGCTCGGCGACCGCTGGCGGCACCCTGACGACGACCTCGGGAACCTGGAACACCTCCGGGTTGTCCGTGCGCTACCAGTGGCTCAGGAACGGCTCCATCGTCAAGGACCAGACCAAGCGGACGTACCCGGTGTCGAGTGCGGACTACGGTGCGACGTTGGCATCGCGCGTGATCGTCTCCAAGTCGGGCTACGCAGACGGAAGCGCGCGCAGCGCCGTCACCGGCAAGATCGGACGCCCGGCGGCCGCGTTCTCCGGGAACGGGGTCTTCGCCGTCGGCTCGAAGATCAAGCCGGGCACCTACTTCTCGTCCAACACGAGAGGCTGCTACTGGGAGCGGCTGAGCGGCGCCTCCGGCGACTTCGAGGACGTCATCGAGAACGACTTCGGGAGCGGGCAGCGCATGATCCGCGTCGGCAATGACGACCGGTACGTCTCGTTCTCGGACTGTGGCTCGTGGTACCCGATCGCCTCGGCGGGTCCGCGGCTGGCCAAGATCCCCGCAGACGGCGTGTATAAGGTCGGACAACAGGTCGGTCCTGGCTCGTGGCGGACGTCCTTCACGGACGGCTGCTACTGGGAGACGCTTTCGTCCGCGTCCGGCTCGATCGACGTGGTGATCGCGAATGACTACCTCGATGGCCGCGGATCGACGACGGTCGACATCTCCAGCGACGTCTACGCGTTCTCGACCAGCGGGTGCGGCACTTGGAGCAAGGTCGGCTGAGTCGATTTGACCGGTGCACGGAACGGCGGATGCCCGGTGCTCAGGCACCAGGCGTCCGCCGTTCGTGTCAGACCGTCTGGTTGTACGCCGCGATGACGTCCTTCGCGTCGCCGACCTGCTTCAGCTCGCCGTCGTCGAGCCATGCGACCTGGTCGCACATCGACTCGACCATCCCCATGGAGTGCGAGACCAGGATGATCGTCCGCCCCTCCTGCTGCATCTCGCGGAACTTCCGCTGGCACCGCTTCCGGAACGTTGCGTCGCCGACCGCCAGGACCTCGTCCACGACGAGGATGTCAGGACTGACACTGATCGCCACCGAGAAGCCCAAACGGACGTACATGCCCGACGAGTAGTTCTTCACCGGCTGGTCGATGAAGTGGCCGACTCCGGAGAACGAGACGATGTCGTCGAACTTCCGCGTCACCTCCTTACGGCTCATACCCAGGATCGAGCCGTTCAGGAAGATGTTCTCGCGGCCCGACAGCTCGGGGTGGAAGCCCGATCCGACCTCGAGGAGCGATGCTTGCTTTCCGTTGGCGGTGATGTGCCCCTGCTCGGGCCAGAGGATCTTCGCGAGGCACTTCAGGAGTGTCGACTTGCCGGACCCGTTCTTGCCGATGAGTCCGAACGTCGAGCCGTGCGGCACCTCGAACGACACGTCGCGCAGCGCCCAGAAGTCTTCGTGCACGCTCTTCTTGCCGCGCATCACGGCGGACTTCAGGGAGCTGTTGCGCTCGTGGTAGAGCCGGAATCGCTTGGACACGTTCTCGACGGAGACTGCGACGTCGTTCACAGGAGTTCAGCCAACTTTTTCTCGTTCTTCGCGAAGATCCAGAACCCGAGCGCCAGCATGCCGAACGCGGCGCCGACACACCACAGGAGGTCGCTCGTCGCGGGCAGTCTGTTGTCGTAGAGCAGGTTCCGGAACGCCACGGCGAAGTGTTCCATGGGGTTCACGTGGTACAGGTCGACGAGCCAGGCCGTCCGCGGAGACACCGCGTTCTCCACGAGGCTGATCGGGTAGATGATCGGGGTCAGGTACATCCAGAGCCGGAGCAGGATCCCGACGAGGTGCTGCATGTCGCGAAAGTGGACGTTGATGATCGCGAAGATCATCGCGAGTCCGACCGCGAACATCGCGAGCAGGACCATCAGCACGATGGTCAGAGGGATCCAGAGCCAGATCTGCGCCCCGAAGATGACGAGCGCCACCGCGAGGACACCCATCTCGAGCAGCCAGGTGAACCCCACCGACCCCGTGGCGGACACGGGCAACACGATCCGCGGGAAGTAGACCTTCTTGACGAGCGATCCGTTCGACACGATCGAGGACATGCCTCCGTTCACCACGGCGGTGAAGAACGTCCACGGCAGGAGCCCGCACATCAGCCAGAGCGGGTAGATCGAGAGGCCGGAGGGGTCGCCGACCTCGGTGCGCGCCTTGAAGATGAACGAGTACACAAGCGTGTAGATCAGCATCAGCGCGAGCGGGTTGATGAGCGACCACAACTGCCCGAAGAGCGTCCGCCGGTACTTCCCCTTCACCTCCCGCGCGATCAGGTTGGCGAGGAGCTCGCGCGATGATGCGAGCTCTGTGAGGTAGGTCATTCGGTTCTCTCCAGGGGCGCGGAAACGGCGCCGCGGCTGATCGGGATGCTCCATTCTGTCATGACTCCGAGGCAGCCTCGGCATTGAACGGGCCGACGAGGGCGTTGCATGTATGTCCACTGGACGAAGTCGTCTAGGCTTCTCAGGTGCGAGTTATCTTCGCGAACCACAGTTCGGCGCCGGTGAACCTCGGAGGGGCGGAGCGGTCCCTCCTCCGCTTCGTGGACGACTGGCAGCGCATCGACCCGGAGCTGCAACCCGTCTTCGTCACCAAGGCGCCAGAAGGGACGTTCATCAAGGAGCTGAAGGATCGCGGCTGGCCGTTCAAGGCCTACCGCTTCCGCGGCTGGGCGCTGCCGAGCCCGCAGCCGGCTCCGGCTGCCGAGCGCGCGGCGTTCGCAACGGTGGACTATGCGTCGACCCGGGCGATGATCGAGCTCTTCCGCAAGAACCGGCCGGACCTCGTGGTGACGAACACACTCGTCGCGCCGTGGGCCTCGTTCGCAGCTGCTGCGCTCGGCATCCCCCAGGCCTGGATCGTCCGGGAGTACGGCGACCTCGACCATGGCCTCCACTTCCAGTCGGGCCGAGCGTCGACGTTCCACGACATCGGCCTGATGTCCGGTGCCGTGATCACGAACTCCGAGGCGATGAGGACCCACCTGGCGCAGTACATGCCGTCGGAGAAGATCAGCGTCGCGTACCCGGTCGTCGACATCACGAGCTTGCTCGCCGGAAGGGACGATGTCCCGGAAGTGGCACCTTTCCCTAGCGACGCGCCCGATCTCCGGCTCACCGTCGTCGGCCGGGTCGAGGAGGGCAAGGGCCAGCACCGGGTCATCGAAGCTGTCGGGGTCCTGAAGGATCGAGGACTGCGGGTCGCGGTCTGCTTCGTCGGTTCGTGGAAGCACCCGGGTTACGACCAGCACCTGCTCGACCTCGCTGAGCGGCTCGGCGTCCGCGACCAGATCGTGTTCGCCGGTGAGCAACGCAACCCTGCTCCGTACGTCCTCGCTGCCGACGTCTGTGTCACCCCGTCGACGCTCGAAGCGTTCGGGCGGACCACCGCCGAGTACATGGCACTCGGTCGGGCGGTGATCGCGTCCGCCACCGGAGGGAGTGCCGAGCTCGTCGAGGAAGGCATCACCGGCACGCTGTTCGACATCGATGACATCTCGACACTCGCCGGTGCCGTCGAGCGCTACGCTCGCGACCGATCGCTGGTCGAGCGTCACGGTGCCGCCGCCCCGGGCCGGTTGGACGCGCTCATGGCCGGGGAGCACACGAACGACGCGGCGATCCGACGCCTCCAGGCGGTTGCGCGATCGGGGAGCGGTTATCAGCTCCCTGCGATCGCTGAGTACTGGTTCTCCCTCCCGGCCGCCTACGCCTCGCTCGGTGACACCAGCGCTCGTGCAGCAGTCGGTCTCCTGCTGAACCGCCTCCGGACGCGAACCGGTACGGTCGGTCGGGCACTCGCGCTCCCCCGCGTGCTCCTGCGGAAGCTCGCACGCCGATGACGACGAGCACGCCACGCCGCCCGGTCACGATCATCGTCCCGATCTACGACGACCTCCCCGGCCTCGAACGCTGCATCGTGGCGCTCCGCGAGACAGTGGACTTCGACGTCGACCGGGTGCTGCTCGCCAACGACGTCGGTCCGAACGCGGACACCATCGAGCACCGGGTCCTCGAACTGATCGCGGACCACGACGGATTCGAGTACGTACGGAACGACCGGAACCTCGGCTTCGTCGGGAACTGCAACCGTGCGGTCCTCGAGGTCGACACGACCGGCAACGACGTCCTGCTGCTGAACAGCGACACTCTGCCCTCGGCCGGGTTCGTCGACGAGATGGCCGCCGTCCTCGCGAGCGACGACACCATCGGAGTCGTCTGTGCCCGGAGCGACAACGCGACGATCGCGTCGATCCCCTTCGCCAAGAGGAACCCGTCCGCGCGGTTCACTGCGGAGCGCGCGGTCACCGTGCACGCGACCGTCCGCGACCTGCTCCCGCGTTTGACGGCCGCTCCCGTCGCGATGGGGTTCTGCTTCCTGACTCGGCGGTCGCTCATCGAACGCTTCGGGCTGTTCGACGACGTCTTCTCGCCGGGCTACGGCGAGGAGAACGACTACTGCCTCCGCATCAACGCGCACGGCTTCCAGTCGGTCTTCGCGAACCGAGCGATGGTGATCCACACCGGATCGACGAGTTTCAGCGGCGACCGTGGCCCTTCCTTGCGGCTCGCGCACGAGCGCATCCTGCTCGAGCGGTACCCCTTCTACAGCGGCGCTCTCGCGCTCTTCCAGAGCCGGTACCGTGACGCGGTCGACGCCTTCGCCGACACCTTCGCGCCGAACGACGGCGTGGTGCGTGCGTCCCTGCACCTCCCCACGGTCGTCGACGCAGCGATGGTGCTGCGTGTGCAGGCCTTCCTCGCCGCTATTCCGGAGAGCATGGTGCTGACCGTGGTCGTCGGCAGACAGCAGTTGCGCGCAGCACGGGCGGCTTTCCCGGACGCGCGCATCGTCAGCGGCGTCCGCCCCCGTCAGGTCTACGACGTCGCGATCGCCATGGGGCCCGTGACCTCATTCGCGTCCCTGACAGCGCTCAACGCGAGTGCGCCGCGATGGGTCCTCGTCGACGCGATCGCTCCGCTCGCCCGCTGGTCGATGGCGGTCGCGCATCATCGGTCGACCGCGCTCGACCGGATCATTCGTCGGTTCGAGGACCGAGCGGTTGCGTGGACCGGTCCGGAAGATCTGGTGAGCGTCGTTGCGGCGGCAGCTTCCGAGCCGATCGTCGCGGGGCGACTTCGCGCCCGGTGGACCGCGGTCGCCGACATCGCTGAGGCGACCGGACTCATGGTCCACCCAGCGAGCGTTTCAGTCCGTCGGCTCGCAGCACTCGCGTTCGGCGCTCGGAACCCCCGCCTCACCGCACGTCTGCGCGCGATCACCGGTCGAGGCGTCTGAGTCCGACGAGCACCACGCGCCCGATCACCGGACGGGGAGGCCCGTGGCGGGACCGCACCGCGCCTCCAGTCCGATTGTTGGTCACGTGGCCGCTGACGGACCCGGCCCGCGCTGGCCCCGCCCTGCCGGCGCCGGCACGTCGGCGCCGTCACGTCGGGCCATCACGTCGGCGCCGTCACGTGAGTGCGCCGACCACCGGACGGTGGTGCGCCGCAGCGGCCGCGTCCCACGCGCCGAGCAGGTGCAGCGTCGCGATGCGGAACGCGAGGGCGCGGACGAGCAGTTGCGGCCAGTCGGCCGTACCACTGCCGAGCGCGTGCATGCGTGCCGTCGGCACGCCGTGCCAGCACACGGCGTCGACGACGGCGACGGCTTCGCCGAAGGCGGCGGGCCGCCAGTACGGCGGCCAGTCGATGACCGCGGGAGGTGCGCCGGGCACGAAGAGGACGTTGCCGAGCAGGTCGCCGTGCACGAGCTGCGACGGGAGGTCGACGGGGCGGAACGCGTGCGCGAGCCGGTCGAGTGTCGGGTCTGCCGGGAGCGGCTGCTCGCCCCAGGCCATACGGTCGGCTCGCGACCAGGCATTGCCGGAGCGCTCGGACGCGGAGTCATGGAGGAACGACGGCCGTGCGAGGTCCGTGATCGCGTGGTGGAAGGCGCGACCGGCATCGAGGACGTCCTCGACGCGCGTGGGGTCGGCTCGGGCGTCGAGGTGCTCCCAGGCCTCCCAGCCGCCGGACCGCCACGCACCGTTTGCCGTCGCGACCGGGCGGGGTGTGCGGAACTCCGGGGTGTGCGGCAGCGTCGCGAGGACGTCCGCGCGCCAGTCGGTCATGGCTGCGCCGTCGTCCGGTCGGAGCACGATCGCTCCGGCACGCCAGGTCAGCCCGCGGCCGCCCAGGAGCCGGACGGGGGCGCCCGCCGCCCCGAAGGCGCGCAGGACGGCGTCGTCGGGGCGGTCGGGCGTCACGTCACACCAGGCAGCGCGGACCGAGCAGGCTCTTCAGTTCGCCGAAGAGGTCCGGCGTCAGGTTGACCGGGAACGGCAGCTCGAACGTCCGGGCGACGTCGTCCTTGAGCAGCTTCAGCCGCACCTCGGTCGCGCCGCTGTGCCGTCCGAGCACCGCCGCGAGCTCGGTGACGATCTCGGTCGTCGCCTGACGCTCGGGCAGGCTGAGGGTCAGCGGGCCGGAACCCATGACGTCGCCCACGTTCGGCTGGAACATGCTCACCGCGTGCAGGGCCTTGCCGTCGTCGCGGACGTTCACCCGCCCACGGAGCACGACGATGGAGTCCGCCACGAGGGACGGGCCGAACTCCTGGTAGGTCTTGCCGAGGAACATGACGCCGATCTCGCCGCCGAAGTCCTCGATCTGCACGATGCCGTACGGGTTGCCCGACGACTTCGCCACACGGTGCTGCACGCTCGTCAGGAGGCCCGCGACCGTGACGGTCTCGCCCTCGACCGAGTCGTCGGCCGCGATGAGGTCGGCGATGGTGATCGACTGGTGCTTCGCGAGCTCGATCTCGAGGCCGGCCAGCGGGTGGTCGGACACGTAGAGGCCGAGCATGTCCCGCTCGAACGCGAGCTTGTCGCGCTTCGACCACTCCGGTCGGTCGGGCACCTGCGACACCGGCGCGGCGGACGGCTGCTCCTCGGCGACCTCGGCGAACAGCGAGTCGAAGTCGAACCCGACGTTGCCGTTCGCCTCGTCGCGCTTGACCTTCACCGCGGACTCGACGGATCCCTCGTGGATCTCGACCAGGGAGCGCCGGGTGTTGCCGAACTCGTCGAACGCACCGGCCTTGATGAGGGACTCGACCGTGCGCTTGTTCGCCGAGGAGATCGGGATCTTGCGGAGGAAGTCGTGGAACGACTCGAACGCGCCCTTCTCGGTGCGGGCCTTCACGATGTCGTCGACCACGTTGAAGCCGACGTTGCGGATGGCGCCCATGCCGAAGCGGATGTCGTCGCCGACGGCCGCGAAGAAGCCGATCGACTCGTTGACGTCCGGCGGCATGACCTTGATGCCCATGCGCCGGCACTCGTTGAGGTACAGCGCGAGCTTGTCGCGGGCGTCCCCGACGCTCGTGAGGAGCGCCGCCATGTACTCGGCCGGGTAGTGCGCCTTGAGGTACGCCGTCCAGAACGAGACCACGCCGTAGGCCGCCGAGTGCGCTTTGTTGAACGCGTAGTCGGAGAACGGCAGCAGGATGTCCCACAGCGTCTTGATCGCCGCGTCGGAGTACCCGTTGTCCTTCATGCCCTGCTCGAAGCCGGCGAACTGCTTGTCCAGCTCGGACTTCTTCTTCTTGCCCATCGCGCGACGGAGGATGTCCGCCTGTCCGAGCGAGAAGCCGGCGACCTTCTGCGCGATCGCCATGACCTGCTCCTGGTAGATGATCAGACCGTAGGTCTGGTCCAGGATGTCGGCCAGGGGCTCGGCGAGCTCGGGGTGGATCGGCGTGATCGCCTGCTCGCCGCTCTTGCGGAGCGCGTAGTTCGTGTGCGAGTTCGCACCCATCGGCCCCGGACGGTACAGGGCGATGAGCGCGGAGATGTCCTCGAAGTTGTCCGGCTTCATCAGTCGGAGCAGGCCGCGCATCGGGCCGCCGTCGAGCTGGAACACGCCGAGGGTGTCGCCGCGCTGCAGGAGCTTGTAGGCGTCGTCGTCCTCGAGGCCCATGGTCTCGAGGTCGAGCTCGATCCCCCGGTTCGTGCGGATGTTGTCGAGCGCGTCACTGATGATCGTGAGGTTGCGGAGCCCCAGGAAGTCCATCTTGATCAGGCCGAGCGACTCCGCTGCCGGGTAGTCGAACTGCGTGACGATCTGGCCGTCCTGCTCCCGCTTCATGATCGGGATGATGTCGATCAGCGGGTCGCTCGACATGATGACGCCGGCCGCGTGCACGCCCCACTGGCGCTTCAGCCCCTCGAGCCCGAGCGCGGTGTCGAAGACGGTCTTCGCCTCCGGGTCGGTCTCGACGACGGTGCGGACGTCGACGGCTTCCTTGTAGCGCGGGTGGTCCTTGTCGAAGATCCCGGTGAGCGGGATGTCCTTGCCCATCACGGGCGGCGGCATCGCCTTCGTGAGCTTCTCGCCCATGCCGAACGGGAAGCCGAGGACGCGCGACGAATCCTTGAGCGCCTGCTTCGCCTTGATCGTGCCGTAGGTGACGATCTGCGCGACGCGCTCGGAGCCGTACTTCTCGGTGACGTACTTGATCGCCTCACCGCGGCGCCGGTCGTCGAAGTCGACGTCGAAGTCGGGCATCGAGACGCGGTCGGGGTTGAGGAAGCGCTCGAAGATCAGGCCGTGCCGGATCGGGTCGAGGTCGGTGATGCGCATCGCGTACGCCACCATCGAACCGGCGCCGGATCCACGGCCGGGGCCGACGCGGATGCCGTTGTTCTTCGACCAGTTGATGAAGTCGGCGACCACGAGGAAGTACCCCGGGAAGCCCATCTGGTTGATGATGCCGACCTCGTAGTCGGCGCGCTCCTGCACCTCGGGCGTGATGCCGTCGGGGTAGCGGTACTCGAGGCCCTTGCGGACCTCCTTCTCGAACCAGGAGTGCTCGGTCTCGCCTTCGGGCACCGGGAACTTCGGCATGTAGTTCGCGGCGGTGTCGAACTCGACGTTGCACCGCTCGGCGATGAGCAGCGTGTTGTCGCAGGCCTCGGGAGTGTCGCGGAAGAGGTGCCGCATCTGCTGCGGGGTCTTCAGGTAGAACTCGTCGGCGTCGAACTTGAACCGGTTGGGGTCGTTCAGCGTCGCGCCGGACTGCACGCAGAGGAGCGCCGCGTGCGACTTCGCGTCGTGGGCGTGCGTGTAGTGGAGGTCGTTCGTGCCGACCAGCGGGATCCCGAGGTCCTTCGCGAGGCGGATCAGGTCGCTCATGATCCGCCGCTCGATCTCGAGCCCGTGGTCCATGACCTCGGCGAAGTAGTTCTCCTTGCCGAAGATGTCGCGGTAGTCCGCCGCTGCCTTGACGGCCTCGTCGTACTGTCCGAGGCGCAGGCGCGTCTGGATCTCCCCCGAGGGGCAGCCCGTCGTCGCGATGATGCCCTCGTGGTACTCCTGCAGGAGCTCGATGTCCATGCGGGGCTTGAAGTAGTACCCCTCGAGCGAAGCCTTCGACGACAGACGGAACAGGTTGTGCATGCCCGTCGTGTTCTCGGCGAACATCGTCATGTGCGTGTACGAACCCGCACCGGACACGTCGTCGCCGCCACCGTCGCCCCAGCGAACGCGGGTCTTGTCGGAGCGGTGCGTGCGGGGCGTGATGTACGCCTCGGTCCCGATGATCGGCTTCACGCCGCCGGCCTTGGCGGCCTTCCAGAACTCGAACGCGCCGAACATGTTGCCGTGGTCGGTGACGGCGACGGCGGGCATGCCCTGCGCGGCCGTCTCGGCCACGAGGTCGCCGAGACGCGCGGCACCGTCGAGCATCGAGTACTCGCTGTGCACGTGCAGGTGGACGAAGGAGTCGGAATCCGACACGGAACCTCCGGTTCGCGGGAGCTGCTGCGGTGTGGGAACAGCCTAACCGCGACCACCCACATCCACGGCGCGTCGGCGTGGCGGTGCGTGCGTGCACGGCGACGCGCGCGACTGCACATCGCCGAGGTCGCACGACACGCCGCGTGCGTGCCGCCGAGGTCGCGCGGAGTGTCGCCTCGGACAGTCGAGAGCGACACATCCTGCGACCCCGGCGAACGTGGTCGGGCGCGTCGCCCACCAGCCGGCCCGTCGCCCACCAGCCGGCGCGGCGCACGCCGGCAGGGCGCCCCGTTGACGGACGGGAGGCGCGTGGCGGCCGGGCACCGCGCCTCCAGGCCGTGGTCGCGTGGCGCAGCACTGGCGCGACGCCGAGCGGTCCCGCCGGGGGCCCACCGAGGTTCCACGACTCACCGCCCCCGTGGTGCTGAGGTTCCACGGATCGGCCGTACGCGGCGCGAGATGCCGCGATCCCGGAACCTCGGCACGACGCCGAGCGCCCCCGGCGCCCCTACGCCGCGCGGATGCGGTCGAGCGCCTGCTGCAGGTCGTCCGGGTACGAGGCCTCGAACTCCACCCACGACCCGGTGCGCGGGTGCTCGAACCCGAGCCGCACGGCGTCGAGCCACTGCCGGGTCAGCCCGAGCTCCTCGGCGAGCACCGGGTCGGCCCCGTACATCGTGTCGCCCACGAGCGGGTGCCGCGTCGCCGCCATGTGCACGCGGATCTGGTGCGTCCGCCCGGTTTCGAGGTGCACCTCGAGCAGGGTCGCCGACCGGAAGGCCTCGAGGGTCTCGTAGTGCGTGACGCTCGGCTTGCCGTCCGCCGTCACCGCGAACTTCCAGTCGCTCGACGGGTGCCGGCCGATCGGGGCGTCGATCGTGCCGGAGGTCGGGTCCGGGTGGCCCTGCGCGAGCGCGTGGTAGACCTTGTCGACCGTGCGCTCCTTGAACGCCCGCTTCAGGTGCGTGTACGCGAGCTCGGTCTTGGCGACGACCATCAGCCCCGACGTGCCGACGTCGAGCCGGTGCACGATGCCTGCCCGCTCGGCGGCCCCGGAGGTCGCGATCGTGAAGCCCGCGGCGGCGAGGCCCCCGGGGACGGTCGGGCCGTCCCACCCGGGAGACGGGTGCGCGGCGACGCCGACGGGCTTGTCCACGACGACGATGTCCTCGTCGTCGTGCACGATCGTCATGCCGGGCACCTCGACCGGGACGATCCGCGGGGCTTCCTTCGGCGTCCACTCGACCTGCAGCCACGAGTCGGCGTGCAATCGATCGGACTTGTCCACGGTGACGCCGTCGACGGACACGCCGCCGGCGGCGACGACGTCGGCCGCGAACGACCGGCTGAAGCCGAGCAGCTTGGCGATGGCGGCGTCGACGCGCTCACCGGCGAGTCCGTCGGGGACGGGGAGCGAACGGGACTCGGTCACGTGCGGGACCTCACGTCGCGTCGTGGCCGAGCTGGTCGCGGCCGTCGCGCGGCGCACGCGGGTCCTCGACGAGCGGCCGGGAGGCAGTGCTCGCCTCCGCCTCGCTGGTCGCGACCGCGGCGTCCTGCTCGCGACGCTGCTTCTCGCTGACCGCGCGTGTGCCGTCGAGGTTCACCCCGAGGATGACGAGCAGCACGAAGATGATCATGCTGACGCAGATGAACGAGTCGGCGATGTTGTAGATCGCGGGCATCATCCACGGCGTCGAGATGAAGTCCACCACGTGCCCGCGGCCGAAGCCGGGCTCACGGAAGAGCCGGTCGAGCAGGTTCCCGAGCGCGCCACCGAGCAGCATGCCGAGGACGATCGCCCACCACATCGACCGGATCCGTCGGGCGAACACGATGATCGCGACGACGACGGCCGCCGAGACGATCGAGAACACCCACGTCATGTTCACCGCGAAGGAGAACGCGGCCCCGGGGTTCCGGACGTAGAAGAACTGCAGGGCGTTCCCGAGCACCGCCACGGGCCGGCCGTACGGCAGGTTCGCGACGACGATCGCCTTGACGACCTGGTCGAGTGCCACCACGACGACAGCGGCGAAGGCCAGTGCCGCGATCGCGCGGACACTGACCTTCGCTCGTGGTGCTGGTCGTGACAACGTCAGTTGCCGACGCCCGAGGCAGAGGCCGGGGCGAACCCGGACTGCTCGGTGCCGCCAGAGGTGTCGAGCTCGTTGAGCTGCCCCTGGATGTAGCTCTTCAGCTGAGCGCGGTAGTCGCGCTCGAACGTGCGGAGCTCGTCGATCTTGCCCTCGAGCTGGCGCTGCTCCTGCTCGAGCACCGCCACACGCTGACGGTTGGTGTTCTCGGTGTCGGCGATGATCTGGCGCTGCTTGGCCTCGGCGTCGGAGACGAGGCGAGCGGCCTGCGCGGTGCCCTCGGCGATGAGCGCGTCACGCTTCTCGATGCCCTCGCGGACGTGCTCTTCGTGCAGACGACGAGCGAGCGTGAGGAGGTTCGTGGTGCCCTCGGTGTCCTCGTCCGGGGAGACCGTGGCAGCGGCGGGTGCGGCAGCGGCGACCGGCGCGGGCTCCGGAGCGGCGGCGACGGGGGCCGGCTCGGGCTCGGGGGTCGGGGCGGGCTGCTCCGCGGCCTGCTCGGTCGCGGCCGGCTTCGGCGCCGACTCGGCGGCCTGCAGGCGCTGACGGAGCTCGTCGTTCTCCGCGGTCAGGCGGCGGAGCTCGACCACGACCTCGTCGAGGAAGTCATCGACCTCGTCCTGGTCGTAGCCCTCGCGGAACTTCGTCGGCTGGAACCGCTTGTTGACTACGTCTTCCGGCGTCAAAGCCATTGCCGTCACCTCAATAGAACTGCTGAACGTGTGGAACCACTACCGGTGCGACCGAATCTACCAGTCGTACCGTGTGGTGCGGATGCCGCGCCGGGGCGAGCATCGATCCCGACCACCGTACACCGACGGGGGTGGGGAGTCGTCACCGCGCCTGGCGTGGCGCGTGTCGGGGCTGTCGATCAGGCCGAGGCCGTGATGAGCAGTCCGACGATGAACCGGACGATGATCGCGACGAGCAGCACGATCGTCCAGCCGAAGTCGAGCGCCACGGGCCCCATCCGCATGGGCGGGAGGAGCCGGCGCACGAACCGGATGGGCGGGTCGGTGATCGTGTAGACCACGTCCGCCACGACGAGCAGCCCGCCCCGCGGACGCCACTGCCGGTTGAAGGTCTGCACGAGGTCCAGGGCGAACCGACCCCAGAGCACGATGATGTAGAGCAGGAGTGCGTAGTACAGGACCAGGAGGATCGCGGTCACGGTGGGGCTCGCTCGTCTCGGGTGACCGTCAGCCGCGCTGGCTGCTCACGGACTGTCGGTCACGGGCGGGTGGGCCGGCCGGTACGGCGCAGGCGGTGAGCACGCGCCGGGTCCGGCTCAGGACTGGGCGAAGAAGTTCGCCTCGATGTCGGACTCTACCTCAGGCGCCTCACCGCTCACTGCGACGTGGGCCGGGGAGAGCAGGAAGACCTTGTTGGTGACGCGCTCGATCTTGCCGTACAGGCCGAGCGACAGCCCCGAGGCGAAGTCGATCATGCGCCGCGCGTCCGCCTCGGTCATCTGCGTGAGGTTGATGATCACGGGGATGCCGTCGCGGAAGCTCTCGGCGATGGACTGCGCGTCCTTGTACTCACGGGGGTGGACGGTGAGGATCTCGTTCATTTCCTGGACCGGGGTCGCCTTCTGTGCGGTCGTGTGCGAGCGGCGGAGCGGGGTGACCTGGGCACCGCGCTGCGGGGTGTGCGCCTTGGGCTCGGGGGCCGGGGTCGGTGCGGGTGCAGCCGCCGCCGGGGCTTCCTGAGCAGCCGGAGCGGGAGTCGCGGCCGGGGCGGCCTGGGCACGCGCCGGGGCGGCCTGCGGCTCGTCCTCGTACTCGAGTTCCTCGTCGGCGAGGCCGAGGTAGACCATCGTCTTCTTCAGCGGACCAGCCATGGTTCCTCCCGGGTTCGTGCTCGTGGTTGCCCTGCTGTCGAGGCTACGGTGCGTCCGGGCGTTTCCCCGTGATTGCGGTCCCGATCCGGAGGTGTGTCGCGCCCTCGGCGATCGCTTCCGCGTAGTCGCCGCTCATGCCGGCGCTGATGTCCGTCGCACCGGGCGCGAGGGAGACCACGCGCTCCGAGATCCCGCGCAGCCGGGCGAACGCCGCCCGGGGCTCCTCGTCGAGCGGCGCGACCGCCATCACGCCCCGCAGCCGGATCGTCCCGGTGCCGAGCACGCGGTCGACCATGGCCTCGACGGCATCGGGACGGACGCCTCCGCGCTCGGGGTCGTCCGTGAGGTTGACCTGCACGAAACCGTCGATCACGGGCGGCTTCGGCTCGGCGTCCGTCGGGGCGAAGGCGTCCACCACCGAATCCCGGTCCAGCGACTGCACGACGTGCGCGTACCGACGAACCTGCCGCGCCTTCTTCGACTGCAGCTGCCCGACGAAGTGCCACGTGAGCGGCAGGTCGGCGAGCTCGGCGGCCTTCGCCTGCCCCTCCTGGTGGCGGTTCTCCCCCACGTCGGTGACGCCGAGCGCGGCGAGCTCGCGGACGAGCGACGCCGGGTGGTACTTCGTCACGACGATGAGCGTCAGCTCGTCGGGGCTGCGCCCCGCGACCCGCGCCGCGTCGGCGATGCCGCTCCTGACGGACGCGAGA
This sequence comes from Curtobacterium sp. SP.BCp, assembly GCF_051903255.1. Lineage (NCBI taxonomy): Bacteria > Bacillati > Actinomycetota > Actinomycetes > Micrococcales > Microbacteriaceae > Curtobacterium > Curtobacterium sp. SP.BCp. Next base: position 1,497,865 of record NZ_CP194338.1, on the reverse strand, counting down.
CGCGCCTCCAGTCCGTCGTCTGGAGACGAGTCGGTCTGGGCCCCGACCGCCGGTTCCGGATCGACGCGCCAGCGGCGATCCGGCCGTGCCGGTTGGGAGAGGCGCGGATCACCTGCCACGGCAGTGTTACTTCAGGAAGTCGGGGACGTCGAGCTCGTCGTCGTCATCGTCGAAGGCCGGGTCGGCGGCGCGCTGCGCCGGCGCCTCGTGCTCCTGCGACGCCCACGAGGACGACGAGTCCTCGATGGCACCGGTCGCGCCGGCGGCACCGGCGGCGGCGCCGGTGGACGCGCCACCGTCCGCCTCCACCCAGCTCGAGCGACGCTCCTTCTGCTGCGCGGTCGGCTCGCCACCGTCGAAGCCGGCGGCGATGACGGTCACGCGGACCTCGTCGCCGAGGGTGTCGTCGATGACCGCACCGAAGATGATGTTCGCCTCGGGGTGGACGGCCTCCTGCACCAGGCGGGCGGCGTCGTTGATCTCGAAGATGCCGAGGTTCGATCCGCCCTGGATCGACAGGAGCACGCCGTGCGCGCCGTCGATCGAGGCTTCGAGCAGCGGGCTGGCGACCGCGAGCTCGGCGGCCTTGATCGCCCGGTCGGCCCCGCGCGAGGAGCCGATGCCCATGAGCGCCGAGCCCGCACCCTGCATGACCGACTTGACGTCGGCGAAGTCGAGGTTGATGAGGCCGGGGGTCGTGATGAGGTCGGTGATGCCCTGGACGCCGGCGAGGAGGACCTGGTCGGCGGTCGCGAAGGCCTCGACCATCGAGATGCCGCGGTCGGAGATCTCGAGGAGGCGGTCGTTCGGGACGACGATCAGCGTGTCGACCTCGTCCTTGAGCGAGGCGACGCCGTTCTCGGCCTGGGACTGCCGACGCTTGCCCTCGAAGCTGAACGGCTTCGTGACGACGCCGATGGTCAGCGCGCCGATCGACTTCGCGATGCGGGCCACCACGGGAGCACCACCCGTACCGGTCCCGCCGCCCTCGCCCGCGGTGACGAAGACCATGTCGGCACCCGCGAGGGCTTCCTCGATCTCCTCGGCGTGGTCCTCGGCGGCGCGACGGCCGACCTCGGGGTCCGCGCCGGCGCCGAGGCCGCGGGTGATCTCGCGACCGACGTCGAGCTTGACGTCGGCGTCGCTGAGCAGCAGGGCCTGCGCGTCGGTGTTGATCGCGATGAACTCCACCCCGCGGAGGCCGAGCTCGATCATGCGGTTCACGGCGTTGACGCCGCCGCCGCCGACACCGACGACCTTGATGACGGCGAGGTAGTTGTGGTTCGTGGTCACGTCAGTCCGGCCTCCGGTTGAACCCTCAACCTCTACTTGAAAGTCAGGGTTTTTGCTGCTAGGTGTGGTGCTTGCGTCGACGCTACGGGTGCCCTCCCGACGAGGCACAGCCGCCACGCCGCGTGTCGCCCGATTCCGCCCGACTCCGGTGCCCGGGACGGCTCCGACGCCTACTTCGCCGAGCGGATGACGCCGTTGTCGGGCGCGCTGACGTCGTACTCGACGACCGACCCCGGGTCACGGGTCTCGTGGTCCCGCACGAGCGCGGCCAGGAGCCGGGCCTTCGCGTCCGACGCGTCGGGGCTCCCCCAGACGACCTTCGAGCCGTCCTTGAGCGTCAGGGTGACGTCGTCCGCGGTGGAGGCCTTGACGGCCTTCGTCTGCGAGCGCACCGACGACGGGAGCGCCAAGACCACCTCGGACATGGTGCGGAACACCGGGGAACCGAGCTTCGCGCTGCCGATGTCGGCGAGGGGCATCGACGCCGGGCGGTCCTTCGCCGACTGCACGACGATGCCGGCCGGGTCGACGAGATCGAAGGTGCGGCCGGACTTCACGGCGACCACGGGCGTGCGCTCGGTGACGGTCACGACGAGGGTGTGCGGCGGCGCCTCCTCGGTGACGTAGCTCTCGACGAGCGGGAACTGCGCGATGTCGCGCTTGACCTCGTCGAAGTCGAGTCGGGCGAGCGGCGTGCCGATCTGACCGGACAGCGCCCGTCGGAGCGCGGCGTCGTCCACCCGGTTCGTGCCCTTGACCTCGATCGTCTGCAGGGCCATGAGCGGCGAGTACACCGCGACGAGGATCGAAGCGCCGAGCACCACGACGATCCCGGCCGCCGTGATCCACGCGGCACGGCGGTGGCGGCTGCGCCGGGTGAAGCGGCGGACCTCGGCGCGTTCGAGGAGACGGCGGCGGCGCCTGGCGATGCGGGCCTCTCGAGCGGTCTCGGCGGCGCGGACCTTCATCCCGATCGGGGTCTCCAGGACGTCGGTGACCCGGCCGTCGTGGTGGACGGAGCCGTCGGACGTCGCGCCGTCGTGGTGTGGCGCGGTGTCCGGACGGGGGCGCGGTTCGCGGCGGTCGTCGGAGGGGTGGTCCTCGTCCGGTGCGTACTCGCGGAGTCGCCCGGCGACGGACGACAGCCCGGCGCCCAGGCGGCGGCCGGCGGCACCGGCGAGGGCGGAGGCGCGGTCACGCGAGGACGGCGCTGCCTCGTCCTCCGGCCCGGCCGCCTCGGGTCCCGCAGCCGGCGGGGCGGGGTCGACCCGTGCCTCCAGGCCGTCCTCGGGTGTCGGCGCGACCGGTCGACGCGGGAGCCGGGGGGCACGACGCTGCCGGGGCGCCGGGGCGCCCTCGTCCGGAGCGGTCGACTCCGGACGCTCGTCGAACCCCTCGGGACGCTTCACCGGGACTGCGCTCCGTCGTGCAGCGCTGTGAGCACCTGCGGGATGATCCGGTACACGTCACCGCAGCTGAGCGTCATGATGATGTCGCCGTCCTGCGCGACTGCGGCCGCGCGGGCCGAGGCCTCGTCCCAGTCGGGCAGGAAATCGACGCGGGACTGGTCCGCGAAGCGCTCCTGCACGAGCGCGCCCGTGACGCCGGGCTCGGGGTCCTCGCGCGCACCGTAGACGTCGAGCACGACGGTGTGGTCCGCGAGCTCCTCGTAGACCTTCGCGAAGTCGCCGGCCATGAGCCGTGTGCGCGAGTACAGGTGCGGCTGGTGGATCGCGATGATCCGGCCGTCGCCGACGACGTTGCGCGCTGCCCGGAGCGCCGCCGCCACCTCGGTCGGGTGGTGCGCGTAGTCGTCGTACACCGACACCCCGCGCTCGACGCCGTGGAGCTCGAAGCGTCGCAGGGTGCCGCCGAAGGCCTCGATCCCACGGATCGCGTCGGCGGGCGCGACGCCGAGGCCGGTGAGGACCGCGAAGGCCCCGACCGCGTTCACGGCGTTGTGCCGCCCGGGCACCCGCAGGGTCAGGTGGTGCGACTCGCCGCCGGCGCGGAAGTCGACCTCGACCCCGGCCGACTCGGTGATGCGCTCGATGCGGACGTCGGCGTCGTCCGCCTCGCCGAACGTGACGATCTCCGGCGCGTCGGGTCGGGCACGGACTCCCGCGGTGACGCGCTTGGCCTCGCCGTCGTCGCTCGAGATGACCAGGCGCTCGGAGGCCTTCGCGGCGAAGTCGACGAACGCCTCGGTGAACGCCTCGACGCTGCCGTAGTGGTCGAGGTGGTCGGCGTCGACGTTCGTGACGAGCGCCACGGCCACGTCGTAGAGCAGGAAGGAGCCGTCGGACTCGTCGGCCTCGACGACGAAGAGGTCACTCGAACCCGGGGCCGAGCTCGTGCCGAGGGACTGGATGACGCCGCCGTTCACGAAGCTCGGGTCGAGGCCGAGCTCGACGAGGGCGGTGACGATCATGCCCGTCGAGGTGGTCTTGCCGTGGGCACCGGCGACCGCGACGAGGCGCTGCCCGGCGATGAGCGCCGCGAGGGCCTGGGACCGGTGCAGCACCGGGATGCCGCGGCGCTGGGCCTCGAGCAGCTCGGGGTTGTCCGGCCACAACGCGCTCGTGACGACGAGCGTGTCCGCCTCGCCGACGTTCGCGGCGTCGTGACCGATGTGCACGTCGGCGCCGAGCTCTCGCATGGTCTGCGTGGTCGCGGTCTCGCGGGCGTCGCTCCCGCTGACGCGGTGGCCGGCGGCGAGGAACATCCGGGCGATGCCGCTCATCCCGGAACCACCGATGCCCACGAAGTGCACGGCACCGAGGTCGCCCGGGATCGGCTGGGTCAGGTCCGGCTTGATGGTCATGGTTCCTCCGTGGTGCTGCCGGTGGTCGGCCGGCCGTCGGCGTCGCGTGCTGTGTCGCCGGTCTCGGCGCGCGGTGCGTTCCGTGCTGCGTCGCCGGACGTGTCGCTCTGTCCGGCGCGGGTTGCGTCGCCGGTCGTCTCGCTCTGCCCGGCGCGGGTTGCGCTCCGTGCGGCGTCGAGCACGAGGTCGGTCATCCGGTCGGCGCCGTCGCGGTGTCCGACGCTGCCCGCGCGGACCGCCATGCTCGCGACGCGGGCGCGGTCCTGCAGGAGCGTCAGGAGCTGGAACGTCACCCAGTCCTGGTCGAATTCCCCGTCGGCCACGAGGACCGCTCCCCCGGCGTCGACGACGTCCTTCGCGTTGTGCCGCTGTTCGCCGTTGCCGACCGGGTACGGCACGAGGACGCTCGGGAGACCGACGGCGGTGAGCTCGCAGACCATGCCGGCGCCGGACCGCGAGACCACGAAGTCGCTCGCGGCGTACGCGAGGTCCATGCGGTCGCAGTAGGGCAGCACGTGGTAGCCGTCGAGGTCGCTCGGCCCGATGTCCGACTTCGCACCGACGACGTGCAGCACCTGCCACCCGGCGCCGACGATCGCGGCTGCGCTGCGGTTCACCGTGCGGTTGATGCTCCGGGCTCCCGAGGACCCACCGGTCACCAGCAGGACGGGGCGGTCGGCGTCGAGGCCGAACTCCGCGAGCCCCTCGGCCCGGCTCGCACGGCGGTCCAGGGACTCGACCTCGCGACGGAGCGGCATGCCGACGACGCGGCCGTGCCGGAGTCGGGTGTTCGAGAACGTGACGCCGACGTGCTCGGTGAGGAACGCGGCGAGGCGGTTCGCGAGGCCGGGCTTGGCGTTCTGCTCGTGCACGACGATCGGCGTGCCGGTGCGACGGGCCGCGATGTAGGCGGGAGCGGCCGCGTAGCCGCCGACCCCGAGGACGACGTCGACGCCGCGGTCGCGGATGATCTGCTCGGTGCGTTGCACCGCGCGCCGGAAGGCGCCGGGGAAGCGCAGCGCTGCGGCGTTCGGCTTCCTCGGGAAGGGCAGGCGCGGGATCGTCAGCAGTTCGTAGCCGCGCATCGGGACGAGCCGGGACTCGAGGCCCTCGGCGGTCCCGAGGACGAGCACCTCGGCGTCGGGGTCGCGCTCGGTCAGCCGGTCGGCGACCGCGAGCAGGGGGTTCACGTGGCCGGCGGTCCCACCGCCGGCGAAGAGGTAGCGGCTCACCGCTGGGCTCCGTTCGTGCGCGGACTGCGCGGGGTGGTGCCGGCGCGGGCGCCGGTGCTGGCGCCCGAGCCGCGCAGGGCGGTCCGGTGGTCGATGCCCGGGTCGTCGGAGCGCTTGCCGGGCAGGTCCCGCGCGAACGACAGCACCACACCGATGCCGACGAGGGTCATGATGAGCGCCGAGCCACCCGCGGAGATGAGCGGCAACGGCACCCCGAGCACCGGCAGGAGCCCGAGGACCACCGCGATGTTGACGAGCGCCTGCCCGATGATCCACGCGAGGATGCCGCCGGTGACGGTCTTGACGAACGGGTCGCGGCTCTGCCGGATGACCTTGATCATGCTGACCGCGAGGACCACGAAGAGCGCGAGGACGACGACGGCGCCGATGAGCCCGAGTTCCTCGCCGATGATCGCGAAGATGTAGTCGTTGTCGGCCTCGGGCAGCCAGGACCACTTCGCCTTGGAGTTGCCGAGTCCGACACCGAAGACGCCGCCGGACGCCAGCGCCCACATGCCGTGCACGGGCTGCCAGCAGAGGTCCTGGAACTGGTTCGAGTCGGTGCAGCCGGAGAGCCAGGCGTTGATGCGGTACGACCGCGACGCCGACGTCATCGTGATGAACGGCAGCACGACGGCGATCGTGCCGACGACCACGAGCAGGTGCTTCGCCCGGGCGCCACCGACGTAGAGGGCGCCGAGGACGAGGATGAGCATGATCATCGCCGTGCCCTGGTCGCCGCCGAGGAGCACGAGGCCGAGCGGCAGCACGATGGCGATGCCGATCGGGACGAACAGCTCCTTCCAGTTGTCGAGCTTGTCCCGCTTGACGTACATGATCGCGCCGACCGCGAGGGCGAGTCCGAGCTTCACGGCCTCGGAGGGCTGCGCGCTGAACGAGCCGATCGAGATCCAGTTCCGGTTGCCCTGGATCTCCACGCCGAGCGGTGTGTAGACGAGCAACTGCAGCACGAGCGCCGCGCCCAGGATCCCCATCGCCCACTTCCGCCAGGCGCGGGCGGGCACCCGGCTGGTGATGAGCATGAGCGGCACACCGAGCACCGCGTAGAGCCCCTGCCGGGACGCTGCGCCGAAGAAGTCGTGCGTGGCGGCGTACTGCTCGACGCTGGAGGACGAGAGCACCATGACGACGCCGAAGACGACGAGGAAGAGCGTGACGCCGAGGATCGTGTAGAACGTGGCCGACTCGGCGACGAACACGTTCTTCACCGCGACGACGGCGCCCGTCGGGCGGCGCCGCGACGATCCCGCGCCGGTCGCGCTCGACGTGCCGGTCGCGCCCGTGCCGCGCGCGCTCGACGTGCCGGTCGCACTCGTGCCGCGCGCGCCCGCTGCGCCGCTAGGGCCGTTCGCCGGAAGGTCCGCCATCGCCGTTTCCTCCCAGGTGCTCGTGGACCGCCGCCGCGAACCGACGCCCCCGGTCGGAGTACGAGTCGAACTGGTCGAACGACGCCGCCGCCGGGGCGAGGAGGACCGTGTCGCCCGGCCTCGCGACCGATGCGGCATGCCGGACCGCCTCGGGCATGACCTGATCAGTGTCCGATGCCTCGACCTGCAGGACCGGGACCGACGGCGCGTGTCGCGCGAATGCCTCGAGCACCGGCGCACGGTCGGTGCCGATGACGACGACGCCGCGGACACCGGGGCCGAACCGCTGCACGAGCCCGTCGACGTCGACGCCCTTGAAGAGCCCCCCGACGATCCACACGACGGTGTCGAACGACGCCAGGGACGCGGTCGCCGCGTGCGGGTTCGTCGCCTTCGAGTCGTCGACCCAGGTGATGCCGTCCGCGGAGGCGACGAGTTCGGTCCGGTGGTGGTCGGCGCGGAAGCCCCGGACGGCCTGCTGGATCGCGGCGGGCTGCACGGTGGCGGCACGGGCGAGCGCGGCGGCGGCGAGGACGTTCATCGTCATGTGCGGGCTCGCGAGCCCGGCTTCCTCGAGGTCCGCGAGGGTCGCGAGCTCGAGGGCGCTCGACCGGCGGTCCTCCCCGAACGCGCGGTCGCAGAGGACGTCCTCGACGATCCCGACGTCACCGGGTGCGGGGACCCCGGGGGTGAACCCGACGGCGCGGCAGCCCTCCACCACGTCGGCGCCCTCGACCATGGTCCGGGTGACCTCGTCGGTCGTGTTGTAGACGCACGCCATCACGGTGCGCTCGTAGACCTTCGCCTTCGCCGCGCGGTAGGCCTCGGCCGAGCCGTGCCACTCGAGGTGGTCGTCGGCGATGTTCAGGCAGGCGCTCGCGAGCGGCACGACCGCGCCGTCGCCGGCGTCGGCCATGTAGTGCAGCTGGTGGCTCGACAGCTCGACCACGAGGACGTCGAAGCCGTCCGGGTCGCGGACGACGTCGAGCACCGGCACACCGATGTTGCCGCAGGACACGGCACGGAGCCCGGCGGCCTCGAACATCGCGGTGGTCAGCTGGGTGGTGGTGGTCTTGCCGTTCGTGCCGGTGATGGTCACCCACGGGGCGGCGACCGGGCCGCGGACGACCTTGTCGCGCACCCGCCAGGCGAGCTCGATGTCGCCCCACACGGTGCTGTGCTCGACGGCCCACCGGACCGAGGCGTTGTGCGGCGGCAGACCGGGCGAGACCACGACGACGTCGGGCGCCTGCTCGACGAGCGCGTCCGGGACGGCGTCGAGCGGGGTGCGCTCGAACCGTGCCCCGATCACGTCGAGCAGCTCGATCGTGTCCGCGGGGCCGTCCGGTGCGTACACCGTGACCTCGCTGCCGAGCTCGACGAGGGTGTCCGCGACCGAGAAGCCCGTCGACCCGAGGCCGAGCACGGCGACCCGGAGCCCCTTCCAGCCCTCCGCGTACCAGCTGTCGAGACCGGTGAGCCGGTCGGGGGTCGTGGCGTCAGCCGACACGGGTGATCCACTCCAGGTAGAACAGGCCGACGCCGCCGACGACGCACAGCCCGGCGATGATCCAGAAGCGCACGACGACCGTCACCTCGGCCCAACCCTTGAGCTCGAAGTGGTGGTGCAGCGGACTCATCCGGAAGATGCGCTTGCCGTGCGTGATCTTGAAGTACGCCCGCTGCAGGATGACCGAACCGGTGACGATGAAGAACAGGCCGCCGATGAGGACGAGCAGCAGCTCGGTGCGGCTGAGGACCGCGAGGCCGGCGAGGGCACCGCCGAGGCCGAGCGAGCCGGTGTCGCCGAGGAAGATCTGTGCCGGGGACGTGTTGTACCAGAGGAACCCGATCAGCCCGCCGACGACGGCCGCGGCGACCACCGCGAGGTCGAGCGGGTTCGACACCGTGTAGCAGGCGTGGGCGGTGGTCTCGTCGAGGCGCGGGCTGCCGCACTGCTGGTTGGACTGCCAGAACCCGATGATGACGTAGGAGCCGATCGCGAGGATGCTCGACCCGGTCGCGAGCCCGTCGAGGCCGTCCGCGACGTTCACGCCGTTCGACGTCGACACCGTGAGCAGCACGATCCACGCCAGGAACAGGATCGTCCCGATGACCGTCCCGAGCGCCATGAGGTCGAGCCACGGGATGTCCCGGATCGCGGAGATCATCGTCGACGCGGGGGGCTTGCCGTTGCCGGAGGGCACCACGAGGGCGACGGTGGCGAAGATGACGCCGACGATCACCTGGCCGAGCACCTTGGCCCAGCCGCCGAGGCCGAGGCTCCGCTGGCGCCGGACCTTGAGGAAGTCGTCGACGAAGCCGACGAACCCGAGGCCGACCATGAGGAACAGCACGAGCAGGCCGGAGAGCGTCACCGAGTCGCGGCCGACGAGGTGTCCGACGAAGTAGCCGATCACCGAGCCGATGATGAGGACGATGCCGCCCATCGTGGCCGTGCCGCGCTTGGTGTGGTGCGACTGGGGTCCGTCGTCGCGGATGAACTGCCCCCACCCGAGACGGTGGAACAGCTTGATGAAGAGCGGCGTGAGCAGCAGCGTGAACACCAGCGACACGGCGCCGGCGACCAGGAGCGCGATCATTCGGTGACTCCTCCGAGTCGGTCTCCGAGGAAGCGCAGTCCGGCGGAGTTCGAGGACTTGACGAGGACCACGTCGCCGGGGCGGAGCATGGTCTCGAGGGTGCGGACGGCCTCGTCGACGTCCTCGGTGAACACTGACTCGCCGTCCCACGATCCCTCGAGGGTGGCGGCCTGGTGGATCGGCATCGCGCCGCGGCCGACGACCACGAGCTGCCCGATGCCGAGCCGGACCACGAGCCGGCCGAGCCGGTCGTGCTCCTCGGTCGCGAACTCGCCGAGCTCGCTCATCTCGCCGAGCACGGCGACCGCGCGCTCGCCCGGCCGCACGATCTGCGCCAGGGTCCGCAGCGCCGCTGCGGTCGAGTCCGGTGACGCGTTGTACGCGTCGTTGATGACGGTCACGCCCTCCGGGCCTCCCGGGAGGATCTCCATGCGCCAGCGCTCGGCTCGCGTCATCGACGCGAGCGCCTCGGCGCCGGTGGCGAGGGGGACGCCCCACAGGTTCGCCACCGTGAGCGCCGCGCTGGCGTTCATCGCGTGGTGTTCCCCGATGATGGCGAGGCGGACGTCGGCGGTCTCGGCGGAGCGATCCGTGCCTCTCCCCACCGGCACGGCCGGCTCGCCGCTGGCGCGTCGATCCGGAACCGGCGGCGTGGGCCCAGGCCGGTCGCCCGTCGGCCCGGTCAGCGTGAACCGCGTGCCGGTCCGGTCCGTCTCGATGCCGCCGATGCGGTAGTCGGCGTCGGCCGACGTGCCGAACCCGACGACGCGAGCGCGCGTCAGGTCGCGCATCGCGGCGACGCGGTCGTCGTCGACGTTGAGGAGCGCCGTGGCGGTCTCCGGGAGGTCGGTGACCATCTCGGACTTGGCCTTCTGAGTGGCCTCGATCCCGCCGAACTCGCCGGCGTGCGCGAGGCCCACCTTGAGGACGACGCCGACGTCGGGCTCCGCGATCGAGACGAGCTTGGCGATGTGGCCCTTGCCGCTCGCGCCCATCTCGACCACGAGGAAGCGGGTGTCGTGCGTGATCCGGAGCATCGAGATCGGTGCGCCGACGTGGTTGTTGAACGAGCCCTTCGGCGCGATCGTCTCGCCCTGCGTCGACAGGATGGTGGCGAGCATGTTCTTCGTGCTCGTCTTCCCGTTCGAGCCCGTGATGCCGACGACGCGCAGCGGCGCGGGACGGCCGTCGGCGTCGACGCGGTCGGCACTGGAGGCACGCACGCGGGCGACGACCTCGTGGGCGAGGGCGGCCAGGGCGGCGTACCCGTCGGCCACGACGATCTGCGGCGCGGCGGTCTCGACGCGCTCGGGCGTGATGACCAGGGCGGCGCCGGCCTCGGTCGCGGCCGGGACGAAGCGGCGGCCGTCGGTGACCTCGCCGGGGAGGGCGAAGAAGACGCTGCCGGGGGTCACGAGCCGGGAGTCCGTCTCGACGGAGCCGTCGACGACCAGGTCCGCCTGGGCGCCACCGATCAGCTCGCCGTCGACCGCGGCGGCGATCTCGGCGAGGGTCATGGGGATCATCGGGTCTCCTCCACCGGGCCGCTGTTCGGTTCCCAGCCGGCCTCGCGCAGGGCCTGACGGGCCTCGTCGCGAGCCGAGTAGGGCGTGCGGACACCCTGGATGTCGCGGTAGTCCTGGTGGCCGGGGCCGGCCCAGAGGATCGAGTCGCCCTCGCCGAGCAGACCGACGGCCTTCCGGATCGCGGCCTCGGGCGGGCTGACCTCGTAGAGCTCGTGGTCCGGGTACGCCTCGCGCGCGGCGTCGACCAGGGTCTTCCGGATCGACGCGGCGTCCTCGAAGCGCGGGTGGTGGTCGGTGATCACGAGCACGTCACTGCCGGCGGCGGCGACCCGCGCCATGTCCGCACGCTTCGTGGTGTCGCGGTCGCCGTCGGCGCCGAACAGCATGAGGACCCGACCGGGCGTGAACTGGCGGACGGCCGCGAGGGTGTTCTCGAACGCGTCGGGGCTGTGGCCGAAGTCCACGTAGACGCTCGGGCCGTGTTCACCGGAGACGCGCTCGGTGCGTCCGGGGAGGTAGCACTCGATGGCGCTCGTCCGCTCGCCGCGTTCCTCACGCTCGTCCTCGTCGGGGTAGCGGCGGTGGCCGGTCTCGAGCGCCTGCGCGATCGCGCCGAGCTCGAACCCGCCCTCGACGAGCATCACGATCGCGAGCGCGGCGTTCGCGGCCATGTGCCAGCCGATGAGCGGCACGCGGGTGGTCAGCTCGCGGCCCTCGGGCCCGGTCAGCCGGAACTCGGTGTACGCCGCGTGCGCCTCGAGGATGTCGACGTGCCACTCGGCCTCGACCTCGGGGTGCACCGTGATGGTCGTCACCGGGATGCGGGAGTCCTGCACCACGCGGTGACCCCAGTCGGTGTCGAGCGAGACGACCCCGCGGCGGGCGTGCTCGGGCTGGAAGAGCGGCAGCTTGGCCTGGTAGTACTCCTCCATGTCGGCGTAGTCGTCGAGGTGGTCGTGCGAGAGGTTCGTGAACCCGGCGACGTCGAACACGATCCCGTCGACACGGTGGCGGCTGAGGGCCTGCGCGCTCACCTCGACGGCCACGGCGCGGACCTCGGCCTCGCGCATGCGGGCGAGGAGCGCGTGCATCTCGCTCGCCTCGGGTGTGGTCAGACGGCTCGTCACGCTGAGGGCGCCGATGTGCCGTTCGGCGGTGGAGCTCAGGCCGGCGACGAGGCCGAGTTGCTTGAGGATGCCCTCGAGGATGTACGAGGTGCTCGTCTTGCCGTTCGTCCCGGTCGTCGCGAAGAGCTGCGGGAGGTCGGTCGCCTCGTCCGGGTGGGTCCGGTAGACCCACGCGGAGACGTCGCCGAGCGCCGCACGGGGGTCGTCGACCACGAGCACGGGCAGGCCGGACGGTTCCGCGAGCGCCACGCCGTCGGCGTCGGTGAGGACCGCGACCGCACCGCGCTCGGCGGCCTCGGTCGCGAACTGGGCGCCGTGGCGGTTCGCGCCGTGCACACCGACGAACAGGTCACCGGGCTGCACCTCGGCAGCGCTCAGGGTGACACCCGTGGTCTCGACGCCGTCGAGCGAGCCGACGACGCGCAGCCCGAAGCCGTTCGCCAGTTCGGCGACCGATCGGGGGGTGGGGTGTTCGGGCCGGAGGACCGGGGGGATCCGTGCGGACAAGTGCTCCTTCTTCCTCACCACGTGGACGGGTACAGCTTCGCCTCGGACGCGGAGGGGGTTACTCGGTACTTCTCGAGCACCTGGGACATGAGGGTTCGGAACGCCGGAGCCGCACCGGACGAGAACTTGCTCGTCTGCGGCTTCGTGAACGTCACCGTGACAACATACTGGGGGTCTTCCGCAGGTGCCATTCCGGCCACGGAGATGATGCGCTGGCCGCCGTAGCCCTTCGAGCCCTCGGCCACCTCGGCGGTACCGGTCTTCGCGGCGACGTTGTAGCCCGAGATCGGCTGCATGCCCACGAGCGTGCCGCCCTTGACGACGCTCTGCAGCATCTTGACCGTCTGCTGGGCCGCGCTGGCCGAGACGACCCGCTCCGGCTGCACGTCGGGCGCGTCGATCGTCTTGCCGTCCGCGGTCTCGCAGCCCTTGACGAAGTGCAGCGGGATCCGGACACCCTGGTTCGCGAGCGTCTGGTAGATGCTCGCCACCTGGAGGGCCGTCGTCGAGATGCCCTGCCCGAACATCGAGTTGATGTTCGTCTGGGAGTCCCAGTCGGGGGTCGAGCCGTACTGCATCCCCGGCTGGCCCGGGTAGTCGATCGCGGACTCGGGCTCGAACAGGCCGAACTTCTTCATGTAGTCGTAGCGCTGCTGCTTCGTCAGGCGCTCACCGAGCTCGGTGATGCCGACGTTCGACGAGTCCTGCAGGACCCCCGTGAGCGTGAGCTGCTCGGTCGGGTGGAACTCAGCGTCGTGGATGGTCCCACCCCACGGGAACGTCCGCGAGTACGGGACGGTGGTGCCGTCGGTCGGGCTCGACTTGCCCTCGTTGATCAGGGCGGCGGCGATGGCGGCCTTGATCGTCGACCCGGGCTCGTAGGTGTCGGTGATCGCCCTGGACCCGTAGGCGCCCTTGTCGGTCGTCGCGTCCACGTCGTTGGGGTCGACCGTCGGCCAGTCGGCCACCGCGAGGACCTCGCCGGTCTTCGCGTTGGTGACCGTGGCGGTCGCGGACTGCGCCTGCAGCTGCTTGCCCGCGGACGCGATCGTCTGGTTCGCCATGTACTGCAGGTCGCTGTCGATCGTCGTCTCGAGCGTCCCGCCGTCCTTGGCCTGCTTCGTCGTCACGGTCGAACCGGGGAGCTGCACGCCGTCCGCGCCGCGCTCGTACGTCTGCGAGCCGTTCACCCCGGCGAGGCACTTGTCGTACGCGTACTCGAGGCCGGCCTGGGCGCCGTCGGTGCCCAGGAAGCCGGTGATGTTGCCGGTGGTGGCGCCGGTCGGGTACACCCTGGCGGCCTGCGGTGCGGCGTAGACCCACGGGATCTGCAGGGCGATGACGGCTTCGTAGTGCTTCACGTCGAGGCCCTTGACCAGGTACGCGAAGTCCGACTTCGGGTCGGCCGCGATGTTCTCGCGCATGGTCTTCAGGTCGCCGCCGGAGGCCTTGACGAGGGCGTCCAGGGCCGTGTCGACACTGACCTCCTTCACCCGCGTGCCACCGAGCTTGCCCGTGAACTTCGAGACCAGGCGGGGCGCCGTCGTGATGTTGTACCGGGTGACGCTGTCGGCGAGTTCGACGCCGTTGCGGTCGACGATCGCGCCGCGGTCCCCGTACACCGTGACCGGGATGCTCCGCTTCGCTTCGGACGCCTTGTCGAGGTCGGCCGCCTGGACCACCTGGATGTCGACGAGCCGGACGACGAACACCGCCACGAGGGCGATCACGGCGATCATCACCACGCTGTAGCGCAGTCGTCGGTTGCGGATCGTCTTGGTCACGCGGCGCGGTCCTTCCCGGTGGTGGCGGTCCCGGTGGTGCCGGTCCCAGTGATGGCGGTGCCGGTGGTGGCGGCCACCAGCGCCACGGTCACCGGGTGGTGGGTGCCTGGAGCTGGTTCGGGTCGGACTCTACGGACGACTTCGACGTTGCCCCGTCCGACGCGCTGGCGCCGCCGGTCTTCTCAGCGTCGGTCTTCGCAGTGTCGGTCGTGCTCGTCGCGTCGGTCTTGCTCGTCGCGTCGCCCTCCTCCGCTGCGGCCTTCTCGGTCCCCTTGCCCTTGGTGACGAGCGGCACGTCCTGCAGGAGCGAGTTCGGCACGAGGTTCTCCGTCGCTGCGGTCGCCTCGTCCGCCTTCGCCGGCGTCGGCGTGCCGTACACCCGCCCGGTCTTCGGGTCGAGGTACACCGGCGTCGAGTTCGCGATCATCCCGAGGCCCTGCGCGTTCCGGGCGAGGTTCTGCGGCGAGTCGAGCACGCGCAGTTCCTCGGAGAGCGACTGCTGCGTCCGCGTGAGCTTGGTCTGCTCGGCGTCGAGCGAGTTCAGCGTGTAGGCCCCCTGGCTGAGCACCATGCTGATCCCGAGCTGCGCCAGGAGCAGGATGCCGAGCGCCGACACCGCCACGATGGCGTACGCGATCCGCGGCCGGGCACGACGCTGCGCCTTGCTCGGCGCGACCTCGACGAGCTCGGGCCGGTCACGCTGGTCCTGGCGGGACGGTCGGGGCGCGCGGGACGGGACGACGGGGTCGACGAGTGCGAGGTTCGTGCTCATGTCACTTCCGGATCCGTTCGGCCGCGCGCAGGCGCACGGGGATGGCTCGGGGGTTGGCGGCGCGTTCGGCCTCGTCGGCCAGTTCGGCGCCCTTGACGACCAGCTGGAAGGTGGGACGGTGCTCGGGCAGCTCGACGGGGAGGCCCGCGGGGGCGCTCGAGGTCGTGCGAGCCACGAGTTCGCGCTTCACCATGCGGTCCTCGAGGGACTGGTACGACTCGACGACGATCCGGCCGCCCACCGCGATCGCGTCGAGCGCTGCCGGGATCGCCCGCTCGAGCACGCTGAGCTCGGCGTTGACCTCGATGCGCAGCGCCTGGAACACGCGCTTCGCGGGGTGGCCCTGGCGCTGGACGGCCACCGGCGTGGCGTCGTGGAGGACCTGCACGAGGTCGCCCGACATCTCGAACGGCTTCGTCGCACGACGCTCGACGATGGCCCGGGCGTACCGGCCGGCGAGCTTCTCCTCGCCGTAGCGCTGGAAGATCCGACGGAGTTCACCCTCGTCGTACGTCGCGAGGACGTCGGCCGCGGTCTGCCCCTCGGTGCGGTCCATCCGCATGTCGAGCGGGGCGTCCTGGCTGTAGGCGAAGCCACGCTCGGCACGGTCGAGTTGCAGCGAGCTGACACCGAGGTCGAACAGCACACCGTCGACCTCGTCGAAGCCCTCGCCCGCGATCGCGTCGGCGATGCCGTCGTACACGGTGTGCACGAGCCGGACGCGGTCACCGAACCGTGCGAGCCGCTCCCCCGCGATCCCGAGGGCGTCGGTGTCCCGGTCGAGACCGATCAGCGTCAGCTCGGGGAATCGCTCGAGCAGTCCCTCGGAGTGGCCGCCCATGCCGAGCGTCGCGTCGACCACGACCTTGCCGGGTCCCTCGAGGGTCGGTGTGAACAGCTCGACGATGCGCTCGAGCATCACCGGCGTGTGCGGGAAGCGTTCCCTCTGGTCTTCGGCCATGTCAGCCCCTGTGTCCTTCCGGGCCGCGGGTCCGGATCCCCATCCATGCGACCTGACGTCGGGGAAGTGACGTCAGGGCACCACGGCTGGGAGTCCCGATCCGCGGATCAGAAGATCCCCGGGATCACCTCCTCGTCGTTGTCGGCGAAGCCCTCTTCGACCTCGGCGTAGTAGGCCTCCCACGCGGTGGTCGACCAGATCTCGGCACGGTCACCGGAGCCGATGACCGTCAGGTCCCGCTCGAGCCCCGCGTAGTCGCGGAGGTTCTGCGGGATCGTGACGCGGTTCTGCTTGTCGGGCTGCTCGGCGCTCGCTCCGGAGAGGAACAGACGCATGTAGTCCCGGGTGCGCTTCGACGTCATCGGAGCGGTGCGGATGCGCTCGTGGAGTTCCTCGAACGTGTCCGCGCTGAAGACGACGACGCAGCGCTCCTGCCCGCGGGTCATCACGAGCCCCCCGGACAGCTCGTCCCGGAACTTGGCGGGGAGGATCACGCGACCCTTCTCGTCGAGCTTCGGGGCGTAGGTACCGAGCAGCACGTCGGGCCTCCCCTCCGCTCCACCGGACCGTTGCTGGCCCCACTTTACTCCACTCCCCTCCCCGTGCCCAGGTTTCCGCTCCCGAAAACACCCCTGTGCCCCCTTCTGGGGCGGCTTCCATCGAGATACTCAGCCGCTCAAACGCGCAGTACCCCCGGAAATCCGGGGGTGTGGAGGGCAGTGGAGGGCGTGGAGGAAAGTGGAGGACTTTCACGGCCCCGGCACGGCCTGGAGGCGCGCCGCACCCCCGCCACGCCGCTCACCTCCGCCGTGCGCTCACCCCGGTGCCCCGCGCCGCATCGCCGAGGTCCTGGTTCGCGCACGTCGCGCGGTCACGACTCCCCGCGTGATCCACGTCGTACGGTCACGAACGGTCGCTCCGGAACGTCACGGGCGACACTTCGCGACCACTCGACGACGTGCACGCGGGGTGTCGTGACCACGGCGGCCAACGGCCAGCGGTCCGAACCTGCGTCCCGCCCGTCGGGCCGAGGTTCCACGACTCCCCGCGCGTTGCAGGCCGAGGTTCCACGACTTCCCGCGCGTTGCATGCCGAGGTTCCACGGACCGAGGCGCGCTCGCTCGACATGCCCGCATTGCGGAACCTCGAACAGAACGGCGCCCCGCCCCCGGACACACGGAACGGGGCCGGTCCCGAAGGACCGACCCCGTTGCGACGTGTGGAGGAGGTGGAGGAGGTGGAGCTACTGCCCCTGCTCGTTGCGCTTGTCCCAGCGCTCGTTCATGCGGTCCATGAAGGACCCGCCCGACGACGACCGCTTCGACCCCGACGAGCCGCCGGACCTCGGCGTCCGGCCCGGCTTCGCCTTGGGGGCCCGCATGCCCGGGCGCAGCGCGAACAACACGCCGGCGAGCATGATCACGAACCCGAGGATCCCGACGAGCGGCTGGCGGAGGACCAGTCCGACGATGACGACGGCGACGCCCGCGAGTGCACCGAGCACCCCGAGCGCGATCGACGTGTAGGTCGGACGACCCTGGCGGCGCGTGACGCGCGCGACGAAGTCGGAGTCGTTCTGATAGAGGCTGCGCTCCATCTCTTCGAGGAGGCGCTGCTCTTGCTCCGAGAGTGGCATCTGTGTTCCCTCTGTTCCTGGGATCGACGCAAGGTCTTGGTCGGCCGATTCTACGTCCCGACCACTCCACTAGGGTAGGGAGTGTGGCTGAGAGTACGCGATTAGTGGACCTCGTTTCCGCTCGGATCGAACGGGCCCTGGACGAGCAGCGTGAACGGCTCCTCGCGATCAGCCCCGACCTCGCTCCGTTCGACGAGTACGCGCGGGACCTCCTGTCCGGCGGCAAGCGCTTCCGGGCCCTGTTCTGCTACTGGGGCTGGCAGTCCGTGGCCGGGCGTTCCGGGTCGTTCGACCCCCTCGCCGAGGGCTCCCGCCAGACCACGGCCGAGGCGGTCGTCACCGTTGCCGCAGCGCTCGAGGTGTTCCACGCCGCCGCGCTCGTGCACGACGACATCATGGACCGCTCGGACACCCGCCGCGGCCTCCCCGCGGTGCACCGTCGGTTCGAGGCGCTCCACAGCGACTCGGGGTTCACCGGCGACCGTGCGCAGTACGGCACGAACTCGGCGCTGCTGCTCGGGGACCTGCTGCTCTCCCTGAGCGACGCGGTCTTCGACGAGGGCCTCGCGCTCCTCGACCCCGCCCGCGCCCGGATCGTCCGCCGGGAGTTCCACGCGATGCGCCTCGACGTCACGGCGGGGCAGTACCTCGACGTGCACGAGGAGACCGCGTGGCCGGCGATCGACGAGGGTGAGCACCTCCTCCGCGCCCAGCGCGTCATCGTCTTCAAGTCGGCGAAGTACTCGGTCGAGGCCCCGCTGGTCATCGGCGCCCTGGTCGCCGGCGCGAGCGAGTCGCAGCTCGAGGGCCTCCGTTCCTTCGGACTGCCCCTCGGCGTGGCGTACCAGCTCCGCGACGACATGCTCGGCGTCTTCGGCGACCCCGAGGTCACCGGGAAGCCCGCCGGCGACGACCTCCGCGAGGGCAAGCGCACCGTCCTCATCGCGAGCGCCCGAAAGACGCTCTCCCCCGGCCCTCGACAGCTGCTGGACGAGCTGCTGGGCGACCCGGACCTCGACGAGGCGCAGGTGCAGATGCTCCGTGCGACCCTCACCGACTCGGGCGCCGTGGCGGCGGTCGAGCGCTCGATCGACCGGCACGTGCAACGCGCCAAGGCCGCGCTCGACGCAGCACCGCTCACGCCGTCGGCGCGTGAGCAGCTCGCGTCGTTGGCCGACACGGTCACGCGCCGCGTCGCGTAGACGGAACCGACGGACGGACTGGAGGCTCAGCGCGGGCCCGCACCGCGCCTCCAGTCCGTCAGCGCGTCGCCGCCAGAGCCGCGGTCGCAGCTAGAGCAGTGACTGCGCGATGCGGCGCACCTCGGCCTTGCGGCCGGCGCGCAGCGCGTTGATCGGCGAGTCGCCGATCGCGTCGTCGACGGCGAGCATCCAGCGCACCGCCTCGTCGTCGGAGAAGCCGTTGTCGGCGAGCACGATCAGCGTGCCGCGGAGCTCGGGGAGCGGCTCGGAGCCGTCGAGGAACTCGCTCGGCACCCGGAGCACACCGTCCACCCGGGCGGGCAGCAGTGTCTTCTGCTCGAAGAGCCGGTGGACCCGGCCGGGGGTCACGCCGAACAACTCGACGAGGTCGGGGACCGTCAGCCAGCGTTCGGAAAGGGTCGCGTCGTCAGTGGGTGCAGGACTCACACGCCCATGTTGCCAGAGCGACGCGAGGTGTCGTACACCCCGTTCGTCACACGAGTCACACACGCAACATTCGACTCTCTGGTTGACTTGGGAATCAGCCCATGCCAGCGTTGAGCCACCTGTGAGTGCGCACACGCGCGCGTGACCGGCTCACCGAGGACAGGAGACCACCGTGGACAACGCTGCAGACGAGGCCGCCCGACGCGCGCGATCCGCCCGCTTCGCGACCATGCCGATCGTCCTCGCCGGGACGATCGCCGTGACCGCCGGCCTGACCGGACCGGTCGCGCACCTCGAAGCGCGGCACGACGACGAGGGCGGTGCCAACAAGCGGCACGTGGACCAGGACCGCAACGAGAGCGACGGCCCGGTGTTCACCACCGCCGTCGCGCGTCCGGCCGAGACCACGGTCACGGCGGTCGCCGCCGTCTCCAAGGCCCCCACCACCGCTGTGCCCACGAACTACACCGTGCGGCAGGGCGACACCGTTTCCGCGATCGCGGCACGCTACGGCCTCTCCGCGCAGGAGGTGCTCGTGCGCAACGGCCTCGGCTGGAACACGATCATCCACCCCGGGCAGACCCTCCACCTCGCCAGCACCCCCGCGGTGCAGGCCGCTCCGGCACGGACGACGACGACGGCGACCACGGGGAGCTACCACGTGCGCTCGGGTGACACCGTGTCGGGCATCGCCTCCCGGATCGGCGTGTCGACGCAGGCCCTCCTCCGCGCCAACAACCTCTCGCAGCGGAGCGTCATCTACCCCGGGCAGACCCTCCGGGTGCCCTCCGCCTCGGCCCCGAGCACTCCGAGCACCTCGTCGTCGAGTGCCTCCCCGCGGCCCGCATCCACGGCGTCCACCAGCAGCGGACACGTGAAGATCGCCTCCGGCGACACGATCGCGTCCATCGCCGCCGCGCACCACGTGTCGGTGAAGGCGCTCCTCGCCGCGAACGGCCTCAGCTACACGAGCACGATCTACGCGGGCAAGACGCTCGTGCTGCCGGGAGCCACCGTGTCGACCGCTGCGGCGACCTCGACCGGGTCCACCGGAGCATCGGTCTCGAGCACGGTCCTCAGCGCCGAGCAGTGGCGGAACGCGGCCACGATCGTCAGCGTGGGGCGCTCGCTCGGCGTCCCGCAGCGCGGGCTCGTCGTCGCCCTCGCCGCCGCGATGCAGGAGTCGAGCCTCCGGAACCTCTCGCACGGCGACCGCGACTCGGTCGGCCTCTTCCAGCAGCGGCCGAGCCAGGGATGGGGCAGCGCCGCCTCCCTGCAGGACCCCTCGACCGCGGCCAAGCGGTTCTTCGCGGGGAACCCCGGCAAGACCCGCGGGTTGCTCGGCGTCTCGGGTTGGGCGTCGATGAGCGTGACGGACGCCGCGCAGGCCGTGCAGGTGTCGGCGTACCCGAAGGCGTACGCGAAGTGGGCCGGCCCGGCGGAGACCTGGCTCGCCTCGCTCTGAGTGCGGGCACCTCTTCCTGACGATCGCTCATCCGATCGGCCAGTGCGACTCATCCCAGAGGTCGAGATCGGGTAACGGTCGGAGCGTCAGTACGGGCTCGTGCAGCCCGGATTCGTAGAATGCCGCAGATGACCACGAACGCCACGGACCCCATGATCGGTCGGATGATCGACCGACGGTACCGTGTGCGCTCCCGCATCGCCCGCGGCGGCATGGCGACGGTCTACCTCGCCACCGACGTCCGACTCGAGCGGCGCGTCGCGATCAAGATCATGCACGGGCACCTCGCCGACGACCAGGCGTTCCGCGAGCGCTTCATCCAGGAGGCCCGTTCCGCCGCCCGGCTCTCGCACCCGAACCTCGTCGGCGTGTACGACCAGGGTGCCGAGGACGACACCGCCTACATCGTCATGGAGTACATCCCCGGCATCACGCTGCGGGACCTCCTGCAGGAGCACCACGCCCTCACGCCGGAGCAGGCGACCGACATCCTCCGCGCCGTCCTCGCGGGGCTCGCGTCCGCACACCGCGCCGGCATCGTGCACCGCGACCTCAAGCCGGAGAACGTCCTGCTCGCCGACGACGGTCGGATCAAGCTCGGCGACTTCGGCCTCGCGCGCGCCACGACGGCGAACACCGCGACCGGGGCCGCGCTGCTCGGCACGATCGCGTACCTCTCCCCCGAGCTCGTGACCCGTGGCGCCGCCGACTCCCGCAGCGACATCTACGCGCTCGGCATCATGCTCTACGAGATGCTCACCGGTGAGCAGCCGTACAAGGGCGACCAGCCGATGCAGATCGCGTACCAGCACGCGAACGACACCGTGCCCCGCCCGAGCGCGGCGGTCCCCGGCGTCCCGCCGGAGCTCGACGAGCTCGTGGCCTGGGCGACCGCACGGAACCCCGACGACCGGCCGGCCGATGCGCGGGAGATGCTCGACCACATGTCGGGCGGTACCCAGCGCGCCACCGGGCAGTACCGGACCGCCGTGCTCCGCCCCGAGAACGCCACCGCGATCCTCCCGTCCGACGGACCGGCCTCGCACACCCCGGCCTCGTACGCCTCGGCACCGGAGGACGACGCCGACGACACGACCGTCCTCGACCGCGCGGCCTCCGGGGCAGCGGGCGTCGGCACGGGCGCCGCCGCAGCCGGTACCGCACCACGGCAGCGCGGACGGAACCAGCCCGGTCCGCGCCGCACCGGCGGCCAACCCGGCGTGCTCTCCCCCGCGGCGCAGCGGCTCGCCGACAAGTCCGCGAAGCGCCGCAAGCGCGGGTGGATCGTCCTCGCGATCGTCGTGCTGCTCGCGCTCATCGGCGGGACGATCGGCTGGGTGTACGGGCCGGGGCCGCTCGGCAACGTCCGCATCCCGGAGGTCGCCGGCAAGAGCGTGTCGCAGGCCCGCCAACTGATCGAGGCGCAGGGGCTGCGCACCGCGGCGTCGAACGGCCACCGGTTCGACGCGGTCATCGCGAAGGGCGAGGTCTCCACGACGAAGCCGGCCGCGAAGCGCGAGGTCCGGAAGGGCACCGCGATCCAGCTCGTCCTCTCCGACGGGCCGCGCATGATCGCCCTCCCCGCGATCATCGGCCAGCCGGAGTCGACCGTCACCGCCGCGCTCGACGACGACTTCGAGCTGCAGGACACCCGGTACCAGTTCTCCGCGGACGCCGCGAAGGACACCGTCATCGCCGCGACCGGACGCGATGCCTCCGGCGCGGTCGACCTCGGCAAGACGGAGACCTACGCCGAGCGCGGCCCCGTGACGCTGACCGTCTCGCTCGGCCCCGTGCCCGACGTGGTCGGCAAGACCGTGGACGATGCCCGCTCGACACTCAGCGGCGTCGGCCTGGAGCTCGGGTCGCAGGACGCCAAGTACGACGACCAGGTTCCCGAGGGGCAGATCATCTCGGCGTCCGCGACCGACGACCCCGCGGTGCAGGGCACGAAGGTCGACGTCGTCGTGTCGAAGGGTCCGGCGCCGATCCAGCTGCCGGACGTGCACGACAAGACGATCAACGACGCGACGAGCACCCTCGAGGGCCTCGGGCTCAAGGTCTCCGTCCCGGACTGCACGAACATCCTCTGCGGCTTCTACGACTGGAAGGCCACGCTCCCCGTGACGGGGACGGACCCGCCCGCGGGCACCACCGTGCACCGCGGCGACACGATCACCCTCGCGTACGAGCAGTAGCGCCGCGCGCGGCGCGCGGGCGCGCGGCGCGCGGCGCGCGGGCGCGCGGCGCGCGGCGCGCGGCGCGCGGCGCGCGGACGCGCGGACGCGCGGACGCGCGGACGTGCAGGTGCGCGGCCGCGCGGGCGACCGCCCCGCGAAAGCGACAGAAGCGCGCTGCCGGCCGCCGTCCGCGCCGCGAGAGCGACAGACGTGCTCCACCCCTCCGCGCAGGACTGTCGCTTTCGCGACCACCCGACGGCCGGGAGGCACGGTGCCAGCCCACCCCGCGCCTCCCGGCCGTCACGTGCGCACCCGACGCGACCGCACTGCGGAAGCGACAGGAGCCAGCGGCGCGCCGCCGGGTGCCCCGCGAAAGCGACAGAACCCCGCGACGGGGTCACGGGATTCTGTCGCTTTCGCGGGCAGATGCGCCGCACGCGCCGCACGCGCAGCGCGCCGCGCTCAGCGCGCGGTGTGCGGGTGTGCCCCGAGCTCCTCGGCGACGAGGAACGCCAGCTCGAGCGACTGCATGTGGTTCAGCCGCGGGTCGCAGAGGGACTCGTACCGGGTCGCGAGCGTCGCCTCGTCGATGTGCTCGGAGCCGCCGAGGCACTCCGTCACGTCGTCGCCCGTGAGCTCGACGTGCATGCCGCCCGGGTACGTGCCGACCTGGCGGTGGGCCTCGAAGAACCCGAGCACCTCGTCCACGACGTCGTCGAAGCGGCGCGTCTTGTAGCCGGTCGGGGTGGTGAGGCCGTTGCCGTGCATGGGGTCGGTCACCCAGAGCGGGTTCGCGTCCATGCCCTTGATGGCCTCGAGGAGCTTCGGCAGCTCGTCGCGGATCTTGCCGGCGCCCATGCGCGTGATGAAGGTCAGGCGTCCAGGCTCGCGGTTCGGGTCGAGCTTCTCGACGAGTGCCTTCATGTCGTCGACCGAGGTCGTCGGGCCGAGCTTCACACCGATCGGGTTCCGCACACGGGACAGGAAGTCGACGTGCGCGCCGTCGATGTCACGGGTGCGCTCCCCGATCCAGATGAAGTGGCCGGAGGTGTCGTACGCCTGGCCGGACCGGGAGTCGATGCGGGTCATCGGGCGCTCGTAGTCCATGAGCAGCCCCTCGTGCGAGGCGTAGAACTCGACGTGCTTCAGCGCCTCGAAGTCGGCACCGCAGGCGTCCATGAAGCGGATCGCGCGGTCGATCTCCTTCGCGAGGTGCTCGTACCGGGCGTTCGCCGGGTTCGACGCGAAGCCTTTGTTCCACGAGTGCACCTGGCGCAGGTCGGCGAACCCGCCCTGCGTGAAGGCGCGGACGAGGTTCAGCGTCGACGCAGCCGTGTGGTACCCCTGCACGAGGCGACGGGGGTCGGCCTGCCGGCTCTCCGGCGTGAAGTCG
Organism: Curtobacterium sp. SP.BCp; assembly: GCF_051903255.1. NCBI lineage: Bacteria > Bacillati > Actinomycetota > Actinomycetes > Micrococcales > Microbacteriaceae > Curtobacterium > Curtobacterium sp. SP.BCp. The sequence goes on along the minus strand of NZ_CP194338.1, from coordinate 1,473,525 downwards.
TACCCGTTGACGATGTCACCGCGGTACGCCGGCAGCGTGACGTCCCCGCGGGTCTCGAAGTCGCTCGAGCGCGGCTTCGCGAACTGCCCCGCCATGCGGCCCATCTTGATGACGGGCATCGAGGCACCGTACGTGAGGACGACGGCCATCTGCAGGATCGTCTTGACGCGGTCGCGGATCGAGTCGGCGGTGGCGCCGGCGAAGGTCTCGGCGCAGTCACCGCCCTGGAGCAGGAACGCCTTCCCCTGGGCCGCGGCGGCGAGCCGTTCACGGAGCTTGTCGACCTCGCCGGCGAACACGAGGGGCGGCAGCGTCGCGATCTCCGCCGAGGCGGCCTCTGCTGCTGCCGCGTCCGGCCACGTGGGCTGCTGCTTGATGGGGAGCGTGCGCCAATGGTCGAGTCCCTCGATGACGTCCGGATCCTGCAGGGCGACGAAGTCGGTCGACTCGAACAAGGGCGTTACCTCGGTGTTCTGGGCTCACGGCCGGTCGGGCGACCGGATGTCCGGTCGCGACCCGCCGTCCGGCCGGGTTGCCGGACCCTGTGAGCCTACCGTCCGGAGGCCCCGCCGCGCTCCTTCATGACCTGCTCCCGCGCGGAGCTCGCACGCTCCTTGACACTCGTCGCGTAGACGTCGACGTACTCCTGCCGGCTCAGCCCGGCGAGCTCGTGCATGACCTCGTCCGTGACGCTGCGGAGGATGAAGCGGTCGGTCTCGAACCCCTGGAAGCGGGAGAAGTCGAGCGGCTTGCCGAACACGACGCCGACGCGCTTGAACTTCGGGAACCGCTGGCCGATCTGCTGGACCTCACGGGTGCCGACCATCGCGACCGGGACCACCGTGACGCGACCCTCGAGGATCATCCGTGCGATGCCCGTGCGACCGCGGTAGAGCTTGCCGTCGGGGCTGCGGGTGCCCTCGGGGTAGATGCCGAGCTGTTCCCCCCGGGCGAGGACCTGCAGCCCCGTCCGGAGCGAGGCCTCGGACGCCTTGCCGCCGGAGCGGTCGATCGGCAGCTGACCGATGGCGTTGAAGAACGTCTTCGTCGCCCAGCCCTTAAGGCCGCGCCCGGTGAAGTAGTCGCTCTTGGCGAGGAACGAGATGCGGCGGTCGAGCACCGCCGGGAGGATCACCGAGTCGATGAACGAGATGTGGTTCGACGCGAAGATGACCGGCCCCTTGGTGGGCACGTGCTCACGGCCGACGACCCACGGTCGGAACAGCGTGAGGATGAGCGGGCCGAGCAGGAAGTTCTTCAGCAGCCAGTAGGTCATCGATGACTCCGAGGGGGTGGGGTGTGGCCGACCCTACGCCGTCCGGGCGTGGATCCGGGCGAGGTCGGCTGCTCCGACGACACCCGCGTCGTTCACGAGCTCCGCGATCACGAAGTCGGGCTCCGGGTGGTAGCCCCGGGCCGGGAGGTTGCTGAGGTATGCCTGCTTGATCGGCTCGAGCAGCCGGTCCCCCGCGCTGGCGACGCCGCCGCCGAACACGAACAGCTGCGGGTCGAGCACGGCCGACAGCGACGCGCAGGCCTCACCGAGGTGCCGCCCGAGCCGCCGGAGGGCCGCGAGGGCACCCGGGTCGTCCGCGAGGATCAGGTCGCCGACGACCTTGCCGTCGAGCTGTCCACCGTTCTGCTCGCGGGCGTCGGCGAGCGCGGACCCGATGCCGCCGGCGTCCGCGACGTCGTTCGCCATGCGCTGGAGTGCACGACCCGAGCCGTACTGCTCGATGCAGCCGCGGGCGCCGCAGCCGCAGGGCAGGCCGTTCGGGACGATCCGGAGGTGACCGATCTCGCCGCCGGTGCCGAAGCCACCGCGGAACAGGCGGTCCTCGGTGACGATCGCGCCGCCCACACCGGTACCGATCGTCAGCATGGTCATGTCCGACACGAGCCGACCGGCGCCGAAGCGGAACTCCGCCCAGCCGGCCGCGTTCGCGTCGTTGTCGACGGTGATGTGCAGGTCGCCGATGCGCTCCTGGAGCTTCTGGCGCAGGGGCTCGTTCCGCCACCGGATGTTCGGCGTGTAGTAGACGATCGACTGCGACGCGTCGATGAAGCCCGGCGCGGCGACCCCCACCGCGCTGACCTCGTGGGAGGCCCGGAGGCGCGTGACCATCGTCACGACGTCGTCGAGCATGGCGTCCGGGTCCGCAGCGTTCGTGGCGACGCGGTCCTCGGCGAGGATCTCGCCGAGCTCCGAGACGACCGCTCCCGCGATCTTGGTGCCCCCGATGTCGATTCCGATGGCGTGCACGGTCCACGAGCCTACCGGTTCGCCGTGTCCACACCGAACGCACGGCCGGCTCCACGGGGTTCTCCGTGCGACGGCCCCTATGCTGGCGGTGTCGCCTCGACGATGAGGCGTACTCGAATCGAACCGGCCGACGAGGGAGTCACCGTGAACGATCAGCGACCCGAGCGCCTCACCAGTGCCGCCGCCGAACAGGACGCCGCCGCGACCGGCACCGAGCCCACCACGCGGTCTGCCGCGGCCCCGGCGGACGCCGCACCGTCCGGGAGGCACGCCTCGCGTCCCAGCGCCGGTCCTGTCGCGCCCGACCACGGCTCGGCAGCCCGCCTCCTCACCGAGCGTGCGCGGCTCACGCCCGACCGGCCGATCCTCGCGCAGCGGCAGGGCGACACCTGGACGCCCATCACCGCGGCCGAGACGCTTGCCCGCGTCCGTGCCATCGCGAAGGGCTTCGTCGCCGCGGGCCTCGAGCCGGGCGCGCACGTCGCGATCCTCTCCCGCACACGCCTCGAGTGGACCCTGGTCGACTTCGCGGTGTGGACCGCCGGACTCGTCTCGGTCCCCGTGTACGAGACGAGCTCCCCCGACCAGATCCGCTGGATCCTCTCGGACTCCGAGGCCGTCGCGATCGTCGTCGAGCAGGAGCAGCACGCGCGTCGGGTCGCGGGCATCGCGCCGGACCTGCCCCACCTCGGGCAGCACTGGACGATGGACGGCGGCGGTCTCGACGACCTCGCCCGCCTCGGCGAGGACGTCAGCGACGAAGAACTCGACGCCCGCACGGCCACCGTGCACGGGCATGACGACGCGACGATCATCTACACGTCGGGGACCACCGGCCGGCCGAAGGGCTGCGTCCTCCGGCACGACAACTTCACCGGCACGGTCGAGGGCGCGTCCGAGGCCATGCCCGAGGTCATCGCCGAGGGGTCGTCCACCCTGCTGTTCATCCCGATGGCCCACGTGTTCGCGCGGTTCATCGCGGCGATGTCGCTCTCCGCGGGCGTGCTGGTCGGCCACGAGCCGGACACGAAGGACCTCATGAAGGCCGTGTCGACCTTCAAGCCGACGTTCCTCCTCGCCGTCCCCCGGGTCTTCGAGAAGATCTACAACTCGGCCGAGCAGAAGGCCGACCTCGGCGGCAAGGGCCGGATCTTCCGCGCGGCGGCTGCCGCCGCGGTCGCGCACTCCGAGGCACTGAACACGGGCAGGGTGCCGCTCGGGCTCCGGCTGCGGTTCGCGCTGTTCGACAAGCTCGTCTACGCCAAGCTCCGGGACGCCATCGGGGGACGCGTCCGCTACGCCGTCAGCGGTTCGGCACCGCTCTCGCCGCGGCTGTCGCACTTCTTCCGCTCGATCGGCGTCCACATCCTCGAGGGCTACGGCCTCACCGAGACCACCGCGCCGGCCACGGTCAACCGGGCCGCGGAGCTCCGGATCGGCACCGTCGGACGTGCGCTCCCCGGTGTCGAGGTCCGCATCGCCGACGACGGTGAGATCCTCATCCGCGGCGTCGACGTCTTCGACCGGTACTGGCACAACGACGAGGCGACGGACAAGGCCTTCGCCGACGGCTGGTTCCGGACGGGCGACCTCGGCCGCCTCGACGCCGACGGCGTGCTCACGGTGACCGGTCGGGCCAAGGAGCTCATCGTCACCGCGAGCGGCAAGAACGTCGCCCCGGCCCCGCTCGAGGACGGCATCCGCGAACACCCGCTCGTCGGGCAGGCGATCGTCGTCGGCGAGGGCAAGCCGTTCGTCGCCGCGCTCGTGACACTCGACCGTGACATGCTCCCCGGCTGGTGCGAGGCCCGGGGCATCTCCCCCGTGCTGGACCCGCACGAGGCGGCCTACGACGAGCGGGTGCACCAGGCCGTGCAGGAGGCCGTGGACACCGCGAACCAGCGGGTGTCGCGTGCGGAGTCGATCCGGTCGTTCACGATCCTCGACACCGACCTCACGGAGGCGTCCGGGCACCTCACCCCGAAGCTGACGATCAAGCGTCCGGTCATCATGCGGGACTTCGCCGCGGACATCGAGCACATCTACTCGGGCTCGAAGGTGCAGACCACCGCCACGCCGGTGGTGACCAGCCGTCGCCGACGCGGCTGACGATCCGGACGCGACAGCACTGACGCAACCGCCGGGAGGCCCGGTGCCGGTCCCTGGGACCGGCACCGGGCCTCCCGGCGGTTGCGGTGTGCGCGGGGCGCGACGCGCCCCCCTGCGCTCAGCCCTGCGCGGGCTGCTCCGTGCTGGGTGCGTCGAGCACGGCCGTCGACGACGTCGTCGAGGCGACCGTCTGCGGTCGGAGGTTGGTGCGGGTGCGGTGCGAGCTGAGCTCGTTGTCCTGAGCGGCCATGATGCTGTCCTGGGGGTGTGGGATACGTCGTCGGTGGGAAGCCGACGACGGTACGGTACCTCCTCGTCAGGACAAGACGACAATCCCCCGTGGGGGTGTCACCCCACGACTCAGTGGAACCAGTCCTGCGCGCGGATGTCGCGGAGGGCCTGACGGCGGATCTCCGGGTCGAGCGTCATCACGTAGACGGTGCCGTCGAGGTGGTCGACCTCGTGCTGCAGGGCCTCCGCCATGAGCCCGTCGCCCTCGAGCACGACCTCGTTCCCGTCGACGTCCACGCCCCGGACCTTCGCGTGCGGGTACCGCCTCGTCGGGTAGCCGAGTCCGGGCACGGAGAGGCAGCCCTCGTCCATGAGCTCGGGCTCGCCGGAGACCTCGACGACCTCGGGGTTGAGGACGTACCCGACCTCGCCGTCGACGTTGTACGAGAACGCCCGCAGGGCGACGCCGATCTGCGGCGCGGCGACCCCGGCGCGGCCGGGCTCCTTGACGGTGTCGATGAGGTCCTGCACGAGGTCCCGGACGCCCTGGGAACCGAGCGCCTCGGGGCGGATCGGGTCGGACGGGGAACGGAGGACGGGATCGCCGAAGAGGCGGATGGGACGGACGGTCACGTTACTGCAGCACCACCAGGAGGTCTCCGGCGTCGACCTGTTGCGTCGCCGGGATCGCGAGACGGCCGACGGTGCCCGCCACGGGCGCCGTGATGGCCGCTTCCATCTTCATCGCCTCGATGCTCGCCACGGCCTGACCGGCTGCGACGACGTCACCGACGGCGACCTTGAGCGTCACGACGCCGGAGAACGGCGCGGCGACGTGCTTCGGGTCGGACGGGTCGGCCTTCTCGGCGGCCTTCGTCTCGACCTCGACCGAGCGGTCGCGGACCGACACCGGGCGGAGCTGCCCGTTGAGGGTCGTCATGACCGTGCGGAACCCGCGCTCGTCCACCTCGCCGATGGCCTCCAGGCCGACGAAGAGGTCGACGCCCTTCCCGAGCGGCACGGTGTGCTCCTGCCCGGGACGGAGACCGTAGAGGTAGTCGACCGTCGGCACGACCGAGAGGTCGCCGTACTGCTGCCGGACGGCCTCGAACTGCCGCGTCGGCTGCGGGAAGAGCAGGCGGTTCAGGGCCTGCTGCCGCTCCGGGCCCGGGCGGTCGAGGTGCGCGCGCTCGGCGTCGGGCACGGGCGTGACCTCGATGCGGACGTCGCGACCGGCGAGGACCTTCGAGCGGAACGGTTCCGGCCAGCCGCCGGGCAGGTCGCCGAGCTCGCCGGCCATGAAGCCGATGACGGAGTCGGGGATGTCGTACTGCTCGGGGTGCTGCTCGAAGTGCTCGGGGTCGGCGTCGACCGCGGCGAGCTGGAGTGCGAGGTCACCGACGACCTTCGACGACGGCGTGACCTTGGTCGGGCGGCCCAGGATGCGGTTCGCCGCCGCGTACCAGTCCTCGACCTGCTCGAAGCGGTCGCCGAGGCCGAGCGCGATCGCCTGCTGCCGGAGGTTCGACAGCTGACCACCCGGGATCTCGTGCTGGTACACGCGTCCGGTCGGACCGGGCAGACCCGACTCGAACGGGGCGTACGCGCGGCGGACGGCCTCCCAGTACGGCTCGAGGTCGCCGACCGCAGCGAGGTCGAGGCCGGTGTCGCGTTCGGTGTGCGCAAGGGCGGCGACGAGCGCGGACATGCTCGGCTGGCTCGTGGTGCCGGCCATCGGCGCTGCGGCGACGTCGACCGCGTCGGCCCCGGCCCGCGCGGCGGCGAGGAGCGTCGCGAGCTGGCCGCCGGCGGTGTCGTGCGTGTGGACGTGCACCGGCTGGTCGAAGCGCTCGCGCAGGGCGCCGACGAGCCGCTCGGCGGCGCCGGCGCGGAGCAGTCCGGCCATGTCCTTGATGCCGATGACGTGCGCGCCGGCCTCGACCATCTGCTCCGCGAGGCGGAGGTAGTAGTCGAGCGTGTAGAGGTCCTCCGCGGGGTCGAGGAGGTCGCCGGAGTAGCAGAGCGCCGCCTCGGCCACCGACGTACCGGTGGCGAGCACGGCCTCCAGGGCGGGTCGCAACTGGCTGACGTCGTTGAGCGCGTCGAAGATCCGGAAGACGTCGACGCCGCTCGCGGCGGCCTCGGCCACGAACGCGTCGGTGACCTCGGTCGGGTACGGCGTGTAGCCGACCGTGTTCCGGCCGCGCAGCAGCATCTGGATCGGGATGTTCGGCATCGCCGCACGCAGCGCCGTGAGGCGCTCCCACGGGTCCTCACCGAGGAAGCGGAGCGCGACGTCGTAGGTCGCGCCGCCCCAGGCCTCCATCGAGAGCAGCTGCGGGGTCAGCCGTGCGACGTGCGGCGCGACGGCGACGAGGTCCTTCGTGCGGACACGGGTGGCCAGCAGGGACTGGTGCGCGTCGCGCATCGTCGTCTCGGTCACGGCGAGGGCGGTCTGCGCACGCAGTTGCCGTGCCCACTCCGCCGGACCGAGCTCGAGCAGCCGCTCGCGCTGCCCGGGCGGGGGTGCGACGGAGAGGTCGACTGCGGGGAGCTTCTCGCTCGGCTCCACCGTCTGCGGGCGCCGCACACCGTTCGGCGTGTTCACCGTGACGTCGGCGAGCCAACCCACGATCTTCGTGCCGCGGTCCTTCGACACGTGGCCGCCGAAGAGCTGCGGTCGCTCCTCGATGAACTTCGTCGAGACGTCCCCGCGGGCGAAGTCCGGGTCCTCGAGGACGGCCTGCAGGAACGGGATGTTCGTGCTCACACCGCGGATCCGGAACTCGGCGAGGGCGCGCTTCGCGCGGGACACCGCCGCCGGGAAGTCCCGCCCGCGGCAGGTCATCTTCGCGAGCATCGAGTCGAAGTGCGGGCTGATCTGGGCGCCGGTCGCGATCGTGCCGCCGTCGAGCCGCACGCCGGCGCCGCCGGGGCTGCGGTAGGTGGTGATCTTCCCGGTGTCCGGACGGAAGCCCTGCGTCGGGTCCTCCGTCGTGATGCGGGTCTGCAGCGCAGCGCCGTGCACCCGGACGGTGTCCTGCGTCAGGCCGAGCTCGACGAGGGACTGCCCCGCGGCGATCCGCATCTGGGACTGCACGAGGTCGACGTCGGTGACCTCCTCCGTCACCGTGTGCTCGACCTGGATGCGCGGGTTCATCTCGATGAAGACGTGCTGGCCCGCACGCTCCCCCTCGGTGTCGAGCAGGAACTCGACCGTGCCGGCGTTGACGTAGCCGATCGACCGGGCGAACGCGACGGCGTCGCGGTGGAGTGCCGCCGCGATCGACGGGTCGAGGTTCGGCGCCGGGGCGATCTCGACGACCTTCTGGTTGCGGCGCTGCACGGAGCAGTCGCGCTCGAAGAGGTGGATCGTGCCCTCGTCGGTGCCGGTGGCGTCGGCGAGGATCTGCACCTCGATGTGCCGCGGCCGGATGACGGCCTGCTCGAGGAACATCGTCGGGTCGCCGAAGGCGCTGTCGGCCTCGCGCATGGCCGCTTCCAGCGCTTCCCGCAGCTCCGCCTTCGTCTCGACGCGGCGCATGCCACGACCACCACCGCCGGCGACGGCCTTCGCGAACACCGGGAACCCGATCGCGTCGGCGCCCGCCAGGAGTTCCTCGATGTCACGACTCGCCGGTGTGCTCGCGAGGACGGGCACGCCGGCCGCGATCGCGTGCTCCTTCGCGGTCACCTTGTTGCCGGCCATCTCGAGCACGTGCTCACCGGGGCCGATGAACGTGATGCCGGCAGCGGCGGCCGCGGCGGCGAGCTCGGGGTTCTCGGAGAGGAAGCCGTAGCCCGGGTAGATGGCGTCGGCGCCGGACTCCCGCGCGACGCGGATGATCTCGGAGACGTCGAGGTAGGCACGGACGGGGTGACCGGGCGCACCGATCAGGTAGGCCTCGTCCGCCTTCAACCGGTGGAGGGAGTTGCGGTCCTCGTACGGGTAGACGGCCACGGTCCGGGCGCCCAACTCGTACGCGGCACGGAATGCACGGATGGCGATCTCGCCACGGTTCGCCACGAGGATCTTGCTGAACACGAGGTCCCTTTCAGCCCGGGTTGAGGTGAGACAACCCTAGTCGCGGTAACGTTGCTCACCGTGCATGTACTCAGCGTGAGCTCCCTCAAGGGTGGTGTCGGCAAGACGACGGTGACGCTCGGCCTGACCTCGGCCGCGTTCGCCAAGGGACTGCGCACGCTGGTGGTGGACCTCGACCCGCAGTCCGACGTCTCGACGGGCCTCGACATCAACCTCGCCGGGCACCTCAACGTGGCCGACGTGCTCGAGAACCCGAAGGAGAAGATCGTCCGCCAGGCGATCGCCCCGTCCGGGTGGACGAAGGGCTCCCAGGGCAAGATCGACGTCATGGTCGGATCGCCCTCGGCCATCAACTTCGACGGGCCGCACCCGTCGATCCGCGACATCTGGAAGCTCGAAGAGGCCCTCGCGAACGTCGAGCAGGACTACGAGCTCGTCCTCATCGACTGCGCCCCGTCACTGAACGCCCTCACCCGCACGGCGTGGGCCGCGTCCGACCGCGTCACCGTCGTCACCGAGCCCGGGCTCTTCTCCGTCGCGGCTGCCGACCGTGCCCTCCGCGCGATCGAGGAGATCCGCCGCGGTCTCTCGCCGCGCCTCCAGCCGCTCGGCATCATCGTGAACCGTGCCCGCGTGCAGTCGCTCGAGCACCAGTTCCGCATCAAGGAGCTCCGCGACATGTTCGGGCCGCTCGTACTGTCGCCGCAGCTGCCGGAGCGCACGTCGCTGCAGCAGGCGCAGGGTGCGGCGAAGCCGTTGCACGTGTGGCCCGGCGAGTCCGCGCAGGAGATGGCGAAGAACTTCGACCAGCTGCTCGAGCGCATCATGCGCACGGGCAAGATCGGCCCCTACGCCGAGGGCGGCGCCGCGTAGCGTCCGCTCCGGTCCGAGCGGGCGGGCACAGGCGTTCGGCGGCCGCAGGCGTTCGGCGGGCACTTGGTCGCACGACGTGCCGCTCACGTTCGCGTTGGTCGCAGATCGTGTCGCCTCGGAGCACCGGCAGCGACGGCTTCTGCGACCGCAGTGATCAGCACGCGGCACGTCGTGCGACCAACCGGATCGTCGTCGGCCCCGCTGGCCTGTCGCGTGTGCCTCGGCCAGCGCCGAGCGGGGTCGCGGGACGTGCCGCTCACGTTCCCATTGGTCGCAGAACGAGTTGGCCCGACGCCCCGGCCGTTGGTCGCAAGACGTGCCGCTCACGTCCGTGCTGGTCGCACGAAGTGTCGGGTCGGCGTCGAGGGAGCGGCACGTTCTGCGACCATGACGAACGGCACGCGGCAAGTCGTGCGACCAACGTCAGACACGACGACGACGCGCGGACGACGCCGGGCGCGGCCGCGACGACGCGCGGCGCGTCAGACGACTGCCACGTCGGGGCGCCGACTGGCCGAGGGACGACGGGTCAGGACGCGCGCGAGGCCCGACGGGCAGCGAGCTCGTCGTCAGGATCGGCAGCGGGGGCGGCGTCGAGCTCCACGAGCGACGACTCGACCTCACGCAGGACCTTGCCCACGGCGATGCCGAACACGCCCTGGCCGCGCGAGACCAGGTCGATGACCTCGTCGTCGGAGGTGCAGAGGTAGACCGAGGCACCGTCGGACATCAGCGTGGTCTGGGCGAGGTCGGACACGCCCGACTCCCGCAGCTGGTTCACCGCCGTGCGGATCTGCTGCAGCGAGATGCCGGTGTCGAGCAGACGCTTCACGAGCTTGAGCACGAGGATGTCGCGGAAGCCGTAGAGCCGCTGCGAGCCGGAGCCGGCAGCACCGCGGATGGTGGGCTGCACGAGTTCGGTGCGGGCCCAGTAATCGAGCTGCCGGTAGGAGATGCCGGCTGCCCGTGCGGCGACGGTGCCGCGGTAGCCGTTCTGCTCGTCGTGCTCCGGCATGCCGTCGGTGAAGAGCAGCCCGAGGTCGTACCGCGTCATGTCCGACCCGGTACCGGGGGTGTCAGTCCCACTCATGCGCTTGCCTTCCACGACGATCGAGCCCTCACCCGAAGCTTCAATGCCGGGTTGAGAGTTGTTCCGAGGTCCACGGTAGCGACTCCGAGCCATCGCGCGCGGGACATCCGCTCCGGCGCGTCCGGCGTGTCGAGGATACGCCCCGCCCTCCGACACCCGCCAGCGACGCGAGACTCCCCAAGCGCGAGCCTCATGCGTCGAGACGACCGATCGCCGACCGGATGAGCTGCGACCGGATGGTCTCGAGGTGCCCGGCGATCTCCCGCGCGAGCTCGGTGGCCTTCGCCTTCGAGGTGGCGTCCCCGCGGCGCGACACCGGCATGAGCGCGGACTCGATCAGCCCGACCTCTCGCTCAGCGGTGGCCCGGAAGGTCCGGAGGTGCCGCGGCTCGATCCCCGAACGCTGGAGCTCGACGAGCGCCTTGAGCACCGCGACGGAGTCCTCGCCGTAGGTATCCGTCGCGGGGAGCAACGACGACGAGACGGCGTCGGACAACAGCATCGGCGTGGCTCCCGCCGCCCGGACGGTCTCGTCGCGGGTGTAGCGACGCTCACGGCCGAGGATCGAGGGCTTCGGCGCCTCGCCCCCACCCGGCAGCGTCGGCTCGCGCCCGGCGTCGAGGTCCGCCAGGTACTCCTTGATGACCTTGAGCGGGAGGTAGTGGTCCCGCTGCAGTCCGAGGATGATCCGGAGCCGTTCGACGTCGGCAGGCGAGAACTTGCGGTAACCGCTGGCGGTGCGCACCGGGGTCACGAGTTCGCGCTCCTCGAGGAACCGGAGCTTCGAGCCGGCGAGGTCCGGGAACTCGGGCTTCAGGCGAGCGAGGACCTGCCCGATCGTGAGCAGCTCCGACGCCGCGGACCCCGCCCGGGCCGCGGCGGACCGCGCGGGCACTACGCGTTCGCCAGGCGCGCCAGGTCGACCCGGGAGGCGTAGAAGGTCAGACGGAACTTGCCGACCTGGACCTCGGACCCGTCGGTGAGCAGGGCCTCGTCGATGCGGGCACCGTCGAAGTAGGTGCCGTTGAGCGAACCGAGGTCCTTCACGGTGAAGCTCGTGCCGTGCCGGAGGAACTGCGCGTGCTTGCGCGAGACCGTGACGTCGTCGAGGAAGATGTCGGCGTCGGGGTGCCGACCGGCCGTCGTGACGTCGGAGTCGAGCAGGAACCGCGCGCCCACGTTCGGACCGCGGCGCACGACGAGCAGCGCCGAACCGGAGGGCAGCGCCGTGATGGCGTCGCGCTCTTCGGTCGAGATGCCGGACTCGGGCGTGAGGGCCGCCGCCTGCTCCAGACTGAAGGTCATCGTGGTGTCGACGAGTCGCTGCTGCTGGGTGCGACCGTCGCTGCCTGCCGGACCCTGCTGCGGGACCACTGGATCGGACATCGTGGACCTCCCTCTCTTGGCCCATCAGCGTATCGGAAACGGGTGACCCCGCGGGAGCCCAGAACGGGGCTGTGCACAACTCGGCAGTGCGCGATCAGCGAACGTCCACGAAACGCGCACCGAGACGGCCAGGAGGAGCAGTGCCAGCTGGCACCGCGCCTCCCGGCCGTCATCTCGTCACCACGGCGGACCGTCACCGCCTGCGGACACGCACCGCCGGTCCGTCACTGCTGGAGCTCCGACAGGAGCTCCTTGATCTCGGCGTCCTTGAGCTTCACCCAGGGCGAGCCGTCGGGATCGCTCGTCGACGCCTCCGGGCTGTCGCCGGTGTTCCACCACTTCGCCTGGTACGGCACACCGTCGAACAGGACCCGCGCCCCGGTGTCGTACTGCTTCGTACCGGACCACGACGGGTAGGTGCCCGCCGGCAGGGTGACCTGCTTGACCGGCTTCTCACCCGGAAGCACCGGCCCGATGAGCTGCCACGGCGTCTCGTAGGCGCTGAGCACCGGGTCGTCCGGGAGGTCGCCCGAGGTCCACCACTTCGCCTCGTAGACGTTGTGGTGCCAGACGATCTTCGTGCCCTCGAGGTAGGACGCGTCCGCGCTCCACACCGGGTACGGGCTCGTCTTCGGGTCGTCGGTCGGCTGGACGGTCGCGCTCGGCTCGGCCTTCGTGACGTCCGAGGCCGCCGCGACGATGCCGCCCGTGAAGCCCTTCCCGAGGACGTCGGCGAACAGCACGCCGTCCTGGTCGACGCCCGAGCAGGAGTCGGACACGGTCGACAGGTTCACGTAGTTCGAGCCGCACGTGGTGTCGCGGTTGAGGGACCACATGGACATGCGGCCGAGCCCGCGCTCCCGCGCCCAGGCGTTGAGCTTCCTCGCGTCGGTGAGCGAGAACACCTCGTCCTGGATGTCGTTCTGCCCGATCATCGGGGTCGCGCCGACCTTGTGCCAGAGCGTCGCGTCGGTGAGCGGGGTGCCCGACCTCGTGTAGAGGATGCCGAGCTGCCGGTGGACCTCCTGCAGGGTCTGGACCGAGGCGGAGTACATGCTCTGGCTCGAGCCCTTGGCCTGGCCGTAGTCCATCGTCATCGCGTTGACGCCGGCGAGGTCGACCCCGGCCTTGAGGAACTGCGCGACCGCGGTGGTCCCGTCGCTCGTCAGGCCCCCGGGCGCTGCCGGAAGGGTGAGCCACACGGCGAGGGGGTGCCCCGCAGCACGACGCGCGTCCTGCAGCTTCTTCACGGCGGCAGCCCGGCGCTCCCCCGCGGCGTGGTTCGTGAGGTCGTCACCCTCGACGTCGAAGTCGACCGTGCTGACGTCGTACCGCTGCACGACGGTCTCGTAGGCGCCGACCAGGTCGGACGTGTCCGTGCAGGTCGTCGCGAGCTCGTCGTTCGCGAGGCCGCCGAACGAGACGCCGACCTCGCCCTTCTGCTGCTGGAGCCGGGCGATGCGGCGGTCGAGGTCGAGGGAGTCGGACGCGCCCTGCAGCGAGTACGCCGAACCCCAGGTCGGGGTGCAGGCCGCGTCGTGGTCGGCGACCACGAACGAGAGCATCACGTCGCGGCCCTTGGCGGACTTGACGTCCTCGAAGGCGAACGTCGGGGTGGCGGTGACGTCGGTGTACGCGGCGAACCAGCTCTTCTGGGAGTCCGCGGCCTGCGCCGACTGCCAGCGGTCGAAGCCGAGGTAGCCCGCGGCCGCTACGGCAGCGGTCAGGACGACCGCGAGGCCGACCCGCAGCGGGGAGAGTCGTCTGGTGGAGGACATCAGGCAGCGGTCCGTTCGTCGGTGGAGGCGGGGGCGGCGGGGGCGGCCGTCGCGGCGTGCCCGGTCGGCGCGTCGGACGCAGTGGGCCCGGCGGGTGCGGTCACGACCATCGGGGTACTGCGGGTCGCCGGGGCGCCGACCGTCCCGGCACCGTGGCGGGTCGGCAGCTCCGCACCGCCGTGCCCGAAGTACAGGACGGCACGCCAGTCCTCGGCGACCGGCTCGGCCTCGGGCAGCAGACCCTTGCGGGCCGCCTTCCGGTCCTGCTTCGCCTGCCGACGGGCGGCGCGACGTGCGGCCCGGGCGGACGGGTCGTAGTACATCCACCGGGTGGCCCACAGCCAGACGTCGACGACCGAGTTCCAGATGCCGATGTACGCGACGATCGCGTAGAACGCGAGGAGGGCGTTGAACGCCGCGAACACCGCGTTGCCCCAGTTCTGCGCCTGGTAGTCCCGCAGGAACGTGAACACCGAGAAGACGACCATGGCGTACGGCGCGAGGACGTACAGCGCGGGGGACGCCGTGCGGTCGCGGACCTTCGGCGTGCGGGCGAACGGGATCTTCTTCGCCGTCAGCGCCTGCTGGATGCTCTTGAGCACCCCGGCGACGTTGACCGGCATGAGGATCAGGTTGAACCCGTAGATCCGGAGGATGTCGGTCCGCTTGTAGCCGCAGTACTTCAGGTCGGACGCGAAGAGCCAGAAGTACGGCAGGGCGGCGAGGAGCACCATCGGGCTGAGGAGCCGCGAGTCGTACGGGTAGGCCAGCAGGAAGATGAGGCCGAGCGAACCCCACGCGATCGACGCCATGTAGTTGACGCGGAGGGACATCTCGACGAGGCCGACCCGCTCCCCGCGCTGCCGACGCTCGCGGACCTGGCGGAGGTACTTCGGCAGGATCAGGAGGCCACCGTTCGCCCACCGGCGTCGCTGCACGATGAGCGAGCCGAAGTCCGGCGGGGTCGCGCTGTACGAGAGGCGCTCCGGGTAGTTCACCAGGGTCCAGCCGTGCATGCCGAGGTCGACGCTCGACTCGGTGTCCTCGATGACCGTGCGGTCCTGCACGTACCGCTTGACCTCGAAGCCGCCGACGGTCTCGACCTCCTCGATGTCGCGGAGCGCGCGGGTGCGGATGACCGCGTTCGCGCCGACCCAGAAGGTCGCGTTGTGGCGCGACATGCCCTGGTGGAGGATGTGCTGGATGTCGGTGGTCGCACCGGCGAGCCGCTCGATGCGCGTCGCCGCACCCCGGAAGGACGAGTACGGGGTCTGCGTCACGGCGACGCGCGCGTTCTCCGGCTGCTCGAGGAAGTACACGAGCCGCAGGCAGTAGTCGCGGAGCAGCACGGAGTCGGCGTCGAGCGTCAGGACGTAGTCGGACGCGGGGACGACGAGGTCGGCGTCCTCCGGCGAGGCGACCGTGCGGAGGATCGTCCCGCTCGCGGTCTCCTCGAACGCGTACGAGCCGCCGAGCAGCCCGATGTACGAGTTGAGGTTCATGGCCTTGTTCGCCTCGTCGGAGAGGTTCACGAACCGCTTCCGCTCGAAGGTCGTGATCTCGGCGGTGAAGGTCCACGCCAGGCGGCGGGTGAGCTCGAGGGCACGGGCGCTGGTGACCTCGGTGAAGGCGTCGCCGCCCACGGCGGCACCGTCCGCGCGGCCGGCGGGAGCGCCGCCGGTGACCGCGTCCACGATCGCTGCCTCGAGCGCCTCCGACGTCAGGCGGAACTCGTCGGCCAGCGCGACGAGCACCTGGTCGTGGAAGAAGTGGTCCACGTGGTCGACGACCTCGTGCTCACGGGCGTGCCGCCGGAGCCAGGCGTCCGCCCAGCGGTGGTGCTCGACGAGCGTCCGGAGCGCGTCGACCGAGGCGTACGGCGCGGTGTCGGCGTCGATCTCCGCGACGAGCAGGGCCTCCTGGAAGCGCCGGGAGGGTGCGGCGAGCTGCGACTGGATCCGCCCGGCGACCGCACGGGTGCGCTCGAGCTTGTCGGCCACCTCGGGGTCGGTCGGGAAGGGGGCGTCGTCGACGAGCAGGACGACGCGGAGAGCCGGGTACTCCTGCAGCGCGGCCGACCAGAGCGTGGTGGCGACGACGTCGGGTTCCTCGGCGTAGCTCGGCACGAGGACCGTCATCGGCGCCTCGTGCCCCTCGGCGAAGTGGCGGTCGAGCTCGGCGCGCGGGACGCGGACGTGCGCGGCGAACCGCTCCATCGCACCCTGGCGGGCGATGAGGTGCATGAGGGCGGAGAAGGTCAGGAAGGTGACGACCACCAGGTACGAGATCGCCTCGGTGGTGAAGCGGAAGCTCTCGGTGCCGTAGTCGAGGAACTGGCGGATCACCGTGTAGACGACGTAGGCGAGCCAGAACGCGATGGTCAGGATGATGGCGACGCGACCGGAGACGAGCTTCCGGTCGGAGGGACGGGCGTGGATGGTGTCGAGCGGGCGGGTACGACGCTCGGAACCCCACTGCCTCCGGCGCACGGGGGCGCCGTCGAGCTGTTCGGGCATGACGGTCCTTCTTCCGCGGAGGTCAGCGCGCCATCGGGTCGGAACGCTGTCGGGTTGCCCCCGACGGTCGACTGCGAACCTATGGGGACAGAACGAACGGTGCAGACACCCGGAAGGGGGGTTCTGGCCTCCTCGTGCGGGAACCCGCACGATGTTGCGGGATGGCCGGTCCGCGGCGTGTCGCTCCGGGCCCGACGGGGCTCCGGACGACGCGCCGCTCACGTTGCGCGCGCGGTCCCCCGACGGTCGGCCTGGAGGCACGGCTCGGCTCCGCCAGGCCCGCCCCGATCCGCGCGCAGGTGGTCACGACGCCCCGTCGACGCCCGGCGGAGGGTCACGAACGGTCGCTCGGAGTGCTCGGGAGCGACGTTCCGTGACCCCCGGGTGGCGCGCGCCCGGGAGTTGCGACCCCGGGATCGCGCGCGTCGGCGGCCGAGTGTTCCGGCGGCCGGGTGCGTCAGCGGCCGCGGGCGAGCAGCCAGAGGAGGTACGGCGCACCGACGACCCCGGTGACGACGCCGACGGGCAGCGCGGTGCCCGGGATCGCGAACTGGGCCACGAGGTCGCTCGCGAGCGTCACCACCGCGCCGACGGCGGCGGCGGGGGCGAGCGCGACCCGTCCGCCGCCGACGACCCGCCGCGCGATCGGCGCCGACATGAGCGCGACGAACGACACGGGGCCGGCGGTGGCCACGGCGCCGGCCGTGAGCGCCACCGCGGTGAGGAGCAGCAGCACCTTCGCGCGGTCGGGACGGAGACCGAGCGCCGACGCGACGTCGTCCCCGAGGGCGAGCACCGTCAACCGGGGCGACTGCACGAGGGCGAGCGCCATGAGCACGACGAAGGCGATGCCGAGGACGCCGACGAGGTCCCGGTCGACGGCGTTCAGGCTGCCGGAGAGCCACAGCAGCGCGGTGCCCGCCTGGGTCACGGTGCCGCTCGTGAGCATCCAGCCGGTCACGGCCAGGCAGATCGCCGCGACGCCGATGCCCACCAGGACCACCCGGTTGCCGGTGATCCCCCGCTGCCAGGACAGCGCGGCGATCACGAGCGAGACCACGACGGCCCCGACGAGCACGGTACCGAAGAGCGCGATCCCGGACGCCCCGAACAGCACGATCGCGGTGATGCCGGCGGCGCTCGCTCCCGAGGTGATGCCGATGACGTCCGGGCTCGCGATCGGGTTCCGCACCACGCTCTGCACGATCGCGCCGGCGACACCGAGGGCCGCGCCGACGAACACCGCGCCGAACACCCGCGGCCCGCGGAGCTGCCCGATCACGAAGTCCGCGATCGCGTCCCCGTGCCCGAACGCGGCGGCGGCCACCTGCGCGGGTGACAGCGGGATCTCGCCGACGCCGAGGCCGGTGAGCACGAGCGCGACGAGCACCACGAGCAGCACGCCGAGCACGAGCAGCTCGCGGCGTGCTCCGACGACCCGGGGACGGCTCCGGGGTTCCACAGCCGTCACAGTCCCCGCACCGCCCGGGACCGGACGAGCGCGATGAACACCGGCGCCCCGATGAGCGCCGTGACGATGCCGACCTGCAGCTCCCCCGGGTACGCGACGACGCGGCCGATGACGTCGGCCGCGAGCAGGAGGGCCGGTGCGACGAGCGCGGAGAGCAGGATCGTCCACCGGTTGTCGGGGCCGGTGAGGCGACGGACGGCGTGCGGGACGGCGAGTCCGACGAAGGCGATCGGCCCGGCGGCTGCCACGGCGGACCCGGCCAGCAGCACGGTCACGACACCGCCGACGACCCGGACGAGCACCACCCGCTGGCCGAGGGACGCGGCGAGCTCGTCGCCGAGCGCGAGGGTGTTGAGCGACCGACCGAGGCCGATCGCGACGACGAGGCCGACCAGCACCGGGACGACGATGACCCCGGCGGTGCCGAGGTCCTTGCCCGCGAGCGCGCCGACCTGCCAGAACCGGAGCTGGTCGAGCAGGGACTGGTTCGTCACGAGGACGGCGGTCGTCACCGAGGACAGCGCCGCGGCGACCACGGCCCCGGAGAGCGCGAGCCCGACCGGGGAGAGCCCGCGCCGGGCGACCGCGGCGATCCCGTAGACGAGCAGCGCCGCGAGTCCGGCCCCGACGAACGCGAAGGGCAGGTACGCGCCCGTGCCGCTGATGCCGAACACCGCGATGCCGGTCACCACCGCGAGGGAGGCCCCGGCGTTGATGCCGAGCACGCTCGGGTCGGCGAGGGGGTTCCGTGTCACGCCCTGCATCACGGCACCGGCGACCCCGAGTGCGGCTCCGGCGAGGAGCCCGACGACGGTGCGGGGCACGCGGTTGCCGAGCACGATCAGGCCGATCTCGTCCCGGCGTCCGGGGTGCAGGACCGTGTCGAGGACGGTCCCGAGCGGGATCGGCCGCGAGCCGAACGCCACGGACAGCGCGACCGCGACGCCGAGGACCACGACCGCCAGCACGGTGGCGCGGACGAGCCGGCCGACGGAGCTGGGCGCAGGAGCGAGGACGGGAGCTGCCATGGGGGTGAGGCAACCCTAACGTGCGCGCCCCGAGCGGATCGGCCCGACGTTCGGCCTTCCCCGAGCGAGCCGTGAGCGTGCGCAGTGCTCGTTCATAGGGTCTCCTTGGGGAACGGGCCTGTACTGGCATCCATCGACGCCCGACCGGGCCGTCGAGGGACGACCGGAGAGCACCGATGAACGAGACCCCGAACCCCGACGCCACCCCTGGCGGGACGAACGGCGCGACGACCGACGGAGCCGCCGCCCGCGCGCAGGGCGGCTGGGAGGCTCCGCACGCCGACCGGTCGACCCTCCGCCCGGCCTACGCCTTCGACGGCAGCGGTCCGTACCTGTACGCACCCGACGGCTCCGGCCCGTACGCCTACACGCACGACGGCCGCGGCCCGTACCTCGTCGGGAGCCCCGCCCTCGACGGGCAGCACTGGTCGAACGGCCAGGGCTGGTCGAACCCGCAGGGCTGGGCGACCGGGGCCGCCGCCGCGAACCACGGTGGGTGGGCGTCCGCGCCGACGAAGCGCCCGCGCCGCCTCGGGCTCATGATCGGCTCGGGCATCGCGGCGCTCGCGATCCTCGGGGCCGCGGGCGGGACGGCGCTCGGACTCTCCTCCCAGCACACGTCGACGACGTCGAGCCAGTCGCAGGGCACGACGACACTCCCCGGGACCGGCAGCGGCAGCGGGAGCAGCGACGGCAGCGGCACGAACGGCTTCACGGTGCCGGGCAACGGACTCGGCACGGGCGACGGCACCGGCACGAGCGACGGCAGCTCCGGGACGAGCACGCAGTCCGCCGCCACCGCCGCGACCGCGGCCCAGAAGAAGGGCGTCGTCACGATCAACACCGTCCTCAACTACGACGAGTCCTCGCAGGCCGCCGGCACCGGGATGATCCTCACGTCGAACGGCACGGTGCTGACGAACAACCACGTCGTGCAGGGCGCCACGAGCATCGTCGTGACCGATGAGACGACCGGCAAGCAGTACAAGGCGGACGTCGTCGGCACGGACGCCACCCACGACGTCGCGGTCCTGAAGCTCGAGGACGCCTCCGGGTTGTCGACCGTGACGCTCGACGACGACGGCGGCGCGAAGACCGGCGACTCCGTCACCGACGTGGGGAACGCCGAGGGCACGGGGAACCTCGTCGCCGCCGAGGGCTCCGTCACCGCGACCGACCAGGACATCCAGGTGCAGAGCGACTCCGGCTCCGGCACCGAGTCCCTCACGGGCATGATCCAGGTCGCGGCGGACATCGTCTCGGGCGACTCGGGCGGCCCGGTCCTCGACAGCGAGGGCGAGGTCGTCGGCATGACGACCGCGGCGTCCTCGGGGTCGGCGGACGTCACGGGCTTCGCGATCCCGATCTCGACCGCGAAGTCGATCGCGGACAAGATCCTCGCGGGTGAGTCCTCGTCGACGATCACGATCGGCCTGCCCGCGTTCCTCGGAGTCGAGGTGAGCGGGACCGCCACGACCGGTGGCGTCGCCGTCGCCGGCACGGTCGAGGGCTCGGGTGCGGCGAAGGCCGGCCTCGGTGCCGGTGACGTGATCACGGCGCTCGACGGCACCGCGGTCTCGACCTCGGACGCGCTGACGGCGGCGATCCAGGCGCACAGCGTCGGCGACCGTGTGACGGTCACCTACACGGACAGCGCCGGGACGTCCCACACGGTGACGATCACGCTGACCGCGGGCCCGGCCGCCTAGGAGCCGCGGAGCACTGCTCGCACCACCGACCGGAACACGTCGGCGCGAGTGACGGTGTCGTCCGCCTACGCGCCGAGCACTGCTCGCACCACCGACCGGAACACGTCGGCGCGAGTGACGGTGTCGTCCGCCTACGCGCCGAGCACCGCCCGCACCACCGACCGGAACACGTTGGCCGGGGCGTCCGCTGAGAACGCGGTCGCCCCGGCCTCGGTGCGTCCGACCCGGGCGAACCCCTGCCCCTCGGCGTGCACGATCGTGACGGGGTGCTGCGCCCCGGGCCGTCGCAGGTGCGAGACCGTCCACGGCGCGGCCCAGAACCGGGCGAGCCGTGGGTCGCCCTCGGCGACGTCCGCGGGCAGGTCCGGCGCGGAGTCGCCGCCGTCGAGGCGGCGCGCCACCAGGTCTGCCCGGACCGACCCCGTGCGGAACGGGAAGGTCCACACCGGGCGGATGCCGAGCCTCCCGGCCATGACCGCGACCACGCGCTCGGGCGGGACGGCGGCGACCACCTGGTCGTCCGTCCCGTCGACGACGGTGCCGTCCCAGGCCTGGAGGCGCGACTCGCTCCCGTCGGGCAGCCGCTGCTCGAGGGTGGTCGGCTGGGTGTCCTCGGCCCAGGGGCCGATCAGGGACTGCGTGGCCTCGGGCAGGGTGCCGAGGCGTCCGACGAGGCCGGCGTCGATGAGCTCGCGGCCGGCGGGGCTGCGGAGGAGGCCGGGGTTCCACCGGCGCCCGGCGAGGCTGCGGAGGGTCGACACGGCCTCGGCGCCGAGTCGTGGACCGTCGAGGGCGGGAGCGGCGGGTGCAGCGGGCAGGGGCTCGAGGTCGCAGTGCGGGCGTGCCGCGGTGGGCTCGGTCGCGCGGACGGTGTCGAGCACGGCGAACACGAGGTCGTCGGTCGCGAGCATGCGGGCCAGCGGCCGTTCGACGGTGAGGTCGACGCGGTGCCGCCCGGTGACGAACACGAGGTGGGCTCCGGCGACGGCGCCGTCCTCGTCGGGCCGGACGTACTCGACGAGGCGTGCGGGGGCGCCCGCGGCGGTCCAGACGTCGACGCCGACGAGCAGCAGGCCCTCGACCGACCCCGGCAGGCGCTCGAGGAGGCTCGTGTGCTCCTCGGCGATCGTTCGGTCGCTCGGACGGGAGCGGACGGTGAGCACCACGTCGTCGCCGGTGAGCCGGAGGTCGGCCTGCGGGGCGTCCTCGCGACGCCAGGCGTCCGGCCGGCGGAGCGTGAGGCGTGCGGTGCGGTCCTCGGTGCCGAGCGGGACGGGGACTGCCATGCTCCGAGGCTACGGGGGCGCACCCGGGAGGTCGGGTGCGGCGCGCCGGGCGGTCGGGCTCAGCGGCGGCGGACGGCCGGGGGCGGCACGGGCTTCGCGGCGACGACGTCGGCGAGCGCCACCTCGACGGGCCCCCGGCGGGTGTCGATCGTCACCGTGGCGTCCGTCCGGGCGCGCAGCTCGCCGAGGGCGTCCCGCGCGCCGTCGCCGTGGTGTGCACGGACGACGAGCCGGTCGCCGAGTTCCGCGTCGTGCAGCACGCCCAGCGCGAGGGCCCGTGCGACGGCGGCCGGGTCGGTGGTCATGCTGTCCAGGGTAGGGCGGGCGGGGCGTCGTAGGGTGTCGGGATGGAGAAGGCGCGGGTCGACAGCTGGATCTGGGCGGTCCGCATCACGAAGACCCGCTCCGCCGCGACGGCCGCGTGCAAGGCCGGCCACGTCCGGGTGAACGGGGAGCGCGCGAAGCCGGCGCAGCCGATCGGCCCCGGCGACGAGGTCCGGGTGCGGCAGAACGGCTTCGACCGCATCGTCGTGGTGCGCGGGATCATCCTGAAGCGGACGAGCGCCCCCGAGGCCGCGAAGCACTTCGAGGACAAGACCCCGCCGCGACTCCCCCGCGAGGAAGCCGGGTTCGTGCCGCAGCGCGACCGGGGTGCGGGGCGTCCGAGCAAGCGGGAGCGCCGCGACCTCGAGAAGCTCCGCGGCTACTGACGGCTGCTGCTGCTGCCGGGGACGTACCGGTCCACGACGACGACGAACCAACCGGAGTCGACGTCGACCGGTTCCCCGGTCCAGGGCGCTTCGAGGTGGCCGTCGTCCTGGTCGTCGGACCCACAGAGCGCGCTCCCCGAGGGGATGCGGTGCACGGGGACCCGAGTGCCGTCCTCGGCGACGACGAACAGGTCGGTGACCCGGCCGCGGAGCTCGACGATGTCGGTGTCGTCCTCGTGGTGCCGCGACTCCGAGTACTCCGCCCCCTCGCCGTACGCGGTGAAGTCCGCCCGGGCGTCGCGCTCGTAGGCGGGGCCGCAGCAGTCGTGCTCCCAGCCGCCGACCTCGACCTCGACCTCCTCGCGCATGTCGTGATGCTACGACGAGGCCCGTGCCGGGGCGCGGTCAGCGACGAGGACGTCTGCCGGAGGGATCGACGACGACCTCGAACTCGGGGTCCCCGTCCCACTCGACCTCGACGGGCTGCCCGGTCCACCGTGCTTCGAGGTGACCGTCGTCATCCTCGTCGAACCCCCGCAGCGACCGACCGTCCGGGATCCGCTCGACGGCGACGCGACCGGAGCGGCCGACGGCGTACAGATCGACGACCCGCCCGCGGATCGTCTGCGTCCGGACGGTGCCGTGTCGGACCTCCGCGAACCGCCGCGCGCCGTCGGCCTGCACGACCGGGTACTCGACCTCGTCCCCGATCTCGACGGCCCCACCGCAGCAGAGGTGCTCCCAGCCCCCGACCTCGACCACGACCGGCTCGGGCATCAGACGAAGCGGACCGTCTGCTGCAGGCGGTCGCGGACGTCGAACACGTCGACCGACCCGACGGGCGAGAGTGCGCCGGACAGCACGTACGCCAGGGCGCTGCGCTTCACGACGAACGCGGTGGGCTTCCGCTGCGAGCCGACGAGCTGGACGTCCTCGTCGACGGCGGAGTCCGGCACGACGAGGATCCGGCCGGTGAAGCGGACGCGGGTCTGCTTCTGCACGGCGCGGGCGGCGCGGACGAGTTCCTTGACGGGTCGCTCCCCCGGCGCGAGGGTCTCGCCGACGATCTCGCCGCCCTCGACCTGCACGGGTCCGCCCCAGTCGATGGACTCGAGCGCCCACAGCCCCGAACTCGTGAGCACGGCGTGGTCGAGCTTGCCCTCGGGTCCGGCGTCGAGGTCGTGCCAGACGGTGACGCCGATGCCCATGTCCGCGACGATCGACGCCGTGGCCTCCTCGGCGAGCGCCTCGCCGAGGAGCCGGCGGATGTGTCGGGGCGCGGAGCGGATGAGCGCGGGGTCGTAGGGGTCCTCGATGGGGTCGCCCAGACCGACCCACTCGCGTTCGGCCTGCAGGAAGACCTCGCGGGACCGCCCGCCGGGGTGTCCGTGGGAGCGGGCACGGGGGCGTGAGTCGCGACGAGCCGACGGGGGTGCGTAGGCGTCGCGGGGTGATCCGTGCCTCCAGGCCGAGGAGCCGGACCCTGCTGACCCGGCCTCGTACGTCGGGGCCGAGCCGGGGCGGGCGCCCGCGTCGTAGGCGCGGCGGGCGGCGGGGGTGCCGATGCGCTCCCAGGCGAGCTGGACGCGTCGGAAGGACTGCGGGTCGCCGCCGAGGTCGGGGTGCGACTCGCGGGCGGCCTTCCGGTAGGCGCGGCGGAGCTCGTCGTCGTCGGCGGTCGCGGGGACGCCGAGGACCTCGTACGGGGTGGCGTCGGCCGGGCTGTCGGTCATGGCCCTGCGACATTACCCGAGGGAGCGTCGGGGTCAGCCGCACACGCGCTGGGTGCTGGCTGGGCGACGTTGGTCCGCGCAGGCGCGTGTCCGCGCGTGCGCAGGGTCGAGCGGACGGTCAGGCGACCGAGAACGTCACCGGGGCGCCGAGCCAGCGGGCGTGCCGGTCAGCGGCGGCACCGAGTGCGCGGACGGCCGACGGGGCGAGCGGGGCGAAGGGCGTGACCGTCACCCGCACCCCGGACGCGCGTTCCGCTCGGGTCCACGTCCCCACGACGACGCCCCGGACGACGGCCATCGGCAGGAAGATGCCGTTGCCGCCCGGCACGACGCGGTCCTGGTGCTCGACGGGCAGCTGCGCGGAGCGGTCGGCGTAACCGAGCAGGTACTCGTCGAAGCCGGGGAGCAGGTGTCCGGTCGGGGTGCCGCCCGTCGGCGGACGGTCGGCGAGCGCGAGCAGCCCTCCGCCGAGGTGCTCCACGGCGTCGCCGGCGGCGGCGATGCCACGGCGGACGTCCCCGAGCGGGAGCTTCGTCCACGCGGCGGCGTCGGCCTCGGTGGCCGGACCCCTGCCCCGCAGCCAGCCCGTGAGGAGCCGGCGGAGCGCCTCGTCACGGTCCGGCACGGGTTCGACGGCGGGAGCCCACTCGTCGAGGAGCACGATGCCCTGGCCGACCCGGGCGGTCGGCCCCCAGACGACCAGTCCGTCGAGCGACAGGCGGAGCAGGAGGTGGTAGCCGCGTCCACCGGCAGGGTCGATGCCGACGGCGCGCCAGCGGTCGAAGAGGTCGTCGCGGACGAGCGAGCGACCACCGCCCAGCGCCTCGACCGTGGCGTCGCGGGCCGTGGTGACGAGCGCCTCGTCGATCCCGAGCTCGGCAGCGCGACGGGCGATCGAGCGCACGGTGCGGTCGGCGGTGAGCGAGGCGATCAGCCGGAGGTCGTCTGGTCGGAGGGCGTGCAGGGTGCCCCGCATCGGCCAGCCCCGGACGAGTTCGCCGCGGTCGAAGGCGGCCCGGACGTCGTCGCGCGTGGACCCGGGCGTGCGGACACCGATCGCCCAGAGCACCTGCCCGAGGTCCTGGCCCTGCACGGCCGTCATGCGTGCGACCGCCGCGGTCGGCGCGGTGCCCGGGGCGCCGATGCCCTGCGCGGCCAGACGCTCGGCCCGGAGCCGCGCAGGGGTCGGCTGCACGGACACGGGCGACCGGGACACCGGGCGTCAGGCCACGGCCGCCGCGATGGCGTCCGCGTGCTGCTCGATGAACGCCACGTCGGCGCGGTAGAGCTCGACGTGTCCGTGCGCGAGGTCGCTGACGAACTTCGGGTCGCCTGCCGCTGCCTCGGTCTCGATGGTCGTGACGAGCGCCACGAGCGAGGACACCATGGTGTCGACGAGGACCGATCGCGAACGGGCGTCGAGCTCGTAGGCCCGGCAGAACTCGGCGGCGCGCCCGAGCCGGAGGTCGAGCGACGCGGTGCCGCCCTCGACGACGCCGGTCGTGAACGGCGCGAAGCGGTACACGGCACTCGCGACGTCCCAGACCCGGGGCCCCGGGTGTGCGGTGTCGAAGTCGATGATGCCGACGGCTGCGATGCCGTCGTAGACGCAGTTGTACGGCGCGAAGTCGCCGTGGACGATCGTCTCGACCGGGGCGCGCTCCGCCTGGGACCACACGTCGGCGTCACTGCGGGGGAAGTCGGCCGCGGCGTCGTGGTAGTGGCGGAGCATGCGTGCCGTGGTCACGAGCGCGGCCTCGCTCGCGATGTCCTGGTTCCACGGGTAGTCACCGGCGGTGCCCGGGACGAACGACACGGTCTCGAGGGCGTCCCCGAGCGAGATCGGTTCCGGCACCCCGACGAAGCCGTGACCGTGCACGTGTTCGAGCAGCCGGTGGACAGTGGGCGTCCACGGACCCGCCGGGCGGTGGACCCGGTCGTCAGCCCTGGTGATGCGTTCCATCAGGGGTACCTCCTGTTGAGCGTCGACGTTGACGTTGGCCGCCAGCGTATCCGTGCCGCCTGCCCGCTGGAGTGATCCGACGCACGACGTCACGGGAACGTCACGTCGAGGAAATGCATGCAGCGTTGCATGCAAAGCGTAGGATCGTTCGTCGTGGAAGCCTCGATCAGCACCGCAGCAGCGTCGGACCGCGCCTACGACCACGTGAAGCGCGCCGTCATCCGCGGCGACCTGCCCGGCGGGACCGCGATCAGCGAGAACGCGCTCTGCCAGGAGATCGGCGTGTCCCGGACACCGGTCCACGAGGCGTTCCTGCGGCTCGCGGCCGAGGGCCTCATCACCCTGGAGTCCCGGAAGGGAGCCGTCGTCCGCCCGATGTCCCCGAACGAGGCAGCCGACGTGCTCGAGATGCGGGAGGCGATCGAGTCCACCGCGGCGACCCGGGTGGTCACCGACGGCCGGGCGGCGGAGCTCGTCCCCGTCCTCCGGTCGATGTTGACGGAGCAGCAGGAGGCGGTCGCCGCGGGGGACGTCGACCGGTTCGTCGAGGTGGACGCCGAGTTCCACGGCGCGGTCATCGGCGCCTCGCGGAACGGGATCGCGGTGATGTTCGCGCAGACCCTGCGGGACCGCCAGCAACGACTCCGCCACCACCTCATGCGGCTCCGGCCCGAACAGCTGCAGGCGTCGCTCGACGACCACCACGCCCTCGCCGCCGCGATCGAGGCCGGTGACGCCGCCCGGTACGCCGAGGTCCTGCGCGCCCACGTCGCGTCGCACCGGGGCGCCCTGTGAGCGCGGCCGACGCCACCACCGGCAGCGTGCCCACCACCGGCTCGGTCGCGCTGCCGCGGACGCGCAGCCGCGTCCTGCCGTGGGTGGCCGCCTGGGGTGCCGTGTTCGTGTGCTCGTGGGGAGGCAACCAGTTCTCGCCGCTGCTGCTCATGTACGAAGAGCGGCAGCACTACTCGTCCGTGCTCGTGAACGTGTTCCTCGGGGTCTACGTCCTCGGACTCGCGCCGGCGCTGCTCGTCGCCGGGTCGCTGTCCGACCGGCACGGCCGCCGCCCGCTCCTGCTCGTGGGCATCGGCACCGCCGTCGTCGGGAGCGGGCTCCTGGCGCTCGGGCCGTTCAGTCCCGCGTTCCTCGCCGCCGGGAGGCTCTTCTCCGGCGCCACGGTCGGCATCGCGATGGCGGTCGGCAACAGCTGGGTGAAGGAGCTCTCGCAGGGCCGCTTCGACCCCCGCGCCGACTCCGGCTCGGGGGCCCGACGGGCGTCGCTCGCGTTCACCCTCGGATCCGCGTCGGGAGCACTCGTCGCCGGGGTCATCGCCCAGTGGGGGCCGATCCCCGAGGTCCTGCCGTTCCTCGTGCACATCGCGGTCGCCCTGCCGTTCGCCATCATCGTCTGGCGGACCCCGGAGACGAACACCGTCGGAGGCCTCCCGGGTCCCTGGTGGCGCCAGCTGCGCATCCCGAGCGCCGGCCACCGCCGCTTCACGCGCGTCGTGCTCGTCGCGGCGCCGTGGATCTTCGGCTCGGCGGCGATCGGCTACGGCTACCTGCCGACGCAGCTCGCCGACGCGACCGGCACGTGGGGGCTCGTGTTCGCCACCGCAGCGACCGTGATCGCCCTCGGCGTCTCCAGCGCGGTGCAGCCGATCGCGAAGCGCGTGCACTCCGTGACCTCCGCGCGGGGCCTCGCCGTGGCGGTGGCACTCATGACGGTCGGCATCGCGGTCGTCGCCCTCGCGATCGCCCTGCAGTCCGTGTGGATCGGTCTCGGCGCGAACGTCGTCATCGGCGTGGGCATCGGCCTCGCGCTCGTGTCGTCACTGCTCGAGGTCCAGCGGATCGCCGGCACGCGCGACCTCGCCGGGCTGACCGGCGTCTTCTACGCCGCGGCGTACGCCGGCTTCCTCGCGCCCGCCGTGATCGCGGCGGTCGCCGGGTTCGTGGCCGTCCCGGTCGTCCTCGCCGTGGTCGTCGCGCTCGGCGTGGTCTCGTGGGTCGCGATCGCGGTGTCGTCCGGGAGGCACATCCCGGCCTGAGCGCGCCGCCCCTCGTCCGACGGTGGGTCGCCGAGTGCGGGCAGGTGCGGTGCGACGGGACGTTCCGTTCCGCGAGTGGCCGATCCGGTGCACGATCCCCGACGTTCGCGAACCGGATCGGCCAACGCGCAGACCCAAGTCGCGTCCGCGGCCGTGCTGAGCCCTCCGGACGGCGCGCCCCGTGTCGAGAGTCCGCACGGTTGGACGTCGCGCGGCGCGGAAAGCGCGGCCGGACAGCAGGACGGGTCAGTGCGGCAGGTCAGTGCGGCACGTCAGCGCGGCAGCGCGTCGCGTAGCCATGCCGGGCCGCGCACGCCGGCGCCGAGCGCCTCGACCCGGGAGCGCAGCTCCCGGTCCGCCGTGACGACGAGCACGGGCGCGTCGTTGTCAGCGAGTGCCTGCTGGGTGGCGGCGACGATCGCGTCGTCACCCGACGCCGCTGCCCGCACCACGTCGACGGGGCGGGGGGACGTGTCGGGGGCGAGCCGTGCCTCCCGGGCGTCGCCCTCCAGCACCACCGTCCAGCGCGGCCACCAGTGGGCGAACGGGAGGTCGAGCTCGGCCGAGGCGACGCCGTCCGCGGCGAGCGCCCTGACGCCGTCGACCAGCCGGGCGGCGGCGCGGGCGCGGTCCTTCCACCAACCGTCGGGTCGGCTGCCGACGACGTTGGCGGCGTCGACCACGACCCGGGGCGAGGTGTCGAGGGACGCGCGGAGCGCCGGCCAGGAGGCACCGAAGCCGGGGTGGAGCGGGAGGTCCGCGACCTCGCCGACGGGGATCCAGGACAACGCGAGGCTCTCACGGTCGGCGATCACCGGTTCGAACTGCCGGGAGGCGCGTCCGACGACGGTCGTGTAGGTCCAGAACCCGAGGTCGAGGACCGCGGTGTGTCGGAGGTCGATGCCCTCCTCGGGGACACCTGCCTCTTCGGCGGACTCGCGGAGGGCGCCCGAGACCGCGTCCTCGCCCTGGTGCCGGGCGCCGCCGGGGATGCCCCAGGTGCCGCCGTGGTGGCTCCACTCGACGCGGTGCTGGAGGAGCACGCGTCCGGAGCCGTCGTCGACCAGGAGGCCCGCCGCGCCGAAGCGTCCCCACGCCTTGGTGCCGTCGGGGCCGATCGCCCACGCATCACCGGGGTCGCGGGGGCCCGGCGGCGGCCCGGGCGGCGTGGTGCCGTCCACACCGGGGAGGCGGTTCACACCAGGGACGTCGGGCACCGGTCCACCTTCCCACACACGGCTGTCCGTGTGACCGCCGTGGGTCACGGAGCGTCGTGTACGGTGACGATCGAGACACGGGGTGCCGCGACCGCGGCTGAGATCACACCCGTCGAACCTGCTCGAGCTCGTACTCGCGAAGGGATCGTCCATGCGCACTGCTGCGCCCGTACCCACCACCGCTGCGCCGGACCTCGTGCTCCGGTGCGCCGACCTGCTCGAGGCCGTCCGTGCCCGCGCCCCGCTCGTCCAGTGCGTCACGAACACCGTGGTGCAGAACGTGACGGCGAACGTGCTCCTCGCGGTCGGGGCCTCCCCCGCCATGGTCGACGTACGCACCGAGGCCGGTCCGTTCGCCCGGGTCGCCGACGCGCTGCTCGTGAACACCGGCACACCGCACGAGGAGACCCGTGACGCCGCCGTCGAGGCGGCGACCGCGGCCGTCGACGCCGGGACGCCGTGGGTGCTCGACCCCGTGGCGGTCGGGGCGCTCCCCGTCCGGACCGCGCTCGCGCACGAGCTGCTGGCCCTGCGGCCGACCGTCCTGCGGGGCAACGCCTCGGAGGTGCTCGCCCTGCTCGACGGCGCGGCCGGAGGCCGAGGGACCGACGCGACGGCCACCACGGACGACGCGAGGGCCGCTGCGAGAGCGTCGGCCGGGAGGCGCGTGGGCGCCGTGGCGGTGTCCGGTCCGGTCGACCTGGTGGTCGCCCCGGACGGGACCGTCGTGCGGGTCGCGAACGGGACGGACCTGCTGACCCGGATCACCGGCGGCGGGTGCGCGCTCGGTGCGGTGGTCGCCGCGTTCGCGTCGGTCACCGCCGACCCCGGCGACGCCGCCGTGGCCGCGACCGTGGCGTACACGGTGGCGGCCGAGCTGGCCGCCCGGGACGCCGGTGGTCCGGGGACGTTCCAGCCGCTGTTCCTCGACCGGCTCGCGTCCCTCACACCGGAGGACCTCGTGGAACGCTCCCGCGTGTCCACCGAGGACGGCACGGGCACGGCGGACTCCACCCCTGCCGTGCCGGCTCGGAGCGAGCGGTGACCGCGGCTGCTCGCACGGCGGGAGACGGCCTCGGCGTGTACCTCGTGACGGACACGGAACTGGCCGGACGGCACGGCCTCGGCGTCCTCGGTGTGGTCCGGGCCGCGGTCGCCGCCGGGGTCCGCACCGTGCAGGTGCGGGACAAGCATGCCTCGGCGCGAGGCCTCACGGGATTGGCGGCCGCCGTGGCCGATGCGGTGGGCGACCGGGCGACGGTGGTGGTGGACGACCGGCTCGACGTCGTGCTCGCCGCGCGGCACGCCGGACACCGCGTCGCGGGCGTGCACCTCGGCCAGTCCGACGTGCCGGTGACCGCCGCGCGTGCCCTGCTCGGACCGGCGGCCCACGTGGGCCTGACCGCGAACACGCCGGAGCACCTCGCGGCCGTCGCTGCCCTGCCGGCCGGGACGGTCGACCTGCTCGGTGTGGGCGTCGTCCACCCCACCACGACGAAGCCCGACCACCCCGCGCCGCTCGGCGTCGACGGGTTCGCCCGGATCGCCGCCGTCACCGGGCTGCCGTGCGTCGCGATCGGCGGCGTCACCCTCGACGACGTCGCGCCGCTCCGCGCCGCCGGAGCGGCGGGGGTGGCCGTCGTCTCCGGCATCTGCGCGGCTGCCGACCCCGGGGCGGCCGCTGCCGCGTACGTGACCGCCTGGCGGACCGGAGCTGACCGGCCGGGTGCACCGCGCCTCCAGGGCGGTGTCCGGTGAGCGTCCCACGGGTCCTGTCGATCGCGGGGACCGACCCGACGGGCGGCGCCGGACTGCAGGCGGACCTCAAGGCGATCGCCGCCCACGACGGCTACGGCATGGGCGTCGTGACCGCGCTCGTCGCGCAGAACACCACCGGCGTGCGCGCCGTCCACCTCCCGGCGACGACGTTCCTGCGCGAGCAGCTCGACGCGGTGTCGGACGACGTGACGATCGACGCGGTCAAGGTCGGGATGCTCGGGACGGCCGAGGTCGTGTCGACGGTCACGTCATGGCTCGCCGAGCACCGACCGCCGGTCGTCGTGGTGGACCCGGTGATGGTGGCGACGAGCGGCGACCGACTGCTGTCCGTCGACGCCGAGGCCGCGCTCACCGACCTCTTCGCGCACGCCGACCTGCTCACGCCGAACCGGGCGGAGCTCGGGGTGCTCGCCGACCTGGCGCGGCGGACGACCGGCGCGGGGGCCACCGCCGACGGCGACGCTGCGCCGGACGACGCAGCCCTGGTGGCCCGGACCTGGGACGTACTCGTGCTCGCGAAGGGCGGGCACGACGACGGCCCGACGTCCGACGACGTACTGGTGTCCCCGGACGGGAGCTCGCGAGTCTTCCGCGGACCGCGGATCCGAACGGCGAACACCCACGGCACCGGCTGCTCCCTGTCGAGCGCGATCGCCACGCTCACCGCACGGCACGGTGACTGGGAGCTCGCGGTCGGGGCAGCCAAACGGTGGCTCACGACCGCGCTCGAGCACGCCGACGCGCTCGACGTCGGCGCCGGGAACGGCCCCGTCGACCACGGTGCCGCGACGCGGGCCGCGCTGCCGCCCGTCCCGTGGACCCGGACGTGGTGGGAGGACGTCGCCGACGTCCGCGAGGCGACCCTGGCCGGGGAGTTCCTCCGTCGTCTGGCCGACGGGACGCTGCCGCCCCCCGTGTTCGACGCGTACCTCGCGCAGGACGTGCACTACCTCCGGACGTACGAACGCCACCTCAGAACCCTGGCCGACCGGTCGTCCGGCGCGGCCGCGACGTTCTGGCGCACCGCCGCCGACGGGTGTGCCGCCGAGGCGCGGGACCTGCACCACCGACGCCTCGGGGACGCGCACGCCGACGATCCGGTGCACCCCGTGTGCGCCGGCTACCTGGCGCACCTGCAGGCCGCGGCGGACTGCGGCTCGACGGCCGTGCTCGCGGCCGCCGTGCTGCCCTGCTTCCGGGTGTACGCCTGGGTCGGGACGCGGCTGGGCGTCGCGCCCGAGGGGCACCCGTACGCGGACTGGGTCTCGGCGTACGGCGACCCGGGCTTCGCCGCGGCGAGCGCCGAGGCCACCGAGCAGGTGGAACGCCTGGCCGCCGTGGCGACCGCCGAGGAGCGAGGGCGCATGGCGCGTGCCCACCGTCGGTCGACCGTGTGGGAGGAGGCGTTCTTCCGGATGGCGCTGTGACCGCCGAGGGGCAGTCGCCGCCGTGCGACCGCTGCGTGCGTCAGCGCGGGGGCAGCCGGACGAGCTCGACGGTCAGGTCGCTGCCGTCGACCGTCCCACGCATCCACGTGTGGTCCGGTTGGCGACGGCGGTCCGTCGGCGAACCGGGGTTGAGCAGGCGGAGTCCGGTGTCGGCGACCGAGTCCCAGGGGATGTGCGAGTGGCCGAAGACGAGCACGTCGACGTCCGGGAAGGCGGCGGCGGCGCGGCGTTCCCGTCCGGTCGCGGCGCCCGTCTCGTGCACGGCCGCGAAGCGGAGGTCCTCGACGGTGAAGCGGGCCTCGAGCGGGAGCCGGTCGTCGAACTCCGGGCCGTCGTTGTTGCCGCGGACCCCGACGAACCGACGCGACCGGCCGGCGACGGCGTCGAGCGTCGCGAGGTCCACCCAGTCCCCCGCGTGCACGACGAGGTCGGCGGCGTCGACGTCGCCCCAGAGCGCGGCCGGGAGGTCCTTCGCGCGCTTCGGCAGGTGGGTGTCGGACAGCAGGACGAACGAGGTCGTCACGACGCGGCGCCGCGGGCCGGCATCGGAAGACCGGCCTCGTCCGCGGTGCCGAGGCGTTCGAGCAGGCCGGCGAGCAGGGCGATGTCGTCGTCGGACCAGTCGGCGAGGCGTTCCTCGAGGGCGTCGCGGTGCAGCCGGACGGACCGCTCGAGTGCCGCGCAGCCGGCCTCGGTCGCGATCAGCGGCTTCGCGTTGCCGGTACCACCGTCGGTCGTCCGCACCAGTCCCGCCGCGAGGAGCCCCGAGAGCTGCCGGGAGATCGTCGACCGGTTGAGTCGGAGGTAGCGGGCGATGTCGATGGCCATGCAGCCGGGGTGCTCGACGACGAAGTCCACGAGCGACTGGTCCACGACGCTGAGCACCTCGTCCGACCCGCGCGCCCGGATGCTGGCCCGCCTCGTGATGCGGGAGAGCTCGGTGTAGGCGCGTCCGACGTCGGCGTTCCGGACATCGGACCTCGGGTGGTCCATGGTGGCTCCTGCCTGTCGAGGGCCGTCTCGCACCGGCTCGTCCCGGTACCTTGCGGTCAGAGGATACCGATCGGTCGCTGACCGGACTGCCAGACCCGCCGAATGCCAGACCCGCCGAATGCCAGACCCGGCCGACTGCCGGCCCCCGACTGCACGGCCCGCCGGGTCAGCTGCCGGCTGCCGCGGCCTGGAGCGCCGCGATGTCGAGCTTCTGCATCCGCATCATGGCCTCGTACACGCGGGCGTTCGCGGCGGGGTCGCCCGAACCGGTCATGAGCTCGCCCATCATCGACGGGGTGACCTGCCACGCCACACCCCAGCGGTCGAAGAGCCAGCCGCACATCGACGGCCGTCCGCCGTCGGCGAGCAGCGCGTCCCACACCCGGTCGAGCTCCTCCTGCGTGTCGACGTCGACCTGGAACGACACGGCGTCGCTGTGCGGGTGACCGGGGCCGCCGTTCATGGCGCGGAACCCCCGGCCGAGCAGCGTGAACTCGACCACGAGCGCATCGCCGTCCGGGGTCTCGGCGACGCTGTCGATCCGCGAGTCGGGGAACAGCGAGACGTACAGCTCGGCTGCCTGCCGTGCCTGGTCGTCGTACCAGAGGAACGGGGTGATCGCGGTCATCGTCGGCTCCTGCTCTCGGTCCTGCCCGCTCAGTCCGCGACGCCGCGGCTGAGGAGCCCTGCTCGTTCGGGGTGCTCGTCGAACCACTGCCCGACGAACCAGCACATCGGGACGACGCGCTTGTCCGACGTCCGTTCGACCTCGTCGATCGTGTGCGTCACCAGGGCAGCGGCGTACCCGTGCCCGCGGTGCTTCGGCACGGTGTACGTGTGCGGGAAGGCGATCGCGTCGCCGTTCTCGCGGTAGTCGAGGACGCTGACGAGCTCGCCGTCGACGTACATCGCGTAGCGGCTCTCGTCGGCCTCGTGGCGGAACTCCTCGGTCATGCCGCCATCATGCTCCGGGAATGCCGTCCCGGCCCGTGCGTTGCGTCCTCCATGACCACGATCGGCATCATCGGAGCAGGCAACATCGGATCCCAGCTGGCACGCCTCGCCGTGCAGCACGGCCACGAGGTGGTGATCGCCAACTCCCGCGGCCCGGAGACCCTCTCGGACCTCGTGGACGAACTCGGTCCGTCCGCGCGCGCCGCCACCCGTGACGAGGCAGCAGCCGCGGGCGAGATCGTCGTCGTCACGACCCCGCTCGCCGCGATCGACACGATCCCCGTCGAGCCCCTCGTCGGCAAGGTCGTGATCGACACGAACAACTACTACCCGCAGCGCGACGGGCACATCGCGGCGCTCGACGACGAGACGACCACCACCGCCGAGCTGCTGCAGGACCACCTCCCCGGCGCGAAGGTCGTCAAGGCGTTCAACCACATCGCCGCCCCCGCCCTCACCGACGAGGCCGAGTCCGCCGGGACGCCCGGCCGCCGCGCCCTCGTGGTCGCGGGCGACGACGAGGACGCCAAGCGCACCGTCACCGACCTCATCGACGCCTTCGGGTTCGACGTCGTCGACGCCGGTCCGCTCGCCGAGGGGTGGCGCATCCAGCGCGACACCCCCGGGTACGTCGTGCGCCTGACGGCGCCGGAGCTGCGCGAGGCGCTCGCCTCCGCGAAGCGCTACCGCGACATGTAGGTCGTCACCACTCGACGGACGGGAGGCTCGGTGCCGGCTGGCACCGAGCCTCCCGTCCGTCAGCGGGTCGCGATGAGCGACTCAGCGACCCGCCGCCGCGCCGTCGAAGATGACCGTCATCTCGGCCACGTCGTCCTCGGACGGCGCCCACGCGGTGCCGGCCTCCGCGTTCTGCGTGATCTGCTCCGGCTTCGTCGCCCCCGCGATCACGCTCGACAGCCCGGGCTGCGCGAGGAGCCACGCGAACGTCCCCTGCAGCATCGTCACCCCGCGCGCGTCGCAGAACCGCTGGAACTCGTCGAGCACGTCCCACGGCGCGTCCGCGAGCAGCTGCGGCTTCGCCGTGCTGAGCCGGCCGTCCGCGGGGCCGCCCGCCTTCGTGTACTTGCCCGTGAGCAGGCCGTTGTACAGCGGGAAGTACGGCAGGAACCCGAGCGCGTAGGCCCGGACCGCCGGCAGCACCTCGTCCTCGACGCTGCGGGCGAGCGGGCTGTACTCGTTCTGCGCGGACACGAACTGCGTCGTGCCGGCGATCGAGGCGGTGAGTTCGGCCTCGGCGATCTGCCAGCCCGCGAAGTTCGAGTGGCCGACGTAGCGGATCTTGCCCTCGCGGACGAGGTCGTCGAGCACCGAGAGCGTCTCCTCGATCGGGGTCACCGGGTCCGGGCGGTGCATCTGGTAGAGGTCGATCCAGTCCGTCCCGAGGCGCCGGAGCGACGACTCCACGGCGAGCCGCACGTACCGCCGGGAGCCCCGCACGCCCCAGTCCGGCCCGTTCACGCCCTGCATGTCGAGGCCGAACTTCGTCGCGAGCACGATCTCGTCGCGGCGCCCGGCGACGGCCTTCCCGAGCATCTCCTCGCTGAGCCCTGGTCGTCCGCCGTAGACGTCGGCGGTGTCGAAGAGGGTGACGCCGGCGTCGAGGGCAGCACCGACGACGGCGTTCGTCCCCTCCTGCGACTCCGAGGCGGTGCCCGGCCGGCCGAAGTTGTTGCAGCCGAGGCCGACGGTGGACACGACGAGCCCCGAGGGCCCGAGCGGACGGTGTTCGATTCCGGTCATGCCCCGACCGTACCGACGGGCTGCCGTCCGCGGCCCCGAACTGGGGATGCGCCCAGGCCGGAGGCTCCCGATAGAACTGACGATGGATCAGACCAGCGGAGGGAGCAGCAGTGGCGTCGCATCGCATGCCGGATTCGGACCGGCCCCGACGGCCGGTCCCGGCCTGGGTCACCGCTGTGCCGGAGGACGCCCTGGAGGCACGCCCCGCCTCCGCCGCGTCGGCCCCCGCCGAGCACGTGGTCGGGTCCACCGCGACGACCGCCGCCGAGGCCGCACCCGTCGTCGCCGCGGTCTCCCGGCCGGAGCACGTCGCCGCCGCTGACACGCCCGGTGCACCTGACGTGCCCGGCGCACCGCTCGGTGAGGCTGGATCCGTGGACTCGCCGCTCGGCGTCGTGGTGCCGGACTTCCCGCCGGACGAGGACCTCCTGCCGCCGGCACCGACCTCGCCCGCGGTTCACACACTCCCGTTCGACCAGCTCGTGCGTCCGACGCCGGCACCGGTGTCACCCGTCGACGCCGCGCCGCTCACCCCGCCCGCGGCCACCGCTCCCGCAGCGCCTCCGGCACCGGCCGCCCCGGTGGTCGGCCAGCCGCGGTTCTCGGTGCCCGGTCTGGAGCACGTCGTCGTGGCCGGCAGCGAACCGGCCCCGACCGGCCCCGTCGGCTACCGCACCCCTGCACGCTTCGCGCAGCACCAGGTCGTGGCAGCGCCGACCACACCCGCTCCGGCCGCCGCGTCCGCGCCGTCCGTGCCCGCGCCGACCGGACCCGCGCCGTCCACGTCGAGCCGGACCGGAACCGACGCGCGGACGGTCGACGAGTCCCCCACCGTCGCCGCGCCCGTGGTGCGCGAACCCGCCCCGACCGAGCCGCTCCTCCAGGCCGGCGCAGCCCCGACCGGTGCGGCGTCGGACGCGACGGCCGACGCCGGGGCCGGTGCGCGCCGGATCGGTGCGACGCCCGGGGCGGTCCTCGGTGCCGTCGCCGGCATCGCGACGCTCGGCCTGGCGGCGTGGTGGTTCACCGCGCCGGGCACCGTGCACGGCGTCGGCCTCGTGCTCGGGGTGCTCGCCCTCCTGCTGTCGGGGATCGTCCTGCGGGACCGGTCGGCCACGTGGCAGCGCTCGGTCGCACTGCTCGGTGCCGTGCTCGGCGGCGTCGGGACCCTCGTGCTGCTGTGGGCGGTGGCGTCCGCGCTCCTGCCGACTGCCGGGGTGACGCTCCCCGACCTCACGGGGACCGGGACCGTACCGACGCTCGCGCCGTAGCGGTTGCGCGGCGCCGTCCCGACGCTCGCGCCGTGGCGGTTGGTTGCGCGACGCCGTCCCGACGCTCGCGCCGCAGGGGTTGCGCGGCGCCGTCGAGCCGCGCTGCGCCGCCGAGCCGCGCGGCGCCGTCGGGTCACGCGCGCCGTCGCTCAGACCGCGCGGATCACGCCGCGGGACAGGATCGCGTTCGTCAGCGCGTCGACCGGTTCGCGCTGCGTCGTCGGGTTGGCGATGAGGACGTAGTCCACCGCCGGCAGGTCGGGCAGCGCCAGGCGCTGCGACACCTTCACGAGGTCGGCCGGGATGAGCGAGTGCGGGAACACCGCGACCCCGATCCCCGCCCGGACCGCCGCGAGCACCCCGTTCACGTCGCGGGTGTTGCAGGTGATCCGCCACGTGCGGCCGGCAGCCTCGAGGGCGTCGATCGCCATCTGCCGGCTGATGCTCGGCGCCTGGTAGACGATGAGCGGCACGGGCTCGCCGTCCTCGAGCGCGATGCCGTCCTGCGCCATCCACACCATCTGGTCCGTCGCGACGCGGGTTCCCTCGGCCGACTCCCCCGCGGTCTGCTTGATGAACACGAGGTCGAGCTGGCCCGCGTGCACCCGGCGGAGCAGCGGCGCGGACTGGTTCACCGTCAGCTCGAGGTTCACGTGCGGGTGGAGTCGCCGGAAGTCCCGCAGGATCCGCGGCAACTGCGTGATCGCGAGGTCGTCCGCCGCACCGAAGCGGAGCCGGCCGCGGGTCGCCGCTCCCGAGAAGTACGCGTCCGCCGTGGCGTGCGCCGCGAGGATCGTCCGGGCGAAGCCGGCCATCGCGTCCCCGTTGTCGGTGAGGCTCACACCCCGGGTGTCCCGCGCGACGAGGGTCCGGGCGACCGCGCCCTCGAGCCGTCGCACGTGCTGCGAGACCGTGGGCTGGCTGATGCCGAGGCGGACCCCGGCGGCCGTGAAGCTCCGCGTCTCCGCGACCGCGAGGAACGTCCGCAACAGCACCGGGTCGAGCACGACGGACCCCCTCATTCGACTTCGCAATGGAGTGATAGCAACCATACGGGGATCGAATGGATCTCGGGCAACTAGTTTCGAGTGGGTACCGTCCGACCGTTCCGCCTCGACCTCCGGAGACCCCCAGCCGTGAGTGCGTCATCGACGACCCTCCCCCCGCCCACCGAACCCCTCCCCGTCGTCGCCGAGCGCCCACCCTGGCGGCACACACTCATCGCCCTGTCGGTGCCGAACTTCCGGATCTTCACCGCGACGAACCTCGTGGCCATGACCGCCGGCTGGATGCAGCGCATTGCGCAGGACTGGCTCGTCCTGCAGCTCACCGGCTCGGTCGCGCAGGTCGGCATCACCGTCGCGTGCCAGTTCGCCCCGATGCTCTTCTTCGGACTGTTCGGCGGCGTCATCGTCGACCGGTTCTCGAAGCGTGCGCTGATGATGCTCACCCAGGGTGCGTTCGCGGTCCTGTCGCTCGTCCTCGCCGTGCTCACCCTGACCGGGGTCGTGCAGGCGTGGCACATCTGGGTGATCGCGTTCGTCGTCGGCATGGTGACCGTGATCGACAACCCGGCGCGGCAGGTGTTCGTCACCGAGATCGTCGGGCACCAGCACCTCCGGAACGCGATCAGCGTCAACTCGAGCGTGTTCCAGCTCGGCGGGATGATCGGCCCCGCGCTGTCCGGCGCGCTCCTCGTGGCCGTCGGAGCGGGGTGGTCGTTCGGGGTGAACGCCGTCGCGTGCGCCGCGGTCGTCGTGACGCTCGGGTTCCTCCGGGTGTCCGAGCTCCACCGCACCCCGCCGGCACCGCGCACGAAGGGACAGCTCGTCGAGGGGCTCCGCTACGCGATGGGCAAGCCGACCATCCTCGTGCCCGTCGTGCTCATGGCGTTCTTCTCGGTGTTCGCGCTGACGATGCCCGTCCTGCTCTCGGCGTTCGCGTCCGAGGTGTACGACGTCGGCGCCGGCGGCTACGGCGTCTTCAACTCCGCGGTCGCGATCGGTGCCCTTACCGGGGCGCTGCTCTCCACCCGGCGCGCCGTCGTCCGCCTCCGGACCATCGTCGGCGGCGTGTTCTGGACGGGCGTACTGCTCGTCGTCACCGGCGCGGTCCCGGTGATCGCCCCCTTCACGGTCGCGCTCGTCGCGGTGGGGATGTCACAACTGCTGTTCATGACGGCGTCGAACTCCCTCGTGCAGCTGTCGTCGAACGTCGCGATCCGTGGTCGCGTGATGTCGCTCTACGTCCTCGTGCTGCTCGGTGGCCAGGCCATCGGCGGACCGATCATGGGCCAGGTGGTCGACCACTTCGGCGCCCACGTCGGCATGGTCGTCGCCGGGGGCGTCCCCGCGGTGGCCGCGGCGGTCGTGGGGCTCGTGCTCGCTCGGCGGGGTGGGCTGCACCTCGCGGTGCGGATGCGCCACCACGTGCCGATGCCCGCGATCGTCGGACAGCGCTGACGCGCGCGCGTGGTCGCGTCCGCGGCCGCGGCCGCGGCCGCGGCGAACCACGAAAGCGACATCGAACCGGGCCCGAGACCTGGTTCGATGTCGCTTTCGTGGTGCGGGACGGACGGGAGGCCTGTGGCGGGGTCGCCACGGGCCTTCAGTTCGGTCGCGTCTAGTACGCGACGCCGAAGCGCGCCCGGTGGTGCGCCGGCGTGACGATCTCGTCGACGAACGCGATGGCGAAGTCCTCGCCGGAGATGTCCGAGTTGCCCTCGGCGTCGGTGAGGAGCACGTCGTCGGTGGTGCGGTAGGTGCCCTTCCGCTCGCCCGGGTTGTAGCTGCCGAAGGCCGCCGCCGGGCTCACGTAGAACCAGTCGACCTCGGTGTCCGACGCCTTGAGCGCGTCGAGGATCGCGGCGTGGCTCTTGGCCTCCCCCTTGAAGGCGTCCGGGAACTCCGGCGTGTCGAAGAGGCGCGGGCCGCCCTCCGCGACGAACAGCGATCCGGCGCCGCCGACGATCCCGAGGCGCGCACCGGCGGCCGAGGCAGCGTCGACGAAGTGCTGGAAGCGGTCCTTGAGCTCCGAACCGTCGGCCTGCACGGCGTGGAGGGCGACGACGACCACGTCGGCGCCCTTCGCGACCTCGGCGACGAAGTCCGTGTCGAACGCGTCACCCTGGGCGAGGGTGAGGCCGTCCGCCGGCTCGAGCTTCGAGGTGTCGCGCGCGACGGCGGTGACGGTGATGCCGCGCGAGAGCGCCTCGCGGGTGATGGCGGAGCCGGCGTACCCGGTGCCTCCGAAGACGACGATGCTGGTCATGGCGGTCCTTTCGTGGAGCGGTTGCCCTTCATGACTCACTGTACGGGTGTTACTCTCCATCGGTAAGTAGGCACCTCATGGTGCGTAACGGAGGCCAGCGTGTCCGCTCTCGAGTACACCCCCTACGCGGCGGACTGTCCGTCGCGCCAACTCCTCGACCGCATCGGCGACCGGTGGAGCGTCCTCACGATCGGCTCGCTCGTCGACGGCCCGCAGCGGTACTCGGCGATCGCGAACCGGGTCCAGGGCGTCTCGCAGAAGATGCTCACGCAGACGCTCCGCGCCCTCGAGCGGGACGGGCTCGTCACCCGGACCGTCTTCCCTGAGATCCCGCCGCGGGTCGAGTACGAGCTCACCGAGCGTGGACGGTCCCTCCGCGCCGTGCTCGAGCCGCTCGAACGCTGGGCCACGGACCACATGGACGACGTGGCAGGGTCGCGCGAGACGTACGACGCGCGACGCGGTTGAGCCGCGCTCCACGTCGGCTGGAATCGCCGCCCGGGCCTGGTGGTTGCCTGGTGGCATGCGATCTGTCGTCTACTCGAAGCCCGGTGACTCGTCCGTCCTGACCCTCGAGGAGCGTCCGCTCCCGGAGCCCGGCCCCGGCGAGGTCCGCGTCCGTGTCGTCGTCTCCGGGGTCAACCCGACCGACTGGAAGGCCCGCGCCGGCGGCACCTACGGCGACGGTCTGCCGTTCCCCGAGATCACGCCGAACCAGGACGGATCGGGCGTCGTCGACGCGGTCGGCGAGGGCGTCGGCCACCTGGCGGTCGGCGACCGCGTCTGGCTGTTCATGGCCGCCTCCGGTCGCCCGACCGGCACCGCGCAGGAGTACACCGTCGTCCCCGCCGAGCGAGCCGTGCCGCTGCCCGACGGCACCGGCCACGACGTCGGCGCTTCGCTCGGCGTCCCGGCGATGACCGCGCACCGCGCCCTCACCACGCACGAGCACGGTCCGGACCGACTCGCTCCCGGGGCGCTGGACGGCAGGACCGTCCTGGTGGCGGGCGGCGCCGGCGCGGTCGGTCACGCCGCGATCCAGCTCGCACGCTGGGCGGGCGCGACCGTCGTGTCGACGATCAGCTCCGACGAGAAGGCCGCGCTCGCGACCGCTGCCGGGGCGCACCACACGGTGAACTACCGCGACGAGGACGCTGCCGACCAGATCCGGCGCATCGCTCCGGACGGCGTCGACATCGTCGTGGAGGTGTCGATCCCGCAGAACGCGCAGCTCGTCGCCGAGGTGCTCGCCAACCACGGTGTCGTGTCGATCTACGCGAACAACGGCGGCGACGAAGCGACACTGCCGATCCGGCCGAACATGGGCGTGAACGCGCGCTACCAGTTCCTGCTGCTCTACACGATCGGCGACGAGGCCCTCGCCGCGGCCGCCGAGGACGTCACCGCGGCGCTCCACGACGGCGTCCTGCCGGTGGGTGAGGGCGCCGGCCTCCCGCTGACCCGGTTCCCGCTCGAGGAGACCGCGGCGGCGCACGACGCCGTCGAGGGCGACGCCGTCGGCAAGGTGCTCATCGACGTCAGCGGGGAGTGAGGCCGCTCCCTGCGCCGCGGACGACCGAGCGGCCAGGACGACGGAGCGCCGAGGACGACGGAGCACCCGGGACGACAGAGCGCCGCGACCGCCGGTGATCCGGTGGTCGCGGCGCTCCGTCCGTCGGTCGGTGGCTGTGGGGTCAGCGGGCGAGGGCGGCGGCGAGCCGTGCCTCGAAGCGACGACGGGCAGCGACCCGCTCACGCTCGATGTTCGCGGCGATGACGGCGCGGTCCTCGTAGTCGGCGTCGGTGGTGTCGTCGGTCCAGTTCGGGGTGTACACCCGGGACCGACCGAAGGGCTTCGGTTCGGGGGTCACGATGGTCATGCGTGGATCGTACGTCGAGCGTCCGACAAATCGTGTGCGCATCACGGGCCTTTCCGGTGGTTGCGGTCCCGGTCCGGGAACGGGGACGCGAGCGAGAACGCGACGGCCATGAACGAGGCCATCAGGGCGACGTACTTGGCGTCGAGGTCCGTGAACGCGTCCGGAGCGGGCGAGTCCACGGTGAGCATGCCGAACGAGTACTCCTCGGAGCGGATCACGACCGACACGTACGAGCGGTAGCGGGGCTCGAACCCGGGCAGGTCCTCGTCGGCGTCGACGTCGGCGGTGCGGTCCCCGACGACACGTGGACCGCCCCCGACCAGCACCCAGTCGAGGTTGCGGTCGCCGTAGGGCGTACCTGCCCGGAACACCCCGGCGGTGTCCTCCGCTCCCCCGTGCCCGATCGGCTCGAGCGCCCGGAGGTCCGCCGACAGCTGGTACACGTTCGCGCGGACGTCGGGGACGCCCGGCAGGAGGTAGAACGCCAACGCGACGGCGATCCGGTCCGCGAAGCCCGGGAGTTCCTGCCGACGCTCGTACCGCCGGAGCTCCGCGAAGCGTGTGAGCCTCGAGGCGAGCTGGCCGAACGCGTACCGGACGGCGGTGCCCTGCTCGAGCTCGGTGGACCGGGCGACGGCTGCGGCCGCGGCCACCGAGGCAGCGGCCCGGCGGGCGCGGACGACCTGCACGACGACCGCGGCGAGGAGCACCACGAGGCCGAACACGACGAGCGAGACCTTCAGCCCGGGGCCCGCGACGAGGTTCGGCAGCTGGAACGCAGCGGTGGGCGCGGTCGCCACGACGATCGGCCAGACGACCGCACCGGCGCGGCGCCGCCGTCGGTCGACCATGCTTCGCTCCCCTGTCATGACGACGACGGTAGGACACCCCACCGACGTCGGCAGGGTTGTCCACAGGGCGCGGCACGAGGGTACGAGTGTTGTCCCCTGCAACGCCGACTTGCCCCCCGAACGAGGGTGGGAAGAACATCATCCCCATGCAGCAGCGACTCAAGACCAGAGCAACGGCGCTCCTCGCGACCGCCGCCATCGTCCTCCTCGGCGGCACCTTCGGAGCCTCCGCGGCGAACGCCGCCACCGTCTCCCCGCAGGTCATCGGCGGCGAGCAGGCACCGAGCACCCCGTGGGAGGTGCAACTCGTCTTCCAGCAGGGCGGGTCCGGCACGTACGGGTGCACCGGCGAGCAGATCAACGCCTCGTGGGTGCTCACCGCCAACCACTGTGTCGACGGCACGACCGCGATGAACGTCTACCACTCGAACAGCACCACCAACCGCGGCACCGCCACGGCCGCCGACCGCCTGTACTCGGCACCGTCCGGCGACATCGCCCTCGTGCACCTCCGTACCGCGAAGACGCTCTCGTCGTACGCACCGCTCGACCTCGCGTACACGACGAAGTCGTCCGGCACGGGCACGATCATGGGCTACGGCAACCGGGCGAACAGCGCCCCGAGCACGGGCCTGTACCAGGCGAGCGTCAACCTGACCGGTCGGTCGGTCGACGCCTACAACGGCACGGCACAGCACGTGACGGGTGTCTCGGGCGCTTCGAACCACGGCGACTCGGGCGGCCCGCTCCTCGTGAACGGCAAGGTCGTCGG
This sequence comes from Curtobacterium sp. SP.BCp, assembly GCF_051903255.1. Taxonomy (NCBI): domain Bacteria; kingdom Bacillati; phylum Actinomycetota; class Actinomycetes; order Micrococcales; family Microbacteriaceae; genus Curtobacterium; species Curtobacterium sp. SP.BCp. The sequence goes on along the minus strand of NZ_CP194338.1, from coordinate 1,429,087 downwards.
CGTGTGCTCGACCGGCGACGTGGCGGACCCGGGAGCGAACACGCACGCGGGGTCGAACTACGCGGTGCTGACGCAGAGCGCCAGCTGGATCCGGAGCACGGCAGGCGTCTGACCGACGCTCCCCAGCATCGGACTGGAGGCCCGTGGCGACGCCGCCACGGGCCTCCAGTCCGTCTCCCCCACCTCTCCTGCACACGCTGGCCCGGACACATTGCCGTCCACAGGCCGCGCGCCGCGGCCCGGCAGGACAGGCGGGGTTGGTAAGCATGACCCATGACCGACGTCTCGACACCCGTCCCCGGCACCCGCGCACTCGTCCTCGGAGGCGGCGGCGTCGCCGGCATCGCCTGGGAACTCGGCGTGCTCACCGCCCTGCAGGAAGCCGGGGTCGACCTCGACGCCGCAGACCTCGTGGTCGGGTCGAGCGCCGGCAGCGTCGTCGGGACGTTCGTGCGCGCCGGCGCGGTCGCCGATGCCTACGCCCAGCAGCACGCCCCGCTGCCGTCGACGTACGAGGAACCTCCGGTCATCGCCTCGGAGGACTTCCAGACCCGCCTCGAGCAGGTCCTCGCGGGCGCACGTGACGACCAGGACGCCCGTGCTCGACTCGGCGCGGTGGCGCAGCAGTCCGTCGGCGGCCAGACCGACGAGGAACGCATCGCGACCTTCGAGCAGACCATCCCCGGCTCCGGGTGGCCGTCGAAGCCGCTCGGCGTCACGACCATCGACGCCACCGACGGCACGTTCCGGGTGCTCACCGCCGACTCGGGCGTGCCGCTCGCCCGCGCGGTCGCGGCGAGCTGCTCGGTACCGTTCGTCTGGACGCCCGTGTCCATCGACGGGGTCCCCCACATCGACGGCGGGCTGCGATCGGCCACGAACGCCGACGTCGCCGCCGGGTACGAGCGGGTGCTCGTCATTGCCTGCGGCCCCGAGGGTCCGTCGCCGCTCGGGCCGTGGCTCGACGTCGCGGTCGAGAGCCTCCGGGCCGGCGGCAGCTCGGTCGAGACCGTCGTGGCGGACAGCGCCTCGCAGCACGCCTTCGGCACGAACTCACTCGCGCTGTCCACACAGGCGCCGTCGGCCGAGCAGGGGCACCGCCAGGGCTCGACCGTCGCGGAGCAGATCGCCGCGTTCTGGGCGTAGGTCCACGCGGTGTCGCCGGACGTGGCTAGCGTGGGGTCATGACGACGCCGTTCTCCGACCTGGACCACTTCACCGCCCTCCCACGAGTCGACGGCATCGCGGTCGCTCCGGACGGGTCGCGGGTGGTCCTCACCGTCAGCGCCCTCGACGACGAGCGCACCGGGTACCGCCGCTCGGTCTGGAGCGTCCCCGCCGACGGGTCCGGCACGCCCGTCCGGCTGACCAGGTCCGCGAAGGGCGAGGGCGGCATCGCGGTCACGCGCGCCGGTGACGTCCTCTTCGTGTCCGGCCGGCCCGACGAGTCCGGCTCCGACGACGCGGCTCAGCTCTGGCTGCTCCCCGCGGCGGGTGGCGAGGCCCGTCCGGTCACCGCCCTCCCGGGAGGCGCGGGTGGCGTCCTCGCGACGGCCGCCGGTGCCGACGTGGTCGCCCTCGCCGCGTCGCTCCTCCCGGGTGCGCAGGCCTCGACCGACGCTCCCGCGTCGTTCCTCGCGGCCGACGCCGCGCTGCGGAAGCGGCGGAAGGACCTGAAGGTCGGGGCGATCCTGCACGAGACCTACCCGGTGCGCTTCTGGGACCACGACCTCGGCCCGGACGAGACGCACGTGCTCGCGCTCGACCTCGGCGGTCTGCGCGAGCGTGACGACGCCGATCGTCCGGCTCCCGGCGAGGACGCACCCGACTACCCGGCACACCTGCCGCTCCCGGTCGACCTCACCCCGACGCCGGCCCGCACCCTCGACCACGTCGACGGTGCGCTCACCCCGGACGGCCGGACGCTCGTCGCGGCGGTCGGCGTGCAGGAGACCCGGGGCTTCCGGTCCGTCCTCGTCACCGTCGACGTCGCCAGGGGCAGCCGCACCGTGGTCTTCGACGAGCCGGACGTCGACCACGAGATGCCCCGCACCAGCCACGACGGCCGCACCGTCGCGTGGGTCCGCACGGAGCGTTCGACGCCGGCGGGTGCGCACGAGCAGGAGGTCTGGACCGCCGGGATCGCCGCGGACGGCACGGTCGACGTCGCCGGAGCCCGACGGATCGCAGCCGACTGGGACCGCTGGCCGAGCGAACTCGTGTTCGAGCACGGGGACGGTGCGCTCCTCGCCACCGCCGACCAGGACGGCCGGGCACCCGTGTTCCGGATCCCGCTCGACGGCGGCCCGGTCGAACAGCTGACCCATGACGACTGGGCGTACTCGAACCTGCGCGTGGCGGAGGCGACCGGCGAGGTCGTGGCGCTCCGTGCCTCCTGGCAGGCGCCGCTGCACCCGGTCCGGATCGCCGCCGACGGCTCCGTGACCGTCCTCGCGACCCCCGCGCCGCTCCCCGCGGTCCCCAGCACCGTCGAGGACGTCGAGACCACCGCGGCGGACGGCACGCGCGTCCGTGGGTGGCTCGTCCTGCCGGAGGGCGACGGACCGCACCCGCTGCTCCTCTGGATCCACGGCGGACCGCTGAACTCGTGGAACCAGTGGTCGTGGCGGTGGAGTCCGCAGCTCATGGCCGCGCGCGGCTACGCGGTGCTCCTGCCCGACCCCGCGCTGTCGACCGGGTACGGGCTCGACTTCGTCAACCGTGGGTGGAACGCCTGGGGGCAGGCGCCGTACACCGACCTCATGGCGATCACCGACGCGGTCGAGGCGCGCGACGACATCGACCAGACCCGGACCGCGGCGATGGGCGGGTCGTTCGGCGGGTACATGGCGAACTGGGTCGCCGGGCACACCGACCGCTTCCGCGCGATCGTGACGCACGCGAGCCTCTGGGCGCTCGAGCAGTTCAACGGCACCACGGACATGTCCCAGTACTGGCAGTCGATCTTCGACGCCGAGGGCATGCGCGAGAACGACCCGCACCGGTTCGTGGCCGACATCACGTCGCCGGTGCTCGTGATCCACGGCGACAAGGACTACCGGGTGCCGATCGGCGAGGGGCTGCGGCTGTGGTCGGAGCTCGCGGAGCACCACGCGGCGGCGGACGGCACGATGCCGCACCGGTTCCTGTACTTCCCGGACGAGAACCACTGGGTGCTGCAGCCGCAGCACGCGAAGGTCTGGTACGAGACGGTGTTCGCGTTCCTGGCGCAGCACGTCCTCGACGAGGAGTGGGAGCGGCCCGAGCTGCTCGGGTAGCGCGGCCCGGGGGTTCACGAAACGCGCGCGTCCCGACGAACCACGTGTCGATCGACGCGTGGTTCGTCGGAGCATGCGCCCGCATCGGGTTCCGCGCCGCGAGTACGACGGTGCACGTGTCGATCGACGCGTGCAACGTCGCACTCGTGCGTGCGCTCACGCCGCAGACCGCACGCCGCTGTCGGGCGACACGACCGATGTCGTACGACGACCACCACGTCGCTCCCCCGCGCGCACAACCGTTGCACGCGCAAACAGCGACGCGGCCGATGTCGTCCGACACCGGCCGCGCCCTTCCGCAGCGACACCCGAAGTCACACGCGGAACCGGCCGGGAGCGAGCGCTGACGCCGCACCCCGGCCGAGCTTCAGCCCCTCACACGAACGCTGCCTGCCCCGTGATCGCGCGTCCGACGATGAGGGTGTTCACCTCGCGCGTGCCCTCGTAGGAGTAGATCGCCTCGGCATCGGCGAAGAACCGCGCGACGCCCTTCTGCAGCACGATCCCGTTGCCGCCCTGCACCTCGCGGCACCACCCCACCGTCTCGCGCATCTTCGCCGTCGCGAACGCCTTCGCCATCGCGGAGTGCTCGTCCCCGCCGACCCCGGCGTCCTGCATGGCCGAGGCCTGCGTGCAGAGCGCGATCGACGCCGTGATGTTCGCCAGCGACTTCACCAGGAGGTCCTGCACCATCTGGTGCGACGCGATCGGCTTGCCGAACTGGATGCGGGTGCGGGCGTAGTCGAGCGCGGCGTCGTAGGCACCGACCGCGATGCCGATCGCCTGCCACGCGACCTCGGTGCGGGTGAGCCGCAGCACCTCCGCCGTCGCCCGGAACGAGTCTGCGCGCTGCAGCCGCCGCGACTCCGGGACACGGACGCCCGTCATCGTGATGTCGGCGTTCTGCACGCCGCGCAGGGCGATCTTGTCCTCGATCTTCGTCGCGCTGAACCCCGGTGTGTCCGTCGTGACGAGGAAGCCCTTCACCTGGTCGTCCGCGACGTCCTTCGCCCAGATGACGACGACGTCGGCGAAGGTGGCGTTGCCGATCCAGCGCTTCTCGCCGTCGAGGACCCACTCGTCACCCTCGCGCCGAGCCGTCGTCCGCAGCCCGCGTGCCGAGTCGCTGCCGGACAGCGGTTCGGTGAGGCCGAACGCCCCGACGAGCTCGCCCCGGGCCATCGGGGGCAGCCACTCTCGCTGCTGCTCCTCGCTGCCGGCGACGGCGATCGAGTTCATCGCGAGGCCGGACTGCACGCCGATGAACGTCGCCACGCTCGCGTCGACACGCCCGAGCTCGAGCGCCGCCCAGCCGCGGTAGACGGCCGAGTTCTCGAACTGGCGCACGAGCGGGACACCCGGGCCGTACATGCCGAGCTCGGCGAGCGGTGCGATGACCTGCATCGGGAACTCGGCGCGGGCCCAGTAGGCGTCCGCGATGGGTCGGACCTCGGCTTCGAGGTACGCCCGCAGCCGCCCGAGCGAGTCACGCTCCTGCTCGGTCAGCCCCGCCTGGAAGCCGTAGAAGTCCGATTCGAGGAGGGGCGTGGTGGCTGCCGTCGTTGACATACCCCTGATCGTGCATCATTCTCGAAAACGTTGCAAGGGAGGGATGCATGTACACATCGAACTCTGCGCTGCGCGCTTTCCGGGAGGCCCGCCACACCTTCATCGACGGCTCGCGGATCGACATGGGAACCCTGGCAGCGTCGCTCGGCGTCGACCGGACGTCCCTGTTCCGGTGGGTGGGCAACCGCGACCAGCTGCTGTCCGAGGTGCTGTGGTCACTGGCCGTCCCGACGCTCGACGGCGCTGCCGCAGCGGCTGCTCCGTCGGGGGTCGCGCGCATCGTCGACGTCCTGGACCGGTTCACAGCCGACCTCATCCGAGCGCCCTACTTCCGGGCGTTCCTCACCCGGGAACCCGCACGGGCCCTCCGGCTCCTGACGACGTCGGAGAGCGACGTGCAGAGTCGCTTCGTCGCACGGGTGACCGCGCTGGTCGACGCCGAGCGGAACTCCGGCGCGTTCGATCCCGCACCGTTGTCGAGCGAGGAGTTGGCGCGGCTCCTGGTCCGGATCTCGGAGTCGTTCACCTACGCCGACCTCATCTCGGGCGAAACGCCCGACGCTGCCCGAGCCCGTGCGACGTTCGAGTACGTGCTCCGCCCGGCTGCCGTGCCGGCACCGATCGACTGACGCCCGCCGGTGCCGGCGTCAGCCCTTCGCGGCGGTGAACTCGAGGTTGATGTCGTCGGGGTCCTGGACGGAGAGGATCACGATCCCGGCGTCGCCGAGGTCCGTCACCGCACCGTGCTCGATGCCCGCAGCGTCCAGACGAGCGGCAGCGTCGTGCAGGGCGGCGACCGAGTCCACGGTGAAGCTGACGTGGTCGAGCCCCACGGTGTCCGGGTCGAACCGCTGCCCGTGCGGAGCGACCGGCCGGAGCCCGAAGAGCTGGTCGCCGAGCGGGAAGATGCACCCGCCGTAGAGGCGCTCGCGGTCCTGCTCGATCCCGGGCTCGTCAGCATGCTCGCTGAAGTCCATCGCGGGCTCGACGCCGAGCAGCTGCTCGTAGAACGCCTTGCTCCGGTGGATGTCGGTCACGGTCACCCGGACGTGGGCGAGTGCGGTGGGGTGGGCGAAGGACTCGGACACGATGCGGTGCTCCTCGTGGTGCGGCGGACGGCCGGCGGTCACCGGCACCCGTCGAGGCAACGCCCGCGGCCTGACGAGCACCCGCACGGTGCGGCGACCGGACAGCTCCCGACGATCAGCGGAAGCCGCGGGTCTCCATCAGGTGGTGCGGGATGCCGTGTCCCTGGCAGCGGTCACGGCGACGAACGCCACGCATCACGTCGCGGACGTGGTCGCCGCAGCCGGCCCACGAGGACTTGCCGCACACGGGGCACTGAACCGACTCGCACATGGTCCCCACGGTACGGACGGAGCCCTGAGCAGACGGCTGCCACGCTGTACCCGCTCGGTCCGATGACGGGATCCGGACTCCCGAGCATCAGACGGCACGGAGCCGGAGTCGACTACGGTCGGTCCGGCCTCGGACCCGGGACCAGCCGAGCCGCACGACCGATCGGAGACCGATGACCATCGACGAGTACCCGTTCACCCGCATCTACCCCACGCGGTGGAACGACAACGACATGTTCGGGCACGTGAACAACACGATCTACTACTCGGCGATGGACAACGCGGCGACGTACTGGTTCCGCGAGGTCGCCGGACTCGACCCGTTCGCGTCGGAGTGGATCGCGGTGCTGGTCTCGTCGAGCTGTCACTTCGTCGAGTCGGCAGTGTGGCCGGACGTCATCGAGGTCGGGATGCGGTCGAAGCGGATCGGCACCACCAGCATCGCGTGGGAGTTCGGGCTCTTCCGTGCCTCCGACGGCGCGCTGCTCGCGACGGGTGAGTTCGTCCACGTGGTCATCGACCGCGAGGGCGCCCGCCGCCCTGTGCCGGTGCCGCCCGAGCTGCGCGAACTCGTCACGGACACGATGACCGTCCCCGCCTGACCAGCGCACAACCGGAGACGGCTCGAACCACGTCATCTCGTGGTTCGAGCCGTCTTTGGTTGTGCGAACGTCGTGCCCTATCGAGCGCCGAGCGAGGGCCGAGCGCGACGCCGAGTGCGGTACCCGGCGCCCTAGATCAGCGCGTCCGTCAGGTGGTTCGGCGTCCCGAAGCGGTGCGCCGTGATCGACACCGCCTGCTCCCGGAGGAACGGCAGCACCTCGAGTCGTCCCGCCTCGGTCACGGGCTCGGCGTACACCGCGACGTCCGGACGCCCACCGATCGCCGCGTACAGCGCCGAGACGTCACCGCCGATGAGCCGCACCCGCGTGGAGGGGCCGTCAGCGATCCGCGCCGAGAACGCCGCGTCGGTCTCACCGTCACGGAGCGACCGGACGATCGACAGCGACTGCACGGCCGATCGCACGGCGGCCGGCAGCGGACCGGCCACCGAGACGTCGATCGTGGTCCCGGCGCGGAGCGCAGCCGACACGACGCGCACGAGCGACTCGACACCGTCCGCATCGACGTCGGTGGCAGCCAGCCGCACGTGCACTCCCGGGTAGGGCAGGTAGCGCGCGATGTTCCGCTCGGCGGTGAGTGCCGACACGTCCGTGGCGGTGCCGAACAGCGACGCCCATGCCTGCTGGTCGGACGCGAGCGAACGGTCGAGCGACTCCGAGGCGACCCCGGCAGCCCGGACGAACGCCGACACCGGGGCGGACACCGCGGCACCAGCACCAGCACCAGCGGGCGCCGACGACCACGAGCCGAGCCCGAGCAGGTAGTTCAGCCCACCGGCCTTCGTCCCCGCGCCGACCGCCGACTTCTTCCACCCGCCGAACGGCTGCCGCCGGACGATCGCACCGGTGATGCCGCGGTTCACGTAGAGGTTGCCCGCCTCGATGCGGTCGAGCCAGGTCCCGATCTCCGCCGGGTCGAGCGAGTGCAGACCCGAGGTGAGGCCGTAGTCGACCTCGTTCACGATGTCGATCGCCTCGTCGAGGGTGCGGGCGGTCATGATGCCGAGGATGGGACCGAAGTACTCGGTGCGGTGGAACGCCGAGCCGCGGGCGACACCGTCGCGGACACCGGGGCTCCAGAGCTTGCCGGAGTCGTCCAGGCGCGCGGGCTGCACGGCCCACGACTCGCCCGCTCCGAGCTTCGTCAGGCCGTCGAGCAGCTTGCCCGCGGCCGGCTCGATGACCGGCCCCATCTGCGTGGTCGAGTCGGTCGGGTAGCCCACGGTCAGCGATGACACCGCGTCGACGAGCTGCGACCGGAACCGCCGCGACGTGGCCACCGAACCGACGAGCACCACGAGGGAGGCCGCGGAGCACTTCTGGCCCGCGTGCCCGAACGCCGAGGCGACGACGTCCTTCACTGCGAGGTCGAGGTCGGCGGACGGGGTGACGATGATCGCGTTCTTCCCCGAGGTCTCGGCGAGGAGCGGCAGGTCGGGGCGGAACGAGCGAAACAGCTCGGCGGTCTCGTACGCCCCCGTGAGGATCACCCGGTCGACGAGCGGCGACGACACGAGCTGCTTCCCGAGGTCGTTCTCGGAGACCTGCAGGAACGCGAGGACGTCGACGGGGGCACCGTGCAGGTCGAGCGCGGTCTCGATGATCGACGCGAGCACGGCACCCGAGCGCTCGGCGGGCGGCGCGGGCTTGAGCACCACGGCCGACCCGGCGGCGAGCGCGGCCAGGGTCGATCCGGCGGGGATCGCGACCGGGAAGTTCCACGGCGGCGCGACGAGTGTCAGGGCAGCCGGGGTGAAGGTCGCACCGTCGACGTCGTCGAGGCCGGAGGCGAGCTCAGCGTAGAAGTGCGCGAAGTCGATCGCTTCGGACACCTCGGGGTCGGCCTGGTCGATGGTCTTGCCGGTCTCGGAAGCCATGACCTCGACGAGCGCTGCGCGGTTCGCCTCGAGTGCGTCACCGACGGCGTGCAGCACGGCACCGCGCGCCGCGCCGGACCACGAGGCCCATGCACTGCCCGCTGCACGGACGCGACCGAGGATCGAGTCGAGCGTCGAGGCGGAGTCGACCCGTGCCTCCTGGACGGCCTTGGCACCCAGCGTCGACGACGCGACCCGCGCGGTGATGTCGGCACCCCACTCGCGGAACGCGGCGACGGACGGGTCGGTGTCCGGCGTGTTCTCGAAGTGCCCCGCGGAGGGGCGACCGACGGCCGCGTAGCGGTCGGCGACGCGGTGGGACGCCGGAGCGAGGAGCCCCTCCGGCGTGGCGAGCGGTGCCAGGGACGACCGGAAGCGGTCTTCCTCGCGGGCGAAGAGCTCCGGCGAGGAGGCGAGGGAGAAGACCGCGGACATGAAGTTCTCCTGCGATGCGCCTTCCTCCAGGCGACGGATCAGGTACGCGATCGCGACGTCGAACTCGCCGGGATGGACCACCGGCGTGTAGAGCAGCAGGGACCCGACGGTGCGGCGGACTGCCTCGGCCTGCCCCTGCGCCATGCCGAGCAGCATCTCGAACTCGATGCCGTCGCGGACGCCCCGCTGGCCGGCGAGCAGCCAGGCGTGCGCGACGTCGAACAGGTTGTGGCCGGCGACGCCGACGCGCACGTTCTCGATGCGTGACGGGGTGAGCGCCCAGTCGAGCACCCGCTTGTAGTTCGTGTCGGAGTCCTGCTTGGTGTGCCACGTGGCGAGCGGCCAGCCGTGCACGGAGGCCTCGACCTGCTCCATCGGGAGGTTGGCGCCCTTGACGAGCCGGACCTTGATGTCGGCGCCTCCGCGGGCACGACGCGCGGCGGACCACTCCTGCAGGTGCTGCATCGCGGCGAGCGCGTCGGGGAGGTACGCCTGGAGGACGATGCCGGCCTCGAGCGTGGTGAACTCGGGCTCGTCGAGGAGCTTCGTGAAGACCGCGATGGTGAGGTCGAGGTCCTTGTACTCCTCCATGTCGAGGTTGATGAACTTGTTCGGTGACGCGGCGGCGGCACGGCGGAACAGCGGCCGGAGCTTCTCGATGATGTCCTCGACGGCGTGGTCGAACGCCCACGGCGAGTGCGGGTGCACGGTCGAGGAGACCTTGATCGACACGTAGTCGACGTCGTCGCGGGCGAGCAGCTTCAGCGTCCCGTCGAGGCGCCGCGCGGCCTCCTTCTCGCCGAGCACGGCCTCACCGAGCAGGTTGACGTTGAGCCGCACGCCGTCGCGCTTGATCTTCGCGATCGCCGGGCCGAGCTTGGCGTCGGTGGCGTCCACGATGAGGTGGCCCACCATGCCCCGCAGCACGCGTCGGGCGATCGGCACGACGACGCCGGGGAGCACCGGTGCCATGCCGCCGCCGAGCCGGACGAGTCCGCGGAGCGCCGCGGGCAGGAACCCGGGCGCGTTCGGTGCGATGGCGCGGAGCTTGCGCGCGGCGACGCCGAGGTCTTCCGGGCGGACGACGCCGTCGACGAACCCGACCGCGAAGTCGAGGCCGGCCGGGTCGGCGAGGACGCCCGCGAGCTGCTTCGCGGAGCCGTCGACCGGGTAGGTCTCTGCCTCGGCGAGCCACTGCCGGACGAGCGCGACCGACTCGTCGGCGAGATCGCCCGGTCCGGTGGGCTGGGGAGCGGCAGCGGGGTGCTCGTGCACGGTCGTCATGGGATCAGTGTGGAGCCGCCGAAGCATCAGCGGAAGCAACGTTTCGTGACGAGTACCGTGCAGTTCTCCTAAACTGACGCAATGCTCGACGTCCGCCGTCTCGTCCTCCTCCGGGAGCTCTCCATCCGGGGCACGATCGCGGCGGTCGCCGAAGCCGTGAACTTCACCCCGTCGGCCGTCTCGCAGCAGCTCGCAGCCCTCGAACGCGAGGCCGGCGTCCCCCTCCTGCGCAAGGCCGGCCGACGCCTCCAGCTCACCCCGCAGGCCGAGGTGCTCGTGCAGGCAGCCGGACACGTCCTCGACGTCCTGGAGCAGGCGCAGTCCGAGGTCGAGGGTTCGATGCCGACCGTCCAGGGCCGGGTCCGGGTCGCGGTGTTCCAGTCCGCCGCGCTCGCGCTCATGCCGAACGCCCTGCACGCGATGGCGACCGACCACCCCGACGTCCGGATCGAGATGGTGCAGCGCGAGCCGGAGACCGCACTCCACGAGACCTGGATCCGTGACTTCGACATGGTGATCGCGGAGCAGTACCCAGCGCACGCGGCTCCGCGGCTGCCGGGCCTCCACCGCGAGGACCTCACCACCGACGCCGTCCGCCTGGCACTCCCCCCGCTCGACACCGCGCTCGCTCCGGTCACCGCGATCGCGGACGCCGAGGCCCTGCCGTGGGTGATGGAGCCACGCGGCACGGCGTCCCGGCACTTCGCGGAGCAGGTCTGCCGCCGGCACGGCTTCGAGCCCGACGTCCGCTACGAGACCGCCGACCTGCAGACGCAGATCCGGCTGGTCGAGTCCGGCAACGCGGTGAGCCTCATGCCGGACCTCATGTGGACCGGTCGGACGACGACGTGCCGGCTCGTCGAGCTCCCCGAACGACCGCGCCGGACGATCTTCACGGTCGTCCGCTCGGCTGGTTCGTCCTCGCCCGCGGTCACCGCGTTGCGCGCGGAGCTTGAGCGCGCGGCCGCGGTCGTCGGCAGCTGACGGACCGGCGCTCGCCTCGCCTGGTCGACGTGACCCGGCGACGGACGGGAGGCACGGGTCGGGCCCGCACCGCGCCTCCCGTCCGATGTTCAGTTTGCTGTGGAAAACCCCAGGTCAGATGCTGTGTGGACCCGAATCGTTCCGTGATGGAACCGCAACCTCCGGTCCACCCGGACGGCGCTCCGGCGCCGTAGCGTCAGCATCGACAGGAGCGGATGGCCGCCCTGCGAACCCGGACCTCCCAGGGGGGAAATCCATGCGCACCACCAACACCTCGCCGCGCCGCCGTGCCGCGCTCGTCGCGGCGACCGCGATCGCGGTCGTCACCGTCGGTTCCGGCGCCGCGTTCGGCGTCACCGCGGCGAACGCGGCGACCGGCACGGCGACGTCGACGTCGACGACTGCTCCGGCCGCCGGCACGTCGGCTTCGGGCTCGACGTCGTCGGCCCCGGCCGCGGGGACGCCCGCCGCGACCACGCCGGTCGCGTTCACGGAGCCGTCGACGAAGGCCGCACCGCTCGCCCTCACGGCAACCGTCGGCGCCCCGTTCAGCCACACGTTCCACACCACCGGCGGGGACGGCACGGTTGCGTACGCGATCCAGGACGCACCGTCGAGCGCTTGGACCGTGCAGTCGGACACGGGCGTGCTGAGCACGACCCCGACCACTGCGGGGACCTACGACTTCGAGGTCGTCGCCCTGAGCGGTGGCACGCAGGCGACCGAGTACGTGCAGGTCACGGTCTCGCCCTCGCCGGTGTCGTTCACCGAGCCGTCGACGAAGGCGCAGCCCCTCGCCCTCACCGCGACCGCCGGCACGACCTTCACCCACACCTTCCAGGTCGTCGGCGGCAGCGGCTCCACCGCGTACGCGATCCAGGACGCGCCGTCGTCGAAGTTCACCGTCAACGTCTCCACCGGCGTGCTGACGAGCACCGAGACCACGGCGGGTACGTACGACTTCGAGGTCGTCGCCCTCCGTGGGACGGCGACGGCGACCGAGTACGTCCGGCTCACGGTGCGCCCCGCGGCGGCCGTCGGGGTCACGACCATCGTCAGTGACGGGAACCCCGACCACGGGGCCTACCAGATGGGTGTGACCGGTGCGATCGAGTCGTTCAGCGCCACCGGCAAGGACCTCGGCAGGGTGTCGTCCATCCCCGCGAAGCAGGGCGGCACGATCCGGGTCACCGGCGTCGCGGTCGACCGGTTCGGGAACCTCGTGACGCCCGGCACCGTCGGCCGGCAGCCGATCGGGACGGTCACGAGCTCCGTCGCGTCCGACCGCATCGTGGCGGACCCCACGAAGGAGTACGTGCTCGTCACGTTCCCGCACGCGTCGCAGCACCGCCTGACGGTGTCGCAGGACGGCGTCTCCGGCTCGTTCGTCGTCGCCGTGCAGCCGCTCGCCACCGCCGCGGTCGCGACATCGGCGACCGGGACCGGCGCGACGCTCGCGTACACCGGGGCCGACGAGCGCGGACCGATCGCCTGGGGTGCGGGCCTCCTCGCCGCGGGCGCGACACTGCTCGGCTTCCGGCTGCGTCGCCGTCGCCTCTGAGCAGGTCGCCCCGCCGACGACGCGGGCCCGGTGCCGATCGGCACCGGGCCCGTGCCGGTTTCCGCACCGTTCCCCCCAACCCTGGTCACATTTCGGCTTCGAGGCCGCTCAGCCGCGGAACGCGGCCCTACGATCCGAGAGCCGAAGATTCTCGGCGAACTCTTACGATCCGGAACCCGACCGGACCTGGACCCTGGGGGAGAACGTGCGTCGAAGCACTTCAACCGCCCGACGCGCCTGCGCGCTCGGGACCACCGCCGCGCTCGTCGTCCTGACGACCGGTCTCGGCATCATGACCGCGACGGCCGCGAACGCCGCGCCGTCGGACACGGACGGCTCGGTGTCCGTGCAGGCCGACCCGACGCAGACGGAGACGCCGGCGCCGACGGACACCCCGTCGCCGACGGTCACGCCCGCCCCGACGACGACGCCGTCGCCCACATCGACGCCCGCGCCGACCGGTGAGCCGACGCCGACGGGATCGACCGCGCCGACGTTCCCGCTGCTGCCGCACCTGCGCTCCTCGGCACCGGCCGCGAGCGACGCCACGGACGCGAGCACCACCGCCGCCGCCGCGGCCCCGACCGTGACGATCACGGGCGACGCGAAGGTGGGCTCCACGCTCAAGGCGTCGACGACGGGCTTCGACAAGCAGCTCGCGACGCCGACGTTCTCCTGGACGAACGAGGCGACCGGCGACGAGCTCGGGAGCGACCAGTTCTACGACGTCCAGCCCACCGATGCGGGCTCGGTCATCGTGGTCACTGTCAAGGGCAAGGACTCGACCGGCGCGGTTGCCGAGGCAACGGCGAAGACCACCAGCGAGGTCACGCAGGATCCGGTCTTCGTCGACGAGTCGGGCACGCCGCTCGACAGCGGCACCGAAGCCGACGAGGACACCTACTACCTCCCGCAGGACGCGACCGCGGGTGAGGCGTTCTCCTACACGTTCCGCGCCGAGGGCTCCCCCGCGCCGGAGTACGCGCTCGCCTGGTACTACGACGACGAGGAAGACTCGATCGACAACGTCGAGTCGAACCAGGCCGAGGCCCAGGCGGACTCGACGCTCGGCTTCGGCTGGGAGGAGGACGGCGACGTCAACGGTGACGGCGAGTACACCCCGGAGGACCAGCTGCCGAAGGGCATCACGTTCGACCCGACGACCGGCGAGCTGAGCGGCACCGCGACCGAGGCGTCCACGTACGACTTCGCCGTCACCGCCACGAGCGGTGACGTCACGACCACGGTCTACGCCGAGCTGACCGTCGACCCGGGTGCCGCGTACGGCCTCGCGGCGCAGGCGCTCGACGCGGGTCTCCTCGACGGTGACAAGGGTTCGCTCTACGTCATCCGTCCGGACGGCACCGTCGTGGGCTTCACCCTCGACCCGAACGGTGACGGGTTCTTCGCCGACGACTCCGACCTGCTCGACCACGTCTCGGTCAAGCAGGGCGGGACGCTGCTCGTCTACGGCACGCCGGTCGACCGGTTCGGCAACGACGTCGACTCGACCGACGACGACGGGAACCCGACGGTCAAGGCGACGGTCACGTCGAACGTCGCCAGTGACGTCGTCAAGCCGTACACCGAGGACGGCGCCGAGGACTTCGGCGTGACGAGCGTCACGTTCCCGCACGCCTCGACGCACACGCTGACCGTGTCCGCCGAAGCGCTCCAGCCGGTCTCGTTCGACGTCGAGGTCACCCCGACCGTCGCGCCCGCCGTCGCGGTCGTCCCGACCGCCACCGGCACCGGCACCGGTGGCCAGCTCGCCTACACCGGCTCCGACGCGACCGGAGCCCTGCCCTGGGCCCTCGGCCTCGTGCTCGCCGGCGCCGGCTTGATCGGCGCGCGCACCCTGCGCCGCCGTCACGCCCAGCGCTGACACAGGACGTCTCCCGTCGGTCGCGTGCCCGCGTGACCGACGGGAGGCCCACCCCGGCCCCGTCCCGCCCCTCACGGCGCGACGGGGCCGCTTCCGTCACACGGCGGTGTCGCGTCGGTAGCGTGGGCGGCATGCCGACGCTGCTGCACCTCGACTCCTCCGCCGACCTCGCCCACTCCCGCTCGCGCGCGCTGACCGCCGCGTTCGCCGACGCCTGGCGTGCACGGGGTCCGGAGTACACCGTCGTCCGGCGCGACCTGCACGTCGACCCGCTCCCCCACCTCGAGACCTCGGCGCTGCACTGGGCAGCGAGCGACCGCACCACGGACGAGGTCGTCGCCCCCGAGGCCGAGGCGCTCCGCCAGGAGGTCATCGACGAGCTCCTCGCCGCGGACGTCCTGCTCGTCGGCTCGCCGCTCTACAACTACACGGTCCCGTCCACGCTGAAGGCCTGGCTCGACCGCGTGCACGTCCCGGGCGTGCTCGTCGGCGACGTGCAGCCCCTCGCCGGTCGCCCGGTCGTCACCGTGGTCAGCCGAGGCGGCACCTACGACGCCGACACCCCCACCGAGGGATGGGACCACGGCTCCCCCGTGCTGCAGATCATCCTCGGCACGGCCCTCGGCATGAAGCACTACCCGGTGACGGTGAGCGCCACCCTCGCCGACCGTCTGCCGGACCTCGCACCCCTCGCCGACCACGCCGCCGCCGAGTTCGCCGACGCGAGGACCACCCTGGAGCGCCTCGCCACCACCGTCGTCTGACCGTCCGGGCGCACCACGTCACGTCCCGCATCGATCAGGCGGGACGCACCTCGCCCGCGCGCCCGAGCAACGCCGCGTGGTACGCCGTCTGCGTCAGGGCGCTCGCGAGCAGGAACCCCGTCATCGACCCGATCCCGCCGCTGAACGGCACCCGCGCCGCGACCTCGAACAGCGTCGGCTCGTGCAGGGCGTCGAGTGCCTCGGCGACGTGGCGCGAGCGCTCCTCGCGGTGCCGTGCCAGCGTCCGGGCGCGGGCAACGACGTCCCGGAAGCGGTACTCGTGGCCGGGGCAGACCTCGAGCTCGGCGTACCGGTCGAGCCTGCGGAGCGACGCCAGGTAGTCGCCGAGCGGGTTCGATGCGGTCCGTCCGCCGAGCCCGATCCCGGAGTTGATCCTCGGCAGGACGTGATCGCCCGTGAAGAGCAGGCCGTCCCCCTCGTCGACGAAGCAGCAGTGGCCGGCGGTGTGTCCAGGGGTGTGCAGCGTGCGGATGTCCCGACCGGCGACGGGCAGAGCGTCGCCGTCCTCCAGCATCAGATCGGCGTACGGCTCCGTCGTGCGACCGAGTCCGATCCGTCGTCCGCTCCCCCATGCGGCCACGACGCCGGCACGGAGGTCGTCGGGCAGCCCCCACGACGCGATGTCGGCATCGTTCGCGGCGGCGTCGGCACGTTCGTGGCGGAGCGCCTCGACCTCGGCCCCGTGCATGGCGATCCGGGCGCCGGTCGCCCGCCGGACGGCCGCCGCGGCACCGAGGTGGTCGGCGTGCAGGTGCGTGACCACGACGAGCCCGACGTCGTCGAGCGAGCGCCCGATCGCGGCCAGTCCCTCGCGGAGCACGGTGAGGTCGTCGTCCGCTGACCACCCCGGGTCGATCAGGGTCAGCACGCCGTCGGTTCCTCCGACGACGTAGACGAGGGTGGCGTCCGGCACACCGAAGCGGAACGGGACAGCGAGGGTCCAGACGCCGGGGCGGATCTCCTCGGTCGGGGGCAGGACGCCGTCGCGGAGCGCTGCGGCCTGCACGGGACTGGTCGGTTCCGGTGCCGGCGCTGCCGGCGGGGGCACGGTCGTCACGCGCCCACCCTAGCGACGGGCGCCGTCGCGCCGGAGCCGCACCGTGCCTCCAGGCCGGAGCGTCACGCGACGAGGTCGCGGAGCCGGCGCTCCGTGTCGTCGTCAGCCGGCGTGAAGACCACGAGGCGGGTGCCGACGGCGGGGCTCAGCCACGAGGTGGCGAGTTCGAAGTCGAGGCGGCCGACGTCCGAGTTGAGGACCTGCTTGCGCTCGGTCACCGCCTCGGTGACGTCGCGGGAGTCCCACAGGCGGGCGAACTCCTCGGAGGCCGCCCTGAGCCGCTCCAGGAAGGCGCGCCAGGCGGGGTCGTCCCGGTGCTCGGGCCAGCGTGACCGGAGGCGCGCGACGGACTGGCGGGCGAGCCGGTCCCGGTCGACGAGCGCGGCCTGCCAGTCGGGGTCGGTGAACATCAGCCACACCGAGTTGCGGTCGAGGGGCGGGACGCGGTCGAGGTCGCCGATGAGCCTGCCGTACCCGCGGTTCCAGGCGAGGACGTCGAAGCGGGCGTTCTGCACGCAGGCGGGCCACGGTTCGACGGCGTGCACCACGCGCAGCATCGCGGCGTCGACGGCGTGCTCCTCCGCGCCCGTCGGCAGGGACGCACCGGCGAGCGTGAAGAGGTGCGCCCGCTCGTGCCGGTCGAGGCGGAGGGTCCGGGCGACGGCCTGCAGCACCTGCTCGGAGACGTTGATGGGTCGGCCCTGTTCGAGCCAGGTGTACCAGGTCGCACTGATGCCGGCGAGCTGCGCGACCTCCTCACGGCGGAGACCGGGCGTCCGACGCCGTGCGCCGTCCGGCAGGCCGACGTCGGCCGGCGTGACCCGGGCCCGACGCGACCGGAGGAACGCACCGAGTTCCGCGGCGTCGAGCCTGGTGGTGTCGGTACCGGTGTCAGCAGTGGTCTGGTACCCGGATGACATGCGGGTGACGCTACTCCCATGACGACCGCGACAGCACCCCGCACGCAGGCTCCCGACACGATCCGGGCCGGTGGCATCCTCGTCCTCCTCGTCGGCCCGTTCCTCGCCGGCCTCGACTTCTTCATCGTCAACGTCGCGCTGCCGACCATCCGCCGCGACCTCGGAGCCTCCCCCGCGGCCCTCGGCCTCGTGGTCGCCGGGTACGGCACCGCCTACGCCGTCCTGCTCGTGCTCGGCGGGCGGTTGGGCGACGAGTACGGCCGCCGTCGCCTCTTCGTCGTCGGCCTCGCAGCGTTCACCGTGACCTCGCTCGCAGCCGGACTTGCGCCGACCACCGGGGTGCTGCTCGCGGCGAGGATCATGCAGGGAGCGTCCGCCGCGCTGATGGTGCCGCAGACCCTCGCGACGTTCCGCGCGGTGATGACGGGGACGGCGCGCGGTCGGGCAGTCGCGCTGTACACCGCCGCCGGAGGGGTGTCCTCCATCGTGGGGCAGCTGCTCGGTGGTCTGCTCGTGTCCACGCTGTCGTGGCGGGCGGTGTTCCTGGTGAACGTGCCCGTGGGGCTCGTCGCGCTCCTGTCCGTCCGGCGGGCGGTCCCCCGCTCCCGGTCGGCCGTGCGGGTCGGAGCGGACGTCCGTGGCACCGTCGCCTTCGCGGTCGCACTCGGTGCCCTGCTGGTCGCCCTGGCCGAGGGCCCGGCGAGCGGCTGGCCGTGGTGGACCTGGATCGCGCTCGGTGTCTCGGTCGTCGCGGGCGTCGTGCTCGTGCGGTGGTCCGTCGTCGCCCCATGCCGCGGCGTGTCGCCGTTCCTGCCGGTCGACCTCATCCGCGGTGCGACGTCGATGCGACGCGGACTCCCGACGCTCGTGGTGTTCTTCGTGCTGTTCGGCACGTTCATGTTCGCCTTCTCGATCGTGGCGCAGGACGGGCTCCGGCTCGGTCCGCTCGCCGCCGGGGTCGCGATCTCGCCGGTGATGATCGCGTACGTCGTGTCCTCGGCACGGGTGCCAGCGCTCCTGGCCCGCTCCGGCCGCGCGGTGCTCGTCGGCGGCCTCGTCGTCGAGGCAGCGGGCCTCGCCGTCGTGCTCGCCGTCCTGGCGTGGGGGTGGCGGACGCTGGTGGCGATCGACCCGTCGGGTGTGCGCCCCGGGCAGGTCGTGCTGCTCGTCGTGCTCGGGGTCGGACTGGCGCTCGTGGGGTGCGGGCAGGCGCTCGGCGTCGGGTGTCTCTTCCGGTCGGTCCTCAGCGAGGTGCCCGAGGCATCCGCGGGTGTCGGCGGCGGGGTGCTCGTGTCGGCGCAGCAGACCGCCATCGCCCTCGGGGTCGCGGGGCTCGGCTCGTGCTTCTCGGCGGTGGCGGGCGGCGCCGGCGTGCAGACGGGTGCGGTCGTCATCGGGGTCGTGCTCGTCGTCGGCACCGCGGCGCTCGTCCCGCAGGCGCTCCGCCTGCCGGCTCCGTGACCGCGAGCGTGGTTCGCCGGACCCGCACCGTGCCTCCAGGCCAGCCGCGCGCTTGGTCCGTCGGACCCGCACCGTGCCTCCAGGCCGGCCGCGCGCGCGGCCCGCCGGACCCGCACCGTGCCTCGAGGCGGACCGCGACCGCGTCTGGGAGCCGGAAGCACACGCAGCGGGACGTCGATCCTGCTGGTGGCCGATCCGGTGCGCGATCCCCGGGGATCGCGCACCGGATCGGCCACGGAACGAACCGATCACTCGGCCCCGCGCGAGTAGACAGGCCGCATGGACACCGCACCCATGCTCGCGAAGGCCGTCCCGACCGTCCCCGAGCCGGACAGCGTTCGCGGCGGTCTGCGGTACGAGCCGAAGTGGGACGGCTTCCGCGGGATCGTGACGGTCGACGGCGACGACGTCGAGATCGGCAGCCGCGGCGCGAAGCCCCTCACCCGGTACTTCCCCGAGCTCGTCGAGGCCTTCCGCACGCAGCTCGGCGGCCGGGACCACCCGGTGGTGCTCGACGGCGAGGTGGTCCTGCGCTCCGGCGAACCGGGCGCGGAACACCTCGACTGGGACGCCCTGTCGCAGCGCATCCACCCGGCGGAGTCCCGCATCGCGAAGCTCAGTCGGGAGACGCCGGCCCAGTTCGTCGCGTTCGACCTGCTCGCCGTCGACGGCGAGGACCTCCTCGACCGGCCGTTCGACGAACGCCGGGAGCGGCTCGAACAGCTCGGCGGGGACCTGTCCGAGCCGCTGTTCGTCACGCGCACGACGCTCGACGTCGACCTCGCACGCGAGTGGTTCACGACCTTCGAGGGTGCGGGACTCGACGGCGTGGTCGCGAAGCCCCGTGCGCGACCGTACGAGCCGGGCAAACGGACGATGCTCAAGGTCAAGCACCACCGCACCGCTGACGTCGTCGCGATCGGCTACCGCGTCCACAAGAGCGGCCGAGGGGTCGGCTCCCTGCTCGTCGGGCTGTACGACGCCGACGGGGAACTCCGCCAGGTGGGCGGCGTGTCCGCCTTCTCCGACAGGCGACGGGTCGAGTTGGTCGAGGAGCTCGACCCGGTGGTCCTCCGGGATCCGGACGGGAGGCCCGTCACCGGTGACGGGGAACGGTCACGCTTCTCGTCGGGTCGCGACACGTCGTTCGTCCGGCTGGAGCCGTCGCGCGTGCTGGAGGTCCGCTACGACCAGATGGAGGGCGACCGGTTCCGGCACACCGTGCAGTTCGAGCGGTGGCGTCCGGACCGCGACCCGGAGTCGTGCCGCTACGACCAGCTCGACGTCCCTGTCGCGTGGGATCTCCGAGCAGTCCTCGAGTAGGGCTTGTCCTGTCCGATTGTCGCTTCTATGCTCGACTTAGTTAGGCTACCTAGTAACCTCGGGGGCAAGGAGGACACCATGGTCATCGACGGCATCAGCGAGACGCACCGCGGCACCTGGTCGCGTCTGACGCGGCTCAACACGGCGAGCGTCAGCCTGCCGATGCGGACGACCCGGGTGGACGACAGCGTGCCCGTCGTCGACGAGCGCAACTAGTCCTTCTCGGCCCGCTTCGCCGCGTTCTTCGCGCGCGACGGTTGGACGCGCGGTGGCTCGCCGGGCATCTTCGGGAAGTCCGGTGGGAACGGCAGCTCACCGAGGCCGTCGCCGAGGTCGCGGTCCCACCAGGCGAGCAGCGGCCCGACGTCCCCGGGCTCCTCGTGCACGGCCTCCCACGGGTCGCCGTGCTCGCGCAGCCGGCCCGGCACCGACCGCACCGTGAACCCCGTCGGATCGACGGTGTCGAGCTCCTCCCACGCGATCGGGGTCGAGACGCTCGCGTGCGGCAGCGCCCGCGGGCTGTAGGCGCCCGCCATCGTACGGTCGCGGTTCGCCTGGTTGAAGTCCACGAACACCCGCTGCCCGCGCTCCTCCTTCCACCACGCCGTCGTCACCCGGTCCGGCATCCGGCGCTCGAGCTCGCGTGCGGCGGCGATCACGGCGTGCCGGACGTCGAGGAACTCGTACTCGGGTCGCACCGGCGCGAACACGTGCAGGCCGCGGTTGCCGCTCGTCTTGATCCACGCGGTCAACCCGACCTCGGCGAGCACCTTCCGGAGCTCGTGCGCGACGGGGACGGTGTCGCGGAAGTCGGTGCCCGGCTGCGGGTCGAGGTCGATGCGGAGCTGGTCCGGGTGGTCTGGGTCGCCTGCGCGGGACGCCCACGGGTGGAACACGACCGTGTTCATCTGAGCTGCCCACACCGCGACCGCCGGCTCGTCGACCACGAGCTGCGGGTGCCGCCGGCCGCTCGGGTACGTCACCTCGACGTCGCGGACGTACGGCGGGGCGCCCTTCGGCGGGTTCTTCGAGAAGAAGTCCTCGCCGTCGACGCCGCCCGGGAACCGCTGCAGGGAGATCGGCCGGTCGCCGTTCGCCCGGACGAAGGCGTCCCCGACCGCGACGAGGTACTCCGCGAGTTCGAGCTTCGTGATGCCCGGCTCCGTCCAGAGCACCCGGGAGGGGCTGCTGATGCGCACCTCGCGGTCACCGTCCGGGCCCGGAACCGTCAGCGTCGTCGCCTCGCTCGCCATGCAGCGGAAGGTACACGGAGCAGGATGGGACCGTGACGGCGTACCTCGGGGTGGACCTGGCGTGGGGGCTCGGCTCGGCGCGGAAGCCCGCGAACGAGACCGGCCTCGTGGCGATGGCAGCCGACGGGTCGATCACCGACGCCGGCTGGGCCCGAGGGGTCGACGCCGTGACCGAGTGGATCGAACAGCACCTCGGCCCGCGCACGCTCATCGCCGTCGACGCCTCCCTCGTCGTGACGAACGCGACCGGCATCCGCGAGGCCGAACGGCAGGTCGGGCAGCGCTACGGCCGGTGGAAGGTCGCGGCGAACCCGACGAACCTCGCGTCCGCGGCGAGCGCCGGCGCCCGGCTGCTCGAACGGCTGACAGCGCTCGGCGTCGGGTACGTGGACAGCACGGCCGCGATGCGGGAGCGCACCGGCCCGGCGGTGTTCGAGTGCTACCCGTACACGACCCTC
This sequence comes from Curtobacterium sp. SP.BCp, assembly GCF_051903255.1. Classification (NCBI taxonomy): domain Bacteria; kingdom Bacillati; phylum Actinomycetota; class Actinomycetes; order Micrococcales; family Microbacteriaceae; genus Curtobacterium; species Curtobacterium sp. SP.BCp. Next base: position 1,406,976 of record NZ_CP194338.1, on the reverse strand, counting down.
GTCGGCGTCGAGGAGCTCGGCCACGACGTCGAACGCCCCCGGTACAAGCGCCTCGACACGAGGGTCCCCGCCGCCGAGGCCCGGGCCCGCCGCGCGGTGGCGTTCGACGCGCTCGTGCACCGGCTCCGCACGACGCCGCTCGACCCGCCGCTCCTGCTCGACTCGCATCCGCTGACGGCCGGGCTGGCCGAGCCGTCGGGAGTGCACGGCCCGACGCACAAGCACCGGGAGGACCTGCTCGACGGGGCCCTGTGCGCCTGGACGGCCGCGTTCTGGGAGCGGCACGGCGACGGACGGGTGCAGGTGCTGGGACGTGATCCGGGCCTCCCGGTCGACCCGGCGGAGCCGCCGGACGAGGCGGGCCGACGGCCCGTCGTGGTGGCGCCCGCCCGCGCGTCCCAGCGGCGCCCCGTCGGTAGGCTGGACCGGTGACGACCACCACCGATCCCCTGCGCATCGGGCTGGTGTCGCTGCACACCTCCCCCGGTGACGAGCCCGGTTCCGGCGAGGTCGGCGGCATGAACGTCGTCGTCCGTCACCAGGCCGAGGCCCTGGCCGACCGCGGCCACCACGTCGACATCGTGACGCGGCGGTCCTCGCCGACGCAGCCGGACTCGGTGTCGCTCGTGCCGGGGGTGTGCCTGCGCTTCCTGTCGGCGGGTCCCGCGGAGCCGGTGCCGAAGGGCGAGCACGACGCGTTCATCGAGCCGTTCCGCGAGGGGCTCACCCACCTCGGTCCCTACGACGTCCTGCACTCGCACCACTGGTTCTCGGGCGTCGCAGCGCTGCCGGTCGCCCGCGAGCGGGGCATCCCGCACGTCCAGTCGTTCCACTCCATCGCGGCCGCGTCGGACACCCCGTTGTCCGAGGGCGAGCGGCCGGAGTCCGCGGGACGCCCCGCCGGCGAGCAGCTGCTCGCGCGGGAGTCCGACGCGGTCGTCGTGGTGTCCTCGGCCGAGGCGGAGACCGTCCGCGACCGGCTCGGCGGCGACGCCGGCCGGGTGTGGATCGTCCCGCCGGGCGTCGACGGCTCGGTGTTCCGTCCGGCAGCGGCCGGCGCGCGTCGCGCGGACGTCCCGTACGTGGTCGCGGCCGCGCGCGTCCAGCCGTTGAAGGGGCTCGACCTGGCGATCGAGGCGATCGCGGGCATCGACCGGGAGGCCCGCCCCACCCTCGTCATCGCGGGCGACGCCTCGAGCGAGGCGGGCGACTACGTGGCGGAGCTGCGTCGGCTCGCGTCCGAGCACGGCATCGCCGACCGCGTCACGTTCGTCGGTCCGCAGTCTCGGGCCGACCTCGCGTTCCTGTTCCGTGGCGCGGCAGCCGTGCTGGTCCCGTCGCACTCGGAGACGTACGGTCTCGTCGCGCTCGAGGGCTCAGCGTCCGGGGTGCCCGTCGTGGCCGCCGCTGCCGGTGGTCTCCGGGAGGCCGTGGTGGACGGCGAGACCGGGGTGGTGCTGGAGTCCCGCGACCCGGGGGTCTGGGCTGCGGAGATCGCGCGCATCCTGACCGACTCCGGGTACGCGGCGGGGCTGGCGGCGGCGGGTCGGGAGCACGCCGAGCGGCTGAGCTGGGAGCGGTCGGCGGCCGGTCTCGAGCAGGTGTACCGCCGGGTCCTCGGGCGGGCGTAGCTCCGTGGCCGTCGACGTGTTCGACCCCTTCTGGGCGGCGCTCGACGCGGTGCCCGTCGCTCCGGACGCCGAGGCCCTGTACGACGTCGGGACCGCTGACGGTCGGCTCCGTCGGGCGAACCTCGCCACGTACCTCGACACCGTCGGGCGCTCGGCGACGATGCTGCTCGTCGCTGAGGCCCCCGGGTGGCGTGGCATGGCGAACACGGGCGTGCCGTTCACGAGCATGCGGGAACTCGGGCCGGAGTACCTCGTGCCGCCGGAGCCGACCGCGCCGTGGGAGGCGTCGTCGCGGGTGGTGCAGGCCGTCCTCGAGGAGTGGAGCGGGCCGCTGCCGGTGGCGTGGGCGGTGTTCCCGCACCACCCGTTCGCCGCGCCGGACCGGCTGACGAACCGGACGCCGCGGCCGGCGGAGGTCCGCGCGGGGGCACCCGTCGCGCTCGCGCTGCTCGATGCCCTGCGGACGCTGCGGGGCGTCGGTGCGGGCACGGGCGCGGCCGGGGGCGGCACCGATGTCCGCGTCGTGGCCGTCGGGCGGAAGGCGCAGGGGGCGCTCGCGCTCGCGGGGATCGACGCCGTCGCCGTGCGGCACCCGGCGCAGGGCGGTGCGGCGCAGTTCACGGCGGAGATGCGCGCGCTGCGCGACGGCACCGCCTGACTGCACGCGCAGCCGACGTCTGCCGCGTGGTGCACGGGCGCGGCGCCGATCGCCGGCGCACAGCGAGAGGCAGTCCACACCGCGGGGATCCGCGGTGTCGGGTGACTTCGGTTGTGCGGACGCCGCGGGCGGAGCGGGCGGACCGGGGGGTCAGGCGGAGCGCACCTCGACGTCCTTCGCGGCGAACGCGTCGGCGACGTGCGCCGGCAGCGGTGCCGCGGCGTACACGACCTCGAGCGCCGGGAGGTCGAGCAGGTCGTCCCAGTTCTGCACGTCGTAGCGGTCGTCGGACCCCTCCCACCCGGGGTGCACGTCCTGGAGGACCTCGAGGTCGGTGTCGACCGTCAGCTCGGTGACCAGCGCGAGGTGCGACGGCAGCAGGTCGAGGTCGTCGTAGTACTCGCGTGCCCGGTCGTCCTGCCCGTCGACACCGAGGTCCTCGTCGGTCTCCCCCGCGGCGTCGCTGTCGTACGGCTCGAGCACGCCGAGGTCGTAGCAGAGCACGTCGAGCACGAGCAGCTTCGCGGCGAAGTCGGCGAACTCGACGGGTTCTTCGGTGGTGTTCGTCTCGGCGTCCATGGACCGGAGCGTAGCCATCGGGAGCCGAACACGCGCCCGATCGGCGTGCGTCGCACAGGACACGGGCATGTTGCGATCAGCGGGGAGAACCCTGTGAGACCGGACAGTGTGCTGTCCCCCGGAAGATGGTGGTGCATGGCCACCACCACGAAGGACCGTCCCGCCGGGGAGCAGACCGAGCTCCGGCGTGTCATCGGTCCGAAACTGCTGCTGCTGTTCATCGTCGGCGACATCCTCGGCACGGGTGTCTACGCGCTCACCGGTCAGGTCGCGGCAGAGGTGGGCGGAGCAGCGTGGCTCCCCTTCCTCATCGCGTTCGCGGTGGCGCTCCTGACGGCGTTCTCGTACCTCGAGCTCGTCACGAAGTACCCGCAGACCGCCGGTGCCGCGCTCTACGTCCACAAGGCGTTCGGCATCCACTTCCTCACGTTCATCGTCACCTTCATCGTGATGTGCTCCGGGATCACGTCGGCGTCGACGGCTTCCCGGGCGTTCGCGGCGAACCTCGGCGCCGGGTTCGGTCTCGAGCTGCCGAACGCGGTCGTGATGCTCATCGGCATGGGCTTCATGCTGCTGGTGATGGCGGTCAACTTCCGCGGCGTCAGCGAGAGCGTGAAGACGAACGTCGTGCTGACGCTCGTGGAGCTGTCCGGTCTCGTCATGGTGATCCTCATCGGGTTCTGGGCGATCGCCGGCGGCAACGCGGACTTCTCGCGCGTCGTCATGTTCGACACCCCGGAGGACAAGACGCTCCTGCTCTCGATCTCGACCGCGACGTCGCTCGCCTTCTTCGCGATGGTCGGCTTCGAGGACTCGGTGAACATGGCCGAGGAGACGAAGGACCCCTCCCGGATCTTCCCGAAGGTGATGCTCACGGGCCTCGGCATCACGGCCGTGATCTACGTGCTCGTGTCCATCTGCGCCGTCGCCGTCGTGCCGATCGGTGAGCTCGCGGGCAACGAGACGCCCCTCGTGACCGTGGTGCAGACCGCGGCCCCCGGCTTCCCGATCGCGGCGCTGCTGCCGTTCATCTCGATGTTCGCGGTCGCCAACACCGCGCTCATCAACATGATGATGGCGTCGCGCCTCCTGTACGGCATGAGCAAGCAGGGCGTGCTCCCCGGGTTCCTCTCCCGCGTCTCCCCGGCACGCCGCACCCCGTCGACCGCGATCGTGTTCACGACGCTGATCTCGCTCGCGCTCATCGGCTGGGTGTCGCTCAACCCGGACTCCCCGATCGTCGTGGTGCTCGGTGGGACGACGTCGCTGCTCCTCCTCTCGGTGTTCGCGGTCGTCAACCTGTCCGTACTCGTGCTCCGGCGCGACAAGGTCGATCACCGGCACTTCCGGGCGGGCGTGATCATCCCCGTGATCGGCGTGGTCACCTGCGTGTGGCTGGTGCTGCCGTGGTCGTCCGGTCGTGACCCGCAGCAGTACGAGATCGCCGGCGGGTTGCTCGCGCTCGGGATCGTGCTGTGGCTCGTGACGTGGTTCACGCACGGGCGCAAGCAGGCCGAGAAGGCGCCGACCGGACTCGTGACCGAGCCGACGGCCGTGCAGCGCGACCGGGACGCGTCCGACAGCCGAGACGTGTGATGGACAGCGTCGACCTGATCTTCGCGATCTCGATCGGGATGGTCGTGGTCCTCGCCGGCACGGCCGCGGGCTGGTTCCGGCGACGCCGCGACGAGTGACCTGACGCGGGACGGACGACACCCGATCGGGCGGGAGCGGTTCTCCAGGAGGTGCACGTACCCTCGTCATGCTCCGAACCGCCCCGCCCGAGAGGACCCGTCATGCGCCGCGTCGGCATCACGCTCGCGTCGGTGTTCGGCGCGGGCGTCGTGGCCGCGGTCATCGGCGTGGTCGTGCTCGTCGTCGTCGCGGTGAACTCGCTGTCCGGCGCGGCCCGCTCCGCCGAGGTCGCCGCTCCCACGTGCCCCGCGGCAGCGACGAAGACCGTCGGTGGCATCGCCGTTCCGGCCGGGCCGATCGCGGGCTTCTGCCAGGACCGCCTGGTGAACGCCGCCGCGGTGATCCAGGCGGCGAAGGCGCTCGGCATCGGCCCACACACCCAGGCCGTCGGGGTGATGACCGCGATCGGCGAATCGAGCCTGGTGAACCTCGACCACGGGGACGCCGCCGGGCCGGACAGCCGCGGGCTCTTCCAGCAGCGCGACAACGGGGCCTGGGGCACGTACGAGCAGCGGATGGACCCGTACACGGCCGCGTCGATGTTCTACGCGAAGCTCGTGAAGATCCCCGGCTGGAAGACGATGACCCCCACCGAGATGGCCCACGCGGTGCAGATCAACGCGGACCCGGAGCACTACGCGAAGTTCTGGCCCGAGGCCAAGGCCGTCGTCGAGGGCCTGACCGGCGAGACGGTCCCCGACACCGCACCGCAGGGCTGACACCCACCGCTCGCCTGACACGCATCGCAGGGCTGAGCCCGGCGGACGGGAACCAGTCGGTGCTGGTCACGCCGTGACCTCGTCGAGCTCGAGCATCTCCACGCCGCGGTCGTGCACGATGACCTGCCCGCGGAGCCGCACGTGCCGCTCCCCGAAGGAGCACGCGACGGCATCCACCCACTCCCAGTCGACGGCGTGCGCCTGGTCGTTGCCGGGTCGTTCCCACACGACGACGACGTCGTCCGCGCCGACCTGTTCGGTGACGTCGGCGATGAGCGCGGCGAAGTCGTCCACGCGCTCGTCCGGCTGGTACGGCAGGTCGGAGACGGGCAGGAGCAGCGGGATGGGCACGCCCCGCTCGGCGAGGAAGACGACCCAGCACTGTCGGGTCAGCGGGCGACCGATGAGCGTGCGGACGAGGTCGAGGACGTCGCCGTCGGTCCGGACGGGTTCGTCGGTGAGGCGGTCGATCATGTCGGTGTCTGGCATTCCCCCAGCGTCCCGCCAGCCCAACCAGCCAAGCGGCCCCGGACGCTCATCTGTGGAGAACGCGACGACGCCGACGGCCCGTGCAGGAAGTGATCAGATCCCGCGCGTGACCGCCGCGTCCACGAGCAGCCGGCAGGCGAAGAACACCACCACGATCGCCGTGATGCCCACCACCGGGACCGGCCACGTCATCCATCGCCGGACCATCCGGAACACCGCCCACACGATCACGACCAGCGCGATGAGGCCGACGAGCGCCGGCCCGACGTAGACCACCGCTCCCCCGAGTGCGACGTTGCAGCTGTTCCCCGGAGCGTTGCACGACCCGAACGCCAGGGAGAGGAAGACGATCGCCCACCCGGCGACGACGGCCTCGAGCGCGAGGACGACCAGCAGCACGACCGAAGCGACCACGTCCGCGACGCGACGACCACCTGCCAAGGGATGTCGTGCCTCCCGGCCGGTGGTGACGGATGAAGAGGCGACCACGTCCGCCGGCGGACGGGGGTCGGGGCTGCGCGCTGCCGTGCCCATGCCGCTCACGACCCGGACCGCGAGACCGACGCCGACCGCTGCCCGCGCGTCGACCAGAGGGCGGCGGCGATCAGCAGCGGCTGGCCGAAGAGCCGGCCGATGCGCTTGGCGTCGGTGTCGAGGCCGAACGCCGACCGGCGGTTCAGCCACTGCGCGACGTTGCCGGGGAACACGGCGACGAAGAACCACGCGGCGATCGTGCCGACGCGACGACGGGACGAGCGCGGCGCGAGGAGGAGCGCCGAGCCGAGGCCGATCTCCGCCACGCCGGAACCGAGCACCACGGCGTCGGTGTCGAGCGGGAGCGACTCGGGCACCTGGGCGCGGAAGTCCTCCCGGGCGAACGTCAGGTGCGAGACGCCGGCGAACACGAGGAAGAGTCCCAGCAGGACCCGGAGGAAGGAGCGCATGCCTCCATCGTGCTCGTCGCGCAGCCAGGACGCTCGGCGACCGGCGGGAGTCGGACACATCCGTCGCGCGCGAGGACGGCGGGCGGGTCGCGTCCGCCGTCGGTACGGTCGGGTGCATGGCAGCAGTCGCCCGGGACCACGAGCCGCCCGCCGTTCCCGCGACCGTGGCCGTCGTCCTGGCCCCGGTGTCGTTCTACCTCGGCCTGTTCCTGCCCGCCGAGGGGACCGCGAAGCACCTCGTGCTCGGGACCGTCTTCGCCGTCGTCGGGGTGCTGTGCGGATGGCGCGCGATCCGCATCGCCGGACGTCGGCGAGCGGTGCGCGTGTGGTCGTGGATCGGCGGCGTCGTGTGCCTGCTCAGCCTCGTGATGCTCTACTGGCAGGTCCTCGTGCTCGTCACCGGAGGGGCGTTCCCGCCGCCGTTCTGGTCGCCTTACGCGAACCGCTGACGGTCGCGCCGCGGCGCGCGGCGCCCTCGCCGACCCGAGTCTCGTGGTGAGCGACGTTCCTCGGGCTCCGGAGCCCGAGATCGGTCGCCCAGCGCGAGTCTCGCGCCAGCCCGACCGAGTCTCGCGCCAGCCCGACGCGCCCACCCACCGGCCGGGAGGCACGGGTCGTGCCCGCACCGCGCCTCCCGGCCGGTCCGTGGTCACCACACGGACACGCGACCGCGTCGAACCTGCGGCGCGCGACACGGAAATGCGACCGCGTCGAACCTGCGGCGCGCGACACGGACACGCGACCGCGTCGACCTGCAGCGCGCCACAAGGGTGCGCTGCGCGCGCCCGCGTCCGGTCACCAGCCGAACGTGCCCGCCCCGCCCTTGAACGGACCGACGACCTCCGAGGTGATCCAGCCGCCGTAGAAGTCACCCTCCTGGGCCTGGACGACCTCGCCGCCGACCTCGCAGGAGTCCATCGCCGACGGGTAGATCGCGACCCGGTCCCGCAGTTGCTCGTAGCCCGGCTCCGGTGTCGGGTAGTTCCACGCCGCGCGCGGGGCCACGGCGCCGCCACCCCGCACGTCGAAGTACCGCGCACGCCCCTTGAACTCGCACATGCTCGAGCCCTCCGCCGGCACGAGCGCCCCGTCCACGAGGTCGGCGACGGGCAGGTAGTACACCGGCGGGTGCGAGGTCTCGAGGACCCGAACGGCGTCGGTCGTGTCCGCGACGACGACGCCGCCGAGCCGGACGACGACACGCTTCGACACGGGTTCGACGGCGGGCGGGCGGGGGTAGTCCCAGACCGACTCCTGGCCGGGCCCCGGTTCGATCCGCTGTGGTCTGCGCATGCCCCCGTTCTACCGCCGACGGTCCGGAGTCCGCCGAGAGGTGCAGAGTGGGCGGATGACATCGACGTCACCACGCGCGACCCTGTTCCGCCGGAAGCCCATCGACACGATCGAGGACGAGGCCGGCAGCGAGGGCGGCCTGAAGCGACACCTCGGTCTCTGGCAGCTCACCGCGATCGGCATCGGCGGGATCATCGGCGCGGGCATCTTCACCCTCGCCGGCACCGTCGCGCACGGGGTCGCAGGCCCCGCGGTGCTCATCTCGTTCCTCGTGGCCGGGGTCGCGAGCGCCGCGGCAGCGCTGTCGTACGCCGAGTTCGCCGGGCTCATCCCGAAGGCCGGCAGCGCCTACACGTACGGGTACGCGGTGCTCGGCGAGATCGTCGGGTGGTTCATCGGCTGGGACCTGCTGCTCGAGTACACCGCGATCGTGGCCGTCGTCGCGATCGGGATCTCCGGGTACGTCGGGTTCCTCGTCGGTCAGTTCGGCGTGGACCTGCCCGCCTGGATGCTCGGTGCGCCAGGTACCGGCGACGGGCACGTGATCGACGTGTTCGCGATCATCCTCTGCCTGCTGACGGCGTTCGTCCTCACCCGGGGCATCCGGAGCGCCGCGCGGTTCGAGCTCGTCGCCGTGGGCATCAAGGTCGGGCTCGTCGTGCTCATCGTCGTGCTCGGCGTGTTCCACATCAACAGCGCGAACTACCAGCCGTACTTCCCGTTCGGGTTCGGCGGTGTGATGACCGGTGCCGCGACGGTGTTCTTCGCCGTGTTCGGCTACGACGCCATGTCCACCGCAGCCGAGGAGTCCGTCGACGCCCGGAAGCACATGCCGAAGGCGATCCTGCTGTCCCTCGGCATCGCGATGGTCCTCTACGTCCTCGCGACGCTCGTGCTCACCGGCATGCAGAAGTACACGGACATCGACCCGGCCTCGGGGTTCTCGTCGGCGTTCGCGTCGGTCGGGCTCGGCGGGGTGGCGAACGTCATCGCGATCGGCGCCATCGTCGGCATCATCACCGTGCTGCTGACGTTCATGCTCGGCGCGTCCCGGGTGTGGTTCTCGATGAGCCGCGACGGCCTCATGCCGAAGTGGTTCGCGCACACCGACCCGAAGCGGCACGTCCCGACCCGCGTCACGTGGATCATCGGCATCGCGGCGGCGGTCCTCGCGGGCCTGCTGCCGATCAGCATCGTCGCGGAGCTCACGAACATCGGCATCCTGCTCGCGTTCGTCGTGGTGTGCTCGGCCGTGATCGTGCTGCGCTACCGGCAGCCGGACCTGCCGCGGACCTTCAAGCTCCCGTTCATGCCGGTCATCCCCGCGATCGGGGTCATCGCGTCGCTGTGGCTCGTCACGTTCCTGCAGTGGGAGACGTGGGTGCGGTTCGCGATCTGGTTCGCGATCGGGCTCGGGGTCTACCTCGGGTACTCGCGGAAGCACAGCAAGCTGGCGGCGTCCGAGGGCGTCAAGAGCCAGTAGTCCGCAAATCGTAGGTTCGGTTGACTCCCGAGGGGCGCGGCCCGTTCGTCCGCGCCGCTCACGCGCGCCGCTCGTCCGGGCCGCTCGCGCGCCGTTCGTCCGCGCACCGCGGATGACGGGCCCGGGCCGCGTCGGGGAGCGCCGACCGACCTACGCTGCTGCCGGAGGACAGCATGACCAAGGCGGACCCGAAGGAACATGAGACGAGCGACGACTTCGACGTCATCGTCTCGACGACGCTGCACCCGGACGACGAGCACGTGATCGGTGAGGCACTGGACGGCGACTTCATCGCCTCCCGCCAGCGCCCGGGGTCGGAACGCAGCGGGTCGTAGCCACGCGCGGGTGGCGCGCGGGTCAGCCCTCGCGCCGGTGCTTGCCCTGCGCCGCCGCCGGGTCGGCCATCGGGTGCGACCGGAACCACCGCAGGAGCTCCCGCGACCGACTCCGGTCCGCGCTCCGGTCCCCCTCGGGCAGGAAGTCGCTGAAGCCCTCGGGCGGCTCGGTGCCGTGGTCGCCGCGGTCGTACGCCATCGACCACTCCGGGAAGCGCCGGGTGTGGATCGCCTCCTCCGCGAGCAGCACCACGCTGTCGTGCCGGTCGTCGTCGAGGATCCGCCGGTAGGTCGCCATCACCGCGTCGTACGGTCCCTCGAGGAGCTGCATGAACCGGCCACCCCGAGCGACGAGGAGCCCGGTGAGCCCGTCCGCCGTGTTCCGGGAGCGGGCGTGCTCGAGCACGGCGTCGAGTTCGGTGTCGTCGAACCGGGTCGTGGCCGAGCTCATGTACACGAGGGACTGCAGCATGCCGTCGATCCTGCCCGCATCCGCGGACGGCCGCTCGCCCCAGAACGGGACGGGTCGCGTCGGCGCTGCCATACGGTGCGAGGTCGTGCGCACGGTGCGAGGTCGTTCCCTCGCACCGTGTGAACAACCTCACACCGAGCGCGGCACCGCGGAGGGCCGTTCGCCCCCGAACGGGACGTCGGTGGGTACTGGCACGATTGACGGGTGCCAGCCGCCCCGATGATCGACGCCATCGACGTCATCCGCTTCGTCGGACCGCAGGCGTTCGGGCGCGCCCGCGACGTCGTCCGCGCGGGCCTGGTCGAGGACGCCACGTGGCACGACGACGACGGCACGGTCACCGCGTCGGTCTCCGGCACCGCCGACGACCCGTACGACGTCCGCATCGAGACCACCCCGGCCCGCGGCGAGTTCATCCGACCGGTCCGCAGCTCGTGCTCCTGCCCGCTCGGCGGCGACTGCAAGCACGTCGCGGCGGCGCTCCTGACCGTCAACGCCCGCTCCCTCGCAGCGGCCGCCGGTCCGAAGACGCAGGCCCCGGCTCCGCCGGCCCCGGACTGGAGGCACGAGGTCGCCCGCCTCGCCGGTGACACCGAGCAGGCGGTCGCGCCGCAGGGCACCCCCATGGGGTTGCAGTTCGAGTTGCGTGACGCGGTCACGGCGCGCTTCGCCGCGCGGGCGCGTGCGGCCGGTCGGTCGCTGCCCGCGGCGTCGCGGACGGTGCGGCTCGGCGTGCGGCCGGTCACCCGGAGCGACGCCGGCAACTGGGTCCGGGGGCAGCTGACCTGGAGCACGCTGCCGTACTCGCAGAACCGGCTCGGGCTCACGCCGGAGCAGCACGCGTGGTTCCTCCAGCTCGCCGCACTCCACCGCGCCGGGGCGCTGGCGGGGCTGCCGGGCGAGAGCGACTGGATCCACCTCGACGACTTCCAGAGTCCACTGCTCTGGCCGCTGCTCCGGCAGGCCGACGGGCTCGGGGTCGCGTTCGTCACCGGCAAGCAGGCCGGCGGCGTGACACTCGGGTCCGAGGCCCGGGTGCTGCTCGACACCGCGCGCTCCGAGGGCGGCCTCGTGATCGGTGCGAGCGCGGTCATCGACGGGCGTCCGGTCGTCGCCGGGGCCGCGCGGACCATCGGCGACCACGGCGTCTACGCCTTCCGCGAGAGCCCGGCGTTCCAGGTCTCGCTCGCCCCCACCCCGGAGCCGGTGCCCGAGGACCAGCGACGCATGCTCGTCGAGGGCGCCCGCATCACCGTGCCCGAGGCCGAGGTCGCCGAGTTCCTCGCCGATTGGTCCCCTCGGCTCCGCGGCGCCCGCGGGCTCGTCAGTTCGGACGGGTCGGTGGAGCTGCCCGAGCGCGGCACCCCCGAGCTCGTGCTGACGGCCACGTTCGAGCCCGCGCGGGCACCACGGACGGACGACCGCGTGCACCTGCAGTGGCGGTGGCACGTCGACGGCCGGAAGGACCCGGCAGCGCTGCACGGTCCCCTCCCCGACCTCACCGAGGTCCGCGCCGCCGACGACGCCCCCATCGGCCCCGGCGGCGGACTCGACTGGTTCGCCGACGGGGTCGTGGACGGGGCCGACGTCGCGGTGTTCGCGAACGAGCTGCTCCCCCAGCTGGTCGCGCACGGTGTCCGCACGGTCGTGCAGGGCGAGCGCCTCGACTACGAGCGCTTGAGCGGTCGGCCGAACATCCGCGTCACGACGATGCCGTCGGAGAAGCACGACTGGTTCGACCTCGGGATCATCGTGAGCGTGAACGGCAAGGAGATCCCGTTCACGCCGCTGCTCCGTGCGCTCGCGGGGCGTGCTCGGCGGCTCAAGCTCATCGACAACTCGTACCTGTCCCTCGCCGACCCGGCGTTCGACCGGCTCAAGGAGCTCATCGACGAGGCGCGCGACCTCGGCGAGTGGGAGCCCGACCAGCCGATGACGGTCACCCCGCTGCAGGCCGGGCTCTGGTCCGAGTTCGACCAGCTCGCCGACGAGACCTCCCACGACGAACGGTGGCAGGCCATCGCCGCGGGGCTGCTCGGTGCGACCCCGCCCGCCGACACCCCCGTGCCGGACACGGTGCAGGCCGAACTCCGGCCGTACCAGCACGCCGGGTACGCGTGGCTGTCGTTCCTCCGGTCGCACGGCGTCGGCGGCGTGCTGGCCGACGACATGGGCCTCGGCAAGACGCTCCAGGTCCTCGCCATGATCGCCGCGGCCAGGGCAGAGGCACCGTCCGGCGCACCGTTCCTCGTCGTCGCGCCGACCTCGGTCGTCGGGAACTGGGCGTCCGAAGCAGCTCGGTTCGTCCCGTCACTGCGCGTGTCGACCGTGACGTCGACGTCGTTGAAGGACCCGACGCTCGTCGCCCGAACGGCCGCCGAGTCCGACGTCGTCGTGACCTCGTACGCCCTGCTCCGGCTCGACGCCCCGGCGTGGTCGGAGCAGTCGTGGTCCGCGCTCGTGCTCGACGAGGCGCAGTTCGTGAAGAACCCGCAGTCGCAGGTCCACCGCGTCGTGACGGACCTCAGCGCTCCCGTGAAGTTCGCGATCACGGGGACGCCGCTCGAGAACGGCCTGACCGACCTCTGGGCGCTGTTCCACGTCGTGGCCCCGGGGCTGCTGTCCTCGTGGACGCGGTTCGGCGACGACTACGTGAAGCCGCTCGGCTCACCGGACCTCCGCGGCGACGCCCGTCGGCAGCTCACCGAGCGACTCCGGCGTCGCATCCGACCGCTCATGCTCCGGCGGACGAAGGAGAGCGTCGCGGCCGACCTCCCGCCGAAGCAGGAGCAGGTCGTCCGGGTGACGCTCGACCCGGCGCACCGCGAGCTCTACGAACGCACGCTCAACCGCGAACGCCTCAAGGTCCTCGACCTCATCGACGACCTGCCCCGCAACCGCATGATCGTGTTCCGGTCCCTGACGCTCCTCCGGATGCTCGCGCTCTCCCCCGCCCTCGTGCCGACCGCGGCACCGTCGGGCGAACTCGACGCGCCCGCCGAGATCTCGGACATCCCCGCCGCGAAGCTCGACCTGCTGCTCGACGAACTCGACCAGCTCGCCGCCGAAGGTCGTCGCGCGCTCGTGTTCAGCCAGTTCACCTCGTTCCTCCGGATCGTCGCCGAGGCACTCGACGCCCGCGGCCTCGGCTACGAGTACCTCGACGGGTCGACGCGCCGGAGGCCCGAGGTCATCGACCGCTTCCGGAACGGCACCGCTCCCGCGTTCCTCATCTCGCTCAAGGCCGGGGGCTTCGGCCTCACCCTGACCGAGGCCGACACGGTGTTCGTCCTCGACCCGTGGTGGAACCCCGCCGCCGAGAACCAGGCCGTCGACCGCACGCACCGCATCGGCCAGACCCGCTCCGTGAACGTGAACCGCCTCATCGCAGAGGACACCATCGAGGAGAAGGTGCTCGCCCTCGCCGCGAAGAAGGCCGAGCTGTTCGCCACGATGATCGACGATGACGCGCTGTTCGCGGACGACCTGTCCGCCGACGACATCCGGTCCCTGCTCGCCTGACCCCGGCCCGCGCACCGTCCTCTGCGCCACAGCCCCACAGCACCACCTGGAGTCCCGTCCCCCATGCCGTCCCGCCGCCGCGCCCGCACCAGCGCGACCTCCGTGTTCCTCGTCCTCGGTCTCGCGATCGCGGGGTACGCCCTCCACTCCGCCGGTCTGCTGCCGCCCGCGCAGGCCGACGACGCCGCGACCAGCGGACCGGACGCGACCAGCGACCCCGGACCGGGCAGCACCGCCAGCGCGAGTGGCGCGTCGGAGCCGAGCCGTGCCTCCAGTCCGGACCCCGACGCGGCAGCGTCACTGCGTCTGCTCGCGACCCTGCCGGTCAAGGGGAAGGCGCCGGCGACCGGCTACGACCGCACGGCTCAGTTCGGCACGGCGTGGCTCGACGTCGACCACAACGGCTGCGACACGAGGAACGACGTGCTCGCCCGCGACCTCACGGCGGTCGTCCGGCAGGGGCCGTGCAGGGTGATGACGGGTACGCTCGTGTCGCCGTACACCGGCGGGTCGATCGCGTTCACCCGCGGACAGACGACGTCGACCGAGGTGCAGATCGACCACGTCGTCGCACTCGAGAACGCCTGGCGGACGGGCGCGCAGCAGTTGTCGCAGACCTCGCGGGAGGCCCTCGCCAACGACCCGGCGAACCTCTTCGCCGTCGACCAGCACTCGAACGCCCAGAAGCGCTCCGGCGACGCCGCGACGTGGCTGCCGGCGGCGAAGGGGTTCCGCTGCACCTACGTCGGGCACCAGGTCATGGTGAAGGCGAAGTACCGCCTGTGGGTGACGCCCGCCGAGCGCGACGCCATGATCCGGGTGCTCGACCGCTGCTGACGCGCTTCAGCCGCCCGCGGCCAGTGCACCCGCCGCGACTGCCCACCAGTACCCGAGCACCGCTCCCGCCGGCAGCGCGAGCACACCGAGGCCCAGCGCACGCCGGAGCAACCGACGCCGAGCGGTCGCGGCCGCGATGTCCCGCTCGAGCCGCTCGAACCGCTGCACGTGCCGCAGGGTGTCGTGGACGACGACGGCGTCGACGTGCCAGGTGCCACGCTCCTCGGCGAGCATCGAGAGGTACCGGACGGCTTCCGGGGAGTGCACCCGGGGCAGTCCGGCGATCCACGCGCCGACCTGCGAGGGCTCGAGCGTCACCGCTGCCGGGGGCTTGTCGCCGAAGCGGAGCCGTTCCGCAGCGACGACGATCACGGGCTGCACGGGGATCGGTCCGCCGGCGGCCGCGGAGAGCAGCGCCGTCGCCCGCTCGCCCTCCTGGAGTGCCCGGTGCATGTGCGGCGTCCGGTGACCGTCGACGAGCAGGGTCCGCCCGCCCACCCAGACGGTGTGTCCGGAGTGGTTCTTCGTGTTGATCGAGAACACGCCGGTCGGGCCGACCACCACGTGGTCGATGTCGGTCGACCGCCTGCCGACCGGCACCGCGTGCAGGACCGTGTACTCCGGGCCCAGTGCCTCGAGTTCCGCCGCCACTTGCCGCTCACCCAGCGCACCCTTGTACCAGGAAGCGGCCTCGGCACGCAGTGGGTCCGCGCCCGTGAACCGCTGCCACCGGGTCAGCCCCGGGCCCTCTGCCTGGATCGCGAGGCACTCCTGCATGACCGCGTACCCGGGCTTCCGCGCTCGGAGCGTCGGCTTCGCGGCGCCGCGCGCCGTGGTCGTCGTGTGTTCCCCCATGCAACGACCTTCCCAGGGGTCCACCAGCCCGCGCGCACCCCACTTCTGGGGATCACTCATCTCCGTCGAGGTTCATATAGACAACATGTGTAGTCTTACTCGCGATGCAGACGCATCGTACGGACTCGCTGCCCGCGCCGGGCGCGGACCCCGAGCCCTTCACCGCCGAAGACCTCAGGAGGCCCCCATGTCCACCAGCCGATTCACCGACCGCGTCGTCCTCATCACCGGCGGCGGCTCCGGCCTCGGTCGCGCCACCGCCGTCCGACTCGCGTCCGAGGGCGCCGCGCTCTCCCTCGTGGACGTCTCCGCCGAGGGCCTCGAGGCCACCAAGGCCGCCGTCCTCGAGGTCGCCCCCAACGCCGACGTCCTCACCACCGTCGCCGACGTCTCCGATGAGTCGCAGGTCGACGCGTACGTCCTCGACACGACCGAGCACTTCGGCCGCATCGACGGCTTCTTCAACAACGCCGGCATCGAGGGCAAGCAGAACCCGACCGAGTCCTTCACCGCGGCGGAGTTCGACAAGGTCGTGTCGATCAACCTCCGCGGCGTGTTCCTCGGCCTCGAGAAGGTGCTCGGCGTCATGCGCGAGCAGGGCTCGGGCATGGTCGTCAACACCGCCAGCGTCGGCGGCATCCGCGGCATCGGCAACCAGTCCGGCTACGCCGCAGCCAAGCACGGCGTCGTCGGCCTCACCCGCAACTCCGCAGTCGAGTACGGCCAGTACGGCATCCGCATCAACGCCATCGCTCCCGGCGCGATCTGGACGCCGATGGTCGAGAACTCGATGAAGCAGATCAACCCCACGGACCCGCGTGCAGCCGCCGAGGAGTTCATCCAGGTCAACCCGACCAAGCGCTACGGCGAGGCCCCCGAGATCGCCGCGGTCGTCGCGTTCCTGCTCTCCGACGACGCCTCCTACGTCAACGCCACCGTCGTGCCGATCGACGGCGGGCAGTCCGCCAAGTACTGAGCGCGCGTCACGCGCAGCAGGCAACCGCCTGGAGGCGCGGCTCGGCTCCAACGTGTCCGCCGACCGTGACAGCATGGTCGGCGGACACACCGGAGGGGAACGCATGAGCACCAACGAGCAGCACCGGTCGGCCTTCGGCCGCGGCGTCGACAAGGCGCCGCCGACCGCGGCCGCGGAACTCCGACGGCGGATGGCGGCCTCGCCCGCGGGGTTCCTGCGGAGCGCAGCCTGGGTCCCGTGGAAGCCGGAAGGCACTCCGGCCGGCGGCAGCGTCGCGCACGTGGTGATCCGCGAAAAGCCGTTCGTCCCCGTGTTCACCGACCCCGCGGACCTCGCTGCCGGCCTGCCCGACACCGAGGGACGCCCGGTGCCGATGCACGAGCTCGTGACCGCGCTCCCGAACGAGTTCGGGATCGTGGTCGACCCGACGAGTGCGGCGGACGCGAACTTCCTGCACGCCGACATCCTCGCCGAGATGCGGGAGCAGATGCGGGGCGGCGTCCCGACCGACGACGACGCCTGACGTCTGCAGCCAGCGACGCCCTCCCAGTTCTGGGGATCCCTCAGTACCTGGCCATCACGCCACGATGGAGCAGCAGCGAGAGGGGCGCACATGGCGTTGGGCGGACCGGGACCGAGGGACTGGTCGCCGTCGGGGTCGAACGACGCACCACCGACCCGGCGATCGACCTCGCGTCCCCTGTACGCGCCGTCACCGCTGCTCACCGCTGCTCGGCCCGCTCCCCAGACCCGTCCGTGGGCGTACGCCGCGCTCTCGATGGTGCTCGGGACGGGAAGCGTCGTCCTCGCGGTCGCCGCACCGCAACACGACGGAGTCGCGAGCGGCTTCATCGTCTCCACCGTCGGCATCAGCGCGATCGTCTTCGGCGTGCACGCCGTGCGTCGAGCCCGCTGGGGATCAGCCGCGTCGCGGGCGTTCGGACGTGGCGGATCGTTCCTCGGCGGGCTCGGCACGGTCCTGATGCTGTACGGGCTCCTCGCCTTCGCCCTCACCGGGATCGGCGTCACGCTGCCGGCGTTGTCCCCGCCGTCGGTGGGAGTGGACCTGAGCGAGTCGGCACCCGAGTCGCTCATGCCGACCACCACCGCATCTGCACCTGCACCGACCGCTCCGCGGACCCCGTCGGCCGCTCCTTCCGAGCAGTCGAGCGCCGCAGTGCCGGTACCGGCCATCGAGGAGCCGGCATCCGGGACAGCCGACCAGGAGCGCAGTGCTCTCGCGCAGTCCGCTGGCACCCTCGCGTTCACCATGCGGCAGCACTACGGCGCAGGCCCGTACCCCGCGCAGCTCCTCCGTGCTGAGGATCCCGGGCGACTGACGACCTCGGACGGCGTGGTCCTCGCGCCACTCCCCGAGGCCACCCGGGTGGTCTACTCCGTCGCTCCCGACGGGTCGGCCTGGTCGATCACACTGGTGGGCTCGTCGTACGGCTCGGTGGTCACCTACAGCTCGACGATCGGTACCGTGCAGTCCGGCTGACCCACGTCCTGGGCGTTCTCGGGGAGGCTCGGCCGTGCGCTGCCGGAGGGTGGCAGGCTGCGCTCATGGCCGAGATGCTGACCGTCCCCCAAGCGTTCGCGCTGCTCCAACTCGAGCCCGACGGCCGCAAGGCCACCGATGTGCAGACGCTCGACCTCGGGCTCGCCGGAGCAGTCCTCGCCGACCTCGCCCTGCGCGGTTCCGTCTCCCTCCGCGACGGACTGGTCACGGTCGTCGACGGATCGGCCACCGGCGACACCGTCCTGGACGAGACCGTCGGCACCATCGCAGCGTCGGGGACGCCGCGGAAGGCGAAGTGGTGGGTGCAACGCCTCGGGAAGCGCCCGCTGCGTGACGCGGTCCTCGCGGGTCTGACCGAACGGGGCCTCCTGTCGGTCGAGCAGGGCAAGGCGCTCGGGATCTTCCCCACCACCAAGTACCCGGAGCGAGACGGCGGGCCCGAGGCCCTCGTGCGTTCGGCGATCGCGGACGTGCTCGCCCGTCGGAGTGAGCCGACCCCGTTCGCCGCAGCCGTCATCGGCCTGTTGGGCGCCACGAGTACGCTCCGCAAGCAGTTCGGCAAGGTGGACCGGGACCTCGTCACGGAGATCAGCTCGGGAGCATGGGCGAGCCCGGCGGTCAAGGCCGTGCTCGAGGAGATCCAGATGGCCGCGATCCTCGCGACGGTCGCTGCCAGCACGGCGGCGACCACCTCGGTCATCGCCTCGAGTTGACCGGCGCAGGACGCCCCGTTGCGGCGCGACGCCGACGCCGACGCCGACGCGACCGGCCGAGCACTGTCAGCGGCGCTGGCCGTCCACCTTCGCTGAACCAGCCACGGGCTCGACGAGCTCGATGAACCGCGACAGCAGTGACAGTCCGGCGATCGACGGCGGCAGCCCCGTGGTGAGCGCCGGCGAGTACACGAGGTACGCCGCCCACTTCGCCCGCGACAGCGCCACGTTCAACCGGTTCGGCATGAGCAGGAAGTCGAGCCCACGCGGGATGTCGGCAGCGCTGGACGCCGCGAGGGACACGATCGACACGACCGCCTCGCGCCCCTGGAACATGTCGACCGTGCCGACCTGGGTGCCGGAGAGTCCGGCGCGGTCGAGCTCCTGGCGGATGAGCGTGCCCTGTGCGTTGTACGGCGCGACGACGATGACGTCCTCGTCCGTCAGTGCCCGCGCACCGGCGTCGTCCGTCCACGACCGGCCGATCACGTCGCGGGCGAGGGCGACCACGCGCGCGGCTTCCTCAGCGGACGACGTGGTGTTGCCCGCGTGCAGGACCGGCACCGGGTGCACGCCCGCGTCGATGCCGTCGAGGTGCCGTCCGGACGCCATCGATGACAGCTGCCCGTCGTAGGAGAGCGACGACACCGAGGCCGTGAGCGCCGGCTCCATCCGCCGGGTCCGCGCCAGGAAGTAGCCGAACTCCGGCGGCAGCACGTGTTCGCCGTCGGTCAACCAGCCGAGCGCCGAGACGTCGACCGGCTCCGGGTGCGACCCCTGCGACACCTGGGGCAACTGCTGCGGATCGCCGAGCAGGAGCAGTCGGGTCGCGGCGATCGAGGACGCGATCGTCGGCGCGAGCGAGAACTGCCCCGCTTCGTCGACCACGAGCAGGTCGAGGGAGCGCCGTGGGATCGTGCCCTCGTTCGCGAACGTCCACGCGGTCCCGCCGACGACGCCCCCGGTGCCGGTCTCGGCGCAGGACGACAGGAACGCGGCGACCGCGGCGTTGTTCTTCACCGGCGTCCACGCCGCGGCGTCGACGTCCTCGGCGTCCGCACCCGAGCGCGGCACCTTCACGACCCGGTCGGCGGGCACCCCGGCAGCAACGACCGCGGCGAGGAAGTTCTCCGAGGTCGCGTGCGACTGCCCGACGACCCCGACGCGCCAGCCGTACTCGCGGACGAGTCGGGCGACGACGTTCGACCCGACGTAGGTCTTGCCCGTGCCGGGAGGCCCCTGGATCGCCAGGGAGGAACGGTCGAGGCCGAGCAGCGTCGTCACCACCGCCGACACCGTGTCGTCGCCCTGCATGGGCGCGATGGGTCCGCGCGGCGGCACCCGGCGGAGCAGGTCGAACGCGGGATCGGGCAGCATCGACGGCAGGGCGTCGAGGACCTCCTGGCCCCACTCGGCGATCGCCTCGGGCTGCGGCTTGGCCCTCGGCGGCGCTGCGGGAGCGAGTGCGACCGGGAAGTCGTGGTGGGGCTCCCCTCCGCCGACCGGCAGGCTCTCCTTCACGACCACCTCGAAGGCGTCACCGTTGTCGAACGCCTCCAGCACGACCGCGCGAGCCGACGCGCCCTTCGACCCCGGCGCCGGAGCGGCGACCGACGGCGGGAGTGGGTCATCGTAGACGAGGTGTGGCGTGCCTCCAGGCCGGATCCGCGAGCCGGGCGCGAGCGTCCCCGACAACCGGATCTCCCGTGACTGTGACCGGGCGCGCGGCTGCGTGCCCCAGTCGCGATCGACCGACGCCCGCTCGACCACGAGCACGTCGCGCGTGTCCGCCCAGTCGTCCACGGGGTTGCGGAGGCGGTCGAAGTGGTCCTGCCAGAAGGTCTTGGCCTCGCGGCGGTGGTAGTCGATCGCGGCTGCGGCGAGCGCCAGCGCCTGCTGGTCGGGCGTCCGGTCGAGGGCGTCGACACCCTCGACGGAGGCGGCGAGCGCCGTGTAGACCGGGTTCGGTTCACGATCGACGGGGATCGGCGGCAGCAACTCGGCCGGTTCGTCGACGCTCGGAGCCGGCGCCTGCGCGCGCAACGACAGCAACCAGTCGCGGAGCCGCAGCGTCGAGCGGCAGTCGTAGGCGTTGTAGTCGGCGACCTCGTCGAGCATGTGCTGCCCGGCCGCGGCGTCCCCGTTGCGGAGCTCCTCGATCGCGTCGACGTAGGCGGTGATGCTGTCGGCGGCGTTCGTGACGTCGCTCTGTCGCAGATCGGATCCCATGTAGAGCGGCTCGAGCTTCTTGATGGAGTAGCTGTGGCTGCCGACCACGAGGGCCTTGCGCACGATCGGGTACAGGTCGACGAGGACGCCCGCACGCAGGAGGTCGTCGACCGCGTCCTCCCCCACCCCGTGCCGGGCGGCGAGGGACAGCAGGTGCGTCCGCTCGTACGCCGCGTAGTGGTAGATGTGCATGTCCGGGTACTGCTCGCGGCGGACCCGGACGAACTCGAGGAAGTCGGCCAGCGCCTGTCGCTCGTCGCGGAGCGTGTGCGCCCAGAACGCCGTGAAGCGGGCCTCGGGGTCGACGAGGCCGAAGAGGTAGTCGATCCCCCAGTGCACGCCGTCCTCGGTGTACAGCGGGTCGCCCTCGAAGTCGAAGAACACGTCTCCCGGGTCCGGAGCCGGGATCGCGTCGAGTGCGCGCGGGTCCGCCACCTCGAAGACGGGCGCGCGGCCGACGGAGGCTTCGGACTCGATCTGGAGGCACGCCTGACGCACCAGCCGGTCCTGCGTCGATCGCGACATCGCCGGCACGGCCGCGGTGCGGTCCGCCAGGTCGTCAATCGTCCGCACCCCGGCACGGATGAGCTTCGTCCGCTGGTCGAGGCGCATGCCCGCGACGAGCACGAGGTCGCGGTGGTCGGCGACCTGGGTCGAGCAGATCGGGCAGCGGCCGCAGCTGCTGTAGCGCGGGTCGCCCCAGGCCAGCTCCTCGTCGGCTGCCATCCGCTCGGCGATCACCCGCTGGAGTTCGGCGCGCTGGGTCCGGTACACGGGCGCGATGTCGGCGAGGTCGTGGGTGGTGGTGCTGCGGTCGCCGAGGACGAGGTGGACCTGCCGCCCGGTCGGGATGCCGTGCGCCTGCATCTGCTCGGCGTAGGCGGCGAGCTGCAGGAGCGCACTGATCTTGGCGTGGCGGGCGAGTTTGGTGTCGTAGACCTCGTACTCGCCGTCTGCGTTGCGGATGATGAAGTCGGCGAAGCCGATGAAGCCCGGCGCACCTGGTGCCGGCGGTCGGTGGAACGTCGGCTGGTACAGCACGTCGGCGCCGGTGCGCATCGTCTCGAGCGCTGCCTGTGCTGCTGCGGCGTACCCGGCGGGCTCGGGCCGGTCGAACTCGACGACCTCTTGCGTCTTCTTGAGGATGTCGAGGTAGTCGAGCTCGTGCTGATCACCGAGCCGGGCGGTCCGTTCGAGCATGTCGTCGTGGACCTCGGGCAGGGGCTCTCCGCGGCCGAGCTTGGCGTCGAGGCGTCGGAGGAACGCCCACTCGCAGGCCGCCCACGTCGACAGGTCGCTCGGGCTGAGCAGGACGCTGCCGTCGGTGGTGATCTGCATGCGGGTCCCCCGGTCTCTCGTGGTGCTCTGCGAGCCTAGGGGCGGCCCCCGACACACTCGTCTTCGCCGTTCATCCGCACGAACCGCGCCCCCTCGTACCCGTCCCGCGACACCCATGCCGTGAAGTCCGCGAGCGACCGCACCCAGTGCCCCCGCTCCCCGTACAGCGCCTGGTACACGACCACGGGTTGCTCGGTCTCGACGTCCTTCGCCACGAGGACCACCTCGTACTCCCCACCCTTGAAGTGCCGGTAGCGCCCAGGCGTCACGGACGCCGACGCCGACGCTGACTCCGGCAGCAGCGACTCGAGCAACGCCGACACCCGCCGCTTGATGTCGTCGCGGATAGCCCGCACCTCCTCGATGTCCTTGCCTGCCGGGTCGGTCAGCTCCCAGTCCTCGTACCGCTTCCCGGGGAACACCGGACACGCGTCGCCGCACCCCATCGTGATGACCGCGTCCGAGGCCTGCACGTCTGAGGTCGACAGCAGCTGCGGCACCGCCCCGGTGATGTCGATCCCTTCCTCCGCCATCGCCGCGACAGCCACGGGGTTGATCTGCGAGCCCGGTTCGCTCCCTCCGGAGAGCACCCGCACCCGGTCCCCGCCGAGCGCCCGCGCGTACCCGGCTGCCATCTGGGACCGCCCGGCGTTGTGGACGCAGACGAACAGGACTGTGGGGACGTCGATCATGGGGACCAGCCTGCACCACGTCACGCGGCGTCACGACCGTTCCGGACGAGGACGAGCAGACGTACCGTCCTGCCATGACCGTCGTCTCGGCCGTCGCCGTCCTCGTGGGTGTACTCGCCGTCGCCACCGTGCTCGGCCTCGTCCTCCGGAGCAGGAGCGGCCGCGCGCGCATCACCAACAAGTCGACCAGCACCACCGCCCACGGCATCGCCCCCGCCGAGGCGTTCGGCACCCGCGCCACCCTCGTCCAGTTCTCCACCCCAACGTGCGCCCGCTGCCCCGGCACCCGCCGCCAGCTCGACGCCCTCGCCGCCCGGCACGACGGGGTCGAACGCCTCGAGATCGACGTCGCCGAGCGAACCGAGGTCGCGACCCGCTACAACGTCCTCCAAACCCCGACGGTCCTGCTCGTCGACGCCGACCGCACCGTCCGCACCCGCTTCGGCGGCCCACCCCGTCCCGCGGAACTCTCCGCAGCCCTCGCGACCGTCCTCCAGGAGGCACCCGCATGAGCGACACCACGCCCGGCATCGACCCACGCTCCCCGCGCTTCGGCGCCGCGATCACGACCGTCCTCCTCGCGGCGACGATCGTCCTCACGCTGATCCCGGCGACCTACACCGTCGGCATCGTCCTGCTCGCCGTCATCGTCGTGTTCTTCGCCGTCGGAGGCTTCGGCGGCATTCGACGCCACCCCTACGGCGCGCTCTTCCGCCGCTTCGTCCGCCCGCGCCTCGCCCCGCCCGCCGAACTCGAGGCCCCGGAGCCCCCGACCTTCGCCCAGCAGGTCGGCCTGTTCGTGACCGCCGTCGCGCTCCTCCTCGCCCTGGTCGGTGTTCCGTACGCCGCACCCGTCGGCGCCGCCGTCGCCCTCGTCGCCGCGTTCCTCAACGCGGTCTTCGACGTCTGCATCGGCTGCATCCTCTACGTGTGGCTGGTCCGCGCGGGCGTCCTCCGTCCGCGACGCACCACCGCCTGACGGCGGACGAGCGGCCGGGAGGCACAGCTCACCTCCGCCAGGCACACCTCGCTTCAGGAGAAACTGCCTTTCACTCTTTACGGTGCATCACGCAATGTGCTTTCATTGCCGCATGCCGAGCTCGACCGCTTCCCCACGCTCCGATCGCGCCGACGCGTTCGCGCTCGTCCGGAGCCAAGCAGCGGCGATGCCCGCGGGGATGCGGACGATCGCCGAGACCGTGCTCGGCGACCCCCGCGCCACCGCAGCCGGCAACGCCGCCGACCTCGCACTCCGTGCCGGTGTCAGCGCGGCGAGCGTGTCCCGGTTCGCCCGCCACCTCGGATACGACAGCTACGCCGAACTCCAACGCAGCATGACCCGCGCGCTCGAGCGGAGCGACCACGAGCGGCGTGAGACCGAGATCCACGCCGGCGTCGCGGTCGACGACGACGTCGCGACCGTGATCGCGAAGGTCACGGAGGACGTCCGCACGGTGATGAGCGACACCCGCGCGGCGCTCGACCCGACCGCCCTCGAGCTCGCGGCGGTCGCGGTCAGCGAGGCCCGACGCGTCGTCCTCTACGGCGTCGGCGCCAGCGGGGTCGTCGCCCGCGACCTGCACCTCAAACTCGAACGCATCGGCATCACCAGCTCGATCGCGGACGACCCGCACAACGCGCTGACGCTCGCGAGCGTGCTCGGCCGGAGCGACGTCCTCGTCATCACCAGCCACTCCGGCACGACGACCGAGGCGCTCGAGGTCGCCGCCGAGGCATCGGCCCAGGGCGCCATCGTGATCGCCCTCACCGGGCGGGCGTCCTCGCCGCTGACCCGGTACGCCGACCACGTCCTGCTCGGCGTGTCCGGCGCCGAGAGCGACCTCCGACCCGCAGCGATGGGCAGCCGGATGAGCCAGCTCGCCATCGTCGACGCCCTCTTCATCGTCGTCGCCCAGCGCACCGACGAGACCTCCCAGCCGCTGCTCGCCCGCAGCCGCACCGCCGTCCGCACCCACCACCGGAGCTGAAGCACCATGACGACCGATCTCCGAGACGAACTCCGGACCCTCACCACCGAAGCGGCGGACGCCTCCCTCTCAGACATCGACACGATCTCGACGCTCGACGCCGCCCGACGCATGAACGCGCTCGACCGCAGCGTGCCCCTGGCGGTCGAGCCGTGCCTCCCGGCCATCGCCCGAGCCGCCGACCTGATCGCCGATGCGTTCGCGCGGGGCGGCCGTCTCGTCTACGTCGGAGCCGGCACGCCGGGCCGACTCGGCGTGCTCGACGCCAGTGAGTGCCCACCCACCTTCGGTACCGACCCGAGCCAGGTCGTCGGCGTGATCGCCGGCGGACCGGTCGCGCTCACCACCGCGGTCGAGGGTGCCGAGGACGACGAGGACGCCGCCGTGCGCGACCTCGACGACCTCGGCCTCGCACCGGAGGACGTGGTCGTCGGGATCAGCGCGTCCGGCAGGACGCCCTACGTCGTCGCCGCCGTCCGGGAGGCACGGCGCCGCTCCGCCACGACCGTCGCGGTGGCGTGCAACGCCGACTCGGCCGCGGGGCGGGAGGCCGACGTCGCCATCGACGTGGTGGTCGGCCCCGAGTTCATCGCCGGGTCGACCCGGCTCAAGGCCGGCACCGCACAGAAGCTCGTCCTCAACATGCTCACGACGCTCGCGATGGTGCGCAGCAACAAGACCTTCGGCAACCGCATGGTGGACGTCCGCGCGACGAACGACAAGCTCGTCGCGCGCGCGTTCTCCCTCGTGCAGGACATCACCGGCGCGGCTGACGCCGACGTCTCGACCGCGCTCTCGGAGTCCGACGGAGAGGTCAAGACCGCTGTCGCGATCATCCTCACCGGCTCGTCCGCCGAGGACGCCCGCACGCGGCTGTCCGATGCCGGTGGCTCGCTTCGAGCCGTCATCTGACCAACCACCCGATCCCTTCCCCGAGGAGCACATCAATGGCCGATGCACAGCAACTCGCACAGCAGATCCTCGACTCCGTCGGTGGGTCCGCGAACATCGCCGACGTCGAGAACTGCATGACCCGTCTGCGCGTCGAGGTGGTCTCCACGGAGGACGTGGCGCTCGACGACCTCAAGGCGACCGACGGCGTCATGGCCGCGATCGCCGCCGGGTCGAACCTGCAGATCGTCCTCGGTCCTGGGCTGGTCGACCGGGTGGCGAACGACCTCTCGACGCTGCGCGCGCAGCCGTCCGATCCCGCGCCGTCGGTCACGCCGGAGGAGCTCGCCGCGCGCGGTGCCGCGATGAAGAGTGCGGCCCGGTCGAGGACGGACGGCCGCACGATGCGGGCCGTCCGGAAGATCTCAGCGATCTTCATCCCCCTGATCCCGGCGCTCATCGCGTGCGGGCTCATCGCGGGCATCAACGGCATCCTCACGAACCTCGGCTGGCTGCCCGGTCTCACGCCGTTCCTCGCGGTGCTCTCGTCCGGCTTCCTGTCGTTGCTCGCGGTGTTCGTCGCGATGAACGCCGCGAAGGAGTTCGGCGGCACCCCGATCCTCGGCGGCGCCGTCGGCGGCATCGTCGTTGCGGCCGGTGTCGCGAACGTGAGCGTCTTCGGCGAGCAGCTCGCGCCCGGGCAGGGCGGCGTCCTCGGTGCCATGGCTGGCGGCATCCTCGCCGCGTACGTCGAGCGGGGCATGCGCCGCGTGACGCCGGATGTGATCGCCCTCATCGTCGTGCCGACCGTCACGGTCCTCGTCGCCGGCGCGGTGACCCTCGGTGTGCTCATGACCGTCGCGGGTGTCGTCGCCTCGGCGATCGGCGTGGCCGCGACCTGGCTCCTCGCCAACGGCGGGGCCTTCGCCGGGTTCGTCCTCGGCGGGTTCTTCCTGCCGCTGGTCATGACGGGCATGCACCAGGCGCTCACCCCGATCCACACGACCCTGATCGACCAGACCGGGTGGACCGTCCTGCTCCCCGTCCTCGCGATGGGCGGCGCCGGGCAGATCGGTGCGGCGATCGCACTCTGGCTGCGGTTCCGCCGCAACGAGGCGCTGTCGAGGACCATCCGCGGCGCGCTGCCCGCCGGGTTCCTCGGTGTGGGCGAGCCCCTCATCTACGGCGTCACGCTCCCCTTGGGCCGGCCGTTCATCACCGCGTGCATCGGCGGCGCGTTCGGCGGCGGCGTGGTCGGACTCTTCGACCAGCTCGGGCACACCGTCGGAGCCATCGCGATCGGAGCCTCGGACCTCTCCCTCCTGCCGCTGCTGAACGGATCGTCCGGGTTCGGGTGGGCGCTGCTCGGGTACGGCTCGGGGTTGATCGTCGCCTACGTCGTCGGGTTCGTCGCCACGGTGCTGTTCGGCGTCTCCGCGTCGGTGCGGGCCGACCTCGAGGCCCAGTCGTCCGCTCCGGCGGGTGACCCCGTGGCGCCCGACGCACCGATCGACGTGGACGACGCACGCGTCGGAACCGCCGCGAGCGCGGCCCGCTGATGCGCCTGGGCGCGAGTGCGTACCTGGCGCACGCTCCTCTGGCAGCCGCCACGTTCGAGGCTGCGGCTGGGGCAGGTGCGACACTCGCGTTCACGTCGTTGCACATCCCGGAGGACTCCCCTTCGGCAGCCCGGGCGACATCGACCGCGATCGTCTCGGCCGCACGGGAGGCCGGGCTGGCCGTCCTCGCCGACGTCTCCCCGAACACCGCTCGACTCCTCGGTGACGACCCATGGACGTTCCTCCGGAGGATCGGCGTCGCCCGCGCCCGCATCGACTTCGGGTTCTCCGAGTCCTCGATCCGAGCAATCGCGGACGTGCTGCCGATCGCCCTCAACGCGAGCACGCTCCGCGCCGCCGACCTCGAACCCTTCGCCGACCTCGACGTCGAACTCGTCCACAACTTCTACCCCAGACAGTGGACCGGGCTGTCGCACTCCTCCGTGGTCGAGTCGGTCGACGTGGCGCGGCGCTTCGGTTGGCGAGTCGGAGCGTTCGTGGCCGGCGACGCGACCCGCCGCGGGCCACTCGGTGAGGGCTTGCCGACCGTCGAGGAGCACCGGGAGACCCCGCCGCTGTTCCAAGCCTGTGCCCTCCTCGAGGCGGGTGTCGACGACGTGTACGTCGGGGACCCCGCGCTGACGGAGCACGCATGGGATCGGCTCGGAGCGCTGGTCCGCGATGACGTCGTCGTCCTCGACGGTCGAGCCGCTACGGGCGTGCACCGTTCGGTCATCGGCGCCCTGGCCGTCCCGGACCGTGAACGACCCGATGCTGCGGCGGCGATTATCCGGTTGGAGCACTCGCGCGAGCGGTTCGCTGCCTTGCCCCTCCCCGACGTCGGCGGCCAGCCACGACCCGCGGGCGCCGTCACCGTGCAGCTGCCCGCCGCCGGCCGGTACTGCGGCGAGGTCGCCATCGTCCTGCGGGACCTGCCGGCCGACGACCGCGTCGCCGTCCTCGGAACGGTGCCCCTCCCCCTCGGTCGACCCCGAGGGCACCGGATCAGCGTGGTCCTCGACTGAGCCGGATCGCGGAACTGCATCCACGGACGTCCCTAGACTCGTCGCATGAGCGCACCGGCACGGATCGAACGCGGCCTCGACCGACTCGTCAACTTCTCCGACGCGACCGTCGCCATCGCGATCACCCTGCTGATCCTGCCGCTGGTGGACCTCGCGGGTGAGGTTCACGGAGCGTCCGGCGCCGGCGAACTCCTCCGGGAGCACTGGGGCTCCATCGTCGAGTTCGTCGTCACGTTCTGGGTGATCTCGCGGTTCTGGCGGCTCCACCACCAGGTGTTCGAGCACGTGCAGTCGTACACCCCACTCGTGCTGCGGCTGAACTTCGTGTGGCTCATCAGCATCGTGTTCCTGCCGTTCGCCGCGAACCTGCTCGACGCCGGCGACACCGACCGGGTCGCGTACGCGGTGTACCTCGGCACGATGCTTGTCACAAGCCTCTCGCTCACGGCGATCGAGTTCGCGCTGCGCCGATCGCCCGAGCTGCTGTCGACGCCGCTCGCGACCAGCGACAAGGGGTTCATCGCCGCAGGGCTCCTGGCGGCTGCTCTCGTGCTGGCCGTGCTCTTCCCGGACGTCGGGCTGTTCTGGGTGCTGCTGCTCCTGTTGCAGGGACCGATCGGTGGGCTATTGCACCGGCGCTCCTCGTAGGCTGAAGCGCATGGGGGACTACGAGGGCATCGCTCGGCGGGCATGGCGGCGGACGACCTGGATCGCGATCGCGGGGTTCGTCGTCGGGGCAGTGTTCGGGGCGCTCTTCTCCGACGGCGAGGACGCCCTGAACCGATGCCTGATCATCCTCGGGTTCGGTATGAGCATCGGTGGACTGGGCGGCGCCGTCTCGCTGTTTCCCGCGACCTCCAAACTCGGGCCATCAATGCAATGGCCCGTCCGCGAGCTCGACAAACCGCAGCGGAAGGTCGTGCGCCGCGCAGTGTTCTCCGGCCGGCTCCTCGGCGAGCCGGGCTCCGAGTCGGCGCACCGGGCGTTCGACTTCGCGCGGGGCGCGGCGGTGTCGCTGCCGACCGCCCGGGCCCAGTTCCTGCTGCTCTACGCCGGCATAGGAGGTCCGCAGCTTCCGAATCTCCTGCGTGATGACGTCTGGAGCGGCGGGATCGCGCGGGGTCTCGTGACCCTTCTCGTCCTGATCACGATCGGCATCACGATCGGGTTCGGCCGGCAGCTCCGAGGGACCCGCCGGTACCTCGCCGCCGTCGGACGCGAGTAGCTCCCGTGCCGTTCACCGACGCCTCCACGGTCCTGCTCGGCAAGCTCGCGACGTACCTCCCCGACGAGGAGGACTCCGGCGCCGCCGAGATCGTCCCCGGCTACGTCCACGGGGCAGTTCGCCGGTTCGAGATCGGAGGGCGGCTCACACTCACGCCCGAAGTCCTCTGGTTCGCCGCGCACCCGATCAACTACGCACCGGGAACCCGCTTCGGCATACCCGTCGAGGAGATCGTCCGGCTCGACGACGTCTCGAGCGGCCTCCGCAGGAAGGTCCGGGTCATCATGCGGAGCGGCATGGCGCCGACGTTCCTGATGTGGGGCATCCCCCGCTTCATCGAGGCGGTTGAGCGGGCGCGCGCCGCGCTCTGAGTCCTCATGGCCAGCAAGCGGTCGGCCGGGAGGCGCGGATCACCTGCGCCACGCCCGTCCGGTGCCGGAGAGTCCCCCCATCGAACCCTCCGACCCCGGCCGTGCCCTCGACCGCCGACCCGTACATGGTCAGGCCGCCGCTGCGCGGGCGGACAACGCCTGCTCGCTCAGCGCGACGAGGTCGTCCGCGCGGAGGGCCGGCCAGCCGTGCAGGAGCTCCCGCCATTCCGTCGAGAGCGCGCTCACCCCGTACAACGCGCCCGCGAGGGCACCCGCGATCGCCGCCACGGTGTCGGTGTCGTTCCCGGTGCGGACCGCTCGGACGAGGGCATCCTCGAGACTCGTGCTCTTCCGCACCGCGGCGTAGGCAGCTTGGAAGGCCGACACGACCCAGCCGTTCGAGTCCGTGAAGTCGACCGGCTTCGAGTGCTCCGCCGTCACGATCCGGTCGACCCAGGTGCGCCGCTTGTCGAGGTCGAGCAGGTCGAGGCCCGCCATGACGTCGAGCTCGCCCGTGAGGACCGCCTTCCGGATCGCCACGCACCAGAGCACGCACGCGTCCCCCGCGTCGGACTCGTAGTGCGTGAGGTCACTGATCGCTCGAGCGGCCTCGGCCAGCCGGAGCTCCTCGTCGACCGCGCCCGTGAGGTACCCGAGCACCAGCGCCGCAGTCCGCATGAGCGAGCCGTTCCCCGCCGACCGCCCCTTGTACTTGTGTTCCTGCCGGGCCGCAACCCGCGCGCACTCGGCGGTGCGTTCCTCCAGTCCGGTCAAGACGTTGCGCGTCTGGATGCCGACGTCGGGCGCGGTGCGTGCCCAGTCGGCCCAGGCGGCCACCAGGCCGTCGAGGGCCGGCTCGCTGGCGGGGTCGCCGCCGCGGGCGAGGGTGCGGAGGATCGGTACGGCCATGCTCGTGTCGTCGGTCCACTCCCCCGGTGCCCAGCCGAAGGAGCCGCCGCCGGCCATCCGGATCGGGGTGGGTTCGGGGACGGCGGGACGGAACTCGTAGCCGGCGCCGAGGGCGTCGCCGGCGGCGGAGCCGAGCACGGCGCCGATTGCGCGGTCGCGGGTGGTGGGGTTCATGGCCGCCTGCCTTCCTGGATGAGTTTGCGCGGTTCTGCGCTAACTGAGCTTCACTGTTCCACGTCGTCGCGGTTTGCGCAAGTGTGCGTAAACTCGACGACGTGACTTCGTCTGCGTACCGCGATCCTTCCGGCAAGCGCCTGGTCGACTACCCGCGGCCGTCGGTGGCTGTGGACACAGCGGTCCTGACCGCGCGTGGGGGGGAACCGCTGTCGGTCCTCCAGGTGCGCGATGCCGTGGACGGGGACTGGCGGTTGCCGGGAACGTTCGTGCACGAGGGCGAACGGTTGGCCGTTGCTGTGCTGCGATCCCTGTCCGACAAGGCAAATGTGACCGGGCTGGCGCCGTCGCAGTTGCACGTGTTCGACGATCCCGCGCGGGACAGTCGGGGGTGGGTGTTGTCGGTGGCGCACCTCGATGTGGTGCCGGCCTCGTCGCTGTTGTCATCCGATATGGACGCTTCGCGCGCGCGGCTCGTGCCGATCGACGACGCGACCGGGATGGTGCACGGGCACGACGAGATCGTGGCGTTCGCGGTGGCCTCGTTGCGGGCGCTCTACGCTGCGGCGCCGGACCCGCGCGGGCTCGTGGCGGAACCGTTCACGATGACCGAGCTGCGGCGGGTGCACGAGGCCGTGGCGGGACGGGCGTTGCAGCCGGACTCGTTCCGGAGGGCGATGCTGCCGGGGCTGGTGGCGACGGGCGAGCGCCTCGCGTCCGGGCCCGGCAAGCCAGCTGCGCGATACCGCACACGTGGTGGTTCACCCCGACTTGGGGGCGATGAACCCCTTTCCTGAGAGGACGTCCATCCGTAGCCTGACTCCAACTGCTCACCTGCTCGAAGACGGAGTCGTCATGTCCGGGATGTACCCACCGAACGGTCAACCACCCACACCGCCGAACGGGCAACAGCCGTACCCGACCAACGGACCGCCTCAGTATCGGCCACAGGGCCCGTACCAGTCTGGACCGCCATTTCCTCCGAACGGGCGTCCGCCGTTCCCCCCGGGAGGACAGCCGCCCTTCATGCAGGGTCCGCCACCTCCCCCTGCGCGACGGGGCAACAGTTTCGCCACCGCCTCGTTGGTGCTCGGTATCCTCGCGCTCCTCTTCGCCTTCGCCTCCGCTCCGGCCCTCGCGGTCCTGTTGGGGATCCTTGCTCTCATCTTCGGACTGATCTCCCTCCGGAAGCGCACCGGACGAGGGATCGCGGGCACGATCATGGGCTCTGGCGGCCTCGTCATCGCGATCGCGCTCGGGATGGTCAACCTCGCGAGCAGCGACGATCCGATCGACGCGTCCGAGCAGGTCGCTGTCGATCCTGGTGCGGAGTCGGAGACCGGAGCGATCTCCGTTCCGGACGTGACGGGTGAGAGCGTGGCAGACGCACGTGCCCTCCTCGAGAAGGCCGGGCTGGAAGTGGCGTCTCCGGGCGCTGGCAGTGACGACGAGGTCTCCGGCCAGAGCCCTACGGCGGGCTCCTCAGTCGAGCCTGGGAGCACCGTGACACTCGAAGCGGCGAGTCCTGCCGGAAGCTCCGTGACGCATCCTGCGAAGGCCGGCACGAAGTTCGGCATGGACTCGTGGGGCCGCGCCGGGGACGACGATCCCGACTACCGCATCTGGTTCGACGGCTACAACGGCAACCAGACCTCGACCGACTCCTGGGACGCTCCGGACGCAGGGATGAAGTACGTGACGGTCGTCGTGCATGTCGAGGCCCTGCAACCCGGCGTCCACACGGGTATCGAGACGTGGGACGTCAACCTGACCGACAAACAGGGCAAGGTCTACGAGGAGACGTACCTGTCCGGAGTCGAGGACATCCCGAGCGTCACGCTCGGGAAGGGGCAGTCATCGAGTGGCCGCCTCGCTTTCGAAGTACCGAACGACTTCGACGGCGGCGTGCTCTCGTTCGCTGACGCGACGATCTTCGTGAGGACGAACTAGCAGCCCGAGACGTCGGTCACGCAGTTCGTCCCCAGATCGTCACTTCTGCTCCTCGAACGCGACAGGTCTCGACGACCATCGGGACATGGAGTTTTGGGAAGCTGACGACGCTCGACGGCGGCACATGGCGCGGTTCGGCCGACGGGACACGGCGCCCGAACTTGCTCTGCGACGTGAGCTCCACAGCCGCGGGCGACGCTTCTTCGTGGACCGCCGGGTGAGCGGGCGATGCCGAGTGCGGCCCGATCTGGTCTTCCCGCGCGCCCGGGTCGCGGTGTTCGTCGACGGGTGCTTCTGGCACTACTGCGAGGCGCACGCGCACCTGCCGAAGGCCAACGCCGAGCTCTGGCGCCGGAAGCTGTTGGCGAACCGTCGGCGGGATGCGCAGAACGAGGCGATCCTCGTGTCCGAAGGATGGCGGGTCCTCCGGTTCTGGGAGCACGGTGACCCGGCGGCTGCCGCGACGAGAGTCGAGCGGGAAATCGACCGATGGGACTCCATCGCCCGTTCCGCCGGACGCCGCGCGCACCACGGCAGGATGGATCCTGTGATCGAAGTCGTGGCAGGAGTCCTCACGCGTATGGACGGAAGGGTCCTCGCCTGCCGACGGGCCCCAGGCCGGTCCGCGGCGGGCCAGTGGGAGTTCCCCGGCGGGAAGGTGGAGCGGGATGAGCTGCCAGAAGCAGCCCTTGCACGTGAACTCCACGAGGAGCTCGCCATCGATGTCGTCGTCGGCGAGCGGATCGATCGCTCCACGACGACCGTCGGGGGAACCGGCATCGACCTCGCGAGCTACCGCATCCAGTGGTTGTCGGACCAGCCGGTTGCCAGCTCGGACCATGACGAACTGCGATGGCTGTCGCCTACGGAGCTCGCAGACGTCCGCTGGGCAGAACCAGACCTGCCGACAGTCCGCCTCCTCCAGGCGGAACGGCCTACGGGCTGACGCTCGTGAAGCCGTCCTCCGTCGACTGCCACCACACGGTGATCCCGACGGAAGTAGCCAGCTCCATCATCGACGCGCCCGGTTCCGCCGGCAGGAGGATCGCCGGAGTCACCGTCAGGCCACGACGTCGTGCGACCGCCGCGTAGTCGAGCGCCTGCCCGATCGCCGTCCTGACGTAGATCCTCGCGGTCGACTTCTTCGCCTCGACGACCTGGGACAGCGTCGGCACGTACAGGTCCGGCACGATCGTCACCCCGTCCTCGGTGAGACGCAGCACCTGCACGTCCTCACCCCGAGCACGGAGCCATTCACCGAATCGCGTCTGCAGCTCGAACTCGCGACGGGAGACGGCTCGCACCGACTCGCCTTCGTCGACGCGGCGCACCTGGTACTCGCTGAAGTCGAGGGGCTGCCACGCAGTCGTGACCGGAGGCGCAGCGGTCACCAACTCCCGAGACGAAGAACCGCCCTCCTCGGCGACGAGCACGGGCAAGAGCGACGTGTCCGCGTCGACCGCGACGAGGTTGAAGACCAGTCCTTCCCGTTCCGGGGATGACCCGGTCCCCGGGAACCGCTCCCACGTGAACGGCGGATCAGCGAGCGCAAAGCTACCGACGTAGGTCACGGTGCCCTGGCCTCGGAACACACGGATGGGACGACCGATCTCCTCGGAGTCGGCCAGGGCCTTGTTGTTCGAGGTCAGCGTCTGGTCACCGTCCTGCCCCTGACCGCTATAGCGGAAGACGCCATCGCTGCGGAGCCCCTCGTGCACGCCGTAGCCGTGCTTCCCGCCGCCGTCGTTGGTGAAGACGAGCATCTCGTTCGTCGCCACGACCCGTGTGATGCCGTCCTGCCAGCTCCCGCCACCGAGGCGGTTGTGCAGCTCACGACGACCGATGCTCGTTCCGATCGGGATGTCCCAGACCATTTCCATTCCCCTCGTTATGGAAACGCTAAGCGAGGCTTCCGGAGCAAGGCGAACGCAGACCAGCCCCAGAACGGGTGCTCCCTTGACGGTTGCTCAGGAGAGAGGATGATTCGGTACCGGAACGTTCGGGGAGGGCGCCGGTGTGATCAGGACACTCCTCAGGGGAGCACCATCGTGACCATCGCCGGTACCTCGGCCGGGGCTGAAGCCCGACGACTCCGCGTCCGAGCCGACGAACACCGGCGGCAGGCGGACGAGGCCGAGCAGCGTGCGGGACGCTACGAGATCGCCGAGCGCACCGAAGCCGAGACCGCACGGGTCCTCGCACCGCTCGCCGGCATCGGCTACCACCTCCTCGCCGACCGGCGGTGGCCCGGGAGCAAGCACGCCCAGGTCGACATGATCGTCGTCGGCAGCGCCGGCGTCTTCATCGTCGACACGAAGGCCTGGCGCGAAGTCTCGGTCCACGGCGACCGCATCCACCGCGGGCAGGAGGACGTCACCGACGACATCGCTCGTCTCGCGGACCTCGTGTACGGAGCGGAGGCGGCCCTCGCCGAGATCGGTCTCCCGCCCGGCGAGGTCCACGCGGTCGTCGCCCTCGCCGGCCAGCGGCGGATGCACGCGCACGTCGCCTCGGTCGACGTCATCGGGGTCCACGACCTCGTCGGTCACATCACGAAGCGGAACGCGCGATTGTCCGCCGTCCGGGTCGACCAGGTGCTCGCCGCTGTGATGGCGCACTTCCCCGTCATCAACGGCGGCCCGTCCCCCGAGCAGCAGCTGACCGTTCCGGAGCCGGTCCTCCCCCGCCAGGATCTGACCCAGCCTGCGCTCATCGACGACGCTGAGCTCGCTGAGCAGCTCCTCGACGGCGTCCTAGAGGCCCCCATCGAGGAGTGGATGGCCTTCCTCGACCCGTCGCAGGCCAAGCTCGTCCGCCGCAACTTCAACGGCCCGGCACGCATCCGCGGGGCGGCCGGCACCGGCAAGACCGTGGTCGGCATCCACCGCGCCGCCTACCTTGCCCGCGCGAGTACCGGTCGCGTGTTGTTCGCCACCTACATCAGCACGCTCCCGAAGGTGCTCGCGTCGCTCTTCGAGCGTCACGCGCCCGACCTAGTTGATCGCGTCGACTTCGTCGGCGTCCACCAGTTCGCGACGCGTCTGCTGAAGCAGCGGGGCATCCGGTTCCGTGTCGACGAACGGGAGGCACGGCTCGCGTTCGACGACGTATGGAACGCGATCGGGGCCTCCAGTCCGCTGCGGGCATCGCGCTTCACACGCCGCTACTGGGAAGACGAAATAAAGCACGTCATCAAGGGACGGGGCCTGACCCGCTTCGAGCAGTACGCGGATCTGGCCCGTGTCGGGCGCAAGCACGGGCTGCCCGTCGAGGTCCGGCAGGCGGTCTGGGACCTGCACGCTGCCTACGACCGCGGATTGCGCGAGCGCGGCGTCACCGATTGGGAGGACGTCGTCCTGCTCGCCCGCGATGCACTCCGCGAGCGGCCCCTCGCGGAGTACCACGCGGTCATCGTCGACGAGGCTCAGGACCTGTCGTGCGTGATGGTGTCGTTGCTGCACTCGCTCGTCGGGGACCGACCGGACGGGCTGACGCTGATCGGTGACGGACAGCAGACGATCTACCCGGGTGGGTACACGCTCGGAGAGGTCGGGATCAGCCTCGCGGGGCGCGGCGTCGTGCTCGACGTGAACCACCGGAACACCGCGGAGATCCTCGACTTCGCGAAGCAGATGGTCGCAGCGGACTCGTTCACAGACATCGAGGGTGTGGACGGCGCTGGCGATGTTGTGTCAGCCCTCACGCGGAATGGGCCGCCGCCCATCGTTCACCGCGCTGCCGGGCGCGCCGATCACAACGCCGCCATGCTCGCTCGTCTGACCGAAGTGGTGCGCTTGGTCGGGATCTCACACGGCGACGTCGGGATCCTGACTGCGACGAACCAGCAGGCGCACGACGTCATGACCGTGCTCCGCGCAGCTGGCGTGCCCTGCGTGTCACTCAAGGACTACGGCGGGAAGCCGGTCGACGCGGTGAAGGTCGGCACCGTCAAGCGGGCGAAGGGACTCGAGTTCAAGCAGGTGCTGCTCGCGCATGTCCGGCGGCGATTGCTCGCCGATGCGCATGCGTCGATGAGCGAGGCCGACCGAGAGCGGCGGGAGCTCGATCGGCGGGAGTTGTACGTGGGCATGACGAGGGCGAGGGACGGCCTGTGGGTCGGGACGCATGCTCGCTGACTACCGCCGCTGACCCCTTTCTTGACTACACATGTCCAACCGCTCTTGATGAGCACCAAACAAGGAACTGAAATGCCTTTCCCTCTTGACGACATGCTTGTCGTCGGTGTCGCCTCGAGCGCGCTGTTCGACCTGTCCGATTCGGACAAGATCTTCCGCGAGTACGGGGAGGACGAGTACCGGAAGCACCAGGAGGAGCACATCGACGACACGCTCCTCCCGGGTGTCGCGTTCCCGTTCATCCGCCGCCTGCTGTCCCTCAACGACCTCGGCCCGGACGGTGTGCAGCTGGTCGAAGTGATCATCCTTTCTCGCAACGACCCGGAGACGGGACTCCGGGTCATGCGGTCCCTCCAAGCGCACGGCCTCGCGATCTCGAGGGCGATCTTCATGCAGGGCCGGTCGTCGCACGAATACATGGCAGCGCTCAACATGTCTTTGTTCCTCTCCGCGAACGACGACGACGTACGAGCCGCAATTCACCATGGCCTGCCTGCTGGTCGCGTTGTCGGCACGCCGGCTGAGGATGCAGCCGGTCGTGATCTGCGCATCGCGTTCGACTTTGATGGCGTCCTCACGGATGACTCATCCGAGCGCATCATGCAGTCTTCCGACCTTCCGACGTTCCATGAGAACGAGGCTTCCCACGTCGAGGAAGCGATGCCGGAAGGATTGATGGCACAGTTCCTGCGCGGGATCAATCGCATCCAGGACATCGAGGAGGAGCTGGTCCGGACCGACCCGACCTACAACCGTCGCGTGCACGTCGCGATCGTGACCGCACGGAATGCCCCAGCGCACGAACGAGTCGTCCGAACTCTCCAGGGTTGGGGGCTCCGAGTGAACGATGCGTTCTTCCTGGGTGGTGTCGAAAAGGCACGCATCTTGCAGGTCCTTCGCCCACACATCTTCTTCGATGATCAGATGGACCACCTACGCGGCGCAGCGAACGATGTCCCGAGTGTCCACGTCCCGTTCGGGGTCGTCAACGCAGCGGACGGGGTGTCCTCCGACGCGGCGGCCGACACGCAACAGCCGCCGGCCAGCGAGCCGCAGGACCAGCCCGACGACTCTGCCAGCTAGTCTCGATCTCGCTCCAACCCGGCCTTCGAGCCCGCACCTCAAGGGGAACCGCATCATGGCGATGTCCATCCACGATCTGCTCGACGTCTACACGACCATCGCTCCGGACAAGCGCACCAAGGGCCGCCTCTTCGAACGCTTGACCCGCGCGTACCTGACAACCGATCCGAAGTGGACGGCCCGCTTCGACGAGGTGTGGCTCTGGCAGGACTGGCCCGAACGGAACGGGAAGACCGACACCGGCATCGATCTGGTTGCACGTGAGCGCCATGGTGGCGGCTTGTGCGCGATCCAGTGCAAGTTCCACGACCCCGAGAACACCATCCAGAAGAGTGATCTGGACTCGTTCTTCACTGCGTCGGGGAAAGCAGCCTTCTCATCGCGCCTGATCGTCGCCACCGCTCCCCTCGGGAAGAACGCTCTCGAGGCGCTCGTCGACCAGCAGCTACCGACGGCGCAGATCCCGATCGAAGAGTTCGAACACAGCGGCATCGATTGGTCTGAGTACTCCTTCGACCACCCCGACTCGCTTGCTGCACCGGTTCAGAAGTCGCTTCGCCCACACCAGGTAGAGGCACTGAACGCGGTGCAGGCCGGCCTGGAAACCGCTGACCGCGGCAAGCTGATCATGGCGTGCGGAACCGGCAAGACGTTCACCAGCCTTCGTATCGCGGAAGCAGTCGCTGGCCGCGGTGGCAAGGTACTCTTTCTCGTCCCGTCGATCGCGTTGTTGTCCCAGACACTGCGCGAGTGGTCACGGGAGCGTGCCTTGCCGCTCCGGGCCTTCGCCGTGTGCTCGGACAGCAAGGTCGGGCGCGTCAGCGAAGACTTCACGGTTGCTGATCTCGCCTACCCAGCCACCACGAACACACAACAGCTCCTCAAGGAAGTTGCGAAGGCCGACGAGCCCGACGGCTTGACCGTCTTCTTCTCGACGTACCAGTCGATCGATGTCGTCGCCAAAGCGCAGGCTGAGGGTTTGGCGGACTTCGACCTCGTGATCTGCGACGAAGCGCACCGGACAGCCGGCTTCTCGCGTCAAGGTGTGGACGAATCCGCGTTCCTGCGTGTGCACTCCGACGATGCGATCAAGACTGCCGCTCGCGTCTACATGACGGCAACGCCGAAGATCTACGCTGAATCCGCGAAGAGCCAGGCTGACGAGAACTCCGCGGTCATCTATTCGATGGACAACGAGAAGGTGTTCGGCCCCGTCTTCCACCGCCTCGGGTTCGGCGAAGCCGTTGAGCGAGACCTCCTCTCCGACTACCGGGTACTCGTCCTCACCATCGACGAAGACTCCATCGGAAGCGCGTTCCAGGAGACCTTCGCGGCCGACGGCGAGCTGAACATCCCGGACGCCGCCCGGATCGTCGGCATCTACAACGGACTCGCCAAGCGCGGCGTACACGGCATCGACACCACGACGCCGAACGCGCATCAGCCGCTGCGTCGAGCCGTTGCGTTCTCCCGATCGATCAAGGACTCGAAGACTGTGCGAGGCTTCCTCGACGGCTATGACGGAGTCGATGGAGTACGTCCCGACAGCATCGCCGGTCGTCGGGTCGATGTCTCGGACGATGGTGATGCCCAGACGTACCGGCTCGAAGCCCGGCACGTCGACGGTGGGATGAACATCCTCGAGCGCAACGAGCACCTTGATTGGCTGAAAGCCGACACGAGCGATCAGAACGTGTGCCGGATCCTCACCAACGCCCGCTGCCTGTCCGAGGGCGTCGACGTTCCCGCCCTCGACGCCGTCATCTTCCTGAACTCTCGGGACAGCCAGGTCGATGTCGTGCAGTCGGTCGGCCGTGTTATGCGAAAGGCGCCAGGGAAGGACTACGGGTACATCGTCCTGCCGATTGCGGTGCCCGCTGGGCAGTCGCCCGAGCAGGCCCTCAATGACAACACCAAGTTCAAGGTCGTTTGGGACGTCCTGCGCGCGCTGCGCGCGCACGACGAGCGCTTCGAGGCGAAGATCGAGCAGATCGACCTCAACGGTCGCACTGACACCGGTCCGGTCATCGCAACCAACTTCTCCGATGCTGACCTACCCGAATCCGCTCCGGACTCCGCGACTCCCGAAACGTCTCAGGTCCCGCTCGACATGAGCGCGCTCGGCGCCGACTGGCAGAACGCTATCTACGCGCGCATCGTCGACAAGGTCGGCGAACGCGACTACTGGGAGAACTGGGCCAAGGACGTCGCAGAGATCGCCGCTCGACAGATCGCCCGCATCACGGGACTCGTTGACGGATCCAACGCGGAGCTCCGCACCGAGTTCACGCGCTTCGTGAAGGGCCTGCAGGACAACCTCAATCCCGGAGTCACCGAACCGCAGGCGATCGAGATGCTCTCCCAGCACCTCATCACGCAGCCCGTGTTCGACGCGCTCTTCGCCGGCCACGCGTTCAGTGACCACAACCCTGTGTCGCAGGTCATGCAACGGATGGTCGACGCGCTCGAGGAGCAGAACCTGACGACCGAGACCAGCGACCTCGCTGGCTTCTACGCGGGCGTTCAACGGACTGTCGCAGGGATCACCGACGCCGCGGGCCGTCAGACGATCATCAAGCGTCTCTACGAGAAGTTCTTCAGCGGAGCCTTCCGGAACACCTCAGAACGCCTCGGCATCGTGTACACGCCGAACGAGATCGTCGACTTCATCCTCCGCAGTGCCGACCGGCTCAGCCGAGATCACTTCGGTGCCGGCCTGTCCGATCGAGGTGTGCACGTCCTCGACCCGTTCACCGGCACTGGCACGTTTATCGTCCGGCTTCTCCAGTCCGGGCTGATCAGTGCCGCGGACCTGGCGCACAAGTACCGGCACGAGCTCCACGCGAACGAGATCGTCCTGCTCGCCTACTACGTCGCCGCCGTCAACATCGAAGCGACGTACAACGGTCTCCAGGGCGGTGAGTACGTCCCATTCCCCGGCGTCGTCCTCACCGACACGTTCCAGTCCGCGGAGGACGACGACACGTTCGACGACCAAGGCGTGTTCGGTGACAACAACGAGCGTGTCAGGCAGCAGAACGACCTTGACATCAGCGTCATCGTTGGCAATCCGCCGTACTCATCCGGGCAGGATTCGGCCAACGACAACAATCAGAACCTCAAGTACCCGTACCTCGACAAGCGCATCGCCAACACGTATGCAGCGCGATCGACTGGGCAGAACAAGAACAGCCTGTACGACTCCTACATCCGTGCAATCCGCTGGGCTTCCGACCGAATCAAAGACCGCGGAATCGTCGCCTATGTCACCAACGGTGGCTTCCTCGACGGCAACACCGCGGCTGGCCTCCGGCTGACGCTGCAGGATGATTTCAGCGAGCTGTACATCCTCAACCTCCGGGGCAACACCCGCACGTCTGGCGAACAGGCACTCAAGGAAGGTGGCCAGACATTCGGACCCGGCAGTCGGGCAACGATCGTCATATCGCTACTTGTGAAGGACCCAGATCGGCCGTCATCCGGTACGATCCACTACCGCGACATCGGCGACTACCTAACCCGCGACGAAAAGCTTGATCTGCTCGAGCAGTATGTCGATTCTGATGGCGTGCCGTGGGAGCAGATCATCCCGAACGAGCACGGCGATTGGATCAACCAGCGCAATGACGCGTTCGAAGCATTCACTGCGATCGGAGATCGCAATGCACCGAGCGCAGCGATCTTCGCAACTTACTCTCCCGGACTGAAGACGAATCGCGACGCATGGGCTTACAACTCATCGCGTGACAAACTTGCTCGCAACATGTCTCGGATGGTGGAATTTTACGAGCAGCAGGTTCAGGCGCGAAAGCTGCAGTCAGCTGCTCCACTCGCAGCCGATCCGCGACAAATCGCTTGGGGCGGCGTTCTTCGGACAGCAGCCGAGCGCGGCAGATCGGTGCAATTTGATGCAAACTCCATCCGGGTTGGCATTTATCGGCCATTCCAGAAACAACATTGCGTGTTCGATGCCAGTCTCAACGAACGTCAATATCAGCTTCCAAAGCTGTTTCCTGCCGGTGGCAACAATCACGGTTTTTACCTCACAGCGCCTGGGTCGGGCCACGCGGCGTCAGCGCTTGCCGTCGATGGGATCCCAGACCTCGCACTCTGGGGTTCAGGCAGCGGGCAGTTTTTCCCGCGATATGTGTTCGACGGCGAGCGACAGGACGGAGCGTTCGCGATATTCGATGACCCCCATCGTCGAGAC
Source organism: Curtobacterium sp. SP.BCp (assembly GCF_051903255.1). NCBI lineage: Bacteria > Bacillati > Actinomycetota > Actinomycetes > Micrococcales > Microbacteriaceae > Curtobacterium > Curtobacterium sp. SP.BCp. Next base: position 1,364,473 of record NZ_CP194338.1, on the reverse strand, counting down.
AACATCAACGACACGGCGCTTGCCAGATACCGGGAGCTGTACGGCGCGGATGTCACCGCTGACGACGTCTTCGTCGCCGTCTACGGACTCCTTCACTCCGAGGACTACCGACGCGAGTTCGACGCGGACCTGAAAAAAATGTTGCCCAGGATCCCGGAGCTGACCGATCCAGGAGACTTCTGGGCCTTCGCTCAAGCAGGACGAACGCTCTCCGACCTGCACCTCGGCTACGAGAATGCGGAACTCCACCCGCTCGAGTTCAGCGCGCCGGTGCCGGCGGATCTGCGGATAACGAAAATGAAGTACGGCGGGAAGCCCGGCAACCTTGACCGGACTCAGATTACCGTGGCTCCTGGTCTGACTATAAGTGGCATTCCGATGGAGGCGCACCATTACAAACTTGGGTCCCGTTCGGCGCTCGATTGGGTCGTCGAGCGATACCAGGTCAAGACCGACAAAGCATCTGGCATCGTCAACGACCCGAACGACTGGGGCGCCGAACACGGAAATTCGGCATACATCGTTGAGCTGATCCAACGGGTCGTGACGGTCAGTGTCGAAACAGTCCGCATCGTGTCGACACTTCCCGCTCTACACTACCGAACGGGTTCTACTTCGTGAGGCTGGGTGTTCCGGCCGGCAACCATTGAGGCCGGCCGGGGCACCCTCTCTCGGCTATGTGCGCACTGAACCGGGAGAGGTCGAGTCGGATCGCGTCGCCGGCTCTATTGAGCTCGACTCCAAGGCGAAAGACGGTAGGCCCGCTCAGCAAGACCGTAGGCAAGTCGTCGCGGCGTTCGCCGGTGTACATCAACCACCCCTCCCCCAACCCGAACCTCCGGCAGTACGCCGCCATCTGGTACAGGTCAGCATTCGGGTACTGCCCGTGCTTCTCGACCTTGTACTTCACGTCGATGCACGCCCGCACCTGCCCGTCGACGAGCCACACGAGGTCGGGAGCGATCTTGACCGTCCCGTCAACGTCGAGCTTCGACGCGTACTGCGCCACGAGCTCTCCCCCGTACGGCCGGAACGCCTCCCGGAGCGCAGCGGTAACGAAGTCCTCGAACACCGACCACATGTCGACGAGGAACCCGGCGCCCACGAGTGACCCGGCACGCTGCTCGATCGACGCACCGGACAGCACGAGTGACGCTAGCGGCAGCACCGTCGCGTACCGAGCGTTCCGCCGATCGGAGCGGACCACGGGCACCGGCGCCCCGACCGGGACCACCGTCACCCCGTCGAGCACCCGAACCACCCGCCGCAACCGTCCGACGACATCGGCAGGCACTCCCGGCAGTCGCAACAACTGCGTCGCAGCGGTCAGCACGAGCTGGTCCTCCACGTAGTCGTCGAACGACACCTCAACCGGTAGCGGCTGCCCGCCTCGCCGCGTGAGCTGGTCCCCGATCCGCCACCGACCGCGCACCAGCGGCAGCGCATCGTCGCGCGTCACGTACCCGCGCAGCGCACCTCCGGCGAGCGCCCGCGAGGCCTGCCGCTCGAACGCGTGCGCCAGTGCCGGCACGAGGTCGTCGTCGGCCGCGAAGCCGAAGTCCTCGTCTTCCCAGATCGCACTGCCCGCTCGCGCGTAGCCGAGCATCGCGAACAGCCGCCGCACCGGCGTCTTCGGCCGGATCCACACGTCGTGACCGGCGATCCGGACTACGCCAACCTTCCGTACGCCGCTGACGCGGTACTCGTCCGCCACGAACGTCGGCGAGACTTCCGCGATCCGCGCGGCGACGAGGCCGGCCGCGACCTCGCGCGGCATCCGGTGCAGCGTCGGCTGGTCCGCCTCCCGCAACTCAATCCGCGAAGGCAACACCTTCGGCCCCGTCCGCGACGGAAGGCGTCGCTTGGCGACGTAGCGCTGCCAGGCCGTACCGGGCCTCCAGGTCGACGCCGTCGCCGTAGTGGTGCTCCGCGAGGAGCGGCAGGATCTCGTACCGCCACACGTCCGCCAGACCGTCCGCATCGAGGTCGCGCATCAGGAACGACGGACCCACCTTGGCATCGTGGTCGGCGATGGCCACGTTGAGTCGCGTCAGCAGCTCTGCGCGGTCATCCTGGAGGCCCTTGGTCGCCGCCCAGCCGGCCAGCACGTCGCGGACGGGGTTGCGCTCCGGGTGCAGCTCGATGAACGCGAAGCGGCGCCGCATGGCGGCGTCGAGCATCGCGATCGAGCGGTCGGCGGTGTTCATCGTGCCGATGACGAAGATGTTGCTCGGCAGGGTGAACGGCTCGTCGCTGTAGAGCAGCGAGATCTCGCTGTCGCGGTACTCGAGGAGGAAGTACAGCTCGCCGAACACCTTCGCGATGTTGCCCCGGTTGATCTCGTCGATCACCAGGAAGTAGTTCGCCTCGGGGTTGGCGGCGGCGCTGTCGGCGAGGCGCCGGAGTGGCCCCTTCCGCAGGCTGAAGGCGAGGTTCCCGCTGTCGTCGTTGGCGACCGGGCGGAAGCCCTCGAAGAAGTCCTCGTACGAGTACGTCGGGTGGAACTGCACAATCGTCGTCTCGCCGTCGGTGCCGTCCGTCACGTGCTTCGATAGCGCCTGCGCGAGGAACGTCTTGCCGGTGCCGGGAGGGCCTTAGAGGATGACCTGCTTGCGGCGCTCGATGAGGTTGAGGGTGTCCTGGAGCCAGCGTTTGGGCATGTGCATGGCGGAGGCAAGATCGCCATCCGCCGGCGTGAACGAGGTTCGCGCTTCCTTCAGAGAAGGGTCGATCGGCTGTGGCTCCTGCACGTCGCGGTCCAGCACGTGGACAGGATCGGGCTCGCCTGACCACCTCGATCTCAACGGCTCACGGTAGAACACCGCCGGCCCGTTGTCCTTCGTTTGGAGAGCCAGCGTGATTTCGAGGAACTCGCGATCGGGGTCGTCGGTCACCTCGATGGCGTCGACGTCACCGGCGACCTCACCACGGAACGCCGATCTGATCCGCTCGCGATCGACCGCGGAGATGACCTCACCGAAGGAGTCCGGGTGCACCAGGTACATGAGCTCGTTGCGCAGTGTGGGGAACGATGTGCCCGGGACTGCGGCAACGAAGTCGCGCCACGCCCAGGGATCGTCGAGGAGCGCTTCTCGTTCGTCATCCGTGAGCGAGACCCACTGGTCGACGAGCCGCACCACGATCGAGAGCGCATTGAATACCCCCTGCGCCATCCCCTGGCCCGGATTGAACGACCACGAGCGGAAGGCCTGGTCGACCTCAGCCGGGATCACGACTCGCTCGTGCATCAGGCTCAGCAGCGCCTCGACACGTTCCCGCTTCTTCCGCTCCCCCGGGGTCTGCAAAGGCAAAAGTTGCCAAGCAACCAATTCGGCCATGAGCAGGCGTGCATCATCGCTCGCGTCCGCGAACTGTTCACGGAGCTTGTCGAGGAAGCTCTCTCCCGCCACGTCCGCCCGGTCGACGAAGCAACGGATCAGCTCCGTCGTGACGTCCGTGCGCCAGACGGAGCGATGCTCGGCGAATACCGAGCCCAGCTGGCGAAGACCGCGTTCTCGGAACCGCCCGGACGCCTCTCGGACGCGCTCCGCCCCGACGTCCGGCGGCAGGATCGCGACACCCAGTCGAGCTGCGCGGTCAGCCATCAGCGTCTTGGTGACCTCACGCGCGGAGCGGGTGGCTTCTCTTCGGAACTCCGCGGGATCAGGGGCTTCCTCGACGACGCGACGGCCTTCGTCAGTGATCGTCCACAGACCATCACCCGACTTCTGCAGGAAGCCCGCGCGGCCGAGCATCGATGTGCCGAACCAGAACGCGTTCCGTCCGCGCGGCTCGGGCCTCGACGACACGAACGTCGCCTCGCTGGCACTCATAGGAAGGTCGGCGACGATCGCATCCCACACCTCGCGCCGGCGCACTGGCCCCGGATGGTCGACGAGGAAGCGAAGCGCCGCTACCAGCCGCTCGTCCTGCAGTCGCTGATCCGACACGGACACCTCCTGATCTGGGGACCATCGGGAGGGGTCCTCACCTTCCAAATGCTATGGGACCACTGAGGTTGTTGCTCTGCGAGGAAGCAGGCCGCTCCCCCACAAGTGCGCCATCCCGCAACTCCCGCCGAAGATGAGTCAACTGGCCCGTGAGCCGCTCGATCCGTGATGGCGCGGCGCTAGATTGATGTGGAAGCGCAAAGACTCCTCGCACGAGGTGCCGCGACAGATGGAGGGTCGACGCACGATGACCGAAACGCAGGGCGAACAACTCGACGATGACCCGTCGATCGACGACAGCCCGTTCTTCGAGGCCAATGCGAAAGCGAAGGTGAAGTACGGGCGCTTCAACCTTGCGGTGGTCGGTGGCACGGGTGTCGGCAAGTCCTCACTGGTCAACGCGGTCTTCGGCCGGGACCTCGCGAAGGTCGGCAAAGGCCTTCCCGTCACTGAGGGTGTCCACTACTACTCCGACGACACTCTCGGGATCTGGGACTTCGAGGGGTTCGAGATCGGTTCGACGGCGTCACCCGCTGCTTTGCTGCGGCAGCACCTTCGCATTGTCGCGCAGAGGCCAAACGAAGAACAGATCGCTGTCGTCTGGTTCTGCGTGAACTCCACCTCAGATCGACTGACACGCGCCGACATCGACATGATCCGAGAGCTGGATGGCGCCGGCTTGCCCGTGATGCTCGTCCTCACCAAAGTGGACTGGGACCGGACCATCGCGGGATCCTTCAAACCGCCACACGGCGTACAGGCTTTCAAGGACTGGCTGGATGAGCCGGTCGATTCGGACGGGAGGCCAGTCGACATCCCCCTGCAGGGCGTCGTTCTGACGTCAACCCAAACAAAGAACGGGAAAGGGCCGGGTCACGGACTCGGTGATCTCCTCACGCAGACCCTCGAACTGTCGCCAGACGATGCGAAGGATGCATTTCGCGTCGCTCAACGACTCAACCTTCCCTGGAAGCGCCAGATGGCTCGCTCTGTCATCGCGGCGGCTTCAACAGGCGCTGCAGCTGCGGCTGCGGTTCCGATCCCGGTAGCTGACGCAGTTACCTTGGCGCCGATTCAGCTCGCCATGATGGGACGAGTTTCCGCGATCTACGATCTCGACTTCAAGACGATGATGTCCGTCTCAGCGGCAGCACAGATGAGCGCTCAGCTCGCTGGTCGTGCTCTCGCACGCAGTTTCATCAAGTTGATCCCGGGCGTCGGGAGTGTCGTCAACGCGTCAGTGGCCGCTGCGCTCACTCTCGCGGCTGGTGAGGGATGGCTTCGCCTTTGCGAGCAGGTCCACACCGGCAAGGTAGACCTCTCGAAGATCGATGACGCGTGGCGCGATTACAGTCCCACCGTGATCAGCGTCATCAGACACTTGGTGACGCAGCAAGGGGGACGCCCCAAGAAGGGGTAGGTCATCAGGCTTAAGAGCTGGACTCACCATTCCAGGGCCGGAGCTCGATAGCGCCGTCTGCCGTCCGCTCAAACAGGCGACCGTAGTTGCTGACACGGGCGCTTACCTGGGACGCTTCGAGCGGGTGCCCGTCTGCTCGTGAGTAGGGCTCCGCAGCATTAATTGCCTGGGCGATCGCGCTACTACTCATTGGAGCGCCTCGCTGTTGCAGCACTTCCCGGATTGCATCGTGAAGGTACATCTTCTCTTTCCTCGGGTGCACGCCTTGTCGAACTTTCACCACGCCGGCACCTCACCACGTCAACACGAACCGCCCCGCGACCCACCTGCCTCGAGCCGCTCATGCGCCCCTTCAGTATCGAACCGTCACGACGACCGCGGCAAGGAGCACCGCGCCCGAACGCATCATCAGCGTCACTCGTCGTAGTCGTCGAGCGAACCTTCGGCGCAGGCGGACGTCACCTGGACCACGAGGGACGTCGCACTGATCTGGTACGCGGCCCGAGGACCGCTGTCCCGGTCGGCTGTGGCCGAGTACAGCCGGTTGCCGTCGCTGCCGAAGTCCGTCTCGGACGGTGAGACCGAAAGCCCCTTGGACTTCCAGAACGACGCCAATGCTCGTGCGTTGACCTTCGCGTCGTTGTCGCTCTTGACGATGGCGGTGTGCTGGAAGCGGACGCCGCCGTCGCACCGCTCCGCGACGGGGTCCGGCGTCTCGGGCCACTGCACGTCAACGATCTGCTCGCTCTCACGGAGAAACTGGACTGCGTGGTTCTGAGCGTCCTTTGCGGTCTGCATCGACTGGGTCCCTCCTGCACAGGCCGTCAGGCCGACGATGATGAGGCTCGCCGTCGTAACGACGAGCACGTTGCGCTGCTGCCTGCTCACGGCGTCGTTGCCTTCGCCACGCTTGCGAGCGTCGGGGTACCGAGGTCGAGGTACCCGCGATCGTTCGTCCCCGGCCCTGCCAGCAAGCCGTGGATGTTCACGCCGTGCTTGCCGGACGCAGCGATCCGTCTTGCTCCGTCGAACCCGTCGGCCGGGTCGAGCCGCTTGCTGTACTTGCGACCGATGAAGGCGACGTCACCCTTCTCGGCGGCCTGCGCGGCGTACATGTGCTCCGCGTGGGTCGCTGCGGCGTTCGGGATGTCCCGCGGGATCCCCGCCGACCCGAGGGTGGTGAACGAGTGCACTCCGAGGTCGGGGTTGTCGTGGAGCGCGATGGCGGCCATGGTCGAACCGTACGAGTGCGCGACGACGTCGAGCTGCGCGTCGGGGCGTGTCGCGTGGAAGCCTCGGAGGTCCTCCGCGAGCTTCGGCGCGCCGCGCTCGGCGTACGACTCGCCGAACACGTCGGTGTTGCCGGTCGTCGCGGCGTTCGGCGGCGCTTCGTACCCGAGCCACGACACCACCGCGGTGTTCTCGGCCCCGGCCTGCTGCTGTGTGAAGACCACGTTCCCGGCGGCCCGCAAGTACTGTGTCGTGTCCGCGAGCGACGATCCCATCCCCGGCACGACGAAGCTGACGCCGTCGGCGGTGTCGAGGTCACCGACGGAGAACGCACCCAGTGGTGGTTGGCCGTCGTGGAACGTCACCATCTGCCGCGGCGTCGACTCGTCCAGGGGCAGCATCGTGCGTGCTCCGGCGGCGAAGTTCTCGAGCTGGTCCCGCCGTTCCAGCGCGTCCCCGAGGGCGTGACCAGCTGCTCGTTGCGCGGCGGTCCCGACCGACTTCGCGTACCGGTCCCGTGCGTTCCGCAGCGCGTCCTCCGCCTGCGCGTACGCCCGCTGCGCCGCCAACCGGTTCGCCTGGTCCCGCGCCCAGTACGGCACCCCGCCGAGGTTCCCGACCACCGCCGGCAGCGCCGTGATCAACGCGTCCTGCGCCGCCGAGTGCTGCCCGGCGGTGCCCCGACCACCGAGGCCGTCCCACCAGGCCTGGACGGTTTCGGCCGGCATCCCAGCGAGACGGTCGGCGACCGACCGGCTCTGCGCCGCGAGGACCTCGGGCGGCATGCCGGCGACGGCTGCGAGAAACTCCGCGTTGCTCATCGCACCGAGCGAGCCCGCGTACGAGGGCGCGACACCGAGGACGTCCGAGTCGGACAACCCTGACGCCGCTGCTCGGTCGGCGGCCGCCCGTCGTTCGACGAGCGCGTCCCACTCCCCCTGCAGCCGCGAGGCTGTGGCGGCGAGGTCGTCCGCGTCGGACTGCAGCAGTCGAGCCTGCCGGTCGTCGGCCTCGGTGGCGTCCTTCCCCGACGCGACCGTGTTCGCCGCGGTCAGCGCGACGACGTTCGCGGCGGCGTCCTCCGCGTTCGTGAGCTGCATCGCCCGGATCCGCTCGGCTTCGTCCTGGATCTGCTGTACGGCGTCGGCGTAGGTGTCGAGCACGTCGATCGCGGCGTCGAGACGGCCGATCATGCGCTGGCCGGCGGGCGGCATCGTGCTCACGGTGGCGGCGAAGCGGTCCTTCGCCGCACCGGTCCAGTCGTCCGCGTCGTCGGCGGTACGGGCGACCTTCGTGGTGCCGCGGCGGATGTCGTCCTGGTGGTCAGTCAACGCGGCCGACAGCTTCCCGACGGCGCCGGGGTCTCCGGCGAACGGGTCGGCCGACATCACTGACGTCCAGCTTTCACGGCGAGGTCCTCGTCGGCGTTCCGGACAGACGATTGCGTGTCGTGCGCGTACTGCGCGAGCGTTCGACTGACGTCGGCGAGCCACTCGGTCGAGCGCTGCTGCGCCGTCCGGAACGTCGCGAACGCCTGCGTCACGTCGTCGGCCCCGAATGCGCCCCCGTCCGCAGGTACCTCGGCGTCCTCGAACGTCCTCGTCGCCGTGCCGAGCGCATCGTGCACCCCGTCGAGCGTGCTGTACGAGACCCGAAGATCCGCCATCGTTCCCCCTGTTGCCTTCGTCACACCTCGACCACTGTACTGCAAGATATCAGATCCGAGCGTGCGGCCCGGCCGTCCAGCCACCCCGCCTACGCTCGAACGAATGCCCGCCCCGCACGACCAGCCCGCCGCCAGCAGCGCGCCGCCCACCGCCAGCACCGCGCCGCCCGCCGACAGCACGACAGCCCCCGACGGCTTCATCCGCGTTCGCGGCGCCCGCGAGCACAACCTCCGCGACGTGGACGTCGACATCCCCCGCGACCGCATCGTCGCCTTCACGGGCATCTCCGGCTCGGGCAAGTCGAGCCTCGCGTTCGGGACGGTCTTCGCCGAGGCCCAGCGCCGCTTCCTCGAGTCCGTCGCCCCGTACGCCCGACGGTTGATCGCACAGGGCAGCACACCGCACGTCGACGAGATCACGGGCCTGCCCCCGGCTGTCGCCCTGCAGCAGCGTCGAGGCGCCCCGAGCTCACGGTCGACGGTGGGCACGCTGACGACACTGAGCAACTCGGTCCGGATGCTCTACTCGCGCGCCGGCACCTACCCCGAGGGCGCGACGCAGCTCTACTCGGACTCGTTCTCGCCGAACACCGTCGCGGGAGCGTGCCCACGCTGCCACGGCCTCGGCACCGCGCACGAGGTGACGGAGGCCTCGGCGGTCCACGACCCCGCGCTGTCCATCCGCGAGGGGGCGATCACCGCCTGGCCGGGTGCCTGGCAGGGCAAGAACCTGCGCGACGTGACGGCGGTCCTCGGCTACGACATCGATCGGCCGTGGAAGGACCTGCCGAGGGCTGACCGCGACTGGCTGCTCTTCACCGAGGAGCAGCCGGTCGTCGAGGTGCACCCGAAGCGCGACCGCGTGGCGAAGCCCTACAAGGGCCGCTTCTGGAGCGCCCGGCAGTACACGCTGCACACCCTCGCGGACTCGCAGAGCGAGACGCAGCGGAACAAGGCCCTGCGCTTCGTGGAGTCCGGGCCGTGCCAGCTCTGCGGCGGCTCGGGGCTGACGCGCGCGGCCCTCGCGGTGACGTTCGGTGGATTGAGCATCGCCGAGTTCAACGCGCTCCCGCTGACCGAACTCGTGGAGGTGCTCCGGCCGGCCGCCGAGCTGACCGACCCGACCCCGGCGCAGAGCACGGTGACCTCGGGCGAGCGGTCCGAGGTGGCGCGATCGATCGCACGCGACCTCAGCAGCCGCATCAACGTGCTCATCGACCTCGGACTCGGCTACCTCGGGCTGGACCGGGCGACCCCGACGCTCTCCCCCGGCGAGACGCAGCGCCTCCGCATCGCGACACAGCTCCGCTCAGGGCTCTTCGGCGTGGTCTACGTCCTCGACGAGCCGAGCGCGGGCCTCCACCCGGCGGACACGGAGTCGCTCGCGCGGGTGCTCGACGACCTCCGCGCCGGCGGCAACAGCGTCTTCGTGGTCGAGCACGACATGGACATCGTCCGAGGTGCGGACTGGATCGTCGACGTCGGCCCCGGCGCGGGTTCGGGCGGTGGTCGCGTGCTCTACAGCGGACCACCGGAGGGACTCGCGGAGGTCGAGGAGAGCGTCACCCGCCGCTACCTCCAGCCGTCAGGAGACCGCCCGGTCCGCCACCAGCGCGAGCCGGTCGGCACCCTCGAGATCCGCGACGCGACCCTCCACAACCTCGACCACCTCGACCTCGATCTGCCCCTCGGCGTCATGACCGCCGTCACCGGCGTGTCCGGCTCGGGCAAGTCCTCCCTCGTCGGCGGGGTGCTCCCCGCCGTCGCAGCCCAGCACCCGCTCATCACCCGCGTCGTCGAGGTCGACCAGAATCCGATCGGCCGCACACCGCGCTCGAACCTCGCGACCTACACGGGCATGTTCGACGCCGTCCGCCAGGCGTTCGCGGCCACGTCGGACGCGAAGGAGCGCGGCTGGACCGCCGGGAGGTTCTCCTTCAACGTCGAGGGCGGCCGCTGCGAGGTCTGCCAGGGCGAGGGCTCCGTCTCCGTCGAGCTCCTCTTCCTCCCCGGCAGCTGGGCGCCGTGCCCGGAGTGCCACGGTGCGCGCTACAACGCCGAGACGCTCGAGGTCCGCCGCGAGGGTTCGTCCATCGCCGATGTCCTCGGCATGACCGTGGACGAAGCGGCGGACGCACTCGCCGACCTCCCGGCGGCGGCCCGCGCGCTCACCGCTCTCCGGAGCGTCGGCCTCGGCTACCTCCGGCTCGGCCAGCCCGCGCCGGAACTCTCCGGCGGCGAGGCCCAGCGCATCAAGCTCGCCACGGAACTCCAGCGTGCACGCTCGGGCCACACGCTGTACCTGCTCGACGAGCCGTCGACCGGCCTGCACCCCGCGGACGTCGAACTCCTGACGACGCAGCTGCAGCAGCTCACCGACGCCGGCAACACGGTCGTCGTGGTCGAGCACGTCATGTCGGTGGTCGCACAGGCGGACCACGTCGTCGACATGGGGCCGGCCGGGGGCGGCGACGGCGGCCGCGTCGTCGCGGCCGGCACGCCGGCCCAGGTCGCCGCGTCAGCCGACAGCAGGACAGCACCCTTCCTGCGGTCCGCCATCGGGTCCTGACCACGGGCCGGACGGGAGGCACGGCACCAGTCCGCCCCGCGCCTCCCGTCCGACCGTTCTCACCAACCGCATCCTCCGATCGGAGGATGCCGGTCCACCGGACCGGTCGAACCGCCGGGCTGCACGGCGCGTCAGGCTGGACCCATGTCCGACACCCCAGCCATCGAGGTCAGCCACCTCGAGAAGCAGTACGCCACCGGCAAGCGCGCTGTCGACGACGTGTCCTTCACGATCGCCCGCGGCACGTGCTCGAGACGCTCGGCGTGATCGACCGCAACCGTGCCGTGACCCGCGATGGAGCACGGCCCCCTGCCCTGAGCGCGTGACCGTCCTGGTTCACGATCCCCCGGGATCGTGAACCAGTGACGGTCCCGGCGACCGCACGATCCCGTCCGCACCGCGCAACGGGCCCAGCCCAGCTCCACCAGACGGAAGGCGCGGCGCCTGCCCGCACCGCGCCTCCCGTCCGCAGAACGCGCGCCGGCTGCCATCCAGCGCACGTCCCGGTCACTGCGCCGCGCCGACCCCTCCCGACCGGATGCGGAACACGCGCGCCGTCGGGGTCGTCCCGCCGTGGTCGACGTGCAGCACCCCGGCGGCGGCGTCCCACGAGACTCCCCAGGCCCCGAGTCCGACCGGGAACACGGGCGACACCGACACCGACCCCCGCGCGGACGACGCGAGCGCCGGCAGCGGCACCGACACCGACGACGGCGCTCCCGGCAACGCCCACACCGAGAGGAACAGGTCCCCGTCCGGCACGGCCAGGCCGAGCGCGACCCAGGTGTCCTCCCACGCCGGGAGCCCGAGCGGCCAGACCGGTACCGAGGACCCGATGACGTCGAGCACTGCGCGATGCGCGGCGATCGCCGATCCTACGACCTCCCGCTGCGCGGACGACATCGAACCGAGGTACCCCGACAGGTACATCCGTCCGAGCACCCCGTTCACCAAGGAGAGCTCGAACAGGTCGTCGGACATCGACGGCGCCGGGTACGCCCAGTTGCCCGCCTGCTCGGGCAGCATCGCCGCCGGGGCCGCCACCGCGATCGAGGCGTACAGCACCGGGTCTTGCTGGTCCGACGTCGACTGCATGTGCAAGCGTGACAGCATCGCGAAGTCGGCGCGCATCGCCCCCGAAGCGCAGTTCTCGATGAGCAGCTCCGGGTACCGGGCCTGCACGTCGTCGAGCCAGTCGAGCAGCGCACGCTGGTGCTCGAGCTGTCCGTCGAACGGCCCCGTCATCGTGTTGTCGTCCATCTTGAAGAACGTCACGCCGAGGCTCCCGACGAGCCGGTCCACGACGGCGTCGAGGTGCGCCCGGGCGTCCGGCGAGCGCAGGTCGAGCAGGTGCCGTCCGTGTTCCGCGACCCGCACGCCGCGATGGTGCACGAACGCCGATGCGGGCAACGAGGACGCCAGGGGCGAGTTGACGCCGATCACCTCGGGCTCGAGCCAGAGCCCGGCTTGCATCCCGCGCGACCGGATGTGGTCGATGACGGACCCGAGCCCGTTCGGGAACCGCGACGCCGCGGGCTCCCACGCGCCGACGGTGTCCCACCAGTGCCCCTCGGCGTACCAGCCCGCGTCGATGCAGAACAGGTCCGCTCCGGCGTCGGCGGCAGCGTCGATGAGCGGCAGCAGCTTCTCGGTCGTCGGGTCGCCCATGAGCGTGTTCATGTAGTCGTTGAAGACGAGCGGCATCGCGGCGTCGGCCGGCCGCAGCGCGCGACGTGCTCGACGCTGCCGGGTCAGCACTCCGAAGGCGTCGTCGGTCGACCGGGCGATCCCGACGGACACCGGCACCGAGGTGAACGGCTGCCCGGGAGCGACGACCGCGGTCCACTGGTGCTCCTGGTCGGTCGGTCCGCTGAGCACCAGGTACGCGTGTCGGCGCGTCTCCCCCAGCTCGTACAGCCACGGCCCGTTGTGCTCGACCTGCCACACGAGCGCGTACGCGCCGTCCGCGGACGACGACGAGTGCACCACACCGATCGGCAGCGCCTCGCCGGTCGACCAGGAGCCGCGGTTCTGCACGACGGCGCGGCTGCGCGGCGGGTGGTGCTGGGCTTCACGGTCGATCCGGGCGAGACCGATCGACCGCAGCGGATCGGTGCGCCAGCGGCTCTCGGCGGCCCAATCGTTCTCGGCGTGCGTCAACGCCAGCTCGTCGACGGTCGCGCCGGAGTCGATCAGGAACGCCCCGGTCGCGACGGACGAGACGAAGTCAACGACGTGCTCTCCCTCCGCCGCCGACACCTCGGTCCACGTCTGGAACGCGGGGACGCCCTCCCGCGCCAGGAACACCGACACGACCTGGAGGCGCGTGGCCGTGTCCTCCTGCACGATCCGGAACCACAGGTCGGTGGCCTCCACCGCCGCGCCTGCGTCCACGGGTCCTGATCCGGTCCCACCCGCGGACACGGGGGCGCGGTCGTGGTCGTGCGACACGTACCGGAGCCGGGCGCCGATGGTGGAGTCCACGTGCCGGAACCCGCCGGGGAACCGCCCGTGGCCGATGGTGGTGAGCTCGACGAGGGGCTGCGCGTCCTCCGGGCCGTCGGCGAGCGCAGCACCGGCCGGAACGAACGAGACCAGCGCGACCGGCGCGTCCGGGCCGATCCGGAAGCGGGCGCGGAACCCCGCCGTCTCCCAGTCGACGAAGCTCCTGCTCACCGTGCTCCGACCGGTGCCGGGTCGCTCGACACCCACGCGCCGATGCCGTGGTCGTAGCAGGTGCTGTTGTCGATCGTGGAGCGGTCGAGCGCCGGCCCCGAGGTCACCCGACGGTCGGTGCGCTCCGGGTCGGGAGCGGCGTCGGCGAGCAGCCGGGTGTAGTCGTGCTGCGGGTTGAGGATGACGTCGTCCGAGGGCCCGCGCTCGACGACCCGGCCGCGGTACAGCACGAGGATCTCGTCCGAGAAGTGTCGAGCGGTGGCGAGGTCGTGGGTGATGTAGAGCACGGCGAGCTGGTCCTCGCGCTGCAGCCTGCCCATCAGGTTGAGCACGCTGAGCCGGATCGACACGTCGAGCATCGACACGGGCTCGTCCGCGATGAGCACCTGGGCACCCGGAGCCAGCGCGCGGGCGATCGCGACGCGCTGCCGCTGCCCACCGGAGAGCTCGTGGGGGCGGCGCTGGGCGAAGTCCTCGTCGAGGTTGACGCGGTCGAGGAGTTCACGCACCCGCTCGGCGGTCTGCGCGGCGCCCCGTGTGCGCTGGTGCAGCTGGAGCGGCCGGGCGATGTGGTGCTCGATGGAGTGGAACGGGTTGAGGGACGCGAACGGGTCCTGGAACACCATCTGCACGTGCCGGCGGTACAGGCTGCCGACGACCGGGGTGCCGTCGTCGAGCCGGACGTCGACCGAGCCGCGGGTGGTGCTCTCGAGCTTCGCGAGCATCCGGGCGATGGTGGACTTGCCCGAGCCGGACTCTCCGACGAGGGCGACGGTGCGGCCGGGCAGGAGCTCGAACGACACGTCGTCCACGGCCCGCAGGGTGGTGCGACGCAGTCCCTTCCGCGTGTGGAAGTCCTTGCCGAGGCGGCTGACGGTCACGCTGGTCATCGGACGACCTCCGAGGTGTCGATGTCCGGGCCGCCGATGCCGGCTCCCGTTCGGATGAAGTCCCCACGCGCCCCGGACAGGCTCGGGAACGACTGCAGCAGGCGCTGCGTGTACGGGTGCTGCGGGTCGTGCTGGATCGACGACGCGGCGGCGCACTCGACGACCTCGCCGCGGAGCATGATCGCGATCCGGTCGCTGATCTCGAGCAGCAGCGGCAGGTCGTGCGTGATGAACACGACGGCGAAGCCGAGCTCGTCGCGCAGCCGGACGATCTCGCGCAGGATCTCCCGCTGCACGACGACGTCGAGGGCCGTGGTCGGCTCGTCCATGATCATGACCTGCGGTTCGAGGAGCATCGCCATCGCGATCATCACACGCTGTCGCATGCCACCGGAGAGTTCGTGCGGGTACGCCGTGATGCGTGATGGATCGACGCCGACGCGGCGGAGGGCGTCCTCCGCGATCGCCCGGCGCTCCTTCCGAGGAAGGCCCCGGCGGTGCTCCACGAGCGCGTCGTCGAGCTGCGCCCGGATGGTGGTGACCGGGTTGAGCGCGTTCATCGCCCCCTGGAACACCATCGACAGCTTCGACCACCGGACGGCTCGGAGCTGCTCGTCGCCGAGGCCGAGCAGGTCCACGTCGCTCCCGTCACGGTCGTGGAACGTGATGCTGCCGGACGTGACCTTCGCCGGCGGCTTGTGCAGCCGGGTGATGGCGTAGGCCAGGGTCGTCTTGCCGCAACCCGACTCCCCCGCGAGTCCGAGGATCTCGCCGGGCGCGAGTGTCAGCGAGACGTCCTTGACGGCGTGCACCGGGTTCTCGGTCTCGTAGACGACGTCGAGGTGGTCGATGGTGAGGACGGCGTCCCGGGTCATCGGGTGACCCCCTTCGTGTCGGTGGCGGTGCCGGCGGGGCGAGCCGCGCCTCCAGGGCCGGACGAGCGGCGGGCCGCGCGACGGGCGCGACGTTCGCGACGACGCTGCGCACGCACGTTGGCGAGTCGCGGGTTGATGACCTCGTCGATCGAGAAGTTGACGAGCGACAGGCCCATGCCGAGCAGTGCGATGAGCAGACCCGGCGGCACGAACCACCACCAGGCGCCCTGGGCGAGGGCGAACCCGTTCTGGGCGTAGAAGAGCATGGTGCCGAGCGTCGACGAGTTCGAGGCGCCGAGGCCGAGGAAGGACAGGCCTGCCTCGCCGAGGATCGCGGCGATGACGGCGAACACGAACTGCGATGCGAGCACCGGCAGCAGGTTCGGCAGGATCTCGACCGCGATGACCCGCCACGGTCGTTCCCCGGCGACCCGGGCGGCCGACACGTAGTCGCGGTTCCGGATCGACATCGTCTGTGCGCGGAGGACCCGGGCGGATCCAGCCCACGACGTGATCGCCAGGACGATGGCGATGGTCCAGAGCCCTCGGGCCTCCTGCGGCACCAGCCCGGAGATGACGATGACGAGCGGCAGACCCGGGATCACGAGGAAGACGTTCGAGAAGAGCGAGAACGCCTCGTCCATGATCCCGCCGAGGTAGGCGCCGAGGATGCCGAAGAACGCCGACAGCACGGTCGCGAGGACCCCGACGATCAGGCCGATCTGCAGGCTCCCCCTGGTGGCGAAGGCGAGCTGGGCCAGGACGTCCTGCCCGGTCTGCGTCGTCCCGAGCAGGTTGTCGGCGCTCGGCGGCTGCATGCCGGAGTCACGGATCGCACTCGGGTCACCGACGAGCAGCGGGCCGAGCAGCCCGAACAGCGCGACGCCGACGATGAGCACGATGCCCGTGACGAGCCACGGCGTGAGGGTGGGCAGGAAGCGCCGGAGACCGCCCTTCGGCCGGACGGCTCGGGCCGTCGCGATGCTGCGGGTCGAGCCGCCGTCGGCCTCCTCGACGAGCTCGCCGATGGTGGGTTCGGTGTCCTCTTGGATGTTCGTCATGGTCGTGGCCTCCTAGCTCCGGGCCCGGGTGCGGGGATCGATGAGCCCGTACAGCAGGTCGACGACGAGGTTCGCGCCGAGCACCGCGAGGGTGATGAACAGGAAGATGCCCTGCATGAGCGCGTAGTCGTTGTTCGTCACCGCGGACAGGAGCTTCGACCCGATGCCCGGGTAGGAGAACACCTGCTCGGTGACGACCGACCCGGACACGATGAACCCGAGGGAGATCGCGAACCCGGCGACCGACGGCAGCACGGCGTTGCGGGCGGCGTAGTTGCGCAGGACCTTGCCGTGCGACAGGCCCTTCGCGAGCGCCGTGGTGATGTAGTCCTCGGACAGCGTGGACACCATCATGTTCCGCATGCCGAGCAGCCAGCCGCCGAGCGAGGCGAGCACGATCGTCGCCGCCGGGAGCACGCCGTACTTGAGCGCCGACATGATGAACTCGCCGTTGAAACCCGGCGTGAGCACCACGTCGTAGCCGCCCTGGGCCGGGAAGAGGTGCAGGCCCGTGGCGAAGAAGTACACCAGGATGAGCGCGAGCCAGAAGTACGGCACCGCCGCGAGCAGGGTGGTGGCCGGCACGAACGAGTCGAGCCAGGTGCCTGGTCGCCAGCCGACGAAGGCGCCGAGGGCGACCCCGATGACGGCGGCGAGCACGGTGGCGATGCCGACGAGGGCGATCGTCCACGGCAGGGAGCTCCCGATGACCTCGGTCACGGGTGCCGGGAAGTAGCTGACCGACACCCCGAGGTCACCGCGGAACACGTTGCCCAGGTACGCGAAGTACTGGATGATGATCGGTTCCGAGGTGTTGCCACCGAGGAGCAGCTCGTACGCCTGCCGGGTCGCCGGGGTCACCTGCCCGCCGCGCTGCTGGAGCTTGGCGAGCAGGATGTCCACCGGGTTGCCGGGCAGGAGCCTGGGGATGATGAAGTTCAGCGTCAGCGCCGCCCACAGGGCCACGATGTAGAAGCCGATCTTGCGCAGGAAGTAGTGCATACGAGTGCTCCTCGGTCGCCGTCCTCGTCTCAGCCCTTGGCTGGCTTGAGCGCCTTGAAGATCTCGGCGTTGTCCGGGCTCGCCCAGACCGCCGGGAAGGCGTAGAGGTCGTCCTTCGTCGGCCAGCCCGTGAACTTCGCGGCGTGGAACTCACTCGTCGTGCCGCCGGTCATGATCGGGATGTACGGCATGTCCTCGACGACGTGCTGCTGGATCGTGTCGAGTTCGGGCTGGGTCGCCGCGGTGTCGTCCGGGTTGATCGTCGCGAGCTTCGTGAGCGCGGCGTCGACCTCGGGGTTGCTGTAGCGGGCGATGTTCATCGGGGCCGCTTCGCCGACCTTCGCGGTGTTCGCGGTCGAGTAGTAGTTGTTGTAGAGGTAGTACGGGTTCGCCGTCGGACCCTGGCCGAGCGAGTCGATCGCCAGCTGGTACGTGCCCTTGGTCTTCTTGTCGGTCCACTCGTTCCACGACGACTGCTGTGCCTTGAGCTCGATGCCCGCGGCCTTGAGCTGCTGCGTCATGGTGTCGATCGCGGTGATGTAGTCGGTCCACCCGGTGACGACCTCGACCGTGAGGGACAGCTTCTTGCCGTCCTTCGCGTAGATCCCGTCGGCACCCTTGGCGTAGCCGGCCTCCTCGAGCGTGGCGTCGGCGGCGTCGGTGTCGGCCCCGGACGGCATCACGGCCGGCGAGACGTCCTTCGAGATCATGTCCTTCTGGGTCGTCGTCAGCGCGAACGTCGGAGAGATCTCGCTCGCGGTGTTCGAGAACGCCAACGAGTTCAGCTGCTTGCGGTTGATCGCGTCGGCGATCGCGTGCCGGACGGCCGGGTCGGTCTGCGGGCCGGAGCAGCCGAGCGCGGTCGACGAGCAGGTCAGCAGGGCCATCTGGTTCTGGCCGATCGTGATGCCGTCGTAGCCCTGGTAGTTGCCGGGGATGTCGTCCATGTTCGGGACGGGTCCGGTCTGCCAGTCGATCGACCCCTGCGAGAGCGCGTCGGCGCCGGCGGTGTTGCCGGAGAGGGACAGGTAGCGGATCGTCTTCACGGCGGGGGCACCGCCCCAGTAGTCCTTGTTCGCCTCGAGGGTGAACGCCTGCGCCTTGAAGGTGCCGAGCGTGTACGGCCCCGTGCCGACGGGCTTCCGCACGACGTCGGTGGTCGGGTCCATGTCCTTCCAGAGGTGCTCCGGGACGATCCAGGTCTTGCCGAGCAGGTTCGGGCCGAGCACGAACGACGGCTTGGCGAAGGTGATGACGACCTTCGAGTCGCCCTCGGCCTTCGCGGTTCCGTCGTAGCCGATCGAGTTGAGTGCCTTGTTCTTCTTGAGCATGTCGAGCGTGAAGACGACGTCCTTCGACGAGAAGGGTTCGCCGTCGCTCCACTTCGCGCCGTCGCGGAGCGTGATGGTCAGTTGCGTGCCGTCGCCGTTCCACTCGTAGCTCTTGCCGAGCAGCGGCTTGGGGTCCTCCGTGTTCACGTTGGTGATGAAGAAGAGGCTCTCGTAGATCGTCCCGACGCCGCCGATGTTCGACGGGGACCACGGGTTGTAGTTGATCTGGTAGTCGCCGGACTGACCGGTGTACGCGATCAGGGTCGACGCGGAGTCCGACGACGCCGCGGTGCCGCTGGAGCTGCAGCCGGTGAGGGCGAGTCCGGCGGTGGTGAGGATGGCCGCGGCCGCGATGGCGAGCCGTCGGGAACGGGTGTGTGGTGACATCGTTGTCCTCTCGGTCTGCTCCGTCGCAGGCCTGGTCGTTGACGGTGATTGTTACACGGCTAAACTAACCCGGTCAAGAGCTTGCACGACGACGTGAGGAGGCGCGATGGAGCGCACGACACTGGACGGCCACTGGACCCTCGAAGCGGTGGCGGGTCCGCCGGAGGCCGACGGGCACCGCGATCCGCTCCCGGCGGTGGTGCCCGGGTGCGTCCACACCGACCTGCTCCGGGCCGGCCGGATCCCCGACCCGTTCGACGGCGACGGAGAGGCGGCGACGCAGTGGATCGGCGACACGGTGTGGCGGTACCGCCGCACCTTCGAGTGGCCGGGCGCCGAGGCCGGCACCGACACCGACACCGATGCGGCGAGCGCGACGAGCACACGCCGTCACGACCTCGTCGCCGACGGCCTCGACACCCTCGCGACCGTCACCCTGAACGGCATCGTCGCCGGGACGGCCGCCAACCAGCACCGGTCCTACCGGTTCCCCGTCGGGCACCTGCTCCGGCCGGGCACGAACGAGCTCGTGATCACCTTCGACGCGCCCGTCCCCGCGGCCGTCCGGCTGTCGGAGCTGCACGGCGGGGAACTCCCGCACGTCAACCACCACCCGTACAACGCGCTCCGCAAGAACGCGTCGAACTTCGGGTGGGACTGGGGTGTCGACGTCGCGACGAGCGGCATCTGGAAGTCGATCGGCATCGAGTCCTGGAGCGGCGTCCGCATCGCCGCGGTCCGCCCCCTCGTCGACGTCGACGGTTCCACGGGTGTCCTGACGACGCACGTCGAGGTCGAGCACGCGGGCGTCACCGGCGCGTTCACCCAGCACATCGGATCAGCTCCGGTCGCGGGGACGGTCGGTTCAGCGGGCCTGGAGGCGCGGGTGACCCTGGCCCCGCACGTCGCCCCGAGCGGTCCTCCCGCCCAGAACGCGTCCCCCACCGGCACCGCGGCGGACGGGACGGGCGTCGGGGCCGGCACCGCGCCTCCCGTCCGCTCGTCCACCACGGACCCGACTGACCCGACGACCGTCACCGGCGCGCGCCCCGTCATCGACGACACCGCCGTCGTCCGCCTCGAGGTTCCGGAGGTCGCCGTCTGGTGGCCCCGCGGCCACGGCGAGCAGCCCCTGTACGACGTCCGCGTCGAGGTCGGCGACGACGTCTGGACCGGCCGCGTGGGGTTCCGGACCGTCGCCCTCGAGACCGCGGCCGATGCCGGTGGTGCGCCGTTCCTCTTGAAGGTCAACGACCAGCCCGTCATCGTGCGCGGCGCGAACTGGATCCCCGACCACGCGTACCTGACCGAGATGACGCCGGAGCGGTACGCCGAGCGGATCGACGACGCCGTCGAGGCGAACGTCAACCTGCTCCGGATCTGGGGCGGCGGGATCTACGAGTCCGACGACCTGTACGACCGGTGCGACGAGCTCGGCGTGCTGGTGTGGCAGGACTTCCTGTTCGCGTGCGCCGCCTACGCCGAGGAGCCGTGGCTCGCGTCCGAGGTCGAGCCCGAGGTCCGCGAGGCCGTCACCCGCCTCAGCCCGCACCCGTCGCTCGTGGTGTGGAACGGCAACAACGAGAACCTCGTCGCCTACGCCGAGTGGGGGTGGCGGCCCTCGCTCGTCGGGCGCACGTGGGGCAACGGCTACTACCGTTCGCTGCTGCCCTCGATCGTCGCGGAGCTCGACCCGACCCGTCCCTACACGCCGGGCAGTCCGTTCTCGTTCGACGAGTACCTGCAGCCGAACGACGAGCGCAACGGCAGCGTGCACATCTGGGACGTCTGGAACGCGAAGGACTACACCGCCTACGCGGACTGGACGCCCCGGTTCGTCGCCGAGTTCGGCTTCCAGGGCCCGCCTGCGTGGTCGACCCTGACCGCGGTGGTGCACGACGAGCCGCTCGACCCGGACGGGCACGAGATGCTCGTCCACCAGAAGGCCCACGAGGGCAACCGGAAGCTCGCCGACGGGATGCGGGGACACCTGCCCGCGCCGACCTCGATCGAGGACTGGCACTGGGCGGCGCAGCTCAACCAGGCGCACGCGATCAGGTTCGGCATGGAGTGGTTCCGCTCGAACACGCCGGACAACACCGGCATGGTGGTCTGGCAGCTGAACGACGACTGGCCCGTGGTGTCGTGGGCGCTCGTCGACCACGCAGGGCACCGGAAACCGGTCTGGTACGCGGTGCGCGAGGCGTACCGGCCGGTCCTCGCGACCGTGCAGCCGACGCCCGTGCCGACGCCGCACCCGTGGGCTCCGGCCGCCGAGGTCGCCGCGGCTGCCGCTGCACGGGCCGCGGCCGGGCTCGACGTCGTGGTCGTGAACGCGAGCGGGTCGGCCGTCACCGATGAGGTCGTGGTCGAGCGCCGCTCGTTCGACGGCACCGTGCTCGCGAGCGTGGCGGCTTCGGTCACCGTGGCTCCGGCCGATGCGGCCCGGATCACGCTCCCCGCCGAGGTCGCCCGCCCGCACGATGCCGCGGTCGAGGTGCTCGTGGTCACCGGGTCGGCGTCGGGGCACCGCGTGCACGACTTCGCCGAGGTCGTCGACCAGCGGCTGGAGCGTCGGCCCTTCACGGCGACGGCGACGGCGACTGCTGACGGCGCCAGGGTCGAGGTGACGGCCACGGCGTACGTCCGGGACCTCGCGCTCTTCCCGGACCGGGAGGATGCCCGGGCCCGGGTCGACCAGGGGCTGGTGTCGCTGCTGCCGGGCGAGGTGACGGTGTTCGAGGTCACCCGGGCGGCGGGCATCGACCCCGCGGCGCTGACCGGGCCGTTCGTGCTGCGGCACGCGGGCGACCTGCTGCACTGAGACGACGGCACCCGACACCCGCGCTGCGGGTGCCGGGCGTCGTCCGCTCCGGGGTGGGTTCAGTGGATCGCCTGCACCTCGAGCACGATCGCGGTCCCCGGCGCCAACGACGGCACCCGGACGCCCACGTCCTCGAGCACGGCACCCGAGAGCTCCACGCTCCCCCGCTCGATCCACGGGATCCGCGTCACGTCGACGCCCTTCGGCACCCGCAACCCGGTCACCGGGGCGACGCGGTACCGCCGCTCCCGGTCGAGTCCGCCGAGGCGCAGCGGCACGGCCAGCGACCGCGGACCCGTCACGGTCCGGGCGACCCGCACGAGGGCGCGTGCCCGGTCGACCGCGACCACCACGGTCGCCGCGAGCCCGGGGTCACCGAGATCGAGGTGGCGCAGTCGCCCGGAGTGCAACAGCCCGCGCTCCCGCTTGTAGAGCGCGGTCCACTCCCGCAGTCGGTCGTGCTCCGCCGGGCTGCAGCGGGTGACGTCGGTCTCGATGCCGGCGCTGCCGAAGAGCGACACCGCCATCCGGAAGTCCAGGTCGAGGTGCCGCCCGGTGGTGTGCGACACCTCGGGGCCGACGTGGGACCCGATCAGCTCGAGCGGCAGCAGCAGCTCGGTCCAGCGCTGGATCGGCAGCCGTTCCATCGCGTCGTTCGAGTCCGACGCCCACACCCGATCGGTGCGATCGAGCACGCCGAGGTCCACGCGTGCACCGCCGGACGCGCACGCCTCGATCTCGAGCCAGGGGTGTCGGCGACGCAGCTCGTCCATCACCGCGTAGGCGCCCCGCGTGTGGGCGTCGAGTCCGACCCGTCCGGCGTGCACGGTCTGCACGACGTCGCGGTTCTGGTCCCACTTCACGAAGTCGACGTGCAGGTCCTCGATGATCGCCGACATCCGGTCGAGCAGGTGGTCGCGGACGTCCGCTCGTGCCAGGTCGAGCACGTACTCGTGCCGCCAGGTGCGCGTGTGCTCGGGGACCTGCAGGAACCACTCCGGGTGCGAACGCGCGAGTTCGGACTCCAGGCTCACGGTCTCCGGCTCGAACCACAGGCCGAAGTCCATGCCGAGCGCGCGGACCCCGGCGACGAGCGGGCCGAGTCCGTCCGGCCACACCTCGGCGTCGACGGTCCAGTCGCCGAGCGCGGTGGTGTCCGAGCGACGCCCGGTGAACCAACCGTCGTCGAGCACGAACCGTTCGACCCCGACGTCCGCCGCCACCCGCGCCAGGGCGAGCAGGGGTTCGAGCTCCTGCCGGTAGTAGACCGCCTCCCAGGTGTTGAGCACCACGGGCCTCGGGGTCCGCGGGTGCCCCGATCGCGCGCGGAGCGAGTCGTGCAGGCGTGCGGAGACGCCGTCGAGCCCGGCGTCGCTCCAGACGAACACCGTGTCGGGCGTGGTGAACATCTCGCCCGGGCGGAGCGCGAGCTCCCCAGCGCGCAGGAGTTCGCCCGCGCCGAGCACGGGACGAGCCTCGGCGAGCTGGTCGTACCGGTGCACCGAGTCCGCGCTCCACGCCAGGTGGACGGCCCACAGCTCGCCGGAGTGGTCGTCGAACCCGGGCGTGCCGAGCACCGTCAGGGTCGGGGCATCGTGCCCGGTCCGCCCCCGCCGGCTCTCCCGCACGTGCACCCCGTCGGTCATCGCCCGTCGCTGCGGGGTCCGCTCGCGGGTCCACCGTCCGGCGAGATCGAGCACCTCCGCAGCCCGCTCCCCCACCGGCAGGACGGCTTCGAGCGCCTGCACCTCGACGTCGACCGTGCCGCTGTTCGTCAGGGCGTGTCGCACGCGGAGGACCCCGGCGTCGTCGAGTTCGAACTCGCTGCGCAGCGACACCTCGTCCGACACGGCGTCGACCACGAGTCGCTGCTCGTCCCCGTGCACGTGCACGTCGCGCCAAACCGGCACGAGCGGACGGCCGCCGACCTGTCCGGACACGGCGGGGCGGCCCTCCCACCCGTCCTGCTCGGTGGGCAGGATCGTCAGCGGCCACGGCACGTCGAACGCACTCGGCGACACCGCCCGGGCGAGCGCGAGCACGAAGTCGTCCGCGTCCTCCGGCACCACCGGGCCGACGTCACGCCCCCAGTGCAGCACCTCCGGCAGTCCGTCGACGCGGGTCGCGACGACGACCCCGACCCCCGCTCTGCGCACCGTGTGCACGCGCCTCGCCACCGCCGGCACGGCGGCCTGCGCCTCGCCGTCCACAACGGTCATGCCGACGCCTCCTCGAGGAGCACACGGACACCGCCGGCCGGCACGACCGTCGTCGGACCGTGCGTCGAGCCGTCGAGCAGGTCCGTCCCGGCAGCCGACAGGTCGACGTCGTCGGTGCGGTGGTTCAGCAGGAACAGGATCCCGGTACCGTCCTGCCGGACGCGACGCACAGCCTCCAGGCCTGGAGGCGCGATGACCGTCCGCGCGATCGCTCGCTCCTCGACGATCCGGTCCACGATCCGTTGCACGCCGTCCGCGTCGAGCATCGCCGAGACGTACCAGGCGCCGCCTCCGGCGGCGCGCCGCGTCACCGCGGGTCGGCCCGCGAGCGGTCCGTCGACGTGACGGATGACCACGTCGGCGTCCTCGACGACGACGTCCTCCGCCCAGTCGGTGACGACCGACCCGTCATCGAGCAGGATCCGTTCGTCGCGCTGCAGCGGGGTGAACTCCTCCGCCCACACGCCGAGGACGTCGCGGAACGCCCCCGGGTACCCGCCGGTCCGGACCCGCGCGGTCTCGTCCACGATGCCCGAGGCGTACGTCACGAGGAGTGTCGCGCCGCCGGCCACGACCGCGCTGATGCGTGCCGCTGCCGCGTCGTCCACGACGAACAGCGTGGGGAGCACCACCACGTCGTAGCCGGACAGGTCGGAATCGACCGGAACGACGTCGGTCAGGACCTGGCGGCGCCAGAACGCAAGGTGCCAGGCGCGCAGCTCGTGTCCGTAGCGGAGGCCACGATGGGGCTTCAGCCCGGCCTGCAGCGCCCAGCCGGACGCCTCGTCCACGACGATCGCGACCCGTGCCGCCTCGACGGGAGCTCCCTGCACCGGCGCGAGTGCCCGGAGTGCTCCTCCGAGAGCGCAGACCTCGCGCCAGACCCGGCCGCGTGTGCCGGCGTGCGGGACCATCGCGGAGTGGAACTGCTCGGCACCGGCGGTCGAGGCACGCCACTGGAAGAAGAGGGCCCCGTCCGACCCGCGTGCGACGTGGGCGAGCGAGTTCCGGAGCATCTCGCCCGGTTCCTTCGCGCGGTTCCGCTGCTGCCAGCTCGGACCACCCGTGGAGTGCTCCATGAGCAGCCACGGACCGCCGTCGCGGGTGATCCCCCGCATCCGGTCGGCCGATACGGCGAGGTCCTCGGCACGGTCGGGGTCGTCGACGAGCGTGTAGTGGTCGTTCGCCGGGATCGCGACGTGTCGGGCCCACTCGGCGTAGTCCACGACCTGGGAGCCGGCACCGACCATGAAGTTCGTCGTGATCGGCGCTCGGGAGTGCTGCTCGATGACGGCCTTCTCGGCGTCGAAGTGCGCGAGCAGGGCGTCCGACGAGTACCGCTCGAAGTCGAACGCGAGCCCCGGGTTCGGCGCGCCGCCGACGCCGCGCGGCGGGGAGACCTCGTCGAACGAGGTGTAGGTGTGCCCCCAGAAAGCGGTGCCCCACACGGCGTTCGCGGTGTCGATGTCGTCGTCGTAGCGCGCACGGAGCCAACGACGGAAGTCCACCGCGGAGACCTCGCAGTAGCAGCGACCGTTGCCGCCGCCGAGCTCGTTGCTCACGTGCCACAGTCGGACCGCGGGGTGGTTCCCGTACCGCTCGGCCATCGCCCCGGCGATCCGGAGCGCGTGCTCGCGGAACACCGGGGATGCCGGGCACCACCCGAGTCGGCCGCCCGGACGCTCACGGCGCTCCGTCGCGTCGACGGGCAGGATGTCCGGGTGCGCGGTGAGCAGCCAGTTCGGCGGAGCCGCCGTCGGCGTTGCGAGGTCCACCGCGATGCCGTTCTCGTGCAGCAGGTCGAACACGTCGTCGAGCCAGCCCCAGGTGTACTCCCCCGGTGACCGCTCGAGCAACCCCCACGCGAAGACGCCCACGGTGACGAGGTTCACGCCGGCCTCGCGCATGAGTCGGACGTCCTCGTCCCACACCGGTCGCGGCCACTGCTCGGGGCTGTAGTCACCGCCGAACGACAGGGCCTCGGTGGGCCAGGGCGCGGAACGAACACGGGTCACGACATCTCCTTCGACGAGTGGACCGGACCAGCATCCCGTTCGCCGAGGGTGTTTGTCAACTTGCGTAACTAAGTCAGGATCGCAAGAGCCGGCGCAGTGCCAGGACGGCTGCCGCACGAGCCCACTCGGAGAACTCGAACGGCTGCACGACGATCGTCACGGCGGGCTCGTACGGACGGAGACCTTGCCGGAACGCCTGGTCCACCTCGGACCGCGCGAGGTCGTACACCGGCAGCCCGTCACCCGTCAGCACGATCGAAGCGGGGTCGACGAGCGTCACCACGGTGGACAGCAGGACGCCCAAGGCCGTCCCGGCGTCCCGGAGTGCCTGCAACGCCCGCTCGTCGCCGGAGCGCGCCAGGTCGACCACCACGTTGTACCCGTCGTCCTCGTGCCCGGCGTTCCGCGCCACGATCGAACTGGGCAGGTAGCTCGACACGCAGCCCGCGTGCCCCACACCGCAGTCCGGCCCGCCGCCGTACACGGGCAGGTGCCCCACGCGGCCGAAGCGACCGTGCGCCCCTTCGGACACCTCGCCGTTCGTCACGAGACCGAACCCGACGCCCGCACCGACCGTCACGAGCGCCATGGAGTCGACGCCAGCACCAGCTCCGATCCAGTGTTCCTTCGCCGTGAGCGCGTCGACGTCGTTCGCCGTGTAGGTCACCAAGCCCGTCCGGCGCTCGAGCATGTCCGACAGGGGCACGTCCCGCCAGCCGAGGAACTGCGACACTTCGACGAGCGTCACGCCGTCTCGCGTGACGACGTCACCGGGGACCGAAACACCCAGGGCGCAGACCGCCGGCGACGCTCCTCGCAGCTGGTCGACGACCTCGCCCACCTGAGCCACGACAGCATCCGGTGAGGCATCGCGCAAGACCTCTTCGTGCAGGGCCAGCACCCGGCCCGCGAGGTCAGTCACGGCCGCGTACACGCGCTCCTGCGTGAGCTTCACGCCGAGGAACTCCCACACCCCCTCGCTCGCGCGCAGGAGCTCTGACGGACGACCCGTCGCGCCGCGGACGTCCGTCCCGACCTCGACCACGAACCCGTACTCCTGCAGAGTCCGGACAGCCCGGGTCAGGCTCGCCCGCGAGAGCCCGAGCGCCCGGGCGATCTCGGCACGCGAGAGCACACCGTGCACGAGGATCTCGCGCAGCGCAGCCCGGGTCGCATCCGTCAGGACCGGCCACGCCGGCCACGGAGCGATCGACACACGATCGAGCTGCTCGGACATCGGTTCCCTTCGTTCGTCGGCCGATCATAACGCCCCTGGAAACGCAGAAAACCCCTGACCACGTGGTGGTCAGGGGTTCCCTGGTGTTGCAACGTTGAGTCCGGCGGCGTCCTACTCTCCCACAAGGTCCCCCTTGCAGTACCATCGGCGCTGAGAGGCTTAGCTTCCGGGTTCGGAATGTGACCGGGCGTTTCCCTCTCGCTATGACCACCGGAACACTTTCGACCCAATCACTGGGAAATCTCGAAAGCTGTTCCGCGCATGCGCGGTGTTCAGTTTCGTGTTCCCGATCGTCTGTCGGGAACCACAAAGTGGACGCGAGCCCCACACCCGAAAGTGTGGGAAATAGTTGTGTTGTCAAGTCTTCGGCTTATTAGTACCGGTCAGCTCCACGGGTCGTTAGTCCCCGCTTCCACATCCGGCCTATCAACCCAGTAGTCTGCTGGGAGCCTCTCACACTCAAGGTGCATGGAAATCTCATCTCGAAGACGGCTTCCCGCTTAGATGCTTTCAGCGGTTATCCGGTCCGAACGTAGCTAATCAGCGGTGCCCTTGGCAGAACAACTGACACACCAGAGGTTCGTCCATCCCGGTCCTCTCGTACTAGGGATAGATCTTCTCAAATTTCCAACGCGCGCAGCGGATAGGGACCGAACTGTCTCACGACGTTCTAAACCCAGCTCGCGTACCGCTTTAATGGGCGAACAGCCCAACCCTTGGGACCTACTCCAGCCCCAGGATGCGACGAGCCGACATCGAGGTGCCAAACCATGCCGTCGATATGGACTCTTGGGCAAGATCAGCCTGTTATCCCCGAGGTACCTTTTATCCGTTGAGCGACAGCGCTTCCACAAGCCACTGCCGGATCACTAGTCCCGACTTTCGTCCCTGCTCGACCTGTCAGTCTCACAGTCAAGCTCCCTTGTGCACTTACACTCGCCACCTGATTGCCAACCAGGTTGAGGGAACCTTTGGGCGCCTCCGTTACTCTTTGGGAGGCAACCGCCCCAGTTAAACTACCCACCAGGCACTGTCCATGAACCCGATCAGGGTCCTACGTTAGACATCCAGAGTGACCAGAGTGGTATTTCAACAATGACTCCACGAACACTAGCGTGCCCGCTTCACAGTCTCCCACCTATCCTACACAAGCCACACCGAACACCAATACCAAGCTGTAGTAAAGGTCACGGGGTCTTTCCGTCCTGCTGCGCGTAACGAGCATCTTTACTCGTAGTGCAATTTCGCCGAGTTCGCGGTTGAGACAGCTGGGAAGTCGTTACGCCATTCGTGCAGGTCGGAACTTACCCGACAAGGAATTTCGCTACCTTAGGATGGTTATAGTTACCACCGCCGTTTACTGGGGCTTAAATTCAGAGCTTCGCCCAAAGGCTAACCCTTCCTCTTAACCTTCCAGCACCGGGCAGGCGTCAGTCCGTATACATCGTCTTGCGACTTCGCACGGACCTGTGTTTTTAGTAAACAGTCGCTTCCCACTGGTCTCTGCGGCCTTCACCGCTCACGGAGCAAGTCCGGTCACGGTTCCGGCCCCCCTTCTCCCGAAGTTACGGGGGCATTTTGCCGAGTTCCTTAACCACGATTCTCTCGATCTCCTTGGTATTCTCTACCTGACCACCTGAGTCGGTTTCGGGTACGGGCGGCTGCAACCTCGCGTCGATGCTTTTCTCGGCAGCATAGGATCACTGATTTCCCCGAACGGGTACGCGTCGGATCTCAGGCGTACAGACGACGGATTTGCCTATCGTCAGCCCTACATCCTTACACCAGGTTCACCTTACGGATACCATCGCCTGGCTCAGCTACCTTCCTGCGTCACACCTGTTCATACGCTAGCCGCACCAGCATGGGGTCGAGCGTTAGACCGGCCCGCATCACCCCGAAGGGATCCGCTGGTCCGGGTTAGGACTCTTAGCACCACTGGATTAGCTTGGGCGGTTGTTCGCCGGTACGGGAATATCAACCCGTTGTCCATCGACTACGCCTGTCGGCCTCGCCTTAGGTCCCGACTTACCCAGGGCGGATTAACCTGGCCCTGGAACCCTTGGTCTTTCGGAGGACGGGTTTCTCACCCGTCTTTCGCTACTCATGCCTGCATTCTCACTCGTGTAGCGTCCACGGCTGGATTACTCCGCCGCTTCACTCGCCACACGACGCTCTCCTACCACTCCGCACGACTGAACCACGAAGGCTTATCGAGTGTGCGAAATCTACAACTTCGGCGGTGTGCTTGAGCCCCGTTACATTGTCGGCGCGGAATCACTTGACCAGTGAGCTATTACGCACTCTTTCAAGGGTGGCTGCTTCTAAGCCAACCTCCTGGTTGTCTATGCAACTCCACATCCTTTCCCACTTAGCACACGCTTAGGGGCCTTAGTTGGTAGTCTGGGTTGTTTCCCTCTCGACGATGAAGCTTATCCCCCACCGTCTCACTGCTGCGCTCTCACTCACCGGCATTCGGAGTTTGGCTGACGTCAGTAACCTGTTGAGGCCCATCGGCCATCCAGTAGCTCTACCTCCGGCGAGAAACACGCAACGCTGCACCTAAATGCATTTCGGAGAGAACCAGCTATCACGAAGTTTGATTGGCCTTTCACCCCTATCCACAGCTCATCCCCTCCATTTTCAACTGAAGTGGGTTCGGTCCTCCACGACGTCTTACCGTCGCTTCAACCTGGCCATGGATAGATCACTTCGCTTCGGGTCTAGGACATGCGACTGAACCGCCCTATTCAGACTCGCTTTCGCTACGGCTACCCCACACGGGTTAACCTCGCCACATATCGCTAACTCGCAGGCTCATTCTTCAAAAGGCACGCCGTCACCCCTACAAGGAGGCTCCGACGGTTTGTAAGCAAACGGTTTCAGGTACTATTTCACTCCCCTCCCGGGGTACTTTTCACCTTTCCCTCACGGTACTTGTCCGCTATCGGTCATCTGGGAGTATTTAGGCTTATCAGGTGGTCCTGACAGATTCACACGGGATTTCTCGGGCCCCGTGCTACTTGGGATACACATCCGGCCATAACACCATTTCGTCTACGGGGCTGGCACCCACTACGGCCCGGCTTTCAAACCGGTTCGACTATGATGCGCTGTAACCGTCCCAGTCCGGCAGAACTGAGCGACGTGTCCCACAACCCCGACCATGCAACGCCCGCCGGCTATCACACATGATCGGTTTAGCCTCATCCGCTTTCGCTCGCCACTACTCACGGAATCACATGTTGTTTTCTCTTCCTGTGGGTACTGAGATGTTTCACTTCCCCACGTTCCCTCTACCCGCCCTATATATTCAGGCGGGAGTCACCAGGTCGACAAGTCGCCTGGCGGGGTTTCCCCATTCGGAAATCCTCGGCTCACAGCTCGATTATCAGCTCCCCGAGGCTTATCGCAGATTTCTACGTCCTTCTTCGGCTCCAGATGCCAAGGCATCCACCGTTTGCTCTTAGAAACTTGACCACAAAGATTAAAATTGCGATCGACTCGAACAACAACCAACACAAGCCGGTCATCGTCACGAGCGATCTAAGATGCTCGCGTCCACTGTGTAGTTCTCAACATACGATCGGCACCACACTCCCCCAACACTCTCGCGTCAGCTTCATGTGGCCCATCGAAGAACCAGCAACACCCACGACCCGAAGGCCCCGACTGTCACGGCTCAACCCCCGACCAAGCGGCCGGGAAGCCTGGTCCCTCAGGACCCAACAACGTGCACCAGCCACCCCGCCTGCCCACCAACCCGTTCCTGACCAGCCCCGAAGGACCAGCCGTACTGAGATCGGCAGACGCGCCGACGACTGCACTGTCAATGTTCCACCCATGAGCTACCGGCAACCACATTCGGGTTGCATCGGCGCCTGGATCCCTGCGAGCCACGAGGACTGCACGAGACCAGATGCTCCTTAGAAAGGAGGTGATCCAGCCGCACCTTCCGGTACGGCTACCTTGTTACGACTTAGTCCTAATCACCGATCCCACCTTCGACGGCTCCTTCCACAAGGGTTAGGCCACCGGCTTCGGGTGTTACCGACTTTCATGACTTGACGGGCGGTGTGTACAAGGCCCGGGAACGTATTCACCGCAGCGTTGCTGATCTGCGATTACTAGCGACTCCGACTTCATGAGGTCGAGTTGCAGACCTCAATCCGAACTGAGACCGGCTTTTTGGGATTCGCTCCACCTTACGGTATCGCAGCCCTTTGTACCGGCCATTGTAGCATGCGTGAAGCCCAAGACATAAGGGGCATGATGATTTGACGTCATCCCCACCTTCCTCCGAGTTGACCCCGGCAGTCTCCTATGAGTCCCCGCCATAACGCGCTGGCAACATAGAACGAGGGTTGCGCTCGTTGCGGGACTTAACCCAACATCTCACGACACGAGCTGACGACAACCATGCACCACCTGTACACCGACCACAAGGGGGCGACCATCTCTGGCCGTTTCCGGTGTATGTCAAGCCTTGGTAAGGTTCTTCGCGTTGCATCGAATTAATCCGCATGCTCCGCCGCTTGTGCGGGCCCCCGTCAATTCCTTTGAGTTTTAGCCTTGCGGCCGTACTCCCCAGGCGGGGCGCTTAATGCGTTAGCTACGACACAGAAACCGTGGAAAGGTCCCTACATCTAGCGCCCAACGTTTACGGCGTGGACTACCAGGGTATCTAATCCTGTTCGCTCCCCACGCTTTCGCTCCTCAGCGTCAGTTACGGCCCAGAGATCTGCCTTCGCCATCGGTGTTCCTCCTGATATCTGCGCATTCCACCGCTACACCAGGAATTCCAATCTCCCCTACCGCACTCTAGTCTGCCCGTACCCACTGCAAGCCCGAGGTTGAGCCTCGGGATTTCACAGCAGACGCGACAAACCGCCTACGAGCTCTTTACGCCCAATAATTCCGGACAACGCTTGCACCCTACGTATTACCGCGGCTGCTGGCACGTAGTTAGCCGGTGCTTTTTCTGCAGGTACCGTCACTTTCGCTTCTTCCCTACTAAAAGAGGTTTACAACCCGAAGGCCGTCATCCCTCACGCGGCGTTGCTGCATCAGGCTTTCGCCCATTGTGCAATATTCCCCACTGCTGCCTCCCGTAGGAGTCTGGGCCGTGTCTCAGTCCCAGTGTGGCCGGTCACCCTCTCAGGCCGGCTACCCGTCGTCGCCTTGGTGAGCCATTACCTCACCAACAAGCTGATAGGCCGCGAGTCCATCCCCAACCAAAAAATCTTTCCACCACCAGGCCATGCGACCAGTAGTCATATCCAGTATTAGACGTCGTTTCCAACGCTTATCCCAGAGTCAGGGGCAGGTTACTCACGTGTTACTCACCCGTTCGCCACTAATCCACCCAGCAAGCTGGGCTTCATCGTTCGACTTGCATGTGTTAAGCACGCCGCCAGCGTTCGTCCTGAGCCAGGATCAAACTCTCCGTAAAAAAATTACCAACCACACCCGAAAGCATGGCCGAGTTGATACTGACAAAAAGAACTGTCAACTGACAATTCTGTCTATCCAAAAGGAATTGTCTCCGAACCGAGCAAGCTCGGCCACGGGGTCAATAAATTGGCATTGACAATGTGCACGCTGTTGAGTTCTCAAGGACCAGACGCACTCCCCACTCGACCCGCAGTTCAGCGGACGTCGTCAGAGAGGCTGGTTCGTTGCCCGGGCGAGACTCGGAGGCGACCGTTCCGGCCGTTCCGTTCTCCGCCTCAGCGGCAACGAGTGATTACTTTACGCAGAGGTGAACGGCAGCGCCAACACGTGTCGCATCCCGGGCGTGTCGTCCCCCGACTTCCCCGGGAACACGCGGGAGTCGGGGTACCGCGCCGCCCGGACGGTGCCAGCGCGACCCCGGGAACGACAGGAGGCTCCCCACCGGCACGGCCGATCCGCCGCTGACGCGTCGCCTCGGAACCGGCGGCGTGGGCCCAGGTGCGGAACCGCACCGTGCCTCCAGGCAGACCTGCCCAGCCGTCTACTCAGCCGCAGCCAACTGACCGCAGGCACCGTCGATCTCCTTGCCGCGGGTGTCGCGGAGGGTCGTCGGGATGCCGGCGGCGTTGAGGCGGCGGACGAACTCGTCTTGCACGTGGGGCTCGGACGAGGTCCACACCGAGCCGGGCGTCGGGTTGAGCGGGATCGGGTTGACGTGCACCCAGCCCCGACCGCGCGCGTTGAGCTTCTCGGCGAGCAGGTCGGCGCGCCAGGCGTGGTCGTTCATGTCCTTGATGAGCGCGTACTCGATCGACACACGGCGACCGGTCTTCGCGTAGTACTCGTACGCGGCGTCGATGGCCTCGTCGGCCTTCCACCGCGAGTTCACCGGGATGAGCTCGTCGCGGAGTTCGTCGTCGGGTGCGTGGAGGGAGAGCGCGAAGGTGATCGGGATGTTCTCGTCCGCGAGCTTCTTGATCGCGGGGACCAGGCCCACGGTCGAGACGGTGATGCCGCGGGCGCTCATGCCGAGGCCGTTCGGCTGCGGCGCGACCATCGTCCGCACGGCGTCCATCACGCGCTTGTAGTTCGCCAGGGGCTCCCCCATGCCCATGAAGACGATGTTCGTCACCCGTTCGGCGTCGACGCGGTCCTTGCCGCCCTTGCGAGGGTCGCCCCCGAGCTCACCGGCGGCGATCGCTGCGTTCGCCCGGACGATCTGCTCGATGATCTCGGCCGTCGACATGTTCCGCGTGAGCCCGGCCTGCCCCGTGGCGCAGAACGGGCAGTTCATGCCGCAGCCCGCCTGGGACGACACGCAGAGCGTGATGCGGCCCGGGTAGCGCATGAGCACCGACTCGACGAGGGCCCCGTCGTGGAGCTTCCAGAGGAACTTGATGGTGTCGCCGTTGTCCGTCGCCAGACGCCGGGTCTCGGTGAGCAGGGGCGGGAGCATGCCTGCCACCAGTTCGTCGCGCTGGGCGGCCGGCAGGTCGGTCATCTTCGCCGGGTCCGACGTGTGGTGCGTGAAGTAGTGGGTCGAGAGCTGCTTGGCGCGGAACCCCGGCAAGCCGAGCTCCTTGACCTTCTCGACGCGTTCCTCGACCGTGAGGTCAGCGAGGTGCACCGGCGGCTTGCCGCGCTTCGGCGACGCGAACTGCAGGAGCGGGCGGCCCGCGGAGTCCTGCGCCTGGGTCCAGCCCTCGGTGCGCGGGCGCACCTGCGGACGAGCAGAACGCTGCTCTTCGAACGGGGTGCGGGTCTCGGAGGCCATCACGCCAGTTTACGGGAGGCCCACGACGAGGGCGGGCACGGCAGCCGGTGCGAAGGCGGCGGGCAGCAGGGCGAGGGTCACGCCCCCGACCACGAGACCGCCGATCGCGGTCGCCGCGACACCGACCACGAGGGTGGCGATCGCCCAGCCGTGAGCGGCACCGACACGACGGCGCAGACCTCGGGCACCGGTGACGAGGCACGTCACGGGCAGGCCGACACCGAGGAGCCACGCGAGCACGAACCACCCGAGGGCACCGGCCAGTCCGTTCGCCTCGTCCGAGAACGCGGCGGTGAGGAACAGCAACCACGCGACGACGAGCGACAGGACGACCCCGCCCGCTGCGGCGAGCATCACCACGAGGTCGATGGCCCACCGCGCTGACGACGGTCGGACGGCGGTCTGGTCGGTCACGGGCCCACCCTACGGGGGCCGAGGGCCCGGTGCGGGTCAGCTCCCGGCGGGCAGGAGGCGCGCGAAGTGGTGCGCGGCCGGGTACATCGGGACGATGTCGACGACCTCGCCCGGGTGCGGCGCCTGCAGGACGAGCCCCTGGCCGAGGTAGATGCCGACGTGGTCCTCGTTGTCGTAGACCACGAGGTCGCCGGGCTTCGCCTCGGACTCGGGGATGGTCGTCGCCGCGGCGTCCTGCGTCGGGACGTAGTGCACGAGCGGGATGCCCACGGCGGCGTACGCGACCATGGTCAGGCCCGAGCAGTCGATGCCCGAGTGGGAGGCGCCGCCCTCGACGTAGGGGTCCCCCAGGTACTGGAGCGCGGTCGCGAGGATCGTCGCACGGTCACCGCCGGCGGACAGCGCCGCGGAGATCGCCGACTCGGCCTGCGCCGTGGTCACACCGAACCGGGTCACGACGGTCGGGTAGGAGACCACGGTGGTCGTGGTCGAGACCCCGTCGATTGCGGTCACGGGCACCTCGACGTCGTGCGCCACGGTGTAGGTCTGCAGCTCGGCGGCAGGGACCCCGGCCAGCGCGGACTGCGAGGTCGTCGTGCCCGAGTGCGCCTCGGTCGACGGGGTCGCGGCGTTCGCGGGCACGGCGAGGGTCAGGCTCGAGGTCACGGCCAGCGCCGGTGCGAGGAGGATCGCGGCGCGCTTGGCGTTCGCGGCACGACGCACGTGCCGGGGGTCGAGGGCGCGCTCGGCCTTGAGCGTCGCGGTGCGGGAGAGCACGGCGGAGCCGGCGGCCGCGACGGGCACGGGACGCATCGCGACGACGCGGGACTGCTTCGTCGGCTGGACGAAGGTCGACCGAGCGGCGGCGGGGCCGAGCGCGGAGCGACGACCGCGCGGACGGCGGAGCACGGGGTCGGCCGTCGACGGGGAGGGAGCGGAGGGTGCGGGCAGCGCTTCGGCGTGCTGGCTGTCGGCTGCTGCGGGCAGAGCGTGGCGTCCCATGGTTCCTTCCGTCGCGACCTCGGGAGAGGCGGCTCGGGCCGGCCCACCGGAGGGACGACCCGAGAAAGTAACGTATTGGTCACGACGGACCGCGATGCTGGGCGGTTCCGGCGTGATCCTGCGGTTGGTCACAGGAACCGCCGCTCCTTGCAGGGTCCTCAGATGGACTCCACGGCTGCGGTGCCGGCCATCCGGCGGCCGTCTGCCGCATGACGGCGGCGATCCGGGCCTCCCGGTCGGTCGCGAGGCGGTCCGCTCAGGACCCGACCTGCCGGACCGGCACGTGCACCGGGCTGTCCCCCGAGTTGTCCCCCGGTCGGCCGCGGCATCAGCCGCGGAGGTGGGCCCGCACCCGCTCCTGCACCGCGGCGGCCTCGTGGTGGTCCCACACCGCGAAGTGCGTCCCGCCCGGGAGCCGGAGGAGCTCGGCGTCCGGCACCTCGCGGAGAGCCCGCTCGCTGTGCTCCGGCAGGACGTCGGTGTCCGCGTCACCGTGCACGAGGAGCGTCGGTACCCGCACCGCCCCGAGGTCGAGGGAGGTGATCGCGCCGAGGTTCGCGACGTCGTTGCGCCAGCCCTCGCGGTGCGCGCCGGAGCTGTTGCCCGTGGCTGCGAGGTCGAGCACGAAGCGGCGACGACCAGGGTCGGCCATGACGTCGCGGACGTGGGCGTCGAGCGCTGCCCCGCGGAGCGAGCTCACCCCGGCGATCGCCGTGCGGACCACGAGCCCGGGGACGACCCGTGCGGCGAGCGCGGAGGCGAGGGCGCCGGCCCGCGTCTGGGTCACGAACCACTCGGCGGGGGTCGTGCGCGGGGGCGTCCAGCGTGCGGAGAGCCCGGCGGCGACGACGAGCGCCGAGACGCGGTCGGGGTGGGACACGGCCAGTCGGTAGGCGCTCGGTCCGCCACCGGACCACGCGAACACGGCTGCTCGGTCGATGCCGAGCCGGTCGAGCAGTGCGACGGCCCGGTCAGCGTCGTCGTCGAGGCTGCTGCGGCCGTGGCGGACGGGCGTGCCGAGGTAGCCCGGACGCGAGACCGTGACGACCCGGAACCCGTCGGACGGCAGGAACCGTGCCATCACGTCGGCGGTGTCGACCCCGCCAGGGGTGCCGTGCAGGACCAGGACGGGTGTGCCCTCGCCGCGCACCCGCACGACGTCGCGACGCAGCGCCCGTGCCTGACCGTCCGAGGTCGGTCCGGTGCGGGTGTCGGCGTGCATGCCTCGACGCTAGCCGCGCGGTGCCGTGGACGCGCCATGGAGGGGGTACGGATCGCCTGGACGAGCGGCGGCCCACCGGCGCCCGGCTCAGCGCACGGCGGTCCGACCACGCAGACGGAGTGTCTCGCCGGGGTACTCCCCGAACTCCTCGTGGTACGCCCCGGAGAACCGGCCCATGTGCTTGAAGCCGCAGGAGATCGCGACCGCGGCGACCGAGGAGACGTCGGGGTCGGCGAGCTGCAGGCCGAGCCGGGCCTTCTCGAGGCGGATCTCACGGAGGAACGCCATCGGGGTGACCCCCTCGTGCCGCTGGAAGGCCTCCTGGAGCGTGCGGACGCTGACCTCGGCGGCCTCGGCGATCTCCGGGACGGTGAGGGGGCGGTCGAAGCGGGCGTGCATGAAGGTCTTCGCCCGCTGCACGGTGCTCGCGTGCGGCCCGGCGACGTGGCTGTCGGGCATCGGTTCGAAGGCGGCGAGCACGGCCTCGGCGAGCATGAGGTCGAGGGCGTCCCGCCCCTCGCCCACGGTCGAGCGGTCGAAGAGCGCCGGAGCCACGGCCCGGACGACCTCCTGGAGCGGACCGAGCCGTTCGGGCTCGACCACGACGGGGAGGTTCAGCGGGCGCGGTGCGGCGCCGGTGTCCATCGTGGCGACGGCCTCGAGGAAGTCCGCCCCGAAGTGCACGAAGTGGTGCGTCCCCGCGACGGCGTCGATGGTGAACTCGCGACCGGTCGGGAAGGCGACGGGGACCGAGGCGTGCATCGTGACGGGCGCCGGCCCGTCCGCATCGATCACGGTCCCGCCGTCGACCGCCCACGCGAGCACGTACTGGCGCTCGGGTTGCAGGACACCGGAGAAGCGCGACGACGACGAGGACGTCCGCAGGCTCACCCGGCCGTCGCTCATCGCGCGGTAGCGGAGTCGGAACGCGGTGTGGTCGGCGAAGTGCAGGTGGCGACCGTTGTGGACGTCGCGGAGCAGGGCACTCGCCTCGCCGGGGTCCGTCAGCGTGTGGACGACGTCCTGCACGGCACCGCGGTGCCGGTCGGACCGTCCCGGCGTCACGTGCGGCTCGATCCACCCGTGGCTCGCGACCAGCTCAGGTCGGCCAACGTCGGCGCGGCGTCCTGCTGTTCGACCGCCCAGCCGCGACGGGCAGCCTTGCGGAGGTGCCGGTACGTCGTGATCCGGACCGGATCGACTGCTCGGTTCGACTCGTACTTCGTCATGGTGCGCTCCCTGGACGGCATTACGGCGCCCAGGACACAGCAGCTCGACTGGTCGATCCGCGCATTCCCTGGACACGAAACGGACTCGTTGCTACGGCTCGACGGTACGCGCGGCGTGGACGGCGCACACGGATGCGGCATCCAGGCCGCCCGTATCCGCGCGTTCTGGATGTCCCTCGCACGGGGGCCGCCGGACACGACCGGTCTCCGGACTGGAGGCCCGTGGCGGCGCCGCCACGGGCCCCCACCTCGATGGTGCGCACGCCGCATTGTTCGCATACAATGCGAACATGTTGATCACCGTCGACCCGGCTGCGCGCGCCTCGCTGGCCGACCAGGTCGCGACGCAGGTGCGCGTCGCGATCGCGCGCGGCGACCTCGCCGCGGGCGACCGTCTGCCGTCCGCCCGCGACCTCGCCGCGTCGATCGACGTCAACATGCACACGGTGCTCCGCGCCTACGCGCGGCTGCAGGAGGACGGGCTCATCGAGCTGCGACGCGGACGCGGAGCGACGGTGCTCCGGTCCGGGAACGCGTCGTTCGACCGGCTCCGCGACCTCGTCGGGGAGCTCCGTGACCAGGCGGACGCCCTCGGGGTGCCGCTCGACGAACTGTTCACGATGCTGAAGGGGGCACGATGACGACCACACGGACGACGATCGGGACACGAGTGGCGGTGGTGGCGCCGAACGTCGTGGCGCTCGTGGCGCTCGCGGTGACGGGGGCACTCCTCGCGCCGCGGCTGCCGGCACGGATCGCGACGCACTTCGGTGCCGACGGACGCGCGGACGGCTCCGGGTCGCCGTGGCCGTTCTTCTGGGTGACGCTCGCGGTGTGTGCGGCATCGGCCGTCACGGTCGTGCTCGCGCTCCGCGCACGGGACCGGCGGACGGGTGCGCTGCTGGTGCTCGTCGCCGCGTTGCTCGGTCCGATCGTCGCGGCGGCGTGGATCGTGATCGCCGTGCTCGCACGCTCGGGCAGCGAGCGCTTCGAACCGTGGTGGACGCTGCTGTTCCTCGCCGTCGGAGTCGTCGCGGCGGCGATCTCGGTCCCGCCGCTGTGGCGATCGGCGGCGCCGGTCCCGGCCCGGGAGTCCCGACCGCTCGACGTCGGCCCGGAGGCCCGTGTCGCCTGGCGCTCGCACGTCGGGAGCCCGTGGTTCGCCGTGCTCGGCCTGGTCCTCGTCGTCCTGGGCGCCGCGACCGCCGTGTGGACGGCGACGACGAGCGCCGGTTCCGCCGTGGTGGCGGGGGCCGCCGTCGTGGTCGCAGGGCTCGCGCTGCTCTGGCTCGCCCGCGTCGAGGTCACCGTCGACCGTCGAGGGCTCCGGGTGACGTCGGCGTGGACGCGGATCCCGGTGATGCGGGTGCCGCTCGACCGCATCGACTCGTGCGGGTGGGAGCAGGTCTCCCCCGGGCAGTGGGGCGGGTGGGGGTACCGCATCTCCGGGCGGGGCATCGCGTACGTCACCCGGTCCGGACCGGGCATCGTGGTGCGGCTGCGGGGTGGCGGCGCGCGCGTGGTCACCGTGGACGACGCCGAACGCGGTGCGGCCGCGCTCGGGGCGTTGCTCGAGCGGACGCCGGCCTGACACCGGCCGACACAGGGGAACGCCCAGCCGGAAGGGGGTCGGCGGGGCGTTCCGGCTCGTGGGGAGGCGGGTCAGCGCTTGACGGCGTCGATCTTCAGCATCTTGGCGATCACCGAGTCGAGCTCGCTGTCGTCGAAGACCTGCTTCCAGTCCTCCTTGATGAGCTTCTCCCGGCCGTAGCCCATCGCGATGTGGCACGCGTCCGAGAACGGGTTCGAGCCGCGCAGGCCGTTCGTGAGGGCGATCCAGGTGTGGCCGTAGAGCATGGCGCGGGCGGCCTCACGGGGCACACCGACGCCCGTGACGGTCTCCTCGAGCGCATCGTTGAGGAAGTCGCCGATCATGCAGGCGATCGTCTCGACGAGGGTGGGCTCGAGCACGGCGAGCTGCTTGACGGTGACCCAGTGCACCTGGATGACCGG
Source organism: Curtobacterium sp. SP.BCp (assembly GCF_051903255.1). Taxonomy (NCBI): domain Bacteria; kingdom Bacillati; phylum Actinomycetota; class Actinomycetes; order Micrococcales; family Microbacteriaceae; genus Curtobacterium; species Curtobacterium sp. SP.BCp. Next base: position 1,324,013 of record NZ_CP194338.1, on the reverse strand, counting down.
GGCGTACATGGTCGTGATGACGGCCTCGGCGATCGCCTTCGCGCGGTCGCCCTCGTCGCCCAGGGACTCGGAGGCGTCGAACGCAGCGATGACCTCCTGCGGCGCGGCGATGCCGCCGAAGGTGTCGTCCCACTCCTCCTTCGTGGTGCGCTCGAGGAACACCGACGGGTGGCACGGGTGCGCGACGGCGTAGTGGACGTCCTCGCGCTCCGCGAGCAGCCCCGCGTAGGCGGCGGCCGGGTCGAGGGTGAGGATCGTCGCGCCGGACTTCATGGCCGGGACGAGCTGCTCCGAGATGCTGCCGAGCAGGACGTCCGGGACCGCGAGGACGACGACGTCGGCGGCCGCCGCGGCCTCGACGCTGTCGGTGAGCGACCGGCCGAGGGCCTGGATGCGCTCCTGGCCGGCGGGCGAGGCCTCGCTGTAGAGCGTCGTGTACTCGCTCTTGGCGAAGTTGTTCGAGACGCGGGTGCCCATCTTGCCGCCGGCACCGATCACGGCGACGGTGACGTCGGCCGTGCCGGACCCGGCAGCGACGGTGTGCGTGGTGGTGGCGGTGTCGGTCATGATTCCTTGCTCCTGATGTGGTCGATGGTGTGCTGGGTCCACTCCGCCTCGGTGCGGGTGGTGGTCTGTGCGGGGGTCTCGTCGCCGTCCGGCTCGGCCCCGGCCGCGGCGTCCTGCCACGGGAGCCAGAACTCGACCACGCGGTTGATCCCCCGGGGGTGCGGGTGGATCGCGGCGCTGACGCCCGCGTAGTCGAGGAGGCCGGTCCCCGTACGGACGCCGGTGTACTGGAAGCCGACCCATCCGGGCGACCGGGTGAACGCGGCGTCCTTGACGTGCCAGTTGCGGACGTACGGTGCGGTCAGAGCGACGACCTCGGCGGGGCGTTCGAGCCGCGCGACGGTGTTCGCGGGGTCGAGGCAGATGCCGAGGTGGTCGGAGTCGATCGCCGCGACGACGGCGACGAGGTCCGCGGTCGCGACGACCTCGTAGGTCTCCAGCGCCAGGGTCACGCCGGCTCGCTCGTACGCGGGCAGTGCGGTCCGCAGGCGTCGTTCGGTCTCGGTGGCGTCGGGCTGGTCGTCCCCGCTCGTCCACATGCTCCGCACGAGTGTCGCGCCGAGCTGCTGGGCGACGTGCAGGTACCGGGCGAGGTGGTCCGGGTGCGTGCCGCGTGTGCCGACCTCGAGCGTGAGGCCGAGGTCGTCGGCCAGTGTCCGGATCGCCGCGAGCCGCTCGTCCGACGCGCTGTCGAGCGGGAGGTGGTCGCAGACCTGGAAGAGGTCGATGCCCTCGTGGGAGGCCGCGTCGCGCATCGCGTCGTCGAGTGACATCGGGTCCGGGACGCGGTCGGACATGCGCCAGGAGTAGGCGTAGGTGGAGAGACCGAGCAGGGACGTCATGCGCGCACCCCCTGCTCCTGCAGGGTCAGCACCTCGTCGAGGATGGTGGCGATCGCGGCCGGATCGTGGGCGAACCGTCCGAGGAACAGTCCGCCGATCCGGCCCTGCCCACGGGTGAGCAGCCCCGGTCCGGCGCTGCCGCCGTAGATCACGGTGCTGCCGGTGAGTTCCGGCCGCGACGCGAGGTGCGCCTCGAGCCCGGCGAGCACGTCGACGATGTGGTCGTCCGGCGCGGGCGCCGGCGCACCGATCGCCCACACCGGCTCGTACGCGACGATCAGCGGCCCGGCGAGACCGTCCGCGGTCGCGGTGGCGAGCGAGCGGTCCAGTTGCGCGGTCACCTCGGCGATCGCGTCCGCACTGGAGGCCCGGTGCGGCTCCCCGACGCAGACCAGCGGCCGCAGGTGGTTGCGGTACGCCGCGTGCACCTTCCCCGCCACGTCCTCGTCGGTCTCGTGGAACAGGCGCCGCCGTTCGGCGTGGCCGATCTCGACGAGGTCGACCCCGATCTCACGCAGCTCGGCACCGGACACCTCACCGGTGAACGCGCCCTCGTCCGCCCACGCCAGGTCCTGCGCCCCGAGCAGCACCGGGGCATCGCCGATGACCTCGCGCACGGGCACGAGCGCCGGGAACGTCGGGACCACGAAGAGCTCGACCGCACCCGACCGGACCGCGGGGTGGGTGCGCGCGGTCTCCACGACCGCGGCCGTCCACTCCAGGGTCCTGGCGTGCGAGAAGTACGTCTTCAGCGACACCCCGACGAGCGTCACGGTGCGTCGGTCCCGACCGGCGCCGAGCCGTCGTAGGAGCAGATGGCCTGGACCTTCTCGGCGCTCGCGCTGGACGGGTCGAAGGTGTAGCCGAGCCACTCCTTCGCCATCCGTCGCGCGACCTCGACACCGACGACCCGCTGTCCCATGCAGAGGACCTGGGCGTCGTTCGACAGGATCGAGCGCTCGACGCTGAAGGAGTCGTGCGCCGTGACCGCACGGATGCCCGGGACCTTGTTGGCGGCGATCGCGACCCCGAGCCCGGTGCCGCAGACCAGGATCGCCCGGTCGGCCTCGCCGTTCGCGACCATCCGTGCGGCGTCGACGGCGACGTGCGGGTAGGCGGTGTGCCCGTCCGCGTCCACCCCGACGTCGACCACGGAGGCGACGCGGGGGTCGGCCTCGAGGTCGCGCTTGATCGTCTCCTTGTACTCGAAGCCGGCGTCGTCGGAGCCGACGACGAGACGGAACTGCTGCGCGGGCTGCTCGGTGTCAGGCATGCTGCTCTTCCTTCTGCGGGGTGAGGGTCGCGAGGACCGCTGCGGTGATGAGGGCGAACGAGATCGCGCCGGCGTCCGGCGTGCCGACCGCGTCCTCGCCGTGCGTGCGGGCGCGGCCCTTGCGCGGGAGGAGGTCGGCGGTCGCGCTGGCGGCCGCGGTGGCCGCGGACGAGGCGGCCGACCAGGCGGTGACGAGGTCGTCCCCCGCCCGGACCCGCGCGGACAGCACGTCGTCGAACGGTACGAGGGCGTCGACCATCGTCTTGTCGCCGACGACGGCGCCGAAGGCCAGGACCGCCTCGGCGGCGGCGTGCACGGCGTCCGCGACGGTGGCGGCGGACGGACGCGACTCGTCCCCGACCACGCGACCCAGTGCCTCCAGGGCGGCTCCCCAGATCGCACCGGACGTGCCGCCGGCCTTGTCGGACCAGGCGTCCCCGGCGATCGCGAGGAGGCCACCGGCTCCGGCGCCGCGCTCGACGGCGTCGCGCGCCGCGGCAGCCGCTGCGGTGGAGCCGCGCTGCATCCCGATGCCGTGGTCGCCGTCGCCCGCGACGGCGTCGATGCGCCCGAGTTCGTCGACGTGGTCGTCGACGGTGGCCCGGATCGCGTCGATCGCACGGGCCACGACCGCCGCCGAGCGGCGGGACGCCTCGGAGCCGACGGTGACCGGAGCCAGGGTGCCGGCGACGAGTTCCCGCTCGGACACCGGCTCGGCCGGCACGGCTCCGCCCTTCCGGTACGCGGGGCTGTCGGCCGGCGCTGCCCAGAGGTGCTCGAGTTCGTCGTCGAGCCAGAGGAGGGTCAACGAGACGCCGGCCATGTCGAAGCTCGTGACGAGTTCGCCGACCTCGGGCTCGACGACGACCGCTCCGGCCGCCTCGAGCAGACGGACGACGCTGCCGAAGACGACGAACAGCTCCTCGTACTTGACGCTGCCGAGGCCGTTGAGGATCGGCACGACCCGGGCACCGTCCGGCACGACGCCGGTCGGGAGCTCGGTGAGCAGGCGGTCGACGAGCAACTCCGCGAGACCGGCCGCGCTCGGGACGTCCGCCTCCGCGATGCCCCGCTCGCCGTGGATGCCCATGCCGATCGCCATGCGCCCCTCCGGGACCGTGAAGAGCGGTTCGTCGGCGCCCGGGAGCGAGCAGCCGGAGAAGGCGACACCGAAGCTCCGCGTCCTGTCGTTCGCGCGCTCGGCGAGGGTGGCGACGACGTCGAGGTCGTCCCCGCGCTCGGCCGCGGCGCCGGCGACCTTGAACACGCAGAGGTCCCCGGCGATCCCGCGACGCTCGTGCGCCCGGTCCGCCGGTGCGCTGGCGACGTCGTCGGTCACCCGGACCGTGCGGACGGGGATGCCCCGCGCCTCGAGGGTCCGGGCGGCGGCGTCGAAGTTGAGCACGTCGCCGGCGTAGTTGCCGTAGGAGAGGAGGACTCCCCCGCCGTGGTCGACGGCGGCCGCCACCGCGGTGACCTGCTGGGCGCTCGGGCTGGCGAAGAGGTTCCCCATCGCCGCGCCCGCCGCGAGGCCGTGCCCCACGAGGCCGCCGAACGCCGGGTAGTGACCGGAGCCACCGCCGACGACGAGGGCGACGGTGCCGTCGGGGCTCGTGGTGGCGCGGGCGACCCCGCCGTGCACCTTCCGGACCCGCGCCCGGTTCGCGGCGACGAACCCGTCCACCATCTCGTCGGCGAAGTCCGCCGGGTCGTTGTACAGCCGGGTCATGCGCGGGTCTCCGCCCGCTCGGACTCGACCGTGCGGATGCTGCCGGTCAGCTCGCCCTTGCTGCGGCGGGCGAGCACGACCATGAGCACGCTCGACAGCAGCATGAAGAACCCGACCACGAACATCGGGAGCTGGTAGCCGCCCGTGGCGTCCTTGAGCGCACCCGTGATGTACGGCGCGGCGAACCCGCCGAGGTTGCCGAGCGTGTTGATGAGCGCGACACCCGCCGCGGCCGCCGCACCGGAGAGGAACCGGGTCGGCATGGTCCAGAAGTTCGGGAGGGCGGCGAAGATCGCGCAGGCGGTGACCGCGATGACGGCGACGGTGGCCGCCGGCGAGTTCATGTAGAGCGCGACGGGGATCGACAGGCCGCCGACGAGGGCCGGGACCGCGATGTGCCAGACCTGCACGCCGCGGCGGAACGCGTCACGGGACCAGAAGTAGAGGACCACCGCGGCGGGGACGTACGGGATGGCCGTGATGAGGCCCTTCTGGAACAGGTCGAACGTGGTGCCGAACTGCTGCTGGAAGCCGTCGATGATCGTGGGGAGGAAGAAGCTCAGCGCGTAGAGGCCGTAGATGAAGCCGAAGTAGACGCCGGCGAGCATCCAGACCCGGCCGGACCCGAAGGCTGCCTTGAGACCGCCCTTCGCGCCGTGCCCGTCCTGCTTGTCCTTGTTCTCCGCTGCGAGCGCGCCCTCGAGCCAGGTCTTCTCGTCCTCGTCGAGCCACTTCGCCTGGGACGGCTTGTCCTTGAGCACGACGAGGCAGAGGAGGCCGACGATGATCGCGGGGATGGAGACGCAGAGGAACATGAAGCGCCAGCCCTCGAGGCCGCCGAGCAGTCCCTCGTGGGTCATCAGCCAGCCGGCGAGCGGCGACCCGATGACACTGGTGAGCGGCTGCGCCAGGTAGAACAGCGCGAGCATCTTGCCGCGGTGACGTGCGGGGACCCAGGTCGAGAGGAACAGGATCGCGCCCGGGAAGAACCCCGCTTCGGCGACACCGAGCAGGAAGCGGAGGCCGACGAGCTGCGGGTAGTTCTGCACCCACGTGAAGAGCAGCGAGACGATGCCCCACGTGATCATGATGCGGGCGAGCCACACGCGGGCGCCGAACTTGTGGAGCGCCAGGTTCGACGGGACCTCGAGCACGAGGTAGCCGATGAAGAAGACCCCGGACGCGAACCCGAACTGCGCCGCCGTCAGACCGAGGTCGGCCTCGAGACCGTTCGGGGCGGCGAACGAGATCGCGGTGCGGTCGAGGAAGTTGATGAAGAACATCAGCGCCACGAAGGGCACGATGCGTGTCGCGATCTTGCGGATGGCCGATCGTTCGACCGCCGAGGTCGGGATGCCTCGGGTCGCGGGGATGTCCACGGTGACTCCTGCTCTGGGGGGATGGTTCGGACGCTGCTGCGCGCCGGGTCCTGCGGGCGCCGCTGTGCGCCGGGGTCCAGTGTGGGCGCTCACCCCGCGACTTGTCAACCGGTTGACCATGCTGCGCGGTCGGAGGGTCGACAGAGCACGCGGACAGCCACCGCGACCCCCGGCCCGGCGCGGGCGAGCGGGAACCGGTTGACCGACCGGTACGCTCGCCCCATGCCCGCGTTCAGTGAGAACGACCCGCTCAACATCCGCCTCGAACTCGAGTCGGTGCCGGCCGGGTCCCCCGCCTCCGAGGTCGCGCGGCAGCTCGTGTCCCTGCTGACCGCGGGTGACCTGGCGCCCGGCTCCCGGCTGCCGTCCGAGCGGGTGCTCTCCGAGCGCCTCGGTGTCGGCCGGTCCGCCGTGCGGGAAGCCCTCGCGGCGCTGGAGATCCTCGGCATCGTGCAGATCCGACCGGGATCGGGCACCTACCTGCGTGGCGGCACCTCGGACCTGCTGCCCACGACGCTCTCGTGGGGGCTCATGCTCGCCTCGAACCGGACACGGGAACTGCTCGAGGTGCGGTCCTCGCTCGAGCGGACGGCGGCGATCCTCGCGGCGCAGCGGGCCACCCCGGAGCAGCTCGACGAGCTGCAGACCTACCTCGACCGCCAGCAGGAGTCACTCGACGACCCGGACGCGTTCATCGACGCCGACGTCCGGTTCCACGTCCTCATGGCCCGGGCCGCGGGGAACGACGTGCTCGCGGACCTGCTGCAGAGCCTCCGGTCGATGCTGAGCGTCTGGGTCGGTCGACGGGTGCGCACGCGGCAGGCGACCGAGGCCGCGTACGACGAGCACCGGGCGATCCTCGCTGCCCTGCGCGCCGGGGACGTCGCGGCGACGCAGCGGGCGATGGACGAGCACATGGCCACGGCGAGCGCCCGCATCGAGAACGCCGAGCCCGTCCCGGCGGAGGCCGACGCCAGCTGATCCGGAGCGGAGCGGCGGCGGAGGCGTTGCCGTCCCGGCAACACCGCTTGCGGTCGACGGCGTCGGTCGGCTGGAGTACCCCCGTGCACCTCCACGACGACCCCACGTCCGACACCGACGCCCGCTCCTGGTGGGAGGCCCGGTACGCCGAGCGCGACGGCATCTGGTCGGGCCGGGTCAACGCCGTGCTCGCCTCGGTGGCGGCGGGGCTCCCGGTCGGTCGGGCGCTCGACCTCGGCTGTGGTGAGGGCGGTGACGTCGTCTGGCTCGCCGAGCGCGGGTGGTCGGTGGTCGGGGTCGACCTGTCCGTGACCGCGCTGACCCGGGCCTCGGCGGCGGCCGTCGCAGCCGGGGTCGAGGAACGGACGGCGTTCGTCGCGGCGGACCTGGCGTCGTGGGAGACCCACGCGCGGTTCGACCTCGTGACGGCGTCGTTCCTGCAGTCGTGGCCGGTCGAGATCCCGCGCGTGGCGATCCTCCGTCGGGCGGCCGGGTTCGTCGCACCGGGCGGGCACCTGCTCGTCACCGCGCACGCCGCTCCCCCGCACGGCGACCTGCCCGAGGAGCTCCAGGGGTACCGGTTCCCGTCTCCGTCGGACGACCTCGCGGCGCTCTTGCTCGACGACGGGTGGGAGGTCCTCGAGGCCGCCGGACGCCCGCGGACCGCGACGACCCAGGACGGCCACGAGCACCACACCGTCGACGGCGTGGTGCTCGTCCGGCGACGTTGAGCCCGGGTCGCGTCAGCGCGGCAGCGGCAGCGGCAGCGGCACCTCGGCGGCGAAGGCCCGGACGACCCGGTCCACGACCTCCGGCGCCGGCGCGTCCCACACGGCCTGGTTGAAGATCTCGACCTCGACGTCCCCGGTCCACCCGGCCGCCGTCACGGCAGCGGTCACCGGCCCGAAGTCGACGTGCCCCTCACCCATCACCCCGCGGGAGAGCAGCGGGTCGGCGGCGATCGGGGTCGTCCAGTCGCACACCTGGAACGACGCGATGCGGCCGGCGGCCCCCGCGCGTGCGACCGACGTCTCGAGCGCCGGGTCCCACCACACGTGGAACGTGTCGACGACGACCCCGACCGCGGCGGCCGGGAACGGCGCGGCGAGGTCGAGCGCCTGCGCGAGCGTCGACACCACGGCACGGTCGGCGCAGTACATCGGGTGCAGCGGTTCGACGGCGAGCCGGACCCCGGCGTCGAGCGCGTGCGGCACGAGGGCCGCGAGCGCGTCGGACACGCGGGACCGGGCGCCGACGAGGTCCTTCGAGCCGTCCGGCAGGCCGCCGGCGACGAGCACGAGGACGGGCGCGGACCCGGGTGCCCCGGCAGCGGCGAGCGCGGCGGTCTCGTCGATCGCCCGGCGGTTGTCGTCGAGCGCTGCGGTGCGTCCGGCGCCGTCCGGGATCGTGAAGAACCCGCCGCGGCAGTGCGACGACACCCGGAGTCCGGAGTCGGCCACGATGCGGACGGCCTCGGCGAGCCCGACGGCGGCGACCGGCTCTCGCCAGGTGCCGATCGCCCCGACACCGGCGGCCGACACGACGTCGAGCGCCTCGGGGAGGGTCGCGTACTTGACGGTCGCCTGGTTGATCGAGAGCCGCGGGTGCGGCGCGGCGGTCGTCGGCGCGTCCACGGTGTCGGCGGGCGTGGCGAGCCGGCCCCCGGCTGTCACGCGACCACCCCGGCGAGGTGTGCTGCGTCGGGAGCCGAGCCGTGCCTCCCGGCCGACGCGGCCGACGACGACGCCGACGAGACCGACGACGACGTCGACGGCGCCGCGACCCCTGCCAGCGCGAGCAGGTCGTGCCAGCGCTGGGCTGCGAGCGCGGGGTCCTCGAGGGCGCCGCACGCGTTCGCGAGCCGGACCGTCTCGGACAGGTGCGGCAGCGAGCGGCCCGCGTGCAGCCCGCCGACCATCGTGAAGGCGGGCTGGTGGCCGTTCAGCCAGGCGAGGAAGGCGATGCCGGTCTTGTAGTGCCACACGGGTGCGCTGAAGACGTGGCGCGAGAGCGCCTCGGTCGGGCCGAGCAGGGCGCGGAACGCCGTCTCGTCGGGCAGGGCCTGCACGGCGGCCGAGGCGACGGGACCGAGCGCCGCGAAGGCGCCGAGCAGGGCGTCGGAGTGGTGCGTGCCGTCACCGGCGATGAGGTCGACGTAGTGGTGGTCGTCGCCGGTGAACATCCGGACGCCCTCGGGGAGGCGCGCACGGAGGTCCGTCTCCGCGCGGGCGTCGAGGAGGCTCATCTTGATGCCGCTGACGCGGTCGCCGGCCTCGCCCATGACGGCGAGGACGGTGTCCGCGCCGGTCGCGCCGCCGTCGGCCCGGCCGGCGGTCGCGCCGAAGTAGCCCGCGAGCGCCGGGTCGAACGCCTCGCCGAGCCAGTGCAGCACGACCGGGGCGGACGCCCGCGAGAGGACCGCCGCGTACACGCGCCGGTAGGTCGAGGCGGGGTCGGAGTCGCTGCGTGCGAGGCGTGCGAGGTGTCGGCTGGCCATGAGGACGACCCCCGCGCCGGTGTCCTCGGCGTGGTGGAGCTGTCCGACGTAGGCGTCGACGACCTGCTGCTCGGTGGCCGGCGCGTCGGGGAGGTCGTCGGTGTTCACCCCGACGACGAGCCGGCCGTCGACGGACTGCGCCTCGCGGGCACTGCGGGTGACCAGCTCGCGGGTCGCCGCAGGATCGAGGCCCATGTTCCGCTGCGCCGTGTCCATGGCGTCGGCCACGCCGAGCCCCCACGACCAGAGGTGGTGCCGGAAGGCGAGGGTGGCGTCCCAGTCGAGGTCGGCCGGGGCTCCGGGGGTGTTGTCCGCGGCGGCGCGCGGGACCACGTGCGCGGCGGCGTACACGACGCGTTCGGTCAGCGGCGCCGTCGGTTTCGCGGCCGGCTGCACGGCCGCGAGCGGCTCGCGCAGCGGCTCCGTGGTGACGGAGCCGTCGGCGGCGAGGAGCGTCAGCTGGTCGGGGCGGGCGGTCATGCGCTGACGGCCTCGGCGTCGGCGGCCCGCGCCGCGGCGGGGTGCGCTGTTTCCGTCTCGGCGTCGGCCTGGAGGCGCGGCTCGGCCGGGGTGCGCAGGTCCAGCTCCGGAAGGTCGATGCGTCGGCCCTCGGCGCTGGACCGCAGACCGGCCTCGGCGAGCGCCACCCCGCGGGCACCGGAGAGCAGGTCGTACCGGTGCGGCCGTCCGGCGACGAGGTCGCGGACGAAGTCCTCCCACTGGGCTCGGAAGCCGTTGCCGTACTCCTCGTCGGGGACCTCGAGCCACTGCCCGCGGTAGTCGCGCTCGTCGCGGAGGTCCGGGTTCCAGACCGGCTTCGGGGTGGCGGTGCGCGGCTGGATCCGGCAGCCGAACAGCCCGACGACCGCGCTGCCGAGGGTGCCGTCGACCTGGAACTCGACGAGCTCGTCACGGTCGACGCGCACGGCCCAGCTCGAGTTGATCTGCGCGGTGACGCCCCCGGCGAGGTCGAACACCCCGTACGCGGCGTCGTCGGCGGTGGCGGCATAGGGACGGCCCTGCTCGTCGGATCGCTGCCCGACGTGGGTCACCGCCCGGGCGTAGACGGACTCGACACGACCGAAGAGCTGCTCGAGGACGTAGTTCCAGTGCGGGAACATGTCGACGACGATGCCGCCGCCGTCCTCCTTGCGGTAGTTCCAGCTCGGGCGCTGCGCGGCCTGCCAGTCCCCCTCGAACACCCAGTAGCCGAACTCGCCCCGGACGCTGAGGACGCGGCCGAAGAACCCGGAGTCGATCAGCCGGCGGAGCTTCCGGAGGCCCGGCAGGTACAGCTTGTCGTGCACGACGCCGTTCGGGACCCCGGCGTCGGCAGCGGCCTGGGCGAGTTCGAGGGCCTCGGCGGAGGTCTCGGCGGTCGGCTTCTCGGTGTAGACGGCCTTCCCGGCGGCGATGGCCTTGCGGAGGGCTCCGGCACGGGCGCTCGTCACGGCGAAGTCGGCGAACACGTGCCAGCGGGGGTCGGCGAGCGCGGCGTCGAGGTCGGTCGTCCAGTGCTCGAGGCCGTGGCGCGTGGCGATCTCCTCGAGCTTGGCGGCGTCGCGCCCGACGAGGATCGGTTCGAGCTGCACGCGGGTGCCGTCGGGCAGGAGCACGCCGCCCTCCTCGCGGATGGCGAGCACCGAGCGGACGAGGTGTTGGCGGTACCCCATGCGCCCCGTGACGCCGTGCATGATGATGCCGATCGTGCGTGTGGTCATCGCGTGCTCCCTTGCTCGCCGTGGCCGCCTCCACCGATACGGAAAGCGCTTGCCAGGCACCGTACACCACGGTGTGAGCGCTCCGCAGCCCCTCGAACACGAATCGCGATGTGTCACCCGGTACGGACGCCCGCCCCGAGGTTGCAGCATTTTGGGATCTCGGGGCCCACAGCGGCGCTCCGTGGAACCTCGGCGCCGAATGCGCGAAGTGTCGTGGAACCTCGACGTTCGTGCACCGGTGCAGCACGCCCATCTCGCGACAGCAATCGGTGCCGACCCAGTGCCGAGAAGCGACCTCGCCGCGCGTTACCGGGCCGTGCTCGCGCGCAGCACGACCTCGCCGTCGACCGCGCCGCCCGCGTCGGTACCGAGCGCACGCCGGACGGCCCGCGCCCCGATCTCCTCGAGCGGCAGGCGGACGGTGCTGAGCGCCGGGACGACGTCGGCGAGCATCCGGACGTCGTCGAACCCCGCGACGCCGACGTCGACGCCGGGCACGAGACCACGCTCCCGGATCGCGGCGAGCGCCCCGACCGCCATGAGGTCCGTGACCGCGAACACGCAGCGTGGCAGCGGTGCCGCTCCCCCGGCGGCGGCGTCGAGGAGGGTCTCCATCGCGCGGTGACCGCCGTCGCGCGTGAAGGCCGACGGCACGACCCAGTGGTCGGGCACCGCGAGCCCGTGTGCGGCGAGCCCGGCGACGAACCCCTCGTAGCGGGCGTGGGCGGTGGCGAGGGTCGGGTCGCCCGCGAGGACCGCGAACGAGTCGTGCCCCTGCTCGACGAGGGCTCCGGCCAGCGCTGCGGCTCCACTGAGGTTGCGGATGACGAGCCCCTCGACGCCCGGCACCGACCCGCCGTCGAGGTCGGAGACGAGGGCGGCCACCCCGGCACCGCCGGCGACGAGTGCCTGCACCGCGGCTCCGGTGTCGGACGCGGCACCGAGCCTGCGGCTGACGGCGAGCACCACGGCGCGGGGGCGGAGGCCGGCGACCACGGCGAGCACCTCCTGCTCGCGCGAGGCGTCCCCGCCCGTGGAGGTGATGGTGACGACGAGTCCGGCGTCGTCGGCGGCGCGGATCGCCCCGGCGGCGATCGCGGCGAAGTACGGGTCGGCGATGTCACCCACGACGAGGGCGAGGGTCGTGGTGGTCCCGCGGGCGACCGCCTGGGCCTGCACGTTGGCGGTGTACCGGAGCTCCCGCGCGGCGGCGTGCACCCGGTCGAGTGACTCCTGCCGGACCTTCCGCGCGCTGCCGTTGAGCGCCCGCGAGGCGGTCGCGAGCGACACGCCTGCACGCTCGGCCACGTCCGCCAGGGTGACCGTGCCCCGCTCCGGCATGTCGTGCCTCCAGTCCGGACCGCGACCGCGGTCTGAGCGCGAGGATAGCGATTTCCGCCGCCGACCGCGCCGTTCGGCGGCGCAGGTCGCGTTGTCATCACATGATTTTGGAAAGCGCTTGCCAACCAGCGTTCGCTCGTGTAGACCTGTGGCACTCGGCCGAGACCCCCTGAACGCTCACCCGCGGCGCACGCCGTGGTCCCGAACGAAAGCAGTGACGATGAAGTCCTCGAAGAGAATGCTCGCCCTCGCCGGCGGCATCGCCGCGCTCGCCCTCCTGAGCGGCTGCGCGTCCGGCGGCTCCGGCTCGAACGGCGGGAAGGTCGACCAGCTCACCTTCTGGCTGTCCACCTCCACCGCGCAGGAGAAGGGGTACCAGGACCTCGCCGACTCCTACGAGAAGGAGAGCGGGGTCTCGGTCAAGATCGTGAACCTCCCCTACGACGGTCTCCAGACGAAGCTCCGTGAGTCCGCCCAGGCGAACTCGCTCCCCGACGTCGTCCGTGCCGCGGGCATCGACCCGATCTGGACCGGCAAGACCGTCGACCTCGCGTCCATCGTCGACGACGACGCGAACAAGATCGACCAGGACATCATCGCGAAGGACAAGGACGGCAAGGTCACCTCGATCCCGTCCGACGTCACCGCGGCAGGGCTGTTCGTCAACAAGTCGCTGTTCGACAAGGCCGGGGTGTCCTACCCGACCGACCCGTCGAAGGCCTGGACCTGGGACGAGTTCCTGCAGAAGGCCGACCAGGTCAAGGAGAAGACCGGCGCGAAGTACGACCTCGTGTTCGACTCCTCGCCCTCGCGACTCCGGGCGTACATGTTCACCAAGGGCACGGACTTCATGCAGCAGGAGGAGGACGGCTCCTTCCCGACCGACTCGAAGACCGTGAAGGCGCTGCAGGACTTCGCCGACATGAACGACGACAAGACGATGCCGAAGTCGGTGTGGACCAGCGGGCAGGACCCGAACGCGCTGTTCAAGAGCGGTCAGGTCGTCGCGTACTTCTCCGGCGTCTGGCAGTCGTCCGACTTCGCGTCGAACATCACCGACTTCGACTGGGCGAGCGCCGCGACCCCGGCCGACCCGACGCACGCGACGGAGATCAACTACGGCGGCAACATCGTCGGGTTCGAGAACTCCGACACCCGTGGCGCCGCGGCGAAGAAGTTCATCGCCTACATGTACGACCCGACGAACTACGCGAAGCTCGTGACCACGAACGGGTTCCTGCCCGTCGAGTCCGGCCTCGACATCACGTACCCGTTCGAGTCGCAGGCGGCGAAGGACTCGTTCGCGCTGTACCAGAAGGAGATCGAGGCAGCGGCACCGATCTCGAGCTCCTACGCGAAGGAGAGCGCCCGCTGGGGTGTCGAGGGCAAGGAACTCGGCACCGACCCGACGACGGCCGAGGTGGGGAAGCTCATCAACGGCCAGCAGTCGGCGAAGCAGACGCTCGAGACGATCACGAAGTACTACGAGGACCACGTCGGCTGACGGAGCGGGCCGGGCGCGCGAGCGCCCGGCCCGTCCGCCTTCCCCCCCGACGACCCCGACGAACACGACGACCGCGACGAACGAAGAGGACCATCGTGAGCACCCAGACCGCCGTCCCCCGCGCGGTGCCGTCCAGCGACACCGTCCGACCCCCCGGCCGCGGCACCCGCCGCCGACGCTCCGGCGTCCGGAAGCCCCTGCTGGCACCGATCGCCTTCGTCAGCGTCAACGTCGTCCTGTTCGCGGTGTTCTTCGTCTGGCCGGCCGTCATCGGCCTCGGCTACTCGTTCACCGACTACAACGGCGTCGTCTCCCCGAACTTCATCGGGCTGCAGAACTACGTCGAGCTGTTCCAGGACGACACCTTCTACGCCGCACTCGTCCGCACCCTGCTCTACGCCGTGGTCGCGGTCCCCCTCGGGTTCGTCCTCTCCCTGTCGATGGCGCTGATGCTCACGAGTCCCGCCGCCAAGGGCCGGAGCGTCGCCCGCATCGTGTTCTTCGTCCCGTGGCTGATCTCCCCGATCGTCACCGGCGTCATCTGGCGGTGGATGTTCGGCGAGAACTTCGGCCTCGCGAACTTCGTCGTCGAGTCCCTCGGCGGCAAGGCCGTCCCGTGGCAGTCGAACGCGGACCTCTCGCTGCTCGTCGTCGTGTTCGCGAGCGCGTGGGCGGGGTCGGCGTTCAACATGCTGCTCTTCGTCGCCGCGATCCGGAACGTGCCCCGCTCCTACTACGAGGCCGCCGCGCTCGACGGCGCCGGCGCCTGGCACCAGTTCCGGTACATCACGCTGCCGAGCATCGCGCCGACGTCGTTCATCGTCGTGCTGCTGTCGTCCCTCGGCGCGTTCAAGGAGTTCGCGACGATCCAGGCCCTCAACGGCGGCGGCCCCGGCACCGACAACAACCTGCTCGTGCAGTACATCTACACGAACGGGTTCCAGAACGCCCACATCGGCTACGCCTCGGCGGCGTCGATGGTCCTCATGCTCATCCTCATGGCCATCGCCCTGATCCAGCTGGCCGTGAACCGTCGGACGGAGAAGCGCCGATGACCACGACCCTGCCCGGTGCCGGCGCACCCGGCGCCGCGAACCCGGACGCCACCCGCCCCGACGCGGGCGATGGGGACATGACCCGATCCGTGACCACCGCCGGCCGACGCGCCGCGAAGCGTGCGGCGAAGCGGGCCGCCACCCGCGGCGGCCTCGACCGGGTGCCGAAGCCCAAGGCGATCGCGGTCAGCGCGCTCCTCTGGGTCTTCATCATCGGCTTCGGGTTCCCGGTGCTGTGGTTCGTCCTCAGCGCGTTCAAGCCCGGCGGCGAACTGTTCTCCTACCCCCTGACGCTGTTCCCGGAGCAGTGGTCGGTGTCCGGCTTCGTCGAGGCCTGGCAGAGCTTCGACTTCGCCCGCTACTTCGGCAACACGATCGTCGTCGCCCTGGTGACCACCGTGCTGACGGTCCTCGCGAGTGCCGCCACCGGGTACGCCCTGGCGAAGTACGACAACCGGTGGCTCAAGGTGTTCTTCGTGTGCATCCTCGCCACGACCATGCTCCCGACCGAGGTCATCCTCGCGCCGACGTTCATCGTCATCCGTGACCTCGGCATGTACGACTCGCTCGCGGGCATCATCGTGCCGTCGATCATCACCGCGACCGGCATCTTCATGTTCCGGCAGTTCTTCCTCACCGTCCCGGACGACCTCGTCGAGGCCGCACGGATCGACGGCGCGAGCGAGTTCGGGATCTTCTGGCGGATCATGCTGCCGATCTCCCGGCCGATCATGCTGACGCTCGCGATCTTCTCGTTCCAGTGGCGGTGGAACGACTACATCTGGCCGCTGCTGGTCCTCAACGACCCGCACCAGTTCACGATCCAGATCGCCCTGCAGAGCATCGTCGGGGCCGAGAACGTCAACTGGACCGTGCTGCTCGGTGCCTCGGTGATCTCGATCCTGCCGCTGCTGCTCATCTACCTGGTGTTCCAGAAGTACGTGAACGGCGCGGATCTCAACGCGGGGCTCAAGGACTGATGGGGTTCCTCGACGCGGTCGGCCCCGCCGCCGAAGCCGAGCTCGCCGCGTGGCGGACGGCGCCGGGCGACCCGGCGGCGCTGTCGCACCGCGAGCTGATGGCACGTGCCCTCGCCTTCGTGGGTGCCCGGGTCCGGCACGAGCGGCCGGGAGGCCCGGATCGCCTCCCCGACGACGACCTCGCCACCGCGCACGGGTACGTCCGGCACCTCACCACCCGGCAGTCGGCCGGAGGCACCTTCGTCGGTGGGGACAACGTGCTCTCGCCGCCCGACTCTGCGTTCACGGTGAACGACGTGTGCGACGCCCTCGAGCTGCTCGAGCCGCTGCGCGACCGGGACCCGGCCGCCGAGGCACTCGCCGCCGACCTCGACCGGATCGTCGAGCGGGCGACCCCGGCGCTCCTGACCGGCGGCGTGCACACGCCGAACCACCGGTGGGAGATCAGCGCGGCCCTCGCCCGGATCCACCGCCTGCACCCGTCGGACGCCCTCGTCGAGCGCATCCACGAGTGGCTCGCCGAGGGGCCGGACATCGACGCCGACGGGCTGTGGTCCGAACGGAGCCCGAACTACGCCGCCGCGGTGTCCTGCCCGTCGTTCCTCGTGCTCGCCGACGTGCTCGACCGACCGGCGCTCGTCGACCCGGTCCGGCGCTCGCTCGACGCCACCCTCGCGCTGCTCCTCCGCGACGACACCGTCGAGACCGTGCAGTCCCGGCGACAGGACCAGTCGGAGCCGTTCGGGATCGGGCCCTTCGCGCCGCTGCTCTGGCACGTCGCGGTGCTCGACCAGCGCGGGGACCTCGCCGCCGTGGCGGCCCGCGCGGCCGTCGCCCCGATGTGGCAGCCCGCCGTGACCGCGGCCCGCGCGATGACCGACCCGCTCCTCGCCGAACCGCTACCCGCCCCGGAGCCACTCCCCCTCGGCACCACCGTGTTCGACGGCGCCCGGCTCGTCCACGTCCGCGAGGCGCACCGGGACGTCGTCGTCTTCGCCGGGTCGGACGTGCCGGCGCAGGGCCACGTGCGCTCCGGGCTCGCGAACAGCCCCACGTTCCTCCGCGTGCTGTCCGGCGACGCCGTGCTCTCCGACGTCCGGCTCTCGCGGGAGTTCTTCGGCCTCGGCCCCTTCCGGCCGACCTCGCTCGATGATCTCGGGGACGGACGGTGGCGACTCAGCGAGACCGTCTCCGCCGGCTACCACCAGCCGCTCGTCCCCGCCGACCGACGGGCCGACGGCGACTACGCCCTCGGCGACGAGGGCCGGTTCTCCGGCTCCATGGCGTTCGGGTCCCGCGCGGTCGACGAGGTGTCGCTCCGCACGGTCGTCACGCTCGCCGTCGAGCCCGAGCGGGTGGTCCTCGACCTCGAGACCGACGGCGCCGACGTGCCGTGGTCGCTCCAGCTGACCTTCCGCGACGGGGGTACGGTGACCGGTGTGAGCACCGACGCCGCGACCGGGGAGACCGTCCTCGTCGCGGGCTCCGGCACCCACCGCGCCGGTGGATCGACGATCATCTTCGGACCGGGCGGCGGCACCGGGTACGGGCAACCGGCGTTCTACGCCCCCGGCCAGGACTACGCGTTCCTCGGCGGCACCGACCGACCCGAGGGCCGGCACGTGCACGTCACCGGACGGGCGCCGGGCCGCACGCGCCTCGTGCTCGGCACTCCGCGCACGACCGACGCCGAGGACGTGACCACCGGTGCCGCGACGGCGGTGATCGGGTGACCGTGCCCGACGACGGACCGCGACCGGCGGGGCGGACCGGAGGCGGGCCTCCCGGCATCGTCCTGGTCGGCGCCCGCGGGTACGGACTGCACCACCGCGCGACCATCGACCGGATGAGCGCCGCCGGCCGGTGCGTGCTGACCGCGGTCGTGGACCCGACGCTCGGCGTGGACACCGACGGCGGCGTGCCCGTCGTCGCGGACGTCACGGCCGCTCGCGAGCACGGCGCCGTCGACGTCGTCGTGGTCGCCGCGCCGATCGGCGCGCACCTCCCGCTCGCGCTCGCCGCGCTCGAGGCGGGCGCCGACGTCCTGCTCGAGAAGCCGCCCGTGACCACCCGGGCCGCACTCGCCGAGCTGCTCGACGCCGAGCGCCGCACCGGCCGGGTCGTGCAGGTCGGGTTCCAGAGCCTCGGCTCGGCCGCGCTCCCGGCCCTCCGCGACGGGTCGGTCGTGGGCCCGGTGCGGTCGGCTGCCGCAGTGGGGACGTGGACGCGCGACCAGGCCTACTGGTCCCGCTCGGGCTGGGCCGGCCGTCGGCGCGTGGCCGGCGTCGACGTCCTCGACGGCGTCGTGACGAACCCGCTCGCGCACGCCGTCGCCACCGCACTCGCGCTCGTCGGCTGCCGTCGCGCCACGGAGGTCGCCCGCGTCGAGGTCGAGCTGTACCGCGCGAACGCCATCGAGGGCGACGACACCTCGGCGGTCCGGGTCACGACGACCGCTGGCCGGGAGGCCACGGCAGCCCTCACGCTCTGCGCGCCGACCGAGGTGCTCCCGACCGTCCGGGTGACGGGTGCGGTGGGACGGGCCGTCCTCGGCTACACGACCGACGAGGTCACCGTGGACGGGGCGACCACGACGTACGAGCGGACCGAGCTCCTGGAGAACCTGCTCGACCACCGGGCGAGCGGAACGCCGCTCCTCGTGCCGCTCGCCTCCACGGGGGCGTTCGTCGAGGTGCTCGAGGCCGTCCGCGCCGCCGAGCCCGTGCAGATCGACCACCCCTGGGTCACGTGGGAGGGCGAGGGTCCGACGCGCCGACCGCTCGTCGCCGACGTCGAGGCGATCGTCGACCGGGCGGCCGATCGGCTCGCGCTGTTCTCCGAGGTCGGAGCACCGTGGGCGCACACGGCGCACGACGACGTGCTCGCGACGCTCCGGGTCGACGGTGCCCCGGTGGCCACCGTCCTCGACGGCTCGGGGACCATCCCGACGTCGTCGCCGCGGCCCTACCTGCACCCCGTCCGGACCCGCGGCGGCGTGACGGTGTCGGCGCACCACCCAGGCGACCACGACTGGCACTGCGGCGTCGGGTTCTCGATCCCCGACCTCGACGGCGTGAACTGCTGGGGTGGCCGCACCTACGTGCACGGCGACGGGTACGTGTGGCGGGACGACCACGGCCGCGTCGACGTCGTGCACGCCGAACAGCGGCCCGGCTGGTTGAGGCAGGAGCTCGTCTGGCGCGGTCCCGACGGCGGGGTCGTCCTGCACGAGGACCGGGTGCTGACCTGGGCCGGGCAGCAGGACGGCTGGACGCTCGACTGGTCGTCGTCGTTCCGTGCGCCGGGCTCCGCCCCCGTCCGGCTCGGCGGCCCCGGGTCGAACGGGCGCGTCGGTGCCGGGTACGGCGGCTTCTTCTGGCGGTTCCCCCCGTGCGGCCCGGTGTCCGTCCGGACCGCCGACGCCGCCGGTGAAGCGGCCGTGCACGGGTCCGTCACACCGTGGGTCGAGTGGACGGCGGACTTCGACGGTGGGCCGGCGACGGTCCGGGTCACGGCGCTCGACCACCACGACCCGTGGTTCGTCCGTGTCGAGGAGTACCCCGCCGTCGGGTCGGCGCTCGCGTGGCGCTCCCCCGTGACCGTGCGGCCGGACGTGCCGCTCGTGCGGTCGTTCCGGGCGTCGGTGCGCGACGGGCGGTGACCTGCCGGCGCGCTACGGTCGCGACAGGCGGGCTACGGTCGCGACATGCGAGCTGTCGTCGCGACATGCGAGCTGTCGTCGCGACATGCGCGCTACGGTCGTGAGATGACCGACGCTGCGTGGGAGCACGACGTCGCCACGCTGTGGGCGGCGGACCTCGACGACGAAGGACTCGTGGCGCGGATGACGTCGCTCGCGGCCGCTGCACCGCACCCGGCACTGGCCGCGTTCGAGCTGGGCGGTGCGTACGACTCCACCGGACGCGAGGCAGACGCGGACGCGCAGTACGCCGCCGCCACCGCCGCTGGCCTCGCCGAGGTCGACCCCGACCGTGCGGCGCGCATGGTCGTGCAGCACGCGTCCACGCTCCGGAACCTCGGCCGGGTCGAAGAAGCGATCGCGATGCTCCGGGACGCGCCCGAGCACCCGGCGACCGGTGCTGCGCCGAGGGTGTTCCTCGCGCTCGCGCTGCACAGCGCCGGACGGGTGGACGAGGCGCTGCGGGTGGCGATCGAGGCCGTCGAGCCGACGCTCCCCCGGTACCACCGGTCGGTGCGGGCGTACGCGGCGGCACTCACCGACTGAGCGGGGCGTACAAGGAAATCCGGTCAGAGCCGCATTTCCTTGTACACTTCGGGGATGGACGTGCTGCGCGGGTTCAACCTCCTCGGGTCGGTCGACGGTGGGAGTCCACGCGTCAGGGCGACGTCGGCGAGCGAGGTCCACGTGGAGCACGACGGCCACGTCCACGACGCGCGCATCCGTGCGCTCGACGCCGCCCCCGGCCCTGCTCGCGTCGAACGTGAGCTCTCCAGGCTCGTCGACTCGCCTCGGCACACTGCCGTCTTGTACGTCGTGCCCCACGTCACCGCGTCCCTGCGGTGGTCGGCGCTGCGCGACACCAGACTGATCGTCGCGGGCGTCGACGACGGTGTCGTCATCCTCGACACGGAGGAGCACAGGGCGCCGGTCACCGGGCCGGTGAAGAGGCCACGACCCCGTGGCCGTCGGCCCTGGGGACGGCTCGCGCTGTTGCGTGCACTCGTCCGCACCGCCGAACCACGGACGCAGGCGCGACTGGCGCAGGAGACCGGCCTGACACAGCAGGCGGTCGCACTGGCCCTGCCCGGGCTCCGACCGCTCGGCGTCGAGCGGTCGGACCACGGGTGGGCAGCTGCTGACCCGGCGCCGCTCTGGGACGCGTTCGTGGGCACGTACCCCGGGCCGGACGGACTCCGACGGAGGTGGGCCGGGGTCGCGCCGGTCGTCACGCAGGCGGAGCGAGCCCTCGCGGCCGCGGCCGAGTCCTCGACCCCGGCCCTGCTGTCCGGCGACGTCGCAGCGGACGAACAGGCCCCCTACCGACGCCCCTCCGCGGCCGTCCTCTACGCCCGGACGGATCTCGATCTCGACGCGCACGCCGTGCCCGCCGCATCCGGCACCGAGACGCTGACGGTCGTCGTCCCATCGGACCCGACGGTGTTCGCCACCGCCGCCGCCTGGGGTGGACCGAGCAGCCGCTGCACCGACCCCCTGGTCACCGCTTGGGAGGTGGGGTCCGGGCGGGGCGCTGACCGGGCGGACGCCGTCGCCCATCTCCGCAGGCTCACCCTCGCTCGGTGGTCGGACCGGTGATCCGCGCGACGGTGACGATGCCGAGCACGTCGAACGCGGACGACCTCGCGTTCGGCGCCCTGGTCGATGCCGTCCGCGCGACCAGCGACTCGGACGACGTCCGCATCGTCGGCGGCCACATGGTCGGGTTGCTGCTCGCCGCGTTCCCGGTGCCGGGCGCACTCGTGCGTCGGACCATCGACGCGGATGCCGGCCTCAGCACCGAGGTCGCGGCCGGTGGCTCGGTCGTTCGACGGCTGCGACTCGCGGGCTACGTCCCGACGGCCGGCAACCGGTTCGAACGCGCGGGGCGCACGGTCGACCTGCTGGTCGAGTCGCTCGACGGCCGGTTCCGCCCACGGACCCTGGGCGGTCGGCAGTACGACGCCAGCCCGGGGTTCGACCTCGCGCTGATCCACGCTCCGATCACCATCGACACGACGGTCGTCTTCACCGACGGCGCCTCGACACGGGTCACGGTCCCCGTGCCGTCCGTCGAGATCGCCACGATGATGAAGGCGTACACGGCTGCGTCCCGTCGGGCGGCCAAGGACCTCGTCGACCTCGGGCACCTGCTGGAGATCCGCCAGCACCACACACCCGAGGCGATCGGCGGGTGGACGCTCGACCGTGTGCCCGCGATCGGACGCCGACTCGACGCCGCCCGGATCCGACTCGACGATCCGCGCTTCGCTGCCGGCGACGTCGATCCGGTGCGGTTCACGGCGCTCGTCCGAGAGCACATCGCCGCGATCGGCTGAGACCGGGTCAGCGCGACTGGTCGAGGGGCAGGGCGTCGCTCGTCGTCCGCAGGGACTCCTGGCGGAGCTCGAGCTGCGCCACGGCGAGCGCGGCGAGGTCGCGCAGGTTCGCGAGGTCACCCTCGGTCGCCTCGCGGGGCTTCGCGTCGAGTACCGCGAGCGTGCCGATCGTCGTGCCGTCGTGCTTCACGAGGGGGACGCTCACGAAGAACCGGATGCCGAGGGGGCCGGTCACGAGCGGGCTCTCGCGCATCTCCGGGTGGGTGGCGCCGTCGGGGATGACGACGGGTTCGGGGACCGGCGCGAACCCGTTGCGGAAGCTGATCTTGCGCGCCGACGGGTCGACACCCTCGGCGATCCACGACTGGGACCACTCGCGGTCCTCGTCGAGCACCTCGACCAGGGCGATGGGCGCGTCGAAGAGGCGAGCCGCCATGGCGGTGGTGCGGTGCAGGGCCTCCTCGGGGAGTTCGTCGAGCGTCGCGGGCCGGTCGGCCGTGCCCGCCGGCGCGGGCGCAGCGTGCGCGCCGGACGGCGCGACGGAGTCCGGAGCGGAGCCACCGGCGGGCGGGATCTGCGTGCCCTGGACCGGCGCGGCGGCCCCCGGGACCTGCGTGACGGGGGCGGTGGGTGCCTCCAGGCTGTCCGGGTCGACCACCACGTCGGGCGCGGAGGTGTCCGCGATGACGACGTCGCGGAGCATCGCGACGAGCTCGGACCCGAGCGGCCGGTCGGCCGGGTCCTGCGCCGTCATCGCGCGCAGCGCGGACTTCCAGTGCTCGGGGAGCGGCTCGGGCACGACCGGGTCGCGGGAGAGCCGTGCGATCGCCGACTCGACGACGGAGCCGGGGAACTCCCGGCGGCGGGTGAAGCACTGGAGCAGGACGAGGCCGAGCGAGTAGACGTCACTCGCGGGTCCGACCTCGCCGCCGCGGGCCTGCTCGGGGCTGAGGTAAGCGGCGGTGCCGGTCGTGACGCCGTCGGCGGTGAGTCGTTCGGCGCCCTCTGCGATCGCGATCCCGAAGTCGGTGAGCCGGGCGCGGGCCCGGTCGGCGTCGTGTCCGTAGTCGACGAGCAGGATGTTCGAGGGCTTGATGTCGCGGTGCACGACCCCGTGCGCGTGGATGTAGTGCAGCGCCTCGGCCATGTCGAACCCGACCTCGGCGATGTGCCGGACGGCGAGCGGGCCGACCTTCAGCCGCGCCTCGAGGTCCTGTCCGACGACGAGCGACATGACGAGGAAGCGCTGCTGCGCACCGTCGGCGTTGGTGAGGACACCGGCGTCGAGGAGGCCGACGAGGTTGTGGTGCTCGAGCGAGGCCAGCACCCCGAGTTCGGCGTCCTGTCGGGCGATGTCGACCGAACCGGAGTGGAACACCTTGACGGCGACCGGTCGGCGGAGCACTTCGTCGGTGGCCTGGTAGACGACGGACATGCCGCCCTGGCCGATCGCCCGTTCGACCCGGTACCGGCCGTCGAGGAGCGGCGCTGCGTCGTCGTGCGTCATGGGGTCCTCGTCGTCGGGCGGGTGTGACGTTGCATCTTCCCATCCCCGCCGGTCCGGTGCCCGGAACGCTCCGCCCGGCTTCGCGCAGCGGACCGTGCTGCGCGCTGCGGGCGTAGTCTCGCGGCATCGCAGGTCCGACGAGGGAGTCGCCATGCCCGCACGGTTCGTGTACTGGATGAACGTGTCCGTGGACGGCTTCATCGAGCGCGCGCCCGGGGAGCACAGCGGCCCGGACGGCCCCGAGTGGGTCAGTATCGACGAGGAGCTGCACCGCGAGTTCAACCGGCGCGCTGCGGCGATGACGCTCTCCGTCGAGGGCCGCGTCGTGCGGGACATGATGGACCCGTACTGGCCGGACGCCCGCTTCGACGAGTCCCTCCTCCCCGTCGAACGCGAGTACGGCGAGATCTACGTCGCGCAGCCGAAGGTCCTCGTCTCGCGGACCCGGACGACCGCCGATCACAACACGCGCGTGATCGGGTCCGACGGCCGGGCGATCGAGGCCCTCGCGCGGATCCGGCAGGAGACCGAGGGCGACGTCGGGGTCGGTGGGGCGGACCTCGCGTCGCAGTTGCTCGACGCGGGGCTCATCGACGAGTTGCTGCTGTTCACGCACCCCGCGGTGCTCGGCGGCGGTCGGCCGTTGTTCGACCCGCCGCGGGCGGGTGAGCGGGCTCCGGTGCGGCTCGGGCTGCTCGAGGAACAGCGCTTCTCGTCGGGCGTGGTGTTGCGACGGTGGGATGTCCTGCGGTCTCGGTGACGTGCAGGCCGGCACGGCGTCGGTGGACCCTCCGACGCACGCCACACCTCACCGCACCCGGGCCCGGTACTCCCCCGGCGCACACCCCCGCGCACGGGTGAAGTGCGCGTAGAAGCTCGACTGCGACCCGAACCCGGCAGCGTGCGCGACCTCGGCCGTCGTCATCGACGTGGTCGCGAGCAACCGCTGTGCCTCGGCCACCCGGCACCGGGTGAGGTACTCGACGATCGTCGACCCGACGTCCTGCCGGAACACCGTCATCGCGTGGTTCGGGTGGAGGTGCGCCGCCGCGGCGACGTCGGCGACCCCGATGGGCTCTCGGAACCGGTCGACCACGAACCGGACCATGTCGATCACCCGGTCCATGCCGGCCGGCCCGTGCCCGCCGTCCGGCCGGAGGTCGATCGTGTCCCGGTGGTGCCGGAGCAGTCGACGGACGAACGCCTGCGCCTCGAGGCCGGCGATCAGCTCGGCCCCGTCGTCGGCGAAGTCACGCTGCCACGACCGGAACATCGACTCGACATCGCGTCCGGCGGCGATCGCCGGGACGAGCACCGGCCGGTTGAGGAGCATCGCGCCGAGGTCGTGGTCGGGCAACCCCCACGCCAGCACGTCCCCGAGCGGGATGTGCGCCCACAGGAAGTCCCCTGATCCCGCTCCGGCACCCGGCCCCTCGCCGACGAGCTGGTGCGGCGTCCAGCCCCAGAAGAGCGCGACCTCCCCTGCGTGGACGGACACGTCGGTGCCGCCGAAGCGGTAGTCGAGTCGCCCGTCGAGCACGAGGTTGATCTCGAGGTCGTCGTGCCGGTGGGAGGACAGCATGACGGGCGCCGGGCCGCGATGGCTCCAGTAGGCCGCTTCCACCGTCTCGACGTCGAGCACGGCCCGAGCCTACGTGAGCGCACCGATGGCCGGACGGCCGCACCGGAGGATCCTGGAACCGTGGCCTCCGAAGCCGGATGCACCGTCGACGCCCCGTTTCCTAGCGTCGGACCATGACCAAGATCACCATCATCGGCGCCGGCGGCTTCGTCTTCCCCTTCCGCCTCATCGGCGACCTCGTCAGCTTCCCCGCCCTGCAGGACGCGACCCTGCACCTCATGGACCTCGACGCGGGCAGGGTTGCCCGCACCGCGAACGCCGCCCGTGAGCTGGTCGCACACCACGGCCTCGGCGTCGAGGTCCTGGAGACCACCGACCGTCGTGAGGCGTTGGCCGACGCCGACGTCGTGATCATCACGTTCCAGGTCGGCGGCGTCGAGTCCTACCGGTGGGACGTCGAGATCCCGCGGAAGTACGGCATCGACCAGGCGGTCGGCGACACCGTCGGACCCGGTGGGGTGTTCCGGTTCCTGCGGTCGGTGCGGGCCTACGAGGACATCGCACGCGATGCGCTGGAACTCTGCCCGGACGCGCAGTTCATCAACTACGCGAACCCGATGGCCATGGCCACGGCCTTCCTCAACGCCAAGGGGCTGCGGACGGTGGGTCTGTGCCACAGCGTGCAGGGCACGACACGGATGCTCGCCCGCACCCTCGACGTCCCCTACGACGAGATCGAGTACGTCTGCGCCGGCATCAACCACCAGGCGTGGATCCTCGAGTTCAAGCGACGCAGCGGTGAGGACCTGTACCCGCGGCTCCGCGAGGTCATGACCGCGAAGCACCAGCGCGGCGTCGCGGCGGCGGACCTGCACGACGACGACGGCGACCACAGCGAGGCCGCGGCCGCCGCGAGCAACTACGAGGGTGGCAACGAGCAGGTCCGCACGCAGCTCATGCGGTCCTTCGGGTACTTCGAGACGGAGTCGAGCCACCACGCGAGCGAATACGTGCCGTACTTCCGCAAGGACCCGGAAACGGTGCTCGAGTACATCCCGGAGCGCTGGGACTACTTCGAGATCTGCCTCGCGCACGACGAGCAGGGCGACGTCGACCAGCAGCTCGAGAAGCTCAAGGCCGACCTGTCGCCGTCCGTCGAGTACGGCGCGAGCATCGTCAACGCGATCGTCACGGGCGTCCCCGCGGTGGTCTACGGCAACGTGCCGAACAACACCGGCGTGATCAGCAACCTCCCCGCGGAGGCCTGTGTCGAGGTCGCCTGCCTCGCCGACGGCAACGGCGTCACCCCGACCTCGTTCGGCGAGCTCCCCCCGCAGCTCGCGGCCCTCAACCGGACGAACACGAACGTGCAGACCCTTGCCGTCCGCGCGGCGCTGACCGGCGACGTCGAGCACGTGCACCACGCGGTGGCACTCGACCCGCTGACGGCCGCGCACCTGACGCTCGACCGCATCGCCGAGATGACCGACGAACTCCTGCACGCCCACGCGGCGCTGCTCCCGGAGTCGTTGCGTCCGGTGGACGCGGTCGCGGCGCCGCAGGCGACGACCGGCCGGGAGGCCCGCCCCGCCCTGGTCTGAACCGTCGCGCCCGACGTGGGGTCGGGTCCTGGACGCGACCCCACGTCGCAGCGCGCGATGACCCGGGTGCGCACGCCGCGCCTCCCGGCCGATCCGAACGGCACCACGACCTCGAAGGAGAGGACCATGCCGACCCGACCACCCCGTCAACCCGCCGGAGGGCAGCTCGCCAGACGCGGGTTCCTCGCGCTCGCCGGCATCTCGATGGCCGGCGCGCTCGCGGCCTGCGCCGGCCAGGTCACAGCAGCCACCGGCGGCACGAAGCACATCCGGTTGTCCACCTGGAACATCCCGACCGACATCACGAGCTACCAGGCGATCGCGGACGAGTTCGTCGCGGAGCACCCCGGGACGAGCGTCGCGGTCGAGGTCACGACCGGCCAGTTCCACCAGTGGTTCATCACACGGCTCGCGGCGGACCTCGCTCCCGATGTGATCCGCATCACGCCGCAGCAGATCGGCCGGTACGCCGCGAACGGCAGCCTGGTCGACATCTCCGGGGCGATCCCGGCGGACTACCGATCGGACTACAGCGATCCGTTCTGGGCGATCGGTGCCCGGGAGGACGGCATCTACGGCGTCTTCCAGCACACCGACAACTTCATCACCTACTACAACCGCGACGTGATGGAGCAGATCGGGGTGACGCCGCCGACCCGGCTCGACGACGCATGGACCTGGAACCAGTTCCTCGACGTCGCGAAGGAGGTCAAGCAGGTCACCGGCAAGTACGCCTTCGGCTACGGCTGGTCCGCGCCGGAGACGGCCTACCGCTGGCTGCCGTTCGTGTACCAGAACGGGGGCGCGTTCCTCGGTGAGGACGGTGCCACCCCCTCGATGGACACGCCGGAGGCGATCGACGCCCTGGCGTTCGGGCGGCGGTGGTACGCCGAGGGCCTCGCGACCACCGGCAACCTGTCGAAGAGCGGCGGCGGGGACGTCTCGCGCAACCTGTTCCTCACGGGGCAGATCGGCATGATGCTCAACAACCCGGAGTCGATCGTGCAGCTCGACACCGACATGCCGGACAACTGGGGCACGGCGCCGATGATCCGGAACGTCGGCGAGGCGAGCGACCTCGGCGGCAACGCCCTCGCCGTGACCAAGTCGAGCAAGCACCCGGAGCTCGCGGCCGAACTCGTCGCGATGATCACCTCGCGGTCGAAGATGCAGCAGTTCTGCCACGACGGCAACTGGCTGCCAGCCCGGAAGTCCCTCGACGCGGCGGACATCGGGTACGCGTCCAACTCGGACACCATGCAGCGGTTCATCGACCAGGGATCGACGATCCCGCTGTCGATGGTGAAGGCCGAGAGCGGGCAGTACTTCTCGTCGCTGAACGCCGTGTTCGCCGACTACCTCGACCTGTGCCTGCTCGGGCAGCTCAGCCCGAAGGAGGCCTCGAGCCAGATGATGGAGGCGATGCGCAGTGTCACTGCGAACTGAGACCGGGCCGGTCCGCACGACTGCGTCGACCGCACCGCCCACCGGAGGACTGCCCGTCGGCGGTGCCGCCCGGCGACGCCACGGCAGGTTCGTCCCGTGGGTGTTCGTCGGGCCCGCGGCACTCCTCTTCCTCGGGTTCTCGCTCGTCCCGATCGTCACCGCGATCGCCCTGAGCTTCCAGGACTCCAGCACCTCGCTCGGCGACGGCACCTGGGTCGGCGGGAAGAACTTCGTCGACATGGGTTCCGACCCGCTCATCGGCACGGCGCTCCGCAACACGCTCGTCTTCACCATCGGGACGGTCCCCACTGCGATGGCGATCGGACTCGCCCTCGCGGTGGCCCTGAACCGACCGCTGCCCGGGCGGTCGGTGTTCCGAGCGCTGTTCTTCGTCCCGATGGTCGCCGCCGGTGTCGTGGTGGGCGTCATCATGTCGTGGATCTTCAACGGTGACTACGGCGTCGTGAACAACCTCCTCGACGCCCTCGGGCTCGGGCGGGTGCCGTGGCTCACCGCGCCGGGCTGGGCGATGGCGACCCTCGTCGTGGTCGTGGTGTGGACCCGCATCGGGTTCTGCATGGTCATCTACCTCGGCGCGCTGCAGTCCGTGCCGGCAGAGCTCAAGGAGGCGGCCGCGATCGACGGCGCCTCACGGTGGGTGCGGTTCCGGACGATCACGTGGCCGTTGCTGCGACCGACGACGTCGATTCTGCTCATCCTCAACGTGGTGTTCTCGCTGCAGGCCTTCGACGTCATCTACGTGATGACGGGTGGCGGCCCGGGGTTCTCCACGACCGTCCTCATCCAGTACGTGTTCCGGTCTGCGTTCATCGACGCACGCATGGGCTACGCGGCAGCGCTCGGGCTGGTGCTCGTGGCGATCCTGCTCGTGTTCACGCTGCTCCGTCAGCGGGCCACCAAGAAGGCAGAGGAGGCCATCTGATGGCGCTGTCCGTCGCGGGCTCGACCCGCGCCTCCCGTCCGACCGCCGCGCGGCGGAAGCCTCGCCCGGGCCGCTGGGTCCTCGTCGCCGGACTCACCGCGCTGGCGATCCTGATGGTCTTCCCGTTGTACTGGATGGTCGTCTCCGCGCTCACCCCGGGCGGCCAGTCGCAGAGCGGCACGTTCTCACTCTTCCCGACGAGGCCGACGTTCGAGAACTACACGCAGGTGTTCAGCACGCAGCCCGTGTGGCGGTGGCTGGGCAACTCCGCGCTCATCACCTCGGTCGGTACGGCACTGAGCGTCGTCGTGTCGCTGATGGCCGGGTACGCCCTCGCCAAGTTCCGCTTCGTGGGTCGCGGGCTGCTCTACTCCGCGTTCCTCGTGACGATCATGATCCCGATCCAGGTCACGCTGGTGCCGAGCTTCCTCGTCGTCGCGAAGATCGGACTGGTCGACTCCCCGTGGGCGGTGATCCTGCCGACGGTGTTCGACGTGGTGGGGATCTTCATCGCCCGGCAGTTCATGCTCGGCGTCCCCGATGCCCTGATGGAAGCTGCGCGGCTCGACGGCGCCGGTGAGTTCCAGACCTTCTTCCGTGTCGTGCTGCCGACGTGCGGTCCGCTCGTCGGTGTACTCGTGATCCTCGGGTTCATGACGCGGTGGAACGACTTCCTCTGGCCGCTCGTCGTGCTCCAGGGCAACGAGAACCTGACCGTGCCGGTCGCACTGTCCACGTTGACGAACAACCCGGCGTTCAGCTCGCCGTGGGGCGCGGTGATGGCGATCGCGACGGTGACGGTGCTGCCGCTGCTCGTCGTGTTCCTGGCCTTCCAGCGGCAGTTCGTGCAGGGCATCGCGTCGACCGGCATCAAGTAGGCGTCGTGCGCGGGCGGCCCGAGCCGCCCGCGCACGGTGTCCCCTCCTGCGCCGACGGTCGGGCCGACCGCAGTACGGTCGGGCCCGACCGACGACGACGGGAGGCCGAGCTGATGAGTGTGCTGCTCCGGGATCGCCCCGGCGAGTGGACGTGGGCCCGCCGGAACGGCCTGTTCCTCGCGAACGCGACGGTGTTCCTGCTGTGCTTCGTCGGCATGGTCCTCGCCGGCTGGCGGGTGTCCGTGCACGACGCGCTGCTGCACCGCGAGGCGGTCGAGTCGCTCTGGGGGTTCCTGGCGAGCGGTGACTTCGCCGAGGCGACGTTCGAGAACTGGGAGAGCGAGTTCCTCCAGATGGGGTCGTACGTCGTGCTGACGACGTTCCTCTTCCAGAAGGGGTCGAGCGAGTCGAAGTCCCTCGACGACGACGCCCCGCAGGACGCCGACCCACGGGAGCACGCGGGCGAGCGCCGCGCGCCGTGGCCGGTCCGTCGCGGCGGGGTGGCGCTCGTGCTGTACGAGAACTCGCTGCTGCTCCTCTTCGCCGTGCTCTTCGTCGCCAGCGTCGTCGGGCACGTCCTCGGCGGTGCTGCGGCGTACAACGAGGAGCAGGTCGAGCACGGCGGCGCGGTGGTGACCGGCTGGCAGTACCTCGGCACGTCGCAGTTCTGGTTCGAGTCGATGCAGAACTGGCAGTCCGAGTTCCTGGTCATCACCGTGATGGTGGTCGCGACCGTGTGGCTCCGGCAGCGCGGGTCGAGCCAGTCGAAGCCGGTGGCGGCACCGGACACCCAGACCGGCGACTGACCCCGACGCTCCGGCAGGCCCAGGCCCAGGCCCAGGCCCTGGCCCAGGCCCGTCAGTCCGCCAGCAGGAACGCCGCGAACCGGTCGATCGTCCGGAACGCCGCGGCGCTGCCCTCGTCGTTGAGGTGCCCGTGGAACGTCCCCGGCTCGACCGCGTAACGCACCGCGACACCCGCAGCCCGCAGTTCCTCGGCGAACGCCGCACCGCTCGCCCGCAGGTCGTCCCGCTCGGAGTCGACGATGCAGGTCGGCGGGTACCCCGTGAGGTCCGCCCCGCCCGCGAACACCCCGTCACCGGCGCCGTGGGCGTGGTTCGCGTTCATCTGCCGCACCGCCTCCGGAGTGAAGCGTCGTGCCGGCTCGACGCCGACCATCGCCGCCGCGAGCTCGTCGGACAGCGGCGGCAGCTCGGCGTGCACGGTCGGGTACGCGAGCAGGACCTGCCTCGGGGCCTCGCCGTCGGCGACGAGCCGGAGCGCTGCGGAGGCCGTGATCGAGGCCCCGGCGCTCGCTCCCCCGATCGCCCAGTCCCGGCCCCCTGTGTCGAGGGACGCATCGCCGCGGACGGTGGCGAGGACGTGCCGCACCTCGTCCTGCGGCACCGGGAAGTGCACGCCGTCGGGGCGCTCGTCGCTCGGCGCGAGGCGGTACTCGACCTCGACGGTCGTGACGCCGCGGGCAGCGAGCTCGCGGGCGGTCTGCACGGACTCGGGCATGTCGAGGTCGCCGAACATGAACCCGCCACCGTGCGACCAGACGAGTGCGGCGCGCGCGGGGCCGTCGGTCGTGTGGACCCGGATGCGCAGCCGCCCGTGGGGTCCGTCGAGGGTGCGTTCGGTCGTCGTCATGTCGTGTCGTCCTCGTCACGTCGGGCCGCGGGTCGGCGGCGGTGCGTGCCGTCACGGTACCGGACGACGGCGGCGCGCTGCGCCGGCAGCGGGCGGTCCGGAGGCACGGTGCAGGTGAGCAGGTCCGCGCACCGGCACCGCGCCTCCAGGCCGTCACGCCGCGAC
This sequence comes from Curtobacterium sp. SP.BCp, assembly GCF_051903255.1. NCBI lineage: Bacteria > Bacillati > Actinomycetota > Actinomycetes > Micrococcales > Microbacteriaceae > Curtobacterium > Curtobacterium sp. SP.BCp. The sequence continues at coordinate 1,292,333 of NZ_CP194338.1, read as the reverse complement.
GCGGCCCCTGCGCGACCGCAGCAGACCGGCGACGACGATGCCTGCCGCGAGCGCCGTCAGGAGGACCCCTGAGACGGTGAGTCCGTCCTGGAAGTCGGCGAGCCGGGCCGCCGACGAGGCGCCGGCGGTGATGCTCCCCGGGACGAGCGCGGCGAGGACCGTCCCGACGACGGTCGTGCCGGCGCCGGTCGCGACCTCGCTGGACGTGTCGACGAGGGCGGCGCCGATGGACGTGCGGTCCGCCGGGAGGCCGTGCAGGACGTCGTTGCCGGCGACCGCGCCGACCACCCGCATGCCCGCCCCGACGAGGACGAGGGCGACGGCGATCCAGGCGTAGCCGGCACGGCTGCCGGCGGCGGCGACGGCGAGGCCCGCGACGACGGCGGCGGCGCTCGTCCAGGCTGCGGTGCCGGTGCCGACCCGCTCGACGAACGGACCGACGAACCGGCCGCCGACGAGCAGGACGACGACCATCGGCAGCATCGCGATCGCCGCGGCGGAGGGCGCCCAGCCCCAGACGTACTGGAGCTGCAGGGTCGTCAGGTAGGTGAGGCCGGACACGGCGAGGCCCGCGGCGGCCTTGTACGCCAGGCCGCTCGCGACCAGGGGGCGGGCGAGCAGGGCGAGGTCGAGGAGCGGACGGGCCGCCGCGCACTCGCGCCACACGAGCGCCCCCGCGGCGACGATCGTGGCGACGAGGGCCGCGGTGCCGACGGCGGGCCCGGCCTCGACGAACGCCGTCGGGGTGAGGAGCGCACCGACGAGCGTGACGGTGCCGAGGACGGCCCCGGCGACGTCGATGCGGTCGGGGTGGAGGTCCTCCGGGCGGTCGGCGGCGATGCCGGCGCGGATGCCCACGATCGCGAGCAGGGCGACCGGGACGTCGACGAGCAGCAGCGCCTGCCAGGGGACGACCGCGAGCGCGAAGCCGCCGACGGTGGGACCGACCGCGTAGCCGACGAGGCCCGCCGTGGAGATGACGGTGAGGGCGCGGATGCGGAGGTCCTGCCGGTCGAACAGCCGGAACGCCAGGGCCATCGAGCCGGGGGTGGTCATGGCGGCGGCGAGGCCGGTGACCGCACGGACGGCGATGAGTTCGCCCGGCGTGTGCACGAGGGCGGTGGCCGCGCTGGCGACGGCGAGCAGGACGAGGCCCGTGAGCATCACCCGGCGGCGGCCGAAGCGGTCGGCGACGGCGCCGAAGAGGAGCATCGTGGCGCCGAACACGACCGAGTACGCGCTGGTCACCCACTGGAGGCCGACGGTGGAGGCGTGGAGCTCACGGCCGACGGTGGGCAGCGCGACGGTGAGGACGGCGTTGTCGAGCATCTCGAACAGGAACACCGCGGAAAGGCCGGCGAGAGCGAGCCAGGCGTCACTGAGACGGGCGGGGGCTGGGCGCTCCGTGCGGGCGGGGGCCGTGGACCGGGACGTGACGGACATCGGGACTCCTTCGTGGTGAAGAAGTAGCGGCCCGTTCGGTGCCGTGTCCGTGCGCCCTCGCGGGCGGTTTTCCCTCTGGGGTGAGTGTCACACGCCGGCGGCGCCGGCGCAAGCCGCGGGTCAGGCGGTCGTCGCCGCGGGCTTCGCGCTGAACTGCTGTACGAGCTCGCGCTTGAGCACCTTGCCGCTCGGCCCCAGCGGGAGCGCGTCGAGCACGTGCACCACGCGTGGGTACTTGTACGCGGCGATCTCCGCGGCCACCATGTCGATCAGCTCCTGCGGCGTGACCGTCGCGTCGGCGCGGAGCACGACCGCGGCCTCGACCTCTTGTCCGTGCTGCTCGTGCGGCGTGCCGAACACGGCGGCCATCGCGACGTCGGGATGCCGGGCGAGGACCTCCTCGACCTGGCGCGGGTACACGTTGTACCCGTTGCGGATGATCATGTCCTTCGTGCGGTCGACGATCGTCAGGTAGCCGTCGTCGTCCTTCGTGCCGAGGTCACCGGTCCGGAACCAGCCGTCGACGATCGCGGCCTCGGTGTCCTCCGGACGGTCGAGGTAGCCGTTCATGAGGTTGTGGCCGCGGATGACGAGCTCACCGATCTGCCCGTGCGGGAGCATCACGATGCGGTCCTGCGTCTCCGGGTCGGCGATCTCCACGTCGACGCCCCACACCGGGGTGCCGATCGTGCCGGGCCGCGGTGTCGTCCCGACGTGGTTGAACGACGCGACCGGCGAGGTCTCGGTGAGGCCGTAGCCCTCGTGCACCGGGGCGTCGAAGACCTGCTGGAACTTCTCGAGCACGGCGAGCGGCAGGGACGCCCCACCCGAGATCGCGTACCGCAGCGGGGGCCGGGCATCGGTGCGGGTGGCGGCGTCGAGGAGCGCCATGTACATCGTCGGCACGCCCATGAACACGCCGGTGCCGTGCTCGACCATCGCTGCGAGGGCGCCGTCGCCGTCGAACTTCGGGAGCAGGACGATCGTCGCGCCGACGCGGAAGCCCGTGTTCATCGTGCAGGTCTGGCCGAACGTGTGGAACAGCGGGAGCGCGCCGAGCAGGACGTCGCCGCGGTGCAGGTCGAACGTGCTGAGCAGGTTCGTGTTCGCCTGCTCGAGCAGGGCGAAGTGCGAGCCCTCGGCGCCCTTCGGGTGGCCGGTGGTGCCGCTCGTGTAGAGGATCGTGGCGGTGTCGAACGGGTCACGGGGGACGTAGGTGTCGAGCGGTTCGGCGGCCTGCGCGAGGTCCTCGAGCCGGTCGGGCGCGTCGAGAGCGGCCTGCGCGTCGGGACCGGCCGTCGCGTCGGCTCCGGCGCCTGCCGACGCGTCGGGCCCCGCGGCCGGCGGAGCCAGGACCGTGACCACGTCGACCCCGGCGAGCGCCGCGCCCGCCGCACCCTCACCGAGGAGCGGCGCCGCGCACACGAGCAGCGAGACGTCGGCGTCCCGCAGCACGTACTCGATCTCGCCGCGCTTCAGGAGCGCGTGCACCGGGACGATGACGGCCCCGAGGGCGAGGGTCGCGTAGTAGACGCGGGGGAAGTCCTCGACGTTCGGGACGAGCATCGCGACCCGCGAGCCCTCCCGGATCCCGCGCGCCCGGAGTGCGCCCGCGTACGCGAGGGTCTGCGACCAGAGCTCGGCGTAGGTGGTGCGTCGGTCACCGACGACCACGGCGACGTCGTCGGGGAACCGGCGCGCCGACTCGGCGAGGATCGCCGCGACCGAGGCGGTGGCCTGGGAACGGCGGGGGCTGTGCTGGGTGTCGGTCATACCGGTCTCTCATCTCCGTCGACGGACGCGTGGCCCGATCCTACGGCCGCCGCTCGGACGGCGTTCCGTCGCCGTGGTCCCCACGGGCGCGTCGCAGCGTCTCGCTCGGCGCCTCGCCGAACCGCTCCGCGTAGTTCGCGGCGAAGCGGCCGAAGTGGCCGAACCGCCACCGTCGGGCGACGTCGCGGACGTGCGTCCCCGGCTCGGCGAAGCGGAGGTCGGTGCGGGCGCCGTCGAGCCGCTCGGCACGCAGCCGTTCCATCGGGGTCTCGTCGAACCGGCGGCGGAACGCGCTCTGCAGTCCGCGTTCGCTCAGCCCGACGGCTGCCGCGATGTCGCGGAGGACGATCGGGTCCGCGGCGTGCTCGTGCATCCAGTGGGCGGCGCGGAGCGCTGCCGAGGACTGCTCCTCCGGGTCCGCGCCGAGCAGCGGGAACGCGTCGACGACCGACGCGGCGATCTCGGCGTTGAGTTCGTCGCGGTGTGCGCCGTCGACCTGTTCATCGGTCAGCGCGGCGGCGCGGTCGCGGAGGATCGCGCGGAGGGGTCCGAGCGCGGACGCGATGTCCGGCTGCTGGCCGAACACGAGTGGGCCGTGCACGACCTGGTCCCGCCGGGCGAGGGCCTGCCGGAGGATCCGGTCGGACAGGTGCAGCATGGTGATCTTGCGGGTGTCCGCGGTGAACCGGTAGGGCACGGAGGCCGAGAGCACCACGGGGTGCCCGGGCTCGGCCGTGAGGGTCGAGCCGTCCGTGCAGTCCTCGATGGTGGCGGTGCCGTCGCCGATCCAGAAGACGATGTGGTCCGGGCGGGGGTCGAGCCGGCCCGAGCGGGTGCCCTCGACCTCGGCGCCGCGCATCGACACGTCGGCGTCACCGGCTCCCACGTACCGGTAGGCCTCGAGCGCGCCGCCGACGCCGTCCACGATCCCGTAGGTGCGGTCGATCTCGGGGCTGCGGTTCTCGCTGATGGTCTCGACACGGAAGCGACGGAAGGACGGGGTGTGCTCTCCCGGTGCCGACGTTCCCATGGGGGCATCCTGGCAGGTCGCGCGTTCGGGGACGGAGCGACGCCCCGGAGACGCGTCGCTGCGGGGTTCCCGTCGTCCGGACACGGGGGTTGCAAGGTGCTAACTTTTTTTTGTTAGCACCCAACTCGCACCGCCGACCCGAGCAGGAGCCCTCATGTCCGTCACCTCACCCACTCCGACACTGATCGCCGACATCGCGGCCGAGATCGGCTACGCCGACATCGCGGCTGCGCCCGAGGAGTACACGGCGATGATCGCCGGCATGCTCAGGGTCTACGACGCCCTCGACGCGGTCCCCGAGGACGACACTCGCCCGGGCCGCGCGCCGGTCGAGTACCGGATCCCGTCCGGGGCCGAGGATCCGCACCACGCGTGGGAGGTCCGCACGTCCGTCCGCGGTGCCGAGGTCGGTCCGCTCGCCGGGGTCCGTCTCGGCGTGAAGGACAGCATCCTCGTCGCCGGCGTCCCGATGCGGAACGGCTCAGCCGAGCTCTCGGGCTTCGTCCCGGACGAGGACGCGACCGTCGTCACGAGGGCCCTCGCCGCAGGGGCCGAGATCGTCGGCAAGACGACCAACGAGTACTTCTGCATGTCCGGCGGCAGCCACACCGCTTCGTCCGGCGTCGTGCACAACCCGCACCGGATGGGCTGGTCCGCCGGAGGCTCGTCGAGCGGCAGCGCCGTCGCGCTCGTCACGGGCGACGCGGACATGACCCTCGGTGCCGACCAGGCGGGGTCGATCAGGATGCCGGCGTCCTGGTCCGGGGTCGTCGGACTCAAGCCGACCTACGGCCTGGTGCCGTACACCGGCATCGCCACCCTCGACGCGTCCTTCGACCACGTCGGCCCGATGACCCGCACCGTGACCGACAACGCACGGCTGCTGAGCGTCATCGCCGGCCCCGACGGCTTCGACCCCCGCCAACGCGACGTCGTCGTCGGCGACTACCTCGCGCAGCTCGACGAAGGCGTGACGGGGCTGCGGATCGGGCTCCTGCGGGAGGGCTTCGGGACCGAACACGCCGAAGCGGCAGTCGACCGCACGGTCCGTGCTGCCGCCGAGGGACTCCGCGGAGCGGGCGCGGTCGTCGAGGAGGTCTCGGTCCCGCTCCACGCCCTCGCGCCGGCGCTCTGGACCGCGATCGCGATCGAGGGGATGGCCGAGACGGTGCTCCGGAACCAGGGCTTCGGGTTCGGGCGGCTCGACCGCTACCCGGTCGACATGATGCAGCGCCTCCTCGACCACCGCGGCGACGCCGACGCCCACCCCGCGAACGTCCGACTGTTCACGCTGGTGGGCGCGTACGTCGACCGTCAGGCCGGACGCCTCCACTACACGAAGGCGATCAACCGGGCTCGTGTACTCCGCGCCGCGTACGACGAGGCCCTCTCACGCTTCGACGTGCTCGTCACCCCGACAACCCCGCAGACCGCGCGGCCGCTCCCGGACCCGGCACACGGAGCCGGAGCCGCGATCGGCGCGTCGATCGAGATGTCCGCGAACACCACGCCCTTCAACGTCACCCACCACCCCGCCCTCAGTGTCCCATGCGGCACCGTCGACGGGCTGCCGGTCGGCATCCAGCTGATCGGGAAGCACTTCGACGAAGCGACCCTCTTCCGCGTCGGTCGTGCACTCGAGCGCGTCTGACCACCTCGAGCCGGTGGGATCATGGACGCGAGTCCGGTCCCACCGGCTCCGTCGCCGGGACCCGCCCGGCCGTGCCACCGACACGAGAGGCCGTGCGTTGACCCGATCCGAGGAGATGCGCATCCGCATCCTGGACACGGCACACGAGCTGCTGAACACCGACGGACGCGACGCCGTCACGACCCGGGCGATCACCTCGGCACTGCACATCCAGGCCCCGACGATCTACCGCATCTTCGGCGACAAGCAGGGCCTCCTCGACCAGGTCGCGCTGTACGGCTTCTCCGCGCACCTCGCGACCTGGACCGGGTGGACGCCCGGGACCGATCCGGTGGACTCGCTCCGGCAGGGCTGGGACATGCACGTCGACTGGGGCCTCCGGCACCCACAGGTGTACTCGATCGCGTACGGCGAGCCACGGGTCGGCTCCTCCTCCCCCGCCGCCGACGCCATCGACGCCATCCTCCGGACGCAGATCGAGGAGGCCGCGGCGGTCGGCGTGCTGGCCGTGCCCGTCGAGGTCGCCGTCAGCATGATCCGCGCCGCCGGCGTCGGCGTCGTGTTCACGCTCCTCGCGATGTCGGCGGAACGGCGCGACCGCACCCTGTCCCATCGCATCCGTGAGTCGACGTTCGCGGGAGTGTTCGCACTGGGTACGCCCGCACTGGACCACGGCGGGGCCGCGATGCAACTCCGGCAGCAGCTCGCCGGCGCGACCGTGCTGAGCGCGAACGAGCGTGCGCTGCTCGGCGACTGGCTCGACCGGCTGGCAGCCCCGCTCCCCTGAAGCGGGCGGCCGCGGCGGCGGGGCGTCTGCGACCACATGCCGAGCCGGACGCTCGAACCCGGAGCTGCTCCGTCGTCGACGCGCGGTCGACGTCGGAGGTGGGTCGTGCCTCCAGGCCCGTCCGTCAGGGCGGTGGTCAGGGCACCGGTGCCAGCCGGTAGAGCACCTGCGGGCGTCCCCGCCGACCGTAGCGGTGCGCGAGGTCGATCGCGCCCGTCGCGACCAGGTGGTCGAGGTACCGCCGCGCCGTCGCCCGCGACGTCCCGGTGGCTGCCGCGACCTCGTCGGCCGACCGGGCGACCGCGGGGTCGAGCGCCGCGACGACCCGTTCGAGCGTCGGCGCGCTCACGCCCTTGGGCAGCGGTCGCCCGGGGGTGTCCGCGGCGGCACGCGTGGGGACGGCGACGCGCACCGAACCCGTGGCGAGCAGCCGGTCGACGTCGCCCTGTCCCATCGGCACGGCGCGATGCGGGGTCTCCCGTCCGCGACGCTCGGCGGCGTACGCACGGAGGCGGTCCTGCAGCGCTTCGCGGTCGAACGGCTTCATGAGGTAGCCGACCGGGTGCGCGGCGAGTGCCTGTCGGACGGTGACCTGGTCGCGCGACGAGCTCACGACCAGGACGTCGGTGGCCTCGACACCCGCGAGGCGCATGCGGTGCAGGACCTCGACACCGCTGATGTCGGGCAGGCGCATGTCGAGGAGCACCAGGTCGACGCCGTGCTCGACGTGGGCGAGCGCGGCGCTGCCGGACGCTGCGGCGCCGACCACCTCGAACCCCTCGGTCGCGGCGACCCACCGCACGTGCAGCGCGCGGGCACCGGCGTCGTCGTCGACGACGAGCACGCGGACCGGCGGCGTCACGGCGCCACCGCCATCTCGACGTCCAGCCGCGCCCCGCCGAGCGACGCCGACCGCCCGACGACCACCGAGCCGCCGCGGTCGGTCGCCGTGCGTCGCACGACCGCGAGCCCGACGCCACGACCGAGGCCGGTCTCGTCGGCCTTCGACGACCAGCCGGACCCGAGCACCCGGTGCGCGTCCGCCGGGTCGATGCCGGGGCCGTCGTCCTCGACGGTGACCGCCACCACGTCGCCCCGGGTGCCGATCGTGCAGCGCACCCGTGCCGCACCCGCCTCGGCGGCGTTCCGGCACAGGTTCGCGACGACGAGCAGGACCTCGTCGTCGAGCACGACGTCGTCGGCGACCCGCAGCTCGAGCGTGGCCCCGTGCGCGTCGACCTCGGAGCGCACCGCCTCGATCGTGGCGGTCGCCACGGCGCCGCGCCGCGGGGACCCCGCGCCGCCTCCGCTGGTCAGCCCTGGTGCCACCGCGTCGATGTACGCGAGCGCGTCCGGACCGTCGCCCTGCGCCACGAGCCCGCGGACGACGTGCAGCCGCGTCCCGAACTCGTGCGCCTGCTCCCGCAGCGCGTCGGTGGTCCGCCGCACCTGTCGGCTCTCCGCGTCGACGGCGTCCGCTCGCCGCAGCCGCCGTGCGATCCCGAGCGAGAGCAGCACGCTCGCGAGCGTCGCCACGACGAGGGCGCCCGTGCTCCAGGGCAGCAGCGCGCCGAACGCCCGTGCACGGTCGGCCGCGATCGCCGACTCGAGCACGCCGACCGCGACGATCCCGACCACCTCGCCGTCGTCACCGACGATCGGCACCTTCGCACGCAGGGTCGGGCCGGACGGACCGGTCTCGGTGCCGACGAACCGTTCGCCCGCGAGCACTGGCGCGATCGTCGTCTCGACGAGCTCGCCGCGCTCGGACGGGTCGGGGTGGGTGATGCGGACCCCCTCGTCGTCGGTGACCACGACGTAGGAGACCCCCGAGGCGCCCTCGACGAGGGCGGCGATCGGCTGGAGCGACGCCGTGGCCGACGCCAGACCGTCGGCGTCGGCGAGCGCTCCGGGAGCGCCGGCGTCGACGACCGACGTGACGGCGGCCCGGACCTCGGGCAGGTCGGCGAGGTTCGACGCGACACCGGACACCTGGTCGACCACGGAGGCCCGGATGCTCTGCTCCTGCACGGCTGCGGCGACCCCCGTGGTCACGCCGGTCGCGGCCAGCACGATGATGCTCGGCAACGCCAGCACGGCGCTGCGTCCGAGTCGGGTGGCACGCGGTCTCCTCACCGTGGTCCCCCTCCGGTCGTCACGTCGTGAGCGTCAATGAGCACAACTCCGCCGTCGGATGCCGGTCCGGACGGCGGCTGCCATCGTACTTCTCGACCTGCGGCACGACGACGTGCGCAGGAGGGAGCCATCCATGACAGAGCAGTCAGCACCGGCGACGCCCGCACGGCCACGGGGCCGTCGCGCCGTCGCCCGCGCGGTCGGCGCAGCCGTCGCCGCGGTGTCCATCGGCGTCGCGGCCTTCGGGTCCATCACCTCCGCCGCGGCCGGGGGTGACCCCACGACCTCCGTCACGATCGTGGCGCCCGCTGCGGCCGGCGGCGGCTGGGACGGCGTCGCGCGGTCGATGCAGCAGGCGCAGCGCGCGAACGGCATCGTGAACTCGGTGCAGGTCGTCAACATGCCGGGTGCCGGCGGCACGATCGCGCTCGGCAACGTCGCACGGCTCGAGGGTCAGACGGACACGCTGCTCGTGGGCGGGACCGGTCTGCTCGCCGCCGAGGTCCAGTTCGGCTCCGCCGTCACCCACGACGACATCACGCCCCTCGCGGTCACGGTGGAGGAGTACGACGTCATCGTCGTCCCCGCCGACTCGCCGTACGAGACGCTCGACGACCTCGTCGACGCCTGGCGCGAGCGGCCCGGCTCCGTGCCGTGGACGGGCGGCGGTTCGTTCGACCAGCTCGTCGTCACCGACCTCGCGGTCTCGGCGGGTCTCGACCCGGCGGACACGAACTACATCCCCTCGGACGGTGGCGGCGAGGCCATCCAGGCGCTGCTCAACGGCACCGCCGCGGCGGCCTCCGGCGGCTACCCCGACAACATCGACCAGATCGAGACGGGCCGTCTGCGCGCGCTCGCGCTCGTGGCGCAGCAGCCGGTCGAGGGCATCGACATCCCCACCGCCGTCGACCAGGGTTACGACGTGACGCTGACCAACTGGCGCATGATCGCCGCACCCGGGGGCCTCGACTCCGCGGAGAGGACGCAGCTGACGGGCATCGTGCGCGACACCCTGCGGACGCCCGAGTGGCGGGACGCGATGGACCGGTACCACTGGACCGAGCGGATCATCACGGGCCGCGAGCTCGACGCGTTCATCGACGAGGAACGCGAACGCATCCAGGGGCTGTACGAGGAGCTGGGCCGATGACCCGTCCGAGCAACCCCACGTCGTCGTCTGCCGTCGTCGGGCAACGCCTCACGCTCCGCGCCGACCCCGGTCGTGTCGCCGAGGTGGCGAAGGAGCTCACCACGCCGGCGCTGTTCACGGCGTTCGCGGTGTACCTGGTCGTCGGCATCGTCACGATGGAGGTGCCCGCCGGCACGGCGTTCCCGGGGCCTGCGGTGTTCCCGGGGATCGTCGCCGCGGCGCTCCTGCTGCTCGCGGCGCTCCTCGTCGTCCGGTCCGTCCGGCAGCTGCGGCAGGTTCCGGCCAGCGAGCCGGCCGCCGGAGACACCGACCCGGCCACCGCCGGAGTCGCAGCCCCGACCACCGCCGGAACCGCGGCCCCGGCCGCCGCGGGCACCGCCGCGACCGCCGCAGCCCCGCCCAGCACGGCCGACACCGCCGTCGCAGCCGACGCCGCCGCCGCCGCGCCACAACGCGCCGTCCGCGTCGACTGGCGTTCGCTCGCCTGGGTCGTCGTGTCGTTCGCCGCGTTCGCCCTGCTGCTGAACGTGCTCGGCTGGATCGTCGGCGCGGGCCTGCTGTTCCTCGGCGTCGCCAAGGGCCTCGGCGCCCCCGGCTGGCTCCGCCCGCTCGTCGTCGGACTGACGGTGGCTGCGCTCAGCTACATCGCCTTCGACATGGTGCTCGACCTGTCGCTGCCCTCGGGCATCGTCGGATGGAGGTTCTGACATGGACGTGCTCGGTCTCCTCGGTGACGGGTTCGCGGGAGCCCTGACGCCCGCCAACCTGCTCTGGGTCGTCGTCGGCTGCCTCCTCGGCACCGCCGTCGGCGTGCTCCCCGGTCTCGGGTCGTCGATGGCGGTGGCGCTGCTGCTGCCCGTGACGTTCTCCCTCGACCCGACGGCGGCGTTCATCATGTTCGCCGGCGTCTACTTCGGCGGCCTCTTCGGCGACTCGACGATGGGCATCCTGATGAACACGCCGGGACAGGCCTCGGCGATCGCGTCGACGTTCGAGGGCCACAAGATGGCGTTGAACGGTCGGGCGGCGCAGGCGTTGGCGACCGCGGCGATCGGCGCGTTCGTCGGCGGCATGGTCGCGTCGATCCTCGTCGTGTTCCTCGCTCCGGCGCTCGCGACGTTCTCGTCGAGCTTCGGTCCCGCGGAGTTCTTCGCTCTCGCACTCTTCGCGTTCGTCACGACGTCGTCGGTCGTGACCGACGACGCCCTCAAGGGACTCGGGTCGCTGTGCCTCGGCCTCGGCATCGCCGTCATCGGCGTCGACGGCATCTCCGGCGCACCCCGTTTCACGATGGGCGTCCCGGAGCTGTTCGACGGCATCTCGCTCGTCACGGTGACCGTCGCGATCCTCGCGCTCGGCGAGGTCATCCACGTCGCGTGCCTCGCCCGGCACCTCAAGGACGGGAAGATGGTGCGGGCCACCGGTCGCCCGTGGTTGTCGCGCAGGGAACTGCGCGAAGCGGCGCCCGCGTGGTTGCGCGGCACCGCGATCGGGTTGCCGTTCGGGGTCGTCCCCGCAGGCGGCTCCGAGATCCCGACCTTCCTGGCGTTCGGCCTCGAGAAGCGGCTCGATGCCCGACGGAAGGACCCGCAGTTCGGCCGCGGGGCGATCCGCGGTCTCGCGGCGCCCGAGGCTGCCGGCAACTCGACGACCGGCATGGCGATGGGCGCACTGCTGTCGCTCGGCCTCCCGGTGTCGGCGACCGCCGCGATCATGCTCGCCGCGTTCCGGCAGTACGGCCTGCAGCCCGGACCGCTGCTGTTCGACCGGTCCCCCGACCTCGTCTGGGCGCTGCTCGCGTCGTTCTTCATCGCGATGGTGGTGCTGCTGGTCATCAACCTGCCGTTCGCGATGCTCTGGGCGAAGCTGCTCCGCATCCCACGCGCGTACCTGTACGCCGGCATCGCGGTGTTCTGCGGCCTCGGCATCTACGCGACGAGCGGCTCGGTGTTCGACCTGCTCATGCTGCTCGGCATCGGCATCGTCGGGTTCCTCATGCGGGCGCTCGACGTGCCGCTCGCCCCGCTGGTCATCGGCATGGTGCTCGGCCCGCTCGCCGAGACGAGCCTGCGCGACGCCGCGCTGAGCGCCGACGGGGACTTCTCGGTGCTCGTCGCCGGACCGATCCCGATCGTGCTCTACGCCGTGCTCGCCGTCGTGATCGCCCTCACCGTCCGCAGCCGCCTCGTCGCCCGACGAGCGGCACGACGGGCGGCCCAGGGGGCCGTTCCGCGGGAGCTCGTCGACCGCTGACGGGGCATGGTCGGTCCCGACGCGACAGCGAGACGGACGGGAGGCCCGTGGGGACGCCGCCACGGGCCTCCCGTCCGTCGTTCCGCACCTCGCGCTGGCGCTCCGCGATCGCTCACCACCGGAGCGCGGGTCAGTCCGGGAACAGGGCCGCGTGCAGCGCGGACGTCTGCGCGCGCCAGAACACGCGCGACACCGGCCCGCCGCTCACGGGGTGCGTGCCGGGACGATGCCCCGCGGCCCCCACAGCTCACCGAGCGTGACCGTCGCGACACCGGGCACGCTCAGGGCCCGCACCGCCGCGGCCGTCCAGGCCCGTGCGGCCGCGCTGTGCTGGTCCGGGTCCGTCGCGTCCGGGACGAGGTGCGGTCCGTACCCGCCTGCCGCCGTCGCATCGGTGACACGCGGCCGCGGCGACGTCGCCACCGCGTTGAAGCGCGGACGCAGCGTCACCGGTCCGACGTGCAGCGGCCTGCCGGCAGCCAGCCTGGAGGCGCTCATCGCCACCCAGCGCAGCATCCGCAGTGCCTCGGTCACCTGGGCACGCGTCCGGTCGTGCATCTGCGGCGTCACGCTGAACGACAGCGGGCCGTCCCACGCGCTGTGGAGGTCGATGGCCCGGTTCAGCTCGGTGAAGTGCGCACGCGTCCCCGCCACGACCTCGAGGTCGCCGACCGTGCGCGCCGCATCCAGCAGGGCCCGCTGCAACGGTGGCGTGGTCACGTGCGTGACGGGGTCGTACGCGCCCACCCGGGCCACCGGTCCCGCCTCGAGGACGGCGTCGACCGCGGCACGGAGGGCGTCCGGGTCGTCCGTGACGAAGCGGACGTCCAGGGGTGCTCCACGCGCGTCGCGCCGGGCCAGTGCGAGCAGGCTCCTGGCATCGGGCTGGTCGAGGACCGGCTCGACCAGGACCGGTGCCGGTGCCGGGAGGTCCGCGGCGTCGGGTCGCGTCGCGGCCGGGGCCGACGACGCCGTGTACTGGAGGGTCGGCGACGGGGTCCGTGCGGAGGTCGGAGCCGCGCCGTCGAGGGCCGCGAGGTCCGCGGCGGGGGCGGGAGCGCCTCCAGGCCGTCGCGTCACGCGCAGCGTGAGCGCCTGTCGGATCCGGGTGCGGGCCGGGAGTGCGACGGGGAACGGCTCGGCGAGGGGTGTCGAGTACGTCTTGAACGAGGCGTCGGTCCAGTTGCGCTGGTCCTCCGACTCGAACACCGCCCCGTCGAGGTCGAGCGCGAGCTCGTGGTCCCCCACCCGCCACGTGAGACCCACGACGTCCGTCGCCGGCTGGTGCGGTGCGATCCACGTCGGGAAGGACTGCTCGGTCGGCGGACCGACGGGATGGCGGACCGTGACGGGCAGCCCGGCGACCGTCGGCGGGTGGAGCACGACGAGGCCGATGCGGTTGCGGCGGAACGCGGTGGTCGTCGTCGCGGTGGCCTCGACGCGCAGGGTGTCGCCGTCGACGACGAGGTCGAGCGTGGAGCGGAGCACCTCGTGGGCGTCGAGGGTGGCTGCGACCTCGGTGCGGATCCGGACGCCGGTCGCGGTCGGGGTGGTGCTGCGGTGCGTCACGGTGTCGTCCGCGGTGCGCCAGTCGTGGTCGCGGGTGACGAACCGGACGCCGCGGAGCACGACGACCCCGTCGTGGGCGAGGTCCGCCACTTCCGCCCCACGGAGGGTCAGTCGCCACGGTCCCGCGGTGACCGTCTCCTCCGGCTCGGCGCTCGGCCAGGGCGGCAGGGGTGCGTCCCAGGGTCGTCCGTCGGCGACTCCGTGTGCTGCTGCTCCGGCTGCTGCTGCTCGCCCGGCTGGTCCGTCGTGCACGGTCGGCTCCGTCAGAGGCTCGTCATGCCGCCGTCGACCCGGAAGACCGACCCGGTGGCGTAGGAGGACTCGTCGCTCGCGAGGTAGACCATGATCCCGGTGACGTCCTCCGGACGTCCAGGCCGACCGAGCGGGGTGCGCGACACGATCGCGGCGCGGGCCTCGGGGTCGTCCGCGATCGTCGTCACCAGGCCCGTCTCGGTGTAGCCGGGCACGACCGTGTTCACGCGGATGCCGTCGCGGGCGTACGCCATCGCCGTCGCCCGGACGAGTGCGTGGATGCCGCCCTTCGTCGAGCTGTACGCCGCGAACGTCGAGCCCTCGCCGTTGAGGCCAGTCGGGCTCCCCGTCGCGATGATCGACCCACCTCCGTTCGCGAGCATGGACCGCACCGCGTGCTTCACGGTGAGGAACGTCCCCGTCAGGTTGACCGCGACAGTGCGGTTCCACGTCTCGAGGTCCACGTCGGCGACCGCGGCGTCGAGGCCGAAGAGCTGGACACCGGCGTTCGCGACCACGACGTCGACGGTGTGGCCGGCCCGCGCGACCGCGTCGTAGGCGGCGACGACGCTCGACTCGTCGGCGACGTCCATCTCCTGGGCGATCGCGTTCGGTGCCGTGGCAGCTCGACGGGCGGCGTCGGCGTCCCGGTCGGCGTAGACCACCACCGCGCCCTCGGCGACGAAGGCGTCGGCGATCGCGCGGCCGATCCCGTTCGCGGCGCCGGTGACGAGTGCGGTCTTTCCGGTGAGGCGGTCGGTCATGGTGTTCCTGTCTGTCGGTGGTGCTGGGAGCGTACTGCTCGGGTTCGCCTGGTCGGGCTGCTCGGGTTCGCCTGGTCAGGCCGCTCGGCGCAGGCGGACGGCGATGTACGGACGGCCGGGGAGATCGACCACGAACCGGCCGGAGACGCCCCTGGCCACGGTCTCGACCGTCGTGTTCCAGGTGTCGATGACGTCGACGTCCCAAGTGGTGGACGGGTCGTGGAAGAATCGTCGGAAGGTCGGCTGGCTGAAGCCGAAGTAGTAGAGGACGTGCTCACCCACCACCCCGGCGGCCGGCGCGTCCCAGTCCCCTGCGACCGGTTCGAGGACCCCGCCGGGCGCCTCCTCGGTGATCCGCGCGAGGAACGCCATCCGCTCGGGGCTCGTCCCGTGGAGGTCGCCGCCCTTCGCCCACCAGAGCACCTCGTCCGGGTCGACGTAGGTCTCGCCGTGCCCGACGTAGCCGCCGCGGACGGCGCCCTCCCAGCACCGGCGCACCATCTCCTCCCCGGAGATGTTGCCCCAGCCCTGGTCGATGTTGCCCTCGTACGCACACTCGTCCACCACGACGGGCTTCTGCCAGCGCCGCCACTCGGTCGTCATCTCAGCGGTCTTGTACGCGTCTGTCCGCTGCATGCTGACGTGGGTGATCCACGGCCGACCCTGGTCGTAGACCACGCGGCAGTTGTGGATCGAGCGCAGGTGGTCGGTCGCGTCCCACCGCTGCACGATCCCCGCCCACCGCTCCCAGTCCGCCTCGGTCTTGTCGAAGAGCAGGTCGAACTCGTTCGCCATCGACCACCAGACGTTCCGGAACGCCGAGAGCCGGGCAGTGGCGTACCGCACGTAGCGGTCGTCCGACGCCGGGTCCATGCGGGAGAACCCCCACCGGTCGTAGGCGTGGAAGAGGATGAGGTCCGCTTCGATGCCGAGGGAGTCGAGCTCGTCGATGCGCTGCTCGAGGTGCGCCCAGTACGCGGGGTCGAACCGGTCGAGGAGGAAGCCGCCGTCGCTGTCCCGGGTGAACGGGAAGCGCTCGGGTTCGTTGCTGTTGAACGTGTACGACTTCGGGAACACGCACATCCGGATCTTCGTGAACGGTGCGCTGCCGAGGGTGCGGAGGGTCCGTTCCTCGAGGTCGTCACCCTGGTGGGTCCACGCGTACGCGGTCGTCCCGATCGGCAGGTACCGGGTGCCGTCCGCGTACCGGAAGTGCATGCCGTCGACGCGGACCGGTCCCCTCGACGTGCTGGCGGTGACCTCGAACTGTCCGGCGAGCCGGTCGAGGCTGGCGGCGTTGCTCGCGGTCTCGAACCGCCAGGTCCCCTCGACCGGAGGGAGGAAACGGATCCGGTAGCGACCGTCGCCGTCGTAGAACCCCAGGACCTCGGCCGCGGCACCGTCCGGGCCGAGGAACCGCGCGGTCAGCTCGACGTCGGTGAAGGGGTTGCCGTGCGCCGGCCCGGCGATCACCACCTCGAACCGTTCCCAGCGCCCCACCGACGGCGCGTGCGTGGTCTCCGCCGACCCGACCGCGGTTCCGGCCGGCTCGTACTGCGCCGACGGTGCGCTCGGGGCAGGGGTCTGGTTCGCGGTTCGGTCGGTCGACCCCGGGGCGATCTGTGCGAGTTCGGCGAGGACGGCCTCGCGGTCCGCCGTGGACAACTCCTCCTCGGTGTCGAGCACCAGGCCGAGCGGCTGCGAGTGGAACGTGTGCAGCAGGGTCGACCCGACGATGGACGGGGCGTGCCGGCGCAGCACGTCGGCGGCCGAGGGGTCGCGGAGGACGTCCCAGAGCGCAGTCCGTGCGCCGAAGGTCGGTTCGGTGGTCGTCATGGTCATCCCTTCACCGCGCCCGCGAGGGCGCCCTGGACGAAGTAGCGCTGGAACAGCAGGTAGACGATCAGCACGGGCAGGATCGACATGATGATGTACGCGTTCAGCTGGGGGTAGTTCGACCCGTACTGGGTCTGGAAGTTCGTGATGCCGAGCGGGATCGTGAACTGGTCGGTGGTCTGGAGGAGCGTCAGCGCCATCGGGTACTCGTTCCACGTGGACACGAAGTCGAGGATGAAGAGCGCCGCGAGAGCCGGCTTCGCCAGCGGCAGGATGACCTGCCAGAACAGCCGCCAGTTCCCGGCGCCGTCGATGCGCGTCGCCTCGTCGAGCTCTTCGGGGATCGCCTTGAAGAAGCCGTAGAGGATGAACACCTGGTAGGAGACACCGAACGCCAGGTACGGCAGCATCAGGCCGACCTTCGTGTTCAGCAGGTTCAGGCTGAGCATGGTCGAGAACAGCGGGCCGAGGGCGACCTGCACCGGGATCAGCGTCCCGAGGGCGATGACGCCGAGCAGGAGCTGCTGCCACCGGAACTTCAGCCGGGACAGCGCGAACGCGGCCATCGCGGCGAGCAGGAGGCCGAGTGGCACCTTGATCACGGCGATGACGAGGCTGTTCGCGCCGGAGACCCAGATGTTGCCGATCTGTGCGGCGTCGGTGTAGTTGCCCCACTCCCAGTGCGTCGGGAGCGCCCACGGAGCCAGGTTCGCGACGTCCGCCTGGCTCTTCACCGACGTGATGAACATGAACAGGAACGGCACGATCCAGATGATCGCCGCGACGACGAGCGCGATCCAGAGGCCGATCAGCGGCCAGTCGCGACGACGCTCGCGTCGGGCCGCCGTGCCACGGTCGGCGCTGGAGCGTCGCTGCCCGGCGTCGGAGACCACGGGTGCGGGTTCGATGGCGGTGCTCATGCTTCCTTGCTCCCTCGGAAGGTCCAGATCATGTAGGGGACGACGAGGATCATGCTCACGACGAAGAGGACGGTCGCGATCGCGTTGCCGAGCCCGAACACGTGGTTCGAGAACGACTGCTGGTAGGACCACAGCGCGAGGACCTGCGTCGACTGGGCCGGTCCGCCTCCCGTGGTGCCGACGATGAGGTCGAACACCTTGAGCGAGCTGATCATGGTGAGGACGACGACGATGATCGTGGTCGGTCGGAGTGCCGGCCAGGTCACGGCGCGGAAGATCTGGACCCTGCCGGCGCCGTCCAGCTTGGCCGCCTCGACGAGTTCCTCCGGGACGTTCTGCAGCCCGGCCAGGTAGAGGACCATGTTGAAGCCCGCGGTCTGCCAGACGAAGGCGACGAAGACCGCGTACAGCGCGATGTGCGCGTCGCCGAGCCAGTCCTGGGCGAGCGCGTGGAGACCGACCGCGTCGAGGACGCCGTTGACGAGTCCGGACTGCGGGTTGTACAGCCACACCCACATCGTCGCGACGGCGATCGAGGCCAGGACTGCGGGGATGTAGAACGCCGACCGGAGCAGGTTCCGACCGAACAGCTTGCGGTTGAGGCCGAGCGCGATCCCGAGCCCGAGCGCCGTCGGCACGAGCAGGGACAGGACGACCCAGACCACCGTGTTGCGGAAGGCGGGCCAGAACACGGGGTCCTGGGTGAAGATCCGGACGTAGTTGTCGACCCCGACGAACGTCTTCGGCGACGTGATGAAGCCGTCCCAGGAGAAGAAGCTCATCACCACGGTGGACGCCATCGGGTAGACGAGGAACCCGACGAACAGCACGAGCGTGGGGAGCACGAAGGGCAGGGCGCCCCGCCATCCCGAGGCGGAGCGCCCCCCGCGCCGACCGGTTGCCGGTCGGCGCGGGGAGGTGACGCGCGCGGACGACATGGAGGTCAGTTCCCCGAACGGTTGTCGATGAACGTCTGCATCTGCTTGCCGGCGTCGCTCGGCGCGATGGAACCGGTGGCGACACCGTTCATGATCCGCCAGTACTCGGTCGTGACGTCGAGCGGGAGCGTCTGGTCGTTGTTCTGGAACTGGCCCTTCGCCTGGGACGCCAGCTCGTTGAACGGCTTGCTCAGGCCGACGCCGTTGTCCTTCACGGGGACGCCCTCGACCACCGGCACCTGCGACCAGGAACCGGCGTACTTCGTCTGGGTGTCCTTGCTCATCCAGAAGTCGAGGAACTTCGCTGCGGCGTCCGGGTTCTTCGACGTCTTCGAGATGTAGTTCGCCTGCTGCAGCCCGTAGATGCGGCCGGTGCCGGTCGGGAACGCGAACACACCGAGATCGCTCGTCGGGCTGAACTTCGCCTCGTCGAGGAACCCGGCGAACCAGTCGCCCTCGAGCGCCATCGCCGCCTTCTTCTGGTAGAACACCTGCTGGCCCTGGGCGTCGCTCATGCTCACCCAGCCCTTGTTGAAGTACTTCGTCGCCCAGGTCTTCAGGTCGCTGAACGACTTCGTGACGCAGGCCTCCTTGCTCCAGTCGGCCTTGAGGCCGGTGAGCTGGTCGTTGAGGTCGGCGCCGCAGTTCGTCTCGAGCAGGTTGTCGAGCAGCCGCATCACGTACCAGTTGACGTTGCCGCCGAACTCGATCGGTGTGATCCCGGCGTCGCTGAGCTTCTGTGCGTCGTCGACGAGCTCGTCGTACGTCGTCGGGGTGTCCGTGATGCCGGCCTTCTTGAACAGTTCCTTGTTGTAGACGACCGCCTCGACGTTCGCCGTGTACGGCACGCCGTGGTAGCCGCCGTACTGGGTGACCGACGAGAGCGCGGACTTCGTGAAGCGCTTGTCCCAGCCGTACTGCTCGTAGTACTTCGTGAGGTCGAGGTCGACGCCCTGCTTCACGTAGGTCCCGCCGAGTCCGAGACCGGACCACTGGAAGTACACGTCGGGCATGGCCGGCGTGCCGGCCGCCTGCCGCAGCGACGTCTTGAGGTTGTCGGTGCTCTTCTGCGTGACGTTCACCGTGATGTCGGGGTTCGCCTTCTCGAAGTCGGCGACCATCGACTTGAGCGCCGTGGCGGCGGGCCCCTGCTGGGTGGTGATCCAGTAGTTCAGCGTGGTCTTCCCGCTGCTGGCGTTCCCACCGGCGGAACAGCCCGTCAGGGCCAGTGCGATCGCGGCACCCGCGGCGACCGCCGCGACACCGATCCGTCGTCGTGCCATGTCATCTCCCTTGATGTCCGCGCGTCGGCTCCGACGGCGGTGACGTGAGCGCGGTGTGTTATCCGTAACACCCCGGCGTTACGCATAACATAGACACGCGCCGAGCACGACGCAAGCGATTCGACGAAATTGGTTCACCGGTTGATAGGAGGAGACGCCGTGGTCTCAGGAACAGAGGCGTCCGGGCGCCGCCCGAGCATGGCCGACGTCGGTCGGGCAGCCCACGTCTCCGCACAGACCGTCTCTCGGTACCACACCGGCGGGTACGTCTCCCCGGACGCGCGGAAGAGGATCGAACGAGCGGTGCGCGACCTCGGCTACCAGCACAGCCGACTCCCCGGGATCCTCCGCTCGCAGCACACTGACACCCTCGGGTTCATCACGATGGGGCCGTTGAACTTCGGCAACACCGGGATCCTCGCCGGGGTCAACCGCGCCGCCCGCGACGAGGGACAGCAACTCCTCACCGCACAGCTCGACCTCGACCCGTCGGCCCCGAGCAGCACCGCGGACATCCGCCGGACACTGCAGAGCCTGACCTCGATGCGGGTGGACGGCATCGTCGTCGGTACGCCCTACATCGGGGTCGAGGCACTCCTCGACGAAGCCGGCTCCGTCCCGGTCGTGTCGTTGTCCGAACGGGCACCGGACGGGGTCGACACCGTGCACGCGGACTCGTACGGCGCTGCTCGCCTCGGGGTGAGGCACCTCGTCGAGCTGGGACACCGGCGGATCGTGCACCTCGCCGGACCGGACGACCGCAACGAGGCCAGCGAACGTGTGCGCGGGTACCTCGACGAGCTGGCCGCCCACCGCCTGGCTCCCCTGCCCGTCGAAGCGTGCGCCGAGTGGGACGCCGACTCCGGTGCGGCCGCAGCGCGACGGGTCGACCCGACGACGTTCACCGCCGTGGCATCGGGCAACGACGAGATCGCGCTCGGGTTCATGAGCGTCATGCACGAACGCGGACTCCGCGCTCCCGACGACTACTCGATCGTGGGCATCGACGACATGCCCGAGGCGAAGTACTTCACGCCGGCACTGACGTCGGCGCGGCTCGACTTCGAGGCGCTCGGCGAGGCGGCACTCCGGCTCGTCCTCGACCGGATCCGCGGCACGTCGGTCGTGCAGGAGCGCGTGCTGCCGAGCGTCCTCGCGGTGCGGGCGTCGACGGCCGAGCGCCCGCGCTGACTTCCGGGACGGCCTGTCCGCGAGCGGCGGCAACGGAAGATCTGAGACGACCGCGCCCGGGACGAGAAGAGCCCCGACGGGGATACCGTCGAGGCTCTTCGATGTCGTGCGGTGGGCTGTCTTAAGAACCCGTCGATGCCTGGAGTGGTGCGGAGGACGACGGGCGGCCTGGTCGCCCTATCCTCTGGCGACGCCGGGGCTATCCTCTGGCGAGGGACGGTGCGCTGCCGAAACGGGCGCTGACCAGCGATTTTCCGACTTCCGATTCAGTCGCGCCGGTTCGCGAAGGGGCGCTTTCCACCGCCGATACCTCGGACAAAGCCTTCGATGAGAGCGTGCTCCTCGGCCACCACGCCCTCATCGGACGGATCGGCGGACACTCGCCAACACACGCGTAGCTCGTCGGCGTCGGCGAGTTGGAACACCGACACACCGCCGGAGTGGTTGTCAGCTCTTCCGGCGCCGGTGCGGCGGAACTGCTTAAGCCTCCGGTGGAGGCCATCGCCTCGCTTCCCGGACCGAGCGAGCCCGACGTAGAGCACCTGGCAGTCGTCGACCCACGCCTCAGCGAGCCGTTCAACGGGTTCAGTGAAGTCGCGATGCCTCCCAGCTGAGTTGGTACTGGCGAAGCCTGGGCTTCGAGTGTGGTCGCGAATGACCATGTAGACACCAGGCGCAGAAGGGGGCCGATGAAGCCGGAGCTCGTCGAACCGACGGAAACCCTCGAACCCCGCGTCGACCAAGCCTTCGATCGTCCAGCTGGCGGGAAGCACAGGCGCTACGTCAGAAGCTTGCATCACTGCTCGGCGATCCGCGCGACGCTGACTTCAACGTCGAGCGCTCGGAGTGCGTCGTACTGTTTGACGAGGTTCACCTTCGTGAAGGTGAAGAGGTTGTCGACCGTTACCGGCTTCGACGAGCCGATCGCTAGGACGACGCGCGAGACCGTTGCCTGAGTGATGCCGCCGTCAGACTCCTCGACGATGCGCTTCATCCAAGCCGCTCGCGCAGACTCATCGCCTGCGAGTGCGTCGGTGGACACAAGTCCCTGTGCGAGCAAGTGGCTCAAGTCAGCCGAGCTTCGTCGTCGTTTGACGTGGACGAGGGTGCCCTCCGGCACAAAGATGTCACACGGTTCGATCCCTCCCCTATGAAGCGGCGTCTGGATCAGCTTCCGATCAAGGCTCAAGCCGCCTACCTCCGCGGCCGCCCGCAGGTTGTATTCGCGCTCGTCCTCGTCAGCCGGCCAGGCCGGGAATTTCACGGGTGCGTCGCGGGCGAGTATTTCCTCGACCCTCTCGTCGATGCGCGCAAGATACCGGTCATCCATCCGGAACCACTTGCCGTCGTGAAGGCAGAAACGCTTCTCGTCCTCTCGGACCTCAAACACCAGCCACCTCCATAGCGGCACGTCGTTCGAGACACGCGTCTCCGGCTCGAGGTCCGGACTGCTGTACAACACGACGCGGATCGTGTCGAGACGGTTCCTCAGTTCACTGCGAGGAATCTCTCGCAACCACTGCAAGACCTCATCGAGCTCGGGCACATCACCAGAAACCCGAGCAGTTCGATCGCCGAATCCGAGCACCTTGCAACCGGCGACCGGTCCGTAGAGATCGAGCCGCTCGTGCGGCCAGGACAAGCCGAGTCTCTTCGGGTCGTCGGAGAGAATCTCGTCCAGCAGCTTGTCTTCCAAGCCGGCGGCTCGTTGGTCGCGCGGCTTCAGCGCGATGAGCTGTTCAACGCTCTCGAGTCCGGGGCGAACATCCTTGGCCGTGAGGCCGACCAGGACGTCTAGATCCGCGAGAAGTCTGTCTGCCTTCTTCGCCAACGGGAGGTTGAGGGACTCAGCTGCTCGGATCGAGATGATTCCTCCACCGACGCTGAGCCCTGGAATCTGGGCCTTCGCCTCGATCCGGCTCACGACTTCACCGTACCCATCGACACCCAAGTCGCGAACCGTACTCCCGTTCGGCAACGAGCTCCGGTCAACGCGAGCGCGATGATCTAGCACGGTCTTCGTGACCGACTTCACGGAGTCCGCGATCGCTGAACGGGCAACGATTCCGGGTCCGAATGCGTAATCGACGCGCTCAGCATCGACGTAGTGGAACCCCGTTCCCCACGTCAACACCCAAACCGACCCATGGTTGTCGGGGATGGCGAGCGCCGCTCCAGGCGAACTCGACGCCGCGTCTACAGGCTGACCAATCAGGAGCGCGACGTCGCTCGTCCACTTTGCGGAGGAGGACGACGACCCCAACACAAGGCGCGCCGCACGTCCGCCAAGATCGACATCGTCGATTCTGAAGCGATCGGGGTCCTCGATCTTCTCCGGGATGAAGACTGTGTCAACGGTTGTTCCGTCGATCATTCGATACAACGTCGTTCGTTTTGTCTGAACCGTCTCGATGTCTGCCATGCAGCCCACCCTCCCCCATGTTAGGCAAAGGTTCCCGTCCTGGCGGGACCCCTAAGACGGTATACAGCATTTCCGCCCCGAGTGGAAGTGGACGAATCAAACAACCGTGATTCAGTGCTCTGAACACGGGGCCGCCCGTCGTCGACATTCGTCCGTCCGACCTAGTTCGTCACTGCTTCCTCGAAATCCTTCGCGACCTGCGGCACAACAGGCCGTCCCGACGAGCGGACGCGCTCAAAGTGCAGCGGAAAGTCGGAAACGCCACACTCATCGAACACGAACTACCCTTCACTACGAACACCCATACCCGCCTGAAACGGGCAACCACGCCATAGGGCTCGTCAAGGACGTCAACCGAGCTGCAGTAGTCCCAAGTGTCTGAAGACGAGCGTTCGGTGCACTACGACACAGCGGAATCTGAACGCTAGTCCTCGTAGAACTCGGATGTCGATCGAACGATCCGACGCGTGAGGAGCGAGTCTCGCGCCCCTCGCAGTGAGTCCATGACGTCTTGCGTGAGTTCCGGGACCAGATCCTCAATCGCACCATCCGTCGCTTCGATCAGCGCTGCGCCGTCGCGGGATTCTCGGTAGGTGGCATCGAGCCGAGGCAGGTGCTCGTGCATCTCTGGGGACGTTGGGATTAGCAGCGCAGAGACCTCGCTGGGGACGAGCTCGAGCACGCCGCCGCCGAAGCTCCTGCCCTCGATCTCGGCGGACAACAGGGTTAGCGAGTTATGGAACGAAGCCGTTACGTCGTTCGCGGTGACGCCGCTACTAGCGAGCACCTGCCCTTTGTAGATGGTGTCGGTCGTGATTGCCTTTGCGTGGTTCGCGATCACGCGGGGAAACTCGTTCGACCTCTTGGACAACAGCAAGTCCCCCGCCGACACGATCGGCACGCGGTACCACGGGGTGCGAATCCTTGTCTTGTACCTGGTGTGAATGTCGAGCAATTCACCCCTGTGGATGTATTCAAGCGCCTTGCGGACCTTGGTCGGGTCGGGGCGGTTCGCCGCGAAGCTCAGGATCCAGGAAGGCTGATCCTCATCAGCGAGCAGTCCGTGATCTTCGCCGGTGAAGAAAAGGCCCCGCGCCTGACGCGATCTGCCGAGCAGTGGCAGCGCCCACGGCTCCAGCTCGTGCGCTCGGACCTCGCTCGTTGATAAGCAGAAGTACGCGTTGGCGCCGGTCACGGTCGACACACTGAAACGTGCGACTCGGCCGAGCGTGTCCACAGACTTGAGTGCCTGTGCGAAGCGGTAAGCCTCTACCTCCGCCGGCGACAGAAGGTATGCCGTCCATGTCTTGGCATCGCGATCTACGACATGCGTCCAAGTGTGACTTCCACCGTTATGGTCGGCGAATTCGACAGTGGACGTTTGGTTTGAGGACGTGCGACGGCCAGACAACACCAACACTTCTTGGAGTACAGCAGGGAAGGAGCCCGGCTTGAATAGATCAATCGACAGGTCGGTCGTGTTGTCGAGCAGCCAACCACGAACACGACTCGCTGACACTCCTGTCAAAAACTCCGTTGGGAGAATGACCGAGAACACGCCACCGTCAGCAAGGGAGTTGAGCGCGAGGAGGAACACTGGAATCCAGAGATTAGACACTGATGAGCCGACAACCCCAAGCTCGGAACTGAGATCCTTCGCGCGTTGCTTGTCTTCGTCGTTGATGAACTGGAACCGCACATAGGGCGGATTCGCGAGCACAACGTCGTAGTCGCGCGTATTGCCCGCGGTGTACCACTCAAGAACGTTCGCGTTCAGCACCCGCCCGGGCAGCTCAGACCGATCCAGGAAGCGATCGATCTTGGTCGCCTCAGAATCGAGCAATTCGATCGCCTCGACGTGGCCCACCCTCGAGCCGAGCGCGTGCGCCTGTAGCCCACGAAGGAACGCGCCATCCCCAGCGGTAGGCTCCAAGACCCGGAGCCCATCGCGACTCGCCAGGAGCGTCTGGACCCGATCGAGACAAAGCTTTACGAGGATCTCCGGTGAGTAGAACCCGCCTCGCAGCTTCTCTGGACTGACAGCTTCACGGGTACGCACGTCTCACATGATACCGCTGCTTCAGAAACTGAAGCAAACCGGCGTTCTGATGGAAGCCCTCCCGAGGTTGAGGGTCGTGAGATCCTTCATAGATGGACGTTAGGTTCGTAGCGCAGCCCTTCGAAAACGAGAAGAACCTCGCTGACTTCATGGCGCATGTAAGCGATGGAGCCTTTTCCGAGGTCCAGATTGCGGTCGCGTGGGCGAAGCGCTCGGGTCTCGGTCGCGCTCGCGAGTATCTCGAGGCATTCCGCAGCGCTGGAGGCAGACTCTCGATGATCGTGGGCGTCAGTGAGGGAGGCGCAACCCGTGAGGGTCTGGAGCTTGCACTCGAGTTAGCGACCGAAGTGCACGTCTTTCATGACCCGCGGCGCACGTTCCATCCGAAGGTCTATGTCGCGACCGGCGACGATCGTCAGTCGCTGTTCGTGGGCTCAAGCAACCTGACGGCGGGCGGACTCGGCTGGAACTACGAGGCCTCGATCTGGCTCGACTGGCAAGATGCTGTTCCTAACGAGACCGTTGTCGAGGTGCAGACTTGGTTCGATCGGCTCCGTGCGGAGGCGGGCGCGTGCCTCCCCCTCACGAGTGACCTCATTGACAGGATGGTCGCCAGCCCCGACATTTTGATCAACTCCGAGCTCAGGGCCAAACGGGTCACGCGCAAAAGCGATGACGCGCCGGAGGATACCGACAGCAGGGAGATTGGCGCAGCGGCCGGTCTGTTCGGCGCCGTCACCGCGCCGCTGAGGAAGCTGCCAGCACTGAGTTCGAAATCCGCGGTGACATCACGGACCAAGGTCGTCGACGTCCGTACGCTCAGTACAGCTGGGGCACCGATGACAGGAGGCGACGCCATCCCCTTCGGCGGCCAGACCGTAGTGCGGCGCTGGTATCGCGAGCTTGGCTACACGCAGGCTCAACAGAAGCGAACTCCGACGACTCAGGTCAAGGGTTCAATGACGCTCACCAAGGCTGGCAGCGAGGTCGACCATCTAACCTACTTCTACGACTCGTTCTTCGCAGGGCTGCCTTGGTCGCCGGTCCCCAACACCTCGGACCAGGTGGAGGTCGAGGTAGCCTTCCACGTTTGGATCGACGGGCATGACCTGGGGGTCCATGAGCTTCGGATCAGCCACGCACCTCACCGCGCTTCATCGCAGGGCAACGTACCGACGTGGCTGCACTGGAACACGCTCGGTGCGTACCTCCAGTCCACGAACTACGTCGGCTTCTATGCAACGCTCGAACGCCTCCAAAACGACGAGTTCCGACTGATGATTGACCACAGTCCGGCCGGCGTATACATCAACTGAGCCGGGCTCGGCCGAGGCCGCCAAGGAAGCTCATCGGCGGCGTTGTCCGACCGCGCGCTCGATCACGGACGTTGTGGTCTCTTGGACGCGCGGGACTGCTGAGGGTTCGGCGACTGCTGCTGGAACAGGAAAAGGAGATTTCGCGCCGACGGTGACTTCCGCCGATGATGTCGGTCGCGGAAGCAATCATCACGACACCTCCGACATTCAGCCCGGACAGTTCGTAGGAGCTTGGTATAGCTGATACCGAAACGATGGGTGGGTGGAACACGACAAAGATCTGCATAAGTTCACTTCACACCCTCAACGGTGGTTGAGATGCAGGGCGCGGTTCCCCTGGGACACGCAGGACAGACCCCGATTCGGCTGTGCAGCGTCCGAAACTGAGGGGTCCTCCGGTGACCCATCGGCTATTGGGCGCCTGACGCCTCGAGGCGGTGCATGGTGAACTGAGCCGATGATCGCCTGAACCCGGAAGCCCAGGAGAACGAGGAGAGGCCCGCAGCCACAAAGCTGCGGGCCTCTCCTCGTTGTTGAGTTCTTAAGACAGTTCTTAAGACGCCCCTGCGGTCGGGCTGACAGGATTTGAACCTGCGACCCCTTGACCCCCAGTCAAGTGCGCTACCAAGCTGCGCCACAGCCCGCGAGGCCCGACGAGCGGACCCCACTGCCCCGTCCGGAGCAGCCCGACCAGCATAGCGGACACCGGAGCCTCCCCGTGCACAGCGCGTGGAGACGACCCTCGTAGGGTGTCCTGATGCCCTCCCGCACCACCCGCCTCGCCATCGCCCTGACGACCGCCGGACTGCTGCTCGGAGCCGCAGGCTGCACCGGCGGAGCGCAGACCGCGCCGCGGGCCACGCTCGCCGCCGCCGCGTCCGACACGGTGACCGTGGTCGCCCAGGCGGACGCGTCCGATCGGTCGGTCCGGGCGAGTCGCGCGCTCTTCGCGTCCGCACCGGGTGCGGTCGTCGCCCCGGCCGACGATGCGAGCGCAGTCGCGGCGGCAGCGAAGGCGGCGGAGCGCGCGCACGTGCCCGCACTCGTGACCGACGCCGACGACAGCCACACGGCGCGCGCCGTCTCCCGCGAACTCGACCGCCTCGGCGCCCGCTGGTACCAGGCCGAGGGCGAAGTGTCGCTGGACACGGACGTCGAACAGCGGCAGGCGCCCGAGGGCACGCACGCGCCGGGCTCGACCCGTGCCTCCCGGCCGGCGACGGTGGTGGTGGCGGCCCGCAGCGCGGACGCCGCGGTCGTCGCGACCGCGCGCGCTGCCGGGGCGGAGGTCGTGACGATGCCGGACGGCGTGACCGACCCGGCGGCTGCGCCGGACGTCGTGACGGCGCTGCACGAGCAGGAGGACCACCCGACCGTGCTCGTGGGGAAGACGTTCGGCGACCTGTCTGACCCGGACTGGACGGTCCGTGCCGCGAAGAGCGGGTGGCAGCTTCCGCACGGCGGTCAGCGCCCGTTCGACGGCCACCGCTACGTCGCCCTGTACGGCGCACCCGGCGCGCCGGTGCTCGGTGTCCTCGGTGAGCAGGACCCGGAGGCGACGGTCGCGCGGGCGGAACGGCTCGCCCACCGCTACGACGACGCGTCGGACGAGCCGGTCACGCCAGCGATGGAGGTCATCGCGACCGTGGCGGCTGGCGCTGCCGGCGCGGACGGCGACTACTCGAGCGAGCTGCCGGTGTCGACGCTCGAGCCGTACGTGGACGCCGCGCACGACGCGGGGATGCCGGTGATCCTCGACCTCCAGCCCGGCCGATCGGACTTCCTCGCCCAGGCGAAGCGCTACGAGTCGCTGCTGTCGAAGCCCGGCGTGTGGCTCGCGCTCGACCCGGAGTGGCGGCTGACGAAGGACCAGGTGCCGCTCCGCCAGATCGGCACCGTGAGCGCCGACGAGGTGAACCGCACCGCGGACTGGCTCGCCGACCTCGTGCGGTCGAAGGGGCTGCCGCCGAAGGCGTTCGTCCTGCACCAGTTCCGGTCGGCGATGATCCAGGACCGCTCGTCACTGGAGCAGCATCCCGAGCTCGACGTGCTCATCCACGTGGACGGGCAGGGGTCGCAGCCGGAGAAGCAGGCGACGTGGAAGGCGCTGCACGAGGGCGCACCCGTCGGCGTGCACTGGGGCTGGAAGAACTTCATCGACGAGGACCAGCCGATGCTGTCGCCGGAGCAGACGATGCGGGACGTGCGGCCGAGTCCGGCGCTCATCACCTACCAGTGAGGGGCCCTGTGGACGGGGGCACGTCATCCACAGCCGGGAGGCGCGGGTCGGCTTCCGTCGGTCGCTCCTGACACCATGGGGTCATGGACTCCCCCGACACGGCTCCGACCGTTGACCCACCCGTCGCGGGTGGTGCGCTGCCCGCCGGCATCGCTCCGCCGTCGGCGGACATCGCGGCCGAGGCGCAGCAGGCGCTCGCTGCGCTCACGGGTCGGCCCGACGCGGTGTTCCACCCCGGGCAGCTCGAGGCGATCTCGGCGCTCGTGGAGCACCGGCAGCGTGCGCTCGTCGTGCAGCGCACCGGGTGGGGCAAGTCCGCGGTGTACTTCCTCGCGACGCTGTTGCTCCGGCGGCGCGGGGGTGGGCCGACCGTGCTCGTGTCGCCGCTCCTCGCGCTGATGCGCGACCAGGTGGCTGCGGCCGCCCGGGCCGGGGTGCGAGCGGTGTCGATCAACTCCGCGAACGCACACGAGTGGGGTGAGACGCAGGCGGCGCTCGCCCGTGACGAGGTCGACGTGCTGCTCGTCTCCCCCGAGCGGCTCAACAACCCGCGCTTCCGCGACGAGCAGCTGCCGACGCTCATCGCCCGCATGGGCATGCTCGTCGTGGACGAGGCGCACTGCATCTCCGACTGGGGCCACGACTTCCGCCCGGACTACCGGCGGCTCGCCGAGCTCATCCGTTCGCTGCCGCACGGCGTGCCGGTGCTCGCCACGACCGCCACCGCGAACGAGCGCGTGGTCGAGGACGTCGCCGAGCAGCTGACCGCCGGCCCGGACGACCCCGTGTTCACGATCCGCGGGTCGCTCGCGCGGGCGTCGCTCCGGCTCGGGGTGCTCACACTGCCGGACGCACGGCAGCGGCTCGGGTGGTTGTTGGCGCACCTCGGTGACCTCCCCGGCAGCGGCATCATCTACACGCTGACGGTCTCCGCTGCCGAGGACATCGCGCGGCTCCTGCGCGAGAACGGGTACGCCGTCCGCGCCTACACGGGGCGTACCGACACCGAGGAACGCGAGCAGCTCGAGCAGCAGCTCAAGGGCAACGAGCTGAAGGCCCTCGTCGCCACGAGCGCGCTCGGCATGGGCTTCGACAAGCCGGACCTCGGGTTCGTCGTGCACGTCGGGGCGCCGTCCTCCCCCGTCGCCTACTACCAGCAGATCGGTCGTGCGGGGCGTGCGACCGACAACGCCGACGTACTGCTCCTGCCCGGCCGCGAGGACACCGAGATCTGGCAGTACTTCGCGAGCGCGTCGATGCCGACCGAAGCTCGGGCCGCAGCGGTGCTCGACGCCCTGTCCACGTCTGGATCGGCTCTCTCCACCGTCGCGCTCGAGGGACTGGTCGACATCAAGCGGTCCACGCTCGAGCTCCTGCTCAAGGTCCTCGACGTCGACGGTGCCGTGCAGCGCGTCACCGGCGGATGGGTCGCGACGGGTCAGCGGTGGGAGTACGACGCCCCGCGGTACGAGCGGGTCGCCGCGGCCCGTGCTGCCGAGGCCGCGTCGATGCTCACGTACGAGTCCACGTCGGCGTGCCGGATGCAGCTCCTGCAGCAGGACCTCGACGACCCCTCCGCGGAGCCCTGCGGTCGCTGTGACAACTGCGCGGGTGTCTGGTACCCGGTCGACGTCTCGTCCTCCGACGCCTCGGGTGCGGCCGCCGCGCTCGACAAGGTCGGGGTCGAGATCGCACCGCGCGCCCAGTGGCCGTCGGGCATGAGCGCGCTCGGCGTCCCGGTCCGCGGCAAGATCGGTGCCGACGAGCTCGTCGAGCCCGGGCGTGCGGTCGCCCGTCTGACCGACCTCGGCTGGGGCGGTCCCCTGCGTGCGCTCTTCGCGGCGACGACGCCCGACGGCCCGGTGTCGAAGGAGCTCGTCGACGGGTGTGTCCGCGCGCTCAAGGACTGGCCGTGGGTCGAGCGACCCACGGGGGTGGTCGCGATGTCGTCCCGGTCACGACCGTCGCTCGTCGCGTCCGTGGCCGAGGCCATCGCCACCATCGGTCGGCTGCAGTTCCTCGGGACGCTCGACCGGTCCGGGGGAACGCCACGGGGCGACGGCGCGACGAACAGCGCCTACCGGCTCTCCGGCGTGTGGGACACGTTCGTCGTCGGTCCGGAACTGACGGCCGCCCTGCAGTCGCACCAGGGGCCGGTGTTGCTCGTGGACGACCTCGTGGACAGCCGGTGGACGATGACGGTCGCAGGGCGGGAGCTCCGACGGGCCGGGGCGTCGGCCGTGCTGCCGTTCGCGCTGGCGACGGTGGCCTGACGCTCCGGCGATCCCGCCGCGTGCCGGATCGCGCCGGCTGCCGCCGCGGAGGGACGCTGCGCCGGCTGCGGGCGCCGCTCCCGGTCAGGCGGCGCCGAGCGCTTCCAGTTCGGCCACGGCGTCCGGTGGCAGGTAGAACCCGGCCGAGGCGATGTTCTCGTGCAGGTGCTCCACCGACGACGTCCCCGGGATGAGCAGGATGTTCGGCGAGCGCTTCAGCAGCCACGAGAGCGCCACCGTCAGCCGGGACACGTGCAGCCGGTCCGCGACCCGGTCGAGCGTCGCGTAGTCGATCGGCGAGAACCCGCCGAGTGGGAAGTACGGCACGTAGGCGATGCCCTGCTCCGCCGTCGCCTCGACCAGTGCCTCGTCCTCCCGTCGCGCCACGTTGAACATGTTCTGCACGCACACCACCGGGGCGATGCCCTGCGCTTCCGCGAGCTGCTCCGCCGTCACCGTCGAGACGCCGAGGTGGCGGATGAGGCCCTGCTGCCGGAGCTCCGCGAGCGCCTCGAACTGCGGCGCCAGGCTGCCGGGCTCCGGCGCGTCGAAGCCACCGACCCGGAGGTTCACGACCTCGAGCTGCTCGAGCCCGAGTGTCCGGAGGTCGTCGTGCACCTGCTCGACCAGCTGCTCGGGTTCCCGCGCCTGGGGCCACCGCCCCTTGTCGTCCCGCCGGGTGCCGACCTTCGTCACGATGTGCAGTTCCTCGGGGTACGGGTGCAGGGCCTCGCGGATGAGTTCGTTCGTGACGTGCGGGCCGTAGAAGTCGGCCGTGTCGATGTGGGTGATGCCGGCGTCCACCACCGCGCGGAGGACCCGGACCGCTTCGTCGTGGTCCTTCGGCGGGCCGAAGACGTTCGGGCCGGCGAGCTGCATGGCGCCGTACCCGAACCGGGTCAGCTCGAGGTCGTCGGCGAGGCGGTAGGTGCCACCGGGGAGCGGAGTGCTGGCGTCGTCGGTCATGCCCCGAAGCATGCGCTGCGATCCCCCGCGCCAGCCGTGGCAGGTCGTCCCCCGGTCACCGAGCGCCGTCGCGGGACCGGCGTCGGGTGGCGGACGCATCCCCCATCGGCCGGGAGGCACGGTGCGGGCCCGCACCGTGCCTCCCGGCCGACAGACGGCGTGGCCCGTCAGGCCGCGCCGATCGCGTCCAGCTCGGCCACCGCGTCCGCCGGCAGGTCGAACCCGGCCGACGCGACGTTGTCGCGCAGGTGCGCGACCGACGAGGTGCCCGGGATCAGGAGGATGTTCGGCGAGCGCTGCAGCAGCCACGACAGGGCCACGGTGAGCCGGGAGACCCCGAGCCGGTCGGCGACCGCGTCGAGCGCACCCGACTGGATCGGCGAGAAGCCGCCGAGCGGGAAGTACGGCACGTAGGCGATGCCCTGCGCGGCGGTGGCGTCCACGAGGGCGTCGTCCTCGCGGCGGGCCACGTTGTACATGTTCTGCACGCAGACCACCGGGGCGATCGTCTGCGCCTCGGCGAGCTGCTCGGCGTTCACCGTGGAGAGTCCGAGGTGCCCGATCAGCCCCTGCTGCTGCAGTTCGGCGAGCGCCTCGAACTGCGGCGCGATGCTGCCCGGCTCGGGAGCGTCGAAGCCGCCCATCCGGAGGTTCACCACGTCGAGTCGTTCGAGCCCGAGGTTCCGGAGGTTGTCGTGCACCTGCTCGACGAGTTCGTGCGGCTCGCGGGCGTGCGGCCAGCCACCGTCGGCGTCGCGGCGGGCGCCGACCTTCGTCACGAGGTGCAGGTCCTCGGGGTAGGGGTGCAGGGCCTCGCGGATCACCTCGTTCGTCACGTGCGGACCGTAGAAGTCGGACGTGTCGATGTGGGTGATGCCGAGCTCGACGACGGTGCGGAGCACCCGGACGGCTTCGTCGCGGTCGGCGGGCGGACCGAAGACGCCGGGTCCGGCGAGCTGCATGGCGCCGTACCCGACTCGGGTGAGTTCGAGGTCGTCGGCGAGGCGGTACGTGCCGCCGGGGAGGGTCGTGTTCGTCATGGACACCACGATGCGCGCGTGCTGCTCCGGCCGGCAGTCCCCTCGCGTCCCTGGGACCACGGGGACCAGGATCGCCCGCGCGGCGCGGTCGTAGCATCGGGACCGTGGATGACAACACCCTCGGCGAGTACCTCCGCGCCCGGCGTGCGCTGGTGCGCCCCGAGGACGCCGGCATCCGGGTGACCGGGGTCCGGCGGACGCCGGGGCTCCGGCGTGAGGAGGTGGCGACGCTCGCCGGCATCAGTGCCGACTACTACCTGCGGCTGGAGCAGGGACGGGACCGGAACCCGTCCGTGCAGGTCCTCGACGCACTCGCGCGGGTGTTCGGCCTCGACGGGGTCGCCCGCGACTACCTGCACGGCTTGGCGGGGGCCTCGCCGGCACCACGCCGTCGGGCGACCCGCGCGGAACGGGTGCCGACCGGGACGCTGCAGTTGCTCGACGTCATCGGCCTGCCTGCCTTCGTCGAGGACCGCGCTTTCGACGTCCTCGCGGCGAACGCCCTCGCCACCGAGCTCGCCCCCGGGCTGCGGGCGGGCGAGAACCGGCTCCGCACGATGTTCCTCGACGACGCGGAGACCGCGCGGTACCCGGACTGGCAGGACCAGATGGCGGGCATGGTCGCGGCCTTCCGGGCATCCATCGGCACCGACGTGCAGGAGCCAGCCGTCACCGCGCTCGTCGGCGAGCTGTCCCTCGGCAGTGAGGACTTCCGGCGCCTGTGGGCACGCCACGACGTCCGGCCGCTGAGCGGTGCCGCGGTGCGCATGTGGCACCCGGAGGTCGGCGCACTGGAGCTGCGTCGGGAGAAGCTCGGCATCGGTGGCACGGACGGGCAGCTCCTCGTGGTGCACCACGCGGAGCCCGGGTCGGCCTCGGCGCAGGGGTTGGCGGTGCTGGCGTCGCTCGCGGCGGCACGGGTGGCGTCCCGGCTCGAGGAGCGGACGGCCGGCGGCGCCGCGGACTGACCTGCTCGCCGCGCGGCCGTTGCGGAACGACAGCACCTATGTCGTACGACGACGACCGCGTCGTTCCGTCTCCACGCCGACCGCCAGCGCACGCAACGAACGACACCACCGATGTCGTACGACAACGGTCCCGTCGTTCGACGGCGGCGCGGCCGGCGGCGCCGCGAGTGACCGGCCGCACGCTCCCTACCGCCGCGCGGGCTTCGGGAACGTCGACCGCATGTGGTCCGAGGTGAGCACGTCCCCGATCCCGATCATCAGCAGCGAGAACACGATCTGTTCGATGACCATCCAGAACGGGTAGAGCCCGGGGATCGCCGCGACGACGAGCGTGACGATCGGGAAGATCCGGCTGAACAACCGCAGCCGCTGGTAGGCCCAGTAGTACCCGAGCTGCGCCCGCCACGCGAACACGTAGAGCGTCAGCGTGATGAGCAGCACGACGGTGGCACGGAACCACACCGCCCACGGCACGGTCTCCCCCGCGCGCGTCAGCAGGACGGCGACGACGATCGCGGTGAGGCCGACGACCGTCTCGGCGACGAGCAGCCAGCGGATCCAGCGGAACGAGCGGACGGTGTCGGGGTGCTCGAGCATGTCCTCGCGGATGACGTACCCGGCCTGCCGACCGCCGGCGAGCCGGTCGAGCCGCAGGCGGCACCACAGCCGGTCGGCGGCGGCGCCGAGGCCGTTGCTGGGGAGGGTCACCAGACCATGGTGCCGCATCCGACGGGGCAGTCGTGCACCTAGCCTCCCGTCCGGTGCGTGGCGTCGACGGCCCGGAGGCACGGCGCGGCTCCCGCGCGTCGCGCATCGCCTTCGCTCCCGTCCCGTGCTCGGCCCGCCGTGGCCGGCACGGCTTCGCCGTTCAGACGGGCAGGAGCACCGCGGACGCGACGACCGCGCCGCCCTTCCCACGCAGCTCGAGGGCACGGACGGGGTCGGGCAGCCGGTCGGCGTCCGCCGCGCCGAGCACGAACCCCACGCCCCGCATGTCCGGACTGACGGCGCCGAGGACCTCTTCGCCACCGCGCGTCGAGGTGAGGACGGCGCTCGTCGCGGCCTCGGGCAGACTCCTGGCCCCGACGATCGTGACCGTCAGGGTGTCGCCGTCGGTGACGAGGACCGTCACCTTGCCGACCGGACTCCCGTCGGGAGCGGTGAGCGTGCCCGCGACCGGTGGGACGCGACGCCACCAGGGTTCGACGGCGGCGTCGCTCGGCGAGACGTCCTCGGACGGGTCCTGTGCAGGTGCCGCCGGCGCGCCGAGCGCGTTCGACGGCGACAGCGCCCCTCCGGACCCGCCCGGCTCGGTCGTCGTCCCCGGCGGCGAGGCCTCCGTCAGGGTCGTCGTGGCGGCGCCGATCGACGGCTCGTCGGGAGCGCCGCGTTGCACGACCGCGATCGCGATGACCGCTGAGACGGCGAGCAGCACGACGGCTCCCCCGATGAGGGACACCCGCCGCCTGCTCGCCATCGGTGTGTCAGCGCTTGCGGCGCTCGCGCACTCGCATGTTGACGTTGATCGGCGTGCCCTCGAAGCCCCAGACCTCGCGGAGGCGCCGGGTGATGAAGCGGCGGTACTGCGGGTCGAGGAAGCCGGTCGTGAACAGGACGAACGTCGGCGGCTGGCTCGAGGCCTGGGTGCCGAACAGGATGCGGGGCTGCTTGCCGCCGCGGACCGGGTGCGGGTGCTCCTGCACGAGCTCGGCGATGAAGGCGTTGACCTTGCCCGTCGGGATGCGGGTGTCCCACGAGTCGAGGGCGGTCTCGAGCGCGGGCACGAGCTTCTCGAGGTGTCGACCGGTGCGCGCCGAGATGTTCACACGCGGTGCCCACGCGACGTGCGCGAGGTCCTGTTCGATCTCGCGCTCGAGGTAGCGGCGGCGGTCGTCGTCGAGCAGGTCCCACTTGTTGTACGCGAGGACCAGCGCACGGCCGGACTCGAGCACGAGGTCGATGATGCGGAGGTCCTGCACGGAGATCGGCTCGGTGACGTCGAGGACGACGACGGCGACCTCGGCCTTCTCGAGTGCCGCGGTGGTGCGGAGCGAGGCGTAGAAGTCGGCGCCCTGCTGCAGGTGCACGCGCTTCCGGATGCCGGCGGTGTCGACGAAGCGCCAGACCCGTCCGCCGAGCTCGACCTGCTCGTCCACCGGGTCGCGGGTGGTGCCGGAGAGCTCGTTGACGACGACGCGCTCCTCGCCCGCGGCCTTGTTGAGCAGCGAGCTCTTGCCGACGTTCGGGCGGCCGAGGATCGCGACGCGACGGGGTCCGCCGACCTCCTGCTTGGCGACCGCCGAGGTGTCCGGGAGGGTCTTCACGATGAGGTCGAGGAGGTCCGCGACGCCACGGCCGTGCAGCGCGGAGACCGGGTGCGGCTCGCCGAGTCCGAGGTTCCAGAGCTCGTAGGCGTCGAGGTCGCGGCGGTCGTCGTCGGACTTGTTCGCGACGACGATGACCGGACGGTCGGTGCCGCGGAGCATCTTCACGACGTGCTCGTCGGTGGCGGTGATGCCGACGGTGACGTCGACGACGAAGAGCACGGCGTCGGCGAGGTCGATCGCGACCTCGGCCTGCGCGGCGACGGAGGCGTTGATGCCCTTCGCGTCGGGCTCCCACCCGCCGGTGTCGACGAGGGTGAACCGCTTGTCGTTCCACTCGGCCTTGTAGCTCACGCGGTCGCGGGTGACGCCCGGGACGTCCTGCACGACGGCCTCGCGGCGACCGAGGATGCGGTTGACGAGCGCCGACTTGCCGACGTTCGGCCGCCCGACGATCGCGAGCACCGGCAGCGCCGGCAGGAGGTAGGTGCCGTCCTCGCCGATCTCGGCGGCGTCGAGGAGCGCAACGTCCTCGTCGTCGAGCTCGTAGTCCTCGAGCCCGGCGCGGAGCGCGGTCGTCCGCTGCTCCGCCTCGGTCTCGTCGAGATGGGCGAGCCGCTCGCCGAGGGCGGCGTCGTACTCGGGGAACTCGTCGTTCGCCGGGTTGTCGTTGTCCAGCTGGGCCATGGTGTGGGTTCCTCGCGTGCGGCCCGGTGGCCGCGGGTGATCAGTTCGTGGCCGTGCTTCGGGCCAGCTCGACGACCGCCTGCACGGTCTGGTCGAAGTCGAGGTCGGTGGAGTCGAGCGTCGTGACGCCGTCCGCGGCGTTCATGAAGTCGACGACCTTCGCGTCCGCGGCGTCCCGACGGGCGAGTGCTGCGGAGGTCTCGGCGGCCGACTGGGTCGTGACCTCGGCCGAGCGCCTGGCCATCCTAACCGACTCGTCCGCCGTGAGCAGGATGCGGACCTCGGCGTCGGGTGCGACGACCGTCGTGATGTCCCGCCCCTCGGTGATGATGCCCTGCGCGTCCGTGCGGCGCATGACCTGCCGGAAGAGCTGCACGAGCCGCTGCCGGACCTCGGGGAGCTTCGCGATGTGCGCGACCGCGCCGGTGACCTCGGGGGTGCGGATCGCGTCGGTGACGTCGGTCCCGTTCACCCGGACGAAGTAGTCGTCGGGGTCGGTGCCGATCTCGTAGTCGAAGGTGTCCCAGCTGGCGAGCACGGCCGCGGCGTCGTCGAGGTCGACCTGCTGCTGCAGAGCGTGCCAGGCCAGCGCGCGGTAGGCCGCGCCGGTGTCCTGGTAGCCGAAGCCGAGCGCACGGGCGGCGGCACGGGACACGCTCGACTTGCCGCTGCCCGCGGGGCCGTCGACCGCCACCACGAACTTGGCGACGAAGGCACCGTCGGGCAGGCCGGAGGGGACCGGCGCGCTCGTGGAACCCGGCTCGCCCCCGCCCTGGCCGTCGAGGCCGCCCGCGATGTCGCCGCCGCCCAGCGGACCGGGCTGGTCGCCGGGCGTGGGGAGCCCCGAGTCGGGTCCGTCCGGACCGCCGGTCACGCCGGAGTCCTGCACCGCTCGGTTCGTGTCGTCGTTCAGGCCCATGCTGCTGCGATCCTCCATCCGCGCCCCTCGAGTTCCTCGACGAGTCGCTGTTCCTGCTCGGGCACGACCGACACCTCGACGATGCCGATCTGCGCGCCCGGTGAGTGCTCGAGGCGCATGTCCTCGAGGTTGATGCCGATCTCCCCGATGAACGTGAGGAGCGCGGCGATCTGCCCAGGGGTGTCGTCGACGAGGACGACCACCTGGGCGAAGCGCTTGGTGGTGCCGTGCTTGCCCGGGAGTCGCTCGACCCCGCGGTTGCCGGCCGCGATCGCCTCTGCGAGGGCGCGGGGCGACCCCGATCCGTGCGGGTCGTCGAGCGCGGCGAGCACGCGGTCGAGGTCGTCGCGGAGGTCGGCGAGCACCGGCCGGATGCGCTCGGCGTTCGCGCCGATGATCTGCACCCACAGCCCGGGGTCGCTCGCCGCGATCCGGGTGACGTCCCGCACCCCGCCACCGGCGAGGCCGAGCGAGCCGTCCGGGGCGTCGCGGAGCCGGGCGGCCATCAGTGTCGACACGAGCTGCGGCGTGTGCGAGACGTACGCGACGGCGAGGTCGTGCGACTCCGGGTCCATCGGCACCACGGTCGCCCCGAGGTCGAGCGCGAGGTCCTCGACCACCGCGGCCTGCTGGTACGTGATGTCGTCGTGCCCGGCGATCACCCAGGGCTGCCCCACGAAGAGGTCGGCGCGGGCCGCCGTGGGACCGCTGCGCTCCCGCCCGGCCATCGGGTGCGACCCGATGTACCGGGAGACGTCGGCGCCCGCCGCCCGGAGTGCCGCGAGCGGCCCGGACTTCACGCTGGCGACGTCGGTGACGACCGCGCCCGGGTGGGCCGTGAGCTCGCGCTCGACGACGGTCGCGACGACGTCCGGCGGGACCGCGACCACGACGAGCTCGGGAGTGTCGCCGTCCGCGGGTCGGCGCCCGGCGCCGTAGTCCACGGCGAGCGCCAGCGCGGCGGGCGACACGTCGTCGAGGACGACGTCCACACCCTTCTCGCGCAGCGCCAGGCCGATCGACGCGCCGAGGAGACCGGCACCGACCACGCGCACGGGTCCGCGGAGCCGCCGGTCGATGTCCGGTTCGGCGAGCGGGGCGGGGGCGTCGGTCACCCGGCAATCCTACCGACGCCTCAGTCCGTGGACTCCTCGTCCGCGTCGCCCTGTGGAGAGCCCGATGCGTCGCGCGCGATGGCGAGGAGCTTGCCGAGCTCCACGGTGCTGAGTTCCCGCGTCTTGCCGATCGGCAGGCTCCCGAGGTGCAGCGGCCCGAACGAGCGTCGGACGAGTTCGAGCACCGGGTGCCCGACCTCGTCGAACATCCGACGGACGATGCGGTTGCGGCCGGAGTGCAGCGTGACCTCGACGAGCGACTCCCCACGGGAGGACTCGAGCAGCCGCACCTTGTCGGCGGCGATCGGCCCGTCCTCGAGCTCGACGCCGTCGAGCAGTCGCTGCACGGTCGCCGGGTTGACGTTCCCGTGCACCTTCGCGATGTAGGTCTTCGTCACCCCGAACGACGGGTGTGCGAGCACGTGCGCGAGGTCGCCGTCGTTCGTCAGGACGATGAGCCCCGAGGTCTCGGCGTCGAGCCGGCCGACGTTGAACAGGCGCTCCTCGTACCGGTCGACGAACTCGGACAGGTCGCGGCGTCCCCGCTCGTCCTGCAGGCTCGACACGATGCCGACCGGCTTGTTCAGGACCACGTACCGCCGGGAGGTGTCGATCTGCACCGGCACCCCGTCCACCGCGATCGCGTCGGACTCCGGGTCGACCCGACGACCGAGGGCCTCCACGACCTCGCCGTTCACCGTCACCCGTCCCTCCACGATGAGGTTCTCCGCGACGCGGCGAGATGCCACGCCCGCAGCGGCGATCACCTTCTGCAGGCGCTCACCGTCGGCCTGGAGGCTCGGCGCGGCCCCGGCGGTCGCCGTTCCGTCCGCCGCGTCCCAGTCGGGGATGATCGGGCGCTCGGGCGTGCCCTCGAGGGGCTGGCCGTGCTGGTCGCGGGCACCCTCGGGCTCCGGGGTCGTGCGACGGTCGGTGCCGCGGGGGCCGACTGTCCGTCGCGTGTCGGCGCCCCGCGGACGGTCGCCGTTCCGCGCGGTCGTGGTGCCGCCGACGTAGCGGCGGCCGTTGTGCCAGACGGTGCTGGGCCTGCCGTCCGGGGACCGACGGTCCTCGCGGGCCGGGTCGCGGCGGCGGTCGTCGTCACGGCGGGGAGCGCTCTTGCGGTCGTCACGGCCGCGGTACCCACCGCCCGACGTGCCACGGTCGTCGCGGCCCCGGTGGCCCCCGCGGTCGGCGTCACGCCGGTCGTCGCGGCCCCGGTACCCGCCGCCCTGCCGGTCGTCACGGCCCCGGTACCCACCGCCCGACGTGCCACGGTCGTCGCGGCCCCGGTACCCACCGCCCGACGTGCCACGGTCGTCGCGGCCGCGGTACCCACCGCCCTGCCGGTCGTCGCGGCCGCGGTACTCACCGCCCTGCCGGTCGTCACGGCCGCGGTACCCACCGCGGTCGTCGTCGCGGCGGACGAAGCCCCCGCGCTCGCCCTGCCGGCGGTCGTCGTCGCGGCTCACGAACCGCCCGCGATCGCCGCCGGACCGCTCGTCACGGCCGCGGTACCCACCACCGGACGACGGACGCTCATCACGCCCGCGGTACCCACCACCGGACGACGGACGCTCATCACGCCCGCGGTACCCATCAGCCGCGCCACGGTCGTCCCGGCGCTCGTACCCACCGCGGTCACCGCGGTCACCGCGGTCTCCGCGGTCACCGCGCTCGTCACGCCCACGGTACCCACCGCGGTCGCCACGCTCGTCGCGGCCCCCGCCGCCGAACCGGCCACCCGCCCGGCCGGAGCCGGCGTTGCGGTCGCGTGACGGGCCTCCAGGTCGACCGGACCCGCCTCGCGGGCCTCGACGTTCTTCCTCATGCGCGGCCATCGGGGATCCCTTCGTTCTGCCCGAAGCCGTCCGCACCGTCGTCCAGGAGGGGCGAGATGAGCGGCAGCTCGTCGAGCGAGTTGATGCCGAGCTGCTGCAGGAGCAGGTCGGACGTGACGTAGTTGATGGCACCGGTCTCGGCGTCGGTGAACGACTCCTCGATGAGGCCGCGCGCGACGAGCGTCCGGACGACCCCGTCGACGTTCACCGCCCGGATCGAGGCGATCTGCGAGCGCGTGATCGGCTGCTTGTAGGCGACCACCGCGAGGGTCTCGAGCGCCGCCTGCGACAGCCGCGAGGGGCGCTCCTGCTCGACGAACTGCTCGACGACGTCGTCCAGCTCCTGGCGGACGTAGAAGCGCCAGCCGCCGCCGACCTCGCGGAGCTCGAAGCCCCGCCGGACCGTCCCGTCCACACCGTCGAAGTCGGCGACGAGCCGCTCGATCGCCTGGCGGACCGCGGGCACGGGCGCGCCGACGGCGGCACCGAGCGCGACGAGCGACTGCGGCTCGTCCGCGATCATGAGGATCGCCTCGAGCTGCCGGTCGACGGGGAGCTCCGGCCGGGCGGCACGGTCGTGCGCCTCGTGGATCTCCTGCTCGATGGCGCGGGCGTCTGCCAGCTCGTCCGCGCCGCCGGGTTCGGCGCTCGACGAGTCGCGGGCGTGACCGTGCGCGTGGCCGTGCGCGTCATCCGTCATAGTCGGCTCCCAGGTTGGCGAGGCTCTCGTCGGACCAGTCCTCGGCGGTCCAGCGGAGCAGCAGTTCCCCGAGCGGCTCGACCTGCTCGAACGTGATGGACGCGTTGCGGTACAGCTCGAGGATCGCGAGGAAACGAGCCACCACGATACCCGTCTCGTGCACGCCGGCGACCAGCTCCCGGAACGAGACGTCCTCGTCGGCCCGGGTGCGGAGGATCGACACCACGATCGCGGCCTGTTCCCGGATGCTGACGAGCGGCGCGTGCAGGTGGTCGAGTCCGACGGTCGGGATCTCCCGCGGGGCGAACGCCAGGGTCGCGAGCGTGGCGAAGTCCTGCAGCGAGAGCGTCCAGACGAGCTCGGGGGTGCGGGCGCGGAACCGCTCCTCGAGTCGGACGCTCCGGACGTGCCGACGCGACTCCTCGGTCCAGCGCGACCCGAACCAGTCCGCCGCCTGCTTGAACGCCCGGTACTGGAGCAGTCGGGCGAACAGGAGGTCGCGGGCCTCCAGGAGCGCCACGTCCTCGGCGTCGACGAGCTCCCCCTGGGGCAGGAGCCCCGCGATCTTCAGGTCGAGCAGGGTGGCCGCGACGACGAGGAACTCGCTCGCCTCGTCGAGTTCGTCGGCGGACTCGGCCTGGCGGACGTAGGCGATGAACTCCCCCGTCACGGCGCCGAGCGACACCTCGGTGATGTCGAGCTCGTGCTTCGTGATGAGCGACAGGAGCAGGTCGAACGGGCCGTCGAAGTTCGACAGGCGGACGCGGAAGCCCGGGGCCGTCTGCGTGCCCGCCGGCGCGACGGCGGTGCGGTCAGGGTCCTCCGGCTCAGGCGACGGCGCCACGCTCGACGAGCTCCCGTGCGAGCTGCCGGTACGCGTGCGCGGCGGCGTGGTCGGGCGCGGTCTGCGTGATCGGCCGCGCCGAGACCGTGGCGTCCGGGAACTTCACCGTGCGCCCGATGACCGTGTCGAGCACCCGGTCGTCGAACGTCTCGACGACGCGCTCCATGACCTCGCGCGAGTGCAGGGTCCGCGAGTCGTACATCGTCGCGAGGATGCCGTCGAGCCGCAGCGCCGGGTTCAGCCGGTCTCGCACCTTGTCGATCGTCTCGATGAGGAGCGCGACACCGCGCAGCGCGAAGAACTCGCACTCGAGCGGGATGAGCACCCCGTGCGCCGCCGTCAGCGCGTTCACGGTCAGCAGGCCGAGCGAGGGCTGGCAGTCCACGAGGATGACGTCGTAGTCGTTCGCGACCTTCCGGAGGACGCTCGCGAGGATCTGCTCCCGCGCGACCTCGTTCACGAGGTGGACCTCGGCCGCGGACAGGTCGATGTTCGCCGGGATGACGTCGAGGTACGGCGTGTTCGTCGGCTGGATGACCTCGCGCGGGTCCTTCACGGCACCCATCAGCAGGTCGTAGACCGTCGGGATGTCGTGCGTGCGGACCCCGAGCCCGGCGGACAGCGCGCCCTGCGGGTCGAAGTCGACGGCGAGGACCTTCCGCCCGTACTCTGCGAGCGCCGCCCCGAGGTTGATCGACGTCGTGGTCTTGCCGACGCCGCCCTTCTGGTTGCACAGCGCGATGATGCGTGCCGGCCCGTGCTGGTCGAGCTCCTCCGGGATCGCGAACTGCCGGACGGGTCGCCCCGTCGGACCGAAGGTGGTCTCGCCGGTTCCGGGGTTCGTCAACGGGTTCGTGCTCACGCGCCCCATGCTACCGGCGACCCGACGCTCCCCCGGGTGCACCGCCGGTGGCGCACCGGACCCGCCGCGCCACCGACGCGACCCGCCCTGCGGGCACGCGCCGTGCCTCCCGGCCGGCCGTGGACCCCACCACGCGCACGTGGCGACCCGACTTGGAGGCCCGGATCACGCTGGGCGGATCGCCACCCGCATGCTGTCCACGCGGTCCGCGATCAGCGGGTCGGTCGACCAGCGCGCCTGCAGCCGACCGACGAGCTCCTGCACCGCGGCCTGGTCGAGACCGGGGTGCAGTGCGAGGCCGACCGTGAGCTCG
This sequence comes from Curtobacterium sp. SP.BCp, assembly GCF_051903255.1. NCBI lineage: Bacteria > Bacillati > Actinomycetota > Actinomycetes > Micrococcales > Microbacteriaceae > Curtobacterium > Curtobacterium sp. SP.BCp. The sequence goes on along the minus strand of NZ_CP194338.1, from coordinate 1,248,466 downwards.
GCGCCCTGGAAACGGCCGAGCGGATCCCCGGGGGCGAGCTCGACCCGCGCGACGGCGCGCTCCCCCGCCACCGAATCGGCGAAGGCCTGCGCGACCGCGGGGTCCTCGAAGCAGGGCGTCCACGGGAGGTCCTGCCCGAGCGACCACACTGCGGGACGGCGCAGCACGAACTCGGTGGGAGCGGTGGGGTCGAGCACGACGAGCTGCGTGTCCTCGCTCGCGGCCGCCATCGCCACGCGGCGGGACTCGACCGGCACCGGACGGGCCTCCGGGTCCCAGGAGCGCATGGCGTCGACGGAGGTGAACGCGGGCATCACCGCACGGCCGTCAGGCCCGGCGACCGTGACGATGGAGAGCTCCTGCGTCTTGTCGACGAGCTTGCCGGTGTCGGTGTGGCCGACGTCCCCCGCCTCGGCGACGAGCGGGATGAGGAGCCGCGCGGTCCGTAGTGCGTCGACGACCCCCGACTGCGAGGCCCCGTCGGCGACCGCACGGATCGCCGCGACGAGCCTCGGGTCGGCGAGGCCGTCGTCGTCCTCGAACGCCGTGTCGTGGTGGTCGAACGTCCGGCCGGACCAGGGGTTGCCGGCCGAGTCAGCGGCGCCGCCGGGGGTGTGGGCGTCGTCGGGGCCGGTGCCGCGGCCGTCCTCGGGGTCCGGACCGGTACCGCGGCCGTTCGAGATGCCCGACACGGTGGCTACGCCGAGGCGATCTCGAGCGCTGCGGGGAGCGTAAACGCCCCGGAGTAGAGCGCCTTGCCGATGATCGCGCCCTCGAGGCCGTGCGGCACGAGGGCCCGCAGGGCGACCAGGTCGTCGAGGGTCGAGATGCCGCCGGACGCCACCACGGGCTTGTCGGTGCGCTCGCACACCTGGCGGAGCAGGTCGACGTTCGGGCCCTGCAGGGTGCCGTCCTTCGTGACGTCGGTCACGACGTACCGCGCGCAGCCCGCGGCCTCGAGGCGGTCGAGGACCTCCCACAGGTCGCCCGCGTCCTCGGTCCAGCCGCGGCTCGCGAGGGTCGTGCCGCGGACGTCGAGGCCGACCGCGATCTGCTCGCCGTACTGGCCGATGACGCGGTCCGCCCACTCCGGGTCCTCGAGCGCTGCCGTCCCGAGGTTCACCCGGGCGGCACCGGTCGCGAGCGCCGCCTCGAGCGAGGCGTCGTCGCGGATGCCGCCGGAGAGCTCGACCGCGACGCCCTCGACCTCGCGGACCGCGCGGGCGATGACCTCGCGGTTGTCACCGCGACCGAACGCGGCGTCGAGGTCGACGAGGTGGATCCACTCGGCACCCTGGTCGCGCCACGTCCGGGCAGCGGTGACCGGGTCGCCGTAGGAGGTCTCGCTCCCTGCCTCGCCCTGGGTCAGGCGCACGGCCTGGCCGTCGACGACGTCCACGGCGGGCAGGAGGACGAGGGGCTGGGATGCGGTGCGGTCGGTCATGGTCCTGTCGGGGTCGCGGGGTCGTCGGGTCTCGGGCGCGTCAGAGGGCCTGGACCCAGTTGCGGAGCAGCTGGATGCCGGCCTCGCCGGACTTCTCCGGGTGGAACTGGGTCGCGGTGAGGGGGCCGTTCTCCACCGCGGCGACGAACCGCTGCCCGTGCTCCGCCCAGGTGAGCTTCGGCTGCCGGAAGGGGCCGTACGCCTCGAGCGGGAAGTCGGTCACGCCGTAGGAGTGCACGAAGTAGAACCGCTCGTCCCGCAGTCCGTCGAACAGCACCGAGTCCTCCGGCGCCTCGACCGTGTTCCACCCCATGTGCGGCAGGACCTCGGCCTGGATCTCCTCGACGGTGCCGGGCCACTGCGCGAGACCCTCGACGTCGACGCCACGCTCGACACCGCGCGAGAACAGCACCTGCATACCGACGCAGATGCCGAGCACGGGACGGCCACCGGCCAGGCGGTGGTCGACGATCTCGCCGCCGCGGACGGACTCGAGCTGGTCGACGACCGCGCCGAACGCGCCGACGCCCGGCACGAGCAGGCCGTCGGCCTCGAGCGCGGTGCGCTTGTCCGCGCTGAGCGTGACCTCGGCGCCCGCGCGTTCGAGGGCCTTGGCCGCCGAGTGGACGTTGCCCGAGCCGTAGTCGAGGACGACGACGTTCGGCTTCGCGGTCACAGGGTGCCCTTCGTGCTCGGGATGCCGTCGACGCGGGGGTCGAGCTCGACGGCCTTCCGCACGGCACGGGCGAACGCCTTGAACTCGGCCTCGGCGATGTGGTGCGGGTCTCGCCCGCCGAGGACCCGCACGTGCACCGTGATGCCGGCGTTGAGCGTGATCGCCTCGAAGACGTGGCGGACCAGCGAGCCGGTGAAGTGCCCGCCGATCCGGTGGAACGCGAAGCCCTCGGGCTCGCCGGTGTGCACGAGGAACGGGCGACCCGACACGTCGACGACTGCCTGCGCGAGGGCTTCGTCGAGCGGGACCAGTGCGTCGCCGTAGCGGCCGATGCCGGACCGGTCGCCGAGGGCCTGACGGAGCGCCTGCCCGAGCACGATGCCGGTGTCCTCGACGGTGTGGTGCGCGTCGATGTCGGTGTCACCGGTCGAGCGCACGCGGAGGTCGATCAGCGAGTGCTTGCTGAACGCCGTGAGCATGTGGTCGAAGAACGGCACGCTCGTCGAGATGTCGGAGGAGCCGGTGCCGTCGAGGTCGAGCTCCAGCTCGATGCTCGACTCGCTCGTGCTCCGGCTGATCGAGGCGGTGCGGGCGGTCATGCGTCAACCCTAACCGGGGGCTGGACCGCGGCCACGCGGCGCATGGCGTCGAGGAACGCAGTCGTCTCCTCTTCCGTCCCCGCGCTGACGCGGAGGTGGTTGGGGATCCCGAGGTCGCGCACGATGACGTCCTCGTCGAGCAGCGCCTCGAACGCGGCGTGCGGGTCCGCGACACCGCCGAACAGCACGAAGTTCGACCACGACTCGTAGGTGCGGTACCCCATCCCCTGGAGCTCGGTGATCATCCGGTCGCGCTGCTGCTTGATGTCGTCCACCATCGCGAGCATCGCCGGGGCGTGCCGGAGGGCTGCCACCGCGGCCGCCTGGGTCAGGGCGGACAGGTGGTACGGGAGGCGGACGAGCCGGAGCGCGTCGATCACCGCCGGGTGCGCGGCGAGGTACCCCACCCGTGCGCCCGCGAACGCGAACGCCTTGCTCATGGTGCGCGAGACGACGAGCCGCTCGCGAGCCGGCAGGAGCGTGAGGGCGCTCGGGGCGTCGTCGGGCATGAACTCGGCGTACGCCTCGTCGACCATGACGATCCCGTCGGTCGCGTCGTACGCTGCCGCGATCGTCTCGATCGGCAGGGGCGTGCCCGTCGGGTTGTTCGGTCCGCAGAGGAACACGATGTCGGGCTGGTGCTCGGCGATCGCGGCGGTCACCGTCTCGGGCGAGATGCCGAACTCGGCGTCGCGCTCGGCGGGGATCCACCGCGTGCCGGTGCCGGACGCCAGGATCGAGTGCATCGAGTACGTGGGCGGGAAGCCCAGCACCCTCCGACCCGGGCCACCGAAGGCCTGGAGGAGCTGCTGCAGCACCTCGTTCGACCCGTTCGCTGCCCAGAGCTGCTCGGGCGTCAGTCGCGCGGCCCCTTCGAGTCCCCCGTTGAGGTAACCGGTCAGCGACCGACGGAGCTCGGTGAACTCGCGGTCCGGGTAGCGGTTCACGGTGGCGAGCGCCTGCCGGATCGACGCGACGATGTCGTCGGCGACCTCGGCCGGGACGGGATGCGTGTTCTCGTTGACGTTCAGCTGGACGCGCACGTGCTTCTGCGGAGCGCCGTAGGGGCTCTGACCGCGCAGGTCGTCTCGGATCGGGAGGTCTTCGAGCGTGAATGCCACCGATCCATCGTAGGCCGCTCGGACTGCTCGGAGACCGGCCGTCCGGACGGTTGCCGTGCGGCGCGCGGGATCTCCTCTCCGCGTTCGTGCGCAGGGACCTCCGTCGCGCGACCGTGCGCTGGGCCTACTTCGCGTCGGCCTACTTTCCGTCTGTCTACTTCGCGGCGACGTACTTCGCAGGGATCGCGATCTTCTCGCCCGCCTGGAGTCCCGCGCCGTCGAGCGCGTTGAGCGTCACCACGTCCTGCACGAAGTCGCGCGGGTCGGCGTTGGGAGCGGTCTCCTCCGCCAGCTGCCACAGCGTCTCACCGGGCTGGATCGTGACGGTCTCGAAGTGCGCGGACCCGGACCCCGAGGCGTCGCCGGCGGAGGCGCGTCCGCCGTTGAGGACTGCGAGCGCGACGATCAGCAGGATCGGGAGCGCGGCGAGGGTCGTGAAGACGATCCGCCCGCGGCGCGTCAGGCGCAGGCGCGTACGCACGGCGGGAGCTGCGTGACGCTGGGGCTCAGCGATGGCGAGGGTGCTCATGTCGTTCTTGCCTTCCCGTTCGGTGATCCGAAGTCGTGCACCGAACATAGTTTCGAACCGGTGGCTGCACAAGTCCCCAGGGAGGATTTCTGCAGGGATTTCTCGCGACACGCTCGAACGAATGTTTGTCCGGGCATCGGCGGTCGGATACTGTTTCGACCGACTGGGACAAGTCAAGCGGGGACCACCGACATTCCCGCCGGGCCGTGTCCCGCACCGACGAAGGGTGAGACGACGTGGCGGACGAACTGCGCGGACAGAAGCCGCTGACGCCGAAGCAGCAGGCGATCCTCGACGCCATCCGCGCGTCGATCGCCAGCCGGGGCTACCCGCCGAGCATGCGGGAGATCGGCGACGCGGCCGGGCTCTCCTCGCTCTCGAGCGTCTCCCACCAGCTCGGACAGCTCGAGCTCGGGGGCTGGATCCGTCGCGACCCGAACCGCCCCCGCGCGCTCGAGGTCCTGGTCGACGAGCCCAGCGCCGAAGCCGACGGGCCCGACGTCGACGCGACCACGCTCGTGCCGCTCGTCGGCCGCATCGCCGCGGGTGTCCCGATCACGGCCGAACAGCACGTCGACGAGATCATCCCGCTGCCCCGCCAGCTCGTCGGCACGGGAGACCTCTTCATGCTCAAGGTGGTCGGTGAGTCGATGATCGACGCCGCCATCTGCGACGGGGACTGGGTGGTCGTCCGCTCACAGCAGACCGCCGAGAACGGTGACGTCGTCGCGGCCATGCTCGACGAGGAAGCCACCGTCAAGGTGTTCCGGCAGCGCGACGGTCACACGTGGCTGCTCCCCCGCAACTCCGCGTTCGAGCCGATCCTCGGCGACGCCGCCACCGTGCTCGGCAAGGTCGTCGCGGTCCTCCGCTCGATCTGACGCGCTGCGTCGACGCCGCCGCGCGCTGCCCGTGAGCCGCGGCGGTTCCGAAACCACGAAACCGACATCGAACCAGTCCTCGAGGCTGGTTCGATGTCGGTTTCGTGGTTCGAAGCAGTGGTGAGCGGACCCGCCGGACGCGCGCCGTGCCTCCAGGCCGGGGCGCGCCTGCGCGTCAGGACGCGACGGGCGTGACGACGAACGGGTCGAGCTCCGCGACCTGCCGCTGGAACACCCGCACCTGCAGTCGGGTGCCGTCCTCCACGTAGTCGACCGACTCCACCGCACCCGCGTCGTGCAGCGACGACACCAGGTCCCCTCGGTCGTACGGGATCACCACGGTGAGCGACACGTCGGGCTCGGGCAGTCGGTCCTCGATCGCGGCGAGGAGCTCCGGGATGCCCTCACCGGTGCGGGCGGACACGAACACGGCATCCGGTACGAGACCGCGGAGCACGAGCCGCTGCGACTCGTCGACCAGGTCCGCCTTGTTGAACGCGACGATCTCGGGGATCTCCCGGGCGCCCACGTCGCCGATGACCTCGCGGACCGTCGCGAGCTGTGCGGCGGGGTCGGGGTGCGACCCGTCGACCACGTGCACGATGACGTCGGCCTCGCCCACTTCCTCGAGGGTGGACCGGAACGCCTCGACCAGCTGGTGCGGGAGGTTCCGCACGAACCCGACCGTGTCGACGAAGGTGAACTCACGGCCCTTGGCGGAGTTCGTGCGTCGGACGGTCGCGTCGAGGGTGGCGAACAGCTGGTTCTGCACCAGCACGCCCGCGCTCGTCAGACGGTTGAGGAGCGACGACTTGCCGGCGTTGGTGTATCCGGCGATCGCGACGCTCGGGACGTCGTTGCGGTGTCGGTCGGCGCGCTTGGCCTCCCGCGCGGGGCGGAACCCGGCGATCTGTCGACGGAGCTTCGACATCCGCGTGTGGATGCGGCGACGGTCGAGCTCGATCTTCGTCTCACCAGGGCCACGGGAACCCATGCCCGCACCGCCGGAGACCTGACCACCGGCCTGCCGGGACATCGACTCACCCCAACCGCGGAGACGCGGGAGGAGGTACTGCAGCTGCGCGAGTTCGACCTGGGCCTTGCCCTCGCGGGTCTTGGCGTGCTGGCTGAAGATGTCGAGGATCACGGCCGTGCGGTCGATCACCTTCACCTTCACGACGTCCTCGAGCGCACGACGCTGGGAGGGCGCGAGCTCGGTGTCCGCGATCACGGTGTCGGCTCCGGTGGCCTTGACCACCATCGCCAGCTCCTCGGCCTTGCCCTTGCCGAGGTAGGTCGCGGGGTCCGGCGTCGGCCGGCGCTGCAGGAGCCCGTCGAGCACGACGGCGCCGGCGGTCTCGGCGAGGGCGGCGAGCTCGCGGAGGGAGTTCTCCGCGTCCTGGGCGTCACCCTGCGGGTACACACCGATGAGGACGACCTGCTCGAGCCGGAGCTGCCGGTACTCGACCTCGGTGACGTCCTCGAGTTCGGTGGAGAGGCCCGTGACACGGCGCAGGGCTGCACGGTCCTCGCGGTCGTACTGGTCGCCGTCGCCCGTCCAGCCGTGGTCGTCCACGGAGCGGGTCTGGATCGCCTGGGCCGGGGCGAAGATCGATGAGGTGGCGCGCTGGTCGGCGTTGCGCAGCACGCGCTCGACGACACCGTCGGCGCTGTCGTCGTGGGACTGGTGGTTCTGCTGAGGGGTATCCGTCATCCTGTCCACAGGGTACCGCCGCCACGCCCGGGACACACGGGTGAGACGCTACGGTTCATCCATGGCGAACGACCACTACTTCTCCGCCAACCCCTCGTCGGAGGTCCGCGAGCGCCAGGTGCACGTCACGCTCGCCGGTCGCGCCCTCACCCTCTCGACCGCTGCCGGCGTGTTCAGCCCGGACGGGGTCGACCGCGGCACGAAGGTCCTGCTCGGCTCAGTGCCGCCGCCGGCCACCGACGGCGCACTCCTCGACGTCGGGTGCGGCTGGGGTCCGATCGCGATCACGATGGCGCTGGAGTCGCCCGACGCACAGGTCTGGGGCGTGGACGTCAACGAGCGCGTCCTCGGGCTCGCGCGGGCGAACGCGGCGACCGCCGGGGCGACGAACGTCACCGTGGCGCTCCCGGACGAGGTCCCCGCCGACCTCCGCTTCCGGACGATCTGGTCGAACCCGCCGATCCGTGTCGGCAAGGACGAACTGCACGACATCCTGCTGACGTGGCTCCCCCGGCTCGAGGTCGGTGGAGAGGCCTGGCTGGTCGTCTCGAAGGACCTCGGCGGCGACTCGCTCCAACGGTGGTTGCGCGATGCGCTCGGGTCCGACTTCACCGTGTCGCGGGCATCGACGGACAAGGGGTTCCGGGTCATCCGCGTGCACCGGGGCGCGTAGCGCGCGATCCGGACTGGAGGCGCGACCCACCGGATCGAAGTCGCGCACGTCCCACGGGCCTCCCGGCTGCGGCGGGGCCGCACCGTCGGTCCCGTGCGCGCGCACGTCACGATCCGCACGACGCGTCGCGTCGCGTCGCGTCGCGCGTGGCACGACGCCGTGCCAGCAGCATGACGAACCACAGAACCGACATCGAACCGATCCCGGCGCCTGGTTCGACGTCGGAATCCTGGTTCGACAGCGCCTCGTCGGCGCCAACGGCTCGTCGGCGCCCGCGGTTCGTCGGGACCCACGGTTCGGCGGCGCCCACGGTCGCCGCACAGCGTCACACCAACAGGCCGCCCTGCCTCAGACCGTGAGGTCGCCCGAGAACACCAGCTCGGCGGGTCCGGACAACGCGACGTGCTCGCCGTCCTCCGCCGCGAACATGCGCACCGTGACGACACCGCCAGGAACCCGGACCCGCCAGGTGTCCGGCGCCCCCGAGCCGACCCAGTGCCGCGTCGCCAGGGCAGCCGCGACCGCCCCGGTCCCGCACGAGAGCGTCTCGCCGCTGCCACGCTCGTGCACCCGCATCGTGATCTCGCCGACGCCGTCGTTGATGAGGGGCTCCCCCGGCAGGACGAACTCGACGTTCGCACCGGACTCCGGCGCGGGGTCGAGGACCGGCACGTAGGTGAGGTCGAGGTCGGCGAGCTCGTCGTCCGTCGCGACGGCGACCACGACGTGCGGGTTCCCCACGTCGATGCCGAGGCCCGGCCGGGCGCCGTCGAGGTTCTTCGCCCGGACGAGCACGTCACCGGCGCCGCCGCCCTCGATCCCGAGCCCCCAGCGGCCGAGGTCGGCCTGGAACCCGTTCGTCGTCCGCTGGATGTCGACCAGCCCCTTGCGGCTGCCGACGGTGAGCGTCTCCCCCGGGGCGAGGTCCACCAGCCCGGACTCGGTCAGGTACCGCGCGAAGACGCGGATGCCGTTGCCGCACATCTCGGCGACGGTGCCGTCGGCGTTGTGGTAGTCCATGAACCACACGGCGTCCGGTTCGACCGCGACGAGCGCGCGTCCCTCGGGCAGGGCCTCGGAGCGCACGGCACGGATCACGCCGTCCCCGCCGACACCGAAACGGCGGTCCGCGAGGGCGCGGATGCGCTCGGGGGTGAGGTCGACGACGGCATCGGGATCGGCGAACAGGACGAAGTCGTTGCCGGTCCCCTGGCCCTTCGTGAAGTGCAGCTCGGTCACGCCACGATCCTACGGGCCAGCGCCGACAGGTCCGTCCGATCTGCTCCGGTGACGTCGAGGTCCTCGGCGGCGGCGTACCGCTTGAACCATGCGACCTGCCGCCGGGCGTACTTCCGGGTCGCGAGGCTCGTCGCCGCCACCGCCTCGGCGACGGTCGCGTCCCCGCGGAGCACGTCGAGCGCCTGCGAGTACCCGATCGCCCGCGAGGCGGTCCGCCCCCGCTCCAGACCCGCTCCGCGCAGGCGCTCGACCTCGTCGAGGAGTCCGGCGTCGAACATCCGCTGCGCCCGCGCCTGCAGCGCGTCGACGAGGTGGGCGCGGTCACGTCGCAGGTGCAGGATGCGAGCGGGTCGCCAGGCGCGGGGCGCGGCCGGGAGGCTCGGGGTGACGACCTCGGACCGGCTCGCTATCTCGAGTGCCCGGATCAGGCGCCGCGGGTTGCGGGCGTCGATGGTCGCCGCTGCGTGCGGGTCGAGGCTGCGCAGCCGCTCGAGCAGGATGCCCGGTCCGAGCTCGTCGTGCTCCCGTTCGAGCCGTGCGCGGAGTTCCGGGTCGGTGCCCGGGAAGTCGAGGTCGAACAACACGGCGGACACGTACAGTCCGCTCCCGCCGGCGAGGACCGCGACGCCGCCCTCGCCCTGGATCCGTTCGACGTCACGCCGGGCGTCCCGCTGGTACGCGGCGACACTCGCCTCGTCCGTCACGTCGAGGACGTCGAGCTGCCGGTGCGGGATGCCGTGCCGTTCCTCGGGCGTCAGCTTCGCCGTCCCGATGTCCATGCCGCGGTAGAGCTGCATCGCATCGGCGTTCACGACCTCGGCCGGGCGGCCGCTGGCTCGGACCAGGTCGGCGATCGCGACGGCGAGGTCGGACTTCCCCGTGCCCGTCGCGCCGACGACCGCGATCAGGTCGTCCGTGACACCGCCCTTCGCGCCCCGCGCGGCGCCGTGCTCGGCACCGGAGGCCGGTCCCGTGCCGTGCTCGGCATCAGCGGCTTGTGCCGCGCCGTGCTCGGCATCGTCGGCCCGTGCCGCGCCGTGCTCCGCGCCCCCGGCCCGTGCCGCGCCGTGCTCCGCGCCGTTGGCCTGTGCCGTGCCGTCGCCGGCGTCAGCGGCCGACACGGAGCGACGGGAGGCCGAGCGACACCGGACGCGGCCCGTCACCGGGCGTGGACGGCGTCGGCACCCCGCAGCTCTCGGCCTGCGCGCGGTCCCACGCGTCGCCGGCCCGGGTCCGCCGGATGCGGAGCGGTCCGTCGTTGTCGGCGATGAGGAAGTGCGGCGCAGCGCGCGTCACCTCGACCGTGACGACGTCACCGGGCCGTGGCACGTCCGAACCGCTCGGCACGGAGAAGTGCACGAGGCGGGAGTCCTCCGCGCGCCCGGACAGCCGGTGTGTCTCATCGTCTTTCTTGCCCTCGCCGGTGGCGACGAGGACCTCGACGCTCCGGCCGACCTGGGCGGCGTTCTCCTCGGCGGTGATGCGCTCCTGCAGGGCGATGAGGCGCTCGTAGCGTTCCTGCACGACCTCCTTCGGGAGCTGGCCGGGCATCGTCGCGGCCGGCGTCCCGGGGCGGATCGAGTACTGGAACGTGAACGCGGAAGCGAAGCGCGAGGCCTCGACGACGCGGAGGGTGTCCTCGAAGTCCTCGTCGGTCTCGCCCGGGAAGCCGACGATGATGTCCGTCGAGATCGCCGCGTGCGGGATCTTCGCCCGGACGCGGTCGAGGATGCCGAGGAACCGCTCGCTCCGGTAGCTGCGGCGCATCGCCTTGAGGACGCGGTCGGACCCGGACTGCAGCGGCATGTGCAGCTGCGGCATGACGTTCGGCGTCTCGGCCATCGCGTCGATCACGTCGTCGGTGAAGGCTGCCGGGTGCGGGCTCGTGAAGCGGATGCGTTCGAGGCCCTCGATGGCACCGGCGGCTCGGAGGAGCTTGCCGAACGCCTGGCGGTCGCCGAACTCCACGCCGTACGAGTTGACGTTCTGTCCGAGGAGGGTGACCTCGATCGCGCCGTCGTCGACCAGCGCCTGGATCTCGGCGACGACGTCACCCGGGCGGCGGTCCTTCTCCTTGCCGCGGAGCGACGGGACGATGCAGAACGTGCAGGTGTTGTTGCACCCCACGGAGATCGACACCCAGCCGCTGTACGTCGAGTCGCGCTTCGTCGGCAGCGTCGACGGGAAGACATCCAGCGACTCGAGGATCTCGATCTGCGCTTCGTCGTTGTGCCGTGCCCGCTCGAGCAGCGTCGGCAGCGACCCCATGTTGTGCGTCCCGAAGACGACGTCCACCCACGGCGCCTTCTCGAGGATCACGTTCTTGTCCTTCTGCGCCAGGCAGCCGCCGACCGCGATCTGCATGCCCGGATGCTCGCGCTTCACGCCCGCGAGGTGTCCGAGGTTCCCGTAGAGGCGGTTGTCGGCGTTCTCGCGCACGGCGCAGGTGTTGATGACGACCACGTCGGCCTGCTCGCCGTCCGCGGCCACGTACCCGGCGGCACGGAGCGAACCGCTCAGCCGCTCCGAGTCGTGCACGTTCATCTGGCACCCGTAGGTGCGGACTTCGTAGGTGCGGGGGCGCGCTTCGACGGTGGCCATGATCGTCCCAGTGTAGGTCGCCACGGGGCCGCCTCGAGGACGTCGAAGCGGCCCGTCCGGCGGCAGTCTCCGCCGGGGTCTCCGCCGGGGTCAGCGGCGGTGCGGTCGCGGTGCGGCGGCGGTCCGGCGGTGGTTCGTCCCGCCGCCGCCACCGGCAGGTGTCACGGCTGCGGTGCTACTCGAACCGGACCGTGCCGCCACCCGGCCACTGTCGCCCGGCGGAGCCGTCGAGCGCACGCTCGACCGCGATTCGCACGACACCCGAGCCGTAGCCCTTGCGCATCAGGAACCCGGAGAGCCGACGCTCGGCGGTCGCACGGTCGAGTCCGCGGAGCTGCCCCGCGCGCTTCGCGGCGAGGTCGAGCGCCCGCACGAACTCGTCGTCCTGGTCGTCGGCCGCTGCGTCGAGGGCCGCGTCGATCGCGACCTGGTCGATGCCCCGGCGGCGGAGCTCCGCCACGACGCCCTGCCGACCGAGGCCCTTGCGCTCGTGCAGCCGGTCGACGAGTTCGGTCGCGAGCGCCACGTCGTCGAGCAGCCCCACGCGCGTGAGTCGCTCGATCTCGCCCTCGACGACGTCCGGGTCGAGGTCGTGCTGGGTCAGCGTCTTCCGCATCTCCGACGTGCTGACCGCGCGACGCCCGAGGGCCCGCATGCTGAAGCGCTCGGCATCGGCGCGCTGTTCGTCCAGGGGCCGGGGTGCGTCCTCGGGCGCGAGCTCCTCGCCCCCGAGGATGGCGAACACCGACGCGGTCGGGGCGTCCGCCTCGGCATCGTGGTCGTACCCGGCATGCTCTGCGCGGGCGCTCCGGCCGATGGCGTCTCCGATGACCGGGGGCACCCACTCTGCTTGCGCGTACGCACCACGCAGCGACGTCGGCAACGGTACCGGCGCATCGGCGTCGTCCTCCATCCGCGGGGCGACGGCGTCCGCACCCCCTTCTGGAGCCGGGTCGGGCGTCTGGCTGCCCGCCGCGCCCCGACGCGACCTCGCACCGAAGAGGTCGGTGACCGGTGCGAGGTCGTCGTCACCCCGGGGCGAGCGGCCGTCCGGGGAGGTCACGCGCCCTTGCGCTCGGCGAGCTTCGGCGCGATCGAGTCGACCGGAGCCTCGACCGCAGCGGTCGCCCCACCGACACCGAGCTTCGCGAGGATCTTGCCCTCGATCTCCGCCGCGATCTCCGGGTTCTGGATGAGGAACGAGCGCGAGTTCTCCTTGCCCTGTCCGAGCTGGTCACCGTCGTACGTGTACCAGGCGCCGGACTTCTTCACGATGCCGTGGTCGACACCGAAGTCGAGCAGCGAGCCCTCGCGCGAGATGCCCACACCGTAGAGGATGTCGAACTCGGCCTGCTTGAAGGGCGGCGCCATCTTGTTCTTGACGACCTTCACGCGGGTGCGGTTGCCCACCGCGTCCGTGCCGCTCTTGAGCGTCTCGATGCGCCGGATGTCGAGGCGCACCGAGGCGTAGAACTTGAGCGCCTTGCCGCCGGCGGTCGTCTCGGGGCTGCCGAAGAACACGCCGATCTTCTCGCGCAGCTGGTTGATGAAGATCATCGTCGTCTGCGTCTGGTTCAGACCACCCGTGAGCTTGCGGAGCGCCTGCGACATGAGTCGGGCCTGGAGACCCACGTGGGAGTCGCCCATCTCGCCCTCGATCTCGGCGCGGGGCACGAGCGCAGCCACGGAGTCGACGACGACGAGGTCGATGGACCCCGAGCGGACGAGCATGTCCGCGATCTCGAGTGCCTGCTCACCCGTGTCTGGCTGGGAGACGAGGAGGGCGTCGATGTCGACACCGAGCTTCTTCGCGTACTCGGGGTCGAGCGCGTGCTCGGCGTCGATGAACGCCGCGATGCCACCGTTGCGCTGCGCGTTCGCGATCGCGTGCAGGGTGAGGGTCGTCTTACCGGACGACTCCGGACCGTAGATCTCGATGATGCGGCCGCGCGGGAGTCCGCCGATCCCGAGCGCGACGTCCAGCGCGACCGAACCGGTGGGGATGACGGCGACGGGGGCGCGCTCGTCCGAGCCGAGGCGCATGACCGTGCCCTTGCCGAACTGACGGTCGATCTGGGCGAGAGCGGTCTCGAGGGCCTTCTCGCGGTCCTGGGGTGAGGGCATGATGCGCTTCCTTCGTGCTCGATGTGGGCTGCCTGTAGGCTGTCGCGCCACACCGGCCGGTGCTGCAAGGCCGGTGCTTCTGCGACAAGGCGTCGGGCCTGTCCCGATGTCGATCAACCTACGGCGGGCCACCGACATCACTGCCGACGATCACGCTCTCCGTGGAGAGGACACCTGGACGAGTCCGCTGTGCAGGAAGCTACCACCGATAGAACACGTGTTCGAGCAACACGCCGAACAGAGTTTCGGGTCGGACGTCAGTCCTTCGGCTCGGCGAGCCCCTTGCCGTGCCGCCGGTCGAGCGGCACGTCCTGGGAGTCGCAGAGCGCGTCCCACACCGTGCGGGCGTCCACTCCCGCGCGGAGCGCCTCGGCGGCCGAACGACCACCGATCGCCTCGAGGACGACGTCCCGGGTGACGACCGCGCCGTAGGCCTCGCCGAACACCTGGTCGACGGCTCGCCAGAACTCACTCACACGCACTGGACCACCCTAACGAGAACACCCCCACCGGCGGACCGGCGGGGGTGTTCGAGGAGCAGTGCGGGTCAGCGCACCGCGAGGTCGTTGTCGAACTCGGCGACGAGCTCGTCGGGCAGCGTGTCGGGGACGGGCGTGAGCCCCTCGACGACGGCGAGACGGTCGCCCACTTCACGCATGATCGTGGAGATGGGCGTGTCGAGCGCGTCGGCGACCGAAGCGAGGATCTCGGAGCTGGCTTCCTTCTGTCCGCGCTCCACCTCGCTGAGGTACCCGAGAGCGACGCTGGCCTTGGACGCGACCTGACGGAGGGTCCGGCCCTTCTGCAAGCGGAAGTCCCGAAGGACGTCGCCGATTTCCTGACGAACGAGAACCATGAGAACTCCTCCTTCCTGTCGTCTCCGGCCCGCTCGATCGGGGTGATCAAGATCGGGTCCGGCAACAGTAGCGTTGCCGGTTGCAGCATGCTAGCCACTGGGGCTGCGGTCCTGCTGGAGATTGCGTCAGATGTAACCCAGTGGAAACGGGGCCTATTCCCCTGCGGTGGGGCGGGACCCGCGTGCCGTGGACGACATCCGTGCCAGGAGTTCGGAGACCGTCGCGTGCCGGATTGCATCGCGATCGCCTTCGAGGTGGAGTTCCCAGGCGGTCGCGCCGGCGGCCGACGCGATCCCGACGTACACCGTCCCCACGGGCTTGCCGTCCTGCGGGTCCGGGCCGGCGACCCCCGTCGTGCTGATCCCCCACGTCGCGGGTTCGCCGTCGACCGACAGCGCCTCGCGGACACCGGTCGCCATCTGCCGCGCGACCTCGGGGTCGACGGCGCCGTGTTCGGCGAGCAGCTCGGCGTCGACGCCGAGGACCGACGCCTTCACCGGCGTCGCGTACGCCACGACGCCGCCCCGGACGACCGCACTGGCACCGGGCACCCCGACGAGGGTCGCGACGACGAGCCCGCCGGTCAGCGACTCCGCGACCGCGACGGTCTCGCCGTGGGCCGTGAGCGTGGCGACCACATCGTGCGCGGAGACGGCGGCGTCAGGCGTGCCCGCGGGCGCGGACGTCACGCCGTGGTCCGGTTGTGCTTCCACGCCTGCCAGAGGTAGTCGATCCCGCTGAGCACCGTCGCCAGGAACGCCGCGGTCATCAGGATGCCGTTCACCCAGTGCGCCCAGTCGCCGACGAGCTGCCACCACGGGAACAGGGCGAGCGTGATCGCGACGGCCTGCAGCACCGTCTTGATCTTCCCGCCGCGGCTCGCCGGGATCACCCGGTCGGACAGCACGGCGAACCGGAACACCGTGATGCCGATCTCGCGCACCATGATGAGGACCGTCACGTACCAGGGCAGCTCGCCGAGGATCGAGAGCGCGACGAGCGCCCCGCCGATGAGCACCTTGTCGGCGATCGGGTCGACGAGCTTCCCGAAGTCGGTGACGAGGTTCTGCCGTCGGGCGATGATGCCGTCCGCGCTGTCGGTGACGATCGCGACGACGAAGAGCACCGCGGCCCAGATCCGGACGGAGGTGTCCTGCCCGCCGTCCGCGAGCAGCAGGACGAAGAACAGCGGCGCCATGAGGATGCGCACGACCGTGATGATGTTCGCCACGTTCGCCGTCGACGCGGGGCCGTCGCCCTTCCGGAGGAGCCGTCCGCGCCACGGGAACTGCGCCGCGCTGTGCGTCCGATCGGTGCTCGTCATCGCACTCACTCCCTGCCGGTCAGTCCCCACGCGTCCTCGTCCGGTCCGTCGTCCTCTTCAGGGTACCCACGCGTCATGTCCGCCACCGGGTCGCCGCCGTAGCGGTCGTCGTCGGGGTCGGCCGCCGAGCCGACGGCGACGCCAGCCGCGGCAGCGGCTCCCGCGGACGCGCCACCGGGCGACGCCGGACCCGCGGGCGCCGCGGGAGCGGCGGCCGTCGGCGGCTCCTCGCCGCGGAGCTTCGCGAGCACGCCGGGGAGCTGGTCCGGCGTGACGAGCACGTCGCGGGCCTTCGACCCCTCGGACGGGCCGACGATGTCGCGGGACTCCATGAGGTCCATGAGGCGCCCGGCCTTCGCGAAGCCGACGCGGAGCTTGCGCTGGAGCATCGAGGTCGAGCCGAACTGGGTCGAGACGACCTGCTCGACGGCCGCGAGCAGCAGTTCGAGGTCGTCGCCGATGTCCGCGTCGATCTCCTTGCGCTCCACGACGGCCTGGACGTCCTGGCGGTACTCGGGCCGGGCCTGCCGGGTGACGTGCTGCACGACCTCGGCGACCTCGCTCTCCTGCACCCAGGCGCCCTGCACGCGGAGGGCCTTCGACGATCCCATCGGCAGGAAGAGCGCGTCGCCCTGACCGATGAGCTTGTCGGCTCCGGGCTGGTCGAGGATGACCCGGGAGTCGGTGACGCTCGTCACGGCGAACGCCACGCGGGACGGCACGTTCGCCTTGATCAGACCGGTGATGACGTCGACCGACGGGCGCTGCGTCGCGAGGACCAGGTGGATGCCGGCCGCGCGGGCGAGCTGGGTGATGCGGACGATCGACTCCTCGACGTCCCGGGGGGCGACGAGCATGAGGTCGGCGAGCTCGTCCACGACCACGAGCAGGTACGGGTACTTCTTGAGCTTCCGCTCGCTGCCCGCCGGCAGGATGATCTCGTTGTCCTCGATCGCCTTGTTGAAGTCGTCGACGTGGCGGAACCCGAACGACGCGAGGTCGTCGTACCGCATGTCCATCTCCTTCACGACCCACTGCAGCGCCTCGGCCGCCTTCTTCGGGTTCGTGATGATGGGCGTGATGAGGTGCGGGACACCGGCGTAGATCGAGAGCTCGACGCGCTTCGGGTCGACGAGGACCATGCGGACCTCGGACGGCTTCGCGCGCATCAGGAGCGAGGTGATCATCGAGTTGATGAACACCGACTTGCCGGAGCCGGTCGAGCCCGCGACGAGCAGGTGCGGCATCTTCGCGAGGTTCGCGACGACGAAGCCGCCCTCGACGTCCTTGCCGACGCCGATCGTCATCGGGTGCTTCGACTTGCGCGCAGCGTTCGACCGGAGGACGTCGCCGAGCGACACGGTCTCGCGGTCGGTGTTCGGGATCTCGACGCCGATCGCGCTCTTGCCCGGGATCGGCGAGAGGATCCGGACCTCGTTCGACGCGACCGCGTACGACAGGTTCTTCGACAGCGCCGTGACGCGCTCGACCTTCACACCGGGGCCGAGCTCGATCTCGTATCGCGTCACCGTCGGCCCACGGGAGAACCCGGTGACCTTCGCGTCGACCTTGAACTCCGTGAGGACGCCAGTGATCGCCGCGACGATGTCGTCGTTCGCCTGGCTGCGCGCGACCGACGGGGTCCCCGCGCTCAACGTGGTGGCCGCGGGGAGTCGGTACGGCTTGTCCGGGTCCTCGTCGTCGGCGGTCGCCGACAGGCCGTCGGCAGCGTCGGCCTGGTCGTCGGCCGGGTCCTCGGCCGGGAGGCTCGGGGAGACCACCGGGGACACCCCGGCATCCGGACGGGTCGCCTCGCCCACCGTCGGCTCGGCCACGGGGGCGGGTGCGGCGGGCACCTCGGCACCGAAGTCGCGGAGCGCCTGCTCGGCCTGTTCGAGGTCCTGCTCGACCGAGTCGTTGAGGTTCACGGACCCGGGCTCGGACGGCGTGTGGTCGATGAGCCCTGCGGCCGCCCCGGCGTTCGGCGAGACCGACGGCGCGGTCGGGGCCGCCTGGGTCGCCGCAGCGGGCAGCACGGGGCTGTCGAAGGCCGGGTCTTCCTCGCGCCCGGACTTGTTGCGCCGCCACCACGGGACGGTCTCGGCGGCCTCGTCCGCGGGGGCGCCGTCCTCGCCGAAACCGAGGTCGTCGAACAGCTGGAAGTCCTGCGAGTCCTTCTTCCCCTTGCCGCGCGGCTTCCGCGGGGTCGGCTCGGGGGCGACCTCGACGGCCTCGTCGACCGGTGCCGGGGCGCCGAAGAGGTACGCGTAGAGCTCGTGCAGCCGTCGCCCGGTCTTGTTCGGCGGCGTCTTCGTGATGATGAACAGCGACAACACCAGGAGCACCACGGCCACGGGCACGGCGACCCACGCGGTGGCGATCGTGACGAGCCACCCGATGACGACCCAGCCGAGCACACCACCGGCGGCCGCGAGGGCGGGCATGCCGTCGGACGCACTCGGCGTCCCGCCGAAGACGTGGCACAGCGACGAGATCGACACGAGCAGGATGCCGAGGCCGATCCCGATGCGGGTGTTGTCGTGGACCGAGGCGGGGTGCCGGAACAGCCACCCGGCGAACACGACCATGATGACCGGCAGCGCGAACGCGAGCCGGCCGAACAACCCGCCGAACGTGTAGGCGTCGAGGTTCACCGACACCGCGCTCGTCGGGTTGAGCCACTCGACGACCGCGCCGGCGATCGCGAGCAGGACGAGCAGGAACGGGAAGCCGTCGCGTCGCTGGTCCTTCTCGAGGGACTCCTTGCCGAGCACGCGGAAGAGCGCGCCGACGCCGTGCGCCATCGCGAGCCAGGCGGTCACGAGCGGGTTCTGCTCGCGGAACACCGGCGGCTGTGTGGCGGGCGGGAGCTTCTTCGTCGTGGCCTGGGTGCGCGACGTCCCACGCGTCGCGCTCGTGCGCGACGACGAGGACGCGCGTGAGCGCGTGGTCGACTTGATGCCTCCGGCCATGGGTCGAACCCTAATCCCCGCCCAGGACAAACGAGCGGAGGCCCGCCGCAGCGTCCGTGACGGACGTGTGACGGGCCTCCCGGCCGAACGCGCGACAGCGCGACAGCGATCTACGCCTCGATGACCACCGGGACGATCATCGGACGACGGCGGTGCTTGGAGTTGACCCAGCGACCCACCGTGCGGCGCACCACCTGGCTGAACGCGTGCGCGTCACGTGTGCCGTTGGCCGCAGCCTCGGACAGTGCCTTCGCGATCTGCGGACGGACGTCGTCGAAGACGGAGTCGTCCTCGGCGAACCCGCGCGACTGGATCTCCGGACCGACGACGCACTGCCCCGTGGTGAAGTCGACCGCGCAGAAGATGGAGATGAAGCCCTCTTCCGCGAGGACCCGACGGTCCTTGAGGTCGGCGTCGGTGATCTCGCCGACGGTCGAGCCGTCGACGTAGACGTAGCCGATGTCGAGCTGCCCGGCCACCGTGACCTCGCCGTCCTTGAGGTCGACGACGATGCCGTCCTGCCCGAGGATGACGTTCCGCGGCGGGACACCGGTCTGGATCGCGAGGTCGGCGCTGGCGTACAGGTGGCGGTGCTCGCCGTGGACGGGGAGCACGTTCTTCGGCCGGAGGATGTTGTAGCAGTAGAGCAGCTCGCCGGCGCTGGCGTGTCCGGAGACGTGCACCTTCGCGTTGCCCTTGTGCACGACCTTCGCGCCGAGCTTGGTGAGCCCGTCGATCACGCGGTAGACGGCGTTCTCGTTGCCCGGGATGAGGCTCGACGCCAGGATGACGGTGTCGCCCTCGCCGATCTCGATCTGGTGCTCGAGGTTCGCCATGCGCGCGAGCACGGCCATCGGCTCGCCCTGCGACCCGGTCGACATGTAGACGATCTGGTCGTCCGGGACGTTCTTCGCCTTCTTCGTGTCGATGAGGACGTCGTCCGGGACCCGGAGGTAGCCGAGCTCGGCCGCGATGGTCATGTTGCGGATCATCGAGCGACCCATGAACGCGACCTTGCGGTTCGCGGCCGCCGCGGCGTCGAGGACCTGCTGTACGCGGTGCACGTGCGACGAGAAGCTCGCGACGACGACCTTCTTGCGGGCCCGCGTGATGATGTTCTCGAGGATCGGGCCGATGTCGCGCTCGGGGGCGGTGAACCCGGGGACGTCGGCGTTCGTGGAGTCCGGCAGGAACAGGTCGACGCCCTGCTCGCCGAGGCGGGCGAAGGCGCGGAGGTCCGTGATGCGGTCGTCGAGCGGGAGCTGGTCCATCTTGAAGTCGCCCGTGTGCAGCACACGACCGGCGGGGGTCGTGATCGCGACGGCGAGGGCGTCCGGGATGGAGTGGTTCACGGCCACGAACTCGAGGTGGAACGGGCCGAGCTGCTCGGTCTGGTCCTCCTGCACGACGAGCGTGTAGGGCTTGATCCGGTGTTCCTTGAGCTTCGCCTCGACGAGCGCGAGGGTCAGCGTGGAGCCGATCAGCGGGATGTCGCCGCGGAGCTTCAGCAGGTACGGGACGGCGCCGATGTGGTCCTCGTGCCCGTGCGTGAGCACGACGCCGAGCACGTCGTCGAGACGGTCCCGGATGGGCGCGAAGTCGGGCAGGATGAGGTCGACACCGGGCTGGTGCTCCTCCGGGAACAGCACGCCCGCGTCGACCACGAGGAGCTTGCCCTCGTACTCGTACACGGTCATGTTGCGACCGATCTCGCCGAGCCCACCGATGGGGACGACGCGGAGGGTGCCGGCTTCGAGCGGCTGCGGTTCGGAGATCTGGGTGGGCATTCGGTCCTGACTGTCGTGCGACGCGCTACCGCTGCGCCGCGGTCTTTCCTAACGTGTGGTGCCTGGCACCTTCGGCAGTGCGCCGCCGGCCGCTGCGTTGCGGTCGGGGCGGAAGTTCGAGAAGTCGGCACCCGGGATGTCCCGGACCGCTTCGAGGGAGGTCTCGATGGCGTAGGCCTCGGTGTCCTCGGGGCCGACGAGCGGGAGCCGGACGCGCGGGCTGCCGATCCGGCCGAGCCCGTGCAGCACGTACTTCGCCGCGACGGTGCCGGGGACGTGGGTCATGATCGCACGGACGAGGGGTTCGACGCGCTTGTGCTCGGCGGTCGCGGTCGCGAGGTCGCCGCGGTTCACGGCGTCGACGATGGTGCGGTACGGCGTGCTCGTGATGTTCGCGGTCACGCCGATGAGCCCCGTGGCGCCGATCGACAGGTGCGGGAGCACGTTCGTGTCATCGCCGGAGAAGTACATGAGGTCGGTGTTGTTGAGCACCCGGGAGACCTCGGCGAAGTCGCCCTTGGCGTCCTTCACGGCGAGGATGTTCGGGTGGTGCGACGCCCGCACGATGGTCTCGTACGTGATCGGGATGCCCGTGCGGCCGGGGATGTCGTAGAGGATCACCGGCAGGTCGGTCGCGTCCGCGATCATCCGGAAGTGGGTGAGCACGCCCGCCTGGGTCGGCTTGTTGTAGTACGGCGTGACGATCATGACGCCGTCGGCGCCGGCCTTCTCGCTCTGCTTGTAGAGGTGGATGGCGTGCGCGGTCTCGTTCGAGCCACCGCCCGTGATGATCTTGGCGCGGCCGGCGGCGACGGACTTGCCGACCTCGACGAGCCGGAGCTTCTCGGGGTCGGTGAGCGTCGACGTCTCGCCGGTGGTGCCCGTGACGACGATGCCGTCGGCGCCGGCGGTGATGCAGTCGTCGATGTGCTGCTCGACGCCGGGCCAGTCGACCTCGCCGTCGGCGGTGAACGGGGTCACGAGGGCGACGAGGACCTGACCGAAGGGATTCTCACGCGTGGACACGGGGACCAGCGTACCGGGGTCGGGCGTCGGGCCCGCAGTCCGCCCGGACGGTGGACCGGCCTGGAGGCGCGGTGCGGCCCCGGCACGTGAGCGTCGTTGGAACCACGGTTGCGACATCGAACCAGATGGGGTGCCCGGTTCGACGTCGCTTTCGTGGTTCGACGCGGCGGCGCGCTACGAGCGCGTGCGCTCCGCGCGACGCCACTCGAGGAAGCGGAAGCGCGTGCCGTCGACGCGGGACTCCTGCCACGGGCCCTCGTCGACGAGCGTCCACCCCTCGCCGAGTTCCGGCGCGACCGTGTCCCCCGGCACCTCGACGTCGATGACCGTCTCGGACACCCGGTCGGCGAAGGCGAGCCCCGCCGCGTACACCTGCCCACCGCCGATCACCCACACGGGCTCGTCGGTGTCGAGCGCGGTCGCGAGGTCGTGCACGACCTCGGCCCCGGCTGCCCCGTCGGTCCCTGCCCAGGAGTCGTCACGCGTGAGCACCACGTTCCGCCGCCCGGGCAGCGGCCGGAACCGCGGCGGCAGCGACTCCCACGTCCGTCGCCCCATCACCACGGTGGCGTCGCCCGTGACCTGCCGGAAGTGCGCGAGGTCCTCCGGGACGTGCCAGGGCATCCCGCCGTCGGCACCGATGACGCCGTTCGTCGAGCGTGCCCAGACCATGCCGACGCCGCGCACCGGCTCGGTCCAGCCGTCGGACGCAGCAGCGGTCGGCATCAGACCGCGACCGCCGCCGTGATGGCGGGGTGGTGGTGGTAGCCGACGACCTCGAGGTCCTCGTACACGTAGTCGTCGATCGAGTCCCGCGGCGCGAGGCGCAGCGTCGGCATGGAGTACGGCGTCCGGGTGAGCTGCTCGCGGACCTGCTCGACGTGGTTGTCGTAGACGTGGCAGTCGCCGCCGGTCCACACGAAGTCCCCGACCTCGAGCCCGGTCTGCGCCGCGATCATGTGCGTGAGGAGCGCGTACGAGGCGATGTTGAAGGGCACGCCGAGGAACATGTCCGCGCTCCGCTGGTAGAGCTGGCACGAGAGCTTGCCGTCCACGACGTAGAACTGGAAGAACGCGTGGCACGGCGCGAGGGCCATGTCCGGCACGTCGGCGACGTTCCAGGCCGACACGATGAGCCGCCGGGAGTCCGGGTTCGTCCGGATCTGCTCGATGACCTGGGCGATCTGGTCGACGTGCTCGCCCGACGGGGTCGGCCAGGACCGCCACTGCACGCCGTAGACCGGACCGAGGTCACCGTCCTCGCCCGCCCACTCGTTCCAGATCCGGACGCCGTGCTCCTGCAGCCAGCGCGCGTTGCCGTCGCCGCGGAGGAACCAGAGCAGCTCGTACGCGACCGACTTGAAGTGGACCCGCTTGGTGGAGACGAGCGGGAAGCCCTTCGACAGGTCGTAGCGGAGCTGCGCGCCGAAGAGGCTCCGCGTGCCGGTGCCGGTGCGGTCGCCCTTCGGCGAGCCTTCCTCGAGCACGCGACGCAGCAGGTCCTCGTACGGAGTGGGGACGGTCGGGTCGGGCAGCACGGTCGCGTCGGTCACGACCACGAGCCTACGACGAGCCGGGGACATGCCCGGGTTGCTGAGTAGCGTTGTGGGCATGCCCGACACCACCCCCCAGCCGCTCTCGATCCTCGTCGCCGGCGCGTCCGGCTTCATCGGCACGCCGCTCGTCCGCGCGCTGCGCGAGGCCGGGCACCACGTCACCACGCTCGTCCGGCGCGAGCCGCACTCCCCCGCCGAGTTCCGCTGGGCGCCGGGCTCCCGGCCGCTCGACCCCGCCGTCCTCGACGGGGCTGACGTCGTCGTCAACCTCGCCGGGGCGAACATCGGCAAACTGCCGTGGACGGCCGCCTACAAGCAGGAGATCCTCGGGTCGCGGGTGTCCGCCACCGAGACGCTCGTCGAGGCGATGCGGCACGCCACGAACCCACCGGCGCTGTTCCTGTCCGGCTCGGCGTCCGGCGTGTACGGCGACCGACCCTCCGACGTGCTCGAGGACGACGCGGCCCCCGGCTCCGGCTTCCTCGCCGAGGTCTGCACGGCGTGGGAGGCCGCAGCGGACGCCGCTCCGGACGGCGTGCGCGTCGTGACGCTGCGGACCGGCATCGTCGTCGGGCAGGGCGGTGGCGCGCTGGCCCCGCTCGTGCCGCTCACGAAGGCGGGCCTCGGCGGTCGGCTCGGCACGGGTGGCCAGTTCTGGCCGTGGATCGCGCTCGACGACGAGGTCGGTGCGATCGTGCACCTCGCCACGGCCCCCGAGGCCGCCGGGGTGTCCGGCCCGGTGAACCTCGCGGGTCCGGAGCCGGCCGTCGCCGACCGCATCACGCACCGCGTCGCCGAGGACCTGCACCGCCCGTACCTGTTCCGGATGCCCGAGTTCGCGCTGCGCCTCGTCCTCCGCGAGGCCGCCGACGAGATGCTGCTGTCGAGCCAGCAGATGGTCCCCACGAAACTCCTCGAGTCCGGCTACGCCTTCCGGTACACGCGCGCCGAGGACGCGGTCGACGCCGCGTTCTGATCGCGACCAGCGGACGGCCGGGAGGCCCGTGGCGGCCCCGCCACCGGCCTCCCGGCCGTCGTCAACGTGCCCTGGTGAGCGCTTCGCGCATCGCGGCCCGCGCCCGCTTGCGGTCACCGGCGGCGTCGTAGACGACGCCCAGCCGGTACCAGCCGCGCCAGTCCGACGGGTCCTGCTCGACCGCCGCCTTGTAGCGCGGGAAGAGCTCGTCCGCGGCCTCGCGGGTCGGCCGACCGGAGGGCCGGACGTCGACGACGTCGTCCGGGGCACCGCCCTCGGCCTCGAGCCGTGCGCCGAGTCGGGTGATGCGGAAGCCGAACCGGAGTTCGAGGACGAGCAGGAGGGCACCGATCGCCGCGACGACGAACAGTGCGACCCCGATGCCGATGCCGACGGGGACGCCGGTGGCGATGAACGCGACGGCACGCTGTCCGACGAGCACGATGTAGACCACGAGGAGCACCGCCATGAGCGCGGCGCCCCAGAACGGCGAACGGGCGGACTTCAGCACGGTCGTCCCTCAGCCGATGCCGAGGACACTGCCGAGTCCCACGGTGAGCCCCCGTACCGCCGCGACCGCGGACAGCGCCGCCCGGATGCCCGCGACGTACGCGACGTCGTCGTTCGTGTCGTGCCGGATCGTCAGGGTCTCACCGGGGCCGCTCAGCAGGACGTCCTGCACGGCCTTGGTGCCCGGCAGCCGCAGGGAGTGGATCGGGATGCTCGCGACCTGCTGTCCGCGGGCACGCTGGTCGACGTGCGGTGCGTCGACCGGGCCGACCTCGCGGCGGGCGTCGGCGATGAGCTCCGCGGTGCGGACGGCAGTGCCGGACGGCGAGTCCACCTTGCCGGCGTGGTGGGTCTCGACGATCTCGACGGCGGGGAACCAGGGCGCGGCGATCGTCGCGAGGTGGGTGCCGAGCACGGAGCCGATCGAGAAGTTCGGGACGACGAGGACGCCCTGTTCCGGTCGGGCCTCGAGTCCGGCGCGGAGCTTCGCGAGCCGGTCCTGCGACCAGCCCGATGTCCCGACGAGCACGTTCGCGCCGGAGGTCAGCGCGTTCTCGACGATCGCCGGGCTGAGCGCCGGGACGGTGACGTCGACCACGAGTCCCGCTCCCGCGAACACCGACGGCGGGGCCTCGTGCGCGCCGTCCTTCGACGAGAGCCGTGCGACGAGCTCGAAGTCCGGCAGTTCCTCGACCACCGAGGCCACGAGGGCCCCGAGCCGACCGGTGGCGCCGACGACGGCGACGGGAGTGACCATGCCCTCCATCCTAGGATCGGGGCATGCCGCTCGACGTCAGGACCGTGCCAGCCGACCTGCCCGAGGTGGACGCGTTGCTCGAC
This sequence comes from Curtobacterium sp. SP.BCp, assembly GCF_051903255.1. Lineage (NCBI taxonomy): Bacteria > Bacillati > Actinomycetota > Actinomycetes > Micrococcales > Microbacteriaceae > Curtobacterium > Curtobacterium sp. SP.BCp. The sequence goes on along the minus strand of NZ_CP194338.1, from coordinate 1,223,017 downwards.
GCGTACCTCGACGAGCGCGAGCGCACGTTCCCGACGGCGCAGGGGACGTACTCGCGGAAGCGGACGCCGGCCGCCGAGTTCGTGCCGCCGAACGGCGTGTTCGTGGTCGCGTACGACGACGGCGTGCCGGTCGGGTGCGGCGGGCTGCGGCGGATCGCCGACGGCACGGCCTCCGGTGGCGGCACGGGCGTCGACGTCCGCTTCGAGGTGAAGCACGTGTTCGTGAGCCCCGCCGGGCGTGGCCACGGGGTCGCGACGGCGGTCATGGACGCCCTCGAGCAGCAGGCCGCGCGCCTCGGCGCCACGAGCGTCGTGCTCGACACGAACGACTCGCTCGCCGCGGCGGGCGCGATGTACCGGAGCCGCGGGTACGAGCGCACCGAGCCGTTCAACGAGAACCCGAACGCGACCGCCTGGTACCGCAAGCCGGTCGTCTGAGCCGACCCGCGCCTCCAGGCTGGTGCCGCACCCGACGGACGCGACCCGACGGGCCCGCACAGACCGGCCTGCTCAGACGGGCTGGTCGACCGGCAGGCCCGTCCGGAACTCGACCGGCAGGTGCGCCAGGTCGTTCAGCGTGACGACCTCGGCCGGCTTCGCCGAGCGGATGCGGATGATCGTGAGGGCGGTGTGCGCCACGTTGGTGCCCATCCACCGCCACTCCGGCGCCTGGAAGGCCTCCCGGACGAACCAGCCGATCACGGCGTTGTGCGTGATGAGGAGGTCGTGCCGGTCCTCGCGCGCCGGGGTGAACCACTCGGCGACGGCGTCGCCCATCTGCGCCTGGCCGGCGACGATCTCCTCCTCGGTGATGCCGCCGTACCAGCCCTGGTAGGCGTGCGGCATGTCCGGGGTGGGGCCGGAGGGGATGCAGTCGAAGAGGAGGGTCGAGGGCTCGGGCTGGATCGAGGGCAGTCGCTGCGCGATGAAGGCCGCGGTCTCGCTCGGGGCCTCCAGGGGCGAGTGGTACACGCCGTCGAACGGGACGCCCCCGAGGCGGTCGGCGACGAGGGTCGCCTGGCGCTTGCCCCGCTCGGACAGCTTGCCGTCGCGGAGTCCGTGCTCGGCGTCCTGGTGTTCGCCGTGCCGGACCAGGTACAGGTAGTGCGACATGTCGATGCTCAACCCCCGGTGCTGATCGCCGTTTCGAGGTCCTCCTGGCGCACGGCACCGACGACCGAGGTGATCATCGGTCGGGTCAGCAGGTCCGCTGCGAGTTCCTGGACGTCGGCACGGGTCACGCGGTCGACGCGCTCGAGCGCCGTGGCGAGGTCGGTGTACTCCCCCGTGCCGAGCTCGGAACGGCCGAGTCGGGTCATGCGTGCGTCGGAGTCCTCGAGCGACAGGGTCAGCGCCCCCTCGATCTGCCCCTTCGCACGGCGGAGCTCGTCGTCCGAGATGCCGTCCGACACCATCCGGGCGAACTCCTGGTCGACGATCTCGACGACACCGGGCACGTTGTCCGGCGCGCAGCCCGCGTAGACACCGAACGCTCCGTTGTCGAGGTAGGCCGGCGCGAAGGAGGACACCGCGTAGGCGAGGCCGCGGCGCTCACGGACCTCCTGGAAGAGCCGGGAGCTCATGCCCCCACCGAGCACCGCGTTGAGCACACTGAGGGTGGGGCGCCGTTCGTCGCGGAGGTCGAGGCCCTGCGAGCCGCGGAGCATGCTGACCTGCTCGGTCGGACGGTGCACGACGGAGAGCTTCGGCACGGCGGGGTCGGCGACGGGCTGCGGGGTGCGTCGCGCGAGCGGTGCCGAGCGTTCGGCGTGCTGGAACACCGAGGCCACGAGGTCGCGGAAGCGGTCGTGGTCGACGGCCCCGGCGGCGGTGACGACGATGCCGTTCGGCGCGTAGTGCTCGCGGTAGTGGGCGAGGACCTCGTCGCGCTGCACGGCCCGGATGCTGTCCGGGGTTCCACCGATCGGCCGTCCGAGGGGGTGCCCGTCGAAGGCCGCGGCGAAGAAGGCCTCGCCGGCGACGTCGGCGGGGTCGTCGGCGGCCATGGCGAGTTCCTCGAGGATGACACCGCGCTCGATGTCGAAGGCCTCGGGGTCGAGGACGGACCCGGTGACCATGTCGCCGATGACCTGCACGGCCATCGGGACGTCGGCGTCCCGGACCCGTGCGTAGTAGCACGTGTACTCCTTGGCCGTCGCGGCGTTGTGCTCGCCGCCGACCGAGTCGAACGCGATCGCGATGTCGAGCGCGCTGCGGCCCTCGGTGCCCTTGAAGAGGAGGTGCTCGAGGAAGTGCGTGGAGCCGAACTGCCCCTCGCGCTCGTCACGTGAGCCGACGCCGACCCAGAAGCCGATGCTCGTCGAGGCGGCACCCGGTACGGCCTCGGTGAGGACGCGCACGCCGGAGGGCAGGACGGAACGGCGGACGAAGGCGCCTCCGGACGTCAGGAACGACGTGTCCGGGGCCTCCAGTGGCAACGGCACAGGGTGACTCATCGGAGACGAGCCTACTGATCGTCGAGGCGCTTCCCCCCAGTTTCACTGCGGTTCTCGACGTGCCTCGAACTGGGGTACACAAACTGAGGACAGACCGACTCGTCTGTCTGTCCTCCTTGTGGTACTGTTTCTCCACCGGGTCGGAAGCCCCCCCTAGATTCCGACCCGTTGGCTCGGGACATCTGTCCTGCGTGACCGTCTCCCCCCGATCGGTCACGGAGCCGATGAGCCCAAGGAGCCACGCTGTGACGGTCGATTCCCCCCAACCGGCCGTCCAGCGTCTCCTGGGTCCGAGCGATGACCTCGCGTCGCCGGGTGGGTCGAGCGTCCCCCCGGCTCCCCGCACCGGCGGCGCGAAGGTCCGCATCCTCGAGACCGCCACGCGGCTCTTCTACGAGGAGGGCATCCGGAACGTCGGCGTCGACCGCCTCATCTCCGAGGCCAGCGTCACGAAGGCGACGTTCTACAAGCACTACGGGTCCAAGGACAACCTGATCCTCGCCTACATCCGCGCGCAGCACGACGCCGTGGTGGCGAAGTTCGAGGCCATCGTCGACGGAGCCGCCTCGCCCGCCGACGCGATCCGCGCCTGGGTCGCCGCCGTGTCCGCACAGGTGGACGGCGTCGACTTCCGCGGCTGCGCGTTCCTCAACGCCGCCGCCGAGTACCACGACCCCCGCGACCCCGTGCGCGAGGTCGTCGCCGTGCACCGTGACTGGTACACGGACCGGCTCGCCTCGCTCCTGCAGTCTGCCGGGCACCCGCTCGCCGGCGACGGTGCGGACGAGCTGATGCTCGCACGTGACGGCGCGATGGCCGGTGCGTACGCGGGCGACGCCATCGCCGCCACCGCGGCGCTGGGTCGCGTGGTCGAGCGGGTGCTCGCGGCCTGACGCGCTGACGGAGCGGGCGCGCGGGCGCTGTCGCCGGCTCCGCTTCCGTCGCTGTCGCTTCCACGAGAGCGACAGTTCGGCGGCGCTGCTCCGCAGCACGATGTCGCTTCCGCAGCACACTTCGCGGCACAAGGCGGCCATCTGTCGCTGTCGCACATCCGGCCTGGAGGCACGGTGCCGGTCCGCCGCGCCGACCGCTTTCCGCACCCCCCTGGTCGCACCCCCCGTCCGGGGGTATCGTGACGCCACGATCGACCATCCCGCCGGTCGTGACCGGGCCGACCCGTTTCCCTGCAGCGTCGACCGGGCCCCGTGCTGCCAGCACGTCTCGAGGACATCGATGTTCGACAATGCCTTCATCCGCAACGCCGTCGACCGGAGCGCTGAGAACGCGCTCGACCGACGACGGTTCTTCACCGCCGCCGGGGTCGTCGGCGCCTCCGCCGGCATCGCCGCGCTCAGCTCGTCGGTACTCACCACGGACCGTGCGTCCGCGTCCCCCCAGGAGGACGGTGCCGTCTCGGACGCCGCGATCCTCAACTTCGCGCTCAACCTCGAGTACCTCGAGGCGGAGTTCTACCTGCGCGCCGTGTTCGGCGACGGGCTCACCGACAACATGATCACCGGGATCGACCCCCAGGGTCCCGTCGTCGGAGGCAGCAAGGTCCCGTTCAAGAGTGCAGCGATCCGCGGCATCGCCACCGAGATCGCGAACGACGAACGAGCGCACGTCGCGTTCCTCCGGGCAGCCCTCGGCGACGCCAAGGTCTCCCGTCCGAAGATCGACTTCACGAACGCCTTCACCGCTGCTGCCCGTGCCGCAGGAATGGTCGGGCCGACCGGCACGTTCGACCCGTTCGCGAGCGAGGAGGCCTTCCTGCTCGGTGCCTACGTGTTCGAGGACGTGGGCGTCACCGCGTACAAGGGCGCCGCGCCGCTCATCACGAACAAGACCTACCTGAGCGCTGCCGCGGGCATCCTCGCCGTCGAGGCGTACCACGCCGGGATCATCCGCTCGAAGCTGTACGAGAAGGGGCTGCAGGTGCCGGCGGGCAAGATCTCCGACGCGCGCGACTCCCTCGACGGCCCGACCGACGACGACCAGGGCATCGTGAGCTCGTCCGGAGCCGTCAACCTCGTGCCGACGGACGCAAACTCGATCGCCTACGGACGAACGGCGGAGCGCGTGCTGAACGTCGTCTTCCTGACACCGGTGCAGATCGACAAGGGCGGGTTCTTCCCGGAGGGCGTGAACGGTCCGATCGTCGCGAGCGGCAACCCCGGCAGCGCAACCGGACCCGCCTGACGCGCGGGGTGCTCTGAACGCGACCGGTCAGCGGACGGGAGGCGCGGTGCGGGCTCGCGCCGTTCCTCCCGGCCGCCGTCAGGACTCGGGTGTTGGCTGGCCGCATGACGAACGACCCGAACTGGAAGCTGCCCGAGGTCCCCTCCTTCTCGCTCACGAGCCCCGACTTCACCGAGGGCGGCGCGCTGCCCGACTGGGCCCGTGGCTCGGACGCCGGTGGCGAGGACCGCTCCCCCGCGCTGGCGTGGTCCGGCGAGCCCGAGGGCACCCGGAGCTACGTCCTGACCGTGTACGACCCTGATGCCCCGACGGGATCGGGCTTCTGGCACTGGGCGGTGACCGACATCCCCGCGGGCACGAACTCGCTCGAGCGCGGTGCAGGCACCGACGATGCCCTGCTGCCCGCCGAGGCTCTCCGCCGCCGCAACGAGTACGGCACCGACACGTTCCTCGGGGCGGCCCCGCCCGCCGGACACGGCGCCCACCGCTACTTCTTCACGCTGAGCGCGCTCGACGTGCCCGTCCTCGAGGCTCCCGCCGACGCCACGCCCGCCGTCGTCGGGTTCCTGCTCCGCGAGCACCTGCTCGGTCGCGCCCAGCTCGTCGGCACGCAAGAGACCCCTGCCGCCTGACCCCGCGCGTCGCACCGACGCACCGCACCACCAACGGCGAACGGCCGCCGCTCCGATCAGGAGCGACGGCCGTTCGTGCGTCAGGACGCGGAGGGATCAGCCCTCGGCCGGAGCCTCGGCGTGGGTCTCGTGACCCTTGCCGCCCTCGGTGTCCACGTCGTCGGCGATGACCGGCGCGAGCGACAGCTTGCCGCGGTCGTCCACCTTGGTGACCTCGACCAGGATCTTCTGGCCGACGCCGAGCACGTCCTCGACGTTCTCCACACGCTTGCCACCGGCGAGCTTGCGGACCTCGGAGACGTGGAGCAGACCGTCGCGGCCCGGGAGCAGCGACACGAAGGCACCGAACGTCGCGATCTTGACGACCGTGCCGAGGAACTGGTCCCCGATCTCCGGGTTCGTCGGGTTCGCGATCGCGTTGACCTGGGCGCGGGCGGCCTCGGCCGACGGACCGTCGACGGCGCCGATGTACACGGTGCCGTCGTCCTCGATCGAGATGTCGGCGCCGGTCTCGTCTTGGATCCCGTTGATCGTCTTGCCCTTCGGGCCGATCAGCTCGCCGATCTTGTCGACGGGGATCTGCACCGAGATGACGCGCGGCGCGGTGTCGGCCATCTCGTCGGGGGCGTCGATGGCCTCGTTCAGCACACCGAGGATCGCGGAGCGCGCTTCCTTGGCCTGCTTGAGCGCGGCGTCGAGGACCGACGAGGGGATGCCGTCGAGCTTCGTGTCGAGCTGGATCGCCGTGACGAAGTCCGACGTGCCGGCGACCTTGAAGTCCATGTCACCGAGGGCGTCCTCGGCACCGAGGATGTCGGTCAGCGCCGCGTAGCGGGTCTGGCCGTCGACGGTGTCGGAGACGAGGCCCATCGCGATGCCCGCGACCGGGGCCTTGAGCGGCACACCGGCGTTGAGGAGCGACAGGGTCGAGGCGCAGACGGAACCCATCGACGTCGAACCGTTCGAGCCGAGGGCCTCGGACACCTGACGGATGGCGTAGGGGAACTCCTCGCGCGACGGCAGCACCGGCACGAGCGCGCGCTCGGCGAGGAAGCCGTGCCCGATCTCGCGACGCTTCGGCGAACCCACACGGCCGGTCTCACCGGTCGAGTAGGGCGGGAAGTTGTAGTGGTGCAGGTAGCGCTTCTTCGTGACGGGCGACAGCGAGTCGATCTGCTGCTCCATCTTGAGCATGTTCAGCGTGGTGACGCCGAGGATCTGCGTCTCGCCACGCTGGAAGATCGCCGAGCCGTGGACGCGCGGGATCACGGCGACCTCGGCGTCGAGCGGACGGATGTCGGCGAGGCCGCGACCGTCCATGCGGACCTGCTCGGTCAGGATGCGGCCGCGGACGACCTTCTTCGTGACCGACTTGTAGGCGCCGCTGACCTGGCCGTTGGCGCTCTCGGGGAGCTCCCCGGCCTCGACCTTGGCCGCGATGGCCTCCTTGACGCGGGCCTTGAGGGCGTCGTCCTTGTCCTGACGCTCGAGCTTGCCGGCGATCTGGTAGACGTCCTTGAGCTCGTCGAGGGCGAGCGCCTCGACCGCGTCGTAGACCTCGGGGGCGTAGGGCGGGAAGACCGGGTAGTCCTGGATCTCCTTGGCCGACTGCGCGGCCATCTTCGCCTGCGCCTCGACGAGGACCTTGAGGAACGGCTTCGCCGCCTCGAGGCCCTGCGCGACGATCGCCTCGTCGGGCTTGGTCGCGCCGCCCTGGATGAGGTCCCAGCTGTGCTCGGTGGCCTCGGCCTCGACCATCATGATCGCGACGTCCTCGTTGCCGGCCTCGTCCGTGACGACACGGCCCGCGACGGTGAGGTCGAAGACGGCCTCGGCGAGCTGCGACGCCTTCGGGAACGCGACCCACTGGTCACCGATGAGCGCGAGGCGCACACCGGCGATCGGGCCGGAGAACGGCAGACCGGAGATCTGCGTCGACGCGGACGCCGCGTTGATCGCGAGCGCGTCGTAGAACTCGTCCGGCGCGATGCTCAGGACGGTGATGACGATCTGGACCTCGTTGCGGAGGCCGTCGACGAACGACGGGCGCAGCGGCCGGTCGATGAGGCGGCAGACGAGGATCGCCTCGGTCGAGGGGCGACCCTCACGACGGAAGAACGAGCCGGGGATCTTGCCCGCGGCGTACGAGCGCTCCTCGACGTCGACGGTCAGCGGGAAGAAGTCGAAGCCCTCCCGCGGGTGCTTGCCGGCGCTGGTGGCCGAGAGGAGCATGGTCTCCTCGTCGAGGTACGCGGCGACCGCGCCCTGCGCCTGCTGTGCGAGGCGGCCGGTCTCGAACCGGACGACGCGCTTGCCGAACTTGCCGTTGTCGATGACGGCTTCGGCGAACTTGATCTCGGGACCCTCCAAAAGGGTGCCTCCTTGACGTGTTCTCGGCAGACCCGGCGACGGCACACGACGGTGCGTGCGCGCCGAGGTGTCGGGACGCATGTCTGGCCAGCAGTAGAAGCACTCGGGACACCTTCTCGGCCCGCGAGCCACCACCGATGACCAGCTCCGTGCCCGGTCTGCGCAGTGTTTGTGTGACGACCGGGGAACAGTCCTCGGTCGCATGCTCGGGGAACGGTCCCCGGACGAACAGGACTTTACCAGTCCTCAGGCGATCCGCGGGCGAGGCGCACGACGAACCCGCACGCGGCCGCTAGCGTACGGAGCATGCGCCTCCCCCTCTCCGGGCGAGGGTTCGTCGTGGCCGCCGTGGTCGCGGGCGTGCTCGTCGCCCCCCTCGTGACCGCGGCCCCGGCGAGTGCGACCACCTACCCGACGTGGCAGGACGTCCAGCGCGCGAAGGGCAACGAGCAGGCCAAGAAGGCCGAGGTCGACCGCGTGCAGACCGCGCTGGAGCAGGTGCAGGCCGACGCCGCCGCGAAGTCCGCCGCCGCGATCACCGCCTCCGAGGCGGCCGACCGGGCCGATGCGGACCTGGCGACGGCCACCCAGACCGCCACGAGCCTCCAGGCCCAGGCGGACAGCGCCTCGGCGACCGCCGAGCGGGCGCAGCAGCGCGCCGGGCAGCTCGCGGCGAACCTCTACCGCGACGGCGCGACCGACCAGATGTCCACGCGGATCGTGACCACGAAGGACCCGGGGCAGCTGCTCTACCAGCTCGGTGCCCTCGACCAGCTCTCGTCGACGTGGGCGGGCGTGATGGACGACGCGTCGGTCGCCGCCGGGACCGCGTCGTCGCTGCACGAGCAGGCGAAGCGTGCCGAGGACGAGCGGGCCGACCTCGCGGCCGCCGCCGAGGCGAAGGCCGCCGACGCGAAGTCGGCGCAGGAGGCCGCTGACGAAGCGGTGGACGACACCCAGCAGCACAGCGACGAGCTCTACGCGCAGCTCGCGTCACTGCAGGACACCACCGCCTCGGAGGAGCGCGGGTACCAGCTGGGCCTCCAGGTCGCGGCGCAGAAGGCCGAGCAGCAGCGTCGTCGGGAGGAGGCGGCCGAGCGGCAGCGCGAACAGCAGGCCGCGGCGGCGAACACCGGTCCCGGTACGAGCGGCAGCAGCAGCAGCAGCAGCAGCGGGAGCACGAGCGGCGGCTCGGGCACGAACTACCCGAGCACCGGCGGCGTGGTCGTCGACCCGGCCGGGGCACAGGCGTACGCCCGGAGCGCGATCGGCGCCTACGGCTGGGGGTCCGACCAGATGGGCTGTCTCGTCTCGCTGTGGACGCAGGAGTCCGGCTGGCGGGCCAACGCCCTGAACGTGTCGAGTGGTGCGTACGGCATCCCGCAGGCGCTCCCCGCCGACAAGATGGCGGTCGCCGGTGCCGACTGGCGGACGAACGCCGCCACGCAGATCAACTGGGGCCTCGCGTACATCCACGACGCCTACGGGTCGCCCTGCGGCGCGTGGAACCACGAGATGAGCGTCAACCCGCACTGGTACTGACGCGCCGCGGACCGGCCGGGAGGCGCGGGCGGTGCCGCCACGGGCCTCCCGTCCGGTGGGTGGGTGCGTTGCGGGCGGCGCCCGACGCACACACCCCGATCGCGGGAGCAGCCGCTACGCGGCGGTCCGCGCGTCCTCGGCGGGCCAGTTGCCGAGGCGGATCACCTCGCCGTCGGCTGCGACGAGCCGGGCTGCGCGTCCGCTCGCGTGGAGCATCGCCGGCGCACCGCGTCCGCGGACGATCGCCGCGGTCGACAGGGTGTTCGCGGTGACGCACGAGGGTGCGACCACCGTCACCGACCGCCAGACCGGCTCGGCGGGGAGCCCCCACCGGGGATCGAGGACGTGGTGTCGCGCGCGCCCGTCCTGCTCCCACCGACGTTTCTGCGTGCTCGAGGTCGCGACGGACCAGCCCGACGCGATCCGCACGTGGTCGACGGGGTCGGCGTCGAGGTCCTGCACGCGCACCTGCCAGCCGCCCGCCGGCTCCGGGCCGGCCGTGGCGACGTCGCCGCCGAGGGAGACGAGCGCTCCGATGCCGAGGCGCGCAGTGATGCTTGCCGCTGCCGTGTCGGCCGCGGCGGCCTTCGCGGTCGCACCGAGGTCGAGGCGGACGCCCGCGGGGACGCGGAGGAACCTGCCGCTCAGGAGGACCCGTTGCCAGGCGGGTCGCGTGTCGAGCGCTGACGCGAGGATCGCGGGGTCCTGGTCGAGGGGCCGGTCGTCGAGGGGCCGGTCGTCGACAGGCCCGTCGACTGGCCGGTCGTCGACGGACCGACTGCCGTCCTGGTGGAACGCCGCGTCGTAGCCGAGGGCGACCATGCGGTTGCCGAGCGTCGGGTCGACGTCACCGTTCGTCAGTCGTGCGGCGTCGAGCGCCTGGTGCACGAGGGACGCCAGGAGCGGCGACACCTCGGCGCCGTGCTCGAGGTCCGCGGTGCGGGCGACGAGTTCGGAGTCGTCGCGGAAGCGGCTGCAGGCGCGGTCGACGGCGTCGGTGACCTCGCGGACGCAGGCCTCGGCGGCGGCGAGCTGACGGCGGTCGCAGCGGTCGAGGACGACCCGGGCGGTGGTGGTCCAGAGCTCCCACTCGGCGGCGGCGCGCATCAGGAGCCCGTCGTCGTCGCGTCGGAGGACGAGTTCTGGCTGCCCTGCGTGACGCCCGAGCCGCCCGTGCTCGTGCTGCTGCTGTCGCTGTCGCTGCTGCCGCTCGTGCTGCTGCTGTCGCTCGTGCTGCTGCTCGTGCTGCTGCTGTCGCTCGTGCTGCTGCTCGTGCTGCTGCTGCCGCTCGTGCTGTTGCCGCTCGTGCTGCTGGTGTCGCTGGTGCCCGAGTCGTTGCTCGCGGTGCCCTGCTCGTGTCCGACCCAGAGCCCGGCGCCGGTGACCATCGCGACCACGAGTCCGCCGATGCTCACGAGCGAGCTCGTCGTCCACTTCCTGCCGTTGCTGCCCATCGTTCCTCCTCGTCTCGGGACGAGGCTCGCGTGCCGGTCGGTGGACGACCCGGGAACGGGCTGGACCCGTCCCGCGCAACCGGTGAGGGTCGGGTAAGAGCCGGACGCCCCTTCCCCGCCGCGTCAGTGCCCGAGGCCGCCGAGCATCGCGGCGAAGTCCGGCGTCGCGGGCAGGGCGTCCGCCTGCTGCGGGACCCGGCGCGAGGACCGGACGGCCCACGCGAGATCGGCTCCGGCGCGGCTGATGCGCCCCTCGAGCGCAGCGGCGTCTCCTGCGGTGCCCCAGTCGTCGGTCGCGGCGAACACCCCGGTCGGGACGACGGCGGCACGGAGGTAGGCGAACACCGGACGGAGCGCGTGGTCGATCGCGAGCGAGTGCCGCGCGGTGCCGCCGGTCGCGCCGAGGAGCACGGGCATGTCGGCGAGCGCGTCCTTGTCGATCACGTCGAGGAACGACTTGGCGAGTCCGCTGACACCGGCGGTGAAGACCGGCGTGACGAACACGACCGCGTCCGCCTCGACGACCGTGGCGATCGCCCCCGCGAGGGCCGGTGCGGCGAAACCGGTCAACATCGCATCGACGATCTCGTGCGCGATCGGGCGGAGCTCGACGTGCTCGACCGCGGCGGCGGTGCCGTCCGCGAGGAGGGCCTCGGCCGCGGCCCGACCGAGGCGATCGGCGAGCAGGCGGGTCGAGCTGGGGTCGGACAGTCCGGCGGAGACGACGGCGATGGTGGTCATGGTGGTTCCCGACTTTCGATGCGTTTGCATGAACATCGTACCGAACCGATCGACGGACGCAACCATTCCCGCCCGGTCTCCACGGGCCTCCCGGCCGGGTACGGAGAACGCCCGGCCTTCCGAGGAAGACCGGGCGTTCAGCCGAGCAGTGTCTGCGTGGGACTCAGCGGCGCAGGCCGAGGCGCTCGATGAGCGCACGGTAGCGGTTGATGTCCACGTCAGCGAGGTAACCGAGGAGGCGGCGACGCTGACCGACCATGAGCAGCAGACCACGACGCGAGTGGTGGTCGTGCTTGTGCTCCTTGAGGTGCTCGTTCAGGTCGTTGATGCGACGCGTCAGAACGGCGACCTGGACCTCGGGGGATCCGGTGTCGCCCGGGTGGGTCGCGTACTCTTCGATGATCTCCTGCTTGACCTTCGCGTCAAGTGCCATGGATGATCCCCTTCCTGTCCGTTGCGCGGTGCCCGTGCCTTGTGCACGAGCGCTCTTTGTCCGCGGCCGTTCGACGGCAACCGGAGAAGCCTACCAGGTGTTCAGGCAGTGCGGGGACGCAGGCGACGACGCCGAGGAGCGGGCAGCAGGCTGCGGAACAGCCCGACGAGCGTCGCTCCGAGGAGCCCACCGAGCCCGTTCGACAGGACGTCGCGGGGGTCGGACACGCGGTTCGGCAGGAACGCGCCCTGGTACTGCTCGATGCCGACCGAGAGCCCGACGGCGACGACCGCGCCGAGCAGCCACCAGCGGCGCGGCAGCCAGAGCGCGGCGAGCATGCCGACCGGGACGAACATCGCGATGTTGGCGAGGAACTCCGTCCGGTCGTACGTGAGCCAGCCGCTGCCGGTGATCCGCTGGGCCCACCGGATCGCGTGCTCCACGAGGGACCCCTGCGCCGCGGTGAAGACCTCCGGCGTCAGGGTCATCCGCCAGATCACCCAGGCGTACGCCGCGGTGACGGCGAGGAGGAGGAGTTTCCGGAGCATCCGCAGAGTCTGACGCACCGTGGTCGGGAAACCCCTGGCCCGCCGCTGGCAGAACGCCCGGAGCCGTTCCCCGCTGCGCCCGTTCTCCTGGGAGCATGGGTCCATGACGGACCAGGGGAACCGCCGGGGTGCGCCGCGTCGGTCGTCGGCGGGGCGCCAGTGGACGTGGATCGGTGTCACCGCGGCCGTGGTCGTCGCCGTCGTGGTCGCCGTCGTGGTGACGCTCCCCCGCGACGGGTCCCCCGACGGGCGCCAGGTCGTCGAGCGACGCACCGCCGCACAGGCGTTCCCCGGGGGCCTCGCAGTCCAGCCGTCCGCCGAGAACCAACCCGGCCGACGCGAGGCAGCGGCGCGGGCGGCCGGTCAGGAGACCACCGCGGAGCGGATCGCGGTCATCGCCGACCAGCCGATCGCCACCTGGCTGACGGACGACTCGGTCGCCGACACGCGTGCCACGATCCGCGACGTCGTCCGGAGCGCGCGCCAGCAGGACCGCACCCCGGTGTTCGTCCTGTACAACGTCCCCGACCGCGACTGCGGCCACTACTCGAAGGGCGGCAGCACGGCGTCCGGGTACGTGCCCTGGGTCCGCGCAGCCGCACGGGCGATGGCGGGGTCGCACGCGGTCGTGCTCGTCGAGCCGGACTCGATCGCCCAGATCGCGGTGTGCAAGCTTCTCGAGGACTCCCGCCTGCCGCTGCTCCGGCAGGCCGTCGAGGCGCTGGGCGGGCACGGGCTCACCGTGTACCTCGACGGCGGCAACGAGCAGCGAGTCCCGGTCGCCCAGCAGGCGTCCTGGCTCCGGCAGGCCGGCGTCGACCGGACGCAGGGCTTCTTCACGAACGTCTCGAACTTCTACCGCGTCGACACCGAACGCGCCTACGCGGACGAACTCGCGGACCGCATCGGCGGCGACCCGCACTTCGTCATCGACGTCTCCCGCAACGGGCAGGGCTGGCGCGGCACCTGGTGCAACCCGTCCGGGGCCGGTCTCGGACAGACACCGCACGTCACGCGGGGCAGCACCCGGCTCGACGCGCTGCTCTGGGTGAAGACACCGGGGCTCAGCGACGGGACGTGCAACGGCGGACCCGCGGCCGGGCAGTGGTGGGAGTCGTACGCGCTCGACCTCGTGGCGAACCGGAAGCGCCACTGAGCGAGGATCCTCACGGCGGGGTGTCGGTGCGCGGTGGTTCCATCGGGACATGACCCCGACCGCGCGCCTCCGCTCCGTCGTCCCGCCCTACCTGCTCCGGGCCGTCGCCGACGCACCGGACTTCCCACGAGCCTCCTCCGCCGCGCGGTCCGCACTGGCCTCGCTCGAGGTCGTGCAGCAGCCGAAGCACGAGCACCGCGACGCGCCCCGGGGCGTGAGCGACACGGTCGACCGGTCGCCGCAACGGTCGATCTCGGACGCGCACGGCACGACGACCCTGCCCGGCACGGTCGTGCGGAACGAGGGCGACCCCGACTCGGGAGACCCCGCCGTGGAAGAGGCGTACACCGGCCTCGGCGACACGCACGCCTTCTGGCTCGAGGTGTTCGACCGGGTCTCGATCGACGGCGCCGGGCTGCCGCTGGACGCCACGGTGCACTACGGGCAGGACTACGACAACGCCTACTGGGACGGCAGTCGCATGGTGTTCGGTGACGGGGACGGCGAGGTCTTCGAGCGCTTCACCATCGCCGTCGACGTGATCGGCCACGAGCTCGCGCACGGCGTCACGCAGTACACGGCCGACCTCACGTACGAAGGGCAGTCCGGTGCGCTGAACGAGTCGATCAGCGACGTGTTCGGCTCCCTCGTGCTGCAGTACTCCCGCGGCCAGACCGCGGAACAGGCCTCCTGGCTCATCGGCGAGGGTCTCTTCACCCCGCGCGTGCACGGCGTCGCACTCCGCTCGATGCGGGCGCCGGGCACGGCCTACGACGACCCGATGCTGGGCAAGGACCCCCAACCGGCGACGATGGCGGACTACCTCGAGACGACCGACGACAACGGTGGCGTCCACACGAACTCCGGCATACCGAACCACGCCTTCTACCTCGCGGCGACGGCCATCGGGGGCAACGCGTGGGAGGGCGCCGGGGCCGTCTGGTGGGACGCCCTCACGTCGGACGCCACGACGGAGTCGATCGACTTCGCGGGCTTCGCGGCGGTCACGGTCGACGCGGCGGCAGCCCGGTTCGGGTCGGGGTCGCGCGAGCACGGCGCCGTGCAGCAGGCGTGGCGCGACGTCGGCGTCCTGAGCTGACCGGTACTCCGTGCCCGGCGTACGGTCGGGGCATGCACATCGCCGTCCGCCGGACCGGGGGCTTCGCCGGCACCACCCGGGGCTGGCGCGTCGACACCGAGGCCTGCGACGACCCTGCGGCGTGGACGGACCTCGTCGACACGCTCCCCCGCGAGGTGCCCGCCCCGGCTCCGGGCATCCGCGACGACTTCACGTGGACGATCACGATCGAGCAGCGCACCGTCACGATCCCGGGGAGCCGACTCGAGGAGCCGTGGGCGTCCCTCGTGGCACGCGTCCGCGACGAGGGCGACACCGCCTGACCGGCGCGGTGCGCGGCCGCGCGCACCAGCGCACAACCGGAGACAACCCGAACCGCGTGCATCCACGGTGCGCAACGACGTTGGTTGTGCGGTGCACACGCGCGGCGCGCGCGGGTCGTGCTGCGCCGAACGGGAGGCACGGCACCAGCCCGCCACGCGCCTCCCGGGCCGCGCGCACCAGTGCACAACCGGAGACAACCCGAACCGCGCGCAACCACGGTGCGAAACGACTCCGGCGGTGCGGCGCACACGCGCGCCACGCACACGCGCGCCACGCGCACGCGGGCGGGTGCGGAACGCCCGCAGCGCGGCCCGTCAGGCCACGTCGACGACCGTCAGACGCCGCGTCGGCCGCGTCATCGCGACGTACACCGCCGCCGCCGCCCGAGCCGCATCCGCGCCGACGCGCTCCGGATCGACGAGGAGCACCCCGTCGAACTCGAGGCCCTTCGCGTCCGCCCCGGTGAGCACCGTGACCGACCCCGGCCGCGGCGACCCGAGCGACCGGACGTCCGCCTCGGTCCGGGCGAGGCGGTGCCGGACAGCGTCGGCGTCGGCCTCGGGCACGATCACGCCGATGGTCCCGTTGCCGATCGCCGCGCGCTCGTCGTCCACCAGCGAGGCGACCGTGTCGAGCACGTCGGCCCGCGGTACCGACACCCGCTGCACGGGGTCGCCGTCGCGCACGGCCTCGGTCCGGGTGACCACGAGCCCCGCGGACGCCGCGTACTCCCCGGCTGCACGCACGATCGACCGTGGCGTGCGGTAGTTGACCGTGAGCTCCTCGACGCGGTGCTCGATCGGCACCTGCGGCGCCCGGCCACGGCGACGGCGGGCGAGGGCGCCGACGACGTCGTCCCAGGTGCGAGCGGCTCCCGGCGAGGAGCCCTGCGCCATGTCCCCGACGATCGTGAAGGACCGCAGCGGGTTCCGGCGGGCGAGCACCCGCCACTGCATGGGCGAGAGCTCCTGCGCCTCGTCGACCACGATGTGCCCGTAGGTCCACTCGCGGTCCTCGGCGGCGCGCTCGGCCGTGGTGCGCGGGTCGCCGCCCTCGGCGAAGGACCCGGCGACCTGCTCGGCGGTGACGATGCCCTCGACGCCCATGTTCTCGATGGCCTGCCGCGCGTTCTCGATGTCGCGGTTGCGGCTCGCCTTCGCCGCACGCTTCGCCGCGCCGCCGGTGGGGTCGAACGGGCCGAGGAGTTCGGCGGCTTCGTCGAGCAGGGGGACGTCCTCGACCGTCATCACCGAACCCCGCGGGCGGAGCAACAGTGCCCGACGTTCCGGGGTCCAGTTCGGGGTGAGGGACGCGAGCCAGTTCGGCCGCGCGTAGAGGTCCTCCACGAACTTCTCGGCAGGGAGCGGCAGCCAGGCGGTGTTGAGGAGGACTCGGGCGTCGTAGGAGGACCGGATGTCCTCGCGGAGGACCTTCTCGTCGGCCTCGTCCACCGTGGTGCCGCGCTCGCGGAGCTGATCGGCGAGGAGTCGGGTCATCGCGTCGAGGGCGATCTTGTTGAACGTCACCCGGGCGACGTTGTGCGGCTTGCCGCGGTCCTGCGCGCGCTTCATGGCGTCGGCCACGAGCTGTGGCGGGACGACGAGCCGCTCGCCCTCGACGTCGAGGGTCACGGGCTCGGCCGGCACGACCTGCCGCGACCGGACGGCACGGCGGAGCAGGGACGCCATCTCCGCCGAGCCCTTCACGGCGGCGACGTCCCGGTGGTCGTGCGTGGAGGCGTGCACCCCCGGGTACAGCGACCCGAGCGACGCCATCACGACACCGGTCTCGCCGAGGGACGGCAGCACCTGCTCGATGTACGTCAGGAACGCGGACGACGGCCCGACCATCAGCACACCCGACCCGCGGAGGCGCTCACGGTAGGAGTACAGCAGGTACGCGGCCCGGTGCAGCGCCACGGCGGTCTTGCCCGTGCCGGGGCCGCCCTGCACGATGAGCACGCCCTCGAGCGGGGACCGGATGATGCGGTCCTGCTCGGCCTGGATCGTGGCGACGATGTCCGTCATCCGCCCGGTGCGCTCGGCGGTCACGGCGGCGAGGAGCGCCCCCTCGCCCTGCAGGTGCGTGCGCTCGTCGTCGTAGAGGGAGGCGTCGAACACCTCGTCCTCGACCCCGACGACGGTCCGGCCGTCGAGCGTGAGGTGCCGGCGCGCCCGCATGCCCATCGGGTGCGCGGCGGTCGCCTGGTAGAACGCGCTCGCACCGGGGACCCGCCAGTCGAGCAGGAGCGGCCGGTGGTCGTCGTCGCGGAGGCCGACCCGGCCGATGTACCGGAACGCGTCCTCGTCGCTGTCCGGCTCGGAGACCTCGAGCCGACCGAACACGAGGCGGTCGCCGACGCGTTCGAGCGTCGCGATGGTGTCCTCGTAGAGCCGGGCGTACGCGTCGCGCTCGCTGCGGCTCTGGTGGTTCCCGCCGACCGCCTGACGGCGGGTCTCGGCGAGACGCTGCTCGGCCTCGGCGGTCAGTTCGTCGAGGCGGGCGAACAGCCCGTCGACGTAGCCACGCTCGCGGTCGATCTCGGTCGGTTCGGACACACGCCACCCTTCGGGAAACAGGGGTGTCCAGTGTAGTCCCGCAGGACCGACACCGAGAACGGCGCGACCCCGGGACAGACTGGAGGCGCGTGGCGGACCCGCCACGCGCCTCCAGTCCGGAACCTGGTTCCGCCCGTCCCGCACCGCGGTCCGGACACAGCACCGCGCTTCTCCACGGTGCTGTGTCCGGAACCTGGTTCCGGCGGCAGACCGCAGTCCCGCGGGACGGACGCGGACGCTACATCTCCTCGTGCGTGTCCGGGTCGCCGTCCCAGAGGCGCCCGCGCTCGAGCGCGGAGATCGCCTGCACCTCGTCGTCGGTCAGCTCGAAGCCGAAGACGTCGAGGTTCTCGCGCTGCCGCGAGGCGTCGCCCGACTTCGGCACCGGCACGGCACCGAGCTGCACGTGCCAGCGGAGCACGACCTGCCCCGGCGTGACCCCGTGGGCCTCGGCCGCCGCGACGACCGGCTGCTCGCTCATGAGCTCGGACTGCTTCGCGAGGGGGCTCCAGCTCTCGGTCACGATGCCGAGCTCCTGGTGGACCTTCCGCAGCGCCGCCTGGGGGAAGTACGGGTGCAGCTCGACCTGGTTCACGGCCGGGGCGACCCCGGTGGCGTCCACGATGCGCTCGAGGTGCTCCGGCGTGAAGTTCGAGACACCGATCGAGCGGACCTTGCCGGCGTCACGGAGGTCCACGAAGGCCTTCCAGGTGTCGACGAACTTGTCGACGGACGGGTTCGGCCAGTGGATGAGGTACAGGTCCACGTGGTCGAGGCCGAGGTTCGCGAGGGACTCGTCGATCGACCGGTGGGCCTCGTCGTACCCGTGGTGGCGCCCCGGCAGCTTCGTGGTGACGACGAGGTCCTCACGGTCGACACCGGACTCGCGGACCGCACGGCCCACGGCGTCCTCGTTGCCGTAGTTCAGCGCGGTGTCGAGCAGCCGGTAGCCGCTCGCGATCGCCGCCTGCACCTGCGCGGTGCCCTCGTCGCCGTTCAGGCCGTAGGTGCCGAGGCCGAGCTCGGGGAACCGGTGGCCGTCGTTCAGCTCGATCGTCGGGGCGCCGACCTGCATCAGCGGACCCCGAGCAGGTCGATGACGAAGATGAGGGTCTTGCCGGAGAGGAAGTGTCCGCCGCCGGCCGGGCCGTAGGCGAGCTCCGGCGGGACCACGAGCTTGCGGCGGCCGCCGACCTTCATGCCGGGGATGCCCTCCTGCCAGCCGCGGACGAGCGCCGCGAGCGGGAAGTCGATCGGCTCGCCGCGGTTCCACGAGCTGTCGAACTCCTCGCCCGACTCGTACTCGACGCCGGCGTAGTGGACCTTGACGGTCGAGCCAGCGGTGGCCTCGTCGCCGGATCCCTCGACGATGTCGGTGACCACGAGCTCGGTGGGGGTGGGGCCCTCGGGGGCGTCGAACTCGGGCTTGCTGTTGAGGTCAGTCATGCCGGCCAGTCAACCAGAGAGCGCGGTCCTGGCCGTGCAGGCCGATGGAGGCAGCAGAATGGTTCCACCGTGACACGATCCGACACCGCTCCGCGCCGCCGCCTGCTCGCCGACCTCACCCCGCTCCGCCGCTCCCCCGCGTTCGCGCGGCTGTGGGCCGGCACGGCGATCGCCGGCATCGGCACGCAGATGACGACCGTCGCGGTCGGCCTCGAGGTGTACGACATCACCCGCTCGACGTTCGCCGTGGCACTCGTCGGCGTGATCGCACTCGTCCCGATGATCGTCGCGGGGCTCTACGGCGGCATGCTCGCCGACGCCTTCGACCGGCGGCTCGTGGCCCTCGTGTCGGCGATCGTCGCCTGGGCCGCTGTGGCCCTCATCGCCACCCACGCCTGGCTCGGCCTGCACAGCGTGGCGCTGCTCTACGTCCTCGCCACGGTGAACGCCGTCGCGGCGACGGTGAGCAACGCCTCGCGCTCCGCGATCGTGCCGCGGCTCGTCGGCACCGACCTCCTGCCCGCGGCGAGCGCCCTCGGCGGCATCGCGTCCGGGTTCCAGGTCACGGTGGGTCCGGCGATCGCGGGTGTCCTCATCGCGAGCATCGGCTTCGCCCCGACGTACACGATCGACGTCGTCCTCTTCACGTTCGCGTTCCTCGGGGTGTTCACGCTGCCGAGGATGGCGGCCGAACACGACGCCCTCCGGCCCGGGCTGAGCTCGCTGATCGAGGGGGCGCGGTTCCTGAAGCGCTCCCGCAACATCACCATGACCTTCGTGCTCGACATCATCGCGATGACGTTCGGCCAGCCGCGGGTGCTCTTCCCCGCGATCGGGGCGCTCGTCATCGGCGGCGGGTCGATCACGGTCGGGACACTCACCGCCGCGTACGCGATCGGCGCGCTGCTGTCGAGTGTGTTCTCCGGTCCGCTGGGGCACGTCCGCCGGCAGGGCGAGGCGGTCGGGTGGGCGATCACCGCGTACGGCGGGGCGATCGCCGCGTTCGGCGTCGTCGTCGCGGTGGCGCACCTGCTCGGCGGTCGCTCGGGCGATGCCTTCAGCGTCGGGATCCTGCCGGCCCTCGGGCTCGCGGCGCTGTGCCTCGCGGCCGCCGGCGGTGCGGACAACGTCAGCTCGGTGTTCCGGAACACGATCCTGCAGGCGGCGTCGCCGGACGGGATGCGCGGGCGACTGCAGGGCATCTTCATCGTGGTGGTCACGGGTGGCCCGCGGCTCGGTGACCTGTACGCCGGGCTCGTCGTCGCGGCGGGCATCGCGTACCCGCCGATCATCGGTGGCGTGGTGATCATCGGCCTGGTCGCGCTGCTGCTCCGGTTCGTCCCGTCGTTCCGTCGGTACGACGCGCTGCACCCGCACGCGAACTAGCGACCGCGAGGCCGGTCGCCTTCGCGAAAGCGACAGTCTGCTGACACGCGACAGTGCCGAACTGTCGCGTTCGCGACCGGCGGCGGGGCGGGAACCGCCGATCTGTCGCTGTGTCGACGTGGACGCGACCACACACCGGCCGGGAGGCCCGTGGCGGGCCCGCACCGCGCCTCCCGTCCGGATCCAGGTAGTTTCGTACGCATGCCGGACCGTGATGCGCGCGCCATCCAGCGGACCGGGGTCCGCGCCGTCGTCCGGCGCACCTACCACTCGGTCATCCGGCACCGCGTCGTCGACGCGGCGGCGTCGCTGACGTTCTTCGCGACCCTCACGGTGTTCCCGACCGCACTCGCGGTCGTGTCGGCGCTCGCGATCGTCGACCGGTCGGGAGACGGCCTCGCGGACATCGTCCAGATCCTCGGGTTCATCGTGCGCCCGGAGACCGCGCAGCACCTCGAGGAGCCGCTCCGGCAGCTGCTCTCGCTCGACAACCCGTGGCTCGGGTTCGCGACCGGGGTGGTCCTGACGCTGTGGTCGCTGTCCGGGTACGCGACCGCGTTCGGCCGCGCGATGAACACCGCCTACGAGGTCGAGGAGGGCCGCCGGATCTGGAAGTTCCGCAGCATGATGCTCCTCGTCACCCTGCTCGTCATGGTCGGCGGCGCGATCGCGATCCTCATCCTGCTCGGTACCCCGACGATCGCCGCGGCCATCGTCGACCAGATGGGCTGGCCGGTCTGGGTGGACGACCTGTGGAACGTGGCGAAGTGGCCCGTGCTCGCCGCAGTCCTCGTCGTCATGGTCGCGGTGCTCTACTACGCGACGCCGAACGTCCGGACGCCGCAGCTCCGGTGGGTGTCGGCCGGTGCCGCCTTCGCGATCGTGACCTGGGCGATCGCGACGTTCGGGTTCGCGGTCTACGTCGAGACGATCGGTGCCGGCAACCGCGCGTACGGCTGGCTCGGCGGCGCGATCCTGCTGCTCGTGTACCTGTACATCTCGAACTTCGTGCTCGTCGTCGGCGGTGAGCTCGACTCCGAGGTCATCCGGATGCGCCAGCTGTTCGCCGGCATCGAGGCCGACGAGTCGATCCGGCTCCCCCTCCGCGACGTCACGCGGAACTTCACGCTGGCCCGGTGGCGGGACGCCGACATCGCGACCGCACACCACGTCCGGGTCGAGGCGGCGAAGCTCCCCCGCGACGACGAGGACGCCGCGCAGGCCGAACACCTCCGCGACCTCGCCGGCAAGGTGCAGGTGAGCGAACCCCCGATGCCGTAGCGGACGCGGACGCGGCGGGTCCGGTCGGGCGCGGATCGAACCACGATCCCGACGTCGAACCGGCCACAGCCCCTGGTTCGACGTCGGAATCGCGGTTCGATCGGTCCTGAGCGCCGCGTCAGCGCTCCCGCGCGGCCTGGTCCAGCATCTCCTCGGTGACCACCGGGATCGCCCCCGTCGCCAGCTCGATCCCCGACAGGCGCGCGGGCGACAGGACGCGCTGCACCTGGTCCTCCTCCATGAGACCGGCAGCGGTGACGAGCGTCGCGATCGGCGTCGAGGTGGTCAGTGCCGTGTGCGCGATCGACGCCGCCGCCGCGTACCCGATGTACGGCGTCAGCGCGGTCACGACGCCGACGTTCGTGTCCACCTGCGCCGCGAGCTTCGCCTCGTTCGCCTCGATGCCCGTGACGCAGTGCACGCGGAGGGTCTCGCAGCCGTTCGCCATCCACTGCAGCGACTGCATGATCGAGTGCGCGATGATCGGCTCGAACGCGTTGAGCTGCAGCTGTCCGCCCTCGGCCGCCATCGTCACGGTGGTGTCCGCCCCGACGACGGCGAACGCGATCTGGTTCACGACCTCGGGGATCACCGGGTTGACCTTGCCGGGCATGATCGACGACCCCGCCTGGCGTGCCGGCAGCGTGATCTCGCCCAGGCCGGCCTGCGGCCCGGACGCGAGGAGTCGGAGGTCGTTGCAGATCTTCGAGAGCTTCGCGGCGCTGCGCTTCACCGTGCCGGAGAGCGTCATGAACGCCCCGGCGTCGCTCGTGGCCTCGATGAGGTCCGGCGCGGTCACGACGTCGAGGCCGGTCGCGATCTGCAACTGCCGCCGGACCTCGTCGCGGTACAGCGGATCGGCGGTGATGCCCGTGCCGATCGCCGTCGCGCCGAGGTTCGTCTCCGCCAGCAGCGGCATGACCTTCGACAGCAGGAGCACGTCCTCCTGGATGGTGTGCGAGAACCCGGTGAACTCCTGTCCGAGCGTCATCGGCACGGCGTCCTGGAGCTGCGTCCGTCCGATCTTCAGGACGTCCGCGAAGGCCCGTCCGCGCTCGGCGAAGGCGTCGGACAGTGCCTCGAGCTGCGTGTTGAGCCGGCGCACACCGAGGATCATCGCCAGCTTGATGCTCGTCGGGTACGTGTCGTTCGTCGACTGGCTGCGGTTCACGTGGTCGATCGGGTGCAGGTAGGCGTAGTCGCCCTTCTCCCGCCCGAGGAGTTCGAGTGCCCGGTTCGCGAGCACCTCGTTCGTGTTCATGTTCGTCGACGTGCCGGCGCCGCCCTGGACGATGTCGACCACGAACTGGTCGCGGAGCCGTCCGTCGCGGACCTCCTGCGCGGCCGCGTCGATGGCGTCGGCGCGCTCGCCGTCGAGCACCCCGATCGCCTTGTTCGCGCGGGCCGCTGCCTGCTTGACGGTCGCGAGGGCCTCGATGAGGTCCGGGTACACCGCGATCGGGACGGAGGTGATCGGGAAGTTCTCGAGCGCCCGGAGGGTGTTGATCCCCCAGTAGGCGTCGGCCGGGACCTCTCGGCTGCCCAGGGAGTCGGACTCGGTGCGGGTGGGTCGTGGTGCGTCGTTGCTCACCCGGCCCAGGCTAGTCCGAACCGTCCGGCCGGTCCGGGTGCCGAGGCGGGCGCGTGTCGGCTCGCGCCCGACGCGACCGGAAGACGGCCTGGAGGCTCGTGGCGGCGCCGCCACGAGCCTCCAGGCCGTCACCTCGTCGCGTCAGCGACCCGCGGCACGCCAGCGGACGCGTCGCGTCACGCGGCGCGCGTCAGTGGAACTGCGGGACGATGAGGTAGATGCCGTAGAGCACGGCGGCGGCGCTGACCGCGAAGCAGGCGATCGCGAGCGAGCGGTACAGCCGCACCCCGGGCGGGGTGTGCCCCGGGAGCGGGAACCCGGCGGTGGCCGGCCCGACCGTGCCGTCGTCCTTCACCGTGTACTTGCCGGCGCGGGTGTCTGCGGCGCTCCAGAACCGGAGCCCGACCGAGTACACCGTCACGACGAAGCACGCGGAGACGACCGCGACGACGGCGACGGTGACGAATGCGAGCCAGTCGATCCCCATCAGCGACGACCTCCCTTGCGCGCGGCCATGCGGCGCAGGGTGCGCTCACGGCTCAGCTCGGCACGGCGGGCCGAGACGACCTCGGCACGCTTCTTGCGCTGCATGTCCCGGCGCTCCTTGCGGGTGAGGACCGCGTTCGCAGCCACGTCGACCTCGATCGCGGCGGCCTGGTCGTGCGGCTTCCGGAGCGACCAGAGGTACAGGCCGAGGATCACCGCGGAACCGACCACGGCGTCGATCACGAGGCCGAGGACGCCGATGCGGGCGATGCCCGACGCGACCGCGCCGACCGCAGCCGCGGCGGGCAGCGTGATGAACCAGGCGATGACGATCTTGCCCGCGGTCGACCACTGGATCTTCGACCCGCGACGACCGAGGCCCGCGCCGATGATCGACCCGGACGACACCTGCGTGGTGGACAGCGCGAAGCCGAGGTGGCTCGACGCGAGGATCGTGGCGGCGGTCGAGGCCTCGGCGGCGAAGCCCTGCGTCGCCCGGATCTCGGTGATGCCGGAGCCGAGCGTGCGGATGATCCGCCACCCGCCGGTGTACGTGCCGAGGGCGATCGCGAGGGCACAGGCCACGACGACCCAGAACTGGACGCCCTGGTTCGCCGACTGCGCGCCCGAGGCGATGAGCGTCAGCGTGATGACGCCCATCGTCTTCTGCGCGTCGTTCGTGCCGTGCGCGAGCGACACCATCGAGCTCGTGAAGATCTGCCCGAAGCGGAACCCGCCGCGCTCGTTCGGGAACACCGGTCGGCGGGTGATCCGGTAGGCGATGCGCGTCGAGAGGAACGACACGAGCGCCGCGATGACGGGCGACAGGAACGCCGGGATGATCACGACGGTCAACAGCGCGGCGTAGTTCACGGAGCCGAAGCCGGCGCCGACGATCGCGGCACCGATGAGCCCGCCGAACAGCGCGTGCGACGACGAGGACGGCAGCCCGCGCAGCCAGGTGATCATGTTCCACACGACCGCGCCGATGAGCCCCGCGAAGATCATCTCGGGCGTGATCGCCACACCGCCGGGTCCCTCGTTGATGAGCCCGTGCGAGATCGACGTCGCCACCGCGGTGCTGAGGAACGCACCGACGAGGTTGAGCACCGCTGCGACGGTGACCGCGACCTTGGGCTTCATGGCGCCGGTCGCGATCGGGGTCGCCATCGCGTTGGCGGTGTCGTGAAAACCGTTTGTGAAGTCGAAGAAGAGGGCCAACGCGATGACCAGGACGACTATGAGTGTGATGTCCACCGCGGGAAAGTGTCCCAGGCGACCGGCCCGAGCACAAACCCTGCCGTTCACCTCGTGTCCACCCGGGCTGTCGATCCGTTCAGGACCGGAACCATTCCGATGAGAGAATGTTCCTCATGGACCCCGTCGAACTGCTCATCCTGCTGATCGGCTCACTGGCGGTGACGGGGTTCGCCCGGGCGAAGGGCCTGCCCGCTCCCCTGCTCGTCACCGCGGTCGCCCTCGCCGCGTCGCTCATCCCCGGGCTCCCGCACATCGAGATCGACAGCGAGGTCATCCTCACCGTCGTGCTCCCCCCGCTGCTCTACTCGGCGGCACTCGACGTGTCGTGGCAGAGCTTCCAGACGTCGATCAAGCAGATCCGACGTCTCGGCATCTTCCTCGTGATCGTCACCGCGCTCGTGGTCGGCGTCGTCGCGTACTTCCTCATCCCGGACATGACGCTGCCGGCCGCGATCCTCCTCGGCGCGATCGTCGCTCCGCCGGACGCCGTGTCCGCGGCCGCGATCGGTCGGAAGCTCGGGCTCCCGCGCCGCGTCATGACGGTGCTGTCCGGTGAGAGCCTCATCAACGACGCGGCCTCGCTGACCCTGGTCCGGGTGTTCACGCTCATCATCGCGGGGACGTCGCTGACGATCTGGCAGGACCTCGGCATCTTCGGGCTCGCGATCGGCGTCGGGCTCGTGGTCGGCGGCGTGCTCGGCGTCCTGGTGCACTGGATCCGGATGCGCATCAACGACCCCGTGGTCGAGACGATCATGAGCATCCTGCTCCCCTTCGTCGCCTACATCGGGGCCGAGCACCTGTCCGGCTCCGGCGTGATCGCGGTCGTCACGGCGGGCCTCTACATCGGCTACAACTCGCCGAAGGAGGGCTACGCGACCAGGCTCCAGGAGCGCCCGCTGTGGACGAGCATCGACGTCATCCTCGAGGGCTTCGTGTTCGCGCTCATCGGCCTGCAACTCAACGACGTCGTGCAGAAGCTGATCGAGAGCGAGCGGAGCCTGGGTCAGACGTTGACCGCCGCGGTCGTGGTGCTGCTCGTGGTGATCCTCGTGCGGCCCCTCTTCGTCTTCGAGTCGTACGTCCGCAACCGCTTCAACGGGCGGTGGCTCCGCCCGCTGCGCGTCAAGCTCTCCCGCGGACACCCGTCGCTGCGGTGGATGCGCGGCTCCGCCGAACCGAAGCTCAACTGGCGCGAGCTCACCGTCATCTCGTGGACCGGGATGCGCGGCGTGGTCACCCTCGCCGCCGCGGTCTCGGTCGTCGCGAGCCCGACGGAGATCCCGGCGCAGGACACCATCTTCGTGATCGCGTTCATCGTGACCGTCGGCACCCTGTTGCTGCAGGGCCTGACGCTGCCGTTCGTGATCCGCGCCCTGAAGGTGCAGGACCCGGAAGAGGGGATCCAGGACGTCCGGAGCGAGATGCGGCTCAACGAGCGCACGACCCGGGCGGCGATCGACCTCATCGAGCAGCGACGGCCGGAGTGGGGCGAGCGCTTCGGGGTCGAGGCCACGGACGTGTTCGTCGCTCGGCTCAAGGCCCGGCTCGAGCGGGCGGCCGAGACGTTCCGGCAGGACGCGGTCGAGGAGGAGACCGAGGACCAGCAGCTGCCCTCGCGGCTCCGGGGCTCGCAGATGCAGGACATCCGGCGCGACCTGCTCGACCGGCGCCGCGAGATCGTGCTCGAGGAGCGCGAGAAGGGCAACCTCGACGAGGAGGTCATGCGCCGGGTGCTCGTGACGCTCGACGCCGAGGAACTCGCGATGGACTCGGCCCAGGCGTCCCGCAGCCGGAGCTGACCGCGCCGCGCGACCGCGCACGCCGCGCGGTCGCGGGGCCGCGCGCACTGCGCACCGGTCGCTGTCGGACGTCGCGGCGTATCCTGGCGCTCCGATCGAGAACAGGAGCACGTGGCCGAGTGAGCACCCCGCGGAACGACCTCCCACCGAAGCGGACCACCCGCCCGTCGACCCGCGGCACCCGTCCCCGCCGGGGGTCCTCCGTCGCTGGTCACCGTCGCGTCCGGCAGGCGCCCGTCCCCGAGCCGCAGCGCATCAGCCGCTACCGGCGGTGGTACGGCACGCTGCACCCGTCGCTCCAGCTCATCGGTCTCCAGCTCTGGATGCCGCTGTTCTTCATCGTCGGGTTCTGCCTCTGCTACGTGTTCGCGTTCCACGCCCCGCACCCGCACGACGTGCCCGTCGCCCTCGTCGGCAGCGACCCGACGCTCGTCGCCGCGGTGGGCAAGGCGCTGCCGGGCGAGTACGTCTTCCACGTCTACGACTCCCTCGCCGCCGCGAAGCGCGACGTCCTCGCGGGCAGCATGGCCGTGGCGTACGACCCGTCGGCGAACGAGTTCTTCAAGGCGAGCGCACACCAGTTCCAGGTCGCCTCGCTGGTGCCCACCACGCTGTCCGCGGTGATCGAGGCCGGCGGTGCCGCAGCTCCGAAGATCACCGAGCTCGCCCCGCTCCCCGCGTACGACGAGTACGGCACGGTGTCGATGTACGTGATGCTCGCGTGGTGCATCGGCGGCTACATGGTGGCGATGTTCATCGGGATCATGGGCGGCCCGCTCCGGCACCGCACGCGCATGGCCGTGATCGTCGTCGGCGGTCTCGTCATCTCGCTCATCACGAACACCCTCGCGGGCCCCGTCGTCGGCGCTATCCATGGCCACTTCGTCCCGCTCGTCCTCATCGCGTGGGGCTGGATCGTGGCGATCGGCCTCGCGGTCAACGGCCTGAGCTACTTCGCCGGTCGGTTCATCGCCGCGCCGGCCATGATCTGCTTCGTCTTCCTCTCGATGCCGTCGTCGGGCGGCGCCTACCCGAAGTGGTTCATGCCGGAGCCGTTCGCGTGGCTCAACAACGTCGTCGTCGGTTCGAGCATGGTCGACATGATCAAGCACCAGATCTACGGCGTCGGCCCCGGCCTGACGCGGGGGCTCATCACCATGGCGTGCTACGCCGGGGCGGGCCTGGTGCTGATGTACTTCGGCAAGATGTGGTGGGAGCACCGACGCATCCGCGCGATCGTCACCGGCCGGACGACGATGTTCCAGGACGCCCAGACCGCGAACCGTGAGTTCCTCGGCAAGCAGCGCGACCACGAGCTGGAGCGGCACGGGCTCACCTCGACGGAGACCGGCACGCTCAGCGTGCTGCGCGACGACGAGTGGGAGGACGAACGGGCCGGCGGCGACGTCTTCATGGGCGGTCGCGACGGCCTCGAGACCGAGAGCACGCCGACCGGTCGCGTCCCGGTGGTGCGCTCGGGTGAGCGACCGGCTCCCGCGGGACGGCCGGGAGGCCCGACCAGCGGTCCGCGCACGCGTCCCGTCCCACGGGCGGACGGCTCCAGGGCACCGGCCCGCTCCGACGTGCCGGCTCGCTCGTCCGCGCGAAGCGGCGGCGGCTCCGACGACCGCCCCCACGGCCGGCACGCGGAGCGCTGAGGCCCGCGCCGCCGGGCGTATCCTGGGCGCATGAACCCGCGCATCGCCTGGCACCGCGTCCTCGTCACCGTCGTCGTCGTGTTCCTCGCCCTCGCGGTCGTGTTCTACGCGCTGAGCGTGTTCCTGGCCCCCGCCGACGGCCGGAACACCGCCGGGCTGTTCGTCGGGTGGGCGATGTTCGCGATGATCGGCGCGATCGGGTTCGGCATCGTGGACTTCTTCGTGCGCCCGCTCGGTGGCCGAAGCGGCGACGCCGACGTCATGGCGGCCGCGGAAGAGGCCCGCACGGGCAGCACCCGCACACAGCAGGTCCGCTGATCACGCTCCGGTGAACCCGGCCACGGTCGCGTTGTCCTCCGCGAACGTGAAGCGCGCCCGGACCCGGCCGCCCGCGAGCACCCCGGGCAGCCAGTACTGCGCGTCGTCCCACATCGCCGCGTAGGGAACGGCGTCGACCGGGATCCACCGGGGCTCGAGCTCGTCGCTGCCCGTCGGGTCCCCCTGCCAGCGGCGGCAGACGAACACGTCCGAGACCTGGGACCAGGACGGCCGGAACGGGAACCGGTAGTCCAACGTGCCCCGTGCCTCCAGGTCGTCGGGGTCGAGCCGCAGGCCGACCTCCTCGGCCACCTCGCGGACGGCCGTGTCGACCGCCGCCTCGCCGGGCTCCCGCTTCCCGCCGGGGCCGACCAGGCGACCGGTGCCGAGCCCGCGCCGCTTCTCGCCGAGGAGCACCTCGGGGCCGTCGGCGCCGTCACGGAGCAGGTACACGACGACCACGGCCGGGTGCTGGATCGTGCGGTCGGCGCGTTCGGTCACGCCCCCAGTGTGGCGTACGCTCGTTGCATGGCAGGCGTGCTGCGGGGGCATCATGGCTGAGTCCCGCAGGTCGGGGCGCAGCCTCGAAGTCTTGCGTGCCGAGGCCGCCGAGGAGATCTCGATGCTCGTCGAGCACCGGAGCCGTCAGGGCGAGGACCCGTGGGACTTCATGCCGACGCTGCCGACCGTCGACGAGCAGGTCGTGCTCATCCTCCGCGCCGACTCCCTCGAGCTCGACGCCGCGATCGGCAAGCGGAGCGCGCAGTGGTCGATGCACCCGGCGTCCGGGCAGGGCACCGCCATGGGCGAGGAGTACCACCGCCTGCGCCGCATCGCCCTGCAGCACCCGGAGCTGACCGAGGCGGTCTGGAAGCTCATGGGGGCGCTCCCCGACGCGAGCTGACCGGCGCTCGCGGCGCCGGGCGCGGCCCGGTGCGGGGGCCAGCCGCGCTGCGGTTGGATGGGGACATGACCGAAACCGTCCTCGCGATCCTCAACCAGCCCTCCCGCGACGCCGCGCCGCACGACCCGGACGCCGACACGTTCTGGTTCGCCGCCCCCCTCGAGGAGCACGTGCAGGTGCAGGACCTCGGGATCATCCGCGGCGACGGCGTGTTCGAGACCATCACCGTGGTGGACGGCCGGCCGCAGGCGCTCGAACCGCACCTGGCGCGCTTCGAACGCTCCGCCCGCATGCTCGACCTGCCCGTCCCGGACGCCGACGCCTGGCGCCGCACGATCGAGGCCGTGTGCGCCGAGCTCGACCCCGTCCGCGAGGGCTTCGTGAAGACCGTGCTCACCCGGGGCGTCGAGGGCTCCGTCCGTCCGACCGGCTGGGCGTACGCGGCGCCGTCGGGTGACCAGACGCCGGCCCGCACCGAGGGCATCTCGGTCGTGACGCTCGACCGCGGCTACCGGCACGACGTCGAGCGCACGTCGCCGTGGCTCCTGCAGGGCGCGAAGACGCTGTCCTACGCGGTGAACATGGCGGCGCTGCGGGAGGCCGACCGCCGTGGGGCCGACGACGCGCTGTTCGTGTCGACGGACGGCTACGTGCTCGAGGGCACCCGGGCGAACCTGATCCTGTCCGTCGGCGGTCGGCTCGTGACGCCCCGCACCGACATCGGCATCCTCGCCGGGACCACGCAGGCCGACGTGTTCCGGTTCGCCGAGGAGGCCGGCATCGACACCGCCTACGAGCTCGTGACGCTCGCCGACCTCGAGGCCGCCGACGCCCTCTGGCTCGTGTCGAGCGTCCGGCAGGCGGCGCCGATCCGGTCGGTGAACGGGGTCACGCGGGCGATGGACCTGCCGCTCACCGAGCGCATCAACGAGTTCCTCCTGTCGCGCGAGGCCTGAGCGCGCGGGTCGCGCAACCCGACCCGACAACGGACGGGAGGCTCGTGGCGGCGCCGCCACGTCCTCCCTCGCAGGCTCGGTCGGCGCGCCCGGCGCATCGCTCCGCGATGCCGCTGAGCCGGGCGCGCCCGGCCGTCACCTGGTCACCAGCGCTCGCTGGTGACCCCCTGTCCGTCGGCCCACGCGAAGACCTGGGCGCCCTCGATCCAGACGCGCGTCGCGCGGCTGGTCGCGGCGAGCGGGTCACCGTCCCACAGGACGAGGTCGGCGTCGTGGCCGACCTCGAGCCGGCCCACGCGGTCGCCGAAGCCGAGGATGTCGGCCGGGTTGACCGTGAGCGCCTCGAGCGCGGTCTGCCACGGCAGGCCTTCCTTCACGGCGGCCGTGGCCTGGTCGACGAGCATGTTGATCGGCACGACCGGCGCGTCCGTCGTGATGGCGACCCGGACCCCGGCAGCGGCGATCGTGGCGAGGTTCGGGATGCCGCGGTCGCGGAGCTCGACCTTCGACCGGCTCGTGAAGAGCGGTCCGTAGATGACCGGGATCGCCTTCTCCGCGAGGACGTCGGCGATCTTGTGCGCCTCGGTGCCGTGGTTCACGACGAGGCGGTAGCCGAACTCCTCGGCGAGGCGGATCGCGGTCGCGATGTCGTCGTGCCGGTGGGTGTGCTGGTCCCAGGCGAGCTCGCCGTCGAGCACGCGGACGAGCGTCTCCTTCGTGAGGTCGCGGGCGAACGGGTCGCCCTTCGCCTCGGCGGCGTCGCGGGCGGCACGGTAGTTCTGGGCCTCGACGAACGCGTCACGGATGATCTTCGCGACGCCGAGCCGCGTGGACGGGGTCTGTCCCTTCCCGCCGTACACGCGCTTCGGGTTCTCGCCGAGCGCGCTCTTCACGCTCACCGAGTCGGAGATGAGCTGCTCGTCGATCGTCCGGCCGCCCCACGTCTTGATCGCGACGGTCTGGCCGCCGATCGGGTTGCCGGAGCCGGGCTTGACGACGATGCTCGTGACACCGCCGGCGAGGGCGTCGCGGAAGCCCTCGTCCTGGATGTCCACGGCGTCGATCGCGCGGACGCCGGCCATGTTCGGGCCAGTCATCTCGTTCGTGTCGTTGCCCGCCTCGCCGTTGGCCTCCTCGTGGATGCCGACGTGGCCGTGTGCCTCGACGAAGCCGGGGACGAGCCACGCACCGGCGGCGTCGACCACGGGCATGCCGTCCGGCGGGGAGACGTCGGGACCGATCGCCGTGATCTTCCCGTCCTCGACGACGACCGCCCCGCCGTCGAACTCCGGGGAGCTGACGGGGACGACGTGGGCACCGGTGATGGCGAAGGAGTTGGTCATGCCTGCCACGCTAGCGGGCCCCGTGCATGCGACATCCGGATTCCTGGCGGTCGGCTCGCACGCCGTCGTACCGTGCGGACCGTGCTCCATCCGCTGCCCCTCTCCCCCCGGTCGGGATCGTCCGCGCCCTCGCGGCCGGAGTCCGCACCCCTGCAGCGGTGGCCCGCGCACGCGCAGGTCGTCGTGCCGTGGCGGAGCAGTGCGCGCGGGCCGAGGGCCGACCGGATGCTGAGCGAGGTCACTGCCTCCCTGCCGCCGCGGATCGCCGCGGCGGAGTGGTCACCCGATGCCGGCGCCGAACAGCTCCTCGCACACGCAGCACACGCGCTGCGGACCGTCGACGCCGAGCACGGTCACGTCCTCTCCGGGCTGTCGTCGATCATGGTCCGGACGGAAGCCGTGGCCTCGTCGCGGATCGAGCACGAGCACGCGACCCTCGACGACCTGGCGCGCGCCTCCGTCGGCGGACGGGCGAACCCGAGCGCGACCACCGTGGCACGAGCCGGCGCGGCACTCGAGCGCCTCGCGGCGAGCGCTGCGGACGGTGCGGTCACCGAAGCGGCACTCCTCGCCGCCCACCGGGCGCTCATGGCCGACGACCCGGTGGACGCCCGGTACGCCGGGCGGTACCGCGACGTCCAGAACTGGATCGGCGGTGGACCGACGCCTCGACTGGCGACGTACGTCCCACCGCCCGCCGCCGCGGTCCCGGGGCTGATGCACGACCTGCTGGCCTTCGTGCACCGTGACGACCTCCACCCGATCGCGCAGGCCGCCCTCGCCCACGCCCAGTTCGAGTCGATCCACCCGTTCACCGACGGCAACGGTCGGATCGGTCGTGCACTGGTCGCAGCGGTCCTCCGCCGACGGGGCCTGGGCATTCGGGTGACGGCTCCGGTCGCCGTGGTGCTCGCGGCCGAGCGTGCGCGGTACTTCGGCCGGCTCGCCGCGTACCGGGACGGCGACGTGGACGAAGTCGTCCGCGACCTCGCGATCGCGATCGGCACCGTCTTCGACGAGGCGACGCTCTCGGCGTTGGTGCTCCGGGAACACCGGGCGTGGCTCGACACCCTCGGGCTGCCCCCGGCGTTGGTCGGCGTGCTCGCGCGCGAGTCCTCCGTGTCGGAGGACACGCTCGACGGTCTGCTCGACGACCGGGTGGACGCGGTGGTCCGGCGCCTGTGCGGTGCCGGCGTGCTCCGGTCCCTGACCGAACGGCGCCGGCGACGGGTGTGGCGGGTCGAGGGTGTCGCTGCCGAGTTCGAGGCCTTCACCGCGCGGGTCACCGACGCGGTGCTCGCACGGGCGGGCCGGGCTGCGTGACGGTACCGGCGCGGCCGGGCCGGGCCGGGCCGGGCCGGGCGACGGCGATGGCGCGGCCGGGCCGGGCTGCGTGACGGCGCAAGCGCTCTCGGGCCGGACTGTGTGAGGGCGCCTGCGCATAGGGTGGAGCGGTGAGCAGCGAGCACGAACAGGCCACCCCGCCCACCGCCGCGAAGCGCCCGGTCACCCGGACGCACCACGGCATCGACTTCGTCGACGACTACGAGTGGCTGCGTGACAAGGAGTCCCCCGACACGCTCGCGTACCTCGAGGCCGAGAACACGTACACCGACGCGGCGACGGCGCACCTCGCACCACTGCGCGACCGCATCTTCGGCGAGGTCAAGGCCCGCGTGCAGGAGACCGACCTCTCCGTCCCCGTGCGGATGGGCGGCTGGTGGTACTTCACCCGCACGGCCGAGGGATCGCAGTACGGCGTGCAGTGCCGAGCGCCGATCGCCGGTCCGGACGACTGGACGCCGCCGTCGATCGAGACCCCTGCCGATGGCGGTCCCGGCACGCTCCCTGGCGAGGAGGTCGTGCTCGACGGCAACGTCCTCGCCGAGGGACACGACTTCTTCTCGCTCGGCTCCTACGACATCTCCGACGACGGCACCCGGCTGCTGTACGGCGTCGACGTCGCCGGCGACGAGCGCTACACGCTGCACGTGCGCGACCTGACGACGGGCGAGGACCTCGGCGACGAGATCCCGAACACCGGTGCCGGTGCCACGTTCGACCCCTCCGGCCGGTTCGTCTTCTACCCGACGGTCGACGACTCCTGGCGTCCGGACCGCATCTGGCGGCACAGCGTCGGCGCGCCCGCCGCCGAGGACGTCGTCGTGTTCGAGGAGTCCGACGACCGGTACTGGGTCGGTGTCGGCGTCACGCGGTCGTCGCAGTACATCGTCATCGAGCTCGGGTCGAAGATCACCTCCGAGGCGCTCGTCCTCGACGCGGCGGACCCGACCGGCGAGTTCCAGGTCGTCTGGCCGCGGCGCGAGGGCGTCGAGTACGAGATCGAGCACGCCATCGTCGGCGGCAGCGACCGGTTCCTCGTGCTGCACAACGACGGCGCCGAGAACTTCGAGCTGGTCGACGTCCCCGCCGACGACCCGACCTCCGAGCAGGACCGCCGCGTCGTCGTCGCCCACCACCCGGAGCGCCGGATCGAGTCGGTCGACGCCTTCGCCGGGCACCTCGCGCTCGAGTACCGGTCCGAGGCGCTCCCCCGCGTCGCGATCATCCCGATCGAGGACGACGGCTACGGCGACGCGCACGAGGTCCCCTTCGACGAGGCGCTGTTCTCCGCCGGACTCGGCGGCAACCCCGAGTGGGAGCAGCCCACGCTCCGGATCGGCTTCACCTCCTTCGTGACCCCGTCCGAGGTGAGCGACCTCGACCTCGCGACCGGCGAGGTCACCGTCCTCAAGCGCCAGCCGGTGCTCGGCGGGTACGACCCTGCGGACTACGTGCAGGAGCGCGACTGGGCCACCGCGGCAGACGGCACCCGCGTGCCGATCTCGCTCGTGTGGCGCCGGGACGCCGTCGACCCCGGGCAGCCCGCACCGCTGCACCTCTACGGCTACGGCTCGTACGAGCACTCCATCGACCCGGGCTTCAGCGTCATGCGACTGAGCATGCTCGACCGCGGCGTCGTGTTCGCCGTGGCGCACGTCCGGGGCGGCGGCGAGATGGGTCGGCACTGGTACGAGGACGGCAAGACCCTCATGAAGAAGAACACCTTCACCGACTTCGTCGCGGTCGCGTCGCACCTGATCGACAGCGGGCGGACCACCGCTGACCGTCTCGTCGCCGAGGGCGGCAGCGCCGGCGGGCTCCTCATGGGCGCCGTCGCGAACCTCGCACCCGAGCGGTTCGCCGGCATCCTCGCGGCCGTCCCGTTCGTCGACGCGCTGACGAGCATCCTCGACCCGGACCTGCCGCTCACGGTGATCGAGTGGGACGAGTGGGGCGACCCGCTGCACGACCCCGAGGTGTACCGGTACATGAGCGAGTACTCGCCGTACGAGAACGTCCGCGACGACGTGCAGTACCCGAAGATCCTCGCGGTGACGTCGATCAACGACACCCGGGTGCTCTACGTCGAGCCCGCGAAGTGGACGGCACGGCTGCGTGAGGTCGGCGCGCCGGTGCTGCTGAAGACCGAGATGGCTGCGGGGCACGGCGGTGTGAGCGGCCGGTACGCGTCGTGGAAGGAGCGGGCGTTCGAGCTCGCGTGGTTGCTCGACACGCTCGGGCTGGCCGAGGTCTCGCCGGCCGCGGCGGACGCGGACCCCATCGCCGCCGGCTGAGCGCGGTGCCGACCGAGCGCGGTGCCGACCGAGCGCGGCGCCGGCTGAGCGCGGTGCCGGCGACCCAGCCGCGCGGCTGGGTCGCCGGCGCGGCACTCACACCCGGTTGAGCGTGTGCACCGCCTCGTCGTAGGACTGCTCGGCGAGCCGCACCCGGTCTCCCGCGAGTACGCCGTAGCCGAACGTCCCCTCGCCACCACGCTCGGCGATCCCCGAGTTCACCCGCAGCTGCTCGAGCGCGTGCAGGGAACGGACCCGCTCGGTGAGGACCTCGGCCGCGTTGCCGATGCGCTTCCACAGCGCGTGCGGGAACGCGTCGTCGCCGAGGACGTCCATCGCCATCCGTGCGCGGAGCGTCGCCGTCCACGCGAGTTCGGTCGCGGCGAGGGCAGCGGCCTCGCGCTCGATCACGGCGACCTCGGCGTCCTCGTCGGCGACGGCGTCCCGCACGAGGTCCCGCACGCGCGGCTTCTCGATCGCCGAGACGTCCTGTGCGACGTGCTTCGGGGACCGCAGGGCCCAGGCGGTCGGTTCGGGCCGTTCCACGGCGTCGTCGAGCGCGTCGAGCAGCTCGAGGAACGGCTCGGTGTGCAGGAACGACACGACGTCGCGGATCGCGTGCGCGCGCCGTTCGCGTGTGGCGGCGAGGATCCGCTCGCGGGTCATCGCGTCGACGAGGGCGTCCTGCGCCGGCGTGGATGCCCGGGGCAGTCGCTCGACGAGGTACTCGGCGAGCGCGGCTCGGGCAGTCACGACGGCCAGGCCGTCCGCCGCCTCGGCAGCGCGGTCGAACTCCTCGGTCGGCGCGAACGCCGGTCGGTACGAGCCGAGGACGGCGGCGATCCCGAGCGCGGTGGAGGCGGTCTCGCGGAGGTCCACGGTCGGCGCGGTCGACTGGTCGCGCAGGTCGGCCTGCTGCTCGAGCAGCGATGCGCGCAGCTTCCGCAGACGCTTCGTGAGCGCGCGGGCGGCGGTGCCCTTCTCGGGCTTGTCGCCGGTCTGGAGGCGCGGTGCCGGTGCGCCGGCGAGCCCGCGTGCCAGCTTGGACGAGACTGCGGCGGGGCCGGCCCCCACGGCTGCGAAGCGTCCGTCGAGGGCAGCGAAGAGCTCGTGGGCGAGCTGCTCGTCGACGCCGCCGACGGTCTCGACCTCGACCTCGCGCCACGTGCGCGGCGTCTCGGGGGCGTCGTCGTCCAGGCGCTGGGCCCGGACGGTGTCGTCGGCGAGCTCGGCGATCTGGTCGCCGTCCTCGTCGAGGAGCCGCGTGACGGTGCGGGTGGTGGTGATCCGCACGACGGGACGCAGTCCACGGCCCCGGCGTTCGGTGAAGAGTGCCGCGAGGACCTCGTCCGGCACGGTGTCCGCATCGTCGGTGAGCGGGAAGTGCTGCTCGTGCCGGACGGTGTCCGAGGTCGCGCGCTTGATGTGCCAGCCGGCGTCGGCGCCCCCGGTGCGGCGGCGGACGGTCACCCGGGCGGCCACGAGGTCGTAGCGCTCGGTGTCCCAGTAGGTGGCGTCGAGCTCGACGGGCTCCTGCCGGTCGGACTGGAGGATGCCGCCCACACCGATCAGGTCGGGCAGGTCCCCGCCTTCGGGCAGGTCGTAGGTGCGCTCGATCTCGAGGTGCGTGTCACTCACACGCTCTTGTCTACCAGGGCTCCCTCGCGTGCCACGATCCGTCGGGGACGATCGGTGGAGAACCTGCTGGCGACGAACCCGGCGACGACGAGCGAGAGGTACGGGACGCCGAACAGGATCGGGTTCCACTGCGCCGGCAGCAGCGTCCACAGCGCCCCGGTGTGTTCCGCGTACAGGAGGACCATCGGGAGGACGGCGAACATCCAGGCCAGCCACGGCGTGCGTGCGGCGATGAACCACCCGACGAGGGGCAGGAGCGACAGGAGCAGGGAGAACTCGAACGGGACCTGGACGCTCGGCGGGAGGAACGGCATGAGGGCTGCCGTCACGGTCGTCGCGACGACCAGGGTCGCCCCGATCCACCGTCGAGCGGCACTCGCCTGCAGCACGAGGATCGCCAGAGCGACGGCGACACCGGGCACGACGTGCACGAGCGCCTCCCCCACGAGCGTCCCGACGACGCGCTCGGTCCGCGATCCGGCGTTCGTCTGCAGGAGCAACCACACGCCCGACGCGAGCAGCGACACCACGGCCACCGCCACGAGGACGGGCACCGTTCGGATGCGGTGCGGTTCGGGTCGGACGTCGAGCGGTGCTGCGGTCATGGCGGTCCCCCGGGCGGTGCGACGGTCGGCACGGCGGTGGAACAGCGCCGTGGTGAAGGCGCCGAACGCGAGCGCGGTCGGCGAGAGGTCGAGTTCGGCAGCGCCCTGCACGTCGGCGGCCCACTGCTCTCGGCGGGTCTCGCGGTGTGCGGCCGGCGTCATCGCGACCGCGGCGGCGACGAGCAGCTCGTCGAGCGCGTTCACGACGCCACCGGCCGGTTGGTCGGACGGGTGGCACCCGTCGAGCGTGCTGCGGCGCGGGCGGCGTCGGCACGGGCATCGACGAGCTGGCGCGCCGCGACCGCGCCGTCCCCGGTGAACTCGTAGAGCCGTCGTCGGGGCCCCGACCGCTCGGCGTCGTCGTCCCAGCTCGAGCGGATCCACCCGAGTTGTTCGAGTCGCTCGAGGATCGGGTACACCGTGCCCGCCTGTCGCCCGGTCGCCTTGATCACGAGCAGCCCCCACGTCGGCTCGGCAGCGGCGAGCAACGCGTCGAGGACGTCGAGCGTGGGGGCGGTCACGCGCTTGATCGGTTCCATGCACTGAACCTACCTATGTAGAACAAGTACGTCAAGCTATGTAGGACAAGCGGGACGCCGCGCCCAGACAGCCGGGTTACCCTGAGCGCATGAGCGAGACGATCACCCGTGACCAGTTCGTGCCCGATGCCGGCGGCGTCACGATGTTCACGACGAGCTGGTGCGGCTACTGCGCCCGGCTGAAGAACCAGATGACGAAGGCGGGCGTGCCCTTCCGCGAGGTCGACATCGAACAGACCCCGGGCACCGCTGAGCTCGTCGCCGAGGTGAACGGCGGCAACCAGACCGTGCCGACACTCGTGTTCCCGGACGGCAGCACCGCGACGAACCCCTCCCTCGCCGAGGTCCAGTCGCGCGTCTGACGCGCAACACCACGAAACGGACACAGCACCACGGGGAACCGTGGTGCTGTGTCCGTTTCGTGGTTCTGCCGCGCCGAGCGCTACCGCGCCCCGCGCTCCAGCGCCTCGGTGAGCAGCGCCGCCATCGCGTCGAGCTGGATGTCGCCCGAGTCGACGATCTCCTCGTCCGAGCCGTCGAGCGCCCGTGCGGCCAGCGACGCCTTCGAGTCGATGAGGTCCGCGATCTTCGTGTCGATCGTCTGTGCGGCGATGATCCGCCACGCGGTGACCGGCTCCTCCTGCCCGATGCGGTGCACGCGGTCGATCGCCTGCGTCTGCTCGGCGCTCGTCCACGACAGCTCGGCCAGCACCACGTTGGACGCGACCTGCAGGTTCAGGCCGACGCCCGCCGCGGTGAGCGAGCACACGATGACGGCGACGTCGGGGTCGTTCACGAACGAGTCGATCTCGGCGGTCCGCTGCGTCGGGGTCTGGTCGCCGCGGATCGTGGCGGTGCGCAGACCGCGGCGGGCGAAGACCTCCTCCGCCTGGTCCATCACGTCGAGGTGCTTCGCGAAGAACACGACCTTGCCGACGTTCGACGCGAGCTGCGCAGCGTAGTCGGCGGCGAGCTGTGCCTTGGCGCGGCCGATCCGCCGCACCATCGAGAACACGTTCTCGCCGGTCGACGAGGCGTCCTGGTCCTCGAGCTCCCACCGCGCGACCTGGCGGACGAGCTTGTGGTCGATGCCGACGACCGGGTCCTGCCCGGTGCGGGCGTCGAGCGCCTGGTGGTAGCGGCGGACGAGCTTCGCGGTGAGCTCGCGCTCGGCGTCGCGGATCGAGCGGCCCTCGTCGCCGTCGAGCTCCACCGGGATGTCGGCGATGCGACGGGCGGGGATGTCCGCGGCGACGTCGACCTTGCGACGCCGGACGATGCCGAGGTCGATGACGGCCTTCCGAGCCTCGGTGAAGAAGCCCTGGTCAGCCGGCGTGAGACCGATCTCCTCGAGCTCGTTCATGAGCTTCGCGCGCGGCTTCTTGTCGTCGATCCAGCCGAGGAACTCCCAGATGGTGCGGAAGTCCTCGACGGAGTTGATGAGCGGCGTACCGGTCAGTGCCATGAGCAGCGGCGCGGCCACCCGGGAGCGGATCTTCTCGGCGAGCTGCAGCACGAACCGGGACCGCTGCGAGTCCTTGTTCTTGATGAAGTGTGCCTCGTCGACGACCATGCCCTTGAACCCGAAGGACCCGAGCCAGCCGACGTGCCGGTCGAGGATCTCGTAGTTCACGATGACGATGTCGGCGAACCCGTCGAGGTCGTCGCCGTCGCCGTGGATGACGGTCGCGGTCCGGTTCGGGACCCAGCGAGCGGCCTCACGTGCCCAGTTCGTCTTGACGACGTTCGGGACGACCACGAGCAGCGGGAACGCGTTCGCGGCCTCGGCGGCGAGGAGCGACTGGGCGGTCTTGCCGAGACCGGGCTCGTCGGCGAGCAGGAACGTGCGGTGCCCGTGCGACGCGGCAGCGACGAGCTCGGCCTGGTGCTTCATGAGCGTCGTGCCGGACTTCGAGTGCAGGGTCGTGGGCTCCGGCAGCGGCATCGACGCCGCTCCTCCGCCCGCGCCGTACTCGAACGACTTGAACAGCGGGCCGAACAGCTCCCAGTTCGCGAGCCGACGCGGGTGCGCGACGGGCTGGTCGGCGAGCGCGAAGTCGGGCGCGAGGAACGGGTTCGCGAGCTGTCGCTGCACGACGGCCTGCGGCACGACCGAGCGCACGGGCGTCTCGACGGTCGGCGACGGCTCCGCCGCGATGACGAGGTCCTCGGGCTGAAGCTCCATGCCACCGGCGATCATCATGTCGCGCTTGACCGTCCGGGTGGCCTCGCTGACGGAGGCCTCCTCGGTCAGGAGCTGGATCACGCTCGTATCGCGCGCCGCCGTCTTCGCGAGGATCGTCGCCACGCCGTCCAGCCGCTTGAGCTGCTCGGCCCGCTGGGCGTCGGTGAGGTCCGTGTCCGCCTTGACCCGTGCACGTTCCTCGCGCATGAGCAGGGCGACCGCCTGGAACTTCGAGCGGTTCGACGCCTTGAGCGGTCCGCGCTGGGCCGCCGCCTCGACCTCGCGGACGGCGCGGGCGAGGACGGGGATGACGCCGTCGTTGTCGAGCGGCCTGGTGCGGCGCGACGCGGTCCGCGTCCCGCCGGCAGCACGCCGGGTGCCTGATCGAGCCAACGCTCCTCCTGTTCCGCCCGTTCGTCACGGGCGAGCCGCCGATCGGCGGAAGTCTCCGTCCGGGCCCAGGTGGTCCCGGCACATCCGGGCCACCGTGGCCCGTCGTCCGCCGGTCCCCCGCCGCCACGCTCCAGGAGCGTCCGCGGTCGGTTCCACGCGGGTGCCTGCGGCCACCCCTCGGGTGACCTCGTGACGGCCCGCGCCGGGATCCGGCGCCGTCACACGCACGTGACGCCCCCTCGGAGCGGCCACGGATCCGGCGCCCGCGTCCGCCAAGCGGCAGACCGGTCCTGTCTGGATGCGACGGGACGCGCGGGCACGCGGTGCGTGCACGTTCAGTTTACTCCCCGACCACCGACGGAGGCGAGTCGGCGTTGCCCGCGCGCGTCGTGCCTCCAGGCCGTGTGATCGTCACCCGGCCGGGAGGCGCGGTTCACGCCCGCCGGACCGCCTCGGGATCTGCGCGGCGGAGCCGGCCGGGAGGCACGGTGCGGGACCGGCGGACCGCCGTCAGACCCGCGGTGCGGAGCGCGGACGGACGACGCCGTCGGACGGGGCGACGGGGGTCGCCTCGGCGAGCGCGGCGCGCGTCGCCGCGAGCAGCTGCTCCGCCGTGGCGATGCCGGTCGCGGAGCCGGTCGTCGCCTGACCGCCCGCGTGCGCGAGCAGCTGCGCGCCGATCGCGGGACCGATGCGGTCGGCCTCCGCGGGGTTCCGGGTGACCCAGTCACGGGCGATCGCGTCCGCGAGCCGTTCCGCCGCGGCACCACGATCGGCATCGCCGCGGGACCGGTGCCAGAGCCCGGTCACCACGAGGTGTGCGACCACGGCGCCCACGTCGCGGACCGGGTAGCCCCAACCCGCGGTGTCGATGTCGAGGAGGCCGGAGATGCGCCACGGCTCGTCCTCGTCGACGAAGACCTGCTCGAGGTGGAGGTCGCCGTGCACGACCTGCTTCGTCCCGCTCGTCCACCCGATCGAGCGCCGACCGATCGCGTCGTACAGGCGGTCGATCTCCTCGGCGTCCTGCGGCAGCGCAGCGACCAGCGTCCGGCGGTGCCAGTCCGCGTGGTCCATGGCGTCCGCTCGGGCCTGCTGGGTCATCGGCACCGTGGCGATCCGCCCGGAGAGCGCGGCGAGCGACGCCACGAAGCGCGGGTCGTCGGCGATGTCGAGGATGCGGCTGCCCGCCGGGACCCCGCGGATGCGTTCGAGCACGAGCAGCCCGTCGCCGCGGCTGGACAGCACGCGCGGCACCGGGAGGCCGGCGGCGACGAACTGCTCGTGCGACCGCACGATCGGCGCGACGCGGTGCGGACGGACGACCTTGAGGAACACCGTGCCCTCGGGGGCGTCGACGCGGACCACGGCGCGCTTGCCGGGTCGGTACGCGGCGACCGTCAGCGTCGGGTCGGTGACCGGCATGCCGAGCGTGGTGAGGAGTTCGGCGACGGCGTCGCGGTACGTCACCTGCGGCAGGACCGGCAGGCCGGGGTCGTTCGGGTAGGCCCACACCGAGACCGGCTCCCCCGTGGCGGGGTCGGTGACGATCGCGCTGTTCTGGTCGTGGGTGCCGCCGGTGTCGACGTACGTCAGCACCGTCGCCCGCTGCCCTCCGCGGTCGACCGTGTCGACCTCGTAGCCGTAGAGGTAGCCGTTGCCCGAGGGCTCGACCGAGTGGGCGCGCGCGGCCACGACGGAGGTCCCGGAGCCGGCGAAGGCCTGCGGGATGACGCGCTCGTGGTTGGGCCACACGGGATCAGTCAACCGTGTCCGCGCGGTTTCGTCGCGTTCGTGCACGGCCCGTCGTGCGGCTCGTGGCTACCGTGTGTGACGTGAACCCGGTCGCGAGGCTCCGCAGCTCCAGCCGCACCCCCTTCCTGCAGGTCGTGAAGACCGCGGTCGCAGTGGTCGCGGCGGTGCTCCTGTGCCGACTGCTCATCCAGGGGCCGTTCCCGACCTTCGCCGCCATCGCCGCACTGCTCGTCGTCCAGCCGAGCATCAACCAGTCCTTCGTGAAGGGACTCGAGC
Organism: Curtobacterium sp. SP.BCp; assembly: GCF_051903255.1. Classification (NCBI taxonomy): domain Bacteria; kingdom Bacillati; phylum Actinomycetota; class Actinomycetes; order Micrococcales; family Microbacteriaceae; genus Curtobacterium; species Curtobacterium sp. SP.BCp. The sequence goes on along the minus strand of NZ_CP194338.1, from coordinate 1,180,066 downwards.
GGAGCGCCGGCGTCGTGCTCGGCGTCGTCCTCGCGACCGGGGTGCACCTGCTGCTCGGGGACAGCGTCTGGGTGGTGCTGCTCGTCGTCGTGCTCGCGATCCTCATCGCCTGGGCGCTGCGTCTGACCCCGACGTCCGCTACCCAGGTCGGCATCAGCGGCATGCTCGTGCTGACCGCGGGTGTCGTCACGCCGAACTACTCGGCCGACCGCATCCTCGAGACCGTCGTCGGCGCGGTCGTCGCCCTCGTGGTGAACGCCGCGCTCGTACCGCCGGTGCTGCTCGAACCCGCGCACCTCGCGGTCGCCCGGCTCGCGCGCGACACCGCGGCGGCGTTCGAACGGATCGCGGTCGGGCTCACCGAGGGGTGGGACCACGACCGGTGGCACGAAGCGCTGCTGCAGGCCCGCGCCCTGCGGTCCCAGCACCTCCGCGCCGAGGCGTCGATCGGGGCCGCGCGCGAGTCCCTCACGATGAACCCGCGGCGGAGTCGGCACCGGGACGTCCTCGACCGGGACGCCGCGGTCGCGGAGCACCTGCGGGTACTCGTCACCCGGGTCACCGGCATGACGCGGGCGATCCAGGACAACACCGGGCCGGACCTCGTGGCCGATCCGGTCGTCGGGCGGATCGCCACCGAGGTCGCGCGGATCGGGTCGGACGTCCGGGCGCTCAGCCAGCGGGTCGAGGCGAGCGAGCTGCCCGTCGTGGAGGAGCCGGCGTTGACGGCGCCGCTCGAGGTGCTGCGGCCGAACTCGCAGCACTGGATCCTGATCGGGGCGTTGCTCGAGGACATCCGGCGCGTGCGCGAGGAGCTCCTCGGAGAGGACGACTGACGCGCGGCGCGGGGCGCTTCGCGGGGTCGGCACCGCTTCGCGGGGCCGAGTCTCGCGTGAGGCGGGGCGTGCGCCGCTTCGCGGGGCCGAGTCTCGCGTGAGGTGGGGAGTGCGCCGCTTCGCGGGGCCGAGTCTCGCGTGCGGCGACGGTTCTCGCGCTCCGGGCCGCGAGGACTGTCGCGCAGCGCGAGTCTCGCGGCACCGGGCACCGGGCGCGGGCCCAAGACCCGCGCGCCGCGCGCCAGGCGCCGGGCACCGGGCACCGGGCACCGGGCACCGGGTCAGCGTCGGGCGACGGCGGCCTCGGCGGCGGTGTGCACGATGTCGTCCCAGAGGACGCTCGACGGCACGACGGCACCCGCGTCGAACACGTCGACCCGGACGACCTCTGCCTCTGCGAAGCGGCTGATCTCCGCGACCGCCGCGTCCGTCCCGGCCTCGAGCGCCGCGCGGCTCGCCACGTCGGGCACGGCCGTCCGGAGTTCCGCGACGACCCTCCCCCGGCGGTCGTCCGCGAGGCCCTCGAGCGCGCAGACGCTCTTCCACGCTGCGTCGAGTTCGATCCGGAGCCGGATGATCGCCGGGTGGTCCGGCGTCTCGGTCATGGTCATGGTGGTGCCCCCGTGCGGACCCAGCGTCGGGCGCGCTCGGTCCGATCGCAGCCTAGCAATGAAGAGAGCAGTCCTCATGTCCCTCGAACGCGGGACAGAACGTTCTACTGCCGGACCGTTCTGTGACGAGATTCAGCCGGATCGGCCCAGGGATCTCCCGCGCGTACAGGTTCGATGCCACGATGGGGTCGAGGAGGTCCACTATGCGGTTGTTGGTGGTCGAGGACGACGACGAGATGCGCGCCCTCATGGAACGCGGACTCGCTGCCGAGGGGTACCGCGTGGTCGCGGTCGAGAACGGTGTCGAGGCGCTCATCGCACTCGGGGAGCAGTCGTTCGACCTGGCGGTCGTCGACGTCATGATGCCGGGCATGTCCGGCTTCGAGCTCGCCCGACGGATCCGCGAGCGGGAGGACCCCGTGCGCATCCTGCTGGTCACCGCGCGTGACGCCGTCGACGACCGCGTGTTCGGTCTCGACGCCGGCGCGGACGACTACCTCACGAAGCCCTTCGCCTTCGCCGAGCTCACCGCCCGGCTCCGCGCGCTCGGCCGCCGCGAGACCGCCGGCGCGCCCCGCACGATCGAGGTCGGTGACGTGGCGATCGACTCCGAGGCGCGTCGCGTCGCGATCAAGGGCCAGCGCGTGGCGATGAGCCCGACCGAGTTCGCGCTCCTGCGCCTGCTCGCGCGGTCGGTGGGCAGCGTCGTCGACCGTCCGAAGATCCTCGAGGAGGTCTGGGACGGCTCGCAGCACGTCGACCCCAACGTCGTGGAGCAGTACATCTCGTACCTCCGCAAGAAGTTGACCGCGCACGAGGCCACCGTGGCGATCTCGACGGTCCGCGGACGCGGCTACCGTCTCGACCTCGTCGGAGCGTGAGCACCACGACCCCGGACGGACGGTCGGACGCGCCGACCGGACGCCGGGGCTTCGTGCGCCCGCTCCGACTGCTCTCGTTGCGGGCCCGGATCACGATCGGGTCGACGGCGATCGCGGCGGTGGTGATCGTCCTGCTCGTGCTCGTCATGCGCTTCCAGGTCGTCAGCGTGGTCGCGAGCGCCACCCGGACGCTGCTCGACGCCGATGCCGATCCGTACGTCGCGACGCTCGAGGTCGACAGCGACCCGGACCTCTCACAGCCCGGGAACGCCCAACTCGTCGCGGTGGTCTCCCCCTCGGGCGACATCGTGCTCTCGACCATGCCGGGCCGTCTGGAGCGAGCACTCGGCAGCCTCGCCGAGGAGCAGGCCGGCACGCGCGTCATCGACGTCGCGAGTTCGCAGTACCGGGTCGTCGTCGAACACCCCGTCAACCGCGCCGGCCGCTGGACCGTCGTCGCCGCACGCAACTCGCAGGCCGAGGCCCTCGTCGTCGACGACCTCACCACGACCCTGTCCCTCACCGGCCTGGCGATCCTCATCGCGTTCGGTGTCGCGTCGTGGGTGCTCGCGACGACGGCGCTCCGTCCGGTGAACCGGATGCGGCGCGAGGCCGAGCGACTCTCGGTCGCCCCGGAGCGCGCCGAACTGCCGGTCGGCCCGGCGCAGGACGAACTCGCGTCGCTCGCCACCACCCTCAACGCCTTCCTCGCCCGCACCCGGCAGGCCACGGAGCGCGAACGCCAGATGGTCAGTGACGCGAGCCACGAGCTCCGCACGCCGCTCGCGATCCTGACGACCCAACTCGACCTGGCATCGCTGGACGGCGACGACGCGACCGCCCTGGCGGCCCACATCGAGCGCGCCAAGCACAGCGTCGCCCGCCTGTCGCGACTCGCGAACGACCTGCTCGCGCTCTCCCGCATCGAGGAGTCGGAGCGCCGGGAGCAGGACGGCGCCGAGCAGCCCACGACGGGCTGGTCGGACCTCGGCGACGAAGTGATGGCCGCCGTCGACCGCGTGCGCCTCATCGCCTCGGCGAAGGACATCACGGTCGACTTCGACCTCGAGCCCCCCGTCGCCGTGGGTGGCTCCGGCCCGGGCATCGGTGGCGGCACGGTGGAGCCGCGGTACCGGCTCGACACCGGCGGGATGGCGCAGCTCGTCACGAACGTCGCGGGCAACGCGGTCGCGGCGCTCCCCCGTGGCGGCGGGATCTTCGTCTCCTGGCGGAGCGCCGACGGCGAGGGCGTCCTGCAGATCACGGACGACGGCCCCGGCGTCCCGGAGTCGTTCATCCCGGTGGCCTTCGACCGGTTCACGCGACCGGACGAAGCCCGCAAGTCACGGCCGAACCCGGACCCCGCCACGGGCGCGATCACCATGCCCGGTGGCTCCGGACTCGGGCTCGCGATCGTCCGGGCGGTCGCCGAACGCGCGGGAGGCACGGCATCCCTCCGCAACGTCCGGTCCGGTGGCCTCGAGGTCACCATCCGGATCCCCGAGGCCCGGTAGCGACCCGGCACACCGGTCACTGGAAGTCCCTCGACCGGGTCCGCACCGCCAACGGCAGGTGCTCCATCCGGTCCGCCACCACGTTCACCACGCCTTCGTCCGACCGCTCGAGGATCCCCCGCACGATCACCGCGGGCGACTCGCGAGCGGTGCGGCGGTAGCGCCCCCAGACCCCGACGCTGCAGATCACGTTCACGAGCCCGGTCTCGTCCTCGACGTTCATGAACGTGATGCCCGATGCCGTCGCCGGACGCTGCCGGTGGGTGACGATCCCACCGACCTCGATCCGCCGGCCGTTCTCCGCCGTCATGGTGTCCGCGACGCTCAGCACGCCCCGGCGCTCGAGCACCGGTCGGACGTGCCGGACGGGGTGGTCATCGGTCGTCATCCCCGTCGACCACATGTCCGCGATGAGGACGTCCCCGCTCGTCATCTGCCCGAACAGCGGTGGCTGCACGACCACCTGGGTGCCGGGCAGCTGGTCGGGACGCTCCCCGGCCGCCTGCCCGGCTGACCAGATCCCGCTGCGGCGGTCCTCGCCGAGGGAGGCGAACGCGTCCGCCGCTGCGAGCGCCTCGAGCTGCGCCGTCGTCAGCCCGACACGGCGGGCGAGGTCGGACATGTCGGTGAAGGGGCCGTTCGCCCGACGCTCGGCGACGATCCGCTCCGCACTGCGGCGGCCGAGGGAGGTCACCTCGGCGAGCCCGAGCCGGACGGCGAACGCACCGTCGCGGCGGTGCCGGGCGGTGTCGTCCGGCACCGAGCGGTCGAACGGCGGCACCTCGGGCTGCTCCTCGGCCAGGCACCCGTCGTCGCCGGTCGTCACCGGCCCGTCGGGACCGGCACCGACACCCGTTCCGGTACCGGCACCTGCTCCGGCACCGGCACCGGCACCGTCACCGGCACCGGCACCGTCGAGCGACTCCATCGTGGCGTCGACCTCCGACCGCAGGATGTCCGGCCGGAGCACCCGCACGCCGTGTCGTCGGGCATCCGCCACGAGGGTCTGCGGGGAGTAGAACCCCATCGGCTGCGCCCGGAGCAGCGCCGCGAGGAACACCCCGGGGTAGTGCAACCGCATCCAGGCACTGGCGTAGACGATGAGCGCGAAGCTGATCGAGTGGCTCTCGGCGAAGCCGAAGTTCGCGAACGCCTGGATCTTGGCGTAGATCGCGTCGGCGTCGGCACCGTGGATGTCGTTGCGCGCCATGCCCTCGTAGAGCTTCTCGCGCAGCCGTTCGATCTTCTCGTGTCCGCGCTTCGACCCCATCGCCCGCCGGAGGAGGTCGGCGTCGTCGCCCGTGCACCCGCCGACGACCACCGCCATCTGCATGAGCTGCTCCTGGAACAGCGGGACGCCCTTGGTCCGGGCGAGCACGGGTTCGAGCAGCGGGTGCGGGTAGGTGATCTCCTCGGCACCGGTCCGGCGGCGGATGTACGGGTGCACGGCGCCGCCCTGGATCGGCCCGGGACGCACGAGCGCGACCGCGATGACGAGGTCGTAGAACTCGCGGGGCAGCAGCCGCGGCAGCGACCCCATCTGCGCGCGGGACTCGACCTGGAACACCCCGATGGTGTCGGCGCGGCAGAGCTGGTCGTAGACGCCCGGTTCCTCCTTCGGGATGGTGTGCATGTCCCACCGCTCCCCGCAGTGCTCCGCGGCGAGGTCGAACGCGTACTGGAGTGCGGCGAGCATCCCCAGCCCGAGCATGTCGAACTTCACGAGCCCCATGTAGGCGCAGTCGTCCTTGTCCCACTGCAGCACGGTCCGGCCGTCCATCCGGGCGTGCTCGATCGGGACGACCTCGCCCACCGGTCGGTCGGTGAGCACCATGCCGCCCGAGTGGATGCCGAGGTGCCGTGGGAACCCGAGCACCTGCTGCGCCATGTCCACGACGGGCGCGGGGATGTCGTGGTCCTGGCTCTCGGTCACCGACCCCCACCGTTCGACCTGCTTCGACCAGGCGTCCTGTTGCCCGGGGCTGTGCCCGAACGCCTTCGCCATGTCACGCACGGCACCCTTCGGCCGGTAGGTGATGACGTTCGCGACCTGTGCCGCGTTGAACCGGCCGTACTTCTCGTAGACGTACTGGATGACCTCTTCACGACGATCCGAGTCGAAGTCGACGTCGATGTCGGGCTCCTCGTCGCGCAGGGCCGACAGGAACCGCTCGAACGGCAACCCGTACCGGATCGAGTCGACGGCGGTGATCTCGAGCAGGTAGCAGACGGCGGAGTTGGCGGCGGAGCCCCGGCCCTGGCAGAGGATCCCCCGCTGCCGGGCGAACTGCACCATGTCGCGGACGATGAGGAAGTACCCCGGGAAGTCCTTGTCCTCGATGACGGCGAGCTCGCGTTCGATACGGGTCCGCTTCGCGGGGTCGACCCCGTCGTCGCTGCCCGGGTAGAACCGCCGGGCGCCCTCCCACGTGAGCTCGCGGAGCCAGGACATGGTGGTGTGCCCCTCCGGGACGTCGAGCTTCGGCAGACCGGGCCGCGCGGTCTTCAGCGTGAACCCGAGCTCGTCGGCGAGGGTCACGCTGTACTCGACGGCACCCGGCCACCGGGCGAAGCGTCTGGCCATCTCGGCCCCCGAGCGCAGGTACGCCGTGTCGGCCGCCGGCAGCCAGCCGTCGATCTCGTCGAGGCTCCGTCGTGCCCGTACCGCCGCGAGTGCCGAGGCCACGGGGAACCGGGCCGGGGTCGCGTAGTGGACGTTGCCCGTCGCCACGACGGGCAGGGCGTGCCGAGCGGCGAGCGCGGCGAGGACGTCGTTCCGGGCGGAGTCCACCGGGTCGCCCTGGTCGGTGAGCTCCACCACGACGTGGTCGGTGCCGAACCGGTCGAGCAGGAGGCGCAGGGCTGCCTCGGCCTCGGACTCGCCACCGCGCTCGAGCGCCTGCCGCACGGTACCCTTGCGGCAGCCGGTGAGCACCCGCCAGTGGCCGCCGGCCCGCTCCGCGAGGTCGTCGAGGTCGTACTGCGGCCGACCCTTCTCGGCGCCGGCGGCCAGGTGGGCGTTCGTCACCGCCCCGGCCATCCGGTGGTAGCCGTCCTGCCCGTCGGCGAGGAGCAGCAGGTGCGTTCCCTCGGGGTCGGGGACGCCGTTCTGCGGCTCGGTGAGCCCGAGCGACAGCTCGGTGCCGTAGACGGTCGCGAGCCCCGGGTAGGACTCGGCGGCCTCGGCCATCCGGGCGACGCCGTAGAAGCCGTCGTGGTCGGTCAGTGCGAGGCCGTGCAAGCGCAGTCGCGCGGCCTCCTCGAAGAGCTCCTCAGGCGAGCTCGCGCCGTCGAGGAAGCTGAACGTCGAGTGCGCGTGCAGCTCGGCGTAGGGCACGACGGGGCCGGAGTCGTCGCGTCGGAGCGACGGCGGCACGTACTTCTCGCGCTTCCGCGACCAGGCGGGACTGTCACCGCCGTCGCCGGCGTGCGTGCTGCCCGGACTGCGACGGTCGGACAGGGCACGCTCGAACTGCGACCACGGGATCGGGGGGTTGCTGTAGCCCATCAGGTGCTCCTCACGTCGCCACGGCCTCGGCCCACCACCGGTGGTCGGCCAGCACGAGGTACCAGGCCCGTCCCCCGTCGTCGACGAGCTGGAGCCGGTGCAGGCGTCGGCCGCCGGACTCCCACCAGCGCACGACGAGCGGCCACGGGCCCGCCCACGCGGTCACCGGACCGAACCGGCCGCCCCGCTCGCCCTCGGCACGGAAGCGCTCGGGTTCGCCGGTGAGCACGCCGCGGTCGTCGACGTCGACGGTGACGCCGGACGCGGTCTCGACGTCGACCGGGCGTGGACGGTCGAGCACCGTCGCCGGTGGTGGCCCCGGCAGCTTGCCGGGCCACGGACGATCACGGATGGTCGCCAGTGCGCGCTCCCCACCGACGGGGGCGTCTCCCCACGGCACGAGCACCACCCGTTCGGCGAGCGTGCGCCCGCCACCGATCCGCGGGGTCACGACGCCGTCGTGCCCGACGAGTCCCTGGACCCGCGCGAGCCCGTGGTGCACCCGTTCGTCGGGCCCGGAGCCCCAGAGCCCGCGCTCGTGGTTCGCCGTGTCGTCGACCGCGACGGGTTCGAGCACGACCTGCACGACGGGGGCCTCGAGCCCGGTGGGGTCGACCCCGCCCGCGAGCTGCCACCGGACCCGGTCGACGACGTCGGCCGCGTCGAACCAGCGCGGGTGCACCCACACCCGTTCGAGCAGGATGTCGCGTTCGTCGACGATCCCCACCCGGATGCTCGTCGCGACGAGTCCGGCGACGCGGAGGCGCTCGGCGAAGTCGTCCGCCGAGCGCCGGAACGCGAAGGCGACCTGGTCGGCGCGGTCGAGCGGCGGCTCGAACGACGCCTCGACCCGGAGCTCCGGCGGGACCTCGCGCGCGGCGATCTCGCGCGGGTCGCGTCCACCCGCGAGCCGGTGCAGGAAGGCGCCGGCCTGCCCGAAGCGGTCGCGCACCTGTTCGTCACCGAGGGCGGCGAACCCGCCGAGGGTCGTGATGCCGAGCCGACCGAGGAGCATGGCGAGGTCGGTGTCCCCGAGCACCCCGAGCGGGAGGTCGGCGAGGAACGGCGCAGACCCGCCGACCGGGACGATCCGGGTCCGCTCCCCCGGTCGCACCGGACGGGCTCGGGCGGCCTGCTCGGCGGCGAACGGGGTGTCCGCGACGCCCACCCGCACCCCGGGGGCACCGTGGTCGGCCGCGATGCCCGCGAGCGTGGCGGCCGCGGCACGCTCACCGCCGTAGTAGCGAGCCGGACCGCGTGACCGGAGCGCGAGGGTCCCCGGGCGGAGGACCTCGACGCCGGGGACCGCCGCCTCGACCGCACGGATGACGGGCTCGAAGGCGCGGTGGTCGAGGGCGTCGTCGTAGGGCTGCACGACGAGCCCCGGGCAGCGCGCCTGGGCCTCGCGCACCCGGAGTCCGCGTGCCACCCCGTGCTGCCGGGCGCTCGCGGAGCAGGCGAACACCTGTCCGCCGGCCACGACGGCGAACGGCTGCTCCGGTGGCTCGCCGGCCGCACGGGCAGCGGCGACCACCGGCCAGTCCGGGCACCAGAGGACGATCGTGCGCGTCGGCGGGGCCTCGGGGACCGCCCCGCTGCGCAGGACCGGAGCACTCCCCCCGTGCAGCGCCGCCCCCGCGCCGGACACCCCGGTGCGGGGCAGCCCGACACGGGGCGCAGCACCACGCGACGAGCCGGCCCGACCCCGCGGGGTCACGACGCCACCGCCACCGGACGCAGCACCGGACGCGACGCCGCTGCCGGTTCCACGGGACGGACCGCGCCGTCGGCCGCCGGCAGCAGCAGTTCGGCGCTGACCGGACGCACCGCACCGGCGCGGCCGGTGGCCGTCACCGTGGCCCGACGCTCGGACAGGTAGCCGTGCCCGTGCCCGATGCCGCTCCAGTCGGAGGCGGTGACCTGCAGCGAGACGTCGGCCCCCGGCCACGACCCGAGCGAGACGAGCGCGCCACCGCGCTGCCGGAGCCGGGCAGCGAGCCGGGAGACGTCCCCGGGCACCACGCGACCGAGCGGCCGGGTGAGCACGATCTGCGCGACGTCGACGAGGGCGGCCGTGACCGTCAGCCACTGGTCGCCCGGGTCCGGCACGAGCACCAGCCGTTCGAGGTCGATCCCCGCCGCGGCTGCCGCTTCGACCCCGAAGGACGGCACCCCGACGACCGCGCACCAGGCCCCCTCGGCCGAGGCCGCCTGCAGCATCGTCATCGCCAGCAGCACCGACTCCTGCACGGCGTACGTGCCCCCGACCCTGATCGCACCGCCGGGCAGCAGCGGCGCGATCGCCGGCGCCGTCGGCAGCCCGACGACGGTGTCGACCCGCGTCGCCTCCATCTCGGCGACCCGGGACCGCAGGCTCGTGATCCGCTCGAGCGCCGCACGGGCGTCCCCGAGGTGGTCGACCCGCCGGACGGGCCGGGCAGCCCGGTCCGTCCGGGGAGACCCGCCTGGGTCCCCCGGCGACGCGAGTGCCGCTGCCGACTGCATGCCCTCATATTCGAACATGTGTTCGATGATGTCAATCGGGTCCGACATCCTGTGGACAGTCCGCTCGAACGGACGTTCGACACGCCGGGTTCAGTCAGGAACGTCAGCCGGAGCGCGCACCGTTCACCAGCGCGCGACCGCTCCCACCCCGCCGAGCACCGACCGGGTCTTCGTCTCGACCTCGTCCGCTTCGTCGGCGGGGTCGGACGACCAGGTCACCGCACCGCCGGCCCCGAGGGTCCGGGCGAGCACACGGCCGTCGTCGTCGACCACCGTGACCAGTGTGCGGATGACCACCGACAGGTCCACAGCGCCGCTCGCCGAGAAGTACCCGACCGCACCCGAGTACACCCCGCGCGGCGCGCCCTCGAGGCGGTCCGCGATCGCCGTGGCGCTGCTCTTCGGCGCGCCCGTCATCGACCCCGGCGGGAACGCCGCTCGCACCGTCGCGGCCCGCGACGCCCCCACCGGCAGCACCGCGGACACCGTCGACACCAGCTGGTGCACGCTCGTGTACGTCTCGACCGCACACAGCCGGTCGACGTGCTCCGACCCGGGCACCGCCGTCCGGAGCAGGTCGTTGCGGAGCAGGTCGACGATCATGACGTTCTCCGCGCGGTCCTTCACGCTCGCCGCGAGGTCCGCCCGCACCGCCGCGTCGGCCTCGGGGTCGGCGACACGAGGCCGGGTCCCCTTGATCGGCTCCGCGGTGACCACGCCGTCCGCCGTGATCCGCAGGAACCGCTCCGGCGACCGGCTGGCGACGCGGAGCGTCCCCAGGCGCAGGTACGCCCCGAACGGCACGGGGTCCGCAGCCCGCAGCCGCAGGTACTCGACGAGGTGGGGATCCGTGCCGGGGGCGACCCGTGCCTCCAGACCGGGCACCGCGAACGCGGTGGTGAGGCAGACCTGGAACGCGTTGCCCTCGCGGATCTCGCGGCGACACGTCTCGACGGCCGCCTCGTAGGCGGCGCGCGTGACGCGTCCCTGCGCGGGGACGGCCGGGAGGCCCGGGGGCACGTCGACGACGTCGGGGCGCGTGGGCAGGGCGGTCGCCTCCTCGAGCCAGACCCGGTTCGCCGCGCTGGCGTCCGGTTCCGTGTCGGCGACGAGGGCGAGTGCCCACGACGTGCCGTCCGGACCGGTGACCACCGCTCGGTCGACGAACCGGAGGTCCGCGTCGGGGTGGTCGGCGGCGGCCCGGTCGGGCCCGCCGGACTCACGGCCGAGCTCGTAGCCGAGGAACCCGACCCAGCCGAGCGCGAAGCCGCACCCCGCGACCGGCTCGGGCAGCCGCGGCGTCCGCCCCAGCAGGACGTCCAGCACGGCGAACGCGGGCTCGTCCGAGGTCCGGGACGGCCCGTACCACGCCAGGGCGGCCGGGGCGACGTCGAGGACCGCCTGCCGCTGCTCGTGCCGGAACCGCGTGGCGAACGGCCCGTCGGTCACCGCGAGCACGGACCAGGCCGCCCGCTCCGCCGCCACCGCGGGTGCACCGTCGGGCAGGCCGGAATCGAGCCACACGACGTCGGCGGCGGCGTCGGCGAGCCGTCCGAGGTCCGGCGTGCCCGCGAGGCGTCGGACCTCGATCCGCACCCCGGGAGCGTGGTCCAGATCGCGGCGGTCGTGGGTCAGATCGCGGCGATCGTCCATGCTGCGGTGTGCGCGGCGCCCGGTTCGAGGACGAGGAGCCCGCGGTCGGCGCCGGTGTTGAAGGCGTCCGGGGCGCAGGTCATCGGCTCGACCGCGAGGCCCGACCGGTGGTACTCGGTGACGACGTGGTCGGCGGTGTGCACCTGCACCCAGCCGCACTCCGCACCGAAGGAGGCACGGACGCCGTGCCCGTCCGCGGCCACGACGTCGATGACCGCCGTGCCCTCGGTGTCGCGGACGAAGCCGGTGAAGGCGTGGTCGATGAACCGCGGGCCGATCAGGGTGGGCTCCCGCAGGTCGAACTCGTCGTGCACCGGCACCAGGGCGGTGGGGACGAGTCGGTCGGGCGTGACCTCGAGCACCTCGGCGGCGGGCAGCGTGAGTGTCCAGTCGTCGACCGACCCGGCACCCGCGACGAGGTACGGGTGCGGTCCGGTCCCCCACGGCGCCCGGGAAGGGCCGGTGTTCCGACCGGTGACCGCGGTGTGCAGTCCCTCGGCGTCGACGCGGTACTCGACCGTCACGACGACGCGGTGCGGGTAGCCCTGCTGGGCGGGGACCGTGGTGGTGAGCACCGCGCGGTCGGGCTCGTGGGCCTCGACGGCGAAGTCGGTCCAGCCGACCAGGCCGTGCAGGGCGTGCTGGCGGGTCGGCTCGGTGAGCGCGAGCTCCTGTTCGATGCCGTCGAACGTGTACCGGCCGTCGACGACCCGGTTGGGCCACGGCGCGAGGACGGCTCCGCGGAACACCGGACGGACCTCGTCGGCGTCGAAGGGCGCCACGAGGTCGCGCCCCTCCTGCCGGAGGGTACGGAGCGATGCGCCGACCGTGGCGATGTCGGCGGTGTACCCGTCGGCGGTGATCGTCAGCTGCGATCCGGACAGCGGGGCGCCCTCGCCCACGTGCTCAGCACTCATGGGGCCAGCGTATCGGGCCGGCCGGACTCGCTCGTACCGGGCGCAGCAACGGCGAAAGCCCCGCCGTTCCGGAGAACCGCGGGGCTTTCGATGGTGGATCTGAGGGGACTCGAACCCCTGACCCCCTGCACGTCATGTGAGTGATTCGCAGTCCCCGATCAACTCCGGCAGTTCCGGCTTGCATCGGCTTGTTTGCAGGGTTTCCGTCATCGTACAGCCCTGGACACCCCTGAGTGGTTCGGGTCCCGTTTGGGCGTCTCCGAGCGAAAAAGTTGGCATTTTGTTGGCACTTTCGCCGGTTCGACACGCCGATGCAGCCGCAGCGGAACGGGCCGCCCCCAATGCACCGCATGGTGACCGATTGACGCCGTGGTGTCGGTCCCGAAGGGCGAACCCCGTCTTGGCGACTTCCCGCGCCCAGTGCGTCGCAACGACCGGCGGGCAGGTGACGAAGAGCCGCCGGCACCCGCTGACGGTCGCCGCGAGTAGCGCGCTGACGGTCTTGCCGATGCCGGGCTCGTCGGCGAGGAGCGTGTGCCCGGCCGCGACGGCGAGGGCTCCAGGCACCTGATGTGCCATCGGCGGCATGCCCCACCAGTCTGGGTAATGCCCCACACCGTCGGCGACCAGTCGCACCTCGTCCTCGACGCCGCTGCGATCCACCGCCGCAGCCAGCCGCGCCGCGGCGGCTTCGAGCCCCGGCACCAGCGGAGTCTGCGCGTGCAGGGCGTACGCGCGGTCGACGGCTGCCGAGTCCCAGAGGACGCCGGGCCGTGGCACGCCGGCGGCGAGGACGTCGACGACCGGCACCTTAAGCAGCCGGCGGGTCTTGTCCCACGTCGCAGCGGGCCCCACCATCTCGAGGGCCTGTTCGTAGCCGGCGAACCGGTGGCGTACGAGCACCGTCCGTTCGTCGTCGCTGAGGAGCGTCATCGGCGAGTAGAGCGCGTCGATCGTCGTGACGCCGGAGAACTCACCGACGTCGAGCCCGTCGATGCGGATGCCGGCTTCTGTGAACCGTGCCTGCGCGTTCGGGCCGGTTCCGCGCACCACCCACGCTGCTTGGTCGGCGTCGAACCGAGCGTCCGGGAGCGCCCGCAGCCAGTCCAGCAGCGGCAGCGCCGGGTTCGAAGCATGCCGGGCGCCTGGAGGCAGACGAACGATCAGCGACGGGTCCCGGATCGAGCCGTGGAGAACGGCTGTGCCGGTCACCGTGGTGAGCACGTCGGGTGCGAAGGAGGTCACACGGTCCCCTATGCACGGCGCCGACTCGGTGGCGCGGCCCTCAACTGGTGAGTCGAGTCGAGGGAATCTCCGTCCGCCTGCTGCGTTGTCATTGCGGCGCCGCGTAGCATGACGGTGATCGCCGATCCCGCCCGAGGCACCGTCCGTGCCCGCGCGCAAACGCCCAGGACCCTGACGACGGAGGTGCCCATGCTGCACGCAAACGATGTCGCTTCGGTGATCCTTGCGCGCTCTGGCACCTGGATGGACGCGATGCGTCTCCAGAAGCTGCTGTACTACGTGCAGTCGTGGCACCTCGCGATCACCGACGAACCGCTGTTCACCGAGCGGTTCAAGGCGTACAAGAACGGTCCGGTGGTTCCCCAGGTGTGGCACGACCGGAAGGACCGCGCCACGAGGCGGCCTGCGAATCAGGACCTCAACGGCATCGAACTCGACGACCTGTCCTCCGCCATCGTTGACGAGGTGCTGGCGATGTACGGCTCCCTCACCGGCGACGAGCTGAGCGCGCTCACCCACACCGAGCGGCCGTGGGTTGAGGCGCGTGCCGGCCTGCCCGAGGACGCACCGAGTAGCGAGCCGTTGAGCGAGCAGTCGATGGCTCGCTTCTACCGGGCGCACCGCAGGCTCGGAGGGCGCACCGCAGCGGACCTTGCCGCGGGCGGGGTGCACCCGAGTGTCGACCTGGCACACGCTGAGCCGGTGGACATCGACGCGATCCTCGCGTCGATTCCCGACGCAGATCACACCTTCGACGATTGGGGCGGGGCGAACCTCGAGCCCGCGCGACCGGGTGCAGTTGGATCGTCCCGTCGGCGGGATGACCCGGAGAACTAGTTCGGGTGTCCGGGGGCTACATACAGGAGCATCGCGTCGTCTTCGACTGCAATGTGTACCTCGATGCTGCCCGGCTGGTCGGAGCGCCGTTCTCCTGGAACGCGTTCGACCAGCTCGTCGCTCGTGAAGTCGTGCAGCCGAATCCGCATCCGCGCGGAGCCGCCTACGACTCGGTCCGCGCCATCGCGGTCTGCCTGTCGGGCGAGTTCGCCGGCAACATGCCCCTCGAGGTGTGGACGTCCGACCATATCGACGACACCGTGCATTACAAGGCCCGCCAGTCGACTACCCCGGACCCAGACACCGGGCACCGCGGGCTCGGGTGGGCCACAGGCGACGCGGACGGCCTCCTCGACGTCCTGATCGGCGACACCACGTCGGTGTCCAATGGCGGGTCGCTGGGTGCACAGCGCACTGACGGTGATCCCCCACTCGACCACGAAGACGGCCTCGTGTACGGAGCGTGTCGCGCCCTCGTCGCCGACAACCCGAACGCAAAGGTCTACTGCGTCACGAACGACCGTGGCTTCCTGCAGGCGTACGCGGACGGTCGGCTTCCGAAGCACACGATCGTCATCTCCCCAGCCAGGTTCGTTGCGCTCGTGCGCGCTGCTCGTGCGTCCGTGGCGGCGAACGCCATGTCCGGCCGACGGCGCTGACGCGCCGCGGCCTCGGGCCGGCGCGTTGCGGCTGCGTGCTCTGCAAGGATGACGCCGTGGGGAAAGCATCACGTTCAAAGAAGGGCCGCGCTGCAGCGGGGCAGGCGGTTGCGCCGACGGGGCCGTTCTGGCATGGCGGGGTGCCCGGGCTGCGGGTCGGCGGTGTGCTCCTGCCCGGTGGGGGTGGCGCGTTGAAGACGCAATCCGCCCGGGGAACCGCTCCGAAGCAGGTGGCGACGTCGGTGTTCTTCACCTCCGACCAAGACCTTGCCTACGCATACGCGCAGACGCTGCGGCACCTCACGCCTACGGGCCCGCGCTCCGGCGCCCTCTACGAGGTCGTGCCGCTCGGTCCGGTCGCGATAGATCCCGACTACGCGGGTCTCACGCCGGCGTTCTCGTTCACGACGCCGCGGGCCCGCATCACGAAGGTCGTCGCCGACCCGGCGACTGCGATGACTCCTGCCGAGATTGGCCGCGCCTTCGGCCAGTATCAGTACTGGGCACCCGGCGAGCCGTTCCTCGAGGCCGACGGAACCCCGAGGCCGGGACCGAGCTTGCGCGCCGAGGGGTGGACACCGGAAGCGTTTGCGCTGCTGCCGAAGTGGGTTCAGCAGGATCATTTGTGGGCGGAGCTGACGAAGGTGGTTCAGGCCGACCCGGCCCGGGTCGTCTCGTTGGCACCGGAGGTGGCTGCTCCGAAGAACGTCGCCGCCATCGCGAAGTATCTCGGCCCCGCCGCGGCGCACGCCTTGCAGTCCGCACCGGCACCGACGGTCGTTCCGACCACCGCTGGCGGACGGGGACGTTCCTTGTGGGATCGGCTTCGGGGAGCGCGCCGGAGCTGAAACTGAAGCTTGGGAACTTCGCTCGGACACGTCGCGGACCGTGCATGGAGGCCAAGCGCGTCAGTTGTAGGCGTCAACGACGACGAGTGAGGCGTCGTCGCTGTCTCTGGGGAACTCGTCGGAGTCGCATGCGAAGTCCCAGGAGTCGGTCGTGTCTTGGAGTGATGGCACACGGCGCACGTCGTCGGCCTCGCAGGTCAACACGGTTCCGTCTTTGAACGTGATCGTCGACACCGGGCTGAATGACGTGTGGTTGCTGTTGAGGATTGTGAATCCGAGGGTGAGCTCGGTTCCGAGAGACGTCGTGTTGAGGACAGCGGAATCGACGGTGTAGAAGCCGGTGTCGGTGTTGTCAGTGATGTCCCTGATCGTGGCGGTGTTCGTGACCTCGAGCGGGTCATCTTCCTTCTGCGAGCAGCCGGCGAGAGCGACACCCAGGCTGCTCATAACGGCCACCACCGCGACGACCCGCCACGCTGACTGCTGAAAGCTGATCATGGATCGAGACTGGCAGACTGCACGCCCGATTGCAGACGCAGGTGCCGCCTGGCGTCGTTTGGCGAGGGGTCAGCCGGCTTCCTAGGCGCGTTGGTCCTCGCGCACGCCATCGACGAGGCTCGGGCAGATGAAGCCTCCACCTCCCGATACTGAGCAGCTGCTCTCTCATCGCTAGCTTTGGGTGAAATCGGTCTCAGCGGCCAGCTGCCCGGTCAGTGGGTGCTCCAACTACTTCCGCAACGTCGGCAGCCCGATGTGCTGCGCGCTGGGTCCGAGATGGGTCCACCGTTCGTGCTCGGGCCGCCAGGTGCCGTGGACCACCTCCCCGGTGAGGACCGGTGCGATCAGTCGGTTTGTGAGGGCGAGCGCTTCCTGCCACGTCAGCGCCAACGACGGGACCTTCTTCGCGACGGTCGGGTAGCCGGTGCGGACGCCGTCCGAGGCGTCTACCTCCGTGAACGGCTCGAGCTGGCGTTCGTCGACCTGGACCTGCAATGCCGCAGCGAGGTTGGCCGCGTCGACGGTCAGGTGCTGGGCGATCAAGGCGAGGTCGACGAGGTCCTTCGCGCGGGAGGAACGTCCGTCGCCTCGCGGCCCTGACACGTGGCCGCGTTCCATCATGGCGGCGACCTTGTCGGCGATCTGCTGCTCGAGGGCGATCATGACGTACTCCGGCGACGGCACGGGACGTGCCAGTGGCACGCGGAACGCCGGCGCCGCTCGGACGGTCGCCGCGCCAGCACGGTCGTGCACGGCGAGGTCGATCTTCACCTGCTGCGTGGTGCCAACCACGCCGAACTTGAGCGCGGCCATCGCCACGTTCGGTTGGTCATCGCCCGAGCCGCGGATGTCGCGGCTGACCAGGTCGAAGCGCAGACGGTCTCCGATGTCGACGGCAACGAGCTCGGCGAGCTTGTCGATCGCGGCGTCGACGCCGTACCGGGCGACCTCGAGGTCGATGTCGACGGTTGCGCGGGCGTGGGGGATGAATGCAAGCATCCGAGTGCCGCCCTTGAGCACGAACGGAGCGTCGGCGGGAACGAACACGCGCGCGAGGAACCGGTCGAACAGCAGCAGCTGCGGCAGATCAGACTGGCGGACGCCGGTCTTCCCGCCGTCGTTCTTGGCGGCTGCGCGAATCGCCGTCAACGTCGCGGCTGGGCTCGCGTACGTGTCGGGGCGGCTCATGCCTCTCCCTCGTCCGCGCCAGCTTCGTTCCTGGGCGGTTGGCCGGGAACGCGGATGCGCATCGCGCGGCGTGCTGCGTCGTCGACGAGGCGGGCGGCGGATGCCGGCAGGTTGATCTTCATCGTCGGCACTGTCGGCGTGGGGAGCTTGACCGAATGGGTGCTGATGCGCGGGGTGGGGATGCTCGCTCGCGGCACGGCCGCCCGCGTGGCGGCCGTCGTGAGTTCGGCGATCCTGTGCTGCACGTCGACGGGCAGCTTCGGCGGCGGCATCGATGCGATTTTCGCCAGCGCCTCCCGCAGCGCCGGAGACGGCTGCATCTGCTCGAGCAGCTTCGGCGGGAGCTGGATGCGCACGCCGGGAACCCCGCCCTTGAGTGGCATCATCGCGTCCTTGACCTGGTCGTTGAGATTCGCCATCAGCGGCGGCCGCAGTGCCGCGATCACCGCACTGACCTGCTCTCGCGCTCCGGAGCCGAGCAGCACCTCCATGACCTGCTGGGTGTTCTCCAGAGCGAGCGCATCGACGAGGCTGCGGAGGTCCGTGTAGGCGAGGAGTTCACGGGCCCGTTCTTCGTCGACGCGGGTCATCGAGCGCAGCTGCTCGTAGAGTGCAACGCCGGATCGGTAGCCGAGTCGCTTCGCGTGGGTGCTGAGGAGCGCGACGAGGTGGTCCACGTCGAGGTCCGCGTCGGAGCGTTCGGCGTCACGCAGCGCATCAGCGACCAGGGAGAGGTCTGTTCCTGGCTCGGTGATCAGGTCCGCGATGGTGCGTTCCCTGGTTGTCACCGGTAGCCCTTCGACGATGGCGACGTCCTCGTTCGGGAGCTGTCGGGTGCTGTAGCGGATGTCGTCGTGCTTCGACTGCCGGCGGGCCCGTGTGTGGAGCAGCACGGTGGATGCGTAGAGGTCGCCGATCTCGTGGGCTTGCGCTGCGGCGGCACCACCTACGACGACGTCGGGGTCGTCGATCCGCTCCCATGCCGGGACTGCCGGGGCGCTGGCGAGCCAGGCAGCTCGGACGTCGTCGAGTGGTGAGCCAGGGACGCCGGGCAGGCGGTAGACCCCGTGTCGGACCCGCTCGAGCGCGCCACCTTGTTCCCGGCGCTGCAGAGTGCTGCGGGCGATCCCGTTCGCCGTCGCCTGGGCAGCGGTGACCATCCCCCACTGGCTTCCCGCCAGTGCGGCGAGGGCGGCATCAACACTGCTGGACATGCAGCCATTGTACGCAAATCCGCAACTAAGTAAGTAAGCAGTTCAGTAATGGGCTACGGAGCCGAGTCGCAGGGCAGGAAACGGCCCCGGCGACCGCGTTTGCCGGCTACCGTCAGTCGATTCGCCGCACAGAGGTGGTGACCCGTGCGTCTTCCCAGGCTGACACGGATGCTCGGTTGCGCTTCACCGCAGCGGCGGCGTTCTCGTCGATCGTGACGGCCGCGGTGTCGTACACGGCGATGCGGGCGCGCCCGTGCCCCATGACGGTGCTGTGGTCACGTGCGGTGACGTGGACGACGCCGTACGCTTCCACGACGGCGTCTCGGAACGCCTCGACGTGTGCGGCCGCGCAGGCGCGACGGTGCAGCCGTCATGGGCGGCGACGCGCGCACGCCCTCACGCGTCGATGTGCGCCTGGTGCGCGATCACCGTGGATCGACAATCGGCGCGTGCCCGTCCGCCGGCGAGGCGCAACACGCTGGCGCCGGTGATCTGGATTCGGAGCGAGCCGGACGGGTCGGTCACCGTGATCGGTACCGCCGGGGGCGCGTCGATGATGATGCCGCGGCAGCCGTCGTGGAGGGCCCGTGCGAGCGCGAGCTGCGAGTCGATGTATCGGGGCAGCTTGGTGACGACTGCCCGGGCGGTTCTCACGTGGCGTGGCGGCCGGTGTTGATCCGCGGGTACGGCGCTCATGCGGGGCCTTCCGGTGGTGGATGGGTGAGGGGCAGGCCGGGCAGCATGGGGGCCGCTGCCCGGCCTGCCGGTCTGGTTCAGGCCTCGACGAGGGCCCGGAAGAGGCGCGTCTTCGCGCGCGGGACGGCGCTCCCGATGGAGCGCATGGCTCGTGCAGTCTCCTGGTCGCCGCGGCTGCGGACCGGCATGAAGTGGTCGACGTACTCGGTAGCGGCCTGGTAGGCGCCGTAGGCGCTGCCGCGCCAGGCGTCGTCGATCGTGGGCGAGTCGTGCCGGAGCGAGAGGATGGCGCGCACGTGCGGGTTATCCTCAGCGGTGACCGGCAGCAGCCGCTCGATGATCGCCGCGAACTCGTGGTCGACGTATTCCTTCGTGAGCAGCGGCTCGGCGCGTCCCGGAACGCGGCGGCGTAGCGCGTGATGACGTCGAGGGACTGGTGCGCCTGCGCGAGCGCGTCGACGGCGCCCGAGGTGTGCCGGACGCTCACCTGCGACCGCGTCCCAGGGATTGCCGCGGTCATACCGTTGGTGCAGACCAGTCGCACGAGGTTCGCGCTGACGGTGAACGCGCCGGTGCCGTCGTGGGCGTTCGAGACGACCATGTTCACGAGCACGTCGTCGGAGCCCCCGATCTGGATCGTGGCTGGCGTCTTGATACCCACCCACACTCGTCCGTGGTCAGGGGTGAAGCCCGCGGTCGTGAAGCGGCCACCGCTGGTCTCGAGGAGCGCGTCGAGGAACGGCATCATCTGCTCGTTCTGGATCGCGGTGTAGTTCCGCCCCACGACACCGATCGCGTGGGAGCGGCCCGTCTTCGGGTCGGTGTAGACGCTGGCGGCGCTTCGCGGCAGGTCGAACCCGGTAACACCGGACTCGGTCCCCTCGCTGGCGCTGACGCCCACGGTGCGCACGTTCCAGCCGAGCATCCCAGCGGCGCCGAGCAGGTCCGCAGCGTTCGACGCGGTGCGGCCAGCGGGAAGTGCGGAGAGCGCCTCAAGGCCGGTACGACGGTTCGGTGCGGTGATGGCAGTCATGATCGGGCGGTCCCTTCTGCCGGCGGAACCGTTTCGCCTGCACCATCCCCTATGCATGGCCCCGCATCTGCGGGGCGCCGCGGGGCGGGGTGTGACCCCACCGCACCGTTCGGCGGACTGGAATGCGCCTCGCCAGCCCCGGCACGGCAGGGCTGAGAGCGGCTACTGAGTCGGGTCGAGCCGACCAAATCCGTGGGCATCCCTCCCGACCAAGAGGCACAGTCTCATTCCTGAGACCCCTATCTGCACTGTCTCAACTATGAGAACATGAGCGTATGAAGTACGGGGATGCGCTCGAAGTGTTCCGCGACGCCGGACCCTACGGCGTCGCGGAGCTTGCGGCGCGCGCTGGCATCAGCAGGCCGACACTGTACCGCCTGTTCTCGGGCGCCGTCCCTCGGGCCGATGACCTGCAGGAGCTGGCGTTGGCCGCGGGCTGGGAGCTGCAGATCGATCTCGCCGCGCTGAGCGATCCCCTCGCCGCCGTGGCCGGCCGTGCTCTGCTCGGCGACGACACTGTCGCGGAGTGGGCCGAAGCTGCGGAGGCGTGGCGGGAGCGAATCACGCGGTTCGCCGGCGCCCGGCAAGGGCGCCAGCGAGAGGCCGCGATCGTCGACGAGGCCGGTCGGGCGAGCGCTCCGGGCAAGCGGCCCGGAGCGGTGCGTCTGCGGGGCGAGCACTGGCGCGTGGACCGGCTGGTGTCCGCGGGACGAGCGTCCGAGCAGCGGTGGGCGCTGTCGGGTTGGGCGGCGCTCGACGCGCTCGGTATCGACGCGCAGGCCCCGACGATCATGTGGGTTGAGGACGCACGCAAGGTTGGGCAGCTGCTCGGCGACAGCTTCCGTCCGGCGCACCGAGACGATGCTGACCTCATCGTCGCCTACGCGCACCTGTCCGTATTCGCTGGCGCGACCGCGGTGCAGGACGTCGAGCTCGTCTCACCGCTGCAGGCTTTCATCGACGCCGCAGGCCTCGGAGGCGATGCGCGCCTGCAGGCGCTGATCGAGTTCGGGAGGACATCATGAGCGACGGACCCCGGTGGGGTGTCGGATCGAACCAATACGTCAAACGGCCCGGCCGGCCGGACGTCAGCCGGGCTCCAGAGGGCCCAGCACTCACCACCCCGACACCGTCGGCTGCGACACCGGAGGAGACCTTCGAGGCGACTGGGGTCGGCTGGGATGCGAACCGCATCGATTTCGGCCGTATCCGACAGACCTCCGTGGAGCGCTCACGGTTCCGGTTCAAGAACTCGATGCCGGACCTGGTCTGGAATGCCGCAGCGCTCGAGGGCAACACGTTCACGCTCCCCGAAGTGCGCACACTGCTTGACGGGGTGACGATCGGCGGGAAGAAGATCGAGGAGGAGGAGCAGGTCCTCGCCCTCGTCGACGGCTACACCCGCGTGGATGAGCTGGTCTCCGGTGGCGGTTTTGCGCTCAGCAAGGATGTCTCCGATGACCTGCACGGTCGAGTCGCGCGGCATGAAGCGATCGAGTCGGGCTCATTCCGGGGCGAAGGCGTGACCGGGGGCGGCGGTGATGTGCGGCTCGCCAACGGCGGCTTCGTTGCCGGTGTCCCGCAGGAAGACCTGCCGGAGCGGATGAAACGGACCCTGGACTTCCTCGACGGAATCGACGACCCTCGTGAGCAGGCGCTGGGCTACTTCGCGGCCGCGACCCGGTCGCAGTTCTACTTCGACGGGAATAAGCGCACGGCACGGCTGATGATGTCCGGCGTCCTGATGGCGGGCGGCTACGACGTCGTCAACATCCCCTTCGCCCGCAAGTACGAATTCAATCAGGCCCTGGACACGCTCTTCACCGACGACGATGCGACGCCGCTGATGGCGTTCATCGCGGACTGCGCGGTGGATGGCGTCGCTTAGCCTCGCCCGAGCAGCTTCCGCTGGATCGGGTCACGCTGGGAGTGCGCACGGTTCGCCCGCCACTGCGCGCCCATCAGGACGGTGGCGGTGAGGCTGACCGCGAGCAGACCGACGATGAACACCGCGACGGCGGCCGTCTGCCCGGACCACCAGGCGTCCTCGGCCGGCGTGCGCTGCAGCTGGTCGCCGACCATCGGCCCGACCAGGAACGCAGCGACCGCCATGCGCAGGGTGCGCCAGCCCTCGAACACGAAGACCCGGGCGCGCACGGCGTCCCGCACCGGTTCGGCCCGCCAGGCCGGGACGCCGGCGCCGCCATGGGCCAGCCGTCCCGGCAGCAGCATCCAAGGCGACGAACCCGTCGACCACAGCCCGCCCGGCCAGCCACACGTCGCGACCGAGGACCACACCCACGCTGAGCCCGACGACCGCCCCGGCCCAGGCCCAGCCTCAGCCCCAGGCCCAGGCCCAGGCCAGCAATCCCCAGGCGAGCCGGGCGAACGAGACGCTCTCGGCCGAGAGCGTCGCCAGCCGTCGGTTCCGATACGCCAGCATGTTCTGCGCGTCGTAGGCCGAGAGCCGGGTGACGTCCTGTGCGAGGACGTCCCGCCCGTCGTCGCCGATGAGGAGTCTGCAGGGATCAACCGGGCATGGTTCCTCTCTGCATGACCGGCCGCTTCGGACCTGTCGCAGGACGGCCCGCGCGTCATAGTGAGACCTGATTCGTCGTCATCGTTCTGTGGGGCGGTGTTCGCCTCGCATGGTAGGGAGCAGGGATGGCAACAGACCAGCAGGCGACGGCACAGGGCGAAGTAGATGCGGACGTACCGGTGGCGGTGCCGGAGGTGCTGCCGACGATGACGTTCAGCGGCGCCCTGCACGTGATGGCGTATCTGCAGCAGGCAGTGCCGGAGCGGGACGACGTGGAGCGGCACCGGCAGCTCTACCTCGCACAAGGCTGGATGCTCGGGCTCGACGGCCGGCCTCTGTTCCCGGAACGGGTCGAAGCGTGGGCGGAAGGTCCCGTCGTCCGCGACGTGCATCATGCCATCGCCCGCGGCCGGGTGCCCGACTACGACGGCCGCCTCGACGACGACGCCGTGACACTCATCGACGCGGTCCTGCACCTGTATCGGGCCGTGACCGCGAGCGGTCTCGACGAGATCGTCCTCGCCGACGGACCCTGGGTTGATGCGCGTACCGAGGTCGACAACCATCCAGCGCTCACCGCGACCATCAGCCAACGGACGCTCCGGGCCGCGTACGGGCGCCGGACGATCGTTGGAGCTTCTGCTCCGGTGCTCATCCGGCGAACGGAACCCGCCGATGCCGATGACGTCGACCGGGTCGCTGGGATGCTCCGGAATTCGTGGGCGCCGGCGCTTGATCTGCTGGCGGAGTCGTGAGGCGCGCGCTGACGTCCGCGCACGTGATCGCGGTTCACGCACCGCACTCCGCCGCGCCGTTGACCGGACGTGCAGCCCTCGATGCCGCCGTCGACCAGCCGACGTCGGACATGGTTTCTTACTGGGTGACGTCGTCGGTGTGGCTGCTGGCCGCGGCACTGATCCACCGGCTGCTGCACGCAGCCCCCTTTGCAGCCGGCAACAGGCAGACCGCGTGGCTCGCGGGCCTGGTGTTGCTCGAACTCAATGGTGTCGTCCTGCACCGCACCGCGCCGGACGCGACCGCCGAGTACCTCCATGACGTGTTCTCCCGGGCGGACACGTACACAACGTCGTCTCATCGATCACAGTCGCAACACGCCTTATGTGCGGTGGATCGAGCGCAACTCGCGCAGGGAGAAGCGAACGCATGCGAACGACCCGACTCGCGCGTCATGGTTCGTGGCGCTGCGGGCCCCTGTTGTGGGTGCACTCCATCACCAGTGCCCGCGGCGCCGGTGCCGTGGGCGGGCCCGCCGACTTCACGTTGAGCACGCCGGCGGGCCATCTCCACCACCCACCCCCAGTGGTACCATTTCCCGTACCACAAGGAGGATGTCATGGCGATTACCGCAAGCGAGGCACGTCGCGACTTGTTCGGGCTCGTCGAACGCGTCAACGCTGACCACACTGAGGTTGAGATCATCTCGAAGCGCGGCTCCGCGGTCCTGATGTCGAAGGACGAGTACGACTCGCTGACCGAGACCGCACACCTGCTGCGCTCCCCCGCGAACGCGCACCGTCTACTCACCGCGATCGCATCCGCCCGGGCAGGCACGGCGCAGCCGCACGAGCTGGACCGCGATTGAGCGAACGCCGCCTCACCTGGACGGCCGAGGGGTGGGACGACTACGTCTACTGGCAGACCCAGGACCGCAAGACGCTCCGCCGAATCAACTCCCTCATCGACGATGTGCTCCGCGACGATCCCTTCGCCGGCATCGGCAAGCCCGAACCGTTGAAGCACGTCCTCGACGGTGCCTGGTCCAGGCGCATCGACGACACGAACCGGCTGGTGTATCTCGTCAGCGACGACGCCATCATCGTGCTGCAGGCCCGCTACCACTACTGACCAGGGGCCCTATCGAGCTGGCGGTCAGATGGGGGTACCGCGGTCCCATCCCCGCGTACCGAGCAGCAGGTCGTCGTGCCAGGCCCGCTCACGGCGACGCCGCCCTCCGACGACATCAGAGCGTGCACGACGACGACCGCGACGTCCGACACCCATGCGAGTACCGCCAGCCGCGAGGCCAAGTCGTCGACCGGGTCGAGGACGCCTGGTCGGCCGCGGACGGCGCGTTCGATCAGGGCTCCCCCGGAAGCGAGGGCGAGGAGTGCACCCCAGGTGACGATGCCGGACATGAGCGCCAACGACAAGCTCATTGGTCGCACCGAACCGGCGGAGCGCCCCCGCGGCACCCCATCCGAGCGTGAGGCTCCCAGCCCCCGCGGCGCGAGCCGCCGCGGAGGATACCGCCGCTCGGAGGGCGCGCTCCGAGGTGCTCGCCCGGACGAGCCGCGCGGCGGCGCCGCTCACCGGTCGCCGCCCGCCTGCGGGAAGTCGATGACGGTGAACGCTGCGGTTCCAATCGCTTCGACGATGTCACGGTCGTACCAGGCACCCGGACCGGCGGTTCCGTCGAGGACCACCCGGAGCGACTCGATCGGGGTGGCGGAGCAGCCGGCCGAGACCCAGCCGTCGCCGGTGCGCATCCAGAGGTGCTCCTGGCTCTCGAACGTGGCGTCTGGGAGGACGAGCGTTCCGGCTGATGCCGCGTCGAGCGCCGCCTCAGCCTGGGCGGACACAGCGTCCCATTCCGCTTCCTGCGCTTCGTCTTCCTCGTCCGTCGTCGGAGCGGGCCGGTTGAAGACGTTCGTCAGCGACGGGACGAGGACCCGTCGGTCGGGGTGGATCGCGCGAATCGCAGGAACCGTCGTGCCCTCGGTGTCCTCGCAGAGCTCGAGGTAGTGATCCCAGGACGGTCGCGGTTCGTCGGAGCGTGACGTCGCGAGCTTGCGTCCGCCGTCGTACTCGACGATGACCGTCAGGAACGCGTCACCGTCCGCATTGGGCGCGGTGGCGATAGTACCGGCGGGGCGTTCGAGGAGCTCAGTGAAGGTGATGGTGTCGGTGCTCATACTCGGCTCCAGTCGTCAGTGTGGGTGGGGTAGCCGCAGTCGCGGCAGACGATCACGGGGACGTCGTCACCGATGCCGGGACCGTGGCGTCCGCCGCAGTGGGGGCAGGTCATGAGGCGTCCTTCTCGTTCGGCATGGGTCTGCTGCGTCGGTTCCTCGGGGCGGAGCGCTGGCGCCGCCAACTACCCCTATGCACGGCGGTCCGGTTGGCGCGCCGAGGCTGACGCAGCCGGCGCGTGGGGTGACGGTATCCAGTGCTCGTGGCCGACCCCATCAACGCCAGCCGTCGCGGTTCAGCCGTGCACGCGCCGCCGGCTCTGAGGAACGCGGGCGTGCATCGGTGCGACTGCCCTGCCGCCGGATCGAACGTCGGCAGCGGTCCCATCCCGGGTGGTTCGGGGGTCAGGATGGTGTCGAGCCACCGGTCGAACTCCTCACCGTGCTCCCCCGAGGACGCGATGAACGCGTTCCGCATCCCGCGGACGTACGCCTCACGAACCTGCCCCGTCGTCGGCGTGTAGTCGGTCATCGTCGTCCTTCCGGCTCGGTGCCGTGTGGCGATGCCCCCGCCGGCCGCGGCCGCTGCTGCGCGCTGCGCGGCTTCGTCTACAAGGCCCAAACCTTCGTCTGGAGCCGCTCGATCATCGGCTGATCGTCCAGGGGCGTGCCCCCAAGGAGGTGCTGCGGCGGAGTCGGCTTCGGAACGGCAGCGCGGGCGGGCGGAGGTGTCGGTTCGTCGTTCGCGTTGAGCGCTCGTTCGATGGCCGGATCGAAGGTGATCTCGGTCGGTACTGACGCACACTCGGACCGTCGGGTGACGGGATGCGCGATCGATGCCATGACGGCCGCTCGGCCTGAGTCTTCGTGCACCGTCTTGGCGTAGCGGTTGCGGAGGCCGCCGGCGTCTTGACGGTTCGCAGCGAGCTCACCCCGTGCCCGGAGCCCCTGCCGCACGTCATCTGGGAGGTGCCCGAAGTGCCACGGGTTGCAGGAGGAGCACGGGTAGGCGCTCATTGCTTCGCCGCGGATCGCCCGAGCAGCCCGGCGGGCGTGGCGGCGGTCGCCGAAAGCAGGAGCCGGCGCTGATCTCGCGCTCCGAGCTGAGGGAGTTGCGTCCCGGCCGTTCGAGACGACCGCCAGGCTCGGCGCGACCCTCATCGTTGTCCCCTTCACGCTCTCAGACGGGCACGCGTACGACCTCGCACACGACCGGGCTCTCGAGGAGCGGCTCGCCTCCACGCTCGGGGTGCGAGCACTCTTGCTCCGCAACGACGGCGACGCGATCGTGCAGGTGCTCGTCGTCGTCCCTACTGCCGGACCGCTGCGGCGCCTGGGTAGTCCACGATCGTACCGGTGATGTGGATCACGAGCGGTTCCGACAGCAGGTCGATGTCCTCGACCGACCGGATCGCGAGGGCTTCCCCGATTCGGGCGCCGATCCCGCTCATGATGTCGAGCGCGAACTCGAGGTACTTCGGCGCCGTACCGGAACGATCCGGCCGGTTGGTGTAGGCGGTGACCGCCTGCCGGACGCGCTGGAGGTCGTCGGCCTGGAGCGCGTGAATCTCCTTCTTCGGGCGCCGCTTCGGCTTCATCGGCGCGGCGGGGTTGTCGGGTCGGAGCCCCAGGATGACCGCGCGGTCCAGCACTTTCTTGAGCACGCCGAGCGCGTTCCGGGCGGCCAGGACCATCGACCTGCCTCGCCGTACTTGTTGCCGTTTCGATCGCGTGGTCGGCGCGACTCGAGCATGTCGACATACGCCCAGTCGCACAGCGGCACGGTGAGCTCGCGGATGGCGACCTTCCCGAGGCGCAGAGCGAGGTCGGCCAGGGCCATGCGGTACTGCTCGTGCAGGGTCTGCGGGCGAACGTTCTCGGCGTGCTGCTCGTGCCGGAACCAGTCCTCTACGAGCGCGGCGAACATGGATGTCGGTTTCAGTCTGCCGGCGAGACTGACCTTCGCGGTATCCCCGGCGGCTCCGATGGCTGCCTCCCGCGCGGCGGAGCGCGTTGGGCGTGTCCGCCGGACGTCCTGGTAGGACCCGTCGAGCAGGCGCACCCCCGTACGGGCGACGTAGCCTCGGTCCGTTTCCTTGACGGTCACCTCACCCCAGGTGCCTGGGGCGAGGCTCGTGCGGCCTTTCACGAGGCGCGCTCGTCCAGCCAGGAGTTCAGCGCGGAGAGTCGGCAGCGCAGCGACTTGCCGACCATCATCGCCTTCGGCCCGACCTTCCGGTAGCGCCAGTCGTGTAGCGTGGCGATGGGGACGCGAAGGTACTCCGACACTTCTCGATGGTCAGCAGCGGGTCGAGCTCGGCGATCGCGGCTGAGACGGTTGCGGGGCGCTGCGAGACGACCGGTGCCGAGGTGGTGACCGCGTCCCGCGGTTTCGCCTCCTGCAGGTCGAGGGAGGCGCTGGCGGACTGGGTTTTCGTAGGGTTCGTCATGCGATCCCCTATGCACGACGTCCCGGGTGCTGCGCGCGCATCGACGATCGGCACCGATTGCTCACGTCACGGCACGGTTCGGTGGGATCACTCCCCCGCCAGGGAGCGGGCCGGTTCCTCACGCCCGAAAGTTGGCAATAAGTTGGCACTTCGGCGTCTCTGAGCACGAGAAAACCCCCGTAGTTCCTTCGAACTACGGGGGTTGAGGGTGGATCTGAGGGGACTCGAACCCCTGACCCCCTGCATGCCATGCAGGTGCGCTACCAGCTGCGCCACAGACCCAAAGGTGTTTCTTGGTACTTCCGGTTCCCCGGAGGCACCGTAGAAGCGTACACCATGCGAACCCCCGGGAACGAAATCGTCACCGCCACCCGGGCGCGTCGTGCTCGACCTCGTTCGGCTCAGCCCTGTTCGACGGGCAGCTCGAGCGGGATCGTCGGGCAGTCTGCCCAGAGTCGCTCGAGCGAGTAGTACTGGCGGTCTTCCTCGTGGAAGACGTGCACGACGATGTCCCCGAAGTCGATGAGCACCCAGCGTCCCTCGGAGCGGCCCTCACGACGCAGCGGCTTCGCGCCGGCCTCGATGAGGCGCTCCTCGACCTCGTCCGCGATCGACAGGACGTTGCGCTCGTTCCGGCCGGTCGCCAGGAGGAACACGTCCGTCAACTGGAGCGGCCCGGTCACGTCGAGTGCGACGAGGTCCTCGGCCTGCTTGGCGTCGGCCGCGGTGGCGGCGATCTGCACGAGTTCGAGTGCGCGTGAGGAGGCGGGCACGCAGGTCCTTCCGGTCGTCGCCCGACGTCGTGCCGGGCTGGGGTGCCGAGGTGATCGGCCCCGTCATCATAGGTCAGACGTCGGACACCGGCCAGCCGGTTCCGACGCGATCGGCCTCGCCTGCGCGGCTCAGCCGAAGGGGTGGGTCGTGAGGAGCGCGACGATGATCACCGCGGCCGCCGAGAGACCGACGGCGCCGACCGAGATCGCGAGGACCATCGGGGTCTTCGACTCCTTCGGCTTCGCCGCCGCGAGGACGACCTGCCGCGTGGAGGTGTGGCTCGACACCGCGCGGCTCGCACGGATCGGGCTGGCGTCGGTCTCGGGCTGCTCGTCGTGCTGCTCGAGCAGACGGTCGACCTCCGCGCCGTCGATCGGCCGGTGCGACCCGGTCGAGGAGAGCGACGCCGGCAGGTCGATCGAGCCGGTGAGGATGACCTCGCCGGTGGCGTTCAGCGCACCGGTCGGGTCCGCGAGCGCCGAGTTCGGCAGCACGATCGCGTTCGGGTTCGAGGTGGCGACACGGCGGGTGCCGGTCTCCTCGTCGTGGACCTCGGCGTCGTTCGAATCGTGCGCGAGCGCCGACCAGTGCCCGGCCGCCGGCTGGAACGCGGTCGTGACGGGCTTCGGTTCGACCGGACGTCGGAACGCCGGCGGCACGCTCGAGGACGCCGTGGGATCGGCGGCGGGCCGCTGCACGGGCGTCTCGTTCGTGTCGTCGTCGAGGGACAGCGGGAAGACCCCGGGCGTCGCGGCGTCCACGGGCGGCAGCTTCGGTGCGATCGGCGCTGCCGGGGACGCTGCCGCGGCAGCGGTCGGCTCGTCCGCGGCCGTCGGCGCGGTGCCGTCGGTCGCTGCGGTGTCATTCGTCGGTGCAGTGTCGGCCGTCGGTGCAGCGCCCTCGGGGGACGCGGCGTCGGTGTCGGCATCGTGCGGCGCCCAGGTCGAGCGGTGGCGACGGGGCTCCTCGGCGTGCGCGGCGGCTTCCTCGAGCGGCTCGACCGCGTCCGGCGAACCGTCGGCTTCCGTCGCCTGCTGCACGGCGGCCTCGTCCAGCTCGACCGGCGACTCAGCAACCTCGGTCGGAGCAGCCGTCGGCGCGGACGCGACCGGACTCGGGGTGGATGCGGCGGGCACGTCGTGGTCGTCCTCGAGGGTGGACACCGAGCCGATGACGTCTTGGACCGTCCGGTCCGACGACTGTGGTGTCGGCGCCTGCAGCGGCACGGGCAGGACGGCCTGGACCTCGGCCTCGCGCATGAGCCGCAGCTGACGACGGGTCAGCCCACCGGTGCCGGGGACGATCTCGGTCGCGGACGCCGGGGGCACGTCGGGGACGCCGGCCTGTGCGGCGCCGGACGGTGCCGGGGCGACGTGCGAACCGGGCCGACGGCGGGCCTGCTCCGAACGGTCGGTGGACGCGGGTGCGGCGAGGGTGGGCGGCGGTGTCGCGGGCTGGCCACCGGCGGCGGCAGCGCGCTCCCGCTCGCGCGCCTGGCGCCGCGACAGTGGCGGCTGCGCGTCGGACGAACTCATGCAACGCTCCGATACAGATGGTGCTTGGAGATGTACTGGACGACCCCGTCGGGCACCAGGTACCAGACGGGGAACCCGCGCCTGACCCGATCGCGGCAGTCGGTCGACGAGATCGCCAGCGCGGGCACCTCGAGCAGACTGACGTCCCGCTCCGGCAGGCCGGTGATGCTCAGCGCGTGGCCTGGGCGCGTCACGGCGACGAAGTGCGCGAGGTCCCAGAGGCCATCATGGTCTTTCCAGTCGAGGATCTGCTGAACGGCGTCCGCGCCCGAGATGAAGACCAGCTGCGCGTCCGGCCGCTGCTCGTGGAGGTCGCGCAGGGTGTCCACCGTGTAGGTCGGACCCGGCCGGTCGATGTCGACCCGACTGACCGTGAACATCGGGTTCGACGCGGTCGCCACCACCGTCATGAGGTACCGGTGCTCGGCGTCCGTGACGTCGGACTTCATGTACGGCTGACCGGTGGGGACGAACACCACCTCGTCGAGGTCGAACGCACGCGCGACCTCGGACGCTGCCACGAGGTGGCCGTGGTGGATGGGGTCGAACGTGCCACCCATCACACCGATGCGCGGCCGCCCCGAGCTCTCGAGCATGGGTGACGGATCAGAGCTTCGTGTGGCCGAACTCGTCGACGCCGGTCTCGTGGTGGCGAGTGGCCTCGAACTTGTGCGAGTGGCGGTAGGCGACGTCACGGAAGCTCCACGTCACGAACCCGAGGAACGCGAAGAAGAGGGCACCGACGAGCGGGAAGACGTACGCGGGGACCCCGGAGGCGTGCTCTGCGGCTTCGGCGAGGAGGGTCATCGTCATGTGCTCCGTTCGGTCGGTGGAAAGACGCCGTTCAGTCTAGCCGCGGATCTGGCCCTGACCGCGCACGATCCACTTGGTGCTCGTGAGTTCGGGCAGGCCCATCGGTCCGCGGGCGTGCAGCTTCTGCGTGGAGATGCCCACCTCGGCCCCGAAGCCGAACTCGCCGCCGTCCGTGAACCGGGTGGAGGCGTTCACCATCACGACCGCCGAGTCGACGCCGGCGAGGAACCGCTCCGCCGTGTCGACGTCGTTCGTCACGATCGACTCGGTGTGGTGCGTCGACCAGGTCGCGATGTGCGCCATCGCCGCGTCGACGTCCGGCACGACGCGGATCGAGAGGTCGAGGTCCATCGACTCCGTCGCCCAGTCGGCGTCGGTCGCTCGGAGCACGCCCGGCACGATCGTCCGGGTGGCGTCGTCACCGCGGAGGGTCACCCCGGCAGCGCGGAGCCGGTCGGCCAGCACCGGCAGGAGCCGTTCCGCGGCCCGCTCGTGCACGAGGAGGGTCTCGAGGGCGTTGCACACGCTCGGCCGCTGCACCTTGCTGTTGAGCACGATGTCGACGGCGCGGTCCTCCGGAGCGGACTCGTCGAGGAAGACGTGCACGACGCCGGCACCGGTCTCGATGACGGGCACCTGCGACTCCGTGACCACCGTCTGGATGAGCGACGCACTCCCCCGCGGGATCAGCACGTCGACGAGCCCCCGAGCCCGCATGAGCTCCGTCGCGCCCGCGCGACCGAACTCGTCGATCGTCTGGACCAGCTCGCGCGGTAGCCCGACCGAGGCCACCGCGTCCTGGATGCGTGCCACGAGCACGGCGTTCGTGCGCTGCGCCGCCGACCCACCCCGGAGCACGACGGCGTTGCCGCTCTTCAGCGCCAGGCTCGCGATGTCGACGGTGACGTTCGGCCGCGCCTCGTAGATGGCGCCGACGACGCCGAACGGCACCCGCACCTGGGTCAGCTGCAGGCCGTTCGGCAGCACCGAGCCGCGGACGTTCTGCCCGACCGGGTCCGTCAGACCGACGACGTGCTCGACGGCGACGGCGAGGGCGTCGATCCGTGCCGCGTCCAACCGGAGGCGGTCGAGCAGGCCCGACGACAGCCCGCCGTCCTCCCCCGCGACGAGGTCCTCGTGGTTGGCCCGGACGATCTCGTCCGTCGCGGCGCGGACCGCCGCGGCGATCGCGCCGAGCGCCGCGTCCTTGACGGCCGTGGTCGCGGTCGCGAGCACCGACGCCGCGTCGCGGGCGGCGACGAGCTTGTCGGTCAGGGTCGGAGCGGGTGCGGTCAGCGACATGGCTCGATCATAGGTCCGCCTCCCCCGCGATGACGTGGTGGGTCGTACGCCTGTGGATCCGGCCTGGAGGCGCGCCGCCGGTGCAGGGATCGCCGCACTCCGGTCGCGTCCCGACACGCACGCCCGGCCACTCGCGACCGGCGTGGTCGGTCGGTCACGACACGCCGCGCGCGTGGCGCGGGGCGGGCGGGAACGGTCGCCCTCCGGCCGCGGGACCGACGCATGGCGCCGATCCGCCGGACGTACCCGGGCGCGCCGGGGCCGCGCCGCGCCCCCAGGCCGCACCCCCCCCGCCGCACCAGGCCGCACCAGGCCGCACCCGGCCACGGCAGGCCGCACCCCGCCGCACCAGGCCGCACCCCGCCGCACCTCCCAGCCGTGCCGTAGCCGGGCGCGCCGGGGCCGAGCCGTGCCTCCAGGCCGCACCGGGTCGCGCCCGGGCGCCAGCCGCGCACCTACGCGCGCGGCGCCGCCTCGAACCAGGTGCCGACGTCCTCGCCCGCCAGTGCCGACGCCACCAACGACGTCGCCGTCACGAGCACCGACGTCCCGGCGTCCGCCGCGAGCCGAGCGGCCGCGACCTTCGTGCCGGCACCCCCGGTCCCGACGCCCGCGGCACCGATCGACCCGAACGTCACCCCCGCGAGCTCGTCGCCGTACGGGACGTGCTCGATCGGCTCCGCGCCGGGCTGCTGCGGCGGCTTCGTGTAGAGCGACTCGACGTCGGAGAGCAGCACGAGCGCGTCGGCCCCGAGCAGCCGGGCGACGAGCGCCGCGAGCCGGTCGTTGTCACCGAAGCGGATCTCGTGCGTCGCGACGGTGTCGTTCTCGTTGACGATCGGCAGCACCCGCAGCGCGAGCAGCCGGTCGATCGCCCGCTGCGCGTTCACCCGGTGCGTGGGGTTCTGGAGGTCACCGGCGGTCAGCAGGATCTGCGCCGCGACGACCCCGTGCCGGTCGAGCTCCTTCTGGTACCGGAACATCAGCACGTTCTGTCCCGTCGCCGCCGCGGCCTGCTGGGTCGCGAGGTCGTCGGGGCGCCCCTCGAGCCCGAGGAACGGGAACCCGGTCGCGATGGCGCCCGAGGAGACCAGCACCACCTCGGTGCCGCGCGCGTGGGCGGCACCGAGCGCGTCGACGAGGGCGCCGATCTGCCCGACGTTGTCGCCGCTGACGGAGGACGACCCGACCTTCACGACGAGTCGTCGCGCCCGCGGGATGTCCGCGCGCGAGCGCACCCGGCCCAGGTCGGTGTCGGTCGCCTCGGTCATGCCCGGGTCAGTCCTTGCCCTCGTGGTGGCGCTCGACCTCACCGGAGAACGGGTCGGCGTCGTCCGCGTCGTCGTCCGCCCACAGGCCGGAGATGCGCTCCTGCTCGAGTTCGGCACGCGCGGCAGCCTTGGCGTCCATGCGCTCGAAGTACTCCTCGCGACGCTCGTTGCGGGTCGGTCGCGAGGTCGCGCCGATCCGGGAGTCCGTGCCGCGTGCACTCGTGATGAGCTCGGCGGTCGAGGTGAGCGTCGGCTCCCAGTCGAAGACCGTGCCGCCGTCACCGCCGATGACCACCGTGGAGCCCGCGACCGCCCCGGCCTTGAAGAGGCCGTCCTCGACGCCGAGCTTGGCGAGGCGGTCGGCGAGGTAGCCGATCGCCTCCTCGTTGGTGAAGTCGGTCTGCTGCACCCAGCGCTCGGGCTTGGCGCCGCGGACGCGGTAGAAGCGGTGCTCCTCGCCGCCCTCGGCACGGACGGTGAAGGGCACCTCGTCGACGGCCTTCGGGCGGAGGACGATGCGCTCCGGCTGCGGCTCGACGGCGCGCTCAGCACGGGCGCGCTCGACGATGTCGGCGAGGGCGAAGGTCAGTTCGCGGAGGCCCTTGTGCGAGGCCGTCGAGATCGGGAAGACGCGGTAGCCACGGCCCTCGAGCTCAGCGCGCACGAAGTCGGCGAGCTCCGCGGCGTCCGGCACGTCGATCTTGTTCAGCGCGATGAGCTGCGGACGCTCGAGCAGCGGCACCTGGCCCTCCGGGACCGGGTAGCGCTCGAGCTCGCCCAGGATGACGTCGAGGTCGCTGATCGGATCACGGCCCGGGTCCATGGTGGCGCAGTCGATGACGTGAAGCAGGGCCTCGCAGCGCTCGACGTGGCGGAGGAACTCGAGCCCGAGGCCCTTGCCCTCCGACGCACCCTCGATGAGGCCGGGGACGTCGGCGACGGTGAAGCGGGTGGAACCGGACTCGACGACGCCGAGGTTCGGCGTGAGGGTCGTGAACGGGTAGTCGGCGATCTTCGGCTTCGCGGCGGAGACCGCGGCGATCAGCGAGGACTTGCCGGCGCTCGGGAACCCGACCAGGGCGACGTCAGCGATCGTCTTCAGCTCGAGGCTGACGTCGCCGGACTCACCCGGGGTGCCGAGGAGCGCGAACCCGGGCGCCTTGCGCTTCGTCGTCGCGAGCGCCGCGTTCCCGAGACCACCCTGGCCACCGGCGGCCACGACGACGCGCATGCCGGGCTCGGTCATGTCGGCGACGACCTCGCCGCGCTCGTCGTGCACGACGGTGCCGATCGGGACGGGGAGCTCGAGCGTCTCGCCGCTGATCCCGCTCCGCATGTCACCCATGCCCGGCTGGCCGTTCTTCGACGAACGGTGCGGGGACCGGTGGTAGCCGAGCAGCGTCGTCACCTGGGGGTCGGCGACGAGCACGATGTCGCCACCGTCGCCGCCGTTGCCGCCGTCCGGGCCGGCGAGGGGCTTGAACTTCTCACGGCGGACCGACACGCAGCCGTTGCCGCCGTCCCCCGCGCTGAGGTGCAGGGTCACGCGGTCGACGAAGGTCGCCATGGGTCCACTCCTTGGTGTTGCAAACAGAGAACGGGAGGGGCGGGCACGTGGCCCGCCCCTCCCGCAGAGTCAGATCGTGGGTCGCTTACGCAGCGCCGACGATGTTGACGACCTTGCGGCCGCCCTTGGTGCCGAACTCGACCGAACCGGCCGAGAGGGCGAACAGCGTGTCGTCGCCACCGCGGCCGACGTTGGCGCCCGGGTGGAAGTGCGTGCCGCGCTGGCGGACGATGATCTCGCCGGCGTTCACGACCTCGCCACCGAAGCGCTTCACGCCGAGGCGCTGTGCGTTCGAGTCACGACCGTTGCGAGTGGAGCTCGCACCCTTCTTGTGTGCCATCTTCTACTCCCGCCTTACGCGATCTCGGTGATCTTGACGCGGGTGAGCTCAGCGCGGAAGCCCTGGCGCTTCTTGTACCCGGTCTTGTTCTTGAACTTCTGGATGACGACCTTCGGGCCGCGGAGGTCCTCGAGCACCTCGGCGGTGACGGTCACGTTCGCGAGCTCGGTCGCGGCCGACGTGATGGTGTCACCGTCCACGAGGAGCACCGGAGCGAGCTTGATCTTGCCCTTGTCGTCGGCCTTGGCACGGTCGATCGTGAGGATCGTGCCGACCTCGACCTTCTCCTGACGGCCGCCGGCGCGCACTACTGCGTAAACCACGTGGAATTCCTTACGTACTCTGCTTGAGGGAAGTCTCGGGTGCCCACTGCTGCACGAGCGGCTCCCGGGGAGGCCGGGCCCGATCGGCGACGCAGGCAGAACGGCCCGCTGACACCAGGGATCGAGAATACTCGATCCGACCGGGTCCGGTCAAACGGCGACACACGTACCATTGGCGGGTGACCGTCCTGATCGACCCGCCGACGTGGCCTGCGCACGACACACTGTGGTCGCACCTCGTCAGTGACGAATCGTACGACGAACTGCACGCCTTCGCGAGTGCCGCCGGTCTCCCCCGTCGCGGGTTCGACCACGACCACTACGACGTGCCGATGGCCCGCTACGACGAGCTCGTGGCCGCCGGAGCGACCCCGGTGACCGGTCGGGAGCTCGTGCTCCGGCTCATCCGCAGCGGCCTCCGGGTGGCGCAGCGGGACAAGCGCCCGTCCTGAGGCGGCCGCCCGTCCTGCGGGACGGCGCCCGGACACGCACGGCTCGACTCCGGCGCCGGCCTGGAGGCGCGGGTCAGCGCCGCCACGCCCGCCGGGACGTGCGCGTGGCCGCGTCAGCGCTGCGGCGGCACCCAGGGGTTCGCGGGCGGCTGCTGCTGCCCGACGGGCGGCTGCTGCGTGATCGGCGGCTGCTGCGTGATCGGCGGCTGCTGCTGCCCGCCGGGCGGCGCGTACGGGTTCGGCTGCTGCTGGGGGCCTCCCGCGCCCTGGACGGTCGCCGCGGGCACGGCATCGGGCTGCCGGAGCGTCCCGGGGGCACCCAGCGGCCGCCGCGTACCGCCCCGCGGGCGTCCGAGCCACAGCCACGCGGCCGTCGTCGTGGCCACGAGCATGAGCGTCAGCGGGAGGCCACTCTGCAGCGGCACCGTCACGATGCTCGTCACGAGTCGAGCTGCCCCGAACCCGCGGACCGCGCCGAACGCACCGGTGAACACCCCGACGAGCGCGAGCGCGGTCGTCCCCGCCGCCCCGGCGAGCACGGCACGCAGGAGGATCACGGGCAGCGGACTCCGCCGTGCGACCGGCACCAGGAACGCGAGTGCGAGGAACGCCCCGACGTGGAACGGCAGGGGTGCGAGGAAGACCCCGTGCACGAACCCCGCGACGATGCTGTCCCCCGCGCCGTAGCGCGCGAACGGGCTCACCACGAGGGAGGTGCCGAGGAGCCCGACGAGTCCGGACACGAACTCGACCACGATCACCGAGACGACCGCGATGAGCGCACCCGTCGTGTTCGTCACGGACGCGCCCGGGGCGAACGCGCGCCGGGGGTCGCCGGTCGGACGGCGACGCTGCGGGGGTGCCGGCGGCGCGTACGGCACACCGGTCGCCGGCCCCGGCCCGGGCCCGGGCACCGGCGCGGGCTGCTGCCAGCCCACGCCGTAGTACCCGCGGTCGTGCTGCCCCGGGTCCCCCGCGTTCGTCACGCTCAGTTCCCCACGATCACGGCGCCGTCCTCGGGCGCGTCGCCCTCGGTGGACGCCGGTGCGCTGATGCTCGGCGACGACACCCGTCGGGAGCGCGAGCGGCCCTGACCGGGCTGCTTCGGCTCCGGGAGCGCGTTGAGGACCGAGTCGAGCAGCGACTCCGCGTCCGCTGCGGGCACGGCGCGGGGCTCGCGCTTCGTGACGGCGACGGGGATGTCGAGGATCGCGACGGTGTTCTCGGTCGGGGTCACCGGGGCGCTCGAGCTGACCCGACGACGGACCGGGGTGGTCGAAGCCGGGGCAGCCTCGGCGCTCGGTGCCGCCTCGACGGCGGCGTCCGCGACCGGAGCGGCATCGGCCGACGCGTCCGCGTCCGCACTCGACGACGTCGACCCGCCGGCGGCCACGGCCCCGGACTCGTCGACGGACGTCGAGGCACCGGTGGCATGCGGCTCGCCGCCGCTGCGGCTGCCACGACGACGACGGCGCTTCGGAGCACCCGAGGACTCGGCGGGAGCCTCGGACGACGACGACGACGACGAGGACGAGGACGTCGACGAGGCGGGTGCCTCCGGAGCGGACTCCGGCGTGGCCGGGTCCGCGACACCGGTGACGGCGACGCCGGTCACAGCGGCGGCCTCGGCGGCTGCGCGCTCCTCGTGCGGCAGGGTCGACGCCGCGATGCGGGACAGCGCGTTCTTCACGTCGTCGGTGATCTGGTGGGTCTGCGAGCCGTGGCCGTTCGACGAGGAACCGCCGTTGCCGTTCGAGCCACCGTTGCCGGTGCCGTTGCCACCGTTGCCGTTCGACCCGCCGCCGTTGGTGCCGCGGCTCTTCCGACGACCCTTCGAGGGGCCGGGGTCGGCGTTGTTGTCGTTGACCTTCGCGTTGACCTCCTCGAGCGACTCGCGGAGCCCGACGCCGATCTTCTTGCGGGTCATCTGTACGAGGCCGAGCGAGGTGACCTCGGCGACCTGGTGCTTCGTGCGGTCGCGGCTCAGGCACTCGACGAGTCGACGCAGCACGAGGTCGCGGTTCGACTCGAGCACCATGTCGATGAAGTCGACGACGATGATGCCACCGATGTCCCGCAGACGGAGCTGACGGACGATCTCCTCGGCGGCCTCGAGGTTGTTCTTCGTGACGGTCTCCTCGAGGTTGCCGCCGGACCCGACGAACTTCCCCGTGTTGACGTCGACGACCGTCATGGCCTCGGTGCGGTCGATGACGAGCGAACCACCGGAGGGCAGCCAGACCTTGCGGTCGAGGGCCTTCTCGATCTGCTCGTTGAGGCGGTACTCCTCGAAGGAGTCCGGGCCGTCGTAGATCTCGACGCGGTCCTTGAGGTCCGGCGCGACGGCGTCGAGGTAGTCCTCGATGGTCCCGCGTGCGGCGTCGCCGTCGATGATGAGCTTGGTGAAGTCCTCGTTGAAGACGTCCCGCACGATCTTGACGAGCAGGTCGGGCTCGGAGTGCAGCATGACCGGCGCGTGCCCGTTCGCGACCTTCTTCTGGATCGCCTCCCACTGGCTCGTGAGGCGCTGCACGTCGCGGGTGAGCTGCTCCTCGGTCGCGCCCTCGGCAGCCGTGCGGACGATGACGCCGGCGTGCTCGGGGAGGACCTCCTTGAGGATCTTCTTCAGGCGCGCACGCTCGGTGTCGGGCAGCTTGCGGGAGATCCCGTTCATCGAGCCGTTCGGCACGTAGACGAGGTAGCGACCCGGCAGCGAGACCTGCGAGGTCAGGCGGGCACCCTTGTGGCCGACCGGGTCCTTCGTGACCTGCACGAGCACCTTGTCGCCGGGCTTGAGCGCCGACTCGATGCGCCGACCGTGGCTGGTGTCCACGGAGTTCCAGTCGACCTCGCCCGCGTAGAGCACGGCGTTGCGACCGCGGCCGATGTCGACGAACGCCGCCTCCATCGAGGGCAGCACGTTCTGCACCTTGCCGAGGTAGACGTTGCCGATGAGCGACACGTTGTGCGACTTCGTCACGTAGTGCTCGGCGAGCACGCCGTCCTCGAGGACGCCGATCTCGATCTTCTGCGAGCTGGAGCGCACGATCATCTGGCGGTCGACGCTCTCGCGGCGGGCGAGGAACTCGTCCTCGGTGATCACCTGACGGCGACGGCCGGCGTCACGGCCGTCGCGCCGGCGCTGCTTCTTGGCCTCGAGTCGCGTCGAGCCCTTGATGCGCTGCGGTTCGGTGATGAGCTCCGGCTCGCGCTCGCGCTCGCGCTCACGCTCACGACGGCGCGGCTCGGCCTGCTCGGCGGCACCACCGAACGAGCTGCCCCCGCGACGGCGGGAACGGCGACGGCCGCCGCCCTGCTCGTCCTCGTCGTCCTCGGGAGCCGAGCGGGGCGCACGCTGCGGCAGGTCCGGGAGGACCGGCGCGTGGAAGATCAGACTCGTCGTGCTGGTCGCGCGGGGGACGAACGGCTCGTCCGCAGGCTCCGCCGGACTGGAGGCACTGCTCGCGTCCGCCGCGGCGGTCACGTCCGTCTCCGGTGTGGCGGCGACCGCCGTGGCGGCGTCGTCCGTGGCGACCACCGGCAGGTCGCCGGTGAGGGTGCTCACGTCGTGCGGCTCGTCACCGCCGGCCGTCGCCTCGACCGCGACCGACACCGCGGGTGCCGCGTCGTCGGTCAGCGCGACGGTCTCGGTGCCGACCTCCGCCGGAGCGTCGGCGACGGGCGCCTCCGCGGCCGACGCGGCGACGGCCTGCGAGCCGGCCGCCTGCTCGACGGGGGCCGACTGCTCGACGTCACCCCGGGCCTCCAGGTCGGCCGAGCGGGCTCGGCGACCGCCGAACAGGCGGCTCCGGCGCTTCGGCGTCTCGTCGTTCTTCGTGTTGTCGTTGTTGTTCTGCTCCACCATGGAACTGGTGCACTCCTCGGCCCCGCTCGCGCCCTGTCGGGCGGCGGGAATTCTCGTGTGGCGGGTGGCGTCCACGCCCCCGTGCTCGTTGTCGTTCGCGACCGGTCCGCGGCAACTTGTGGTGCGTCCGCGCCCGTTCGTCCCCGGGCACCCGGCCCGGGCTTCGCGGAGCGTCGGAGTGACGCGTGTTCCGGTCGCGGCACGCTCTCACCGTGCCTGTTCGGTCCGGGACCAGCCCGGAAAGCTCACGCCGCGTGACCGTGTCCGGTCGTGCGACCTCACCATCATCGCATGCCCCTCACGGAAACGACCGGATCGCGCGTGCGATGATGACCGCGTGAGCACGCCGCGTACCCTCCACCGCCGTCCGATCGCGATGGGGGTGTTCCTGCTCGTGACCGGCGTCGTCGGGCTGTACGCGTCCTTCCGACTCGTGCTCGACGAGTTCGCGAAGTACGAGAACCCGAAGACCGCCCTGTCGTGCGACGTCAACGTGTTCGTGAACTGCTCCGACGTGATGACGAGCGCGCAGGGGCACCTGCTCGGCTTCCCGAACCCGCTCCTCGGTGTGATGGGGTTCGTCGCACCCATCGCCGTGGCGGTCATGCTGCTCGCCGGCTTCCGGAACGGATCCCGGTGGTTCTGGGTCGTGTTCAACGCGGGGGTGTTCCTCGCCTGGGTCTTCGTGACGTGGCTGTTCACGCAGACCGTGTGGTTCATCGGGGCCCTCTGCCCGTGGTGCATGCTCGTGTGGTCGATGACGATCCCGATGTTCTGGGTGTTCACGATCTGGAACGCCGCACAGGGTCGCTTCGGCGCCGGGGTCCAGCGCGTCGGCAAGATCCTGCTGCCGTTCTGCTGGGCGTTCCCGCTCGCGAACTACCTCGTCATCGCGGTCTCGATCATCATCGTCTTCCCGCGCATCTTCCAGAGCTTCTAGGCAGGATCGACCCCTCTCGGTGACACGTCACCGGATTCGTGGGGCCTTCCCAGCCAGGACGGCCGATCCACGCCGCCGGGGCACCTACGCTCGGAAACGATGAGTGACGACCAGGGCAAGAAGGCGCGGCGGGCCGAGGCACGGGAGCGTGCCCGGATCGCTCGCGAGAAGCAGCAAGCGCGCAGGCGCCGCAACCGCACGCTGACGATCAGCGGCATCATCGTGGGTGGCCTCGCGGTCGTCAGTGCGATCGTGCTGGTCATCGCGAACTCGGTGCAACCGGCGGGCCCGGGTCCGGCGAACATGGCGAGCGACGGCATCGTGCTGCACGGCGTCGACGGGAAGATCGAACCGGTCACGACGAAGGCGATCCCCGAGGGCGGGAAGCCGACACCGACGAAGCAGGACGACTCGGTGGCGAACATCACCGTGTACTCGGACTACATGTGTCCGTACTGCAACCAGTTCGAGACCGCCCAGATGTCCCAGATCCAGCAGTGGGTCAAGGACGGCTCTGCGACGCTCGAGCTGCACCCCTTCAACCTGCTCGACCGGGTGTCACAGGGTTCGAAGTACTCCACGCGTTCCGCCGCCGCGGCCGCGTGCGTCGCGAACGACGACCCGGACGACTTCCTCGCGTACAACACCGCGCTGTACGCGAACCAGCCGTCGGAGAACACCCGCGGCCTGACGAACGACGAGCTCGCGTCCCTGGCGGCGAAGGCCGGGGCGACGAGCAAGGACGTCGCGACGTGCATCACCGACCAGAGGTTCGCCGGGTGGGTCGCGGACGCCACCGACCGGGTGCTCAACGAGAAGCTCCCGAACTCGTCGCTCGACAAGCTGACCGGGACGCCGACCGTCATCGTCAACGGGAAGCAGTACAGCGGCTCGCTCACCGACACCGACGCGTTCTCGGCGTTCGTGCTGCAGAACGGCGGCAAGGCGTAAGGGCCAGCACCCCGCACTTCCACGAGCAGCCCCTGTGCCGTCCCCCATGGACGGCACAGGGGCTGCTCGCTGCGGGCAGCGAGCAGCGGGCCCGGAGCGGCCAGCGGCGGGCGGCAGGCGGCAGGCGGACCGAGCGAAGGGTCCTCCCCCGGACGCTCTTGGCCGTTCCGGTTCGCGAACCCCGGACTCGGCACACCCCATCGGCCAGGAGCGGAACCGAACTCGCCTCCGCCGCATCGGTCCGTCGGCTCCGCCCGGCGCCGATCGACCGGGCCGGCAGTCCGCGGCCGGCCGGTGCGTCGCTGCCGCGTGCACGACGCCCCCGCTCCGGTCCGGAGCGGGGGCGTCGTGTCCGTCGTGCGGGTGCTACTTCGCGGCGGCGTCGATCTTCGTGATGACGTCCGTGAGGTTCGCGAGCTTCTCGCCGTTCACGACGACGGTCGGCGTCCCGAAGCCCTGCGTGCCCTGCAGCGCGGGGTCGGCGAGCACGGCGTCGGTGGTCTTCGTCACCCAGCCCTTGAACTGCTCGGTCGACAGGCACTCCGAGAGCTTCGAGCCGGTCGCTCCGCCCTTCTTGACCAGGTCCGCGATCTGGTCGTTCGTGAGGCCCTTCGTGCCCTCCTCAGGCTGGTTGTCGAAGAACTGCGTCTGGACGTCGAGGAACTTGTCCGGGTCGTAGTTCGCGACGCACATCGCGGCGTTCGCGGCCCGGCTGGCGTACCGCGAGTTCTGGTAGTTGCGGTCGAGGATCGACACCGGGTGGATCGCGAGGGTGGCGTCGCCGGACTGCACCTTGTCGAGGATCTGGTCGGCGTACGCGGCCTCGAACTGCTTGCACACCGGGCACGCCCAGTCGACGTACTCGACGACGGAGGCCGCCCCGTCGGCGTTCGCCGTCGGTGCGGGCGAGGCGGTGGCGTTCGCCGCCACGGCGCCGGTCTCCACGGGGGTGACCTTGCCGTCCTTGCCCGTGAACTGGATCGCGCCCGTGATCATGTTCTTCGGACCCGTCGCGGAGACGGTGTTCGCGCTGTTCACGTTCACCACCACGATCGCGACGATGGCCGCGATCGCGATGATGCCCAGGCCGATGCCACCCTGCAGGAACCACTTGTTGCGACGCTTGCGACGGCGCTCCGCCTCGGCGCGCTGGCGGGCGACGTCACGTGCGTGGGCGCGCCGCTCGTTCTTGGTCGGTCGGTCGTTGTTCGTCATGCCGTTCGCTCCTGCGGTCGCGCGTGTCGGTCGTCGCTCACGCGAACCAGAGGCCGAGCTCACGGGTCGCGGACTCGGTGGAGTCCGAGCCGTGTACGAGGTTCTGCTGGACCTTGAGGCCCCAGTCGCGGCCGAGGTCACCGCGGATGGTGCCGGGCGCGGCCGAGGTCGGGTCGGTGGTGCCGGCGAGCGAGCGGAAGCCCGCGATGACGCCGTTGCCCGCGACGCGGACCGCGACGACCGGGCCGGACTGCATGAACTCCACGAGCGGCTCGAAGAACGGCTTGCCCTGGTGCTCCTCGTAGTGCGCGTCGAGCAGGTCACGCGGCGCGGTCAGCATCTTGAGGTCGACGATCTCGTAGCCCTTGGCCTCGATCCGACGGAGGATCTCGCCGGTGAGCTGGCGGGCGACGCCGTCGGGCTTGACGAGGACCAGGGTCTCTTCGAAGTCGGACATGCAGAACTCCTTGACGGGGTCGTGGGGTGGTGGTCAGCCCTCGCCGGCAGCGGCTCGTCGTGCGGCGTTCTGCCGGTCGAGCTGACCGCCCTTGACGAAGCAGTAGACCCACAGCGCCAGGAACACCGCGCCCACCGCGAACATGAACGGTTCGATGAAGCCGGTGGCGAGGATGGCCGCCTGCAGCAGCCACCCGAACCATACACCGGCGCGGTTGCCGGTCAGCCGCGAGGCCAGCGCCAGCACGACGATCGCGCCGATGCCGCCGCCGAACGCCACGGCCGGCGGCAGCGTCTGCTTCCCGAACGTCACGAGCATCGGGAAGAAGAACATCACGGCCTCGAGTCCGAGGGTGATCGCGAGCAGGCTCTCGCGGGCGCCGCGGTCGCGCCGCGGCTTCCGCTGAC
Organism: Curtobacterium sp. SP.BCp; assembly: GCF_051903255.1. NCBI lineage: Bacteria > Bacillati > Actinomycetota > Actinomycetes > Micrococcales > Microbacteriaceae > Curtobacterium > Curtobacterium sp. SP.BCp. Next base: position 1,135,292 of record NZ_CP194338.1, on the reverse strand, counting down.
GGACCGGCCTGGAGGCGCGGTTCGGCTCGGTCACTTCGTCTCGCCTTCCGCGTGCACCAGGTCCATGACCGCGCCCACCATCACGATGGAACCGGCGACGAGGACGAGCGCGTCCTCGGCCTCCGCCTCGTCCGCGAGGTCCCGGGCCTCCTGGAGCGCCTGGTCGAGCGCCGGTTCGACGACGACTCGGTCGGCGCCGACCTCGTCGACCACGATGCGGGCGAAGGCGTCGGCGTCGAGCGCCCGCTCCCCCGGCGGCTGGGTGACGACGAAGGTCTGCACGGTGTCCTTGAGCGCCCGGACGAACCCGCGGGCGTCCTTGTCGCCGAGGATCCCGACGACGCCGACGACGTGCTCGGAGGGGAACGCCACCGGCAGCGCGTCGGCGAGGGCCTTGGCTCCGTGCGGGTTGTGCGCGGCGTCGACGACGACCACGGGGTCCTGCGCGATGGGCTGGAGGCGCCCGGGGCTCGTCGCCGCGGCCAGCCCCTCGGAGAGCACGTCCTCGTCGAGCGCCTGCGAGCCGCGCCCGAGGAACGACTCGACGGCGGCGATCGCGACGGCGGCGTTGTGGGCCTGGTGCGCGCCGAACAGCGGCACGAACAGGTCGTCGTAGGTGCCGGCGAGGCCCTGCACGCTGACGAGTTGCCCACCGACCGCGGGCGTGTCGCTCGTGACCCGGAAGCCGGTGCCCTCGACCGACAGCGTCGACTCGGTGAGCTCGGCGGCCCGTTCGAGCTCGGCGAGGGCGTCCGGCGTCTGTGCACTCGACACGACCGCGGAGGACGGCTTGATGATGCCGGACTTCGTGCGGGCGATCTCGGCGACGGTGCTGCCGAGCTGCTTCGCGTGGTCGATCGCGATCGGCGTGAACACCGCGACCTGGCTCTGCACGACGTTCGTGGAGTCCCACTCGCCGCCCATGCCGACCTCGATCACGGCGACGTCGACGGGCGCCTCGGCGAAGCACGCGAGCGCGAGGACGGTCAGCGCCTCGAAGAACGTCAGCGGCAGCTCGCCCTTCGCCGTGAGCTCCTCGTCGGTCATCTCGAGGATCGGCGCGATGTCGTCCCAGTTCTCGACGAACCGGTCCGCGGCGATCGGCTCGCCGTCGATGACGATGCGCTCCCGGATCGACACCAGGTGCGGGCTCGTCATGAGCCCGGTGCGGAGGCCGTGGGCGCGGACGATGCTCTCGGTCATCCGGGCGGTCGACGTCTTGCCGTTCGTGCCGGTGATGTGGATCACGGGGTAGGACAGGTGCGGGTCGCCGAGGAGCTCGACCGCGCGTCGGGTCGCGCTCAGCCGGTGCTCGGGCGCCTGCTCGCCGATCCGGGCGTAGAGGGCCGCCTGGACGCGGCGGACCTCGTCGTCGTCCCCGTCGGCCGGGGACGGGTCGACCGGCGCCGGGCTCGCGGGCCCCGCGGGGATCTCGATGCCCTCGGCGTTCTCGTCGTCGTACTCGTGCTCGTTCTGGTCGCTCATGCGCGTGCCACCTCCACGGACACCGTCGCTGCCTCGCCGACGTCGGTCGTCGTCGTGCCCGCGGCGAGCGGGACGACCTCGACCGCGGTCGCGAGGGTCTCCCCCGCGATGAGGTCGCGGTGCACCCGGACCGCCTCGGCGGCGTCCTCGGACACCCCCAGCTTCAGGGTGATGCGGTCGCTGACGTCGAGGTCGGCGTCGCGGCGGGCCTGCTGGACGGCACGGACGACGTCGCGCGCCAGGCCCTCGGCCTCGAGCTCAGGGGTCGTCACGGTGTCGAGGACGACGAAGCCGCCGCCGTCGAGGAACGCCACCGCCACCGAGTCGTCGGCCACGGTGAGGTCGAGCGAGTACTCGCCCGCGACGAGGTCGATGCCGCCGACCGTCACGCCGGCGTCCGTCGCGACCCAGTCGCCGCGCTTCGCCGCCGGGATCACCTGCTGCACCTGCTTGCCGATGCGCGGGCCGGCGGCGCGGGCGTTGACGGTCAGCTTCCGCTCGATGCCGTACTGCGCCAGCGACTCCTCGGCCTGCTGTTCGAGCACCACGCGCTTGACGTTGAGCTCGTCGCGGAGGATGTTCGCGAAGGGCTCGACCGCCGCCGGGTCCGGGACGACGAGCGTGAGCGTCGCGAGCGGCAGTCGGACGCGCTTGCCGGTCGACTTGCGGAGCGCGAGGCCCTTCGAGGCGACGTCGCGCACGCGGTCCATCGCGGCGACGAGGGCGTCGTCCGCGGGGAACTCGTCGGCCGACGGGAAGTCCTCGAGGTGCACCGACCGGCCGCCGGTGAGGCCCTTCCAGACCTCCTCGGTGACGAGCGGTGCGAGCGGCGCCGCGACGCGTGTGAGGGTCTCGAGCACGGTGTAGAGCGTGTCGAACGCCGCCCGGGCCTCGGGGCTCGACGCCGCACCGGCCCAGAACTTGTCGCGCGAGCGTCGCACGTACCAGTTCGTGAGCACGTCGGCGAAGTCGCGGACGGCCTGCGCCGCGAGCGGGGTGTCGAGGGCGTCGAGGTGCGCCGTGACGTCCGCGACGAGCACGCGGGTCTTCGCGAGCAGGTACCGATCGAGCACGTCGGTGCTCGCGGTGCTGCGCTGTGCCCCGTACCCCTCGGATGCCGTTGCGCCGGACTCTCCCGACGCGTTCGCGTAGAGGGTGAAGAAGTAGTAGGTCGACCAGAGCGGGAGCAGGAACTCGCGCACGCCCTGACGGATCCCCTCTTCCGTGACGACGAGGTTGCCGCCGCGGATCACCGACGACGACATGAGGAACCAGCGCATCGCGTCGGCGCCGTCGCGGTCGAACACCTCGGAGACGTCCGGGTAGTTGCGGAGCGACTTCGACATCTTCTGCCCGTCGGAGCCGAGCACGATGCCGTGACTGATGACGTTGCGGAACGCCGGGCGGTCGAACAGCGCGGTGGACAGCACGTGCATCACGTAGAACCAGCCGCGCGTCTGCCCGATGTACTCGACGATGAAGTCGGCCGGGTTGTGCGCCTCGAACCACTCCCGGTTCTCGAACGGGTAGTGCACCTGCGCGTACGGCATCGACCCGGAGTCGAACCAGACGTCGAACACGTCGGTGATCCGGCGCATCGTCGACTTACCCGTGGGGTCGTCGGGGTTCGGTCGGGTGAGGTCGTCGATGAACGGACGGTGCAGGTCGACCTCGCCCTCGGCGTTCAACGGCAGCCGGCCGAAGTCGCGCTCGATCTCCTCGAGCGAACCGTAGACGTCCGTGCGCGGGTACGCCGGGTCGTCCGACTGCCACACCGGGATCGGCGTGCCGAAGTACCGGTTGCGGGAGACCGACCAGTCGATCGCGTTCCCGACCCACTTGCCGAACTGGCCGTCCTTGACGTTGTCCGGCACCCAGTTGACGTCCTGGTTGAGCTCGCCCATGCGGTCGCGGAAGTCGGTGACCCGGACGAACCACGACGAGACGGCCTTGTAGATGAGCGGCTTGCGACAGCGCCAGCAGTGCGGGTAGCTGTGCTCGTAGGACGCCTGGCGGAGCAGGCGCCCGGCGTCGCGCACGGCCTTGGTGAGCGGCTTGTTCGCGTCCGACCACAGCATGCCGGCCACCTCGCCGAACTGCGACGTGAACACACCGCCCTCGTCGAGCGACAGCACCACGGGGATGCCCGCGGCCGCGCAGACCTCCTGGTCGTCGGCGCCGTAGGCCGGAGCCTGGTGCACGATGCCCGTGCCCTCGCCCGTCTCGACGTACTCGGCGACGAGCACTCGCCACGCGTTCTCGTACCCTTCCTGGTCGGCCAGGTGGTCGAACAGCCGCTCGTACTCGACGCCGTCGAGCTCGGCGCCGGCGACCGTGCGGAGCACGGCGGCGAGCGCGTCGTCCGCGCTCTCGTAGCCGAGGTCCTTCGCGTGCGCTGCCACGGTGTCGGACGCGAGCAGGTACCGGGCCGAGCCGGCGGAACCACCGTCAGCCGCGCCTCCCGGCCCTGCAGGGACGACCGCGTACGCGATCGCCGGACCGACCGCGAGGGCCGCGTTCGTCGGGAGCGTCCACGGGGTCGTCGTCCAGGCGAGCGCACGCACACCGGCCAGCCCGAGCGCCTCGGCGCGGGTCCCGCGCAGCGGGAACGCGACCGTGACCGACTGGTCCTGCCGCGACTGGTAGACGTCGTCGTCCATGCGCAGCTCGTGGTTCGACAGCGGTGTCTGGTCGTTCCAGCAGTACGGCAGGACACGGAAGCCCTCGTACGCCAGGCCCTTGTCCCAGAGCTGCTTCCAGGCCCAGAGCACGCTCTCCATGAACGTGACGTCGAGGGTCTTGTAGTCGTTCTCGAAGTCGACCCAGCGAGCCTGGCGGGTCACGTACCGCTGCCACTCGTCGGTGTACTGCAGGACGCTCTTCTTGGCGGCCGCGTTGAAGACGTCGACGCCCATCTCGTCGATCTCGTGCTTCTCGGTGATGCCGAGCTGCCGCATCGCCTCGAGCTCGGCGGGCAGGCCGTGCGTGTCCCAGCCGAAGCGGCGGTGGACCTGCTTGCCGCGCATGGTCTGGTAGCGCGGGAAGACGTCCTTCGCGTACCCGGTGAGCAGGTGCCCGTAGTGCGGCAGGCCGTTGGCGAACGGCGGGCCGTCGTAGAACGTCCACTCCGGGCAGCCCTCGCGCTGGTCGATGGACGCCTGGAACGTCGCGTCGCCCTTCCAGAAGGCGAGGATCCCCTGCTCGACGGCGGGGAAGGACGGGGACGGCGTGACGCCGGCTGCTGTGTCGTCTGCAGGACGGTTGAGGGGGTAGCGCACCGTGGGCTCCTGTGGGTTCGGTTCGTCTCCACGAGGACGGAGCGTGCTCCGCGGTACCACCTCGCTTGCCGGACACCGCTCGCGCTGCGTCCGACCGCTCGTTCGCCGGAAGGGGTGCGGTCCGGTCCGCCCGGTTCTACTGCCGGCCGTCGGTCGTGCCGACTGCCGGGTTCCTCCGGAGGCTCCCCGGTGATGGCCGGTTCGACGCCTGCTGGGACGAGTCTACCCGAGCGGAGCATGCTGGAGCGATGCCGTCTTCCGATGAGCCTGAGCGCCCCGAATCGCTCCTCACCGTCATCATCGCGTTCGCCGCGAACCTGCTCGTCGCGATCGCCAAGACCGTCGCCTCGCTGATCTCCGGGTCGGCGTCCATGACCGCCGAGGCCGCGCACTCGTGGGCGGACACCGGCAACGAGATCTTCCTGCTCGTGGCCGAGCGTCGCGGCGCCAAGCCCCGGGACGCGAAGCACCCGCTCGGCTACGGCCGCGAGACCTACATCTGGTCGATGTTCGCCGCGTTCGGCCTGTTCACCGCGGGCGCCGTGGTGTCGATCTGGCACGGCATCACCGAGCTCGGCGAGACCGGCCCCGCCGAGGACCTCCTGCTCAACTACCTCGTGCTCGGCGTCGCGTTCCTGCTCGAGGGCACGAGCTTCGTGCAGGCGTACCGCCAGGCGCACGGAGCCGCCACGAAGCGCCGCGTCCCGGTGCTCCGCCACGTGCTGCAGTCGTCGAACCCGACGCTCCGGGCGGTGTTCGCGGAGGACGCCGCGGCGCTCATCGGCCTCGTGATCGCGTTCCTCGGCGTCTTCCTGCACCAGGTCACCGGGCTCGCGGTGTTCGACGCGATCGGCTCCATCGCGGTCGGGCTGCTGCTCGGCGTCGTGGCGATCGTCCTCATCGAGCGGAACCGCCGCTTCCTGGTCGGCGAGGCCACGTCGCCGGAGCTCGAGGACGCGGTGCTGTCCGAGCTGCTCCGCCGTGACGAGGTCGAGCGGGTCACCTACCTGCACCTCGAGTTCGTCGGACCGTCGCGGGTGTTCCTCGTGGCCGCCGTCGACCTGACCGGCAACGAGGACGAGGACCACGTGGCCGTGCGGCTGCGACGGGTGGAGGCGTCGTTGGAGGAGAGCCGGTACATCGAGGAGGCGGTGCTGACGTTGAGCATCCCCGGTGACGAGTCGCTCGTGTCCCGTGGTGACGGCGAGGTCCCCGCGACGGTGCGGGACGGCACGGTGGAGGACGTCGCGGCGGGCGGGGCCGGCACCCTGCGGACCGAGCGGTAGGAACACCGCGCGGGAGGAGCACCGAGCGGGAGGAGCGCCGAGCCGGAGGAGCGCGGCGGGCACCACCCGCCGCGCGTCGCCGGGGGTCAGCGCTCGTCGACCAGGGCGGTGCGCCCGTCCCGCACCCGGACCGCATCGTCGCCCCGGACCACCCACACCCGCAGGAAGTCCACCCGGAACGTGGAGAACCGACCCGGCTCGTCGGCGAGCAGGCGACGGAGCGCAGGACGCAACGGGAACCGCTCGTCCGCTCCGGCGACGACGACCCCGAAGTCCCCGCGCGCCGCCGCGTCCGTGGACGCACGACGTCCGGTCCAGTGCGAGAACGCGGCACGCGGCGACCCCGCGACGAGGATGCGGTCGTCCGACGGCACACCGCGGTGGTCGAGTGCGGCGCTCAGCCGGGCGAACCCGGTGTCCCGGCTCTCGGCGACGGTGCGGACCACGACCACGGCGGGGAGCACGGTGACGGCGACGGCCACGAGTGCGACGACGGTCGTCCACGGAGGGCGCAGCCGGGCGGCCCGGACGAGCCCGGTCGCCGCGAGCGCGATCGTCCAGGGCATCCACGCGTCGTAGTAGTACGGCAGGGCGACCTGTGCCGTGCAGTAGAAGACCACCAGGGCGGCGAGGGCGATGCCGAGCACGCCGACGAGCGGGTCGGGCCGGACCAGCACGGCGGCGAGGAGCCCGAGCACGAGCACGACGACGGTCGGCCAGCCGACCCCCTCGACGACCCGGGCGGCGTTCGCCCACCAGGGCGCGAACTGGTACTGGCGGCCGAGCAACGTCGTCGTGTGGCCGTTCACGTCGTGCGCCGTCTGGAACGCCAGCATGAACCGGATCGCCCGGACCCCTCCGACCGGCAGGTAGACCGCCGCGAAGACGACGAGGAAGGACACCGCGGCGACCGGCGCGCCGATCGCGTACGCGCGCCACCGTCGGTGGAGGGCGGGCAGCGCGGCGATCGCGAGGAACACGACCGCGGTGGACACCTTCGACGTCACGGACAGGGCGAACAGCGAACCGGACAGCGCCCACCACCCCGCGGACCACCACCGACCGTGGTCGTCGTCCGGCTCCCGGGTCACCGCGTGCCACGCGACCGCGACGGCAGCCACCGCGAAGAAGACCATGAGCGGCTCGAGCAGCGCCAGTCGGTCGATCCGCACGCCGGCACCGGAGGCCACGTCGGCCCACGTGGCCGCGGCCGCGCGCGGGGTGCACCACCACCACCCCGCGGCCGCGAGCGCACCCCAGAACCCGATCGGTCGACGCAGCCAGGCGAAGAGCACGACCCCGGTGCCGAACGAGGCCGTGGCCGCGACGACGCGAGCTGCGCCGACGCCCTCGCCGAGGACGAGCTGCGCGAGACCGTAGAGGTACTTCGCCGTGGGCGGGTGCTGCAGGTTGCCGGTCAACGCCCCGTGCACGTACTGCCACCCGGCTCCGGCGTAGGTGAACTCGTCCACGTACTCGGTCTGTCGCCCGAGGTTCGCGTACGCGACGTACACCCCGGCGACCACGACCACGACCAGCGCGACGGCCCTGGCCGCGGTGCGGCGTTCAGGGCTGCGGAGGACGAGGTGCACGGCGCTCGATCGTAGTGACCAGCCCGGGGCCGTGGCCCGTGGCAGAGCAGTGCGTTCCCGCGGAAGCGCTCAGGCACCGGCCCGATCGGAGCCGCGCCGAGCGCGTGCCGGACGGACCGGGCTCGCGTGGCGAGCGTGCGTCAGGCGGCGTCGAGGCCGTCCGCGACGGGCGTGAGCGCCGCCGCGACGTACTCGACGAGCGGACCCCTGCCGACGCCGTCACCGACCCACACGCCGAACGCCGCCGCGGCCGCACCGAGCATCGCGCCGGACACCGTCTGGGGCCAGAGCGCCCCGGCCCGGTCGCCGGTGCGGCCGGCGACGAACGCCGCGACCGCGCCGTGCTGCTGCATCACCCGTGCGGCGACGCTCGCCACGAGCTCGGGGCCGATCCCCATGACCTCGGCCTGCGCGACGGCCCACGGCACCCGCTCCGGGTCGTGCTGGCGCGCCGCGGCGAGCAGGGCGTCCTCGACGGCACGCACCGGGCTCGGCTCGGCGGACGCGTCGAGCAGCCCGGGGATCGCGGCGACCGCGGCGTCGAGCTCGAGCCACATGACGTCGGACTTCGCGGCGAAGTAGTTGAAGAACGTCGCGCGACTCACCCCGGCACGTGCGGCGATCTGGTCCACGGTGGTCCGGCCGTACCCCTGCTCGAGGAAGAGCTCCGCCGCAGCGTCGGCGAGGACGTCGGCGCTGGACCGGCGTGGCCGGCCACCGCGGCGAGCACGGTCGTCGTCGCCACGCTCGAGGTCCATGCGCCCAGTAAACCGCTAGACTCGACCAGCCATGAAGTTGGACTCAGTACAGAAAAGCCGCGCGCGCGTCGCGGCCTCCCTGGCGGGCGCCGCCACGATCCTCCTGGCCGTCACCGCCTGCACCGGCGGCGGAGGCGGGTCGACGAGCAGCACGCCGGTCGCGGGCGGGACCCTGGTCTACGCGTCCGGCGACGCCGAACCGACCTGCCTCGACCCGCACGTCGGCGGCAACTACCCGCAGGCGCTGCTGTCCAGTCAGTACATCGAGGAGCTCACCGCGCTCGAGGACGGCCGACCCGTCCCCGCGCTCGCCGAGTCGTGGAAGACGAGCAGCGACGGCACGACCCTGACCTTCCGGCTCCGCGACGACGTGACCTTCACCGACGGCACCCCGTTCGACGCCGCCGCCGTGGTGGCGAACATCGAGCACGTGCAGGACCCGAAGACCGCGTCGAGCACCGGGTACCTCGCCCTCCAGTCGATCAAGAAGGCCACCGCGACCGACGACCACACGGTCACGCTCACCCTGAGCCGTCCGGACAGCGCCCTGCTCGAGTCGTTCTCGCAGCCCTGGGTCGGCATGGAGTCCCCGAAGGCGCTCGAACGCTCGCAGGCGCAGAACTGCGAGTCCCCCGTCGGCACGGGGCCGTTCCGGATCACGGACTGGAAGCACGGCGACCGGGTCACGCTGGAGAAGAACGCCGACTACACGCCCCTCGGCAAGCCGGCCGGCAGCACCACCAAGCCCCGGTTGAACGGCATCACCTGGCGCTTCTTGCCCGACTCGACCTCGCGCTACGCGGCACTGCAGTCCGGCCAGGTCGACGTCATCGACAACGCCCAGCCCGACCAGATCCGTGCGGCGGGGGCCGGTGGGTCGATCCGCGACCTCGACGCCCCGCGCCCCGGCGCCTCCAACCGCCTCGAGCTGAACTCCGGCCACGGTGTGTTCCAGGACGAAGCGGTCCGCGAGGCCTTCATCCACGGCGCCGACGTCGACCCTGGCATCAAGTCCCTGTTCCTCGGCACCGCGAAGCGCTCGTACTCGCTGCTGTCGAGCGTCGAGCCGTTCGCCTGGTCCGCCGACGGCGAGGAGCTCTTCGACCACGACGCCTCTCAGGCCGGCAAGCTGCTCGACGAGGCCGGGTGGAAGAAGGGCTCGGACGGCATCCGCACGAAGGACGGCAAGCGTCTGACGGTGACGTTCCCGGTGTCGACGAACCAGTCGATCCCGGCCGAGCGGAGCCTCTTCCAGCAGATCCAGGCCTCCGAGAAGGCGATCGGCTTCGACGTGCAGATCAAGGAGCTCGACCTGTCCAGCTGGTACGCGGCGCTCGCGGCGAACCAGTACGACGTCGTCAGCGCGCCGTACACGAAGGTCGGTGCGGACGTCCTCCGCATCCTCTACGACAGCGCCAGCATCAAGCCAGCGCCGTCCGGGTACTTCGCGAACCTCGCCCAGCTCGACGACCCGACGGTCGACTCGCTCCTCGAGCGCGCCGCACGCACCGCCGACACGCACGACCGCGGCGAGCTGTACGAGCAGGCGCAGAAGGACATCCTCGCGAGCGCGACGGTGCTGCCGCTCTACGACCAGCAGAACCACTTCCTCGTTTCCACGAAGGTGCACGGTGTCCAGACCACGGCCGTCTCGACGCCCTGGTTCGGCTCGGCCTGGATCGACCGCTGACGCGCGCCCTGACGGGCGACGACCGGACTGGAGGCACGGCATGACCCCGACGCGCCCCCGCGGCTCCGGCGCGTGGTCGCGGTGGACGCTGTGGGGCCTCGGTCGCCTGGCCGGCGGCATCGGTGTGCTCTGGGCCGTCGCCACGATCGTGTTCGTCGCGATCCGACTCATCCCCGGTGACCCGGCCCTCGCGATCCTCGGCGGGCCGGGGTCGCAGGCGTCGGCCGCCGCGGTCGACCAGGTCCGGCACGAGTACGGACTCGACCAGCCGCTCCTCGTGCAGTACGCGGTGTTCCTCGGCCGACTCGCCACCGGGCAGCTCGGCGACTCCTACGCGTTCCGGACCCCGGTCGCGACGCTCCTCGCCCAGGAGCTCCCCGTCACGCTGACCCTGGCCGTCACCGGGCTCGTGGTCGCCTGGGCGCTCGCGCTCGTCGCCGCCTGGTGGTCGACGCAGCGCGGTCGGGTCGCCGCCGGGATCACCGGGGCGATCACCGTCACCGCCAGCGTCGTCCCGCACTTCTGGCTCGGCAGCGTCCTCATCGTCGTGTTCGCGACCGCGCTCGGGTGGGCCCCCGCGGTGAGCGACGGCACGGTCCGCGGCTGGGTGCTCCCCGTGGTCACGGTCGCGGTCCCGGTCGCCGGGTACCTCGCCGAGACGGTCCGCGACGGCATCGTCGACGCGCAACGCTCCGCCTTCGCCCTCGCCGCCCGGGGTCGCGGCGAGCACCGGCTCGGGGTGTTCCTGCGGCACTCGCTCCGCCACGCCGCACTGCCCGGCCTCGCGCTGTCCGCCTGGGCGTTCGGTTCACTGGTGTCCGGGGCCGTCGTCGTCGAGTCGGTCTTCGCCCTGCCGGGCATCGGGCGCGCTCTGGTCACCGCGGTGACGCAGCGGGACATGCCCCTCGTCGCCGGGATCGCGCTCGTGTCGGCGGCCGCGTACGTCGTCGTGCTCGCGGTCGCCGACCTCGCCGAGCGCGCGGTCGACCGTCGACCCCGTCGTCCCGGCGCCGTCAGGACGAGACGTGGTCGAACCCGGACGGCGGTCGTCCGGTGAGCGGCATCCTCGACCCCGCCGTGTCGCCGGACGACACGACCGCGACCCGCGCTCCGTCCGGGGGTGCCGAGCGACGCCGTGGGGGGACGCTCGGCACCGCCGGATGGGTCGCGACCGCGGTCGTGGTCCTCGCCGTCGTCGCCGCCGTCGCGCCCGGGGTGCTCGGCGGTGCGCACCCGCTCGCGGTCCACCCCGACGAGGCCCTGCTCCCGCCGTCCGGGGCGCGTCCGTTCGGGACCGACGAGTCCGGCCGGGACGTCCTCGCCCGCGTCGTCGCCGGCACGCGTGCATCGCTCGTCGTCGGCGTCGCGGCCACCCTCGTCGGAGCCGTCACGGGGGTGCTGCTCGGGCTCGTCGCCGCGCTCGGCGGCCGGGTGCTCGACGCCGTCGTGGGCCGTGTGACGGAGGTCGCGTTCGCCCTCCCGCTGCTGCTCGTCGCCCTCGTCGTGATCGCCGTCACGGGGCCGGGCCCGGTCCCGGCCGTGCTCGCCGTCGGGTTCGCGACCGCGCCGGGCTACGCACGGATCGTCCGGGGCCTCGTGCGGACCGCCCGGGAGTCGCAGGTCGTCGAGACCGCGGTCCTGCTCGGCCGCTCCCCCGCGCGGATCGTCGTCCGCCACGTCCTGCCCGCCGCGCTCTGGCCCGTCGTCGCGGTCGGCACGCTCGGCGTCGGACAGGCGGTGGTCTGGGCGTCGGCGCTCAGCTACCTCGGCGTCGGCACCCCGCCGCCGGCGCCCGAGTGGGGCGCGATGCTCGCGGACGGCCGGACGTACCTGCAGACCGCACCGTGGATGAGCACCTTCCCCGGACTCGCGATCGTGGTGCTCGCCACCGCCGTCACCGTGCTCGGCCGTGCGCTCCGACGACGGGGTGACGCCCGGTGACCGCGGTCCTGGCGGTCGACGGGCTCTCGGTCACGATCGACGGCGTCCGCATCGTGTCCGACGTCTCACTGCACATCGAACCGGGCGAGTGCGTCGCGCTGGTCGGGGCCTCCGGCTCGGGCAAGACCGTGACCGCCCGAGCCCTCCTCGGGCTCTCCGCCGACCGGGCGGTCGTCGACGCGGGACGGCTCGAGGTCGCCGGCACCGACGCCCGGACCCTGCGGGAGCGCGGCTGGCGGAAGCTCCGCGGTGCGTCGGTGGGGTACGTCGGTCAGGAGGCCCTCGGCGCCCTCGACCCGCTCCGCCCGGTCGGTCGCGAGGTCGGGGACGCCCTGCGACTGCACGCGTCGATGACCGCCGCCGAACGGGTCGACGCCGTGCGGGCCGCGCTCGCGGGCGTGGGGCTCGATCCCGAGATCGCGACGGACGGACGGCTCGCCGGGACGCTCTCGGGCGGCATGCGGCAGCGGGCGCTCATCGCCGCCGCGACCATCGGCTCCCCCGCGCTCGTGGTCGCCGACGAACCGACGACGGCGCTCGACGCCGGGGTGGCCGTCACGGTGATGGAGCAGCTGCGCCGAGCGCAGCGAGGCGGTGCCGGGCTGCTCGTCATCACCCACGACCTCGGGCTCGTCGCCGGGTGGGCCGACCGCGTGGCCGTCGTGTCGGACGGGCACATCGTCGAGCAGGGTCCGGTCGCGCGGGTGTTCTCCGCACCGGAGCACCCCGCCACGGCAGCCCTCGTGCACGCCGCGCGGGCCGGGGCGAGCGGTCCTGCGACCCGGGCGACCGCCGACACCCCCGACACCGTCGTCGTGGCCGACCGCCTCGACCGCCACTTCGACGACACCGCTGCCGTCCGGGACGTCTCGTTCGCCCTCGACCGCGGACGGGTGCTCGGCGTCATCGGCGCCTCGGGATCGGGCAAGACGACGCTGGCACGCATCCTGCTCGGCCTCGAGACCCCGGACGCCGGCTCCGTGACGCTCGACGGTGCGCCGTGGGCTCCGCTCCGCGAGCGCGACCGTCGTGCGCGCCGGCACCGGGTCGCCGCGGTGGTGCAGGATCCCGGCGCCACGTTCGACGAACGGTGGGACGTCGAACGGGTGCTCGCGGACGCGTTCTCGCGCGGCGCGGAACGACGGGCCCGTGGCGACCTCGGCAGCCGGGTCGACGCCGCGCTCCGGCAGGTCGGGCTCGACCCGGCACTGCGGTCCCGGTCGCCGCTGACCCTCTCCGGCGGCCAGCGGCAACGGCTCGCGATCGCCCGGTCGCTCGCCACGGAGCCCGAGGTCCTCGTGCTCGACGAACCCGTCACGGCGCTCGACGCGACCGTGCAGGACGCCGTCCTCGGGCTGCTCGAGCGGCTCCGCGACGAGACCGGCGTGGCGATGGTGTTCGTGTCGCACGACCTGCGGACGGTCCGGCGGATGGCCGACGACGTGCTCGTGGTGCACGAGGGCGCCGTCGTCGAGCACGGTCCCGCGGCGACGGTCCTCGCTCGCCCGGCGCACCCCGTCACGGCGCGGCTGCTGCACGCCGCCGAGGTCCTCGCCACCGGCCCCGCGGCCTGACGCACGCTCCACCACCGGATCCGAGACTCGGCCCCGCGGACGGTTCCGCGGTCGGACGCTCGCGAAACTGTCCGCCCACCCGAGACTCGGGGCAGCGCGGCAGCGGCACCAACGCGACCAGATGACGGAGGCGCGGTGCGGGACGGACCCGCACCAGGGCCCACGCCGCCGGTTCCGGACCGACGCGCCAGCGGCGGGCCGGCCGTGCCGGTGGGGAGCCTCCAGGCCGATCGTCAGGAGCCTGCGGGCTCCTTGTGCTCGTCACCCGACGTCGGGGCGTCGCCGCTGATGATCGGGATCTCGCTCGTCGAGAAGTCCTTCGCCCACTCGGACTGCGCGAGGTCGGACTCCGGGTCGTTGTAGTCCTCGATGACCGCGGCGACCTCGTCCTCGTGCGCGACGGTGGGGCCGGAGCCCATGAGCGGCGTCGCGGCGGTCTCCTTCGTGAAGTACACCGCCACGAGGCCGATCACGGCCGCGAGCATGAGGTAGAACGCGGGGATGTCCTCGGCCCAGCCGTACCCGGCGTCCTTGGCCGCGTTGATGAGCGCCGAGGTCGCCAGCGGGGTCGTGCCGCCGAACAGCGAGACCGACACGTTGAACGCGATCGCGAGGGCGCCGTATCGGATGATCGTCGGGAAGAGCGCGGGCAGCGTCGACGGCATCGTGGAGGTGAAGGTCACGAGCACGAGGCCGAGGATGAGCAGGCCGAAGAACACGCCGATGCCGGTGCCGCTCTGGACGAGCTTGAGCGACGGCCACGACAGCAGGATGAAGCCGATGCAGCCGGCCGCGAGGACCGGACGACGCCCGAACTTGTCGGACAGCCGTCCGCCGAACGTGATGACGACCATCATGAGGATCATCACGATGACGATCAGGATGAGGCCGAACGTGGCGTTCTGCCCGAGGTTCTGCTCGAGGTACGTCGGCATGTAGGACAGCAGCATGTAGTCGGTCACGTTGAAGACCAGGACGAGGCCGATGCAGATGATGAGCCCGCGCCAGTTCTCCGCGAAGAGCTTGAGGAACGGCGTCTTCTGCGACTCGCGCTCGGCGGCCTGCTCCTGCTGCTTCTGGAAGGCCGGGGTCTCCTCGAGCTTGAGCCGCAGGTACAGGCCGATGAGCCCGAGCGGTCCGGCGACGATGAACGGGATGCGCCAGCCCCAGCTGAGCAGGGCCTCCTCGGAGAGGCCGAACTGCAGGCCGGTGACGATCGAGGCGCCGAGCACGTAGCCCGCGAGCGTGCCGAACTCGAGCCACGAGCCCATGAACCCACGGCGCTTGTCCGGTGAGTACTCGGCGATGAAGGTCGCGGCGCCGCCGTACTCACCACCGGTCGAGAAGCCCTGCACGAAGCGGGCGACGAGCAGCAGGACCGGGGCCCAGAAGCCGATCGACTGGTACGAGGGGATCAGGCCGATCATGAGCGTGCCGGCGGCCATCAGGATCATCGTCAGCGCGAGGACCTTCTGCCGGCCGATCTTGTCGCCGATGGGTCCGAACACCGCGCCGCCGATCGGGCGGACGATGAAGGCCGCCGCGAAGAAGCCGAACGTCGCGACGATGTTCGCAGCAGGGTCGCCCTTCGGCAGGAAGACCTGCGAGATCGTCACGGTGAGGTACGCGAAGATGCCGAAGTCGAACCACTCCATGGCGTTGCCCAGGGCGGCGGCCGCGACGGCGCGCTTGAGCAGCGACTCCTCGACGACGGTGACGTCGTCCTTCGTCAGCTTGCGGCGGGCGCGCTTCACGGCGCCCTTCGTGCGCAGCGGCCGATCGCCGTTCGCGTGTGCTTCGTTCGGTGCCAATTCGTTCCTCCGGTAGTGCTGTGTCTTGCCTTCGGGCGCCCGGCGGAAGCGTCACTGCAGTCCTCGCGAACCCCGCGTCCGCCGGACAAACTCCGACAGACTATCAAACGCCCGGCGTGTCCGTCAGGTCGGTGTGGTAGCGGCCGTCGGCGATGACGGTCCGAACCGCTACGATCAGGGATACCGCGCGATGCGTGCGGACACTCAGGCACCTCACCACGGACTCGGTGCCGCACATACCGATCGAAAGGCGCTGCCATGACGAAGCCCATCCCCGACAAGCCGACCGTCGACGGTCTCGAGGACGCCTGGGGCCCCGTCTGGGAGCAGGACGGCACCTACCGCTTCGACCGCGACAGCGCGACGAAGGACGCCGTCTACTCGATCGACACCCCGCCGCCGACCGCCTCCGGCTCGCTGCACATCGGTCACGTGTTCTCGTACACGCACACCGACCTCAAGGCCCGGTACGAGCGCATGCGCGGCAAGCACGTCTTCTACCCGATGGGCTGGGACGACAACGGCCTCCCGACCGAGCGCCGCGTCCAGAACTACTACGGCGTCCGCTGCGACCCGCAGCTCCCCTACGACCCGGCGTTCGTCCCGCCGTTCGAGGGTGGCGACAACAAGTCGAGCAAGGCCGCCGACCAGCTGCCGATCTCCCGCCGCAACTTCATCGAGCTGTGCGAGCGCCTGACCGTGCAGGACGAGCAGCAGTTCGAGCACCTCTTCCGCACGCTCGGCCTGTCGGTCGACTGGACCCAGTCGTACCGGACCATCGACGACACCTCCCGCGCCAGCGCGCAGCGCGCCTTCCTCCGCAACCTGGAGCGCGGCGAGGCCTACCAGGCCGACGCGCCGACACTCTGGGACGTGACGTTCCGCACGGCGGTGGCCCAGGCCGAGCTCGAGGACAAGGAGATGCCCGGCGCGTACCACGGCATCGCCTTCCACCGCACCGACGGCGGCGACGACGTCGTCATCCAGACCACCCGCCCGGAGCTGCTCGCCGCGTGCGTCGCCCTCGTCGCGCACCCGGACGACGAGCGCTTCCAGGACCTCTTCGGCACGACCGTGCGCTCGCCCCTGTTCGACGTCGAGGTCCCGGTCCTCGCGCACCACCTCGCGCAGCAGGACAAGGGTGCGGGCATCGCGATGGTCTGCACCTTCGGTGACACCACCGACGTCGTGTGGTGGCGCGAGCTGCAGCTGCCGAACCGCGCGATCATCGGCTTCGACGGTCGCGTGCGGTCGGACGAGCCGACCTGGATCGAGAGCGCCCGCGGCAAGGAGCTCTACGCCGAGATGGCCGGCAAGACCGTGTTCTCCGCGAAGAAGGTCGTCGTGGACGCCCTCACCGAGTCCGGCGAGCTGATCGGTGACGTCAAGACGATCAACCACCCGGTGAAGTTCTTCGAGAAGGGCGACAAGCCGCTCGAGATCGTCTCGACCCGCCAGTGGTACATCGTCAACGGCGCTCGCGACGAGCAGCTGAAGTCGACCCTCCGCGCCCGCGGCGAGGAGATCGCGTTCCACCCGGACTTCATGCGCGTCCGCTACGACAACTGGGTCGGCGGGCTCTCCGGCGACTGGCTCATCTCGCGCCAGCGCTTCTTCGGCGTGCCGCTGCCGGTCTGGTACCCGCTCGACGGCGACGGCAACCCGGTGTACGACCAGCCGATCGTCCCGACGGAGGCACAGCTCCCGGTCGACCCCGCGTCCGAGCCGGCCCCCGGCTACGAGGAGTCCCAGCGCGGTGTCGCGGGTGGCTTCCAGGGCGAGCTCGACGTCATGGACACCTGGGCGACGTCGTCGCTGACCCCGCAGCTCGCGGGCAAGTGGGAGTCCGACCCGGCGCTCTACGACCTCGTGTTCCCGTACGACGTCCGGCCGCAGGCGCAGGACATCATCCGCACCTGGCTCTTCACGACGGTGCTGCGCAGCCAGCTCGAAGCCGACGTCGCGCCCTGGAAGCACGCGAGCATCTCGGGCTTCATCGTCGACCCCGACCGCAAGAAGATGTCGAAGTCGAAGGGCAACGTCGTCACGCCGCTGTCGATCCTCGAGCAGCACGGTGCGGACGCGGTCCGGTACTGGGCGGCCTCGTCGAAGCTCGGCACCGACGCGGCGTTCGACCCGCAGAACCCGAAGCAGATCAAGGTCGGCCGTCGTCTCGCGATCAAGGTGCTCAACGCGGCGAAGTTCGTCTACGGCTTCCCGCTCCCCGAGGGCGCCCACGCCGTGACCGAGGCGCTCGACGTCGACGTGCTCGCCGAGCTCGGCACCGTGATCGAGCAGGCCACGACAGCGTTCGACGCCTTCGACCACGCCCGCGCCCTCGAGGTCACCGAGCGCTTCTTCTGGACGTTCTGCGACGACTACCTCGAGCTCGTGAAGGAGCGCGCCTACGGCACCGCGGCGGACGCGACGCACGAGACCCAGGCGAGCGCGGTCCTGGCGCTGCGCGCCGCGATCGACGCGCTGCTCCGTCTGCTGGCACCGTTCCTCCCGTTCGCGACGGAGGAGGTGTGGGCCTGGACCCACGAGACCAGCGTGCACCGCGCACAGTGGCCGACTGCGAGCGGCCTGGCGGCCGCCGCGGGGCCGGGTGCAGCTGACCGGCTCAGTGCTGGGCCGACCGGCCTGCTCGCGGCCGTCGGGCAGGCGCTCATCGGCATCCGCGGTGCGAAGACCGCGGCGAAGGCCTCGCAGAAGACGCCGGTGACGCGTGCCGTCGTCGCGGCCCCGGCCGAGACGCGGGCGCTCCTCGAGCGTGCGGCGGTCGACCTCGCGGCCGTCGGCCGCATCGCCGACCTGTCGTTCACGGACGGGTCGGAGCTGGCCGTCACCGAGATCGAGCTGGCGGACCAACCGGCGTAGGGTCGCGTGGGTCGGCCGGGTCGCGTCCGCGACCGGCCGGCCCACACCGGACGGGAGGCACGGATGCAGTTGGGTACGCGATGGAGCGTGGGTGGGCAGCCACCCGCGCGACTGCCCGAGACGATGGTCGTCGCCGTGCGCGGCGTCGAGGACGAGCTCGCGACGGAGTCCGTCGACACGGCGACGTGGGGCTGGACCCTGACGTTCCTCGAGGGCAAGCCGATCGTCGAGCTCGACGACGGCACGTCGATCCACCTCGACCCCGCCGGTCACGCACAGGTGACGAACCCGGACGACGCGCCGGAAGAGGACTGAGCGGCGCACCGGGGACGCGTCCGCACACGCGCGCCACGTCCGACCGTCGACGCCGTGCGCCGTCGACGCCGTGCGCCCTACTTCGTGAGCCAGCCGAGCAGGACCTCGTTCACCTCGGCGGTGTGCGTCGTGAGCAGGCCGTGCGGCGCGCCCTCGATCTCGACGTACTCGGCGTGCGGCAGCGCCTTGGTGAAGCGGCGGCCGGTGGCGTCGATCGGGAGGATGTTGTCCGACGTGCCGTGCACGATCAGCGCCGGGACGGTGACCTTCGGGATGTCCTGACGGAAGTCGGTCGGCCAGGTCAGCGGTGCCGCGGCGGAGGCGATCGAACCCGAACCCGCGGCGACGTTCCAGGCGTTGCGGACCTGCTCCTCCGAGATCCGCGAGCCGAGGTTCTCCGACAGGTTGAAGAAGTCCTGGTAGAAGTTCGTGAAGTACGCGTACCGGTCCTTCTTGACGTCCGCGGCGATGCCCTCGAAGAAGGACATCGGGCCGGCGCCGTCCGGGTTGTCGTCGGTGATCGCGAGGTACGGCTCGAGCGAGGCGAGGAAGGCGACCTTGGCGATCCGGTCCTCTCCGTGGCGGGCGATGTAGCGGGCGATCTCGCCGGTGCCCATCGAGAAGCCGACGAGGATCACGTCGCGCAGGTCGAGGGTCTCGAGGACCGCGTGGAGGTCGTCGGCGAAGGTGTCGTAGTCGTAGCCGGTCGAGGGCTGCGAGGACTGCCCGAACCCACGACGGTCGTAGGTGACGACGCGGTACCCGGCGTCGAGGAGCGGCGGGACCTGCCCCTCCCACGAGTTGCCGTCGAGCGGGAAGCCGTGGATCAGCACGATCGGCTGCCCGGTGCCCTTGTCCTCGTAGTGGAGCGCGATGTCGACGCTGTTCTCGGTCCCGACGGTGATGCTGCCCATGGTCCTGCCTCTTCCCTGAAGGATGGAGAACGGTCGTTCTCCGCGATGTCGCCTACACTAGAGAACGATCGTTCCCCGCGCAACTCGGGAACGGTGAACACGCAGGGAACGGGGTACGACATGGTCACCAGCACGGTCGAAGCCGACACCAGGGCGCACATCGTCACGGTCGCCGACGAGCTGTTCTACGCGCGCGGCATCCAGTCGGTCGGGATGGACGAGATCCGCAGCCGTGCCGGGGTGTCGCTCAAGAAGCTCTACGCGGCGTTCCCGGGCAAGGACCAGCTCGTCGCAGCCGTCCTCGCCGGTCGGCACGACTACTGGGAACACGGGATCGCCGAGGCCGTGGCCGCGGCGTCCTCCCCGCGTGACCGGCTGCTCGCGATGTACGACTTCCTCGAGCAGTGGTTCGGCGACGACACCTTCCGGGGCTGCGGCTTCATCAACGCGTTCGGCGAGCTCGGTGCGACGTCTCCTTCGGTCGCGCGGATCGCCCGCGAGCACAAGGAGTCGTTCCAGCGGTCCGTCGCCGAGCTCGCGGCCGATGTGGTGCCCGACCGCGAGATGGCCGGGGAACTCGCCGCGCAGCTCGCGCTGCTCGCCGAGGGCGCCCAGACCACCGCGGCGATCGCGGGCGACGCGTCGCCCGCGGGCCACGCACGCCGGGCCGCCGCCGTCCTGATCGACGCGGCCACACGCGCCTGAGACGCGGGCCGACAACGGGCTGGAGGCGCGGGTCGGGCCCGCCCCGCGCCTCCAGTCCGACCCGGCGCAACGCCACGAGCGCCCGCCCGACCGCAGCCCGCAGTCCGTAGGGTGGCGACATGGCAACCCCGTTCGACGAACCGAGCACCCTCCCCTACGCCCTCCCGCCGTTCACCGACGTCCGGCTCGAGCACTTCCGACCGGCCTTCGACGCCGGCATGGCCGAGCAGCGCGCCGAGGTCGAGGCGATCGCCACCGACCCCGACGAGCCGACGTTCGAGAACACCCTCGTGGCCCTCGAACGGTCAGGGCAGCGTCTCGCGCGCGTGAGCCACGTGTTCTTCACGCTGTCCTCGGCGGACTCGACGCCCGAGCTGCACGACCTCGAGGCCGAGGTCTCGCCGCTCCTCGCCGCCCACCGTGACGCGATCACGCTCGACGGCCGCCTCTACGCCCGCATCGACGCGGTCCGTGGTGGGCTCGACGCGCGGGACGACCTCACGGACGAGGACCGTCGCCTCGTCGAGCGCACGCACACCGAGATGACCCTCGCCGGCGCAGGACTCGACGAAGCCGGCAAGGAGCGCCTCACCGCGATCAACCAGGAGCTCTCGACGCTCACCACCACCTTCGAGCGGAACCTGCTCGAGGACACGAACGACCTCGCCGTGCACGTCACCGACGGGGACGAGCTCGCAGGGCTCGACGACGGCGCGAAGTCCGCGGCCGCCGGAGCCGCAGCGGACCGCGGGCTCGACGGCTGGCTCATCACGCTGCCGCTCTACACCGGGCACCCGTGGCTCGGGTCGCTCGCCGACCGAGGGCTGCGCCAGCGGATCATGGAGGCGTCGCTCTCCCGCGGACGTCGCGGCAACGAGCACGACAACCGGGACGTCCTGCTGCGGATCGTCCGACTCCGTGCCGAGCGCGCGGAGCTGCTCGGCTTCCCGAACCACGCGGCCGTCGTCACGGCCGACGAGACCGCGGGGACGCCAGAGGCCGTCGACGGGCTGCTCTCCTCGCTCGTCGGCGCCGCCGCCGCCAACGCGGACGACGAGCGGGCCGTACGGTCCCAGGTCGTCGGGTTCGACGTCGAGGCGTGGGACTGGGCGTACGCGACCGAGCTCCTCCGCGGCCAGCAGTTCGCCGCCGACAGCTCGGCCCTCCGCCCGTACTTCGAAGCCGACCGGGTGCTGCACGACGGCGTCTTCCACGCTGCGAACGCCCTCTACGGCTTGACGTTCACCGAGCGCCCGGACCTGCACGGCTACAACGACGAGGTCCGGGTCTTCGAGGTCCGCGACGAGTCCGGGGACGAGGTCGGGCTCTACCTGCTCGACCTCTACACGCGGGACGGCAAGCGCGGCGGTGCGTGGATGAACCCGGTCGTGGAGCAGTCCCACCTGCTCGGCACCCTGCCCGTCGTGGTGAACAACCTCAACGTCGCGAAGCCCGCCGCCGGCTCCCCCACCCTGCTCATCCAGGACGAGGTCGAGACGCTCTTCCACGAGTTCGGGCACGCGCTGCACGGGCTCATCGCTCGCACCACGTACCCGCGGTTCTCCGGGACCAACGTCGAGCGTGACTTCGTCGAGTTCCCGTCGCAGGTGAACGAGATGTGGGTGTCGTGGCCGTCGGTCCTCGCGAACTACGCGAAGCACCACGAGACCGGTGAGCCGCTGCCGCCCGAGCTCGTCCTGGGGCTCAGCGAGTCCGAGGGGTTCAACGAGGGGTTCTCCACGACGGAGTACCTCGCCGCCGCACTCCTCGACCAGGCCTGGCACCGACTCTCGGCTGCGTCGGCCGCTGCGGTCACCGGCGTCGAGGCCTTCGAGCGTCAGGCGCTGCAGGACGCGGGCATCGCCGTCGAGGCCGTCCCGCCGCGCTACTCGTCGACGTACTTCGCGCACACGTTCTCGGGCGGGTACGACGCCGGCTACTACGGGTACATCTGGTCCGAGGTGCTCGACGCCGACACCGTGGAGTGGTTCCGCGACAACGGCGGGCTCTCACGCTCGGCCGGCGCGCGCTTCGCGGAGAAGCTGCTCGGCGTCGGCGGATCGAAGGACCCGCTCGAGGCGTACCGCGACTTCCGCGGGCGCGATGCCGAGGTCGGGCCGCTGCTCCGTCGCCGCGGGCTCGAGTAGCGCGCGGCGCTGCGGCGCGCGGCGCGCCGCGTCGGCGCCAGCGGATCGAACCACGAAACCGACGTCGAACCCACCTGCGAGGGCGGTTCGACGTCGGTTTCGTGGTTCTACGCGACGGGACGCGACGCGGCGCCGCCGGGCCGTGCGCTACGCGGACTTCTCGATGCGCTTCGCGCGCGGCCGCGGCACGATCGTCGGCGCCGCGTTCTCGAGCACGGACTCGCGGGTGATCACCACGCGTGCGACGTCGTCGTCCGAGGGGACGTCGAACATCACCGGGCCGAGCACCTCTTCGAGGATGGCGCGGAGGCCTCGGGCGCCCGTCTGGCGCAGCACGGCGAGGTCGGCGATCGCCTCGAGCGCGCCCCGCTCGAACTCCAGCTCGACGCCGTCGATCTCGAACATCCGCTGGTACTGCTTCACGAGCGCGTTCTTCGGCTCCGTGAGGATCTGCATGAGCGCGGCCTGGTCGAGCTGCGACACCGTGGTCACGACGGGCAGACGACCGATGAACTCGGGGATGAGGCCGAACTTGTGGAGGTCTTCCGGCAGGACGTCCGCGTAGAGGTCCTGCTGGTCGAGCGGGCTGTGCAGCGGAGCACCGAACCCGATGCCACGCTTGCCGACCCGCGAGGACACGATGTCCTCGAGCCCGGCGAACGCCCCGGCCACGATGAACAGCACGTTCGTCGTGTCGATCTGGATGAACTCCTGGTGCGGGTGCTTCCGGCCGCCCTGCGGCGGGACCGAGGCCGTCGTACCCTCGAGGATCTTGAGCAGCGCCTGCTGGACACCTTCGCCCGAGACGTCACGGGTGATCGACGGGTTCTCGGCCTTCCGGGCGATCTTGTCGACCTCGTCGATGTAGATGATGCCGGTCTCGGCGCGCTTGACGTCGTAGTCGGCGGCCTGGATGAGCTTGAGGAGGATGTTCTCGACGTCCTCGCCGACGTACCCGGCCTCGGTCAGGGCCGTGGCGTCGGCGACGGCGAACGGCACGTTGAGCCGCTTCGCGAGCGTCTGCGCGAGGTACGTCTTGCCGCAGCCGGTCGGGCCGATGAGCAGGATGTTCGACTTCGCGATCTCGATGTCGTCGCGGTCCTCGGCGGCGGTGATCTGCCCCTGCGCCCGGACGCGCTTGTAGTGGTTGTAGACCGCGACGGCCAGCGCACGCTTGGCGGGGTCCTGCCCGATCACGTACTCCTGCAGGAAGTCGAAGATCTCGCGGGGCTTGGGGAGCTCGAAGTCGCCGCTCGTGGTGTCCTCGCCGGCCTCGGCCAGGCGCTCCTCGATGATCTCGTTGCAGAGCTCGACGCACTCGTCGCAGATGTAGACGCCCGGGCCGGCGATGAGCTGCTGGACCTGCTTCTGGCTCTTGCCGCAGAAGGAGCACTTGAGCAGGTCAGCGCTCTCTCCGATGCGTGCCATGTGCGTGCCCTCCCTCGGCCGTGCGACGACTCCGTCGGAACCGACGCCTGACGATCCTCCCGGTGCTGATCCACCGGCTGTGTCCGAGCCTAACCGCAACCGACGACAGCCACCGCGACGCCCGGCCGGTTTCGCGATGCGCGTTCGCCCAGGGCGTTCGATCCTGCTACCGTGTCCGAGTCTTCTCTACAAGTTGTAGAAGTCCCGGAAGGAACACCATGCCCAAGCGCGTCGCCGTCCTCGGTGCGGCAACCCTCGGCGTCACCGCCGCGATCGTCCTCGGCACCGCCGCGGCCGCGAGCGCCCACGTCGAGGCCACCGCCACCTCCACCGCGGCGGACTCCTACACGACCGCGACGTTCTCGGTCCCGCACGGCTGCGACGGCTCCCCCACGACGAAGCTGACGTTCCACGTCCCGGAGAGCATCATCGAGGTGACCCCGACTGTCAACCCGAACTGGACCATCACGAAGACCACCGAGCCGTACACCAGCCCCTCGGCCTCCGCGGACGACGAGTCCACCGAGGACGCCGGCCAGCGCGTCACCAGCGTCACCTACGCGGCGAAGACCCCGCTCCCCGCCGACGAGCGCGACACGTTCTCGCTGTCGTTCTCCCTGCCCGACGGCAAGGCCGGCGACCGCGTCGAGATCCCCGTCACGCAGACCTGCGAGAAGGGCTCCACCGAGTGGGACCAGCAGCAGCAGGACGGCAAGGCGGAGCCCGAGCACCCCGCCCCGTCGATCGTCCTGACCAAGGCCGTCGCCACCGAGGCCGACGGTGACCCGGTGGAGACCTCGACCGCCGCCTCCGAGACGTCGAGCACGGCCAGCGGACCGGACCTCGTCGGGCGCTTCCTCGGCCTCGGCGGACTCGTGCTCGGCGCGGCCGCCCTGGTCGTCGCCGTCGCCTCGACCCGCCGACGGACCGGCAAGTGACCGCTCGCCTCCACGGACCGGCCGCGCGTGCGCCGCGCGGCCGGTTCCGTGCTGCCGGGAGGCTCGTGGCCGCGTCTGCCACGGTCCTCGCGATCGCGGGCGGTGCGGTCCTCGGACTCGCGGCACCGGCGAGCGCACACAACTACATGATCGCCTCGACGCCGAAGGTCGACGGGACGCTGACGTCCCTGCCGAAGGCGTTCGAGATCACGACGAACGACAAGCTCCTCGACATCGGCGGGTCGAACGCCGGGTTCGCGTACCGGATCGTCGGACCGGACGGGAAGTACTACGAGGACGGCTGCCTCGACGTCGACGGGCCCTCGATGACCACGAAGGCCGCGCTCGGCTCCTCGGGCAAGTACACGGTCGAGTGGCAGATCGTCTCCGCAGACGGGCACACCGTGTCGGACGAGTACACCTTCACCTGGAAGGCACCGTCTGGGTTCTCCCCGGCGTCGGGCGCGTCCGAGCCACCCACGTGTGCGACGGCGTCCGGCGAGTCCTCCGAGGCACCGACGAACGGCACCGCGTCGGGCTCGGGCGACTCGGCAACCACGGACGCGCTGTTCATCGGCGCGGGCGGGGTCGTCCTGGTCGGCGCGGTCGTCGCGGTGCTGCTGCTCCTCCGCCGACGCCCGGCAGCGTCGTCGCCCGACGACCCCGACGAGGACTGACGCCGACGCGCCGGACCCGCACCGTGCCTCCCGGCCGGCCCGCAACGCACGAAGGCCCCGCACCGGACGGTGCGGGGCCTTCGTGCTGCAGCGCTACTTGACGAGCGCCGGCAGGTTCTTGCGGCTGGTCAGGACCTGGTCGATCAGGCCGTACTCCAACGCCTCTTCCGCGGACATGATCTTGTCGCGCTCGATGTCGTTGTTGACCTGCTCCGGCGTGCGGTTCGAGTGCTTCGACAGCGTCTCCTCGAGCCAGGTGCGCATGCGGAGGATCTCCGCCGCCTGGATCTCGATGTCGGACGCCTGCCCGCCACCCTGCTGGGTCGCCGGCTGGTGGATGAGCACGCGGGCGTTCGGGAGCGCCAGTCGCTTGCCGGGGGTCCCGGCAGCGAGGAGCACCGACGCCGCCGAGGCAGCCTGACCGAGGCAGACCGTCTGGATCTGCGGACGGATGTACTGCATCGTGTCGTAGATCGCCGTCATCGCGGTGAACGAGCCACCGGGCGAGTTGATGTACATGACGATGTCGCGGTCCGGGTCCATCGACTCGAGCACGAGCAACTGCGCCATGACGTCGTCGGCCGACGCGTCGTCGACCTGGACACCGAGGAACACGATCCGGTCCTCGAAGAGCTTCGCGTACGGGTCCTGCCGCTTGTAGCCGTAGGCCGTGCGCTCCTCGAAGCTCGGGAGGATGTAGCGGTCGGACGGAGCCGGGACGTTCTGCGCGCCACCGAGCATGGGGAGGTGCATTCTCGTTTCCTTTTCTTCGGTGGTGGTCAGTTGGACTCGGGCTCGGCAGCCGAGGTGGGGGTCTCACCGTCACCGACGGTGCCACCGCCGCCCACGACCTCGTTCGAGGACGCCCGGAGGTGGTCGACGAAGCCGTACTCGAGGGCCTCCTGCGCCGTGAACCAGTTGTCCCGGTCGTTGTCCTTGAGGATCTGCTCGATCGACTTGCCGGTCTGCTCAGCCGTGAGCTCGGCCATCCGCTGCTTCATGTCGAGGATGACCTTCGCCTGCGTCTGGATGTCGGCAGCGGTGCCGCCGAAGCCACCCGACGGCTGGTGCAGCAGCACGCGCGCGTTCGGGGTGATGTAGCGCTTGCCCGGGGTGCCCGACGAGAGCAGGAACTGCCCCATCGAGGCCGCGAGGCCGATGCCCACCGTGACGATGTCGTTCGGCACGAACTGCATCGTGTCGTAGATCGCCATGCCGGCGGTGATCGAGCCACCGGGCGAGTTGATGTAGAGGTAGATGTCCTTCTCAGGGTCCTCAGCCGCGAGCATCAGCAGCTTCGCTGCGATCTCGTTCGAGTTGTCGTCGCGGACCTCGGAGCCGAGCCACACGATCCGGTCTCTCAGAAGGCGGTCAAAAACACTGGGGTTCAGTGTCGCTTCGGCCATGGAAAAGCTCCCGTTCAGTTGTCGCTTGATGTCGAACTTATCGGGTGCAACGCACCACTTCGCGTCTGTTCGCTCTGGGCGGTTCCACCGCCCCGGAAACGGACGGGAGGCGCGGTGCCAGCTGGCACCGCGCCTCCCGTTCGGAGGGTGGGGACGCTTACTCAGCGTCCTCCGCCGGGGTCTGCGCGACACCAGCCGTGAAGGCGGAGAGGTCGACGTCGCCGCCGTTGGAGTCCTTGACGGTCACCTTGGAGAGGACGGTCGCGACGGCCTTCGAGCGGGCCACCTCGCCGACCATGCCCGGGATCTGCCCGTTCTGGTCGATGACGCGGATGAACTCGGCCGGCTCCATGCCGTACTGCGCAGCGGCCTGGATGAGGTACTGCGTGAGCTCCTCCTGCGAGACCTGGATCTCTTCCTTCTCGGCGATCGCGTCGAGGAGGATCTGCGAGCGGAAGGCCTTCTCGCTGGACTCGGAGACCTCCTTGCGGTGCTCGTCGTCCTCGAGGCGGTTCTCCTGCTCGAGGTGACGGTGCACCTCGTCCTCGATGAGCTTCTCCGAGATCGGGATGTTGACGTCCTCGATGAGCTTCTCGACGAGCTTGTCGCGGGCGGCGGCGCCCTGACCGAAGGTCTTCGACTTCGCGATCTGCTCCTTGAGGTCCGCCTTGAGCTCGTCGATCGTGTCGAACTGGCTCGCGATCTGCGCGAACTCGTCGTCGGCCTCGGGGAGCTCGCGCTCCTTGACGGCGGTGACGGTCACGGCGATCTGGGCGGTCTCGCCCTCGCGGTCGCCACCGACGAGCGTCGACTCGAAGGTCGTCGACTCACCGGCGGTGAGGGACTCGAGCGCCTCGTCGATGCCCTCGAGCAGGTCGCCCGAGCCGAGCTCGTAGGAGACGCCGGTGGCCGAGTCGACCTCGTCGTCGCCGATCGTGGCGGTGAGGTCGATCTGCGCGAAGTCGCCCTTCGTCGCCGGACGGTCGACCGTGACGAGCGTGCCGAAGCGGGTGCGAAGGTTCTGCAGCTCCTCCTCGATCTCCTCGTCGGTGACGTCCACGGCGTCGACCGTGAGCTCGTAGTTCGAGTAGTCCGGGAGGTCGAACTCCGGACGGACGTCGACCTCGAACGTGAGGACGAGGTCGCCCGTGAAGTCCTTCACGTTCGGGAGCTCGGCGACGTCGGCCTCGGCGCGGCCGAGGATGCGCAGCTCCTGCTCCTCCACCGCCTGGCGGTAGAAGTTGTCGATCGCGTCGCCGACGGCGTGGTTCAGGACCTCGCCACGGCCGACACGCTGATCGACGATCGCCGGCGGGACCTTGCCCTTGCGGAAGCCCGGGATGTTGATCTGCTCGGCGATGTGCTTGTACGCGTGGTCGATGCTCGGCTTGAGGTCTTCCGGCGTCACGTTCACGGTGAGCTTGACGCGGGTGTCGCTCAGCTTGTCGACGGTGCTGGTGGCCAAGGGATGTACTCCTGTTGGTTGACGTTCTTGTGGACCTGGTCGGGGCGACAGGATTTGAACCTGCGACCTCCCGCTCCCAAAGCGGGCGCTCTACCAAGCTGAGCTACGCCCCGTTTGACTGGGCCAGGGGTGGCCGGACACGCCTGACGGCGCGGACGACCCCGATGAGTCTAGCGGTCCGTGGGTGCCCGGTTCCCGGCAGCTGTGGAGCGTCGTGGATCCGGGGTGGTCGGCGAGCACCCGCGGAGGGATCAGTCGTCCTCGGCACGACGTCGGAGCCCGCGTCGCCAGCGGATACCGACGAGCACCTGCACGGCCGCCGCGGCGAGCACCAGGACGATGCCGAGGACGACGCGCCAGACGTGCAGGAGCGCGTGGACGGGTTGGCCCTGGGGATCGCCGAACAGCGCCGGGCGGAGCGAGAACACGACCGCGGCGAGGACCACCAGGGTGTACGAGACGACCCGCGACCACCGGATCCGACGGGCATCACGGTCGCTCGGCGGGAGCGTCACGAGGGGTGGCATGTCGGTCGCTGTTCGTCCGCTACGATGATGGGGCTGCGACTCGTTCGCGGCCGCGGGGATGTAGCTCAATGGTAGAGCCCCAGTCTTCCAAACTGGCTACGCGGGTTCGATTCCCGTCATCCCCTCCACTACGGAGCACCCCGTCTCGAACCGGCACTGCGCCGATGCTCGATTCCCGTCATCCCCTCCACGTCCGACGGAACCGTCCTGAACCGGCACTGCGCCGATGCTCGATTCCCGTCATCCCCTCCACTACGGAGCACCCCGTCTCGAACCGGCACTGCGCCGATGCTCGATTCCCGTCATCCCCTCCACTACGGAGCACCCCGTCTCGAACCGGCACTGCGCCGATGCTCGACTCCCGTCGTCCCCTCCGATCCGAGAGCGCCGGCACATCGTGCCGGCGCTCGTTCGTTCGTCTCCGCGAGGTCGCAAGGG
This sequence comes from Curtobacterium sp. SP.BCp, assembly GCF_051903255.1. Lineage (NCBI taxonomy): Bacteria > Bacillati > Actinomycetota > Actinomycetes > Micrococcales > Microbacteriaceae > Curtobacterium > Curtobacterium sp. SP.BCp. Next base: position 1,106,037 of record NZ_CP194338.1, on the reverse strand, counting down.
AATGTTCGCAAAGAAGTGTTTGCAAACATTTCTTTGCGGTGTACGCTCGCCCCATGACCGACGAGCTCCGCATCCTCGACGTCGCCGCCCTCAAGGCCCTGGCGCACCCGCTCCGAGCGCGCCTCCTCGACCTCCTGTCGCAGTACGGGCCGTCGACGGCGACCACCCTCGGCGAGCGGCTCGGCGAGTCGAGCGGCTCGACGAGCTACCACCTCCGTCAGCTCGAGAAGCACGGTCTCGTGCACGAGCTCCCCGACCGCGGGACCGCCCGTGACCGCTGGTGGCAGCGGACCGAGGGCCGGTTCAGCATCGGCGGACCGGGCACCGACCTCCCGTCGACCGCGCAGCAGACCGCGACGCAGCTCGCGGGGCTCTCGGTGATGGACTCCGAGAACGACCTCGTCCGCGACTGGATGACCCGCGACCAGTCGACCGTGCCCGCCGAGTGGCGCGGGACGTCCGGCTCGGTCACCTACGTCGCGTTGACGCCCGAGGAGTACGAGGCGATGTGGCAGGAGTTCGACGCCGTCATCGACCGGTACCGGGCCGTCCGGGGTCGCGTCGCCGACCTCCCCGAGGGCGTCCGTCGCGTCTTCACCCAGATCCGCACCGTCCCGATCATCGACGACGATCAGCCGCAGGAGCCGACACCGTGACCACGTTCCAGCCCCGCACCATCCCGACTCCACCCGTCTCCCCCGTCGAGGTCCTCACCAACCGACTCGGCACCGCCCTCGTCCGCTGGAGCCTCCGCCACGCAGAGCTCCGGGCCGTGCGTGCCGTCGTCGATCGCGAGCGAGCACTGCGACGAGCTGTCGGCACCGGATCGCCGACACTGACGAGCACGAACACCGACGTCGTACTCGCCGAGGTCACCCGCTACCGGTGATCGGCCGCGACCGGCCGTCCCCTGCAGCGGTCAGGCGTCGCCGAAGGTGAGCGTGACGTGCGGGCGGTCACCGAGCTCGACCCCCGCCTGTCGACGCTCCGCCGCCCGGAGCGGCACGAGGTACCCGCCGTCCTTCGGGAACAGCGAGGTCGTCCAGGACACCCTGCCGATCGTCACCCGGGCGGGGATGACACCCCAGCCGTACGTGAGCATCGGCGCGAGCTCGTGGATCGTCTCGGCAGCGTCCGGTGGCACGACGGCGTAGAAGAACGGCGCCGGGCCGCGCCACTCGATGACCTCGCCGTCGAACTCGATCTCCACGCGCCGATCGTACGACGGCGGGAGAGCCGGTCGCCGGATCCGGAGGTGGCCGTTCCGGTGCACGGATCCCGAGGATCGCGCACCGGATCGGCCACGACCGAACGCGAAGTCACCGTCCGACGCGAGCGGCGGGACGGGCGCGCCCCGCGCCTCCAGGCCGGTGCCGGAGCCGCGGGGTGCACGAGGCGAGTCGCCGGAGCGACGCGCGCGTCACTCGTACGACGCGGCCTGCCCGTAGAGCACCTGTGTCAGCGAGGACACGTAGGGCGAGACGTCGCCGTCCGGCAGGTTGTACGTCATGAAGACGCCGTAGCCGTCTGCCTTCGTCCGTTGTGCCAGCGAGACGGCCGTGGACTGCGACGTGTTCTGGATGTCGACGGCGGCCGCGGACAGGCGGTCCTTGCCGAGCCCCGGGATCGACGGCGCCGAGTAGGTGCCGTAGTACGGGTTCCAGGCGTAGTCGAGCTGCGAGCCGATCGTCGAGCTCGACGAGGCCAGGGCGGAGGACGCCGGGCCGATGTCGTAGAACGAGATGAGCTTGCCGGGCATGTCGGCGCGGAGGGCGCTGATGAGCCACCCGATCGACTGCTGGTTCGGCTGCGGGGTGCCGTTCACCCCGTAGTCGGAGTACTCGTCGTCGAGGTCCACGCCGTCGAGCCCGTACTTCGCCACGGTCGCCGAGACCTGGGCCGCGAAGTCGGCAGCAGCCGCCTGCGTCGGGAAGTTCGCGATGCCGGCGCCCTGGTGGTTGCCGAGGATCGACAGCGAGACCTTGATGCCCTTCGCCTGCAGCGGCCGGATCTGGGTCGCGGCGTCGTCGAGGGTGCGCTGGACGTTCTCGTTGTTGTACAGGACGGCCTTCGACCCGTCCCAGTTGATGTTCGCGGCGAAGATGATCGCCACGTCGAACGCGTTCGCGCCGTTCGCCAGGGTGTACCGGCCGACGTTCGACAGCTGGTCGTTGTTCACCTCGACGTAGGCGATGCTGGTCGGCCCGCTCTTCGTGGGCGTCGAGTGCGGCTGCGCTCCGTGCCCGACGCCGTGGTGGGCGCCGACGCCGTGTGACAAACCAGTGGGCGACGGCGCTGCCGATGCGGCGGACGGCACGAGCGGTGCCGCCACCATCGCGGCGATGGCCGCCACGATCCCGAACTTCATGGACTTCTTCATGACACTCCTCTTCGAGTGACGAACCGACCGGCGGATGCCGACCGGGGACCGCCGCCGGGGCACCCGAAGCCCCGGCGGCGGAGTCTCAGGCGCGCGCGTACCGGAAGGTGCGCACCTCGTAGGCGTCGACCGGGAACGCGGCGACGCCGTCGCTGACCGAGGCCGTACCCGGCAGGGCCGCGTCGGGCTCCTCGAGCAGCGTGACCTCGGCCGGAGCGGACCAGGGGCCGTCCACCGCGATGCCGCCGGTGCCGCGACGGCCGGACGGCTCGTACACGCGCACGATCAGGTCACCGGAACGGTCGTCGGCGAGCTTGACGCTCGACAGGACGACGTCGCCGGACACCTGCACGAGCGGCTCGAACCCGTGCGCACCCCTGACGGTCCGTGCGCCCGCGTTCATGACGACGCCGGCCTCCGTGGCTCCGAGCTGGTCGGTCCCGATGACGATGCCGTACCGGTGGGTCTGCTCGCCCTGGTCGGTCTCGGGGTCGGGGAACCGCGGTGCCCGGAGCAGCGAGAGTCGGACGGTGGTGGTGACGTGGCCGTCGACCGCGTCGCGCGTGGTGTCGAACCCGTGGATCGAGTCGTTCACGAGCGCCACTCCGGACCCCGGCTCCTCGACGAGCACGTACCGGTGCATCGAGGTCTCGAACTTCGCGGCCTCCCACGAGGTGTTCGTGTGCGTCACCCGCTTCTGTGCGCCGAACTGCGTCTCGGCGACGGTGTGCTCGGCGCGGACGTCGAGGGGGAACGCGACCTTGAGGAACTTCTCGGTCTCGTGCCAGTCCGTCACCTGCTCGAACTCCAGCGTGCGGGACCCGGGCGCGAGCGTGATCTCCTGGGTCACGGTCGAATCGCCGAAGGCGCGCGACACCACGACCCGTGCGACGCCGCGGTCGTCGACCGCTGCGTCGATCGTCTCGACCGCGACGAGGTCCTCGACCCGGTTGCGGTAGTACCGGTCGACGTCCCAGGCGTCCCACATGTTCGGGAAGTCCTGGTGCAGCTGCAGCAGGTTCGCGACCTGGCCGGGCGCGATCGCCTCGCGTCCGGTGGTGAGGTCGACCGCGCTCGTCACGAGGCCACGCGCGTCGACGACCACGCGGACGAGGTCGTTCGTCAGCACGTACCCGCCGTCCTGTGCGGTCAGCGACGACGGGGTCGCCGCCGGCACGTCGGTCGCCAGGAGGGCGCCCTGCGCGGGTGCGCCGGCCTGGAGGAACGGGGCGGGGTTCACGACGACGGTCGCGTCACCGGCACCCGTCATTGCCGACAGGGCGTCGGCGATGACCGCTTCGAGGCGTGCGGCCGTCTCGGCGTACTTCGCCACCGCTTCGCGGTGCACCCAGGCGATCGAGGTGCCCGGGAGGATGTCGTGGAACTGCTGCAGGAGGACCTGCTGCCACAGGGCGTCGAGCTCGTCGTACGGGTACGCGAAGTCGGTGCGTGCTGCCGCGGTCGCCGCCCACAGCTCCGCCTCGATCAGCAGCTGCTCGCTCCGGCGGTTGCCCTGCTTCGTCTGGTGCTGGCTCGTGAGCGTCGCGCGGTGCAGCTCGAGGTAGAGCTCCCCCACCCACACCGGCGGGTTCGGCAGCTCGGACTTCGCCCGGTCGAAGAACGTGTCCGGGTGCTCCCAGCGGACCTTGGCGCTGCCCTCGAGGTCGGCGAGGCGTGCGGCCGTGCCGGTCATCTCGCGGGTCGTGCCACCACCGCCGTCACCCCAGCCGACGGGTGCGATCGACCCGGTGGCGAGGCGGTTCTCGCGGAACTGCCGTGAGGCCTTCGCCACCTCTTCCCCGGACAGCCGGGAGTTGTACGTGTCCATCGACGGGAAGTGCGAGAACACCCGCGACCCGTCGATGCCCTCCCAGAGGAACGTGTGGTGCGGGAACTTGTTGACCTGGTTCCACGAGATCTTCTGCGTGAAGAACCACTCGAAGCCCGCGCGGCGCATGAGCTGCGGCAGCGCCGGCGAGTACCCGAAGCTGTCCGGCAGCCAGACGCCCTTCGGTCGGATGCCGAACTCCCGCTCGAAGAACCGCTGTCCCTGCGAGAACTGCCGCACGATGCTCTCGCCCGTGGGCATCACCGTGTCGGACTCGACCCACATGCCGCCGAGCGGCAGGAACCGGCCGGCCTCGACCGCGGCCTGCACCCGGGCGTACACCTCGGGACGGTGCTCCTTGATCCAGGCGTACTGCTGCGCGCTCGACATGCCGTAGAGGAAGTCGTCGGTCTGGTCGATGAGCTCGGTCATCGTCGAGGTGGTGCGGGCGACCTTCCGGATCGTCTCGCGCACCGGCCACAGCCAGGCGGAGTCGATGTGGGCGTGCCCGACCGCCGAGATCGTGTGCGCCGAGGCGTCGGCCGGTGCGGCGAGGACGTCGGCGAGCGCACCGCGGGCGTCGGCGGCGGTCTCCGCGATGTGCTGCAGGTCGAGCCGGTCGAGGGCGTCGTCCAGCGCCTGCAGGATCCGCATCCGCCGGGGTCCCTCGGGCAGCTGCGCCTGGAGCTCGAGGAGCACCTCGAGGTCGAGCGCGAGCTCGTGCACGTCGGACTCGAAGACCGCGAGGTCCATCCGACGCGACGTGTAGAGGCGCTTCGGGGACGAGGTCTCGATGTCGCCCTCGTGCGTGACGAGGAAGGGGTGGTAGTCGAGCAGGACCGGGTTCGACGCGGCCTCGACGAAGAGCTCGACCGTCTCACCGCCCGCTGCTTCCTCGGCGATGAGCACCCACTGGTTCCGCGGGTTGATCGACTTCACCGGGGTGCCGTCGGCGAGGTACACGAGCCCCTCGCACTGGAAGCCCGGCATGTTCTTGTCGAACCCGAGGTCGATCACGGCCTCGACGCGCCGTCCGGCCCAGTCCGCCGGCACGGTCCCGGTCAGCCGGAACCACGTCGTGCCCCACGCAGCACCCCACGTCGTGCCGACCTCGTACGGCTCGAAGTCGAGCGCGAGCCCGGCCGCCGGCGGGATCGGCTCACCCGGGAGTTCGTGCCAGGCGGTGTCGAGCGGCGTCGCCGTCGCGTGCACCGCGGGCAGGATGCGCTCGTCGAGGACCCGTCGGGCGCGTCCGGTGGTGAGGGGGATGTCGTCGTGCATGGGGTCCTTCCGGGAGGGAGGGCCGGCGTCGCTGCCGGCAGCAGGGCGGATGGTCGGGACTGGCGGTGGTGAGTGCTGCCGAGGGTCAGGGCAGCCGAGGGTCAGGGCAGCCGAGGGTCAGGGCATGGTCGCGGGGTGCGCGACGGTCAGTGCGGTGCCGTCGAGGTCCGTCGGCACCTCCACGATGCTCGTGACCCCCCGTGCGGTGCGGAGCGTCTCGTCGGCGAGTCGGGAACGCAGGACCACCTGCGGCCCACGGCCGTCCTCCGACGACTCGGCGAGTGCGAGCCACGCGGCGGCGAACCGGCCACCGGGCGCGCAGTCGGCTCGGGTGCCGTAGCGGGGCGACCCGTCGGCCAGCGCGTCGTCGAGGACGAGCGCGGTCGACGGCGGCGCCGCCGGTGCGGCGATCCCACTGCGGGCGAGCGCGGCGAAGGCCTCCCCCGCCGGCTTGAGCGCGCCGTCGTTGGTGAACAGGCCGAGGTCGTACTCGAGCTCGGGGAAGTCTGCGAGCGACCGGGAGACGTCGTGCGAGCACCACCACGTGACGCCGAGGACGTCCTGCGCGCCGGCGACGTGGCGGATCGTCTGCTCCGTGAACGCCGCGGCGTCCGCGGGTGGGACGACGTTCGTCGGTGCGCCGACCTCCTGCAACCAGTTCGGCCGACGGGGCTCCCGGTTCCAGGCCGCCGCGAGCTGCAGCAGGTACTCCCCGTGCCGGACCGAACCGGCGCCGAGCGGGCCGTGCAGCGCCGCCGTCCCGTTGAACACCCACGAGTGCGTGACCGTGGCGTCGCCGTGGTCCGCCGCGTGCTCCGGGCCGAAGGGCTGTGCGTCGTCGTACCAGGCCGCGTCGTACTGCGCGACGGTGACCAGCGGACCTGGACGCGACCCGGCGAGGGGGGAAGCCGACGGGTCGGAGCCGAGCCGCGCCTCCAGGCCGGACGCACCGGACGCGAGACCGGAACGCGCAGCCGCGACCATCGCCGCCGCCCAGGCGTGCCCCTTCTCCGCCGTGGTGTCGTGCGGGGCCGGGTGCGGGGCGTGCGCGAACTGGTTGACCTCGTTGCCGATCGAGATGCCGAGCAGGTTCGGCTTGTCCGCGACCGCTGCGGCGAGCGCCTCGACGTACGCGGCGGTCGAGGCGACGACGTCCGGGTCGGTGAACATGTTCCGTCGGTGCCAGCTGTCGAGCCAGGACGGCACGAAGTCGAAGCTCGACAGGTGCCCCTGCAACGCGTCGACGTTCACGTCGAGGCCGAACGACCCCGCGATGTCGACGACGGTCGCGACGTCGCGCAGCGCCGAGGCCCGGATGAGCGTCCGGTTCGGCTGCACGACCGGCCAGAGCGGGAAGATCCGCACGTGGTCCGCGCCGAGTGACGCGATCGCCTCGAGGTCGCGCGCGGTGTCCGACGGCGAGAAGTCGAGCCAGGAGTGGAACCAGCCGACGGCCGGGGTGTAGTTGACGCCGAAGCGCATCAGCCCTTCACCCCGCCCTCTTCGACGCCCTTGAAGAAGAAGCGCTGCAGCACCGCGAAGATCACCGCGATCGGGATGAACGCGATCATCGTGCCGGCCGCGATCATGCGCTGGTCGGTGGCGAACGTGCCCTGGAGGTACTGCAGTCCGACCGTGAGCGTCAGGTTCTGCGGCGACTGCAGCACGATGAGCGGCCAGAGGAAGTCGTCCCACGCCCCGATGAACGAGAAGATCGCGATCACGGCGATGGTGCCCTGCACGGCGGGCAGCGAGATGTACCGCAGGCGCTGCATCGCGTTCGCACCGTCCATCACCGCGGCCTGGTCGATCTCCTCGGGGATCTGCCGGAACGCGTTGAACATGAGCAGCACGTTGAGCGCCGCGATCATGCCGGGCAGCGCGACACCGACGAGGTTGTCGGCGAGGCCGAGGTCCTTCACGGTGACGAACTGGCTGATGATCGTGGCCTCGCCCGGCAGCACGAGGGTGGCGAGGAAGAGCCCGAGGACGGCCTTCCGGAAGCGCCACTGCAGGCGAGCGAGGGCGAAGCCGGCGAGCGTCGCGAACACGATGTTGCCGAACACGTCGATCGCGGCGACGAGCAGCGAGTTGCCGATGTACCGCCAGACCGGGATCGCGGCCGCCACCTTGAGGTAGTTCTCGATGGTCGGCTCGGTCGGGATGAACGACGGGTTCGCGGTGTAGATGTCCTCGCCGGCGCCCTTGAGCGAGGTCGAGAGCTGCCAGAGGAACGGGCCGATCGTGATGAAGAGGACGACGATCAGCAGGACGTAGCGGACCACCTTCTCGCGGGTGGACATGACGCCCCACACCTGGCGGCGGCGGCGCCGTCCGTCGCGTCCGTCCGGCCTGGAGGCGCGGTCCGGTTCCGTCGCGCCGGTCACGTCCGGCGCGGGGGCCGCCACGCCGGCGGCGCCTCCGATGACCGGCTCGGTCGTGTTGGTCGTGTTCGTCACTTGTCGGCCTTGCTGTTCATGCGGGCGAGGGCGAGCATCGGGATGAGCGTCACGACGAAGAGCAGGAGGCTCAGGGCGGACGCGTAGCCGAGGTTGCCGGTGAACCCGCGGGCGTACTGCTGGATGAGCATGACGAGCGAGTTGTCCTGCCCGCCGGGCCCACCCGTGCCGTTGGTGAGGATGTAGAGCTCGCTGAACACCCGGAGCGCGCTGACGCACACCAGGATGCCGACGAGCGTCATCGTCCCGCGGACCCCGGGCATCGTGACCGACCAGAACCGCCGCACGGCACCGGCGCCGTCGAGCGCCGCGGCCTCGTGCAGGTCCTTGCCGACGTTCCCGAGGGCCGCGAGGAAGATGATCATGTAGTAGCCGAGGCCCTTCCAGACCGTCAGGCTGATCGCGCTGATGAGCAGCAGCCACCGGTCGGTGAGGAACGGGATGCCCGCGCCGCCGAGGGCCTTCACGATCTCGTTGATGACCCCGCGGTCGTCGAGGATCCAGGTCCAGATGAGGCCGACGACGACCGCGGAGGCGATCACGGGCGTGTAGTACGCCGTGCGGAAGAACGCGATGCCGGGGAGCTTCTGCTGCACGAGCACCGCGATGAGCAGCGGCAGCACGGTCAGCAGCGGCAGGCAGACCGCCATGTAGATGACGCTGTTGAGGAGCGCCTCCCACACCTGCGGATCGCCGAGCAGGGTCCTGAAGTTCGCGAGACCCACCCACTGGCTCACGCCCCCGAGGGGGCTGGCGTTGGTGAACGACAGCCGGACGGTGTTGATCGACGGCCAGAGGCTGAACGCGAGCAGCCAGACGAGTGCCGGCAGGACGAGCAGCCAGGGCGTGAACCAGCGGTTGGCGCGCATCAGCCGTTGGCCAGGAGGGTGTTCATCTTGGTCTGCGCCGTCTGGAGGGCCTTCTCCGGCGAGACCTGGCCCTTCATGGCGAGGGCGATCTGCTGGTCGAGGAAGTCCGTCATCGCGGAGTTCGCCTCGACCGGGTTGAGCACCTTCGCCTGCTTGAGCGCCTCGTTCGCGAGGACGCGCGCCTTGCCGTTCACGGTGCCGTCGTCCTTCGAGAAGTACGGGTCGGACTGCGACGACGTGGTCGACGGGAAGATGTTCACCAGGTGGGCGAAGGCTTCCTGGTTCTTCGCGTTCGTCATGTACTGCGCGAACGCCTCGGCGGTGGCGAGGTGCTTCGACTTCGACGACACGGACAGGCCCTGCACGTAGAGCGGCGGGGTGTCGAGCGCGGGGCTCACCGTGACGTTGCCCTTGAGCGACGGGTTGTTCTTGACCATGTCGGACAGGGCCGTGGCGCCGCCGGTGGTCCAGGCGACCTTCTGCTGCGTGAAGAGCGTCGAGTTGCCGAGGTAGTCGCTGTTGAGGACGTTCGAGGGCATGTAGCCGTCCTGGTACGCGGTCTTGTAGCGGTCGATGAGGTCGGCGGCCTTCGACGAGTCGGCGAAGGTGAACTTCGTGCCGTCGCTGTTGAGGACCTTGACGCCGGCGAGGGTGAAGTCACCGAGGCCGGGCTTGCGGCTCATCAGGTAGTCGTCGGGGCACTTCTCGTGCATCGTCTTCGCCTGCGTGAAGAGGTCGTCGGTGGTCTTCGGCGGGTTGTCCGCGTCGAGGCCGCACTTGTCGAACATCGTCGTGTTCCAGTAGTCGACGTCGGTGTTGAGGTACCAGGGGTAGCCGTACGTGCCCTCGAGCCCCTTGTACTCGTACGAGTCGAGCGCACCGGAGACGTAGGTGCTCGCGAGCTTGCTGTCGTCCTTCGACACGTCCTGCAGGAACCCCCGCTTGGCGAGGGGCAGGGCGATGTCCGGCGGCAGGTTGATGACGTCCGGCAGCGTGTTCGACGACGCCTGGCTGAGCACCTTGTCCGCGTAGCCGTCGCCGGGCTGGTCCTGCAGCTTGACCTTCGCGTCGGGGTGCTCCTTCTCGAAGCCCTTGATGACCCCGTTGAGGTAGTCCGTGTAGGTCGGCGTCAGCGCCCAGGTCTGGAGCGTGATCGTGCCGTCGATCTTCCCGCTGCTCGCGGTGGCCGCGCCGCCGCCGCTCGAGCAACCGGTCAGGGCGAGTGCTGCCGCTGCAGCCGTGGCGAGCAGGGCGACGGCGCCGCCCCGCTTGCGTGTCGTGGTCCTCATGGGATGTGACTCCTTCGTCATCGTGCTCAAGCGGTTCAGTTGCTGTCGCCGAACCAGCGCGTGGCAGCGACGATGCACGACTAAAACGCTATAGTCAAGCCGTGGCCCCGAAACGCCGGACGACGATCGCCGACATCGCAGCGCGTGCCGGCGTGTCCATCAGCGCGGTCTCCTTCGCGCTCAACGACCGTCCCGGGGTCTCCCCCGAGACCCGGCTCCGGGTGCAGCAGATCGCCCGCGAGCTCGACTGGCAGCCGCACACCGCTGCGCGCGCGCTCGGTGGCGCGAAGGCGGGGTCGATCGGCTTCGTGCTGAACCGTCCCGCGCGCACACTCGGCACCGAGTCGTTCTTCGGCGACCTCATCTCCGGCATCCAGCTCGGGCTCGCCGGCAGCCACGTCGGCATGAACCTCCTCGTCGCCCGCGACGCGGACGAGGAACTGGCGACCTACCGCGACTGGTGGCGCGGGCACCGGGTCGACGGCGTCATCGTCATCGACCCGCGCCGCGACGACCCGCGGCTGGCCCTGCTCGCCGAGCTCGGGATGCCGACCGTCGTCGTGGGGTCGCACCCGTCCCCCGCGGGCTCGGCCCCGTCGGTCTGGATCGACGACTCCGACGCGACCGACACCGTCCTGCGCTACCTGCTCGCGCTCGGACACCGGCGGATCGCGCACGTCGCCGGGCGTCCGGAGTACGAGCACACCGCGATGCGGATCGAGCGGGTGCGGTCCTTCGCCGTCGCCGGCGACCTCGAGGACGCGGTGTCCGTGCCGACCGACTACTCGGCCGAGGCGGGCGCCCGGGCCACCCGGGAGCTCCTGTCCCGCCGGGACCGCCCGACCGCGATCATCTACGACAACGACGTCCTCGCCGTCGCCGGGCTCGGGGTGGCGAGCGAGATGGGCGTGCACGTCCCCGGCGACGTGTCGATCGTGTCGTTCGACGACTCCGCGATGGTCCGGCTCGTGCGGCCGGCGATCACCTCGCTCACCCGCGACACGGTCGAGCTCGGGCAGCGTGCGGCCACCCTGCTCCGCGCCCAGATCGACGCGACGGAGCCCCTCGCGTCCCTGCCCGGGCCGGCCCTGACACTCAGTGTGCGCGAATCCACCGGGACCGTCGGCGTCGCTCGGTGACGCCTCCCGGAGTCCGCACAGCGCACTGCATTGACATGCGCGGACATGGCGAGGATCGTTTACGACACACCGGTACTGCAAGTAACTCGATGATCGAGACTTTCGGTCACGCGAGCAACGTACTGGAAGGAGGCACCATGAAGAAGAGTGAGGTGCCGTCCTGGGTCGCGCACGTGCTCACCCCGCCCGAGGTCATCGCGGCCTACGTCGAACGACGGGTCAACGATCCATCGCTCCTGTCGGGTGAGTCGTCAGAACCCACGTACGCGGACTTCCTCCGCGACGAGTAGACGGGTCTTGTCCGGACTGGAGGCCCTGCTCGCGTTCCGTCCGTACGGGACGTGGTGCGGGCCTCCGGTCCGAGTCCGGGCCCGGCGTCCGGCGTCTCCTCCATCGTCACGCGCGCCTGCGGCGCGCGGAGAGCGTGACGCCCACGCTCGCGGCGGTCACGCACGCGAGCGCCGCGACCTCCTGCGCCGACAGCCCCTCGGCGAGGACGACCAGTCCGGCCAGGGCCGCGATCGCCGGGCCGAGGCTCTGCAGCACCCCGAACACCCTCGTCGGCATCCGTCGGAGCGCGAGCATCTCGAGGGCGTACGGCAGCACGCTCGACAGGACCGCGACGGCGCCGAACACGAGCAGCAGCGACGGATCCGCCGCGACACCACGCACGGCCTCGCCAGCACCGAACGGCAGCGCCACCAGCATCGCGACGAGCATCGACACCGCGAGGCCGTCCACGCCCGGGATCGCCTGGCCGACGTGCCGGTTCATCACGATGTAGCCCGCCCAGCAGACCGCCGCGAGGACCGCGAACACGATGCCGGACACCGAGGTCACGGCGGACGGCCCGACCCCGAGCAGCACGACCCCGGCGAGCGCCAGCACGGCCCAGAGCGCGTCCCGCCAGCGACGGGTGTGCACGAGCGACAGGGTGAGCGGCCCGAGGAACTCGATCGTCACCGCGACCCCGATGGGGATGCTCGCGAAGGCGACGTAGATGCAGACGTTCATCCCGCCGAGCGCCACCCCGAGCACGACGGCACCGGTCCACTGCGCGCGCGTCCAGTGGCGAACCCGCGGTCGCACGATGAGCGCGAGGACGACGGCACCGATCACGAGCCGGAGCGTGGCTGCCCCGACGGATCCGACCTCGTCGAAGCGGGTCTTCGCGATCGCGGCGCCGAGCTGGACGGAGACGATCGCCGCGAGGGCGAGGAGCGGGGCGGGGACGCGCGTCACGGGTGTCGCGCTCAGCCGAGGTAGGCGAGCACGGCGAGGACGCGGCGGTGGTCCTCGCCCGTGTCCTCGAGGGCGAGCTTGCCGAAGATGCTCGACACGTGCTTCTCGACGGCTCCGGTGCCGATGACGAGCGCCCGGGCGATCGCGGCGTTGGTGCGGCCCTCGGCCATGAGTCCGAGGACCTCGCGCTCGCGCGGGGTGAGCGCTGCGAGGGGGTCGCGGCGTCGGCTCATGAGCTGCGTCACGACCTCGGGGTCGAGGACGGTCCCACCGGCCGCGATGCGTCGGACGGCGTCGTCGATCTCCTCGAGCCGGGTCACGCGGTCCTTGAGGAGGTAGCCGATGCCGGTCGCGCCGGCGGCGAGGACGTCCTCGGCGTAGGTGGCCTCCACGTACTGGGAGAGCAGGAGGACACCGGTGCGCGGGCTCACACGTCGGGTCTCGACCGCTGCCCGGACCCCCTCGTCCGTGAACGTCGGGGGCATCCGGACGTCCATGACGACCACGTCGGGGGCGTCCTCCGGCAGCGTTGCCAGGAACGAGGCCGCGTCGGCGTGCTGTCCGACGACGTCGATGCCTGCCTCGTCGAGCACGCGCGCCAGGCCCTCGCGGAGGAGCACGGCATCGTCGACGACGACGGCCCGGATGCGTGGTGCACCCGGGCCGTCGCTCATGCCGACGATCCTACCGACCTACCGGTGCTGGACCGGCACCCCGTTCAGTGCACCGAGCGGGATGCGCGCGGTCGCCTCGGTCGGGCCGCCCGCCGGGCTCGACACCGTGAGTTCGCCGTCGAGGGCGCGCATCCGGCCCATCAGCCCCTCGATGCCGTGGCCCTCCGCCGGACGGGCCCCGCCGCGGCCGTCGTCGGTGACGCTGACGGTGAGGTACCAGACCCCCGAGGCATCGACCACGAGGCCGAGGTACACCGCCGCCGTGGAGGCTCCGGCGTGCTTCGTCGTGTTCGTGAGCAGCTCGCTCACGGTGAAGTACACGTTGCGCTGGATCTCGGTCGCGAGCTCCAGGCCGTCCGGCAGGCGGACCTCGAGCCCGACGGGGATCGGCGTCCGGGCGACGAGGGCCTCGAGGGCGGCGACGAGCCCGCGGTCGAGCAGGATCGGCGGTGCGAACCCGCGGGACAGCGCCCGCAGCTCGTCGAGGGCGTCCTGCGCGTGCGTCGAGGCCTCGCCGATGAGCTGCCGGGCCTTCGCCGGGTCCTTGTCGATCGCACGCTCGGCCGCGGAGAGGTCCATCCGGAGCCGGACGAGGCGCTGCTGCGGGCCGTCGTGCAGGTCGCGCTCGATCTGCCGGAGCGCCTGCCCCTCGGCGGTCACGGCGCCGGCACGGGACGCCTGGAGTCCCGCCACGCGGCGCTCGAGGACCTCGGCACGGAAGCCGCCGAGCAGGCCGAAGTCGATCCACCAGTGCGCGAGTACGGAGCCGCGCGCCCAGAGCGGGAACAGCGCGACCGACGCCGCCATCGAGAGCAGGCCGAGGAACCCGAGCGTCACGACCGAGGCGCTGTCGAGACCGCCGAAGTACCCGGCCGACGCCCGGTTCAGGACGGCGATCCCGCCGACGACGATCGGCCAGGTGAAGCCGACGATGAGGAGAGCACCGACACCGACGGTGACGAGCGCGGCGATCGGGTAGACCACGGCGGCGTGCAGCAGGTACAGCCAGTAGTGCGGGTTGGCGACGGCCGAACCGGTGCGGGTCCACCAGTTCTGCTGCCACCGGGGCGTCCAGTCCACCGGACGGATCGGGCGCTTGTCGGCCCAGCCGATGCGGAGCTTCTCGAACTGCCCGAGCCACCGCGCGATGAACAGCGCGATGAAGAACATGAGCAGGACGAACGGGTTGAACAGGTCGCGGAAGCCACCGCCGAACACCGCCGCGGGGAACGCCGCGTAGAGGGTGCAGAGCAGCACCGCGGTGAGGGCCATGTAGCCGAAGTCGCGGGGCAGGCGACGCCAGGCATCACGGTAGAACGCCCCGGCGGTCATCCCGGAGCCGGTACCCCCGACGCCTGCGCTCCCCGCACCCGGACCGCCGGTCACGGGCGGTTGCTGGGACGGCGGCGGAGTGCCCTGCCAGCCGGGTGGCGGGGTCGGCTGCTCGGGCATGGGTCGTGTGGCTCCTGTCGGCAGCGAGTCGTTGAGCGGGACGGTCTCGGCCTGGTCGAGGCGGGCGGTGTCGGTCATGACACCAAGCCTCGCGTCGGGGCCGTCCCCGTCCCATCCTGCCGTCTCCCGGACTCGGGGTGGGGTTATCCCCCGCCCGGGCGTACGCTGCGGTCATGCACAGGAGCACGGGGGAACGCTGGATCGCACTCGCTGCCGTGGTCGCGGCCCTCGCTCCGGCGGCCCGGGGTGCGCTGGAGGCGACGATCGTGTTCGTCCCGCAGACCTGGCTCGTCACCGGCGCGGTCCTCGGCGGCCTCGGCGCCGTGGTCGTCCTCGTGGCGGCCTGGCGGACCCGCGCTCGGGCGACGGTGACCTTCGCGCTCGCCACGCTCCTGTACGCGGTCTCGTGGCCCGTGCCCGGCATCGTGGGGTCGTTCGTGGCGCTCGTCGCGGTCGTGCTCCTCCTGGCGTTCGGTGTCCAGGTGGTCCGCGGTTCGTCGGGCTTCCGACGGGCCCTCGGGTGGATCGTGGCCCTCGGCGGCGGGCTGCTGGTGGTGGCGCACTTCGCACTGAGCTGGTTCGCGCCGCTCGCGGCGGTGTCGCAGGCCGCCCTGAACGTCATCGTCCTGGCGCCCGGTGTCGTGCAGGCCGTGGCCTACGCTGCCGCAGCCGTGCTCTTCCTGCCGCCGCTCCTGCGCCCGGTGCGCGACGTCGCACGCACGCTCTGGTCGACCGCCGAGGTCCGCTGACCGGTCCTCAACACCCGCCGGGCAGCGTCGCGGACGCCGCGCGGTTCGGCGGGCGCCGGGACGTCAGGCGAGTGCCGCGGCAGTCTCCGGGGACTCGTCGGGGAGCGTCCACGCCGACTCGGTCATGCCGCCGCCGCCCCGGATCGAGCGGACGGGGCCGTCGGCCGCTCGGTCGTAGGTCACGTCCTCGTCGATCGAGCCGAAGCGCGGACCGGCCGTCATGCGCAGGGTGTCGGCGTCGACCACCTCGAGTCGGGTGACCCCTTCGAGCGGTGCTGGCGTCGTCGGGTCGATCGCGAGCAGGCGGTCCCCGACCCGGGCGACGTCGGTGATGCCCCACGGGTTCGCGAACCGACCGGTGTACGTCTCCGGGTCGACGCCCGTCGGGATGGGCGTCCCCGGTGCCGAGGCGTCCGCGGCCGCGTCGAGCAGGGCGATCACCGCGTTCGCGATGAGGGTCGCTGGGCCGGCCGCGGCGCTCGTGAGGACCGAGACGACGAGCCCGGACTCCGGGTCGAACCAGGACTGCGTGATGTGTCCCGGGAACCCGCCCGAGTGCCCGCGGACGGCCCGGCCGCCCTGGGTGTCGGTGATGAAGCCGGCACCGTAGCCGCGGGTGCCCTCGGTGTCGGTCGGGCTCCACGCCACGCGCTGGGCAAGGCGCTTCGAGTGGTCCGTCAGCAGGTCGCCCTGACCGATGACGTGCGCGGAGAAGTACCGGACCAGGTCGGACGCGGTGCCGTGGAACCCCGTCGCCGCTGCCAACGCCCGGGTGTCGACGTGTTCGAGGCGGTGCCGGGTCCGGCTGTCGTGCAGGCCCGAGTAGCCGACGACGAACTCGTCGGCGCGGGTCGGGTCCCAGTCGGGGCCGGTGCCGGTCAGCCCGAGCGGCTCGACGATCGAGCTCCGGACGAACTCGCCGTACGACTGCCCGCTCGCCGCCTGGACGACGAGCCCGAGCAGCGCGTAGCCGAGGTTCGAGTAGCCGAACGACGACCCTGCCGGCGCCTTCTGCCCACGGTCGAGCACCAGCGCGAGCAGCTCGTCCTCGTCGGGGAACGGGCGGAGCTGCGACCAGTGGTCCCCGTCGTGCCCGTCCCGGATGACGCCGGCGCCCATCTCCATGAGCTCCCGGATCGTCGCGTCGGCGATCGGCGATCCGCCCTCCACCAGTGCGGGGACGTACCGACCGACCGGGTCGTCGAGCCGGATCGCCCCGCGCTCGGCGAGCTGCAGGAGTGCGGTGGCGGTGAACGTCTTCGAGTGCGAGGCGATCCGGAAGATGCTCGTCGTGGTGAGGGGTCGCCGCGCCTCGACGTCGGCCCAGCCCCACGCCTCCGAGAACAGCTCCTCACCGCGGAACCCGATCGCGACCTGCACGCCGGGCACCCGGAGCTGCCAGACCTTGTACGACACCCACTCGCGGATGTACGGCAGGACGGTCTCGTACGCGGCGCGGTTCGTCATGTGCTCCACCCTGGCATGTGCCACGCTCGACCCATGCGGCACACACCCCACTTCCTCATGACCGACGTCGCCGAGGTCCGTCGGCTCATCGCCGCGAGTCCGTGGGCCACGATCGTGTCGCACACCGACGCCGGGCTCGTCGCCTCGCACTACCCGGTGCTGCTCGACACCGCGGCGGGCGGCGACGACGAGATCGTCCTCGTCTCCCACGTCGGCCGCCCCGACGAGGTCGCGCACGAGCTCGGGCAGCACGAGGTCCTCGTCGTGTTCCAGGGACCGCACGGCTACGTCTCCCCCGCCTGGTACCCGCCCGAGCAGTTCGTCCCGACCTGGAACCACGTCACCGCCCACTGCTGGGGCACGCCGGAGATCCTCTCGGACGACGAGAACTTCCGCGTCCTCGGCGAACTCGTCGACCACTTCGAGCAGCGCATGCCGGAACCGGTCTCCCTCGACGTCGACCAGGAGACCGCCCGCCGCATCGCCCTCGGCACCGTGGGCATCCGCATCCGCGTCACCCGGTTCGACGCCCGCGCCAAGCTGTCGCAGAACAAGGCACCCGAGGTCGTCGAGCGGATCATCGCGAGCCTCCGCGGCGACGGCCCCTACGCGTCGCCGGCGCTCGCCGACGAGATGGCCAGAGCACACGCCGTGCGCGTGGCCGACCGGGAGGCGCAGGGCCCACGCCGCCGGTCCCGGGCCGACGCGCCAGCGGCGGACCGGCCGTGACGGTGGGGATGACCGAGACACTGCTCCGCACCGTCCGCCGGGTGGGTACCTCGGGCGCCCCGTCCGACGTCCGCATCGTCGACGGGCGGGTCACCGCGATCGCCCCGGCCGGGACGCTCGAGCCGTCCGGCCCCGACACCGACGTCATCGAGGCGTCCGGCGCGTGGCTCGGCCCTGGGCTCGTCGACCACCACGTGCACTTCGACCAGTGGGCGCTCGTGCGCCGGCGGATCGACGTCTCCGGCTGTGACTCCGCCGAGGCGACCGCCGACCTCCTGGCGGACGCGGCCCGGACCGGCGTGACGGACCGTGTGCTCGTCGCCCACGGCTACCGCGACGGCATGTGGCCACGCCCCGCGCGACGTGCGCTGCTCGACCAGGCCACACCGGGCCTCCCGGTCGTCGTCATCAGCGCGGACCTGCACGCCGTCTGGTGCAACGCCCTCGCGCTCACGCACTTCGCCGCGCTCGTCGGCCGGCCGCTCGCGGCGGGCGAGGACGGCGTCCTGCGCGAGCAGGACGCGTTCGACGTGACCGGCGCGTTGTCGCGTGTGCCGGACGACGTGCTCGACGGTTACGTCGCGGACGCCGTCGAGGCCGCTGCGGCGCGCGGCGTGACGCGGGTGCGCGACCTCGAGATGGTGTTCGGGATCGACCGGTGGACGCGGCGCGTGCAGGCCGGCACCGACGGCCTGCGGGTCGACTCCGGCGTGTACCCGGGCGAGCTCGACACGGCGATCGAGCGGGGGCTGCGGACCGGCGACGTCGTCCCGGGCACCCGGGGCCTCGTCCGGATGGGGCCGTTCAAGGTGATCACCGACGGGTCGCTCGGCACGAGGACCGCGGCGATGGCCTCGGGCGAGGGTGTGCTCGCGTACGCGTTCGAGGACCTCGTCGCGATGGTCCGCCGCGCCGTCGATGCCGGACTCGTCCCCGCGGTGCACGCGATCGGCGACCGGGCGAACACCCTCGCGCTCGACGTGTTCGAGGCCGTCGGTGCCCGCGGCACGATCGAGCACGCCCAGCTCCTCGAGGTGGACGACGTCGAGCGGTTCGCCCGGCTCGGGGTGGCGGCGTCCGTGCAGCCCGAGCACGCGATGGACGACCGGGACATCGCGGACCGCTACTGGGCGGGTGAGACGGACCGCGCGTTCCCGTTCGCGTCCCTCGACCGTGCCGGTGCGACGCTGTTGCTCGGGTCGGACGCGCCCGTCGCACCGCTCGACCCCTGGGTGTCGATGGCTGCCGCGGTGGGGCGCGACCGTGACGGCCGCGAGCCGTGGCACCCCGCCGAGCGACTCGCGGCGGTGACGGCGTGGCGCGGGTCGGCCGAGGGTCGGCGGGTCGGTGTGTCCGTCGGTGAGGCGGCGGACCTGGTGCTGCTCGGCGCCGATCCGCTCGCGGCGTCCTCGTCGACCGAGCTGCGCGGGATGCCCGTGCTCGGGACGGCGATCGCGGGGCGGTTCACGTACCTCGACGTGTGACCCGGGCTACTTCTGGTCCTTCGGGCACCAGTACAGCTTGCGGCCGGCCATGTCCGCCATCCGGACCTCGGTGCCGCAGACCCGGCAGGGCTCGCCCTGGCGGTGGTACACCCAGTGGCGGTCCTTCCGCGACCGCACGGCCTTGGCGTGCTCGGCCTTCGAGAGGCCGTCCATCGTGAGCATGAGGCCGTCACGGACACCCGCGTGGAGGAGCACCGACCAGTCCTGCCACAGTGCCTTCGCCTGCTTGACCGTCAGCGTGTTCCCCGGCTTGTACGGGTCGATGCGCTGCCGGAACAGCAGCTCGGCACGGTAGATGTTGCCGATCCCGCTCACCACCGACTGGTCCATGAGCAGCTGCCCGATCGCGACGCGGCGCTTCCGGACGTTCTCCACGAAGGTCTTCTCGGCCTCTGGCCCGTCGTCGTTGATCGGGTCCGGGCCGAGCTTGTCGAGCGCCTGCTGCACGCCGGCCGGGTCCTCGACGACGCACGCCGTCGGGCCGCGGAGGTCGGCGACGGTGTCCTCCGTGAGGATGCGGACGCGCACCTGTCCGACCGGGTCCGGCGGGAACGACTCGATCGGGTCCTCCGCCTTCTCCTGCTCGGCCATCCGGTAGCGAGCCAGCCGCGGCGCGCCGATGGATGCGAGTGACTCCTCGCCGTCGCCGTCCTCGGACAGCGCCTCGGCCGAGGAGATCACGCCCGCGAAGTCCCACGCGCCGTACAGGCCGAGGTGCACGCGGAGGAACAGGTTGCCCTCGAACTCGAGGAACATCTGCTTGCCGACCGCGCGGGCCGCGACCATCCGCGTGCCGTCGAGCCGTTCGGCCCCGGCGGCGAAGCGCCCCTGCGGACTGGAGACCTCGCAGCGCTCGCCGACGAAGTGCCGGGTGAACTGGTTGGCGATGCGGTGGACGGAGTGACCCTCGGGCATGGAGCCTGTCTACCCGGCCTACTCGTCGATCTGCTTACCGGCGATGTGCCCCGTCGTCTCGTACTCGGCCAGCTGCGCGATGCGACGGGCGTGGCGCTCCTCGCCCGAGAAGGGCTCCGCGACGAAGAGGTCGACGAAGCGCATGGCCTCGTCCTCGGTGTGCTGGCGGGCGCCGATCGAGATGACGTTCGCGTCGTTGTGCTGGCGGGCGAGCAGCGCGGTCGACTCGTTCCAGACGAGCGCGGCGCGGACGCCCTCGACCTTGTTCGCGGCGATCTGCTCGCCGTTGCCCGAGCCGCCGAACACGACGCCGAGGGCCTCGACCCCGGCACGCTGGTCCTGCACCACGGCGTGCGCGGCGTTGATGCAGAACGAGGGGTAGTCGTCGAGCGCGTCGTACTCGGTCGGACCGTGGTCCACCACCTCGTGCCCGGCCTCCGTCAGGTGCTGGGCGAGGGTCTTGTTGAACTCGAGGCCGGCGTGGTCCGTTCCGAGGTGGATGCGCATGGCCTCGATCCTATTCCCGCGCCTACCGACCCCTGACCACGACCACGACGTACCGCGTGGGCTCGTCGCCGGTGTTCCGGTAGACGACGTCGGCCGGCTCGCCGAGCTCGATCCGGTCCCCCGTCCCGAGGCGGGTCACCGCGTCGCCGACGACGAGTTCGAGGGTGCCGTCGAGCACCCAGATGCAGTGCCGCAGGAAGGCGTACGCGGACGCCGGGTAGGCCACTTCGCGGCCGGCCGGGAGGCGCACCTCGGTCACGTCCGCGGGGAAGTCCGCACTCGAGACGGGACGGCGCCGGTACCCGGTGTCGGGGTCGGTCCAGGAATCCGCGGTCGCGCCGCGCTGGACGCCGCGCGCCTCGTCGGGGTCGGTCGCCCGGGGCACCTCGTGTTCGAGGCTCTCGTCGAGGAGCTGCGAGACCGTGAGCCCGAACGCCCCGGACAGCCGCCCGAGGATCGTGGCCGTCGGGCTGGACACCCCGCGTTCGACGCGGTTGATCATCGCGCGGGAGACCCCGGACTCCTCGGCGAGCTCGGTGAGGCTCCACTTCCGTTCGGTCCGGAGTCGGCGGAGTCGTTCCCCGAGCCGCCGCTGCTCGGCGTCGTCGGGCGTTTCCACATCCGCCGCGACGTCGTCTACGATCTGAGACATAGCGACAGCATATGCGACGAACACGACGGGTCCGGTCACGGTGCGCGACTGCGAGCCACGTGACCTCGACGTCGTGCACGCGCTGCACGTCGACGCCGTGCTGCACTCCACCGCGATCTGGCAGGACGAACCGCACCCGCGCCCGTGGTTCGACGCCTGGCTCGTCGAGCGGCAGCAGGGTGGGTTCCCCGTGCTCGTCGCCGAGGTGGAGGGCGTCGTCGCCGGTTACGCGAGCTACAGCGGCTTCCGACCGCACCCCGGCTACCGGCACACCGTCGAGCACAGCGTGTACGTGGTGGAGCGGTTCCGCGGCCGTGGCGTCGCGACCGTGCTCATGGACGCGCTCGTTGCTCGGGCGCGCACCGACGGCCACCACGTGCTGATGGCGGGGATCTGCTCGTCGAACACGGGGTCGATCGCGTTGCACCAGCGGCTCGGCTTCGAGACCGTGGGTGTACTGCCCGAGGTCGGGCGGAAGTTCGACCGCTGGCTCGACCTGACGCTCATGCGGCTGCCGCTGTCCTAGCCGCCTGCCGAGGCCGTGCCAGCGCGCCGGCGACGACCCGCGCCTCCCGGCCGTCACGATTGCCGCGCCGCCGCCGGCTGCCCCGCACAATCAGGGTCCGATCGAACCGGACGTTCCCGCGGTTCCGGGTGTCTTCGGTCGTGCGGCGACGATCCGCACCACGCGTGCGGCGGGGCGGGGGCGGGACGAGCCTCCCGGCCGACCGCCCCGCGCGTCAGTCCGTGGTGTCGAAGATCGGGCCGACCGTCCGCGAGCGCTTGAGCTCGAAGAACCCGGGGTACTTCGCCACCGCGACGACGCCGTCCCAGAGGTCGAGCGCCTCCTGGCCCTTCGGTGCCGGAGAGATGACGGGTCCGAAGAACGCGGTGCCCTCGACGGCGATCACCGGGGTGCCGACGTCCTGGCCGACGCGGTCGATGCCGTCCTGGTGACTCGCACGGACGGCCTGGTCGACCTCGTCGGTCCAGGCGTACTCGACCAGGTCGGCCTCGAGGTCGAGCTCCGCGAGCACGGCGGGGACCACCTGCTCGGGGTCGCTCTCCTGCCGGTGGTGGATGTGCTCGCCGAGCGCGTCGTACAGCGGCTTGACGATCGCATCGCCGTGCCGGAGCCGGGCGGCGGTGACGATGCGGGGGTAGACCTGCCCCGCCGTGAGGCGCTCGCGGTAGTGCTCCGGGACGTCCTGGTGCTCGTTGAGGACGAAGAGGCTCATCACGTGCCAGGTGACGTCGATCGGGCGCTGTCGTTCGACCTCGCCGACCCAGCGGCTCGTCATCCAGGCCCACGGGCAGTTCGGGTCGAACCAGAAGTCCACAGCGGTGCGTTCGGTCGGGTTGTCCACAGTCGTGTCGGTCACGGATGCGAGCGTACGCGCGCTCGCTAGGCTGGAGTCGACCGTCCCGCCGGTGCACGACGCCGCGCCGGGGCCCCTCGCACGCGGACAACGACCGTCCGCGTCCCCAGTGGAAGTTGGAGCGTCCGTGCCCGGAGAGAACCTCACCCGAATCGAAGCCCAGGAGCGCGCCGCGATCGTCGACGTGCAGTCGTACGACGTCGAGCTCGACCTCACCCGCGGCGCCGAGACCTTCGGCAGCACCACGCGCGTGCGGTTCACCGCGACCGCCGGGGCATCGACCTTCATCGACGCGATCACGAAGACCGTGCACTCCGTCACCCTGAACGGCACCGCGCTCGACGTGGCGGCTGTCGACGACGGTGTCCGCATCCAGCTCGACGGGCTGCAGGAGCAGAACGAACTCGTCGTCGTCGCCGACGCGCTGTACACGAACACGGGCGAGGGGCTGCACCGCTTCGTGGACCCCGTCGACGACGAGGTCTACCTGTACTCCCAGTTCGAGGTCCCGGACTCGCGGCGCATGTTCGCCGTCTTCGAGCAGCCCGACCTCAAGGCCGAGTTCTCCTTCACGGTGACCGCGCCGGCCCGCTGGCAGGTCGTGTCGAACTCCCCCACGCCCGAGCCGCACGTCGACGGCGACGTCGCGACGTGGTCGTTCGCCCCGACCGCGACGATCTCGAGCTACATCACCGCGCTGATCGCCGGCCCGTACGAGGTCGTGCGCGACGAGCTGACCAGCCGCGACGGCCGGACGATCCCGCTCGGCGTCTTCGCGCGGAAGTCCCTCGCCGAGTACCTCGACCCCGAGTACGTGTTCGACATCACGAAGAAGGGCTTCGCCTACTACGAGGAGAAGTTCGACGTCCCGTACCCGTTCGAGAAGTACGACCAGCTCTTCGTGCCGGAGTTCAACGCCGGCGCCATGGAGAACGCGGGCGCGGTGACCTTCACCGAGACCTACGTGTTCCGCTCCAAGGTCACCGACGCCATCAAGGAGCGCCGGGTCGTCACGATCCTGCACGAGCTCGCGCACATGTGGTTCGGCGACCTCGTCACGATGAAGTGGTGGAACGACCTCTGGCTCAACGAGTCCTTCGCCGAGTGGGCCTCCACCATCGCGACGGCCGAGGCCACCGAGTGGACCGAGGCGTGGACCACGTTCCAGGCGATGGAGAAGTCGTGGGCGTACCGGCAGGACCAGCTGCCCTCGACGCACCCGATCGTCGCGACGATCAACGACCTCGAGGACGTCCAGGTCAACTTCGACGGCATCACCTACGCGAAGGGCGGCTCGGTCCTCAAGCAGCTCGTCGCGTGGGTCGGCATCGACGCCTTCTTCGCCGGGGTCTCGGCGTACTTCAAGAAGCACCACCACGCGAACACCGAGCTGCGTGACCTGCTCGTCGAGCTCGAGGCCACGAGCGGCCGCGACCTCTCGGACTGGTCGGCGCTGTGGCTCGAGACCGCGGGCGTGAACACGCTCCGCCCGGAGTTCGACGTCGACGCGGACGGCACCATCACGTCGTTCGCGGTCCTGCAGGAGGCTCCTTCCGAGTACCCGACGCTCCGCCCGCACCGCCTGGCGATCGGCGTCTACGCGGCGGCCGAGGGCGGCAAGCTCGAGCGCACCCACCGCGTCGAGATCGACGTCGACGGCGCTCGCACGGAGGTCCCGGAGCTCGTCGGCGTCCACCGCGGCGACCTCGTGCTGCTCAACGACGACGACCTCGCCTACGCGAAGATCCGCCTCGACGAGCAGTCCCGCCAGACCGCGATCGCGCACCTCGCCGACATCGCGAACCCGCTCGCGCGCTCGATCGTCTGGGGTGCCATCTGGGACGCCACGCGCGACGCCGAGGCCCCCGCGAGCGACTACGTGCGCCTCGTCCTCGGCAACATCGCGAGCGAGACCGAGTCGACGACGATCCGCACGACGCTGTCGCAGCTGCTGCTCACCGCCCGCAACTACGTCGCACCGGCGAAGTCCGAGGCGACGATCCGGCAGGTCGGCGACACGCTGTGGACCCTCGCGACCGAGGCCGAGGCCGGCTCGGACGCACAGTTCCAGTTCGTGAAGTTCTTCGCGCAGATCCCGTCGACTCCCGAGCACGTCGCGACCCTCCGTCGGCTGCGGGACGGTTCGGTCGCGCTCGACGGGCTCGAGGTCGACACCGACCTCCGCTGGGAGCTGCTGGAGGGCCTCGTGCTCGCCGGTGCTGCCGACGGGTCGGACGTCGGCGCCGAGCTCGCGGCGGACAAGACCGCGTCCGGCGAGCAGGCCGCTGCCCGCGCCCGCGCGTCCATCCCGACCGCCGAGGGCAAGCTCGCCGCGTTCTCGTCGCTCGTCGACTCGGACGCGCTGCCGAACGCGATCGTCCGCCAGACCACCGTCGGGTACCAGCACGTCAACAGCCCGGTCGTGCTCGAGGGCCTCGTGCCGAAGTACTTCGACGTCCTCACCCGCATCTGGGCCGAGCGCAGCTACCACATGGCCGACACGATCGTCACCGGGCTCTACCCGGCTCCGCTCGCCTCGGTCGAGCTGCGGGACGCCGCTCGGGCCTGGCTCGACGCGAACCCGGAGACACCGGCGCTGCGCCGCATCGTGACCGAGAACCTCGCGGGCACCGAGCGGGCGCTCCGGGTCCAGGCGGCGGACGCCTGAGCCGCCGGCACTGACCGCTGACGGGCGGGGTCTCGGTGTTCCTCACGGGACGCCAAGGCCCCGCCCTCTAGCATCGTTCGGATGATGTTGTTGGCTGCAGGGACCGACGAGACCTCGAAGTGGATCTCGAACAACTTCACCGAGTTCGTCACGGTGTGGCGCATCCCGATCGTCATCGTGGTGACGATCGTGGTCGCGATCATCGTCCGGCTGCTCCTCCGTCGGACGATCAAGGGCGTCGTGGACCGGGTCGTGCTCGGTGTGAAGAAGCGACAGGGAACGGACGACACCCAGGCCCTGATCGCCTCACCGGTGCAGGCCGCACGCGTCGTGCAGCGCACCCGCACGCTCGGGAGCGTGCTCGAGAACCTCGCGACCGTGGTCGTGGTGATCATCGCGCTCGCGGTCATCATCCCCCAGGTACTCCCGAACGCCGCCGTCGGCATCGTCGGTGGCGCCTCACTCGTGGCCGCCGGCCTGGCGGTCGGCGCGCAGAGCATCGTGAAGGACCTGCTGTCCGGCGTCTTCATGATCCTCGAGGACCAGGCGGGCGTCGGCGACGTCATCGACACCGGGCAGGCCACCGGCGTCGTCGAGAACGTCGGACTCCGCGTGATGCAGATCCGCGACGTGAACGGCATCCTCTGGTTCGTGCCGAACGGGCAGATCCTCCGTGTCGGCAACCTCTCGCAGGGGTGGTCGCGCGTCCTCGTGGACATCACCGTCCCGTACGACACCGACATCGACGCCGTGCAGGATGCCCTCCTCAAGGCAGCGGTGACGATGTCGCAGGAGCCCCGCTGGCGGCAGCGCATCGTCGAGAAGCCGGAGATCTGGGGCCTGCAGTCGATCACCGACGCCGGCATGGTGTTCCGCCTGGTCGTCAAGACCCGCGCGTCCGAGCTCGACGCCGTCGGCCGCGAGCTCCGGATCCGGCTGAAGCGCTCGGTCGACGAGCTCGGGGTGACCCTGCCCGCGATGGCGATGATCATGCCCGCCGGCTGGGAGAACGCGACCTCGATCAACGGCCTCCGCACCGTCCGGACCCAGCCGACCCCCGCCCCGACGAAGTCACGGAAGCCGAAGCGCAACCTGCTCGGTCAGGCCATCCGCACCGACGACGACACGACCGACCAGAAGTGAGCCGCACCGCATGACCGACGACGTCGCCCCGACCAGCACGCCCCGCCCCGGTGGCGTACCCGCACAGCCGATCACCCTCCGCGTCGGTGAGCACGGCGTCTCGGCGACCGGCTCGCTGTACGACCGCATCGGCGGTGCGCCGACCTTCGACCGGCTCGTCCGGCGGTTCTACGAGGGTGTGCAGCAGGACGACGTCATCTGGCCGATGTACCCGGCCGACGACCTCGAGGGCGCGATCTGGCGGCTGTCGGCCTTCCTGCAGCAGTACTGGGGCGGTCCGGGCACCTACAGCGAGGAGCGCGGTCACCCGCGCCTCCGCATGCGGCACAACCCCTTCCGCATCACGCCGGAGGCCCGCGAGCGCTGGCTCCACCACATGCACGAGGCGGTCGAGTCGCTGGGGCTCGCGCCCCTCGACGAGGCCGAGCTCTGGGGCTACCTCGACCGCGCCGCGCACGCGATGACGAACACGTTCGACTGACGTCCGTCGGACGGTCACCAGACACCGGACGGGAGGCGCGGGGCGGCGACGACCCGCGCCTCCCGTCCGGTGGGTGGCTGGGACGACGCCGGGGGCGACGTCAGCGCACGTACGACCCGTCGGCCATGTCCTCGACGAGCGAGGGGCGAGTCGGGTTCCACCCGAACGCGGCGCGCGCGTGCGCGCCGGACGCCTCCTGGTGGAGCAGCAGCGCGTCCGCGAAGGCGTCACCGAGGCGGCTGCGGGACTCGTCGACGCTCTCCGCGACCACCGGCGACCCGTGCGCTCCGGCCTCCGCGATCTCGCGCAGCGTCGGGTTGTCCCCGGTCGCGGCGACGACGTAGCCGTCCTGCTCGGCACGGTGGAGCGCCAGCACGTACAGCTCGCCGAGGTCGTCGATGTGCACCGTCGTCCACCGCTGCGAGCCGTCGCCGACGAGTCGGACCTCGTGCTTGCCGTCGCCGACGAACATCGCCGGGATGCCGGCACCGCGGCCGTAGACGATGCCGGGGGCGACGATGGTCGTGTGCGCCGAGCTCGACCGGACGGCGGCCTCGTTCGCGACGCGCCAGGCGGTCAGCGAGGGCGGGTCGATCGGCGACTGCTCGGAGATGTCCGTCGAGTTGCCGAAGGTGAAGATCCCGCCGGTGTGCACAAACGGCTTCGGGGTGCCCTCGAGCGCGCGGAGGACCGTGGCGGTGAACCCGGGATCGACGTCCTCGGCCGAGGCGGTGTGCACGACCCCGTCGGTCTCGTGCGCGAGTCGCTCGACGACGTCGGTGTCCGTGACGTCCCCGACGACCGCGTGGCCGCCGGCGTCACGGACCCGCTGGGCCTTCTCGTCGGAGCGGACGATCGCGGTGACCTCGTGCCCGTGGGCGACGAGGGCACGGAGGACGGAGGAGCCGATGTAGCCGGAGGCGCCGGTGAGGAAGACGTGCATGCGTCCAGCCAACCACGCCGTTCCCGGTGCGCGCTGGCGGTCGCGCTGGTCGTCGCGCTCGTGGTCACGCTGGTCGCCGCCGGCGCGGACGCGCGGTCCGTCAGGAGCTGAGGGACCAGGCCCGGCGCTTCACGAGCACGTGCCCTCGGGACGTCGTGAGGCGGCTCCACGGGCCGGTCTCGAACACCCGGACGGGGTCGTGGCCGAGGAACCCGAGGCTCTCCCCCGCGAACCCGGCGCCCGCCGGCAGGTGCTCGATCATCGGGATCGGTCGGCCCCAGACCTCGGAGCGGACCCGGCGGACGATGGCGTCCCCGGCGTTCGACGGGACGGCCTCGGCGACCTCGGCGATGCCGGCCTTCGCGGCGCGCTTCAACAGTTCCGACGAGACGTCGGGCAGCGGGACCCACCCACCGCGCGGCGGGGAGATCGCTGCCCAGGTGACCGTGTTGACCTCGAGCGGCAGTTCGACCTCGATGGGGGTCGCTCGGGTCGGGTCGGCACCCTCGGCGTGCTCGGCGTCCTGCGCCTCGGCCAGCAGCCGGAGGCGCTCCTGCAGCGAGGCGAGCGGCACGACTGCGTCGATCGTGGTGGGTTCGGCGAGCGAGAACGTGCGGAGCCCGAGGACGGTCGGCAGTTCGTCGAGCAGCCCCAGCGGGTAGAGGATCGCCGTGTAGACCGCCAGGACGCCGGAGTCGGCGATGAGTCGGACCGAGCCGTCCTCGACCCGGGCGGCGCGTCCGAGGTAGGTGCGGAGGTCACCGAGCGAGGCGACGTCGGGGAGGGTGAAGGTGGTGCCCATGTCCTCTGGATCCTACCGGGGCGCCCGCTTCGTAGGATGTGCCCGTGAGCGAACCGGACTTCCTGCGGACCCTGCGGCTCGACGACACCGGTGCGAGCACGGGTGAGACGATCCTGACCGGGGCCAGCCACTGGTCACCGAACGGCCGCGTCTTCGGTGGGCAGGTGCTCGCGCAGTGCATCGTCGCGGCACAGGCGACCATCGAGGACCGCGACATCCACTCGATGCACGGGTACTTCCTCCGACCCGGTGACACCGAGCTCCCGATCACGTTCGGCGTCGAACGGATCCACGACGGCCGGTCGTTCGCGACCCGGCGGGTGCAGGCGTACCAGCGGGGCGTGCCCATCTTCTCGATGATCGCCTCGTTCCAGCGGCCCGACGACGGCGTCGAGCACCAGGACCCGTTCCCGGTCGACACCCCGGCTCCGGAGGACCTGCCGTCGGCGGCCTCGATCCTGAGCGCGATCGACCACCCGGTCGCCCGAGCCTGGGCCGAGCGCTCGATCGACCTCCGGCACGTCGAGGGTCCGGTGTTCGTCGACGTGCAGGGCGAACGTCTCCCCCACCAGGCCGTGTGGTTCCGGGTGGACGGCGACCTGCCGGAGGACCCGGCGCTGCACCGCGCCGTGCTCGGCTACGCGAGCGACCTCTCGATCCTCGAGCCCGTGATGCGTCGCCACGGGGTGGCCTGGGGCACGCCCGGAGTGAAGAGCGCGAGCCTCGACCACGCGATGTGGTGGCACCGGGACGGCCGCGCCGACGACTGGATCCTCTACACGCAGGAGTCCCCGAGCGCGCAGGGCGGTCGGGGACTCGCGTTCGGCCGGATGTTCTCGCGCGACGGTCGGCTGCTGGCGAGCGTCGCGCAGGAGGGGATGATGCGCGTCCCGCGCTGACACTGGACGACAGGCCGGTCCGGGCCGGACGGGGCCGGGCAGGGCCGGACCGGGCCGGTGTCGGTCGCCGGTGCGGGTCAGGGGCGGGAGAACCGCACCGGGTCCTGGATGTACGGCTCGCAGGCCGCACGCTCGGCCTCGGTCAGGCGCCGCGGCCGGTTCGTCTCGGCGTCGACCATCACGAGGGCCGTCGTCGCACGGGTGTAGAGCTCGGCGGGCTCGTGACCGACCGGGGTCCACACCTCGTACGACACGTCGATGCTCGCGCCACCGATCCGGCCGATCCACATCCGGATGTCGAGCGGCTGGCGGAAGTACGGGATCGACGCGAGGTACTCGAGCCGCTGCGCCGCGATCACGGTCATCGTGCCCGAACCCGGTCGGCCGTCGATGATCGGCTCGGGGATCGAGCCGTCCGCACCGACCTCGTCCGGGTCGGCACCCCAGAACCCCACGATGCGCGCCTCCTCGAGGAGACGCAGCATCGCGGAGTTGTTGACGTGCCCGTACGCGTCGATGTCGCTCCACCGCATGCGGATCGGAGCGTGCAACACCGCCACGGGTCAGTCGCGGGTGAGCTTGCGGTACGTCGCGCGACCGGGCTTCGCGGCGTCGGCGCCGAGGCGCTCGATCTTGTTCTCCTCGTACGCCTCGAAGTTGCCCTCGAACCAGTACCAGTTCGGCGTGCCGTCCTCGTTCAGGCCCTCCCACGCGAGGATGTGCGTGGCGATGCGGTCGAGGAACCACCGGTCGTGGGTGATCACCACGGCGCAGCCCGGGTACTCGAGCAGCGCGTTCTCGAGGCTGCCGAGCGTCTCGACGTCGAGGTCGTTCGTCGGCTCGTCGAGGAGCAGGAGGTTGCCGCCCTGCTTGAGCGTCAGCGCCAGGTTGAGACGGTTCCGCTCACCACCGGAGAGGACTCCGGCCTTCTTCTGCTGGTCCGGGCCCTTGAAGCCGAACTGCGACACGTAGGCGCGCGACGGGATCTCGGTCTTGCCGACCTGGATGTAGTCGAGCCCGTCGGACACGACCTCCCACAGGTTCTTGTTCGGGTCGATGCCGCCGCGGCTCTGGTCGACGTAGGAGATGTCGACCGTCTCACCGATCTTCAACGTGCCGCCGTCGAGCGGCTCGAGCCCGACGATCGTCTTGAACAGCGTGGTCTTGCCGACGCCGTTCGGGCCGATCACGCCCACGATGCCGTTGCGGGGCAGCGTGAAGGAGAGGTCGTCGATGATGACGCGCTCACCGAACTGCTTGTGCAGCTTCTCGGCATCGATCACCTGCGAGCCGAGGCGCGGCCCGACCGGGATCACGATCTCCTCGAAGTCGAGCTTCCGCGTGCGCTCGGCCTCGGCGACCATCTCCTCGTAGCGGGCGAGACGAGCCTTCGACTTCGCCTGACGGCCCTTCTGGTTGCTCCGCACCCAGTCGAGCTCCGAGGACAGTCGCTTCGCGAGCTTGGCGTCCTTCTTGCCCTGGACCTCCAGGCGGGCGCGCTTCTTCTCGAGGTACGTCGAGTAGTTGCCCTCGTACGGGTACAGGCGTCCGCGGTCGACCTCGGCGATCCACTGTGCGACGTGGTCGAGGAAGTACCGGTCGTGGGTGACCGCGAGGACGGCACCGTGGTACTGCTGCAGGTGCTGCTCGAGCCACAGCACGGACTCGGCGTCGAGGTGGTTGGTGGGCTCGTCGAGGAGCAGCAGGTCGGGCTTCTGCAGGAGGAGCTTGCAGAGGGCGACGCGACGCTTCTCACCGCCGGACAGGTGGGTGACCATCTCGTCCCCCGGGGGGCACTGGAGCGCGGCCATGGCCTGCTCGAGCTGGGAATCGAGGTCCCACGCGTCGGCGGCGTCGATCTCCTCCTGCAGCGTGCCCATCTCCGCGAGGAGCGCGTCGAAGTCCGCGTCGGGCTCTGCCATGAGGGCGGAGATCTCGTTGAAGCGGACGACCTTGCCGTGGATCTCACCGACGCCCTGCTGGACGTTCTCGAGAACGGTCTTGTCCTCGTCCAGCTCGGGCTCCTGCATGAGGATGCCGACGGTGAAACCGGGGGTCAGCTTCGCCTCGCCGTTGGACGGCTGGTCGAGACCCGCCATGATCTTCAGGATCGTCGACTTGCCCGCACCGTTCGGCCCGACGACGCCGATCTTCGCGCCGGGGAGGAACGACATCGTGACGTCGTCGAGGATCAGCTTGTCGCCGACCGACTTGCGGGCGCGGACCATCTGGTAGATGTACTCAGCCATATCGCGGTCAAGTCTAGTGACCCGAGCGACGGACCGCGCGGCGGGCGGTGCCAGGACGGGGTGACCGGGTCCGCCGGAACACGCACGGACCCGTTCGGGGGCTGACAGGCCGCGGTCGGCCGACGTACGGTACCTGCATCACTCGCCGGCGGGACCCGAAACCACCAGCACGGCTTCGATCAGGACCAGGACCAGGACCTCATGGCGAACAACCGACTCCGACGCCTCATGCTGCCCCTCATCGGCGCGCTCGCGCTGGGCATCGCGGTGTCCACCCCAGCAGCCCCCGCGTCGGCCATCACGACCCCGTCGGGCACGCCCTACGTGACCTACACGGCGAACATCAGCGCCAAGGGGTCCGGCACGGGCTACTCCTCCTACATCAACATCCACGACGCGCACAACAACGCGATCTCGTTCGGCATCCAGTCCGACTCCGGTTCACCCCAGAGCAAGGGCAAGCCCCGCTACATCTGGGAGCGCGTGCAGAACGGCAAGTTCACGTACGGCTACCTCAACGCGGCGTCGAACAACCTCACCCCGGTGGGCCTCCGCTGGTGGACGAACGACACCGTCGCGCTGAGCGTCAACCACCGGACGGTCGCCACCGTGAAGGTCAACCTCGAGCCGCGGCTGTTCTTCAACGCCGAGGCGAACGCCCGCCTGAACGGCGACGTCGTCCACTCGACGGTGCAGAACGTCAGCATCGCCGTCGGCAACGTCTCGGGACGCAAGGGTCTGAACGGCACCTGGAACACGGGCTTCTCCTTCCACGGACTCAAGGCGAAGCAGACGAACTCCGCCAAGCAGCAAGGAGCGAGCTTCGCGATCGACGGCCGGGTCTCGGGCCTCGGGTCGGGTCGCAACTGGGACACGGACCAGGTCTCGGGCATCGCGATGATCGCCCAGTACTGGAACGGCCGCTGAACCGCTGAACGCCAGTCCGGAGTGCCGGCCACCTCCGGGTGACCGGCACTCCGGTACGCGGGATGTCGGACGGGTTCAGGCCGCAGCCCCGCCGACGTACGGGTCCTCCGGCTCGTGCCCGTCGACGTCCTCCGCATCGGGCCCGACCGGCCGGAGCGCGTGGGCCGGACCAGCGGTGGCGAAGCCCATGCCTGGTGCAGGCTCGCCGAGGATCGCCGCCGCGTGTCGATCAGCCTCGGCCGGGTCCGGGAGCCGCTCGACGTCGGGTTCGTCGCCCGCGCGGGTACCCGACTGGTCGTCCGGACCGACGCCCGGGTCGTCGTCGGGCAGGGCCGGGTCGTGCTGGCCGTGGACCTCGCCCGTCTGGGGGTCCACCCGCGAGCTGTCCACGGGCGAGACCGCGACCTCGTTCGCCTGGCGCGGGACACGGATCCAGTTGCTGATGCCCCACGCCAGGTCGTGCCCGATGCCCTCGGCGTCGACCTCGACCGAGGTGCCGCCGCGACCGTCGCGCTCCCACGTGCGGATGCGCACCCGGCCGGTCACCACGATGCGGTCGCCCTTCTTCAGGGACTTGTGGACGTTCGCCGCGAGCGACCGGAAGGCCGTGACGGTGAACCAGTTGGTCGCGCCGTTCGTCCAGACGCCGGTGGCGCGGTCGAACCGGCGCGACGGTGAGGCCAGACGGAGGCTCGTGATGGCGACGCCGGTGTCGGTGACCAGGTGCCGGGGTTCGGTGGCGACGATGCCGCAGATCGTGATCGTGTCGTTCATGGTCCGATCGTCGCGAAGCCCGGGCCGCGTCAGCGGCCCGGGCCTCGATCTGTGAGTCGTGAAGCACTCAGAGCGACCTGTGCAGGAACGGTGATACGTGCCTCCAGGCCGGGTCAGCGTGTGGACCACGGCGCCGCGGTGCCGGTGGTCCGCATCCTCAGTGCGCGCGGAACTCCGGACGGTCCGCGAGCGGACCCATCGCCCAGTGGACCGCGCTCTTGGCGGAGTCCAGCGACGGGAACACCGATCCGGTGCCGCGTCGCCCGAACAGCTCCACGTGGAAGCCGTCCGGCTCGCGGTGGATGCTGCCGACCGCGCCGGCCGGGCCCACCGCCACCCAGGTGCCTGCGTCACTCGTCGTCGAGTCACCTGTCGTGCTGTTCGTCATCGTGTTGTTCGTCATCGATCGACCACCTCCTCGTGGCCCCGACGCCCGTGGCTAGGACGCCAGGATGTACTGACTGTAGGCCTTGCGGACCTTGTTCACCTTCGGCAGCGCCACCGCGAGGCAGTAGCCCTGACCGGGGTTCTTCGCGAAGAAGTCCTGGTGGTACTCCTCCGCCCGGTGGAACGTCGTGAGCGGCTCGATGGTCGTCACGACACCGCCGTCCCAGATGTCCGAGGCGCGTTCGACCGCGCGCTCGAACAGCGCACGCTGTCCGTCGTCCGCGGGGAACATCGCCGAGCGGTACTGGGTGCCGACGTCGGCCCCCTGGCGGTTCAGCTGGCGCGGGTCGTGCAGCGTGAAGAAGACGTCGAGCACCACGTCGGCCGGCAGCACCGACTCGTCGAAGGTGACCGCGACGGCCTCGGCGTGACCGGTCGTGCCCGTGCAGACGGCTTCGTAGGTCGGGTCGTCGGTCGTCCCTCCGACGTACCCGGACACGACGCCCTGCACGCCCTGGAGCGTGCGGTACACCGCATCGAGGCACCAGAAGCATCCACCAGCGAGCACGAAGGTCGTCATGCCGCCCACGCTACCGCGCACGACGTCCGGGCCCACTGGGAGTCGGGAGACACTCCTGCACAGCGAGCGGCCGGAGACGCAGGTCCACAGTTCCGGGCGCTCGCCCCGGCGTGTCGGTGGTCGCCCGTAGCGTCGTCCCCACGAACCACGGAGACATCGAACGCACCACAGGAGGACACCGTGCCGATCACGACCGTGCCGACCACGACCGAGCCGACCACGACCGAGCACACCTCTACCGAACCGGCCTTCCGGCTCCGCACGTCCTCCGTCGCCCGCAGTCGGGGCGACCTCCGCATCCTCGACGTGCGGGACGACCTCAGCCGCGTGACCCGGGCCAACGGCGAGATCGTCGGCTACGTGGACCGCGTGGACGTCGCCGGCGGGACCGCCTACCGCGCACGGCGCTACGTCGCCACCGAGCGGCGCTTCGTCGAGTTCCCCGACGTGTGGTCCGCCGACGACGCCGTGGACTGCCTGCGGTGGGGATGATGCGCTCCACGCGGCGCCCGTCCGGCGGAAGTGCGGATCGCCGGGTGGCCTCCACGACGTCACGCCGCACGGTCGGTACGGTTCGCGCATGAACTGGTGGAACGACCTGATGGACTGGACCGCGTCGGACGCGGGATGGCGGGTGCTGTCGGGCGCCATCATCCCCTTCGTCGCCATCGTGGTGGCCGGTGTCGTCGCCGCGCTCATCGGCCGCGGCGCGACCAAGCGGGTCGTCGCCCTGCAGGAGCGCGAGGCGAAGAACGCCGCCGTCGCGGCCATCATCTCCGCGGCACGGAAGGCTGCGACGTGGGGGGCGCTCGGGCACGACGAGCGCGCCTACGCCGACCACCTGGCCGAGGACGCCGACGTCCGGCTGCGGCTCCTGCCCGTGAGCGGTTCACCGATGGCCGCGAACTGGGCACAACACGAGATCGCCGACATCAAGAAGAACTCGTCGACCTTCTCGTTCCAGGCGGAACAGTCCCTCGCGGAGTTCCGCGACCGTCTCCTCGAGTGGCAGGCCCGGCCGAACCGGGCGCGCAAGCTCTTCAAGAGCGACCTCGAGCGGTGGAAGTTCGAGTCCCCGGACCCGGACGCTGAACTCGTGAAGCGGCAGCAGGACTGGAACGCCGACCAGGCTTCGGCTCGACAGTCCGACGCGCAGACGCCGTCCACGACGTCGCTGCGGCCCGCTCCCCGGTCGGGAGCCGGCGCTGCCCCGGCCCCGTCGGCTGCCGGCGCGTCGGGTGCCACGGCAGCGACCACGCCGCTCGGCGACGGCCTGACCCGCCCCTACGGTGACGGACTGGCCCGGCCCGACGGCGACGGCTCGTCCGCACAGGCACCGATCCGGCCGGCGCTCGGCTCCCCGGCCTCCCGCCCGGCCTCCGCAGCGGCCGCTTCCGCACCGGCGACGTCCGCACCTGCGCCCGGCGCGTCGGCCGGTCCCGCACGGGCGGTGTCCGCCCACCCGGTCGCCCAGCGCCGTACCGACGACGACGAGACCGACGTCGTGGACGACGCCGCACGACCCGGCACGCAGGACCGCGAGGTGCCTCCGCCCGTGGCTCGACCGACCGCTGCCGATGCACACGTCAACCGTCCCGCTGGCACGGTCTCGGCGCCGAGTACGAAGTCGGTCCCCACGCGGGTCGACGGCGCTGCCGCCGAGCCGGCCGACGCACACGAGACCGACGAAGCGCCCTACACGCAACCGATCAGCGCGAACGAGATCCGCCGCCGCGCGTCCGACGACGACGAGTGACCCGCGCGGGCACCAGACCCGCACCCGCACCGGCCCCGGCGCCGGACCCGCACGGACACCAGACGCGCACCGCCACCGGACCCGCACCGCCACCAGACGCGAGAAGGCCGCCACCCCGAGGGGTGGCGGCCTTCGCCGTCGGTGCCCCCGGCAGGAATCGAACCCGCGACACGGAGGGTAGAAACCACCTGCTCTATCCACTGAGCTACGGAGGCGGACGGCGACGATTCTAGACCGCGGGCCGTGCCAGGCGCTCGACGAACACGTCGACCTCCCGCTGCGAGCGGAGGTGCACGATGCGCAGGTGCGGCGCGGACCGTTCGAGCGGCGGCACCCGCTCCCGGAGCGTGTTGCGGGTCGAGATCCCCCAGCGCAGGATGTGCTCGCGGTCGGTGAAGAACGTCCACAGCGACGGCTCGACGTTCCCGTTCCAGAGCTCGAGACGGCGCAGGCGTCGCCGGAGGGTCCGTCGCAGCAGCCGCCAGAGCGCCACCCGGGTCGGCAGGTCCACCCACACGAGCGTGTCGGCGCGCTCCACGAGCAGTTCACGCACCGGGGCGTACATCCACTCCGTCACCCAGGCCGGCTCGCTCGTGAAGCGATCGACGTCGTCGACGAAGGTCGCCCGTGGTTCCCAGTCCGGCCCGTGGAACAGCGCGTCGATCTCGGTGTGCGGCACGCCGAGCACGTCCGCGATCCGACGGGCGGTGGTCGTCTTCCCGACACCGGACACCCCGGCGACGAGGATCCGGCGCGGCCGGGGGTCGAGGGCGTCGTCGGCAGTGAGCACCGCACGACCCTAGCCCCGACGGCAGGTGGCGACCAGCCACGGCGCCGGCAGCCATCGACCACGACCCGGGGCAGCCGCGGCTTCCTGTGCGCTTCCACTGGTGGCCCCCTCGTGTTCGCCTCCGCGACACCGGCCCTCCGTAGCGTCCGGCGCATGAGCTCCATCGGCCGCGTCCTCGCCGTCGTGCCCGCGCGCGCCGGCTCGAAGGGCGTCCCCGGCAAGAACCTCCGTCAGGTGGGCGGGCGGAGCCTCGTGGCGCGGGCGGTCGACGCCGCGCTGGCGACGCCCTCGATCGACACGGTCGTGGTCTCCACCGACGGACCCGACATCGCCGACGAGGCCCGAGCCGCGGGCGCCCGGGTGCTGCACCGACCGGCGGACCTCGCCGGGGACACGGCTTCGAGCGAATCGGCGCTGCTGCACGTGCTGGACGTCCTCGAGCAGATCCACGACGAGGTACCCGAGGTCCTCGTGTTCCTGCAGGCGACCTCGCCGTTCACCGACCCCGCCGACCTCGACGCGGCGGTGCACCGCGTGCGCAGCGGCGCCGCGGACGTCGTGTTCGCCGCGGCGCCGTCGCACGCCTTCCTCTGGCGCGTGGACGCCGACGGGCGGGCCCGCGCCGTGAACCACGACGCTGCGGTGCGCCCGCGTCGGCAGGACCGCGCTGCGGAGTTCCGCGAGACCGGGTCCTTCTACGTCCTCCGCGTCGACGGGTTCCGGGAGCACGGGCACCGGTTCTTCGGCCGGACCGAACTCGCCGTCGTGGACGCCGCCACCGCCGTGGACGTCGACGACGAGACCGACCTCACCGTGGCCCAGGCACTCGCCACCGCGCTCGTCCCCGTACCGAACGGAGCACCATGACCGTCACCATCGGCTCGTCCACGATCGGCGCCGGCCACCCGGCCTACCTGATCGGGGAGATCGGCCTGAACCACAACGGCGACGTCGACATCGCGAAGCGCCTCGTCGACGTCGCGGCCGACGCCGGACTCCAGGCCGTGAAGTTCCAGAAGCGCACGCCGGAGATCTCCACGCCGGAGCACATGAAGAACACCCCGCGCAGCACGCCCTGGGGCGACATGACCTACCTCGAGTACCGCTACCGGGTCGAGTTCGACCGCGAGCAGTACATCGAGATCGGCGACCACGCCACGCTCCGCGGGCTCGACTGGTTCGCCTCCCCCTGGGACGTGCCCTCCGTGCACTTCCTCGAGGACCTCGGCGTCGTGGCGTACAAGATCGCCTCGGCGTCCGTGACCGACCTCGAGCTGCTCGAGGCCGTCGCCGCGACGGGGAAGCCCGTGATCCTGTCGACCGGCATGTCCACGCTGGAGCAGATCGACCGCGCGGTCGCGACGCTCGGGACCGCGCGGCTCGTCCTCATGCACGCGACGTCGACGTACCCGCTCCCGGCGGAGGAGGCGAACCTCCGCATGATCGACACCCTCGCGAACCGGTACGCGGGCGTCCCCGTCGGGTACTCCGGCCACGAGCCAGGACTGCAGATCTCGATCGCCGCGGTCGCCCTGGGTGCCACCGCGGTGGAGCGGCACATCACGCTCGACCGCACCATGTGGGGCTCCGACCACGCGGCCTCGCTCGAGCCGCACGGGCTCGCGACGCTGGCCCGGGACGTGCGGATCATCGAGACCGCGCTCGGCGACGGCATCAAGCGGGTGTTCCCGGGCGAGGAGGCCCCGCTCGCCAAGCTCCGTCGGGTGGTCGCGTGACGGACGTCGCGGACTCCTCGACGGTCGCCCTGGAGGCACGACCCGCCTCCGCCGTGCCGACCCGCCGCCGCCGCGTGGTCGGCCTGGTCGACACCGACTCCTTCGCGAAGTGGGGCGCCCACCTGCTGGCCACCGCCCCGGCACACTGGGACCTCGAACTCCTGACGGTGCGGACCCCACGGACCGCGAGCAGGGCGCAGCTCCGCTCGGCCTTCCGGGGCCTCGACGCGCGTCTGGCGCACCTCGCCTCGCGGCCGCCGGAGCCGACCGACGTCGACGTGGTCGTGCGCCGTCTCCGCGAGGATCCGCCGGACGCCGTGCTCGTCGCGCTCATCGGCCCGGTCGCGGAGCTCGTGGTCGACCAGGTGCACCGGCGCGTCCGCGACCGACCGGTCCTCGTGACCGGACTCCCGGGCATCTCCTACCCGGCGAAGTGGAAGGGCGTGTTCCTCCGGGCGCGCGCCGACCTGTTCGTCCTGCACAGCCACCGCGAGGTCCGTGCCTACGAGGACCTCGCCCGCACCGGCGGCCTCGAACCCGCGTTCGCACTCGCGACGCTGCCGTTCGCCCGGCCGACGCACACCCGCGGCACCCGGTCGGGCGGAGCGACACCGGTGCGTGACTCGGTCGTGTTCGCGGCGCAACCGAGCGTGCCAAGCGACCGGGCCGAGCGGCAGCGGATCGTGCACTGGCTCACTGCGACGGCGATCGCCCACCCCGAGTGGCGGGTCGTCGTCAAGATCCGGGCGACGACGGGCGAACAGCAGACCCACCGCGAGGAGCACCCATACGCGGAGCTCGTCCCCGCGGACGCCCCGGCGAACCTCGTGGTCGAGTCGGGACCGATGGCCGAGCACCTCGCCCGTGCGGTGGCCCTCGTCACGGTGAGTTCGACGGCCGTCCTCGAGGCCGTGGCCGCCGGCGTCCCAGCACTGACGCTGACGGACTTCGGTGTCGGCCCGCAGCTCATCAACGAGGTCTTCGAGGGCAGCGGCCTGCCGGGGGACGCCTCCGACCTCATCGCCGGGCGGTTCCGGACGGTCCGGCCCGAGTGGCTCCGGGACAACCACTTCCACCCGCCGTCGGACGACGACTGGGCGGTGCGCGCCGATGATCTCATGCTGCAGCGGGACGACGGCAGACTGGTCGACCGACCGGCCGCGCGGCGCAGCCGGGGCGGGGCACTGCGCCGGGCCTGGGAGCGCAAGAACGCGCTCGGCCGCGACGACCGATCGTTCCTCGGCAGCGTCGCACTCGTCGTGGGGACGCCCGTGCGCCGGACGAAACAGGTCGTGCGGAGGGTGGTCCGTGCCTCCAGGCCGGGTTCACCCGTCGGCGGGCGGGAGGGCCTTCGCGACCGCGACCAGCAGCTGGTCGCGCGTCGGTACGCCCGGTGAGCGGAACACCTCGGCCCCGTCGTCGCCACGCACGATGATCGTGGGCGTCGACCGGATGCCGAGGCGTTCCGCGTGGTCGGGATGCGCCGCGACGTCCCGTTCGGACACGGTCAGGTCCGGCACGAGCGTCGCGGCCTCGGCGGCGACGCGCCGGGCCGCGGCACAGGGTGCGCAGAAGGCCGAGGTCCAGAGGTCGAGTCGCACGGCGGGGACAACGCGGCGCGGTGTCGGTCTACTCCCGGTCGAACTCGCCGGAACGGTCGCCACGGTCCTGGAGGTCGTCGACCGGGTCGGAGTCGGACGGGTCGTAGGTGTACTCGCCGGAGGTCTGGTCGAGCACCTGGCGCGACTTGGTGAGGCGGTAGGCGAAGGCCGTCTGGAGGCCCTCGACGTCGGCGTAGACGGTGATCTCGTCGTCCAGCGCACCACCCGTGGCGGTGCGGGTGTCGGTCGTGCCGTCGAAGGGGCCGCCGTGGAAGATCGCGGTGTACTCGTCACCCTCGGAGATCGTGATGTCACTCATGCATCCCTTGTACCAGGGCACACCTGTTGACTGATCCATAGCCGGGCTATATAGTTTTGCTATGGAAACATCCCGCGAGCAGACGGTCGAGACGCTCCTCGTCTCCGTGAACCGCCTGATCCGCACCGCGGTCCGGTCCACCGGCAACACGACCTCCCCCGCGGTCTGGCGCACGCTCGGCATCCTCGAGACCGACCAGCCGCTCCGCCTCGGCGAGCTCGCCGAGGCATCCCGGGTCGCACAGCCCACGATGACGCGCCTCGTCGCCGGCATGCTCGACGACGGCCTGGTCTCACGCACCGTGGACCCCGACGACTCGCGGGGCCAGCTCATCACGATCACGGACGCCGGGCGCGGCCGCCTCGTCGCATGGCGCGCCACCCTCACGCGGACGGTCGGGCCGCTCTTCGCCGACCTCACCGACGACGAGTGGGACGCGCTGCACGAAGCAGCCGCCATCATCGCCGCCCGCAGCGCCACCACCACACGAACGGAGATCACCGCGTGAACGCCCACGCACCCGCCGCCTCCGGCAGCATCCTCAAGCAGTCCTCCGCGGTCTGGGCCATCGCCTTCGCCTGTGTCGTCGCCTTCATGGGCATCGGGCTCGTCGACCCGATCCTCCCCGCGATCGCGTCGTCCCTGCAGGCCACGGCCGCACAGACCGAGCTGCTCTTCACCAGCTACCTCGCCGTCACGGGCGTCGCGATGTTCTTCACCAGCTGGGTGTCGAGCCGGATCGGTCCGAAGAACACCCTGCTCATCGGCCTCGCGCTGATCGTGGTGTTCTCGGTGCTCGCCGCCACGTCGAACAGCGTGTGGAGCATCATCGACTTCCGCGCCGGCTGGGGCCTCGGCAACGCGCTCTTCATCTCGACCGCGCTCGCGACCATCGTCGGGGCGGCGTCCGGCGGCACCGCGTCCGCGATCATCCTGTACGAGGCGGCACTCGGCCTCGGCATCGCGATCGGACCGCTCGTCGGCGGTCTGCTCGGCAACGTGAGCTGGCGTGGGCCGTTCTTCGGCGTGACCACGCTCATGGCGATCGCGTTCATCGCCATCGTCACGCTGCTGAAGACGTCCGGCATCGAGAAGCCGACGCCGACGAAGCTCTCCGCACCGTTCCGCGCACTCGGCCGCCCGGCGCTCGCGGCCCTCGCCGTCACCGCGCTGTTCTACAACATCGGCTTCTTCGTGCTGCTCGCCTACACGCCCTTCCCGCTCGGCTTCGGCGCGATCGGCATCGGGTTCACGTTCTTCGGATGGGGCGTCGGGCTGGCGATCACCTCGGTCTGGGTCGCGCCGATGCTCACCGCACGGCTCCGCCGCACGACGGTGCTCAAGATCGCGCTGCCGCTGCTCGCGCTCGACCTGTTCGCCGCGGCCGTGGTCGTGTCGTCGCAGGTCGGCCTGATCATCTGCGTCATCATCGGCGGCCTCGTGCTCGGCGTGCT
This sequence comes from Curtobacterium sp. SP.BCp, assembly GCF_051903255.1. Taxonomy (NCBI): domain Bacteria; kingdom Bacillati; phylum Actinomycetota; class Actinomycetes; order Micrococcales; family Microbacteriaceae; genus Curtobacterium; species Curtobacterium sp. SP.BCp. Next base: position 1,064,012 of record NZ_CP194338.1, on the reverse strand, counting down.
CAACACCGTCCTGACCGAGTGCGTCATGGAGGCGACGGACCTCCCCCGCTCGGTGGCCTCCAGCGCGTACTCCGCGGTGCGGTTCATCGGTGGCGCGATCGCGCCGCCCGTGGCGACCCTGCTGGCGGACGCCATCGCGCCGAGCGCCGCGTACGTGTTCGCCGGGGCATCGGTCGCGATCGCGTTCGTGGTCGTCGCCACCACCACGCGGGTGCTGCGCCGGGTCGACGACGGTCCGGAGCCGGTCCGCGTCGAGGCCGAGGCGGTCACCGCGGGCGAGATGGCCTGACACACCACCCACTCCACCCGGACGGCCCCGCCACCACCCGTGGAGGGGCCGTCCGCGCACGGGAATAGGATCGACGACATGGCAACTGCGAACGACCGCCTCGTCTGGATCGACTGCGAGATGACGGGTCTCGACCTCGCGGTCGACGAACTCGTCGAGGTGGCCGTCGTCATCACCGACTTCGACCTCGTGCCGGTGCACCCCGGCTTCGACATCGTGATCAAGCCGGACCAGTCCGCGCTCGACAACATGAACGAGTTCGTCACGAACATGCACACGACCTCGGGGCTCATCGACGAGATCCCGGACGGTGTGAGCCTCGCCGACGCCGAGTACCAGGTGCTCGAGTACATCCTCGCCCACGTGCCGGGTGAGGGCACCGCTCCCCTGGCAGGCAACACCATCGGCACCGACCGGGCGTTCCTCGCCAAGTACATGCCGCGGGTCGACAACCACCTGCACTACCGGAGCGTCGACGTGTCGAGCATCAAGGAGCTGTGCCGACGGTGGTTCCCGCGCGTGTACTTCAACGCCCCGGAGAAGCACGGCGGCCACCGAGCCCTCGCCGACATCCTCGAGTCGATCCGCGAGCTCGAGTACTACCGCCGCGCCGGTTTCGTCGCCGACCCCGGCCCCTCGACCGACGACGTCCGGGCCGTCCAGGCCGAGGTCGTCGCGAAGTGGGAGCCGCGGCTCGCCCAGCCCACCGAGTGACGACACACGTGGTCGGAGTCCGGCCGTGCATGTACTACTATTGAGTGGTCGCGCCGGTCACCCGGCCCGGACATGGTGGATATAGCTCAGTTGGTAGAGCGCCTGGTTGTGGTCTAGGAGGTCGCGGGTTCGAGACCCGTTATTCACCCCACGATGAAGAGCCCCGGTCGTTCGGCCGGGGCTCTTCGCATGCCGAACGGCGGCTCACGGGCGCGGTGTGACACGATCGACTCGTGATGGAGATGTCCCCCGACGACTTCGAGCAGCTCGTCTCCGATGAGCTCGACCGGCTGCCGGACGACATGCTCGACGGCCTCGACAACGTCGCCTTCGTCGTCGAGGACGCCCCCGAGGACGGCTCCGACCTGTTCGGCGTGTACGACGGCGTCGCCGCGACCGAGCGCGGGCAGTACGGGTTCGGCGAGCTCCCGGACCGGATCGTGGTGTTCCGCACGGCGCACCTCGCGGAGTGCGACACCGAGGACGAACTGCGCGACGAGGTGCACACGACCCTCGTGCACGAGATCGGGCACTACTACGGCATCGACGACGAGCGCCTGCACGAGCTCGGCTGGGCCTGACTCGAGACGCGACACCGCGCGCAGCGACGACGGTCCGAAATCGGGGCGAGCATCCGCGGATCAGGTCCGGATGACCACGTCGGCCAAGGACGCCGGGTCCTCGGCCGCGATGAACGCCTGCTCCTGGGCAGCCCACCGGTCCCACTCGCGGGCGAAGACCTCGCCGTCGCGGCCGATCGCCCGGCGCCACCGTTCGTCGTCGTCCGCCTCCAGCCACACGCGCAGGGTCGCCAGCGGCGCCGACGCTCGTGACAGGGCGCCGCACCCCTCGACGACGACCGGCAGGCCCGGATCGACCGCCGTCCAACCGGCGGGTGCCGAGGCGTCCCAGTCCCATCGGCGGTGTCCCGACGCCGGACCGAGCACGTCGGTGACGACGGCGTCCGCGGCGGCACGGAGGCCGTCCCACCCCGGGTAGACGTCGTCGAGGTGCACGAGCTGGGCGTCGAGTTCCTCGGCGAGCGCCTCCCCGAGCGTGGTCTTGCCCGTCCCCGACCGTCCGTCGAGCAGCACGACGACGCGAGCAGAGGCCGGCGCCGCAGCCTGCGTCCGCGCCCGCGCCCGCGCCCGCGCTGCGAGGGTCGCGGCCAGCGCACCGACCGAGACGAACCCACCGGCGCCACCGACCCCACCAGCACGTCCGCCCCGCGCGACCCCATCACCCCGCGCGACCCCGTCGCCCCGCGCAGCCCCGTCGCCCCGCGGCGCCTCGTCACCGGGGGCGACCGCAGCCGCCGTGGCGGCCCGATCACCGACGCGGGTCGACGCTGCCCGAGCGACCCGCGCCTCCAGGCCGTCGCCGTCAGGCACGCCACGTCCCCGCCGCGATCGCGACCGCGGTGGCGACCACGCCGATCCCGACGAGCACCGCGGCCATCGCCCACTCCGGGCCGGCGAAGCGGGCCGGACGCGCCCACGTGCGGCGTCCGGGCGCCCCGAACCCCCGGGACTCCATGGCGACCGCGAGGGTGGTCCCCCGCCGGAGCGCGAGCACGAGCAGCGCGAACGCCATCGACGCCGCTCGGCGGATGCGTCCGGTGTCGGCGAGGCCCCGCGCCCGGCGGGCCATGGCGAGCTGCCGCCAGTCGTCGCCGAGCAGCGTGATCATCCGCACGGCCGCGAGTGCTCCGAGCACGAACCGCGCGGGCAGCCGGAGCACCTGGGCGAGGCCGTCCGCGAGGTCGGTGGGGTCGGCCTGGATGAAGAGCACGACGCCGGGCAGTCCGATCGCGAGCACCCGGAGCGCGGTCGCGAGCGCGAGCGTCAGGGAGCCGTCGGTCACGTGCGCGAAGCCGAGGTCGAACCACTCACGTCCGGAGGGTCGGCCGTACAGCGCGATGCTGAGCGCCGTGAGTGGGACCGCGAGGAGCACGGGCGACGTCCGGAGCAGCAGCGTGCGTGGTGGGATGCGGAGGAGCGGCAGCAGCGCGAGCTCGAGGGCGAGGGCGACGGCCGCGGACACGACGTCGAGGCTCAGGACGAGGAACACCCCGAGGCCGAGGACCCCCAGGAGCGAGGCGACGGGCTGGACGCCGCGGATCCCGCGGGCGGCGGGTGGCGGCAGGGGCCGGCCGGGAGGCACGGGTCGCGTCCGGCGTGCGGGCGCGGTCGACGGGGCGGTCACCGCGGCACCCCCTGTGCCGTCGCGGCCGTCGCGTCGTCGGACCGCGCGGCCGAGACCCTGGTCACGCCGTCGGCGGCGAGCACCACCTCGTCGGCGTCGAGCGCCCGGACGAGGTCGCGGTCGTGCGTCACCGCGACGATCGCGGTACCCGCGTCGGCGAGCGCACCGAGGTGCTGCACGACGGACTCCCACGTGGCGCGGTCCTGACCGGACGTCGGCTCATCGAGGACGACGACCGGCGGACTGCTCGCGACGACCGCGGCGATCGCGAGCCGCCGTTGCTCGCCGCCGGACAGGGTGAACGGGTTCGCGTCCGCGAGCTGGGCGAGGCCGAACTCGTCGAGCAGCTCGGCGACCCGTTCGTCGACGCCGTCCTGGTCGAGGGCTCGTGGGCCGGCGGCGAGTTCCTCGCGGACGGTCCGTGCGACGAACTGGTGCTCGGGGTCCTGGAACACCGTGCCGATCCGCGCCGCGAGGGCCCGGCTCGACCACGCGTGCGGGGCGGTGCCGGCGCCGGCGTCCCCGGCGAGCTCCGGTGCGGCCGTCAGCGTGCCGTCCGTGGGCCGGAGGAGTCCGGCGAGCGTCAGGCCGAGCGTCGACTTGCCGATGCCGTTCGGCCCCGTGACGGCGACGACGTTCCCGGACCGCACCGCGAGGTCGATGCCCCTCCCGACGGGCTGTCGCCGGCCGCGCGCCGTCCCGAGGCGTGCGGCGCGGAGGAGTTCCGTCGCGGTTCCGGGACGGTCGTGCCGGGCGCTCCCCCGGCCGGGCTCGGCACCGGGCACCCACACCCCGGCAGCGGTCAGCGCGGCTCCGTGCCTCGCGAGCACCGTGTCGGGAGCCCCGTCCGCGACCACCCCACCGCCCGGTTCGAGCAGCACGAGCCGGTCGACGAGGTCGAGCCAGGTGCCGATCCGGTGCTCGACGACCAGGAGGGTCGCCCCGGTGGCGTCGAGCAGGGAACGGACGGCGGCGTGGACCTGCTCGACGCCGGACGGGTCGAGGTTGGCGCAGGGTTCGTCGAGCACGAGGGCGCCGGGTTGCATGGCGAGCACCCCGGCCAGAGCGAGTCGCTGCCGCTGCCCGCCGGAGAGCTGCGCGGTGCTGCGGTCGAGCGGCAGGTCGAGGCCGACGACCTCCAAGGCGTCCCGGACACGTTCCCAGGTCTCCGCGCGCGGCACGCCGGCGTTCTCGCAGCCGAACGCCACGTCGTCGCCGATGCGCGACATGACCGTGTGCGCCTCGGGGTCCTGCATGACGAGGCCGACCCGGCCGCGGGCGTCGCGCGGGTCGGTGCCGTCGACGAGCAGGGTCCCCTCCACCTCGGCGGCGGTGTCGTCGGTCGCGTCGGGCTCGTCCGGGAGCACGGCGGCCACGGCTCGGAGGAGCGTGGACTTCCCGGCGCCGGACGGTCCGACGACCGCCACCCGTTCGCCGGGCTCGACGACGAGGTCGACGCCGCGGACCGCCCACTCGGCGCGTTCCGGGTACCGCCAGCCCCAGCCCGCGAAGGCGATCCGGGTGCCGCTGGTCACCGGTCGGCGCGCCGGTTGTGCTCGCGTCCGGCGGCGAAGGACGACAGCACACCGGTGCGGGCGAGTGCCCGGACCAGGAACCACGAGCCGACCCCGGCGATCACCGCGCCGGAGATGACCGCACAGACGATGTAGACGACCTTGAACCCGAGCGCGTAGCCGGGGTACCAGAGGATCGAGTCGTTGATGCCGAGGGCGAGGCCGGCGGCGGCCCCGGCGAGCGCGACGACCGGCAGGCGGTACACGCGGTACAGGAACAGTGCCAGGACCAGTTCGGCGCCGAGGCCCTGCACGAGTCCGGCCTCGAGCGTGCCCCAGCCCCACTGGGTACCGAAGAGGGCCTCGACGGACGCGGCGACGATCTCGCCGTAGAGCGCGGCGCCGGGCTTCCGGACGACGATGGCGACGACGGGCCCGGCGAGCAGCCAGACACCGCCGAACAGCGCCTGGGTGCCCGGGAGCACGAGCTTCATGGCCGCGCTGAGTGGCTCGTAGGGGAACTCCCAGACCTTGAAGACGACGCCGAGCGCGACGGCGAGGACGCTCGCCACGACGATGTCGACGACCCGCCAGCGCAGCGAGCGCCTGGGGGCCGGGACCGTCTGGCCGGTGGACGGAACGGTTGACTGGATGCGCGAAGGCATGGTGGTGACTCCTCCCTGCGCCGGCATGATCCGGATCAGGTTCGACGGTCGGAGCGCCGTTCGCTCCCTCTCAGCCCGGTGACCGGACTCCCGTGTGTGTGCCAGCAGTGTACTGCGCGCTGCGCTCGCGTTGCGCGTGGTGCGCATGAGACGGCCTGGCGCGGCCCGCTCAGCGGTGACGCGCCAGCGGCACGCGGGCCGCGCCGACCGAGCCTGCGAGGGAGGGGTGGCGGGCCCGCCACGTGCCTCCAGGCCGTCGTCCGCTACTTCTTGAGGACCCGCACCAGCTTGCGGAGGACCGTGCCGGTCACCCAGATCACCGGGATGCTCACCGCGAGCAGGGAGATGAGGTTCGGCTCGAACTCGAGGTCCTTGCCGGGGCGGCGGACGTAGGCGCCGACCGGGATCGAGGTGCCGCCACCGCCACCGCCGCCGCCGTTCTCGTCGTCCCCGCCGCCGCCGAAGCCGAACCAGGCGATGGAGACCGGGATGAGCGTCTGGTCGCCGACCTCGACGGGCTCCCCGTAGTTCGTGCTGACCCCGGCGGGGCGCACCTTGTCTGCGATCTGCGTCACGATGTTGGCCATGCGCGCGAGGCTACTCGGCGCTCCCTCCACAGGCGGGCGAGCACGGGGTGTTCATCCACCGCTGGGGCTTGTCTGCGGACGTGGAGGGGTGGCGCCGATATGTTGGCGCAACCCACACCTGGAGGACCGCTTGCACACCTGGCCCGGCAACCCGTACCCGCTCGGCGCGACCTACGACGGCAGCGGCACGAACTTCGCCCTGTTCAGCGAGACCGCGGACCGCGTGGAGCTCTGCCTCTTCGACGAGGACGGCACCGAGGAGTGCGTCGACCTCGTCGAGGTGGACGCCTACGTGTGGCACGCCTACCTGCCGAACATCGGGCCGGGGCAGGAGTACGGCTTCCGCGTGCACGGCCCGTACGACCCCGCGAACGGCCTGCGCGCGAACCCGAACAAGCTGCTGCTCGACCCGTACGCGAAGGCGACGAGCGGCGACATCGACTGGGACCAGGCGCTGTTCTCGTACACGTTCGGCGACCCGGACTCCACGGACGACCAGGACTCGGCGCCGCACATGATGAAGGGCGTCGTGATCAACCCGTTCTTCGACTGGCAGGGCGACCGCGCACCGCGGATCCCCTACGGCGAGACGGTGATCTACGAGGCACACGTCAAGGGGCTCACCGAGACCCACCCGGACGTGCCCGAGGAGCAGCGCGGCACGTACGCGGGCGTCGCGCACCCGGCCGTGATCGCGCACCTGCAGCGCCTCGGGGTGACCACGCTCGAACTCATGCCCGTGCACCAGTTCGTGAACGACTCGACCCTGCAGGAGAAGGGGCTGTCGAACTACTGGGGCTACAACACCATCGGGTTCTTCGCGCCGCACTCGCACTACTCGTCCTCGGGCGACCGCGGGCAGCAGGTGCAGGAGTTCAAGGCGATGGTGCGCGAACTGCACCGCGCGGGCATCGAGGTCGTCCTCGACGTGGTCTACAACCACACGGCAGAGGGCAACCACCTCGGCCCGACGCTGTCCTTCCGCGGGATCGACAACGCCGCCTACTACCGCCTCGTCGAGGACGACAAGCGGTACTACATGGACACCACGGGCACGGGCAACTCGCTCAACGTCGGGCACCCGCACTCGCTGCAGCTCATCATGGACTCCCTGCGGTACTGGGTGACGGAGATGCACGTCGACGGCTTCCGCTTCGACCTCGCGGCCGCCCTCGCGCGGGAGTTCTACGAGGTCGACCGGCTCGCGGCGTTCTTCGAACTGGTCCAGCAGGACCCGATCGTCTCGCAGGTGAAGCTCATCGCCGAGCCGTGGGACGTCGGTCCCGGCGGCTACCAGGTCGGCAACTTCCCGCCGCAGTGGTCGGAGTGGAACGGCAAGTACCGCGACACCGTCCGTGACTTCTGGCGCGGGGAGCCCTCGACGCTCGGCGAGTTCGCGTCGCGGATCTCCGGCTCGGCAGACCTCTACGAGCACGACGGCCGGACGCCCAAGGCGAGCATCAACTTCATCACCGCGCACGACGGCTTCACGCTGTACGACCTCGTCGCCTACAACGAGAAGCACAACGAGGCCAACGGCGAGGACAACAACGACGGCGAGAGCCACAACCGGTCGTGGAACTCCGGGGTCGAGGGTCCGACCGACGACCCGGAGATCACCGCGCTGCGGCTCCAGCGGCGGCGGAACTTCCTCGCGACGCTGCTGCTCAGCCAGGGCGTGCCGATGATCGCGCACGGCGACGAACTCGGGCGCACGCAGTCCGGCAACAACAACGTGTACGCACAGGACTCCGCGATCAGCTGGATCGACTGGGAGCACGCCGACGACGACCTCGTCCAGTTCACGGCCGACGTCGTGAAGCTGCGGCACGACCACCCGACCTTCCGACGGACGCGCTACTTCAACGGGCGCCCGGTCCGCCGGGGTGAGGGCGAACCGCTCCCCGACGTGGTCTGGCTGACCCCCTCCGGCGAGGCGATGGACCCGGAGGACTGGGACTCGGGCTTCGGCAAGAGCGTCGGCATGTACCTCAACGGCGACGGCATCCGTGGCCGCGACGCCCGTGGTGAACGCGTGAGCGACGTCGCGTTCATCACGTACTTCAACGCGCACGACGGCGTCGTCACGTTCACCCTGCCGCCGGAGGAGTACGCGCCCGGCTGGACGGTCCGCATCGACACGGCCGACCCTGGCGCCCGCGAAGAGGTCCTCGACGCCGGCACCGCGCTCGACGTGCCCGCACGGTCGATGATCGTCCTCCGCGAAGAGCCCGACCACGAGGTCCGGACCACCCCGGTCGACGCGACCTCCACCGAGCCGAGCACCCCGAAGAACCCGGCCGGAGCCCCCGCGCCGTCCGACGAAGGAACCCGATGAGCGCCAGGCGCGTCCCCACCTCGACCTACCGACTCCAGATCACGCCCGACTTCGACCTGTCGCGTGCGCGGGAGGTCGTCGACTACGTGCACGACCTCGGCGCGGACTGGCTGTACCTGTCGCCCGTGCTCCAGGCGGAGCCCGGTTCGCAGCACGGCTACGACGTGGTGGACCACACCCGCGTCGACGTCGAGCGTGGCGGTGACGAGGCCTTCCGTGCGCTGGCGGAGGCCGCGCACGCGGCGGGGCTCGGCGTGCTCGTCGACGTCGTCCCGAACCACGTCGGGGTCGCCACCCCGTCGGCGAACCCGTGGTGGTGGTCGCTGCTCGAGCAGGGGCAGGGCTCACCGGTCGCGTGGGCGTTCGACGTCGACTGGGAGGCCGCCGACGGTCGCATCCGGGTGCCGGTGCTCGACGACCGGCTGCTCGACGCCGTCGAACTCCGTGACGACCGGCTGTACGTCGGCGAGACCGCGTACCCGACCGCGCCGGGCACGGTGCACGCGGGCGACTCCGTCGCGGACGTGCACGCCCGGCAGCACTACGAGTTCGTGCACTGGAAGCGCGCCGACCACGAGCTGAACTACCGCCGGTTCTTCGCGGTGAACACGTTGGCGGCGATCCGGGTCGAGGAGCCGGAGGTCTTCGCCGCGTCGCACGGCGTGATCGGTGGGTGGTTCCGGGACGGCCTCGTGGACGGTCTGCGCATCGACCACCCGGACGGCCTGTACGACCCGGCCGGGTACCTCGACGACCTCGCCGGCCTGACCGGCGGCGCCTACACGCTCGTCGAGAAGATCCTCGAGCCCGGTGAGGAGCTGCCGGCGTCGTGGCCGGTCGACGGCACGACGGGCTACGACGCCCTCGGGGTGGTCGACCGCGTGTTCGTGGACCCCGCCGGGCAGGAGGCCCTGACCGCCGCGTCGGGCGCCGAACCGACCGACTGGCAGCAGCTCACGCACGACACCCGGCGCGGCATCGCCGACGGCATCCTCGGGAGCGAGGTCCGACGCCTCGCGCGGCTGCTCGCCCCGACGACCGAGGGCCTCCCCGAGGACCGCGTCGTCGACGCACTGGCCGAGGTCATCGCGTCCTTCGACGTCTACCGGACCTACCTGCCCGAGGGCGGGCACCACCTCATCGACGCGCTCGAGGGCGCTGCCGAGGCACGTCCGGACCTCGACGACGTGATCGACCGGATCGCGCCGACCCTCATCGACCCCGACTCCGCCGCTGCGGTGCGCCTGCAACAGACCTCCGGCATGGTGATGGCGAAGGGCGTCGAGGACACCGCGTTCTACCGCACCTCCCGCCTGACGAGCCTGAGCGAGGTCGGCGGCGACCCGAGCGTGTTCGCGGTGTCGGTCGCGGACTTCCACCGGGCGCAGCGTGATCGTCTCGGCAGCTGGCCTCACACGATGACGACGTTGACCACGCACGACACGAAACGGAGCGAGGACACCCGCGCCCGCATCGCCGTGCTCGCCGAGATCGCGGACGAGTGGTCGTCGACCCTCGACCGGCTGCAGTCCCTCGCCCCGCTCGAGGACGCGGTGCTCGCCGACCTGCTCTGGCAAGCGATCGTAGGAGCACGGCCGGCCAGCCGTGAGCGTCTGCACGCCTACGCCGAGAAGGCGTCGCGCGAGGCCGGCGACAGCACCACCTGGACGGAGCCGGACGAGGACTTCGAGCGTCGGATGCACGCGCTCGTCGACGCGGCGTTCGACGACCCGGCCGTGGTCGCGGTGCTCGACGCACTGGACGAGCGGATCGACCTGGCCGGCTGGTCGAACGGCCTCGGCGCCAAGCTCGTGCAGCTCACCGCACCGGGGGTCCCGGACGTCTACCAGGGCACGGAGACGTGGGACCGCTCCCTCGTCGACCCCGACAACCGTCGACCCGTCGACTACGCCGAGCGCCGCCACACGCTCGCGACCCTCGACGGGCCGGAGGAGTCCGGGCCCGAGCAGCTGCCAGCGATCGGGCTCGACGGTGCCGCGAAGGTGCTCGTCACGAGCCGCGCACTCCGGCTCCGCCGCGACCACCCGGAGCTGTTCACCCGGTACCTCGGTCTCGAGGCCAGTGGCGTCGCCGCCGACCACGTGCTCGCGTTCGACCGCGGCGGCGCCGTCACCATCGCGACGCGCCTGCCGATCGGCCTCGAGCGCGTCGGTGGCTGGGGTGACACCCTGGTGCACGCGGCCCCCGTGGAGCGCGTGGACCTGCTGACCGGGAGGCGCGTGCCGGCTTCCCGGGGCATCCCCCTGGCCGAGGTGCTCGCCGACCTCCCCGTCGCCCTCCTCGTGCCCGCGGCCGTCGCCGACGGCACGGAGCGCGAGTCCGCGGGCGCCGACACCACGGCAGACACCGCGTCCGGCTCCCGGGCCACGACCGGCTCCACCACCACGTCCGGCGGCACGAGCCCCGACGAACCCGAGTCCGAGGCGCAGGCCGAGGTCGACATCCTGGAAGGCCACGCATGACCGTCCCCGCCCGCTACGCCGTCTGGGCGCCGGAGCCCGACCGGGTCCGGCTCGTCGTCGACGACGTCGAGTACCCACTGACCCGCGGCACCGACGACTGGTGGACCACCGACGCGGTGCTCCCCCACGTCGGTGCGCGCTACGGCTTCCGCATCGACGACGACGACGCGCTCCGCCCGGACCCCCGCAGCCGGTTCCAGCCCGAGGGGGTGCACGGCCCGTCCGAGGTCGTCGACCCCGAGCGCTTCGCCTGGACCGACGACGCCTGGACCGGTCGCCCGGCCCGCGGTGGTGTGGTCTACGAGATGCACGTCGGCACCTTCACGCCGGAGGGCACGCTCGACGCCGCGACCGCACGCCTCGAGCACCTCGTCGAACTCGGGGTGTCGTTCGTCGAGGTCCTCCCCGTCAACGGCTTCAACGGCGAGTGGAACTGGGGCTACGACGGCGTCGCCTGGTACGCGGTGCAGCACTCCTACGGCGGGCCGGACGCGTACGACCGCTTCGTCGACCGGGCGCACGCGCTCGGCCTCGGCGTCATCCAGGACGTCGTCTACAACCACCTCGGGCCGAGCGGCAACTACCTGCCGCTGTTCGGGCCGTACCTGCTCCAAGGGCTCGGCAACACGTGGGGCGACTCCGTCAACGTGGAGCACCCCGAGGTGCGGCGGTACGTGCTCGACAACGTGCGGATGTGGTTCCGTGACCACCACGTCGACGGGCTCCGGCTCGACGCCGTGCACGCCATCCGCGACACCACCCGGCCGCACGTCCTGGCCGACATGGCATCCGAGACGGACGCCTACTCGGCGTTCGTCGGTCGGCCCCTGTCGCTCATCGCGGAGTCGGACCTCAACGACCCGGTCATGTTCCGTCCGCGAGAGTCCGCCGGGTACGGGCTCGCCGGGCAGTGGTCCGACGACTTCCACCACGCCGTGCACGTCGCCCTCACCGGTGAGACGAACGGCTACTACGGCGACTTCGCTCCGCTCGGGGCGCTCGCGAAGGTGCTCGAGCACGGGTTCTTCCACGACGGCACGTGGTCGTCGTTCCGGAAGAAGCGGCACGGTCGTCCGATCGACCGCGGGACCTCGCCGACCACGGCGCTCGTGATCGCGAACCAGAACCACGACCAGATCGGCAACCGTGCCGCGGGCGACCGGCTCGCGGCGACCCTCGACGACGAGCAGCTCGTCATCGCGGCGGCCCTGACCCTGCTCGGACCGTTCACGCCGATGCTGTTCATGGGCGAGGAGTTCGCGGCCTCGACACCCTGGCAGTTCTTCACCTCGCACCCGGAGCCGGAGCTCGGCAAGGTCACCGCCGAGGGTCGCATCAAGGAGTTCGCGGAGCACGGCTGGGACGAGTCGGTCGTGCCGGACCCGCAGGACCCCGAGACCTTCCGTCGGTCGAAGCTCGACTGGTCGTCGCTCTCCGGGGAACGCGAGTCGACGATCCTCACCGCGTACCGGGTGCTCGTCGCGCTGCGTCGCACGGAGCAGGCGTTCGTGGACCACCGCTACGAGGCGAACGCCGTCCGGTTCAGCGAGGACCGACGCTGGCTCGTGCTGTCGCGCGGGCTCCTCGGCTCGGACGCCGCTCCCGCGCACGTCGTCGTGAACTTCCTCGACGACGTCGCCGAGGTGCCGGTACCGACGGCCTCCGGTGAGGAGCTCTACCGCTTCGGCGAGGCCACGGTCGAGCGCGGGTGCGTGCGCTTCACCGGTCGAGGCGTGGTCGTCGTGCGCTGACGACCCCACCACCGACGACGAGCGCCCCGTCGACCGATCCGGAGATCGGCCGCCGGGGCGGCGCTCGTCGTCGGTCCCGCCTCCTGGTCGGTCCCGCGGGGACGTCAGGCGGCGCGGCCCGACACCGCGTGGGCGTTCCGTCGGACGGAGGGCAGGGGTCGGTGGTCGCGGACGAGAGCCCGGACTTCGCGGAGGCGTCGGTCGATGCCCCACTTCGTGACCAGGGTGAGTGATTCGCGGACGATGTTGCCGCTCATCTTCGACACCCCGTGCTGCCGTTCGGTGAACGTGATCGGTGTCTCCACGACCCGCAGGCCGGCCTCGAGGGCACGCCAGCACAGGTCGACCTGGAAGCAGTACCCCTTCGACGCGATCCCGGCCAGGTCGATCCGTTCCAACGCGCTGCGGGTGAAGACCCGGAACCCGCCGGTGGCGTCGCGGACTGCGATCCCGAGCGCGAGACGGGTGTAGAGGTTGCCGCCGCGGGAGAGCGCTTCCCGGTACCAGGGCCAGTTCTCGACCTGTCCGCCCCGGACCCAGCGGGAGCCGAGGACGAGGTCGTCGGTGTCGGCGAGTTCGAGCATCCAGGGCAGGTACTCGGGGTGGTGGGAGCCGTCGGCGTCCATCTCGACGAGCTTGTCGTAGCCGTGTTCCAGCCCCCAGGCGAAGCCAGCGAGGTAGGCGCCGCCGAGGCCGTCCTTCACGGTGCGGTGCAGCACGTGCACCCGGTCGGTCTCGGTCGCGAGCTGGTCGGCGATGTCGCCGGTGCCGTCGGGTGAGTTGTCGTCCACGACCAGCACGTGCACCGACGCGTCCGTGGCCGCGAGCGTGCGCGCCACGATCGGACGGATGTTCTCCGCTTCGTCGTACGTCGGGATGATGACCAGTGACTCGTCCATGGTGGTGCTCCTTGCTCGCTGGCCAAGGTATCGGTCGCGCGGTGCGAAGGTGCCGCGACGCCACTTCGAACCCGGACAGGGTCCCTACGAACTGGCTGACCAGCGCCTGGGAGCGGACGCGACCGCACGGACGGACGGAAGGCACGGTGCGGAACCCGCACCGTGCCTCCCGTCCGTCCGCCGGGTCGTCGATCAGGCGACGCGCGAGGCGGGCGACACCGTCTTCGCGACGTCGCGCTCCGGGATGTCCCCGAGCGCCGCGTCGATCGCGGCCAGCGCGTCGGCGTCGAGCCGCACGCCGGACGCCTTGACGTTGTCGGTGACCTGCTCCGGGCGCGAGGCCCCGACGATCGCCGAGGCGACGTTCTCGTTCTGCAGGGTCCACGCGATCGCGAGCTGGGCGAGCGTGAGGCCGGCCTCGTCCGCGACGGGCTGCAGGCGCTGCACGGCCTCGAGGACCTCGTCGCGCATGAACCGCTTGATCATGTCGGCGCCGCCCTTCTCGTCGGTGGCGCGCGAGCCCTCCGGCAGCGGCTGACCCGGCTTGTACTTGCCGGTCAGCACGCCCTGCGCGATGGGCGACCAGACGATCTGCGACAGGCCGAGCTGCTTCGAGGCCGGGACGACCTCGCCCTCGATGACCCGCCACAGCATCGAGTACTGCGGCTGGTTCGAGATGAGCTGGAAGCCGAGCTCCTTCGCGAGCGCGGCGCCGGCGCGGATCTGCTCGGCGTTCCACTCGCTGACGCCGATGTAGAGCGCCTTGCCCTGCCGGACCACGTCGGCGAAGGCCTGCATGGTCTCCTCGAGCGGCGTCTCGTGGTCGTACCGGTGCGCCTGGTAGAGGTCGACGTAGTCGGTCTGGAGGCGCTCGAGCGACCCGTCGATCGACTCGAGGATGTGCTTGCGGCTGAGGCCGGTGTCGTTGTGCCCCTTCGGCCCGGTCGGCCAGTACACCTTCGTGAAGACCTCGAGGGACTGCCGACGCTCCCCCTTGAGCGCTTCGCCCAGGACGGTCTCGGCGGCGGTGTTGGCGTAGGTGTCGGCCGTGTCGAACGTGGTGATGCCGGCGTCGAGCGCTGCCCGCACGCACTGGGACGCGACGTCGTTCTCGACCTGCGATCCGTGCGTCAGCCAGTTGCCGTAGGTGATCTCGGAGATCTTGAGTCCGGAGTTGCCCAGGTACCTGAATTCCATGGTCCCGACGCTACTGGCTCATGCGGCGGCCAGAGGGGCAGTGCCGGTACCCGTGAGCGTGATGCGACCTGTTCGGGAAGAATTGGTTGACGCTTCAACCAAACAGGTGCAGAATGGCGTACAGTTCAAGTCGATGCAGGCGCATGGAACACTCCGCGCCGCTCGGGACCGCAGACACCGTTCGAAGGACACACCATGACGCTCACCGCTTCCGCCATCCCCGGCTACCAGACCGGTACCTGGAAGATCGACCCGACGCACTCCGAGGTCACCTTCTCGGTCCGCCACCTCGCGATCAGCAAGGTCAAGGGCTCGTTCGAGCGCTTCGACGCCACGCTCGTCACCGCCGAGAACCCGCTCGACTCGACCCTCGAGGCCTCGATCGACGTCGCCAGCGTCAACACCAACCAGCAGCAGCGCGACCAGCACCTCGCGACCGGCGACTTCTTCCTCGCCGAGGAGCACCCGCAGATGACCTTCCGATCGACCGGCATCCGCGAGGACGGCGACGACATGCTCATCGACGGCGAGCTCTCGCTCCGTGGCGTCACCAAGAACGTGACCCTCAAGACCGAGTTCGGCGGCGTCACCACCGACGGCTACGGCCAGGTCAAGCTCGGCGCCGAGGCGACGACCAAGATCGACCGCACCGAGTTCGGTGTGAACTGGAACGCCGCGCTCGAGGCCGGTGGCTTCACGCTCGGCAACGACGTGACGATCAACCTCGACGTGCAGTTCGTCCTCCAGGCGGCCTGAGCACCACACACCCCGGCGACACCGGTCCGGCCGGTCGCCCGAGCCTGAGGTCCGCCTGACCCGCGCGACCTGAGGACACCGAACAGCAGTACTGCAGCACCCGCCTCGACGCCCCGACTCCTCCCCCACGGAGCCGGGGCGTCGTCGTGTCCGGAGGTCGTGTCCACAGATCGGCCGGCGGCCGCTCGTCGAGGGGGCCCGGCGCAGTAGCGTGTGGGGCACGGGAATCGCCCGACCCGAACACGGGTTCCGGTTCGTGGCGTCCACCGCCGCCGCACGACCGGCACACAGAACGACCGGCACGACGGAACGACCCGCACCTCGGAACGACCCGCACCACGGACAGGAGCACCCGCATGGCCACCGACTGGATCGCACTGCAGGCCCTCGCCGCCGCCGAGTTCGGCCGCCGCGTCGCCGCAGTCACCGACTGGGACGCCCCCACCCCCGACTCCGAGTGGACCACCCGGGACCTCGTCGCACACGTGGTCGACGAGCAGCGGTGGATCCCCCTGCTCCTGACCGGGTGCGAGTACGCCCAGGCCGAGGCCGACCTCGAACCGATCGGCGACGACCTGACCGCCGAGTGGTCGAAGCACGCCTCCCGTGCGACCGAGGCCTGGCGCGACGCCCCGGCCGACGTCCCGGTGCACCTCAGCACCGACGTCGTCCCGGCGCACGAGTACCTCGCCGAGCAGACGAGCGACATCACGATCCACACGTGGGACCTCGCGCGCGCCACGGGATCCGACGAGACGCTCCCGGACGAGCTGGTCGAGGCCGTGTGGCACCGGTTCGAGCCCAAGATCGAGGACCTCGCCGCCACCGGCCTCTACGCCCCGCCGGTCCGGGTCCCCGACGACGCACCGCTGCAGGTCCGGCTCCTCGCGGTCACAGGGCGTGATGCCAGGGTGGACGCATGACCACCGCCACCACCCGACTCGGCGCCACCGGCCTCGAGATCAGCAGCGTGATCCTCGGCATGATGTCCTACGGCGACCCGGCGAAGGGGTCGCACGAGTGGAGCGTCGGCATCGACGAGGCACGACCGTTCGTGCGCCGCGCCTTCGAGGCGGGGATCACGACGTTCGACACCGCGAACGTGTACTCCGCCGGCAGCAGCGAGGAGATCACGGGCCAGCTCCTCAAGGAGGTCGCCCCGCGCGAGGACGTCCAGGTCTTCACGAAGGTGTTCAACCGGATGCGGCCGGGTCGCAACGGCGCCGGGCTCTCCCGCGCGGCGATCATGCACGAGATCGACGCCTCACTGACCCGCCTCGGCACCGACTACGTCGACCTGTACCAGATCCATCGCTTCGACCCGCACACGCCGGTCGAGGAGACGATGGAGGCACTGCACGACGTCGTCAAGGCCGGCAAGGCGCGCTACATCGGCGCGAGCAGCATGTGGGCGTGGCAGTTCGCCGAGATGCAGCACGTCGCCGAACTGCACGGCTGGACGCGGTTCGTCGCCATGCAGGACCAGTACAACCTCCTCGAGCGCGAGGAAGAGCGCGAGATGCACCCGTTCTGCGCCCACACCGGCGTCGGCGTGATCCCGTGGAGCCCCCTCGCCCGCGGCCGGCTCACCCGCCCGTGGGACGCGCAGGGCTCCGGCTCGCGCGCCGACACCGACGAGTTCGGCAAGACCCTCTACCGGCAGGACGAGGACGCGAACCGCGCGATCGTCGAGGCGGTCGCGCAGGTCGCCGACGAGCGCGGCGTGCCGATGGCACAGGTCGCCCTCGCGTGGGTCGCGGGCCGGTCCGTGGTGAGCGCGCCGATCGTCGGTGCGACGAAGGAACACCACATCGACGACGCGGTCGCCGCGTCCGCGATGGAGCTGACCGCGGACGAGGTCGCGCGGCTCGAGCAGGCGTACACGCCCCGGGTGCCGTCCGGGTTCTGACGCTCGCACCGGACGGCCTGGAGGCTCGGGGCGGGCCCGCACCGCGCCTCCAGGCCGACGGCGGGTCGCGTCTTCACCACGTCAGGGGCGGGATCGCGGACGAGGACGCCGCAGCGGACTAGGACGCCGCAGCGGACCCAGCCGACCCCGCCGGCTCAGCCGACCCCGCCGGCTCAGCCGACTCCGCCGGCTCAGCCGACTCCGCCGGCTCAGCCGACTCCGCTGCGAGCCGCGCGATGCGCCGCCTCGCCGCCGTCTCCGTGTCCGGCCGCCCGCCGAGGACGCCGGTCATCCCGTCGATGACGAGCCCCGCTGCCCGACGCGACGGGAACTCCAGCGGCCCCACGGTCGGCACCCGGAGGTCGAGCATCTCCCGGTGCCGCGGGTCGAGCGTCGACACCGCCCCCGCGAAGAGCGCCCGGTAGCCCGGTCGGAGCAGCTTCGCGAGCGGCGGGTCCTTGATGAACCGCACGACCTCGTGGGTGCGCGCCGTCGCGACGAGTTCGCCGCGCTCGAGGTAGCCGTCCATCTGCGCCCGGAGCTCGGCTTCGGACTCCGGGGCGTCCGTCACGCCCATGAGGTGTCCGGCGGTCGCCCACTCCCGTACGTACGCGTCGGGCCCGCCGGGGATCGGCTCACCCCACGTCTGGGCACTGCGGAGGAAGGCATCCGTGAACGCCAGGTGCACCCAGCGCGCGAGGTCCGGGTCGTTCGCCGCGTACGGCCGCGACACCCCGTGTCCGTCGACGTACTCACCCCGGACCTTCTCGTGCAACCGCACGACCCAGGCGCTCGCGTGCTCCGCCGCGGCCCGGTCGCCGTGCGAGACGGTGTAGATCCACCGGATGGTGCCGGCGAGCCGCCCGAACGGGTCCTCGCGGTAGCGCGAGTGGTCGACCACACCGGCGAGCGCACCCGGGTGGAGTGCCTGGACCAGCAGCGCCCGGACGCCCGCGAGCACGGTCTGCCGGCCGCCGTGGACGCTCCACGTCGCGGACCCGGGGCCGAAGTACCCGGCGTCAGAGCCCTGCTCGAGGGCGTCGATCCACTCGGGACGGCCGGGAGAGCCGCCGGTGAAGGTGTCGTCGAGTCGGGAGCGGAAGGCGTTCGAGAGCGAGGCCATGCCCCCATGTTCCGTCCCGCCCCTGACACTCCGCCGAGGGATCGTCGCAGCGCGGCACCTCCCAGGCGCCCTGGGGCCCGGCCGCTAGGTTGGACGGCGTGAGCATCGACACGCCTCGTCCCTGGCTTGCCTCGTACGCCCCGGGGGTCCCGCACGACATCGACGAGCCGACGGGCTCCCTGTACGACCTGGTCGAGGAGTCCGCACGGCGGTTCCCGAAGCGCGTCGCCCTGGAGTTCTTCGGCCGCACGACGACCTACGCCGAACTCGAGGAGCAGGTGCTCCGCGCCGCGAACGGCCTGCGCAAGGCCGGCGTCACGGCGGGCGACCGGGTGGCGATCGTCCTGCCGAACTGCCCCCAGCACGTCGTCGCGTTCTACGCCGCCCTCCGGCTCGGCGCGATCGTCGTCGAGCACAACCCGCTGTACACCCCGCGCGAGCTCCGCCACCAGTTCGAGGACCACGGCGCGAAGGTCGCGATCGTGTGGGACAAGTCCGTCGCCACCGTGCAGGACTTCCCGGCCGACGTGGCGCTCGACACGATCGTCTCCGTCGACCTCACCCGGGCGATGCCCCGCAGCACGCGGCTGGCGCTGTCGCTGCCGGTCGCGAAGGCCCGCGAGAGCCGCGCGAAGCTCACCACGAAGGTCCGCGGCACGACGAGGTGGGACGACCTCGTCGGGAACCGGAAGCTCGCGAAGCGGCACCCGCGCCCGGCGACCGACGCGGTCGCGCTGATCCAGTACACCTCCGGGACGACGGGCACGCCGAAGGGGGCGGTGCTGACGCACGGCAACCTCATCGCCAACGCCGCACAGGCACGGGCGTGGGTCCCGCAGATCCGCCGCGGCGACAACACCGTCTACGCGGTCCTGCCGATGTTCCACGCCTACGGCCTCACGCTCTGCCTGACCTTCGCGATGAGCATGGCCTCGCGGCTCGTGCTCTTCCCGGCGTTCGACCCGGCCCTCGTGCTCAAGGCCATGCGGAAGCACCCGCCGACATTCCTCCCGGCCGTGCCCCCGATCTACGCTCGACTGCAGCACGCGGCGGACTCGGCGAAGGTCTCGCTCGAGGGCATCGAGATCGGCATCTCCGGCGCCATGCCGCTGTCGCAGGACGTCGTCGAGCCGTGGGAGGCCCGCACCGGCGGCTACCTCGTCGAGGGCTACGGGCTGTCCGAGTGCTCCCCCGTGCTCATGGCGAACCCGGTGTCACCGGAGCGCCGACTCGGCTCGATCGGCCTCCCGCTGTCGTCGACCGAGGCACGCGTCGCGGACCCGGACGACGCCACGAAGATCCTTGGGACCGGCGAGGCCGGCGAGCTCCAGGTCCGCGGCCCGCAGGTGTTCCGGGGCTACTGGGGCAAAGCGGAGGCCACGGACGAGGTCTTCACCGCCGACGGCTGGTTCCGCACCGGCGACATCGTCGCGATCGACCCCGACGGCTACGTCCGGATCGTCGACCGCCTCAAGGAACTCATCATCACCGGTGGGTTCAACGTCTCACCGTCCGAGGTCGAGGACACCCTCATGCGCCACCCCAGCGTGCGCGAGGTCGCGGTGGTGGGCATCACGCAGGGCGGCAACGAGCAGGTCGTCGCCGCGGTCGTCCCGAAGGACCCGTCGTCGTTCGACGCCGACGCGCTCCGTGCGTGGTCGCGCGAGCACCTCACCCCGTACAAGGTGCCGCGGCGCATCGTCCTGGTCGAGGACCTCCCCCGTTCCATGATCGGGAAGGTGCTGCGCCGCAAGGTGCGCGACCAGATCACCGGCGGCTCCTGACGCGACCGGCACGACGGCCGGGAGGCCCGTGGCGGCGCCGCCACGGGCCTCCCGTCCGTTTCGCGGTCACGTCCATGGCGTGCACCGTCACGTCGACGGCGCGCGCCGTCTCGTCGCGTCAGGACACGTGGACGCTCGGTCGGCGGTGCACGTCCGGCTCAGCCTCGCGCAGGACCTCGCGCGTCACCGGAGCGACGTCGCCGACGCCCGTGAACACGAAGCGCAGCGCGTTCTGGATCGGGCTGCCCTCGTTCCACTCGAAGTAGATGCTCGGCACGACGCCCGCGAGGTCACGGATCGCGAGCAACGTCGACGCGATGGTGTTCGGCACGTTGCCGGACCGGACCCGCAGGACCCGGTGGCCGTGCACGACGTGGCCCTCGACGACGAGGTCCTCCTCGAAGTCGGACGAGTCCGCGGGCAGGACCTCGAGGAACATCGTCGGGACGCGCGCCGGGATGCCCGAGTCACGGCGTTCCTCCCGCCCCTTCGACCGGTACGCCTCGGCCGTTCCCGCCCCGGGCTCGTTGGCGATGATGCAGACGGAGCTGAACTGGTCGGCGTCGGCCTCGACGAACTGCCGGGCGACGGCGTCGAGCTCGATCGACGAGGCGCGGAGCTCGAACGACCGCCGCACGCGGGACACCAGCGAGACGACCACGATCGCGATGATGAACACCGCGGCGATCCGGACGCCGTCCGGGCGTTCGATGACGTTCGCGACCGTCGTGTAGACGAAGACCACGGTGATGATCCCGAAGCCGATCGTGCGCTTCTTCTGTCCCTTGCGCCGTGCCGAGAGCGTCACCGCGACCGCCGCGCTGGTGATGAGCACGAGCACACCGGTGGCGTACGCGCCGCCCTGCGCGTCGACGTTCGCGTCGAAGAGGATCGTGATCGCGAAGGCGATGAGGGTGAAGATGACGACGAGCGGTCGGGTCGCGCGCGCCCACTGCGGCGCCATGCCGTAGCGCGGCAGGAAGCGGGGTACGAGGTTGAGCAGCCCGGCCATCGCACTCGCGCCCGCGAACCACAGGATCGCGACGGTCGAGAAGTCGTAGATCGATCCGAAGACGCCACCGAGGTACTCGTGCGCGAGGTACGCGAGCGCACGGCCGTTCGCCTGCCCGCCGGCCTGGAACTCGCGCTGCGGGATGAGGAACGTCGTGACGATCGACGAGGTTATGAGGAAGCTGCTCATGATGATCGCCGCCGTGGTGAGCAGTCGCTTCGTCCCGCGGATCCGACCCTCGGGCCGGGGCGACCCCGCGTCGGACGCGTCGCCGCGGACCTGCGGCATCACCGCGACGCCGGTCTCGAAGCCGGAGAGGCCGAGCGCGAGCTTGGGGAACACCACGAGCGCGATGCCGATCATGACCAGCGGGTTGCTGTGCTGGGCGGTCAGGCCGCTCCACCAGTCGCTCGCCACCATCGGGTTCTCGAACACGTGCGCGAGCGCCACCACGACCACGACCGCGTTGAGCGCGAGGTACACGGCGACGAGTCCGACCGCGATGCCGATGGCCTCCCGGAAGCCGCGGAGGAACACCACCCCGAGCAGGAGCAGCAGCGCGAGCGTGAGCGGCACCGGGATCTCGGTGAACCAGTGCGGCGTGAAGGGGTTCTCGGCGATGTGCGCGGTGGCGTCGGCGGCCGAGAGCGTCATCGTGATCATGAAGTCCGTGACCGCGAACCCGAGCAGCACGAGCACGAAGAGCTTGCCCGCCCACCACGGCAGGAGCTTCTCGAGCATCATGATCGACCCCGCACCCTTGAAGCTGTCCTGGGCCACCCGGCGGTACACGGGGAGCGCGCCGAACAGGGTCACGAGCACGAGGACGATCGTCGCGATGGGCGAGAGCAGCCCGGCCGCGAGCGCGGCGATGGCCGGCTGGTAGCCGAGCGTCGAGAAGTAGTCGACGCCGGTCAGGCACATCACGCGCCACCAGGAGTGGGTCTTCTCGACCTCGACCTGGTGCGGCCCCTGGTGGGAGGCGCCACGGTCGGTGCCCTCGAGCATCCAGCGCTTGAGGCGGCTTCGACGCTCGGGCAGGCGTCGGGGTTCGGTCGCGGTCACGGGATGATGCTAAGCGGTCACGGAGTCGTCCCGGTGCACCCTGTCGCGCTCCTCACTTCGCGCTGATGCGGGTGTACTTGTTCACCGCCCACGGGACGAACACGACGAGCATCACCGCGATGCCGACGAGCACGGTGACGACGGGGTGCTGCATGGTCCAGATGTCCGGCACCGGCGCCGACCCGACGTTGCCGAAGAGCTCGCGGGCGGCCTGCACGAGGGAGGACACCGGGTTCCACTCCGCGAACACCCGCAGCACGAGCGGCAGCGTGTCACTCGGCACGAACGCGTTCGAGATGAAGGTCAACGGGAAGAGGATCATGAACGAGGCGTTGTTGATCACCTCAGGCGTCTTGACGCTCATCCCGAGCAGCGCCATCACCCAGCTGAACGCGTAGCTGAACAGCAGGAGCAGCGCGATGCCGGCGAGGAACTCCAGCGGCGAGGAGTTCACCCGCCACCCGACGGCGAGCCCGGTGAGCATCATGATCACCATCGAGATGCCGTTGAGGACGAGGTCGGAGTTCGTGCGTCCGATGAGCACCGCCGAGGCCGACATGGGCAGCGTGCGGAAGCGGTCGATCAAGCCCTCCTTGAGGTCCTGTGCCATCGCCGACCCCGAGAACGTGGCGCCGAACACGACGGTCTGCGCGAAGATGCCGGCCATCAGGAACTGCGTGTAGTCCGTGCCCTTGACGTCGATCGCGCCGCCGTAGACCTGGCTGAAGAGCAGGACGAACATGATCGGTTGCAGCACGGCGAACACGAGCATGTCCGGCGACCGCTTGATCTTCGTGAGGTTCCGCTTCGTGACGGTCCAGCCGTCCTCGAACCAGACGGCGACCGGCGAGGTGATCGCGACGGGGAGCGCCCGACCCGGCGCCGAGACGGTAGCGGTCATCGCGCCGACTCCTTCTGCTTCTGCTTCTGCTTCTGCTTCGTGCGGCTCGGTCCCGTGGCGGTGTCGTCGGGTTCGTCCTCGGTCGCGGCGTGACCGGTGAGCCGGAGGAACACGTCGTCGAGGGTCGGACGGCGCATCCCGGCGTCGTGCAGGTCGATGCCCGCCTCGCCCAGGTCGGCGAGCACCCGCTGGAGCGCAGCGGGCCCGGCGTCCACCGCGATGGCGAACGTGCGGCCGTCGCCGGAGACCTCGACGTCACCCACGCCGTACCGGCGGAGCGCTGTGGTGGCGGCGTCCCCGTCCGCAGCGTCGACCAGGGTCACGACCACGCGGTGTCCGCCGACCTGTGCCTTCAGCTGGTCGGCAGTGCCCTCGGCGATGACCGTGCCGCCGTCGATCACCGCGATGTCGTCGGCGAGGCGGTCGGCTTCCTCGAGGTACTGGGTCGTCAGGAGCACCGTCGCACCGTCCGCGACCAGGCCCTCGATGATGTCCCAGAGGGCGAGTCGGCTCCGCGGGTCGAGTCCGGTGGTGGGCTCGTCGAGGAACAGCACGCGCGGGTTCATCACGAGGGCGCCGGCGAGGTCGATGCGGCGACGCATGCCGCCCGAGAAGCCCTTCACCGGCCGGTCGCCGGCCTCGGACAGGTCGAACACGTCGATCAGCTGCCGGGCTCGGTCCCGCGCGGTCCGACGGCCGAGGTGGTACAGCCGGCCGATCATCTCCAGGTTCTCGAACCCGGTCAGGTTCTCGTCGACCGCGGCGTACTGCCCGGACACCCCGATGGACCGGCGGGTCGCCTGTGGGTCCTGCACGACGTCGACACCGTCGATCGTCGCGGTGCCGCTGTCGGGGGTGATGAGCGTGGTCAGCACCTTGACCGTGGTGGTCTTGCCCGCGCCGTTCGGGCCGAGCAGGGCCTTGACGGTGCCCTGGGGGACGGCGAGGTCGAGCCCCGCCAGGGCGTGCACGGGACCCGACTTCGACCGGTAGGTCTTGGTCAGTCCGCTTGCTTCGATGATCGCCATGTCGCTCCTCGTTCGAGCATGGAGAATACCAGTGTGTCAGCGGGTGACCGGACACCTGTGGACGACCGTTGCCGGTCGTTCCGCACGCTCAGACGTCGAAGTCACCACCGAAGTCGCCACCGAAGTCGCCGCCCCAGTCGGAGCCGCCGTCGGCAGACGCTTCGTCGTACCCGCCACCAGTGTCCCCCGACCCGCCGTCATCCGCAGCGTCGGTACCGCCGTCGAACGAACCGGGATCCGGCAGGAAGGCACTCATGATCGCCGAGCCGATCACGTAGCCCGCCACCGTGCCGAGGATCGAGGCACCGACCATGCGGCCGAACGACGGCCCCTGGCGTCCGCCGAACCCACCGCCGACACCGCCGCCGCCCATCCCGCCGAGCGAGCGCTCCATGAACCCCGGCTGCCGGATCTCGGACCGCGTCGCCGCCTGGGCGAGGGAGCGCGGGTCGTCACCGCGCGGGGCCTCGCCAGCGGGGGCGCTGCGGGTGAACTCGTCGTAGACCATGCGCCGCTGCTCGGGCGTCAGGGTCGCGAAGGCCTCGGCGTGCACCTCCTCGATGCGCTCCGGCGGCGCGGTGCGGAGCAGGTAGCGGTAGCGCTCGACGGCGCGTTCGTCCTCGGCCGACCCGACCTGCGGCGCCGGTCCCCCGGCAGGAGCGCCCGCTGGTGATCCGGACCCCCACTGCGGCGCTCCGGACGGCACCTGGTACGACTGCTGCCCGTAGCGGTAGCCCTGTTGCTGCGGCTGCTGCGGCTGCTGGGGCTGCCCCCACTGGTTCTGGTCCTGCTGCGGGCGCTCGGGGCGGCCGAGCAGTCGATCGAGGAAACCCATGGTCCGTGCTCCTTCGGGAGGTCGGTGCGGTGCTGGGATGCCGAGCCTACGAGCGACCGGCGGCCGGTCCCTGTACGCCGACTCAGAGAACGCCGAGCGCCGACACCCAGACCGTGTGCAGCTCGTCGGCGGCACCGGGGTGGGCGACGAGGAACGGCTCGCCGAGCGGAGGGAACCCGTCGACGGGACCACTGCGCGTCAGCACGACGCCACCGGCCTCGTGCACGAGCAGCACCGCGGCGCCGTGGTCCACCGGGTCGAACGCGGACACGCAGCCGCCGATGCCCCGTCCGGCTGCGACCTGCGCGATCGTGAGCGTGCCCGAACCCGGCACCCGGAGCGTGCACGACCGCTCCGCGAGGGCGTCGAGGAACCTCCCGAACCCGGGCCAGGGCCGGTGCCCGTCGAGCTCGGTGCCGACGACCGCGCCGGCGAGCGGCCGCGGATCGTCGTCCAGGCGCAGGGGTCGGTCGCGCAGGACGGCCCCGCGCCCGCGTCGGGCCTCGAGGACCTCGCCGCGCCACGGGTCCGCCACGACCCCGACGACCGGCTGCCCGCCGCGGGTGAGGCAGAGCGACATCGACGTCCACGGGACGCCGTTCGCCAGGTTGGTGGTGCCGTCGACGGGGTCGAGGTACCAGCGGTGCCGGTCGCCGGGCGCGTCGCCGTACTCCTCTCCGGTGAAGCCGTGGGTCGGGAAGGCTGCTCGGACCCGTCCTCGGACGTGTTGCTCGACCAGACGGTCCACGTCCGTGACCAGGTCGGCGGCGTGAGCCTTCGTGGCGACCTGCCCGACCGGGTGCTCGCGGGTGAAGGCGACCACCTCGTGTGCGATGCGGTGCGCGAGGGCCTGTGCCCGTGAGGCGACCTCGGCCTCCGAGGGCTCGTGCGCGGCCGTCGGCCAGCCGTCCCGCTCCGCCGCCGCGAACGTCGCGTGCAGGGTCGCGAGGTCGTCGGTCGCGACGAGGTCCGCCCCCGTCCTGGCCGCCCAGAGCGCCGGCTCCGGGTCGTTGACGGTCCGCACCGCGACCCGCAGGCCGAGCCGGTGCGCGGCCGCCACGGTGCGCGGCGTGAGGAACGCGACGTCGAGGTCGAGCGTCGACGGCTCGGCACCGGTACCCGCAGCGGCACCGACGAGGTCGTCGCAGGTGGGCGGCTCGAGCGACTCCCACGCGAGCCACGTGTCCGCGTCCGGCAGGGCCGCCCGGACAGCGCGCAGGGCGTCCGGGGCCCCGCGCCAGGCCACCGACACGTCGGCGGACGACGTCGCGACCGTGTCCGCCGCGACCTCGGCGTCCTCCGCCGAACGGCACGTGACCACGAGCGCGGACCGGCAGCCGTCGAGCCGCTCCAGCACGGCGTCGAGCCGGGGGATGCGGTCGAGACCGTTGCCGAGGCGGGCGACCTCGCACCACGGCACCTCGTCGACACGGCGGGCGTCGCCCCACAGTCGTCCGAGGGTCTCGTCGTGGAGCAGGACGGCGACACCGTCGGACGTCCGGCGGACGTCGACCTCGATCGCCTCCGCGCCGAGCGCCTCCGCCACCGCGACGGCGGGCATCGTGTTCTCCCGTCGGACCCGCGGCGCGCCGCCCCGGGCGACCAGCGCCGGACGCGTCCGCGGTCGCAGGTGACCCGTCGTCGGTGCCTGGTCGAGCGTCGTCATCCCGGCATCGTGCCGCCGCCGAGCGAACCCCCGGTGACGCGTCGGTGAACGCCGATCGTCAGCGCACCCGCACCCGACCGTCAGCGCACCCGCGCCCGACCGTCAGCGCATCCGCGCCCGATCGTCAGCGCGCCGGCGCCCCGACCGAGCGCCGCTCGCGCCGGGCGACGAGCAGCCCCGCGACCAGACGCCACCCCAGCAGGAACACCGCGAGCACGATGGTCGCGACGATGACGAACGACACCGGGAGCGGGTTCCCGTCGACGACGCCCTGCCCCGTCGCGACCCGGACGGCCATCCCGATGAACACGGTCAGGACCCACACGACGACCCCGGTCGGCCAGAGGCGCAGCGGACGACCCCAGGCACCGCTCGAGACGTAGCCGATCGCCCAGCCCGCGAGGAACGGGTACGCGGTGGTCCAGAGGCCGAGCGGCGAGAACGCCTCGGCGTGCGAGGACCGACCGATCGCGGCGAAGGCGACGATGAGGACGATGTCGACGACGGCTGCGAGCCAGCCCCAGGTACGAGTCACACCGCCATTCTCCCGCGCCGCTCAGAACAGTCCGTCGCGCCGGTCCTCCTCGAGTCCGTCGAACCCGCGGAACATGTCGGACACGAGCGCCTCGATCTGCGGCTCGACCAGCCGCTCGACGGCCTCGGCGATGCGCGGCCGGTGCTCGATCAACGCCAGGCACACGGCCGTCCCGGTGGCCCTGGCGCACTCGTCGGAGAGCTCGATCTCGTGTCGGAGCGCCGCCTTCGCCTCGTCGGACAGCGGTTCGCGCGGCGTCTGCTCCCCCGCCCCGGTACCGGTCATCTCGCCGAGGGTGAACAGGAACGGCGATCCCGGCGAGGGCTCCGGGTCGACGTCGAGCCCCTGGAACTCGGGCGAGAGCCCCTCCGTCGGCTGGTAGCCCGCGTGCCGCTTGCGCGCCGCCGCGCGTTCGAGTTCGCGGTGCAGCAGCGGCAGGTTCCGCGCCGTGTAGTCGTCGACCGCGTCCTCGATGATCGTCGAGATGCGTCCGATGAGGGCGTGCTGGACCGCGTGCGGCACGTCCGGCCCGAACCCGGCCGCGCTCGCGATCGGCGACCCGGTGCACTTCCGGCAGATGCGGGTCCGCGGGCGTGCGGTGCCGATCTGCCACCGCGGCAACCACCGCAACCAGACGTCGACGGCGCTCCGCACGCGACCGTCGATGCCGTCCATCCCTCAACAGTAGGCCTGGAGGCTCGGATCACCCCCGCCATCCCGCGCGCGTGGACGAAACGGTCGGGTCGTCAGGCCTTCGGTTCCGTCACGAAGTCGATGAGCTCCTCGACACGGCCGAGCAGCTGCGGCTCGAGGTCCGCGAACGTGCGGACCCGGCCGAGGATGCGCTGCCACGCGCGCGCGATGTCGGCCTGCTCGGCATGCGGCCAGCCGAGGTGCTGGCAGATGCCCTGCTTCCACTCGACGGAGCGCGGGATCGTCGGCCACGCTTCGAGGCCGAGCCGCGCGGGCTTGACCGACTGCCAGACGTCGACGAACGGGTGCCCGACGACGAGCACGTGCGCGCCCCACTTCCCGCGCATCACGGCGTCGGCGAACCGGGACTCCTTCGAGCCCGGCACGAGGTGGTCGACGAGGACGCCCACGCGGCGCTCCCGGGTCGGCCGGAAGTCGTCCAGGACGTCCGCGAGGTTGTCCACCCCGGAGAGCTCCTCGACGACGACGCCCTCGACGCGGAGGTCGGCTCCCCAGACCTTCTCGACGAGTTCGGCGTCGTGCTTGCCCTCGACCATGATCCGCGACGGCAGCGCCACACGCGCGCGCTGCTGCTCGACCGCGAACGATCCGGACGCGGTGCGGAGGCGACCACCGTCGGACGCGTGCTGCACCGCTGGAGCCGATCCGGGCCTCCTGGCCGGTGGAGCGGCCGCGGCAGACCGCCCGGCCGCAGCGGACGCGCCACCGCCCGGTCGCCCGACCGGCGCCTGCGGACGGCCGAGCGTGACGAGCTCGCCCTCGAGCAGGAACTGCCCGGTGAAGGGGAACGACCGCGTGCGACCCTTCCAGTCCTCGAGCTCGACGTTGCCGGCCTCGAGCCGCACCACCGCGCCGGCCCAGCCGGTCGTGGGGTCCTCGAGCACCATGTCCCGCTCGAGCGGCACCTGCCGCACCTTCTTCACGCCCCGCGAGCGCCAGTCGCCCGAGAGGACGTCGTTGCCGTACCGGTCGTCGTCCACCCGCAGGAGCGTAGTGTCGATGCGGCCCAGGACGACGTCGCCGGGCCGGACACCCACCCATCCGACGGAAGGCACCCCCGTGCGCGCAGCCATCATCCACGCCCCGAACGACGTCCGCGTCGAGGACCGCGACCGGCCGACCGTCCTGACGCCGGGGGACGTCGTCGTCCAGGTCGTCGCGGCGTGCGTCTGCGGCTCCGACCTCTGGCCCTACCGCGGCGTGACCGAGACGAAGCGGCCGCGGCCGATCGGCCACGAGCTCGTCGGCACGGTGGTGGAGGTCGGCGACGCGGTCACCGACCTGCACGAGGGCGACTTCGTCATCTCCCCCTTCACCATGAACGACGGCACGTGCCAGGCCTGCCGCCACGGCATGACCACCGGGTGCGAGCACCTGTCCGGGTTCGGCGGGAAGGACGCGTACGGCGACCCGGTCGGCGGCGCGCAGGCCGAGTACGTGCGCATCCCGGACGCCTCGGCGACGCTCGTGGCGGTCCCCGGGCCGGTCGACCCCGCGCTCGTCCCGTCGCTCCTCACCCTGTCGGACGTGTTCTCCACCGGACACCACGCCGCGGTGTCGGCACAGGTCGGCCCCGGGCGGACCGTCGTCGTGGTCGGCGACGGCGCGGTGGGGCTCTCGGCGGTGCTCGCGTCGAAGCGACTCGGGGCGGAGCGCATCATCGCGATGAGCCGACACGCCGACCGGCAGGCCCTCGCACGGGAGTTCGGCGCCACCGACATCGTCTCGGAGCGCGGTGCCGAGGGCGTCGCGGCGATCCGCGAGCTGCTCGGCGGGGACCTCGCCGACTCAGCGGTCGAGGCCGTCGGCACCGAGGAGAGCATGGACCAGGCCCTGCACTCGGTCCGCCCCGGTGGCGCACTCGGGTTCGTCGGGGTCCCCCACGGGGTGCCGACCATCGGGACGCGCTACCTCTTCGACACGAACATCTCCGTCGCGGGCGGGATGGCCCCGGCCCGGAAGTACATCCCCGAGCTGCTGCCCGACGTGCTCTCGGGCGCGATCGACCCGGGCCGGGTGTTCGACCTCGAGCTGCCGCTCGACGAGACCGCCGAGGCGTACCGGGCGATGGACGAGCGTCGCGCGATCAAGGTGCTGCTCCGCCCGTAGTCCGCGTTCCGCGGTGCGGAACTCGTGTTTCGGATCTGTGAACAAACCTTTCAGTAAAGAAGGTTGTCCGTTACAGTCCTCGCATGAGCACTCGCGGACGCACCCCCGGCCAGCCCGGTCTGCTGCGCGTGCTCAACGACCGAGCCGCCCTCGAGCTGCTCCTCGACGAGGGGCCGCTCACCCGGAACGAGATCGCGGGCCGCACCGGGCTGAGCAAGCCCACCGCAGCTGAGATCATCCGCCGACTCGAGTCCGCCGACCTCATCCGCGCCGCGGGCACCGAGGCCCAGGCCGGCCGGCGTGGCCCGAGCGCGGCGGTGTACGAGGCCATCACCGACCGTGACCTCGCGGTGGCCGTCGACGTCCAGCTCGTCGACGTCCGCTCCACCGTCGTGGACGCGGTCGGTCGGCCCTACCCGGTCGCCACGCACACCATGACGCCCGACGAGGTGCGCGCCCCCGGAGCGGACATCGTCGCCGCCGCGATCGCCCGTGCAGCGTCGGCTGCCGGCATCGACGAGGACCTCGTCACGGCGGTCGCGGTCGGTGTGCAGGCCTCGGTCGACCACACCACGGACACCCTGATCTTCACCGACGGCCTGCCCGGCTGGCCGCGTGAGCGTGTCGCGGCGACGCTCTCGGCCGAACTCGGTGTGCAGGTCGTCGTCGAGAACGACGCCAACCTCGCCGCGATCGCCGAGCGGAGCATGGGCGCCGGCCGGACCGTCGGCTCCT
This sequence comes from Curtobacterium sp. SP.BCp, assembly GCF_051903255.1. Taxonomy (NCBI): domain Bacteria; kingdom Bacillati; phylum Actinomycetota; class Actinomycetes; order Micrococcales; family Microbacteriaceae; genus Curtobacterium; species Curtobacterium sp. SP.BCp. The sequence goes on along the minus strand of NZ_CP194338.1, from coordinate 1,033,198 downwards.
TCGCCCTGTTCTGGATGGCCGAGGGCCTCGGCATGGCACTCGACCTCGACGGCCGCTTGCACACCGGGGCCTCCGGAGCCGCCGGTGAGATCGGCTACCTCGGTGTGCCCGCCGACGCACGCCCCATCGACCCGACGGCCACGATCATCGCGGACCTCATCTCCGAGTCCGCGATCACCGCGCTCGCCGCCGAGCACGGGATCACCGCACCGGACGGCTCACCGACCGACTGGCGCGAGGTGCTCCTGCGGCTGCCCGGACTCCCCGAGCAGCACCCCTTCACGACCGCCCTCGGCGAGCGCATCGGGCACAACGTGCTCCCCGCCCTCGCCGTCGCCGATCCCGAGACGGTCGTCCTGCACGGCCCGACCGGCATCGCGGGCGGTCCCGCCCTGGCCGCCGCCGTGACCGCCTGGCTCCGGACCCGCACCCGCTGGTCCACCGCCGTGGTCGCACCCGGTGTCCCCGACACACCCGTCCTGCACGGAGCACGGCACGTCCTCATCGACGTGGTGCGCTCCGCACTCGCCGCCCGGGTCGACCGCATCAGTGACGATGCACCGACCCCCGTCGAGCGCACCTGACCAGCACCACCCACCCGCACCACTCGAGGCACCACCACCAGCCCTGTCCCAGGGCTCTTCGGCGCGCCCGGAAACGGGCCGCGCCGGAGCGAGCGCAGAGAGCGAGTCCCACATGTCACTCCCCAGTCCCAGGATCCGGCGGATCGTCGCCGCGACCGCCGTCGCCGCCACCGGAGCGCTCGTCATCGCGGGCTGCAGTTCGGGGTCGAGCGCCGACAGCATCGACAAGACCGCGCCGAAGGAGCTCACGGGCACCGTCTCCCTCTGGCACTTCTTCACGGGCCGTGAGGCCGGCGTGGTCAAGTCGGCCGTCGCGGGCTTCGAGAAGGCCAACCCCGGCGTCACGGTCGACATCCACGCCGGCCAGGACGACGAGAAGCTGCAGAAGGCGATCTCGTCGGGCCAGAACATCGACGTCGGCCTGTCCTACTCGACCGCGATCGTCGGGAGCTTCTGCTCGTCCGGTGCCTTCCGCGACCTCACTCCGTACGTCGAGCGGGACAAGGTCGACCTCTCCGACATCCCGAAGGCCGTGCGGTCGTACACCGAGTACAAGGGCAAGCGCTGCACCCTCCCGGCCCTCGCCGACGTCAGCGCGCTCATGTACAACAAGCCGCTGCTCGAGAAGGCCGGCATCAGCACCCCGCCGAAGACCCTCGACGAGCTGAAGACCGACGCACTCAAGCTCACGACCTACAACGCCGACGGATCGATCAAGACCCTCGGCTTCAACCCGCTCATCGACTTCTACGAGAACTCCCCGGAGCACTGGGCGCCGATGATCGACGGCTCGTGGCTCGACAGCAAGGGCAACAGCGTCATCGGCACCTCCGACGCCTGGAAGAAGCTCATCACCTGGCAGAAGGACTTCGTCGACGAGATCGGCTACGACAAGCTCAAGGCGTTCACGTCCGGCCTCGGGCAGGAGTTCGCGGCCGACAACGCGTTCCAGACCGGCCAGGTCGCCATGCAGATCGACGGCGAGTACCGGACGGCGTTCATCAAGGACCAGAAGCCGGACCTCGACTACGGCACCGCCCCCACCCCGGTGATGGAGGGCCTCGGCAACTACGGCTCGACCTACATCGCGGGCAACGTGGCGGGCATCGCGAAGGGGTCGAAGCACCCCGAGCTCGCCTGGGCACTCCTGAAGTACCTGTCGACGAACACCGACGCGCAGGTCACGATGGCGAACGGGCTGAAGAACATCCCGACGATCACCTCGGCACTCGAGTCGCCGAAGCTCGAGGTCGACGAGAACTACAAGACCTTCGTCGACGTCGCGGGCAACAAGGACACGATGACCTCGCCCGGCACCGCCGACGGCGCCGCCTACATCGGCACCTTCACGAAGTTCTGGCAGGCGTACCAAGAGAACGGCGGGAACCTCGACCAGAAGCTGAAGCAGCTCGACGAGGACATCGACAACGCCAACCAGCTGGCGGGTCCGTGATGACGGACGTCACCACCCCCGGAACGGACAGCCTGGAGGCGCGGCCCACCCGCGCCTCCCGGCCGGCCGGCCCAGCCGGGTCGCCTCGCACCCCATCCGGTGCGCCCGCGCGCACGTCGCGTCGGCGCCGCAGCGCCGAGTCCCGGCGTCGCACCGTCGCCCTGACGATGCTCGCGCCGGCGATCCTCGGGCTCGTGGTCTTCTTCGCGTACCCGTTGGTCGCGTCGATCGTGTACTCGTTCACGCGGTACAACCAGCTGCAGGAGCCGCAGTTCGTCGGGCTGCTCAACTACCGCTTCCTGTTCACGCAGGACCCGCAGATCGGGGCCGCGGTCGTCAACACGATCTGGTTCGTGGTGATCCTCGTGCCGGTCCGGATCGTCTGCGCACTGCTCGTCGCCGGGCTGCTCAGCCGAGCGAAGGCGGCCACCGGGTTCTGGCGGACGCTGTTCTACCTGCCGGCGCTGGTGCCGCCCGTGGCGAGTGTCGTCGCGTTCGTGTTCCTGTTCAACCCCGGCACCGGGCCCGTGAACCAGATCCTGCGGTTCTTCGGCATCGACGGTCCCCTGTGGTTCAACGACCCGGCGTGGTCGAAGCCGTCGCTCGTGATCATGGGCGTCTGGGTCATGGGCGACATCATGATCATCTTCCTCGCGGCGCTGCTCGACGTCCCCCGTGACCTCTACGAGGCAGCGTCACTCGACGGCGCCAACGGCCCGCAACAGGTGCGCCACATCACCCTGCCGACCATCGCGCCCGTCATCGGGTTCGCGGTCGTCACGGGGGTGATCGCGGCGCTGCAGTACTTCACCGAGGCAGCCGTCGCATCCGGGGTGGCGTCGGGCAAGGCGACGATCGGTGGTGGCACGGCGGCGCAGCTCGGGTACCCGGGCACCTCGCTGCTGACCTACACCGAGCTGCTGTACCAGCACGGGTTCGCGAACTTCCAGTTCGGCTACGCCTCCGCGATGGCCGTGGTGCTGTTCGTGGTCACCGCGATCGTCCTCGTCCTCACCATGCGCCGCATCTCCGTGTTCCGGCCGGAGGACGGATCATGAGCACAGTCGACCCGAGGACACCGACACTGCGGCCGGAGGCCGTCCGCGCTGTGGAGCTGCCGTCTCCCACACCCCTCCGAACCGCCCGCGGCCCGCGCCGGAGCCTGCTGGTCTGGATCGCCGAGCACGCGGCCCTCGTCGCGCTCGGGGTGGTCACCATCGCCCCGATCGTGTTCGTCGTGCTGACGTCGCTCATGTCGAGCAACCAGGCCCTGACGGCGTCGATCATCCCGAAGCCGTTCGACCTCGCGAACTACGGCCGGGTGTTCACCGAGCTGCCCCTCGCGCAGTGGTTCGGCAACTCCGCGCTGTACGCCGTGCTCGCGACCGCGTTCATGCTCCTCAGCTCTGTTCCGGCGGCGTACGCCCTCGCCCAGATCAGGTTCCGGGGCGCGAACGCGATCTTCACGATCATCATCGTGGCGATGCTCCTGCCACCGCAGGTCACCGCCGTGCCCGTCTACGTGATGTGGTCCGAACTGCACCTCACCGGGACGCTGTGGCCACTGATCCTGCCGAACCTGCTCGGCGACGCGTTCAGCATCTTCCTGCTCCGCCAGTTCTTCCTGACGATCCCGAAGGAGTACGGCGACGCCGCCCGCATGGACGGCTGCAGCGAGTGGGGCGTGCTCGCCCGCGTCGTCGTCCCGATGGCACGGCCGGGCATCGCGTCGGCGGCGATCTTCATGTTCTTCCACTCCTGGAACGACTACTACGGGCCGCTGCTCTACGCGTCCGAGAACCAGGCCGCGTGGCCGGTGGCGTACGGCCTCGCCACGTTCCGCGGTCAGCACGGCACCGACTGGTCGATGACGATGGCGATGACCGTCGTCGTCATGGTCCCGGTCGTCGTCATCTTCTTCTTCGCACAGAAGGCATTCGTCGAGGGCATCGCGCTCACCGGCGTGAAGGGATAGCACCACAGTGAAACTCACGGTCATCGGTGGCGGATCCACCTACACCCCCGAACTCGTGGACGGCTTCGCCCGGCTCCGCGACCAGCTGCCGATCGACGAGCTCTGGCTCGTCGACCCCGACCCCGAGCGCCGCCGGTTGGTCGGCGGCGTCGCGCAGCGGATGTTCGCGCACGCCGGGCACCCGGGCACGGTGCACGTCACGGACGACGTGGTGGCCGGGGTGTCGGACGCCGACGCCGTCATGTTCCAGCTCCGCATCGGCGGACAGGCGGCGCGGCAGCAGGACGAGACGTGGCCGCACGAGGCGTGCTGCATCGGCCAGGAGACCACCGGACCCGGCGGGTTCGCCAAGGCGCTCCGGACGGTGCCGGTGGTCCTCGAGTACGCAGATCTGGTCCGCGAGCACGCGAAGCCCGACGCCTGGATCGTGGACTTCACGAACCCCGTCGGCATCGTCACCCGTGCGCTGCTCGACGCCGGGCACCGCGCGGTCGGGCTCTGCAACGTCGCGATCGGGTTCCAGCGCCGCTTCGCCCGCGAGTTCGACGTCGCCCCCGAGGCGGTCCGGCTCGACCACGTCGGCCTGAACCACCTGACGTGGGAGCGCGGGGTGCACGTCCGGTCCGCCGACGGGACGGAGCGCGACGTCCTGCCGGACCTCCTCGCCGCCGACAGCGGAGCCCTCGACCGGATGGCCGAGAGCGTGCACATGCCCGCCGACCTCATCCGACTCCAGCACGCCGTGCCCTCGTACTACCTCCGCTACTTCTACGCCCACGACGTCGTGCTCGAGGAGCAGTTGCACGAGCGCACCCGCGCCGAGGCCGTCATGGACACCGAGCGGGCACTGCTCGCGAAGTACGCCGACGAGGCCGTCGTGACGAAGCCGGCCGAGCTCGAACAGCGCGGCGGCGCGTACTACTCCGAGGCCGCGATCGACGTGCTGTCCTCGATCCTCGGCGACCGCGGCGACGTGCAGGTCCTCAACGTGCGGAACGACGGCACGTTCCCGTTCCTCCCCGACGACCACGTCATCGAGGTCCCGGCGCGCGTCACCCGGCAGGCGATCACCCCGCTGCCGGTCGCGCCGCTCGCTCCGGACATGGCCGGACTCGTCTCGCACGTGGCCGGCTACGAGCGGCTCGCCCTCGAGGCCGCGCTCCACGGTGGCCGCGACCGGGTGCTCCGGGCGATGTGGGCGCACCCGCTCGTCGGACAGGTCGACAAGGCCGAGCGCCTGACCGACCTGCTGCTCGCCGCGAACGCCGACCTCCTCCCCTGGGCGGGCGGCGCGCTCGCCGGAGCACGATGACCACCGCGGACGGCGTGGTCCGCGCGCCGAGTGATTCCGGGTACGGCTCGGACGACGTCGTGCGCTCCGACGACGTCGTGCTCGCCGTCGACGGCGGCGGCAGCAAGACCGACGTCGTCGCGATCGGGCTCGACGGTTCGCTGATCGCCCACGCCCGAGGGCCGGGATCGAACCCGCAGACGCGGGGTTGGGCGGCCGTCGGACCGGTGCTCGACGAGGTCCGCGCCGCCGTGCTCGACGAGATCGGCACACGCGAGGTCCGGACGACACACGTCTACCTCGCCGGGCTCGACCTGCACGACGAGCTCGTCGCGGCCGAGGCAGCACTCGCCCACTGGTCGGAGGACGGCGGAGCACCGGACGTCCTCGACAACGACCTGTTCGCCCTGCTCCGTGCCGGGACGCTCTCGCCCGACGCCGCGGCGCTCGTCTGCGGCACGGGCATCAACGCCCTCGCGGTCCGGGCCGACGGCGCCACGATCCGCTACCCGGCGATCGGCGACGTCTCGGGCGACTGGGGCGGTGGCGCCTACCTCGGCAACCGGGCACTCTGGCACGCCGCCCGCGCCGACGACGGCCGCGGCCCGGCGACCGCCCTCGTCGACGCCGTCCCGCGGTCGCTCGGGTTCCGGTCCGTCCGCGAGGTCACGGAGGCCCTGCACTTCGGACGCCTCGAGCCCGCTGCCGTCGGTCGGCTCTGCCCGGTGCTCTTCGACGTCGCCGGCGACGGGGACGCGGTCGCCCGGTCGGTCATCGAGCGGCAGGCGGAGGAGATCGTGCTCATGGCCTCGGTCGCACTCGAACGGCTCGGTCTCGGCGGCACGGACACCCCGGTGCCGATCGTGCTCGGCGGCGGGGTCCTCGCGGCACGGCACCCACTCCTCGTCGAGCCGGTCGTCGCCGGGTTCGCCGAGCGGGTGCCGGGTGCGGTCCCGACGTGGGTCACGGCGCCGCCGGTGCTCGGCGCGGGACTCGCGGCGCTCGAGTCGGTCGGGGCCGGACCGGAAGCGCTGGACCGGTACCGCGCAGCGGTCCTCGGACGCGAGTTCGCGTCGACGGCCGCGCCGATCGTCTGACCGCACCACACGACGGACGGGAGGCCCGTGGCGGCGCCGCCACGGGCCTCCCGTCCGTCTGCTGCGTGCGTTGCGCGCAGAGCGCGGCCCGCCCGATCACCCGAGTCTCGGCTGTGCGGACTCTTTCGCGACGCCCCGCCCACGAGGGTGTCCGCGGGGCCGAGCCTCGGCCGTGCCGTGCCGCTACGCGGCGGCCGCGACCGCCCGGCCGAGCAGGCCGAGCGTGTCCACGACCCGGTTCGAGAAGCCCCACTCGTTGTCGTACCATGCGACGACCTTCACGTGCCGGCCACCGTCGACCCGGGTGAGGAGCGAGTCGAAGATGCTCGACGCCGGGTTCTGCTGGACGTCCGTCGACACGATCGGGTCGCTCGTGTACGCGAGCACCCCGGCGAGCGCTCCTCCGGCGGCGGCACGGTAGGCGGCGTTGACCTCGTCGACGGTGACGTCCCGCCCGACGACCGTGTTGAGCTCCACGATGGACCCGACCGGGACCGGCACCCGGATCGCGTCCCCGGACAGCTTGCCGTCGAGGCGCGGCAACACCAGACCGATCGCCTTCGCCGCGCCGGTGGTGGTCGGCGCGATGTTGACCGCGGCCGCGCGGGCCCGGCGGAGGTCCCGGTGCGGGCCGTCCTGCAGGTTCTGCTCCTGCGTGTACGCGTGCACGGTCGTCATGAAGCCGTGCTCGATGCCGGCGAGGTCGTCGAGGACGGAGGCGAGCGGTGCCAGCGCGTTCGTCGTGCAGGACGCGTTCGACACCACCGTGTGCCGGTCCGTGTCGAACGCGTCCGTGTTGACGCCGTACGCCAGGGTCACGTCGGCACCGGTCGCCGGAGCGCTGATGAGCACCCGTCGTGCGCCGGCGTCGAGGTGTTGCGCCGCGGCCTCGCGGGAGGTGAACCGGCCGGTGGACTCGAGGACGACGTCGACGCCCAGCTCGCCCCACGGCAGGGCGGACGGTTCGCGCTCGGCGAGCACACGGATGCGGTGCCCGTCGACGACCAGGAAGTCGGTGCCGTCGTCGTGCGCGACCTCGACGGTCCCGTCGAAGGGCCCGAGGGCGGAGTCGTACCGGAACAGGTGCGCGAGGGTGTCGGGCGCGGTCAGGTCGTTGACGGCGACGACCTCGAGCCGGTCACCGTCGGAGCGGTGGGCGGCGTCTCCTGCGCGCGCGAGCAGGGCGCGGAGCGTGTTGCGACCGATGCGGCCGAAGCCGTTGATGCCGATGCGGGTCATGGCGTTCCTTTCGTTCGACCTCCATGCTCACCGGCGGCCGCGGACTCCCCCAGTGGCGCTCTCGCCCTCTTCCGGAAGGATCTCGCCAAGCTCCCTCACTCCTGCTGGAACGTCCTCCGGTACGCCGTCGGCGTCACCCCGAGCACGCGCCGGAAGTGCAGCCGGAGGTTCGCGTCCGTCCCGAGTCCCACCCGTGCGGCGACCTGGTCGATGGCGAGGTCGGACCGCTCGAGGAGCTCTCGTGCGAGGTCGACCCGTGCCCGCAGCACCCACTGCATCGGGGTGTACCCGGTCCCCTCGACGAAGCGCCGCGAGAACGTCCGGGTGGAGACCGCCGCGTGTCCGGCCAGGTCGGCGAGGGTGAGCGGATCCCCGAGGTGCCGCAGTGCCCACTCCCGGGTGTCGGCGTACGTTGCGTCGGTCGGCTCCGGGACCGAGCGCTCGATGTACTGCGCCTGCCCGCCGCTGCGGTGCGGCGCACTGACGAGCCGTCGCGCGACGTGGTTCGCGAGCCCGACGCCGTGGTCGCGCCGCACGAGGTGCAGGCAGAGGTCGATGCCGCTCGCCGCTCCCGCGCTGGTCAGGACGCTGCCCTCGTCGACGAAGAGGACGTCCTCGTCGACGTCGACCGCGGGGTACCGGTCACGGAGGACCCGCGTGTAGTGCCAGTGCGTCGTCGCCCGACGCCCGTCGAGGAGTCCTGCGGCGGCGAGCGCGAACGCTCCGGTCGAGATCGCCGCGATGCGCTTGCCGTCGGCGTGGGCTCCCCGGAGGGCACGGACGACGGCCTCGGGCGGTGGGGTGTCAGCCGGGAAGCGGTAGCCCGGCACGAAGACCGTCTCGGCCCAGTCCACGGCTTCGAGCCCGCGGCCGACGGCGTACGAGAGTCCGTCGCCGCCCCGTACCGTGCCCGCTCGTGGGCCACAGACCCGGACCTCGTACGGCATGCTCGGGCGGTTCGAGAACACCTGCGCGGGGATCCCGACGTCGAGGGGCTTCGCGCCGGGCAGGACGAGGACGGCCACGCGGTGCGGACGATCGGCCATGCGCCGACGCTAGCGGATCAGCTACGACCACCGGGCGGACCGGCCGTGGCAGCCGCCGGGGTCAGGTGTCGTGGACGGCCAGGACGCGGTGCGGGGACGCGGCCTCGGCGACCCAGCCGGTCGGCAGTGCCCGTCGGAGCTCGTCGACCGTGAAGCTCCGTCGGATCGACCGGAGTCCGTCGACCCGCACGAAGGTGCCCGCGGCCACGAGGGGCGACGCCAGGGCGTAGGAACGGTAGGCGCTGCGCGAGCGCCGGATGTCGGAGTGCACCACCCGTGACGCGGCGAGGCGCACGGAGTCGGCGAGGAAGCCGGAGCGTTCGTCGTCGCCGAGGTGGTGCAGCACGTGGTTCGAGACCACCACGTCGAAGCGTTCACCGGCCGCGACGAGGTCCCCGCTCGACGCTTCCCGGAACGTCGCGCCCCGGAGCCGCGATCGGCTGGCCGCGGCGATCGCACGCGGGTCGGGGTCGACGCCGACGACCTCGACGTCGAAACCGTCGCTCGCCGCCCACCGCACGAGTGCACGGGCGAGGTCGCCGCCGCCGCACCCGAGGTCGAGCACCCGGCCCCGCCCGGTCGGCGGCAGCGCGGGCATGACGTGCGTCCGCCACGCCGTCCGCCACCCGCTCACGAGGGCGTTCACCACGGCGAAGCGCCGGAAGGTCCGGTCCAGCGCGCGCGGGTCGCAGTCGGGGTCGTCCATCAGCTCGCGCAACGTGAGGTCACGGACCGAGAGGTCGACCGGGAGGCGCGGCGCGGCCCCGTCGCGCCGGCTCACGGCCGGCCTGCGGTCACCGCTGCGCCGGTGGCGACCGGGTCGGTGTCGGTCGCGTCGGTGGCGTCGGCGTCGGCGTCGGCGTCGGCCGCGACGGTCGCCGACGCGGCTCCGGCGAGTTCGGTGCGCGCCGGTGCCGCCACGGTGAGGCGCGCGCACTCCACGGTGAGTCCCGGCCCGAACGCGAGGGCGATGACCGGGTCACCGTCCTCGAGGCCGCTCCCGAGTGCCTCGGCGAGCACGAACAGGACGGTCGCGCTCGACATGTTCCCGTGCTCCCGGAGGACGGTCCGGCTCGCGGCGAGGGCGTCGGCGGGCAGCCCGAGCGCCTCCTCCGTCCGGTCGAGGATCGCCCGACCACCGGGGTGCACGGCCCAGGTCGGGACCGCAGCGGCCGGAGCGTCGCCGAGCAGCGGGGCGACCGCCGCACCGACGTGCTCCCCGATGAGCTTCGGGACGGCCGTGGAGAGCACCATCTCGAAGCCCTCGTCACCGATGTTCCACGCCATGTCGCCCGCACCCTCGGCCACGACGCTCGTCGCGAAGTCGTCGATCCGGAGGCCCGGGCCGTCAGCGGCGACCACCGCCGCCGCCGCCCCGTCGCCGAAGACGCTGTTCGACACGATCTGGTCCGGGTCGTCCGAGGTCCGGACGTGGAGCGTGCAGAGCTCGGCGCAGACGACGAGCACCACCGCGTCCGGGTCGGCGTCGACGAACGCGGCGGCGATGCGGAGCGCCGGGAACGCCGCACAGCAACCCATGAACCCGATGTGCTGCCGGAAGACCGAGGGGCGGAGGCCGAGCTGTTCGACGACGTCCAGGTCGGGCCCGGGCTGGGTGAACCCCGTGCACGAGACCGTCACGACGTGGGTGATCGTCTCCGGCGCCGTCCCCGCACGGTCGAGCGCGTCACGGGCGGACGCGACGAAGAGCGGCGGGGCGAGGACCCGGTACGCGTCGTTCCGGGACCCGGTCGACGGGGAGACCAGCGCACCCCGGACGTCGCGGAAGGCACCGGCGTCGGCCGCCGGGTCGAGCTCGGGCAGCACGGTGTGTCGCGTGTCCACGGCGGACCCGTCGAACGCCGCACCGATGAGCCGCTGCGCCAACCGCGACGTGGCGGTCTGACTGCGGAAGAGGTCGCGGACGGCGGACTGTCCGAGGGTCGTCTGCGGGACGGCGGTACCGATGGCGCGGATCGTTGCAGACACGACTCATCCTGTCACCGGGTCGCTGACGCGTCCCCAGGTTGCGTCGGAACGGGAACGGCACCGTGGAACGGACACAGCACCGTGGAGAACCACGGTGCTGTGTCCGGAACCTGGTTCGGCCGGGCTCGGCGGCGGGTGCGTCAGCCCTGCTGCGTCAGCCCTGCTGCGTCAGCCCTGCTGCGCCCGTTCGAGCACGAGCTCGCGGACGCGCGCGGCGTCGGCCTGGCCCTGCATGGCCTTCATGACCGCGCCGATGATCGCGCCGGCCGCCTGGACCTTGCCGTCCTGGATCTTCGCGAGGACGTCCGGCTGCGCGGCGAGTGCCTGGTCGACCGCGGCCGTGAGCGCGGAGTCGTCCGAGACGACCTTCAGCCCGCGCGACTCGACGACCTGCGCCGGCGAACCCTCACCGGCGATGACGCCTTCGAGGACCTGACGCGCGAGGCGGTCGGTGAGGTCGCCGGACTCGACGAGCGCGATGAGCTCGGCGACGTGCTGCGGCGACACGAGGTCGCCGGCGGCGGCGTCCTGTGCGTTCGCGACGCGGGTGATCTCACCCGTCCACCACTTGCGCGCGGCCTGGGGCGCTGCACCAGCCGCGACCGTGCCCTCGACCTCGTCGAGCAGGCCGCCGTTCACGACGTCCTGGAACTCGAGGTCGGCGAAGCCCCACTCGCCCTTGAGCCGACGACGACGAGCGACCGGCGCCTCCGGCAGCGCGGCACGCAGTTCCTCGACGAGCGCGGGGTCGGGCACGACGGGCAGGAGGTCGGGCTCCGGGAAGTAGCGGTAGTCGTCCGCGTCCGACTTCGGACGGCCGGCCGACGTGCGACCGGTGTCCTCGTGCCAGTGCCGGGTCTCCTGCGTGATCGCGCCGCCGGCTGCGAGGATCGCCGCCTGCCGCTGGATCTCGTAGCGGATGGCGCGTTCGACCGAGCGGAACGAGTTGACGTTCTTCGTCTCGGTGCGGGTCCCGAGCTTCTCCTGCCCGCGCGGGCGGAGCGAGATGTTCGCGTCGCAGCGGAGGTTGCCGCGCTCCATGCGGGCCTCGGAGACACCGAGCGCCCGGACGAGGTCACGGATGACCTGCACGTACGCCGCGCCGAGCTCGGGTGCACGGTGCTCGGCGCCGAAGATCGGCTTCGTGACGATCTCGACGAGCGGGACACCCGCACGGTTGTAGTCGACGAGCGAGTACTCGGCGCCCTGGATGCGTCCGGTGGCACCGCCGACGTGCGTGAGCTTGCCGGCGTCCTCCTCCATGTGGGCGCGCTCGATCGGCACCTGGAAGATGGTGCCGTCGGCGAGTTCGACCTCGACCTCGCCCTCGTACGCGATCGGCTCGTCGTACTGCGAGATCTGGTAGTTCTTCGGGTTGTCCGGGTAGAAGTAGTTCTTCCGCGCGAACCGCGACGACTCGGCGATCGAGCAACCGAGCGCGAGGCCGAGGCTGATCGAGTAGCGGACGGCCTGCTCGTTGACGACCGGCAGCGACCCGGGCAGCCCGAGGTCGACCGGCGTCACGTTCGTGTTCGGCTCGCCGCCGAAGAAGTTCGGCGCGTCGGAGAACATCTTGGTCTTCGTGCCGAGCTCGACGTGCACCTCGAACCCGAGCACCGGCTCGTAGCGTTCGAGTGCCTCGTCGAAGTCCATCAGGGCTTCCTTCTGCGCCATCAGATCACGCCTTCCTGCGCTGCCGACTGCTGGGAGGCGTCCAGGTCGGGGATTCGGTCGATGAGCGGGGCGCCCCACTGCTGCTCGAGCAGTCGCTCGAGCGCGGCGCCGTACCGGTAGAGACGGGCGTCCTCACGCTGCGGCGCCATGAGCTGCACACCGGTCGGCAGGCCGTCCTCGGGCGCGAGGCCGTTCGGGATGCTCATGCCGGGCACACCCGCGAGGTTCGCCGGGATCGTGGTGAGGTCGTTGAGGTACATCGCCAGCGGGTCGTCCATGCGGTCGCCGAACGGCAGGGCCGTCGTCGGCGCGGAGGGGCTGAGGAGCAGGTCGACCTTGTCGAAGGCCGCCGCGAAGTCGCGCTGCACGAGCGTGCGCACCTTCTGCGCGGAGCCGTAGTACGCGTCGTAGTAGCCGGCGCTCAGCGCGTAGGTGCCGAGGATGATGCGTCGCTTGACCTCGGGGCCGAAGCCGACCTCACGCGTGGCGGCCATGACGTCCTCGACGGTCGCACCGTTCTCGGGCGTGACACGGAGGCCGAAGCGCACGGAGTCGAACTTCGCGAGGTTCGACGACGCCTCGGCCGGCAGGATCAGGTAGTACGCGCTGATCGCGTAGGCGAACGAGGGGGCGTCGATCTCGACGACCTCGGCACCTGCCGACTCGAGGAGCGCGACGGTCTCCTGGAACCGCTGGGTCACACCGGCCTGGAAGCCCTCGCCACCCGCGAGCTCCTTGACGACACCGACCGTGAGTCCGCGCAGCGTGTCGGCCTGGAGCCCCGCCCTGGCGGCGTCCGCCATCGAGGGCCACTCCGCCGGGATCGAGGTCGAGTCGCGCGGGTCGTGCCCGCCGATGACGTCGTGCAGCAGGGCGGCGTCGAGCACCGTTCGCGACACCGGGCCGATCTGGTCGAGCGACGACGCGAGGGCGATCGCGCCGTACCGGCTCACGCCGCCGTAGGTGGGCTTCACGCCGACGGTGCCGGTGAACGCGCCGGGCTGCCGGATCGAGCCACCGGTGTCGGAGCCGAGCGCGAAGGGCGCCTCGTACGCGGCGACCGCAGCCGCCGAGCCACCACCGGAGCCGCCGGGGACGCGGTCGAGGTCCCACGGGTTGTGGGTCGGGCCGTAGGCCGAGAACTGCGTGGTCGACCCCATGGCGAACTCGTCCATGTTGGTCTTGCCGATCGGCACCAGGCCGGCGGCACGCAGTTTGGCGACCGGGGTGGCGTCGTACGGGGGCCGCCAACCCTCGAGGATCTTCGATCCGGAGGTCGTCGGCATGTCCTGCGTGCACAGGACGTCCTTCACGGCCACGGGCACGCCGGCGAGCGCCCCGAGCTCGTCACCGGCCGCGCGGCGTGAGTCCACCGACTTCGCGACGGCGAGGGCGTTCTCGTTGACGTGGAGGAAGGCGTGCACGTCCCCGTCGACGGCAGCGATGCGGTCGAGGTGGGCCTGCGTGGCCTCGACGCTCGAGACGTCGCGGGCGACGAGGGCATCGGCGAGCGCAGCGGCGCTCAGCTTGGTGATGTCGGTCACGGTCGTGGCCCCTTACTGCTCTTCGCCGAGGATGGCGGTGACCCGGAAACGCTCACCGTCGGAGTCGGGCGCACCGGAGAGCGCCTGCTCCTGCGTGAGGGTCGTCCCGACCTCGTCCGGGCGGGTGACGTTCTCGAGCGGGACCGGGTGGCTCGTCGCCGGGACGTCGGGCGTCGCGACCTCGGTGACCTTGGCGACGCTCTCGACGATGTGCGCGAGCTCCCCGGTCATCTTTTCGATCTCGTCGGGCGTGAGTGCGATACGCGCGAGGCTCGCCAGGTGGGCGACCTGCTCGCTCGTGATGTCAGGCATGGTGCTCCGTCGATTGCGTTCGTGGGATGCGCACCAGTCTATTGCCGAGGTCCGGCGGGCCTGCCCGCCGGACGAGACGCCGTGGACGGAGCGCGTCGCACCACCGCCGGTGCAGGAACGAGCCGCACTCGCCCGTGCGGGGGCGAGCCGCGCCGGCGTGCCCCAGCCGGGCGCGGCGTCGCGACCCGGCCGTCCGCACGTCGGCGACGGGGAGACGGGGCCGAGCCGTGCCTCCCGGCCGTCACCCGCCGGTCGTACCGCCCTTGCCCGCCCCGCCGCTCTTCCCGCCGGCACCGCCCGCCCCGGCTCCGCCGGCGGAGCCGGTGCCACCGGCACCCGCGGGTGCAGCCGGCGCGCCCGTCTGCTGCTGACCGGGCTGCTGCGTCCCGGAGGACGGCTGGTCCCCCGGCGTCGCGGGCGAACCCGACCCGTCGCCGGACTGCGAGCCCGCCGAGCCCGCCGAGCCCGACGACGAGGACGACGAGGACGACGCGGACGAGGACGACGACGCGTGTCCGATCATCGCCGGGTCCGGCGTCGGCAGCGCATCGCCGCCGTAGTGCCCGTCGAGGTAGGTCATCATCTGCTTGCCGACCCCGAACTTCGCGCTGTACCCGGTCGTGTTCTGCAGGAACGGCGTGTTCGCGAGCCCGACGTTGCCCTGCACGTTGCCGATCCAGGTCGCGTTCGTGTACTTCGTGCTCGACGCCACGAGCCAGTTCTGCACGTCGCTGTCGGTCGTGCCCGTCTTCGCGAACTTCGGGATGGAGTCGTTCGGGTTGGCGCTCGCGGCCGTGCCGTTGCCCTTCAGCACACCCTGGAGCGCGTAGTCGACCGTGCCGGCGACGGCCGGGTCCACGCCCTGGGTGCAGGACGACTTCGTGGGCGTGATCTTCGTGCCGTCGGCCTCGGTGACGGAGTCGATCGCGGTCGGGGTGCAGACGATGCCGTCGTTCGCGAAGCCCGCGTACGCCTCGGCGAGGTCGATGGGCGAGAGGTTGTTCGTGCCGAGGATCATCGACGGGACCGAGCTGATCTTGCCGCCGTTCGCGAGGTGGATGCCCATCTTCTCGGCGAGGTTCGCGATGTTGCACAGGTCGAGCTGCTTGCCCATGGCGGCGAAGGCGGTGTTGATCGACTCGCTCGTCGCGGCCTGCACCGACATCGAGGCCGGGACCGCCTCGGCGTTCGCCACGTTCCACACTCCCCCGATCCCCTCGCACGAGTTGGTGAACTCGGACGCCTGGTACGTGTGCTCGGTCGTGCTCACCGAGTCGCTCAGCGTGTGCCCGGTGGCGAGCCACTCCGCGAGCGTGAACACCTTGAACGTCGAACCGGTCTGGAACCCGCCCGAGTTGCCGTACGCCGTGTCCGCGCTGTAGTTCACCGCGGTCGTGCCCGGCGCACTGCTGTCGCCCTGCGTGTAGGCGGTGTTCTGCACCATCGACAGGATGCGGCCGGTCCCCGGTTCCACCGTGACGTTCGAGCCGCCGACGTCGACACCGGCCATCGTCGCGGGGACGTAGGCGGACAGAGCCGACTGCCCCTGCGCCTGCAGGTCGAGGTCGAGCGAGGTGTGGATCTGCAGACCCTTCGTGTCGAGCGTCGCGATGCGCTCGGCCGCGGTCTTGCCGAACGCCGGGTCCTGCAGCACCTCGTCGCGCACGTAGTCGCAGAAGTAGCCCGCGTCGAAGCCGGTGGCGGCGGTCGAGCAGCCGTTCGCCGTCGCGGTGATCTTCGGCTGGATCGGCGTCGCGATGGCCGCGGTCATCTGCGCCTTCGTGATCGAGTGGTGCGCCTCCATCCGCCGGAGGACGTAGTCGCGACGCTCCTTCGTGAGGGCGTAGCCGTTCGCCTTGCCGTTCGCCTTGTCGCTCGGCTGGTCGATGCGCAGGTTCGACGGGTTGTTGAGGATCGCCACGAGGGTCGCGGACTGCACGAGGGAGAGGTCCTTCGCGTGCACGCCGAAGTAGTACTCGGCGCCGGCCTCGGCACCGTAGACCCGGCCGCCGAGCCCGACGATGTTGAGGTACCCGGTGAGGATCTGGTCCTTCGAGTACTTCTTGTTCACGGCGATCGCGTACCGCATCTCCTGCAGCTTGCGCTGCGGGGTGACGCCGGCCGCGTCCGCGTAGCAGGCGTCGACCTTCGCCTTCGTGGCGGCCGCGTCCTTGCCGGTCAGCGACTCGCACTGCTGCACGAGGACGTTCTTGACGTACTGCTGCGTGATGCTCGACCCGCCCTGGACGTCGCCGCCGACCGCGGTCGCCGCCGCGCCCCGGAGGGTGCCGATGACGTCGATGCCGCCCTCGTCGTAGAAGCGGGGGTCCTCGGTGTCGATGGCGGCCTCCTTGAGGGAGTCCGCCATCTGCGCGCTCGTCACGTTCGTCCGGTTCTCGGCGTAGAACGACGCGATCTTGACCTGCTTGCCGCCCTTCGTCGCGTAGACGGCGGACACCTGCTGCGGCGTCTGGATGTCGAGGTAGTCGGGCAGGTCCTCGAAGAACGAGGCCGCCCCGGACGCCCCCTCGCCGACGACCGCCACGGCGGGCGTGACGGCGACGGTCACGAGCATCCCCGCGAGGACGGACATGCCGAGGAAGGTCAGGAGGGCCGCCGGCCACCGGATCACACGCATGGCGAGCACGCTAGGTGGGCGCCCTGGGTTGGTTCTGCCGCGGAACCACCGCAGACTGCACCGTCGCTCAGGTTGCCGCTCAGGCTGACGACGTACCCGCTCGGCTCCCGCGCGGGGTTGCGGATCCGGCCTGGAGGCACGGCGAACCCCCCGACGGACCGGCCGTCGGTCACGATCGGGTCACGGTGCACCCCGGCACGGTCGCGTCAATCGCGCTGCTGGACGTCCTGGGGCCGGACGAGGTACATGTCCGGCGTGCCCGGCACACCACCACCGCCGGTGCCTTCGCCCCGTCGGAGCTGCTCGCGCACCAGGTCGCCCCGGCCGACGGCGATGAGGGCCACGTCGTGCAGCGATGCGGTGCCGGGCTTGAGGTAGTCGTTGTGTCCCGACGGACGACGGAACACGTCACCCGCCGCACTGGTGTCCGCGCTCCCGGCGAGGTCGAGCAGGGTCGAGCCGAAGGACGCCGAGCCGGGGTCGGTGCCGAAGTACCCGGACCCGGCGATCGGGTCGCTGTGTGCACCCCCGACGAACACCTCGCCCCGGGTCACCGCGAGCTGCGATGCCGTCCGGACGGAGCTGCCGGGCGACCCGAGCACGGTGAGGCTGTCCGCGTGCATCCGCCCCGAGGCCAGGGCGATGAGCGCCGTCGTCGAGCCGTACGAGTGCGCGACGATGTTCAGGCGCGGCTGTTCGGTGCCGCGGACCTCCCGCAGCCCGGTCACCGCACGCTCGAGCCGTTCGGCTCCGGTCTGAGCGAGCGAGAGCGACAGGATGTTCGACAGGTCCGGCGTGCGGTACCCCATCCACGCCACGACGGCCACGCCGTGTCCGTGCCCCGCAGCGGCCAGGGGCGCGAGCGTCGCCTGCTCCGTGGCGAGGTCGTTCGCGGTGTCGGTGAAGTCCCGCATCTGGCCGGTGACGGTGAAGAACATGCCGGGGACGACGACGGTCACGTCGGCCGCGGTCGTGAGGTCGCCGATCGCGATCGCTGCCCGTCCGGCACCGCGGGTGTCGAGCGTGACGAGCGTCCGCCGGGGGTCTCCGGGAGCGGACTCGAGTGAGCGGCGGACCTGGCCGAGCATCGCGGTCTCGGCGGACGGGGTGGCGGGGTCCTCGAGCGCTGCGGTGAGCGTGATGCGGTTCGCGCGGTCCCGGACGGCGTACGGAACGCCATCGAGGTTGCCGACGACCCCCGGCGCGAGGGTCTCCAGGACCTGGTGCTCGTCGTCGCCGAGACCTGCCCACCACGACGCGACCTGCCGCGCCGTCGGCGGGTCGTCCTGCACGGTGGCCACGACGGCCGGGTCGACGGCCACGCGCCGGAGGTCGGCGGTCGGCATCGACACCAGGTCGTCGAGGAACTCGTTGCCCGGGGCGTGCGCGACGGCGTCGGCGTCGATCTGTACCCCGATCGACGCACTCTGGGGTACTGAGGCGTCCTCGAGGAGGCGCTGCGCGGTGTGCACGACGGCCACCGGGGTGGGAGCGGGCACGGCGGGGGCCTCGACCACTCCGAACGAGTGCATCGAGGCGGTGAGCAGAGCCGCGGCGATGAGCAGCAATCGGGTCTCCCCCGGGAAGGCCGTCCCGTCGTCCCCCTGCAGACGACGGGTGATGCTCCGTCGAGTCTACGGAAACCGGCCCCTCTGGGAACATGCCTGTTGCAACTTGGCCCCCCAACTGGGTGCACCGAGGGGTGTGCCGCTCTGAGCGGACACGAGTACGGCGTGCTCCTGAGTGCTGCTCAGTCTTCTGCGGGCGTCTCCGGTGCGTCCCCGAGCGCGTCCGGGCCCTCGGTCACGAGCACCCGGAACTGCTCGGCATCGATGATCCGCACCCCGAGCTGCTCCGCCTTCGTCAGCTTCGACCCGGCCCCCGGACCGGCCGCGACGAAGTCGGTCTTCTTGCTGACGCTCGACGCCGCCTTGCCGCCCGCGGCGAGGATCGCCTCCTGCGCACCTTCGCGCGTGTACCCCTCGAGCGTGCCCGTGGCGACGACCGTGACCCCGGTCAGGACCCCGCCCTCGGCAGCGGCCGCACCCGGCCCGGGGTGGCCCGGGATCGCGAACCGCACCCCTGCCGCGGTCCACCGGTCGACGATGTCGCGGTGCCAGTCGACGTCGAACCAGGCGAGCAGGGCGTCGGCGATGATCCCGCCGACCCCGTCCACCGCCGCGAGGTCGTCGCGGGTCGCCGCACGGATCGCTTCGAGGGAGCCGAAGTGCGTGGCGAGTGCGCGCGCCGCGACCGGTCCGACGTGCCGGATGTTCAGCGCCACGAGCTGGCGCCAGAGGTCCTTCGTCTTCGCGGCGTCGATGTTCGCGAGCATCTCGAACGCGTTCTTGGACGGGTAGCGGCTCGGCTCGCCCGTGTAGTCCGCGCCGTGGGCTCCGGGGTCGAACGGCGGGTCGGTCTTCTTGCGCGCGCGGCTGAACGGCGTCACGCGCTTCGGCGAACCGGCGTCGTCGGTCTTCTGCATGCCGGTCTCGGCGTCGCGGACGATCACCTCGATCGGGACGATGTGCTCCATCGTCAGGTCGAACAGCCCGGCCTCGGTCACGAGCGGCGGGGTCTCCGGGTGCGACGGCTGGGTCAGCGCGGCCGCGGCGACCTCGCCGAGGCCCTCGATGTCGAGCGAGCCGCGCGAGGCGATGTGCTCCACCCGGCCCCGGACCTGCGCGGGGCAGCTCTTCGCGTTCGGGCACCGCAGGTCCTTGTCGCCCTCCTTCGCGGGGGCGAGGGGCGTCCCGCACTCCGGGCACGCCACGGGCATGACGAACTCGCGCTCGGTGCCGTCGCGGAGCTCGACGACCGGGCCGAGCACCTCCGGGATGACGTCGCCGGCCTTGCGGAGCACCACCGTGTCGCCGATGAGGACGCCCTTCGCCTTGACGACGTCCTGGTTGTGCAGCGTGGCCTGCCGCACGACGGACCCGGCGACCTCGGCCGGCTCCATCGAGGCGAACGGGGTCGCACGGCCGGTGCGCCCGACGCTCACCACGATGTCGAGCAGCTTGGTGTGGACCTCTTCCGGCGGGTACTTGTACGCGATCGCCCACCGCGGCGCGCGCGAGGTCGATCCGAGTTCCTCGTGCAGGGCGAGGTCGTCGACCTTGATCACGATGCCGTCGATCTGGTGCTCGACCGATGCGCGACGGTCGCCGTACTCGCGCACGAAGGCGAGGACCTCGTCCACCGTGTCGAACACCCGGTAGTGCGAACTCGTCGGCAGCCCCCAGGTCTGCAGCAGCTCGTAGACCTCGGACTGCGAGTGCGCCTCGGTCGCGCGCTCGAGCTCGCGCACGGGCCACGCGCCGATGCCGTGCACGAGCATCCGGAGCCGGCGCAGACGGTCCACCATGAGGGCACGCTTCGCCTCGGACTTGCCCTCCTCCTTCTGCCGGAGGGACCCAGCGGCCGCGTTGCGCGGGTTGGCGAAGACCTTCTCGCCCGCCTCGCGCTGCTTCGCGTTGAGCTCGTCGAACTCGGCGACGGGGAAGAAGATCTCGCCGCGGACCTCGACGATGGGCGGGTGACCGGTGCCCGACAGGCGGTCCGGGATCGTGCCCATGGTCCGCACGTTGCCGGTGACGTCCTCACCGACGACGCCGTCGCCGCGCGTGGCGGCCGAGACCAGTCGGCCGTCCTCGTACCGGAGGTTGATCGCGAGCCCGTCGATCTTCAGCTCGGTGAGCCACCGCACGCGTTCGGCACCGGCGTCGCGCTCGACCTTGGTCGCCCACTCCGTGAGTTCCTCGGGGCTGAACACGTTGTCGAGGCTGAGCATGCGCTCGGCGTGCTCGACCGGGGCGAACTGCGTCGTCTGCGCCTGGCCGCCGACGGTCTGCGTCGGGCTGTCCTCGGTCAGGAGCTCGGGGTGGAGCTCCTCGATCGCGGCGAGCCGGTGCTGCAGCGCGTCGTAGTCGGCGTCCGACGCGGTGGAGGCGTTGCCCTCGTAGTACTCGTGCCGGAGCTCGGTGATGCGGGCGCGGAGCCGGTCGACCTCACGCGCCGACTGGGCGGCGTCGAGGTCGGACGGGGCGGTCGTCTCGAACGTCGTGTCGTCGTCGGGCGTGCTCTCGCTCATGCCCTCATTTCTACCGGCAACCACCGACCGAGCGCGCAGCGATCACCCGGCCCGGGAGCGGCGAGGCGGCCGCGCGGTCAGGCGCCGACCGGCACCGCCGACACCGTCGCGTCGATCGTGCACTGCCCGAGCACGCGCGTGCCCACGTACACCACGGCCGTCTGCCCCGGAGCCACACCGGAGAGCGGCTCGTCGACGTCGATGACGAGCCGGCCGTCGGACACGCGTGCGGTCGCGGGCACCGGGTCGGCGTGCGCGCGGATCTGCACGTCGCACGCGAACGGCACCGACGGGTCTGCCGGGGCCGTACCCGCCCAGGTGAAGCGCTCGCCGGACATCGAGGACACGTCGAGCGCCTCCTTCGGGCCCACCACGACGGTGTTCTCCTTCGGGCGGATCTCGAGCACGAACCGCGGCTTCCCGTCGGGCGCGGGACGGCCGAGGTGCAGGCCCCGCCGCTGCCCGACGGTGTAGCCCGTCGCCCCCTGGTGCTCCCCCACGACCGTGCCGTCGCGCTCCACGACGTCGCCGGGGGCGGTGCCGACGCGGTCTGCGAGCCAGCCACGGGTG
The DNA here is from genome assembly GCF_051903255.1 of Curtobacterium sp. SP.BCp. Classification (NCBI taxonomy): domain Bacteria; kingdom Bacillati; phylum Actinomycetota; class Actinomycetes; order Micrococcales; family Microbacteriaceae; genus Curtobacterium; species Curtobacterium sp. SP.BCp. The sequence continues at coordinate 1,011,693 of NZ_CP194338.1, read as the reverse complement.
TCGCCGTCGGGGATGAAGCAGATGTCGTAGGAGTCGGGCTTCTGCGCCACGGTCAGCCCGCGGGCGGCGGCCTCGGCGCGGACCTCGTCCTTCGAGGGCGTGGCTCCGAGCGGGAACATCGCGTGCTGGAGCTGTTCGGCGGTCAGCACCCCGAGCACGTAGGACTGGTCCTTCGCCCACGCCGCGGCCCGGTGGAGCTCGCGCGACCCGTCCGGCCCGGTGACGACCGAGGCGTAGTGCCCGGTCGCGACCGCGTCGAACCCGAGGGCGAGCGCCTTCTCGAGCAGCGCCGCGAACTTGATCCGCTCGTTGCACCGCATGCAGGGGTTCGGCGTCCGGCCGGCCTGGTACTCGGCCACGAAGTCGTCGACGACGTCCTCCTTGAACCGCGCCGAGAAGTCCCACACGTAGTACGGGATGCCGAGCACCGAGGCCGCACGCTGAGCGTCCATCGAGTCCTCGATCGTGCAGCACCCGCGGCTGCCGGTCCGGAGCGTGCCCGGCATCCGGCTGAGGGCCAGGTGCACCCCGACCACGTCGTGTCCGGCGTCGACGGCCCGTGCCGCCGCGACCGCAGAGTCGACGCCACCGCTCATCGCTGCCAGTACTCGCATGCACCCAGGGTAAGCACCGGCGTAGCGTTGTGCGAACGATGCCCTCCGAGACCCCCGCCTTCGACCTCCGGGCGGTCGTCCTGTCCGGCTTCCTCCCCGCAGCCCTGTTCGCGATCGGAGAGGGCGCGATCATCCCGATCATCCCCATCGCCGCCGACAACCTCGGCGCGGGTCTGGCGTTCGCGGGCTTCGTCGCGTCGCTCATCCTCGTCGGCGAGCTCATCGGCGACGTGCCGTCCGGGGTCGTCGTCGGGCGGATCGGCGAGCGGAACGCGATGATCGGCGCGGCCGCAGTGTCGGTCGTCGGGCTGCTCGTCTGCGTCTGGTCGCCGAACCCGTGGGTCCTCGCGGTCGGGGTGTTCCTCGTCGGTGTCTCGACCGCCGTGTTCGCGCTCGCCCGGCACGCGTACATGACGACCGCGATCCCGGTGCACGTCCGGGCCCGCGCGCTGTCGAGCCTCGGCGGCGTGTTCCGCTTCGGCTACTTCATCGGCCCGTTCGTCTCGGCGGGCGTGATCCACCTCACGGGTGCGACGCAGAGCGCGTTCTGGATCCACGTCACCTGCTGCATGCTGGCGGCCGTCGTGCTCCTCGTCATCCGCGACCCGGCGACGGGCGCACGCGGCTTCCGGAAGCCGACCCGCGCCTCCCGGCCGGACACCGCGGTCCCCGCGACCGCCACGACCGTCGCGGAGCCGCCCACCGACACCGGCGCGCAGTTCGTGCAGGACGAGGCCCACGGCCTCTTCCGCACCATCCGCACCCACCGGAAGGTCCTGCTCCGTCTGGGCAGCGGTGCCGGCCTCATCGGCGCGCTCCGCGCCGGACGGCAGGTCATCCTGCCCCTGTGGGCCGTGAGCGTCGGCCTGGACGACTCCACCGCCGCGCTCGTCATCGGCATCGCCGGAGCCGTCGACTTCGCGCTGTTCTACACGAGCGGGCAGATCATGGACCGGTGGGGACGCCTCGCGAGCGCCCTCCCCTGCATGCTCGGACTCAGCATCAGCTACTTCCTGCTCGCCTGGTCGGGCCACCTCGACGCGCGCGTCGGCTGGTTCGTCGCGATCGCGATCGGGATGTCGCTCGCGAACGGCGTCGGCTCCGGCATCCTCATGACGCTCGGCGCGGACCTCGCTCCGCGGGACCACCCAGCGCCGTTCCTCGGCGCCTGGCGCTTCACCGGGGACTTCGGTTCGGCCGCCGCGCCCCTGGTCATCTCCGGGGTCACCGCCGTCGCGTCGATCGCGGTGGCGAGCGGCGTGATGGGCGTCCTCGGTCTGGTCGGCGCCGGGGTGCTCCTGCGGTACGTGCCGCGGTACCTCCCCCGCCGCTTGCGGTGACGGCGTCGACGGCGCTGCGCGCGTCGGGACGGCCGGGAGGCACGGTGCGCGTCCGTCCCGCCGGTCCCGCTCGGTAGACTGCCGATGCTCGCGGGAGTGGTGGAATTGGTAGACACGCAGGATTTAGGTTCCTGTGCCCCGGCGTGAGGGTTCGAGTCCCTCCTTCCGCACGACGGCGGTTCTCCGCACCTTCCTGGCCACGTCCGCAGATTCCTGGCCACGTCCGCAGACTCATACCGAGGGCGGATGGTCCGGACACGTGGGGACGGTACCCTGACCCCTGCGGGGTCGTCCTCGTGCCCCCGCCCGCCCGACCGGAAGAACCATGCACTCCGTCGCACTCGCCCTGATCCCCTGGCTGGATCCGCAGTACATCCTCGACCACTTCGGGGCCGTCGCCGTGCTCGTCGTCTGCGCGATCATCTTCGCCGAGACCGGCCTGCTCGTCGGCTTCATCTTCCCGGGCGACAGCCTCCTCGTCATCACCGGCCTGTTCGCCTTCGACCGGGGCGGCGCGATCGGCGGCATCCCGATCTGGGTCGCGGCCCTGATGATCGCCGCGGCCGCCTTCATCGGCGGTGAACTCGGCTACTACATCGGGAAGAAGGCCGGGCCGCCGATCTTCGAACGCAAGGAGAGCGGCCTGTTCTCCAAGGCGAACGTCGACCGCACGAACGCGTTCTTCCACCGCTTCGGGCCGCTCGCCGTGATCCTCGCCCGCTTCGTGCCCGTCGTGCGCACGTTCCTGCCGATCGCCGCCGGTGTCGGCCGGATGAACTACAAGAAGTACTCGCTCTACAACGCGATCGGTGCGGTCATCTGGGGCGTCGGCGTGACGTTCCTCGGCTACTTCATCGGCCACATCCCGTTCGTGGCGCACATCGTCCGGTCCTACATCGACGTGATCCTGCTCGCGGCCGTCGTCGTGACGGTCGTCCCGATGGCACTGACCTACTTCCGCAACGCCCGCAAGGCGAAGCAGGCGGAGCAGCACGCCGAGGTCGAGCCGCAGTAGCGCGCGGCTGCGGCGCGTCCGGCTGCGGCGCGCTCGGCTGCGGCACGTTCGCGCAACGAAGTCGCCCCGAAGCACGTGATCGCGTGGTTCGGGGCGACTTCCGTCGTGCGGGGACGATCCGCGCCGGGCGACTACTCCGCGCCGAAGTACTCGCGCACGATCGGCGCGATGCCGCGGAACGCCTTCGAGCGGTGGCTCAGCGCGTTCTTCTCGTCGCGCGTGAGCTCGGCCGAGGTCCGGTCCGCGTCGTCCGGCCGGAACACCGGGTCGTACCCGTGTCCGCCGTCGCCGATCGGCTCGGTCGTGACCTCGCCGTTCCAGACCGCCTCGAACACGTGCTCGGTGCCGTCCGGCGTCACGAACGCCGCGGCGCAGACGAACGCGGCCGTCCGCTCGACGACCCCCTCGAGGTTCCGGAGCAGCAGCGCGATGTTGTCCGCGTCCACCCGGGTCCCCGCGTACCGGGCCGAGTGGATGCCGGGCGCACCGTCGAGCGCGTCCACGGCGATGCCGGAGTCGTCGGCGAGCGCCGGGAGCCCCGTGTGCGCGACCGCCGCCCGGGCCTTGATCAGGGCGTTCGCGGCGTAGGAGTCACCGTCCTCGACGGGTTCCGGGCCGTCGTACCCGACGAGCTCGACACCGGCGCCGAGCGCGTCGCCGAGGATGTCCCGGAGTTCGACGAGCTTGCCGGCGTTGTGGCTGGCGAGGACGACCCGACGGTCGGTCACGAGGCCTGCCCCAGCACCTCGCGCTGGATCGCGGCGAGCGACGCGTTCCCCGCGAGACCGAGGTCGAGCAGCGTGTCCAGCTCGTCGCGGTCGAACGGCGCGTGCTCGGCGGTGCCCTGGACCTCGATGAACTTGCCCGAGCCGGTCGTGACGATGTTCATGTCGGTGTCGGCCGCGGAGTCCTCGGTGTACGCGAGGTCGAGCATCGGCTCCCCCTTGACGATCCCGACCGAGATCGCCTGCACGCTGTCGAGCAGCGGGGTCGCCTTCTTCCCGACGAAGCCGCGCTCGCGGCCCCACTCGATCGCGTCCACCATGGCCACGTACGCGCCCGTGATCGACGCCGTGCGGGTACCGCCGTCGGCCTGCAGCACGTCGCAGTCGATCACGAGGGTGTTCTCGCCGAGGCCCTTCGTGTCGACCACCGCGCGCAGCGAGCGACCGATGAGCCGGGAGATCTCGTGCGTGCGGCCGCCGACCTTGCCCTTGATCGACTCCCGCTGCATCCGCTCGTTCGTGGAGCGCGGCAGCATGGAGTACTCGGCGGTGACCCAGCCGGTGCCCTTGCCGGCGAGCCAGCGGGGCACGCCGTTGGTGAACGACGCGGTGCACAGCACCTTCGTGTCGCCGAAGGAGATGAGCGCGCTGCCCTCGGCCTGCGTGCTCCACCCCCGCTCGATCGTGACGGGACGGTGGTCGGTCGCGGCGCGGCCGTCGATGCGGGTGCTCATGGCGTCCTTTCGGTGTGGGGCAGCAGGATGGCCCCGGTCTGGAGGTGGTCGACGCTCGAGACCTCGGGTCCGAGGAAGCGTCGGGCGAGCCGGATGAAGCCGTTCTTGTCGTCGCCGGTGGCCTCGAACGCGTAGGTCGGCGGCTCGGGTGCGGTGCGTTCGAGGCCGTGCTCGACGAGTCGGCGGTAGACGTCGTTCGCGGTCTCCTCGGCGCTCGACACGAGGGTGACGTCGGGGCCCATGACGTACTGGATCGCCGCGGACATCAGCGGGTAGTGGGTGCAGCCGAGCACGAGCGTGTCGACGTCGGCGGCCCGGACCGGGGCGAGGTACTGCTCGGCGACCGTGCGGAGCGCCGGCGACGAGGTGTCCCCGGCCTCGACGAACTCGACGAAACGGGGGCAGGCGGCGAGCGACAGGGAGACGTCGGCCGCGACCGCGAAGGCGTCCTCGTACGCCCGCGAGGCGATGGTCCCCACGGTCCCGATCACTCCGATGCGGCCGGTGCGGGTCTGCTTCACGGCGGCTCGGGCCGCGGGCTGGATGACCTCGACCACGGGGATGCCGTACGCCTGCTCGTAGCGCTCACGGGCGTCGCGGAGCACGGCGGAGGAGGCGGTGTTGCACGCGATCACGAGCGCCTTCACGCCCTGCTCGACGAGGTCGTCCATGACCTCGAGGGCGTAGCGGCGGACGTCGGCGATGCGCTTCGGCCCGTACGGCGAGTGCAGGGTGTCCCCGACGTACCGGATGCTCTCGCGCGGCAGCTGGTCGATGATCGCCCGCGCCACCGTCAGCCCGCCGACCCCGCTGTCGAAGACTCCGATCGGTGCATCCGTCACGGTGACCAGCGTACCGACGCGAGCCGACCGCCCGACGCAACCCGTGCCTCCCGGTCGACCCCTGCCGTAGTGTCGGGGAGGTGACCAGCGCGCTCCTCACGGACCAGTACGAACTCACCATGGTGGACGCCGCACTGAAGGACGGCACCGCCGACCGTCGGTGCGTCTTCGAGGTGTTCACCCGCCGCCTGCCGGACGGCCGCCGGTACGGCGTCGCGGCCGGCCTCGGACGGTTCCTCACCGCGCTGGGCGACTTCCGCTTCGGCGACGAGGAGATCGGCTTCCTGCGCGACCGCGGCGTCATCGACGAAGGCACCGCGCGGTGGCTCGCCGACTACCGGTTCACCGGGAACGTCCGGGCCTACCGCGAGGGCGAGGTCTTCTTCCCGAACTCCCCGGTCCTCCAGATCGAGGGCACGTTCGCCGAGGCCGTCGTCCTCGAGACCCTCGCGCTGAGCATCTTCAACGCCGACAGCGCGATCGCGAGCGCGGCAGCGCGCATGGTGTCCGCCGCCGACCACCGGCCGCTCGCCGAGATGGGGTCCCGCCGCACGGGCGAGTGGAACGCGGTCGCCGCCGCCCGGGCCGCGTACATCGCCGGGTTCGGTGCGACGAGCAACCTCGAGGCCGGACGCACGTGGGGCATCCCGACGATGGGCACCGCCGCGCACGCGTTCACGCTGCTGCACGACTCCGAGGAAGCGGCGTTCCGGTCGCAGCTGGACGCCCTCGGCAACGGCACGACCCTGCTCGTCGACACGTACGACATCGAGGCCGCGGTCGAGACCGCCGTCCGGCTCACCGACGGGAAGCTCGGTGCCGTGCGCATCGACTCCGGTGACCTGCCGTCAGTCGTGGCCGCGGTCCGCGCGCAGCTCGACCGGCTCGGCGCGACCGGCACGAAGATCACCGTGACCAACGACCTCGACGAGTACACGATCGCGGCGCTCCGGGCGGCGCCGGTGGACTCCTACGGCGTCGGCACGTCCGTCGTGTCCGGCTCCGGTCACCCGGCCGCCGGCATGGTGTTCAAGCTCGTGGCCCACCGCGACGCCGCGGACGAGGCCTGGGTACCGGTGGCGAAGAAGTCCGCCGACAAGGCATCGACGGGTGGGCGCAAGGAGGCGGGCCGACGACTCCGCAACGGCATCGCGACCGCCGAGGTCGTGCTCACCAAGGGAACGGTCGGGCCGGACGAGCGACCGCTGCTCGTGCCGGTCGTGACGGACGGCGAGGTCGACCCGGCGTTCCTCGGGAGCCAGGGCGTCGAGGCGGCCCGGAAGCACCACAGGATGGCGAAGGCCGAGCTGCCCGCCGACGCGTCACGCATCGGTCGAGGCGACCCGGCCATCCCCACGCTCGTCATCTGACCGGCGGTCGTGGGTCGCGGAGGACTACTCCGCCTTCATGCGCTCGTAGATCTTCTTGCAGTCGGGGCAGACCGGGAACTTCTCCGGGTCGCGCCCGGGGATCCACTTCTTGCCGCACAGCGCCTTGACGGGCTTGCCGCTGAGCGCCGACTCGAGGATCTTGTCCTTCTTCACGTAGTGCGAGAACCGCTCGTGATCGCCGGGCTCGATCCCCTCGTCCTCGAGGAGCTTCTCGAGCTCGCGGTCCATCACGTCGAGGCCGCCACCGGGTTCCGTCATGCTCATGGGTCCAGGGTACGACGCGGCGCGCGACGGTGCGATGCGGTCGCGTCGCGCGCGGCCGCCACCGGGTGCGGGACTCGACCGATGACGGCCGGGAGGCGCGGGGCGGACCCGCCACGCGCCTCCCGGCCGTCGGTCGGTCGCCACGCGTCGGGGGCGACCCGCTGGGTCCCGCTGAACGGTCGGCCCGGTGGGGGCGCACAGGTCGGCGCGCGCTGCGCGACCGGTCAGTTGCGCTGGGCCGCCGCCAGGAGGTCCGGTCCGTGCCGGTCGAACGCCCGGCCGCCGATCGCGACCCCGGCGACGAGCACGAGCACGCCGACGACCGCACCGACGACCAGCGTCGCGGTCGCCCACGGGTCCGCGCCGTCGCGGAACGCGAGCACCGCGAGCCACACTGCAGGGATCGAGAAGACCACGGTCCCGATGACCATCACCGACTGCGCGACCGTCGCGGTCACGCCGGCGGCCTGCGGCTGCTGGAACGGGTGGTCACCCGGACGCACCGTCGGGTAGGGCAGCAGGACGGAGACGATGCTCGACAGACCGAGGCCCGCCAGGAGTGCGGACGCGCCGATCCCGATGAGCACCGGGAACGCCACCCAGTCACCGAAGAGCCGCGCGGACACCGCTGCACCCGCGACGAGCGCCGGGATCCCGACCACGAGCACGGGGACGACCCGACCGAGCCGGTCGCTCCAGCCGGGCGCGCCCGACGCGACGTGCAGCCAGACGGCGGTGTTGTCGTACGAGACGTCGTTGTGCGGCAGGAACCCGGCGATGAGCGCCATGAGCGGCAGCGGCACGAGCGCCGTCCAGTGCCACGGCACGCCGGCGACGCCGAGCGGGATGACGACGATCGGCACGAAGACGAGCACCAGGTACGAGGTGCGGTAGCGGGGGTCGCGTCCCCAGTAGGTCAGGGCGCGTGCGGCGACGGCGGCGACCGGCGTCGAGCCGAGCCGGTCGAACCAGCCCAGCCCGCGGTACCGACGGCTGCGCGTCCGGGACTCGACGGTCTCGAGGGCGTGGCCGACCTGTGCCCACCAGGCCCAGGCGAGGAGGGCGACCGTGACGACGGCGACGAGCAGCTTGAGGACGCCCGCGCCGACCGCGCCGACCGCGACGTCCGCGGGGACGGCCCACGCTGCACCCCACGGGGTCCAGCCGGCGACGTTCGCGACCCGCTGCGTCTCGGCGCCCGCCGGGTCGATCCAGCCGCTGTCGACCAGGAGCGAGACGGTGGGCACGGCCAGGACCGCGATGACGAGCGCGACGAGCCAGCCGGCGTCACGGGTGCGGTGCTGCCCGATCAGGCGGGACCCCGCCGTGGACGCGACCCGGACGAGCAGGGCGCACGTCGCGATCGCGAGGAGACCACCGACCACCCCGAGCACCGCCGTGCCGCCGCCGCGCATCCACGTGACGGACTGGCCCACGGCGACGATCGCCACCGCGATCACCGGCACGCCGACGAGGCCGGCGACGAACAACCCGACCGCGAGGTCCTTCCGGCCGATCCCGAACACGGCGAAGCGGCGCGGGTCGAACTGGTCGCCGTGCCCCGCGACGAGCGGGACGACCGTGAAACCGAACGTGACGAGGGTGCCGACCGGGACCACGACCGCGCGTGCCGACTCCGGGTCGACCGTGCGCAGACCGGCGGCCACGACGGCGATCGCCACCGCGACGACGAGCCCGACGAGGCTCCCGAGGACGACCAGGACCGAGCGACGTGCACTCCCCCGGACGCCGCCCGCGAGCAGGTCTGCCCTCAGGCGGAGAAGCTGTGCAACCATTCCATGCTCTCTGCCACGACGCGGCCGCCCGCGAGTTCGACGAACTTGTCCTCGAGGCTCTTGCGCCCGCGGACCTGGGCCATCGTGCCGGAGGCGAGGACCTTGCCGCCGACGATGATCGCGACCGAGTCGCACGTGCGCTGGACGAGTTCCATCGAGTGGCTGGAGAGCACGACCGTGCCGCCACCCGCCGTGTAGCGACGCAGGATCTCCGTGATGGTCGCGGCGCTCACCGGGTCGACGGACTCGAACGGCTCGTCGAGCACGAGCACCCGCGGCGAGTGGATGAGCGTCGCGGCGAGCGCGATCTTCTTCGCCATGCCGACGGAGTAGTCCGCGACCTGGCGACCGAGGGCCTCACCGAGACCGAACGCCTCGGCGAGGTCGGCGCTGCGGTCCCGTGCCGTGGCGCCGTCGAGGCCCCGGAGCGTGGCCGAGTAGTAGAGGAGCTGTGCACCGGTGAGGCGGTCGAACAGCCGGAGCCGGTCGGGCAGGACGCCGAGGCTGCGCTTGGCGGCGGTCGGGTCGGCCCAGACGTCGTGGTCGAGCACGGTCACGGTGCCGGCGTCCGGACGGAGCAGGCCGGTGACCATGGAGAGCGTCGTGGTCTTGCCGGCACCGTTCGGGCCGACGACGCCGAAGATCGAACCCTGGCGGATCTCGAGGTCGACCTCGTCCACGGCGAGGGTCTGGCCGTAGCGCTTCACGAGGCCCTCGGCGCGGAGGACCACGGGCTGCTTCGGTGCGGCGGCCGCGGGGCGCTTGGCGGTGGCCCGGGGCGCGCGCTTCTTCGACGGCGTGCTGCCCGCGGCGGTGTCGCTGCCCCGGCCGGCGTCGCTGCTGCCTGCGGCGGTGTCGCTGCCCGCGGCGGTGTCGCTGCTCGGGGCGGCATCGCTCGGCGGTGTGCTGCTCGACGTCGTCCGGGACGACGTCGCGCGGGCCGTCGCTCCGTCGCGCTGCGGCGGGCCGTCCGGGGCGCCGGCCGGGCGTTTGACCCGCCCCTTGGCGCCGCGAGACCCCGACGGCCGCTTCGACGTCGTCTTCGCCGACGCAGGGAGCGCGGCGTCGCGCGTGTCGCCGGCCTCGTCGCGCGTGTCGCCGGCCTCGTCGCGCGTGTCGCCGGCCTCGTCGCGCGTGTCGGGAGCGTCGTCCGCTGCCGTGCCGGTCGCATCCTCCGCTGCAGTGCCGGTCGTGTCCTCGACCGTCGGGGTCTCGACGCCGTCGGCCTCGATCGTGGTCGTGTCGTCGGTCATCTCGTCACCAGCGGGCGCGTCACGCGCATCCCCGTCCCCCATGTCGCTCTCGGCCTCGGTCAGCCAGGCAGCGTCGGACGTCGCGTACACGTCCTCGTCGTCTGCTCCTGCGGCCATCGCCCCACCGTACCAACGGTGCGACGACCGGTGGAGACCGTGACCGGACCGTCACCGACGTCGCCCGTGCGAGGGTCACGAAACGAGAACGAAGCGGCTCCGGGTGTACCCCGCCGGCCCGGTCGTTCCGTATCATTCACCGGGACACGCCGAAGTGTTCACCACTTGGAAACCCGCTCGGGCCGCCCAACGTGATGCAGCCCGCGCTGGGAGTCTGATCCGAGAAGCGCAGGGTTCACGGCGGATCCGGACCCTGCGGGAGCAGACTCGACCAGGCCCGCCCGTGCCCATCGGCGCGCGGGCGGACACCAGAAGGGACCAGCATGACCACGCAGATCGTCATCCTCGCCGCGGGGATGGGCAGCCGCCTCGGGCGCAGCCTGCCGAAGCCGCTGACGGAGCTCTCCGACGGCCGCACCATCATGCAGCAGCAGTTCGACAACATCCGCGCCGCGTTCGGCTCGAGCGCCCGCGTGACGATCGTCGTCGGCTACAAGTCGGAGTACATCGTCGAGGCCTTCCCCCAGGCGAACTTCGTCTACAACGAGTCCTACGACTCCACGAACACCTCGAAGAGCCTCCTCCGTGCGCTCAAGGCCACCGGCAAGAGCGGTGTGCTCTGGATGAACGGCGACGTCGTCTTCGACCCGCGCGCGCTCGTCCGTGCCGCGGACATGATCGACGAGGACCGCTCGTTCGTCAGCGTCAACACCGACAAGGTCTCCGACGAAGAGGTCAAGTACACCGTCGACGCCGAGGGCTTCATCGAGAAGCTCTCGAAGCAGGTCGTCGGTGGCCTCGGCGAAGCCGTCGGCATCAACTACGTCTCCGCCGCCGACAAGCAGGCACTCATCCGCCAGCTCGGCCGCGTGGACGACCAGGAGTACTTCGAGGGCGGCATCGAGGCGGCCATCGCCGAGGACGGGCTACGCTGGTCGCCGGTCGACATCTCGGACCTCTACGCGGTCGAGATCGACTTCGCCGAGGACCTCGAGCGCGCGAACAACCTGTTCGCCTGAACGATCCCCGTCCCCTCGGCGGTTCCGCCCGGAGGGAAACCGTGACCACAGCGAGTGCGCCGACCGTGCCCGCGGCTGCTGCCCCGATGGCCAGCCGGAGTGCCGGTCGGCGCTATCGCCATGCCCTCTGGCTGCTGACCGTCCGCGACCTCCGGGTCCGCTACTCGACGTCGGCGCTCGGCTACCTCTGGTCGATCCTCGACCCGCTCGTGATGTCGGCGATCTACTGGTTCGTCTTCACCCAGGTCTTCCACCGCGGCAAGGTGGGCGAGGAGCCGTACATCGTGTTCCTGCTCTCGGCACTCCTGCCGTGGATGTGGTTCACGGGCGCGGTGTCCGACTCGACCCGCGCGTTCACGAGCGAGGCCAAGCTCATCCGTTCGACGACGATCCCCCGGAGCATCTGGGTCGCCCGGATCGACGCGTCCAAGGGCATCGAGTTCGTGCTGAGCCTGCCGGTCCTCGCGATCTTCGTGCTCGCGACGGGTGCACACCTCCACTGGGAGGTCCTGCTCTACCCCCTGGCGATCGTGCTGCAGTGTGCGCTCATCTACGGTCTGGGCCTCATCGTCGCGCCGCTGGTGGTCTTCTTCCGCGACCTCGAACGCGCGGTCAAGCTGGTCCTGCGCTTCCTGTTCTACGCGTCGCCGATCATCTACGGCACGTCGGCACTCCCCGTGCGGTTCCGTGACCTGATGGCGCTGAACCCGCTCTCCGGGATCATCGGGATCTACCGCTCGGCCTTCTTCCCGAGCCAGCTGAACTGGCTTGAGGTGGCCTCGTCGACGGTCGTGACCGTGGTCGTCCTCGTCGTCGGCGTCGTCGTCTTCAAGCGGAGCGAGCACCGCGTCCTGAAGGAGCTCTGATGACCGCCACCGACCAGCCACGTCGCAGCACCACCACGACGCCCGTGATCTCCGTCCGCGGCGCCGGGATCCGGTTCAAGCGGAACCGTCGGGCGAGCCGCAGCTTCAAGGACCTCTTCGCCGGACGCAGCCGTCGGAAGCGCGGAGACGAGTTCTGGGCGCTCCGCGACGTCTCCTTCGACGTCCGACCCGGCGAGGCCATCGGCGTCGTCGGTCGGAACGGCCAGGGCAAGTCCACCCTGCTCAAGCTCGTGGCACAGGTGATGCTCCCCGACGAGGGCCGCGTGCAGGTCGGCGCCGGCGTCGCACCGCTCATCGAGATCACCGGCGGGTTCGTCGGCGACCTGACGGTGCGGGACAACGTCTACCTCACGGCGGGCCTGCACGGCATGTCGCGAGCGGAGATCCGCGACGCCTTCGACGAGATCATCGCGTTCGCGGAGATCGGCGACTTCGTCGACACCCCGTACAAGCACCTGTCGAGCGGCATGAAGGTGCGGATCGCGTTCTCGGTCATCTCCCGCCTGGACGAACCGGTGCTGCTCGTGGACGAGGTCCTCGCCGTCGGCGACAAGGGGTTCCGCGAGAAGTGCTACAAGCGGATCGACGAGCTCCTGGCCGGAGGGCGGACGCTGTTCTTCGTCTCCCACAGCGACAAGGACCTGCGCCGGTTCTGCGACCGCGGGCTCTACCTCGACAAGGGGCAGCTGCAGTTCGACGGCCCGATCGACGAGGCCCTCGCACGCTACAGCGCCGACTACGCCTCCTGAGCAGGGCCCGGCACCCCTCCACAACGGCACGCACCACGGCCTCCCTCCACAACGCCGGGGGTCCACGGTCTCCCCGACCGCACCGACGTCGGTACCCCCACCTAACGTTCGTGGCATGCACCCCACCGCCACCGCGTACCGTGTCCCGTTCCACCTCGACCGCACCGACGCCCCGCGCCGCTACACCCTCGTGAACACCGGGCCGGAGCCCGTCGACGGGTTGACGCTCACCCACCTGGGGACCGGCTACGCGCCACCGATGGCCGTCCGTCGGCTCGAACCGGGTCGGGCACTGTCCATCGCCGTGTTCGGAGCGGCGCCGGACGACACCGGCGCGGTGGTGCTCCGGTGGCGGCGACCCGACCGGACCGAGTACCTGTGGCAGGTGCCGCTCGTCGCCCACGCCACCGGACGCTGACGTGCCGTGGCGGCCGGGCCCGGACGGACGCCCGGGTCAGCGCCCGTCGTGCTCGGCCGCGACGGTGCGCCACCGCTCGAGCAGCTGCTCCACGGCCGCGTGGAACCGTGCGGTGGCCGCCCCGGGCGTGGTGTCGCCGAAGTACCGCTCGACCCAGTGCCGGAGGCGTGCCAGCTCCTCGGCGTCGTTCGCGGCGGCGTCGATCCGCTCGACGACGTCCGCCGCCTCCGACGCCTGCAGCCAGTTCGCGTCGCCCAGGTACCCACGTTCGTCGACGTCGGCTTCCGGTGACACCGGCCGCGTCACGATGAGCGGCTTCCCCACCGCGAGCCGGTCGTAGATCATCGCCGAGATGTCCGTGATGGCCACGTCGGCACCCGCGAGCTGCCAGCCGAGCGTCGGGCCGTCGTCGTACACGTGGTGGGCCGAGGGGTCGGCGGCGTTCGCGGCCGAGATCGCCGCGATGATGCGCTCGTGGGCGGCCTTGTACTCCGCGTCGAGCACGCCCGAGCGCGGGTGGGGTCGGTAGACGAACCGGTGCGCCGGCGACGCGAGCACCCGCTCGGCGATCGTCGTGCCGTGGCTCGCGATCGAGCCGTAGGCCGCGGCGGCACGGTCGCCCTCCCACGTCGGGGCGTACAGCACGACGGTGCGGCTGTCCGCGGGCCACGGGACCTCCGCGGCGAAGTGGTCGGCCTGGGGGCGGCCGATCGCGGTCGTCCGGGCGTCGAGGTCGTAGTCCCACAGCGCGGCGGCCAGGCGGTCACGAGCGGCGTCACCGGCGATCAGGGCGTGGTCGTACGCCTTGAACTGGTTCGTCGTCATGTACATCTTGTCGCTCTCGCCGTGGTTCACGAAGACGTGCCACATGCGCCCGTACCGCATCATCTGGAAGTTGCGGGCGTTCTGGTTGACGTAGAGGACGATCTTCGGGGCCTGCTCGTCCACGAACCGTTCGAGGTCCACCACCTGTCGCGCGTACACGACCGGCACCGGCGACTCCTCGAGCAGGGCGAGCATGGCACCTGGGCTCCGCGAGATGATCGCGACCGGGTGCTCGCGGTGCAGTTCCGCCAGGGGGCCGTACCACTGCCGCAGCTGGTACAGGTTCACGGGACCGTCGGCGAAGTAGACGACGATCTCGGCGGACCGCGGCGCGAGCGGCGGCTCCTGCTGCAGTCGTCGCGCGAGGGCGTTCCTGTTCTGCCGCGACTTCAGGAGTCGCTGCACGAGCCGGACGGCCGTGCGCACGTCGCTGGTGATCGACATCGGTCTCCTCAGATGATCGGGGGGCGGCCGGCGAGCGTCATCCGCCCGATGGTCAACCACCCCATGGTCGCCGCCGGTCCGCAGTCCGTGGTCCAGCCCTCGCGCACGCCTCCGAACCACGTCGCCAGACGCCGGGGGTGCCGCCACCAGCGGGCGACCTGGATCGCCGCCCACGAGCCGACGTACAGCGGCCGCAGCACCGGGGGCAGGTTCCGCCGGGCGAGCCACACCCGGTTGCGGGCGTTCAGCCGGTAGTACTCACGGTGCCGTGCGGGATCGATCGCAGGGTGGTGCGCGACGAGGTCCCCCGCGTACCAGGTCCGTCGGCCCGCGTCCCACACGCGCCAGGCGAGCTCGATGCCTTCGTGCGCGTAGAAGTACGGCCCTCCCCAGCCACCGACCGTGCGGTAGACGTCGGTGGGGAGCACGACGGCGCCCTCCCACACGGAGAACACCGGGGACGACTCCGACGGCGAGCCCTTGCGGATGCGCGGGATCCAACGCGTCGGGTTCGCGGCACCGGTCGGGTCGACGACGCGGGGCTGCACGAGCCCCAGCGACGGGTCGTGCTCGAACAGCGCGATCGCGTCGCGCAGGAAGGTCGGCGACGGCACCGAGGCGTCGTCGTCGAGGAAGAACACGTAGTCGCCGTGGACGACCTCGGCGCCGGCGTTCCGCCCGGCCGGGATGCCGACGTTCTCGGGCAGCGCGAGCGCACGGACCCCCTCGGGCAGCCCGGTCGGCTCCCACCCGTTGCCGACGCACACGACGTCCAGTTCGACGTCCTGCTGCGCGAGGACGCTGTCGAGGCCCCGCCGCAGGTCGTCGGGGCGCGTGCCCTGCGACAGGCTCACCACGGCCACGCGGGGTCGTTCCCGGTGCGGGACCGCGTGGCGACGCACGGTCCCGGGCATCATGCGCGGACCCGCTTCGAGGCGATGATCGCGAGGAAGTGCCCGGCGGTCGCGAGGACCGCGAGCGGCAGGAGCGCCCCGACGAGGATCCGCGACGCCGTCGTGTCACCGATGACGAGTCCGAGGAGCGCGAACACGAACGCGAGGATGCTCAGCTCGACCGAGTGGTACAGGCGGTGGAACGGCAGGAAGCGAGCGGCCTTGCGGAGCGTCGCGAGTCGGCGGCCGGACGGCGCGGTCGAGGCGTCGCGGCGGTCGACGAGCTTCTCGAGCCCGGCGTTGGCGCGGGCCACGTGCACCATGTCGTTCAGCGCCTTGTTGAGGACGATCACGAGCCCGAGCGCGCAGCCGATCGTCGTCCACATCCAGTCCGCGTCGTGGACCGGCCACGTGGCGGCGCGGATGCCGAGGGCGATCGGGATCAGCCCCTCGGTCGTGTAGTGCCCGACCTTGTCGAGGAACACCCCGGCGGGCGAGTGCGTCCCGCGCCACCGGGCGACCTCGCCGTCGCTGCAGTCCACCAGCATCTGCAGCTGCCCGAGCACGAGCGCGAGCGCCGCGCCCCAGATGCCCGGGATCAGCAGGGCGGCCGCGACGCTCCAGCCGACGAGGATCATCAGTCCGGTGACCTGGTTCGCGCTCACCCGGGTCTTCAGCAGCACCCAGGTCAGGTACGGCGAGACGTCCCGGAGGTACAGCGAGGCCGTCCAGTGCTCGGCGTTCGCCCGCATCCGCACGGCGTCCGGCTGTGCGACCGCGCGGAGTTCGGCGATCGAGGTCGGCCGCGCGGCGCGTCCCGTGGTGGCGTCGTCGGTCATGTCGGTCACCGTCCCGTGTGCGTCGTGAGCTCGGACGTCCTGGTCAGGAAGCCGATGATGAACCCGATCCCCCAGCCGACGTGGATGCACGGCAGGACGACGAGGAGCCAGAGGAGCGTCGCCGCCCCTGATCGCCGAGCGACGGCGACGGCGCCGACCACGACGAAGAGCACGTACACGGCGGGGACCACGAACCCGAGCAGCGCCCACGCCGCACCGGTGCCCGTGGCGGCGCCGACGATCCCGACGACCCCGGCGACGATGCCGACCGCCATCGCCGCGACCATCGCCGGCGGGACGAAGTAGCGCAACCCGTTGTTCGCCGGGAACCGCCGGGCGAGTTCCCCGCGCCACAGCCCCGTCGCGACGAACTGCCGCACGAGCCGCTTCAGGCTCGGCCGCGGCCGGTAGGTGACGACGAGCTCCGGGGTGAACCAGACGGTGCCGCCGGTCTGCCGCAGCCGCCGGTTGAGCTCCCAGTCCTGGCCACGTTTGATGCCCTCGTCGAAGAGCCCGACCTCGAACAGCCGGTCGCGACGGAAGACGCCGAGGTACGCGGTCTCGGCCGGTCCGGCCTGCCCGCCGACGTGGTGCGGCGTGCCCCCGAGCCCGACCCGACTGCCGTACGCGAGGGCGACGGCTCGCTCGAACGGCGTGCGCCCCTCGGCGTGCATGATCCCGCCGACGTTGTCCGCGCCGGACTCCTGCAGCACACGGACGGCGATGCGGGTGTAGTCACGCGGCAGCACCGAGTGCGCATCGACCCGGACCACGACGGGGTGCTCGGACGCGCGGATCGCGACGTTCAGCCCGGCGGGGGTCGACCCCACCGGGTTCTCGATCGCCCGGATCCGCGGGTCGGCCGCGCTCATCTCCGCGACGAGCTCGTTCGTGCCGTCGATCGACGGCCCGAGCGCCAGGATGACCTCGAACGGACCGGCGTAGTCCTGGTCGAGCAGGCTCTGCACGGCAGCACGGACCTCGGTGACCTCGTTGAGCACGGGCATCACGTACGAGACGCCCGGCAGGGGCTGTCCGTCTGGCTGCATGCGTCCCTCGGGGTGGTGGCTTGGTGCGCGGGGCGCACCGCGAGCGGTGCCGCCCCGCAGAGCGACCATGAGCCTATCAAGCCGGGCACCGCCAGGTCGGCCTGGAGGCCCGGTGCCAGCTGGCACCGGGCCTCCAGGCCGACCGTCGGTCGCGTCAGCCCTTGCTGTCGTACGTTCCCAGGGTCACGTCCGCCGTGTAGGACTTCCCGCCACGGAGGTAGGTGATCTCGGTCTTCGTGCCGCCGGCGAAGAAGCGCACCTGAGCCGTCAGGTCGGTCGCGTCGGAGACGGTGGCCGAGCCGATCTTCGTGACGACGTCGCCCGCCTTGAGGCCCGCCTTCGCGGCCGCTCCACCGGACGTCACCGACTTGATCAGCGCGCCCATCTGCGTGGCGTTCGAGGCGTCGGTCGAGTCCGCGACCCCGGCGCCGAGCAGACCGTGCGTCGCCGAGCCGTTGTCCTTGATCTCGTTGGCCACGCGCTTGACGAGGTTGGACGGGATCGAGAAGCCGACGCCGATGCTGCCGGACTGCGACTCGGACGAGGAGCTGCCGGCCGACGCGATCGCGACGTTGATGCCGATGAGCTTGCCCTTCGAGTCGAGCAGCGCACCACCCGAGTTGCCCGGGTTGATCGACGCGTCGGTCTGGATGACCGGCAGCGACACCGTCGAGTTCGCCGAGGAGCTCGACCCGTTGTCGCCGTTGCCCCAGAAGTCGAACGGGCCGCCCTGGCTGCCGTTGCCGCCCTCGTTCGAGTCGCCGCCGGGGTTCGGGGCGCTCGACGTGACCTGGATGCTCCGGTTCAGCGTGGACACGATGCCGTCCGTGACGGTGTTCGACAGGCCGAGCGGCGCACCGATCGCGACGGCGGTGTCACCGACGTTGAGGTCGGACGAGTCCGCGAACGAGATCGGCTTCATGTCCGTCGCGTCGATCTTGATCACCGCGAGGTCGACCGTCGGGTCGGTGCCGATGAGCTTGGCGTCGTAGATCTTGCCGTCCGAGGTCGTGACGGTGATCTTGCCGTTCCCGCTGTCACCGTCGAGCGTCACCACGTGGGTGTTCGTGACGATGTAGCCGTCCTTGCTGAACACGACGCCCGAGCCGGTGCCGGCCTCGCTGCTCGCGGAGACGTTGATCGTCACCACGGACGGTGTGGCCTGCGCGGCGACGGCGGTGACCACGGTGGCGTTGTTGTAGTCGTTGACCGTCAGGTTGCCACCCTGCGCGGCGCTGCTCGTCGGGGTGCCGTTGCCGCCCGTCGCCGAGCCCGCGAGCCAGCCGGCGCCGCCGCCGACCAGACCGGCGATGACGATGCCGGCGACGAGGGGCAGGACGAGGCGGTTGCGGCCCTCGGCCTTCGTGCCCGCCGGTGCTGCGGTGGCGGAATCGGCGAAGTAGTGGCCGTTGCGCTGGTTCGAGCCGTCGACGTCTCCGAAGGACGAGGCGGACGCGGGAGCGCCGGTCGCGGAGCCGGGGGCCTGGGCCGACGCGTACGCGCTGGCGGAGGCGGGAGCGGCGGCGGAACCGGTCTGCTGGGCGTACTCGCCGTAGCGGGGGCGGTCTTGGCCGTGCTGCTGCGACGGGTCGGTCTGCTGGCCGTACGCCGAGCCGTGGGTGCCGTAGGGGTTCTGCTGCCCGTACTGGCCCTGCTGGCCGGACCCGTACTGTCCCGAGCCGTACTGACCCTGCTGTCCGTACTGGCTCGTCTGGCCGTACTGGCTCGGCTGACCCGAGCCGTACTGGCTCGTCTGGCCGTACTGGCTCGGCTGACCCGAGCCGTACTGGCTCGTCTGGCCGTACTGGCTCGTCTGACCCGAGCCGTACTGGCCCGTCTGGCCGTACTGGCTCGTCTGGCCGGACCCGTACTGGCCCGCCTGGCCGGAGCCGTACTGGCTCGTCTGGCCGGAGCCGTACTGGCCGCCCTGCCCGTACCGGCCCGCGTCCTGCCCGTACGCGCCCTGACGGCCGTCGCCCACCGACGGGTAGGGCGCCGTGTACTGCGAGGTCTGCTGGTCGTCCGCGCGCGGGAACACGTCGGTCTCGTTCGCGGCCGCCGGCTCGATCACGTCGGTGTGGTCCGCCTGGCCGTGCTCGTCGGGGGCGGAGCCGTTCGTGGTGCGCTCGGCACCGTTCGTCTCCGCAGAAGTGGTCTCCTCAGCGCGGCGGTCGTCGTCGGCCTGCCCGTGGGGCGTGTTGTCGCTCATGCTGGACGTGCTCCTCTCAAGCTCGTGCAGTCTGTCGCACGCACCTGAGCGCCGGTCCTGGCCGGGCTGCACGCGACCTATGGCGATCGTATGCGTGCGCTGTGGGCGCTTCCCGGGGAGTCGTCGGCCCCGCCGCTAGGTTGGGTGGAGACCGGCACGACGACCCACGGCGGAGGACCACCATGCGACTCGACGGACCCTGGCTGCGTGCAGCGGAGGGAGCGATGCTCCTCGGCCCCGACGGCGTGCCCGCACCCACCGTGTTCGCGGAGATGAGCGCCCTCGCCGCCGCGACCGGCGCGATCAACCTCGGACAGGGCTTCCCGGACGAGGACGGTCCGCAGGAGGTCCTCGACGCCGCCGTCCAGGCGATCCGGGACGGCGCGAACCAGTACCCGCCGGGTCGCGGCACCCCGGACCTCAGGCTCGCGATCGCCGAGCACCAGACGCGCTGGTACGGCCTCGAGGTCGACCCCGACCGCGAGGTCCTCGTCACCGCCGGGGCGACCGAGGCCCTCGCGGCGACGTTCCTCGCCCTGGTCGAGCCCGGCGACGAGGTCATCACGTTCGAGCCGTTCTACGACGCCTACGGCGCCCTGGTCCGGCTCGCCGGCGGCACCCACGTCACCGTCCCGCTCACGGCACCGGACTTCCTGCCCGACGAGGCGACCCTCCGCGCGGCGTTCACGGACCGCACCCGCGTCGTGCTGGTGAACACCCCGCACAACCCGACCGGCCGCGTCCTCCCCGCCGAGGTCCTCCGGACGGTCGTCGAACTCGCCGAGCGCCACGACGCCCTGATCGTCACCGACGAGGTCTACGAGCACCTCACCTTCGCCACCCCGCACGTGCCGATCGCCACGCTCCCCGGGGCCCGCGACCGCACGGTCACGATCTCGAGCGCTGGGAAGACCTTCAGCACGACGGGCTGGAAGATCGGCTGGCTGACCGCTCCCCCGGCGCTCGTCGACGCGATCACGTCGGTCAAGCAGTTCCTCACCTTCGTCAACGGGTCGCCGTTCCAACCGGCGGTCGCGGCCGGGCTCCGACTGCCGACCGAGGTCTTCACGGGCATCGCGTCGACACTGGCGGCGAAGCACGAGCTCCTCGCCGCCGGGCTCCGGAGCGCCGGCTTCGACGTCATGCGCCCCGACGGTGGCTACTTCGTCATCGCCGACGCGGCGCCCCTCGGCTTCGAGGACGCCCGCGCGTTCAGCATCGCCCTGCCCGAGCGAGCGGGAGTGGTCGGCGTCCCGGTGTCGGCGTTCGTCCGGCCCGAGCACGCAGCGAGCTACCGCTCCCTCGTGCGGTTCGCGTTCTGCAAGCGGCGCTCCGTGCTCGAGGACGCCGTGTCCCGCCTCGCGGCCCTCGCCCCCACCGGCTGAGCGCCGGCGCGGCGGTCGCGATCCTCGGACCGGTGACGGCAGTCGCGGCGGTCACCGCAGTCGCGGCGGTCACCGCAGTCGCGGCGGTCACGGCCTGGAGGCACGGCTCGCCTCCGACGAGCCACGCACGACTCCGGGTCAGTCCCGGGGCACGACCGCGTAGCGCCGCAGCGACAGCGACGGGTTCACCGACCGCACCGCGGTCGTCGTGTCGGTGTCGATCGTCGCGACGAGCAGACCCGGTGTCACGCCGGCTGCGGCGACCGCGACCCCGGACGGGTCGAGCACGACCGACCCCCCGACGCCGATCGGCGGTGTCTGCCCCACCCCCACGACCCAGACGGTGTTCTCGATCGCGCGCGCTGTGAGCAGGGTCCGCCAGTGGTGCTCCTTGCCAGGACCCCGGACCCACTCCGCTGGGAGCACGACCACGTCCGCGGCACCCAGCTCCGGATCGGCGAGGCGTCGGGTGACCTCCGGGAAGCGCAGGTCGTAGCAGGTCTCGAGCCCGACGCGGACGCCGGCGAGCTCGAACACGGCCAGCTGCTCCGGGTCTCCCGCGTCGATCCGGTCCGACTCCCGCGACCCGAACGCGTCGTACAGGTGCACTTTCCGGTAGGCCACGTCGAGCGTGCCGTCGGGCCGCACGGCCACGAGGGTGTTCCGGAACCGCCCTGGGGCGTCAGCGGTCTCGGCGACACCGACGACGAGCGCGAGCCCGGTGTCGCGCGCGATCTGCTGCAGGCCGGTGACGAACGATCCGTCGAGCGGTTGCGCGGCGGCGACGAACCGGTCGTCGATGTCGGCCGTGAAGTACGAGCTGTACTCGGGCGTCACGAGGAGTTGCGCGCCCCGCTCGACTGCCTGCTCCGCGAAGGTCCGGATCGTGTCGAGGTTGGCGGCCGGGTCGTCCACGGGCGCGAACTGTGCGGCGGCGATCGTGAGGGAGCCCATGCCGCGAGCGTACTGCCCGCACCGATCAGCGCTGCGAGGACGGGTGACGCGGGAACGACGAAGGCCCCGGTCCATCCGGACCGGGGCCTTCGTGTGACGCTTGGTTGCGGGGGCAGGATTTGAACCTACGACCTCTGGGTTATGAGCCCAGCGAGCTACCGAACTGCTCCACCCCGCGGCACATCGAACAGCCTAGCGGGGCCCGTGGCGGGGTGCAAATCGAGCGCCCCGCCACGGCGTGTCAGTTGCCGCCCTCGGCCTTCGTCGCGGCCTCGATCGCGTCCTGCAGTCGCTGGTCCGCCTCGGCAGCGGCCACGAGGTCGTTGTTCGCGTACGCCTCTTGACGGTCGGACAGCGCCTGCTTCGCCTCGTCGAGGGCCTTCTGCAGCGCCGCGTTGTCCGTGCTGCCCGACCCGGACGAACCGGAGTCCGTCGAGCCCGAACCGGTCGATCCGGAGTCGGACGAACCGGAGTCCGAGGACCCCGAGTCGGACGAACCGGACCCAGAACCCGAGTCCGACGAGCCGTCCGAGACACCCTGGTCACCCGCATTCGCTCCGGAGTTGCCACCGAAGAGCGTGTCGAGCGCCTGGTCGAGGGTGTCCTCGAACGCGATCTTGTCACCGAAGGCCACGAGGACCTTCTGCAGCAGCGGGTACGAACCGCTCGACGTCGACTGGACGTACACGGGCTGGACGTAGAGGAAGCCGCCGCCGACCGGGAGCGTCAGCAGGTTGCCCTGCTTCACGGTCGAGTTGCCCCGCTTCAGGATGTTCAGCTCCTGCGACACGTTCGTGTCCGAGTTGAAGAGGTTCTGCACCTGCAGCGGACCGGGGATGTTGTCGGTCTTCGGCATGGTCAGCAGCGTGAGCTTGCCGTACCCGGACGCCTTCTTGCCCTTGCCCGCTCCGCCGGCGTCCGAGTCCACCGCGAGGTACCCGGTCAGGACGTTCCGGCTGTCCGCACCACGACCCGACTGCTGCGGGATGTACGTGGTGTAGAGCGAGTACTTCGTCTCGGACCCGGGCACCTTCATCGTCAGGTAGTACGGGTCCTGCAGGTCGTCGGCGTTGGTCGTCGTCGTGCTCTGCACACCGAGACCGTTCGTCGTCGTGTTCGTGATCGCCGACGAGTCGGAGGACGACGAGTCGCTGTTCGCCTCCTTGGTGGGCTCCTGCGGCGTCTGCCAGGCGTCGTCACCCGAGTAGAACGAGTTCGCGTCGGTGACGTGGTAGGTCGCGAGGATCGACCGCTGGACCTTGAACAGGTCGGTCGGGTAGCGCACGTGGTCGAGCAGTTCGGCGCTCATGGACGACACCGGCTCGAGCGACGTCGGGAAGATCTTCTGCCACGTCTTGAGCAGCGGGTCCGAGGTGTCCCACGCGTAGAGCGTCACCTTGCCGGTGTACGCGTCGACCGTCGCCTTCACCGAGTTCCGGATGTAGTTGACCTGGTCGGTGCTGTAGGCCGACGACTCGGCCCCGCTGATGCTCGCCTGCAGGCTCGCGCTCTGCGAGTACGGGTACGCGTTCGTGGTGGTGTAGCCGTCGACGATCCACACGATGCGGTGGTCGACGATGGCCGGGTACGCGTCCTGGTCGGTCTGCAGGTACGGCGCGACCTTCTGGACGCGCTGCACGGGGTTCCGGTCGTACAGGATCTGCGAGTCGGCGTTCACCCGCTGGGACAGCAGGATCTGCTCGGACTGGAACTTCGCCGCGTAGACGAGGCGGTTGAAGAAGTTGCCGATGCTCGGTCCGCCGTTCGCGGCGTACGTCGTCGTGGCGTTGCCGCCGCTGTTCGCGTCGTCGCTCTCCTCGGACCCGGACGGGTAGTCGAGCTCGATGTTCTTGGAGCCCTTCGGCGCACCGACGATCGAGTACTGCGGCGAGTTCTCACCGAAGTAGACGCGCTGCTGGAAGTCGCCGAGCGCTCCGCTCGAGGGGATCCCCGACTCGAGGAACACCGGCTTGCCGTCGCTCGCACGCTGGTTGCCGTACGCCGCAGCCACACCGTAGCCGTGCGTGTACACGAAGGTGCGGTTGTACTGCGTGTTCGTCTTGGCGCTGAGCCCGTCGAGGTTGATGTCGCGCACGGCGATCACCGTGTCCTCGGTCTGGCCCTTGATGTCGTAACGGTCGACGTCGAGGGTGTCGGGGAACTTGTAGTACTGCCGGTACTGCTGGAGCTGGCTGAAGGTGTCCGAGACGATCTTCGGGTCGATCAGGCGGATGTTCGCCGTCGTCTGGGCGTCGGAGGCCAGCGCACCCGAGGACGCGCTCGTCTTCGCGTCGTAGTTCTGCTCCTGCGTGGTGGCGACCCCGTAGGCGTCCCGCGTCGCGTCGATGTTCCGCTGGATGTACGACGACTCGTACGAGCCCTCGGACGGCTTCACCTGGAGACGCTGGACGATCCAGGGGTAGATGCCCCCGACCACGATCGCGGCGACCAGGAGCAGCCCGGTCCCGACGATCGAGATGCGCCAGCGCCCGATGACCGCGGTCACGATGAAGAGGATCGCGACGATCGCCGCGATGCCCGCCATGATCTCGCGGCCGGGGATGACCGCGTTGACGTCGGTGTACTGCGCACCGGTGATGAGCGAGTTGTTCTTCGCGAGGGTCGCGTACTGGTCGAGCCAGAGGCTGACCGCCTGGAGCGCGATGTACACGGCGGCCGTGACCGCCAGCTGGACGCGGGCGGCGCGGGAGATGCGGACCTCACGCCCGCCGAAGCGCATGGCGCCGTAGAGGTAGAGAGCGGCGAGCGCCGCGAGCCCGGCGATGAGCACGACCGCCGAGGAGTACGCGACGATCGACCGCCAGAACGGCAGCTCGAAGACGTAGAACCCGATGTCGAGGCCGAACTGCGGGTCCTTCTTGCCGAACGGGGTCCGGTTGAAGTACTCGAGCACCATGCTCCAGCGCCCGGACGTCGAGAGCCCCGCGAAGACGCCGAGGACGACCGGGATGCCGATCATGACCGCGCGCCGGAGCGGCTCGATGACCTGCTGGTAGCGGTCGAGCTGCGAGTTGAGCTTCGCGTAGACCGGCCGGAACCGGAACGCGAGCGCGATGCTGAGGTACACCGGGACCGCCATGCCGAGGAACCCGGCGACGAACATCAGCGTGCCGGCGATCCACCGCGTGGTGAGGACCTGCTGGAACCCGAGCTGCGCGAACCACGCGTAGTCGGTGTAGAGGCTGGCGAAGATGAAGAAGGCGATCACCAGTGCCGCCAGCACGATGATCGTGACCACGATGGGGACCCGCGGCGAGCGCCGCCCAGAGGAGGATGGACCCGAGGTGGACGAGGTGGTCGTCACTTGATGTGCTCCAGACGTGTCGGACCGGCGGGCCCGGCGCGGCGGGCCGTCAGTGCGTCGATCCTATTGGTCGCGACCGACAGTGAAACTGTACGGGGACTCAGGAAGGCGACCACTGCCTCCCGGCAGACCGCCTGGAGGCGCGGATCGCGACGTGCGCACACGTCGCGTGGACCGTGTGGCCGGTCTAGGACGTGCAGCGCGCGAGCCCCGCGGTGCTCTTCCCCGCCGCGATGGTCTGCAGGTCGGTGACCGCCTGGTCGAGCGTGCCGACCTTGTAGACGTCGAGCCCGTCCGGCACGTGCCCCACGACCTCGTCGCAGTTGTCCGCCGGAGCGAGGAAGATCGTCGCGCCCGCGTCCTTCGCGCCGTACATCTTCTGGCGGATGCCGCCGATCGGCCCGACCTGCCCCTGCGCCGTGATCGTTCCGGTACCGGCGACGTGCTTGCCGCCGTTGAGCTTGCCGGGGGTGATCTCGTCGATGATCCCGAGCGCGAACATCATGCCGGCCGAGGGGCCGCCGACGTCCTGCAGGGTGATCTTCACGTCGAACGGGAAGTCGTAGCGCTCGACGACGCCGACGCCCAGGAGCGCGGTGCCGTCCTGCTCGCGCGGCGTGACCCGGACCTGGCGTTCCGTCCCGTCGCGTTCGATCGTGACCGTCGCCGGGCTGCTCGTCCCGTGCTTCGCCACGGCGGCACGGAGGCTCGACGCGTCGACGTCCTCGGTGAGCTGCGTGCCGTCGAAGGCGCGGATGACGTCGCCCTTCTCGATCGTGCCGTCGGCCGCCGACCCCTTCTGGACGGTCCCGACCTCGAGTTCGGTCGGCACCGGGATGTCCTGCTGGACGAGGGCTGCGGCGACGGCGGACTGCTGCGACTGCTGCATGTCGGCGGTGTCCTGCTGGCTGATCTGCTCGTTCGTGGTGCCGGGCGGGTAGATCTGCGACGCGGGGACCACGGCCTGGGACTTCGTGAACAGCGCGCGGATGACGCTCGTCCAGCTCGGCCGGTGCGTGGCGTCGCCCTGGACGCCGACGGTCAGCATGTCGAGCGCACCGGACGTCGGGTAGGTCTTCCGCCCGGAGATCTGGATGAGCTCGACCTCCTTCGCGTCCTTGCCCTGGCCCTGCTCCTGCGTGCCGATGGTGTTGTAGACCGGACCGGGCACCTCGATGAGGTACGGGCTCGGCAGGAAGCTGGCGAGGAGGCCGAGCACGACGGCGCCGATGACGAACGCCCAACCGAGCGTCCGGGCACGCGATCGACGACGGGGCTCGGGGGCGAAGAGCGTCACGCAGGGTCCTTCCACGGGGGTGTTCGCCCTCGGCGCAGCGGTTCGGGCGTTCCCACGGGAGCGTCCCAGGTCGGTGCCCGTGAGCAGCGGTTAGCGTAGTCGGCATGCCTGATGAACCGCAGCCGGGGCCGGACGACGACTTCCAGGAGATGCTGCGCAAGCTGCTGTCCGGGGAGGGCCAGATCGACCCGTCGCAGCTCGCCGGTGCGGCCGGGCTCCCCGACGACCCGGCGTTCGTGGCCAACCTGATGAGCCAGCTCCAGCGGGCCGCGCAGTCGGGTGGTGACGGCATCGACTTCTCGGTCACCGCCGAGCGTGCGACGGCGATCGCGCGGGAGGGCGGCCACGCGGTCGACCCCGCGACCTCGCAGGCGTCGGACGAGGCGTTCCAGGTCGCGGCGCTGTGGCTCGACGAGGTCACGACCGTCGCCGAGCTCACGGCCACCCCGAGCCTCTACACCCGCGAGCAGTGGGCGAAGGCCACCGCTCCGGTGTGGACGCAGATCGCGGAGCCGGTCGCCTCGAGCATCGCGAACGCCCTCACCGAGGCGATCGACCAGCGCGCGCCCGAGGAGCTCAAGGCCATGCTCGGCGACGTCTCGAAGGCGATGCGCGGCGTCGGCGGTGCCCTGTTCGCGATCCAGCTCGGGCAGGTCGTCGGACAGCTCTCGAAGGAGGTCGTCTCCGGCGGCGACGTCGGCGTCCCGCTGCTCGACGAGCAGGTCGCGGCGCTCCTCCCCCAGAACGTCGCGGAGTTCGCCGAGGGGCTCGACGTCCCCGAGGACGAGGTCCGCATCTGGTTGGCCGTCCGCGAACTCGCGCACGCCCGGCTCTTCCGCTCGGCCCGGTGGCTGCGACTGCACATCATCTCCTCGATCACCGACTACGCGAAGGGCATCCACATCCCCTTCGACCGCGTCGAGGAGCTCGCCGCCGACATCGACCCGACCGACCAGGAGCAGCTCCGCGACGCCCTCGCGTCCGGCGCGCTGATCCCCCCGCGGACGCCCGAGCAGGACGCCGCACTCGCCCGCCTCGAGACGATGCTCGCGCTCGTCGAGGGCTGGGTCGACACCGTCACCGCGGCAGCCACCGCCCGGCTCCCCCGCGCGGACGCGATCGCCGAGATGGTCCGGCGGCGTCGAGCGGCCGGCGGTCCGGCCGAGTCGGCGTTCGCCACGCTGGTGGGGCTCGAGCTCCGGCCGCGCCGTCTCCGCGAGGCCGCGGCGATGTGGCAGCGGGTCACCGACGAACTCGGCGCCGAGGGCCGGGACGCCCTGTGGTCGCACTTCGACGCGGTGCCGACGTCCGAGGACATCGACGCCCCGGACGCGCTCGTGCTCCGCCTGAAGAACCCGGGCTTCTCCGCGGAGGACGACGAGTTCGACAAGGCGCTGCAGGACCTCCTCGACGACAGCACCGGCAGCCGTCCGCACGAGGACGAGCAGGGCCGGGTCGCGGACCCCGACGGCAGCGGGGACACCGACGGGAACGAGGGCGGCGCGGACACCGACGGCGACGAGGGCAGCGCGGGGCCGAAGGCCTAGCGGCGCGGGTTCTCCACAGATCGCCACCGCCCGCCCCGAGCACGGCCCGGGTGCGCGACGGTGGGTGCATGGGCATCCGCATCGACCCGACGCTCGAGTTCGTGTGGCGTGATCCGGCGACCGTGCAGCTCGGGGTCGACCCGCCACGGGCCGTCATCCCCGTGCCCACGACGGCCGAGGAGCGCTTCCTCTGCGCGCTGCGCCGTGAGACCGGCCGCGACGCGCTGACCGCGCTCGCCGACACGCTCGGCTGCCGACCGGAGGTCGCGGCGTCCGTGCTCGCGGCCGCCTCCCCCGCCGTCGTCGAAGTCCTGCCGCCGCCCTCGCCCCGCGTGCAGGTGCACGGGAAGGGGTCGCTCGCCGACATGATCGCCGCACAACTCGCCGGCGAGGGCACGGAGGTGGTCCGGACGGAGCCCTCCCCGACCGCGCGCGACCGGCCGACCGCGGACACGGAGCCCGACGACGTTCCGCTGGCGTTCGCCGTCGTCGTCGCCGACCACGTGGTCGACCCTGCGCTTCGGGCGTCGTGGACGCGGCGCGACGTCCCGCACCTGGCGGTGGTGGTGGGCGACGGCACGGTCCGGATCGGTCCGGTGGTGTCGGACGACCGCGGTCCGTGCCTGCAGTGCCTCGAGTACGGCCGTTCGGACGAGGACCCTGCGTGGCCCGCCGTCGCCGCGCAGGTGTGGGGGCGTCCTGCTGCCGCCCTCGGCCCCTGGCGCACGGCGGCGGTCGCGGTCGCCGCGGTGCGGGTCGTGCTCGGACGGCTGCCGAGTGCGACCGTCGCCCGCGGTCGTCCCGGGGACGCGGACCACCGGGACCAGCTCGTCCTCGACCGGTCCGACCTGGCGGTCACACGCCGCTCGGTGCCGCCCCATCCACGCTGTGCGTGTCGAGCGCTGCCAGGAACCGACTCGGCGCCCGGCTGCCCCCGCGCACCGAACCCTGCCGCGACCACGTCACCGTCACCGAGCGACGCGCTCGGGTGAGGCCCACGTAGAACAGGCGTCGTTCCTCGTCGACCTCGGTGTCGGTGGTGGCGTGCGAGATCGGCAGGAGCCCCTCGGCGGCGCCGACGATCACCACGTGCGGCCACTCCAGTCCCTTCGAGGAGTGCAGGGTCGCGAGCGTCACGGCGTCGAGTTCCGGCTCGTGGTGCGTGGCAGCGCGGTCGACGAGGTCCTGGGTGAACTGCTGCATCGTCGTGCCGGCGGGGGCGTCCTCGGCCAGACCCATGATCGCCTGCAGCGCCTCCCACTGCTCGCGCACCGCGCCGGTCCCCTCCGGCGGTGTCGGCGTCCAACCGCTGACCTGCAGCACGAGACCCACACGACGTGTCAGCTCGTCGTCGGTCTGCCGGACGGCCTCGCCCCGCATGTGGTGCACCGCGAGCTTCACCTCGGGTCGGTCGAAGAAGCGGGTGCCGCCCTGGACCCGGTACGGGATGCCAGCACGGCCGAGCGCCGACTCGAGTGCCGCCGACTGCGCGCCGACCCGGAAGAGCACCGCGACGTCACCGAAGGCCGCACCACCGGCGACGACGTCACCGATCGTCCGCGCGACGGTCTGCGCCTCGTCACCGTCGTGGACGCAGGCGACGACGGCCGGCTCCGGCCCGGGGGACGTGCTCTGGGCGACGAGGTCGAGCGCACCCGGCTGCCCGCGCATGAGCGTGTTGGCGGCGTGCACGACCTCGCGTGTCGAGCGGTAGTTCCGCTCGAGCCGCAGGACGGAACCACGCGGGAACTCCGACCCGAACCCGAGCAGGAACCCGCTCGACGCCCCCGCGAACGAGTAGATCGTCTGGCTCGCGTCGCCGACCACGCACACGTCGTCCCGGCCGCCGAGCCAGGCGCGGAGCAGTGCGTGCTGCACGGGCGAGACGTCCTGGTACTCGTCGACCACGAAGAAGCGGTACTGCTGCCGCACGTAGGACGCGACCCGGGGCTCCGACTCGACCATGCCGAGCGTCGCGAGCAGCACGTCCTCGAAGTCGAGCTGCCGACGGTCGTCCTTGAGCTGCTCGTAGGCGCGCATGAGGTCGACCACCCGCCGCGGGGTGGTGTCCCGCGGCATGGTGCGCTCGGCAGCGGCGGCCTCGTACTCGTCGAGCGTGAGCATCTGGACCTTGCGCCACTCGACCTCGGCGGCGAGGTCCCGCAGCACGGGGGTGTCGACGTGCAGTCCGACGGTGTCCGCGGCGTGCGCGATCACCCGTCCCTTCTTGTCGACGAGCCGCGGGGCGTGGCCGCCGACGGTGTCCGGCCAGAAGTAGCTGAGCTGGGCCATCGCCGCCGAGTGGAACGTGCGTGCCTGCACCGTGCCGGCGCCGAGCGCTCGGAGTCGCGACCGGAGCTCGC
Source organism: Curtobacterium sp. SP.BCp (assembly GCF_051903255.1). NCBI lineage: Bacteria > Bacillati > Actinomycetota > Actinomycetes > Micrococcales > Microbacteriaceae > Curtobacterium > Curtobacterium sp. SP.BCp. The sequence continues at coordinate 981,399 of NZ_CP194338.1, read as the reverse complement.
CGGCGGCCCGGGTGGTGAAGGTCAGGGCGAGGACGTGGTTCGGCGAGTAGGTGCCGGTCGCGACGCCGTACGCGATCCGGTGCGTGATCGCCCGCGTCTTGCCGGTACCGGCACCGGCGAGCACCGCGACGGGGCCGAGCAGCGTCCGGGCGACGGTGCGCTGCTCCGGGTCGAGTGCGGCGAGCAGCTCGTCCGGCGACGGCGACGCCGGACCGACGGCTGGGGCGTTCGGAGTGCGGCCCGCGCCGACCCCGTTCACGGCAGGTCCAGCGGCCCGCCGTACCACTCCTCGATGATGGCGCGGGCGATGGAGGTCCGACCGGGCAGCAGCAGGGTGTCACCGGCGCGTTCGCGGATCTCGTCGCGCGAGAACCACCGCACGTCGAGGATCTCCACGCCGTCCGGCCGCGCCGTGGTCGGGTCGCCGTCGGCCGCACGGGCGCGGAACCCGAGCATGAGGGACGCGGGGAACGGCCACGGCTGCGACCCGAGGTACTCGGGCTCCTCGACGCGGACGCCGGACTCCTCCCAGACCTCGCGCCGCACGGCGTCCTCGAGGGACTCCCCCGGTTCGACGAAACCCGCGAGCAGCGAGTAGCGGTCGGCGTCCCAGGCGGCGTTCGAGCCGAGCAGGATGCGGTCGTCCGCGTCCGTCACACCCACGATGATCGCCGCGTCGGTCCGCGGGAAGAGTTCGTGCCCCTCCGGGTCGCGGCGGACCCAGCCGCCCGTGGTGACCTCCGACGGGGACCCGGTGCGGGGCGAGAAGCCGTGCACGGCGTGCCAGTTCGCCATCGCGACCGCCTCGACCGCGAGGCCCTGGTCCCGCGCGGACAGCTCGGTGCCGAACATGCGCAGGCTCTCCCAGGCGTCCTCGTCCGGCTCGATCGTCCGTGCGGTGTCCGCGTCGACGAAGGCCGCGACGAACCGGGTGCCGGCCGGGGCGTCGGCCGCGTCGGTGATCGCACGCCCGAGGTAGAGCGTCACGGTGTCCGCAGGGACGTCCGCCGCCGACACGAAGCGCAGCGTGCCGTCGGCGTTCCGGAGCATCTCGGCTCCACGCAGCGGCAGGTACCGGGTCGAGGGGTCCTCGCGCAGGACACGGTCGAGGTCGGGCGTGGTGCGGAACTCGGCATCGCGGTCGAGTTCGTTCCGGGACAGCGGCAGTCTGGCGGCGAACTCGACGGTCACGGCGGAGGGCTCCTCAGATCAGCGGCTTCGGCCGGGAGCGCCCGGGTCAGCGTGGCGCGCCCGGATGGCGACGACACGGACCTACCCTGATGGGCATGGCGGGATCCCAGTTCACTCTAGCCGCGTTGGCGACGACGGCCGTGCCCGGGCTCGTCGTCACGGGCACGCGCACGCTCGGCTCGGCGGCGTCCGGGGACTACGAGTCGGCGGTCCTCCGCGACGCCGACGGCACCGCGCTCGCGATCCGACGACCACGCAACCAGCGCGCCGAGGCGCGGCAGTCCGCCGACCTCGTCGCGATCCGTGCGCTGAGCGCCGGGATCCGCACGCGCCTCCCGTTCGCGGTGGCCGAGTACCGCGGCCAGGCGCCGATCGGGTCGACCCGCGCCATCGTGACCACCTACGTGCCCGGCACGCACCCGACGCTGCGGTCGCTCGCGGACCGGCCCGACCTCGCCACCTCCGTCGGCCGCGCCGTCGCCGCCGTCCACCAGCTCCCCACGAGCTTCGTCACCGACGCCGGCCTGCCGTCGCTCACCCCCTTCGAGGTGCTGCGCTCCGCGGTCTCGGTGATGGACCGTGCGGTCGCCACGAAGCTCGTCCCGGCGGCGCTCAAGGAGCGCTGGGAGGGCGCGGCCCGCGACCAGCAGCTCTGGCAGTTCACGCCGACCGTCGTGCACGGCTCGTTCGGCACCGAGTCGGTCCTCGTCGAGGGCGACGCCGTGTCGGGTGTCCTCGGGTGGGGCGAGCTGCGGCTCGGCGACCCCGCGAAGGACCTCGCGTGGGTGCTCGCCGGTCGCGCGGAGGCGTTCGACACCGTCCTCAGCGCGTACGAGGCGAACGGTGGCGGCCGGGACCGCCAGCTCGCGCAGCGCGCCCGCGTGCACCACGAGCTCGAGACCGCGCAGTGGCTGCTGCACGGCGTGCAGGTCAAGAGCACCGAGGTCGTCGACGACGCGGTCGCGATGATGCACCGGCTGGTCGACGCGGTGCACGCACCGAGCGCGGCACCGCTGCAGTCGGTCTCGCCGGAGACGATGGAGATCGGCGAGGTCGAGCAGCTGCTGTCGTCGACCGAGCGTCGACACGGCTGACGCCACCACCTGACGGCCTGGAGGCTCGGTGCCGGCCCGCACCGTGCCTCCCGTCCGGTGCTCCACGCCCTGCGCGCGGGGCGCGACGCGGGATCGTCAGCCGACCGCGTCGCGCCAGGCCCGCTCGAGACCGGCGCGGTCGAGCAGCCCGGTCGGTCGCACCTCGAGGTCGTCGGCCACGAAGTAGAACACCGCATCGACCTCGGCGAGCGGCCGCCCCGTGAACTCCGCGTAGGCGACGCGGTACAGCGCGAGCTGCAACTGCCGCTTCGCGAGGTCGTCGCGTCCGCTCGGCGCCTTGCCGGTCTTCCAGTCGACGACCTCCGCCCGCCCGTCGATCTCGTACACGGCGTCGAGCTTGCAGATCACGCTGTGCCCGAGGAACGGGATGTGGATCTCGCGCTCGACCTCGACCGGCGTCAGCTCAGCCCACCGCGAGCGCGCGAAGGTCTCCTGGAACGCCGCGAGCCGCCGGGCGTCGTCGTCGGTGACGGGTGCCGTCGGCGAGGCGTCGGGCAGGTCGTCCGTGTCGAGATCCGCCTCGCCTTCCCACAGGTCGAGCGTCTCCAGCGAGCCGCCCGCGCGCGCACGCTGCTCGACCCACTGGTGGAACAGCGTGCCGAGCCGGGTCGCGCGGTAGGGCCGCTCCGGCATCGGGCGTCGGAGCCGCTCGGCGACCCGGTCCGGCTCGGACAGGTAGTCCTTGAACCCGGAGGCGGGCACGCGGTGCGGCACCACCACGGCGTGCCGGGCGCTGCGGACCGCGGCCCGCTCGGCGAGCAGCAGGTCGATGTCCGCGGCGAACCGGCCGGCGGCACCGGGGTTCGCGTTCCGGACACGGTCGGCCGCGGCGTGCACCCGCGCCGCCCGCTGGCCGAACGGCACGTGCGGCCACGACTGGGTCGCACCGGACTCGCCCAGCGGGTCGTGTTCGTGGTGCGACTGCTCCGGAACGGCATCGGCCGCGATCACCCCGGCGTCCCGGAGGTCGACGAGGTACCGGCTCGGCGCGGTCGGCTTCACACCGCCGGACCAGAACGAGCCGGACACGAGCAGGTCGTGCTTCGCCCGGGTGAGCGCCACGTAGGTGAGGCGTCGCTCTTCGTCCTCGTTGCGGATCTGCATCTCGGCCTTGAACGCCTCGATCGCGTCGCGGACGTCCTTCTGGGTCTCCTGCCCGCGCCACGCCAACCGGGGCAGCTCGTCGGCGTCGCCGCGGAACTCGTACGGCAGCCGGCCGAAGCCGATCCAACCAGAGGAGCCCTCCTGCGGCCGCGCGGGGAGGCCCCCTTCGACCATGCGCGGCACCGCGACGGCGTCCCACTCGAGGCCCTTCGACCCGTGGATCGTCAGGATCTGGACCGTCCCGGCCTCGGGTTCCTCGGACCGCGGTCCCATGTCGTCCCGTCGGGCGGCGGCGTCGATCCAGCCGAGGAACGCACCGAGGTCGGCACGGTCGTCGGTGGTGACGAACCCGGCGAGCTCGTCGAGGAAGGCGTCGAGGAACGCCTGGCTGCCCTGCTCGTGCGCGGCGACCTCGACATCGAGCCGCATCTCCTGCACGACGAGCGTCACGAAGTCGACGAGGTCCCCCCGAGCACGCTGCCGCAGGGCCTGGAGCTGCTGACCGAGCGCGCGCATGCGTGACCGTCCGGCCGGCGAGATTCGGTCGAGGGCCCCGTGCTCGTCGGGCGCGGTCGCCACGAAGTCGAGCGCGTCGACGACCGAGCCGTGCTCCCCCGCGGCGACCGACGCCCGGAACGCCGCGGTCAGGTCGTCGTCGAGCCGCTGCTGGGTGTGGTCGCGTCCGAACAGCCACTTCGCGAGGTCGTGCAGTGCGGCGATGTCCGCGGCGCCGACCCGCCACCGAGCACCCGCGAGCAACCGGATGAGGTCGTTGCCGGCCGCCGGGTCGTGCAGCACCCGGAGGCACGCGACGAGGTCCACGATCTCCGGACGCTGCAGCAGCCCGCCGGTGCCGAGCACGTGGAACGGCACCCCGAGCTCGCCGAGCGCCCCGGTGAAGGCCGCGAGGTCCTTCCGGGCCCGGAGCAGCAGCGCCATCGACGCACGGGGATCCCGCCGCCGATGAGCACGGAACCACTGCGCCACCGACGCGGCTTCCTCAGGCAGGGTCTCGGCGAAGACGACCTCGACCGAACCGTCGTCGGCACCGGGTCGCGGGGAGAGCCGCTCGACCGCGACGTCCGAGGCCTCGGACAGCGGCGACACGACGGCGTTCGCGGCGGCGAGGACGTCGACCGGGTTGCGCCAGCTCGTCGACAGCGGGAAGGTCACGGGGGTCGGCTGGTCGTCACCGCCGAAGTCACGCGGGAACCGGCCGAGGTTCGCCGCGCTCGCGCCCCGGAAGCCGTAGATCGACTGGTGCGGGTCACCGACCGCCATCACCGGGTGCCCCCGGAACAGTCGTGCGAGGAACCGGGTCTGGACGACGGACGTGTCCTGGTACTCGTCGAGGAGCACCACGCCGAACCGGCTCCTGAGGTCGTCGACCACGCGGGGCGCCGACTCGGCCGCGGCGAGCGCCAGGGCGATCTGGTCGGAGAACTCGACGAACCCCCGGTCGACCTTCTGCCGACGGAACCGCTCGACGAGGTCGGCGAGGGGCTCCAGGCCGCCGACCGCCGCCACGGCCTTCGCGACGTCGGCGTAGGGCTTGCCACGGTTGCCCGGCAGTTCCAGGACCTCCGCGAACTCGATCGCGAACCGCCGCAGCTGCTCGGGTTCGACGAGGTGCTCGGACGCTGCTCCGGCGAGGGCGACGACGGCCGCCGTGACGGTGTCGACGTCGCGGTCCAGGCCGGCGAGCCGGTCGTCCCGGGCCTCGACCACGACCCGGCGGGCGAGCTGCCAGGCAGAGGGCTCGGTGAGGACCTGCGACTCGCCGTCCCGGCCGACCAGGAGTGCGTTCTCGCGGAACACCGAGTTGGCGAAGGCGTTGTAGGTCGACACGGTCGGGGCCTCGAACGCGTCACCGGGGGTGATCAGGCCGACGTCCTCGAGGGCCCGGATGCGGTCGTTGATGCGCACCGAGAGCTCGCCCGCGGCCTTGCGGGTGAAGGTCAGGCCGAGGACCTCGTCGGGGCGGACCAGACCGTTGGCGAGGAGCCACACGACCCGGGACGCCATGGTCTCGGTCTTGCCGCTGCCGGCCCCGGCGACGACGAGGGCGGGGGCGAGCGGCGACTCGATGACGGCGCGCTGCTGGGCGGTGGGACGGGGACGGCCGAGGGCGTCGGCGATCTCGTCGGCGCTGCGTGCGACAGCGACGGCGACCTGTTCCGTGCTCACCAGGTGACCTCCCCGACGACGTGGATCCGGCACTCGGCGCCGGTCCGGGACTGCTCGCAGTGGTCGTCCACGTTCGCGAGGAACGTCCGACCGGCCATCCCGCGGGCGACCCCGTGCAGGCGCTCCCGGTAGGCCTCACGCGCGTCGGGGTCGAACGCGTGCTGCGTCCGCTCCGAGTACGCGTGGGTGCTCCGGGCGTTCTGCACGAACACCAGCCGGGCGTCCGCCATCGGCGCACCCGCCGGGACGCCCTCGACGGCGCCGTCCTCGACCGCGAGCTGGTACGCGCCGAGCTGCGGGTGCTCCGGCATGTCGTTCTTCTCGCTGGGCATCGACCGACCGGTCTTGAGGTCGACCACGCTGATGCGTCCGTCGGCGTCGACCTCGATGCGGTCGATGCTGCCGCGCATCCGTGCCGGGCCGGTCACGAGAGAGAACGCGGTCTCGGCACCGAGGAGGCGCCGGCCGGCCGCGGCGAAGGTGCGGAGGTAGTCGCTCAGCCCCTCGATCATCCGGCGGGTGCGGGCGCGCTCGCGGTCGGCGATCCAGGGGGACTCGAAGGTGAGCTCGCCCCAGCGGGACTCGACGTGCGCCCAGAGGGACTCGACGTCGACGCTCGTGGCGTGCTCCATGGCGTCGTGGACGATCGTGCCGATGCCCATCGCCGGGCTCGGGGCGCCGCCGCCGAACGTCTGCACGAACCAGTGCACCGGGCACTCCTCGAACGTGCCGATGCGCGACGGCGAGACGCTCACGGTCGGCGCGACCACCGGTCCGCCCTCGTACTCCGGCGCCGGCTCGGCGTCGAGGTCGACGAGCGGTGCGTCGGTCGTCGGTTCCGCCGTGCCGTACCAGTCGTCCGGGTCGGCGCCGGGGACCTCGGCCTCGGCCAGACGGGCGAGCGCGGACGCGGCCTCCGGGTCACCAGAGGCCACGACCCGTCGTCGGAGCGAACCGGCGAGACCGCGCAGCGACAGCGGGTGCACGGTCGCGGCGCGGTCCGGCGGCTCCGGGACGAGGCGGACGAACGGCGACGGGGACTCGTCGTCGTTCGCGACCGTGCCGATCACCACCTGGCTCGTCGCCCGGGACACCGCGCGGGCGAAGAGGCGGAGCTCGTCGGCGATCACCGCGGCGCGGTCGTCCACGGCCGAGCGCTCGGTGCCCTCGGCCGCGCGGACCATGCCGTCGGGGTCGAGCAGGCTGCCGCGGACCCGGGTGTTCGGCCACACGCCGTCCTGCAGCCCGAGGACCACCACCACGTCGCACTCGAGGCCGACGGTCGCCGACGGGGTGAGCACGCGCACCCGGCCGGCGGTCCGGTCGGGTCCGATGGAGTCCTCCGGGAGGTCCGCGTCGAGCAGGTCGTCGACGAACACCCGCGCTGGCGCGTCCGGCGTGCGCTCGACGAACCGCTTCGCTGCGGTGAAGAGCCCGACCACGGCGTCGAGGTGCCGGTCGGCCTCCCCCGCGCCCACGCCGCCGGCCTCGGACTGCGACCGCCAGACCTCCGCGAGACCGCTGCGCTCCCAGAGCCCCCAGAGGATCTCCTCGATGCTGGCGTCCGCCTCGGCGTCGGCGCGGGCCTGCACGAGGCTCTTCGCCAGCCGGGTGGCCCGCCGCGCGAACCCGGCGTCGATCGTCGCGAGGCGTTCCGGAGCGCCGAGCGCCTCGACGAGGAGCTCGTCGGCGGTGCGCGTGCCGTCACCCGCCAGTTCCTCGCGGCGGAGGGCGAGCCGCAGCCGCCGCATCGCGAGGGTGTCGAGGCCGCCGAGCGGCCCGGTCGCGAACGCGGTGGCGAGGTCCGCGTCGAGCGGGAGCACCCCGAGGGCGACGGCCGCCGCGTCGAGGAGTGACCGCGCTGCCGAGTCGTCGCGGACCCGCACGGGCGCTGCCCCCGCGGTCGCGGGCACCTCGGCCACGGACAGGGCCCGGACGAGCTCGGGGATCGCGGCGCCGCTGCGGGTCACGACGACCATCCGGTGCCAGGGCACGCCGTCGAGGAGCCGGTGCTCGCGGAGTCGCCGGGCGATCGCGACGACGAGCGCCGCACGGCTCGCGCCCTGCACGTGCACGACCGCGTCGGACCGGGCGTCGGCGACCGTGGCGACCGCGGAGCGCTGCCGACCGGCCGCCGCCGCGCCGATCCGTGCGGTGATGCCGGTGACGAGGGCCCGGACCGGTGCGGCGTGCCGGTGGACCGTCCCGAGGACGACCTGCTCGACGTCGGCGACGCCGAGCCGTGCGCCGAGCCGACCGAGCACGTCCGGCACGGCGCCGCGGAACGCGGACGCCGCGATGTCCGGGTCGCCGAAGGCCACGACCTGCACGCCCGAGCGGGCCAGCGCGCCGAGCAGCGCGATCTCGCCCTCGACGAGCTCCTGCGTGTCGTCGACCACGACGGTCCGGAGTGCGGCGACCGCCGGCGGGACCTGCCCGCGGAGGACGGCGGCGGTGGCGTACGCGACGAGCTCGGCGGCGTCGAGGCTGGTCGCGCGGAAGGCCGAGAGCGCGGCGCGGTACCCGTCGACGAAGTCCCCGACCGCGCGCCACTCCGGGTGGCCGGTCTCGTCGCCGAGTTCGCGCATCTCGTCCGGCTCGATCCCCGCGGCGACGGCACGCATCATCACGTCGCGCAGTGCCGTGCGGAACCCGGCGCGTTCGCGGACCACGGCCGTGATCGGCTCCGGCCAGTCCGGGCCCGTGCCGTCGGACTCGTGCCCGGCGAGGAGGTCGGCGATGATCCGGTCCTGCTCGCCGCCGGTGAGGAGCGTCGGGACCTCCTGCCCCTGTGCGACGGCGGCGTGCGTGACGACCTGGAACGCGAGGGAGTTCACCGTGCGGGCGAGGGCCCCGGGGACCACGCGGTCCACCGCGGTCGCCAGGCGGTCGCGCAGGGCCGTCGCGGCGGTGCGCGCCGAGGTGAGCGCGAGGACCGTGGCGTACCCGTCCGAGGAGATCGCGTCCGCTGCCCGGAGGCGCTGGGCGACGAGCCGGGCCAGGGTCGTGGTCTTGCCGGTGCCCGGGGCGCCGATGACCGCGGCGTGCCGGTCCGGGGGCAGCGCGAGCACGGCGTCCTGGGCCGCGTCGGGGGCCAGCGCACGCGCGACGCCCGTGTCGTCGGGGGTGGGCGTGAGGGTGGTCCGGGGCACGCTCGTACGGTACCCACGACGGCCGACACCGCCGACGCCCGACACGGCGCCGTGGACCGTTCCGCGCGGGTGGTGTGCGCCCGCGGCGAACGGCCGGAGCAGCCGGGGACCGCCCCGCTACGCTGTGGTCGTGGACATCAAGATCGGCATCATGAACAGCCCGCGCGAGATCGCGTTCGAGAGCGCGCAGACCGCTGACCAGATCGAGCAGGCGGTGTCGGAGGCCCTCACGGCGAAGGCCACGCACCTCTCCCTGCAGGACGAGAAGGGCCGTCGCTTCATCGTGCCGGTCGCGTCGCTCGCGTACGTCGAGGTCGGCGCGGAAGAGGCTCGTCGCATCGGCTTCGTCGCCTGACGTGGAGCTGCTCTTCGCCGTGCTCGGCGGCCTGCTCGTCGGGGCCGTCGCGCACGTCGTGCTGCCGTGGCGCGCGAGCCGGGGCGTCCTGGTGGGTCCGGTCGTCGGCGGCGTCGCCTCGGCCGTGCTCTGGGAGGCCCTGACCTGGGCCGGGTGGCCGTACGACGGCGGCTGGATCTGGGTCGCGGCACTCGTCGGCGCGGCCGTCGCGGCGGCCGTGGTCGCGTGGGTGCTCGGCAGCCGTCGCCGGGCAGCCGACGACGCGTACTACGAGCGCGTCCGGGCGAACGGCGCCTGAACCGCTGAGCCGCGCCGCGGCCGACCGCTCCGCCGGCGAACTCAGCAGAGCCGCCGGCGCTCTTGTGCGACTCAGGCGGTGAGGCCGAGCGCGTCCATCCGCCGACTGTGCGCTGCGATGAGCTCCGTCCAGACCGGCTCGAGCCGCGACTGGTCCTCCCGGGCGTGCGACGCGAGCGCCGACCGCGCCACGAGCAGGGTGTCCCCGACGAGTCGCCGGCCCCACATCGCCAGTCGCGACCCCACGCGGGGATCGGCCTCGATGTGCGCGGTCAGCTCCTCCACGACCGCCGCCTCCTCACGCGCGTCGAACACCGTGCGGAGCCGCTGCCGGACGTCGATCGGGAGCGAGCGCAAGAGGTCGTCGAACAGGTCGTTGAGGATGCCGGCGGTGACGTAGCCGGTGAGCATCGACTCGTACCAGTCGGCACCGCTCGTCCGCTCGAGGAAGCGGTCGATCGCCTCGCGGTGCGGCGCCATGAGCTCGGCCGGGTCCTGCCCGTTCCGCTCGATCTCGGCGACGATGGTCCGGTGTCGCTCGAGCGCGGTCGTCGCGAGCACGCCCGTGACCAGCCGTCCGGAGAGCGTCGGCGCCGCTGCCCCGGCGCGGCCCATCGTCTCGTACATCGACAGCTGCAGGTACGCGGCCTGACCGAGGTAGACGTCGAGCTCGGGGCTGACGTCGTCCAGCCGGAGCCGCTCACCGGACGCCTTCTTCGGGTTGCGCGAGGCGAGCCAGGCGGCAGCCAGCCGCGCAGCACGTTTCCGGTTCCACCAAGAGACCACGCCAGCAGCATAGGGGTCCGGACCCGGGACCCCGGTCCGCGTCGGTAGACTGGTCGGGACTTCCACCAGGACTAGGGTGATTCTTTGACTTTCGCAGACCTCAACATCGAGCAGGACATCGTCGACGCGCTCGCGACGAAGGGCATCATCGAGCCCTTCCCGATCCAGCAGCAGACGATCCCGCTCGCCCTGACCGGCCAGGACATCATCGGTCAGGCCAAGACGGGCACCGGCAAGACCTTCGGCTTCGGCCTGCCGCTCATCCAGCGCCTCGGAGCCGCTCCGGAGCCGGGCGTGAAGGCCCTCGTCGTCGTCCCGACCCGCGAGCTCGCGGTCCAGGTGACCGAGGACCTCGAGCTGGCCACCTCGAACCGCCCGACGACCATCGTGTCGATCTACGGCGGCAAGGCGTACGAGGGCCAGATCGAGCAGCTCAAGGCCGGCGCGCAGATCGTCGTCGGCACCCCGGGCCGCCTCATCGACCTGCAGCGCCAGCGCCTCCTCGACCTCTCCCACGTGCAGGAGGTGGTCCTCGACGAGGCCGACCGGATGCTCGACCTCGGGTTCCTCTCGGACATCGAGCGCATCTTCCAGGCCGTCCCGGCCGTGCGGCACACGATGCTGTTCTCGGCGACGATGCCCGCCCCGATCGTCGCACTCGCCCGTCGCTTCATGTCGCGCCCGGTGCACATCCGCGCGACCGACCCGGACGAGGGCCTGACGCAGGCGAACATCAAGCACGTCATCTACCGCGCGCACTCGCTCGACAAGGACGAGGTCATCGCCCGCATCCTGCAGGCCGAGGGTCGCGGCAAGACCGTGATCTTCACGCGGACGAAGCGCGCCGCCGCGAAGCTCGTCGAGGAGCTGAAGGACCGCGGCTTCAACGCCGCCGCCGTCCACGGCGACCTCAACCAGGAGCAGCGTGAGCGCGCCATGGCCGCCTTCAAGGCCGGCAAGCGCGACGTCCTCATCGCGACCGACGTCGCGGCCCGCGGCATCGACGTCGACGACGTGACGCACGTCATCAACCACACGATCCCGGACGACCCTGACACCTACCTGCACCGTGCCGGCCGCACGGGTCGCGCCGGCAAGACCGGCATCGCGGTCACGTTCGTCGACTGGGACGACCTGCACAAGTGGACGCTCATCGACAAGGCGCTCCAGTTCGGCATCCCGGAACCCGTCGAGACCTACTCGTCGTCCCCGCACCTCTTCGCCGACCTCGACATCCCCGCCGGCACCAAGGGCCGCCTCCCCGGTTCGTCGGCGCACGCCGCGTCGGCCGGCACCGGCGAGGGCAAGGGTGGCGACCGCCAGCGCGGCGGTCAGCAGGGCGAGGGTCGTTCCGGCGGCTCGCGGTCGCGTTCGCGCAGTCGCACCCGCTCGGGAGGCTCGGCTCCGGCCACGACGGAACCGTCCGACACGCAGGCGCCCACCACTCCCCCCACGGACGGCGCGACCGCCGAGGCCGGTTCCGGTGACGGGGCCGCCAAGCGCCGCCGTCGGCGTCGTCGCCGCAGCGGTGCCGGCTCGTCCGAGGCGACCGCCTCGGCACCGCAGGCCGCCGGCGAGGGCGAGTAGCGCCTCCAGGACGAAGGGTCCGTCGCTGACGCGACGGACCCTTCGTCGTCCCCGCCCACCGGGGTCGGGAAGGGACCGGGTTGCCGGGTCAGGCCAGGCGGGCGCCCGGACCGGAGACGGGTGCGGAACCGGTGGCCTCGGCGACGATCGCGTCGAACGCAGCGCGGGACGTGCGGTGCTCACCGAGTCGGTTCGGCTTGCCGGTGCCGTGGTAGTCGCTCGACCCGGTGACGAACAGGTCGAAGCGCACCGCCCAGTCGAGCAGGGTGCGTTTGCCGTGGGAGACGTTCTCGCGGTGGTCGACCTCGAGGCCGCCGAGCCCCGCGCCGACGAGCGCGCGCAGCATCTCTTCGTCGATGACGATGCCGCGCGACGACGCTGCCGGGTGCGCGATGACCGGGACGCCGCCGGCACCGCGGATGAGCTCGACACCGCGCAGTGGCGACGGAGCCTCGTGCGGTTCGTAGTACCCGGAGGCCGGGTGCAGGATGCCGCGGAACGCCGCGCTCCGGTCGGGTTCGAGGCCGCGGGCGACCAGGGCGTCCGCGATGTGCGGGCGTCCGATGGTCGCACCCTCGCTCGCCTGCGCGAGCACGTCGTCCCAGGTCAGCGGGTGGTCGGCGCCGATGCGCTCCACCATGCGGCGCGCGCGGGCCAGGCGGCCGTCGCGGATGCGGGTGGTCTCGGCGACGAGCGCGGGGTCGGTCGGGTCGACGAGGTACCCGAGCACGTGCACGCTGCGGTACCCGATGCGGGTGCTGAGCTCGAGGCCGGGCAGGAGCGTGACCGGGAGCTCGCGGGCGGTCGCGATCGCCTCGTCCCAGCCAGCGGTGGTGTCGTGGTCCGTCAGTGCGACGCCGTCCAACCCGGCGGCTGCGGCGGCCCGGACGAGCTCGGCGGGGCGCTCGGTGCCGTCGGACACGCTCGAGTGCGTGTGCAGGTCGATGAACGGATCGGGCACGTCGCCAATGGTATCCACAGGTGAGCACGCGTACAGGCCGCGGTGGTCGGGACGGTGCGAGGATGGGTGCATGGCCGACACCACTCCCCGCGCGACGAGCAACCGTTCCACGACCCCCGGCTCCTCGACCTTCAAGGACTACATCGGGTCGCAGTGGGCCGAGCGTGAGCGCCCGCTGCCCGAACCCCGCGAGCAGGCCGCGCACGCCGCCGCACGTCGGGCAGGCATCTCCGAGCTGCACCCCGGCCGCACGATCGTCGTGCCGGCCGGCCAGGCGAAGGTCCGCTCGAACGACTGCGACTACCCGTTCCGACCGCACTCCGCGTTCGCGCACCTCACCGGCTGGGGCTCCGAAACGGTCGTCGGCTCCGTGCTCGTGATGACACCGAACGGCTCCGGGCACGACACCACCCTGTACTTCCGGGCGACGGCGGGCCGCGACTCCGAAGAGTTCTACGCCAACCCGGAGATCGGCGAGTTCTGGGTCGGGCCGCGTCCGTCCCTGGCCGAGGTCGCAGCCGACCTCGGCGTCGCCACCGCCGACCTGGGCGACCTCGACGCGGTCGTCGATGGCCTCGACGCCACCGTGCTCGTGGTCCGCGACGCCGACACCGACCTGACCCGCTCCTTCGACGAGCGCCTCGGCAGCGCGGTCGGCGGCGCACCCGAGCAGGACGGCGCCCCGGCGACCGACGACGTCCTCGCCCGCGACCTCTCGGAGCTCCGCCTGGTGAAGGACGCGTACGAGGTGCACGAGCTCCGCCAGGCCGTGGCGGCGACGAAGGCCGGCTTCGACGACGTCATCGCCGACTTCGACGCCGTGCTGGCGCACCCCCGCGGCGAGCGCATCGTCGAGGGCACCTTCAACCGCCGTGCCCGCGCGGACGGCAACACCGTCGGGTACGACACGATCGCGGCGTCCGGGCACCACGCCTGCATCCTGCACTGGACCCGCAACGACGGCGCCGTGCAGCCGGGCGACCTGATCCTCATCGACGCTGGGGTCGAGGTCGACTCGTACTACACCGCCGACATCACCCGGACCCTGCCGGTGAGCGGCACCTTCACCGAGGTGCAGCGGATGGTCTACGAAGCCGTGCTCGAAGCGGCGGACGCGGCGTTCGCGATCGTGAAGCCGGGCATCACCTTCCGCCAGGTGCACGCCACCGCGATGGAGGTCATCGCCCGGAAGACCGCCGAGTGGGGCTTCCTGCCCGGCACTGCGGACGAGTCGTTGCAGCCCGAGAACCAGTTCCACCGCCGGTACATGGTGCACGGGACGAGCCACCACCTCGGACTCGACGTGCACGACTGCGCGAAGGCCCGCCGTGAGATGTACATCGACGGCGTCGTGCAGCCCGGCATGGTGTTCACGATCGAGCCCGGCCTGTACTTCCAGCAGGACGACCTGACGGTGCCTGAGGAGTTCCGCGGCATCGGTGTGCGCATCGAGGACGACATCCTCGTGACCGAGGACGGCGCCGAGAACCTGTCGATCGGGATCCCCCGGACCCCCTCGGAAGTGGAGGGGTGGATCGCCCGCTCCGGCCGCTAGCCTGAGCGGGTGACCACGCCCGAGCACACGCCGACGACGGACGACCTCGACATCGAGGTCGAGCACTTCGACTCCCCGGACGCCCAGCGCCTCCGTGCCGCGCAGCGCCTGGAGATCGACCGCGCCTACGGGCAGGACACCGAGCCGGGTGAGAAGCCCACGGCCGAGTCGATCGCGGTGTTCTTCGTCGCGCGGGACGCCTCGGGCACGCCGCTCGGCTGCGGTGGGCTGCGGGTCGTCCAGGACGGCATCACGGAGATCAAGCGGATGTACGTGCGGCCGGAGTCGCGCGGCGCCGGGGTGTCGACCGCACTCCTCCGTCGCCTGGAAGAGGCAGCGCTCGACCTCGGTTCACCGGCGCTCGTGCTCGAGACGGGCACGGAGCAGAAGCGGTCGATCGGCTTCTACGAACGCGAGGGCTTCACGCGGATCGCGAACTTCGGGCCGTACGCGGGCGTGCCGACCTCCGTCTGCTACTCGAAGGTCCTGTAACCCCGGGTCGCGTCGGGCTGACTGGCGCCGCGTCCGCGTCCGCGTCCGCGTCCGCGTCCGCGTCCTCGGTTGGTCGCACGACATGCCGCTCGGCTCCGCGCGCGCCGACACATCGCGCGACCGACACGTCCGGCGCGCGGCACGCCGTGCGACCAGCTCCGTGCCAACAGCGGGACGCCGACCCAGCGCAGGCTCGCGCCCGCGCCCCGCGGCTGGTCGCACGACATGCCGCTCGACTCCGGGCGGGCCGACACATCGCGCGACCGACACGTTCGGCGCACGGCACGTCGTGCGACCAGCGACGTCGTCCCGGCGGCGAGGCACCCGTCAGGAGCGCGGAGACTCCTCGTCACCCGGACGTCGCTCCCCGTCGCCACGGCCCTGCTCCGGCGCCGACGAGGGCGCGGACGTGGGGGTCACCCGTTCGCCGAACTGGGGCTGCTCGCCGGGACGTGCCGCTTCGGCGGGGCGGTCGGCCCCGGCTGCCGGCGGCTGGTACCGGGGACCGTCGTTCGTGCCGTAGCGCGGGGGGCCAGCCGGAGCACTCGACGGGGCCCCGGGCTGCCCGGCGGCAGGACCGACCGGAGCGCCGGACGGCACCTCGCCGTACCGCGGGCCGTCGTTCGTGCCGTACCGCGGCGCTCCCGTCTGCGCGCCGGGGGCCGACGTACCGGACTGCTGCGTGCCTCCAGGCTGCTGGTGGGGCGTCGCGTGCCCGCCGTAGGGCGCCTGCTGCTGGCGCGGGTCAGGCCGCCACGGTTCCTGCTGCTGGCGCGGCTCGGGCCGCCAGGGCTCCTGCCGGTTCACCGGCGCACCCTGCGAGGACGAGGACGACGGCGAGTCCCAGTGGGTGGACTGCGTCGCACCGAACTGCCCGAGGATCTTCTGCGCCTGCCCGGTCAGCTGCGGGTCCACCACGATCTGGTAGTTCGTCGCGAGCACCTGGTGCACGCTCGTGAAGTCCCGCTGCCGCTTCGTGATCGCGAACGAGACGATGCCGTAGAGCATGCCGAACGCGGCGCCGATGATGGCCGCGGCGATGATGAGGCCGCCGGCGGTCGGCGAGAAGAGGGTGAGGACGATGCCGAAGAAGATGCCGAGCCAGAGGCCGGACAGCGCGCCCGCGATGGCGGCGCGGCCGTAGGTCATCTTGCCGGTGACGCGCTCGACGGTCTTGAGGTCGTTGCCGACGATCGCGATCTTGGCGACCGGGAAGTCCGACTCGGCGAGCTTCGCGACGACGCGCTGCGCCTCCGGGTAGCTGTCGTAGGTGCCGAGGACGTCGCCACGCGGCAGCGTCGGGAATGCCTGGGCCGTCCGGCCGCCGAAGGGGCTCTGATTGCTCACTCAGCCATCATCCACCGGACACCTTGCAATCGCACGTGCGCTCCCAGGGAAGCCGCCGACCGGGCTCGTACCCGGGGGCGGCCGGTCCGATCGGTGAGCCTGCACAGGTGCGGCGGCGTCGGCGCAGGACCGAACGGCTACGCTGGTCGGGTGAGCGCCACGAAGGTCTTCGTCGCCCGCCTCGCCGGGTGCTCCGTCTTCGACCCCGCGGGCGACCGCGTGGGCCGCGTCCGGGACGTCCTGGTCGTCTACAGACGCGTCGACTCCCCGCGCGTCGTGGGGCTGATCGTCGAGGTCCCCGGCAAGCGCCGCATCTTCGTGTCCGTCGGCCGCATCACGTCGATCGGTGCCGGCCAGGTCATCACCACCGGCCTCGTCAACATGCGCCGCTTCGAGCAGCGCGGCGGCGAGGTCCGCGTGATCGCGGAGATGCTCGGACGCAAGGTGCTCATCAAGAACCAACGCATCCGGGCGACGATCGAGGACGTCGCGATCGAGGATCGCGGGCAGGGCGACTGGGAGGTGTCGCAGCTCTTCCTCCGCAAGCCGAAGACGACGCCGTCCCCGTTCGGCAAGGGCCCGACGACGTTCGCGACCTGGAACGAGGTCACCGAGGACGAACTCCCCGGCGAGGCACAGTCCGCCGAGCACGTCATCGCCGCCTACTCCGACCTGCTGCCGGCCGACCTCGCGTCGACGCTGCTCGACCTGCCCGAGGAGCGCCGGTTCGAGGTCGCCGAGGAACTCCCGGACGACCGGCTCGCCGACGTCCTCGAGGAGATGCCCGACCAGGAGCGCATCGAGATCCTGAGCCGCCTCGAGGACGCCCGCGCCGCCGACGTGCTCGACCAGATGCAGCCGGACGACGCCGCCGACGTGCTCGCGCAGTTCCCGGACGACCGCTCCGAGGCCCTCCTCCAGCTCATGGAGCCGGAGGAGGCGCAGGACGTCCGCATGCTCCTCGAGTACGAGCCCGACACGGCCGGTGGTCTCATGACGACCGAGCCCGTGATCGTCTCGGCCGACGCGACCGTGGCCGAGGGGCTCGCGCTCGTCCGACGCCACGAGCTCGCACCGGCCCTCGGCGCGAGCGTCTGTGTCGTGCTCCCGCCGTACGAGCCGCCGACCGGTCGCTTCCTCGGGCTCGTGCACTTCCAGCGGATGCTCCGCTACCCGCCGAACGAGCGGCTCGGCACGCTCATCGACCAGCAGACCGAACCGGTCCGGGTCGACGCCAGCGCCGCGGAGGTCACGCGGATCATGGCGACCTACAACCTGCTGTCCGTCCCCGTGGTCGACGACGCCCACCGTCTCGTCGGGGTGGTGACGATCGACGACGTCCTCGACCACGTCCTGCCCGACGACTGGCGAAGTCAGGGTGAGGGAGAACCCTCACCCCTGCCTCGCCAACGCTCGCGCAAGACGCCCGTGACCACGGGAAGGAGGACCACCAGTGGCCCGAACGGATGACACCCGCCAGGAGCGCCTCGACTCCCCGAAGGGCATGCGCACCCGTGTGCTCCCGACCCGCCGTCGCGGTCGGGGCGACACGTTCGGTCGCGCCACCGAGGGCATCGCACGGGCCATGGGCACGCCGTGGTTCCTCGTCGGCCTGACCCTCTTCTGTGCGGTCTGGATGATCTACAACACGGTGGCGCCGAAGCCGTGGCAGTTCGACTCGGCGGCGATCGGCTTCACCGCGCTCACCCTCGTGCTCTCGCTGCAGGCCTCGTACGCGGCTCCGCTCATCCTGCTCGCGCAGAACCGGCAGGACGACCGTGACCGCGTGCAGTTCGAGCAGGACCGACAGCGCGCGGAGCGGAACCTCGCCGACACCGAGTACCTCGCCCGCGAGGTCGTCGCGCTGCGCCTCGCGATGCGGGACATGGCGTCGAAGGACTTCATCCGCGCCGAGATCCGGTCGCTGCTCGAGGAGCTCGACCGGCGAGACGCGGACTCCGCCGGCTTCGCCGACGAGCCCGGCACCGCGGCCCGTGGCTGACCCCGGCCGATCCGACGAGCAGCTGGGCGGCGCGGTCCTCGCGGCGCTCGGCCGCGTCGTGGACCCCGAGATCCGCCGGCCCGTCACGGAGCTCGACATGATCCGTGGTGTCGACGTCCAGCCGGGAGGCTCGGTGCGCGTCGACCTGCAGCTCACGATCACGGGGTGCCCGGCCGCCGACACGATCGAGCGCGACGTCCGTGCGGCCGCCGGTTCCGTGGACGGCGTGACCGCGGTCGACGTGGACGTCTCCGTCATGTCCCCGGCGACCCGGGCTGCCCTCACCGAGCGGCTCCGTGCCGGTCGCCCGCGCGGCGTGCAGTTCACGCCGGACTCGTTGACGCGGGTGATCACGGTGACGAGCGGGAAGGGCGGCGTCGGCAAGTCCACCGTCACGGCGAACCTCGCCGTCGCGCTCGCAGCCCGGGGACAGCGGGTGGGCATCGTCGACGTCGACGTGCACGGCTTCAGCATCCCCGGACTCATGGGCCTCACCGACGCCGCTGGCGTGGCCCCGAGACCGACCCGGGTCGACAGCATGATCCTGCCGCCGGTCGCCCACGACGTGAAGGTCGTCTCGATCGGCATGTTCGTCGACGACGTCTCCACCGCGGTGTCCTGGCGGGGGCCGATGCTGCACCGGACGGTGTCGCAGTTCCTCACCGACGTCTTCTTCGGCGACCTCGACGTGCTGCTCCTCGACCTCCCGCCCGGCACCGGCGACGTGGCGATCTCGGTCGGCCAGCTGCTCCCCCACGCCGAGGTCCTGGTCGTGACCACGCCCCAGGCGGCTGCCGCGGACGTGGCCGAGCGCAGCGGGGTCGTGGCACGGCAGACCGGGCAGCGGGTGATCGGCGTCGTCGAGAACATGGCCGGGCTCGTCCAGCCCGACGGCTCGGTCCTGCACCTCTTCGGCGAGGGCGGCGGCGCCGAGACCGCCGCTCGGCTCTCGCGCGGGCAGGACACCCCGGTGCCGGTCCTCGGCAGCGTGCCGCTGTCGGTGCCGCTCCGGGAGGGCGGAGACGCCGGGGTGCCGGTCGTGACCGGCGCGCCGGACGATCCGGCAGCGGTGGCCCTCGGAGCGATCGCGGACCGGGTGACGACGATGGGCCGTGGCCTCGCGGGGCGGAAGCTCGGGCTGTCCGTCGGCTGACGGTCGCCGAGGGTCGGACCGTCCGCTCGGTAGGGTCGAGTCCATGAGCACTGATCACGTCAGCGTCGACTGGGACCAGGCCCGCGACACGAACCGCGCGAACTGGGACGACCGTGTCCCGATCCACGAGGGCGCCTACGACATCGACGCGCTCAGCGACCCCGACCACCGTTCCGGCGTCGTCCGCGAGGACCTGCCCGTCCTCGCCCGTTGGCTCCCCGGGGACTCCCTCGACGGGCTCGACCTCTGCCACCTGCAGTGCCACATCGGTACGGACACGGTGTCGCTGGCGCGCGAGGGTGCTCGGGTCACCGGCGTCGACTTCTCCCCTGCCGCCCTGGCCTCCGCCCGTGCCCTGGCCGACCGCCTCGGCGTCGAGGCCACCTGGGTCGAGACGGACGTCCTCGACGCCCGGGCCGCGGTCACCGGCGACTTCGACGTCGTGTACACGAGCATCGGGACGATCTGCTGGCTCGACGACCTCGACCGCTGGGCTGCCCAGGTCGCTGCACTCCTCCGTCCGGGCGGGGTGTTCTTCATCCGCGACGGCCACCCGGCGCTGTACGCCCTGGACGAGGACGCCGACGAGCTCGTCGCACGACACCGGTACTTCGCCGACGGGACGGCCCAGCAGTGGGACGACGCCGGAACGTACGCGGGCGACGGGACGGTCGCGAACACCCGCACGTACGAGTGGCCGCACCCGCTGTCCGAGATCGTGAACGCGCTCCTCGGAACCGGACTCCGACTGCGCTTCCTGGACGAGGGCCGGACACTCCCGTGGCGGTTCAGCGCGCGCATGGAGGAGACCGGGGACGGGAACTTCGCGTGGCCGGGCGCGGATCGGGACCGCATCCCCGCGACCTTCACGATCGTCGCGACGAAGGACTGAACCTCCGGCTGTACGTCCTTTCATGGACAGGTCGTTCCACACGGGTGCATTGTGCAGGGGTATTCCACAATGCTCCTGCGGAATCGGGTCCGCAGGAGCTCCACCCCGCTCGGCAACGTCGCCGGGCCGAGGACAGGAGAACCGTGTGATCAACATGACCAGGACCAGGATCGGGATCGTCGCGGCGGTCGCGGCCGCGTTGGCGGGCGGGGCCGTCGCCGCGGCTCCGGCCACGGCGGCCACGCCGACCTGCGCGACCGCGTGGAGCGCGGGCACCGCGTACTCGGGCGGCGCCACCGTCAGTGAGAACGGCGCGAACTACACCGCGAACTGGTGGACGCAGGGCGACGAGCCGGCGACCCACTCGGGCGCGACGGGCAGCGGGCAGCCGTGGACGTCGACGGGCGCGTGCAGCGGCACGAGCACGGGCGGCGGGACCGGCGGCGGCACCGGGACCGGCGGCGGCACCGGGACCGGCGGCGGCACCGGGACCGGCGGCGGCACCGGGACCGGCGGCGGCGGCGGGACCGGCGGCAGCGGCGGGACCGCGAGCGGCCTCGTGTTCAGCCCGTACAAGGACGTCACGGTGAACCTCGACTGGAACACGAACGTCATGAACACGGCGGTCACCGGGACGCGCATCCCCGTCGCCGGCTCGTCGAACAGCCTCGTCTCCACCCGCGAACCGGGCCTGAAGGCGATCACCCTCGCCTTCGCCACCGGCACCTGCGGCAGCGAGAACTGGGGCGGGGTCGCCGCGGACGCGTTCGCGAGCGCCAACATCCCGAAGCTCGACGCCGCGGGGGTGAACTACATCGTGAGCACCGGCGGGGCCGCGGGCTCGTTCACGTGCTCGGGGACGGCACTGCAGTCGTTCATCGCCCGGTACGCGACCTCCCACATGATCGGCGTGGACTTCGACATCGAGAGCGGGCAGTCCGTCGCCGACGTGCAGAACCTCGTGAACGCCGCGGCGCTCGCGCAGTCGAAGTACCCGGGCATGCGGTTCTCGTTCACCCTCGCGACCCTCGCCGCGTCCGACGGATCGTACGGCGGCCTGAACAGCACCGGTGACGCCGTGGTCAAGGCCATCAAGGCGGCGAGCCTGACGCACTACACGGTCAACCTCATGACGATGGACTTCGGCCGCGCGACCGCCGCGAACTGCGTGCTCTCGGGCTCGACCTGCGAGATGGGGCAGTCGGCGATCCAGGCCGTCACCAACCTCGAGCACACCTACGGCATCGCCCCGTCGAAGATCGAGGTCACCCCGATGCTCGGCGTGAACGACGCCTCCGACGAGGTCTTCACCCTCGCCGACGTCGACACGCTGACGTCCTACGCGAAGGCGAACGGCCTCGCCGGCGTCCACGTGTGGTCGCTCGACCGGGACACCCCGTGCTCCTCGACCACGGCGATGGCGACGTGCAGTTCGGTCCCGAGCGCACCGGCACTGGCGTGGACCGACCGGTTCCTCGCGGACCTGAAGTAGACGCGACCCGTCAACGGACAGGAGGCGCGGTGCCAGCTGGCACCGCGCCTCCAGTCCGTCTTCCGGTCACCTGACGGGCCGTCAGCCCGCGCGATCAGGTGGCTTCGTCGTCGAAAGGCGCGGCCTCGCCCGCGGCGAGCGGCACCACGGGCGCCGTCGCCCGCACCTTCGACGCGGTGACCTGCGCGGTCTCGACCGCGGCCACGCTGCCCCCGCTGTCGAGGAGGGCGTCGCGGATGATGCGCCGCGGGTCGTACTGCCGCGGGTCGAGCTTCTGCCACTCGATGTCGTCGAACTCCGGGCCCATCTCGTCGCGCATCCGCTCCTTCGCGGTGTCGGCGAACCGGCGGACGGCCTTCACGAACTCGGCGAGCTTCGCGGCGTAACCGGGCAGGCGTTGCGGCCCGACGATCAGGACACCGATGATCCCGATGACCAGGAACTTCTCGAAGCCGTCGAACACGGTACGAGCGTAACCCGTCCTCCCCGCGCAACACCCGTAGAGTTGGCACCCGAACGGAGTGTGCGTGTCAGAGAAAGAGTCGAACTGGAAGTTCGCCGAGGACATCGTCGCCGAGCCCGAGACGATCGCCCGCGCGCGTGAACACTCGTTGGAGCTCGGGGTCGAGGCGATCTCCCCTGCCATCGGCGCGCAGGTCAGCGTGATCGCCGCGGCCTCACGGGCGACGAGCATGATCGAGATCGGCACCGGACTCGGCGTCTCCGGGCTGTACCTGCTCGCCGGTGCGCCCGAGGCCACGCTCACCACGATCGACGTCGAGGTGGACCACCAGCAGGCCGCGCGTGACGCGTTCATCGCGGCCGGCACCGCTCCCGCGCGCATCCGGCTCATCCCCGGCCGGGCGAACCAGGTGCTCCCGCGGATGAACGAGGCCTCGTACGACGTCGTGCTCGTCGACGCCGACCCGGAGCACGTGATCGAGTACGTCGAGCACGGGCTGCGGCTCGCGCGGCTCGGCGGGACCGTGCTCGTGCCGCACGCGCTGTGGCGGGGACGTGTCGCGGACCCCGTGAAGCGGGACCGTGCGACGACCGACTTCCGGCTGCTGCTGACCGAGGTGTCGACCTCGGGTGCAGTGCGGAGCGCCTTGTCGCCCGCGGGCGACGGGTTGCTGCAGCTGACGAAGCTCACGGCGTAGCGGCGCGTCTGCGTTCGCCGGGGGGCTCTGCGATCGGCCGCCCGGGTCCGGTCAGTCGTCGTCGCTGAGGTGGCGCAGGTAGCGCTCCGGCGACTCGAGGAACGACCGCTGGTGCCGCACCAGGTCGAGGTCCTCCCACGCCGTCCGACGGAGGCCCCACTCCCCCACCTCGTGGATGGTCGCTCCCGGGAACGCGGCCAGCACCGCAGAGTGCGTCGAGAGGATCACCTGCCCGACGCCACTCTCGACGATCGACTGCAGCAGCCCGATGAGCGCGAGGCACCCGGAGAACGACAGCGCCGACTCGGGCTCGTCGAGGATCCAGAGCCCGGGCCACCGCGCACGGTCGATCACGAAGTCGAGGAAGGACTCGCCGTGGCTGCGCTCGTGGAACACCGGCTCGGGGCGGCTGAGGTTCGGGTGCTCCTCGAGGTAGGTGAAGAAGCCGTGCATGGTCTCGGCACGCAGGAAGAACCCGCCCCTCGGTGCACCGAAGTCGCGACGGAGGCGGATGTGCTCGCACAGCGTCGACTCGGACGGGCGGGTCGAGTGCTGCGACCCGGTCCCACCACCCTCCGGCCCCATGCCGAACTGGAGCGCGATCGCTTCGACGATCGTGGACTTGCCGACGCCGTTGTCGCCGACGAACACGGTCACGGGGTCGAGGTCGAGGCCCTCGTCGAGCAGCTGCCGGACGGGCGGCAAAGTCGCGGGCCAGACGTCACGGGGCATCGGGCCCGGGTCGTCGAACTCCTCGACCCGGGTGATCGGCATGTGGGACCTGCGCACGGGAACATCCTGCCCGGTACCACCGACGGGACGCGCGACGAAGCCCGGAGCGTACGCGCTCCGGGCTTCGTCGTTCAGTGCTTCGACGGACTAGGCCGAGACGACCTCGGCGAGTGCGTCGTGGAGTTCCTTGGCCTCGGCATCGTTGACCGAGACGACCAGGCGGCCTCCACCCTCGAGCGGAACCCGCACGATGATGAGTCGACCCTCCTTAACAGCCTCCATCGGCCCGTCACCGGTCCTCGGCTTCATGGCTGCCATCAGATGTCCCCTTTCGTGCAGTACATGCCTGCCCATTATCCCGTATCGGAGGGGCAACTGCGAAACCGCCCAGGTTGGGGGTCGTGAAACGCGACGTTCTCGCGGTTCTGCTCCCTAACCTATGCGGATGCCGAACATCCGCTCCATGCTCCGCGGAAGCGACCCCGCGCCCACCGACGACGCGGTGCCCGCGGGCATGCGGATCGCGGCGGCGTTCTCGTGGCGTCTGCTCGTCGTCGGCGCGGCCCTGGCCGTGCTGGTCCTGCTCGTGATCCTCCTGCAGGACATCATCGTGCCGTTCCTCATCGCGCTGCTGCTGTGCGCCCTGCTCGTGCCGATGTCGTCGTTCCTCCGCCGTCACCGCTGGCCGAAGTGGGTAGCGATCCTCACCAGCCTGGTGTCCGTCGTCGTGGCGATCGGCGGTCTCGGCCTCATCGTGACGGCGCAGATCCGCTACGACCTGCCCTCGCTCGAGAAGCGCCTGCACGCGAGCATCTCCTCGCTGCAGTCGCTGCTCGCCTCGGAGCCGTTCGGCATCACGGCGACGCAGGTCAACAAGTGGATCTCGGACGGGGCGGACTACCTGCAGTCGCACGCATCGTCGATCTTCTCCGGGTTCCTCGCGGCGGGCTCGGGCGCGATCCACGTCTTCGAGGGTCTGTTCATCATCGTCTTCACGACCCTGTTCGTGCTCATCGACGGCCCGCGCATCTGGCAGTGGGTCGTCCGCATCTTCCCCCGTCGTGCGCGAGCTCGGCTCGACGTCGCCGGGCACGCCGGTTGGAAGACCCTCACGAGCTTCATCCGCGTGCAGCTCGTCGTCGCGGTCACGGACGCGCTCGGCGTCGTCATCGGCGCGCTCATCCTCCAGATCCCGCTGGCGATCCCGATCGGCGTCATCGTGTTCTTCGGCGCGTTCGTCCCCGTCGTCGGAGCGATCGTCGCGGGCATCGTCGCGGTGGTGATCGCCCTCGTGTTCAACGGGTGGGTGCCGGCGCTCATCATGCTCGGCATCATCGTCCTCGTGCAGCAGCTCGAGAGCCACGTCCTGCACCCGTTCCTCACCGGCAGCGCCGTCAAGGTCCACCCGCTCGGCGTGGTCCTCGGCGTCACCGCGGGCACGACGATCGCCGGCGTCGTCGGAGCCTTCTTCGCGGTGCCGTTCATCGCCACCGTCAACGCGATGGTGAACGCCGCCGCCGCGTGGCGCCCGGAGGACGGTGTACCGCTCTCCGACATCGAGCGCGAAGAGCGGCACGAGACGGCTCTGGAGGCGGACTAGGTCGGGTCCGGGGCCGAGCGTTCCCAGAAGGTCAGGCGGTTGCCGAACGGGTCCGTGACGAGCATCGTCAGGCCCCAGGCGTTCCGCTCGATGCCCGGGCGGGAGTTCGGGTGCGCCTGGGCGAGCAACCCGGCGCGGTAGGCCCGGAGGTCCGGCACGGTGATCATGACCCCGGCACCGGGGGCGGCGTCGCCGTGGTGCTCGCTGAGGTGCAGCGCGCGTCCGTCGAGGGAGACCTCGGCGTACACCGGGAGGTCCGGCTCGAAGCGGTGCTCCCACTGCCACGTGAAGCCGAGGTGGTCGCAGTAGAACGACCCCGCGATGGCGTGGTCGAACACCCGCAGCACCGGGACCACGAGGGGCGCGTCGGCCCCGGCCGCCGGCCCCGGCACCGCGCCCGGGGCGGCCGCTGCCATCGTGTTCCAGTCACGGAACCCCGACGCGTGCGCCGCTGCCTCCAGGACGCGCGAGTGTCCGACGTCCGACACGGACGAGAGTTCGCGGGCGAGCCGCTTGGCTTCTTCGATGGTGATCACGACAGACCTCTCCAGCGATCGTCACCGGGTCCTGCGTTGCCGGGCGTCGCGGACCTGAGGGTGATCAGCAGGGTCGTGACGATACCTCGCCGGTGTTCACCGTTCGTCGCAGGAGGCAGGCCACCGGAGCCGGGTCCAGTATGCGCTCCCGGCCGCTCCGCGTCGAGCCCCGCCGGACGGCACCGATCACGGCGGCGTCCAGTCGTAGCCGTCCACCCACCAGTTCGCGTACAGCCACACCCACTGCAGCACGAGCGCGACGACGACCAGCACGACCCGGTACACCCGGGACCGCGGCAGTGCCACGACCGCGAGCAGCGGCGCGATCGGCATGAGGATGCGCCAGGTGCTCGACTGCGGGAAGAACACCGCGAGGAGGTAGACGACGTACGCCACGACCCACAGACGCAGCTCGAGCCCCACCCGACGTGCCGCGGGCGCCCACACGAGGACCGCGATCGCCGCGAGGCCGAGCGGGATCGCGAGCGCTGCCGGCCAGCCGCCGGGGTACCGCAGCCACCACGAGAAGCCCTCGACCCACGGTGAGAACGGGAGCAGTTCCCCCCAGCCGACGTAGGACGACCGCCAGGCGAGCTCGGTGTCGGTGTAGGCCTTCGGCACCCCGGTGACGGCCCAGGCGATCGCCGGCCACGCCAGCCCGACGAGCCCGGACACGACGGCGACCACGAACGGGGGCAGACCGGTGCGGAGCGTGGGTCGAACGCCCTCGCGGACCCAGGCGGGACGGAACCACCACACGGCCAGGAACAGCGCGAGGAAGAACGCGAACGCCAGCCCCGTCGGCCGCGTCATGCCGAGCAGGAGCACCACCGGCAGCATGGTCCACCAGCGACGGTCCACCGCGAGCAGCAGGGCGACGAAGAGCAGGAACAGTCCCATCGACTCGGCGTAGGCGACCTGGAACATCACCGACGTCGGTGCGACGCAGAGCAGCACCGTGGCGAACGTCGCCCGCGGCGCATCGAGGAAGCGTCCGACGAGCCGCCGGAAGACCAGTGCGGCACCGAGGCCCGCCACGAGGGACACCGAGACAGCCACGGCCTCGAACGACGCCCCCGTGAGCAGCATGAGACCGCGCACGAGGAACGGGTAGGCGGGCATGAACGCCCACGCGTTCTCGGTGACGTGTCCGGCGGCGTCCACCGGCAGCGCCGACGGGTACCCGCCGGTGGCGATGACGCGGTACCAGGCACCGTCCCAGATCGCGGCGAACGACAGGTACGACGGGTGGTCCGACGTGAAGGAGTTCGCCGACTGCACGGCCGCGAAGCCCTGCATCATCGCGCCCGTCACGATCCGTGCGAGGACGTAGACGACGGTGATGCGGGCCCACCACGGCACCGCTCGGTAGCGGGCTCGCCACCGGACGGCTGCGTCAGACCGGGAGCGGAGGGTCCCGCCGGTGGTCAGGCGGTCAGCCACCGACGGAGGCCGTCCTCGACCGCGGTGATCTGCGCGAGCGGCACCTGCTCGTCGTCGTGGTGCGCGAAGACGGGCTCTCCCGGACCGTAGTTGACCGCGGGGACGCCGAGGGCCGAGAAGCGTGCGACGTCTGTCCAGCCGTACTTCGGGCGGGGCTCCGGACCACCGACCGCGGCGACGAACTCCTGCGCGAGCGGTGCGTCGAGGCCCGGACGGGCTCCGGCGGCGAGGTCGACGATCTGCACGTCGTAGCCGTCGAAGAGTTCGCGGATGTGCGCGACGGCCTCGTCCGCACTGCGGGAGGGCGCGAACCGGTAGTTCACGTGGACCATGGCCTCGTCCGGGATGACGTTGCCGGCGATCCCGCCGGAGATGCCCACCGCGTTCAGCCCCTCGCGGTAGTCGAGTCCGTCGACCGTCACCGTCCGCGGCTCGTACGCCGCGAGCGTCGCGAGGATCGGCGCCGTCTTGTGGATCGCGTTGTCGCCGATCCAGCTCCGGGCGCTGTGCGACCGCTTGCCGAACGTACGGATCTCCGCACGGAGGTTGCCGTTGCACCCGCCCTCGATCTGCGCACCGGACGGTTCGCCGAGGATCGCGAAGTCACCGGCCAGGAGCTCCGGTCGGGTCCGCGCGAGTCGGCCGAGACCGTTCAGCGAGTCGCTGACCTCTTCGTGGTCGTAGAAGACCCAGGTCACGTCGTTGGTCGGCTCGGCGAGGTCGTACGCGAGCTTGAGCTGCACGGCGACGCCGGCCTTCATGTCCACCGTGCCGCGGCCCCAGAGGATCTCGGTGCCGTCCTCCGTCGTGCGGAACTCGGTGGGCAGGTTGTCGTTCAGCGGCACGGTGTCGATGTGCCCGGCGATGACGACGCGGCGGTCACGGCCGAGGTTCGTCCGCGCCACGATCGCGTCGCCGTCCCGGACGACCTCGAGGTGCGGCAGGGGCGTGAGCGCCGCCTCGACGGCGTCGGCGAGCGCGCCCTCGTTGCCCGACACCGACTCGATGTCGCAGATGGCGCGCGTGATGTCGATGGACGAGGCGGTGAGGTCGAGCTGCTCCGGCATGCGGGCAGCCTACCGGCCGACCCTTGCCGGTCGCCGCCGAGCCGGCCGCCCCGTGGACGGCGAGGGATCCGTTCACAGGGGCGTGCCTCCAGGCCGGTGCGGAGGCGCCGATCCCGTTCCGCGCGTGCCGGACGGGAGGCCCGTGGCGCGTTCTCCACAGGCCGTCCGGCCGGACGGTGGTCGCCGCTCGCACCTCGCTACCCTTGTCCACGTGACCGACACGACCGCCTCCGCCCGCCCGACCACCGCCTGGGGCCACGGCCTCGCGACGATCGCCGCCGACGGCACGACGCTCGACACCTGGTACCCGCAGACGCACCTCGGCGCGCGGCCGTCCGACGCCGCATTCCCCGAGGAACTGCTGGCACACGTCGGCGACGACCCGCGACGCGCCGTCCGGATCGAGGCGGTCACCACCGAGGTCACGATCGACGCGGCCCCGACGAGCACGCCGGACGCCTACCTCCGGCTGCACCTGCTCAGTCACCTGCACGTCCGCCCGAACGAGGTCAACCTCGACGGTGTCTTCGCGCACCTGCCGATCGTCGCGTGGACGAACGCCGGCCCCGTCTCCCCCGCCGACCTCACACGCCTCCGTCCGTCCCTCCAGCGTGCGGGCATCGCGGTGCACGCGATCGACAAGTTCCCGCGCCTGGTCGACTACGTCGTGCCCGACCGTGTGCGCATCGGCGACGCGAACCGGGTCCGTCTCGGCGCGCACCTCGCCCCCGGCACCACGGTCATGCACGAGGGCTTCGTGAACTTCAACGCCGGCACCCTCGGCGACGCGATGATCGAGGGGCGCGTGTCCCAGGGCGTCGTCGTCGGCGACGGCACGGACATCGGTGGCGGAGCCTCCATCATGGGCACGCTCTCCGGCGGCGGGACGCACCGGGTGTCGCTCGGCGCTCGGGCGCTCCTCGGCGCCAACGCGGGCCTCGGGATCTCCCTCGGCGACGACTCCGTGGTCGAGGCCGGCCTCTACGTGACCGCGGGCACCAAGGTCGTCCTCGTCGGCGCCGCCCCGAACCCGGACGGCACCCCGAAGACCGTCAAGGCCGCGGAGCTCTCGGGCACCCCGAACGTGCTGTTCCGCCGCAACTCGGTCACCGGTGCGGTCGAGGCCCTCCAGCGGCAGGGCCAGGGCATCCAGCTGAACACCGCCCTGCACGCCTAGCCGATGCCCGTGGGGGCGACGATCGAGGGCCCACACGGTCCGGTCCCGGTCCGGCGCCACGGGTCGGGATCTGCGGTCACCCTCGTGTGGCTGCACGGCGGCGGGTTCTTCCGCGGCGACCTCGTCCTCCCCGAGTCACACGCGGTGGCGACGACCCTGGCGGACCGCGGGATCGACGTGGTCACGGTCGACTACCGTCTCGCACCGTTGCCCGGCCTGCCGTTCGTCGGGCGCCGTGGGCCCCGCGGCCGGCAGCGTCACCCGGTCGCCGCTGACGACGTCCGCGCCGTGCTGACGGCGTTCCGGACCCTGGACGAACGACCGCTGCTCCTCGGCGGAGCGAGCGCCGGAGCGTGCCTCGCCGCGGCCGTCACCCGGACGCTGCCTGCGGAGTCCCGACCCGACGGCCTGTTCCTGGCCTACGGCTTCTTCCACGCAGTGACCCCGCGCGACCCCGCCGTCGCGAGCTCCGTCCGGGGCCATCGTCGCGTGACCCACCACCCCGCGCTGCTCGACCGGGCGAACCGCAACTTCGTGGGTCGCGGGGCCCCGACGGAGACCGCGTTCCCCGGAGGGCAGGACCTGACGGGGTTCCCGCCCGTCCTGATGGTGGACGCCGAACACGACTCGATGCGTCCGTCCGAGGATCGGTTCGTGACGGAACTGCGGACCGCCGGTGTCGACGTCGAACGACACGTGCTGTCGGGTGCCCGACACGCATTCCTCAACCGTCCGGGCACGCCGGACTCGGACACCGCCCTCGACCTCGCAGCAGAGTGGATGACCAGGAATCACCCTCAGGCGCCGCCCGGACGGTAGGTCCCGAAGCTCCACTCGTGGCCCTCCAGGTCGAGCACGCGGGCGCGTCGCGCACCCCAGCCGGCATCCTCAGGAGGGAACACCGGCGTCCCGCCCGCGAGCACCGCTCGGTCGAAGACCGCGTCGACGTCGTCGACCACGAGGTAGCAGCCCGAACCGGTCGACGTCCCGACGAGTGGCGGCGTGACGTACCCGGAATCCGCCGTACCGATCATGAGCACAGCCTCGCCCCAGCGAGCCTCGGCGTGCACGAGTCGACCGTCATCACCGTCCTGTCGCGCGACGACGGTGAACCCCACCGCGGTCAGCCAAGCGAGGCCGGCGTCCGCGTCCCGGTAGCTGCAGTACGCAGCGAGTGCTGTGTCCATGGCGTCACCGTGCGCCGCCGCGTCAGCACCGTCAAGGGCACAGCTCGGAGCGACGTAGCCGCTCGACCGCGGCGCGACCGCTCGACCGCGGGGCGGCGACCGGCGCGAGGAACCAGGCTCCGGACACAGCACCGCGGAGGGGCACGGTGCTGTGTCCGGAACCTGGTTCCGGCAGCGCCGCGCCGCCCGCGGCCCGTCAGCGCGCCGGCAGATCCCGCTCGGGATACCCCACGTACAGCTGCTGCGGGCGCCCGATCTTGTTCAGCGGGTCGTTGTTGAGCTCCCGCCACTGGGCGATCCACCCCGGCAGCCGCCCGATCGCGAACAGGACCGTGAACATCCGTGGCGGGAAGCCCATCGCCTTGTAGATGATGCCCGTGTAGAAGTCGACGTTCGGGTAGAGCTTGCGGCTGACGAAGTACTCGTCCTCGAGTGCGATGCCCTCGAGCTCCATCGCGATGTCGAGCAGGTCGTCCTGCACGCCGAGCGCCTCGAGCACCTCGTGCGCGGACTCCTTCACGAGCTTGGCGCGCGGGTCGTAGTTCTTGTAGACGCGGTGCCCGAAGCCCATGAGCTTCACCCCGCGCTCCTTGTTCTTCACCCGCTCGACGAAGCGCGACACCGGCTCGCCGGAGTCCTTGATCTGCTGGAGCATCTCGAGCACGGCCTCGTTCGCTCCGCCGTGCAGCGGACCGTAGAGCGCGTTGATGCCCGCGGAGATCGACGCGAACATGTTCGCCTTCGTGGAGCCGACGAGCCGCACGGTCGCGGTGGAGGCGTTCTGCTCGTGGTCCTCGTGCAGGATGAGCAGCCGCTCGAGCGCCTTGGAGAGCACCGGGTTCGGCTCGTACGTCTCGGCCATGGTGCCGAAGTTCAGCCGGAGGAAGTTGTCGACGAACGACAGCGAGTTGTCCGGGTACAGGAACGCCTGCCCGATCGACTTCTTGTGCGCGTACGCGGCGATCACCGGGAGCTTCGCGAGCAGCCGCACGGTCTGCAGCTCGACCTTCTCCGGATCGTCGACGCTCATGTCGTCCTCGTAGTACGTCGACAGGGCGCTGACGGCGCTCGACAGGACCGACATCGGGTGCGCCGAGTGCGGGAGGGCGTCGAACAGACGACGGAGGTCCTCGTGCAGCAGCGTGTGGCGGCGGATGCGGGCGTCGAAGGACTCGAGCTCGGCGGCTGTCGGCAGCTCGCCGTAGATGAGGAGCCAGGCGACCTCGAGGAAGGTGCAGTTCGACGCGACCTGGTCGATCGGGTAGCCGCGGTAGCGCAGGATCCCCTGGTCGCCGTCGATGTACGTGATCGCGCTCTTCGTCGAGCCGGTGTTCACGAAGCCGTAGTCGAGGGTGTTCATCCCCGTCTGCTTCTTGAAGGTCGAGATGTCCACGGTGGACGCGCCGTCGACGCTCGGCAGGATCGGGAACTCCGCCGAGCCGCCCGGGAACGTCAGCGTCGCGGTCTCGGTCTGCTGCTCCGCAGCCGGGCTCACGGGGACGGGCGTGGTGGGCGGTGTGGCCGTCTTCTGAGCGTCGTTGGCAGTGTCAGTCACGGTGACAGCCTAATCGCGCCCACTGTCGGTCGTGCACACCCAGGTGCTCCGGGATTGGTGGGAACCACGGATTGCGCTGGTAGCGCACTGCGTGGTGGCGACTGCCGGGAGGCACGACACCCGCCCGACGGGCACCGTTCAGTCCGCGTCCACCCGGCTGGTGCGCCGCGCACTCGCGAGCCGCTGCGCGGCCGCGGCGATGCGCTCGTCGGTCGCGGTGAGGGCCACACGGACGTGCTCGGCCCCGGCGGGACCGTAGAACGTCCCGGGGGCGACGAGGATCCCGCGATCGGCGAGCCACGCGACGGTGTCGAACGCGGGCTCACCGCGGGTCGCCCAGAGGTAGAGTCCGGCCTCGCTGTGGTCGACGCGGAAGCCGGCGCCGTCGAGTGCCCGTCGGAGCATGTTCCGGCGCGCCCGGTACCGCGCCTTCTGCTGCTGCACGTGCGTCTCGTCCTCGAGCGCGACGATCATCGCCTGCTGCACGGGCAGCGGCGGCATCATCCCGGTGTGCTTGCGGACCGCGAGGACCTCGGCGAGCAACTCGGCGTCGCCGGCCACGAACGCGGCGCGGTACCCGGCGAGGTTCGACTGCTTCGAGAGCGAGTAGACGCTGAGGACGCCCGAGACCGAGTCGCCGACGACGCGCGGGTCGAGGATGGTCGGCGTCGGCGCGGTGTCGTACGGCGGCTCCCACCCGAGTTCGGCGTAGCACTCGTCGCCGACGATCACGGCGCCGAGCTCGCGGGCACGTTCGACCGCGGCCCGCAGCTGCTCGATCGACAGCACGCGACCGTCGGGGTTCCCCGGGGAGTTCAGCCACACGAGCTTCGTCGTCGCCGGCCACGCAGCGGGGTCGTCCGAGGCGAGTGCGGTCGCGCCGACGAGGGCAGCACCGAGCTCGTACGTGGGGTAGGCGGCCTCCGGGAAGACGACGGTGTCACCGCGGCCGATGCCGAGCCAGAGCGCGAGTCCGGCGATGAACTCCTTCGAGCCGATCGTCGGGAGGACCTGCTCGGCCGTGAGCGTCACGCCCTGCCGGCGGCCGTACCAGTCGGCGATCGCCTCGCGCAGGGCCGGGGTGCCGGCGACCTGCGGGTAGGCGTGCGCGTCGGTGGCCTCGGCGAGGGCGCGGCGGACGAGCTCGGGCGTCGGGTCGACGGGCGAGCCGACACTGAGGTCGACGATGCCGCCCTCGACGGCTGCTGCGCGCTGCTTGAACGGGACGAGCTGGTCCCAGGGGAAGTCGGGGAGGTCGAGCGCCACGGGCGGGTCCGGGTCAGCCGCGCGGGGGCTCGGCGAGGACGACCGGGTGGTCCTTGTGGATCACTCCGACCTTCGCGGCGCCGCCGGGCGAGCCCACCTCTTCGAAGAACTCGACGTTGGCCTTGTAGTAGTCGGCCCACTCCTCGGGGAGGTCGTCCTCGTAGTAGATCGCCTCCACCGGGCAGACCGGCTCGCAGGCTCCGCAGTCGACGCACTCGTCGGGGTGGATGTACAGCGAGCGGTCACCCTCGTAGATGCAGTCGACCGGGCACTCGTCGATGCAGGCGCGGTCCTTGACGTCCACACAGGGCTGAGCGATCACGTACGTCACGGGTCGATCCTACTCGCGGCCCTGGGCGGATCCGGACAGGCCGCCAGCCGACCCCGCCGCGCCGGGAGCGGACTCCGCGGGCACGGCGGCCGCGGACCCCGGACGACGGGTGTCGCCGAAGTCCGGCCAGACGAGCACGACGAACGCGACGGCCGTCGGCGCGATCATCCACGTGTAGCCCGCGGCGTTCGCGAGCACGAGCTGGAGCAGGAAGGTCGTCGCGAGCGCGATGCCGAGCCAGACCGCCACGACGAGCACCCGCGAGCGGTACAGCAGTCGGATGCCCGCGAGCAGCCCGACCACGACGAGCGTCGGCAGGAAGACGCCGATCGGGAACGTGCCGATCGTCTGCTGGTGGGTGACGGAGCCCAGGCCACCCGCGACGAGTCCGAGCACGAACGACACGACGACCGCGGTGGCCTTGCCCTGCGGCGAGAACTCGGCGAAGGTCTGCGGTGCCGGTGGCACCGGGTCGGCGTCGTGGCGGAAGGCCTCGACGGCGGGGGCGTGCTGCCGTTCGCCGTGCGGCATCATCCACGAGAGCGCGATCGGGTCGGACGGGTCGACCGGGTCCACCGTCAGCTGTGAGCGGTACTGCTCGAGCGCGGCACGGACCTTCGCCCGCACCGGGAGGACGTCGACCGTCAGGTCGGCCTGCCCGGACTCCGGCGTGACGATCATCGAGAAGGGGACCTCCTCGGCGCGCGCCGCGTACCGGGCCGCGTGGTGCACCCGCACGTGGTCGGGGTGCCCGTAGCCGCCGTCGTCCGCGTAGCTCACGACGGCGTCCGCCATCGTCGACCGGATCGCGGCACGGACGTCGTCCACGACCTCGCCGAGGTCGGCCATCGTGAGCGAGTCCGCCGGGGCGTCGTCGGCGGCCGTCGCGCGTCCGTCCGGTCCCCACTGCATCCCCGAGTCGGCGTACCGTCGCTCGGGCAGGTCGGTCGGGCGCGCTCCCGCTCCCCCGAGCCAGAGGTGCGCCGGGCCACCGAGTGCGGCCAGCGCCGCGGCGATCTCTCCCTCGCGGTGGGCGGCGACACGGGGGCCGTCGCCCTCGAGCGGCGCGAGCTCGGCGGTCAGCATCGCGCCCCGCTCGCCGCGGGTCGCCGTGAGGACGGTGACCTCGGCGCCGAGCTCGAGCAGGGTGGCGATCGTCCCGCCCGACACGAGGGTCTCGTCGTCGGGGTGGGCGTGCACGAACAGGACGCGCTCTGGGCGGGTGACGGGGGCCTGGGACATCGGTGCCCAGCGTACGGGACGGCCCCTACCGCGGGGTCACGATGTAGGTCGCGGAGACCCCGGCGTCGGTCTTCGCGAACGTCAGGACGACGCGGTACCCGTCGCTCCGGAACAGGCCGAACGCGCTCGTCGAGTCCGCCCGCTTCACCGACTCGGTGTACCCGGCATCGGTCAGCGCGTCGGCCGCGGCCGGGAACTCGTCGACCGACGCGACCCGGACCTGTGCGACCCAGCCGGAACCGTCCGGGCCCGATCCCCCGCCGAGCACCGTGCCGTCGACGAGCGGCACGTCCTTCGTCGGGAACCCGTCCGGCAGCTGCCCGTCCGAGGTCACCTTCGCACCCTTGAGCGCCGTGTCGAGCGCCCCGTCGATGCCGCCGGCGACCGAGGCCATGCCGTCCTGGATCGCCTTGCCGTCGATGCCCTGCACCGCGCTCGACACGTCCGACGCGACCGACGAACCGAGGTCGGTCGCCTGGCGGACGGTGTCGGAGGAGCAGCCGCTCAGCCCGGCGAGGGCGATGCCGGCGGCGACGGCGGCGATCAGGGTGCGGGTCGGGGTGCGCATGCGCAGCACCCTAGATGGTCCGACGGGAGGCCCGGCGCACGTTCGCTGTGAACCTCCCGTCCGGCGACGGTCAGGCCAGGTACGCGCGCGCCGCGGCCACGGCCGCGTCCACGCCGACCGGGATCGACGTCTCGGCCTGCGGTGCGTAGAAGGGCGAGTGGTTGCTCGGGATCTCCTGCCCGGTGCGGAAGAGCTCCGGGTCGGTGATGCCGGTGAACCAGTACACGATCGGCACGCCCGCGGCGGTGGCGAGCTGTCCGACGTCCTCCGACGCCATCGCCAGGCCCGACTCGAGGTCGATGGCGTTCGGCACGGCGTCGCGGACGGCGGCGAGGACCTTCGCGGCCTGCTCCGGGTCGTTCACGAGGACATCGGCACCCGGCGCGCGCTCGATCGTCGGCTCGGGCAGCCCACCCGCCTCGCTCTCGGCGCGGACGATCCGCTCGATCGACGCGATGATCCGGCCGCGGGTCTCCTCGTTGCGGGCACGGGTGGAGATCTCGATCACCGCCTGGTCGGGGATGATGTTCGCGCGCGTCCCCGCGTGGAACGAGCCGACCGTGACCACGCCGGCATCGCTCGGGGCGACCTCACGCGACACGACGGTCTGCAGCCGGACCACGGCCGAGGCCGCGGTGACGACCGGGTCGAGGGAGGCCTGCGGCGCGGAGCCGTGGGCACCGCGGCCGTTGAAGGTCACCGTCAGCCGGTCGCTGGACGCCATCACCGGGCCGGAGCCCACGGCGACGGTGCCGACCGGGGCGGGCGCGGAGTGCTGCCCGAGGACGACGTCGGGCGCCGGGAAGCGCTCGACGAGGCCGTCGTCGATCATCGCGCGGGCGCCGGAGATGACCTCTTCCGCCGGCTGGAACACGCCGACGACGGTGCCGTGCCACTCGTCCGTGGTCGACACGAGCCGCTCGAGCGTGCCGAGGAGCCAGGTCACGTGGATGTCGTGCCCGCAGGCGTGCATGGTCGCGACCGTGGCGCCGGACTCGTCCTGCCCGGTGTGCTCGCTCGCGTACGGCAGGCCGGTGCGCTCCTGCACGGGCAGTCCGTCCATGTCGGCGCGGAGCCAGATCGTCGGACCCTCGCCGTTGTGCAGCACGGCGACGACGCCCGTGCCGCCGACGCCCGTCGTGACCTCGACACCGGACAGCTCCGCGAGCCGCTCGGCGATCACCCCCGCGGTCCGGTGCTCCTGGAAGCCGAGCTCCGGGTGTGCGTGGAGGTCCTGGTAGATGGCAAGCAGATCGAACGTCACGCAGACCACCGTACAACCGCGCCGTGACACGACCGCGGCCCGGCCACCTCGACGAGGTGACCGGGCCGTCGGACGGAGGGCGTGCCTCCCGGCTGCTGCCGTGTCCTGCTGCTCAGGCGTCCTGGCGCTTGAGGCGGGCGTACGCACGCTGGCGCGCCTGCGCGTCCAGCTCCACCTTGCGGATGCGGACCGCGTCGGGGGTGACCTCGACGCACTCGTCCTCGCGCGCGAACTCGAGGCACTCCTCGAGCGACAGCTGCCGCGACGGGGTCATCGACTCGAAGGTGTCGGCCGTCGACGAACGCATGTTCGTCAGCTTCTTCTCCTTCGTGATGTTCACGTCCATGTCGTCGGCGCGCGAGTTCTCGCCGATGACCATGCCCTCGTAGACCTCCTCCGTCGGGTTGACGAAGAACGTCATCCGCTCCTGGAGGTTCGTGATGGCGAACGGCGTGACGACACCGGAGCGGTCGGACACGATCGAGCCGTTGATGCGGGTCTGGATCGAACCGGCCCACTCGCCGTAGCCGTGCGAGATCGCGTTGGCGATGCCGGTGCCGCGGGTCTCGGTGAGGAACGACGTGCGGAAGCCGATCAGGCCGCGCGACGGCACGATGAACTCCATGCGGATCCACCCGGTGCCGTGGTTCACCATGTTCTCCATGCGGCCCTTGCGGGCGGCCATGAGCTGGGTGATGGCGCCGAGGTGCTCCTCCGGCGTGTCGATCGTCATGTGCTCGTACGGCTCGAGGAGCTTGCCGTTCTCGTCACGCTTGGTGACGACCTGCGGCTTGCCGACCGTGAGCTCGTAGCCCTCGCGGCGCATCTGCTCGACGAGGATCGCCAGCGCGAGCTCGCCGCGGCCCTGGACCTCCCACGCGTCGGGGCGGCCGATGTCCTGGACCTTGAGCGAGACGTTGCCGACGAGCTCGCGGTCGAGGCGGTCCTTGACCATGCGGGCGGTGAGCTTGTGGCCCTTGACCTTGCCGACGAGCGGGCTGGTGTTCGTGCCGATCGTCATCGAGATCGCCGGGTCGTCGACCGTGATGGTCGGCAGCGGACGGACGTCCTCGGGGTCGGTCAGGGTCTCACCGATGGTGATGTCCTCGAAACCGGCGACGGCGACGATGTCGCCGGGGCCCGCCGACTCGGCCGGGTAGCGGTCGAGCGCCTTCGTGATGAGGAGCTCGGTGATGCGGGCGTTGACGACGCTGCCGTCGTGCTTCACCCAGGCCACGGTCTGGCCCTTCTTCATCGTGCCGTGGAAGATGCGGAGCAGCGCGAGGCGACCGAGGAACGGCGACGCGTCGAGGTTCGTGACGTGCGCCTGCAGCGGGTGCTCGTCGTCGTAGGTCGGGGCCGGCACGTGCTGGAGGATCGCTTCGAACAGCGGCTCGAGGTCCTCGTTGTCCGGCAGGCTGCCGTCCTCCGGCTTGTTGCGCGACGCGGCACCGGCGCGACCCGAGGCGTACACCACGGGGACGTCGAGGATGGCGTCGAGGTCGAGGTCGTCGACCTCGTCCGAGAGGTCGGAGGCCAGGCCGAGCAGGAGGTCCTGCGACTCGGAGACGACCTCGTCGATGCGGGAGTCCGGGCGGTCCGTCTTGTTGACGAGCAGGATCACCGGGAGCTTCGCGGCGAGGGCCTTGCGGAGCACGAAGCGGGTCTGGGGCAGCGGACCCTCGGACGCGTCGACGAGCAGCACGACACCGTCGACCATGGAGAGGCCGCGCTCGACCTCACCGCCGAAGTCGGCGTGGCCGGGGGTGTCGATCACGTTGATCGTGATGCGACCACCCGGGTTGAACTCCTCGGCGTGCTTCCCGTTGTAGAGCACCGAGGTGTTCTTCGCGAGGATGGTGATGCCCTTCTCGCGCTCGAGGTCGTTCGAGTCCATCATCCGGTCCTCGCCCTCGAAGTGGGCGTCGAACGAGTTGGTCTGCGTGAGCATCGCGTCGACGAGGGTGGTCTTGCCGTGGTCGACGTGTGCCACGATGGCGACGTTGCGCAGGTCGGACCGGGTGGCGAGCGCCATACAGGCCTACTTCCTAGATTGGGGAGACTTCAAGTGTTCGGAGAAGATCGGGCAGCCGGTCGTCGTGGACACATGGCACCCGTGGGCAGAACGCCCGACACGCCAGTCTACCGGTAGTTCGCAACCAGCAGGAGTACAGACCATGAGCCGACGGCGAACGTGGACCGAGATCACGATCGTCCTGTTGCTGTCGCTCGGCGGCAGCGCGCTGTACTCGATCCTCCAGATCATCGACGACCTGTCCCAGACGACGCCGCTCGGGCAGCAGTCCACCGCGCTCAACCAGTCGACGACGACCGTGCAGTACGTCGACCTCGCGCGGCAGCTCGTCGGCATCGCCGTGGACCTCGCCCCGGTCGCGCTCGTCTGCTACCTCCTCTGGAGCACCACGCGCCCGCACCTGTCCCGGCTCGGCATCGACCGGTTCCGGGTGCGCCCGGACCTCGGCGGCGCCGCCCTCATCGCGCTGTCCATCGGGATCCCCGGACTCGCGCTGTACTTCACGGGCCGGGCGCTCGGGTTCACGGTGGACGTCGACCCCGCGGCACTCGACTCCTACTGGTGGACGATCCCGGTCCTGCTGCTCTCGGCGGTCCGGTCGGGGTTGCAGGAAGAGGTCATCGTCATCGGCTACCTCTACGAGCGGCTCGGCGGACTCGGGTGGGGCCGGTGGCAGGTCATCCTCTCCACCGCGGTCCTCCGCGGGAGCTACCACCTGTACCAGGGCTTCGGCGCCTTCGTCGGGAACGCGGTGATGGGCGTCGTGTTCGGGTGGATCTACACGAAGTGGGGCCGGCTCCTCCCTCTGGTCATCACGCACTGCCTGCTCGACGCCGTCGTGTTCGTCGGGTACCCGTGGGTGGCGGCCGCGTTCCCGCAGCTCTTCCGGTGACGGCGCCGACGGACGCGCCGGGCGACCGTCCGCGCTCTGCGTGCCGCGTGCTGCCACCCCCGTCTGGGCGTCAGCGACCTCACGGACACCGTGCACCCCACTCCTGGGGACGCACAGCAGATCCACAGCGCTCCGCGGACAGGCACGTCGCCACCGGCCGTACCGTGAGCACATGAGCATCCCCGAGGTCGGTGAACCCGCACCGGCGTTCAGCCTGGCCGGCACCGTCGTCCGCGACGGCACGCGCACGGACGGCGTCTACGACCTCTCCTCGCAGATCGGTCGCACCGTGGTGCTCGCCTTCTACCCGGGCGACGCCACCCCGGTGTGCAGCGCGCAGCTGTGCAGCTACCAGTAGGAGCTCGACGACTTCGACGACCTGGGTGCCGTCGTGTGGGGCATCAGCCCGCAGGCGCTCGACTCGCACGAGGCGTTCGCCCGCGGGTCCTCGCTCACCTTCCCCCTCCTGAGCGACCCGTCCGGCGCGGTCGTCCGGTCCTACGGCGTCCGCGCCCCGGGGATCGGTCTCCGTCGGTCGGTGTTCGTCATCGGACCGGACGGCATCGTGCGCTGGCGGCACATCGGTCTCGTCGGGCTGCGGTTCCCGAAGGCCGAGGTCATCCGCGAGCAGATCGAGCAACTCGTATCGTGACGGCGTGTCGATCTCCGGAATCTCCCAGCCTGGGGTATTGACACCCGAACGGGGGTCCGGGGACCATTGGTGGAACGAGAGGTCCACGTAGGACTTGCCTCCCCGGAGAATCGGGTCATCCGGAGATACGCGCCGGTGTGTCACACCCGCTCCCCGGATGTCTCCGGGGAGGCACTCTCGGAACACTCTCCTACGCTGTGTGCGTGACCGTCATCGTCGCGCCCGGGATGCGCGTGCTCGCCCTCGTGCTCTGGGCCGCCTCCGTCGCGCTCGTCCCCCTCGCCCTCGTCGGTGACGGATCGCCCTGGCTCGCCCCGATCCCGAGCGTCTTCATCGCGTTCCTCGCCTGGGCCGTGCTCTGGCGCCCCCGCATCGAACTCACGCCCGACGCACTCCGCGTCGTCGACGTCCGCCGCACCAGCACCTACGCCTGGAAGCGCGTCACCGAGGTCCGGACGAAGTACGGCCTCGAGGTCGTCACCAGCGAGGGCGTCCGCCGCACCTGGATCGCGACACGGCCGACGGCCCGCCTCGCGGCGCACCGACCGGGAGGCACGGTGCGGCTCACCGTCGACGGTGCGGCCGACGAGGTGCGCGCGATGGTCCCCGCGGCGGCCGTGCAGGACGGCCCGCCCCCGGCGAGCGTCACCGCCGCGCCGATCGCGCACCGGGCGCACGGCTGGTCGGTGCTCGCGCTGATCGTACTCGGTCTCGTCGGGGCGATGGCGGCCGCACAGCTCTGAGCGCGTTCGACCCTCCGCACACGACGACACCCCCGACGCCGAGGCGCCGGGGGTGTCGTCGTGTGCGGTGCGTGCCGCGGACTACTTCTTGTAGCCCACGTCCTGCCACTTCACCGAGTACTGCTGGAACTGCGCCGGACCGTAGTTCACGAGGTCCTTGCGGACGCCCCACGCGTAGGGCTCCGGGAACAGCGGCAGCGTGCCGGCGAGCGACGTGATCACCTTGTCGATCTCGTTCGCGTCCTTGATGCGGGCGCTCGGGTCGAGCTCACCGTTCGCCGTGTCCCAGAGCTTGCCGAGCGAGTCGTCGGTGACACCGGTGTAGTTCTGCCCAGCGTCGGCCGGGTAGTAGATCGACTTCGTCGACGACACCGGGAAGGGCGTGCCCTGCCAGGCGAAGTACGTCGCGTCGAAGTCACGCGTCGTCGTGGTGATGTACTTCGTGAAGAAGTCGTCGGACGGCACGGTGTCGATCGTCACCTTGAAGCCGGCGAGCTTCGTCTGCTGCTGCACGAGCTGCGCGACGTTCGCCGAGTTCTGGTTGTCCGAGGGGATCACGAAGCGGACCGAGAGCGTCTTGCCGCCCTTGGCCGCGTAGCCGTCCGAGCCGATCTTCCAGCCGGCATCCTCGAGCTTCTGCTTGGCCTTGTCGACGCTGTAGCCGTACACGCTGGAGGCGTGGTCGGTGTAGCCCTTCTGACCCGGCAGGTAGATGAGGTTGTTGAGCACCGTGACCGGGCTCTTGACCGGCGACAGGATCGCCTGGGCGACGGTCTGGCGGTTGATCGCCTGAGCGAAGGCCTGGCGGACCTCCTTGTCCTTGAAGACGTCGGAGGTGCCGTTGAGCGTGATCTGACGCTGTGTCGTGCCGAGCGAGCGCTCGATCTTCGAGTCGCTGCGGCTGTTCGCGGTCTTGAAGTTGTCGGCGGAACCGTTCAGGTTGAACGCGTCGAACTCCTTGTTCGCGTACGCCTGGGCGACACCGTCACGCGACACCGTCTTGAAGACGATCGTGTCGAGCTTCGGTGCGTCACCCCACCACTTGGGGTTCTTCTCGAACGTGAGGACGCCGCCGTTGGCGTCGAACGACT
This sequence comes from Curtobacterium sp. SP.BCp, assembly GCF_051903255.1. NCBI lineage: Bacteria > Bacillati > Actinomycetota > Actinomycetes > Micrococcales > Microbacteriaceae > Curtobacterium > Curtobacterium sp. SP.BCp. The sequence continues at coordinate 939,190 of NZ_CP194338.1, read as the reverse complement.
TGACGATGTACGGACCACCGGAGACGTAGGTCTTGCCGTCGGCCGCGTACGGGCCCTTCGCCCACGCCTTGTTGAAGTGGTCGGGGGTGTCGACGGCCCAGTAGGGGTAGATCGTCCCGAGGACGCTCGGCCAGTCCGCGTTCGTCTTCGAGAACGTCATGACGACGTCACGCTCGTCGGAGCCCTGCTTGACCGAGTCGACGTCCTCCCACACGTTGGTGGCGAGGGGCGCGAAGGCCTTGTTGGTGCCGTTGAGGGCCTTCCAGTTGGCCTCGACGTCCTTCTCGGTGATCGGGGTGCCGTCGGACCAGGTGGCCTTCGGGTTGATCTTGATCTCGACGGTCTGCGGGGAATCCTTCGTCAGCTCGACCGACTCGGCGAAGTCCTTGTTGACCTCCCACTCGCCGTTCTCCTTGAACTGGATGAACGACGGCAGGTAGACGCCAGCGATGGTCTGGTCGTCGACGGTGCCGGAGTCGAGGTTGTTGATCTGGAAGTTCGCCGGTGCCGTGTCGATCGGCAGCGTCAGGGAGCCGCCGTCCTTGATGTCGCTGCGGTCAGCGGTGGTCCAGCCCGTCGACTTCAGCGTCGACTGAGCGACTGCCGAGCTGCTTCCTCCGGCGTTCCCGCCGCCCGAGCAGCCGGCGAGCACGAGTGCCGCGGCGGCTGCTGTGGCGAGCACGGCCGTCGTCTTGATCCTCATTCGCATGGCGAGGATTCCCTTTCGTTGTGGTTCGCGCCGGAGCGCAGACGCGCGGCAGCCCCCGGCTGACACGCCTGTTGGAGAAGAACCCTAGTCACATCCGAAGTCCGCACAAGAGAGGTCGGGACAGATCGAAACATGCTCGTAACGTCTTCAGCCTAGCGTCGGGGGTGATCACCCACCACGGTTCGGGACCGGCTAACCTGTCGACACCGAACAACGCCGTCCGGACGGACGGCCGCACCCCTGAGGTCCCAGTACATGCTTGCTTTCCTCGCGAAGCGGATCGTCAACTACGTGATCCTGACGATCGTCGCGACGACCCTCGGCTACCTCCTCGCCAGCTCCACGCTCAACCCCGCAGCACGCTTCCTGGGTCGGAACCCCGCGGTTCCCCAGGGCACGATCGACGCCTCGCTCCAGAAGCTCGGTGCCGACCCGAACGTGCCGCTCCTGGTGCGCACGTGGAACTGGTGGGTGAACCTCGTCACGCACGGCTCGCTGGGCATCAGCTCACGCGGCACCGAGGTCACGGCCGACATCATCGCCCGCTCGGGCACCAGCCTCCGGCTGCTCGTGATCGGCACCCTGCTCGGCGCGATCCTCGGCGTCCTGCTCGGCGTCTGGAACGCGGTCCGGCAGTACAAGGCCTCGGACCAGGTCTCGACGTACCTGTCGTTCGCGGTGCTGGCGACCCCGCCGTTCGTCATCGCGGTCGTCCTGATGATCCTCGCGACGACGCTCAACAACTCCGTCGGGACGCAGGTCATCAGCTTCACGGGTGAGTACACCCCGGGGGTGACCGGGTTCTTCCCGGTCCTCGGCGACCGGCTCGTCCACCTGTTGTTGCCGACGATCTCACTGACCGTGGGCGCGGTGGCGTCGTACTCCCGGTACCAGCGCTCGGCCATGCTCGACGTGCTCTCGAACGACTTCATCCGGACGGCCCGGTCGAAGGGCCGGACGCGCGGGTCGGCGATCATGCGGCACGGCGTGCGCGTGGCGCTCATCCCGATGTCGACCTTCTTCGCCTACTCGTTCGGCCTCATCCTGACCGGCGCGAGCATCACCGAGCTGGTCTTCAGCTGGCACGGCATGGGTGAGTACTTCGTCCAGAGCATCAGCAACAACGACATCAACGCGGCATCGGGCACGATCCTCTTCACGGCGATCCTCGTGCTCATCGCAGGCACCCTCGCGGACCTGCTCTACGCCGCGCTCGACCCGCGAGTGAGGGTGTGACCCGTGTCCGTACTCGACCCCACGACCACGACCACCGCCGGCGACCCAGGTGACGGCAAGGCCGGAGAACCGGCACATGTCGTCGAGGTGAAGGGTGGCCGCACGCCGCTGTGGCGCAAGGTGTTCGGCACCTGGCGCGCCCGCATCGGTGGTGGCGCCCTCCTGCTCATCATCCTCTGGGCCTTCGTCGGTCCGTACCTCTACCACTGGAACTCGGTGGACTCGGACGGTCTGGCCTTCGGCATGCCGCCGAGCGCTTCCCACTGGTTCGGCACGAACGACATCGGCCAGGACATCTACGCCCAGACGCTCGTCGGTCTCCAGAAGTCGCTCCTCATCGGCCTCATCGCGGGTCCGGCGGCGACCCTCATCGCGGGGATCGTCGGCGCCGTCGCGGGCTACTTCGGCGGCTTCGTCGACCGCGCCCTGGTGTGGGGCATCGACCTGCTGCTCGTCATCCCGTCGTTCTACGCGCTCGTGCTCCTGAGCCCGCTGTTCAAGAACCTCAGCTGGTTGGCGCTCATCATCGGTCTGGCGATCTTCGGCTGGATGATCATGGCGCGCGTGATCCGCGGTCAGACGATGTCGCTGCGCGAGCGCGACTACGTCAAGGCCGCACGGTTCATGGGCGTGCCCTCGTTCACGATCATCCGTCGGCACATCCTGCCGAACGTCGCGTCGCTGCTCATCATCGACGCCACGCTCGGCGTCGGCGCGATGATCCTGTCGGAGAGCGCCCTGAGCTTCTTCGGCTTCGGCATCCAGGTCCCGGACGTGTCCCTCGGCACGCTGCTCGCCGCTGGCAGCCAGTCCGCGGTCACCCGTCCGTGGCTGTTCGTCCTGCCGGCCGCGACGCTCGTCGCCACCGTCCTCTCCACCAGCCTGCTCGGCGACGCCCTGCGCGACGCCATCGACCCCACCTCTGGAGCCAACCGTGACTGAGCCGCTGCTCACCGTCTCCGACCTCTCCGTCACGTTCAACCCGTCGACCAAGCCCGTCTACGCCGTCCGCGGCGTCGACTACACGGTGAACCAGGGCGAGTTCCTCGGGATCGTCGGCGAGTCCGGGTCGGGCAAGTCGGTCTCCTCGATGGCTGTCATGGGGCTGCTCCCGTCGTCGGCGAAGGTCGAGGGGAGCATCAAGTTCGACGGCCGCGAGCTCCTCGGACTGAACGACCGCGAGCTGTCCAAGCTCCGCGGCGGCGACATCGCGATGGTGTTCCAGGACCCCCTGTCCGCGCTGACGCCGGTGTACACGATCGGCCAGCAGATCATCGAGGGGCTCCGGCTCCACGACCGAGCGCTGACCCCGCACGCCGCCCGGACCCGCGCCGAGGAGCTCCTCCGCGCCGTCGGCATCCCGAACCCGGCACGACGGCTCGACGCCTTCCCGCACGAGTTCTCCGGCGGCATGCGCCAGCGCGCGATGATCGCGATCGCGATCGCCAACGACCCGAAGCTGATCATCGCCGACGAGCCGACCACGGCCCTCGACGTGACGATCCAGGCTCAGATCCTCGACGTCCTGCAGACCGCGAAGGACATGACCGGCGCCGCCGTCGTCCTCATCACCCACGACCTCGGGGTCGTCGCGGGCAACGCGGACCGGGTCGCCGTGATGTACGCCGGCCGGATCGTGGAGACCGCACCGGTCGAGCCGCTGTTCCGCGAGCCGGTCATGCCGTACACGATCGGACTGCTCCGCTCGATGCCGAACATGACCTCGTCGCGTTCGGAACGGCTCGTGCCGCTCGAGGGCCGCCCGCCGCTGCTCACGCAGAAGCCGACCGGCTGCCCGTTCGCCGACCGCTGCCCGGCCGTGCTCGACGCCTGCCGCGAGGGCGAGCCGGCACTGCTCGCGCCCACGGTGGCGCCGAGCGCCGACAACCCCGTCCTGACCGGGACGACGCCGACCATCACGAACGGCGCATTCGACGACGAGCACACCGCCGCCTGCATCCGGCGCGACGAGATCGCCGCCGGCACGCTCGCGCGCTCCGAGATCTTCCCCCGCCCCGAGGACATCCCCGAGGCATCGATCGACCATGGCGACGACGTGGTGCTCCAGCTCGACGACGTCGTGAAGACCTTCCCCCTCACCAAGGGCGCGCTCTTCCGCCGCCGCATCGGCGAGGTGCACGCGGTCGACGGGATCTCCCTGACCCTGAAGCGCGGGCAGGTCCTGGGCCTGGTCGGCGAGTCCGGCTGCGGCAAGACGACGACGATCATGGAGATCCTCGAGCTCGCCGGCGCGCAGCAGGGAACGATCAAGGTGAACGGCGTCGACACGAGCACGCTGACGAAGCAGGACCGCCGGGCACTGCGGAGCGACATCCAGGTCGTCTTCCAGGACCCGATGGCCTCGATCGACCCGCGCCTCGACATCGGCTCCGTCATCGGCGAGCCCCTGACGGTGCACGGCGTCCCGAAGGACGAGATCCGTCGTCGGGTCCGCGAGTCACTCGAACTCGTCGGGCTCGAGCCGAGCTACATCGACCGGTACCCGCACGAGTTCTCCGGTGGCCAGCGGCAGCGCATCGGCATCGCCCGCGCCCTCATCGTCGAGCCGAAGATCCTGGTGCTCGACGAGCCGGTGTCCGCGCTCGACGTGTCCGTGCAGGCCGGCGTGATCAACCTGCTCGAGGACCTCAAGCACCGCCTCGGCCTCTCGTACCTCTTCGTGGCGCACGACCTCTCGGTGGTGCGGCACATCGCGGACGACGTCGCGGTCATGTACCTCGGTCGGATCGTCGAGTACGGCGAGGGCGACCTCGTGTTCGACGACCCGCAGCACCCGTACACGCGCGCCCTGCTGTCGGCCGTGCCGGTGCCGGACCCCTCGGCCGAGGCGGCACGCGGCCGGATCCTGCTCGACGGTGACCTCCCCTCCCCCACGGAGAAGATCGAGGGCTGCCGCTTCCGGACCCGCTGCCCGCTGTACCAGCTCCTCGACGAGGGCCGACAGCAGCAGTGCCGCTCCGTGGACCCGCGTCTGCAGGACGTGCACGGCCGCGGGGTCGCGTGCGTCCAGACCGACCAGAACCACCTGCTCACGGAGCGCGCAGAGGCGGCCGCGTAGACGACCGGGTCGCCACCACACAACGGACGGGAAGCGCGGTGCCGGCTGGCACTCCTCCCTCGCAGGCTCGGTCGGCGCGCCCCGCGCAACGCTGCGCGTCGCCGCTGAGCGGGTCGCGCTCCCGTCCGTTGTGTGAGTGCGTCGCGGACGCGACGTCAGACGATGACGGCGACCACGCAGAGGACGACCACCACGACGCCCGAGGCGAGCGCTGGGACGTCCCAGCCGCGCGTCACCGGGCCGTCCGGGGAGCCCTCGCGTCGCTCGGACCAGCGGTCGCGCAGCACCACGAACTCGTCCGGCTGCCGCAGGACCCGCGGTTCGCCGCGGCGGGCGGGTTTCGGGCGCGGCAGCGAGGGCCCGCCCCAGCACGTGAGCCGCCGGCCACCGACGACGTCGAGCACGATCTGGAAGCGCATCCGCACGTCCTCGACCGCACCCCACGGCACCTCGGTGCGTCGGAGCGGGTTGACGACGGTGACCGTGTCGGCGTCGATCCGGATGTGCGGGCGGAACGTGAGGACCCAGAGCACCCAGACGAGCGCGCCCAGCGGTCCCACCGAGCGGAGCACGACGTCCCAGCTGCCTCGGACCGCGGCGTCGCCGAGCAGGAAGAGCGCCAGGACGGCGACGAGGCCGGACGCCACCGCCCCGCCGCGCCCAGCGCGGAGGACGATCGGGCGTCCGGCCTCGTTCGTGCCCAGGGGGATCAGCGTCCGAACTCGAACCCGGCGCCGGGGATGGCGGCGAGCAGGTCCTGGGTGTACTGCTCCCGCGGGTTGGCGAAGACCTCGTCGGTCGTCGCCTTCTCGACGATCTGCCCCTTCCGCATGACGCACACGTTGTCCGCGACGAGACGGACGACCGCGAGGTCGTGCGTGATGAAGAGGTACGTCAGACCGAGCTCGGACTGCAGCTCGGTGAGCAGGTCGAGGATCTGGCCCTGAACGAGGACGTCGAGTGCCGAGACCGCCTCGTCGAGGACGATGACCTCGGGCTTGAGCGCCAGCGCACGCGCGACGGCGATGCGCTGCCGCTGGCCGCCGGACAGCTCGTTCGGGTACCGGTTCACCATCGACTTCGGCAGCGCGACCTGGTCGAGCAGCTCGAGCACACGGGCGCGGCGCGACGCCTTGTCGCCGACCTTGTGGGTCTGCAGCGGCTCCGCGATCGTGTTGCCGACGTTGTACATCGGGTCGAGCGACCCGTACGGGTCCTGGAACACCGGCTGCACGCGACGACGGAAGTCGAAGAGCTCCTTGCCCTTCAACGCACCCACGTCGATGCCGTCGAACTGCACCGAACCGCTCGTGATCGACTCGAGCTGGAGCACGAGCTTCGCGACGGTCGACTTGCCCGAGCCGGACTCGCCCACGAGCGCCGTGGTGGTGCCCTTCGGGATCGAGAACGACACGTCGTCCACGGCCTTCAGCTCGCGCGACGCGAGACCCTTGCCGCGGAGCTTGTAGACCTTCTCGAGGTTCTGCACCACGATGAGGTCCTTCGTGGGCGTCTGCTCGCGCTCCTGGGCGCGGGCGAGCAGCTCGGCGTCGTCGCTGCCGGTGTCCGCGATGTCGACCCGCTCGTGCTGCACCTTCGACTGGATGCGACGACTCGCGAGCGAGGGCGCCGCGGCGACGAGGCGCTGCGTGTACGGGTGCTGCGGGTTCGCCAGGATCTCCTTCGACGGCCCGGCCTCGACGACCTGGCCCTTGTACATCACGACGAGCTTCTCGGCGCGCTCGGCGGCGAGGCCGAGGTCGTGCGTGATGAACAGGACGGAGGTGCCGAAGTCGCGGGTCAGGGTCTCGAGGTGGTCGAGGATGACCCGCTGCACGGTCACGTCGAGCGCGCTCGTCGGCTCGTCGGCGATGAGCAGCTTGGGGCGGCTCGACAGGCCGATGCCGATGAGCACGCGCTGCCGCATGCCGCCGGAGAACTCGTGCGGGTACTGCTTGAGGCGGGTGGCGGCATCACCGAGGCCGGCCTCCTGGAGCACCTCGACCGCACGGGCCCGGATGGCCGCCTTGCCGGTCGCGACTCCGTTCGCCTTGATGGCTTCCTCGACCTGGAACCCGATCGACCACAGTGGGTTGAGGTTCGACATCGGGTCCTGCGGGACGTAGCCGATCTCCTTCCCGCGGATCTCGGCCATCTGCTTGTCGCTCATGCCGACGAGCTCGCGCCCGTTGAACTTGATCGACCCGCCGGTCACCTGGCCGGTGCCGGGCAGGAGCTTGATGATCGACTGGGCGCTGGTGGACTTGCCGGAGCCCGACTCGCCCACGATCGCGAGGCGCTCGCCCTGCTCGAGGGTGAAGCTCGCGTTGCGGACCGCCTGCACGAAGCCGTTCTGGGTCTTGAAACCGACCTGGAGGTCGGTGATCTCGAGCAGGGGCGCGCCGGTACCGCCGGTGCGACTGGTGTTCGGCTGGGTCAGTGTCTCGCTCATCGGCGGGCCCTCGCCTTCGGGTCGAGTGCGTCGCGGACCACGTCACCGAGGAGGAGGAACGAGAGCACGGTGATGGACAGGGCGGCCGAAGGCCAGAAGATCGTCGACGGCGCGGTGCGGATCGACGCCTGCGCGTTGCCGATGTCCTGGCCCCAGCTGAGCGCGGAGTCGGGCAGACCGATCCCGAGGAACGACAGTGTCGCCTCGGCAACGATGAACGTGCCGAGGGACACGGTCGCAACCACGATGACGGGGGCCAGCGAGTTCGGCACCACGTGCCGTACGAGCGTCCTGAACCGACTCACTCCGAGCGCCGCGGAAGCGGTCACGTAGTCGGACTGCTTCGCGCTGAGCACCGCTCCGCGCATGATCCGCGCGATCTGGGGCCAGGCGAACGCAGCGAGGACGAGCGACACCGTGAGCGCGTTCCGCGCCGGGATCACCGACATGATCACGATGGCTCCGAGAACGGTCGGGATCGAGAAGAAGATGTCACCGATGCGGGACACGATCGTGTCGAGCCAACCGCCGAAGAAGCCGGCGAGGGCTCCGATGACGACACCGACCACCGACACGAGGACCGTGGCGACGACGCCGACGATCAGCGAGTTGCGCGTGCCCCAGATGACGCGGGCGTACACGTCGTTGCCCTGGCGGTTGAAGCCGAGGATGTGTCCCGGCTCCGATCCCTCGTTGCTCTTGGAGAGGTCGGCTGCACGCGGGTCGACGTGTGCGAAGAGCCCGGGGAAGAGCGCCACGAGGATGATCAACACGATCAGCACGGACGACACCCAGAACATGGGACGGATCTTCATCGCGTCCCAGGCGTCGCTCCAGGTCGAGCGGGTCTTCGCGTCCTCGTCGACCTGGTCGACCGCCTGGAGCGGGGTCTCCTCGATCGGGGCGACGAAGTGCGTCGCCGAGCGGGGTTCGGTGTTACTTGGCATAGCGGATCCTCGGGTCCAGGACGGCGTAGAGCAGGTCGACCAGGAGGTTGGCGAGCATGAAGATGATGACCATCACGGCCACGAAGGAGACGACCGTCGGTCCTTCGCCGAGCTTGACGGCCTGGAACACCGTGCCCCCGACGCCGTGGATGTTGAAGATGCCCTCGGTGACGACCGCGCCGACCATGAGGTTGCCGATGTCGACGCCCAGGTAGGTCACCACGGGGATGAGCGAGTTGCGGAAGATGTGCACCCCGACCACGCGTCGACGAGGGAGCCCCTTGGCGGTCGCGGTGCGGACGAAGTCTGCCGACATGTTCTCCGCCACGCTGGCCCGGGTCAGTCGGACGATGTAGGCGAACGACACCGTCGCGAGCACGATCGCGGGGAGCACGAGCTCCGACCACGGCGCCTCGCTGGAGACCGTCACGCGGAAGAGGCCGAGGTTGATGCCGAAGACGTACTGCAGCAGGAAGCCGACCACGAACGTCGGGACCGAGATGAGCAGGAGGCTGACCACGAGCGCGGTGGCGTCGAACAGTTTGCCCTTGCGCAGACCCGCGATGACACCGACGACGATGCCGGCGATCGATTCGAACAGCAGCGACAGGATCGCCAGGCGCGCTGTGATCGGGAACGCCTGCGCGAGTTGCGAGCTCACGGGCAGTCCGGAGTAGGTCAGACCGAGGTCCCCGCGGAACACGCCGGCGATCCAGAGGAGGTACTGGATGATGAACGGCTTGTCGAGGTTGTACTGCTGCCGCAGCTGTTCGATCACCTGCGGCGAGGGCTGGCGGTCGCCGAACAGCGCGGCGATCGGGTCACCCGGCAGGGAGAACACCATGAAGTAGATGAGGAACGTGGCCCCGAAGAACACGGGGATGAGTTGCAGGAGGCGCTTGCCGAGGTACCAGAGCATCAGATCCCTGCCTGGTCCGGGACGCGCATGTCGTTCAGGTTCATGTCGTGAAGGGGTGGACGGTCCGCGGGTCGGCACGGGAGTCCGGTGCGGGCGGCGGCGCCCGCTGTGGTGGGGAGAGTGTTGCCGCCGTGGTACGGGGGCTCGGGAGCCTGGTGGGCTCCCGAACCCCCGTCCGGTGGTCGCGGTGCAGGATACCTGGCCGCGATGTGTCTCACGAGGAGACTGGTGTTACTTCTTGACCTCGACGTCGTAGTACAGCGGCACCGAGTTCCAGCCGAACTTCACGTTCGACACGTTGTCCGCGTTCCAGACACCGGTGACGTTGGCGTACCACAGCGGGATCTCCGGCAGGTCCTTGAAGAGGAGTTCCTGCGCCTGGTCGAAGTACTTGTTGCCCTCTTCGACGGTGGCGGCGGAACGGCCCTTCTGGAGGAGCTCGTTGTACTCAGCCGAGTCGTAGCGCGCGTAGTTGCTCGACGACCCCTTGCCCATGGTCGGGCCGAGGAAGTTGTACAGCGACGGGTAGTCGGCCTGCCAGCCGGTGCGGCTCGCGCCGGTCAGCTTGTCGTCCGTCTGGGCCGCGAGTGCCTCGGCGAAGGTCGGGATCGCCTTGCCCTCGGCCTTGATGCCGAGCGTGCTCGAGATCGAGTTCGCGACTGCGGTCACCCATGCCTGGTGACCACCGTCAGCGTTGTACGCGATGGTGAAGGTGTCGTTGTACTTCGAGATCTTGTCGGCCTCGGCCCACAGTTCCTTGGCCTTCGACTTGTCGTACTCGAGGACGTCCGACCCCTCGAGGTCGTCGTTCCAGCCGGCGATCACCGGGGAGGTGAAGTCCTTGGCCGGGGTGCGGGTGCCGTCGAAGATCTTGTCCGTGATCTGCTTGCGGTTGATCGACAGCGAGATCGCCTCGCGGCGGAGCTTGCCCTCTTCACCCTTCCAGTGGTCGAGGTAGTAGGGCATGTAGATCGCCTGGAAGATCGCGGCGGCCTGGTTGACGTTCGAGTCCGGGAAGTCGGACTTGTAGGTCTGGAACGCGCTGTCCGGCACGGCGTCGAGGACGTCGAGGTTGCCGCCCTGGGCGTCGGAGTACGCGGTGTCCTGCGAGGTGTAGAACGTGATCGTCAGACCACCGTTCTTCGGCTTGCGCTTGCCCTCGTAGTCCTTGTTGGTGACGAGCTTGATCGACTGGTTGTGCGTCCAGGCGCCCTTGCCGTCGAGCTTGTACGGCCCGTTGCCGATCGGGTCCTCACCGAACGCCTTGGTGTCCTTGTAGAACTCCGACGGCAGCGGCACGAACGCCGAGTAGCCGAGCGACAGCGGGAAGTCCGACTGCGCCGACTTGAGCGTGACGGTGAACTCGTCGTCGCTCTTGACCTTGAGACCGGTGAGGTCCGAGTCCTTCGTGGCGTCGTAGCCCTCGATGTTCTCGAAGAAGTACCCGGCGCTCTGCTTGTTCGAGTACTGGGCAGCCCAGTTCCACGCCTTGGTGAACGACTCCGCCGTGACCTTCTCGCCGTTGGTGAAGGTGTAGCCGGAGTTGAGCGTGATGTCGAACGTCTTGGAGTCGCTCGTGTCGATGCTCTTCGCGACCTCGTTGACCGGCTTGCCGTCGGCGTCGTAGGAGATGAGCCCCTCGAAGATCGAGTCGATGATCTTGCCGCCGCCGACCTCGGTGGTGTTCGAGGGGATGAGCGGGTTCTGGGGCTCGTTGCCGTTGGTGGTGACGATGCCCGCCGCGTTCGCCGAACCGGAGCCACCCCCGTTGCTGCTGTTGCTGGAGCAGCCGGTCAGGGCGATTGCTGTGGCCCCGAGCACGGCGAGGGCTGCGAGCCCAGCGCGCTTCTTGATCAAGATTCCTCCTGGTGCATGGGACGCTCCGGGCACACGTGTGCTCCCGGTGCGTTTGACCTCTGCACTGTATGCAGTGTCAGGAGCCGTCTCCAAGTTCAGGGGAGATCGGTTACAAACCGGAAACCAACTCGCAGGATCGTTGCGAGAGGATGCAAGTTTTCGGTCCCTCACGTGCATCGTTCGCGAGATTGTTGCACGCGCATCGAGGCTCTTGCAGTCCTGTGCAGGATGTGCAAGCGAGTGCCGTTGGAGCGCGCCCACAGCTGCGGCTCCCCCATCGATCGGACGTCTGCTCCTCGGGACGACGAGCGGGGCGGTCCGTGGCCATCGTGCCACGGACCGCCCCGCGTGTCCGTCCGGTCGCCGCCGTCAGCGGGTCGACCGGGTCCGCCCTGTCGCGGCTACGCGAACGCCTCCACCGGCGGGCAGGCGCACACCAGGTTGCGGTCGCCGTACGCCTGGTCGATGCGGCGCACCGGCGGCCAGTACTTCCTCGTGCTGATGCCCGGCAGCGGGTACACCGCCTGTTCGCGGGTGTAGGCGTGAGTCCACTCCCCCGAGATCACGGACGAGGCGGTGTGCGGCGCGTGCACGAGCGGGTTGTCGTCCGCGCTCCACTCGCCCCGCTCGACGGCGGCGGCTTCGGCTCGGATCGCGAGCATGGCGTCGACGAACCGGTCGAGCTCGGCGAGGTCTTCGCTCTCGGTGGGCTCGACCATGAGCGTCCCGGCGACCGGGAACGACATCGTCGGCGCGTGGAACCCGTAGTCGACGAGGCGCTTCGCGACGTCGTCCACCGTGATGCCCGTGCTGTCGCGCAGCGGCCGGAGGTCGAGGATGCACTCGTGCGCGACGAGCCCGTCCTGCCCGGTGTAGAGGACCGGGTAGGCGTCGCGGAGCCGTGCGGCGATGTAGTTCGCCCCGAGCACCGCGACCTCGGTCGCACGGGTGAGCCCCTCGAGCCCCATCATCCGGACGTACGTCCACGTGATCGGCAGGATGCTCGGGCTGCCGTACGGTGCGCTCGACACCGGGCCACCGGCGTGCGCGAGGCGACCGTCGGCGTCCGCCGCGGTGGCGCCGGAGCGACGGTCGGCCTGCTGCGCCATCGGATGGCCGGGCAGGTACGGCGCGAGGTGCGCCTTCGCCGCGACGGGCCCGACGCCGGGGCCGCCGCCGCCGTGCGGGATGCAGAACGTCTTGTGGAGGTTCAGGTGCGAGACGTCGCCGCCGAAGTCGCCGAACCGGGCGTGCCCGAGCAGCGCGTTGAGGTTCGCGCCGTCGACGTACACCTGACCGCCCGCGTCGTGGACGGCGGCGGTGATGTCGGTGATGTCGTGCTCGTAGACGCCGTGCGTGGACGGGTACGTGATCATCAGCGCGGCGAGCTGGTCGCCGTGCTGTGCGGTCTTCGCCCGGAGGTCGTCGAGGTCGACGTTGCCGTCCTCGTCGCACGCCACGACGACGACCCGCATGCCCGCGAGGACGGCCGACGCGGCGTTCGTGCCGTGTGCGCTCGACGGGATGAGGCAGACCGTGCGCTCGGTGTCGCCGTTCGCCTGGTGGTAGCCGCGGATCGCGAGGAGGCCCGCGAGCTCGCCCTGGCTGCCGGCGTTCGGCTGCAGCGACACGGTGTCGTACCCGGTGACCTCGGCGAGCCACGACTCGAGGTCGCCGATCATGTCGAGGTAGCCGGCGACGTCCTCGGCGGGCGCGAACGGGTGCACGTTCGCGAACTCCGGCCACGTCACCGCGGCCATCTCGGTCGCCGCGTTGAGCTTCATCGTGCAGCTGCCGAGCGGGATCATGCCACGGTCGAGCGCGTAGTCCTTGTCGGACAGGTGCTTGAGGTACCGCATCATCCGGGTCTCGCTGCGGTGCGCACTGAAGACCGGGTGCGTGAGGTACTCGCTGCTGCGCAGCAGACCGGCCGGGAGGCCCGTGGCCGCGTCCCGCACGGCGGTCTCGGTCGCCGGGACGGTCTGGTGCACCGCCCCGAACACGCCGGCGAGCGCCGTCACGTCGTCGGGCGTCGTCGTCTCGTCCACCGACACCTGCAGGGTGTCGGCGTCGACGAGGTGCAGCAGGTAGTCCCGCTCACGCGCGGCGTCGACGAGGGCGGCGGCACGACCGGCCGCGCGGAGCGTCAGGGTGTCGAACCACGCGTCGTGCACGACGTCGAGCCCGGCACCGCGTGCGGCGTCGGCGAGCGCAGACGTCGTGCGGGCGACCCGGTCGGCGATGAAGCGCAGGCCCTCGGGTCCGTGGTACACGGCGTACATCGACGCCATGACCGCGAGGAGCACCTGGGCGGTGCAGATGTTGCTCGTCGCCTTCTCGCGGCGGATGTGCTGCTCGCGGGTCTGCAGGCTGAGGCGGTAGGCCATCTGCCCGTCGGCGTCGAAGGAGACCCCGACGAGTCGGCCGGGCAGCTGGCGCTCGAGACCGGCACGGACGGCCAGGTACCCGGCGTGCGGTCCGCCGAAGCCGAGCGGCACGCCGAAGCGCTGGCTGGTCCCCACGGCGACGTCGGCGCCGAGGTCACCCGGGCTGGCGAGGAGCGTCATCGCGAGGAGGTCCGCGGCGACGACTGCGATGCCCCCGCCGGCGTGGACGCGCTCGATGGTGCGGCTCGGGTCGACGATGCGTCCGGAGGCGCCCGGGTACTGCAGGACGACGCCGAACGCGCCGTCGAGCTGCTCGTCGGTCGGGCCCTCGGCGGCGTCGAACGCGCGGAGCGTGATGCCCACGGCGTCGGCGCGGTGGTCGAGGAGCGCGCGGGTCTGCGGCAGGAGGTCGGCGTCGACGAGGAACGCGTCGCCCTTGACCTTCGAGGCGCGGCGGGCGAGGAGCATGCCCTCGACGACGGCGGTGCCCTCGTCGAGCATGGACGCGCCGGCCGTGGCCATGCCGGTGAGGTCGGACACCATCGTCTGGAAGTTGATGAGTGCCTCGAGGCGACCCTGCGAGATCTCCGGCTGGTACGGCGTGTACGCCGTGTACCAGCTCGGGTTCTCGAGGACGTTCCGCTGGATCACCGCGGGGGTGTGGGTGCCGTGGTAGCCGAGGCCGATCATCGCGCGCCGGACGGTGTTGCGGCCCGCCTTCGCGCGGAGCTCGGCCAGCGCCTCGGTCTCGCCGACGGCCGTGGGGATGACGGACGCGGTGACCGGTGCGGCGTGGATCGACTCGGGGATGGCGGTGCGGACGAGCGCGTCCAGGGACGGCTGGCCGACGGCGTCGAGCATGATCTGCTGGTCGGCGCTCGTCGTGCCGATGTGGCGGTCGGCGAAGGACGTCTGGAGGTTCTGCTGCGCGTCGCTCATGCGAGGGAGGCCCGGTACGCGTCGTGGTCCATGAGGTCCTCGGGGAAGGAGGTCCCCTCCACCTTGATCTTGACGAGCCAGCCGGCGCCGAAGGGGTCCTGGTTGACGGTGTCGGGGGCGTCGACGACGGCGTCGTTGACCTCGACGACCTCGCCCTCGATCGGGGCGAAGAGCTCGCCGACGCTCTTGGTCGACTCGATCTCGCCGATCTGCTCGCCCGCGGTGGTGGCGGTGCCGACGGCGGGGAGCTCGACGAAGACGACGTCACCGAGCTGGTCGGCGGCGTGGTCGGTGATGCCGACGGTGACGGTGTCGCCCTCGACGAGCAGCCACTCGTGGTCGGCGGTGTACTGGAGTGCGGTCTGGTCGGTCACGGGTTCAGCCTCTCGGGGAACGGCGGTAGAAGGGGAACGGGGTCACGGTGCTGGGGATGGCCGTGCCACGGACGTCGATGTGCAGGACTCGGTCGCCGGAGGACACCGCCTCCAGCGCAGCCGGGTCGACGAAGGCCATCGCGACCGGGTGGCCGAGGGTGGGCGAGAGTGCACCGGAGGTGACGGTGCCGACGACCTCGCCGTCGAGCACCACGTCGTAGCCGGCACGCGGAGCACGGCGCCCCTCGGTGACGAGTCCGACGAGCACGCGGGCGCCCTCGGCCGGCGAGACGCCGGCGGCACCGACGAAGTCGCCCTCGGTCGCGACGACCCGGCCGAGTCCGGCCTGTGCGGGTCGGACGTCGGTGCCGAGCTCGTGCCCGTAGAGGGGCATGCCGGCCTCGAGTCGCAGGGTGTCACGGGCGGCGAGCCCGGCGGGGACGACGCCGCGGTCGGCGCCGGTCTCGAGCAGGGCGTCCCAGATCGTCGTCGCGACCGACGGGTCGGAGTAGATCTCGAACCCGTCCTCGCCCGTGTACCCGGTGCGGGCGACCAGCACCTCGGCGCCGTCGAACAGGGCGTGCAGCACGCGGTAGTAGCGGAGCTCGTCGAGGGGGGTCTCGGGCTGCAGTCGGTCGGCCACCACGAGGGCGTCGAGCGTGCCCGCGGCGGCGGGGCCCTGGATCGCGACGAGGGCGGTCGTGTCGGAGTCGTCGGAGACCCGGACGTCGAAGCCGTCGGCCCGGGAGGTCAGGGCGTCGACGGCGACGGACCGGTTCGCGGCGTTGGCGACCACGAGGAAGACGTGCTCCTCGGTGCGGTACACGACGAGGTCGTCGAGGATCCCGCCGTCCCCCCCGAGGAGCAGCGAGTACTTCGCCCGGCCGACGGGCATCGCGCCGAAGGACCCGGCGAGCGCGTGGTCGAGGAACGCGACGGCGTCGGGGCCGGTCACGCCGATCTCGGCCATGTGCGACAGGTCGAAGACCCCGGCGGCACCGCGGACGGCGTGGTGCTCGGCGAGGTCGGACGAGTAGCGGACGGGCATCCGGTACCCGGCGAAGTCGGTGAAGGTGGCTCCGGCGGCTTCGTGCGCGGCCTCGAGCGGTGATGAACGCATGGCGGAGTTCTCTCGTCCTCGACGACACCCGACGACCGTCGTCGGGTGGGAACTCCCCCTCTGTCATGGGCCTGAGAGTTTCACCGCGGCCCGTGAGGTCCGTCGGCTTTCACCGTGGGCGAGGAGCCGGACCGACCGGTGGGTCGGGAGCGCCTGCTTTTCAGAGTGGCCTGTCCGTCGCGGTGTTGGACCTGAGAGATTGGCGGGGACGTTGCTCCTTCGGTGCAGGACACCGGCGAACCGGGGTCCGGCGTCTCCCGCGACGGGTGATCGGCCGTGCTTCAGTTGTCGCCGTCGAGCATACCGCCGCCGTGTTTCCGGGAGGTGTCGTGCTCCCGATTCGACATCTCGTAGAATTCCCGGGTGGCAGGACAGCGATCGCGCCCCCGCGGGCAGCTCGAACAGGCGGTGCTCGACGCCCTCTGGTCGGCACCCGACGGCCTGAGCGCGCGGCAGGTGCTCGACGCGTTCCCCGAGCCGCGACCCGCCCTCACGACCGTCCTGACCGTGCTCGACCGCCTCGGACGCAAGGGCCAGGTCGAGCGCGAGCAGCACGACGACGCCCCGCTGACCTTCCGCGCGACGAACAGCCGGGAGGAACAGACGGCCTCCCTCATGTCGAACGCCCTCGCCGCCGCCACCGACCGCGAGGCCGCGCTCCTGCAGTTCACCGGCTCGCTCGCCTCGGACGACCTCGACGTCCTCCGCCGCGCCCTCGACGCCCGCTCCCGGGGCTGATCGGGAGCGTCCGTGGTCGTCTCCGGTGTCGTCCTGATCGTGCTCGCCCTCGCGGTCGTCGTCCTCGCGCCGCGCGTCCTGACCCGTTCGGCCTGGACGATCGACCGCCCCCGCACCGCGCTCGTGTCGTGGTCCGTCGCGGTGCTGCTCGGCGTCGCCGGCTTCGTCGCGGGCATCGCGCTCGTCGTGCTCGCGAACCGTCCGCTCACCGATCCGTTCGGCCTGGCGGCCTCGCCGTCGCACGGCCTCAACGTCGGGGTCGCCCTCGTCGCGGTGCTCGCGTTCGTCGTCGCGGTCCGCGTCCGGCCCGGTCCGGAGCACGACGCCGTGCGCGAGGCGATGCGCTCCGGCGCAGCCCCGCAGCGCGAGATCGCCGGTGTCCCGGTCGCGCTGGTCGAGGCCGGCCACGCACTCGCGTGCGCGGTCCCCGGCCGCGCCGGCGGGGTGCTCGTCAGCACCGGGCTCGCGGACCAGCTCCGCACGGACGAACTGGAGGCCGTGGTCGCCCACGAACGCGCCCACCTGTCCCAGCACCACGCGGTCGCGGTCGCGGTCGCCGAGTCGATCGAGCGTGCGGTCCCGTGGGTGCCCGGTGCGCGCGCCATGGCGCGCTCGACGCGCGTCCTCGTCGAGTTCGCCGCGGACGACGCCGCCGCCCGGCGGCTCGGCCGCGACGCAGTGCGCCGGGCCGTGCTCGTGGCGGACGGGACGAGCGCGCTCGGGGTGATCCGCGCCTCCAGGCTGGAGGGTTAGGGTGGCGGCACCGTGAAGCCACTGACCGAAGCAGACATCCGCTCGTCGTTCGTCAACGCCACCCCGGAGGAGCTCGAGCAGCTCCCCATCCCGGGGCTGCACGAGATGCTCTGGGACGAGCGCGAGTTCCTCGGGTGGCGCGACCCGCAGGCCGCACGCCGCGGCTACATCGTGTCGTGGATCGACGACCGTCCCGTCGGCATCGTGGTCCGGTCCGCCGGCGGCTCGCTGCGTCCGGGCATCGCGGCGATGTGCTCGTTCTGCCACTCCCCGCAGCCGGCGACGCAGGTGCGTCTCTTCTCCGCGGCCCGCGGTGGGGAGTCCGGTCGCAACGGCAACACCATCGGGTCGTACATCTGCGAGGACCTCGGCTGCTCCATGCTCATCCGCACGGCGCCGCCGCACCTCAACCCGCCGGCGACGATTGCGATGCGCGGCGAGGCGCTGCTGCGTCGGGTCCGCAGCTTCACCGAGGACGTCGCGAAGACCGCGTAGTCGGCACAGCGCTGGGCTGCACCGACCACGAGGTCGGCGCGTTCACTGCTGGATGAACTCGAGGATGTCCCGGTTGAGGACGTCGGCGTGCGTCGTGAGCAGGCCGTGCGGGTACCCCTCGTAGATCTTCAGCGTCGCGTCCTGCAGCAGCTCGGCCTGCTTGACGGAAGCCGCCTGGTACGGCACCACCTGGTCGTCGTCGCCCTGCAGGACGAGCACGGGCACCGTGATCGCCCGGAGGTCCTCGGTCTGGTCGGTCTCCGAGAACGCCTTGATCCCCTCGAGGTGGGCGAGCGCACTGCCGGTCATGCCCTGCCGCCACCAGTTCGCGACGACCGGCTCGGACAGCTCGACGCCGGGACGGTTGTAGCCGTAGAACGGGCCTGACGCGACTGCCTGGAAGAACTCGGCCCGGTTGGCCGCGAGGGCCTCGCGGAAGCCGTCGAACACCGAGATGTCCGTGCCCTCGGGGTTGTCCTCGGTCTTGAGCATGAGGGGCGGCACCGCGGCGACGAGCACGGCCTTCGCCACCCGGCCCTGGGGCTGGCCGTACTGGGCGACGTAGCGGGCGACCTGGCCACCGCCGGTGGAGTGGCCGACGTGGACCGCGTCGTGCAGGTCGAGGTGCTCCACCACGGCCGAGACGTCGCTCGCGTAGTGGTCCATGTCGTGGCCGGTGTCGATCTGCGAGGAGCGCCCGTGCCCGCGCCGGTCGCTCGCGACGACCCGGAAGCCCTGGGACAGGAAGAAGAGCATCTGCGCGTCCCAGTCGTCGGACGACAGCGGCCATCCGTGGTGGAACACGATCGGCTGGGCGTCGTGGCTGCCCCAGTCCTTGTAGTAGATCTCGGCGCCGTCGTCGGTGGTGATGAAGGCCATGCGTTCGTCTCCGGTCTCTCGTTCGGTGGTGGTCGGTGGGGTGCTCGGGTCTGTGGTCGTTCGTGCGCTCGTCAGCCGAGCTCGGCGATCGCGGTCGTGATGACCTCGGTCACCTCGGCGGAGTGCGAGTGCATCACGAGGTGCGGGGCGTCGAGCTCCACGACGGAGCGCAGGCCGGCGCGCTCGTACCCGAAGCGCTCGACGTCCGGGTTGATGGTGTGGTCCGCGGCGGAGACGATGCCCCAACCCGGCTTGGTCCGCCAGGCCGTCACGGACGCGGGCTCGCCGAACGCCACCGCCGAGAGCGGTCGCTGCGACACCGCGAGTACCTCCGCGGTCGCCCGGTCGATGCCGGCGGCGAACACGTCCGGGAACGCCTCGACGACGACCGAGACGTCGGTGCCCGGCTCGCCGCCCTCGACCGGGTACGGCGCGTACACGAGGTTCTGCGCGAGGTCCGAGTCCGGGAAGCCGCCCTGCAGCTGTGCCAGGCTCTCCCCCTCCTCGAGCGCGTAGCCCGCGACGTAGACGAGGCCCACGACGTTCTCGGCGACCCCGGCGACGGTGATGACGGCGCCGCCGTAGCTGTGGCCGACGAGGAGCACGGGTCCGTCGATCTGCTCGACGACGGCTCGGATCGCGGCCGCGTCGCCCGACAGGCTCCGGTTCGGGACGGCGGGGACGCGGACGGTGAAGCCGCGGTCGAGCAGCAGCCGGGTCACGGGAGCGAAGCTCGCGGAGTCCGCGAAGGCTCCGTGGACGAGCACGATGGTGGGCGATGTCATGGTGGTGCATCCTCTCGTCGGTGCGGATGCGAGTGACGCTAGGGGTGCTGTGCCGGGCTGTCGTGCCCCTGCGAGTACCCGGCTCGGTACCGCGCGAGTCGGCTGCCGTCGGTGGGAGTCGTCACGTTGTCGCGCGGCGGTCCGACGAGGCCGTCGCTGCGGTCGGTGTCGCGGTCGGCGCCGCGTCCCTCGCCGTTGTCGGCGCTTCGGCTGGCTCCGCGACCGGCTCGCAGCTCGGCGAGCGCCCGTTCCCCGAGGCTTCCCGGCGCGCCGTAGCAGACGAGCGTGTAGAGCCCGGGGTGCGCCTCGAGCACCTGCCATCGCAGGTCGACCCATCCGTGGTCGGGGAAGAAGTTCGGAGCACGACCGGAGGTCATGGGGTGCGCCTCGTGCCGATGCCACAGGTCGGCGAAGTCCTCGTCGTCGAGGAGCAGCGCGATGATCTCCTGCCAGCGCGGGTCGGAGGGGTTGCCGTAGTAGCGCAGGCGGGAGACGGTCGTCCGCGCCCCCTCGACCCACGACGGCAGCGCCCTGACCTCGGGCGGCGCCTCGAACTGCATGAGACCGAGGTTGTTGCCGATCTCCATGTACCCGGGAGCGACGGCACGCATCAGGTCGTTGAGGACGAGGACGTCCTGGTTGCGGTCGATGATGTACGCCGCGGTGTGGTCCCAGAGCGTGATCATCTCGACGAGGTCCGGCGGAGGCGCCTCGCCGCGGTGGACGTCGTACACGGCCTCGGCGCCGGGGAGCGCCAGCCGCTGCAGGTAGGCCACGCCCGACCGGTCGAGGCGCAGCGCCCGGGCGAGCGACGCGCACACCTGCAGAGACATCTGGTGCCCGCTGCCCTGCTCCAGTCGGCGGTAGTACTCGACGCTGATGCCCGCGAGGCGGGCGACCTCCTCGCGCCGGAGCCCGGTGACGCGTCGCCGCGGATCGACGGGCAACCCGACGTCGTCCGGCGCGAGCGCCGCACGACGCGCACGGAGGAAGCTCGCGAGGGCGCTCTGCTCGTGCTGTCCGCGAGGGGTCTCCACGGTGCGATTCTCCCGGGTCCTGCCCGCCTCGCGCGACCGGTACCGACGTCGGGCGATTCGTGCCCGGGTCACGGGGACGAGCCGGGCCCCGGACGGTCGGGGGTCGCCGGTACGGTGACGGCATGCCGTCCCGATTCACCGCCGCACGATGGGCCGTCGTGTCCGACGACGGCGACGGCCGCTGGCGGCTGACCGTCACCGACGAGGCCGACGACGAGCTCGGCACGATCGGGCTGGGCGTCGAGGGGTCGTGGGAACCCGACGTCGAACCGCACGTGCGGTTCGTGCTGGTGCAGCTCGGTCTCGAGCTCGCCGGGTCCCGGCCCTGGCACGACGACGAGCTCGGACACCACCGGGCGCCCGTGCTGCCACTCGCCTGACCGGAGCGCAGCCGACGAACGCGCGGCTACTCGGTCGCCGCGACGAAGTTCCGCAGGATCTCGCGATCGTCGTCCGCCCGCGTCGCCCAGGACAGCTCGCTGCGGTGCTCGCTGCCCGCGAGCGGCAGGAGGGACACGGTCGACGGTGCGGCGAGCGCGGCGCTCTCCGGGACGACCGTGACCCCGAGCCCCGCGCCGACCAGGTGCAGCACCGTCGCCCAGGTCGTGGCCTCCTGCACGACGGTGGGGCGACGGCCGCCAGCGGTCACCGGCGCGAGGTTCCGTTCGGTCGCGAGCGCGCCGGCCTCGGCCGGGAAGAACACGAACGGGTCGTCGACGAGCTCGGGCCCCTCGACCTCCGACCGGCCCGCGAACCGGTGCGTGGTGGGGACGGCGGCGACGAACCGCTCGCTCCGGAACGGCAGCAGCCGAACGCGCGGATCCGGGTCGGGGTCGCGGACCACAGCGAGGTCGAGCTCCCCCCGGAGGATCCGTGCGACGAGGTGCGACGTGTAGCCCTCGGTCAGCTCGACCCGGACGAGCGGGAAACGCTCCCGGAACGCCTGCACCCGCTCGATCGGGCCGAGGGGCAGCGCGGACACGACGAAGCCGACGTCGAGTCGCCCGACTTCTCCACGGCCGACCCGCACCGCTTCGTCGAGGTCCCGCGCCGCCTGCTCGAGCAGCGACCGCGCGCGACCCTGCAGCACGCGGCCGGCAGGGGTGAGCGCGACGCTCCGCGAGGTCCGGACGAACAGGTCGATGCCGAGCTCCCGCTCCGTCCGCCGGATCTGCTGCGACAGCGCGGGCTGGGCCATGTGCAGGACGGCCGCCGCGCGTCCGAAGTGCAGTTCGTCCGCGACCGCGAGGAACGCGCGGAGTTGGCGGAGGTCAACATCCATGCACGCAGCGTATCGATCTGCGAGAACGAGTATTGGACCCGACCGGACCCGGTGCCGATCATGGATGCATGCCCGACACCACCGCTCCCGCCGCCACCGCTCCCGCCACGGTCACGATCGCCGACCTCGCCACGCAGGCCGACGCCGAGGCGTTCCGCACCCTCAACGAAGCGTGGATCACCCGGTTCTTCGCACTGGAGGACGAGGACCGCCGGTACCTCGGCGACCCGCTCGGCCACATCGTCGAGCCGGGCGGCGCGGTGCTCGTCGCCCGGCTCGCCGCGGACGCCGGCGGCGGCGCCGAGACCGTGATCGGCTGCGTCGGCCTCGCCCCCACAGCACCCGGCGAGTACGAGCTCGTGAAGATGGCTGTCTCCCCGGACCACCAGGGGCACGGCACGGGTCGTCGCCTCATCG
The DNA here is from genome assembly GCF_051903255.1 of Curtobacterium sp. SP.BCp. Lineage (NCBI taxonomy): Bacteria > Bacillati > Actinomycetota > Actinomycetes > Micrococcales > Microbacteriaceae > Curtobacterium > Curtobacterium sp. SP.BCp. Next base: position 916,785 of record NZ_CP194338.1, on the reverse strand, counting down.
CCGCGGCACTGGGCCGGGCGCGGGGGCTCGGCGCCCGCCGGGTCGTCCTCGAGAGCAACTCCGGGCTCGCGAGCGCCGTGCACCTGTACGAGGCGTTCGGCTTCCGGCACCTCGAACCGCACGAGGTCGCGCCGAGTCCGTACGCCCGCGCCGACGTCCACATGCGACTCGACCTCGCCTGACCCCACGGTCCCCCTCGGGGGACGAACACGCCGTCCACCTGACGACGCCTCACCACCGGCCGATAGCGTCGGCGGAGATGCGCATCCACGAACGGGCCGATGCCGACCAGGACGCCCTGGTCGAGGTCCTCTGGCGCGTCCATGTGTTCGGCTACCCCGCCGTCTGGCCGGACGATCCTGCCGCGTGGCTGGCGCCGACGGGTCTCCGCGCCGCGTGGGTCGCCGTCGTCGACGACCGGGTCGTCGGGCACGTCGGCATCGCCGTCCCGGCACCGGGCCGCATGCCCGAGGTCACACGGCTCTTCGTCGACCCGGACCACCGCGGTCGGGGCATCGCCGACGCGCTGCTCGACGCCGCGGAGCAGTCGGTGCCCGGCTCGCACCTCCGGCTCGACGTGACCGAGGACGCCCCCGGCGCCTGGCGGCTGTACGAACGGCGCGGGTGGTGCCTGACGGGCCGCGGACCGGCGGACTGGTGCACACCGTCGGGCGAGGTCCCCACCCTCCGCTTCTACGCGAAGCGCATCGGCTGAGCGGGCCGTCCGGCGTGCCGGTCGTTCGGTACGCTCGCGGCATGGCGACGTACGAGGTCCAGGCCGTCCGTGAGCGCGGCGTGTGGCAGGTGTTCATCGACGGGCTGCTCGTCACCGAGGTCACCCGCTGGCCGTCGGTCGGTCCCGTGGCGCGGGAGTTCCTCGCGATGGACCGCGACGACGACCTGAAGATCCGCGTGGTCGGTCGCAACCAGTACATCGACGACGACCCCGGCGAGGCCTGAGGCGCCGCGCCGCCCACGAGACTCGGGGCCCCGCCCACGAGACTCGGGGCCCGGCCCACGAGACTCGGCGTGAGCGACGTCGCTCGCGCTCCGGAGCACGAGACGCGTCGCTCACCGCGAGTCTCGCACCCCCACCACGGCCCGGCCGGCCCGGCCGGGCGCCGGCAGGCCGCGACTCACGCCACGTGCCAGACGAGCCCCTCCTGCGTGCTCGACGGGTACGCCGCCGCGATCCGGAACACCGCCTCGCGCAGGGTCTCCGGTGAGCACGCGAGGTTGAGCCGTGCGAACCCCCGCCCCTGCGACCCGAACCCCAGCCCCGAGTTCAGGGCGACGTACGCGTGCTCCCGCAGCGGCACCGCCGGGTCGTCCCCGAGCCCGATGCCCCGGAAGTCGAGCCACGCCAGGTAGCCGGCACGCGGCCGGGTGTACACGACACCGGGCAGGTGCTCGGCGAGCAGCGACCCGAGCAGCCGTTCGTTCGCGACGATCCGCGCGACGACGTCGTCGAGCCACCCGGTCGCGAGGGTGAACGCCGCCGTGTTCGCGTGCAGCCCGAGGATGCTCGTCCGGCAGGCGACCTCCTCCCACAGGGTGTCGAGGAGCGCCGCGGTCCGCGAGTCCCCGGCGACGATGACCGAGCACTTCACACCCGCGAGGTTCCACCCCTTGCTCGCACTCGTCACGCACACGCTCCGGGCACCGAGCGGCTCCGCGACCATCGCGAACGGGGTGAACCGCACGCCCGGGTGGGTGAGCGGCGCGTGGATCTCGTCGCTGATGACGAGCACGTCGTACCGCGCGGCCAGTTCGGCGAGCGCCACGAGGTCGGCGCGGTCGTGCACGAGGCCGACGGGGTTGTGCGGGTTGCAGAGCAGGAACACCTCGACGCCGTCGGCGAAGGCCCGCTCGAGGCCCGCGAGGTCGAGCCGGTAGTCGCCCCACTGTTCGAGGAGCGGCACCTCCTCGACCTGACATCGGGCCTCCTCCACCAGCTCGAAGAACGGCGGGTAGACCGGCGGCGTGATCGCGACCCGGCCACCGTCCGGCAGCGCCAGCCGCAGCGACTCGACGATGCCCACGCTCACGTCCGTCGCGAGGTACACCCGCCCCGGGTCGACGTCCCAGCCCCAGCGGTCGCGCGCGAACCCGGCGAAGGCCGGCGCGAGCGGCCCGGGCCCGTCGAGGTACCCGAGGTCGGACTGCTGCACCCGCTCGATGAGCGCTTGGCGGATCTCCGGCGCCACCTCGTGGTCCATCTCGGCGACGAACAGCGGCAGCACGTCGGGTGCGTACCGCGTCCACTTGATGCTCGTGCGGACCCCGCGGAGGTCCCCGACCGGGTCCTGCTCGTCGTGCGCCATGCGTCCCAGGATGCACCGGCCTGGAGGCACGGCGCGACTCCCGACGTCATCCTGCGTCGCGTGGGCACGCACCCTGGGCCCCCGCACCGGTCGCCGCCTACTGTCGGCGGCATGAGCACGAGCACCGCCGACAAGGCGTCCACCCTCAAGCAGCTGCACGAAGCCCCCGAGATCCTCCGCGTCGTCAACGTGTGGGACGCGATCAGCGCGAAGGTGGTGAGCGACCTGCCGGAGACGCGGGCGATCGCCACCGCCGGACACTCGATCGCCGCGAGTCACGGCTACGACGACGGCGGCATGCCCCTCGACCTCGCCCTCGCCGGCGCCGCGACCGTCGCAGCCGCCACCGACCTGCCCGTCACCGCCGACCTCGACGACGGCTACGCGGACCCCGCCGAGACGATCCGCCGCGCGATCGGCGCCGGCATCGTCGGCGCGAACGTCGAGGACCGCCTGCGACCCTTCGACGAGGCCGTCGCCCGGGTCGCGGCGATCACCGCCGCAGCCGAGGCCGAGGGCATCGCCTTCCAGCTCAACGCGCGCACCGACGCCATCGCCCGCGGCGGTGACCGCCCGATCGACGAGAGCATCGAGGACGCCATCGCCCGCGGGAAGGCGTTCCTCGACAACGGCGCCGCCCTCGTGTTCGTCCCGGGAGCGATCCAGCGCGACGTCGTCGAGCGGCTCGTGGACGGCCTCGGACGGGGCAAGCTCTCCGTGATCGGGCTGCCGGGTGCCCTCCCCGCAGCCGAGTACGAGGAGCTCGGCGTCGCCCGCATCTCCTACGGCCCGCTGACGCAGCGCGTCGCGCTCCGCGCGCTGCGCGACCTCGCGACCGACCTGTACGGCGGTGGCGTCGTGCCGGAGGACACCCCGGCCCTCAACTGAACCGGCTGACGGCCGGGAGGCGCGGTGCGGGCCCGCACCGCGCCTCCCGGCCGCCTCGCCGTCTGCGCTACCGTCGTGCCGTGACCACCGACGTCGACGCCCTGCTGGCCCCGCCGACCGCCGTTGCCGCTCGCGCGCTCGACGTCGTGCGCGCATGGTCGACGCCCGCACTCGCCAACCACTGCCTCCGCTCCTGGGCGTGGGCGACGGTCATCGCCGACGCCTCCGGGCTCGAGCCGGACCGCGAGCTGCTGTTCGTGTCGGCGATGCTGCACGATCTCGGCGTCACGCCGTCGTTCGACGCGCACGCGGTGCCGTTCGAGGACGCCGGCGGCGCTGTCGGCTCGGTGTTCGCCCTCGGCGCGGGGTGGGACGCGGCTCGGGCCCGCCGTGTCGGCGAGGTCATCGAGCGCCACATGTGGACCTCGGTGGACCCGGACGTCGACGTCGAGGGGCACCTGCTCGAGGTCGCGACGTCGCTCGACGTGTCCGGCGCGGGGTTCGACCTCGTGCCCGACGCCGTGCTCCGCGCAGTGACCGCCGCGGTCCCCCGTCTCGACTTCTCCAGCGCCTTCGACGGGCTCGTCCACGAGCAGGCGGAGCGCAAGCCGTCATCCGCGGCCGCACGACTCGACGGCTCGGGCAACGTCGCCGTCGGTGGAGCACGCTGGGACGCGTTCCTGGCCTGAACCTGGACTTCTCCCCGAGTACGCCGTATAGTGTTCCGTTGGTGCACTGCAGCGAACCCATCTGACTCGCGCACACCGACCGTCTCGACACCGATCCAACCGGGATCGCATTCCTCCGAGACCACCCTCGTCCAGACGGACGAGTCGCACGTCGACACACGACGTGCGCGCCAGCGGGCAACCGCGGCCGACCCGGACCACGATGTCCGGGAGCGGCCGGCGGACACCGCGACGGCGCCGAACGACTGAGAAAGACCAGCACCATGAACACGAACACCACCGTCGGCAACGACCGACTCAGCATCATCGGGACCGCACTCGCGGCGCCCGTCACCACCCCTGACAACATCGCCGAGTTCCCCGTCCGCGACGTCTGGACCGGCCGGGAGTACCTCGTCCGGATCGACGCCGACGACCTCCGGGTCTTCGTCACCGCCGGCGCCCGCATCGAGGTGCGCGGCGAGGCGGGCTGGACCATCCCCGGGCGGTCCTGGCGCGGCGAGGCCAGCCGGACGCTCCTGCAGGCGCAGGACGTCACGGCCGGCGAGCTGCTGCTCGCTGCCTGATCGACTCCGACCCGAAGCGCGTCGCCGGTCCGCCGGCGGCGCGCTTCGTCGTCCGCGTCCGTCTGCTTCGTCGTCCGCCTGTGCTCTGCTTCCTCGTCGGCGCCAGCGCGCTTCGTCGCTGGTATCAGGGAGCGGGCGGGTCGTCCGCTCCGGCGAACCGCGTGCGCCCGTCCGCGTTCAGCGGCCGGGTGTCCCCCGCCCGAGCCGCCGCATCGCGGAGCCGCCGGACGAAGGCCGGATCCTCCGGCTCGAGCACGTCGTCCGGCGCGACCGAGACGACGAGCTCACTGGCCGGACCGATCAGGATCACCGTCTCCGTCAGCGAGCCGTCGAACCCGACGGACGGCACCGCGACGGTGTCGGTCCGCCCGTTCGCGCCGAGCACGGCCGCGTAGTCGAGGACCGCATCGGCGATCCGGTCCCCCGTCATGATGTCGACGTTCTCGTAGCTGATGTACTTCACCACTGCCCTCCCTCTGCGCGACGGTACGGCCACGGGGAGGGCCGCCCTCCGAGGTCCGCGCATCCGGGCCAGGGCGTACCCCGACCTCACGGGGTCCGAGGGCTACTGTCACGACGAGGACCGCGGAACCGACGCGGAGGACAGGGAGCCGACATGCCGAACCGTCTGGAGTGGGTCAGGGACGCCGAGGACCACTGGAAGGTGTCGTTCGGCGCCGACCAGCTGTGCGAGGTCACCCGCGCACGGCAGTACGTCGTCTCATCGCCCGACCGCTCGATCCGTGGGGCGCACTCGTCGCTCGAAGGGGCTCGCGCGCAGGTGCAGGCATACGTGCGGTGGAGCGGGCGGTAGGCAGGTCGGCACGCTCGACTACTCCCGACCGGACGATCTGCGGCGAGACGCGCCCAAGAGTTGCGCTGCTGCGGCGAGCACTCCCGGCACGAGCGCGAGAAGCGCAGTGGCGCCCTGTCCGTTCGTGATCAGGACGCAGCCCGCGACGAGCGCTCCCACGGTGAGCACCTGTGCACCGACCACCCCGACCACGACTGCCGTCGCTTCCGCGCGACTCGTCCGCTCGAGCGCGTCTGAAGCGACTGCCTCCGACCGCACGTGGCAGGCGATCAACTCGCGAGCCGCACCCGGGACCAAGCGTTCGTAGCCAGCGAGGAACTGCGGCGCGGCTACCGGCCCGCTGAAGTGTTCCGCAAGCTCGAAGCCGAAGGCGCTGTCTGCCGCGAGGACAGCGTTCGGCTCGACCGCTGCTGACGGAGCGCTTCCTGCATTCTCCGAAGGCGCGTGGTGTCCCCCGTCAGGCCCACGAACGCCCCGTGTGTCAGCGCTTGCACAACTCTCGTGTTCATGTCCCGTCCTCGCCTCTCGGTCGCGAACGATCCTGCAACGGGCCGGACGTCACAGCCAACAAGTTGGAATGTCGCATTGACGGAACTGGCCGCTCACCCGCCTCGTGCTGGTGAGGTCGCGCCGACTCAGAGCGGCACTGCCTCGGTGAGCACATGTGCGAAGTGCGGATCGTCCCCGAGGTCATCGATCAAGAGGTCGACCTCGATACCGGTCAGACCTTCGACCGCGAGCGCGAAGCCGCCGAGGTCGAACAGGCTCGTCGATGACGTTGCGCCGACGAAGAGGTCGATGTCGCTGTCCTCGGTGTCGTGCCCACGAACAGCCGACCCGAACACGCGGACGTTGACCAGGTGATGCCGGTCGGCAGCGTCGAGGATCTCATCGGCATGGAGCGCGAGAGGAACGCCCGGGCGGAGCCGGACTGTCCGCAGGATCCTCGCCAGCTCCGACGTTTCCGGGGTGCCGTCCCCGACTTCCCACGCGGAGAGCAGCGCGGGATCGATGTCGGCCGCCGCCGCGACGTCCTCCAACGTCATGCCGATGTCCGAACGGGCCGCACACAGGAGCGCGGCGACCTTCTCGTGAACCGTGCCCTCTTCCACCGACATCCCCGGTCAGTACTCGCCCTTGACCACGAAGTACGAGCCACGGATCGTCCCCGCGAGCTTCGACCGCTGCCGCACGAACTTGAACTTGTCCGCGAGTTCCTCCGGCACCTCCATGCCGTCGGAGAGCTTGAAGCCGACGGCGCGCTTGCCGCCCGGCTCGAGCGTGTACAGGACGTTGATCGACAGACCGGACTCGTAGAAGACGTAGGTCCACCGGACGCCCTCGACCTCGAACTCGGTGGCCTCGAGCGGCGTCGACGCGATCTCGATGTTCCGCTCCCGGAGCACCCGGGAGACGTACTCGACGAGGTCCGGGACGTCCGCTGCCCGTTCGGTCGTGAACTCGAGGTCGTACTTGTTCGTGAAGTACCTCGCCTCGTTCGCCCGGAGACCGGCGAGCGCGTCCGCCACGGGTGACGACTCCAACCCGACGGTGGACACGTTGACGAAGTCGACGACGGACGACATGGCGCCTCCTGACTGTTCGGTGATCAGCGTCAACCTAGCGCTGCTGCGCCGACGAGCGCCATCCTGCGTCCGATGGCGCTGGCACACGTCAGACCAACTTCTCGAACACCATCGTCGCCTGGATGCGGTCACCCCCGCCGAACCCGGTGCTGCCCGAAGACGACGTCGTGATCGTGTGGAGGCGGTAGCCGAGTGCGGCCTGCGCGTTGATCGACCGCTCGAGTTCCGTGAGGTTGCCCGACCCGGTCCCGAAGAACTTCTCCTTGAGCACGACCTGCAGCACGACGTAGCTCATCCCCGTCGGCGCCGGGCGTGCCTGCCCACCGGCGGACGCCTCGGCCTGGATGCGTCCGATCACCCCGCCGATCCCCGGTGCGGGTGCGGCCGGGGGCTGCACCTGCTCCGTCCACGCTGTGCCGTCCCACCACCGCATGGTGCCGGACCCGTCGTCGTACCAACCCGCCTGCGTGTTCGTCATGCGCTCATCCTGGCCGAGCCCGGCGACGCCCCGCACCGTCCAGAACGGGGGTCCGACCGATCCATACTGGAGGGGTGACGACACTGCGAGGCACCCTGCGTTCGACCGAGACCCGCGAGGCCGAGGGCAGCGGCGACACCATCGGCGATGCACGAGAGGCTGCGATCGCGGCGCTCGACCTCGACGGGTTCCAGCTGCTCCAGGTCAACACCGTGACGAGCAAGGCGACGGGCGAGTCCACCGTGAAGGCGATCGCCCGCTCGACCGCGCTCCGGCCACACGAGGCGACGGGGGCGAACTACGACGCCGCCCTGGCCGCGTACCGGAGCACCGTGCCCGAGGGCTGGCAGGCACAGAACATGCACGAAGTGCAGGAGTGACCGGTCAGTCGAACCGGTGGCCGATCTGCGGGTCGTAGAGCGGCATCCCGAGGTCGGTGAACGCCCGGATCACGACGTTCCACTCCTCGGGATCCATGCCGTAACAGGTCGCGACGACGGCCTGCGGCAGATAGCCCACATCGATCGCACCCCGCTCGCCCGGACCGGCGAGCATCGTCTGGTTGCCCCCGTCAGCCCGGGCGAGCTCGACCGTCCACGTCGGGAACGCGGTGATGATCGCGCGCTCGGCAAGGCCCGGGTCGAGCGGCTCGAGGCCGTCGACGGTCACGCCGTCCTCCAGCAGGGACGAGTAGACCGCGGCAGAGTCGAGCGCACGCTCGGCCCGCCAGAAGACGAACTGCTGGCTCATCGATCCCCCGACGAGTTGTTGAACCACGATTCCACCACGTTCCGTCGCGGCTCGACCTCAGCGCGGATGGGTCCCGAAGAACGCGGTCACGATCGTGATCACACCTCCGATGCCGAGCATCGCCCCCAAGAGCCGCACCCAAGCAGTGCCCCATCGAGCTTGCGGATTCCACGCCAGGCCCGCCTTCTCAGCCGCCAGCGCGAGTCTGATCACCACCCGCGGGAAGGCGACCACGAAGGCACCCCAGAGCACAAGTATCGCCCCGACAACAAGTTGGAACACGGTGCCCACGGGGGCGACGCTACTCGACCTCGGGATGTCGGGCGATCAGTTGTTGAAGCGGAACTCCACCACGTCGCCGTCCTGCATGACGTAGTCCTTGCCCTCGATCCGCGCCTTGCCGTGCGCACGGGCCTCGGCGATCGAGCCGGCCTCCATGAGGTCCTCGAACGAGATGACCTCGGCCTTGATGAAGCCCTTCTCGAAGTCGGTGTGGATGACCCCGGCAGCCTGGGGCGCCTTCCACCCCTTGCCGATCGTCCACGCCCGCGACTCCTTCGGCCCGGCCGTGAGGTAGGTCTGCAGCCCGAGGGTGTCGAACCCGATGCGTGCGAGCTGGTCGAGCCCGGACTCGGTCTGCCCGGTCGACTCGAGGAGCTCGGCGGCGTCCTCGGGGTCGAGGTCGATGAGCTCCGACTCGATCTTCGCGTCGAGGAACACGGCCTGCGCGGGGGCGACGAGCGCGGACAGCTCGGCCTTGCGCGACTCGTCGGTGAGGATCGACTCGTCGACGTTGAACACGAAGATGAAGGGCTTCGCGGAGAGCAGCCCGAGTTCGGCGATCGGCGTCAGGTCGATCGAGGTCGCGGACAGCAGCGTCCCCTGCTCGAGCGCGGCTTTCGCCTCACGGGCGGTCTCGAGCACGATCGGCTCGGCCTGCTTGAGCTTCACGGTCTTCTCGTACCGGGGCAGTGCCTTCTCGATGGTCTCGAGGTCGGCGAGGATCAGCTCGGTGTTGATGACTTCGAGGTCGTCCTTCGGGGAGACCTTGTTCGCCACGTGCACGACGTCGTCGTCGGCGAAGCCGCGGACGACCTGCGCGATGGCGTCGGCCTCGCGGATGTTGGCGAGGAACTTGTTGCCGAGCCCCTCCCCCTCGCTGGCGCCCTTCACGATGCCGGCGATGTCGACGAACGACACGGGCGCGGGCACGGTCTTCTCGGAGTTGAAGAGCGTCGCGAGCTGGTCGAGCCGCGGATCGGGCAGGTTCACCACGCCGACGTTCGGTTCGATCGTCGCGAACGGGTAGTTCGCGGCGAGGACCTGGTTCTTGGTCAGGGCGTTGAACAAGGTCGACTTGCCGACGTTCGGGAGACCGACGATTCCGATGGTGAGAGCCACGGGAGGACAGCCTACCGGCGGCGGCCCGCCGGAGCCGACCCTGGGCCTCCAGTCCGGATCGTCAGATGGCCGTCACGACCGCGCGACCCGGCCTGGAGGCGCGCCACGCGCCTGACCGTCGTGTCACCCACCAGGGTGGCCGGGTCTGCCGCGGCGCGGCCGAGCCGGTCAGGCCCGGCGACCCCGCGCGACGAGGAGCGCACCCAGGGCGACCACGGCTGCCGCGAGCATGACGACGGCGAGCGGGGCGGCCGTGGCCGATCCGCCGATGCTCACGAGCGGGGACACGAGTGCCGCGAGGCCGAACTGGAGCGCGCCGAGCACGGCCGATGCGCTGCCGGCAGCCGCGGGCACGGCACCGAGGGCGAGCGCGGTGGCGTTGCCGAGCACCAGACCGAGCGAGCCGACGGCGGTGAACAGCGGCACGGCGAGCCAGATGGCCGGGGCGCCGGTCACCACGAGGAGCGCGAAGGCGACGGTCGACGCCAGCACGAGCAGGATCCCGAGGCCGAGGACACCCGCGACCGATCGCGTCGCGGTGAGCTTCGCGGACAGGATGCTGACGCCCATGAGGGCGAGGGCGTTCAGCCCGAACGCGAGGCCGTAGCCGACGGTCCCGAAGCCGATCATGTCCTGGTACAGGAACGGTGACGCGGAGATGTACGCCATCATGACGGCGAACGCGAACCCGAACACGGCGGTGTTGGCGAGGAAGGCACGGGAACGCAGCGCCCGCAGACCCGAACCGGACCCCCGGCGTTCCGCTCGGAGTGCGTCGCGGCGCTCCCGCACGTGGGTCTCGCGCACGACGGCGAGCACGGCGACGAGCATCACGACCGACAGTCCGAGGACGATCGTGAGCAGGCCGCGCCAGCCGATCGGTCCGGTGAGGAGCCCGCCGAGCAGCGGGGCGACGACGGGCGCCACACCGCCGACGATCATCATGAGCGAGAACGCGCGCGCCGCGGCCTTCCCGGTCGCGAGGTCGGAGATCACGGCGCGGCTGATCACCATGCCGGCCGCTCCGCCGAGGCCCTGCAGGAGGCGGGCAGCGATGAGGACGCCGATGTTCGGTGCGAACACGGCGGCGAGGCTCGCGACCACGCACAGTGCGGCGCCGGCGACGAGCGGGGGAACGCGGCCGAACCGGTCCGAGAGCGGGCCGAAGACGAGTTGCCCCACGGTGACCCCGACGAGGAAGGCGGTCAGGGTGAGCTGCACGGCGGTCGCACTCGCACCGAGGTCGGTGGTCATCCTCGGGAACGCCGGCAGGTACAGGTCGGTGGCGAAGGGCGCGACGGCGCTGAGCAGGCCGAGCGCGAGGAGCAGGGCGGCGGTGATGCCCTGCCGAGCGGTCGTGGGTGTCGCGGCGTGCGCGCGGATGGTTCCGGTGTCCGTGGTCATTGTTATGAAAGCATAACTGATTCGAGACGGTCGGTACAGTACGGCCATGCACTCCCAGGTGACCGACCGGCAGCTCGCCGAGCTCGCGGACGTCGTGCTGCGGATCTCGCGCGAGATCGACCCGCACGGCCCGGACCCGCTCGACATCGTGCCGCTCACCGGGACGGAGGCGATCGTCATGCGCTGGGTGGCGCGCAACCCGGGGACCTCTCCGAGTGCCACCGCGGACGCGACGGCCCTGCAGCGCAGCAACCTCAGTGCCGCGCTCCGCTCGCTCGTCGCCAAGGGCATGGTCGAGCGGCGGCAGCACCCGTCCGATGCCCGCACGGTGCAGCTGCTCCCGACGGAGGTCGCGGCGGAGAGCATCGAACGCCTGCACGAGCACTGGGCGATGACGATCCGGAGCGCACTCGGCGGCGACGAGGACGGCACGACGGAGGCGCTCGCGCTGCTGCAGCGGATCGACGAGGGGCTGCGGCGGGACTGACGCCCTGCCGGGGCTGAGGCCCTGCCGGGGCTGCGGCCGGATCGGCGTCGGAGCCGGCAGCCGCAACGCCGAGGTGCTGCGCAGCCGATGTCGGAGCCCCGTGCGACGATCGGACCCGTGCCGTTGAACTTCACCGCGATCGACTTCGAGACCGCGAACAGCTCCCCCGCGAGCGCGTGCTCCGTCGGGCTCGTGAAGATCCGCGCCGGCCGAGTGGTCGAGCGCGCCTCGTGGTTCATCCAGCCGCCGATCGGGCACGACACCTTCCTCGAGTGGAACACCCGCATCCACGGCATCGTCGCGTCGGACGTCGTCGGCGCGAAGGGCTGGGCGGAGCAGTACGCCGACATCGTCGCCTTCGCCGACGGCGACGTCCTGGTCGCCCACAACGCCCGCTTCGACATGGGGGTGATCGCCGGCGGCTGCGCCGCCACCGGGACCACGCTCAGCGAGCACCACTCGCTGTGCTCACTGCAGGTGGCGCGGAAGACCTACACCCTCGACTCGTACCGGCTGCCGATGGCCGCTCGGGCCGCGGGGCACGTCGGCTTCGCACACCACGACGCAGCGGCCGACGCAGAAGCCTGCGCCGCCATCGTCGTGCACGCCGCCGAGCTGCACCGCGCCGACACGGTCGAGGCCCTCGGCGCCGCCACCCGCGTCCACCTCTCCCCGGTGCGGCCGCGTGAGGAGAAGCCCCGGGCAGCCGCTCCGCAGCCGAGGCTCTCCCGTCGGCCGATGGTCTTCTCGGACTGACGGCGAGTCGGCTTCCCCGGTCCCGGGCAGCCCCGGTGGTATTGTCACGACAATCCCTGGCGGCAGCGGTGCCGCGCTCGATCTCCCCGAAGGACGCCGATGACCAACGAAGGCCAGCTGCCGTCCGACCTGTTCATGGACCTGGACCGGTCGGGTCCGATGCCCCTCTACTTCCAGGTCGCGTCGCGCATCGAGGAAGCCATCCGCTCCGGCGCGATGCCCCCCGGCGCCCGGCTCGAGAACGAGATCGCACTCGGTGAACGGCTCGGGCTGTCCCGGCCGACGATCCGGCGCGCCATCCAGGACCTCGTCGACAAGGGTCTGCTCGTGCGCCGTCGCGGCATCGGCACGCAGGTCGTGCACGGTCCGGTCACCCGCAAGGTCGAGCTGACGAGCCTCTACGACGACCTCGCACAGGGGTCGCAGGTGCCGACGACGAAGCTCCTCGTCCGCGACGACGTGCCCGCGACGGACGCGGTGGCCGAGGCGCTCGGAGTCGAGCCCGGCACGGTGGTCCCGCACATCCGCCGGGTCCGGTTCGCCGAGGACGTGCCGATGGCCATCCTCGAGAACTTCCTCCCGCCGGAGTTCAGTGACATCACCGACGAGGACCTCGCGGCGCACGGCCTCTACCAACTGCTCCGCGGCCGCGGGGTGACGATGCGCGTCGCGAAGCAGCGGATCGGCGCCCGGGCGGTCACCGACGACGAGGCCTCGCTGCTCGAGATCGAGGACGGCGACCCCGTGCTGACGATGAGCCGGACGGCGTACGACGCGTCGGGGCGTGCGGTGGAGTACGGGGTGCACTGCTACCGGCCGGACCGCTACTCGTTCGAGGTCACGCTCGTCGACAAGTAGACGGGGCGCTCCACCCCGTCAGACCAGGGACGGGACGCCGAGCTCACCGGTGACGTACTGCGCGCGGCCGAACCCGAACGACCAGTCCTGCGGCCCGTTCTCGACGTAGCCGATGAAGACGTCCTCGCTCGCGACGCCGACCTCGGCGAGACGGTCGTGGACCGCGGCGTACAGCGCCTGCTTCGCCACGTCGGAGCGTCCGCGTTGGGTGAACACCTGGATCATGACGACACCCTCGCTGCGCTCGAACCCGAGCCCGGCGTCCTCGGCGATGATCTGCTGCGCCGGGTGCTCCGTGACGATCTGGAAGCGGTCGCGCTCCGGGATGCCGTACTCGTCGACGACGGCGGTGTGGATCGCATCGGCGATCGCACGGACGGCTTCGGGGGTGCGACCGGCGGCGAGGTCGATTCGGACGAGCGGCATGGTTCCTCCAACAGTCGAACTTTGTTAGGACAATCTAACAAAAGCGCGTCACCGAAGCAACCACGGAACGGCCTGGAGGCACGGTGCCAGCGTGCACCGTGCCTCCAGGCCGTCGGTGGTGCGTTCTAGAGCACCGGGGTCGCCGCGGAGTACGTCAGCGACCCGTCGACCTGCGCGACGTCGTGCCAGGCGCCGTCGCGGAGCGACGCCTCGGCCGCTTCGACGATGCTCGCGGTCGCCAGTCCGTCGGCGACGGACGGCGCGAGCTGCTCCCCACGTCGCACGCTCGCGACGAACTGGGCAGCCTCGATCGTCTTGAGGTCGTCGTAGCCCATGGCTGTGCCGGCTCCGGGCTGGAACCGGCCGAACTCGCCGTCACCGGGGGCGACGTAGTGGGTGGCGTACCCGTCGACCTCCTGGCCGTCGAGGTACACCTCGAGCTCGTTCAGCCGCTGGAAGTCCCACCGGACCGAGCCCTTCGTCCCGTAGACCTCGAGCGCGTACTCGGCGTGCGGGCCGCGCATCACCCGGCTCGAGTCCATGGTGCCGACCGCGCCGTCCTCGAACCGGAACAGGAGCGCCGCGTAGTCCTCGTTCTCCACCGGGCCGTGTTCACCGCTCGCAGCGGCCGAGCGGTCGACGATCCCCTGCCCCGGTCGGGGCCTCGTCTCGATGAAGGTCTCGGCGAGCGCGGTCACGCTCGCGATCCGACCGACGACGTACTGCGCGAGGTCGAGCCCGTGCGAGAGCAGGTCGCCGAGGACGCCGGACCCCGCACGTTCCCGTTCGAACCGCCAGGTCAGCGGCGCGTCCGGGTCGGACGCGTAGTCGGCGAGGAGCGACCCTCGAACGTTCGTGATCCGGCCGAGCCGCCCGCTCCGGACGAGCTCGCGTGCCCGCTGGATCGCTGGGGCGTGCCGGTAGTTGAAGCCGACGCTCGTGACGACCCCAGCCGACCGCACGGCGTCGTGGATCGCGCGGGAGTCGCTCGCGTACCGGCCCATCGGCTTCTCGATCCAGAACGGTTTCCCGGCCTCGGCCGCGGCGACGGCGACCTCGCGGTGCAGGAAGTTCGGCGCGCAGATCGACACGACGTCCACCTCGGGGTCGGTCAGGACCTCCCGGTAGTCGGCGACGGCGCGTTCGTAGCCGAGCCGGGTCGTGGCCTGTTCGCGTGCGGCGTCGATCGGGTCAGCCGCGACGACGAGCCGTGGGTGGACGCCGAGTTCCGGGAAGTGGTCCGGGAGGGCCCGGTACGCGCGCGAGTGCAGTCGGCCCATCCAACCGACGGAGACCAGCCCGACGCCGAGCGTGTCCGTGACGGTGCTCACGCGGCCGGGACGATGATGTCGCGGACGAGGGCGTCGAGCTTCGCGTCGGCATCCAGGAACTGCCGGAGCGTCGTCACGGTCGCGCCGAAGCGGTCGAACTCGTCGATCGTCATCCCGTCGACGTCGTAGCCGCGGGCGAACTCGGGCGTCGCCGCACGCAGCGCCGCGATGACCTCGGCCGGGACCTCGTCGTCGATCGCGTCCGGACGCCACGGGAACGCGTTGTCGTTGATGTCCTTCGACCACTGGAACGGCGGCGACACCACGAGGTCCCCACCCTGGAACTCCGACCACTGCAGCGGGTTCCGGAACGCCGCCACGAGCACCCGTGAGCGGAAGCCGCGCTCCTGGAACACCCGGTAGGCGTTCTTCACCGCGGCCACCCCGGCCCACTCGAGGATCCCCGGGTCGACCATGACGTGGTCACGCTTGACGACGGTCTTCAGCCAGTCGTCGAACCGGCCGGCCATGAGCGTGACGACGTGACCGAACTCCTGTTCGGGCAGTCCGTCGGCGGCGCGGCGGTCGAGAGCACGCTCGATGGCCTCACCCACGGCGACGACCTGCGGCACCGTGAACGACACGGTCGCGTTGATCGAGACACCGCGGTACGCGGCCTCCTCGATCGCGGCGATCCCGGTCTTCGTCGCGGGGATCTTCACGATGATGTTCGGCGCGAGCCGCGAGAACCGCACGGCCTGCTCGACGAGTGCGTCGGCGTCCCGGTGCAGCCGCGGGTCGGTCTGCATCGACAGTCGGCCGTTCCGCCCGCCCGACGCCTCGAACGCGGGCAGCAGCTGCTCCGCGGCGGCGATCGAGAGCTCCTCGACCGCCTTCCACCCGATCCAGGACTCCCCCGCGGTCGGGTGCTCGGCGGCGATCTCGCGGATCCGCGGCACCCACCGCTCCGGGTCCTGCTGGATGCAGGTGAAGGCGATCACCGGGTTGCACGTCGCTCCGACCGCGCCGTACTCGTGGATCGCGGTCGACAGCTCGCGCGGGTCGGCGGAGTCGTTCCAGAGCGCGGTCGGGGTCCGTTCCGAGGCCTGCAGGGTCACCGGACGGGTGTCCGTCCCGGTCCGGTCGGTCGACGTCTCGAGCGTGGTGGTCATCGGGTCAGTCCCTTCGTGATCGCGTCCAGCTGGAAGCGGGACACCGCGTCGGCGTTCTCGTCCTCGGCGAAGACGCTGGACACCGCGACCGTGTCGTCGCGGTCGGTGAACCCGATGCGGGCGAGGCCGGCCCAGAACGCGTCGAAGTCGACGTCGGCCTGACCGACCGGCAGGTGCTGGTGCACGCGCGCGGTGTTGCCGGGCGGGTTCGAGATGTAACGGAGGCCGTGCGACCGGGTGTGGTCGAACGCATCGGCCACGTGGACGAGCTGCAGCGAGTCACCGGCGGCGTCCATGATCGCGTCCGTGTTCCCGCCGTAGTGGAACGTGTGACAGGCGACGTAGACGAACCCGACGTGCTTCGAGTTGAGGCCGCGGATCACCCGGAGCGCCTCGAGCCCGTCCTCGACGAAGTCGTCGGGGTGCGGGTCGATGAGGACACGCAGGTCCGAGGACTCGATGATCGGCAGGAGTTCCTCCATCGAGCGGTAGAAGGCGTCCTCGGACTCCTCGGCGCGTTCGGGACGGCCGGAGAACTCGGTGTTGATGGTGTCGACCCCGAGTCGTTTCGTGATCTCGATGACGC
Source organism: Curtobacterium sp. SP.BCp (assembly GCF_051903255.1). Taxonomy (NCBI): domain Bacteria; kingdom Bacillati; phylum Actinomycetota; class Actinomycetes; order Micrococcales; family Microbacteriaceae; genus Curtobacterium; species Curtobacterium sp. SP.BCp. The sequence continues at coordinate 900,329 of NZ_CP194338.1, read as the reverse complement.
GCTTCCACTTCGTCACCGCCGCCTCGCGGGCGTCCCGGTCGGGGCCGGACCAGCGGAGCACCGGGAGCACGCTCGCCACCTGGACCCCGGCGTCACGGCACGCGGCGGCGAACGCGTCGACGAGGTCGTCGTCCGCCTTGGGGTGCCGGTAGAACGGGATGAAGTCCCGGTGCGGGGTGAGCTGGAGGTACTCGTACCCGAGGTCCGCCACCTTCCGCGGGAACTCGAGCAGCGACAGGTCGTGGTGGAACGGCGTCGGGTCGAGGGCGATCTTCGGCATGCGTCAGGCTCCGGCGAGCGCGTCGACGACGCCGTCCGCCGTCGCCGTGTCCGTCGCGTAGAAGTCGGGCTTCGCGGTGGCGTACGTGACCTGCTCGAGCGCACCCGACTGCTGGGCGCGGACCGCGACCTCGGCCACGACGGACGCCGTGTAGCCGTCCCAGGCGCTCGGGCCGTCGATCCCACCGGTGCGCGCGGCGTCGACCCAGCGCTGGACCTCCTCGTCGTAGGCCGCGCCGAACCGCTCGACGAACGACGGCGTGACGCCCTGGCCGGAGACGCCGGCGGACACGACGTTCATCGCGGTCTCGCGGCCGATGTACGCGACGCCCGACTCGAACACGGCGTCGGTCGTGACCTGGTAGCCGAACTGCGCGTTGACGTTGATCTCGACGATCGCCATCGTGCCCGACTCCGTGGTGAACAGCACGAACTGCGGCTCGGGGAGGTCCGCCGGAGCGAGTGAGTTCTTCCGCGGCTTCTTCACCTCGACGGACACGATCGGCTCGCCGGTGAGGAACGGGATGATGTCGATCTCGTGGATCACGGAGTCGTGGATGAGCATCGACTCGCTGAAGTTCGGCGGCGTCGTCGGGTTCCGGTGCGCGTGGTGCAGGGCGAGCAGGGCGCCGTTCGCCCCGGACTCGCGGAGGGCCTTGAGCTCCTGGTAGCCCTTGTCGAACCGACGCATGAACCCGACCTGGATCCGCGGGCGGTCGGACCGCGCCTGCTCGAGCTCGACGATGCGGAGGGAGTCCTCGGCGCTCGTGGTGAGGGGCTTCTCGCACAGCACGGCGAGCCCGCGCTCGATGGCCGGGACGAGGACCGGCTCGTGCAGGAAGCCCGGCGTCGCGACGATGACCGCGTCGATCGGTGTGGCGTCGAGGGCGTCCTCGAACGACGCGGCGGTGATCGCGCCGGGTGCCTTCTCGGCAGCGGCCGTGGCGCGCGCCGTGTCCGGGTCGACGATGGCGACGACGTCGGCGCCGGCGATGGTGGACGTGATGCGACGCACGTGGTCGCTGCCCATCGCGCCGGCACCGACGACGGCGACGCGGAGGTTCTCGGTGGTGCTCATGGGGTTCTCCTGGTTGGACGACTGGTGGTGGACGGCGCTGCTACGAGACCCGGGCGGCCGAGGTCGACCCGAAGATGTGCTGGAAGGTCCGCTCGGCGATGGGGCCCGGGGCATCGACGGAGCAGCCGTACATGTCCTGCTCGACGATCCCGAAGACGTCGGGGTTGATCTTCGCGACGGCCTCGATGATCGGCGCGAGCTCGGGCGTCCCGTGCGGCGGCTCGGTCATGATCCCCTGCGCGACCGCGGTGGCGAACGGCACGTCGTTCTTGAGCACGTCGAAGAGCAGTTCGGTGTCGACCTGCTTGAGGTGCAGGTAGCCGATGCGCTCCGGGTGCTCGGCGATCATGCGGAGGTTGTCGCCGCCGTAGTAGGCGAAGTGCCCGGTGTCGAGGCAGAGGTTCGTGTACCGCGGGTCGGTGACCTCGAGGAAGCGGACGGTCTCGCGGTACGTGCCGACGTGGCTGTCCGCGTGGGTGTGGAACTGCTGGTGGACGCCGTACTCCTCGAGCAGCGCCTTGCCGAGCTGGTCGTGCCCCTTGCCGAGGCGCTCCCACTGCTCGTCGGTCAGCGTGCGGGACTCGAGGACCTCCTCGGTGGCGTCGGAACGCCAGAGGTCCGGGATCGTGACGAGGTGCTCGGCGCCGAGCTTCGACGCGAGGCCTGCGACCGCGACCGCCTGGTCCCACGCCCGCTGGAACTGGTCGTCGCCCTTGTGGAAGCCGGTGAAGACCGTGCCCGCCGAGAGCTTGAGCCCGCGGGACTCGAGCTCGTCGGAGAGCTGCGACGGATCGGTCGGCAGGTACCCGTAGGGGCCGAGCTCGATCCACTCGTACCCGGCGGCGGCGGCCTCGTCGAGGAAGCGCTGCCACGGCACCTGCTTCGGGTCGTCGGGGAACCAGACGCCCCAGGAGTCCGGGGCGGTGCCGATGCGGATGGCGTCGGTGGCGGTGGCGGTGTCGGTCATGACGTCGTCGTCCTTCGTGGGTGGAGGGTGGTTCAGCCGAGGAGGGGCCGCTGGGCAGCGACCTGCTGCTCGTACTCGGTGCGGGCCTGCTGCGTGCTCGGGAGGGTCGAGGTCTGGGCGACCGGGACGTCCCACCAGCCGTCGCCCTCGGGGGCGTAGACGAGCGGGTCGGAGTGCACGTGCACGAGGGTGGTGTGGTCGTTCGCCTTCGCCTGGCGGACCGCTGCCGTGAGGTCGGCGACCGCGTCCGGCCCGGGCTGGACCTCGATCACGTCGACGCCGTACGAGCGGGCGTTCGCCGCGAGGTCGACGGGCAGCACCGCGTCGTTCTCGAACGAGCCGGTCTCGTCCAGGTAGCGGTACTTCGTGCCGTACCGCTCGGACCCCACGGTCTCGGACAGGTGCCCGATCGACGCGTACCCGTTGTTCTGGATGAGGACGACGACGATCTTGATGCCCTCGGCGACCGCGGTGACGAGTTCGGTGTGGAGCATGAGGTACGAGCCGTCGCCGACCATGACGATGGCGTCGCGGTCCGGGGCACCACGGCGCACGCCGATGCCGCCGGCGATCTCGTAGCCCATGCACGAGAACGCGTACTCGACGTGGTAGCCGAGGGCGTCCCGCACCCGCCAGAGCTTGTGGAGGTCGCCCGGCAGCGAACCGGCGGCCTGGATGACGACGTCGCGGGGGTCGGTCGCGGCCTGCACGGCGCCGATGATCTCCGACTGCCCGGGCAGCGCGAGCCCGGACGGCGCGAAGGCGGCGTCGACCACGGCGTCCCACTCCTGCTTCCGCTGCGCGATCTCGGCCGCGTAGCCGGCGTCGACGGCGTACGACGAGTCGGTCGTGAGCGACGCGGTCAAGGCGACCAGTGCCTCCCGGGCGTCCGCGATCAGCGGCAGCTGCGTGCCGTGCTTGTAGGCGTCGAACGCAGCGACGTTGACGTTGACGAAGGTCACGTCGGGGTTCTGGAACGCCGTCCGCGACGCCGTCGTGAAGTCGCTGTACCGCGTGCCGATGCCGATCACCACGTCGGCCTGTGCGGCGATCGCGTTCGCGGCCGCGGTGCCCGTCGCGCCGACCCCGCCGAGGTACTGCGGGTGGTCCCAGACCAGGGAGCCGCCGCCGGCCTGCGAGGTCCCGACGGGGATCCCGGTCGCCTCGACGAAGGCGGCGAGCTGCTCCGACGCGTCGGAGTACAGCACGCCGCCACCGGCGACGATGACCGGACGCTTCGCCGCACGGATCGCCGCCACCGCACGAGCCAGGGGGCCGTGCTCCGGCAGCGGGCGACGGATGTGCCACTCGCGCGGCTGCAGGAACGACACCGGGACGTCGAGGGCCTCGGCCTGCACGTCCTCCGGCAGGGCGATCGTCACGGCGCCGGTCTCGGCCGGGTCGGTCAGGACGCGCATCGCGGCGAGGGCGATCGAGAACAGCTGCTCGGGCCGCTCGACGCGGTCGAAGAAGCGCGACAGGGGCCGGAACGCGTCGGTCACCTGCAACGAGGTGTCGTGCGGCATCTCGATCTGCTGCAGGACCGGGTCGGTGGTCCGGGTCGCGAAGGTGTCGGACGGCAGCAGCAGCGCCGGGAGCCGGTTCGTCGTCGCGAGGGCGGCGGCGGTCAGCATGTTCGCGGCGCCCGGGCCGACGGACGCCGTCGACGCGAAGGTCGCACGGCGGCGGTGCATGCGCGCGAAGCCGACGGCCTCGTGCACCATCGCCTGCTCGTTGCGGGCCTGGTGGTAGGGCAGCAGGCCCGGCTGCTCGACGTGGAGCTGCTTGATGGCCTGCCCGAGCCCGGCGACGTTGCCGTGCCCGAAGATGCCGAAGATCCCCGGGATGGTGCGTTCACGGTGGTCGCCGTCGACGGTCCACTGGTTCGCCAGGAACTCGACGAGTGCCTGGCCGACGGTCATCCGACGGGTCTGCGCCGGGCCGGTGTGCTGGCTCATCGGGAGGACTCCTTCTCGTAGGGCAGGCGGGGGTCGAGCTGCTCGCTCGCCCACGCTTGACGGACCCAGCCGTGGGCCGGGTCGTCGGTGATGTTCCAGACGCGCTCCGGGTCGGGCCCGGCCATCACGTTGAGGTAGTACATGTCGTAGCCGGGGGCGGCGACGGCGGGGCCGTGCCACCCGTAGGGCACGAGCGCGATGTCGCCCGTGCGGACCTGCCGGAACTCGTCGATCGCGCGGTCGTCCGAGGCGTACGTCCGGTGCAGCGCGAAGGGGTCCGCGGCCTCCGGGGCGATGTCCGCTACCCCGCGGGACACCGCGGCCTCGTAGTAGTAGATCTCCTCGAGGTTCGACTCCGCGCCGGGCACGGTGGTGTCGTGCTTGTGGGGCGGGTAGGACGACCAGTTCCCGGCCGGGGTGATGACCTCGCACACGATGAACTTGACCGCGTCGAGCGCCGCCGGGGTGCCGAAGTTGTGCACCTGTCGACTCGACTGGCCGGCACCGCGGAGCTCCACCGGGACGTCCCGACGGGCGATGTACGTGCTCGGCTCGACCGTTTCGGTCGGTGCTTCGGCCACGGCGACACGACCGGTGCCGGTGATCGTCGCTGCGGTCCCGGACCCGACGTACAGGACGTCCGTCGGCCCCTCGAAGACGCTGGCGCGTCCCTCGAGGACCTGCGTCGTGTCGTCGTACGCCACGGTGAAGCTGCCGGCGAGCGGGACGACCAGGCGTTCCACGGCGTCGGCCGGGAGACGCAGCTCGCCCCCGTCACGGAGGGTGCCGGTCCGGAGACCGGTGTGCGCCCACCCCGCGACACGTGCGTCCACCACGTCCGTCCAGCCCGCCTCGGGGCGGGAGCCGGCGGGGATGAACCAGTTGTCGTTCGTCATCGGGTGCGTCAGCCGTTCGACGGGAAGCCGAGGTTGATGCCGCCGTGCGAGGGGTCGAGCCACCGTGAGGTGATGGCCTTCTGGCGGGTGAAGAAGCTCACGCCGTCGGCGCCGTACGCCTTGTGGTCGCCGAACAGCGAGTTCTTCCAGCCGCCGAACGAGTAGTACGCGACCGGCACCGGGATCGGCACGTTGATGCCGATCATGCCGACCTGCACGTCGCGCTGGAACCGACGAGCGGCGCCGCCGTCGTTGGTGAAGATCGCGGTGCCGTTGCCGAACGCGCCCGAGTTGATGAGCTCCAGGCCCTCTTCGTACGAAGCGACGCGGACCACGCTCAGCACCGGGCCGAAGATCTCCTCCGTGTAGACCCGGCTCGTCGTCGGCACCCGGTCGATGAGCGTCGGGCCGAGCCAGAAGCCGTTCTCGTCGCCGTCGGGTCGGACGGTGCGGCCGTCCACCACAACCACCGCACCGTCCTGCTCTGCGACCTCGATGTACGAGGCGACCTTGTCGCGGTGCTGCTCCGTGACGAGCGGGCCCATGTCGCAGCCGCGACGCCCGTCACCGATGCGCAGCGTCGCCGCACGTTCCGTGATCTTCTCGATGAGCTCGTCCGCCACGGGCTCGACGGCGACGACGACCGAGATCGCCATGCAACGCTCACCCGCGGAACCGAAGCCCGCGTTGATCGCGTTGTCCGCGACGAGGTCGAGGTCGGCGTCCGGCAGCACCAGCATGTGGTTCTTCGCACCGCCGAGGGCCTGCACCCGCTTGCCGTGCTTCGTGCCGGTCTCGTAGACGTACTGCGCGATCGGGGTGGACCCGACGAACGAGATCGACTCGACGTCGGGGCTGGTGAGCAGCCCGTCGACGGAGAGCTTGTCGCCGTTCAGCACGTTGAACACGCCGTCCGGTAGTCCCGCCTCCTTGAACTTCGACGCCAGCCAGATCGCGGCCGACGGGTCCTTCTCGGACGGCTTCAGCACCACGGTGTTGCCGGCCGCGATCGCGATCGGCAGGAACCACAGCGGCACCATCGCCGGGAAGTTGAACGGCGAGATGATGCCCACGACACCGAGCGGCTGGCGGATCGAGTACACGTCGATGCCCGTCGACACCTGGTCGGAGAACTCACCCTTCATCAGGCTCGGGATGTTCGTGGCGAGCTCGACGACCTCTTGCCCGCGTGCGATCTCACCGAGCGCGTCGTCGATGACCTTGCCGTGCTCGCTCGTGATGATCTCGGCGAGCTCGGCCTTGTCGCGGTTCAGCACCTCGCGGAACGCGAACAGGATCTGCTGCCGCTTCGACAGGGACAGGTTGCTCCACGCGGGGAACGCAGCCTTCGCGCTCGCGATCGCGGCCTGGATCTCGGACTCGTCGGCCAGGGCGACCTGCTTGGTCGCGACACCCAGCGCCGGGTCGAACACGGGAGCGGTGTTGCCGGACGCGGAGACGACGTGCGCGCCGTCGATCCAGTGCCCGACCGTGGTGGTGGTCTGCTCCGTGGTGGTCATGCGTTGCTTCCTTCCGGGATGGACGAGTCCATGGTGGTGGCGTCGGCGAGCCGCGTGTCGCGGTCGCGAGGATCTGTGGACGACCCGACCCGGGCCTCCAGGCTGTGGACGGACGGCGAGGCGACGCCTGCCGTCGCGTCCGCGCTGTGGACGAGTCCGGCGGCCACGTCGACGGCGGCGGCCACGTCGCCGTCCGGCGGGTAGAGCAGGGTCCGTCCGACGACGAGTCCACGCACGCCCGGCAGGGCGAGGGCGTCGGCCCATGTGCGGTAGGTCGCTTCGGGGCTGCCCGACGGGTCACCGCCGAGCAGCAGCGTCGGGAGGGTCGTGGCGGCCATGACCCGTTCCATGTCGTCGACGACGGGGATCTTCAGCCAGCTGTACGCGCTGGACTCACCGAGGCCGGCCGCGATGGCCATCGACGTGATGACGGCGTCGGCCGTGAGGTCGTTGACGACCTTCCCGTCCCGCCACGAGGACATGAACGGCTCGAGCATGATCGGCAGCCGGAGTGCGGCCGCCTCGCTCACTGCCCGGGCGGTGGCCTCGAGGGTCGGTGCGGTGCCGGCGTCCTCGAGGGCGATCCGGACGAGCAGCTTCGCGAAGTCGAGCCCGTCGTCCTTGATGGCGCGTGCCGAGTAGGCGGTGTAGCGGTCGTCCATCTCGAACGTCGCCCCGCGCAGGCCGCCGCGGTTCATGGACCCGACCACGACCTTGTCGTCGAGCGCGCCGAGGAGCGCGAGGTCCTCGATGATGTCGGGCGTCCCGAGCACCCCGTCGACACCGGGTCGGCCGAGTGCGACGACCAGTCGTTCGAGGAGGTCGTACCGGTCGGCCATCGCAGAGGCGTCGTCGCGGACGGCGAGGGCACCGCGGGCGGGGTGGTCGGCGGCGACGACGAACAGCTTGCCGTCCTCGGCGAGCAGGTCGCGCTTCCGACGGGCGTGCAACGTCTGCTGGACGACGTCGGGCTGTGCGGCGCGGACGTCGCGCAGGCGCTGGAAGTCAGCGGTGGTGAGCTCAGGCATCGGCCGTCTCCTCGGTGTGCGACGCGGTGGTCTGCGACGCGGTGGCCTGCGACGCGCTGCTGTGTGTGGTGCTCGCGGCCGGGTTGGACGCGATGAACTGCTCGATCTCGTCACTCGTCGGCATCGCGGTCGAGCACTCGAACCGGGTGGCGACGATCGCGCCGGCGGCGTTCGCGAACGCGAGGATCCGCCCGAGGTCCCAGCCCTCGAGCAGGCCGTGGGTGAGCGCGCCGCCGAAGCCGTCGCCGGAGCCGAGGCCGTTGACGACGTCGATCGTGTGCGGGCGGAACTCGACGAACTCGTCGCGGGTCTTCGCGAGGACGCCCTTCGGACCCTGCTTCACGATGGCGATCTCCACGCCCCGCTCGAGCAGCGCATCGGCGGCGCGGACCGGGTCGGTCTCCCCGACCGCGACCTCGCACTCCTCGCGGTTGCCGACCGCGACGGTCGCGTGTTCGAGTGCCACGGCGACCTCGCGCGTGGCGGCCTCGGGCGACGACCAGAACATCGGCCGGTAGTCGAGGTCGAGCACGGTGTGCTGCTTCGTCCCGCTCGTGGACGCGCTCCGCGCCGCGAGCGCGACGTGGTGGGCGTGCCGGCTCGGCTCCTCGCTGAGACCCGTGACGGTCGTCCAGAAGATCCGGGCCCGCTCGATCTCGTGCAGGGGCAGCGACTTCGCGGTGATCATGAGGTCCGGTGCCTTGGGCGCCCGGTAGAAGTACAGCGGGAAGTCGTCCGGCGGGAAGATCTCGCAGAACGCGACGGGGGTGTTCAGCCCGTCCACGGTCTCGACGAAGTCGTTCGCGACGCCGAACTCCGGCAGGGTGCGGGCGATGTAGCGGCCGAACGGGTCGTTGCCCGTGCGGGTGATCACGGCGGTGTCAGCGCCGTGGCGGGCCGCGGCGATCGCGACGTTCGTCGCGCTCCCGCCGACGGACTTCGAGAAGGTGGTGACGTCCTCGAGCGGACCGGTCTGCTGCGGGTAGACGTCGACGCTCACGCGTCCCATCGTGATCACGTCGTAGGCGTGCGGTGCTTCGTTCGTCATGCGACGGGATGGACCTTCCGTGCGGCTTCATCGGCGGACGATCACGACTGTACACCTCGTTTGCCCTAATGTCATTACATGGTTGGCTCGGCGCCGCATCGGGGTGCGACACGGCCTGGAGGCGCGGTGTCGGTGGCTCCTGCCAGGGTCGCGTCATGCAGATCCTCGCCCTGGTCATCGGCCTCGTCATCGGCCTGGCCGTCGGTGCCGTCCTCGCCTGGGCGCTCGCCCGCTCGCGCGCCGGTGTCGACGCCGCCGCCGCGCACGCCACAGCGGACGCGCTGCGCGCGCAGCTCGACACCGTCCGCGCGGACGCCGAGGAACGCCTCGACGCGCAGGACGCGCAGTACCGCCGGCAGGTCGACTCGCTCGAGCGCCGGGCGGCGGAGCTCGAGCACCTCGTACAGCGGATGCACGGCGCCGATGCGGCACGGAACCAGAACGAGTCGAAGGTCCTCTCCGCGCTGAGCCCGGTCGCGCAGACCCTCGACGTCATGCGCGCCAAGATCGCCGAGCTCGAACAGTCGCGGAGCGAGCAGTACGGCGTGCTCTCCGCGCAGCTGCGGTCAGCAGCGGAGTCCGAGGAACGTCTGCGCGCCACCGCGGACACGCTCGCGAGCGCACTGTCCTCGAACAGCACGCGGGGCGTCTGGGGCGAGACGCAGCTCCGCAACGTGGTCGAAGCCGCCGGGCTCCTCGAACGGGTCGACTTCGACGTGCAGTCCTCCGTGACGACGTCCGCCGGGTCCGCGCGACCGGACATGGTCGTGCACCTGCCCGGCGGCAAGACCATCGCCGTCGACGCGAAGGTGCCGTTCAGCGCCTACCTGCAGGCAGCCGAGATCCCCGCGACCGCCACCGGGGCGGAGGGCGCCCGGCGCGACCGGCTCCTGCAGCAGCACGTGCGGGCGCTGCGGGCGCACGTGGACGCCCTCGCGGCGCGGGAGTACTGGTCCGGGTACGACGCCTCACCCGAGCTGACCGTGGCGTTCATCCCGTCGGAGTCGCTCATCGCCAGTGCGCTCGCGGCGGACCCGGGGCTGCTCGACCACGCCTTCCGGAGGCGGGTCGCGCTGGCCTCCCCCGTGACGCTGTGGTCGGTCCTCAAGACCGTGGCGTTCTCGTGGCAGCAAGACGTCGTCACGGCCGAGGCCCGCGAGCTCTTCCGTGTCTCGCGGGAGCTCTACGGACGCCTGTCGACGCTCGCCGGGCACGTGGACAAGCTCGGTCGGGCCATCCGCGGCACCGTCGTCGACTACAACCGCTTCGTGGGGTCGCTCGAACGGCAGGTGCTGCCGAGTGCCCGACGGTTGTCCCTGCTCGACGAGTCGAAGGTCATCGCCGACCCCGCCTCGATCGACGACGAGCCGCGGTTGCTCACGGCGCCGGAGCTGGTCGGGGCGCTCGACGAGGACTGACCCGCACGCCGCACAACCACGATCCGTCCGAACCACGCGGGAACATGGCTCGGACGGACTGTGGTCGTGCGAACGTGAATCGCACCGCACCGCACCGCACCGCACGGTGCGGTGCGTCCGCGGCCTCAGCGGATCAGAACCACTTCTCGGCGCGGTGGTCGGCCTGGATGCGGCGGATCGTGTTCGAGCGGCTGCGGAGCACGAGCGAGTCGGTGTGGATCACACCCCGCGAACGACGGACCCCGTCGACGAGCACGCCGTCGGTCACACCCGTGGCGACGAAGAACGTGTTGTCACCCGTGACGAGGTCGTCCTGGTCGAGGACCTTGTCGAGGTCGTGCCCGGCAGCGATCGCCTGCTCACGCTCCTCGTCGTCCTTCGGCTGCAGCTTGCCGAGGATCACCCCGCCGAGCGCCTTGATCGCGCACGCGGTGATGATGCCCTCCGGGGTGCCGCCGACACCGACGCACATGTCGATCTTCGACCCCGGCAGCGCCGCCGAGATCCCGCCGGCGACGTCACCGTCCAGCAGCAGGCGCGTGCCGGCACCCGTCGCGCGGATCGCGCGGATGAGCTCGTCGTGGCGCGGACGGTCGAGGACCGCGATCTGCATGTCCTCGATGTCCTTGTGCTTCGCCTTCGCGAGCGCCCGGATGTTCTCCCCGATCGGCTTCTCCAGGTCGAGGACCCCACGCCCCTCCGGCCCGGCAGCGATCTTGTCCATGTAGAACACGGCGCTGGGGTCGTACATCGACCCGCGGTCCGAGACGGCCATCACGCTGATCGCGTTCTGCCGGCCCGCAGCGGTCAGCGAGGTGCCGTCGATCGGGTCGACCGCGATGTCGCACGCCGGGCCGTGGCCGTTGCCGACGTGCTCGCCGTTGTAGAGCATCGGGGCGTTGTCCTTCTCGCCCTCACCGATCACGACGACACCGTCGAAGTTCACCGTGCCGAGGAACTTCCGCATCGCGTCCACCGCGGCACCGTCCGCGAGGTTCTTCTCACCCCGGCCGACCCACGGCTGCGCACGGATCGCGGCGGCCTCCGTCGCACGCACGAGCTCGAGCGCCAGGTTGCGGTCGGGCTGGAGGAACAGGGAACCGGTCTCAGTCGTGGGAGTCACAGCGCCCAGCGTACCGACGGCCAGCCGCGAGGCGGGCCGGTCGCGAGCGCCGTGAACGCATGTGCAGCACCGACGAAAGCGGCGCGCGTAACCCGCACCGCGCCTCTCCCACCGGACACGGCCGGACCGCCGCTGGCGCGTCGCTCCGGAACCGGCCGGCAGGGCCCAGTCCGGCTGACTAGGCTCAGCGAGGACACCACCACGTCGAAGGAGATCGCAGTGCCCATCGCAACGCCGGAACAGTACGCCGAGATGCTCGAACGAGCGAAGGCCGGCAAGTTCGCCTACCCCGCGGTCAACGTCTCGTCGTCCCAGACGATCAACGCGGTCCTCCAGGGGCTCCAGGAGGCCGGCTCCGACGGCATCCTCCAGGTCACCACCGGTGGTGCGGACTACTTCGCGGGCCACACGGTCAAGAACCGTGCCGCCGGAGCCCTCGCGATGGCGAAGTTCGCCCACGAGGTCGCGAAGAACTACGACATCACGGTCGCCCTCCACACCGACCACTGCCCGAAGGACGCCCTCGACGGCTTCGTCCTCCCCCTCATTGCCGCGAGCGAGGAGGAGGTCCGTCAGGGCCGCAACCCGATCTTCCAGTCGCACATGTGGGACGGCTCCGCGGTGCCGCTCGACGAGAACATCGAGATCGCGAAGACGATGATCGCGAAGACGCGGAACATCAACGCCATCCTCGAGGTCGAGATCGGCGTCGTCGGCGGCGAGGAGGACGGCGTCCAGCACGAGGGCACGAACGACGCGCTCTACACGACCCCGAACGACGTCGAGAAGGTCGTCGACGCGCTCGGCCTCGGCGACCAGGGTCGCTGGATCGCCGCGCTGACCTTCGGCAACGTGCACGGCGTCTACAAGCCCGGCAACGTCAAGCTCCGTCCGGAACTCCTCGGCGAGATCCAGGCCTCCGTCGCCGAGAAGCACGGCACCGGCGAGAACCCGCTCGACCTCGTCTTCCACGGTGGCTCGGGCTCGACCGACGACGAGATCCACGAGGCCGTCCGCAACGGCGTCATCAAGATGAACATCGACACCGACACGCAGTACGCGTTCACGCGCTCGATCGCCGACTCGATGTTCCGCAACTACGACGGTGTCCTGAAGATCGACGGCGAGGTCGGCAACAAGAAGCAGTACGACCCGCGCGCCTGGGGCAAGGTCGCCGAGACCGCCATGGCCGCCCGCGTGGGCGAGGCCGCGAAGGTCCTCGGCTCGGCCGGCCACACCAAGGGCTGATCCGGCAGGCAGCAGCCGGGAGGCACGGGGCGCGTCCGACGGACGCGCCCCGTGCTGCGTCCGGTCGCCCCTGGCCGCGGTGGGCGACGCCGCGTGCCACGATGGGGAGCGTGACCGCCGACGCCATCGCCTCCGAGTTCGCCCAGTACGTCACCGAGTCCCCCACCGCGTTCCACGCGGCGGCGGTGGCGCGGGACCGACTCGTGGAGGCCGGCTTCACCGAGCTGTCCGAGCTCGACGCCTGGCCGACCGCTCCCGGCGCGTACGTCGTCGTCCGTGACGGCGCGGTGATCGCCTGGCGGCTGCCGGAGGGCGCGACCGCGACGATGCCGTTCCGGATCCTGGGCGCGCACACCGACTCGCCGACGTTCCGGGTGAAGCCGAACCCCGCGGTGCGGACGCTCGGCTGGGAGCAGCTGAACGTCGAGGTCTACGGCGGCGCCCTGCTCTCCACGTGGTTCGACCGCGACCTCGCGATCGCCGGCCGGGTGGTCGACGCCGACGGCACCGTGCGGCTCGTCGCGACCGGCGCCGTCGCCCGCATCCCGAACCTCGCGATCCACCTCGACCGTGGTGTGAACGACGGCAAGGAGATCGACCGGCAGCGGCACACGATCCCGGTGGTCGGCGTCGGTGGCGACGTCGGCGGGACCGACGTGCTCGCGTGGCTGCGTGACCAGGTCGGCGACGAAGCCGTGTCGTGGGACCTCTTCCTCGCGGACACGCAGGCGCCCGCCCGGATCGGCATCGACCAGGAGTTCCTGGCGTCCGGCCGGATGGACAACCTCACCAGCGTGCACGCCGGACTGCTCGGCGTCATCGCTGCTCCGTCCGACGCCGAGCACATCCCGGTGGTCGCCGCGTTCGACCACGAGGAGATCGGCTCCTCGACGCCGTCGGGTGCCGGTGGGCCGTTCCTCGAGGACGTCCTCGGCCGCGTGCAGGAGGGCCTCGGGGCGACCCGGTCCGAAGCCGCGCGGGCGTTCCGCGCGTCGTGGCTGCTCTCGAGCGACGCCGGGCACCTCGTGCACCCGAACCAGCCGGAGAAGCACGACCCGACGAACCGACCGCGGCCGGGCGGGGGCCCGCTCCTGAAGATCAGCGCGAACCAGCGCTACATGACGGAGGCGAAGGGCGAGGCCGTGTTCGCGGCGGCGTGCGACCAGGCCGGTGTCGAGTACCAGCCGTTCGTCAACGTCAACACGATCCCGGGTGGCTCGACCATCGGGCCGATCGCGGCGACCCGACTCGGGATCCCGACGATCGACATCGGCGTCGGGCTGCTGTCGATGCACTCGGTGCGCGAGCTCGTGCACGTCGACGACCTCGCCGCGCTGCACGGGGCGGTCGCCGCCTTCCTCGCGGGCTGAGCGCGGTCGCCGTCTTCCTCGCGAGCTGAGCGCGGTCGCCGCCTTCCTCGCGAGCTGAGCGCGGTCGCCGCCTTCCTCGCGAGCTGAGCGCGGTCGCCGTCTTCCTCGCGGGCTGTGCAGGAGGGCCTGGCCGGGTCAGCCGCCGCTCGCCTGCCGCAGCATCGCGTCGACCATCCGTGGGTCCTGCATCAGCACCACGAAGAACGCGGTGACGCTGACGGCGGTCCACACCACCCCGCCGAGCAGGGGCACCCAGAACGTCCGCCGGCGCGCGCGGAGGCGGCGGACCGACCACCACACCGTCAGTGCGAAGAGCACGACCGCGGCGACCGCGATGACGACGGCCGCGGTGGTGAGCGCCGAGGGGTCCGAGAAGGTCGTGTACTGCCGCTCGAACGTCTGCCGGACCTGCGACGCCGTGGTGCCGACCCGCAGGGACCCGAGCACGTTCCACAACCCGAGGACGAGGAGCCCCACGGTGAGGCCGAAGTCGAGCGGCGACGCGCCGAACCGGCTGGTCGGCACGACGTCGGTCGCTCCCGGGGTGCCCGCGGGCGTGCCGGCCGAACGCCCGGTGCGGGGACGCCCATCAGTGGTCCGTCCGGGGCCCGCGGTGGCCTCGCGCGCCGCCTGCTCGCGGAGCGCACGGGACGCCGCCTCGCGCTCCTGACGTTCCTGCTCGACGAGGACCGGGTTCACCCACCCCTCGGGCGCGTACTCGCCGTACTGCGGAGCCGGTGTGCCGTGGGCGCGACCCGTTGCCGGGGCGGCGGCCGACGTGACGGGGCCGCGCCGTGCCTCCAGGCCGTCCCCGGGACTGCCGGCCGTCGACCCGCCCGCTGCCGACCGCCCGGCGGCCGGGTCGTGGGCCGGTGTCGAGGACCAGTCGCCGCTCATGCGCGCCGCCCGCCGAGCGCGCGGGTCGGCTGGCCGGCCGCATCCGTCCGGAGCTCCTTCGGGAGCGAGAACATGAGGTCCTCGTGGGCGGTGACGACCTCTTCGACGGCGCTGTACCCGGCGTCGGCGAGTTGCTCGAGCACCTCGGTCACGAGTTCCTCGGGCACGGACGCGCCGCTCGTCACGCCGACGGTGGCGACGCCGTCGAGCCAGTCCTGCCGGATCTCCTCGGCGTAGTCGATGCGGTGCGCGGCTGCGGCGCCGTGCTCGAGCGCGACCTCGACGAGGCGGACGCTGTTCGACGAGTTCGCGGACCCGACGACGATGACGAGGTCGGCTGCCGGGGCGACCTTCTTGATCGCGACCTGACGGTTCTGCGTGGCGTAGCAGATGTCGTCCGACGGGGGGTCCTGGATGGTGGGGAACCGCTCGCGGAGCAGCCGCACCGTCTCCATGGTCTCGTCGACGCTCAGCGTGGTCTGAGACAGCCAGACGAGGTTGTCGGGGTCGGACACCTCGAGCGCGGCGACGTCCTCCGGACCGTTCACGAGGATCGTGCGGTCGGGCGCGTGGCCCATCGTCCCCTCGACCTCTTCGTGCCCCTCGTGCCCGATGAGGACGATCGTGCGGTCGGCCTTGGCGAAGCGCGTGGCCTCGCGGTGGACCTTCGTGACGAGCGGGCACGTGGCGTCGATCGCGTGCAGGTCGCGGTCGGCGGCGCCGGCGACGACCGCCGGGGACACCCCGTGCGCGCTGAACACCACGTGGGCTCCGCGGGGGACCTCGGCGACGTCGTCGACGAACACCGCCCCGCGCTGCTCGAGCGTCGACACGACGTGGACGTTGTGGACGATCTGCTTCCGGACGTAGACGGGTTCGCCGTACTGCTCGAGGGCCTGCTCGACGGCGACCACCGCCCGGTCGACGCCGGCGCAGTACCCGCGCGGCGCGGCGAGCAGCACCTTCTTCGTCCCGGCGACCGGTTCGTCCCGCAGCCGCCCGCGCGTCGCGTGCACCCGCGGCGGGGCGAGGGGGACCGTGTGGCCGTTGGTGATCGTCACGTCCCCGATGATAGGTGAGCGGCACCCGCACGACCTGGGCACGACCACCCCTGTGGAGAACTCCCGCGCGGCGCGGTGCGACCGGCCGTGTCACCGGTCTGCGGCAGCATGGGTGTCCCGCGTTCGGAAGGAGCGACATGGCGATCGATCAGGGCCCGCCGACGGCCGACAACCCCTGGCCCGTCGCGCTGCTCGGCGCCAAGCTCCGCGACTGGATCGACCGTCTCGGCACCGCGTGGGTCGAGGGCGAGATCACGCAGTGGAACGTCGCCGGCGGCAACGTCTACGGCAAGCTCAAGGACGTCGAGGTCGACGCGACCGTGTCGTTCTCGATCTGGTCGAGCGTGCGCTCGCGCGTGCCGGCCGACCTCAAGCAGGGCGACCGGGTCGTCGCTGCCGTCAAGCCGAACTACTGGGTCAAGGGCGGCTCGCTCACGATGCAGGTCGTCGAGATGAAGCACGTCGGGCTCGGCGACCTCCTCGAACGGCTCGAACGGCTCCGTCGCACCCTCGCGGCGGAGGGGCTGTTCGACCCGTCGCGGAAGAAGCGGCTGCCGTTCCTCCCGCACCGGATCGGCCTCATCACCGGCAAGGACTCCGACGCCGAGAAGGACGTCAAGCGCAACGCGCAGCTGCGGTGGCCGCAGGTCGAGTTCCGCACGGTGCACACCGCGGTGCAGGGCGAACGGACCGTGGGCGAGGTCACGGCCGCCATCCTCGAGCTCGACGCGGACCCGACCGTCGACGTGATCGTCATCGCACGCGGCGGTGGCGACTTCCAGAACCTCCTCGGCTTCAGCGACGAGACGCTCGTGCGCGCAGCAGCGGCGGCCACCACACCGATCGTGTCGGCGATCGGGCACGAGGCCGACCGCCCGATCCTCGACGAGGTCGCCGACCTCCGCGCCTCGACACCGACCGACGCGGCGAAGCGGGTCGTGCCCGACGTCGCCGAGGAGCTCGCGAACGTCCGGCAGGCACGTGCTCGGCTCGGCCTCCGGCTCTCGCACACGCTCTCGGTCGAAGCGGACCGGATCGCGGCGCTCCGCTCGCGTCCGGCGCTCGCCTCGACCGCGTGGCTCGTCGACACCCGCGCGGAGGAGGTGGCACGCGACCTCTCCCGCGCGCGCGAACTCCTCGACCGCCGGCTCGAACGGTCCCACTCCGACGTCGGACACCTGACGGCCAGGCTCCGTGCACTGTCGCCGCGGGACACGCTCCGTCGCGGGTACGCGATCGTGCAGACGGCGGACGGCGGGGTGGTGCGCGCGTCGGAGGACCTCGACGGCGCGACTCCGGTCCACGTCACGCTCGGGGCCGGCACGGCCACCGGGACGCTCGAGCCGGACGGGCCGGGTCCGGACGGCGCGGTGTGACGACCGGGAGGCACCGGGCGCGTCCGCCTCGCAGCACCGGTCCTGCACAGGGCCGGTTCCGCGAGGGGCCTGCACAGGCTTGGGTCGGCGACGCCGCGTCGGTGGCTGCTCGGTAGGATCGTGGTGTGTCATCCCAGCAGGAACCCGAGCAGGTCGTCGACGTCGCCACGCTGAGCTACGAGGCCGCGCGCGACGAACTCGTGCGCGTCGTCGCCGAGCTCGAGCAGGGCTCCGCGACGCTCGAGCGCTCCCTCGGGCTGTGGGAGCGGGGCGAGGCCCTGGCCGCCCGGTGCGAGGAGTGGCTGGTCGGCGCCCGCGCACGGCTCGACGCGGCCCGCGCGGCGTCTGACGAGCGCGGCACCGCGACGGACGGCGGTGACGCCCGATGACCGACGCGGACGGACGGCCCATCGTCGCGGAGCTCGGTCGAGCCGAGACCCCGGAGGAGACCTGGGCGCGCAAGGACGCCGCGCGCACGGCTCGCCGGCAGCACCAGACGGCGTTCAACCTCGTCATCGCGCTGATCGCGTCGCTCGGGATCGTCCTCTTCCTCGTGGCGGTCGTCGTCCGACCGGACACCCAGATCGTGGACCGCACGGTGGACTACCAGCAGGTCGCTGCCGACGCGGACGTCCGGGGCGTCGAGCTCGCCGCTCCGACGCTGCCGAAGGGCTTCTCCGCGAACCGCGCCGACTGGACGGACAAGTCCGGCGACGGCGTCGACGTCTGGACGGTCGGCTTCCTGACGCCGGACAAGCAGTACATCGGGCTGCAGCAGGGCGTCTCCGCGAACGCGTCCTGGGTCGCGAACCAGCTCGACCAGAAGCCCGCGACGGGTTCGACGACGATCGACGGCACGAAGTGGACCGTCTACGACCGACGCGACGAGGGCAAGGACGCGGGCAACAACGCCTACGCGCTCGTGCGCACCACCGGCAAGTACACCTTCGTCCTCGCCGGCACCGCCGACGACGCCTCGTTCCGCACGCTCGCGACCGCCGTGTCCGAGCAGTTCGCGGACCGGTGACCCCCATCGTCCACCCCTGACCGACCGCAGCACCCCGAGGAACCCCATGCCCGACCGCGCCGCCTCCACCCCGTCCGACGCCCTCCGACTGCTCGTCGAGGGCAACGCCCGGTTCGCCGCCGACAAGCGTCGGACGGGCCGGACCGATCCCGACCGTCGCTCGGAGCTCACCGGTTCGCAGGCGCCCTTCGCGACGGTCCTCGGCTGCTCCGACTCCCGCGTGCCGTTCGAGCACGTGTTCGACGCGGGCATCGGCGACCTCTTCGCGATCCGCAACGCCGGTCAGATCGTCGACGACGTGGTCCTCGGGTCGATCGAGTTCGCGGTCGTCGCGCTCGGCACGCCGCTCGTCGTCGTCCTCCGTCACACCCGCTGTGGTGCGGTCGCCGCCGCCCGTTCGGGCGAGCCGGTGCCGGCCCCGCACCTCCAGTCGCTCGTCGACGCCATCGCCCCGAGCGTCGAGAAGGTCCGTGCCACCGACGCCGACCTGTCGCAGGAGTCGATCGGTGCCGCGCACCTCGAGAACACCCTCGCGCAGGTCCTCGAGCGGTCGGGCGCCGTCTCGGACGCCGTCGCCGAGGGTAGGTTGGCGGTCGTGGGGGCGACGTACGACCTGGCCTCGGGCGAGGTCACGATCGACACCGTCGTGGGCGAGGCCTGACCAGGGCGCGACCAGCCCCGAACACCACCGGCACGACGGCGACCAGCCCCACGACCGGCGCGACGGAAGAGCACCGTCGCAGCACCGACCGACGCGACCGCGCCGGAGCACACCCAGGAAGGACCACGACGACGTGACCGACACCACCGAGACCGCAGCTACCACCGATGACGGGTTCCGCATCGAGCACGACACCATGGGCGAGGTCCGGGTGCCGAAGTCGGCGCTCTACCGCGCCCAGACGCAGCGGGCCGTCGAGAACTTCCCGATCTCCGGCAGCGGCCTCGAGCCGTCGCAGATCGTCGCCCTCGCACGGGTGAAGCGTGCCGCCGCGATCGTGAACGGAGCCCGCGGGATCGTGGACGAGTCGGTGGCGGGGGCGATCGTCGCGGCCGCGGACGCGATCATCGGCGGCCAGCACCACGACCAGTTCCCGGTCGACGTCTACCAGACCGGCAGCGGCACCTCGTCGAACATGAACATGAACGAGGTCCTCGCGACGCTGGCCTCCGACGTCGCCGGCACGCCGGTGCACCCGAACGACCACGTGAACGCGTCGCAGTCCTCGAACGACGTCTTCCCCACGTCGGTGCACGTCGCCGTGACCGAGGCCCTGATCCGCACGCTCGTCCCCGCGCTCGAGCACCTCGCCGAGGCGTTCGAGCGGAAGGCGACGCTCTGGGCCGACGCCGTGAAGTCCGGGCGCACCCACCTCATGGACGCCACCCCGGTGACCCTCGGGCAGGAGTTCGGCGGGTACGCGCGACAGATCCGGCTCGGCATCGAGCGTGTGGAGGCTACCCTCCCCCGCGTCGCCGAGGTGCCCCTGGGCGGGACCGCGGTCGGCACGGGGATCAACACCCCGAAGGGCTTCCCGCAGGAGGTCATCGCACAGCTCGCCGAGGACACGGGGCTGCCGATCACCGAGGCCCTCGACCACTTCGAGGCGCAGGGGGCGCGGGACGCACTCGTCGAGGCCTCCGGCGCGCTGAAGGTCATCGCGGTCAGCCTCACGAAGATCAACAACGACCTCCGCTGGATGGGTTCGGGGCCGAACACCGGCCTCGGCGAGCTCCACATCCCGGACCTCCAGCCCGGATCGTCGATCATGCCCGGCAAGGTGAACCCGGTCATCCCCGAGGCCACCCTGATGGTCGCGGCCCGGGTCATCGGCAACGACGCGACCGTGGCGTGGGCCGGTGCGTCGGGCGCGTTCGAGCTGAACGTCGCGATCCCGGTGATGGGCACGGCGCTGCTCGAGTCGATCCGTCTGCTGGCGAACAGCTCGCGCGTCCTCGCCGACAAGACGGTCGACGGGCTCGAGGCCAACCTCGACCGTGCTCGCGCCTTCGCGGAGTCCTCCCCGTCGATCGTGACGCCGCTCAACCGCGTGATCGGGTACGAAGCCGCCGCAAAGGTCGCGAAGCACGCCGTCGCGGAGGGCATCACCGTGCGTGAAGCAGTCGTGGCCCTCGGCTACGTCGAGCGGGGCGAGGTCACGGAGGAGCAGCTCGACAGCGCCCTCGACGTGCTCTCGATGACGCACCCGAACTGACGCGCCGAGCGCGCGACGCGACCCCGAGAGGGACGGGAGGCGCGGTGCCAGCCCGCACCGCGCCTCCCGTCCGTCTCGTGGTGTGGGAACCATGAAAGCGACATCGAACCGGCCTCGACAGCCGGTTCGATGTCGCTTTCGTGGCGCGAAGGACCGCGCCCGCTACACGAGGTCGGGCGAGTCGAGCATCTCCGTCACGAGTGCCGCGATCGCCGACCGCTCCGAGCGCGTCAGCGTCACGTGCGCGAACAGCGGGTGACCCTTCAGCCGCTCGATCACGGACGCGATGCCGTCGTGCCGGCCGACCCGCAGGTTGTCCCGCTGCGCGACGTCGTGGGTGAGGACGACCCGCGAGTTCTGCCCGATCCGGGACAGCATCGTGAGGAGGACGTTCCGTTCGAGCGACTGGGCCTCGTCGACGATGACGAACGCGTCGTGGAGGGACCGACCGCGGATGTGGGTGAGCGGCAGGACCTCGAGCATCCCCCGCTCGACCACCTCGTCGAGCACGTTGTCCGACACCACCGAACCGAGGGTGTCGTAGACCGCCTGCGCCCACGGGTTCATCTTCTCCGCGGCGTCGCCCGGCAGGTACCCGAGCTCCTGACCGCCCACCGCGTAGAGCGGCCGGAAGACCATGATCTTCTTGTGCTGCTGGCGTTCGAGGACCGCCTCCAGGCCGGCGCAGAGCGCGAGCGCCGACTTGCCCGTGCCCGCCGCGCCGCCGAGGGACACGATGCCGATCTCCGGGTCGAGGAGCGCGTCGATCGCGAGCCGCTGCTCCGCGGACCGTCCGCGGAGGCCGAACACCTCGCGGTCGCCGCGCACGAGCGCCACCGAGCCCGCGGTGTGCACGCGGCCGAGGGCGGAGCCACGCTCGGAGTGGATGACGACCCCGGTGTTCACCGGCACGTCGGCGAGTGCACCGGAGCGGATCTCCTCGTGCTCGTAGAGGTCGGCCATCTGCTCGCCGGAGACCTGGAGGTCGGTGAGGCCCGTGTAGCCGCTGTCGACCGCGAGTTCGGCGCGGTACTCCTCGGCGGCCATGCCGATCGACGACGCCTTGACGCGCAGTGGGAGGTCCTTCGACACCACGACGACGTCGAGGCCGTCGTTCGCGAGGTTCATCGCGACCGCGAGGATCCGCGAGTCGTTGTCGCCGAGCTGCAGCCCGGACGGCAGCACCGCCTGGTTGGAGTGGTTCAGCTCGACCCGCAGCGAGCCGCCGTCACCGATCGCGATCGGGAAGTCGAGTCGTTCGTGCTCGACCCGGAGGTCGTCGAGGATCCGGAGTGCCTGCCGGGCGAAGTACCCGATCTCCGGGTCGTTGCGCTTCGACTCCAGCTCGCTGACGACCACCACGGGCAGGACGACCGCGTGCTCGGCGAAGCGGAACAGTGCCCGCGGATCGCTGAGGAGCACCGAGGTGTCGAGCACGTACGTGCGCTGGGCGACCGGTGTGGACGAGTCCGCGGTGGGCTGCTGCTGCGTTCCGCGAGAGACGTTCTGAGAGGTCACGACCACTCCATCCCCGGGCCGCGAAGGACCCGGTCCTTGTCCTCGACGCGGCCACTGGAGCGGGTCTCGAAGCACCTGCTGCGGCCGCTTCGATCGGGCGCGGTGCCCGATGCCGTCAAACTACGTCCGACCCCTGACACGGCGCACGCGACACGCGGCGCGGCGGGTTACGGTCGCGTGAACGCGACCTGAGCGGTGCGCCCCGCGCCCGACGTGCCGACCCACCGGCCTGGAGGCGCGGTGCGGGCCCGCCACGGGCCTCCCGTCCGGCGGGGCGCAGCCGAGTCTCGTCCTCGCGCAGCCGAGTCTCGTCCCCGCGGACACTTTCACGCTCGACGGCCCGCGAAAGTGTCCGCCGACGCGAGTTTCGGGCAGCCGACGCGCCGCGCCCTACGGCATCGTGGCGTACGACAGGCAGGCGTCGCGGAACATGTCGAGCGTCTCGTCCGTCGTGGAGGCGAACGGCGACACCCGGGCGGTCCCGGAGCGCGTCGTCACCGTCACCCCGTGGTTGTGCATCGCTGCGGAGAGCGCCGTCAACCGCCCCTGCGGCGGGCGCAGCACGACGATGCCGGCGCGCTCGCGCGGGTCGCGGCTGGACTCCACGACGAGGCCGAACTCGTCGGCGATGTCGAACAGCCGCTCGACCCGGTCCGACACCCGCTCCTGCACGGCGGACACCCCGACGGCGGCGAGCCGCTCGAGCGACACCGCGAGCCGTGCCTGGGCGACTGGGTCGATCCGCGTCGAGCGGAAGCCTGCGGCGCCGGGGCGGACCGAGGGCACCTCGTCCGGCCACCCGGTGGTGCCCGCGGGGCCGGACAGCGCCGGACGCAGCCGGTTCAACGCGCGGTCGCTGAAGGCCACGAAGCCGGTCCCCCAGCCGGCGTGCAGCCACTTCTGGCCTCCCGTGGCGACGACGTCGGCGACCTCGTAGGGGACGTCCACGACGCCGAAGCCCTGGATCGCGTCGACGATGAGCAGGCGGTCGCCGATGACCTCGCGGACGGCGGCGAGGTCGACCAGGTAGCCGGTGCGCCAGTCGACGAGCGAGACCGCGACGGCGGTGACGTCCTCGGTGAGCCGTTCCGCGATGAGCGACGGCGTGGTCCACCCGGCGCCGGACTCGATCACCACGGGCTGCACGCGGCCACCGGTGGACGACGCGGCCGACGCGAGGGCGAGCGGCATCGACGGGTAGTCGTCGGCCGAGACGAGCACGCCGCCGGTCAGCCCGAACGCGGTGTGCACGAGGCCGGGGGTCGTGGCGGTCTGCGACACGACCTGGTCCTCGCGGCGTCCGACGAGCCGCGCGGCCACGGTGCGGACGCGCGCGTCCTGTTCGTCCAGGGTCTCCATCGCTCCGAAGCGCATGTGCTCCTGGATGGTGCCGAGCACCCGCTGCTCCTCGAGCACCGCCGTCTGGACCGGGCCGAACGCGGCGTGGTCGAGGTAGCCGGGCTCCTCGGCGAAGCCGGCGGCGTACTCGTCGGTGTTCACAGGTGCAACCTTCCGTGGGACGAAAAACCCTGTGAGTCTACTGGGACGGCAGTCAGGTGGCCGAACCCGGTCCACTGTGCGCACGAGCGGCACCGCACGAGCGGCACCGCACGAGCGGCCGCACGACTGGGCGCACGAACGCGGCCGCACGAACGCGGCCGCACGAGCGGCACCGCGCGATCAGCCGCCGAACCGCCGGGACCGCAGCCCGAAGTCACGGACCGCGCGGAGGAAGTCGACCTCGCGGAGGTCCGGGTAGAACGCCTCGACGAAGTAGAACTCGCTGTGCGCGCTCTGCCACAGCATGAAGTCCGACAGCCGCTGCTCCCCCGAGGTCCGGATCACGAGGTCCGGGTCGGGCTGCCCCTGCGTGTAGAGGTGGTCGCCGATGAGTTCGGGCGTGAGGACCTCGGCCAGGGTGTCGAGCGTCCCGCCACCCTCGCCGTGTGCCCGCACGATGCTGCGCATGGCGTCGGCGATCTCCCGCCGTCCGCCGTACCCGACGGCGAGGTTCACGTGCAGACCCGTGTGGTCGGCCGTGCGGTGCTCGGCGGCCGAGAGCGCCTCGACGAGGGAGGCCGGCAGCCCCTCGTCGGCGCCGACGTGCTGCACCCGCCAGTCCCGGTGGTCCGCGAGCACCCCGGCGAGCTCGCCGATGATGCCGACGAGGTCCTCGAGCTCCTCGCCGCCGCGGCCGGAGAGGTTGTCCGCAGACAACAGGTAGAGCGTCACGACCTCGATGCCGAGGTCGTCGCACCAGTCGAGGAACTCGGGGATCTTCGCGGCGCCGGCACGGTGTCCGTGCGCCGCGGTCTCGAGCCCGAGCTGCTTCGCCCAGCGACGGTTGCCGTCGACGATCATGGCGACGTGCTTCGGCATCGGGGCGCCGTCGATCTGCTTCCGGATGCGGCGCTGGTAGGCGCGGTAGAGGAGTCCCCGCCCCGTCGGTCCCACCCTGCTCGCCACGGGACGACTGTAGTGCACCGCACCCGCGAACCCGCAGGACGGGAGCGTGTTCGGCGGACGTTCGGACTGGGGCCCTACTGTCGCCCCATGCAGGCCACGAACGACACCGGGACCCTCCCGCACGTCCCCTTCACCGAGGAGGCGTCGACCGCGACCGAACCGCCCCGCCCCGCCTGGCGCGGCTGGATCCACCTCGGCACGTTCCCGTTCGCGATCGCGATGGGCGTCGTGCTCGTCTGCCTCGCGGCCTCACCGGCGGCGAAGGCGGGCAGCGCCGTGTTCATGGCGAGCTCGCTCCTGATGTTCGGCGTCTCGGCGACGTACCACCGGTTCCCGTGGGGTCCGACGGTGAAGAAGGTCCTCAAGCGGATCGACCACACGAACATCCTGCTGCTCATCGCTGGTACCTACACGCCGATCGCGATCTGCGCGCTGCCGCACACCCTCATGGTCGTGGTGCTGTGGGTGATGTGGTCGGGTGCCGCACTCGGCATCGCGTTCCGCGTGCTGTGGATCGGCGCACCGCGCTGGCTCTACGTGCCGATCTACCTGGTCCTCGGGTGCGCCGCGCTCGGTCTGCTGCCGCAGTTCTTCGCCGCGAGCGTGCCGATGACCGTGCTCGTGCTGTCCGGCGGCCTGGCGTACATCCTCGGCGCGCTCGTCTACGGCTTCAAACGTCCCGACCCGTCGCCGACGGTCTTCGGCTTCCACGAGATCTTCCACGCCTTCACGGTGGTCGCCTTCGCCGCGCAGTGGGTCGGCGTGCTCATCGTGGCGCTCGACCCGGTGCGCTGAGCCTGCGCCCGCAGGTGCGCGTCACGCACTGACGTGCGCACCTGACGGCCTGGAGGCGCGGTGCGGGCCCGCCACGAACCTCCAGGCCGTCGTTGGTCGCGTCTACCCGCGTTCGGTGTCGTCGCCGACGTCGGCCCGGCCGTCCTCGGCGGCACGCCGCTCCGGCTCGTCCGTCGCGGCGCCCTCGGCGCCGGCCTCGGCCTCGAGCCGCTCCCGGATCTCGGCGCGGTAGCGGGTCCGACGGATGCGCCGCGTCATGTCGATGACCAGCAGGATCGTCACGACCGCGACGACCGCGATCGCGATGAACCCGGCGACTCCCGGGGTGACGTCGACGTCCGGGACGACCGAGGTCGGGCTCGGGCTGGGGGTGGCGGCGGCGAGTGCCGCCCAGGTGGTGCTCACGCAGTGGTGTCCTCGTCTGCCGGGATCCCCGCGAAGAGGTCGGACTCCGGCGTCGACGTGGGCACACGGGCCTCGACGAGCTGGTAGTCCTCGGTCGGCCACACCGTCGCGAGGAGGTCGTTCGGCCAGGAGAAGAAGAAGCTGTCCGGCGGCACCTGGCTCGCGTGCGCGTGGAGGGCGGCGTCGCGCGCGTCGAACCAGTCGCGGACGTCGACGTGCGTCGTCGCGAGGTCCGGCCGGTCGGCGAACCGCTCGACCCACTCGCGGAGCTGCTCGACGGCGGCGCTGTCCGGCTCCCGCTCGCGCATCGCGTCGTAGATGGCGGTGAAGCGCCGGGGGTTCATCGTCCGCTCGTAGTAGAGCTTCGCGACCGCCCACGGCTCGCCCGCCTCCGGGTACTTCGCGGGGTCGGCGGCGTCGCGCCAGGCGGCCACGGAGACCTCGTGCGTGCGGATGTGGTCGGGGTGCGGGTAGCCACCGTTCTCGTCGTACGTGACGAGCACGTGCGGACGGAAGCGACGCACGACGCGGACGAGGGCCTCGGTCGAGTACTCGAGCGGCACGGTCGCGAACGTGCCGGGGCGGACCGACTCGCCCTCTTCCGGGAGCCCGGAGTCGTGGTAGCCGAGCCAGACGTGGTCGATGCCGAGGGCCTGCTGCGCGGCGGCCATCTCGGTGCGGCGGTACCCGGCCATGTCACGGTGCGCGCGCGTGGTCGCGGGCTCGCCGAGCTGGTCGTTGAGGATGTCGCCGGCCTCGCCGCCCGTGCAGGACACGACGAGGACCTGGTTGCCCTCGGACACGTACTTCGCCGCCGTCGCCGCTCCCTTGCTCGACTCGTCGTCGGGGTGGGCGTGGACGGCGAGCAGACGGTACGGCACGGGGGTTCCTCGCGGTCGGGGACGGTCGCGGACGCGGGCGGCGCACAGCCAGGCGTGAACTACCCTGGTCATCAGGATAATCACCCCGGGAGCCCCGAACTGTCCGATCAGCAGCACCCCGCCGCACCGGCGCCCGCCGCGGCCACCACCGCCGCCGCGCTCGACGACCGCTACGGCCGCACGCCGTCGCGGAACCGCCGTGCACGTGCACTGGCGATCGCCGCGGCCATCGCGGTCGTGGTCGTGTTCGCGGTGTGGGCGATCTGGGCCGGTCCGGGGCAGACGAGCCACGGACTCGACACGGACGACGTCGGGTACGAGGTCCTCTCCGACCACGCGACGGTGGTCCACTCACAGGTGTCGCTGGACCCCGGCACCGAGGCCGAGTGCGCCGTGCAGGTGCTCGACAAGTCGTTCACGATCGTCGGCTGGAAGGTCGTGACGATCCCGGCGAGCGAGCAGCGATCGCGGACCATCTCGACCGAGGTCCGCACGACGACGCGCGGCGTGACCGGCTTGATCCACGACTGCTGGGTTCCCTAGACTACTGTGATCCGCAGAGCGAGACCGGCCACACCGGCCGGTCTCGCTCTTTGTCGAAGGGATCACGATGAGCAACGACACCCAGGGCACCTGGTTGACCCAGGAGGCACACGACCGCCTCCAGGCGGAGCTCGAGCAGCTCTCCGGCCCGGCGCGCAAGGAGATCGCGGACCGCATCGAGGCGGCGCGTGAAGAGGGCGACCTCAAGGAGAACGGCGGCTACCACGCTGCCAAGGACGAGCAGGGCAAGATCGAGGCCCGCATCCGCCAGCTCACCGAGCTGCTCAAGCACGCCACGGTGGGCGAGGCCGACTTCGACGGCACCGCCGAGCCCGGCACGGTCGTCACGGCCGTGATCGCGGGCGACGAGTCGACGTTCCTCGTCGGCAACCGCGAGATCGTCGGCGAGGGCTCGGACCTCACCGTCTACAGCCCGGTCAGCCCGGTCGGCGCCGCCATCCTCGGCCTCCGTGCCGGCGAGAAGACCACGTACACGGCGCCGAACGGCAAGGAGATCGCCGTCGAGGTCACGAAGGTCGAGCGCTACGAGCCGTAGGGCCTCGCGCAGTACCACGCAACGGACACAGCACCGCGGGACTCCGCGGTGCTGTGGCCGTTCTGCGGTGTGGTGCAGCGCGGCGCCGCTGCTCAGTGCACGGCGAGGTCGCGGTGGGTGACCGCCCGACGGCACGGGAAGCACACGAGGTCGCCGACCGCCACGTCCGCGGGCAGCACCGCGTCGACGCCCGCGGTACCGGCCGGGTTCGTCGTGAGCGTCACGACGGCGGCGGGGGCGACCGAGGAACGGCCGATGACCCGCGCCTCGGTCAGCACGGCGCAGTCCGGCAGCACGGCGTCGAGCTCGACGAGGAGCACGCCCCACGGCCGACGGACGCGGGTGACGGCGGCGACGGTGACGCAGACCTCGCGGGGCCGCCAGTCGCGGGGACGGTACCGGGGCGGGGCCTCCTCGGCGGTGTGCACGCACGGCGTCCCCACCACGTCGGCGAGCCGCTGCATCGAGACCGCGCGGACCGTGACGTCGTCGACGGTCGCCACGGTGACGGCGGGCCACAGCGTCGGGTCGAGCGGATCGGGCAGCGAGGCGCGGAGGGTGGGGAGGATCGACGTGAGGGTCATGACGGCAGCCTCACGCGCCTCCAGGCCGGTGACGTTGTCGCGAACGGAACCCTGACGGTCCGCGGCCGCTCCCGTGCGGTCCCCTGACGGGCCCGCGGGGAGCGCGGCGTCAGCGCTCGATCATCTCCGGGCGGAAGCCGGCCTCCTGCAGGCGTCCGAGGACCTCCTGGGCGTGCTCGGGACCGCGCGCCTCGACCGACAGGTCGAGCGCGACCTCGTTGATGACGAGCCCCTGGCCG
The DNA here is from genome assembly GCF_051903255.1 of Curtobacterium sp. SP.BCp. NCBI lineage: Bacteria > Bacillati > Actinomycetota > Actinomycetes > Micrococcales > Microbacteriaceae > Curtobacterium > Curtobacterium sp. SP.BCp. The sequence continues at coordinate 871,832 of NZ_CP194338.1, read as the reverse complement.
TGCCGCGTGTGGAGCACCTCGACGACGTTGGCGCCGGCGTCGGAGATGACCTGCGCGACCCGCGCGAGCTGCCCCGGACGGTCCGGCAGCATGATGCGGATACCGATGTAGCGCGACGCGGCGACGAGACCGCGGGTGATGATCCGCTCCATCATGAGCGGGTCGATGTTGCCGCCGCTGAGCAGGACCACGGTCTTGCCGGTGTCGCGGACCGACCCGGCCATGATCGCCGCGACCCCGACCGCACCGGCGGCCTCGACCACGAGCTTCGCGCGCTCGAGCAGCACGAGGAGCGCTCGGGCGACGTCGTCCTCGGTCACGGTGACGATCTCGTCGACGAGGTCGCGGATGATCGGGAAGTTCATGTCGCCGGGTCGGGCCACCGCGATGCCGTCCGCGATCGTCGGGGTGGTCTGCACGGTCACCGGCTCGCCCGCCCGGAGCGAGCTCGGGTAGGCGGCGGCGTTCGCGGCCTGCACGCCGATGACGCGGATGGTGCGGCCCTGCTGCTCGGCGATGCCCTTCACCGCGAGGGCGATGCCGGCGATGACCCCGCCGCCGCCGATCGGCACGACGACCGTGTCGGCGTCGGGGACCTGGTCGAGGATCTCGAGGCCGAGGGTGCCCTGGCCGGCGATCACCGCGGGGTGGTCGAACGGGGGGATGAAGACGGCACCGGTGCGGTGGGCGAAGTCCTTCGCGGCGCTGAGGGCCTCTTCCACGGAGTGACCGCGGAGGACGACCTCGGCGCCGTAGTGGCGGGTGGCCTGGAGCTTCGGCAGGGCCACGCCCACGGGGGTGAAGATCGTCGCGGGGATGCCGAGCGCGCGTGCGGCGAAGGCGACGCCCTGGGCGTGGTTGCCGGCGCTCGCGGCGACGACGCCCTTCGCGCGCTGCTCCGGTGTGAGGGCGGAGAGCCGGTTGTAGGCTCCGCGGACCTTGTACGCGCCGGTGCGCTGGAGGTTCTCGCACTTCAGGTGCACCGGCGAGCCGAGCAGTTCCGCGAGGTACTGCGACGACTCCATCGGCGTGACACGGGCGACCCCGGCGATGGTGGTGCGAGCGGCCTCGATGTCCGCGAGCGTGGGGGTCGCTGCGGTCGGGATCTGGGGCGCGGTGGTGTCGGTCACCCGCTCATCATCGTCGCTCGCGGTCGTCGCCGCGAACTCGTGACGTCTGCTCGGGTCGATCGGGGTCAGCCGGCCGTGCCCTTCGCGGCCGTCGGCTGCTCGTCACTGCCCGGCTCCGGGACGTCGTTCCGGTGCCGCTTGCGCCACTTCCGCTCGCGCTTCTCCTTCGCGTTCGCGTCGTGGTTCCGCCGTTGCGCCTCGAGCACGTGGTCGGAGTCCATGCCCCGCCACTTGCCACTGGCGATCGTCGTCACCATCGAGTTCACGGTCGCGATGAGCGGGACGGCGAAGAACGCACCTGCGATGCCCGCGAGACCCGACGCCGCGGTGACGCCGAGGACGACGGCCAGCGGGTGCACCTTCACGGCGTTGCCCATGACGAGCGGCTGGAGGATGTGTCCCTCGATCTGCTGCACCGCGAGGACGACGCCCAGCATGATCAGGGCCGCGACCCACCCGTTGAAGAGCAGCGCGACGATGACGGCGAGGATGCCGGTCACGATCGCACCGACGACGGGGATGAACGCGCCGAGGAAGACGAACACCGCGATCGGGACGACGAGCGGCAGCTGCAGGACGGCGGCACCGATACCGATGCCGACCGCGTCGACGAACGCCACGAAGATCTGCACCTTCACGAAGCTCGTGAGGGTCGTCCAGCCGGCGACCCCCGCGCCGTCGATCGCCGAGCGGGCCTTCTTCGGGAAGATCCGTACGACCCAACGCCAGACGTTCTTGCCGTCGATGAGCAGGAAGATCACCGTGAAGATGACGACGAACAGGCCGGTCAGCACGTGGGTGAGGGACGAGCCGACGCTCGCGGCCCCGGACAGGATCGACCCGGAGTTGTCCTGCAGCCAGTTCGTCGCCTGGTTCAGGTAGTTGTTGAAGTCCTTCTCGCTGATGTCGAGTCCGGAGTTCTGCAGGAGCTGCTGCACCGAGTCGTACTGCTGCAGTGCACGATCGCGGAGCGACGGCCACGCGGCGGCGATCTGGTCGATGACGAGCCAGATCAGCCCACCGACGGCCGCGAGACCGCCGACCAGGCTCACGACGACGGCGACCCACTTCGGGACGTGGTGCCGCTGCATCCAGTTCGAGAGCGGCACGAGCAGCGACGCCACCACGATGCCGATGAGGAACGGGATGAGCACCTCGCTGAAGAGCGTGACGAGGTAGATGAACACCGCCACCACGCCGAGCACCACGAGCACGCGCCACGACCACGCCCCCGCGATCCGCATGCCCGTGGGCACCGAGTCCTCCACGACGGGATCCGGATGAGTCTTCTTGCCCCAGGCCATGCCCGCGAGTGTACCGATGTGCAACCTGACAGGTTCCGGATCAGGCATACGGGTCGGTGGCCGGGCATGTCGGTCCGGATCGGTAGCGTCGGGGCATGGTCAGGACGACGCTCTCCGCCGCCGAGGCACGCCGGGTCGCCCTCGCGGCGCAGGGGTTCGGCGCCGCCCCCTCCCCGGCGGTCTCGACCCGCGCGCTGAACGCCGGGTTCGCCCGGCTCGGACTGCTGCAGATCGACTCGGTGAACGTCTTCGAACGGAGCCACTACCTGCCGCTGTTCGCCCGCCTCGGCGCCTACGACCGGGCGACGCTCGACCGGCTCACCACCACGCGGCGCGGTCCGTACCTCGAGTACTGGGCGCACGAGGCCGCGTTCGTCCCGCGTGACGACCTCCCCCTCTTCCGGTGGCGCATGGACGCCTTCCGGGAGCGCGACGCACGCCCGAACCGCATCGAGTCCGTCGTCCGGACCGAGGGCGTCCGGCGGGAGCTCCGGGCCCTCCTCCGTGCCGAAGGCCCGATGCGGGCGAGCGACGTCGAGCACGAGTCGAACGTGCGCCGCGGTCCGTGGTGGGGATGGAGCGACGTCAAGATCGGTCTCGAGCAGATGTTCCGCTGGGGCGAGGTCGTCAGCGCCGGTCGGTCCGGCTTCGAGCGGGTCTACGCCCTGCCCGAGCAGGTCCTGCCCGAGCGCTTCCTCGACGACGCACCGGACCGCGCCGACGCCGTGCGGGAACTCGTGCGCCGGGCGTCGCGGGCGCTCGGGGTCGGGACCCGGGCCGACATCGCGGACTACTACCGGTTGCGGTCGGACGACACCGGCCGTGCCCTCACCGAGCTCACCGACGCGGGCGAGCTCGTGCCCGTGCGCGTCGAGGGCTGGGCGGACCGGGCGTGGCTGCACCCCGACGCACGGGTGCCCCGGGCGCTGACGGCCGACTCGGTCCTCAGCCCCTTCGACCCGGTCGTGTGGTTCCGACGCCGGGCCGAGCGGATGTACGGCTTCCACTACCGGATCGAGATCTACACGCCGGCGCCGAAGCGGGTGTTCGGGTACTACGTGCTGCCCGTGCTGCAGGACGACCGGCTCACCGGGCGCATCGACCTGAAGAGCGACCGGCAGCGGGGGGTGCTCCGCGTCCGGACGGCGTGGCAGGAGCCGGGCGAGCAGCTCGACGCCGAGCGGCTGGCCGACGTGCTCCGGCGGACGGCGGCGTGGCAGGGCCTCGACGGCATCGAGGTCACGGATCGCGGGACGGCCGCGGCCGCACTGGCCGGTGCGCTCGGCGTGGGTCTGGTCCCGCACGAGGCGGCGGACGACGCGGACGCGGCGGAGCCGGCCCCTGCCGTGGACGCGACCGCCTGACCGGCCGGGAGGCCCGTGCGGACGCCGCCACGGGCCTCCCGGCCGGTGGGCACGCCGTCGGGCGCGGGCGCGCGGGTGGGCACGCCGTCGGGCGCGGGGCGCGCTCGGTGCACTCGCCGCACCCGGTTCGCGCCGCGCCGCGCTCGCCGCGCCGCCGCTGTCAGAACCGGTCGAGGCTGCCGCGCAGGCGAGCGATGCGGTCGGGCAGCGGCGGGTGCGTCGAGAACAGCCGGTCCATCACACCCGGACGCATCGGGTCCGCGATCCACAGGTGCGCCATCGACGAGTTCTGCGTGCGCATCGGCCGCCCGTACGCGCCGAGCTTCTCGAGCGCTCGGGCGAGGCCCTCGGGGTGCCGGGTCGTCATCGCACCGGTGGCGTCCGCGAGGTACTCGCGCTGCCGGGACACCGCCGCCTGCACGGCCACGGCCGCGATGGGCGCGACGATGACCGCCACGAGCCCCGCGATGAGCAGGATCGGGTTGTTGCCGCCGTTGTTGTCGTTGCGGTTCCGCCCGCTGAGGCCGCTGAAGATCGAGATCCGGAGCAGCACGTCCGCGATGAGCCCGACGGCGACGACCAGGCCGAACACCATCGTGGACACCCGGATGTCGTAGTTCCGGACGTGCCCGAGTTCGTGGGCCATGACGCCCTGGAGCTCCTGGTCGTCCATGATCGCGAGCAGGCCGGTGGTCGCCGCGACGATCGCGTGCTCGGGGTCCCGTCCGGTCGCGAACGCGTTCGGCGACGGGTCGTCGATGACGTAGACGCGGGGCATGGGCATCCCGTTGGAGATGGCGAGGTTCTCGACCGTCCGCCACAGCCGTGGCTCCGTGGTGCGGTCGATCTCGACGGCCCCGGCGATCGCGGTGGCCTGCCGGGCCGCCGTGAAGTACTGCAGCACGACGTACCCGATCGCGACCACGAGGACGATGACGCCGATCGAGACGTTGCCCGCGAGGTACCCGCCGAGGAAGCCGAGCGCACCCACGAGCAGCAGGAACGCGAGGACGATCAGGACGGTGTTGCGCTTGTTCTGCGCGATCGCGCGGTACACGGCCGGACGCTGCGGTCGAGCGGGCGCGTCAGAACTGGACGCGCGGCGGCTCGGCGATGGCCGCCGGCTCCGCGGTCTCGAAGAACGACGCCTCGGTGAAGCCGCGGTTCTTCGCGAACGCCGAGTTCGGGAAGACGCGGATCTTCGTGTTCAGCTCGCGGACGCCACCGTTGTAGAAGCGTCGGGCAGACTGGATCTTGTCCTCGGTGTCGACCAGCTCGGTCTGCAGCTGCAGGAAGTTCTGGCTCGACTGGAGCTGCGGGTAGCCCTCCGCGACGGCGAACACGCTCTTGAGGGCCTTCTGCATGTGTCCCTCGGCTGCCGAGGCCGCGCTGGCGTCGCCCGCGCTGAGCGTCTCCGCCCGGGCCTGGGTCACGTCGGTGAACACCGCCTTCTCGTGCGCGGCGTAGCCTTTCACGGTGTCGACGATCGTCGGGATGAGGTCTGCCCGGCGCTTGAGCTGCACCGAGATGTCGCTCCACGCCTCGTCGACGCGGACCTTCAGCGTCACGAGCGAGTTGTACGTCACCCAGAGGTAGATCCCGACGACCACGAGGACGACGACGACCACTCCGACGACGATCAACGTCGTGACGAGTCCGGTGTCCATGCGGGCGTACTCCTTTGCGCGTCGGGAACCGCGCGGTGACCGCGGTCGGCTGGACCGGCGGCGGGGACGGCCGGGGACGGTCGTGCAGCGGCCGCGCGGGCCATCGCAGAGTCTACCGACGCACAGGACGCGTCCTCGTCCCGCTTGCTGGTTCACGGGCGATTCCCGAGTCGTACACACCGGACGCTCGGGGTGCAGCCGCGCGGGGCGGATCGTCCGCGCGGCGGATTGACGCGAGCGCCGAGATCGCGTGGGATGGACACGGTGAACACGCCCGGGGAGCACGTGGACGAGTGGGCCGTCGGGGGCGACGGTCCGGTCCGTCGACCCCGCACGCAGCCGCTCCGTCCGGCACCGCTCCGACTCGCGGGCGCGACGGTGCTCGCGGCCGTCGTCCTCGCCGGGGCAGTGGTCGGGTTCGGCGCGGTCGGCCTCGGACCGGTCCCGGCGGCGAGCGCGGTCACCACCGCCGCTGGAGCACCGACCGCCGCCGACGCCCCGACCGCGTCCGACAGCCCGACCGTGCCCGACAGCCCGGCCGCCTCCGACGCCCCGACCGCGTCCGACAGCCCAGCCGCTTCCGACACGAGCGCCGGCGAGGTGCTGCGTGCTGCAGCGCCGAACGACGACGGCGACGGCGGCTCGTCCGGCGGGTTCCTGCCCGGCGCGACCCCGGACCCGTCCGACAGCCCGACCGGCCCGGTGTTCGGCCACCCCACCCCGACGACCCCGCCGACAACGACGCCGCCGGTCGCCCCGACCATCGCCGACCCGGGCGACATCACCACCGGCACCGCACGCTTCCACGGGCGGGGCACTCCCGGCCACGCGCTCCGGGTGGCCTCGGGCTCGGCTGCGACCTGCTCGACCACGGTGCAGCGGGACGGGTCCTGGTCGTGCCTGGGGAGCGTCGTGTCCGGCCCGGCGCAGGTCTTCACGGTGACCGACCGCACGGCACCGTCGCTCGGGTCCGCAGCCACGCCCTCGTCTGACGTCGTGACGCCGCCGACGCTCGCGACCCGGAGCACCTCGACCGGCACCGTCGCCGGGGACGGGCACCCCGGCGCGACCGTGAACCTCAGCGCCTCGGGGTCCGCTGCCGAGTGGGACGCGACGGTCGGACCGGACGGCCGCTGGGTCGTGTCGCTGCCCCGGGACGTCCGGGACGGCACGCTCACACTGGTGGCGACCCAGACCGGCAGCACGGCGACCGGCTACCGGTCGGACCTCCGGAGCGCCGCGTCGTCCCCACGGACGATCACCCTCGACCGGAGCGCCCCCGCTGCGCCCCGCATCCTCGACCCCCGCGCCGCCGACAGCGTCCGGGCGCAGCCGCTCCGGGTCACCGGCACGGGCGAACCACGGGCGGTCGTCACCGTCTCGGTCGGCCGTTCCCCGGTCTGCATCGCCACGGTGGACACCGACGGGGGCTGGGCGTGCTCGACGTCCGGCACGACGATCGCCCCCGGATCACGGATCCTCTCGGCCGTGCAGCGCGACGCGGCGGGCAACACCTCGCGGTCCTCGTCCGGGGTCCGGGTCCTCGTCACCGCGTCGTCGGCGACGCCGTCGGGCTCCGGCTCGTCCGACCCGAGCAGCACGGGCAGCGCGACGGGCACCTCGGGTGCGTCCGGCTCAGCGGGGACCGGTCCGGGCGACACCGGTTCCTCCGCAGCGGGCACCCCGACCGGGGGCGGGTCCGGTACCGGGTCGTCGGCGGACGGCTCCGGCCCCGGCGGAGCCCCGGGCACGACGGACAGCGGGACGCACGCTGGCGGTCCCGGCGCGGGTCCCGGCGGACTCGACTGGTCCGGTCCGGCCGGCGACTGGAGTGCCCGGACCGCGTACGACCAGGCCGTCCCGACGATCCAGTCCGTGTTCTCGTGGCGGACCGTGCTCGTCGCGACCGCCGTCGCCGCCGGGTTCCTGGTCCTCGTCCTCGTGCCGCTCGCGATGGTCGCCGGTGTGGTCCGCGGGCGGATCCGGTCGCCCTTCTCCGCGCTGCTCGGCCGCAACCTGCCGCGGGCCCGGTCGCGCGCGGACGATGCCCTGCCGACGTGGGTGTCGATCGTGTCGTCGGTGACGATCGCGACGCTCTGCACCCTGCTCGGCACCGGGGTCTCGCTGGAGGCCCGGTACGTCCGACTCGCGCTCGCGATCGCGCTCGGCTCCTCGCTCCTGACGGCGGCGACGGTGCTCGCCACCCGGTGGGCGGCCGGCAGCGACCGGCACCTCGTCGGCCACCGTGTCTCCCCCGTGCTCGTCCTGGCCGCGCTGGTCGCGTGTGCACTGACCCGCGCGGGCGACCTGTCCCCCGCGCTCGTCGTCGGGGTCGTCCTCGTCCCGACCGGACGCGCGGACCTCGGCACGGGTCCGATGCGGCTCGGGTCGGAGGTCGTCGGTCGTGTCCGCGGTGCCACGTGGCGGTCGGCGGCGTTCCTCGTCCTCGCGGTCGCCGGGTGGGGTGTGCACAGCGTCGCGACGCGTGGCGGGGTCTGGACGTCGTTCGTGTCGGACGTCGCGATCACGCTGTGCGTCGGCGGCCTCGGGGCGGCGGTCGCCTCGCTGCTGCCCTTCACCGGTTCGGTCGGGGCCGTCCTCCTCGCCGAGGCCCGAGCACGGTACGCCGTCATCGCGTCCGTCGCCGCTGCGCTCACCGCCGCCGTGTACTCCGGCGCCGCGGGCACGCACGTCGCCCCGATCACGTGGGCGGTCGCCGTCATGCTGTGCGTCGCCGCCGGCCTGGTCGCTCGTCTGTGGGCACGGTCCGCGGCCGCAGCTGACGGGTGAGACCCACCGCCGCAGCCGTGGTCCTCGCACCAGCCACCACTGCAGCGAGCGCGGTGCCGGGGCCGTCGCTACGCTGACGATCGGTGAGCGCCCCGTGGGTGGACGCCACGATGGAGCGACGATGACCGACACCCGATCCGACTACGACGCCACACGCTTCCGCGAGGTGTTCGAGGGCAGCTACACGTACGCGAACGGCTTCGCCCGGAACGCTCACCGCTTCGCCGGCCGCCCGGCACTCCGCGACCCGGACACCGGCCGCTCGTGGACGTACGCCGAGCTCGGCGACGCGGTCGACCGGGTCGGCGGATGGCTCGTCCGGCACGGTGCCGGCCCGGGGTCTGTCGTGATGGTGGAGCTCTTCAACGGCCCGGAGTTCGCCATCGCCTACCTCGCGTGCCACCGGATCGGTGCGGTGTTCTCGCCGACGAACTTCCGGCTCGCACCCGACGAGGTGGCCTTCATCGTCGAGGACTCCGCTCCCGTCGTCCTCCTCCACGACGCCGCACGCACCGCCGAGATCGCCCAGGCGCTCGAGACATCCGACCACCGACCGGCCCACGTCGTGACCGTCGGTGGCGAGGACGACCGGTTCGCGGAACTCCTGGCCGCGGATCCCGTCACGGCCGAGGAGCTCGCCGCCACCGAGCCGCGGAACACGTACGCGGAGACGACACGGCTCTACACGAGCGGCACGACCGGTCGCCCGAAGCCGGTCCCGCTGCCGAGCCTCGTCGAGGTGCTCAGCGCGCACGACGTCGTCATGCACTTCCCGCTGAGCCCGTTCGACAAGACGCTCAACATGTCGCCGCTGTTCCACCGGGGCGGCCTGTACTCGGGTGGCCCGAACCCGGTGTTCTACGTCGGCGCCGAGCTCACCACGCTCCGGCACTTCGACCCCGACCGCGTCCTCGACCTCGTGGAGTCCGAGCGGCTGACGTTCCTCATCGGCGCTCCGCCGAACCTCGTCGGTCTCGCGAACGCCCAAGAGGCCCGGCCCCGCGACCTGTCGAGCCTGCACGGCATCGTGACGATGGGCGCTCCGCTCGACCGCGCCGCCGCACTGCGCTACCAGGAGCTGCTGTCCCCGCGGATCTTCAACGGCTACGGCACGACCGAGACGTTCTGGAACACCTTCCTCCGCCCCGAGGACTTCCCCGACGGCGCGGGCTCCACCGGCCGCGCGAGCACCGACGACGACGTCGCGGTCGTGCGCGTCCACGAGGACCGGCTCGCCGACCCGTCCGACACGGTCGCGAAGGACGGTACCGAGATCGGCGAGTTCGCGGTCCGCACCGTGAAGTCCGGCTACTCGTACCGGAACCCGGGGCTCGAGGCGGAGAAGTTCGCGAACGGCTGGTTCTACCCGGGTGACCTCGCGACGTGGGACGAGCACGAGCGCGTGACGATCGTCGGGCGCAAGGACGACATGATCATCTCCGGCGGCGAGAACGTCCACCCGGTGCAGGTCGAGGCGGCGCTGCAGGAACACCCCGGCGTCGCGGACTCGATCGTGGTCGGCGTCCCGGACGAGCAGTGGGGCGAGGTCGTCACCGCGTTCGTGGTCCGTGCTCCCGGACGGCTGCCGGAGGACGACACCGAGGCCGCGGCCGTCCTCGAGGAGTGGACCGCCGGTCACCCGGGTCTCGCCCGGTACAAGCGACCGCGCCGCTACCGCTTCGTCAGCGAGCTCCCCTACAACGCCACCGGCAAGAAGGTGCACTACCTCGCGAAGGCGACGGCGGCGGAGGACCAGGCGGCCGGCCGCCTCATCGCGCCCTGAGGGTCGCCCCCGGCGCAGACGCGCCGCATGGCGGCCGGGAGGCGCGGTGCGGGCCCGCACCGGGCCTCCCGGCAGACGGGTTCAGACCTGGCCGCGGTGCGGTGCGTTGCGCCGGAACAGACCGGGCAGCAGTCCGCCGATCTTCGTGCCGACGCAGAGGCTGACGAAGGTCGCGAGCGGGGTGGCGAGCGCCACCGGGGACAGCGTCGCGACCGCGACCAGACCGACCGTGCCCGGGACGAGCAGGAGGAACGCGGGGAAGAACGACACGTTCGCGGGGATCACCGGGACGATGCGTTCGAGGATGCGGGTGGCGACGAACAGGAGCGCGGCGGTCGCGCCCGTCGCGACCACGCTGCCACCGAGCGGGGTGATGCCGGTGAGGAGGCCGTAGGCCGACGTCATCACGACCACGGACACGAGGGTGAGCCGCCAGCCGGACTGGAACACGAGCCCGAGGCCGACCGCGAGGAACACCACCGCGACCCACGAGACCCAGTAGGGCGGTACGGCCTCCCACCCGCCGCGGTCGGTGCCGACCCCGGCGACCTCGCCGACGAGCGCTGCCGACGACGGGTCGACGTGCAGGCCGGTGAGGGCGCTCCCGGCGGCGATGCCCGCGGCCATGAAGCCGAGCATGATGATGCCCTGCATGAGCCGCGACGACCCCGTGACGATGTCGGCGGCCGTGAGTTCGAGCAGGGCGTTCGTGATCAGCGCGCCCGGGACGAACACCGCGACCGGGGCGCACACCGCGAAGAGCGGCACGTGGCCGAACCCCGTCCCCGCGGCGACGAGCCCGACGATCGACGTCGACACGAAGGCAGCGAGGAACGGGACGATCGCGAGGGCCTCGCGGAAGCGCCGCAGCACGATGCCGATCACGCCGACGAGCGCGCCGACGCCGAGCGCCAGCAGGATCGCCCACCACGGGCAGCGGAACACGACCGCGAGGCCCGCCGAGGTCAAGGCGTTGCCGAGGATCCACGGCAGCGGGGCCGGCAGCCGGGTGCTCGCCCGGATGGCACGGACGCGGGCGGGGATCTCGGCGAGGCCGATCGAACCGCTCTCGAGGCCGAGGACGATCCGGTTCGCACGGGCCGACTGGCGTGCGGAGAGCTCGACGCCCTCGGCGTTGACGATGGTCGCGGCACCGGTGGCGGTCTCGCTGACGATGACCAGTGCGGGGAGGACGCCCACCGCGAGCTCGGGGCCGATGCCGGCGGCGTCGCGGGCCTTCTCCAGTGCCGATCGGACGTCGGTGACCGAGCTGCCGGCGTCGAGGAGGAGCGCTCCGAGGGTGCCGAGGAGCATACCGACCGGGACCGCTTCGCCGTCGATCACCTCGACGTGCGGTTCGGGGCGGCGGAGGGTGTTGCGCAGTTGGGCGATGGCGCTTCCGAGTCCGACCACGAGTGTCGATCGTAGCTGGCGCGGCGGCGCGGGCGTACCGAGTCTCGTGCTCAGCGACAGTTCTCGCGGGTCGGGCCGCGAGAAGTGTCGCTCACCCCGAGACTCGCGGCGGCACCACGTACCCCCGGTGGGACTCGAACCCACAACTCGGCGATTTTAAGTCGCATGCCTCTACCGGTTGGGCCACGGGGGCGGGCCGCAACAGCCTACCGACGCCGAGAGGCGGCCGCCCACCGGGGGTGACCGCCTCTCGCGTCGGACGGGTGCCTACTTGGCGTCGGCCGACGCCTCGGCCTTCACCGGCTCGGCCTCCTTGGAGACGTCCTCGGCGGGCGTCGCGTACGCGGGGCCCGCAGCGTCGGCGGGCTTGCCCTCTTCCGGGGCCTGAGCGGCAGCGGCCGGGGCTGCAGCAGCCGGGGCGGACGCCTCGACGGCCGGCTTCGGACGCGACGCGAACGCCTCGAACGCAGCGCGCGGTGTCTCGCGGTCGTCGAGCGACGCGATGTCGCGGCCGAGGAAGAAGCCACCCACCCAGTCGCCGATGACGCGCCACTTGCGCTCCCACGACGGCATCGCGAGACCGTGGTAGCCACGGTGCGCGCCCCAGGCGAGGAAGCCCTTCATCGCGAACTTGCCGGACTGGAACACGCCGATGCCGAGACCGAGGCCCGCGACGGCGCCGAGGTTCTCGTGCTTGTAGTCGGTCGTGGCCTCGCCCCGGATGACCGCGACGAGGTTCTTCGCGAGCTGCTTCGCCTGACGGACCGCGTGCTGGGCGTTCGGCACGCAGAACCCGCCGACGCCGCCGCCCGTGAGGTCCGGCACGGCCGCGACGTCACCGCAAGCCCACGCATCGGCGATCACGCCGTTGTCGTCGACCACGCGGAGGTCGGGCTGCACGCGGATGCGGCCGCGCTGCTCGAGCGGGAAGTCGGTGCCCTTGACCATCGGGTTCGCCATGACTCCGGCGGTCCAGATGATGAGGTCGGACGGGATCGTCTGGATCGACTCGTCCTTCGCCTTGAGCTGGCAGACGCCGCCCTCAGCCGACGCGAGCTGCGTCTCGAGGTGGACGGTCGCGCCGCGCTGGGCGAGGTTCTCGAGCACCCAGTGCGAGGTCTCGAGCGACACCTCGGGCATGATGCGCCCCATCGCCTCGACGAGGTGGAAGTGGGTGTCGTCGAACGACAGCTGCGGGTAGCTCTTGAGCAGGTCGGAGACGAACGAGCGGAGCTCCGCGAACACCTCGATGCCGGCGAAGCCACCGCCGACCACGACGACGGTCAGCAGGCGGTCGCGCTCGGGACCGGCCGGCAGGTTCGCCGCCTTGTGGAAGTTGACGAGGATCTTGTCGCGGATGGCCGCGGCTTCCTCGATCGTCTTGAGACCGATCGCCTCGTCCGCGACACCCGGGATCGGGAACGTGCGCGAGACGGCACCGGCGGTCATGACGATCTGGTCGTAGGTCTCTTCCCACGACTCACCCTCGGTCGGCGTGATCGTCGCGGTCTTCGCGGCGTGGTCGACCTTCGTGACCTTGGCCGTGACGACCCGGGTCTTCTTGAGGTGACGGCGGTGGGAGACGACCGCGTGACGCGGCTCGATCGACCCGGCGGCGACCTCGGGCAGGAACGGCTGGTAGGTCATGTACGGCAGCGGGTCGACCATGACGACCTCGGCTTCGCCCTGACGCAGGTGCTTCTCGAGCTTCCAGGCGGTGTAGAAACCGGCGTAACCGCCGCCGACGACGAGGATCTTGGGCACGGGGGATGATCTCCTTGGAGTGGGGTGGTTTGCCGGGAGGCTGGTCAGAACTCGCCGCCACCCGCCCCGACTCCGGCGTCTGCAGCCTCATCATACGCCCGGCACTCACACCGGGAGGGCGACCAGTCGACGCGCTCGAGCGCGAGATCACCGATGGGGTTGACGCCGGGTCCGGCGGCGAGGGCGTGGCCGACGAGGGCGTGCAGGCACTTCACGCGGGTGGGCATGCCACCGGCGCTGATGCCGTGGATCTCGTCGACGTGCTCGATCGACTCACGATCGGCCAGGTAGGACTCGTGGGCGGCGCGGTACTGCTGTGCGACATCCGGGTCCTCGAGCAGGGCGGCCAGCTCCGGCATGACCTGGTTGGCCTCGAGGGTGCTGATCGCGGCGGTGGCCGCGGGCTGGCACAGGTAGTACAGCGTCGGGAACGGGGTGCCGTTCGACAGCCGGGGCTTCGTGGACACGACCGTGGGGTTGCCACAGACGCAGCGTGCCGCGATCCCGATGACGTCGCGAGCCGGTCGCCCGAGCTGCGCCGACACGACGCGGACGTCGTGCTCGGTGGGCGGGTCGAAGGGAGGGGTCGTCACGGGTACGTGAGCCTACCCGAGTCCGGAGCGTCGTCCTACTTCGTGTCGCCGGTACCCGAGACGTCGGGTGCCACGAGCTTCTCGGTGCTCTCGTCGCTGAGCCCGGACTTCAACACCGACGAGAGCATCGCCTGCACCCAGTCGACCTTCGGCGTCTGCACGGTCGAGCTCACCGGCGTGCCCGAGTCGGTCTCCGGACGCCCGGAGCTCTTCGCGTCCTCGCTCCCCATCACGAGGTAGCTCTCCTCGCCCGGGTACACGTAGAGCAGCCGGTCACGGGCCTGTGCCTCGATGTAGGCCGGGTCGTCCCACCGCGCGACGTCCTGCTTCTTCTGCGACACGTCGTCCTTCTGCGCGGCGACCTGCTGCTGCTGCTGCGCGATCTGCTCCTGCTGCTGGATGAGCGTGCGGAGCGACGGCGCGAGCACGACCACGAACAGCACGATGATCGCGAGCATGAGCAGGCTGAACCCGGAGAACCGGATCGAGCGGTACCAGGGCTGGTGTGCGGCCGCACCGGCGTGCGGCATCGCCACGGGGACGCGGCGGACGCGGGGCTTCTGGCTGGGCACGACGCTGACGATAACCCGCGGTGGGCAGGGGGTCGGCCCCGGCACGCGGGTGTCGGGCAGCCTCCCAGCGTCGGCATGGAGGCACGGCTCGGCCCCGTCGCGCCCCGCACCCCCGCCACGCCGCACCACGGCTCGCTGGCCGCCGCTCGCCACCGCACAACCAAAGTCACGCTGAACCGCGGTTCCGCGTGGTTCCGACGGGCTTCGGTTGTGCGGCGCCACGCCGCACCGGCGCCGGCAGCGACGCCGGTGCGACGTCGCGGACGGCTGATCGACGTCGGGGAACGACGAGACGCCGCCCTCCGTGCGGAGGACGGCGTCTCGTGGTGGCGCTGGAGTGTTACAGGGCCGCCGCGCGCGGGAAGGCCGAGCGACCGGCGTACACCGCGGCGTCGCCGAGCTCCTCCTCGATGCGGAGCAGCTGGTTGTACTTCGCGACGCGGTCGGAACGAGCCGGCGCACCGGTCTTGATCTGGCCACCGTCGACCGCCACCGCGATGTCGGCGATGGTGGTGTCCTCGGTCTCGCCCGAGCGGTGCGACAGGATCGCGGTCATGCCGTGACGGTGCGCGAGCGACACGGCGTCGAGCGTCTCGGTGAGCGTGCCGATCTGGTTCACCTTCACCAGGATCGAGTTGCCGGCCTGCTCGTCGATGCCCCGCTGCAGACGCTTCGGGTTCGTGACGTACAGGTCGTCGCCCACGAGCTGGAGCTTCGAGCCGAGCTCCGCGGTGAGGTGCTTCCAGCCCTCCCAGTCGTCCTCGGCCAGGGCGTCCTCGATGGTGACGAGGGGGTAGTTCGCGACGAGGTCGGCGAAGTAGCCCGTGAACTCCTCGCTCGAGAGCTGCTTGCCCTCGAACGCGTACTTGCCGTCCTGGAAGAACTCGGTCGCGGCGACGTCGAGGCCGAGCGCGATGTCCTTGCCCGGGGTGAAGCCGGCCTTCTCGATCGCGGCGAGCAGGAAGTCGAGCGCCGCGCGGTTCGACGCGAGCTCGGGCGCGAAGCCGCCCTCGTCGCCGAGGCCGGTCGCGAGGCCCTGCTTCTTCAGCTCGCCCTTGAGGGCGTGGTAGGTCTCGACACCCCAGCGGAGCGCCTCGGAGAACGACTCGGCGCCGTAGGGCACGAGGAAGAACTCCTGGATGTCGACGTTGGTGTCGGCGTGCGCGCCACCGTTGACGACGTTCATCAGCGGGACGGGCAGCGTGTGCGCGTTCGGGCCACCGAGGTAGCGGAACAGCGGCAGGTCCGCCGAGTCGGCGGCGGCGCGGGCGACGGCGAGCGAGGCGCCGAGGATCGCGTTCGCGCCGAGGCGGGACTTGTTCTCGGTCCCGTCGAGCTCGATGAGCGCGGCGTCGACGAGGCGCTGGTCGGTGGCGTCGAAGCCCTCGAGCGCCGGGCCGATCTCGTCGAGGACGGCGTCGACGGCCTTGAGGACACCCTTGCCGCCGTACCGCGACTTGTCTCCGTCACGGAGCTCGTACGCCTCGAACGCGCCGGTGGAGGCACCGGACGGGACGAGCGCGCGCGAGACGACGCCGTCGTCGAGGAGGACCTCGACCTCGACCGTCGGGTTGCCTCGGGAATCGAGGACTTCGCGTGCGCCTACGGCATCGATCTGGGCCACGGGGTACTCCCTACGAGTTCGGTTGTGGTGATTGCGGGTCCGATCCTACCGAGGCCCGGTGGACAGGACACTCCGCGTGACGCTCACTGTGGAGAGCGGCCCGTGACGCACAGGCCCCGACCGGTCGGTCCGACCGGTCAGCCGAGCGGACGGAACTCGACCCCGTCGAGCGAGGTCGTGTCGGCGCGGACCGACGCGAACGCGCCGAAGCCCTGCGCCTCGAGCGCGGCGAGCTGGTTCTTCGTGTTCTTCGTGCGCTTCTCCAGCCGGACGCGCTGGTGCGTCGCGAGCGCCTCGGTCTTGAGCGCGGCGAGTCGGCCCGGTTCGACGTCCTTGTCGTAGAGCAGCACGACGGCGTCCGCGGACTCGGCGTCCGGCAGCGTGACGAGGTCGACGAGCCGCTCGAACCCGAGCGAGAACCCCACCGCCGGGACGTCCTGGCCGAGGAAGCGCCCGATCATCCCGTCGTAGCGACCACCACCGCCGAGGCTGTACCCGAAGTCGGGGTGCGCGACCTCGAAGATCGTGCCGGTGTAGTAGCCCATGCCGCGCACGAGCGTCGGGTCGAACCGGAGGTCCACGCCGTCGAGCGCTCCACGGAGGCCGAGCAGCTCACCGAACGCACCCTCGTCGAGCCACGCTGCTCCCCCGACCGAGTCCCAGTCGGCGGACTCGAGCGCACGGATGGTGTCCTCGAGCCCGGGCAGGTCCGATCCGGTGGTCTCACGGAGCTCCGCTGCGACCCCGTCCGGCCCGATCTTGTCGAGCTTGTCGATCGTGATCAGCGCACGGTCGGCCTCGGCGGCGTCGGTGATCCCCCACGACGCGAGGAGCCCGAGCAGGATGCGCCGGTCGTTGATGCGGATCGACGTCCCGGAGACGCCGAGCGCGTCGAGGGCGTCCGTCGTCGCACGGATGAGCTCGACCTCGGCGAGCTGCCCGGGTTCACCGAGGATGTCGATGTCGCACTGCACGAACTGCCGGTAGCGCCCCTTCTGCGGACGCTCGGCTCGCCAGACGGGCGCGATCTGCACGGAGCGGAAGACCGTCGGCAGCTCGGCGCGGTGCGAGGCGTAGAAGCGGGCGAGCGGCACCGTCAGGTCGAAGCGGAGGCCCAGGTCGGCGAGGTCGAGCGGCGCGTCGGCCGCACGGAGGTCCTCGACGGTCAGTCCACGCTTCATCACCGCGAACGCGAGCTTCTCGTTGTCGCCGCCGAGTCCGGAGTGGAGCCGCGCCGCGTCCTCGACCACGGGCGTCTCGATCTCGTCGAACCCGTGCCGCGCGTACACGCCGCGGACGACCCCCAGCACGTGCTCCCGACGAGCCTTGTCCGCCGGGAGGAAGTCGCGCATGCCACGGGGTGCCGTCACGGTCGTCGCCATGCGGCAATCCTGCCAGAACGACCACGGCGGTTTGCGCGGCTCGGTGTCCGCTGATATTGTGAACACACAACTTCGGTTCGCAGGTGCCTGATCCACCCGCGGACCGATCGCGAGGGCAACGTGCTGCAGTGTGCCCCGCGGTGAGCGGGGCCCCCCGTCCACACCGGTATCCCTGTCGGTGCGGACGGCCCGCTCGCGGGCGTCCTCCTTTTTTCGGGTTGGGAGGACGCCCGCTCTTCTCGGTTCCGCCGCACATCGGCGTGACCGGTCTCGCGACCGATCACGCGACGCCGAGTCGTCTCACGCCTCGCGGCACGCCTCACACCCCGCCGCACGCCTCACCACCCCGCGGCACGCAACACGCCGCCGCACGCCTCACCACCCCGCGGCACGCCTAACACGCCGCCGCACGCCCCACCACCCCGCGGTACGCCTCGCGCCCAACGGCACTCCTCGCGCCCCGCGGCACGCCGCACGCCCGCGCCCCACGCCCCACGCCCCAAGCCCCGCGGTACGCCTCACGGCCCCGCGCCACACCTCACGCCCCCGCGGCCCGCCCCTCGGCCTCGAGCGCAGCGACGGCAGCGCGGAGGCTGGCCACCGGGTCGATCCCGTCCGCCCGAGCCGCCGCCACCGCGCGCAGCGCATCGGCTCCCCATGCGAGATCGGCCCGCCCAGCCCCCGCGACCGATCCGGACGTCGTCGACGGGGCCCCACCCGTCGCACCGGACGTCCCGGCGGCGCCTTCGCCCCCGGCGCCCACCCTCGCGCCCAGGGACGCGACGAGCGCGCCGGTGTCGACCCGCGCCTCCAGGCGTTCCAGCAGCTTCACCGCGCGCTCGAGCGGCGGCATCGCCCGCGGGACCCCGTCGAGCGCGCTCCGCCGGGAGGCCTTCTCGACCGCCTTCGCCGCACGCCACACCCGTTCGACGTCGGCCACCGTGTCCGCTCGCTCGTCCCCGAAGACGTGCGGGTGCCGTCGGACCATCTTGTCCCGCACCCCGGCGGCGACGTCCTCAAGGTCGAACGTCGCTGCGAGCCCGGCGTGCAACACCACCTGGTAGAGCACGTCGCCGAGTTCCTCGCGCAGATCGTCCTCGTCGCCGTCGTCGATCGCGTCGACCAGTTCGTAGACCTCCTCGACGGCGTAGCGCGCGAGGGAGGCGTGCGTCTGCTCCCGGTTCCACACGCAGCCGCCCTCGGGGGCGAGCAAGCGGTCGACGACGGCCTCGAGGTCGGTGAGGGCACTCATGGCGTCATGCTCGCACGAGCCGGGCCGTCGGGTCCGGCGTGTCAGACCCCTCCGGTAGCCTGGACGAGGCGTGTCGGGAAGTCTGGTCGACGGACCGTTCACCGACCCCTCGAACCGGAGCTCCATGCCTGCACTCCTCCGTTCCCCGCGGTTCAGCGCCATCGCGCTGCTCACCGCTGCCGTCCTCGGCCTCCTCGTCGCCAACTCGCCCCTCGGGCCTGGACTCGAGCGTGCACTCGACGCGCACTCCCCGTGGGGTGCGGTCGGTCTCGACCTCTCGGTCGCGCACTGGATCAGCGACGGCCTCCTCGCGGTGTTCTTCCTGCTGGTCGCGATCGAGCTGAAGCAGGAGCTCGTCGCCGGGGAGCTCTCGAACCCGAAGACGGCGGTGATCCCGGCGATCGCGGCGGTCGGCGGGGTGGTCGTCCCGGCGGGGATCTACCTCGCGGTCACGGCGGGGACGCAGTACCAGCACGGATGGCCGATCCCGACCGCGACGGACATCGCGTTCGCCCTCGGGCTCCTCGCGGTGTTCGGCCGTGGCCTGCCCTCGACGATCCGCGTCTTCCTGCTCGCCCTCGCCGTGCTCGATGACCTCATCGCCATCGTGATCATCGCGGTCGTGTTCGCGCATGACACCGATTTCCTCTCGCTCGCCGGCGCGGTGGTCGTGCTCGCGCTCTTCTGGCTGCTCGGTCGACGACTGGGCCGGGCGGACGGACGCCGAGGGCTGTTGATCGTCGCGATGGTCGTGCTCGGCCTCCTCGCGTGGTGGCTCGTGTACCACTCGGGCGTCCACGCGACCATCGCCGGGGTCGCGCTCGGGCTCCTGCTCCCCCGACCCTCCGGGCACACCGTGTACGAGCGGGTCGAGCCGTGGTCGAACGGACTGGTGCTGCCCGTCTTCGCGTTCGCGTCCGCCGCCGTGGTCGTCCCCGACGTCGGCCTCGGGGAGCTCTCCCCGACGTTCTGGGCGGTGGTGCTCGCGCTGCCGGTGGGAAAGGTGGTCGGCATCACGGTCTTCGGGTCGATCGCGACGCGGATATTCCGGGCGCCCGGCCGTTCGACACTGTCGTTCGGCTCGATCATGACCGTGAGCGTGCTCGGTGGCATCGGGTTCACGGTGTCGCTCCTCATGAACGAGCTGGCGTTCGCCCGCAACGAGGAGATCCTCGACGAGGGCGTCCTCGCGGTGCTCGTCGGTTCGGGGATCGCGATGGTCGCCTCCGCCGTCGTGGTGTCGTTGCGTGCGCGCCGGTACCGGGCACGCCGCGAGCTCTCCGAGGCCGAGTCGACGGAGTAGGTCTCGGCGGCCGGGTGCCGCTGCTGGACGACGCGACCGCTGTCGTCCGACAGCGAGCCGGTCGGTCGTTGCGCACGCCGGCTACCAGACGGGGCAACCGACGACGTGACCGTCGTCGTACGACCGCGGTCACGTCGTTCCGCGACCACGGGCCGGACGGGAGGCACGGCGCCAGCCCGCCACGTGCCTCCCGGCCGACAGCGCGACCGACGGGAGGCACGGCGCCAGCCCGCCACGCGCCTCCCGGCCGACAGCGCGACCGACGGGAGGCACGGCGCCAGCCCGCCACGGGCCTCCCGGCCGACGGCTCGCTACGCGGCCGTCTCGGCCGGCGCCTTCGACGCGCCGTACACCGCGGTGAGGATGCTCTCCACCCACTCGATGAGCGCGCCGTCGGGCAGGGCCTCGCCGTGCGGTCGCGGCATCGGGATGCTCGTCGCGTTCTGCTGCGGGAACCACCGCGCGCCCGGGAACATCCGCTTCAGCCGCACCTGCGCCGAGTCCGCGAGCTCCTTGCCCGCGACACGGAGGTTCGAACCCATGACGACGACGTCGGACAGGCCGACCTGCTGCGCCATGCGCCGGAGCCGGGACACCTCGACCAGCGTGAGCACCGCCTGCGGAGGCTGCCCGTAGCGGTCGGTGAGTTCGTCGAGGACCATGTCGATCGCCTCGGGCTGCGCCGTCGGGGCGGAGGCCGCGGAGAGCTTCTGGTAGGCCTCGAGTCGGAGGCGCTCGGACTCGACGTAGTCCTCCGGGATGTGCGCATCGACCGGGATCTCGAGCCGGAGCTCGGTCTGCCCCTCGGCGACGTCGCCACGGAACTGCGACACCGCCTCGCCGATCATGCGCAGGTAGAGGTCGAAGCCGACGCCCGCGATGTGCCCCGACTGTTCCCCGCCGAGCAGGTTGCCGGCGCCGCGGATCTCGAGGTCCTTCATCGCGACCTGCATGCCCGCGCCGAGTTCGTTGTTCGCCGCGATGGTCTCGAGGCGGTCCTGGGCGGTCTCGGACAGCGGCTTGTCGGCGTCGTAGAGGAAGTACGCGTAGCCGCGCTCCCGACCACGACCGACGCGGCCACGGAGCTGGTGCAGCTGTGACAGCCCGTACTTGTCCGCCTTGTCGATGATGAGCGTGTTCGCGTTCGCGATGTCGAGCCCGGTCTCGACGATGGTGGTGGACACGAGGATGTCGAAGCGACGCTCCCAGAAGTCGACCATCACCTGCTCGAGCGTGCCCTCGGACATCTGCCCGTGCGCAACCGCGATGCGGGCGTCCGGCACGATCTCGGCGAGGTGCGCCGCGACCGACTGGATGTCCTTCACGCGGTTGTGCACGTAGAACACCTGGCCCTCGCGCAGGAGCTCGCGCCGGATCGCCGCCGCGACCTGCAGGTCGGACTGCGGGCCGACGAAGGTGAGGATCGGGTGGCGGTCCTCCGGAGGTGTCGCGAGCGTCGACATCTCGCGGATGCCGGTCACGGCCATCTCGAGCGAGCGCGGGATCGGCGTCGCCGACATCGCGAGGACGTCGACGTTCGTCTTGAGCTTCTTCAGCTGGTCCTTGTGCTCGACGCCGAACCGCTGCTCCTCGTCGATGATGACCAGGCCGACGTCCTTGAACTGGATGGCCTGTGACAGGATCCGGTGCGTACCGATGACGATGTCGACGGTGCCGTCGGCGAGGCCCGCGATCGTCTCCTTCGACTCCTTCTCGGACTGGAACCGGCTGAGTGCCCGGAGGTGGACGGGGAAGCCCGCGAAGCGCTCCTGGAACGTCTCCATGTGCTGGCGGACGAGCAGGGTCGTCGGGACGAGCACCGCGACCTGCTTGCCGTCCTGCACGGCCTTGAACGCGGCACGGATCGCGACCTCGGTCTTGCCGTAGCCGACGTCGCCGGAGAGCAGGCGGTCCATCGGGATCGGACGCTCCATGTCGCGCTTGATCTCGTCGATGGTGGTGAGCTGGTCGGCGGTCTCCGCGAACGGGAACGCCTCTTCCAACTCGCGCTGCCACGGCGTGTCCGGGCCGAACGCATGGCCCTTCGACGCCATGCGCGCCGAGTACAGCTTCACGAGGTCGACGGCGATGTCGCGGACGGCCTTGCGCGCCTTCGACTTCGCGGCCGCCCAGTCCGAGCCGCCCATCTTCGACAGGGTCGGGCTCTCGCCGCCGACGTACCGGGAGAGCTGGTCGAGCTGGTCGGTCGGGACGAACAGCTTGTCGCCCGGGTAGCCGCGCTTCGACGGCGCGTACTCGAGGACGAGGTACTCGCGCTGGGTCTTCACGGCGTTCCGGCCACCGGAGCTCACCTCGCGCGAGACGAGCTCCACGAACTTGCCGATGCCGTGCGTGGCGTGCACGACGACGTCACCCGCCTTGAGCTGCAGCGGGTCGACGACGTTCTTGCGCCGCCCCGCGAGCTTCTTCACCGTGCGGGCGCCCTGCTGGACGCTGCGGCCGTAGAACTCGGCCTCGCTGAGGACCGCGATGCGCGGATCCGGGGTGGCGAAACCGTGCTCGACGCTCGCGGTGGTCACGATGGCGACCCCCGGCTCGGGAGGCGCGGTGAGGGCTTCGGCACGGGCTGCGACCCCGGCGTCGGCGAGGACCTGCACCGCACGTTCGACCAGCCCCTTGCCCTGGGCGGTCACGACGACGGCCCAACCGTCGTCGGTCAGCTGCTTGACGTGCGCGATCGCGCCGTCGGCGCTGCCCGCGAACGCCGGGATCGCCTCGGCGCGGACGCGGATGTACTCGCCCGCCTCGGCGGCTGCCTCGGCGTCGGTGAGCACCCGGTCACGGTCGCCCTCGTCGAGGCCGGAGTCGAACGGCGAGACCGTCCACCACGTGCGCTGCCCGCGGCCGCTCTTGAGCTGCTGCACGGTCAGGAAGTTGCCGGCGTCGAGGTCGATCGGCGCCTGGGCCCCCGCGACGGCGGCGCTCCACGCGGCCTGGAGGAACTCCGTGTTCGTCTCGGCCAGGCTGTGCGCGCGACCGCTGACCCGCTCGGGCGAGAACACCGCGATGGTGGCGTCCTCGGGGAGGTAGCTCGTCACCGGCACGAGGTCCTGCACGAGCGCGGGCGCGAGCGACTCCATGCCCTCGACCGGGATGCCCTCGGCGATCTTCGCGAGCATCTGTGACAGGTTCGGGAACTCGTGCAGCATCTCGCGCGCCCGCTGCCGGACGTCGTCGGACAGCAGGAGTTCACGTGACGCCGTCAGCTCGACCTGGCCGAGGTCGTCGTCCGTCGTGCGCTGGTCCGCGACGGAGAAGGCCTTGATCGCCTCGATCTCGTCGCCGAAGAAGTCGACGCGCACCGGGTGGTCGGCGGTGGGCGGGAAGACGTCGAGGATGCCACCGCGCACGGCGAACTCACCGCGGCGGGTGACGAGGTCGACCCGGGCGTACGCGAGGTCGACGAGCTGGGAGGCGATCGCGCCGAGGTCGTTGCCGCGGGAGTCGGTGCGGAGGACGACCGGCGCGAGGGCGACGAGGTTGCCCGCGATCGGCTGGAGCGCCGCGCGGACGCTCGCGACGACCACGGTCGTACGGCGGTCGGCGGCGGACGCGTCCTGCCAGGCGGCGAGCTTGCGCAGCGTCGCGATCCGGGTGCCGACGGTCTGCGCGCTCGGGCTGAGGCGCTCGTGCGGCAGGGTCTCCCACGCCGGGAACTCCAGGACGTCGGCGTCGGGGACGTAGCTGCCGACCGCCTCACGCACGGACTCGGCCTCACGCCCGGTGGCGGTGATGACGAAGACGCACTGGGGTCCGTTCCGCTCGGCGAGCAGGGCGGCGAGGAGCGGGACGCGCAGGCCGTCGACGACCGAGAAGTCGGCGTCACGCGGGGCGGCGCGGAGGACGCGATCGAACGCGGAGGCGCGCGAGAGCGCAGGGATGATGCCCGAGATCGTCACTCAGGACATGGTACCGGCGGCCTCCGACAGACGGGCGGGCGTGCGCGGGTGGCGAACGCCGAGCGCCGGGTCGAGCGCGCCGGCCTCAGCGGCGGTGCCGGGGCCGGCGAGTGGTCGATCGCAGCAGGGTGCCGGCCAGGACGGCCGTGGCGGCCGCCAGGGCGAGGGCACCGACCGGGCCCGCGCCCGTGCTGGCGAGCGTCCGGGCGTTCGTGGCCGAGCGCGGCGGTGCCGTCGAGGCGTCGGTCTCGGCGCGGGGGCGTGTGTGCCCACCGGTGCCATCACTGTTGCCACCGCTCCCCGCGGATGTGGTGCTTCCGGGGTCGAGGGGACCCGGGGACGGGGACGTGGTCGTGGTCGAGGACGGGGTCGGGGTCGGGGTCACCGCCGTCGGCGGGGTCGAGGGTGCGCTCGGGCTCGGGCTCGGGGTGGCGGTCGGGGCGGCGGTCGCGGGCGCGGACGGTGTCGGAGTCGCACCGGCTGTCGGGGTGGCGCTCGGCTGCCCCGCACCAGGCGACGGCCTCGGCGTCGAGGTCGCGTCCGGCGGCGGCGTCACGTCCGGCGTCGGCGTCACGTCCGGCGTCGGCGCCGAGGTCGCGTCCGGCGTCGGAGTCCCCGTCGGCGTCCGCTCGGCCTCCACGACGCGCTGCCGGTTGTAGTCCGCCACGGCGATCCGGTCCCCCGGTCCGACGGACACCCCCGTCGGGTTCGCCAGCGTCGTCCCGTCCGGTGCCCCCGCGAACGCGACCGTCCACTCGCCGTCCTGCCGCACGAAGACCCGGCCACCACCGTTGTCGGCCACCACGACCGACCCGTCCCCGAGCAACGCGACGCCGCGGAGTCGGACCCGCCCCTGGTCGTCCTGGACGGTCCCGAGCGACGTCGCGACCCCGGTTGTCCGGTCCAACTGCCACACGACGTCGGTCGCCTCGTCCGCCACGATCAGGACCGAGCCGTCCGGGGACACCGCGACACCCGCGGGGTCCACCCACGGGCCGTCGACGGCGCGCCACACGGGGGCCTCCGCCGCCGTGTCCGTCTCCCACAGCGACCGGCTCCCGGCGACCGCGGCGACGAGTCGTGTGCCGTCGACGGCGAGTTCCGACACCGCGCGATCGGACGGCGCTGCGAAGCGACGTTCGACGTCGTGCCCGTCGAGCACGGCGATGGTCCCGGGCCCGCCCGGCGTCGGACGCCGACCGGCCTCGGCCACGATGAGCCGCCCGTCGTCGGACTCGGCCAACGCGGACGGGTTCCACATCGACCGGTCGTCGGTGCCGAACGGGGCGACGACCGACCACGTGCCGTCGGTGTCCCGGCGCAGCACGCCGTTCCCGGCGAAGTCGGCGACGAGGAGTGCCCCGGAGTGCGTGTACCGGACGTCGTTCGGCGCCGAGAACGCCGCCGCCGCACCGGGTGCGTCCGTCGCCGCCGCGCTCGGGGTCCAGGTCGCAGGGGCTGCGGACGCGGCCCCGACCGTCGCAGCGCCGAGTCCGGCCACCGCGAGCAGCGCTGCCGCAGTGACGACGGCGGGGAGCGCGGCTCGTCGGGCGGACGGGCGGGATCGGTGCAGCGCCACGGGAGGACCCCCTCGTTCATCACGGGGGTCGGGCACCCCCGGCCAGAACCTACCGACCGTGGGGGACGGAGCGGTCCCCCAGTTCGGGGACCGCTGGGATCAGACCGTCCGGATCGGTGCTGCGGTCAGGAGGGGGCGTGGATCCGCTGCTGGGCGGCGAGCAGGCCGAGGTCGGCGATCGCTCCGACGGCGTCGGCGCCGTCGGCGAGGAGGTTCGGGAGCGTCTTCTTCTCGGCGGGCGAGAAGTCGCGCAGCACGAAGTCGGCGGGGTCCTGTCGGCCCGGGGGACGGCCGATGCCGATCCGCACCCGGGCGAACTCGTTCGTGCCGGTCGCCTTGATGATGTCGCGGAGCCCGTTGTGGCCGCCGTGTCCGCCGTTGCCCTTGAGCCGCACGGTGTCGTAGGGCAGGTCGAGCTCGTCGTGCACGACCACGAGCGACCGGGCGTCGAGTCCGTAGAACCCGAGGACCGACGACACGGGGCCGCCGGACGTGTTCATGAACGAGCCGGGCTTCGCGAGCACGAGCTTCGGCCCGCCGGGGACCAGGCGCCCCTCGGCGACCCGGTTCGGCGTCTTGTGCTTCTTGAACGTCGCGCCCATCCGGGCAGCGAGTTCGTCGAGGACCATCTGGCCGACGTTGTGGCGGTTGCCCGCGTAGCCGGGCCCGGGGTTCCCGAGCCCGACCACGACGAACACGTTGTCAGCCATCAGCGTCGACCAGAGGTCCGCGGAGAGGTGTTACTCGGAGTCCGAGGCGGACTCGTCGGCGGCAGCTGCCTCGCCCTCGGCGCCGGCCTCGGCACCGGCCTCAGCGGCCTCTTCGTCGGCAGCGATGTCGTCGGCGGTCGCACGCGGGGTGACGATCTGGACGACGAGCGCGTCGGCGTCGGTCTCGAGCTCGGCGCCCGACGGGAGCTCGATGTCGGACGCGAGGACCTGCTTGCCGTCCTCGAGACCCTCGACGTCCACCACGACGTGCTCGGGGATCTTCGTCGCCTCGACGAGGAGGGAGACCGAGCTGAGGTCCTGGACGTGGATGGTGCCGGAGAACGACTCGCCCTCGACGACGACGGGGACGTCGACGGTGACCTTCTCGCCACGGCGCACGACGACGAGGTCGATGTGCTCGATGATCTGGCGCACCGGGTCGCGCTGGACGTCCTTCACGAGGGCGAGCTGCGCGGTGCCCTCGATGTCGAGGTCGATGATCGCGTTGGCGGTACGGACGATGAGCATCGTCTCGTGGCCCGGGAGGGTGATGTGCTTCGGCTCGGTGCCGTGGCCGTAGACGACCGCGGGGATCTTGTCGTTCGCACGGATCTTGCGGGCCGCGCCCTTGCCGAACTTGGTGCGGACTTCCGCCGCGAGCTTCGTGTTGTCGGCCATGGTTGCCTCCTGGTGTCGTGGTCGACGCCGGGGTGCCGGCATCGGGGGGTCTGTGGTGTTGCAACTCGAACGCGTGCACGCGTGAGGAACGCTCCCAGGACTGGGCCGGGTCTCCCACTGCGTCGATCACGGCCGCGCGTACGCGGCCCTCGCCGAAGTCAGTCGCCAAGCCTACCAGGCGCTGACCGGGCGTGTCGCACGTTCAGGTCCGCCGGCGGTCGCGTGCGGCGTCGAGTTCGGCACGGGCCCGGTCGCTCGCGGCCTCGGCGTCGTCCCGGGTGTGACGTAGGCGCTCGGCCTGGTCGGCGAGGTCGGCGAGGTCGCGGTCCAGCCGCTCCAGCTCGGCCGCGAGTCCCTCGCGCCGCTCCTCGAGGTCCCGCCGCCGCGTGTCCGCTGCGTCGAGCGCCTCCTCGGCCGCGTCGAGCGCCGCATCCGCCTCGCGGGACGCCCGACGTGCGTCCGCCTCCGCGCGGCGCAGGGCCCCACGGTCCGGCACCGGCACGTCGTCGTCCGGTCCCGTCGCGGGTTCGGCTGCGCGTCGCCGCGCCGTCGGCCTGGAGGCACGGGTCGACCCCGTCGCGCTGCTCCCGTCATCCCCGTGGTCGCCACCACGGCGCGAGCGCTGGCGGCTCGGGGCGTGGTCGATCGGGATCGGCTCCGCGTCGGACCCGGACCACGCGTCGGGTACGGCGTCGGGGTCCGCCAGCGCGCCGTCGAGGTCCACGCCGTCGAAGCCGACGCTCTCGAGTGGGCGGACGAGCAGCCCCGACCGCACGGCCGCGGCGGCGTGCGGGTCCATCATGGCTGCCTCGATCGTGGCCGCCACCTGGTCGAGGACGGCTCGGGTGACGTCGTGCCCGGCTTCGGCAGCGAGTGCTGCGCCCCGATCGGTCAGGCCGCGGACGAGTCGTGCGCGCTGCTTCCGCAGCGTGACGATCTCCTCGGGGTCCGCGCTCGCCTGGGCGTCGCGGAGAGCCGGCCCGAGGTCGATCGCCTCGTCGAGCGCCGCCTCGTGCACGAGGAGGTCGACGACCCACGCGGCCGGTGCCGGCTTCCGGAGCCCGCCGATCCGGGTGGCCAGGGCCCGGTCGTCCTTCCGCACGGCGCGCTGCCGTTCCGTCCGGGCACGCACGAAGTCGCCGGGGGCCACGAGCAGCAGCTCCCCGACGACCTCGCTGAACTCCATCAGTCCAGCATGCCCGCGTTCCCCCGGTGGGTCACCAGTCGTGGACGGTGCCGTCGGCGAGACGGTTGAACGGCAGGTACGCCTGCTCGTACGGGTACTTGCCGGCCTCGTCGACGTCGAGCGAGACACCGAGGCCCGGTTCGTCGCCCGGGTGGAGGTAGCCGTCGGTGAAGGTGAACGTCTGCCGGAACACCTGGTTCGTCTTCGGGCCGTGCTGCATGTACTCCTGGATGCCGAAGTTGTGGATCGCGAGCCCGAGGTGCATCTGGGCGGCGAGGCCGACCGGGGAGATGTCGGTCGGCCCGTGGAACCCGGACTTGATCTGGTACATCGCGGCGTAGTCCATCGTCTTGCGCAGCGGGGAGACGCCGCCCATGTGTGTGACGGCCCCGCGGACGTAGTCGATGAGCTGGTCGCGGATGATGTCCTTGAAGTCCCAGATCGTGTTGAACACCTCACCGATCGCGAGCGGCGTCGTGGTGTGCTGCCGGACGAGCTTGAGGGCCTCCTGGTTCTCGGCGGGGGTGCAGTCCTCGAGCCAGAACAGGTCGTACGGCTCGAGGCTCTTGCCGAGCTTCGCGGCCTGCAGCGGGGTCATCCGGTGGTGCCCGTCGTGCAGCAGCGGGAGCTCGGGGCCGAACTCGTTCCGCACGGCTTCGAACACGGTGGGTACGTGGCGGAGGTAGGCGCGGGTGTCCCAGTCCTCCATCGCCGGGAAGGCCCCGCGCTGCGCCGGCTCGAAGTCGTACCGGACACCCGCGTTGCCCTCGGTGGTCGTGTTCGAGGCGATGCCGTAGATGCTCTCCAGCCCGGGGACGCCGGTCTGGACGCGGATCGAGCGGTAGCCCTCTTCCTGGTGCTCGCGGATGGAGTCGAACAGCTCCGGGAGCTCCTTGCCGGATGCGTGCCCGTAGGCCATGAGCCCGGTGCGGGAGGCACCGCCGAGCAGCTGGTAGAGGGGCATCCCGGCAACCTTGCCCTTGATGTCCCAGAGGGCCATGTCGACGGCGGCGATCGCGGCCATCGTGACCGGTCCCCGGCGCCAGTACGACGAGCGGTAGAGGAACTGCCAGGCGTCCTCGATCCGGCTGGCGTCGCGACCGACGAGCAGCGGGACGACGTGCTCGGACAGGTACGCCGCGACGGCGAGCTCGCGGCCGTTGAGGGTCGCGTCGCCCAGCCCGGTGACGCCGTCCGCGGTGGTGATCTTCAGCGTGACGAAGTTGCGGTTCGGGCTCGTGACGATGACCTCGGCGCGGTCGATGAGCTGCCCGCGGTCGGTCGACGCCCACGTGTCCGGACGCCCGGCGGTCGGGTCCGTCGCGGCGCCGCCGTCGGTCGCACCGGGGACGGGTGCGGCGGGGTTCGTGGTGCCGGTGTCGGTCATGCGTGGACTCCTTCGTCGACGGTGCCGCGCGCGGGTGCCGCGGCGGCGCGGATGCGTTCAGCGGCCGCGGTGACGGCGGCCACCACGGGGGTGGTGTCGAGGTCGGGCGCGACGACCCCCAGGACGTCGTGCACGTCCGAGTCTGGCCCGGGGGCTCCGGCGTCGTCCACGGACTCGGGCTGCTCGGTCAGGTGCAACCACCACGCCGCGAGGGCCGTGGCCGCGCCGGGACCGATGCCGGCGTCGGGATCGCGGGCGAGTCGGTGCCGCAGCACGTCGCCCACCCGCACCGGGAGCTTCTGCGAGCCCCCGGACGCGATCTGCCGGAGGGTGTGCCGGATGCGCGGGTTCGCGAACCGCTCGACGAGGGCGGCGCGGGCGGCGTCGACCTCGGTGTCCGGCAGCGGGAGCTCGGCGGCGGATTCGTCCCAGAGCTGCTCGACGGCCGAACGGCACCGGGGGTCGTCCATCGCCTGCGCCACCGTCTCGTGCCCGAGCAGGAGACCGAGGTACGCGAGCAGGGAGTGGGACCCGTTGAGCAGCCAGAGCTTCCGCTGCTCGTACGGGGTGACGTCGTCGACGAGCCGCACACCCGCGGTCTCCCACGCGGGCCGGTCGATGCCGTCGAAGCGGTCCTCGAGCACCCACTCGGCGAAGGGCTCGGTGACCACGGGCACCCGGTCGCCCTCGAGCGCTCCCGGGAACCCGGCGAGGCCGTCCACGTCGGCCGCCGTCGTGGCCGGTGTGATCCGGTCGACCATCGACGACGGGAACGCGACGTTCGCCTCGATCCACGCCAGCAGCTCGGCGTCGGACACGGTCGACGTGACGGCGTCCCGCAGCACCTCGCCGTTGTGCGTCAGGTTGTCGAGCGACACGAGGGCGATCCGCCCGGCGCCGGCGGCACGCCGGGCGTCGAGCCCCGCGACGAGCCGCGCCGGGACGTCGGAGCCGGACCGGTAGCCCTGTTCGGTGACCGTCAGCGTGACGATGGTGGTCTCCGGGGACGCGACCACGTGCCTCCAGGCCGTGTCGTCACTGCCGGGGTGGGCCGCCACGACCGTGTCGACCACCTCGGCGGTGTCGCCGTCCGCGCCGCGGGTCACGAGGGTGTAGCGACAGTCCTGTGCGTCGAGCGCCTCGGCGACCTCGGGTGAGCGCCCGGTGAAGGCGGTGATCCCCCACCGCTCGCCGTCCGTGCGACCCGTGTACCAGGCGAGGTGGGCTCGCGCGAACGCACCGATGCCGAGGTGGACGATGCCTGCGCGGCGGTCGGTCATGCGGTCACCGGGACGAGGGACCGGAGGTACGCGAGGTTGTCGGCCGTGCGCTCCGTGAGCGGGAGGTCGGTGGAGAAGTCCTCGATCGTGACCCAGCCGTCGTACCCGTGCTGCCGCAGGGCGTCCAGGTACTCGGCGACCGAGGCCTGACCGTCACGCAGCGGCGCCCACTCGTTCTGCCAGACCCGGCTGCCGTCGGCCCGGGTGTCGCCGGTGTCGACCCAGCGCGCGTTCTTCACGTGGGCGTGTGCCAGGTAGGGGCCGAGGAGCTCGAACGCGGCGAGGTGGTCCTCCTGCCCCTCGATGACGAGGTTGCCGAGGTCGTGGATGACGCCGACGTGCTCCGGGTCGAGGCCGTCGACGAGCCGGAGGGCCGCCGACGCCGACGGGGTGATCGTCATGTGGTGCAGCTCGACGAGCGCCTTGACGCCGAGCGCGGCGGCGCGGCCGGTCGCCCACTCGAGGTCGGCCCGGGTGCGGTCGAACATCGCGGTGTAGGTCTCGCCGGTGCGCTCCTTCTCGGCGCGGTACATCGGCATCGTCACGCGGACCTGCCGGGCACCGAGTTCGGCGGTGACGCGGAGCATCGTCTCGACGCCCTCGTGGTCGGACACCTGCTGGTAGCCGCCGATGCCGGAGTACTCGAGCCCGGCTGCGTCGGTGGTGCTGGCGATCTCGCCGACCCGGTCGGCGATGCCGGTGAACTGCCACGTCGACTTGTTGCCGGCCCAGAACGACCGGCCGGGGGGCACCACTGCGCCGTCGGCGGGGCGGTCGTCGACGACACGCCACTCGATGCCGTCCCACCCCTGTCCGGCGAGGGTCTGCGCCGCCTCGGTGGGCGTCCAGTCCGGGGTGGAGGCGGTGAACACGGAGAACTTCACGAGACTGCTCCTTCGGTGTGGGCTCCGGCGCCGACGACCGGCACCACGTCGTCGTACGTGCCGTCGATGACGTCGTCGATCCGGACCGGCTTGCCGAGCGTCGCGCTGACGTAGAGCCCGCGGACGGTCGCGAGGGACACGAGGGCGGCGTCGACGGTCACGCCGGGCTCGCGGCCCTCGCAGATCGCGGCCGCGATGTCGGTGTACTGCCGTGCGTGGCCGGCGGCGAAGTGGTCGGGCTCGGTCGGGCCACCGACGACGTGCTCAGGCGGGACGACGTCGGACTTCTGGTCGACGGCGTCCGCGACGGCGGTGGCGTTCGCGGTGGTGGACGCGGACTCCAGCGTCGCGGAGTCGGGCGCGACGTGGAAGTAGGCGAGCCGGTCGTCGTCGACGATCGCCGAACCGTGCGTGCCGTAGACCGCGTACCGGGCGGAGAGACCCGGGTAGGCGGCGGTCGTGCAGTGGATGACCCCGAGGGCACCGTTCCGGAACCGGACGGTGGCGACCGCGGTGTCCTCGACCTCGATCCGGTCGTGGGCGAGGAGCCCGGTCTGCGCCGAGATCTCCTCCGGACGACCGAGCGCCCAGACGAGCAGGTCGACGGTGTGCACGCCCTGGTTCATCACCGCGCCGCCGCCGTCGAGGTCCCACGTGCCCCGCCAGTCGCCCGAGTCGTAGTACCCCTGCGAGCGGTACCAGGCGACGCTCGCGACGCCCGAGGTGACCGTGCCGAACGAGCCGTCGTGCGCGGCCCCGGCGACGGCGACCGAGGCCGGGTCGAAGCGGTGCTGGCTGATCACACTCGTCACCAACCCACGCGCCCGGGCGTCCGCGGCGAGCGCGGCGATCTGCCGGGCCCGCGGCATCGTGGTGTCGAGCGGCTTCTCGATGACGACGTGCTTGCCGGCGGCGAGTGCCGCCTCGGCGAGCTGGACGTGCATGCCGGACGGCGAGCAGATCGCGACGACGTCGATGTCGGCCTGTTCGATCGCGTCCTCGATGGTGGACGTCGTGATCGGTCGCGTGACGCCCATCGACTCGAGCTCGTCCGCGGCGCTGGTGGCCGCGGCGGGGATCGCGTCGACGAGGGCGACGACCTCGAGGTCCGGGTGCTGCACGGCGACGCGGGCGTGGTGGCGTCCGATGACGCCGGCGCCGACGACTGCCAACTTCAGTGGGGTGGTCATCGCAGGGTGACTCCGATCTGGTCGGTGAGGGAACGGAAGGCGCGTCCGGCGCGACCGAAGGCCGCGGGACCGGAGAACCCGCCGAGGGAGGTGAAGTCGCTGAGGTGCGGTTCGAGGGACGCGTACCCGGAGTACCCGGCGTCGCGGAGCGCGGTCAGGGTCTCCAGGAGTTCGCCGTCACCCTCGCCCGCCGGCACGACGGACGAGTCGGCCGCGAGTGCGTCCTTGACCTGCAGGTAGTCGACGTACGGGGCGAGCTGCGCCCACCCGTCGGTGAAGGGGCGGACGCCGCACTGGACGTAGTTCGCGTTGTCCCAGGCGAGCCGCAGCGACGACGAGCCGACGCTCTCGACGATGTCGAGCACGCGAGCGGGGACGTCGCCGTAGATGTCCTTCTCGTTCTCGTGGAGCAGCGTCACCCCTTCCCGCGAAGCCAGGTCGGCGAGCGCCTGCATCCGGACGAGGACGTCGTCGCGGACGGCTTCGGGCGCCCGGCCCTCGAAGTAGAACGAGAAGATCCGGATGTTCGTGGTGCCGAGGGCGTGCGCCGCGGCGACCGCACGGCCGAGCCGGCCGACCTCGTGCTCGACGGGTTCGTCGACGGACACCTTGCCGATCGGCGAGGCGATGGCGGACACGGTCTGCCCGCGCTCCTCGAAGAGGCGGTGGAGTCCGGCGAGCTGGTCGTCGTCGAGGTCGACGACGTTCACCCCCCAGGCGCTCCGCACCTCGATGGCGCTGGCGCCGAGCGCCTGCAGCACGGCGACCTGGATCGCCGGGTCGGCGTCGATCTCGTCGCCGAACCCGGAGAGTTCCCAACTGGGCTGGGTCATTGCGTTCCCTTCATTGTGTGGACCGGCCGGGGCCCCGCCGCCGGTTCCGGTGCGACGCGCCAGCGGCGGACCGGCCGTGCCGGTGGGGAGAGGCGCGGGGCGGGCTGGCACCGCGCCTCCAGGCAGTCTGTGGAGAACTGTCGCTACTTCACCGAGCCGGCCGTGAGGCCACCGACCAGGTAGCGCTGGAAGATGAGGTAGAGCGCGACGACCGGCACGGCACAGACGATCGACGCGGCCATCATCTGGCCGTAGATCGGGACGGCGCCGCCCTCCTGGGTGGTGCCGAGCACCTGGAGCACCACCGCGACGGTGCGCGTGTTCGGGGTCGTCATGATCGTGGAGAACAGGACGTCGTTCCAGCCGAGCAGGAACGCGAAGATCGCGGACACGACGATCCCGGGCCACGACAGGGGCAGGACCACGCTGCGGAGGATGCGTCCGCTCGAGGCGCCGTCGATGCGGGCGGCCTCCTCGAGCTCCTTCGGCAGGCCGCGGAGGTACGTCACCATGACCCAGGTCGAGAACGGCAGGGCGAAGGTGAGGTAGGTGACGAAGAGGCCCCAGCGTGTGCCGATGATCTGCACGCCGGTGGCGCTCGCGATGTTCGAGAACACGACGAACACGGGCAGGAGCAGGAGCGTGCCCGGGATCGACTGCAGGGCGAGGAGCCCGCGGAGGATCGTGAGGCGGCCGAGGAACCGGAAACGGACGAGGACGTACGCGGTCGACACGGCGAGCGCCGCACTCGCGACGGCGACCGCCCCGGCCGTGAGGATCGAGTTCACGAGCCCCTGGCCGAGCGCGACCGTCGACCAGATGTTCACGTAGTTCGCCAGCGTGAACTCGGAGGGGAAGTACTCGCCGCGGGCGACCGCGACGTCGGAGTTGACGGAGCCGAACAGGATGTACAGCACCGGGACGGCGATGAACGCGACGATCACGGCGATGACGACGATGAGCAGCCAGCGCGGCAGGAGCCGGGTGACGTCGGTGTCGTAGGGCCGCTTCGCCGGTCGGCCGTTCCGGGCCGTGATGCTCTCGGTCAGCGTCGCGGTCGGGCGGGTGCGGAAGGTGCTCTGGGTGCTCATGCGCGGGCTCCGTCGATGTCGGCGGCTGCGGCCGGGGTGGCTGCCGCGAGCGTGGTCGGGTCCGCTGCCGCGAGCGTTGCCCGGTCGGCCCGTCGCTGCTTGCGGGTGGGGCCCGCGTCGTCACCGGTGTCGAGCTTGACGGCCCGGAGGTAGACGAACAGCGGGATGGCGACGATCACGAGCGAGCAGATCGCCATGGCCGCGGACAGGCCGAAGCGGAACGACTGGAAGCTCGCGATGTAGGTCAGGACGGGCATCACCTCGACGCTCGACGGCAGCGGGATGCCGAACAGGACGAACGGGAGCGTGAAGTTGTTGATGTTGTGGAGGATCGAGATGATCACCGCCAGCGACAGCGGGCCGCGCAGGTACGGGAAGATGATGTACCGGAGCTTCGCCCACCAGGTCACGCCGTCGAGCGCCGCTGCCTCGTGGACCTCGTTGTCGACGGCCTGCAGTCCGGCGAGGGACAGCAGGTACACGAACGGCCAGCTCGTCCACACCATGACGCCGGCGAGCGCCCAGTACGACGCCGAGCCGTTCAGCCAGAGCACGTCCGTGTGCAGCACCGAGTTCACGACGCCCTGCGGCTGGAGCATGGTCCGGAAGAACGTGCCGACGACGAACGCGGGGAGCACGTACGGGATGAGGTAGACCGAGCGGACGAGCCCGCGGCCGGGGAACCGGTTCTGCGTCGAGATCGCGGCGGCGACCCCGATCGGCACCGTCACGGCGGTGACGAGCACCGACAGCGACACCGAGATCCAGATCGAGTGCAGCAGTGGGGAGGCGGTGAAGGCCTCGGCGAAGTTCGCGAGCCCGATGAAGGGAGCGCTGAACCACTGCCGCAGCGTGTACTGGTCGAGGTCGAGCATCGCGATGTACACGCCGACGAGGAGCGGCACCACGATGACGGCGAGCATGAGGACACCGCCGGGGAGGAGCATCCAGAGGGGACGCTCGCGTTTGTACAGCGGCGTCTTGCCGTGTGGCCGGATCGCTCGGCGTGGGGCGCGCTCGGTCTCCGGCCGGGTCTGCGTGGCGGTCATCACAGCCCTCCGTTCTTCTGGCGGTTCAGGGTGGACTGGGCGTCCCGTTGCGCGGCCTCGAGGCGCGACCGGAGTTGCTCGTCGCTGACCTCGCCGCTCTTGAGCTGCGGGATGGACTGGACGACGACGTCGACGAGAGCGAGCTGGATGTCCGACCAGGCGCCGGTGAAGGCGGTGGGCTTCGAGAGCTTGCCGGCCTGGATGATCGGCGCGAGCTGCGGGTTGTCGGCGGCGAGCTGCGCGGCCGCGTCGGCGTTCGTGGGCAGGTTGCCGAACAGCCGGTAGTACTCGAGCTGGGCCTTCGGCGTGCTGAGCTGCTTGATGAAGTCGAACGACAGGTCCTGCTTCTTGCCGTAGTCGGCGACGACCCAGTTGTCGCCGGACAGGATGCTCGCGGCCTCGATCCCGTCGCTCGGGCGTGACGTCGCACCGGGCGGGACGGTCGGCAGGAGCGCGAACTCGTACTTGCCGTCGACCTTCGTGTCCTTGAACGAGTTGATCGCGGTGGTGGTGGTCATCGGGAAGAACGCGGCCTTGCCGTCGGTGAACTGCGCGAGGGCCTGTGCGTTGTTCCACCCGATGGCGGCCTTGTCGACGACGCCGTCCTTCGTGACCCAGTCGAAGTAGGTGCGGTAGGCGTTCTCGACGGCCTTCGCGTCGATCTCGGCCTTGCCGTCCTTCGACACGATCGTGTTGCCGGCGTTCTGGGCCATGCCCCAGATGAACTTCCACGGGTCGAAGCCGTCGGCGTAGGCGATCGCCATGCCGTGCACGTCGCCGCTGGTCGTCTTCTCCGCGTCAGCGGTCAACTGGTCCCACGTGGTCGGCATCTCGGTGATCCCGGCCTTCGCGAGCAGGTCCTTGTTGACGGCCATCACGAACGGCCGGCTGGCGAGCGGGATGCCGATCTGCTTCGACGAGCTCGGGCCGGAGATGCCGAACGACGCCGGGTCGAACTGGTCCTTGCCGCCGACGGCGTCCCACTGCTCCTTCCCCATCTCGACGAACGCGCCCGTGGCGTAGGCGGTGGGGGTGAACGTGGTGCCGATCGCGTAGACGTCGGGGCCCTGCCCGGAGATGACGCTCGTCTGGATGGCGGTGAGTTCCTCCTGCGCCGAGGAGTACGTCTCCCACTGCACCTTCGCGCCCGTGGTGCGTTGGAACTCGGCGGCGACGTCCTGCTGCCACTGCTTGCGTTCCTTGGGGTAGGTGGTGTCCGCGCCCATCATGACGCGGAGCGTGTTCGGGTCGTCGCCGCTGCCGTTGACGATCGCGCAGCCCTGCAGCGACAGTGCTGCGAGCGCGACGACGGCGGCGGCTCCGACCACGGAGCGGGCCTTCAGTCTTCGTGTCCTCATGCGGGGGTTTCCTCCTCGAGACCTCCGAGGGCTGCGCTGGACGACCGACCGTCGGCGGCGCTGCCCGGGTCTGTCCACTGTCCCGCTCGTGGCAACATCCGGCAACCGGTTGCCACTTGTTGCCACGAGCGCCTAGCTTCGGCCAGGTGAGCAGGACAGACAGCGGCACCGGCGTCGTCGCCGACGATGCCGAGGCGGGTGTCGGCCGTCGGGTGACGATCCGGGACATCGCCGACGCGACCGGCGTGGCACCGTCGACGGTGTCCCGCGCCCTCTCACTCCCGGACCGCGTGAACCACGTCACGCAGCAGCGGATCCAGCAGGCCGCCCGGGAGCTCGGCTACGTCGCGAACTCGCAGGCGCGGGCGTTGACGTCCGGTCGGACCCGCGCGGTCGCCGTCCTCGTCTCGGACATCACGAACCCGTTCTACTTCGACGTCATCCGTGGGACGCAGCACCAGCTCTCCGCCGCGGGGTGGACGCAGCTGCTCGTCGACACCGAGGAGTCCGCCGACGCCGAGCTCGCCGCCCTCAGCGCGATCGCCACGAAGGCGGACGGCGCGGTGCTCACGGCCTCTCGTCTGTCCGACGCGCAGATCGCCCGGTTCGCCGAACGCACCCCGCTCGTCGTCGTGAACCGCAGGCCCGCGGGCGTGCCCTCCGTCCTCATCGACACCCCGGGCGGCGTCGAGCAGGCCGTGCAGCACCTCGTGAGCCTCGGGCACCGTGACGTCCTCTACGTCGCCGGTCCGGACAGCTCCTGGTCGAACGAACGGCGGTGGCGGGCGCTCGTCCGGGTCGCGAAGCGGCTCGGCGTGCGGGTCGCGCGGATCGGACCGCACGCCCCGTTCGTCGACTCGGGCGCCGCGGCAGCCGACGCCGCGGTCAACGCTGGGGCGACGGCGTGCATCGCGTTCAACGACCTCATCGCGATCGGCATGCTGACGCGACTCCGCGAGCGTGGTGTCCGTGTGCCGGAGGACATGTCGGTCGTGGGGTGCGACGACATCTTCGGCGCCGACTTCTGCAACCCACCGCTCACGACGATGACGTCGCCGATCGAGCGCGCGGGACGGGTGGCGATCCGCATGCTCCTCGGCCGGCTCGGCGCCGCGCCCTCGGCGTCCGGCGACGACCTGCCCGACGGGCACGCCGCCGGGGCCGTCGCCCTGCCCACCCACCTCACCGTCCGCGAGTCCACCGGTCCGGCGCCGACCTCGCCCCACCGTCCGTCCTGAGCTCGCCCCACTTTCCGTCCTGAGCTCGTCCCACCGTCCGTCCTGAAGGAGTCGACGATGACCCGGAACAGCACGACCACGACACCCCTGGCACCGCACCCCGACCGGCTCCTGCCAGCCGACCCGACGGCCCGGGACATCGCCCGGTCGGTGTACGAAGCGGTGGCCGATGCGCCGATCATCTCCCCGCACGGCCACGTCGACGCGGCACTCATCGCCGACGACGAACCGTTCCCGGACCCGGCGGCGCTCCTCATCACCCCCGACCACTACGTCCTCCGGCTCCTGCACGCCAACGGGGTCCCGCTCGACCAGCTCGGACGGGGCTCCGGGACGCAGGTCGACGGACGCGAGGTCTGGCGGCACCTCGCCGCGCACTGGGACGACTTCCTCGGCACCCCCGTCCGGTACTGGTTCGAGACCGAGCTCCACGACGTCTTCGGCCTGCGCTCGGCGCCGTCCGCCGAGAACGCCGACGAGCAGTACGACCACCTCGCCGCGCTCCTGCGCTCCCCCGAGTTCCGGCCCCGTGCCCTCTTCGACGCCTTCGGCATCGAGGTCCTCGCCACCACCGACGCGCCGGACGCCGACCTCGCCGCGCACGCGCGGCTCGCCGCGGACCCCACGTTCCGCGGTCGGGTGCTGCCCACCTTCCGCGCGGACGCCGTGTTCGACCCGTCGCGATCGGACTGGAGGCACGTGGTGACGTCGGTCGGTGAGGTCGCGGGCATCGACACCGGCACCCACGACGGCCTGCTCGCCGCGCTGCGCGCCCGGCGGCAGTACTTCATCGAGCACGGCGCGACGGCCACCGACACCGGGGTGCTCGACGCCGGGTCCGCACCCCTGCCCGCCGCCGAGCGTGAGCGCATCCACGCCGCGGCGATGCGCGGGCCGGACGCCGTCACCGCCGCCGAGGCCACCGCCTACCGACACGACATGCTCTACCGCTGGGCCGAGATGAGCGTCGACGACGGACTCGTCATGCAGTTGCACCCTGGCGTGCTGCGCAACCACCACCAGCCGACGCTCGACCGCTTCGGGCCGGACACCGGTCACGACCTGCCCGCGGTCGGGTCCTTCACCGAGCCGCTCCGGCCCCTCCTCAACGACTTCGGGACGGCGCCGGGTTTCCACCTCGTGCTCTTCACCGTCGACGAGACGGTGTTCTCCCGCGAGATCGGCCCGCTCGCCGGGTTCTACCCCGCGGTGTACGCCGGGGCGCCCTGGTGGTTCATCGACACCCCGGCGGCGATCGGCCGGTACCGGGCGGCGGTCACCGACTCGGCGTCGTTCACGAAGACCTCCGGTTTCATCGACGACACCCGCGCGTACTGCTCGATCCCGGCGCGGCACGACATGGCGCGGCGGGCGGACGCGGCGTACCTGGCCTCGCTCGTCGTCACGCACCAGCTGTCCGAGGAGGATGCGGTCCGCACGGCGCACCGGATCGTCTCGGACATCCCGCGGGCGACGTTCAAGCTGTGAGCGGGTGCCGTACGAGCACGCGGGCGAACCCGGCGAGCACGGACGTCGTCTCGGCGGCGATCGTGAAGCCCGCGGCCTCGAACAACGAGCGGGTGCCGACGTAGGCCATCGTCAGGTCCACACGTTCGCCGCCGTTGTCGACCGGGTAGCCCTCGAGGACCCGCGCACCGTGGTCACGAGCGAAGTCGACCGCGCCGGCGAGCAGGACGTGTGCGATGCCCTGGCGACGATGACCCGGTCGGACGCGGAGGCACCACACCGACCAGACGCTCGTGTCGTGCGGGTCGTCGAGGTGGGGGACACGGCGGTTCGTCGCGAACGACGTGTCGGGTCGAGGGTGCACGCCGGCCCAGCCGACGACGTCGTCCCCGTCGTACGCGAGGACACTCGGCGGTGGGTCCTCGCCGACCAGCCGCCGGACGCGGTCGCCGCGTGCCGGCCCCGCCAGCGCCCGGTTCTCCGAACCGGGAAGGCGGTAGCTCAGGCACCAGCAGACGTTCGCGTCCGGGCGCTTCGGGCCGACCATGGTCCGGACGTCCTCGAAGGACGTCGCTGGGCGCACCTCGACGGCCATGGTCAGGGTGTCCAGCCGGGTGTGACGAGTCCGGTCTCGTAGGCGAAGACCACCAGCTGCGCACGGTCGCGGGCGCCGAGCTTGATCATCGCCCGCGAGACGTGGGTCTTCGTGGTCATCGGACTGACGAAGAGCCGCTCGGCGATCTCGGCGTTCGAGAGCCCGGCGGCGACGAGTCGCATCACCTCGCGTTCCCGGACTGTGAGGACGTCGAGCTCCGGCGAGAGCGAGGACGGCTTCGCGTGCGTCGCGTACGCCTCGACGAGCGAGCGGGTCGCACGCGGTGACAGCAGGGACTCCCCCAGAGCGACCGTCCGCACGGCGCGGAGCAGTTCGGCGGGCTCGGTGTCCTTGACCAGGAACCCGGCAGCGCCGCCGCGGATGGCCTCGAAGACGTAGTCGTCCTCCTCGAAGGTGGTCAGCACGACGACGTGCACGGCGGCCAGGTCCTGGTCGGCCGAGATGCGTCGGGTCGCGGCGAGGCCGTCGGTCCCGGGCATGCGGATGTCCATGAGCACGACGTCCGGTCGCTCGCGGCGCGCGAGTGCGACGGCCTCGTCCCCGTCCCCGGCCTCTCCGACGACGGTCATGCCGGACTCGGCCTCGACGAGCGCGCGGAGCCCGGCCCGGACGAGGACCTGGTCGTCCACGAGCGCGACGCGCAGCGGTTCAGTGGTCATCGGGGGCCTCCGGTCGTGCGGTCGTCGACGGCAGGCGTGCCTCGACCGACCACCCGCCGTCCGGGCGCGGTCCGGCGCGGAACGCCCCGCCGACAGCTGTCGCACGCTCGCGCATCCCGATCAGGCCGTTCCCCGAGTCACCCATCGGGGCGGTGCGGGACGAGGCTCGGGATCCCGGGTCGAGGGGCTGGTCGGTGACCGCGACGTCGACCGTCTCGACCCCGATCGTCACGGAGATCTCGGCACGGTTCGCGGGAGCGTGCTTCATGACGTTCGTGAGGGCCTCCTGCACGATGCGGAAGGCGCTCCGGTCCACGGTGCCGTCGATGGCGGCGGGGTCCCCGGTGAGGTCGACGTCGACCGCGATACCAGCGGCCCGCGCACGCTCGACGAGGTCCGGGAGACGATCGAGGCCCGGCGTCGGGTTCCGCTCGGACCCGGGTTCGCCGTCGACGCTCCGCAGCACGCCGAGGATCGTCCGCAGCTCGACCAGGGCTTCACGGCTGGTGTCGCGGATGTTCCCGAGGGCCTTCTGCGTCGACTCCGGCAGGTCAGCACCCAGGTGCAGCGCGACCCCGGACTGCAGGTTGATCAGCGACATGCTGTGCGCGACCGAGTCGTGGAGTTCCCGGGCGATCCGCACGCGTTCCTCCCCCGCGCGGCGACGTTCGGCGTCCGTCCGGGCACGGCGACGCTCGGCCACACGTTCGACGCGCACCCGGACCAGCTCGGTCACGACGATGGTCACGACCGCCCACGCGAGCGCCAGCAGCACGGCCGCGGGGTCGATGGCGGGTGAGCGGCCCAGCACGACGTCGGCGGAGGGCAGCCAGAGGACCGCGAGCACGGCGGCGACGACGACCTCGACCCGACGTCCGCGGAACCAGGCGTTCGCGAGTGCCATGGTCACGGCGGCGACGAAGGGGCCCCGTGGGCTGACGACCGCGGCGAACCCGAGCGTGGTCGCCAGGACGAACCAGAGCACGCCCCGCGGACGCCACCAGCGGAACGGCAGGGCGACGACGCCGGCGACGAGGAGCGCCAGCGCCGACGGGCCGAGCTCGACCGGCGCGGCCGCCGTCGCGACGCCGTGTGCGAGCCACGGTGGCCCGACACGACCGCCGCCGGACCACCCCGACGCGACGGCGGTGCCGACCACCTGGAGGATCGCGACGGGCACGACCCGGCCGACCCGCGCGAAGCTGGCTCGGCCGCCCGGCCGGATGCCGGGTGCGGAGGTCGTGTCGGTCATGCGTCGAGCCTAGGGTCGGCGGCCCGCTGCGGCATCGGGCGCCAGCAGGACCTGTGGACTACTCCCCCGGGAGTACGAGCCTGTGCAGGAAGGCCCGTCGTACGACCGCGGGAGCAGGCGGAAGTGGGGCTGCGGGGCGGACGCGTGACGGGCCTCCAGGCCGGACGCTGGAACGGTCGCCGACCAGGCGGACCGAACCGACCACAGGAGCAGCCATGATCACCACCGCACTCACCACCGCAGCCGCCGCGACCGGGCCGTACTGGCACGGCGGCGGGTTCCCGTTCTTCGTCTTCCCGGCCTTCTTCTTCCTCGCGTTCCTCGTCGTGTTCCTCGTGTTCGGGGTCTTCCGACGCGGGTCGTGGCGGGCCGTGTCGGACGCGCGGGCAGTCCTCGCCGACCGGTTCGCGCGGGACGACATCAGCGCCGAGGAGTACCGCGCGCGGCTGTCCGAGCTCAGCCGGAAGTGACCGCGAGGCCCGCGAGGATCGTCCGCACCGTGTCGTCGACGGACCCGTCGATGGGCACGGCGAGGGCGGCTTCGTCGGGCTGCGGCCGTTCCAGCGTCGCGAACTGGGAGTCGAGCAGCGAGGTCGGCATGTACTCGTGGTGCCGGTGCGACTGCCGCTCGGCGATGAGCTCGCGCGAGCCGTCGAGGAACGCGATCACCAGTCCGGGAGCGGAGACGCGGAGACGGTCGCGGTAGGCGCGCTTGAGTGCCGAGTTCGCCATCACCGCGCGGTGCCCGGACGCCTCGATCGCCGCGATGCGGGCCGCGCACGCGTCGAGCCAGGGCCAGCGGTCCTCGTCGGTGAGCGGGGTGCCGGCGCGCATCTTCTCCTTGTTCGCCGCCGGGTGCAGGTCGTCGGCGTCGACGAACTCGGCGGGCTCCCCGCGGTCCGCGAGCGCCGCCGCCACCGCGGCTCCGATGGTGGACTTGCCCGAACCGGACACCCCCATGACGAGGACGGGCGGGAGGACTGCGGTGTCGGTCATCCCTCCACAGTATTGACGGCGGGCGACGTGCTCCCCAAGTTGCCGTAACACCCACCCGGACCCAGGGCGCGCGCCGTAGGTTGGTGGCCGGTACGACAGGACGAAGGAGACCTCGTGGCAGACAACGACGGACAGGCGAACATCGGCGTGATCGGGCTCGCCGT
Source organism: Curtobacterium sp. SP.BCp (assembly GCF_051903255.1). Classification (NCBI taxonomy): domain Bacteria; kingdom Bacillati; phylum Actinomycetota; class Actinomycetes; order Micrococcales; family Microbacteriaceae; genus Curtobacterium; species Curtobacterium sp. SP.BCp. The sequence continues at coordinate 828,354 of NZ_CP194338.1, read as the reverse complement.
GATGGGTTCGAACCTCGCACGGAACCTCGCATCGCGCGAGGGCAACACGGTGGCGGTGTACAACCGCACGTACGCCCGCACCGAGGAGCTGCTGCAGGAGCACGGCGACGCCGGGTTCATCGCGTCGGAGGACATCGACGGGTTCGTCGCGTCGCTGTCGAAGCCGCGCACCGCGATCATCATGGTGCAGGCCGGCAAGGGCACCGACGCCGTCATCGAGCAGCTCGCGGAGCGGTTCGAGGAGGGCGACATCATCGTCGACGGCGGCAACGCGAACTTCCACGACACCATCCGGCGCGAGCACGACCTCCGCGAGAAGGGCCTCAACTTCGTCGGCACCGGCATCTCCGGTGGTGAAGAGGGCGCCCTCAAGGGTCCGTCGATCATGCCCGGCGGCTCCAAGGAGGCCTGGGAGACGCTCGGGCCCATCCTCAAGTCGATCGCCGCCGTCGCCGAGGGTGAGCCGTGCGTGACCCACATCGGCACCGACGGCGCCGGGCACTTCGTGAAGATGGTGCACAACGGCATCGAGTACGCCGACATGCAGCTCATCGCCGAGTCGTACGACCTGCTCCGCCGGGCCGGCGGGCTCTCCGTCGAGCAGCTCGTGGAGGTCTTCGACGAGTGGAACGGGGGCGACCTCGAGTCGTACCTCATCGAGATCACGGGCGAGGTCCTCAAGCAGCGGGACGCCGACACGGGCAAGCCGCTCGTGGACGTCATCCGTGACGAGGCCGGGTCGAAGGGGACCGGTGTCTGGACCGTGCAGAACGCGGTCGGGCTCGGCATCCCCGTGTCCGGCATCGGTGAGGCGGTGTTCGCCCGGGCGGTCTCGTCGAAGCCGACGCAGCGTGCCGCCGTGCAGCAGTCCGTGAAGAGCCGGCCGTCGATCGCGGAGGTGCCGGACACCTTCGCCGACGACGTCCGCGCCGCGCTCTACGCCTCGAAGGTCGTCGCCTACGCGCAGGGGTTCGACCTCATCATCGCCGGGGCGAAGGAGTACGACTGGGACATCGACCTCGGCAACGTCGCGAAGATCTGGCGCGGTGGCTGCATCATCCGGGCACAGTTCCTCAACCGCATCGTCGAGGCGTACGACAAGAACCCCTCGCTGGAGAGCCTGCTGGTCGACCCGTACTTCGCGGACGCCGTCGCCGAGGGTGAAGCGGCCTGGCGTCGCATCGTCGGGATCGCGGCAGCGTCGGGGATCCCGGCGCCCGGGTTCTCGTCGGCGCTGGCGTACTTCGACTCGCTCGCGTCGGACCGACTGCCGGCGTCGCTCATCCAGGGGCAGCGGGACTTCTTCGGCGCGCACACCTACCAGCGGGTCGACAAGGACGGCACGTTCCACACGCTGTGGTCCGACGACGACCGCCGCGAGGTCGAACAGGAGCCGTCGACGCACTGAGCGCCCGGCGCTGACCGACCCGCGTCACGAGACCGCACCGACACGAGGGCCCCGCCGGACCGGCGGGGCCCTCGCCACGTCTGGTCGGCGCGACGTCGCCTGCGGTGCTCGCTACGCGACGATGCGCTCGCGAGCGAGGTCGGCGACGAGCCGCTCGAGCCGTGGACCCCGACCGACCATGCGCCGGGAGCCCGGGCCGGAACGGACGAAGAACGTCGCGACGGCCGGGGTGTCGTCCATCCGGACGTGGTGCAGCACGACCGCGGTGCCGCGCGCGCCGGTCGGCGTCCGTTCGTCCTCGAGCCCGACGTGCACCATCCGCGACCACCGGATCACGAGCATCCGGGTCGCCCGGCGCTCGTCGAGCTCCCAGAGCGATGCCTCGGTCGCGCCGAACGCCCACGTCACCCGGTCGCCGAGCGCGAGGCCCGGGCGGAGGTCGGCCACGGAGCGCCGCAGTTCCTCCGTCGGCGCCGCCGGGACGAGCCACACCGTCGGGTCGATGCGGCGGATCGCGAGCGCGAGCGCCTCGTCCTCACGACGGAGCCGCACGCCGCGAGCACGCACGAGGGCGAACAGGATGAGGGCCACACCGACCGCGATGGCGACCGCCTCGGTGATGCCGAACCACACGAGATCGGTGTCCGGCGAGGTGGTGACCACGACGATGCGGACCGCGAGCAGCGCCGCCCAGACACCGACGATGCTCCAGCGCAGGGCTGCGAACTTGCGGGCCGTCGACCACGGCGTGCGCTCGCCCCGCCGCACACGACCGGACCGGGGAACACGGTCGGGTCGCCTCAGCACCCCCTGATCGTCGCACGGATCGTGGTGCGTGTGCTGGCCGTGTCGTGAACGTGGGCGGTCGGCCGTTCTCCACGGATGCACAGCGTCCAGCGAGCGCGTGGGCGGGACGACCTACGATCTGCGGTGTGTGGAAGACGTGGGCAGCAGTCGTCGGGGTGATCGCCGCCGTCGTGTTCCTCGCCGCGGCCGAGCTCGTGGCGGTGTTCCTCGGCGGCGCGGGCAGCCCGCTCGTCGGGGTGGGCGGAGCCGTGATCGACCTCGCGCCGCGGGGCGCGAAGGACCTGATGGTCACCCTCTTCGGCACCGGGGACAAGGTCGCGCTCTTCGTGCTGATGTTCGTCCTCGTCGTTGCGATCAGCGCCGGAGCCGGTGTGCTCGAACGTCGACGTCCCCCGGGCGGTGCGGTGGTGTTCGCGATCGGCGGTGTCCTGTCGCTCCTCGCCGTCACGACCCGGTCCGGGAGCGGCTCGCTCGACGGGGCCCCCACCGTGGTCGGCGTGGCCGCGGCGATCATCGTGCTCCGGGTGCTGCTCGCCCGGCTCCGCCGGTGGGAGGCGACCGCGGGCGTCCCGACCGCACAGGCACCCGCAGCGGTCACCGCGGAGCCGGCCGGTCGTGCCGCGGAGCCCGACGGGCGCGATGCAGGACCCGAGGGGCGCGTCGCGGGACCCGAGCGTCGAGCGTTCCTGGTCTGGGGCGTCGCGACCGCGGCGCTCGCGGTCGTGGTGGGCGGTGCCTCCCGGCTGGGGACGGCGACCATGCAGGCAGCGGTCGCCGCGCGCCGGGCGATCCGCCTGCCGAGTCCCGCGACACCGGCCCCGGCCGTGCCGGCCGGAGCGTCCATCGACGTCGAGGGCATCACGCCCGTCATCACCCCGAACGACGCGTTCTACCGGATCGACACCGCGCTGAGCGTGCCCCAGGTCGACCCGGCGACGTGGAAGCTCCGGATCCACGGCGCGGTCGACCGCGAGGTCGAGGTCACCTGGGACGAACTGCTCGCGCTCCCGCTCGAAGAGCACGTCGCGACCGTGAGCTGCGTGTCGAACGAGGTCGGCGGCGACCTCATCGGGACCGCGCGGTGGCTCGGGTACCCGATCCGCGAGCTGCTCGCGAAGGCGGGGCCGCACGAGTCCGCGGACATGGTGCTCTCCACGAGCACCGACGGTTTCACCGCGGGGACCCCGCTCGACGTCCTCCAGGACCGCGGGACGGCGGCGCTCCTGGCTGTCGGGATGAACGGTGAGCCGCTGCCGCCCGAGCACGGCTTCCCGGTGCGCATGGTCGTGCCCGGGCTGTTCGGGTACGTCTCCGCGACCAAGTGGGTGACCGACCTCGAGGTCACCCGGTTCGCCGACGCGCAGGGCTACTGGACCCCTCGGGGCTGGTCGGAGCGGGGGCCGGTCAAGCTCGAGTCGCGGATCGACGTTCCTCGCGGCGGCGGCACCGTGCGGTCCGGCTCGACGATCGCGGTGGCAGGGGTCGCCTGGCACCCGCACACCGGGGTGAAGCGCGTGCAGGTCCGGGTGGACGACGGCGCGTGGCAGGACGCGACGCTCGCCGACTCGATCTCGGCGGACACGTGGCGCCAGTGGGTCTGGAGGTGGACGCCGACGAAGGGCACGCACCGCCTGCAGGTCCGCGCGACGAGTGCGGACGGCGAGGTGCAGACGAGCGTCGAGCGGCCGCCGGCACCGAACGGGGCGACGGGGTGGCACGAGGTGACGGTCACAGCGTCCTGAGCGCGGGCGGTCGCAGCCGCCTCAGTCCTGCCGCAGCGTCGCGACCACACACGTCCCGTCGACCGTGTCGTCGTGGACGACCTCGGCCGCGAACCCGTTGGCGTCGAACGTCCGCGCAGACGCGGATGCCTGCGACTCCGACACCTCGATGACGACGGCACCGCCCGGTCGGAGCCACGCTCCCGCACCCGCGGCGATCCGTCGGTGGAGATCGAGCCCGTCCGGACCGCCGTCGAGGGCCACCCGGTGCTCGTGGTCGCGAGCCTCGGTCGGCATCGTCGCGACGGCGTCGGTCGGCACGTACGGCGCATTGACGGCGATGACGTCGACGGTTCCGCGGAGACGCTCGGGCAGGGCGTCGAACAGGTCCCCCGCGACGACGATGCCGCGATCGCCGATGTTCTCCGCCGCCACGTCGACCGCGTCCGGGTCGATGTCGGACGCCACGAGGTCGAGCGCACCGACCCGCCCGAGCAGTGCGACGGCGATCGCACCCGCCCCGCAGCAGAGGTCGACGACGCGGTCGTACCGGTGCAGTCGTCGAGCCGCCTCGGCCACGACGACGGCGGTCCGGGCACGGGGCACGAACACGCCGCTCGTCACGCGCACACGGTGCCCGTCGAACGCCGCCCACCCGAGGACGTACTCGAGCGGTTCGCCGCCGAGCCGCCGCTGCACGAGACCGCGGAGCCGGACGGGGTCACCGTCCCCGGCGGCGAGGAGCAGATCTGCTTCGTCCTCCGCGTAGACGCTGCCGCCGCCGCGGAGGCGGGCAGCGAGGGCGTCCCGGGCTGCCGAACTCACCGGAGTGCGGTGCAGGTCAGGCCGCGCCGTCGAACATCGACGTCACGGAGCCGTCGTCGAAGACCTCGTGGATGGCGCGGGCGATGAGCGGGGCGATCGGCAGGACCTCGAGGCGGTCCCAGCGCTTCTCCTCCGGCAGCGGGAGCGTGTCGGTGACGACGACCCGGTCGATGAACTCGCTCTGCAGGAGTTCGGTGGCCGGGTCGGAGAACACGGCGTGCGTCGCGGCGACGACGACACCGGTGGCACCGTTCGCCTTGAGCGCCTCGGCGGCCTTGGCGATCGTGCGGCCCGTGTCGATGAGGTCGTCGACGAGCAGGCAGACGCGCCCCTTCACGTCGCCGACGATCTCGTGCACGGACACCTGGTTCGGCACCAGCGGGTCGCGACGCTTGTGGATGATCGCCAGCGGTGCGCCGAGCTTCTCCGACCAGATGTCGGCCACCCGCACGCGGCCCATGTCCGGCGACACGACGGTGAGCGTCGACGGGTCGAGGATCTCCTGGAAGCGCTCGAGCAGCACGGGCATCGCGAAGAGGTGGTCGACCGGGCCGTCGAAGAAGCCCTGGATCTGCGCGGCGTGCAGGTCGACGCTCATGATCCGGTGCGCGCCCGCGGCCTTGAAGAGGTCCGCGACGAGTCGGGCCGAGATCGGCTCGCGACCACGGCCCTTCTTGTCCTGACGGGCGTACGGGTAGAACGGCGCGACGACGGTGATGCGCTTCGCGGAGGCACGCTTCAGGGCGTCGACGATGATGAGCTGCTCCATGAGCCACTCGTTGATCGGCGCCGTGTGCGACTGGATCACGAACGCGTCGCAGCCGCGCACCGACTCGTCGAACCGCGCGTAGAGCTCACCGTTCGCGAACGTGCGAGCGTCGGTCGGGACGAGGTCGACACCGAGCTCCTCCGCGATCTCCGCCGACAGCGTGGGGTGTGCCCGGCCCGAGACGAGGACGAGTCGCTTCTGACCAGTGGCTTTGATTCCGGACAAGTGCCGTGCTCACTCCCTGACCCCGAGGGGCCGTGTCGATCGACCCGGAGGCCGTCAGATCTGTTCGCCGCGCGCGCGCCGAGCCGCCTCGGCCGCCGGCGTTCCGGGTCGGTGTTCCTCGACCCAGCCGTCGGTGTTGCGCTGTGGGGCGTAGCTGATCGCCAGCGACCCGGCAGGGACGTCCTTGCGGACGGTGGTCCCGGCGCCGGTGTACGCTCCGTCACCAATCCTAACCGGGGCGACGAACACGTTGTGCGACCCGGTGCGGACGTTCGACCCGACCTCGGTCCGGTGCTTCGCGACGCCGTCGTAGTTCGCGGTGATCGTGTTCGCGCCGATGTTCGAGTCCTCGCCCACCTCGGCGTCGCCGATGTACGACAGGTGCGGGACCTTGCTGCCCCGGCCGATGACCGCGTTCTTCGTCTCGACGAAGGTGCCGATCTTGCCCTGGTCGCCGAGGATCGTCCCCGGACGCAGGTACGCGAACGGTCCGACGGAGGCTCCCGCACCGATCACGGCGAGGGTCGCGTCGACCCGGTTCACGGTCGCGCCCGCGCCGACCTCGGTGTCACGGAGCGTGGTGTCCGGTCCGACGACGGCTCCGGACGCGACGGCGGTGGCCCCCACGAGCTGCGTGCCCGGCAGGACCTCGGCGTCCGGCTCGATCGTGACGTCGAGGTCGATCCACGTCGTCGCCGGGTCCTGCACGGTGACACCGGCGACCTGGTGACGACGGACGATCCGGGCGTTCAGCTCGCGGGCGGCGTCGGACAGCTGCGCGCGGTCGTTGATGCCGGCGACGAGCCACGGGTCGGTGAGCGTGACGACGTCGATGCGCCCGCCCCGCTCGCCGATGAGCGCGGGCGCGTCGGTGATGTACTTCTCGCCCTGCGCGTTCGCCGTGGTGAGCGCGGGCAGGACCGCGCGGAGGTGGGTGACGTCGAACGCGTAGATGCCCGCGTTCGCCTCGGTGATCGTCAGCTGCTCGGCCGTCGCGTCCTTGTGCTCGACGACCCCGACGAACGCGCCGTCGGCGTCGCGGACGATGCGGCCGAGTCCGGTGGGGTCCGGGGCGATCGCGCTCACGAAGGTGGCGCCGTTGCCGCCGCCGACGTGGGCGTCGACGAGGGACCGGAGGGACACGGCGTCGAGCAGCGGCACGTCGCCCGAGAGCACCACGACGGCACCGTCGAAGTCGTCGGGGAGCGCCTGCACCGCGACCTCCACGGCGCGGCCGGTGCCGGGGACGTCGTCCTGGTCGACCACGAGGGCGCCCGGCGCACGCTCGACGACCTCGGCGGCGACGCGGTCCCGCTCGTGACGGACCACGACGGCGACGTGCTCGGGCTCGAGCGACGACGCGGTGCGGAGCACGTGCGCGATGAGCGGCAGTCCGGCGAGGCGGTGCAGCACCTTCGGCGTGGCGGACTTCATGCGGGTGCCCTGGCCTGCGGCGAGGACGACGACGGCGATGCGCTGGTCGGTCATGCCCCCATCCTGGCGCACGTCGGCTCGGCGGGTGGCCCGGACCGCTGTGTCGAGCGAACCGTGCGCGGTGCCGCACCACGCGATCAACGGCCGGCGGTACCGCACCACGCGATCAACGGCCGGCGGTACCGCACCACGCGATCAGCGGCCGGCGGGCTCCGCACGCACGAACGCCATGCACACGAGCCCCGCGACGAGCACCACCACGATGCCGAGGATCCCGTACCGCGTCGATCCCCCGATCGTCACCGCGAGCGCGAACAGCGTCGGGGCGAGGAACGTCGCCGCGCGCCCGGTGGTGGCGTACAGCCCGAAGAGCTCGCCCTCGCGGCCCGGGGTCGCGAGCCGCGCGAGGTAGGCCCTGGAGGACGCCTGCACCGGCCCGACGAAGAGCGCCAGGGTGAGGCCGAGCACCCAGAACAGCGCGGACGAGGTGCCGGCGGCGAGCACCCCGAGCCCGCAGAGCGCGAGGCCGACGAGCGAGACCATGATGAGCGCCCGGGAGCCGAACCGGTCGTCGAGCCGACCGGAGGCGTACGTCGCGACCCCCGCGACGACGTTGGCGGCGATCGCGAACAGGATCACCCGCGACGGCGTGAAACCGAACACCTGCGCGGCGATGATCCCGCCGAAGGTGAACACCGCGCCGACGCCGTCCCGGAACACGGCGCTCGCGACGAGGAACCCGAGGACGTTGCGGCGCTCCCGCCACAGCCGCGCGACGTCGCGTGCGAGGTCCCGGTACGCGGCGAAGACGTTGCCGCCGCGGGACCGGTCGGCGGCGGCCTCGGGCACGACGAGGAAGAGCGGTACCGAGCTCACGGCGAGCCACACGGCGGCGATGCCGATCGCGACGCGGACGTCCCACTGCCCGGTGGCTACGGTGGCCGGCAGCTGCAGGAGCCCCGCGACGTCGCCGCGTCCGAAGTCCTGGATGCAGAGGACGAGCAGGACGACGAGGAGCACGATGCCACCGAAGTAGCCCGCGGCCCAGCCGATCGCCGACACCCGACCCGTGCGGTCCGCGGGTGCGACCTGTCCGAGCATCGCGTTGTAACCGACGCTGGCGATCTCGTACGCGACGGTGCCGATGCCGAGCAGTGCAGCGCCGAGGTACAGGTACGGCTGGCTCGGGGCGACGAACACCATGCCGCCGATGGACAGCGCGATCCCGATCGTCGCGATGAGGACGGACCGTCGACGGTGTCCGGTGCTGTCCGCGAGCCGGCCGACCGCGGGCGCGACGAGGGCGACGACGAGCCCGGCGATCGCGAGCGTCGTCGAGACCACGGCCGCGTTGTGCGCGAGCTCGCGCTCCACGGCTGCCTTCCCGGCAGCCGAGGTGTCGGCCACCAGCGCCGGGTCGACGAACGCCCGGCTCGCGAGGTACGTGCTGAAGACGAAGGTGGTCACGACCGCGTTGAACGCCGCGGACCCCCAGTCCCAGAGCGCCCACGAGACGAGCGCGCGGCGATCGGTGCGCTGCGGTGGCACGGCGGTGGGCGACACGGTCATGGCCGAACCGTAGCGCGTCCCGGTGTCGCGCGGGTGGTCCCCGACGAGGGGGCACCGCCGGTCGCCCGGCTGGTGCGGAGGGACGGCCTGGAGGCGCGTGGCGGCGCCGCCACGCGCCTCCAGGCCGTCACCGGGTCGCGCCGGGCGCGGGGCGCGACGCCGACCGCCGGCCCGCCGGACGCACGCGCGGTCCGCGCGACCCCGTCTCAGCCGACGGAGAGCGACCCGCCGGACTCCCGCACGCGGCCGTCCTTCGGCACGTACACCCGGAGCCCGTCGAGCGACGTCGTCGTGAAGGCCGAGCGGTCCTCGCGGAGGAGCCGCGTCACGGCGCCGGGCGCGGGCAACCGCTGGTCGTTGCCGACCACGATCGCGACGTACGGCCCGCGGTCGAGGCGGTTCGAGCCGAGGTCCCCGACGTACGGGCGGAAGAGCGTCGGCGTCGCGGCGACGAAGAGGATCGGCCCGTCCGGCACGCCCTCGCGGTCGAGGTACCCGGGCAGCAGGGCGATCCCGGTCGGGTGCGCACGGACCACCGCCTGGCTGAGCCGGACCGACGGCACCACGAGGGCGACGACGAGCACGAGGACCACGGGCACCGTCAGCCACCGCGGCGGGACGGTTGCGAGGCGCGCGAGACCGATCGCGGCGAGCACCAGGAGGAAGGGCATCCAGGCCGTGTAGTACGTGGGGAGTGCGATCTTCGCGACGACGACGTAGAACCCGGCGATGAGCAGGAACGCGACGCCGATGTACGCCACGAGTCGATCGAACCGGACGATCAAGGCGGCGAGGACCCCGACGACGATCACGAGCAGCAGGACCTTCCCGGTGCCGTTCGCCATGAACTGCAGGCTCGCCCACCACGGCGCGAAGGTGTAGATCTTCCCGTCGATGGTGATGGGGTGCCCGTTGGTGTTCTGGCCCTCCTGGAAGGTCACCATGTAGGTGATCGCGGACCGGATGCCCATCGGCACGTAGAGCGCCACGAACGTGATCGCGAACGCCGCGGCCCAGAGCGCCCCGCCGACGAGTCCCTTCCGGACGGCACGGAACAGGAACGGCAGCAGCAGGAACGCGGGCAGCAGGACCACCGTCGACACCTTCGACGTGACCGAGACGGCCATGAGCACGCCGGACACCGGCGCCGCCCACCAGGCCCGCTCGCTGCGGATCCACCACCAGGCGGCGACGATCGCGAACACCGCGAACGCCGTCATCACCGGGTCGAGGAGCGCCAGCCGGTCGACGCGGGGCCCGGCGCCGCCGCGCGGGGTGAGCCACCACAGTGCCGCCGCGAGCAGGCCGCCCCACCAACCGACCTCACGGCGGAGCCAGACGAACAGCACGACGCCGACCGCGAGGGTCAGCAGGCCGACGAGGACCCGCGGTCCGGTCGGCCCCTGCCCGGCGACGAACTGCGCCAGCCCGAAGAGGTACTTGGCGGTCGGCGGGTGCTCGCGGTTGCCGGTGAAGTCACCGTGCACGTACTGCCAGCCGGCGCGGACGTAGATGTCCTCGTCGCCCGTGACGTTCGGGCCGCCGAGGTTCCACAGGCACTGGAAGAGCGCCCACAGGCCGACGACGACGAGGGCGCCGATGCGGACGCGGACGTCGTCGGCGAGGGCGAGGACTCGGGACGGCACCAGACGAACCTAGCCGAGCGCGGTGTTCAGGCGGGGACGCCGCCCGGGTGCACGACCGACTTGAGCGACGCCGGGTCGGTGTCGCTCTCCAGCGCCTCGCGGACGTCGTCGAGGCCGTAACGCCCGGTGACGAGCGCATCGAGGTCGACCTGCCCGGTCGCCACCAGCCCGATCGCGACCGGCCACGTGTTCGTGTACCGGAAGATCCCCGTCACGGTGACCTCGAGGTTCTGGATGTGCTCGACGGGCAGCGTCATCTCGGAGTTGCCCAGCCCGACGAGGACCGCGGCACCGGCTGGTCCGACCGCCTTGATGCCGTCGGAGACCGCGCGCGGGGCACCGCTCGCGTCGATGAAGGCGTCGACGGGCACGATGTCGGCCGTGACGTCGACCGCGGTCGGGTCGAGGACCTCCGTCGCGCCGAACGACAGCGCGCGCTCCCGACGCTCCGCGACGAGGTCGCTCACGACGATCCGTGTCGCTCCGAAGGCCCGGGCGACCTGGGCGCAGATCACACCGATCGGACCGGCACCGGCGATCAGCACCGACGACCCGGGGACGATGCCGGCCTTGCGGGCCGCCGCGATCCCGACCGACAGGGGCTCCAGGAGCGCACCGGCCTCGAACGAGACCGCGTCGGGCAGGGTGTGCGCGAACACCGACTCGATCGTGACGTACTCGGTGAAGGCGCCGTCGACCGGCGGCGTCGCGTAGAACCGCATGTGCGGGCAGAGGTTGTACCGGCCGGCGAGGCACTGCGCGCACCGGTGGCACGGCCGCTGCGGTTCGACCGCGACGCGCTCGCCGACGCGGGAGGCGTCGACGCCCTCGCCCACGGCGACGATCGTGCCGGACAGCTCGTGACCGAGGACGAGGGGCTCCTCGACCACGAAGTCGCCGATGCGTCCGTGTCGGTAGTAGTGGACGTCCGAGCCGCAGACGCCGACCGCCGCGACACGGACGAGCACGTCGCCGGGCTCTGGTGTCGGGACGGGGCGCTCCTCGACGGTGAGGTCCTGGGTGCCGAGGAGCACGCTCGTGCGCTGGTGCTCCGGGAGCTGCGTGGTCATGCGGGTCTCGCTTCCTCGACCGCGGCGACGCGGTCGGTCCGGGGGTCGTGCGTGCTGGGGGTGGGGCTGGTTCCCGGGACGGCGGCCGTGCCGGTCCGCGCCACCGCGGCCGGGTCGCGCAGGAGGTCCCGGAAGCCGACCTCGGCCGCGCCGCGGGTCAGGACGTCGTCACCGAGGGCCGCGGGGACGATGCGGAGCCGATCGGCGGTGCCGGGCATCGACTGCGCCCGGACGGCGTCGAGGATCCGGTCGCCGACGTGCGCGAGGAGCACTCCGAGGAACCCGCCGAGCACGACGACCTCGGGGTTGACGGTGTGGATCGCGTTGCGCAGGGCGGTCGCGAGCGCGGACACCTGGCGGTCGACGACGGCCTCGAGCTCCGGTCGGCCCTCGGCGAGCGCCGCGGCGAGGCCACGGAGGTCGTCCGGTGCCGTGCCGGCCGCGGTCGTGAGGGCCTCGCGGGAGGCCTCGGTCTCGAGGCACCCGACCGCGCCGCAGTGGCAGCGGATGCCGTTGGCCGCGACGAAGGTGTGGCCGAGCTCGCCGGCGTACCCGTCGGCGCCGCTCAGGGGTCGGGCGGCGGCGATGACGCCGCCACCGATGCCGCTCGCGCCACCGTTGAGGTACACGAGGTCGTCGACGCCGCGACCGCTCCCGGCGAGTCGTTCCGCCCACGCGCCCAGGTTGGCGTCGTTCGCGACGGCCACCGGGAGGCCGGTGCGGGTGGCCAGGGGTCCGGCGACGGGTTCGTCGCGCCAGCCGAGGTGCGGAGCGTACTGGACGGTGCCGTCCTCGACCCGGACGGTGCCCGGGACGGCGACACCGATGCCGACGACGCGGACCGTGGGCACGCGGGCGCCCGCTCCGGCCGCGCGCCCGCCCGCTCCGGCCGTCAGTTCCTCGAGCAGCGCCGCGATCGTGTCGACGGCCTCCGCCCCGGTCGGCGGGCGGTCCTGCGGGGCGGTGCGGTGGTGGCGGACGGAGCCGTCGAGGCCGACGAGTGCGACCGTGACGGCGTCGATCTCCACCACGGCCGCCGCGGCCACGACGTCCGCCGAGGCCCGCACGACCGGACTCGGTCGACCGACCCCGGTGCCGCGGAGACCGGCGGGCGGGGCCTCCTCGTGCACGAGGCCGAGATCGACGAGCTCGCCGACGAGCGCGAGGGTCGTCGAGCGGTTCAGCCCCGTGCGCCGGGTGAGTTCGGCGCGGCTGATCGGGCCCTCCTCGTGCACGAGTCGGAGGACGCGCGCGGCGTTGCCGGGCGCGGTCTGCGGTGCCATCGGTCCTCCTTCGTGGTGGTGGGTGGTGAGCGGTACCGAGTCTCGGCTCAGCGGACGGTTTCGCGGCACCGAGACCGCGAAACTGTCCGCCCGGCCGAGTCTCGGGCTGGGCGGCGCCGGCGCGGCGCGGCCGCGGCGGGCCGCGGCGCGACGCGCGCGCCGCTCAGCGCGAGCGCGAGAACGCGGCGTCGAACGCGGCGTCCGGCGGGGCGATCGTCCCGAGCTGCCGCACGAACGCGAGCGCCTCGGGGCCGCCGACGAGCCGGTCCATGCCGGCGTCCTCCCACTCGACGCTGGTCGGCCCGTCGTACCCGATGTGGTTCAGCACGCGGAACACTCGCTCCCACGGCACGTCCCCGTGGCCGGCGGTGACGAAGTCCCAGCCGCGCCGGGGGTCGCCCCACGGCAGGTGCGACGACAGGCGTCCGTTGCGCCCGTCGAGCTGCTTCACCGACTCCTTGCAGTGCACGTGGTACACCCGGTCGGCGAAGTCGAGCAGGAACGCGGCGGGGTCGAGGTCCTGCCACACGAAGTGCGACGGGTCGAAGTTGAACCCGAACGCCGGCCGGTCCGCGAAGACGTCGAGGGTCCGACGAGCCGTCCAGTAGTCGTAGGCGATCTCGGACGGGTGCACCTCGAGGGCGAACCGCACGCCGACCTCCTCGAACACGTCGAGGATCGGCGACCAGCGGTCGTGGAAGTCCTGGTAGCCGGCGTCGATCATGCCCGGCGGCACGGGCGGGAACCCGGCGACGGTCTTCCAGATCGACGAGCCCGAGAACCCGGTGACCGTGCGGACACCGAGGGCAGCGGCGGCACGGGCCGTCCACTGCAGCTCCTCGGCGGCCCGCTGCCGGACACCCTCGGGGTCGCCGTCGCCCCACACGTGCTCCGGCACGATGTCCTGGTGCCGCTGGTCGATCGGGTCGTCGCAGACGGCCTGCCCGACCAGGTGGTTCGCGATCGTCCAGACCTGGAGGCCGTTGCGCTCCAGAATCGCCTTGCGGTCCGCCACGTAGTCCGGGTCCGTCGCTGCGCGCCGGACGTCGAGGTGGTCACCCCAGCAGGCGATCTCCAGTCCGTCGTAGCCCCACTCGCCGGCGAGGCGCGCCACCTCCTCGAAGGGCAGGTCGGCCCACTGGCCGGTGAACAGGGTGACCGGCCTGGAGGCGCGGGTCGTCCCCGTCTCGTCGGTTCCGTCCGTCGTCGTCATCGTCGTCGTCCTTCCTCGCCTGTCGAGCGGGTCACCAGGACCCTGGGGTGGCGCCCGCGGGCACCGTGTCGGGGCGGTCGACGTGCGAGCGCACCTCGACCACGGTGTGCTCGCGGGCGGCGGTCGCGACGGCCTCCATCACCTCGAGCACGTGGAACGCGAGGTCGCCGCTCGCCCGGTGCGGCCGGTCGGTCGCGGTCGCGTGCGCCATGTCGGCGAGCCCGTAGCCCCGCCCGGCGTCCGCGTAGCCGGCGGTCACGGGCAGCTCGCGCCACTCGCGGTCCTCGGCGGTCGCGATGGACACCGGGTCGGAGAACCGGTTCGGGTCCGGCACGCCGAGGGTGCCGGACGTGCCGTACACCTCGAACAGCGGGGCCCTCGTGGCCCAGACCTCGAACGACACCGTGACCGTGGAGACGACCCCGTCCGCGTGTTCCAGGACCGCGACGACGTGCGTGTCGATGTCGACCCGGAGCGGGGTGCCCGCAGCGGGTCCGGTCGCGATCGTGCGCTCGCGGTCCGACCGTGTGGAGGCGCCGCTCACGCGGACCACCGGGCCGAAGAACTGCACGAGACTCGTGAGGTAGTACGGCCCCATGTCGAGCAGCGGGCCGCCGCCGGGCTGGTAGTAGAACGCGGGCGCCGGGTGCCAGAGCTCGTGTCCGGGGGCGGACCACGACACCGCGGCGCCGACCGGCGTGCCGATCAGCCCGTCGTCGAGCGCCGCGCGGGCGGTCTGGATCCCGGTGCCGAGCACGGTGTCCGGTGCGCTGCCGACCCGCAGGCCTGCGCGTCGGGCGAGGTCGAGCACGGGCTGCGCCTCGGCGGTGGACATCGCGAGCGGCTTCTCGCCGTACACGTGCTTGCCGGACTCCAGCGCCCGCGTGGCGACCTCGGCGTGCGCGGCGGGGATCGTCAGGTTGAGCACGACGTCGACGTCGTCCGCGGCGAGGAGGTCGTCGACCGAGGACCCCCGGACGCCCTGGGCCTCGCCGACCGACTGCGCCCGAGCGACGTCGATGTCCGCGACGGCGGTGAGCTCGAGCCCGGGCAGCGCCGGGAAGTGCTCGAAGTACTGCTGGCTGATGACGCCGACGCCGACGACCCCCACCCGCAACGGTCGGTCGTTCACCGGGCTGCCCACAGGAGTCCCCTCTCGATGATGGTGCGGAGCGGCTGCGACTCGACGACCTCGAGCCGGTGCCCGGGAGCCGAGACGAACACGCGCCCCTGCCCCCACTGCCGGGTCCAGATCGCGGGCGCGGTGACCGGGCGGTTCCAGGCGTCGAAGTCCCGGGCCTCCTGCGTGGTCGTCGCCAGCACGTCGTTGTACTCGTCGGAGAGCACCCAGTACTGCTCGGTCACGAGGTCGAAGTCCTCGATGCCCTGCGTGATCGGGTGCTCGTGCCCCGCCTCGGTGATGTGCACCGTGTAGGGGATGTAGTTGTCGGACTGCTCGCCGGTGCGCTCCGCCGGTGGCTTCGCCGCGTGGTGCGCGAACTGCCCGCCGACCATGTGCAGGTAGTCGGCGGTGTTCCGGAACGCGTCCGCGATCCCGCCGTGCCACCCCGCGAGGCCCGCACCGCCGAGGACCGCCTGCTGGAGTCCGGCGAACTCGTCGTCGGCGATGGTCGACATCGTCACGACCTGCACGACGAGGTCGACGGAGCCCATCACGGACTCGTCGGCGTACACCGCGGTGCCGTCCTCGACACGGACGTCGAAGCCGTTGTCCCGGAGGAACGGGACGAACAGGTCGGTGGTCTCGACCGGCATGTGGCCCTCCCACCCGCCGCGGACGACGAGGGCCTTCCTGGTGTCCGCCATTCAGATCACCGTCCAGGCGCTGCCGTCGGCCGCGCTGCGCTCGACCGCATCGAGGACCCGCTGCACGTGCAGCCCTTCCTCGAACGACGGGGACGGGTCCTCGCCCGCCACGATCGCCTGCACGAAGTCCTTCACCTCGTGGCTGAAGGTGTGCTCGTACCCGATGAGGTGCCCGGTCGGCCACCACGCCGCCATGTAGGGGTGCTCGGGCTCGGTCACGATGATCCGTTGGAAGCCCTGCTCGCCCGCCGGGGCGGTGGCGTCGTAGAAGCGCAGCTCGTTCATCGACTCGAGGTCGAACTGGATCGCGCCGGCCGACCCGCTGATCTCCAGCGTGAGGCCGTTCTTCCGGCCGGTCGCGTACCGCGTGGCCTCGAACGTGCCGATCGCACCGTCGGCAGCGCCGCCCGCGAGCCGTGCGGTGAAGAACGCGGCGTCATCGACCGTCACCTGGCCACGCTCCTCGGAGGCGGTGCCGGACAGCCCGACGCCCTCCGCCATGAGCGGCCGCTCGGTCACGAAGGTCTCGAGCGTGCCCGAGACCGTGGCGAGCGACGCCCCCGTGACGTGCTCCACGAGGTCGATCGCGTGCGCGCCGATGTCGCCGAGCGAGCCGGAGCCCGCGAGCGACTTGTCGAGTCGCCAGGTCATCGGGCCGTCGGGATCTGCCAACCAGTCCTGCAGGTAGAGCGCGCGGACCTGTCGGACGGTGCCGAGCCTCCCGGCCTCCACCAGCCGCTTCGCGAACGCGATCGCGGGCACCCGACGGTAGCTGAAGCCGACCATCGAGCGGACGCCCGACGCCCGCGCAGCGGCGGCGGCCGCGGTCATCGCCTCGGCCTCGGCGACCGAGTTCGCGAGGGGCTTCTCGCAGAGCACGTGCTTGCCGGCCTCGAGCGCGGCGACGGCCACCTCGACGTGCGACGAGCCGGGCGAGCAGATGTCCACCACGTCGATGTCCGGGTCCGTGACGGCAGCGCGCCAGTCGGTCGACGCGGACTGCCAACCGTACTGCCGTCGGGCCGCCTCGGTCCGCTCCGGGTCACGGCCGACGATCACCGCCATCTCCGGTTCGACCCCGAGGTCGAAGAACCTGGGGGCGGTCCGCCACCCCTGCGAGTGGGCGGCTCCCATGAAGCCGTGGCCCACCATCGCCACACGCAGTCGATCCTGCGCCTGTCGGTCCGATGCCATTCGTTCGCTCCTTTGCGATCACGCTTGCCAGAGTCAACACTACCGCTTATGTTGGGCGCGGCAACATTTTGTTTCGACGACGAACGGTGATCCACCATGGCAACGACGCCCACCCGTGACGACAAGTTCTCCTTCGGTCTCTGGACCATCGGCTACAACGGCTCCGACCCGTTCGGCGGCCCGACCCGTCCCGCGCTCGACGTGGTCGAGGCGGTCGAGAAGCTCGACGAGATCGGCGCCTACGGCCTGACCTTCCACGACGACGACCTGTTCGCGTTCGGGTCGACCGACGCCGAGCGTCAGGCGCAGATCGACCGACTCAAGGGCGCCCTCGAGTCGACCGGGATCATCGTGCCGATGGTCACGACGAACCTGTTCTCGGCCCCGGTGTTCAAGGACGGCGGCTTCACCTCGAACGACCGTCAGGTCCGACGGTTCGCGCTCCGCAAGGTGCTCCGCAACATCGACCTCGCCGCCGAGCTCGGCGCGAAGACGTTCGTCATGTGGGGCGGCCGCGAGGGCTCCGAGTACGACTCCGCGAAGGACGTCCAGGCGGCGCTCGAGCGCTACCGCGAGGCCGTCAACCTCCTCGCCCAGTACGTCACCGACAAGGGCTACGACATCCGCTTCGCGATCGAGCCGAAGCCGAACGAGCCCCGCGGCGACATCCTGCTGCCGACCCTCGGCCACGCGATCGCCTTCACCGAGACGCTCGAGCGTCCCGAGCTCTTCGGCATCAACCCCGAGGTCGGCCACGAGCAGATGGCCGGGCTGAACTTCACGGCCGGCATCGCCCAGGCGCTCTACCAGGGCAAGCTCTTCCACATCGACCTCAACGGGCAGCGCGGCATCAAGTACGACCAGGACCTCGTGTTCGGCCACGGCGACCTGCAGAACGCGTTCTCGCTCGTCGACCTGCTCGAGCACGGCGCACCGCAGGGCGGCCAGGCCTACGACGGTCCCCGCCACTTCGACTACAAGCCGTCGCGCACCGAGGACATCACGGGCGTCTGGGACTCGGCGAAGGCGAACATGCGCATGTACCTCCTCCTCAAGGAGCGTGCGCAGGCGTTCCGCGCCGACCCCGAGGTCCAGGAGGCCCTGTCCGCCGCGAAGGTCGACGAGCTGAGCACCCCGACGCTGAACAGCGGCGAGTCGTACGACGACTTCCTCGCCGACCGCTCCGCCTTCGAGGACTTCGACGCCGACGCCTACTTCGGCGGCAAGGGCTTCGGCTTCGTGCGCCTCCAGCAGCTCGCGATCGAGCACCTCATGGGCGCTCGGTGACCCTCGTCGCCGGGGTCGACTCATCGACCCAGTCCTGCAAGGTCACGATCCGCGACGCCGACACCGGCGCGGTCGTCCGGGAGGGCCGAGCGGCCCACCCGGACGGCACGTCCGTCGACCCCCGCCACTGGTGGGACGCGCTCGGCGCCGCGATCGCGGACGCCGGCGGGTTCGACGACGTCGCGTCCGTCGCGGTCGCGGGGCAGCAGCACGGCATGGTGGCGCTCGACGCGGACGGTCGCGTGGTGCGCGACGCGCTCCTCTGGAACGACGTGCGCAGTGCGGACGCGGCCGCGCAGATGGTCGGCGAACTCGGCCGGGAGGCATGGGTCGCCCGCTCGGGGCTGGTCCCGGTGGCCTCGTTCACCGGCACGAAGCTGCGGTGGCTCCGCGAGGCGGAGCCGGAGAACGCGGCGCGCGTCGCGGCCGTCGCACTCCCCCACGACTGGCTGTCGTGGCGGCTGCGCGGGTACGGACCGGCGGACGAGAGCCCGCTCGGCCCCGACCTCGACGCGCTCGCGACCGACGGCTCGGACGCCAGCGGCACGGCCTACTGGGACCCGGTGCGCCGCGAGTACGACGGGGAGCTGTTCGAGGCCGCGCTCGGCCGTGGTCTGCGGGTCGCCGCTGGTGCCGGCGGCGCTGCGGAGGCCGTCGTGGTGCCGCGGGTGGTCGCGCCGGACGAGGCGATGGGCGCGCTCGACGGCGACGTCGAGCTGCCGGGCGGCTCGGTCGCACGGGCGGGGCTGGTCGTCGGCGCGGGACTCGGCGACAACGCCGGGGCAGCGCTCGGCCTCGGGCTGGGCCCTGGTGACGTCGCGGTGTCCCTCGGCACGAGCGGCACCGTCTTCGGCGTGACCGACACCGAGGTGACGGACCCGAGCGGGACCGTGGCGGGCTTCGCCGACGGGACCGGGTCGCGCCTCCCGATCGTCACGACGCTCAACGCGGCCCGCGTGCTCGAGGTGGTCGGCGGTCTCCTCGGCGTCGACCACGACGCCCTCGGCGAGCTGGCGCTGCAGGCGCCCGCCGGTGCCGACGGACTCGTCCTGGTGCCGTACTTCGTCGGCGAGCGCACCCCGAACCGACCGGACGCGACCGCGTCCCTGCTCGGCATGACCCCGGCGACCACGGACCGGGCGCACCTCGCCCGCGCCGCGGTCGAGGGGATGCTCTGCGCCCTCGCCGACGGTCTGGCCGCCGTCGAGGGCACCGGGGTCGAGGTGTCCCGTCTGCTCCTCATCGGCGGTGCCGCACGGAACGAGGCCGTCCGCGTCGTCGCGGCGCAGGTGTTCGGCCGCGACGTCGAACTGCCGGAGCCGGGCGAGTACGTCGCCGCCGGTGCTGCCCGGCAGGCGGCGTGGGTGCTCACGGGCTCCCTGCCGTCGTGGAGCATCGCGACGACGACGATCGCGGCGGACCCGCACCCCGAGGTCCTCGAGCGGTACCGCTCGGCGGCTGCCTGACGGTCCTGCACCGACCGCCCCGCCCCGGTCCGCCGGGGCGGGGCGGTGGTCGTCCCCTGGTCAGCCGACGGTGACGAACAGGTACACGGCGAGCGCGACCGAGCAACCCGCGATCGCGATGCGCAGCACCCCGTGCGGCACGCGCCCCGCGACCGTCGGTCCGATCAGGCCGCCGACGACCGCGCCCGCCCCGAGTGCCAGCGCCGCGGGCCACACGACGTGCCCGGACACGGCGAACACCACGGCGGGGACGAGGTCGGCCGCCACCAGGAGGACGTTCTTCGCCGCGTTCGCCCGGGGCAGGCTCGGCTCGCCCGTGAGGAGCAGCACGGCGATCATCAGCACGCCCGCACCGGCTCCGAAGTACCCGTTGTAGAGGCCGACCCCGGCGATGCTCGGCACGGCGGCTCCGGTCCCGGTCGGGGCTGCTGCTCCGGTCGGCGCGCGGCGGCGGCGTCGGTCGAGGACGGGCTGGAGCAGGAGCAGGGCGCCGCCCGCGAGCACCAGGAACGGGACGATCCGGTCGAAGAGGTGCGCCGGGGTGACGACGAGCAGCACGGCGCCGGCCGTCGAGGCGCCGACGGTCAGGGGAAGCCAGCGCCGGATCGTGGTGGGGTGGTCGCGGAGCTGTTCCCGCGCGCGGAACGCAGAACTCGCGCCGCTGCCGAGCAGGGCCACGGAGTTCGTGACGTTCGCGGCGAACGGCGGGAGTCCGACCGCCAGGAGCGCCGGGTACGCCACGAGCGACGTGATGCCGCCGGCCGTGCCGATGATGCCGGCCACGACGCCGGCGACGACGAGGACCGAGACCGTCAGCACGCTCCATGCTGACACGTCGGCGAGCAAGCGGTCAGGCGGACTGCTCGGTCCCGTAGACGGCCATGAGCATCGCGGCTCCGAGTCGTGCGGTGCGGGCCGCCTGCGGGGACCGCTGCACGGCCGAGTCGACCCGTGCACCCTCGACCAGCAGCACGATCGTCTGCGCGACGTGCGCGGGGAGCCCGGCGCGGGAGCACACCTGCGTCAGGTGCTGCTCGACCTGGACGACGTGCGCACGCGCGAGTTCGGCGATCTCGGGGTCCTGCCGGCCGAGCTCGGCGTGCAGGTTGATGAACGCGCACCCGTGCCAGTCCTCCGCGGCGAAGCAGCGTTCGAGGTGGTCGAACACCGCGAGGACCTCGTCGCGTGGGTCCTCCGACTCGTCGGCGATCCGGTCCAGTGCGGTGGTCCAGGTCGCGTGCCACCGCTGGAGCACGGCCACGACGAGGTCGTGCTGCGTCGGGAAGGCATCGGTCACGGCCGCAGCGTCGATGCCGGCTCGTCGAGCGACGTCCCCCGTCGACACGGACGCGATGCCGTGCTCGGCGTACAGGGCATCGGCGGCGTCGACGACGGCGCGTTGCGCGTCGGTCGCGCTCCGCGCGGGGGTCAGGGTCGGGGAGGTCATCATTCCTTCGGGTCAGCCGGCGAAGAAGTCGGCGTACGACGGTTCCTGCACGGGACCGTCGTGGCCGTTCACCCGTGCCACCACCATGGCACGCAACACCGCGGGGTGCGTCAGACCCCGACGGTGCCACTCGCGCGGATCGCGGCGGAGTTCCTCGAGCGACGGTGCGGGCATGCGGTTCACGCTCCCAGTCCGAGGACGACGGCGGCCGACGCCGCGACCGACACCGACACGATCCCCGTGCAGACCGCGACCACGGCGAGCACGCGCTGTCGGCGCGCTGCACGGACCTCGCTGAACGGGCTCCGGTGGTGACGTCCGGAGAAGGACACGGACTGGTGTGCGCTCTTCGGTCCGACCAGCAGGTCGGTGTCGGCGATCGTGGTCACGACGGGTTCCTCGGGTCTTCCTCGGTGGTCGGCCCCGGCTGTTCCGTGGGCTCTCTCGACCATGACGGTACGAACGCATCGATCGTCACGCACGCGGTCCGGACGACGTCGTCGAAAGGTGGATGTCCGGGCGGGCTGCGGTGCCGTTCCCTGGACATCCAGCGTCGCAGGTCCGCCTCGGGTGCCGGTCGACCGGTGCACACTCGAGGCATGGGCGTCGACACGGCTGCGAGCATCTGGATCGTCACCGGCTCGCCGGGTTCGGGGAAGTCGACCGTCAGCCGGGGACTCGCCGGCGCACTGCACCACGCTGCACGCGTCGCGGCGGACGACCTGCAGGCGATGCTGGTGTCCGGTGCGGTCTGGGCGCTGGGCGAACCGGCCGACGAGGCCGCTCGTCAGGTGGACCTCTGCCACCGCAACGTCGGCGCACTGAGCGCGAACTTCGCTCGGGCCGGGTTCTCGACGGTGATCGACTGCGTCGTGCCGGACGCCGACCACCTTGACCGGCTGCTGGGACACCTGCCCGCGGTACCGGTGTCGTTGGTGGTGCTCGACCCCGGTGGAGCGGTCTGTCGCGCGAGGAACGCCCAGCGGCCTGCGGCGGACCGTTTCGACTTCGACGACCACGAGGGGCTTCGGCGCTCGATGCGCTCCGGGTTCGGTGACCGCGGTTGGTGGATCGACACCGCGGAGCAGTCCGTCGAGCGGACGGTGCACGACGTCGTCGAGGGGGCCGTCGCGGGCCGCCGTGGACGACTCGATCCGGCCGGCGACGTCGGTGCCGAGCCGTATCCTTGCCCGGACCCCGGTGCTGCCCGGACGGAGCGCCGGTCGAGGGAGGAACGACCATGAGCATGGAAGGCGCCGCCTGGAGCTCGCTGTACAAGATCTCCACCGCGAAGGACGGGAAGCACGGGCTCTCCCGCGCCTCACTGCGGCGGATCATGACGTTCGCGGTGCCGTACCGGTGGAAGCTCGTCGTCTTCATCGCCCTGTCGGTCGTGGGGGCGTTCCTCGCGGTCGCGACACCGGTGCTCGCCGGGCAGGTGGTCGACGTCATCGCAGCTCGCGGCGAGGTCGGCACGATCGTCCGGCTCGCCGTCGTGATCGCCCTCGTCGCCGTCGCCGACGCCGGTGCCTCGCTCCTGACCCGCTGGTACTCGGCACGGATCGGTGAGGGCGTGATCCTCGACCTCCGCACGGCCGTGTTCGACCACGTCCAGAAGATGCCGATCGCGTTCTTCACCCGCACCCGGACCGGTGCGCTCGTCAGCCGCCTCAACAACGACGTCATCGGCGCCCAGCAGGCCTTCAGCGGCACGCTGTCCGGCGTCGTCACGAACCTCGTGGCGCTCGTGCTGACGCTGATCGTGATGCTCAGCACCTCGTGGCTCGTCACGGTCATCGCGGTGGTCATGCTGCCGCTGTTCCTCGTCCCGGCGCGGCGCATGGGCACCCGCCTGGCCGCGCTCCGCCGCGAGGCCGCCGACCACAACTCGGCGATGAGCACCCAGATGACGGAGCGCTTCTCGGCGCCGGGCGCCACGCTCGTGAAGCTGTTCGGGCGTCCGGACGAGGAGTCCGAGGAGTTCCGGGTCCGTGCCGCACGCGTCCGCGACATCGGGGTCCGCACCGCGATGCTGCAGTTCGTGTTCGTCACGGCGCTGACGCTCGTCGCCGCGCTCGCGCTCGCGCTCGTGTACGGCCTCGGCGGGGCACTGGCGCTCGGCGGGCAGCTCAACACGGGTGACGTCGTGACGCTGGCACTCCTCCTCACCCGTCTCTACGTGCCGCTGACGAGTCTCGCGAACGCCCGGGTCGAGATCATGAGCGCAGTGGTGAGCTTCGAGCGTGTGTTCGAGGTGCTCGACATCGTGCCGCTCATCCAGGAGAAGCCCGATGCGGTCGCCGTGCCGGACGGACCGGTCGCGGTGGAGTTCGACGACGTGCGGTTCGCCTACCCGTCGGCGGACAAGGTCTCCCTC
Organism: Curtobacterium sp. SP.BCp; assembly: GCF_051903255.1. Taxonomy (NCBI): domain Bacteria; kingdom Bacillati; phylum Actinomycetota; class Actinomycetes; order Micrococcales; family Microbacteriaceae; genus Curtobacterium; species Curtobacterium sp. SP.BCp. Next base: position 804,786 of record NZ_CP194338.1, on the reverse strand, counting down.
GCCTCGCTGGAGGAGGTCTCGACGCTCGACACGCGCGGCGGCGACGAGGTGCTGCACGGCGTCTCCTTCCGGATCGAGCCGGGGCAGACCGTCGCGCTCGTCGGCACGTCGGGTGCCGGGAAGTCCACGATCGCGCAGTTGCTGTCGCGCCTCTACGACGTCGACTCCGGCGCGGTCCGTCTGGCGGGTGCGGACGTCCGCGACGTGTCGTTCGCGTCCCTGCGGTCCACCATGGGCATGGTCACGCAGGACGGTCACCTGTTCCACGAGACGATCGGGTCGAACCTCCGCCTCGCACGACCGGACGCGACCGACGACGAGGTCTGGGACGCCGTCCGTCGTGCCCGCCTCGAGCCGCTCGTCCGGTCGCTGCCGGACCAGCTCGACACCATGGTCGGTGAGCGCGGGTACCGGCTCTCCGGCGGCGAGCGCCAGCGGATGACCATCGCCCGGCTCCTGCTCGCGCAACCCCGGGTCGTGATCCTCGACGAGGCCACCGCCGCTCTCGACTCGACGTCCGAGGCGGCGGTGCAAGCAGCGCTCGGCGAAGCACTCGAGGCCCGGACGGCGCTCGTCATCGCGCACCGGCTCTCCACCATCCGGAGCGCCGACCAGATCCTCGTCGTCGAGGACGGCACGATCGTCGAACGGGGGACGCACGAGGAGCTCCTCGCCGTCGGCGGCCGCTACGAGGAACTGCACCGCACCCAGTTCGCGGTGCAGAAGGACGTGGCGCCCGACGAGCAGGCGTTCAGCGGGAGCGGGGCCACGCAGCGGCCGTGACCGCCGACCGGGAGGCCCGTGACCGCTCAGCCGGGCCGATCAGGCGTCACCCCACGGCGCGTTCGACGAGCGCGAGCAGCCGCGCTTCGTCCTCGTCGCCGAGGGCCGTGATCCCGTAGGCGCTCGGCCACACGCCGCCGTCCTGGACGAGCGTGGCGTCGTCGAAGCCGAAGGTGCACGACGTGGTCCCGTACTTCGACGCGGCCATGAAGAAGCAGACGACCTTGCCGTCCCGGTAGTACGCGGGTTGCCCGTAGCGCGGCTTGGGCTGCAACTGGGGCACCCGTTCGAGGATCGCGTCGTGGATGCGGAGCGCGATCTCCTGCTCGCCCGGGGTCATGTCGCCGATGATCGCGCGGACGGCAGCGTCGCCGTCCTCGCGCTTCTTCAGCTCGGCCGCGCGGACACGGATCGCCTTCCGCTCCTCGGCGGACAGCGCCTCTGATCGTTCCGGCACGGGCGACTCCCCTCGGTTCGGACGACCCCATCATGGGACGCGGGCACCTCGGCGGTCAACGGACCACGGCGAACCTGGCCCGGGGCAGACCGTCGTCCTGCCCCCGGACTGGGGTGTGCAGTCCGCTGGCCGCTTTCGGCGCTCCGCGGACAGAAGTCGGGCGGACGGGCAGGCTGCACCGGTAGCCCCATGACCCACCCCACCCCCACCCGAGTCCAGGTCGATTCGCAGAGCGACGACCTCGACGTCGCGCGCGACCTCCTGGCGGAGGAGTACGCCGGCAGCGAGTGGCGGGCGGAACGGACGGACGAACCGTTCGGCTTCCGGTTCCGCGCCGTCGGCGACGCCGCGATGACCCTGCGGACGATCCGGTTCGACGGCCACCTGTCCGGCACCATGTCCCGGTCCGACGACCACCTGGTGCAGTGGACGACACGCGGCCGCGCGACGATCACCCCGCCGGGCGAGGAACCGATCGTCATGGAACCCGGCCGACCGCAGCTGTGGCCGCAGAGCGGTGCGGGGTTCGACTACCGGGACTACGACCAGCGGCTCGTCCAGGTGGACCGTTCGGCGCTCCGCGAGGTCGCCGGCGAGCGCGGTTCCGACCCGGAGTCGCTGCAGCTCGACCACCGGGTGCGTCCGGACGACCGGGCGCTGCAGGTCTGGCGGACCGCGGTACAGCTCATCTCGCACACGGTGCTCGACGGGAAGGCGTCGCCGCTGCTCCAGGCGGAGATGGGACGGCTCGGTGCGCTGGCCCTGCTCGAGCTCTACCCGGTGGTGTCGGCGACGCTGCCGAACGAGCTGCTGCTCCCCCGCAACGCGCACCTGCGACGGGCGGTCGAGTACGTCCACGAGCACTGCCACCTGCCGATCACGAGCACCGACCTGGCCCAGGTGGCGTCGCTGAGCCTCCGCGCGCTGCAGCACGCGTTCCAGCGCACCTTCGACTGCTCACCGAACGCCTACATCCGCCGCGTGCGCCTCGACCGCGTCCGGGACGACCTGCTCCGAGGCGACCCGGCGACCACGAGCATCGCCGAGGTGGCCAAGCACTGGGGCTTCGGGCACGCCGGGCGCTTCTCGGCGACCTACCACCAGCAGCACGGCGAGTACCCCCGCGAGACGCTCCGCCGTTCCGCCTGACCCGCACCGCACCGCTGCACGACCGGAGGCACCCCGAACCACGAGGCAGCGTGGTTCGGGGCGCCTCCGGTCGTGCGAACGCCGCGATGGCGCGGGCCGGGCTGCCGCGATCAGCAGCGCCTCAGCGCACCGTTGCGGTCACCACCCGTCTGTCGGCCGGCAGCACCTCGCGCACCGGGCCGGTGACGCGCACCACCGCACGGTCCGTCGCGGAACCGGGCGCGGGGATCGGACCCGCTCCGCGCCCGACCGCGACGATCCCGTCGGCGCGCACCGTGCCTCCCGGCCGGGACGCCCCCGCGTGCGACGCGACCCACACCTCGACGTCACCCGGCTCGACGACCCGGCGCATCGCGCGGTCGGTGAACCCGAACCGCTGCACGGGCACGTCGAAGCGGACCCGCACCGCTCCCCCTGCGGGCACCGCGACCCGCGTGTAGCCGAGCAGCTGCACGAGCGGCCGGGTGACCGACGCGGCGACGTCGTGGCCGTAGAGCTGCACGACGTCCTCACCGTCACGGTCGCCGGTGTTGCGGACGGCGACCTCGACGGAGAACGCACCCGAGGTCGCGACGGACCCGTCCACGACGAGGTCCTCGTACGTGAACGACGTGTACCCGAGGCCGAAGCCGAACGGTCGCACGGGCGTCGAGTCCGCCGCCGTGACGTCGGACGGCCCGCCGAGCCGCGGGTGCAGGTAGGTGTACGGCTGCGCGCCCGCGGATCGGGGCAGGGTGACCGGCAGCCGGCCGGACGGGGATGCCACCCCCGTCAGCAGGTCAGCGATCGCGGTGCCGCCGGCCTCACCGGGGAAGAACGCCTGGACGACCGCGGCCGGTCGGGGTCCAGGTCCGTCGAGCGCCCATCCGATCGCGTACGGTCGGCCGGTCAGGAGCACCATGACGGTCGGGGTGCCGGTGGCGACGACGGCCTCCACGAGCTCGCGCTGCACGCCGGGCAGGTCGAGCGACTCGGTGTCGTTGCCCTCCCCCACGGTGCCGCGTCCGAAGAGCCCGGCCTGGTCGCCGACCACGACGACCGCCACGTCCGAGGCCAGTGCGACCGCGACCGCGTCGGCGATGCCGGAGCGGTCCTCGCCCGTGACCGAACAGCCGGCGGCGAACCGCACCGCGGCGGAGCCGAGGGTGTCGGCGAGGGCCTCGCGGACGGTGGGGATCGCGAACCCGAGGGGCAGGTCCGGGTGGGCGGCGAGCACGTGGTTCGCGAAGGAGTAGCAGCCCTGCAGGGCCTCGGCTCGGTCGGCGTTCGGGCCGATGACCGCCACCGAGGCACCTGCGGGGAGCGGGAGGACGGGCGCCGCAGCGACGCGCTCGTTCGACAGCAGCACGAGCGACCGCGCGGCGAGCGCCCCGGCGAGGGCACGGTGTCGCGGCGTGTCCAGGTCGACGCCGGTGGGGGCGTCGTCCTCGAACGCGTCGGGGTCGAGCAGCCCCAGCCGTTCCTTCTGCCGCAGGACCCGGAGCACGGCCCGGTCGACGAGCGCCTCGTCCACCGCACCCGACCGGACGCGCTCGACGAGCGGCCCGAGGTAGGCGTCCCCGGTCGGCAGCTCGACGTCGATCCCGGCGGTGAGGGCGAGCGCGGCGGCCTCGCCACGATCGGCCGCGACGCCGTGCATGACCTCGAGGAACGCGACCGAGAAGTAGTCGGCGACGACCGTCCCGTCGAAGCCGAGCCGGTCCCGCAGCAGGTCGGTGAGGAGCGCCGGGTCGGAGGCGACAGGCACCCCGTCGACCTCGGCGTAGGAGTTCATGACCGACCGGGCGCCGCCGTCCCGCAGCGCCATCTCGAACGGCGGCAGCGACACGTCCGCGACCTCGCGCGGTCCGGCGTGCACGGGCGCGTGGTTCCGCCCCGCCTGCGACGCCGAGTACCCGAGGAAGTGCTTCAGGGTCGCATCGACCCCGGCCGCCTGGAGCCCGCGGACGTAGGCCGTGCCGACCGTGCCGACGAGGTACGGGTCCTCGCCGATGCACTCGTCGACCCGCCCCCAGCGCGGGTCGCGGACGACGTCGAGGACGGGCGCGAGGCCCTGGTGCACGCCGAGCTCGCGCATCGAGTCACCGATCGCGGTGCCGACCTGCTCGACGAGCTCCGGGTCGAACGCCGCACCCCACGCGAGCGGGGTCGGGAAGGTCGCGGCCTTCCACGCGGCGAGCCCGGTGAGGCACTCCTCGTGCACGAGCGCCGGGATGCCGAGACGGGTCTCACGCTTGAGGCGACGCTGCTCGGCCCACAGCCACGCCGCACGCTCGTCGGGTTCGACGGGCCGTGTGCCGTAGACGCGGGTGAACTGGCCGATGCCGTGCCGCGTGATCTCGGCGAGCGTGGTGCCGTCCTGCGCGGCGGCCATCTCGCCCTGCATCGGGGCGACGACGCCGTTCTGGTCGAGCCAGTAGCCGACGAGCTGCGCCGTCTTCTCCTCGAGCGTCATCGCGGCCAGCAGGGTGGTGACGCGGTCGGACGCGGTCGCGTCCGTCAGGTGGGTGGCCTCGGACTGGAGGCGCGGTGCGGGCCCGCCACGCGCCTGGCGTCCGTCACCGGTCGCGGTGGCGACGGGCGTCGTCGACGCAGGGCGCGCCTCCTGGCCGTCCGTGGTCACCGTGCCGTCCTCCGCAGTCGAGCCGTCCGTCGCTTCCGTCGTCGGGCCGAACGTGCTCACCCCTTCACCGCCCCGGTGAGACCGCCGACGATGCGCTTCTGGAAGATCGCGAAGAACACCAGGGCCGGGATCATCGAGAGCGACGTGAACGCGAGCACCCGGGCCGTGTCGACCGAGTACTGCGACGCGAACGCCTGGACGCCGAGCGGCAGCGTGTAGGTCGACGCGTCGTTGAGGATGAACAGCGGTAGGAGGTAGCTGTTCCAGCTGCCGATGAAGGCGAGGATGCCGACCGTCACGACGCCGGGCAGGGACAGCGGGACGACCATGCGGAAGAAGAACCCGATGCGGCTCGCCCCGTCGATGGCGGCGGCCTCCTCGAGCTCGTCCGGGATCGCCCGGAGGAACGGCACGAGGATGATGACCGTCGTCGGCAGCGCGAAGGCGATCTGGGGCAGGATCACGCCGGCGAGGTTGTTCGTCAGCCCGAGGTCCTTCACCAGGATGTAGAGCGGCGTGATCGCGACCGTGATCGGGAACATGAGGCCGGCGGCGAAGAGGGAGTAGAGCGCCTCGCGGCCGCGGAACCGGTAGCGGGCGAGGACGAAGCTCACCATGAGCCCGAGCACCACGACGCCGACGGTCGTGGTGACACCCGCGACGACGGAGTTGCCGAGCTGCTGCCAGAACACCCCGCTCGTGAGGACGTTGACGTAGTTGCCGATCTGCCACGGGTTCGGCAGGCCGGCGGGGCTCGCGGTGATCTGCGAGTTCGTGCGGAACCCGCCGAGCACGATGTACGCGACCGGGCCGACGCACACGGCGATGAACAGCAGTGCGATGAAGTACGTGCCGAGGTTGCGCTCGCGCTTGACGGGACGGCTGTCGTGAGGCCGCCGCTTCGGCGCGACGATGGAGGCGGTGGCGGTCATCGGTCGCCCTTCTCGGTCAGGGCGCCGGCGGTGTCGCGGCGCAGGACGAACCGCTGGTAGACGAGGGCGACGACCAGCGAGATGAGGAAGATGACCACGGCGACGGCGTTGCCGTACCCGTAGTTGCCGGAGAGCCGCCCGTTGCCGACCATGTAGGTCGCCATCGTCGAGGTGCCGGCGGTCGAGGCGATGTACTGGCCCCAGATGATGTAGACGAGGTCGAACAGCTGGAGCGACCCGATGATCGACAGGAACGCCCAGATGCGCAGCGTCGGGCCGAGGAGCGGGAGCGTGATGCGCCGCTGGATCTGCCAGTAGCTCGCGCCGTCGAGCTGCGCGGCCTCGAACAGTTCCTCGGGGATGCTCTGCAGGCCGGCGAGGAACAGGATCACCGCGAAGCCGATGTACTTCCACGAGATGATCCCGAGGAGGGTCCAGATCGCGATGTCGGGGTTCGAGAGCCAGTCGTTGCGCAGGAACCCGAGGCCGAGCGACTGCAGCAGGTCGTTCACCGCGCCGCTCGACTGGAGCATGAGGCTCCACCCGGTGCCGACGATGACCTCGGAGATGACGTAGGGCAGGAAGATGAGGACGCGGATGAGTCCGCGGCCGCGGATGCGCTGGTTGAGCAGCAGCGCGAGGATGATCGCGATCGGCCCCTGCACGAGGAGCGAGCCGATGACGATGAAGAGGTTGTGCCAGAGGACGGCCCGGAAGTCCGGGTCGGTGAAGATGACCTTGTAGTTCTGCAGGCCCACGAAGTCGACGGGGGCGCCGTAGCCCTGCCACTTGTAGAAGCCGTAGTAGGCGGCGAGCACGACGGGCAGGATGACGAACCCGACGAACATGATGACCGCGGGGCCCGCGAGGACGGCGATCTCGACCCGGGTTCGGACGTCGGTGCCCTTGCGGACCCGGCGGGCCGGGGCCGACGGCGTACCGTCGGCCCCGCCCGTGCGACGCCCCGTCCCGGACCGCGCCTCGTTCGAGCGCGGTGCGACGGAGGTGGTCATGCGTCAGCCCTTCGCTGCGGCCTGGTTGACGGTCGACACGATGTCCGAGACGGACCCCTTGCCGGCGAGGAGGTTGACGACGCTGGTGTTGAGCGCGTTGCCGACGTTCTGGCCGTAGAGGGTGTCGAGGTAGTTCGACACGAACGGGGCGTCGTTGTACGCCTTCAGCACGGTCTTCAGGTACGGCTCGGTGACGACCGACTGGGCCGACTGGTTCGCCGGGATCGAGTTGAACGCCTTGTAGTAGTTCTCCTGGACGCTCTTCTGGGTCACGAAGTTGAGGAAGTCGGTGCACGCCTTCTTCGGAGCCTGTGCCGAGCAGGAGAGTCCGCCGACGGCGCCCATCATCGAGCCCGCTTCGCCCTTGCCGCCGGAGACCTCCGGGAACGGGAAGAAGCCGAGGTCGGACAGCGGCTTGCCGTCCGGGGTGAGCGAGGAGATCACGCCCGGGTCCCAGGCGCCCATGAGCTCCATCGCGGCCTTGTGGTTCGCGATGAGACCGGCGGAGCTGCCGGCGCCCTGCTGGGCCGAGGTGGTGAGGTAGCCGTCGTTGAAGGGCTCCGTGTCGAAGAACGCCTTCGTGTCCTCGCCCGCCTGCTTCCAGCACGCGTTGTCGAACTTGAGGTCCTGCGCGGTCTTCGTGAGGACGCTCGACGAGCAGGCGCGGAGCGCGAAGTTGTAGTACCAGTGCGCGGCGGGCCAGGCGTCCTTCGCTCCCACCGCGACCGGCTGGATGTCCTTGTCCTTGAGCTTCTGGATGTCCGCGTTCAGCTCGTCGATCGTGGTCGGCGTGCCGTCGATGCCGGCCTTCTCGAAGAGGTCCTTGCTGTACCAGATGCCCTCGGGGTCGACGTTGGTGGGCATCGCCCAGGTCTTGCCGTTGAGCTCGAAGGCCTTGAACGACCCCTTGCTGATCTCGCTCTCGGCGTTCGAGCCGATGGAGTCGGAGATGTCCATGACCTGGCCGGCGTTGACCATCGCGGCCATCTTGCCGCCGCCGCGCTGCATGAAGACGTCCGGGGCGGAGTTCGAGTTGAGGGCGGTCTGGAGCTTGCCGTCCAGGTCCTCGTTCTGGATCGCCTGGATCTTGATGGTCACGTTCGGGTTCTTCGCCTCGAAGTCCTTCACCGTCGTGTCCCAGAACGCCTTGCCCGGGCCGGTGGTCGAGTTGTGCCAGAAGGTCATCGTGACCTTCCCGCCGTCGCTCGACGCGTCGCTGCCTGCCGAACAGCCAGCGGCGGTCAGTGCTGTCGCCCCGATCAGCGCGATGGCTGCCGCGGCACGGATCTTCCTCGTCATCGTGGAACTCCTGTTGTGTCGTCGTTGACTCGCAGCGACATCGACTGCCGCCTCTGCGGAGAGCGTGCCAGGGCGTCCTGCGGCTTGTCAATCGTTATCGATAACGTTTTCTTTACCGATCGGCGGCTCCAGCGGCGGTACGGTGTGCAGATGGACACGGCGATCGGCGCACGCCCCGGCGCCGGCCGGGTCACCATCGCGGACGTCGCGCGGGCGGCCGGCGTCTCGATCCCGACCGTGTCGAAGGTCATCAACCAGCGGGACGGCGTCGCCCAGGGCACGATCCTCCGCGTGCAGGAGGTCGTCGAGCAGCTCGGCTACGAGACCTCGCTCGTCGCACGGAGCCTCCGGAGCTCGCGCACCGGCGTGGTCGGCATCCTCGTGACCGAGTTCGAGCCGTTCTCCACCGAGCTGCTGCGCGGGGTGTCCGGTGCCACGACGGGCACGGGCTACGAGCTCCTCGCCTACGCCGGACTCGTGACCGGGGCCGAGCAGAAGGGCTGGGAACGTCGCTCGCTCTCCCGCCTGTCCGGCACGCTCATCGACGGGGCGATCGTCGTCACGCCGAGCACCGCGCTGTCGGCCTCGTCCATCCCCGTCGTGGCCATCGACCCGCACACCGGACCCGAGGGCCACGCCACGGTCGACTCCGACAACGAGGGCGGGGCCGCCCAGGCCGTCGAGCACCTCGTGTCACTCGGGCACACGCGGATCGCACACCTCCGCGGGCGACCGGACCTGGCGTCCGCCCAGCTCCGCGAGGCCGGGTACCGACGGGCACTCGTCGCCGCGGGGCTGACGGTGGACGAGTCGCTCGTGCGCGACGGCGGCTACCAGGAGGACCGGTCCGCCGAGGTCGCCCTCGGGCTGCTGTCCGGCCCCGATCGTCCGACCGCGGTGTTCGCGGCGAACGACTCGTCGGCCGTCGGCGTCCTGCGGTCGGCCGCGGCGCTCGGGCTCCGGGTGCCCGAGGACCTCTCGGTGGTCGGGTTCGACGACGTCCCGCAGGCCGCGACGACGACGCCGCCGTTGACGACGGTCGCGCAGCCGCTGGTCGAGCTCGGGTCGCGCGCGGTCGAGATGCTGCTCGCGATGCTCCGCGGCGAGCAGACCTCCGACCACGTGCGGCTCCCGACGACACTCCGGGTGCGGCAGAGCACCGGGCCCGCCCCGACCCACTGAAACCGGTCGCGGCGCGCCTGCAGGTCGCGCCGGCCGCGGTGCGCGCGCAGGTCACGCCGGTCTGGGCGCGCGCGCAGGTCGCGCCGGCGGGGTGCGTCAGCGGGTCCGGCGCCGGAGGGTCTCGGACGGGAGCTCGCCGAACGTGTCCGCGTAGTACCCCGCGAACCGGCCCAGGTGCCCGAAGCCCCAGGTGCCCGCGATCGCCGCGACGGTGGTCTCGGCGGGGTCGCCGGCGACGAGCTGGGCCCGGACCCGGTGGAGCCGCACCTGCCGGAGGAACGCCATGGGACTCGTGCCCGTGTGCCGCTGGAACGTGGCCTGCAGGCTCCGCGCGTTGACGCCCGCGACCCGGCTGACGTCCGTGCTGGTGATCGGCCGGTGGGCGTTCGCCACCATCCACTCCTGCGCGAGCCGCATCGTGGCCGGCCCCTCGTGCAGCTCCAGGTCGAGCTGGGGCGTCACCTCGTACGCGTCGACCACCGCCTCGGCGACGAGCATGTTCACGGCGGCACGTCGACCGCGGGCGGTGTCGATTCGCAGGAGCTCCGGTGCCGCCGAGGCGATGACGGCCCGCAGGTGGTCGAGTTCGCCGGGGTCGGCCGTCACCGAGAACCGGAGCGGACCCGGCACGGAGTGCCGCTGCGCCGCGGCCACCGACTCGAGGAACGGGGCGTCGAAGCGCACGGTGTGCAGGGTGGTCGGCGCCCCGTCGAAGGCCACGTCGCGACCGGACGGCCACATCACCGGGACACCCGGGTCCATCACGATGGGGTCGCGCCCGGCCGTGTCGACGGCGAGGCCCGGGCGGGTCGTCCAGGCGAGGACGTAGCTCGGCGCCTGCCCGATGGTCCCCCACCGCGGCGCGTCGACCGAACTCGTCCCCACGACGACCTCGTCGTCACCGACCGCGCGGAAGCGCCAGGTGAACCGTTCGTCGCCCGACCGCCCGACGCTGATGTCCTCGCTCGAGTACACGCGCTCGTAGAACGCGACCGCCTCGTCGATGTCGAGTCCGTGGCGGTCGACGTGGATGAGGGGTTCGGCATCCGTCGTCATGCACCGCTCATTCTGTCGGCACCGCCCGACACCCCGCTGCGACTGCGCACTCCGGACAATCCCGGCGCCGAGGAGTTGGCTCGGTCGGGTGAAGTACGTGGTGTACGGGGACAACAAGGTGATGACCGGCGACGCGATCGCGGACGCGGTGCTCGCGTACGCCGCGGCCCTCGGCGAGAACGGGACGACCGACATCGTCGAGATCCCGACGGCGGACGACAGCGGCACCGCGGTGAACGCGGAGCTGCTGCTCGGACCGGCGTCGCAGGTCATGGTCGAGACCGCTCCCGACGACGAGCTCGAGCCGGAGGACGAGGACCTCGTCAACGAGCTCGTGCGGCGGACGGCGGCGGTGGGTGGCGGTCGGTTCGTGGACGCCGCGTCCTCGCACTCCGAGGAGCCGGAGGCCAAGCGCCTCCGGACCGACCCGCCGCGCTCCTGAGCCGTCTGGCCCGAGCCGTCACCCCTGGGCGGTCGTCCGCAGCGGCGGCAACGGCTGCTCGGTCTCGGCGACCCGCGTCAGCCGTGCCGTGACCGGTGCGAACACCGGAAGGGTGATCGCGCGGTCCACCACGTGCCGGAGCGCCAGCCCGAGGCGCGTCTGCGGGTAGGCGAACCGTACGATGCCCTTCGGGATGTCCTGCACGTCGGACACGAGCGGACGCATCCACTCGTCGAACGCCGTGGCGGCCGCGGCGGTGTCGTCGTGCGTGCTGAGCGACGCGGCGAGGACGTACCCGGAGGTCAGTGCGAGGGAAGCTCCCCCGCCGCCCATCGGCGTCACGCACCACGCGGCGTCCCCGACGAGCCACACCCTGCCGCGGGCCCAGCGCGGCATCCGGATCTGCGTGAGCTGGTCGACGTACACGTCGTCGGAGGCGTCGAACCCGTCGAGCACGCGCTCGGTCTGCCACCCCGCACCTCGGTACCGCTCGCGCATCCGGGCCAGGGCTCCGTCGCGCGGGAGCGCAGCGAGGTCGTCGTCGTTCGTGCAGGCCAGGATCGCTCGGGTCGTGCCGTGGGGATCGGGTCGGAGGTGGACCTGCCGTCCCTCGACGGCGTTGTACCAGCGCCAGCGGTCGTCGTCCGACGGCTCCCGCGGGATCGTCCCGAAGACCATCGCGACGCCGAGGTCCCGCGCCTCGACCTCGTCTTCCGCGAACACGAGCGACCGGGTGCTCGACCGGACGCCCTCGGCCACGACGAGCAGGTCGGCCACGAGCGCCGTCCCGGCGTCGGTGCGCACGGTGACCGACGCGCCGTCGTCCGTGACCTCGGCGATCGTCTCGCCGTACCGGACCGTGACGTCGGACGGCAGCGCGTCGAGGAGCACGTGCGCGAGGTCCCCACGGAGCACCTCGAGCTCCGCGGTCGCGCCGTCCCCGCCGCCGTCGGGGAGCTCCGCCCGGACGGAGCCGTCGGCGTCCACGAGGACCGTGCCGGTCTCGGTGGTGTTGCGGGCGCGGACCGACTCGACCAGGCCCATCCGGTCGAGGACCTCCTTCGCGACACCGCGGACGTCGACGTTCTGCCCGCCGTCGCGGAACGCGGGCGCTCGCTCGACGACGGTCACCCGCCACCCCGCGTGGGTGAGCCACCAGGCGGCGGAGAGGCCTGCGATGCTGGCCCCGGAGACGAGTGCGTGCTGCTGCATGTGCTTCCCTGTTCGTCGGAGCGCGGATCGTCTGCGCTGATCGTCTGCGCTGATCGTCTACGGTGATCGCTTTACAGTAAAGCGATCACCGCCTGGAGGTGCCTGTGTCCCCGCTCGACCCGCTGTCCGTCGACTGGTCCGACGACGAGGTCGGCGCCATGCACGCGCTCCGCGACTGGGCCGTCGCGTTCGAGGAACTGAACCGGCACCTCGCGACGTGGACGGGGCTGCCGGGATCGGACGCGAACGCCCTCGGGCAGGTGGTCTGGGCCGAGCAGGGCGGACACCCGCTCTCCCCCGCCGAACTCGCCCGCCGGATCGGCATGACGACCGGGGCGACGTCGATCCTCGTCGACCGGCTCGTCGCCGCCGGGCACGTCGGTCGTCACCGCGAGGGGTCGGACCGTCGCCGGGTGACCCTCCGCCCGACCGAGCACGCCCGCGAGGAGACCCGGCGGTTCCTGGCCGCGGCGGGCGCGGAGTTCGCCGCGACCGTCCGCGACACCGACGCCGCCGAGCTCCGCACCGTCCGTGCGTTCCTCGTCCGGATGACTGCCGCGGCGAGCGCGGCGAACCAGCGGCTCGCCGGTCGCTGACCGACCCGGCGTCAGACCCCGAGGTGCTCCGCGAGGACGTCCTCGACGCTCGTCCAGCGCTCCGGCCGGTACCGCTCGCCGCCGAGGTTGCGAAGCTCGCCCTCGCCGCTGAACATCGTGACGAAGTACTGCATGCCCTGCCACGCGGGGAACGGCTCGTCGTCGTCACGGGACAGCCGCCGCCCGACCCTCGCCATCGCGGACAGCGACCCCGTCGTCCCCGCCCAGAGCACGCGGTGGCGGAGTCCGGTGAGCCGGGACATGGTGTCCGCGAGGCTCCGCGACGTCACCCGGTCCCCCGCGACCTCGACGAACCGCGGCGCATCGGGGTCGAGGGCGACCCGGGCGACCACGTGCGCGACGTCGTCCTTCGTGGTGAAGTCCAGCGGCTGGTCGGCGCTCGACCACGCCAGCACCCGCCGTCGATCGAACAGGACCAGCGGCGCCTGCCCGGTGAGCATGTCCGCGAACGCCCCGTTCAGCACCGAGGTCGCCCGGATCGGCGCGGCGTCGAGGACCGCGGCGAACTCGCGTCGGAGCTCGAAGTTCCGGTTCGTGCCCGGCGTGACGCTCCGGTAGTCGGCGGAGTAGTCCGACGGCACGAACCGCGGCACACCGGCCTCGACCGCGGCGTCGAGCAGGGCGCGCTGCGCGTCCACGACGACCTTCCGGGTGCCGCTCAGCACGGACACGACGACGTCGACGCCGCGCAGGACCTCGACGAGCGCGGCGTGGTCGGCGTAGTCGGCGGTGACGACCTCGACGCGCTCGTCGGCGGGCACGCGGTCGGCGGCCGCCCCGCCGCGGGTGAGGGCGCGGACGCGGACGTCGAGGCCCATGAGCTCGCGGACGATGCGGCGGCCGAGGTCGCCCGTGGCGCCGGCGACGAGCACGGTGGTGGTCATGCAGCGAACGCTACGGGACGCCTCCGATCAGCGCCGCAGCGTCTGCTTCGGGTACTCGCCGAACCGCTCCGCGTACGACGCCGAGAAACGACCGAGGTGCGCGAACCCCCACCGCCGGGCGACGTCGCCGACCGCTCCGACCTGCGGATCGAGCGCGAGGAGTTCCTCGTGCACGCGGTCGAGCCGGACCTGGCGGAGGTACGTCAGCGGGGAGACGTCGAACACCCGACGGAAGGACTCCTGCACCGACCGCACGCTGAGTCCGGCGACCGCCGACAGCTCGGCCACGGTGACGTCCTCGGCGGCGTGCGCGTGGATGTGCTCGACCGCGGCACGGAGCCTGGCGTTCTTCGGCAGCCCGAGGACGGCGGGCAGCCGGTCGAGGTGCGGCGGGAACATCTCGAGGAAGACCCGGGCAGCGGACTCCTTCGCGGTGCGCCAGGCGTCACTGTCGGGTCCGGCGGCCCGCAACGCCCGGGTGAGCCCGGTGATCGCGACACGCCAGGACCGCACGGCCTCGGGCACCGGCTCGGCGAGGTGGTCGAACCGCAGTGGCCGGTCGCCCAGGTCGAGGTGTTGGGCCGCCACCCGCTCGACGAAGGCCCGGTCGAAGTGCACCAGACGCTGGTCGTAGTCGGACGCGGCGAACGTGTAGGTCTTGTCGGTCGGGTACAGCACCGGCACGTCCGGACGCATCTCGACGGCGTCGCCGGCCAGGTCGAGCTCGGTGTGGCCCTCCGTGAGCCACCCCACGACGTACTCGTCCGACGGCGCCATCGGCCCGCGGATCGCGCCGGTCAGCTGCGAGCGCCGGACGGACACCTCGGAGTCGCCGACGACGGTGTACCGGTACGAGAACCCGCGGTCACCACCACGGGCGACCCAGGCGTCACCGCCGTAGACGCCACCGAGATCGCGGACGGCCGCGGCCGGCTCGTCGCCGGCGAGTTCGAACCGTACGGCCTCGACGGGCTGGTCCTCGAGGAACGCCTCGCTCACCGGGTCACCGCCGAGCGTCGCCCTGTTCCGGAAGCCCCTGTCCCGGATGCGCACTCGATCGCGCTATCCGGATACGGTTGTCCGGTGACCGCAGCGTACAGTTGCGCGGAGTCGATCCGCAGTGAGGGGGTCTCCGCATGAGCGACCTCGACCTGCTGGGCGCGCTCACCCGCCTCGAGGGCGCGGTGGCCGCGCTCCGCGCACGACTGCGCGAGCGACTCGAGGTCTCGCAGGGCGACCTCACGGTGATCCAGTTCGTGGCCCGCGCCGAGACCGCGGAGCGGACGGTCCGGGTCAAGGACCTCGCGACGCACCTCGGCCTGACCGGACCGGCGGTCACGGGACTCGTCGATCGCCTGGAGCGCTCCGGGCACCTGTGCCGGGTCCCCAACCCGGACGACGGACGCAGTCGCCGCATCGAACTGACCGAGGCCACACGCGTGGCGTACGCCGCTGCGATGGACGGCACGAACCAGCACCTGCACGACCTCATGGCCTCCTTCTCGGAACGGGAGCGCGCCAGGTTCGTGCGGATCGTCGACCGCGTCGTCGCGGCGATCGACCTCGGATCCCCGGGCGCCTGACGGCAGAGTACGGGCGTCTGCAGACACTCCCAGACCGTTTGTCCAGCATACGCAACAAGGTAACTTTGCTACCTAGTTGACCGGTCGGCCACCGTCACGGGCACGTACCGTCGGCACGGTCGGGGCGACCGCCTCGGCACCGCCGACGATCGAGGAGCTCCCCATGGGCGCGTACGAGACCGAGCCCGGCATCGAACCGGTGCGCATCGAGACGATCCGCGGCATGCGTCGTCGCTGGAAGCACGGCGAACTCCGCGAGGCGCCGTCGACCCCGGACGACTTCTTCCGCGACACGGCGCGCGACGCGCGTCGCCGCTGATCAGCGGCACCACCTGACGGACGGGAGGCCCGGGTCGGATCCGACCCCGGCCTCCCGTCCGTCAGGTGGTCGCCCCGCGACCTCAGCCCTTCACCGCGCCGGAGGTGAGGCCCGAGACGATCGAACGACGGAACACCAGGACGAGGATGACGATCGGCACGGTGGCCGCGACGCTCGCCGCGAAGATCTGCGCGAACGGCACGGTGAACTGCGTGCCGAACAGCGCGATCCCGACCGGGATGGTCCGGAACGAGTTCTCGCTGTTGAACGTCAGCGCCATGAGGAACTCGCTCCACGACGCCGTGAAGGTGAACACCCCGACCGTGAAGAGGCCCGGCTTCGCCATCGGCAGGATCACGCTGAGCACGGTGCGCCAGGCGCCCGCCCCGTCGATCTCGGAGGCCTCCTCGATCGTGGAGGGGATGCCCTGCAGGTAGTTCCGCATGATCCAGATGGCGAACGGCAGGTTGAACGCCACGTACGGAACGATGAGCCCCGGGTACGAGTTGAGCAGGCCGAGGTTCCGCTCGAGCAGGTACAGCGGCGTGAGGACCGCGATCGCCGGGAACACCGACAGCATGAGCAGCGACGTCATGATCGCGGTGCGGCCCTTGATCCACCGCCCGGCGAGCGCGTAGCCGGCGAGGAACGACAGCGCCAGCACGATCACGGTCGTCGACACCGACACGATGACACTGTTCACCATGTACTGCCCGAGGGCGTTGTCGCGGAACGCCACCACGAAGTTGTCGAACGTGATCGACTGCGGGAATGCGGTCGGCGGGTTCCGGGAGATCTCCGACGCGGGCTTGAGCGCCGTCGTGACGAGCCAGTACAGCGGCAGCGCGGTGAGCACCGCGATGACGACACCGCTGGCGTTGACGGTGTTGACCCACTTGCGCCAGCCCTTGCGGACACGTGTGCGGGGCATCAGTCCCCTCCCTTCGCCTGGTTCCGGAAGGCCCGGAGGAACAGCAGACAGCCCGCCGCGACGATGACCGCCGTGCTCGTGGCGATCGCGGCGCCGGGGCCGATGTTGATGTCCTGGAAGAGCACCTTGTAGCCCATGATCGCGAGGGACTGCGTGGCGGTGCCCGGTCCGCCGTTCGTCAGCACGAACGGCAGGTCGAAGACGCCGAACGCCTGCAGGATGCGGAAGAGGACGGCGATCGTCAGCGTCGGGGTGAGCTGCGGGAGCACCACGCGCCAGAACGTCTGCCACGTGTTCGCGCCGTCGAGCTCGGCGGCCTCGTAGTGGTCCTCCGAGATCTGCACGAGGCCCGCGAGCAGGATGATCGCCACGAACGGTGTCGTCTTCCAGATGTCCGCGACCATGAGGCCCGTGATCGCGGGGACCGGTTCGCCGAGGATCACCGGGGCGTCCCCGAACAGCCCGAAGACCCACGTCGCGACGCCGTACGTGGAGTCGTAGACGTACTTCCAGAGCTGCGCGTTCACGATCGTGACGAGCGACCACGGGATCAGCATGAGCGCGAGCATCCAGCCGCGGGTCGCCCCGAGCCGTTCGAGCACGAGGGCCACGAGCATGCCGAGGACGAGCTCCACGAAGACCGTCACGACCGTGTAGAGCACCGTGAACCCGAGCGCCCGGTACCAGTCGGCGCTCTGGAGCAGGGCCGCGTAGTTGCCGAGCCCGAAGGACTGGATCGAGAAGCCCTCGTAGCCGACCTCGACGTCCGCGAAGCTCAGGACGATCGAGTACACCACCGGGAAGATCGTGACCGCGGCGACGACCAGGAGCGTCGGGGCCGCGAAGCCCCACGCGCCCCGCGCGCGCACACGCTCCATGCGCGACCGCGCGCTCGTCGGGCGGTACCCGTCACGGCGACCCGTGCCTCCAGGCCGGAGCGCCGGACCGCCGGCTGGTCCGCGGGAACCGCCCCGCGTCGCGGTGCCGGCGCTCACAGCGCCTCACCGGCCAGGGCGAGCGAGATGGCCGAGGCCATCGAGCGCGTGCCGCCGTCGACGGACGCCTGGCCGCCGAGGATGCTGTTGCCGTTCTGGTAGACGCCCTGCGAGACCTTCGGGTAGTACGCCGTCGAGGTCGGGCGGGGCACCAGCGTGATGCCCGCGGCGGTGTCGTAGGTCGGACGGTTCTGCCGCTTCGCGTCCTGGCTCGTGAGCGACGCCGACCGGGCGGGGAGCACGCCGCCCTCACGGGTGAGGAACTGCTGCGCGGTCTCGCTCGACATCCACTTCGCGAACGTCAGCGCCGCGGCGGGCTGCTGCGTGTGCGGGTTGATGTAGTTCCCCCACCCGCCGATCGTCGAGTGGTGCTCGTCCTGTCCGTCGAACGTCGGGCGCGCGGCGAGCCCGACCTTGCCCGCCACGGCGGAGTCCGGGCCGTTCGCGATGCCCCACGCGTACGACCAGTTGCGGAGGAACGCCGCGCGGCCACCCGAGAAGGCGTCGTTCGTGTCCTGCTCCTGGTACGTCAGGGTCGCCCGGGGGCTGGCGCCGTCGGTGATGAGCGAGCGCATGAACTCGAACGCGCGCTTCGTCTCCGAGCTGGTCGTCTCCGGCTTCGTCAGGTCGTCGTTCAGCAACGAGCCGCCGGCGTCCGCGACGAACTCGGTGACGTTGCACGTGAGGCCCTCGTAGACGTCACCCTGGAAGGCGAACCCGTAGCTGACGTCGCCCGTGTCGACGAGCTTCGCGGCGGTCTCGCGGACTTCCTCCCACGAGCGCGGGACCTGGAAGCCGTGCTTGTCGAGGAGGTCCTTGCGGTACAGGAAGAACGACTCGTCGATGTAGAGCGGGAACATGTAGTACGTGCCGTCGACGCTCGCCGCGGCACGCAGGCCCTCGGGGAACTGGTCGAAGAAGCCCTCTCCGACGAGCCGGTTCACCGGGGTCGCGAGCTTGTTCTTCGAGAACTGCCCGGGCCACGCGACGTCCCCGAGGTACACGTCCGGCGTCGGGCTGCCCGCAGCGATCTGGGTCGTGAGGCTCGTCCGGTTCGTGTCGGTGTCGCTCGGCGCGCTGACGATGCGGACCCGGATGTTCGGGTGCTCCTTCTGGAACTCCGCGATGAGGCGTCGCCGGAGGTCCCCGCCGTCCTTCGAGGCCACCTGCCCGGCCCACCAGCTGATCGTGACGTCACCCTCGGGCGGGTCGGTGGGCCACTCCTCGACGGTGGTCCGCTCGGGTCGGGTGGAGCACCCGGCGAGGAGCAGCACCCCCGCTCCCCCGAGCAGGAACAGTCTGCGGTCGATCGCCATCGCGTCCTCCTCGACGGGTGGTGGTGCTCGTGGTGCTGCCGAACCTGTGCATCCACTCAACCAACGGTCGCTGGGAGCGCGCGCAGCGCGCCGGGAAGCGGCACGTTGTCGCTTTCCCGCGAACGGCACCAGGAGCGGTCGTGAAAGCGACAGATGACCCCTGCAGCGCGGCGGGAAGATGTCGCTTTCGCGAAGGCGACGCGCCGAGCAGCGGACGGGAGGCACGGTGCGGGCCCGACCCGACCTCCCTCGTAGGCTCGGTCGGCGCGCCCCGCGCAACGCTTCGCGTCGCCGCTGAGCGGGGCGCGCCAGGCCGGCGGGTGGGCGCGTCAGCGCCGCGCGGGCGCGGTGGACTCCGCGGTGCGGAGCGTGCAGGGCAGCAGGAAGTGCGGCAGCTCCGCCGAGGTGCCGTCGAGCTGGTCGATGAGGGCGTCGGCGGCGCGGGTGCCCAGCTCGCGACCCGGCGCGAGCATGGTCGACAGCCGCGGGTAGTGCTGGTCGGCGTTCGCCGCGGAGGACGCGATGCTCAGCACCGAGACGTCCTCGGGGACGCGGCGGCCGGCGTCGAAGAGCCCGACGAGCAGTCCGCCGGCGCTGTCGTCCTTCATCAGGAGCACCGCGGTGCAGTCCGGGTCGGCCGAGAGGAGTTCACCCACGGCCGCACGGCCACCCTCGCTGCCGGACCCGGCGTAGACGACGGTCCCGGTGAGGCCACGGTCGGCGATCATCGCCCGGAACGTGGACTCGGCGCGGAGGTGCGGGGCGTACCCGGCCATCGGCGTGCCCTCGAGGTTCTCCAGGACGATGCCGAAGCGGCGGTGCCCGAGCGACTCGAGGTGGTCGATGCTGTCCACGATGGTCGTCTCGAAGTCGATGTCGACGAACGGCAGGCCCGTGCTGTCCCGGGTGCGACCGATGAGCGTGAACGGGACGTCGAGGTCGGTGAGGACGGCCACGCGCGGGTCGTCCATCCGCACCTCCATGAGGATCACGCCGTCGACGAGCCCACCGGACACGAGGTCGTCGAGGTCGTCCCCCGCGGGGTCGACCGGCCAGAGCACGAGGTGGTAGCCCCGCTCGGAGGCACGCTCGGCCGCGCTCATGAAGAACTCCGAGGTCGTCGGGCTGAACCGGTTGCCCGTGGTCGGGAAGAGCAGCGCGATGATGCGGGTCCGGCGACTCGCGAGCGCGCGGGCGACGACGTTGCCGCGGAACTTCAGCTCGCGCATCGCGGTCCGGACGCGGGCGGTCGTCGCGGGGGTCACGTACTTCGTGCCGTTCACGACGAACGACACCGTGGCGATCGAGACCCCGGCGCGGTCGGCGACCTGCTGCATCGTTGCCACTGCCACTCCCGCTCGATCCGGCACCGCTCGTTCCGGAACCGCTCGTTCCGGACTCGCTCAGCATAGCTCCCAGGTTCCGAAAAAAGCGCTTTACGAGTGAAGCGCTTATCTGTTAGCGTCTCGCCCCAAGGAACGCAGGGACGACGACGTCAGCGAGTCGTGGTCGTGCTCCCGAAGTCCATGACTCCACCAAGAGAAGAGCTGTGCAATGAAGCAGAAGTTCCCCTCGTCGCCCCGCCGGATCCGTGCCCTGCTCGGCGCGGCGGCGGTCCTCGCGACGGTCCCCCTGGTGCTCACCGGCTGCTCCGGCTCCGGGTCCGCCTCCTCCGGCGGGAGCAAGGCCCTCACCATCGAGGACTACTACGACGCGAGCTACAACCCGGTGTACAAGCAGTGCGCGAAGGACGTCGGCGCCACCGTCACCATCAACCACGTCGCCGGTGCCGGCCTGATCTCGAAGGTGCTGCAGCAGGCGTCGTCGAAGACCCTCCCCGACGTGCTCATGCTCGACAACCCGGACGTGCAGCAGATCGCGTCGTCGGGTGCGCTCTCCGACCTCAGCGCGTACGGGCTCAGCGCCTCCGGGGACGTCCCCGGCGTCAAGGCGGCGAGCACCTACAAGGGCAAGCTCTACGGCGTGCAGTCGAACACGAACTCGATCGCGCTGTACTACAACAAGAAGCTGCTCTCCGAGGCCGGTGTCCAGCCGCCGAAGACGTGGGACGAGCTCAAGGCCGCCGCGAAGAAGCTCACCAAGGGGTCGACCTACGGCTTCGCGATGAGCAACATCAACACCTACGAGGGCACCTGGCAGTTCCTGCCGTTCTTCTGGTCGAACGGCGGTGACGAGAAGGACATCGCGACGCCGCAGGCAGCGCAGGCCCTGCAGCTCGTCGAGGACCTGCAGAACGACGGGTCGATGTCGAAGAGCTCGATCAACTGGGCCCAGGCCGACGTCAACAACCAGTTCCTCGCCGGCAAGGCCGCGATGATGATCAACGGCCCGTGGCAGCTCCCCGCCCTGAACGAGAAGAAGGGCCTCGAGTTTGACAGCGTGCCGATCCCGACCCGCACCGGCGACGCCACCGTCGCTCCGCTCGGCGGCGAGGCGTTCACCGTCCCGCAGACCGGCGACAAGGAGAAGATGCAGCTCGCCGGCAAGTTCGTCGGCTGCCTCCACTCGGTGAAGGGCCAGGAGGCCCTCGCGAAGCTCAGCGGGAACGTCCCGACGAACCTCGAGGCAGGGGCGAAGTGGGCCGAGAGCCACCCGCAGGTCGCCTCGTTCGTCACCACGGTCAAGACCGCCCGTGCCCGCACCGGTGAGCTCGGCCCCGACTGGCCCAAGGCCGCGACGAAGATCTACACCGCCGTCCAGCTCGCCCTCACCGGCAAGGCCAGCCCCGAGGCAGCGCTCCAGCAGGCGCAGTCCCAGAACCAGTAGTGCACGAGGGAGCCGGTCGGACCGGCCGGCTCCCTCTCCACTCCAGGAGAGGATCCGCATGAGCGCCTCGACACAGGCACCCGCTCGCACTCCGTCCCGCCCGGCGACACGGACCACCGTCGCCCCGCCCGTCCGCCCCGGACAGCGCCGCGCGCGTCTCCGGAGCGGCATCACCCGCTGGCTGTTCGTCATCCCGGCCGCGCTCTTCGTCGCGGTGTTCTTCGGCTACCCGGTCGTCAAGAACATCCTGATGTCCTTCCAGGACTACACGACCGCCACGTTCTTCACCGGCGAGGCCCCCTGGGTGGGACTCGCGAACTACGTCTCCGTGTTCTCCAGCTCGGTCTTCACGACGAGCGTGGTGAACACGGCGCTCTTCACGGCCGGTTCGATCGTCCTGCAGTTCGTGATCGGCCTCGGGCTCGCCCTGTTCTTCCGCCGGCACTTCCCGCTGTCCGGCTTCCTGCGCGGGCTGCTCCTCCTGCCGTGGCTGCTCCCCCTCATCGCCTCGAGCGCGGTGTGGAAGTGGCTGCTCGACCAGGACAGCGGCGCGCTCAACCAGCTGCTCGGCCTCGTCGGGATCGCGCCGGTGCCGTGGCTGGTCAGCCCGAGCCTCGCGCTCATCGCGGTGATCGGCGTCAACGTGTGGCTCGGCATCCCGTTCAACACGACGATCCTCTACAGCGGCCTGCAGTCGGTGCCGCCGGAGCTCTACGAAGCGGGGGCGCTGGACGGCGCGACCGGGTTCAAGGCGTTCTGGTACATCACGTGGCCGAGCATCCGGAGCGTGGTGAGCATCGTCATCGTCCTCGGGGTGGTCTACACGCTCAAGGTCGTGGACATCATCCTCGGCCTGACCGGCGGCGGACCCGCGAACTCGACGCAGACCCTCGCCACGAACGCCTACCACCAGTCGTTCGTCAACTTCCAGTTCGGCATCGGAGCCGCGGTGAGCAACGTCCTCATCGTCGTCTCGTTCGTCTTCGCGATGGTCTACATCGCGATCTCCCGGAAGGCGGTCGACGAATGAGCGTCGGACTCGCGAACCAGACCGTCACCGCGACCCGAGCCCTCACCACGAGGCGCACGGCGCGACTCCCCCGGCCGAAGCGCGGCGTCAAGGGCATCCCGCTCACGATCCTCGGCATCGTGTTCCTCGCGGTCATGGTGTTCCCCGTCTACTGGATGGTGAACACCAGCCTGCAGGCGACGTCCGGGGCGGCGACCGCGACCTGGTTCCCGTGGTCGCCGACGTTCGCCGGCTACGAGGCCGCGTTCCAGCAGCAGGGGCAGAACTTCCTGTCGAGCATGATCATCGGCCTCGGCACGGTCGTGCTCACCCTCGCGGTCGCGACCCCCGCCGCGTACGGGCTCGCCCGGTTCCGGATGCGCGGTACGCGGGTGTTCCTGCTCGTGCTGCTCATCACGCAGATGATCCCGGCGATCGTCATCGCGAACGCGCTCTACACGCTGTTCAACAACATCGGTCTGCTCAACAGCTACGTCGGGCTCATCCTCGCGGACAGCGCCGTGCAGGTCCCGTTCGCCGTCCTGCTCATGCGGGCGTTCATGGAGTCGATCCCGCCGAGCCTCGTCGAGGCGGCGCTCGTGGACGGCGCGAACGACTTCCGTGCGTTCGTGTCGATCGTCCTGCCGATCAGCCGCAACGCGATCGTCACCGCGGCGCTCTTCACCTTCCTCGGGGCCTGGGGCGACTTCCTCATCGCGCTGACCCTGACCTCCACACCGGCCGTGCGCCCGATCACGCTCGGCATCTACAACTACATCGGCTCGAACGTCACCGACTGGGGGCCCGTCATGGCCACCTCCGTCCTGGCGTCGCTGCCCGCCGCCGTGCTGCTCATCGTCGCGCAGCGGTACATCTCCGCGGGTGCCCTCGGTGGCGCCGTCAAGTGACGGCCGGCACGAGCTCCCCGAACCCAGCCCAGAAAGGCACACCATGACCTCCACTCCCTTGCGCATCACCGTGTGGGGCGAGAACGTCCACGAGCAGGTCGAGCAGCACGTCGCCGAGCGGTACCCCGACGGCATGCACGGCGCGATCGCGGACGGCATCCGCGAGAACCTGCCGGACGCCGTCGTCCGGACCGCGACGATGCAGGAGCCCGAGCACGGCCTCACCGACGAGGTCCTCGCCGAGACCGACGTCCTCACCTGGTGGGGCCACGCCGCACACGCCGACGTCGACGACGCCGTGGTCGACCGGGTCCACAAGCACGTCCTGTCCGGCATGGGGCTCGTCGTCCTGCACTCCGGCCACTGGTCGAAGATCTTCGGCAAGCTCATGGGCACCACGTGCACGCTCCGGTGGCGGAGCGAGCACGACCAGGAACTCGTCTGGACCGTGAACCCGCAGCACCCCATCACCCGCGGCGTCCCCAACCCGATCGTGATCCCCGAGCAGGAGATGTACGGCGAGTACTTCGACGTCCCCACCCCGGACGAGCTCGTCTTCATCTCCGGGTTCACCGGCGGCGAGGTCTTCCGGAGCGGCATGACCTACCGCCGCGGCGCCGGGAAGATCTTCTACTTCTCCCCCGGCGACCAGGACTTCCCCGTGTACCACCACAAGGACGTCCGCCGCGTGATCGCGAACGCCGCCGAGTGGGCCCGACCGGAGCGGGAGCGCGAGTTGCCGACGCTCCGGCGGTACGACCTCGGCGAGTACTTCGACGGGCAGCACTACCGCGGTCCGTTCGACGACGCGCCCGTCGACGAGGAGGTGCCGGCGTGACCGCCCCCCTGCGTGTCGTCCAGGTCGGCGCCGGTGGCATGGGCCGTGCCTGGCTCAGCACCGCCGCAGCGGACCCGGACGTCGAGCTCGTCGGCATCGTCGACCTCGACCTCGACGCCGCGCGGGCCGGAGCCGGCGTCGCGGGCGACCCGACGATCCCCGTCGGCACCGACCTCAGCGCGCTCATCGCCGAGACCGGGGCCGAGGCGGTGCTCGACATCACAGTCCCCGTCGCACACCACCCGGTGACGCTCGAGGCGCTCCGGGCCGGCCTGCCCGTCCTCGGCGAGAAGCCCGCCGCGCAGACGGTCGCGGAGGCCCTCGCCCTCGCGGCCGCCGCCGAGGCCACCGGCAAGCTGTTCATGGTGTCGCAGTCCCGCCGGTACAACGACCAGCTCGTGGCGTTCCGGCAGCACGTCCGGGGGCTCGGGGCCATCGGCGGCCTCGACACCCGGTTCGCGAAGGCCCCGCACTTCGGGGGCTTCCGCGAGGAGATGGACGACGTGCTCCTCCTCGACATGGCGATCCACGCGTTCGACTCGGCCCGGTACGTGCTCGAGCGCGACCCGGTGTCGGTCTACTGCGAGTCGTGGAACCCGTCGTGGTCCTGGTACCGCGGCGACGCCGCCGCCGCCGCCGTGTTCACCTTCGAGGACGATGTCCGGTACGTGTACGACGGCTCGTGGTGCGCACCGGGTGCCGAGACCTCGTGGAACGGCGACTGGCGGGCCTCCGGCGCGGCGGGCACCGCGCTCTGGGACGGCGACCACGACCCGTGGAGCGACCTCGACGGCACGCCGGGCACACCCGCGGCCGCCCCGAGCGTCGGCGACGAGATCGCCGGCTCGCTCGCGTCCTTCGTGCGGGCGGTCCGCACCGGCGAGGTCCCGGACGGCGAGGTGCACGGCAACGTCATGAGCCTCACCATGGTGGACGCGGCGATCGCCTCGGCCCGGTCCGGACGGCGCATCGTCATCGACGAGGTGCTCGAGCAGGCGCACGCCACGGCGATCGAGCACGAGCAGGACCCCGCGATCCGCGAGCGGCTCACCGCGTGGGCGTCGGTCCGCGGCGCGCTGTCGACGGGGTCACCCGACGCGGCCGCCCTCGGCTAGGCGCGACCACACGACGGACGGGAGGCTCGGTGCCAGCTGGCACCGAGCCTCCCGTCCGTTCGTCCGCGCCACGGGCGCGGTGCGCGTCAGCGCGCCCAGACGTTCGGCACGAGCTCGCGCAGGGCGTCGGTGCCGTGGTCCTCGAAGCCGTCGGTGACGAGGGCGGTCTGGTGGCCGTGGTCGTCCGACATGGACGTGACGACGGAGCCGCTCTCGACGGGGACGTCGCCGCAGACCGAGAAGGTGCCGGTGCTGTCCTGTGCGGGGTTGCTCGCGATGAGGCACACCGCGTCGTGCGTGGTCGTGGCGACCCAGTACGTCGTCCCGTCCGATTCGCCGAGACGACGCTGACTGTCGACGTCGAGGTCCTCCGGGGTGGCCGCCCCGTCGGGCAGCGCGTCACTCGACGCGAACGCGCGGTCCAGCACGCGGAACCGAGCGGCGGCAGGCACCACAGCGGTCGCGGTCTGCGTCGATCCCGCGGCCCGGCTCGTGCCGGTGTGCGCGTCGCTGTCGGCCCGATCGGCGTGCTGGGTGCACCCGGCGAGCGCCAGTGCCACCACCGTCGCCGCCACGATCGTCGTTCCGGTTCCCCGCATGTCGTCCCCCTCCGGTGGTCGAACCGTACCAGGGCGACCGGTAGCTCGAGACTCGGCCCGGCGGACACGTTCGCGGTTCCGAGACCGCGAACGTGTCCTCGGAGCCGAGACTCGGGCAGCGGCGTCAGCGCGGGATGACCGAGAACAGGAACTTCTTCCGGACCATGTACCAGGCGAGCAGGATGAGCAGGGTGTGCGCGGCGAAGCCGATCCAGCCGTTGAACCAGTCGACGCCGGGGATCGACGCGATGGCGAGTGCGAAGAACACCTGCCACACGAACACGTAGAGGCTCGCCTGGCCGAGCGGGATCCACAGCCAACCGATGGTCTTCGCGATCGGCTTCCAGAACACCGTGAGGATCGCGTACGACACGATGGCGAAGAACGCGATGTCGACCAGGCGCCCCCACTGCAGGTCCACGCGCTGGTACGCAGTGTTGTAGAGCTGGTCGTACATCGTCGCGGGGAACGGCGTCGGCGTGAACCCGAAGTGGTTGCCCGCCCACACGTACACCAGGAACAGCGCGTAGCCGACGATCCCGACGCCGATCAGCACCTTGCCGAGCCGGCCGGTGAGTGCGCCGATGATCTGCCGCCGGTAGGTGCCGAGGACGAGCCCGTGGGTGAACACGACCTGCCAGGTGAGCAGGGGGAACACCGCCTCGAACTGCGAGTTCAGCGGGCGGAAGTCCGGGGTGAGCGCCTGGTAGACGTACAGCGCCCAGCTGACGAGGAGGAGCGCCCACCAGAACCCGCGCCGGATCACCCACATGAAGACCGGGATGAACAGGCTGAGCACCACGAAGAGGCCCATGATGTTGAACGGCCACGGACCCATCTCGAGCAGCAGGAACTGCCGGATCGCGAACCACGGCGGCGGGTAGGCCAGCAGCTGCATCGCGTTCGGGTAGAGGTCGTACACGCGACCCTCGGCCCCGACGCCCCCGGTGCCGGTGCCCCGGTCCGTGAAGGTCGTGATCGCGTCCGTGTTGAGGAACGGCACGAAGCTCAGCGCGAAGACCACGAGGATCACCACGAGCGTCACGAGGTACTGCTTGCGTGCCCGCTTCCACGCGCCGACGGCCGCCGCCCACTCGCCGAACTTCTTGATGGCGAACGGGTAGGTCATGCCGAGGACCATGCCGGACAGGAACACGAACATCTCGGCGCCGGTGATGGCGCCCACCGCGTGCAGCGTGATGTACGAGTACGGTCCGCCGATCTCGATGTGGGTGATGACGACGGCGAGGATGATGAACCCGCGGAACAGGTCGAGCCGGAGGTCGCGCCCGGGCTTGCCGTCGTCGGGGTACCGCCAACTCGGGACGAGCCGACCGAACAGCCCGCTGAGCAGGAACACCGCGGCGAGGCCGACCGCCAGCCACACGATCCAGGCCATCTGGTCGCCGCCGGTGTCGTACTGCTGGTTCGTCGCCGCGGCGCCGTCCTGCGGGGTGACCCGCTCGGTGACGGGGCCGAACACGAAGTCGCCCGCGCGCTCGAGGTCGGTTCGGAACGAGCCGGCGATGCCGGGGTTGGCGGTGTCGCGCCAGTCGGCGACCCGGTTCCCCGCCTCGGGCTCTCGACGGTTCGTCTCGAGGAACGTGATCCCCTCGACGAGCGGCTTGTCCTGCACCGCCGCGATGACCTGCCGCCACCAGCCCTGCTTGACGGTGAGCTCCGCGGCGCCCTTCAGGGAGTGGTCGTAGAGGGCGCCGGTGTCGAGGAGCATCGGCAGGTCGCGGCCCTTCGCGAACCGGTCGTAGAAGGTGCCCTCGGTCACGGGCTGCTCGTAGCCCCAGGTCTCGTCGAAGCGGGCCTGGACCTCGCCGGACTCCGGGGCGTCGTTCCGGGTGAGCGGGACGTCGCGGCCGGCCGCCTCGGTCGCCTTGCCCTTGCCGAACGAGAACATCGACAGCCCGACCCAGTCGACGCTCGACGCCCCGGGCCAGTACGGGGCGTAGGGGTCGTCCGCCGCGGTGAGTTCGCCGTCGCCGTTCGTGTCGAGCGCGTCGACGTCGTTCGAGGACAGGTCACGGAGGCGGCCGGCGGACTCACCGAACGGGTACCCGGCGCCGTACGACGGCGCCCAGACCATCGCGGCGTCGGACGTGCCGGCGTGGACCTGCTTCGCGAGTGCCCGGAAGGTGCGCGTGAAGTCGGTCGGCTGCTGCCCCCACGACACCCACGTGCCGTTCATCTGCGGCGCGTACCGGACGAGGACCTTCGTGCCGTACTGCTCATGGACCTGTTCGAGGAGTCGGTTCGCCTTCCGGGCGTCCGCGGTCGTCAGGGTCGAGAGCTCGTGGTCGGGTTCGAGGCTGACCACGAGGACGGCGCCCTGCGCGGCCGCGGCCCGGGTCGAGCGGAGCAGCTCGCGTTCGGCCGCGCGGTCGATCGGGTAGTCGATCTCGACGCCGTACATCGACGGCACGGCACCGAGGCGGCCCGCGTAGCCGTCCGGCGCGTCGTCGCCCCAGTCGAGGTCCGGACCGAACCAGCGCTCACCCGAGGCCGGACCCGATGGGGAGTCCTTCGCGGCGGTCGTCGCGGACGCGGGCAGCGCGCCACCGAGGACGAGCGTGGCGACGACGACGAGGAGTGCGAGGAACCGCCTCACCGGTCGCACACCAGGGTCCACACGTTCCGTCCGTGCTCGTGTCGGTGCTCCAGCCGGTCGAGCGCGGCGATGGCGAGCGCGAGTCCGCGGCCGCTCTCCTCGTCGACGTCCGCCATGGTGACCGCCGCGAGGTCGACGTCGGCCGGGCGGCCGTTGTCGGTGAGGACGGCGGTGAGTTCGTGGTCGGTGGCCTCGAGGTGCACGGTGTAGCGCCTGCCTGCTTCCTGGTCGTTCCGTCGGGTGTGCTCGACGATGTTCGCCGCGATCTCGGCCAGCGCGGTCTCGAGCTTGAAGCGCTGCGCGACGTCGTCGATGCCGAGGCCGTCCCACCACGAACCGAAGCGGTCCTGGACCTCGTCGAGGGACTCTGCGGTCGCGGGGACCTCGAACGTCGTGCTCGTCACAGGGGTCCTCCCACGGTGCTCGACTCGTGCTCGACGGGCGGCGTGAACACCGGTGCGCGGTAGAGCACGGCGCGGATCACGATGCTGAAGATGAAGAGGTCGAAGACCACCCACGCGGTGTTGACGAGCGGTGCGATGCCGTCGGCCTGGCCGGTGGCGTAGCGGATCCCGATCATGACGAGCGCGGCGACGAGGGCCCCCATCGCGTACAGCTGCGGCTTGACGAGGTCCCACCGAGGCTTCTGGTCGGACTCGTCGCGGACCTTCGGCGTCACCCGGAACCCGAGGGGCTTGCCGCGGAACACGTTCTCGAAGGCACTCGTCACCGACTCGATCCACACCGGGAACAGCGCGAGCGAGTACTGCTGCCCGCGCCACGTCGGTCGGCCGGCCGCGACGACCCAGAACAGGAGTTGGTTGAGCACGAGGAACGGGATGAGCCGGACGAAGAAGTCGACGCTGTACGCCTGGACGGGGACCACCCCGAACGACAGGCAGAGCACCGGGGCGGCGATGTAGACGATCGCGGCGAAGCCCGACAGGTAGCTCCACATCGTGGAGAAGTACATGAGCCGCTGGCCCCACGAGAGGCCCTTCTGGACGAGCGGGTTCTCACGGAAGAACACCTGCATGGTGCCCTGCGCCCAGCGGAGGCGCTGGACGAGCATCGTGGGGAGGTCGTCCGGCGCGAGGCCGGTGGCGAGGATCTCGTCGTGGTACGCGGACTTCCACCCGAGGCCGTGCAGGCGCATCGCGGTGGCCATGTCCTCGGTGACCGAGATCGTCGCCAGCGGCATGATCGGCTGCGCCTCGTCGTCACGGTTCACGTCGAGCGCGCGGGCGAGCACGGCGATGGACTCGATCGCGGCGACCGGGGAGGCCTCGCGCTGCCCGAGCACGTCGAGCGCGGCGTCGTCGAGACCGGCGAACGTGTCGGCCTCGGTCGACATGGCCGCGAGCTCCTGCAGGTCGTTCCGCACGGACTCGAGGTCGTCGGCGGCGAACCGGAACGAGATCGCGTCGATGCCGCGCTGGAAGTCGTAGGTGACGTCACCGAGCGGTTCACCACGGGACACCTGGTCGCGGGCACGTTCGACCACGGCCTCGGCTTCGTCGAGGGCTCCGAGGACGCGCGGGTCGGTCTCGGTCTCACGGGCGCGGGCGAGCAGCGTCCGGGAGGTCTTGATCGTCCGCTGCACCGACGCCTCGACCTCGCGGACGTACCGGGTGACGCCGAGCTGCATGAGCGCCTCGCGCCGGAGGATCGCGTTCGACCCGCAGAAGAACGCGGCGTTCCAGCCGTCCTTCGACTGCTGGATCGGGCCGTAGAAGAGCGGGGCCTGGCTGCCGAGGAGGTCTTCCTTCGGCACGTTCTCGAACCACTGCGGCGTCTGCACGAGCGCCATCCGATCGTCCTTGAAGTACCCGAGCGTGCGGTCGAGGATCGCCGGGTCCGGCACCTGGTCGGCGTCGAGGATGAGGAGGAACTCGCCCTGCGTCGCGAGCAGGGCGTTGTTGAGGTTGCCGGCCTTGGCGTGGCGGGGACGGTCGACCCAGTCGGCTCCGCGGGTGATGATCCCGATGCCGAGCGACTCGGCGGCCTCGCGCATCTCGGGGCGGTTGCCGTCGTCGAGGATCCACGTGGAGTGTGGGTGCCGGATGGCCTTCGCGGCGCGGGCGGTGCGGAGGACGAGGTCGACCGGCTCGTTGTAGGTCGTGATGAAGACGTCGACGGTGACGTGGTCGCCCGGCGACCTCGGCGGCTCACCCCGCTCGCGGAGCCGCCACGCGCCGAAGGCGAACAGGAGCGAGTCGATGACGCTGTAGGTCTCGGCGAGGATGAGCGGGACGGCGATCCACCACGAGTGCCAGTTCACCGACGCCGCCCACCGCCAGACGATGTAGTTCACGCCGGCGATCGACGCGAGCAGGGCGACGGTGCGCACCGCGACCATGCGGCGGCGTGGGGTGCCGGTGGTGAGTCGGCGCCGGTCCTGCCGGCTGACGTCGAGCGCGCTCATCCACGTCCTTCCCTCGGGAGGGTCCACCCCTGCTGGCGCGACCTGGTGAGTGATCACGTACAGGACTGTCTACCGCAGGCAGGGGTCTCGTGTCAGCCGACACCCGTCGAACGGCGATCGCCGATCCCGAGGTCGTCCGCGAGCCGCGCCACGACGTGGTCGAAGTACACCGCGTCGTCGGACACCGCCCCGACCGTGTGCCCGAAGAGCTCGAACGAGACGACCCCGAACACCGTGGTCCACGCCATCAGGATCCGGAGCACGAGCTCGTCCGGCAGGTCCGGTGCGATCCCCCGCTCGCGCATGTAGGCGACGGCGTCGCCGATGGCGGCCGGGAGTCCGTCGGGAGGCGACGCCGGCGCCGGACGGGCACCGTGCCTCCCGGCGGTCCACGCGTCCGCGACCACCCGGATGAGCACGTGGGTCGTGCGCGACGCGGGCTCGATCGTCGACGGCGGGGCGACGTAGCCGGGGACCGGCGACCCGTAGAGCAGGGCGAAGTCGCCGGGGTGGGCCACGGCCCACGACCGGATCGCACGACACACGGCACGCCAGCGTCCGCCGACGTCGGCCCGGTCGACCGCGGCGTCGGCCGCCTCGACGGCCGCCCCGAGCTCGTCGTAGTCGAGCACGAGGAGCGCGGTGAGCAGGTCGTCGCGGCTCGCGAAGTAGCGGTACACGGCCGACGAGACCATCCCGACGTCCCGTGCGACGGCGCGGAGGGCGAGCTGGCTCGGACCCTCCTGCGTGAGCCGTGCCCGGGCAGCGGCGAGGATGCTCGCGTACACGGCCTCGCGCGCCAGGGCGCGGGCGGTCGGCGGCTTCGTCTCCATCCCTCCACCATGCCATGTGAGAGCACTGCACACAAACGAGAGCAGTGCTCTTGCAATTCGATGGCGACCGGTGCAGACTGCTCCTGCGAGAGCACCGCTCTCCCGATCACTCCAGGAGGAACCCATGTCCGCTCGTCACCTCGTCATCGGAGCCGGCCCGGTGGGCCGGCACGTCGCCGCCGTCCTCGCAGAGCGCGGCGAGGACGTCACGGTCGCCACCCGCTCGGGTCGCGACACCGGCCTGGGGGCAGTGGGTCACGTCGCGCTCGATGCCTCCGACACCGACGCGCTCACCCGGGCAGCGGACGGCGCGGCCGTCCTCTACAACTGCGCGAACCCCGGCGACTACACGCAGTGGGAGCGCACGTGGCCGCCGCTCATGACCGCGATGCTCACCGCTGCCGAGCGGACCGGGGCGGTCTACGCGATCACGGGCAACCTCTACCCGTACGGCCCGGTCGACGGCCCGATGCACGAGGGACTGCCGGACGCGGCCACCGACCACAAGGGCATCCTCCGGGCGAAGCTCTGGGCCGACGCCCTCGCGGCGCACCGGGCCGGACGCGTGCGTGCGGTCGAGGTCCGTGGCTCGGACTACGTCGGGCCGGGCGTCGGCGGGAACGGGCACGTGACCCGCGTCCTCCCCGCGGCACTGCAGGGGAAGGCCGTGACGATGCTCTGCCGGACCGACCTCCCGCACACCTTCACGGACGTGCTCGACGTCGCACGGACCCTCGTCGCGGCGGCGCTCGACGAGACCGCGCACGGCCGGACGTGGAACGTGCCCTCGAACCCGCCGCGCACGCAGGAGCAGGCCGTGACCGACATGCTGGCGGTGGCGGGGAAGCCGCCGGTGCCGGTGCGGCGCCTGCCCGCGGGGGTCATCCGCGCCGGCGGACTCGTGGTGCCGTTCCTCCGCGAGATGTCCGACATGTCCTACCAGTGGACCCGGCCGTACGTCCTCGACGACTCGGCGGCGCGGGCGCACTTCGGGATCGAGCCGACGCCGTGGGAAGAGGTCTGCCGCCGCACCGTGGAGGGGCTGTAGGCGCGAGGGCGCGGCGGGCCGCGCGGGTGCGCGGTGGCGCAACACCTGTCGTTCACCCGTCGGCCACCGCTCCGTCAACCGGGGTCGCGAACATGCGAGGACACTCAGCCCCGCCCGCCTCCTCCCGACAGGAACCCCGTGCCCGCACTCCGGACCATGCGGATCATCGCGCTCACCACCGCGCTGACCGCCACCCTCGGCGCCGCCGCCGTCTCGACCGAGACCGCGACCGCCGCCCCGACCCCGATCACCGACGACCGCGCCACGAGCTGCACGACGGGCAGCACCGCCGACCTCTGCGCCGCGCCCGACACCCTGCTCGACGTCCGCATCGGCGACGTGCACCCGACGCAACCGTCGCTCGGCTACGACGAGGTGTACTACAAGCTCGGCCGCTACTCGACCGCGCTGAGCAAGGACGCCGTCAACAAGAAGTTCGACGACTGGTGCGAGGCGAACGGCCAGGAGGAAGCCGAGACCACCACGGCGACCTCGACCCTCACCGACCCGTCGTCGTTCACCTGCACGGTGCCGGTCGGCTCGGAGACGGCGGACACCATCGCCCCGATGAAGACCGTCGTGGTCGGCCCCGGCGGCACCCTGTACCTCACCGACGGGCACCACACGCTCACGTCCTTCGACGAGGACAGCGGGCCGGACGTGCACGTCCGGCTCCGGGTCCTCGGCAACCTCTCCGGCATGACCGAGTCCGCGTTCTGGCAGACGATGCAGGACAACCGGTGGGTGTGGCTCCGGGACACCGCCGGGAAGGTCATCACCCCCGCCCAGCTGCCGCAGAACGTCGGGCTGGCGGAGTTCCAGGACGACAGCGCCCGGAGCATCATGTACTTCGGCCGCGACGTCGGGTACACCGCCGACGGCGCCGTGCCGTTCCAGGAGTTCTACTGGGGCTCGTGGCTCCGTGCTCACCCGGAGCTCGGCCTCGCCGACTGGGACCAGGACGACTTCGCGGGCTCGCTGTCGCTCGTCGAGCGCATCACGAAGGCGCAGGTGACGCTCCCCCGCGACGAGGTCGTCGACGCCGAGAGCGGGTACACCGCCGCGGACCTCAGCACGCTGACCGACTGGAACGACGGCAAGGCCGTGACGAAGGGCGAGTGGGCGAAGCTCTCCGCGCCGTACTCGTCGGAGAAGCCCGGCAAGCTCGCGTACATGACGGAGTACCGGAAGACCCTGGCCGCCGAGCCGGGCGACCCCGGCACCGACCCGACCGAGCCCGGCGACCCCGGCACCGACCCGACCGACCCCGGCACGACGCCCACCGACCCGGGCACCACACCCGCCGACCCGGGCACCACGCCCGCCGACCCGGGCACCACGCCCGCAGACCCCGGCAGCGCCGACCCGACCGACCCGGCCACCGTCCGCGGCTCGGTCACGGTCACGGGTGACCTCGTTGCCGGCGGCGCCGTGACCGTCCGCGGCACGGGCTTCGCGGCCGACGCCGATGCCCGCGTCGAGATCCACTCCGACCCCGTGCTGCTCGGCACCGTGCGGACCGACGACTCCGGCGCGTTCACCCTCGCGGCGACCGTCCCCGCCGGGCTGCCCGCAGGGACCCACACGGTCGTCGTGGTCGTCGACGGCGTGACCGTCGGGTCGACCACGGTGACCGTCGTCGCGGACGCAGCGGGCTCGGACGGCGAGCTCGCGTTCACCGGCGCCGAGGGGCTCGTCCCGGCAGCGATCGCAGCGCTCCTCGCGCTGCTCGCCGGGACCGGCATCGTGGCGGCGCGCCGTCGACGCGGTCACCGCGCGTAGTCGACGCAACCGCCACACGGACTGGAGGCGCGGTGCCCGCTGGCACCGCGCCTCCAGTCCGTCATGGGCCGAGTCAGATGGACGTGAGCCGGCTGAACTGCCCCGTCGAGAGCTGCTGCGCCGCCCCGCCCGCGGCGGGGATCCGCCAGAGACCGGAGTCGGCGTCGACGAAGAGGTCACCGGCGGAGTCGGCCGCACCCGGGTAGTACCCGTTCGACGGGACCTTCGGGCCACCGGTGACCGCGTGGTCGAGCGTCACGCCGGACGCGTCCTGCGTGAACAGGTCCGCCACCGCGTGGTCGGCCGTGCACGGGTGGAAGGGGTCCGCCTCGGAGGTCGCCGCGCACCAACCCGCCGACTGACCGAGCAGGAGCGAGTCGTCGTTCGTCGCGCTGAACCGGTACTTGACCTTCGCGGGTACGGGCACGAGCGTGGACGACCCGGGAGCGAGTGACCAGAAGCCGTTGTAGCCGCTGCCACCGAAGGCGCGGAAGTCGAGGTACAGCGAGCCCTGCCCGTCGGCGACGAGCGCGGTGAAGTAGCCGATCGGCTGGCCGCTCGCGAGCCCGACCTTCCGGGTGGTCACCGTACCGTGCACCGTGCGGCTGACGACGGTGCCCACGGTCGGCCCGGTCGAGGATCCCGGAGCGGTCGTGAAGGTGGAGACGGTGCCGTCGCGACCGACCGCCCAGGCGGTGCCGCTCGACGGCAGGATCGTCTTCGGGACGGCGGCGCCGATCGGCAGCTTCACGACGCCGCCGGACACGGAGTCGACCCAGTACACGTTGCCGGCGACGTCGGTACGGAGGTCCTTGGTCAGGTGCAGCCCGGTCGCGAGGACCCGCGCCGCACCCCCGCCGGCCGGGTACTGGAGCAGCTTCGTGCCGTCACTCGAGGGGACGAAGACGTTGCCGACGTCGTCCGCGGCGTAGCCGTCGCCCTTCGCAGCGACGGTCTTCGGCGCGCCGGTGCCCGTGGTCGGGAAGCGGACGACCGACCCTGCGGCGTCGAGGCCGTAGAGCGACTGCGCGACCGTGGTGCTCGCCGGGGCGGTGTACCGGACGGAGACGCTGCGGCCGTCGCCCTTCGCGCCGACGGCCCGGACGGAGAACGTGTAGTGCACGCCCGCGCGGATCCAGCCGTAGCGCTCGGACCGGACGTTCGCGGCGACCACGTCGGTCCCGCTGCCCGGTTGGCCGGCGGTCGGTCGGATCGAGACGCGCCAGCGCTGCACGGCGGCTCCGGAGCGCGGGGCACTCCAGGTCAGCGTGGCGGCGTCACCGGCACCGCTGACGTGGACGGACGTCGGGGCCCC
Organism: Curtobacterium sp. SP.BCp; assembly: GCF_051903255.1. Lineage (NCBI taxonomy): Bacteria > Bacillati > Actinomycetota > Actinomycetes > Micrococcales > Microbacteriaceae > Curtobacterium > Curtobacterium sp. SP.BCp. The sequence continues at coordinate 768,714 of NZ_CP194338.1, read as the reverse complement.
GGGGAGCCTCGACGCGGGAGTGGCCGCCATCGCGGGCGACACTCCACCGATCACCAGCGCCGCGGCGGCCGCGGCGGTGAGCACTGCTCTGTACACGATCGATCCCCTACTGGTCCGCGTGGCCTTCGGGTGGCCACGACTGAAGGTCATCGAAGCACCACGAGGGGACGCCCCGGGGACGCGGGGATCGATCGTGCGGGGTCGGCTCCGGGTTGGCGGGACCCCGCAACGGCCGAGTCTTGCGCTGGCTCGGCCGAGTCTCGCGTATGCGCGGCCGAGTCTCGCGCTGGGGCGGCCGAGTCTCGCGCCGGCGCGGCCGAGTCTCGCGCTGGGCGACGTCCCTCGCGCTCAGGACCACGAGGGATGTCGCTCAGCCCGAGTCTCGGGCGGGGCGCACACCAGCGCAGCGGCGCACCCCGCCCGCCCGGCGCGACGAGTCAGTGGCGCGGCTTGCGCGCCCCGCGATCGTCGCGGTCACGGTCGTACCGGCCACCGCCGCGCGGCCCACGGTCGTCGCGGTCACGACCCCCGCGGTCGTCGCGGTCGCGGTCGTACCGGCCACCGCCGCGCGGCCCGCGGTCGTCGCGGTCGAAGCGACGGCCACCGGCGCCACCGCGGCGGTCGGGCTTGATCTCGATGAGCTTGCCGCTGATCCGGGTGTCGGACAGACGGTCGAGCACGCCGGCGTCCATGTCGGTCGGGAGCTCCACGATGGAGAAGTCCGGCCGGATCTGGATGGCCCCGAAGTCGTCGCGGCGGAGGCCACCCTCGTTCGCGAGCGCACCGACGATCTGGCGCGGCTCGACACGGTGGCGACGGCCGACCTCGATGCGGTACGCCGTCATCGGCTGGGACCGACGCGGACCGCGGTCGTCACGGTCGCCGCGGTCACCTCGGTCGTCCCGGTCACGGCGGGCACCCGAGGCACCGTCGCGACCGACCCGCGCGCTGAGCTCGTCCGACTCCGGGTCGAGGAGCAGCGGGTCCTCGCCCTGTGCCACGACCGCGAGCGCCGCGGAGACGTCCTCGGCGGGCACGTCGTGGTTGCGGACGTAGTGGGCGATGACGTCGCGGAACGCCGAGATGCGGTCCTGCTGCTCGAGCGCCGCGGTGATGGCGTCGTCGAAGCGGGTCAGGCGCGTCTCGTTGACGTCCTCGATCGTCGGGAGCTGCATCTGCGTGAGCGGCTGCTTGGTGTGGCGCTCGATCGCGGAGAGCAGTCGGCGCTCGCGCGGGGTGACGAAGCTGATCGAGTCACCCTTGCGGCCTGCGCGACCGGTGCGGCCGATGCGGTGGACGTAGGACTCGATGTCCACGGGGATGTCGAAGTTCACCACGTGCGTGATGCGGTCGACGTCGAGGCCACGGGCGGCGACGTCGGTGGCGACGAGGATGTCGAGCTTGCCGGACTTCAGCTGGTTCACGGTCCGCTCGCGCTGCGCCTGGGCGACGTCGCCGCTGATGGCCGCAGCGGCGTACCCGCGGGCGCGGAGCTTCTCGGCGAGCGTCTCGGTCTCGCTCTTCGTGCGGACGAAGATGATCATGCCCTCGAAGTCCTCGACCTCGAGGATGCGGGTGAGGGCGTCGACCTTCTGCGGGTAGGACACCATGAGGTACCGCTGCGTGATGTTCGCCGCGGTCTTCGTCTTCGTCTTGACGGTGATCTCGGCCGGGTCCGTGAGGTACTGCTGCGAGATGCGGCGGATCTGCGCGGGCATCGTCGCCGAGAACAGCGCGACCTGCTTGTCGTCCGGGGTCTCCGCGAGGATGGTCTCGACGTCCTCGGCGAAGCCCATCTTGAGCATCTCGTCGGCCTCGTCGAGCACGAGGTACTTCAGCTCGGAGAGGTCGAGCGTGCCCTTCGCGATGTGGTCCATGATGCGGCCGGGGGTGCCGACCACGACGTCGACGCCGCGACGGAGGGCGGACAGCTGCACGCCGTACGCCTGACCGCCGTACACGGGCAGGACGTGCACGTGCTTCATGTGCGACGCGAACTGCTCGAACGCCTCGCAGACCTGGAGTGCGAGCTCGCGGGTCGGGGACAGCACGAGCGCCTGCGGCACCTTGCTGCCCGACTCCATGCGGGACAGGATCGGCAGCGCGAACGCGGCGGTCTTGCCGGTACCGGTCTGCGCGAGGCCGACGACGTCGCGCCCCTCGAGCAGCGTCGGGATGGTGGCTTCCTGGATGGCGGACGGCGTCTCGTAGCCGATGTCCTTGACGGCCTTGAGCACCTGGTCACTCAGGCCGAGGTCGGCGAAGGTCACCACGGGCCCCTCGTCGACGGTCTCGGCAGTGCTGGTGTTCTCGGTGCTCATGGGGAGAACGGTATCCCGGATGTGGCACTGAGGGTGAATGCCGGGCGTACCCTGCGACGGCCTGGAGGCGCGGGGCGAGCCCGCCACGAGCCTCCCGGCCGCTCCGTGGTGACGTCGCGCTGACGCGACCGGATCATCGCGACGCGCGGTCAGGAAGTCGCGTCGCGCGCGGCCGCGCCCACCCCGAACAGGACGTCGGCCCGGTCGTTGAGCCGCTCGAGGAGCGCCGCGAGCTGCCGGAGCTCGTCGGCGGCGAAGACGCCCGTGAGGTCGTCGAAGACCTCGGCGCCGGCGAGGTCCAACTGGTCGAGGACCTCGACACCGAGCGGCGCGAGGGAGAGGAGGGCCGCACGGCCGTCCGCCGGGTCGGGAGCCGTGCTGAGGAAACCGGCGTCGACGAGCGAGGCGACCCGTCGGCTGATGACCGGACGCGAGAGACCGGTGGCGTCCGCGATCGCCGTGGACCGTACGGCGCCGAAGTGCTCGACGGCGCGGAGGATCACGCGAGCGGTCGGGTCGAGTCCCCCGCGCGACTCGATGAGCGAGGCGCGGATGGTCTGCCGCACCCACAGCCGGTCGAGCTGCGATCGGAGGAGTCGCTCGGCGGCGGTCCGGTCCTCGTTCACGAGGTCAGCGTACCGGCCAGATTTAGTTGCTTTCAGAACGCAACGGATGTATCGTTGCGCGGTCTGCAAACTTTCACAGCGCGAAACTCCGGTTCGCGCAGCTTGATCCAAGGAGCTCGATGACAGCCACCGCACCCGTCTCGGTGCAGGCCCCCGCGGCCGCAGGTGGGGCCGGTCAGCAGCCGCTGATGACCCACCGCCAGATCCTCCTCGTCATCTACGGCCTGATGGCGGGCATGTTCCTGTCGTCCCTCGGCCAGACCGTCTTCGGGACCGCCATCCGCACGATCGGTGACGACCTGCACGGCCTCGACCAGCAGGCCTGGGTCACGACCGCGTACCTCATCACGTCGACGATCGCGACACCGATCTACGGCAAGCTCTCCGACATCTTCGGCCGCCGGCCGCTCTACATCTTCGGCATCGTCGTGTTCATCCTCGGCGCCGTGCTGTCGTCGATGGCGACCTCGATGATCATGCTCGCCGGCTTCCGCGCCGTGCAGGGCATCGGTGCCGGAGCGCTCATGTCGCTGCCGCTCGCGATCATGGGTGACATCCTCGCCCCGCGCGAGCGTGCCAAGTACCAGGGCTACTTCCTCGCGGTGTTCGGCATCTCGTCCGTCATCGGCCCGCTCATCGGCGGTCTGCTCGCCGGTTCCTCCGAGATCCTGTGGATCACCGGCTGGCGCTGGGTGCTCCTCATCAACGTGCCGATCGGCATCGCGGCGCTCATCATGGTGATCGTCTTCCTGCACCTGCCGAAGGTGCACCGCGCCGGCGACAAGCCCGTCGTCGACTGGTGGGGTGCGACCGCCGTGATCGTCACGCTCGTGCCGCTGCTGCTCGTCGCCGAGCAGGGCCGGACGTGGGGCTGGGGTTCGCCTGCCGCGATCGCCTGCTACGTGATCGGTGCCGTCGGCCTCGTCGCCCTGCTCGTCATCGAGTCGAAGATGGGCGACGCCGCGATCATCCCGCTGAAGCTCTTCCGTTCCGGCACGTTCTCGATGGCCACCGTCATCGGCTTCCTCGTCGGGTTCGCGATGTTCGGCGCGATGCTGACCATCCCGCTCTACCTGCAGATCGTCGTCGGTCTCACCCCGACGGAGTCCGGCTTCGCGACCCTGCCCCTCGTGGGCGGCCTGATGATCGCGTCGATCACGTCCGGCCAGATCGTCGCCCAAGTCGGCCGCTACCGGATCTTCCCGGTCATCGGCACGTTCCTGGTGTCGACCGGCTACGTCGTCCTCACGTTCATGACGATCGACAAGCCGCTCTGGTTCCTCATGATCGGCATGTTCCTCATCGGCCTCGGACTCGGCTCCGTCATGCAGTCGCTGACCCTCGCGTCACAGGGCTCGGTCGAGGCGCGGGACATGGGCGTGGCGACCTCGTCGGCGACGTTCTTCCGCCAGATCGGTGGCACGCTCGGCACGGCCGTGCTGCTCTCCGTGCTGTTCTCCGTCATGCCGGCGAACATCCTGCACGCGACCGCGAACGAGAAGGACCTGTCCGCCGCACTCGGTGCCGCGACGAACCCGACCGTGGCCACCGCGAGCGAGAACCGCGGCGTGATGGACAAGATCTGGACGCCGATCGTGACCCCGCTCGAGGACGGCGTGCAGTCGAAGCTCGACGACGCCGCCGCACAGGCGAAGACCGCTGCTCGGACTGCGGTGACGGAGCAGGTCAGCGCGGCCGTCCAGCAGCAGGTCGCCGCCGGTACAGTCCCCGCGGCTGCCGCCCAGCAGGTCATCGACCAGCAGGTCGCCGCCGCCACCCCCGCGGCCGAACAGCAGGCCCTCGCCGCCGTCGCGGACGAGGCGCACGCCACCGTCCAGGACGGCACCGTCACCGTCGACTGGGCGGACGCCTCGCAGCGCGCCTACTGGGTCGACCAGCTCACCCCGACGCTCGCGAAGCAGATCGACGACGGTTCCGGCACGAGCGAGAACGCCTCGAGTGCGAACGACACCTCGTTCCTGACCGGCGCCGACAGCCGCCTCACCCGGCCGTTCATGGCGGGCTTCAACGCCTCGTCCGTGACGATCTACTGGGTCGGACTCGGCGTGATCCTGCTCGCGTTCGTGCTCACCTGGTTCTTCCGGGTCCCGCCGCTGCGCCAGCGCTCGGCCCTGCAGGAGCAGCACGACCTGTCCGCCGAGGCGCAGCTCGAGACCGAGGCGGGCACGGCAGCGGCCGCCGCGGGCTCCTTCACCGGACCGATGACGGGCTCCGTGCCGGTCCAGTCCGCACCGACGACGGGGTCCACCCCCACCCGTCGGTGACCGACCGGGGTGTCCGTCCGCTCCCCCCACGCGGACGGACACCCCACCCTCCACTCCCCCGCCACGACCACCCCAGGAGGCCCTCGTGACCACCCCGGCGCTCGAACGCGACACCGCCGTCGACCCCGAGCCCTGCACCCTCCGCGAGCGCAAGAAGCAGCAGACCCGACAGGCGATCCACGGCGCGGCGCTCGACCGCGTCATCGCGCACGGACTCGACGGGGTGACCGTCGAGCAGATCTGCGCGGACGCCGACGTCTCCCCGCGGACGTTCTTCAACTACTTCACGTCGAAGGCGCACGCCGCCCTCGGGCTCGACACCGTCGTCACGCCCGACCGCGTCGCCGAGGCGTTCCGCGACGGCAGCGGGCGGCTCGTGGACGACGTCTGCACCCTCGTCGCCCGGAGCGTCCCGCTGCCGTCGGACAGGAGCCGCACGAAGGAACTCCTCGTGCACCGCCCCGAGATGACGCCGATGGTGATGCGGTGGATGGCCGAGTCACGGCAGGCGATGCTCGCGGTGGTCACCACGCGCACGGACGAGCAGACGGCCCGGACGGTCGTGACCCTGGTGATGTCCGCGCTCTCCGAGGTCGCGCACCGCGACACCGTGTCGAGCACCGTCGAGCTCGGCGACCGGTTGCGCGCGGTGGTCGCGGAGATGGCCGCACTCGCGACCGCCTGACTCCGCCCCTGACGGACGGGAGGCTCGTGGCGGCGCCGCCACGAGCCTCCCGTCCTCCCGTGGTCGCGTCAGACGACGGACCAGCCGCCGTCGCTCGGCAGCACCACACCGTTCACGTTGGCGGAGTCGTCGCTCAGCAGCCAGGTGATGGCCGCGGCGAGCTGATCGGCCTGCGCCACGGGCGGGACCGCGACCTGCATCAACGGCCCCACCCGTCCGGCCGCGTACTCGCTCCGCATCGGTGCCTCGATGTTCGTCGCGACCGCGCCGGGCGCGACGGCGTTCGCGCGGACGCCCTGCGGGCCGTGGAAGAACGCGACGCTCTTGGTGAAGCCCGCGATGGCGTGCTTCGAGGCGGTGTACGCCGCCCCCGCCGTCGACCCGCGGAGCGCCGCCTCCGAGGCGACGTTCACGACGGTGCCGTGACCGGCGGCGATCATCCGGGGCAGGACGGCACGGGTGAGCCGCATGGGCCCCGTGACGTTGACGCTGAAGACCCGGTCCCACGTGGCGTCGTCCACCTCGTCCGGCGGCAAGAACCCGTCCATGATGCCGGCCACGTTCGCCAGCCCGTCGACCCGGTCGCCCGCGGCTGCGAGGAGCAGGTCGATCGTCTCGGCAGCGGCCACGTCGCCGACGACCGCCTCCACCTCCGTCCCGCTCAGCTCGGCCCGCAGGGCGTCGAGCCGCTCCGCGACCACGTCGGTCGCGACGACCCGGCCGCCTTCGTGGGCGATCCGCGTCGCCGTGGCGCGTCCGATGCCGGATCCGGCGCCGGTCACGATGATGGTCCTGCCGGCGAATCGTCCGGCGGTGGTGTCGGTCATGGTGTCTCCTCGTCGAGAGGCGCACGGTGCGCCGATGAAGTTGTAGCACTCAGTGCCGAAAGGTGTCCATGAGCTCCACGGGAGAGCGCCCCACCGGACGTCCACGCACGATCGATCCCGACCGGGTGTCCCTGGTGGCGCTGCGGTTGTTCGACGACCGCGGGTTCGATGCGGTGTCGATGGACGACGTCGCGAGCGCGGCCGAGGTGAGTCGCCGCTCGCTGTTCCGCCTGTTCCCGACCAAGGCGGCCCTCGTGTGGGGCGGCCTCGACGAGTTCGCGGACCGGTTCACCCGTGCCCTCGCCGACCGTCCCGCCGACGAGGACGCCTGGGTGGCACTCCATGCCGCGTACCGCGCCGGGGCGGCGTTCCCGCCGAGCGTGGTCGAGGTCACCCGGCACCGGCTCCGCGTCATCCGGGAGAACCCGTCGCTCGACCAGCTCGGAGCCCCGACGGTCGCGGCGCTCACCGACAAGATCGTGGCCTTCGTCGCCGACCGGTCCGGCACCCGGGCCGACGACCTCGCGACGACGGTCCGGGCGAACGCCGTCACCGCCGCCGCGAGCGCCGCCCTGACGTGGTGGGCGCTCCACGGTGGCGACGCGGCGCCCGAGGACGTCGTCGATCGGGCCCTCGGCCTGCTGCGCACCGACCTCGGGCGTCCGCTGTCCTGATCCTCGGCCGTTCAGTCCGAACGCGCCGCCGACTCCAGCGCCTCCGCAGCCGCTCCCGCGCGCGCGATGTCCGTGTCGCTCACGGACTTCGCGTTGTACTCGGCCTTGTTCTTCACCGCGAGGAGCACCTCGAGGTGTTTCGCCACAGCCTGGCCAGCCGCTGCTCGGAGCACCGGGACGGCCTCCTCGTGGGCGCCGGTCCGCGAGTACCGGCCGGTCCTCGCGACGCAGATCGCGTCCGCCGCGGCGATCCCGCTCAACACGCACTGCGCGACGAAGGCGTTCGCGAAGGGCGACGTCGAGGTCAACACGCCCGACTCTCCACCGAGTTCTCGCAGCGCATCCGCTGCGTCGAGGAACTCGGTGGCCTTCGCGAGTCGGCCCCGGCGGAACGACTCGTCTCCCTGCGCGGTGGTGCCGGTACGCGGTGTCACCCAGCCAGCGTACGGAGCCTCCGGGACAGCCAACGACCATCACCTGCGATGGGAACGCCGTCCCTGGCGACCGACGCGAGGAGCGGATCCGGACCATCGATCTCGCTCTCGTCGAAGACAACGGGACGCACGACGTTCCCGGTCCACGCCTGCGCGCGTTCGCACAGCTCGTGGATGGCGTCCTGCACCTCGGGCGCACGTCCAGCGGCGACGACGAAACAGAGATCGAGATCGCTGTCCGGTCGCATTTCGCCCCGGGCACCGGAGCCGAACACGGCCGCGTACCGCAGCGGGAACCCAGCGCAAGCGTCGGTGAGCCGTTCGACGAGCTCGTGCCGCATGTCCGCCAGCATCCGGACCGCAGGAGCGGCGAGGTGGTCCTCGTTCAGCGCGAACGCTTTCGTCCGTCCGGTCCGGGAGCCGTTCACGATGCCCTGCTGCACCAACCGGTCGGCAGAGTTCCGCACGCCGGCGTACGAGCGGTCGGGCACGAGTCGGTGGATGTCCGCGATCGTCATCTGCCCAGCGGCACGGGAGAGCACCATCAGCACATCGCCATCGACCGCCGTGGTGACGGTGGCGAACGGGCGCTGGAGCTGCATGATGGTAGAAAGTTACCGCAATCGGTAGTTTTGTACCACTGCTGAGATCTGTTCGGCGCAGGAGCTGGTGCATGCGGACGCACCGGATCGGCCGCCCTCGACGCAGGAGGTCGACCGCAGTACCCTCCCTGCATGCGAGCCAAGGGTCCGTCGCCGTACTTCCAGCTCCCCGGCACCGCCCGGGCGGCCCTCGGGCGCTGGTCGGAGGTGTTCGGCGGTGAGGTGCGGATCGCGACCTACGCGGACTTCCGCCGCACGGACGGCCCCTCCGACGCGGTCGCGCACGGGCAACTGGCGGGCGACCTGGAGCTGTTCGCGGCCGATGCTGCCGAGGGTGAGACCACGTTCGCGGCGACCGGACTGCTCTTCTCGCTGCTCGGCGCGTCCGACCCCGCCACCCTGACCCGTTGGTTCGAGGCACTCTCGGTCGACGGCACCGTCCTCGATCCGCTGCAGCGGCGGCCGTGGGGCGACTGGGACGGTCAGGTGCGCGACGCGTTCGGCGTGACCTGGCTGATCGGCTACGAGGCTTCGGCGCTGCCGGGGCACGAGCAGGAGCAGGAGCGGTGAGCGCCGTCCGGCAGGTCCAGGTGACGTTCGACTGCGCGGAGCCGGAGCGCGTCGCACGGTTCTGGTGTGCGGTCCTCGGCTACGTGGTGCCGCCACCGCCGCCGGGCTTCGCGGACTGGGCGGCGTTCGACGCGGCGCTGCCTCCGGAGCACCAGGGTTCGGCGTTCGCCTGCCAGGACCCGGACGGCGTCGGGCCACGCCTGTTCTTCCAGCGGGTCCCGGAGGGCAAGGTCGTGAAGAACCGGGTCCACCTCGACGTCCGGGTCGGGACGGGCATGGTCGGGGAGGAGCGTCTCGCCGCCCTCGACGCCGAGAGCACGCGACTGGTGGCACTCGGCGCGACCCAGGTCCGGCGCATGACCGCGGACGGCATCAACGAGTCGTGCATCGTGATGCAGGACGTCGAGGGCAACGAGTTCTGCCTCGACTGACGCCGAGACCGGAGCGGAGCCCGGTGCCGGGCGCCCGCGTCAGCCCGCGGCGACGAGCGGCGCCCAGAAGACCTCGGGAGCTTCCTCCTGCACGCTGTCCGCGCTGAAGTCGAAGCCGTACTGGCCGACGAACTCGCGTGCGGCGGCGACCTCGTCCTCCTCGTCGTCGTGCGCGGCGTCGAAGAGGTACACACCGTGGCCCATCACGACGCCGCTGTCGCTCACGACGGCGAGGTCCCACCGCCCCTCCTCGGAGCGCGTGATCCGGACGACGGCGGCCTGGTCAGCGGTGAAGTCAGCCATGTCGCGAGCATACGGAGCGGCTTGTACCCCGGCATCAGGGTCGACAGGCGTACGGTCCCGCGCATGAGTGAACACCACGGAGAACCCGGAGAACAGCACCACCCGGTCATGGACGGTGCCGAGGAAGCGACGAACGAGGAGAAGCTGCACGGCCTCATCGAGCAGGTCGAGCACGACCACGGACACGAGGGTGCCGGCGCCATGGCCGACCACCTCCGCGACCGTGCCGCCGAGACCGGCGTCGAGACCGAGGAGCCGTCCGACCACGTCGAGTGACCGGTCCGGCCGACCCGGGAATGGACCCAGCCGCTCCGGCGTACACATGAACACCGATCTCACGAGGAGCGAGCCATGATCCAGACCGACCCCCAGCCGACCGACCGCGACGAGAAGCGCTGCCGCCCCGTCCCGTCGCTCCACGACGCGCCGGAACAGCGCTTCGGCCGCTGGCTCGGACTCATCAACGAGGGCCGCTGACGCGACCCGGTACCGGCCGCTGACGCGACCACCCGACTGCCTGGAGGCGCGGTGCCAGCTGGCACCGCGCCTCCAGGCAGTTCTGCGACAGCACCGGCCGCTAGGCTGAGCGGCCGGACAGCAACCGGCTGGTCCAGCACGAGGAGATCAGCATGTCAGTGGGGTTGCTCGCGGTCGTCGACGACATCCTGTCCGCCGCACTCAAGGCGAGCGCGAAGACCGCCGGTGTGGTCATCGACGACGCTGCCGTCACCCCGCAGTACGTGCAGGGCATCGCGCCCGCTCGTGAACTGCCGGTCGTCGGGCGGATCGCGCTCGGCAGCCTGTTCAACAAGTTCGTCATCATCATCCCGGTGGCGCTCCTGCTGTCCGCGTTCGCGCCGGGGGTGCTGCCGTGGCTGCTCCTCATCGGCGGGACGTACCTGTGCTTCGAGGGGGCCGAGAAGGTCACCGAGTGGTTCGGCACCCATCACGAAACCGACGTCGAGACCCCGACCACCGAGCCGAAGCTCGTGTTCGGTGCGATCCGGACGGACCTCATCCTCAGCACCGAGATCATGCTCATCGCGCTCGCCGGCCTGGACCCCGACCTCGGGTTCTGGCCGACGGTCGGCGCGCTGCTCGTCATCGGCCTGGTGATGACGATCGCGGTCTACGGGGCCGTCGCGCTCCTGGTGAAGATCGACGACATCGGCCTCCAGATGATGAAGAACCCGTCCCGGTCGACCCGTCGCGCCGGGGCCCGGGTGGTCCGCGCGATGCCGACCGTCTTCCGGGTCATCGGGGTCGTCGGCACCGTGGCGATGCTCTGGGTCGGTGGGCACCTGGTCGTGCAGAACCTCGCCGAGACGTTCTGGCACGGCCCGTACGACCTGCTGCACGCCGTCGAGCACGGCATCGAGGCGGCCGGGCCGGTCGTCACGTGGATCGTCGACACCGCGATCTCGGCCGTGTTCGGGCTCGCGCTCGGGCTGGTCGTCGTCGGGGTCGTCCTCGGCATCGGGCGACTGCGCGGCCGCTCGCACTGAGCGGTCGCGAGCGCGGGCGACCGCGCCCGGTCGTCAGAGCTCGACGTCGCTGCCCATCGTCACGGTGCGCTGCGCCGGCAGGCCGAACCGCGCCGCCGGGTCCGCCGCGTTGTGCGCGAGACCGACGAAGAGCTTCTTCCGCCAGCTGACCATGCCACGGTTCCCCGGCTGCGGCCGCAGTGCGCCGCGGGAGATGAAGTACGACGCCTTCTCCATCTCGTCCGGATCGAGCTCCAGCACCTCGGCCAGGCACGCGGCGTGCAGGGCGCGCGGGAGGTCCTGGTCGTCGGAGAACCCGAACTTGATCGTGATGTGGTCGATGCCGTCGTCCTCGTAGCCGAGGTCGTCGCGGAAGAACGCCTTCGCGTGCGGCACGTGCGGCACGTTCGCGGTGATGACGGACACGATGATCACGGTCCGGTGCACCACGTGGTTGTGCTCGACGTTGGCGCGGAGGGCGAGCGGCGTCGTCTCCTTGTTCGGGTGCGGGAAGATCGCGATGCCCTGGACCCGCGGGATCCCCTTCGTGTTGATCTTCTCGATGAAGTCCGCGAGCGACCCCTCCCGCTCCTTGCGCTCCTCCTGCACGAGCTGGCGCCCCCGTCGCCACGTCGTCATGAGCGTGATCACGGCGAGCGCGATGAGGAGCGGGACCCACCCGCCGTGCAGGATCTTCGACAGGTTGCCGGCGAGGAACGTCAGCTCGAGGCCGCCGAACACGACCGCGGCGAGGACGAGCTTCCACGTCGCCCACTGCCACAGCGGCTTCACGACGAGGAGCAGCAGCAGGGTGTCGACCACGAGCGCGCCCGTGACGGAGACGCCGTACGCGGTCGCGAGGCTCGCCGACGACCGGAACGTGAGCATGACCGCCAGCACGCCGATGAACAGCAGGAGGTTCACGGCAGGCAGGTAGATCTGGCCGCCCTCCTCGCGGGAGGTCTGGCGGATCGTCAGCGGGGGCAGGAGCCCGAGTTGCACGGCCTGCCGGCTGAGGGAGAACGCCCCGGAGATGACGGCCTGGCTGGCGATGACGGTGGCCGCGGTCGCGAGGATCACCACGGGCAGCTGGAGGCCGCTCGGGAAGAGCAGGAAGAACGGGTCCTTCGCGGCGGACGGGTCGCGGAGGACGAGGGACGCCTGGCCGAGGTAGTTGAGGACGAGCGCGGGGAACACGACGAAGAACCAGGCGCGGAGGATCGGCTTCCGGCCGAAGTGCCCCATGTCGGCGTAGAGCGCCTCGGCACCGGTGATGACGAGGACCACGGCACCCATGGCCACGAACGTGATGTACGGGTGCGCGATGAGGAAGGAGATCGCCCACGTCGGCGAGAGCCCCTGGAGCACACCGGGGTGCGCGAGGATGTGTGGCACCCCGGCCGCCGCGATGACGACGAACCACAGGAGCATGACCGGCCCGAACAGGTTGCCCACCTTGCCGGTGCCGAACCGCTGCACCGCGAACAGCACGATGAGGATGACGGCCGCGATCGGCACGATGAGGTGCTCGATGCTCGGGGCCGCCGTCTGCAGGCCCTCGACCGCCGAGAGGACCGAGACCGCCGGGGTGATCACCGAGTCGCCGTAGAACAGGGAGACCCCGACGATGCCGATGACGAGGAAGATCGTCGCCCCACCCCGCCGCTTGGCGTAGAGACGACGGGCCAGCGCCGCGAGGGCCATGACGCCGCCCTCGCCGTTGTTGTCCGCGCGCATGAGGACGAGGACGTACTTGATCGACACGATCACCGTGACGCTCCAGAACATCATCGAGATGACGCCGTAGACGTCCTCCTGGTTCGCCTTGACGATCCCGCCGTCGATCGTGAAGACGGTTCGGAGGGCATAGAGCGGACTGGTACCGATGTCACCGAACACCACGCCGAGCGCGGCGAGGGCGAGCGCGGCGATGCCCTTCGCGGGGCCGTGTCCGCCGTCCTCGCCGGTGTCGGTCGCGGGTGTGTGAGCGCGGGTCTCGGTCACCGTCGTCTCTTCCGTCACTGGTCGTCCGGGCGACGGCCGCGGATCATCCTCGCACCGTGCGGGCTGCGCCGTTCGCAGCGTGCGCACATGGACGGCCGGATGGCGCGCCTCTCGCGCCCGTCGCGACCCCGAGACGGACCAGAGGCGCGGTGCCAGCCGGCACCGCGCCTCCAGTCAGGGAGTCCGTCGCCGCAGCGACGGTCGTCGCGTCAGCGACGGGTCGTCGCGTCAGCGACGGGTCGTCGCGTCAGCGACGGGTCGTCGCGTCAGCGACGGGTCGTCGCGTCAGCGACGGGTCGTCGCGTCAGCGACGGCGGAAGTAACCGTTCGCGCCACCGACGAACATCAGGATGGTCGCGACGATGACCGCGATGCCACCGATGAAGCCGAAGGCGTTGCCACCGGAGGCCGCGCCGACACCGACGCCGATGACCTGCAGGATCGCGATGACGAGCAGGACGATGCGGGCCCAGTTGCGACCGTCACGCATCTTGAAGACGATGATCAGCTCGACGACCGCGAGGATGAAGGCGAAGATCGCGCCACCGACGAGCGGAGCGGTGCCGACGCCCTGGGCAGCTGCTGCACTGCCGCCGGAGACGAGGCCGATGATGCCCGACAGGATGTTCGCCAGGATCACCACCAGCCAGATGATGAACGAGACGGTGACGGTGGTCGGACGACCCGACGTGGTGTTGGCCATGATTGCTCCCTCTGCATCGACCGCGTTCAGCGATCTTCCCGACAACGTACAGACGAAGGGCACGCTTGTCCGGAGCGGTCCGGAAACCGTCCGGACGGCCGGAGAAGTACCGATCTGGTACTGGCTTCTGGGCGGATTCCCAGCTAGCGTCATCGTGCCCCCTTCGAGGGCCATCCCCGATCGAAAGCGACACCGATGCCCTTCCCGATCCGCCGCGCCGTGCTCGTCACCACGACCACGGCAGCGCTCGTCGCCGGTTCCGTCCTGACCGGCTCGTTCTCCGCCAGCGCGCACCCCGCGCACGACCCCGGCCACCACGACGGCCAGCTCACCCCGCGCACCTCGTTCACCATGGCGGCCGACGGCTCGTCCGGTGCGACGCAGGGCGGCGAGGGCATCCCGAACATCGACTCCGTCAAGAAGACGATCGCGACGTACTACGGCGACCCCGGCACCGGGATCGCGGACAAGGACGACAGCCCGTACATCCGCGAGGTGCGGTCGATCATGGCGAAGCAGACGAAGGAGCTCCGCGGGGAGTACCGCCGAGCCGTCGCGCACCACCAGAAGCCCGCGATCGTCCTCGACGCCGACGACACCACGCTGTGGACGTACGACATGGAGGTCGGGGACATGCACTTCGTGTTCACCCCGGCCGAGCAGGATGTCTGGGTCCAGGACCAGCGGTTCCCGGCCGTGCCCGCGATGGTCTCCTACGTGAACGCCGCGAAGGCGATGGGCTTCACGATCTTCGGGCTCACCGGGCGGAACGACGACCAGAAGGCCGCGACGCTCGCCAACCTCGAGAAGGTCGGGTACCAGGGCTTCACGTCCGACCACTACTTCACGAAGTGGACCGGCAAGGGTGCCTCGCAGCAGCCGTCCTACGTGCAGTGCGCCGCGGCCTCGTGCACGACGGTCGAGTACAAGGCGCTGACCCGGAAGCACATCGAGCGCGACCTCGGCTACACGATCGTCGACAACCTCGGCGACCAGTGGTCCGACCTGCAGGGCGGGTACGCCCAGGAGCAGGTCAAGCTGCCGAACCCGACCTACTACCTGCCGTCCGCGGACCTGCCCGGCGTCCGTGAGCCGTGGCTCTCCCCGCGCACGCACTTCCGGATGGCGGCCGACGGCTCGTCCGGTGCGACGCAGGGCGGCGAGGGCATCCCGAACATCGACTCCGTCAAGAAGACGATCGCCACGTACTACGGCGACCCCGGCACCGGGATCGCGGACAAGACCGACAGCCCGTACATCCGCGAGATGCGGTCGATCGTCCGGAAGCAGGCGCCGCTCGTCGCCGCACAGTGCTTCGTCGCCTCGAAGCAGCACCGCAACCCGGCGATCGTCCTCGACGCCGACGACACCACGCTGTGGACGTACGACATGGAGGTCGCGGACATGCACTTCGTGTTCGACCCGGCACTCCAGGACGAGTGGGTGCAGGACGAGCGCTTCCCGGCCACCCCGTCGATGACCTCGCTCGTGTCCGTCGCCGAGCGCTCGGGCTGCACGATCATCGGGCTCACCGGCCGCAACGAGGCGCAGCAGACCGCCACGATCGAGAACCTCCAGAAGGTCGGCTACCCGCAGTTCGCCGCCGAGCAGGACGGCAACCGCACGTACTACACGAAGTGGACCGGCACGGGCACGTCGCAGCAGCCGTCGTACATCACGTGCGCGACCGCGAAGTGCACCACGATCGAGTACAAGTCCCAGACCCGGGCGCACATCGAGTCCCGGTCCGGTGGGCGCTACGACATCGTGGCGAACTTCGGTGACCAGTACAGCGACCTGATCGGCGGCTCCGCCGACCGGAGCGTCAAGCTGCCGAACCCGACGTACTACCTGCCCTGATCCGTTCCCGGATGACGGCCTGGAGGCACGGTGCCAGCTGGCACCGTGCCTCCCGTCCGTTCCGTGGTCGCGTCGCGACCCGGCGCGCTTCAGCGCCGCTTCAGGCGGCTCCGACAGGCTGACGGCGTGCGCGTACTCGTGGTCGACGACGAGGTCCGGCTCGCCGACGGCATCCGCCGAGGGCTCGAGGCCGAGGGCTTCGCGGTCGACGTCGCCCACGACGGGGTCGACGGCCTCTGGTACGCCCGGGAGCACCCCTACGACGCGATCCTGCTCGACCTCATGATGCCGGGCATGAGCGGGTGGAAGGTCTGCGAGACCCTGCGGGCCGAGGGGAACTGGACGCCCGTGCTCATGCTCACCGCCAAGGACGGCGAGTGGGACCAGGTCGACGCGCTCGACGGCGGCGCCGACGACTACGTCACGAAGCCGTTCTCCTACCCGGTGCTCGTCGCCCGGCTGCGCGCGCTGGTCCGGCGCGGCTCGCGGGAGCGACCGACCGTGTTGTCCGCCGGCGACCTCCGGCTCGACCCCGCCGAGCGACGGGCCTGGCGCGGCGAGCAACTGCTCGACCTGACGAGTCGGGAGTTCACCGTGCTCGAGTACCTCATGCGGCACGCGGGGCAGGTCCGCTC
Organism: Curtobacterium sp. SP.BCp; assembly: GCF_051903255.1. Taxonomy (NCBI): domain Bacteria; kingdom Bacillati; phylum Actinomycetota; class Actinomycetes; order Micrococcales; family Microbacteriaceae; genus Curtobacterium; species Curtobacterium sp. SP.BCp. Next base: position 752,270 of record NZ_CP194338.1, on the reverse strand, counting down.
GAAGTCGGACGTCATCGCGGGTGTCTGGGACGAGGCTTTCGAGGGTGACCCGAACATCGTCGAGGTGTACGTCGGACACCTCCGGAGGAAGGTCGACCGGCCGTTCGGACGGGCCGCGATCGAGACCGTCCGCGGGGCCGGGTACCGCCTCGACGCCGACGGTGGCTGAGCGCTCCGGCGGGCTGGCTGCTCCCGCTCGTCCACGTCGCCGTCCTGCGAGCATCCGGGCCCGTGCGACGGCGGGTGCCGCGGCGGTGATCGCGGTCGCCCTGGTCGTCGGCGCCGTGGCGTTCGTCTGGGTGCTCCGGTCCTCGCTCGTCGGCGGCGTGCAGACGACCGCGGAACAGACCCTCGACACCCTCGCCGCCCGGATCGAGGCCGACGGACCGTCCGTCGTGGCCGACCAGGACGACGACCTGCTCGTGCAGGTCGTCGCCGACGGGCGGGTGCTCGCCCACGGCGACGACGCGGACGGCCCGACGCTCCCCACGACCGACGGGTCGCGGTACCGGCACGACGGAGAGTCCTGGCTCCTCAGCGCCGACGACGTCGACCTGCCGGACGGCGGTGAGGCGACCCTCGTCGTCGGGGCGTCACTCGCCGACGCCGACGCCGCGACCGCGGAGGTCTCGGTGCTGCTCGCCGTCGCCGTGCCCGTCGCGGTGCTCCTCATGGCCGGGGTGACCTGGGTCGTGGTCGGGCGTGCCCTGCGACCCGTCGACCGGATGCGCCGCGAGGTGGACTCGATCGCGGCAGCCACCCTGGACGCCCGGGTCGCCGAACCCGGCAGCGGCGACGAGGTCGACCGGCTCGCCGCCACGATGAACCGCATGCTCGGCCGACTCGAGCGCTCGCAGGAGGTCCAGCGCCGGTTCGTCGCCGATGCCTCGCACGAACTGCGGTCCCCGCTCGCGACGATCCGGCAGCACGCCGAGCTCGCCCGTGCGCACCCGGAGGTGACGGACACCGACGAACTCGCCGGCGTCGTGCTCGACGAGGGCGCCCGTCTGGAGGACCTCGTCACCTCGCTCCTGCTGCTCACCCGGGTGGACGAGCGCGGGGTGGAACGGGACACGGCCGTGGACCTCGACGACGTCGTGCTCGCCGAGGCAGCACGGCTCCGTGGCCTCGGCGTCACGGTCGACGCTGGTTCGGTGGGGGCGGCGCGGGCGTCCGGCGACCCGGTGCTGCTCGGACGGGTGGTGCGGAACCTCGTCGACAACGCCGCTCGGCACGCTCGGTCCCGTGTCGTCCTCGGTCTGCAGCGCCGCGGCGACGTGGTCGAGTTGACGGTGGACGACGACGGCTCCGGGGTCCCTGCCGACCAGCGCGAGCGGGTGTTCGAGCGGTTCGTCCGGCTCGACGAAGGACGTGCCCGGGACGCCGGCGGATCGGGGCTCGGGCTGGCGATCGTGCACGACGTCGTCCGGGCGCACGGCGGGAGCGTGACGGTGTCGGACGCACCCGGTGGCGGGGCGCGGTTCGCGATCCGACTGGCCGCGACCGACTGAGGGCACCGCTCCGGGCCGCGTTCCAGGCCGCTTCAGGGTGGCTTCAGCACCCGCTCGACACACTCTCGGCATGGACACGACACGCTTCCCCGCCACCGCCCGCCGCACCGCACTCGTCGCCGCGGTCCCCCTCGCGCTCGTCCTCGGGCTCGCCGGGTGCTCCACCGGGTCCACCGGTTCCTCGGACACCGGCTCGGGTTCGGGCTCGGGTTCGGGTTCGTCGAGCAACTCCGACGGGTCCGGCACCGGGTCCTCGGCGACCGCCGAGCGCTCGTCGGCACCGTCGGGCTCGGCGACAGCCGACGGGTCGGCTCTGCGCGCCGCCGTGTCGACCGCACGCGACGCGGTCGCCTCGGGGACGGTGATCGCAGTCGAGCAGGAGGCCGGCGGCTCCTCGTGGGAGGTCACGGTCGTCGACCGCGACGGCGGCGAGCACGCGGTGCACACCGACGCCGCCGGTTCGCGCGTCACGGCCGGCCCGACGGCCGATGCGACCGATGCCGACGACGTCGCCGAGAACCGCCGGTTCGTGGACGCCGCCGACCTCGACGTCACCGAGGCCGCCGCGAAGGTCGTCGACGTCGCGCCGGGCACGGTCACCGAGCTCGGGCTGGACGACCACCGGGGCGCGGTCGTCTGGGAAGCCGACGTCCGAGGCAGCGACGGCACGAAGCACAGCGTCCGGATCGACGCCGGATCGGGTGCCGTCGTCACGAACACGGTCGACACGGACGACTGACCGCCGGCCCGCGACCCTCGGTGGGTGCTCAGGCTCGACACCAGGAGCACCCGACAACCACAGGATCGTCGGCCTACCGTCGGGTTCGACCTGGAGGACACACCATGAACCTGGACGGCTTCGACGTCCCGACGCTCATCATCTTCTGCGTGGCTGCGGCCGTCGTGATCGGCGGACTGCTGTCCAGTCGTCGTCGACACTGACGCACGGGGAGCGGGCGGTACGCTCCAGTACTCGTGAGCAGCGAACCGACCACGGCGGCAGCGGGTCCGCGGGCCGGCGTCGCGTCCTCGGCGCTCCTCTCCACCGTCGGCATCGGCGTCCAGGGCGCGACGAAGCTGATCGTCACCGTCGTGATCGGCCGGGTGTTCGGCACCGAGGTCCTCGGCCAGTCGTCGGCGCTCCTGTCGCTCGGGGTGTTCGCCGCCCTGCTCTGGCCGTCCGCCGCCGGCAACACGGCGGCCCGTTCCCTGGCGATCGCGATGCGCGCCGGTCGGTCCGACGCCGCGGTCAACCGGCGCCTCGGTGCGTCGATGCTCGTCTCGTCGGTGGTGCTCGCCGCGCTCACGGTCCCGGTTGCCGTCGCGTGGGGCAACGGCCCGTGGACGGTCCTCGGCGGCGTCTCGGTCGTCGTGGGCTACGGCCTCTACGCCTACACCCGCGGGGCGCAGCTCGGGTACGACCGGGCCCGACGGGTCGCCGTGTGGGACGGTCTGACGAGCCTGCTGACCCTCGGCCTGCTGGTACTGGCGTGCGTCACCCGAGCGGAACTGTTCGTGCTCCTGCCGCTCGGCATCGGGTACACGGTGTTCGCGGTGGCGTGCTGGCCACGGGGCACGGGCGGCCACGCGACCGCACCCGAACCGACCCACGGGGTCCTGGGGTTCGCGGCCTGGAACGTGCTCGCCGGCCTCACCACGAACGGGCTGCTGCAGCTCGCCATGATCAGCGCGCAGGTGACCGCCTCGGCGCACGACGCCGGGGTGTACGCGGCGGCCTTCTCGCTCGCGACGCCCGCGTCGATGGTCGGTCAGGCGGTGGCGCAGGTCGTCGTCCCGGCGTTCGCACACCGCAGCGAGGCGTCGTCCCTCCGGACGCCGGGGACGCTGCGGTTCGTCACGGGCTTCGCCGCCGGGACCGCCGTGGTCTTCGGCCTGGTGGCGCTGCTCGCGGACTGGTTCCTGCCGCTGTTCTACCCGGACGAGGGCGTGGCCGCGGTCGCCGACCTCCGGTACCTCGTGCTCGGCGTGTGGGTGTTCACGATGTCGCTCGTCCCCGCGGCCCTGCTGCTCGCCGCCGGACGGTCACGGCAGGTGGCGCTCGCGTCGGTCAGCGGCTTCGTCGTCGGCGTGGTGCTCATGGCCGCCCTCGCCCCCGCGACCGGTGTCGCCGCGGGCAGCACCGGATTCCTGGTCGGCAGCGCGGTCAACCTCGTCGCCGTCGTGACGCTCGGGCTCCGGCGGACGACCGTGCCGACCGGGCCGGCGGCCGCGTCAGCGCTCGACGGGACGGCGCCGGGCGTCGTCGTGCCGCATCCGCACGAGGCTCGCGAGGGTCGCACCGCCGATCGCGACGATGATCACCGCGAGTGACGTCCACGTCCCGATCTCCGGCGCCCACTCGACGTGCTGCCCGCCGTTCAGGAAGGGCAGCTCGTTCTCGTGCAGGGCGTGCAGCACGAGCTTCACGCCGATGAACGCCAGGATCAGGGCGATCCCGTACTTGAGGTAGATGAGACGCTCGAGCAGCCCACCGAGCAGGAAGTACAGCTGCCGCAGCCCCATGAGCGCGAACACGTTCGCGGTGAACACGATGAAGGCACTCTCCGTGATGCCGAAGATCGCGGGGATCGAGTCGAGCGCGAACAGCAGGTCGGTGGTGCCGATCGCGACGAGCACGACGAGCATCGGCGTGAAGTGCCGCTGCCCGTCGACGTGCGTCCGGAGCCGGATCCCGTCGTACGTGTCGGTGACGCGGACGCGACGCCGGAGCAGCCGCACGATGAAGCTGTCCTCCTGCTCCTCGCCGTCGTGGTCCTCGCGCACCTGCTGGATCGCGGTCCAGATCAGCCACGCGCCGAAGAGGTAGAAGATCCAGGAGAAGTCCTCGATGAGCCGCGCGCCGAGCAGGATGAAGACGCCGCGCAGCACGAGCGCGATGATGATGCCCATCATGAGCACCGCCTGCTGGATCGGCTTCGGCACCGCGAACCGCGCCATGATGATGACGAAGACGAACAGGTTGTCGATGCTCAGGCTGTACTCGGTCAGCCAGCCCGCGAGGAACTGCCCCGAGGCGTCCCCGCCGGCGAACACCAGCATCGCGAGGGCGAACAGGAGCGCCAGGCCGACGTAGAACCCGACCCAGAGTCCGGACTCCCGCATGGTCGGTTCGTGTGAACGACGCGAGACGATCACGAGGTCGGCGAGCAGGATCGCGACGACGACGACCATCGACCCGATCTCGAACGCGATGGGCAGGTCCGGCACGCGACGATCCTTCCGTGGCCGACGAGATGCGCCACCCGTGCGGTGGGCCGTCCGGCACCCCGCGATCCTACCCGTGCGATCGTTCAGGTCCGGTCGGGACGGAGCGAGCGGCGTCCCGGCCCGAGCAGGGTGGCTCGAGGGCCGGGACGGCATCGCGATGACGAACCCCGGTGCGTTCGGGTCGGACCGGTCGGGTGCGGTTCGTCTGGTCACGACTCTAGCGGTCCACCGAACGGCGGACAAACCGATCTGTCTACCCAGAACGGGGGCCACACCGTCCGCCCGGTGCAGTGGTGCGGTGTCTGCGACGATCGACCCATGCCCCACGACGGTCAGCCCCTCGCACGACTCGGCTTCCTCACGATCGGCACCTTCGACCCCGCACACCCGGGGCGCGGGCACGAGGAGACCCTCCGTGTCATCGAGCGAGCGGAATCCCTCGGCTACGACAGTGCGTGGCTGCGGCACCGCCACCTGCAGCACGGCATCTCCTCCCCCGTCGCGCTCCTCGCCGCCGTGTCCCAGCGCACCGCGCGCATCCACCTCGGCACGGCCGTCACACCGATCGGCGCCGAGAACCCGTTCCGGCTCGCCGAGGACCTCGGCACCGTCGACGTTCTCCTCGGCGGGCGGCTCAACCCCGGGTTCTCGTCGGGCACCCCCATGAACTACGACCTGTACCGCGACGCGATCCACCCGGACACGGCGGAGCTGGAGGACTTCGGCGACGCCCGACTCCTGCGCTTCCGCGACCTCGTCCGCGGCGACGCGGTCGTCGACCACGCCGAGCGCCGGGGCATCGAGGAGTTCGCCACGACCGTCCAGCCGCACAGCCCCGGCCTCGTCGATCGGCTCTGGTACGGCACCGGCAGCACACGGTCCGCGGTCTGGGCTGCCCGGAACGGCTTCCACCTGCTCACCTCCAGCGTGACCCGGAGCGAGGTCGGCACCGACTTCGCCACGAACCAGCGCGCCCAGGTCGAGGCGTACCTCGACGCCCACCCGGACCCGAGCACGGCGCGGGTGTCGCAGGGCCTCGTGGTCATCCCCACCGACAGCGCCACACCCGAGCAGGTGGCCCGCTACCGCGCGTACGCCGAGGCACGGTCCGGACGCGTCGGCGTCCCCCAGGGTCCGGCAGGGCTGCTGTTCGCCGCCGACCTCGTCGGGTCGTCGGCGGAGATCGCAGACCGTCTCCGCGCGGACGCCGGCTTCCAGGTCGCGACCGAGGTCGCCTTCGCGTTGCCGTTCTCCTTCGAGGCCGACGACTACGCCCAGATCGTGACCGACATCGCCGAACACCTCGGCCCGGAACTCGGGTGGTCGCCCCGGACCTGATCCCCCGTCCGGAGCAGAGCGCGGCCGAGCGCTGACCGTTGCTCCCGCCACCACGGCCTGGAGGCGCGACACGCGTCCGACGCGTGTCGTGCCTCCAGGCCGCGGCCGGTCCCGGCGTCAGCCGGTCACCTGCCGGCCGTCAGCGGAGCCAGCGGTACGCGTACTCCGGTCGGCCGGGGCCGCTGTGCCGCACGTCCTTGCCGGCCTGCCCCGCACCGATGAGGTGCTCCAGGTAGCGGCGTGCGGTCACCCGCGAGATCCCGAGCGCGTCGGCGACCTCGGACGCCGAGGTGGCCTGGTCGGAGCGTGTCAGGTGCGCCCGGACCGCGTCGAGCGTCTCCCGGGCGATCCCCTTCTCGTGGTCCGGCGGCGCGGTCGGACGCAGCGAGCCGAGGCTCTGGTCGATGTCCGCCTGGGTGAGGGACCGTCGGTCCTCGAACCCGCGCCGGAACTCGCGGTAGGTGGTCAGGCGCTCGGCGAACGTGCGGTAGCTGAAGGGCTTGACGAGGTACTGCACGACGCCGAGCGCGATCGCGTTCTTCACCCCGCGGGCGTCGTGGGCGGCGGTCACGGCGATGACGTCGACGGCGGACCCGGCGGTGCGGAGTGCACGGACGAGCTGCAGGCCGTGGGCGTCGGGCAGGTTGAGGTCGAGCAGGACGAGGTCCGGCTGCTCGGCGGCGACGGCGGCCAGCATCGCGCGCCCGGTCGCCGCCGACCCGACGACCGTGAAGCCGTCGAGACGCGCCAGGTACGCGGCGTGCGCCTCGGCGGTCAGGGGTTCGTCCTCGACGATGAGGACCCGGACGGTGTCGGTCACGCGGGCACCCGCCCCGGTGTGAGGTCGACCACGAACCTGCTGCCGTCGGGACCCGTGCTGACGGTGACCTCCCCGCCGATGCGCGCCACGGCGGACCGGACCAGGTCGAGGCCGAAGCCGCGCCCCTCCGGACCCGCGGACTTGGTGGACCATCCGCGTCCGTAGGCCGCGTCGAGGTCGGGGATGCCGGGGCCGTCGTCCTCGACGACGAACCGGGTGTGGCCGCCGGTGGTGGTCACCGTGACGGTCACGGTGCCGCGGCGCTCGGCGGTCGCGTCGACGGCGTTGTCGACGAGGTTGCCGAGGACGGTGATGACGTCGCCGGGTGCGGCCGCCACGGGCGCCGTGAGCCCGCTCGTGCGCGCGGTCAGGGTCACCCCGCGTTCATGCGCCTGCGCTCGCTTGCCGTCGAGCACCGCCGCGATGACGTCGGCAGGGGTCTCCGCCTCGGCGGCGGCACCGCCGGACGCGCCCACGTCCGCGCCCACCTCGGCGGCGGCACCGCCGGGCGCGCGCAGGTCCGCACCGCCGCGCGCATCCGCGTGCCGGTCGAGCTCGTCGGACGCGAACCGGATCGCCTCGTCCACCCGCCCGAGCTCGAGGAGCGCGACCACGGCGTGCATCCGGTTCGCGAACTCGTGCGTCTGCGAGCGCAGTGCGTCGGTCAGGGTCCGGGTCGCCGCGAGCTCGCCTGACAGGTGCAGCAGCTCGGTCTGGTCCCGGATCGTGGCGACGGTCCCGAGCGGGCGGGAGGACCCGCGGGAGAACGCCATCTCCTGGTTGACGACGAGCACCCGGTCGGCGGTCGCGTACGTCTCGTCGACGGCACGGTCGCCCGAGGCGAGCAGGGTCCGCAGCTCCTCGGGCACGTCGAGCGACGCCAGCGGGACCGGGCGCTGGCCGTCCACCGGGGCCGACAGGTGCAGCAGCTCGGCGGCGCGGTCGTTGTGCAGCACGACGTCGCCCGAGCGGTCGATGACGACGAGCCCCTCGTGGACCGAGTGCAGGACGCCCTCGTACGACGCGAACACCCGCGCGAGCTCCTCGGGCCCGCGACCAGCGGTGACCCGGCCGAGGTACCGGCTGAGCGACCACGAGAACAGGGCCGACACCGCGACGACGGCGAGCGCCAGCAGCACGACGGACACCAGCCGCGGCAGCAGCGCCGTCGAGATGTTGGCGACGGTCACCCCCGCGGCCACGAGCCCGATGACCCGACCGTCTCCGTCGGTGATCGGTGTGACCGCACGCACCGACGGGCCGAGGGTCCCGGTGAACGTCTCCGTGAAGGTGTCCCCTGCGAGGGCGGGCGCGATCGTGCCCCGGAACGGCTGCCCGATCTCGGCACGGTCAGGGTGGGTCCACCGGGTGCGGTCGGGCGCCATGATCGTGATGAAGTCGGTGTGGGTGCGGCGCATGAGGTCGAGGGCGTAGGGCTCGAGCCGCTCCGACGGGTCGGCGGTGGTGGCCTGTTCGACGACGAACGGGTTGCGGGCGATCGAGACCGCCACGGCCTCGGACTTCTCCGCGGCGTCGGTCTCGAGGTCGGCCCGCGCAGACGACCAGCTCCAGGCCCCGCCGACCACCACCCCGACGACCACGAACACGAGCTGCAGCGCGAACAACCGTGTGGCGATGCTCCACCGTTTCGGTGCCACTGTCCTGCCCTCCTCGCCTCGTTGCGGGAAGACCCATCCTCGCGCACCGCGGGCCGATCGCGCAGCACGGCCGTGAACGCAATGAACACAAGTCGACGTGCGCTGTCCGGAAGGGCGAGGGTGTCCCCACTCCCGAGAGGACGAGCCGACCGGTGCGACGACGCGCCGGTCCCGACGACAAGGAAGTCTCATGGCATCGACGCACCCGTCCAGCACGCGCCCCACGCGGCGTCGCGGCCTGGACCGCTCGCACTGGCTGTACATCGCCGTCATCGTGGCGGTGGTCGCCGGCATCGTGGTCGGTCTCGCGGCCCCGGCCTTCGCGGTCGGCCTCAAGCCGATCGGCGACGGCTTCATCGCCCTCATCAAGATGATGATCGCGCCGGTGATCTTCTGCACGATCGTCCTCGGCGTGGGGTCCATCGCCAAGGCCGCGACGGTCGGCAAGGTCGGCGGCCTGGCGCTCGGCTACTTCGTCGCGATGTCGACGTTCGCGCTCGCGATCGGCCTCGTCGTCGGCAACCTCATCCACCCGGGCGACCACCTCGACATGTCGAAGGCGACGTACGAGCTGCCGGCCGGCTCGGAGGAGAGCGCGTCGTCGACGTCGGGCTTCCTGCTCGGCATCATCCCCGCCACCCTGGTGTCCTCGCTCACGAGCGGCAGCATCCTGCAGACCCTGTTCGTCGCGCTGCTCGTCGGCTTCGCCCTGCAGGCCATGGGCGAGAAGGGGGCGCCGATCCTGACCGGCATCCGGCACCTGCAGGCACTCGTGTTCCGCATCCTCGCGATGGTCATGTGGGTCGCCCCGGTCGGCGCCTTCGGTGCGATCGCCGCGGTCGTCGGCGCGACCGGCGTCGCTGCCCTCGTGGCCCTCGGCACGCTCATGGTCGCCTTCTACATCACGTGCATCGTCTTCGTCGTCGGGGTGCTCGGCGTCCTGCTCCGCATCGTCACCGGGGTCAACATCTTCCGGCTCATGAAGTACCTCGGCCGCGAGTACCTGCTCATCGTCTCGACGTCCTCGAGCGAGGTCAGCCTGCCGCGCCTCATCGCGAAGATGGAGCACCTCGGCGTCTCGAAGCCGGTCGTCGGCGTGACGGTCCCGACCGGGTACTCGTTCAACCTCGACGGCACCGCGATCTACCTGACCATGTCGTCGCTCTTCATCGCGAACGCGCTCGGCACCCCGCTGAACATCCCGGAGCAGATCTCGCTCCTGGTCTTCATGATCATCGCCTCGAAGGGCGCCGCCGGCGTCACCGGCGCCGGCCTCGCGACGCTCGCGGGCGGCCTGCAGGCGCACCGGCCGGACCTCGTGAACGGCGTCGGGCTCATCGTCGGCATCGACCGGTTCATGTCCGAGGCCCGCGCGCTCACGAACTTCACCGGCAACGCCGTCGCCACCGTGCTGGTGGGCACGTGGACCCGGCAGATCGACAAGCAGCAGGTCGAGCGGGTGCTGTCCGGCGCGGCGCCCTTCGACGAGCGCACGATGTCCGCGGACGACCACGGCGCCACTCCGGCGGCGCCGGAGCGCATCTCGACCGAGGCGGTCCGCACCATCGTCGAGCCGGAGCACGAGCGCCGCGCAGCGGCCGCCGAGCGGCGCTGACGGACGGGAGGCCCGGATCACCGCACGCAGACCTGCTGCGGTGATCCGGGCCTCCAGGCTGTGCCCCGCACCCGCGTCGGTCAGTCGGCCGACGTCGTGTAGTACCCGGCGTCCAGGTCCTCGAGGAGCGTCGGGCCCGTCGGCTCCCAGCCGAGGAGCGCGCGCGTGCGCGCACTCGACGCCGGCTGGTCGCCCCCGAGGAGCGCGCCGAAGACGCCGAGCGTCGCGGGGTCGACCGCCTGCGCGGGCAGGCCGGTCTGCCGGCTGACGGACTCGGCGACGGCGCGCATCGGCACCCCCTCCTCGGCGACGGCGTGCAGCACCGACCGCGGCGGCGCGGACTCGAGGGCGAGCCGGAAGAGTCGCGCCGCGTCCTCGACGTGGACGGCCGGCCACCGGTTCGCACCGTCACCGACGAACGCGGCGACGCCGAGCTGCCGGTCGAGCTGCACGAGCGAGGCGATGAGGCCGTTGCGGTCCCCTGCGCCGTGCACCGTCCGTGGCATCCGGACGAGACCCGACCGGATGCCACGGTCCGCGAGCGCGAGGACCGCGGCGGCGGTCCGCGATCGTGCCCCGGCGGGACCGTCGGGGTCGAGCGCGTCGTCCTCCGTGGCGACCCCGGTCGGGTTCGTCGGTGTGCCGGACGCGGCGAAGAAGGCCTTGCCGCTGTCCGCGAGTGCATCGGCGAGGGTGGCGAGCAGGGCGACCTCGTTGTCGATCGTCTCGTCGAAGGCGTCGAAGTCGAGCGTGAACGCCAGGTGGGCCGTCGCGTCCGCACGCCGGGCCTGCTCGACGATCAGGGCGTGGTCGGACACGTCGCCCCGGACCGGACGGGCACCCGCCGACCGGATGCGCTCGGCGGAGGCGTCGGAGCGGGCGAGCCCCGTGACCTCGTGGCCCTGACCGACGAGGTCGCGGGTGAGGGCGCTGCCGATCCAGCCGGACGCTCCCGTGATGAAGACCTGCATGTGCTGACTCCTGTCCGGTGCCGCTCTCGTGGGCGCCGTCGCGGTGATGAGACTTGGTATCGTCACCGTACACCTGATGCGACTAAGTCGCATCGGCTAGCATGAGCCGATGGCACGCTGGCAACCCGATCCGCGCGGACGACTCCTGCGTGCGGCGCTCGACCTCTTCGCCGAGCAGGGCTACGACGCCACGACCGCCGCGCAGATCGCCGAGCGGGCCGGGCTCACGAAGGCGACGCTCTTCCGGCAGTTCCCCGACAAGCGGGAGATCCTGTTCCAGGGGCAGGCGGCCACGGTCGAGACCGTCTCGCGCGTCGTGCGGGACGCCCCTGCCGACCGCACGGACGTGGAGGTGGTCGACGACGTGCTCGACGCCCTCGTGGCCGCGCACGTGCCCGAGCAGCAGGCGATCGGCGCGGCGATCACGGCGCTGACGGTGACGCACGAGGCACTCCGGGAGCGGTACGTCTACAAGCGGTTCGTCGTCACCGAGGCGCTCGGGGCGGCACTGCAGGAGCGCGGTGTGCCCGCGCACCGGGCGACGGTGCTCGCCGGGACGGCCGTGCGGGGGTACTGGGACGGGTTCGAGCGGTGGACGGTCGCGGGTGCGGGGGCGGCGCTCGGGCCGTTCGTGCGCGAGGAGGTGGGGGCGTTGCGGGCGGCGGCGGGCAGTCCGTCGCCGGCGCACTCGTGACGGAGCGGCCTGCCCCTCACACCGGCCGCACCCGATCGAAGCGCTCCTCCAACGGCGAGAAACCGGCCGACCGGTAGGTCGCCACCGCACTCTGCAGCGAACTCGGGGTGCACACCCACGCGATCGAGGCGCCGCGCTCCCGGAGCACCGCGGCGGCCGCGGTGCAGATCGCTCGCCCGAACCCGCGGCCACGGTGGTCCGCGTGCACGCCCATCGGCTCGAGGATCGCGGGTCGGCCGTTGCCCGCGCCCCACACCGTCACCCCGGCCACGGGGGCGCCGGAGCCGTCCCGTCCGAGCAGGCAGAAGCCCGCGTCGAACGGCGTCCCACCGACCATCGTCTGCCAGCGCTCGGCGGTGAAACTCGCGTTGCCCCACGCGGACCGGTGGACGGTCGTGAAATCGGCGACACTCGATGCGTCCACGACCTCGGCGCGGAAGCCCGGCAGCGGCAGGTCGACCGGATCGGAGAGGTCGCGGGCGAGCGGCGTCCAGGCTTCGCCGGCTGCCCACCCGGTCGACGCGAGGTGCTCGTGGACCGCCGTCGTGGTGGGCACCTCGACCGACAGCGCACCGGCCGGGAACCGTTCGTCATCTGCGCGGGAGAGACCCTCGGAGATGACACGGGCGACTCCGGGGTCGGCCCAGCGCTCGGGTGCGACCGTCATCCGGAGGACCGAAGGACCGTCGAGGAAGCCGATCGCGACGATCACGCCGTCGTCGGACCACACCCGCGAAGCGGCGGCCACCGATGTGGCTCCGTGCCGCCAGGCCCACCCGAGGTCGCCGGGGTGCAGTTGCACGAGTGGGGCGTCTCGCTGCCACGACGACAGGGTCGTGACGACGGCTCGGAGGGCACTGGTGTCCGGGACGTCGACGGTGGTGGTCATGCATGCCAGTGCAGCACCTGGGACGCCGCTTCGCCAACGGGGGGGCGGCCCGCCGTGCACGCCTGGCCGGAGCGCTCCGCCTCCAGGATTCGAACCCGGACCTAACGGCACCAAAGGCCGTCGTGCTGCCGTTACACCAAGGCGGAACACACCCGGCGGGGTGGAGCCCACCGAGTGCCCGACCATCCTCCCATGCCCCGGTCGGTGGCCGTGCGCTCCCGGTTCGGCCAAGATGGGGGGATGCCGCAGGAGGACGAGGTCGATCGGATCGTCGCGGCGTGGGGCCGGGAGCGGGACGACCTCGACTTCGCCCCGCTCGAAGTGTTCTCGCGGGTCGACCGGCTGGCGCGACACCTCGACCGGGCACGCCGTGCAGCGTTCGACGCGAGCGGGGTCGAGCCGTGGGAGTTCGACGTCCTGTCGGCGCTCCGGCGAGCGGGCGAGCCGTACGAGCTGAGCCCGAAGACCCTGCTGCAGCAGACACTGGTGTCGAGCGGCACGATGACGAACCGCGTCGACCGGCTGGCGGCACGTGGTCTGGTGAGCCGCCGGACGGACCCGCGCGACGGACGCGGGATCCTCGTGTCGCTGACGGTGTCCGGACGGCAGGCGGTGGACGCCGCGATCGCCGACCTGCTCGACGCCGAACGCGGGATCCTCGACGAGGTCGCCGGCCCGGAACAGGCGCAGCTGTCCGCCCTGTTGCGACGGCTGATCCTCGGCCTGGGCGACTGAGCGCAACCGGGCGCGACTGAGCGCAACCGGGCGCGACCGACCACGCCCGAGCGGACTAGCCTGCGGCCATGCACGCGATCACCCTGGCCGTGGCCGACGTCGAGCGTTCGGCCGCGTTCTACCGCGACCTGCTCGGCATCGAGGGCAGCGGCGTCATCGGCACCGAGTACCCGCGGACGGACTCGCAAGCGGGCGGGACGACGGCCATGTTCACGCTCGACGACGGACTCATCGTGAGCGTGTACGCCCGCGAGGACATGGCGCTCGACTCCGGCGTCGACCTCCCGCACGGTCCGACCTCGACCATCGGGCACTTCGTCGGCTCGCAGTCCGATGCAGACGCGTTCCTCGACCGGGCGCGGTCCGCGGGGGCGACGATGCTCGCTGCGCCGTACACGCGTCCGTGGGGCATGTACTCCGGCTTCTTCCAGGACCCGGACGGCCACCTCTGGGAGGTCGTGGCGAACCCGGGCGGCGGCGACCCGGCGGACGCCTCACCCGCCGTCTGACGGGCTCGCCGCACGACCGGAGTCACCGATCGGACTACACCCCGAGCTGCTCCGCGACCTCGAGCCAGCGCTCCTCGAGCTGCTCGACCTCGGCCTCGAGCGCCCCGAGCTTCGCCTGCAGCGCACCGAGTCCCGCGTAGTCGGACTGGTCGTGCGCCGCGAACGCGTCGAGGACCTCCTGCCGGTCGGCACCGACGCGGGCGATCCGGCGGTCGAGCGCCGACATCTCCTTCTCCGCCGCCCGACGCTCCGCACCCGAGAGCGCCGGAGCGGCGGCCGCGGCCGCAGCGGCCGGCATGCCGGACGCACCGGACGCAGCAGCAGCACCCGCGGCCCCGGCCCCGGCCCCGCCCGCCGACCCGGCCACGTTGCCGGCCGAGCCGGTCCCGCCTGCCGTGTCGGGCCTCCCGGCAGCAGCGGCGGCAGCCGCCGACGCGGTCGCGGGCACCGAGCCCGACGCACGCAACCGCATGTACTCGTCGACCCCGCCGGGGAGGTGCCGGAGGTGCCCGCCGAGCACGGCGTACTGCTGGTCGGTGACGCGTTCGAGCAGGTAGCGGTCGTGCGAGACCACCAGGAGCGTGCCCGGCCAGGTGTCGAGGAGGTCCTCCATCGCGGCGAGCATGTCCGTGTCGAGGTCGTTCGTGGGCTCGTCGAGGATGAGCACGTTCGGTTCGTCGAGCAGGATGAGCATGAGCTGGAGCCGTCGCTTCTGCCCACCGCTGAGGTCCTTGACCGGCGTCGAGAGCTGCGCGGAGGTGAAGCCGAGGCGCTCGAGGAGCTGCGACGGCGTCATCTCCTTGCCGTCGGCGACGTAGGAGGTCTTCTTGCGGGCGACGACCTCGCGCACCCGGTCGTCGGCGAACTGCTGGAGGTCGGCGAGCTGCTGGTCGAGCACCGCGACCTGCACGGTCTTGCCGGTCTTCACTCGGCCCGTGGTGGGCTGGAGCTTGCCGGACACCAGGTTGAGCAGCGTCGACTTGCCCGCGCCGTTCGGCCCGAGGATGCCGGTCCGCTCCCCCGGCGCGATCCGCCACTCGACGTCACGGAGGATGACGTCGTCGCCGAACGTGACACCGGCGTCGAGCAGGTCGACGACGTCCTTGCCGAGGCGTGCGGTCGCCATCTGCGAGAGCGCGACGGTGTCGCGGATCGGCGGGACGTCGTCGATGAGGGCGTTCGCCGCGTCGATGCGGAACTTCGGCTTTCTGGTCCGGGCGGGTGCGCCGCGACGGAGCCACGCGAGCTCCTTGCGGGCGAGGTTCTGCCGGCGCTGCTCGGACGCCGCCGCCTGCCGGTCACGCTCGACGCGCTGGAGGATGTACGCCGCGTACCCGCCCTCGAAGGGGTCGACGATGCCGTCGTGGACCTCCCACGTGTCGGTCGACACGGCGTCGAGGAACCACCGGTCGTGCGTCACGACGACGAGACCGCCCTGGTTCGCGGACCACCGACGCTTGATGTGGTCGGCGAGCCACTGGATGCCCTCGACGTCGAGGTGGTTCGTCGGCTCGTCGAGGAACAGCACGTCCCAGTCGCCGACGAGGAGCTTCGCGAGGGCGATGCGTCGTCGCTGGCCCCCCGAGAGGTCGTCGACGTTCGCCTCCCACGGGATGTCCGACACGAGGCCGCCGATGATGTCGCGGATCGTCGGGTCACCGGCCCACTCGTGCTCGGCTCGGTCGCCGACGACGGTCGCGCCGACGGTCGCGCCCGCCGGCAGGACGTCGCGCTGGTCGAGGTACCCGACCGTCAGGCCGCGCCGGTGCGTGACCCGGCCGTCGTCCGGCTCGATCCGCTTCGAGAGGAGCGCGAGGAGCGTCGACTTGCCGTCGCCGTTCCGGCCGACCACGCCGATGCGGTCGCCCTCGTCGATGCCGAGGGTGACGCTGTCGAAGACGACACGGGTGGGGAACTCGAGATGCAGGTTCTCGGCGCCGAGGAGATGAGCCACCCGACAAGGGTACGGGGGCGCGCGGCGGGCGCGGTCGCGGTCGCGTCGCGGTCGTTCCGGCGGGACGGCCTGGAGGCGCGGCTCAGCTCGACGGGGTCGCGTCGCCTTCGCCGGCTGCTTCCTTCGCGCGCTTCAGGCGCGCCTGCGCCTCCCAGTACTCGATCTCGCGCTCGAGGTCGGCGAGTTCCTGTTCGGTGCCGCTGACGCGCTTGTCGCCGTGGGCCGACCGGGCCTCGCCGAGGGTGGCGTACCGGTCCTCGTGGCGGACCGGATCGAGGTAGCGGCCGTGGTTCCGCTCGCCGGGTGCCCAGTCGTGGCCGACGGCGAACCACACGATCGGGCCGACGACGGGGACGAAGATGCAGATGAGGACCCAGGCGAGCTTCGGCAGCCCGCGGATCTCGGCGTCGGTCTTCGTCAGGATGTCGATCAGGGCGAAGACGAGCAGGAGGGTCCCCGCCCCGTACAGCAGCACGCTCATGAGGTCGAATTCTATGGACCGGCCGAGAGCCCGGCTACGCCCCGAATGCGTGCCGCGGTTGCGATCGGGCAACGGTCTCCTGCGACGGCGTACAGGCTCGTCGCCAGGGTGCGACCGGTCGCGCGTGGGTCACTCGGCCTCGTGGTCGAGGTACCGCTGCGCCGTGGACGCCGAGCGGATCGAGATCGCCCCGGACCCGAGCCCCACCACGGCCCATCCGGCGTTCAGTACCCAGAAGTCACCGGCGACGAGCGCAGCGGCGGCGCCGATCGTGACGATCGCCGCGGGCAGCACGGTGGACGCTGTCCGGACCCGCTGGAGCGCCGTGGCGCGGACGACCTCGAGCCGGTCCTCGGGTGCCCGCTCGCGCTCGCGGATCACGCGGCGGACCGCGTCCTGCTCCCGCGGGAGCAGGACGTCCGTCACCGGGGGCGACACGCGGCCGCGTCGGCGGTCCCGCGCCGCCACGACCAGGGACGCGACGAGGACGATCGTGTACGCGACCAGCCCGCTCCACGCGACGACCCACCGGCCGGTCGAGTCCGGTGGGAACGTGCGGCCCACGACGAGGACGAGGATCGCGGGGAGCACGAGCAGCGCGGTCGCGCGAGCGACGGAGAACCGGCGTGGGGCCGGCAGCGCGAGCACGTCCAGCGCTCGGGCCTCGGCCGCTGCCCACCGCTGCTCAGCCCGTTCGACGGTGTCGGTCATCGTGCCCCTCATCGCTGCTCGCCGCGGCCTCCAGCCAACCAGGTGGCCCGAGGATCCGTCAGAGGGCGGCGACCCACTCGTCGGAGCCGTCGAGGAAGCGCTGGTGCTTCCAGATCGGGGTGCGTTCCTTCACGAGGTCGATGAGGGCCGCACAGGCAGCGAAGGCCTGTGCCCGGTGCGGCGAGGCGACCGCGGCGGCGAGCGCGACGTCTCCCACGACGAGGGCTCCGACCCGGTGCAGCACAGCGATCCGGACGTCGGGGTGGTCCGCTGCGATCGTCTCGGCGACCTCGCGGAGCACGGCGGCCGCCGTCGGGTGCCCCTCGTAGTCGAGCGCGGTGACGCCCTTGCCGCCGTCGTGGTCGCGGACGACCCCGGCGAACGTCACGACGGCGCCGTCACGGTCGGAGGCCACGGCGGTGCTCGTCTCCTCGACGGTCACGTCGCGGTCGACGACGTCCGCGAGCAGGACCCGCCCGGAAGCCTGCGCCCCGGTCACGAGGCGCTCCGCGGTGCGTGTCCGTCGCCGTGGAGCTGGGCGAGCACGTGGTCGAGCAGTCCGCCGAGGACGTCGAGCCCGTCGGCCACGCCGCCTCGGGACCCCGGGAGCGTGACGATGAACGTTCCGCCGGCGGCGATCCCGGCGACTCCGCGGCTGAGGAGTGCGGTCGGTCCGGCCCCGGCGAGGCCCCGGCGCCGGATCTCCTCGACGATCCCGGGGAGTTCGAGGTCGAGCAGGGGTGCGACGGCCTCGGGCGTGCGGTCGGTGGGGGTGACGCCCGTGCCGCCGGTGGTGATGACGACCCGGGCGCCGGCGAGGACCTCGCCCGTGATCGTCTCCGCGATCGGACCACCGTCGGGAACGATCGTCGGTTCCGCCACCGTGAAGCCGTGCTCGCGGAGCCAGGCGGCGATCACCGGCCCGGTGCGGTCGAGTGCGGGGTCCGCCGCGGCCTGCGTGGAGACGACGAGCACGCCGGCTCGCCCCCTCGTCGGTTCGGACGTCATCGGTCTGCCTCCCAGTCGCCCGAGCGGCCGCCGTGCTTCTCGAGCACCCGGACGTCGGTGATGGTCGCTGCCCGGTCGACGGCCTTGACCATGTCGTACACCGTGAGCGCGCCGACGCTGGCGCCGGTCAGGGCCTCCATCTCGACGCCGGTCCGTGAGGTGGTGCGGACGGACACCTCGACCACGACGCGGTCGTCGGCGCCCGTGATGTCGACCTGGACCCCCGAGATCGGCAGCGGGTGGCAGAGCGGGACGAGGTCGGAGGTCTTCTTCACCGCCATGATCGCGGCGATGCGCGCGGTGCCGATGACCTCGCCCTTGGGCAGTGAGCCGTCGATGATCCGGGCGACGACGTCGGGCCGGGTCACGAGGGTCGCGGTCGCGGTGGCCGAGCGGTCGGTGACGTCCTTGTCGGAGACGTCGACCATGTGAGCCGATCCGTCGGCGCGGACGTGGGAGAGGTCGGTCATCTACAGACTCCAGACGGTGAGCGGATCACCCGGTTCGACGGCGGCGGTGCCGACGGGGACGTGGACGAGGTGCGTCGCGGCGGCGTAGTGCGCGAGGAGGTGTGAGCTCGGGCCGCCGACCAGGTGGACACGGCCGTCCTCCACCCTGCCGCGTCGGACCTGGTGCTTGGCCTCGGGTGAGACGGCGGCCTCGGCCGCGGGCAGCACCTGCACGGGGCGGTCGGCGGGCAGCCCGACGAGCGGGGCGAGCACCGGGCGGAGGAACACCTCGAACGAGACGAGCGCCGAGACGGGGTTGCCGGGGAACGCGACCACGGGGACGGCTCGGTCGCCGAACGTCACCGTCCCGAGTGCCTGCGGGCCACCGGGCTGCATCGCGACCGGCGTCACCTCGAGCCCGCGCGGCTCGAGCGCCTGCCGCACGACCTCGTACGCACCCGCGCTGATCCCACCGGTCGTCAGGACGAGGTCGGCCCAGTCGCCGACGGCCTCGGTGACGCCCGCGAGGAACGCGGTCTCGTCGTCGGGGACCACGACGGTGCGGGCCTCGGCACCGACCTCGGCGAGCGCGGCGGTCAGCGCCACGCCGTTCGCGTCGCCGATGCCCGCACCGTGGACGTCGACACCGACGAGTTCGGAGCCCGTGCTCACGACCAGCACCCGGACCGGCCGGACGACGTCGACCTGTTCCACGCCGGCTGCGGCGAGCGCACCGAGGAGCGCCGGGGCGACGAACGCCCCGGCCTCGGCCACGACCCCGCCCCGGGGCAGGTCGGAGCCGGTGGTGCGGACGAAGTCCCCCGCGGTGACGTCGTCGGGCACGTGGACGCGGTCGAGCGTCAACGCCGCGGGGAACGCGCCGACGTCGGTGCGTTCGACGGGGAAGACGGCGTCGGCCCCGTCGGGGATCCGCGCACCGGTCATGATCGGCGCGGCGGCACCGGGCGCGAGCGGGGCGGGGACCCGGCCCGCGGGGATCGGGGCAGCGACCGTGAGGGCCCGGCCGGCGTCGGCGGCGCGGACGGCGAAGCCGTCCATCTGGCTGTTGTCGAACGCGGGGAGCGCGACCGGTGCGACGACGAGTGTCGCGAGCCGACGACGTGCCCCGGCGCGGGCGTCGGCGGCGAGGTCGACGGTGCGCCGGGCCTCCAGGCAGGAACGGTCGGACGTGCCGGGCGTGAGCTGCTCGGTGACCGGGGCGAGCAGGGCAGCCACCGCTTCGGCGTGTCGACCGATCGTTCGCACAGGGCCCTCCGAAGTCGTGGACGGAGCAAGGGGACGTGAGCTGCCCGACGGAACCGCCGTCAGGGAGCGTCAGTAGCGTATCCAGCGCGCAACCCGCGCCGAGGACGATTCGGAGGACCTGTGGAGAACGACGTGACGATCGGTGTGATCGGTGGATCGGGCCTGTACGAGCTGTTCGAGGCGGGCACGGCGGAGGAGCGGACGGTCGCGACGCCGTTCGGCGAGACCTCCAGCCCGATCAGCATCGGCACCATGTCCGGCCGACGTGTGGCGTTCCTCACCCGGCACGGCCGGTCGCACTCGGTCGCACCGCACCGCATCAACCACCGTGCGAACACCTGGGCCCTGCGGTCGCTCGGCGTCCGGGCGATCGTCTCGTCGAGCGCCGTCGGCGGCCTGCACCCGGACTACGCACCCGGCACCTTCGTCGTGACGGACCAGCTCATCGACCGCACCTGGGGCCGCTCCGACACCTTCTTCGAGGACGACGTGCAGCACCTGTCGTTCGCCGACCCCTTCGACCCGGTCCTCCGCGCCGCCGCCGTCGAGGCCGTCGCCGCACTCGGCGTGCCGCACCGGACGACCGGCACGTGCGTCGTGATCCAGGGCCCGCGGTTCTCGACCCGTGCCGAGTCGGTCTGGATGCGCGAGGCCGGCGGCCACACGATCAACATGACGATGACACCGGAGGTCCCCCTCGCGGCGGAGCTCGGCATCGGCACGGTGAACCTGTCGTTCGTGACCGACGCCGACGCGGGCCTCGAGCTCGCGGCGGGGCCGGACGACGAGCCGGTCACGCACGCAGCGGTGATGGAGCGGCTCAAGCGGGCGAACGAGGTCATCGTGCGGGCGATCGGGTCGATCGTCGCAGCGATCCCGGAGGAGTTCACGCCGCGTGAGCTCGTGCCGACGACCGCGAGCGCGTCGGTCCTGGCACTGCCGGTGAACGGGCCGGGGGCGTCCGCGTGACCCGGCTGCTCGTCACCGGGGGCGCGGGGTTCATCGGCTCCGCGATCGTCCGGCGGGCGCTGGCCGAGGGGTACGAGGTCCGGGTGCTCGACTCGCTGCGGGCCGACGTGCACGGCGACGGCGCGGCGTCCGGCGCGGGCGCGGCGTCCGGCTCGGGCGCGGGCGCGGCGTCCGGTCCGGCCGCCTCCGGCCAGCCCGCGACCGTGCCCGCGGGCGTGGACTTCGTACGCGGCGACGTCCGTGACGATGCCGTGCTCGACGCCACCCTCGACGGGGTCGACGTCGTCTGCCACCAGGCCGCGAAGGTCGGACTCGGCGTCGACTTCCAGGACGCCCCCGACTACGTCTCCTCGAACGACACCGGGACGGCGCACGTCCTCGCCGCGATGGACCGGCACGGCATCGGCCGGCTCGTCGTCGCGAGCTCGATGGTCGTCTACGGCGAAGGGGCGTACGCCACCGCTGCCGGCGACCCGACCCGGCCGCCGGCGCGCCGCCGCGAGGACCTCGACGCCGGACGCTTCGACCCGATCGGTGCCGACGGCGAGCCGCTCGTGCCGGGCCTCATCGACGAGGACGCCGCGCTCGACCCGCGCAACGTGTACGCGCAGACGAAGGTGGCGCAGGAACACCTGGCGTCCTCGTGGGCGCGGGCCACCGGCGGCCGGGCGATCGCGCTCCGGTACCACAACGTCTACGGGCCGGGCATGCCCGCCAACACGCCGTACGCCGGTGTCGCGTCCCTGTTCCGCTCGGCGCTCGCGCGGGGCGAGGCTCCCCGGGTGTTCGAGGACGGCCGGCAGCGGCGGGACTTCGTGCACGTGGACGACGTCGCGGGCGCGAACGCGGCGTCGATCGCGGCGACGGCCGACCTGCCGGACGACTCGTTCCGGGCGTACAACGTCGGCTCGGGCACCGTGCACACCATCGGCGAGATGGCCGCCGCGATCGCCGGGCCGGACGGGCCGCAGCCGATCGTCACCGGCGAGTACCGGCTCGGGGACGTCCGGCACGTGACCGCGTCGTCGGAGCGCATCGGGCGGGAGCTCGGGTGGCGCGCCGAGGTCGACTTCGAGCGGGGCATGCGCGAGTTCGCGACGGCGCCGCTGCGGGCCGCGGTGCGCTGAGGCGCGGCGTGGCTCGCGGCCGCGCGCCCCGAGTCTCGTGTGGCCGCGCCCCGAGTCTCGCGCAGCACACCCCGACTCTCGCGCAGGCGGACACGTCTCGCGTTCCGGAGCGCGAGAACTGTCCGGCAGCACGAGACTCGGCCACGACCCGGCCCGGCCCGGCCGCGGCCCGACCCGCCGCCGCGACCCCGCCACCCCACATCGGGGGACACCGTATCCGGACACCGGGGTACAGCCCGGCCCGGTTCCGGTCAGGCCGCCCGGGCACCGTGGGGACCATGTCGACGACGCCCGCGAGTCCCGCGAACCCCGATCCGCACGGTGACCCCCGTCGATCCGGCCGTCCGCACCGAACAGACGGCATGAACGTCGACGTGATCCTGCCGTGCCTCGACGAGGCCGACGCCCTCCCCCGCGTGATCGGGCGGCTGCCGCAGGGCTACCGGGCGATCGTCGTCGACAACGGTTCGACCGACGGCTCGGCCGACGTCGCCCGCGCGCACGGCGCCACGGTCGTCACCGAGCCCCGCCGCGGATTCGGCTCCGCGTGCGCCGCGGGCGTCGCCGCCGCCACCGCCGACTTCGTCGCGTTCTGCGACGCGGACGCCTCGATGGACCCTGCCGAGCTACCAGGCCTGCTCGACCGCGTCGCGTCGGGTCGCACCGACCTCGCACTCGGCCGCCGCGTCCCGACCTCGCGCGGTGCGTGGGCACCGCACGCACGCTTCGCGAACCGCGTGCTCGCCGTCCTCATGCGTCGCGCCACCGGCTACCGGCTGCGCGACCTCGGGCCGATGCGCGTGATGCGCCGCGAGCAGCTCGTCGCGCTCGACCTGCAGGACCGCCGCAGCGGCTACCCGCTCGAGATGGTCCTCGCGGCGCACGCCGCCGGCCTCCGCGTCGACGAGAGCGACATCGGCTACGCGCAACGCATCGGTGACAGCAAGGTGACCGGCACGCTCCGCGGCACGGTCAACGCGATCCGCGACATGTCGCGCCTCCTCCGTGCCTACCGCTCCGGCGAGCACCGTCCCCGCACGGTCACCGACGCCACCCCCGACGCGGCAGCACCCACGACGACCGGCACGACCGGCCTGGAGGCACGCCCCACCGCCGCCGACACCGCTCCCCTCGAGCGCGTGGCCGGTCCCGTCGAGGGGGCGCGCTCGTGACCGCCGTGACGGTCGCGGTGGTCGCCAAGGAGTGCCTGCCCGGTCGCGTGAAGACCCGTCTCATCCCGGCGCTCGGCCCCGAGGGCGCCGCCCGCGTCGCAGCCGCGAGCCTGTCCGACACCCTGGCGACGGTGCGCGCGCTGCCGGCCGCCCGTCGGATCCTGTTCTTCGACGGCGAGGTCGTCCCGGCTGCGGCCGAGGGCTTCCACGTCCTGCCCCAGCCGACCGGTGACCTCGACGAGCGCCTCGGCACCCTCTTCGACGCCGTCCAGGGGCCGCTGCTCCTGGTCGGCATGGACACGCCGCAGGTGCGCCCGGCGGACGTCGCCGCGGTGTTCGAGCAGCCGGAGCGCGACGCCTGGTTCGGACCGGCGGAGGACGGCGGGTTCTGGGCGCTGTACCTGCACGTGCCCGACGGTGCGCTCATCCGCGGTGTGCCGATGTCCAAGGACGACACGGGGGCGGTGCAGCGCGCCCGACTGGTGGACGCCGGACTCGACGTCGGTGACCTCGCACCCCTGCTCGACGTGGACGAGATCGCCGACGCCGACCGAGTGGCCGAACTCGCGCCCGACTCCGCGTTCGCCGCCGCCCTGGCGTCCGAACGCACGACCTCCGGAGGTGCCCGATGACCATGCACGCCCCGATGACCTTCGGCGCAGGCGGCGGCGAGCCGTACGCTCGTGCCCTCCGCTCCGACGGACGCCTCCGACTGACCGACCCGAGCCGACCCGGCACGGTCACGACGATGGACGTCGGACGCTGGAGCGCCGCCGCCGACCGTGTCGACCGGTCGCTGCTCGACGACGCCGACGGTCCGGTCATCGACATCGGCTGCGGCCCGGGTCGGATGCTCGTCGCCGCACGGGCCGTGGGCCTGCCGTCGCTCGGCGTGGACGTCTCCGCCGAGGCCGTCGCGATCGCCCGCCGTTCCGGAGGTCGGGCGGTGCAGGGTTCGGTCTTCGACCCGGTGCCCGACGAGGGCCACTGGGACACCGCGCTCGTGATCGACGGGAACATCGGCATCGGCGGCGACCCGACGGCGCTCCTCGCCCGGTGTCGGGCGATCGTGCGTGTCGGCGGCCGCGTGGTCGTCGAGACGAACCCGGACCGTGACGCCGACCGGACGTACACCGCCCGGGTGGTCGACGCCGACGGACACGAGAGCGCCGCGTTCCCGTGGGCCGAGACCGGGCTCGACGCTCTCCACGGCCACGCGGCCGACGCGGGGCTGCTCGCCCGGCAGAGCTGGACGGCCGAGGGCCGGACGTTCTGCGAGCTCATCGCCTGACCAGGCCCATCGCGCAACCGTTTGTTTTGCATGATGCAAGACACGGCGGTACCATCGTTCACATGCAGAACCGCGACTTCCCCTTCGGCGGCTCGTACGTGAGCGGCACCACGCGGCGCGACGAACTCGGCGCCTACACCGTGACCGCGGCACAGCGTCCGCTGGGCACCTACACGGGTGTCGCCGTCGCCCGACCGCTCGGACGCTTCGTCGACACGCAGTCCGGTCGCGGCACGGCCACGGGTCCGGTCCGGACGGCGACGGGTTCGTTCCGGACCGCGACCGGCTCGCTCCGCACGGCGACGGGCTCCTTCCGCACGGCCTGACCCCACCTCGGACAGCGCCACTCCACAGACCGCGAGCGGTCGCCCACCGGATCGTCCCCCTACCGATCCGGCTCGGGCGGCCGCTCGCTCCGTTCCGGCGGACGTCGCACGGTCCGTCGCGCGCGCCGGGGACGGACGACCAGCACGCGCACCACCACCGGGTGCCAGGATGGGCACATGAACGACCGCGCCGGAACCCCTGCGACCGCCGACGACCTCGTCGACCTCGACGCCCTGCTCGCCGCGTACCACGAGCGCGTCCCGGACGTCTCCGTCCCCGAGCAGAAGGTCGTGTTCGGGACCTCCGGGCACCGCGGTTCGTCCCTCGACACCGCGTTCAACGACACCCACATCGCCGCGATCACGCAGGCGATCGTCGAGTACCGGACCCAGCAGGGCACCGACGGCCCGCTCTTCATCGGTCGTGACACCCACGCGCTCTCGGCCCCGGCCGAGCGGACGGCGCTCGAGGTCCTCGCGGCGAACGGCGTCCGGGTGCTCGCCGACAGCGCCGACGGCTTCGTCCCGACCCCGGCCCTCAGCCACGCGATCATCGCCTACAACCGCGCCGGCAACCCGGACACGGCGGACGGCATCGTCATCACCCCGAGCCACAACCCGCCCCGCGACGGCGGCTTCAAGTACAACCCCCCGCACGGTGGCCCGGCCGACAGCGACGCCACCAGCTGGATCGCCGACCGCGCGAACGCCATCATCGCCGGGGGCAACGCCGAGGTGCGTCGCCAGGACAACACCGCGGCCGAGGGCTACGACTACCTCGGCTCCTACGTGGCCGACCTCGAGAACATCATCGACATCGACGCGATCAAGCGCGCCGGCGTCCGCATCGGTGCCGACCCCCTCGGCGGGGCGTCCCTGCTGTACTGGGAGCGCATCCGCGACCACTACGGCCTCGACCTCACCGTGGTGAACCCCGAGGTCGACCCGACCTGGGCGTTCATGACCCTCGACTGGGACGGCAAGATCCGCATGGACCCGTCGAGCGCGAGCGCGATGGCGTCGGTGGTCGCCCGCAAGGACGAGTTCGACGTGCTGACGGGCAACGACGCCGACTCCGACCGGCACGGCATCGTGACGCCGGACGGCGGCTTGATGAACCCGAACCACTACCTCGCCGTCGCGATCGAGTACCTGTACGCCCACCGGCCGGAGTGGCGCGACGACGCCGCGATCGGCAAGACCCTCGTCTCGTCGAGCATCATCGACCGGGTCGCGGAGTCCCTCGGACGCCGGCTGTGGGAGGTCCCGGTCGGGTTCAAGTGGTTCGTACCGGGCCTGATCGACGGCTCGGTGGCGTTCGGCGGTGAGGAGTCCGCCGGTGCGAGCTTCCTGCGCAAGGACGGCACCGCATGGACGACCGACAAGGACGGCATCATCCTGGCGCTCCTCGCGTCGGAGATCATCGCGGTGACCGGCAAGACCCCGTCGCAGCTCTACGCCGAGCTGACAGAGCGGTTCGGCGCGCCGGTCTACCAGCGGGTGGACGCCGCGGCGAGCAAGGAGCAGAAGGCCCGCCTGTCGAAGCTCGACGGCGACGCCATCGCCGCGGACACGCTCGCGGGCGACCCGATCACCGCCAAGCTCTCGAAGGCGCCGGGCAACGACGCGGCGGTCGGCGGCGTCAAGGTGGTCACGGACAAGGCGTGGTTCGCAGCTCGGCCGTCCGGCACCGAGGACGTCTACAAGATCTACGCCGAGAGCTTCGTCGGGCAGGAGCACCTCGAGCAGGTGCAGCGCGAGGCCAAGGAGATCGTCGACGCAGCCCTCGGCGCGTAGCGGGACGCAGGCGTACCCTCCGGCTGGTCGGCAGCAGCCGGAGGTCTGCCGATCCACTCAGGAACGGGCTCCGGGCGGACCTTCGCCTTGCGGAGGTTGTAACTTTGCACCCAGCGCAAAGTTTCGGGAGACCTGCTCATGACCCAGACCGCGACCGCACCCGCGGCTCCCACGACGTCCTCGAACGCCGTGATGAACCACCGGCAGATCCTGCTGGTGATCTACGGCCTGATGGCCGGCATGTTCCTCGGTGCCCTCGACCAGACGATCGTCGGCACCGCGATCCGCACCATCGGTGACGACCTCCACGGCCTCGACCAGCAGGCGTGGGTGACGACCGGCTACCTGATCGCGTCGACGATCACCACGCCGATCTACGGCAAGCTCTCCGACATCTTCGGTCGCCGCCCGCTGTTCCTCACCGCGATCGGCATCTTCATCGTGGGGTCGCTGCTCGCGTCGTTCTCGACCTCGATGCTCATGCTCGCCGGGTTCCGCGCCCTGCAGGGCCTCGGCGCCGGTGGCCTCATGTCCCTCCCGCTCGCGATCATGGGCGACATGCTCGCTCCGCGTGAGCGCGCCAAGTACCAGGGCTACTTCCTCGCGGTGTTCGGCATCTCGTCCGTGATCGGCCCGCTCGTCGGCGGCCTGTTCGCCGGCGCGAACGAGATCGTGTTCATCGCCGGCTGGCGCTGGGTGTTCCTCATCAACGTCCCGATCGGCATCATCGCGCTGATCATGGTGACGACGTTCCTGCACCTGCCGAAGTTCGGCGACCGCGGCAAGCCCCGCATCGACTGGTGGGGTGCGGCACTCGTCATCGTCACCCTCGTCCCGCTGCTCCTCGTCGCCGAGCAGGGCCGCGACTGGGGCTGGTGGTCGGCCGGGTCGATCGCCTGCTACGCCATCGGTCTCCTGGGGCTCATCGCGTTCGTCATCGTCGAGCGGGCGATGGGCGACAACGCGATCCTGCCGCTGAAGCTCTTCGACTCGCACGTCTTCTCGATGGCCGCGGTCCTCAGCGTGCTCGTCGGGTTCGGCATGTTCGGCGCGATGCTCACGATCCCGCTGTACCTGCAGATCGTGAAGGGCGTCACGCCGACCGAGTCCGGCTTCGCGATGCTGCCGATGGTCCTCGGCCTGATGATCGCGTCGATCGCCTCGGGTCAGATCATCTCCCGCACGGGCAAGTACCAGGTCTTCCCGGTCACGGGCACGGCGTTCACCGCGATCGGCTTCACGGTGCTGACGTTCCTCACGGCGGACAGCCCGCTGTGGTTCCTCATGCTCGGCATGTTCGGCATCGGCCTGGGGCTCGGCCAGCTCATGCAGACCCTGACCCTCGCGGCGCAGAACTCGGTGTCCCCGCGCGACATCGGTGTCGCCACGAGCGCCGCGACGTTCTTCCGCCAGATCGGCGGCACCATGGGCACGGCCGTCCTGCTCTCCGTCCTGTTCTCGCTCATGCCGACGAACATCACGACGGCGCTGCAGAACGAGTCCACGCTCAAGAGCAGCCTCAATGCCGCGCTGACCCCGTCCGTCGCGAACGCAGCGGACAACAAGGCGGTCATGGACCAGATCTGGAACAAGATCGTCGACCCGATCCAGTCGAACGTGCAGGACCAGCTCAACGCGGGCGCCGCGAAGGCCAAGGCCGCCGCGGACGAGGCCGTCACGAAGCAGGTCACCGCGAAGGTCCAGCAGGCCGTCGCCGCCGGACAGGTCCCGGCAGCCTCCGCCGACTCCGTCATCGCCGAGCAGGTCGCGGCAGCCAAGCCCGACGCCGAGCAGCAGGCGCTCGAGCAGGTCGCGTCCCAGGCGAAGGCCGAGGTCGTCGACGGGACGGTCCAGGTCGACTACTCGAACGCGACGCAGCGCAGGAACGTCGTCGACGAGGTCGCTCCGACGATCAAGAAGCAGCTCGAGAAGGGCACGACGAGCTCGTCGAGTTCCTCGACGACGAGCGACACGTCGTTCCTCAACGGCGCGGACCCGCGGCTCACCCGGTCGTTCCTCGTCGGCTTCAGCAGCTCCGCGGTCACCGTCTACTACGTCGGCCTCGGCGTGATCCTGCTCGCGTTCGTGCTCACCTGGTTCTTCCGGGTCTCACCGCTCCGGAAGGTGTCGGCACTGCAGGAGCAGGCGAACGCCGCGAAGGGCGGGCAGGACCGCCTCACCGCCGACGCGCAGGAGGCCGCTGCGAACACGGGTTCGCTCGTCACGCCCCACACGGGGTCGATGGACGTGGTCCCGACCTCGCCGGACGTGACGGTCCCCCGTCAGGACCGGCCGGGAGGCACGGCCTCCCCCGCCACGCCGGTCGCGTCCGACGGACGTTCGGCTCCCGCCTCCGCGGACACCCGTGCCCCGCTGCCCGACGCCACGACCCACGGCGCGCACTCGGCTGCCGCGCCGGTGGACGAGCCGCCGACGACGACGGGCACCATCCGGACCCGTCCGGCGCACGCCGCACCGGCCGACGGATCGGCCGCGTCCGCCCCGGACGCGACCACGCCGGCGCCGCAGGCCGACCCGGCGGAGGCGAGCCGTGCCTCCCGGCCGGACCAGGGCGACCACCCGCACGGCCGCCACTCGGCCGAGTAGTCGACCGACCGACCAGCCGCCCGTCCTCCGTCGTCAGCCGACGGCGGAGAACGTCGCGCCGGGCAGGCGCCGACGCATGACGTCGATCGCCGCTGCGTTGTCGTCGACGAGCACGAACCGGCGGCCGAGGGCAGTCGCGACGGCCCCGGTGGTGCCGCTGCCGGCGAAGAAGTCGAGCACCCAGTCGCCCTCGCGCGAAGAGGCCTGGACGATGCGGCGGAGCACGCCCTCGGGCTTCTGCGTCGGGTAACCGGTCTTCTCGCGGCCGGTCGGCGACACGATCGTGTGCCACCAGACGTCCGTCGGCAGCTTGCCGCGCTCCCGCTGCTCGGGCGTCACGAGCCCCGGCGCCATGTACGGCTCGCGGTCCACCGCCGCCGAGTCGAAGTGGTACCGGGCGGGGTCCTTCACGTAGACGAGGATCGTGTCGTGCTTCGTCGGCCACCGGGTCTTCGACTTCGCCCCGAAGTCGTAGGCCCAGACGATCTCGTTGAGGAACGACTCACGGCCGAAGAGCGCGTCGAGCAGCACCTTCGCGTAGTGCGACTCCCGGTAGTCGAGGTGCAGGTAGAGCGTCCCGTCGTCGGCGAGCACCCGCCACGCCTCGAGCAGCCGCGGCTCGAGGAACGACCAGTAGTCGTCGAACCGGTCGTCGAAGCGGAGCAGGTCGCCACGGACCCGCTCGTACGTGCCGCCGCGGAAGCCCGTGACGGTCTCGCGTCGCCCGGGGGTGCCCGGCGCCGTGTCACCCGTGCTCCTGACCGCGGTGCTCGCGTGTCGCCGTTGCTTCCGGCCGGTGTTGAACGGCGGGTCGAGGTAGACGAGCGTGAAGGAGCCGTCGTCGAGGGTCGGCAGGACGTCGAGGGCGTCCCCGTGGACCACCCGGTCCGGTCCGCGGTCGTCGTGCACGGGTCCATCCTCGCGTACGGAGCGCGGTTCACAGTGCGCTCACCGGCCGCCCGGGCGTAGCGTCGCGGACATGGCGACACCCGAGGTCCGGAACGACACCGAGCAGCAGCAGTACTCCCTCGTCGAGGACGGGGAGGTGATCGGATTCGCGGCGTACGAGATCGAGGGCGACGAGATCCGCTTCGTGCACACCGAGGTGGACCCCGAGCACCGCGGCGGCGGCCACGCATCCATGCTCGTGCAGGCGGCGCTCGACGACGTGCGCGCGAACTCGTCCCGCACCGTCGTGCCGCAGTGCAGCTACGTCAAGGCCTGGATCGAGCGGCACCCGGACTACCAAGAGCTCACCGCGCGCTGAGCGGCGTCGGCGCGTCGTGGCGGCACCGACCGGTCAGTAGGTGCGGTCGTCCGTCCCGACGCGGACCTCGTGCCGACCGCCCGCCCGGACCCCCGGCACCTTGATGAGCACGTGCCCGCTGAGCAGGTCGTGGTCGTCGTCGGCGGGCGTCGGGGCCTCTCGCGGCAGACGCGACTGCCGTTCGTACTCTGCCTGGGCCTCGTGCCGTGTCGGCGCGAAGACCTCGTCCATCATCGACACGACGCCGCCGGAGCCGCCCGAGCGCGTGGCCTTGTTCGACAGGTCGATCCACCCCACGCGATCGGCGACCCACATCGCGACGACCGCTGCGGCCACCGCCCCCAGGAGGATCAACCAGTTCACGTGCACGACGCTACGTGGGGCTTCGGGTGCCGACATCAGCCGCGCGGGGGATTCTCCTGATCCACACACGTCGTTCTTGGGGAG
The DNA here is from genome assembly GCF_051903255.1 of Curtobacterium sp. SP.BCp. NCBI lineage: Bacteria > Bacillati > Actinomycetota > Actinomycetes > Micrococcales > Microbacteriaceae > Curtobacterium > Curtobacterium sp. SP.BCp. The sequence goes on along the minus strand of NZ_CP194338.1, from coordinate 721,430 downwards.
GACACCGAGACTGGTGGGGCGGCGGCCCGGTTCCCCCCTCCCGGGCCGCCGACCCCGTTCTGGCGCCGGGACCGCGTCGCCCGTCGTGCAGACTGGAGCGATGCGCCGTCTCCGAGCAACCCTCGTCGTCGTGCTCTGCGCGGCCGTCCTGACCGGCTGCTCGACGGCGGAGGGGATCGCACGCCAGGCGTTCCACGGCAGCGGCAGCGGCGGCGGCTCGGCTCCCTGTCCCGCGGTCGGCGACTCCCCCGAGCGCTCCGGATCGACGGACCCGTCGACGGCGACCGCCACCCCCGGGGCGACGCTCGACCCGACCGTCGCGCGCGAGGTCGCGTCCGCCCTCCGAGCCGTCCGGGCGCTGCCGGGCGTGGACCGCGCAGTCGAGACGACCACGAACGCACCGAGCACCGCTCCCGATCCCTCCTGTCCGACCCGCGAGGTGACGACGAACCACTTCTCGTCGCGCTTCGTGGTCGTCACCGATGCGTCGGCCTCCCCCGCCGAGGTCGGCGCGGTCCCGAGCACGATGGCCGAGGAACTCGCCTGGACGGGCGTGGGCCTCACGCTCACCGTGCCGGCCGGTACCGGGCACATCGCGAGCACCACGCACTACGAGGGCACGTTCGACCAGGTGATCCCCCGCAGCACGTCGACGGCGGTCGCGCAGGGGCTCGCCACGCTCGCCGCGACCCCGCACGTGGCGGGTCTGGACGCGACGATCCCGTCCACGATGCGGGTCGACTACGGCTCGCTCACCATCGGCGTGGACTCGGTCGACCAGGCGGTGCTCGACGAGGTGCACTCGGTCATCGAGCGGACGGCGTTCGAGGACACCACGTTGCACGGCTCGTACGGCAACGGCGCGAAGCCCTAGGCCGGCCGCGGCCCGACGGTCTGGTCCACCGCGGGCCGCCACATCGACACGGGTGCCGCGGACGTGAACCCGGTGAGCGGTGCCCCGTCGGCGAACCCGTGCCGCCGGTAGAGCCGTCGGTTGTGCGGGGTCGACGACTCCAGGTACGCGCCCTGCCGTCGCCGGTCCACCCGGTCGAGTGCGTGCTCGAGCAGCAGCCCGCCGACGCCCTGCCCACGCACGGCCTCCGACACGCCGATCTCGGCGAGGTACCAGTGCGGCGCGGCCGGGCGGGCACGCTCCATCCGGCGCAGGTGGGCGAGCGCCCGGAGTCCGCCCGCGATCCCGAGCACCCGCACGAGTTCCGGCACCTGCCGCACGAACGCCCGGAGCCCGCCTCGGTGCGGGAGCGGCGCCTGCCAGAACGCAGCGCCGACGACCCGGTCACGCGCGATCGCGACGTCGACGGCGCGGGACCGTTCCGGCACCGCTCGGATCAAGGCGGCGAACAGCCGCCCGAGCACGGCCACCCGGTGCTCGCCGGAACGCGGAGGCCGGATCTCGGCGAGCACCGGGTCCTCGGCGAAGGCCTCTGCCAGGACGGTGGCGGCGGCGTGCAGCTCGTGCTCCGCAGCCGCTCGGACGATGATCTCCATGGGGGCTCCTCCCTGATTCGGCCAATCGGCCAGATTCATCGTCCAGCACGACCCTGCGCACGCGCCGTACGCTTCCTGTGATGACGGAGGACGAGGGGACGCGCGGGTACCGCAGTCGTGCCGACCGGCGTGAGGAGCTGCTCGACGCCGCGGCCCTCGTCGTCCGCGACGAGGGGCTCGGTGGACTGACGACCCGTGCCGTGGCTGCCCGCGCCGGGGTCGCACACGGGGTGGTCCACTACGTGTTCGGCGCCCGGAGGCACCTCGTCGTCGCCCTGCTCGAGCGCCAGGCCCGCGCGTCGCTGCCTCGTGTGCTCGGTGCGGCCGACGCCCACGACGACCTCACGGCAGCACTCGACGCCGCCGTGGCCGCGTGGATCGAGCTGGTCCGCACCGAACCCGAACGCTTCCGCCTGCTCGAGGCCCTGAGTGCCAGCGGGCCGGGTGCCGCTGGGGACGGTCCGCTGCTCGAGGCGGAGCGCCGACTCTGGCGTGACGCGGTCGACGCAGCGCTGCGGCACTGGTCCACGATGCACGACGTCGTCCTCGCGGTGCCCACGCCGGTCGCGGCCGACGCCGTCATCGCCGTGGTCGACGGCCTGACGCGGTCGTCCGCGAGTGACCCGGACGGCGCCGCGACGGACCGATCGCGTGCGCTCCTGGTGCGGGGCCTCGCCCACGCGCTCAGCACGGCACCCTGAGCAGCGCTCCGCGGCGGCACCGCGCCACAGCGCCCCGCGGCGGCGCCGTCGACTCACGGCACGCGCTCGAGCCACTCCTTCGTCGCGAACTTCGTGTCGATGAGCTCCTGCGCCCGCTGCCGCTCGGCCTCGGTGACGTGCCCCTCGTGCGCGCCGTAGAGCTTCGTGAACGTGCCGATCAGCCGCTCGATGACCTCCGCACGGGGCAGGCCGGTCTGGGAGCGCAGCGGGTCGACGCGCTTCGCTGCCGAGGTCGTGCCCTTGTCGCTCATCTTCTCGCGGCCGATCCGGAGCACCTCGACCATCTTCTGGCCGTCCATGTCGTAGCTCATGGTGGCGTGGTGGAGCACGGCTCCGGTGCCGAGGCGCTTCTGCGCGGCGCCGCCGATCTTCCCCTTCGCCGAGGTGATGTCGTTGAGCGGCTGGTAGTACGCGTCGATCCCGAGCGACTTCAGCGCCTCGATCACCCACTCGTCGAGGTAGGCGTACGAGTCGGCGAAGGTCATGCCCTGCACGAGGTCGGCCGGCACGTAGAGCGAGTAGGAGATGATCGCGCCCGCCTCCATGAACATCGCGCCGCCACCGGAGATGCGCCGCACGACCTGCACGCCGTACTTCGCGGCCCCCTCGGGGTCGACCTCGTTCTTGAGGGACTGGAACGAGCCGATCACGACCGCGGATTCGTCCCACTCCCAGATGCGGAGCGTCGGACCACGACGGCCCGCCCCGACCTCCTCGGTGAGCACCTGGTCGAGCGCGAGGTGCTCGTTCGGGGAGATCGGCCCCTCGTGGATGACCTCCCAGTCGTAGTCCTGCCACGAGGACGCCCGCGAGAGCGCCCGGCGGACGGCGACCCCGACCGACTCCGGCGTGAAGCCGAGCAGCTGCGCCCCCTCCGGCAGCGCGCCGCGGACGGCGGCGGCGATCCCGGCGGCGTCCGTCGTCGACGACAGGCCGTTCACGGCGGCGTCGATCAGCGGCAGCGCGTCGTCCGGTTCGAGGAAGAAGTCACCGGCGAGCCGGAACTCCTGGATCGATCCGTCGACGACCTCGAGGTCGACGACGACGAGCTTCCCGCCTGGGACCTTGTACTCACCGTGCACACGACGACCCTACGCCGCCACCGGCCCGACTGGAGGCCCGTGGCGGGCCCGCACCGTGCCTCCAGTCCGTCCCGTGGCCACGTCCACCCCGCCTGCGGAACCAGGTCCCGGACACGGAACCACGCTTTCCCACGGTGCTGTGTCCGGAACCTGGTTCCGGAGTCAGCGCGCGACCGTGCGCTCCAGCCAGGCGACGAGGTCGCCCACGACCTCGTCGCGGTTGGTCTCGTTGTAGACCTCGTGCCGCGCCCCCTCGTACACCCGCACCTCGACGTCCGACAGCTTCCCGCGCGTCCGGTACGCCCGCGCCAGGCGCTCGACGGACCGCGGCCCGCCGAGGGTGTCGTCGGAGCCGACCTGCAGGAGCATCGGGAGGTCGTGCGGGATGCCCCGACGCGGGACCCCGAGCAGCCGGAGGGTGTCCGGGAGGCCGAAGAGCCGGATGACATCGGCCTCGACCGCGAGTGGATCCAGGCCGATCGCGTCGATCACCGCGCGGTCGCGACTGATCCACTCGTACTTCGTCGGTCCGGCCCCGGCGAACCGGGCGTTGAGGTCCCCGCTGTTCATCCACCCGGGCAGCCGGTACGCGGTCGCGGAGAGCACGACGCCGTCGTAGAGCGCACTCGACGTGTTGACGATCCGCTGCGCCATGAGCGACCCCCACGAGTGCCCGAGCAGGACGAGCGGGACGCCGGGGGTGTCCTCGCGGGCGAGGGCGCTGAGCTGCTCGACCGCCGCGATCGCGGCACGCAGGCCCCCGGGGCCGAGCCGGCCGAGCTTCGCGTGGTCGCCGTCCCACTGCGCGAGCCCTGTGCGCCCGTGCCCGCGGTGGTCGTTGGCGTGCACGGTCCAGCCGGCGCGCACGAGGTCCTGTGCGAGCGGCTCGTAGCGCAGCGAGTGCTCGCCGACACCGTGGGCGATCTGCACGATGCCCTTCGGCTTGCCGGCTCGCCAGGTGGAGTAGACGATCTCGACGCCGTGCGCGTCGGTGAACGAGGAGTCCCCTCGGGCTGCGGAGAAGGTCGGCACCTCTGCATCCTCGCAGACGCGCCGGTGCCGCACGGGTTCCGTGGCGTGTTCACCCGGCGTTCACGCAGCAGGCTCCGAGCGGGCCTACCGTTCCGCGCATGGACGTCCTCGTCACCGTCGTGCTGGTGATCGTGGTGGCCCTCGTGTTCGACTTCACGAACGGCTTCCACGACACCGCGAACGCCATGGCCACCTCGGTCGCCACGGGTGCCCTGAAGCCCCGGACCGCCGTGCTCATCTCCGCCGTCCTCAACGTGGTCGGCGCGTTCCTCTCCACCGAGGTCGCCAAGACCGTCTCGCAGGGCATCATCCGCGAGGGCCAGGACGGCATCCACATCTCCCCCGTGATGATCTTCGCGGGACTCGTCGGCGCCGTGCTGTGGAACCTCGCCACGTGGTACTTCGGCCTGCCGTCGTCGTCCACGCACGCGCTGTTCGGCGGGCTCATCGGCGCGTCCATCATCGGCGCCGGACTGAACTCGGTCGACTGGGCCACGGTCGTGTCGAAGGTCGTGCTCCCGGCGCTGCTCTCCCCGGTCATCGCGGGTGTGATCGCCCTCGTCGCGACGTACCTCGCCTACTCGTTGACGAAGAACGCCACGACGCACGGCGCCGCGACCGGGTTCCGGCACGGGCAGACGATCTCCGCGTCGCTCGTCTCGCTGGCGCACGGCACGAACGACGCGCAGAAGACCATGGGCGTCATCACGCTGACCCTGATCGCCGCGGACTACCAGCCGTCGGGCAGCGGACCGGCGCTCTGGGTGATCCTGGCGTGCGGGCTCGCGATCGGCCTCGGCACCTACATGGGCGGGTGGCGGATCATGCGCACGGTCGGCAAGCGCATCTCGGACGTGCAGTCGCCGCAGGGCTTCGCGGCGGAGGCCAGCTCGGCCGCCACGATCCTCGTGTCGTCGCACCTCGGGTTCGCCCTGTCGACCACCCACGTCACGAGCGGCTCGGTGATCGGGTCGGGCCTCGGCAAGAAGCTCGCGGACGTGCACTGGTCCGTCGTCGGGCGGATCGTCGTCGCCTGGGTGATCACGCTGCCGGCGGCCGCGGTCGTCGGTGCCCTCGCGACGGCGGTGGCAGCGACCTCGACGGTCGGGCTCGTCCTCGTCGCGGTCCTCGCCCTGGCGGCGGGCCTCGGCTTCTTCTTCCTCGCGCGCCGCAAGCCGGTGACGCAGGACAACGTCAACGAAGAGCAGCCGGCGCAGCAGCCGGTCGCGGCCTGAGCGGAGGACGAGATGGACATCGACTTCGGTGCGATCGGGACGGTCGCGTGGGTGGGCTTCATCGCGGCGGTGGGCCTGGTGCTGCTCTACACGCTGGGCCTGCGGCTGCTCGGGACCGGACAGCCGGTCGACGCGGGTGGCGAGCGGACGCAGGACGCGCAGGAGACCCCGCGGTCCGGCCACACGCCCCCGCTCGCCCTGGCTGGTGCCGGGCTGTGCTTCGCGGTCTGCATCGTGGCCGTGCTCTTCGGCATCTGGATGACGATCCCGCAGTTCCACTGAGACGGACGGGAGGCCCGGATCACGTGACCGACGTCGGTCACGTGATCCGGGCCTCCCGTCCGCGTGCCCACGTCAGTGGGCGCTGTAGCCGCCGTCCACCAGGTGGTAGCTGCCGCTGATGAACGACGCCTTGTCGCTCAGGAGGAACAGCACGAGCGCGGCGACCTCGGCGTCGGTGCCGAGCCGACCGGCGGCGTGCTCCTGCTCGAGGGCCGAGAGCGCCTCGGCGGAGAGCGACGAGCGCACGAGCGGGGTGTCGATGAAGCCGGGGCCGACCGCGTTCGTGCGGACACCCTGCGCCGTGTACTCGAGCGCGGCGACCTTGGTCAGCCCGACGAGTGCGTGCTTCGAGGCGACGTACGCGGCGTTCTGGGCGATGCCGACCGAGCCGAGCACCGACGACATGTTCACGATCGCGCCACCGCCGGCGGCGAGCATCGCGGGGATCTCGTAGCGGAGCCCGTAGAAGACACCGTCGAGGTCGACCGCACGCACGCGGTCCCACGCGTCGACGTCGTACTCGCCGATCGACTGCGGGGCGGCCCCGATGCCGGCGTTGTTCACGGCGAGGTGCAGCGCTCCGTACGTGTCGACGGCGAACTGCACCATGCGCTCGTTGTCGGCGGCCAGCGCGGAGTTCGCCTCGAACGCGCTCGCGGTCCCGCCGGCGGCCTCGATCTCGCCCACGACGCGCTGTGCGGCGTCCTGCTTGATGTCGGTGACGACGACCTTCGCGCCCGCCGCGGCGAGCTCCTTCGCGATCGCTTCGCCGATGCCGCTGCCGCCACCGGTGACGACGGCGACCTTGCCCTCGAACTCGGACATGTGCTCCTTCTTCCGTTCAGTTGAGCAACACCTGTTGCCCACAGTCCGAACGCTACACCTGTGGCGGCCCTTCCAGGTCCGCTCTGCGCACAACCGGTTCGTTCACTGAACTAATTTGGTAGGCTAACGATCATGTCCCCCACCGCCACCCGTGCGTCGCTCGCGACCGATCTCCGCATCGCGGTGAACCGGCTCTCGCGGACCCTGCGCAACCAGAAGGCCGACCAGACGGTCACGGACGCGCAGTTCTCCGCCCTCGCCCGACTGCACCGCGACGGAGCGATGACCCTCGCCGACCTCAGCCGGCAGGACGGCGTGACCCCGCCGTCGATGACGAAGACCGTCGCGGTCCTGACCGAGCGCGGACTCGTGTCGAAGCGCCTGCACGACGACGACCGCCGCAAGGTGCTCATCGGCACCACCGACGCCGGCGCGGCCTTCGTCGAGGAGACCCGACGACGCCGCGACGGCTGGCTGAGCCCGCGGCTCACCGCCCTCACGCCGGCCGAGCGCCAGACGCTCGCCGACGCCACCGAGATCATGAGGAGGCTCGCGCAGCAGTGACGGCCATGTTCCGGTCCCTCTCGGGACGCAACTACCGCATCTGGTTCGCCGGTGCCCTGGTGTCCAACGTCGGCACCTGGATGCAACGCACCGCGCAGGACTGGATCGTCCTCACGCAGCTCTCCGACAACGACGCGGTCGCCGTCGGTGTCACGATGGCGCTCCAGTTCGGGCCGCAGCTGCTCCTCCTGCCCGTCACCGGGCTCGTCGCCGACCGGTTCGACCGCCGGAAGATGCTCATGCTCACGCAGGGGCTGATGGGTGCGCTCGGCCTCGGGCTCGGCGTGATGGTGCTCACCCACACCGCGACGCTGCTGTCGCTGTACGGCTTCGCGCTCGCGCTCGGCATCGTCGCCGCGTTCGACACCCCGATCCGGCAGACCTTCGTCTCCGACGTCGTGCAGGGCGAGCACGTGTCGAACGCCGTGGCGCTCAACTCCGCGTCGTTCAACGCCGCACGACTCATCGGCCCCGCCGTCGCCGGCGTGCTCATCGCGGCGATCGGCTCCGGCTGGGTCTTCGTCATCAACGCGGCGTCGTTCCTGGCCGTGCTCCTCGCGCTGCGGTTCGTCGACCCGGCACAGCTCGCCGACCGCCCGCGGGCCAAGCGCGGCAAGGGCCAGATCGTCGCCGGCTTCCGGTACGTGCGGACACGGCCGGACATCATCGTCGTGCTGTGCATGATCTTCGTCGTGGGGACGTTCGGCGTGAACTTCCCGATCTTCACCTCGACGATGGCCCGCATCGAGTTCCACCGCGGCGCCGGCGAGTTCGGCCTGCTCAACTCGGTCATGGCGATCGGTTCGGTACTCGGCGCCCTGCTGTCGGCACGACGGGACCGCCCCCGGATGCGCACGCTCGTGATCGCGTCGGCCGGCTTCGGCATCGCCTGCACGGCCGCTGCGTTCGCCCCGACGTACTGGAGCTTCGCGGTCGTCCTCATGTTCGTCGGGCTCGCCTCGCTGACCTTCATGACGACCGCGAACGCCCTCGTGCAGACCACGACGGCGCCCGCGATGCGCGGTCGGGTCATGGCGCTCTACATGGCGATCTTCGCGGGTGGCACCCCGATCGGCGCCCCCATCGTCGGCGCGATCGCCGACGCCGCGGGGCCGCGGTGGGCCATCGGGGTCGGGGCGGCCTCCGGCTTCGTCGCCCTCGCGATCGCCGTGGTCTGGCTCGTCCGCTTCGAGCGCCTCCGACTCCTGTACGACGCCGACTCCCGCCTGCACCTCGCGGTGACCCACGCGGTGCCGATCGTGAGCCCGCGGGCGGCGCGGGCGGCGCTCCGACAGGACCTCTCGCGCGACGAGGCGGTCGCGAACCGGTCGAGCGGCGTCTGACACCCGCCACGTCACCGACGCGGCCACCCGTCGGCCTGGAGGCGCGGTGCGGCGCCGCCACGCGCCTCCCGTCCGTCCCGTGGTGCGCCTGAGGACACGGGTCAGGTGACGGGGGCGACCACCTGGAACACGCGCTCCTCGAGCGCCCTGTCGGCCGCCGCAGCGGCTGCCGCGAGGTGTGTCGTCACACCGGGCAGTGCGGTCAGCGCGTCCTCGGGCGCGACCGCGTCGAGCGCCGCGACCGCGCGCCGGAACCCCGCGACCTGCTCGGCCACGCACGCCGGAGCCACGCCCGCGAGCCCGTCGGCCGCTCGGTGGGCGAGGAAGCCGAGCGCACGCGGGCTGTTCGTGTCGAGGAGCAGGAACGCGGCGGCCTCGGCGGGTTCGACGTCGTGGTGGGCTCCGCGGTGGAACGCCTCGCGGGCACCGCAGCCGCGCAGCGCGTCCGACCACGACTCGGCGGATCCGGGGTCGAGCAGTTCGGAACCGAGCAGTGCCGCGGTCGTCCGGCACCGGGTGAGCGACCGGCCGAGGGTGAAGAACGCCCACACCTCGTCACGGCTGGCGTCACCGTCGACGACCCCGACGGCGAGCGCGCTGCGCTCCTTCGCCCAGGTGAGGAAGTCGTGCGCTCGGTCCCCACCGACCTTGCGGGGCATCCGGGACCGGGTCACGTCCAGGCAGTCCCACAGCTCGGTGGACACGACCTCGCGAGCCCGGCGCGCGCTGTCCCGGGCGACCGCGATCGCACTCGCGATGGATGCCGGCTCGTGACGGTCGAGCGCCAGGGCGTCGAGGGTGACGGCGAGGTCCGCGTCGCGCTGGACCACTGCACCCACGACGGTCCGGAGCGCCACGGAGGCCGTCTGCACCGGCGGCGCGGTCGACGGGTGCCGTCGGGCGACGTAGACGTCCAGGAGTCGGGCGACGGCGTCGGTGTGCTCGACGGCGGCACCGAGGCGGAAGACGCTCCCGGCGAGATGGCTCAGCACGTCCGCACCCGCATGCCGCGAACCTACTGAGCGGTCGTTGCCGGGGTGTTTCCGGCACGGGTCACCGGTGTTGCGTGGCCGATCGACGCGGACTCGCTAGACAATCTAACTAGAGCGTCTAGCATCGTGGTATGTCCACCGAGGAAGTCACCCACTCGGCGGGGTACTGGTACGACGATCGCTCGAGGGTCGACGCGGTCGACGTGCTGAACGCCCTCCGCCGCTACCGCACAGCCGAGAACGCCGCACAGCGTCGGGCCCGCGAAGCCCTGGGCGTCGGGGAGAACGCGCTCCTCGCACTCCGGGTGCTGCTCGACGCCGACCAGACCGGGCGGCGTGTCAACTCCAAGCAACTCGCCGAGGAGCTCGGCATCACCGCCGCGTCGACCTCCGCGCTCGTGGACCGACTCGTGCGCAGCGGCCACGTCGAGCGGCACCCCGACCCGCACGACCGCCGCGGGGTGTTCCTGACCGCCTCCGGCGAGTCGATGCGCCAGGCGTTCCGGGTCCTCGACCAGCTCGACGAGAGCGGTGCGGAGGTCGCGTCCTCGCTGAACGCGGCGGAGCTCCGGGTCATCGTGTCCTTCCTCGAGGACATGACCCGCGTCGTCGACCACATCGCTCCGGAGGACGCGCAGTCGGACGACGTCGCCGTCGCGTAGCCTCGCGGCATGACGCGCGCGGACCCCGGCACCGAGGGGCACGACCCCGAGGACGACATGCCGCTCGCCGAGCTCGACGCCCGGGCTCGTGCGGACGCTGCGCTCCGACGGATCCGCGCCGGGTCCGACCCCACGCGCGAAGCGTTCGACCTCGCGAACACCATGAACGACGAGGCCGTCGGACGACTCACGGGCGCGGTGCGGCGGTGGCTCCGCCGGCACTGACCTGCTGCCGTGCGGCGCGGATCGTGGCGCGGACCGGGAAGCGGACCGCTGCGTGGTGGCGCACCTCGGTCAGAACGCCGTACCGACCGCCGCGATGTCGTCGGCGCCGTGCCCGGCCGCGCTCGCGTCGGCGTACACCCGACCCAGGGCGTCGAGCAGCACGGTCGAGACCCCGGCGTCGCGAGCGGCCTCGGCGATGAGACCGATGTCCTTCCGCAACCCGTCGAGCGCGAACTGCGCCGGGAACTCGCCCCGGATCATCGACTCGCCCTTCGTGTGCGCGTACGGCGAATCGCTGGCGCTCCCGTCGATCGCCTCGAGGAACAGCGCCGGGTCGAGACCGAGGGACCGCGCGATCGCGAGGGACTGCCCGGTCGCCGCGGTGACGGACGCGATCCAGGCGTTCGCCGCGAGCTTGAGCGCCGTGCCCTGACCGACCTGGTCGCCGGCGCGGACGGTCTTCACCGCGATCGCGTCGAACACCGGGCCGAGTCCGTCGAGCACGTCCGAGGGCCCCGCGGCGAGGAGTGTGAGCTTCCCCTGCTCCGCCGGAGCCTTCGTGCCGAGCATCATCGCCTCGACGAGCGTGACACCGTACTTCGCCGCGAGCTGGACGACCGTGTCGGTCCCGTCCGTGCCGATCGTCGAGGCCTGGACCCACACGGCGCCCTCCGGAGCCTCCCCCGCGGCCTGCTCGAGCACGTCCACCACGGCATCGGTGTCGAAGAGCGTCAGGAGGACGACCTCGGCGTGCTCGACGGCCTCGGCCGGCTCGCTCGCGACCGTCGCACCCTGCGACGCGAGGGGTTCGGCGCGCTCCCGCGTCCGGTTCCAGACCGTGACCTCGTGGCCGGCACGCACGAGGGACCCCGCGACACCGGCACCCATCGCACCCGTTCCCAACACCGACACGCGCACGAGCGACTCCGTCCTGCGCGGCACCCTGCCGCGACCGGCCCGACGCTACGCCGCCCGGTTCAGAGCACCCCGCGGGCGGAGAGCCACGGTGCGGGATCGGTTGCGACACCGCTCACGATGACCTCGAAGTGGAGGTGCGCACCGGTCGAGACACCCGTGCTGCCCACCGCGCCGATCCGCTGATCGACGCCGACCGTCTGCCCCACGACGACGTCGATCCGGGAGAGGTGACCGTACCGCGTCTGCGTGCCGTCGCCGTGCTGGACGAGGACCTGGTTGCCGTACCCGCCGAAGACACCGGCGGAGACGACCCGCCCCGCCAGGACCGAAACGACCGGAGCCCCGTGCGGGGCCGCGAAGTCGAGCCCCTGGTGGTTCGTCGAGCAGGCACCGCAGCCGGCGACCTGCCGACCCCCGAAGCCACCGGCGGGCGGGATCGTCCCCGCAACCGGTCGGACGACGTCGGGACGGGACGCGCGAGCAGGTGACCGGTCGGAACGGCCGACCGGAGCCCGTCGTGCACCGACGTCGAAGGCGTCCCGCTCGACCGCCGCCGCGACGGCTCCGGGCGCGACGTACTGCTGCCCGGGGGTGCCGACGGACGCGGTGGCAGCCTGCGGTGTCGACGCCACGGCGGCCTGCGGCGTGGCGACGGACACGACCAGACAGGCTGCGACCGCGGTCGCGGTGACGGGGATCGCCCGGCTGGCCGAGACGGCGTCGCCGATCGCGCGGAACGGGAGGGCGACCGCGCCGGTGACGGCCTCGGCGAGGCTGCGGGCGGGGCCTGGCCCGCGGGAGGCCTGGTCCGCGGCACGGAGGCTGCGGCGGCTCGGGAGGTCGGGTGTCGGCACCGGGGCGGCAGGAGGGGACACCGCCGCCCCGGAGGTCTGGGAGCTGGTCTGGGAGTCCCGCTCGCGTTCGGCCGCGCGGAGCTGACGCCGAGTGGGGAGCGGGTGCTGCTCGGTCGTGGTGGTCACGACCGGCCTCATGCGCAGACGACGCCGTCGCGGGCGATGCGGTCGACCTCGGCCACGACGGCGTCGACGACCGCGCGGGTGATCGCGTCGGCGACGGCCTCGACGAGCACGAGCTGCTCGGGCGTCACACGGTGCTCGTCCCGGATGCTCGCCGCCACGCGCTGCGGGATGTCGTCGATCGCAGCGACGAGTGCCGAGGGGACGGCGGACGAGGAGCGGACACCGAGCGGCGCGGACATCGGCGAGGTCGGGACGGACGTCGCGGCGGTCTCGGGCACGGGCACAGCGGCCTGCTCGCGTGAGCGGGCGACGGAGTCGAAGAGGGGCGTGGAGGACATGCTGCCTGCCTTCCGGTCGGTGTGTGACGAGCGGTTCGGTCCGCTCGCTGTGCCGACGGCACGCCTCCATTGAAGCATCAGTATTTCAGATGCGCAATACTCATTCGGGTTCGACGGCTGCGGTCGGGTCGTCGCGTCGGAGTGCCTGCTTGACCCGTTCGACGATGGTGGCGGGCGGGTTGTTGTACGCGTTCGCCGGCTGCTGCCCGCTGAGCTCCTGGATCGCGGCCATCACCGCGTCCGTCGCGTGGCGCCGGGCACGTCCGGACGACGCCTCACCGAAGGACGACAGGTCGAGGGGCTTCCCGAACTCGATCGTCACCTTCGCGAGCCTGGGGATCCTCGACCCCACCGGCTGGACGTCCTCGGTGCCGGTCAGCGCCACCGGGACCACGGGCGCTCCGCTCGTCAGGGCCAGCCAGGCGACACCCGTCCGACCCTTGTACAGGCGGCCGTCGAGCGAGCGCGTGCCCTCGGGGTAGATCGCGAAGGCCTCCCCCGCCTCGAGGCGCTCGAGTCCGAGGTCGAGGGCGTGCTGCGCCGCCGACCCGGCCCCGCGCTCGACGCCGATCGCACCGATGCCACCGAAGAACGCCCGCGAGACAGCGCCCTTCACGCCGGACCCGGTGAAGTACTCCTGCTTCGCGAGGAACGACACCTTCCGCGGCGCCATGAGCGTGATCGCCGGGGAGTCGATGAAGGACCGGTGGTTGCTCGCCAGGATCACGGCGCCGTGCCGGGGCACGTTGCGCCGTCCGACGATCCGCGGACGCCACAGCAGCCGGGCGAGCGGCGTGACCACCGCACGGCTGAGAGCGGTGGCGAACTTCGTCGAACCGGACACCCGGGCCTCCTCGTGACGGGAGGTTCCGAGTGTAGTGAGCGCGTCCGGGGACACATGCCCGACACGGCATGCGGCCCGCCGAGTGCGGAGATCGGTCAGTCGACCGCCGTGGCAACGACGTCGAGCACGGCCCGGCCGTACCGCTCGAGCTTCGCCGATCCGACCCCCGAGATCTCACCGAGCGCGTCGACGTCGGCGGGCTTCACGGCGGCGATCCCGCGGAGCGTCGCGTCGTTGAACACCACGTAGGCCGGGACGCCCTGCTCCCGCGCCTGCTCGGCTCGCCAGGCGCGCAGGGACTCGAACAGCCCGAGGGCCTCCTGCGGCATGTCGGTCACGACTGTGCGCCGCGACCGGCTCGCCCGCGGTGCCTTCACCGGATCGCGGCGCATGCGGACCACGACCCGTCCGGCGAGGACGTCCGCGCTCGTGGGACTCAGCACGATCGTGCCGTATCCGTCACCGGAGACGGCCATGAACCCCTGTGCGAGGAGCTGCCGAGCGACGGCGCGCCACTCCCCCTCGGAGAGGTCGTTGCCGATGCCGAACGTCGCGAGGGAGTCGTGCCGCAGCTCCTGCACGCGCGGGGACTGCTTGCCGACGAGGATGTCCACGAGGTGTGCGACGCCGTACCGCTGGCCGCGCTCGCGCTCGAGTCGGACCACGGTCGACAGGAGCTTCTGCGCCGGGACCGTGCCGTCCCACGACTCCGGGGGCGCGATGCACGTGTCGCAGTTGCCGCACGCCGTGCTCTCCTGCCCGAAGTAAGCGAGCAGCCGGACCCGTCGGCACTCGATCGTCTCGCACAGGGCGAGCATGGCGTCGAGGTGCGCGCTCAGCTGGCGGCGGTGCGCGGCATCGCCCTCGGACTGGTCGATCATCCGGCGCTGCTGCACGACGTCGTTGAGGCCGTACGCGAGCCACGCGGTGGACGGCAGTCCGTCACGGCCCGCACGCCCGGTCTCCTGGTAGTAGCCCTCGACCGACTTCGGGAGGTCGAGGTGGGCGACGAACCGGACGTCGGGCTTGTCGATGCCCATGCCGAAGGCGATCGTCGCCACCATGACGACGCCGTCCTCGCGCAGGAACGTCGACTGGTTGCGTTCCCGCACCCGGGCGTCGAGTCCCGCGTGGTACGGCAGCGCCGGGATGCCCTGTTCGGCGAGCGCGGCCGCGGTGCGCTCGACGGAGTTGCGGGACAGGCAGTAGACGATGCCGGCGTCGCCGCTGTGCTCGGTCCGGATGAAGGTCAGGAGCTGCTGCAGCGCGCCGGTCTTCGGCTCGATGCGGTACTGGATGTTCGGCCGGTCGAAGTCGGCGACGAAGTGCGCGGCGTCGTCGAGGCCGAGCCGTGCCGAGATCTCGCGGTGGGTCTGCGGCGTCGCCGTGGCGGTCAGCGCGATCCGGGGCACGGCGGGCCACCGCTCGTGCAGCACGCTCAGCTCGAGGTAGTCCGGCCGGAAGTCGTGGCCCCACTGGGCGACGCAGTGCGCCTCGTCGATGGCGAAGAGCGCGATGCGGGCGCGGTCGAGCAGGGCCCGCGTGCTCTCGAGCCGGAGCCGCTCGGGCGCGAGGTAGAGCATGTCCACCTCGCCCGACACGACCGCCCGCTCGACCCGGGCGCGCTCGTCCGGGCCCTGCGTCGAGTTGAGGAACGCCGCGCGTACGCCGTTCGCGGCGAGGGCGTCGACCTGGTCCTGCATGAGGGCGATGAGCGGCGACACGACGACCCCGACGCCGTCGCGCACGAGGGCCGGCACCTGGTAGCAGAGCGACTTGCCGCCGCCGGTCGGCATGAGCACGAGGGCGTCACCGCCGGAGACGACCTGGTCGATGATCGCGGCCTGCTGCCCGCGGAAGTCGTCGTAGCCCCACACCCGGTGCAGGACGTCGAGCGCCGCGGACCGCGACGGGGAGGTCGTGGCCGTCGTGCTCATGCCCCCAGCCTACGAGCGGCCGGCGACACCCGCGGTCGTGTCCACAGGACTCGCTCCGTCCACAGCGCCCGCGTCGTCCACCGGACCCGAACCGGCCGCCCCCTCGGCATTGGCCGGCGCGCCGTCCCAGCCCGTGCCTCCCGGCCGGGTCCACCGGGGGCCACCCGCCCAGGCGGGGACCGGACCGCGGAAGTGGGGTGCCTCGTGACCGGCGAAGCGTCGGTCGAGGCGGCGCCACTTCGCGAGCAGCTCGACCATGCCCCAGTACGCGAGGGACGTGCCGAGCGAGACGAGCCAGCTCACCCAGGTGCTGTTGTCGTTCTGCGACTGCAGGTCGATCCGCGACCAGCCCGGCGCCTGCAGCACGAAGATCATGATGTTGTTGAAGGCGTGCTGCAGGACCGTGGCCTCGAGACCGCCGGTCCGGAGCACGATGATCGCCGCGATGAGACCGAACGAGCCGACGTCGAGGATCCCCCAGACGTTGTAGCCGTTCGGGATGTGCAGCGACGCGAAGACCACGGACGAGATCACCACCGCAAGGACCGTGCCGACCCGCCGCGGGATCCACGAGGCGATCGTCTGCATGAGGAAGCCGCGGAAGACGAACTCCTCGGCCGCACCCTGGAACGGCACCAGCACGACGACGAGGGCGATCGTCAGCACGAGCGTCGACAGCGTGACGGTGGACTGGCCGATGGCGGCGTGGTTCCAGCCGTCGCCCGTGATCATGCCGTCGCCGAGCGGGTAGAGCGCCTGCATGAAGAACATGATCGCGGCGATGACGAGGGTCGGGAGCAGGCACCAGGCCGTCCAGCCCCACCGCACCCGGAAGCGGACCGACGACAGCACGCCCCGGCCGAGCCGCGCGATCCGTACGGCGAGGACGATCCCGGGGAGGAGCACCACGAGGGACACGAGCGACACCGACAGCGTCAGCGGATCGGTCGGGTCGAGTGCGCCGCTGGACAGCTTCTGCTCGAAGTCGATCAGCCCCTCGGCGCCGCTCGTCGCGCCGACCGGGATCGTGTACGCGATGACGATGAGCACCTGCGACACGAGGTACCACCCCGCGAGGAACGCCAGCGCCACGAGCGGACGCCACCACCGCCACCGGGCATCGATGCGGGTCAGGCGCTGGTAGGGAACACTCACGCGGTGCAGGCTACAAGGGCGGGCAGGATGGGAGCCGTGCTCACCGTCGTCCTCGGCCTCTCCGGCGCCCTCGTCTACGGGTTCGCCGACTTCCTCGGCGGCCTGGCCTCGCGCCGTGTCCGGCCGGTCGTCGTCACCGCCGTCGCCGCGCTGGTGGGGATCGTGCCGTTGCTCGTCGGGCTGGTGGTCGTGCCGTCGGCGTTCTCGGGCCGGGCGGTGCTCTGGGGTGCGGTCGCCGGGCTCGCCGGCGGGGTCGCGGTCCTGCTGCTCTACACGGCGCTCGCGATCGGTCCGATGAGCGTGCTCTCGCCGCTCACCGCGGTCTTCGCGGCCTGCGTGCCCGTGCTCGTCGCGGTGTCCAGGGGGACGGCGTTGTCCCTGCTCGCCGGCGTCATGCTCGTGGTGGCGGTGGTCGCCGTCGTGCTCGTCGCGTCGGTCCGGGACGGCTCGGGCGCGCGGGTCACCGTCCGCGGGGTGGTCGCGGCCGCGGTCGCGGGGTGCGGGTTCGGCGGGATCGTGCTGGCGTACGACATGACCCCGGCCGACTCCGGGGTCGCCCCGCTGCTGGTGGCGCGGGTGCTGCAGGTGGTGGTGCTCGGAGCGGCTGCGACGGTCGTCCTGCGGCGTGCCCGCCGCGGTCGGGCGGTGCGGCCTGGAGGCGCGGATCGCGTCACTCCGTCGGCTCCGGCCGCGGGGTCTGCCGCGGTCGCGGGGTCCGCTGCGGTCGCCGCGGGGTCTGCCGCGGTCGTTCCGGGGCGGACGCGGTGGTCCGGTCGGTTCGTCGGGACCGTCGTGGCGTGCGGTTTGCTGGACGCCCTGGCGAACGTGTTCATCCAGGCCGGACTGCACGCGAGCGCCGACCCGCTGACCCTGCCGGTGATGAGCGTGCTCAACGCGCTCTACCCGATCGGCACGGTGGTGCTCGCCGGGGTCCTGCTCCGCGAACGGCTGACTGCGCTGCAGTCGGTCGGCATCGTGCTCGCGTTCACGGCGTCGGTGGGGCTCGCGCTGGTGTGAGGTCCGGGGCCCGCCCGGCCCGGCGTGCCGCGCGGTGCCCGGCGGTGCCCGGGTCTCGGACCCGCGGACACTTTCGCGGCGGATCGGCGCGCAAGGTGTCCGCAGGCCCGGGTCTCGGCCGTCGCCAGCCGGGGCCGAGGGGGCGTCAGACGTCGGGGATGAGCCGCTTGCCGAGCGACACCGTGTGGTCGGGCTCGTACCCGAGCGACTCGTAGAAGCCGAGCACCTGCTCGTTGCCGGCGCGCACCTGGAGGTTGAGCTTCGGGCAGCCGATCGCGGCCAACCGCTGCTCGAACTCCCGCATGAACGTCCGACCGAGCCCGGAGCCCTGCAGGTCGGGCCGCACCGCGAGGTAGTTCACCCATCCCCGGTGCCCGTCGAACCCGGCCATGCCGGCACCGACCACCGCATCGTCCGCGTCGACGGCCACGAGGAACAGCTCGGGCTGCACCGTCAGCTTGCGCTCGATGTCGCGCCGCGGGTCGTTCCAGGGTCGGACGAGCCGGCACGCCTCCCAGAGCGCCACGACCGCGTCGGTGTCGGGGCGGGCGAAGGTGCGGATCGCGTACTGCATCTCCACACGGTAACGGTCCTGTGGAGAACGGCGTCACCCGGACGTCGGCATGGGATGGTACAACTGTCCGACCACCCCAGGACCAGGAGCACCGTGACCGCGCACGACACCCTCCCGTCGCGATCCGGCGACGACACGGGCGGCGACGACCGTCAGCCACCGCGACGTCGGGCGCCTCGTCGTCGTCAGAGCGTCGGCGGCGCGATCGTCTCGCTCTTCGCCGAGCTGCTCATCATCGCGGGCGCCGGGACGGGGCTCTACGTCGTGTGGACGGCCTGGTGGACGGACGTCGTCGCGGTCCAGGGCCAGACGAAGCTCATCGACGGACTCGGTCAGACCGACCCGACGACCGGCACGGGGACCGAGCACCGCGGACCGGCTCCGGTCCTCTCCGAGCCGAAGGACGTCGAGGACGTGTTCGGCACGATGCAGATCCCCCGGTTCGGCGCCGACTACGACCGTCCGATCGGCGAGGGCACCGACCGTGAGAAGGTGCTCAACACCATCGGGCTCGGGCACTACCAGGACACCGCGATGCCGGGCGCCGAGGGCAACTTCGCCGTCGCCGGGCACCGCGTGACGTACGGCAAGCCGCTCAACCAGATCGCCGAGCTCAAGGACGGCGACGCGGTGGTCGTCCGGGTGACGGACAAGGCGACGAAGTTCGACGTCTGGTACGTCTACAAGGTCACCGACTCCCAGATCGTCACGCCGGACAAGGTCGAGACGATCGCGCCCGTCCCGAACAAGCCCGGCGTCGAGCCGACGGCGGACGACCGTTGGCTGACCCTCACCGCCTGCCACCCGATGTGGTCCGCGGCGGAGCGCTACATCGTGCACGCCAAGCTCGACTACTGGATGCCCGTGTCCGAAGGCACCCCGAAGGAGCTCGCCAAGTGATCTTCCCGCTCGTCTGGCGGCTCCTGCCCGGACCGACCGCACTCAAGGTGATCGAGCTGGTCGTGCTGCTCGCAGCGATCGTGTACGTGCTGTTCACGTGGGTCTTCCCGTGGGTCGCGGCGGACATCCTGCCGCCGCCCGACGGCACGATCGACTCGACCCCGTCGCCGTAGCGGTCACCGTCGCTGTCACCGCGGAGGTCACCGGAGCGGCGGGTGACGTCAGACCGTCGTCGTCACGCGCGACCCGCCGTCCGGCGTCCGGCGCACCGCGATGCGCTCGGGGATCCGCTGCTTGAGCTCCTCGACGTGGCTGACGATCCCCACCTGACGACCGCCGGCGGTCAGCCGTGACAGCTGCACGAGCACGCCGTCGAGCGCCTCCGGGTCGAGCGTGCCGAAGCCCTCGTCCACGAACAGCGTGCCGAGCGACACCCCACCCGCCTCGGCCTGCACGACGTCGGCGAGCCCGAGTGCGAGACACAGCGACACCGTGAAGGTCTCACCCCCGGACAGGCTGCGCGGATCGCGGACGGTGTCGGTCGTGTGGTCGTGCACCGCGAGCGCCAAGCCGGTGCGACGGGCCCGTGACCCGGACTCGCGCTCGTCGGAGGTCTCGAGGGTGAACCGCCCGCCGAGCATGCCGCGGAGTCGGTCGTTCGCCGCCGCGACGACGTCCTCGAAACGGCGCATCAGCACGTAGGTCCCGAGGGTGATGCCGGACGGGTTGGCGGCCGTCGCACCGTTCGCGACGTCGGCCAGCCGGACCACCGCTCGGCTGCGAGCACTGGTGTCGTCACGCGCCCGCACCGCCCCGGCCAGCTCGGCGGCGCAGCGCTGCACGGCGGTCGACCGATCGGTGGCGGTGACCGCGGCCCGGGTCGCCTCGTCGAGCAGATCGGTGGCCCGCTCCCGTTCCGCTGCGGCGCCCACGACGTCGAACTCGGCGTCGGCGTCGGCTGCGGCTGCCTGCACCGCGGGGTCGGCGAGGCCCGCGTCGACGGCGCCCCGGGCGGCGATCGCGTCGTCGACCATCTGCCGCAGCTGGCGTCCTGCGGCGTCGTCCAGCAACGCCGCACGTGCGTCGGAGACCTCGTCGAAGCCGTGCTCCTCGAGGGCGGCGTCGACCTCGACGGTGCGGTCGGCCACGACCCGGTCGTCCTGGTCCACCGCGGCGTCGGCCCGGACCACGGCGCCGAGCACCGCGACGTGCGCCTCGATCGCACGGACCACCGGAGCGAGTGCCGAGCCGCCCTCGACACCCGGGACGGGCACGACGGTCAGCCGAGCGACCGCGCCGCTGATCGCCTCGGTGTCCTCACGCAGCCGCTCGGCGTCGGCCTCGACGGCGGTGGCCAGCACGGCACGGCGGGTCTCTGCGTCGTTGCGGGCGCGTTCGCTCGCCCGCGTGGCCTCGTCGAAGGTGGTCAGTTCGCGGTCCAGGGCGACGGCCGTCCGGGAGGCGTCCTGCGCGGCCGACACCGCGGCGGTGGCGCGGTCGAACGCCGCGGCGAGGTCGGCGTCGTCCAGGCCGCCCACCGCGTCGGCGAGCCGTCGGTGCTCGGCCTCCGCGACGCGGAGGTCGGCAGCGGCGTCGCCGAGGGCTGCCTCCGCCGCACGAGCGCGGTCGGCCGCCTGGTCGACGGCGTCGGTGGTGGGGTGGTCGTCCTTCGGGGCAGCCGGGACGGGGTGCTCGACGGCACCGCAGACCGGGCACGGGGAGCCGTCCTCGAGGGCGGCTCCGAGTTCCCCGGCGAGTCCCGCGATGCGGCGGTCCCGCAGGTCACGCTCGGTCGCCAGGGCGGACTCGGCGGCGGTCCGGGCGGCGGCCACAGCCTGTTCCGCACCGGACCGGCGACGGGCGCCCTCCGCGAGGGCCGCTCGCTCGCGGCGGGCGACCACGAGGCGTTCGACCTCGTGTTCGGCAGCCGTGCCGCCGGCAGCCGTCTCCGCCGCCGCGGCTGCCCGGGCGACGAGCTCGGCGCGCCGCGCGGGTCGTCCCTGCAGCTCACGGTCGCGTTCGGCCACGTGGTCCCCGAGTGCCGCGAGGTCGCGGCGGGCGGCGTCGAGCGCGGTCGTCCGGGCATCGATCCGGGCGGCGAGGTCGACGAGGTGGCGCTCGGCCTCGACCGAGGCGCGGAGTCGTTCTGCGAGCGCTCCGACGTCGGCCCCGTGCTCGAGTCCGTGCCGCTCGCGGAGCGTGGCCGCGTCGGCCCGCGCGGCGGCGGCTCGGTCGCGCGCGGCGTCGAGGCTGTCCGCGAAGGACACCACCCGGGCTGCCCGGCTCGACCGCTCGAGCTGCTGCCGGGCGGCCTCGACCTCCCCGGAGCCCGCGTCGAGGGCGGCGAGTCGCGCGAGGAGGTCGCGACGGCGCACCACCGCGGTCGCGCGCGCCCGGAGCAGCGCCTCGTGTTCGGCGGCGGCCCGGGCAGCGGCGGCGGCATCGGCCCGCACACCCTCGGCACGCTGTGCTGCGTCCCGGAGCGCGTCGACCGTGCCGGGGACGTCGGACTCGGTCACGGTGTCGACGTCCGCCGCCTGGGCGAACCGGGCGAGCGCGTCGCGGACCCGGGCGTCCGCACCCTCGACCTCGGCCAGGACGGCCCGACGGCGTGCGGCGAGCTCGTCGGCGGTGCGGTCGTAGACCTGCGTGCCGAAGAGCGACTGCAGGAGCTTCCGACGGTCCTCACCCGGTGAGCGGAGGAACCGGGCGAACTCCCCCTGCGGCAGCACGACCGTCTGGAGGAACTGCGCACGGTCGAGCCCGACGATGCGGGCGATCTCGGCTCCGACCTCCGGGATGCGGGCCGACAGGGGTTCGCCCGCGGGGTCGGACGGCCCGGCGAGCCGGAGGAGCTGTGCCGATGCCTGCTGCTTGACCGTGCCGGTCCCGCGCTGCTTCGGGCGGTCGTACTGCGGGGTCCGCCGGACGCGGAACACGCCGGCGCCGGTCTCGAAGACGAGCTCGACGTACGGTTCGACCGACGGGTCGGCGTGCTGGCTGTGCAGTCGGTCGTTGCTCGCGTCCGCACCGGCGAGCCCGCCGTACAGGGCGAACACGACGGCGTCGATGATGGTCGACTTGCCCGAACCCGTCGGCCCCTCGAGCAGGAACACCCCGGACGCGGCGAGCGCGGCGAAGTCGATCGTCACCGTGTCCGGGTACGGCCCGATCGCGCGGAGTTCGAGGCGGTGCAGGTACATCAGCGGTCCCCCTCGGTCTGCAGTGCCCGCGCGGCGGACTCGTACGCCTCGGTCAGGACGGCGCGGTCGTCATCGTCGGGCGCGGCTCCGGTCGCGAAGGTGACGAAGTCGGCTGCGACCTCGACCGGGTCGGACGTCGCCGTGACCGCACGCGCTGCCGGACGTGCGGCGGCGGCGGCCGGCTCGTGCGTGATGGCGAGGGCGTGCGGCAGGTGGTCCTTGACGCGCTGGTACATCCGTTCGGGGTGGACGGTGTCGGTGACCGCGACGCGGACCCAGGCGTCCGCGTGGTCCGCGAACGCTCCGGACTCGATGTCGGCGATGGGCGCCCGGACGTCGACGAGCCGCCGTGGCACGGGCGTGGGCAGCAGCTCGACCGCGACGCTGCCGTCCGCCGCGAGGTCCACCAGGGTGACGGACTTCGCCTGGTGCCGCTCCCCGAAGGAGAAGGCGAGGGGTGAGCCGGCGTACCGGACCCGGTCGCCGTCACCGACGCGCTGCGGGCCGTGCAGGTGCCCGAGGGCGACGTAGTCGAACCCGTCGAAGGTCGACCGCGCGACCATGTCGACACCGCCGACGCGGATGTCCTGCTCGCTGTCGCTGGGTTCGGCGCCGCCCACGAAGGCGTGTGCGACGACGACGCTCCGCGTGCCGGGCCGCGTGGCGAGGTCGGCGCGGATGCGATCGGTGGCCGCACCGACGACTGCCTGGTGGGACCGGGCGAGGGGCTCGTCCGGGACCGCGGCGAGCGCCCACCGGGTGAGGTCGGGGTGGAGGTACGGGATGCCGTACACGGCGACGGCACCCGACGGGTCGTCCACGAGCACGGGCGTCGCGATGCCGGCGGGTTCGGCGAGGATGCGGACGCGGGAGGCCATGACCCCTGCCCCGAATCCGAGCCGGGCCGCGGAGTCGTGGTTGCCGGGGGTGATCACGACCGTCGCGTGCTCGGCGAGGCGTTCGAGCGCACCGGAGAGCATGCGGACTGCTTCGACCGGCGGGATCGCGCGGTCGTAGACGTCACCGGCGACGACGACGAGGTCGACCGACCGCGCGCGGACGACGTCGACGAGGTGGTCGAGGAAGGCGGCCTGGTGGTCGAGCAGGTCTGCGCCCAGGAGGGTCCGACCGAGGTGCCAGTCGCCGGTGTGCAGGATCCGCATGCCGTCACGGTAGCGCCGTCCACGGACATCCACGGGCGCCCCGCGCGACCTGTGGACGACGGTCCGGTCAGGCGCAGGTGGCGGACGTGATCCCGAGGAGCGATGCCACCTTCACGCGGACCGTCGGCGTGCTCACGGTGGTCCACGATCCGCCGAGGTTCGTGCGGAGGGTCAGTGTGTAGGTGGTCCCGAGGTCGAGCAGCCCACTCCCCTGGTAGGAGAGTGACCTGGCGGCGCCGGACGCGGTCGCGACCTGGGTGTTCCCGCTCAGGAGGTCGAACGAGTTCGGCGTCCCGATGCCTGTCGGGTAGGTCCACGCGATCGTGACCGTGTTCGACGTGGCCTGGGTGCAGGTCAGGGTCAGCACGCTCGCCGCGGTCGCCGCGCCGTAGGTCGACGCCGCGCTCGTCGTCCGTGAGAACGGCGCCGCCACGGCCGGCGGCGACAGCAGTGTGCCGAGCCCGACGGCCAGCACGACCACGGCGGCCCCGCCGCCGAGGCGGCGCACCCGCCGGACCCTCCGGTCACGTCGACGGAGCGAGCGCCGGGTGACGGTCATGCCACCGCCGGACGGGAGGGACGGTGCGGGCCCGCCCCCTGCCTCCAGGCCGTCACCCGGTCGCGCCGGACCGTCAGCGCTGTCCGTGGGCTCGCCACCCGCGTCGCCGCCGTCCGCGTCGTCTCCGTCGGCGTCGTCGCCGGCCGCGAAGCGACGGAGCGACCCGTCCACGGCGCACAGCGCGAGGACTGCCGCGAACCCGAGGCCGAGCAGCGCGAGCCGGACCCACTCGCCCTCGCGGAGCCAGGTGATCGGCGCCGCGACGAACGGGATCCGCAGGAACGCCACCCCGTGCACGGCCTCGGGCTCGAGCGGTGTGGAGTCGGCCTGCGGGTTGGCGTCGCCCTTCGTGACGAGTGTGCCGCGGGGGCCCTCCTCGACGTAGCGGTGCATCCGCAGGTGCCCCGGCTGGTCGGGGTCGTCGGCGAGCAGGATCCTGCCGGGTCGGACCTCGGCGGGCGGCACCGGGCGCGAGACCACGACGTCGCCCGGGACGAGCCGTGGCTCCATCGACCCGGTCATCACCGTGGTCGGCTGCCACCCGATGAGTGCAGGGGCGGCGGCCCAGAGCGCGAGACCGAGCACGGTGGCGACCACGCCGCGGGCGAGCGTCCCGACGACGACGCGCCCCCAGTCGACGGCGTCGTGGAACGCACTGCGCGGTGTGCTGCCACCGGGCACGGCGATGCTGACCACGAGGACCTCCGACGGGGAGCGCGACGACGGGAGCGGGACGGCTCAGCTGTTCTGGGCCTCCCAGGTGAAGCCGAGCGCCGCGGTGCCGCCCTGGATCGAGTTCGGCGCGGATGTCGGCACCGTGTACGAGAAGCGGTAGACACGGGTCTCGGAGGCCGTGCCGGTCGGGGCCCAGGTGCCGACGCCGGTGGCGAAGTTCGTCGAGGCCGACCCGAAGCCGGCGACGGTGCCGGAGTAGAGCGTGCCGCTCGTGGTCGCCGGGGTGAAGCCTGTGCAGGAGCCGAAACCGCCGCCGGTGCCCTGCTCGACGGTGAGGTTGATGTTCGTCGCGAGGGCGTTCGTCGTGGCGGCGTTCGTGCCGTAGAGCTTGACGGTCGAGGGCAGCGAGCCGGTGGAGGTCACGGCGATGCAGTTCGTGCCGGTCGACCCCGGCTTGAGGCCGGTCGCGGTGAAGAGTGCGGTGTTGTTGTCGTCGTCGGTGAGTGCGACGGTGCCGGCGGTCCAGTTGCTCGTCGGGTTGACGGTGGTGGCCGAGAAGGCCGAGTACGAGGCGGTCGAGACGACGACACCCGACGCGACGAGTGCGGCGGGGACGGCGATCCAGGCGGCGAGACGGGCGGCGCGAGGGGTGACACGGGACATGTGTGTGCTCCAGCGGAGAAGAGATCTGATCGGTGGTCGGCCCGGACCCGCGGTGGTTGGTCGCGCTGCGTGCCGTCGTGATGATCGAGGTGAGCGACCATCGCGTTGTTACGATCATCAAGATACTTGCTCGTCGTGCGTCTCACAAGACGAGGAACACCCCCTGTTCCGGGGGTGGTTCAATCATTGAGATACCTGGAAGATGAGCACCACGTCGTGCACGCCGCACCGACGCCCCCACCCGAGAGAACCGTGATGACGGACCCTGCCCCAGTGCTCCCCGCCCGCCGGGCCGACGTGCTGCCCCCCGCGCCCGTCTCCCCCGACGTCGTCGTCCCCGCGCCCGATGCAGACCTCACGCGACTCCTCACCGCGTTCCGCCTGTTCCAGGCACAGCACGCGCGGGCCCTCGACCACGAGAGCGTCGCCAACGGCCTCGGCCCGACCGACGCCCGCTTCCTCTTCCACCTCGCAGCGGCCGACGGCGAGGGCATCACCCCGAAGCAGGCCGGTGCGCACCTCGAGCTGTCGACGGGTGCGATGACGTCGCTCATCGACCGGCTCGAGCGCCGCGGACACCTCGAACGTCGTCCGAACCCGACGGATCGGCGGAGCATCCTCCTGCACCTCACCCCGTCCGGGGTGGCGGTCGCCGAGACGATCGGCGCACGCTGGGTCGACGCGTTCCGGCAGGTCGTGCCGCCGGGTGAGCGCGCCGCCCTCGCCGCGGTCCTCGACGAGGTGGGTTCCGCCCTCGCGCGACGCGCGTAGCGTCGCGGGCATGACCCCCTCCGAACTCCTCACCGAAGCGTTCTCCCGTGTGCCGGAGACGATCGGCCGTGCCCTCGACGGACTCTCCGAGGATCAGCTCGCCGCACGTCCGGCCGCCGGCGCGAACACCCTCGCGTGGCTCGCCTGGCACGCCGCACGCGGCCAGGACGCCCAGGTCGCCGACCTCGCGGGGTCCGAGCAGGTCTGGACGGCCGACGGCTGGGTCGACCGGTTCGGCCTGCCCTTCCCGGCCGAGGCGCTCGGCTACGGCATGTCCCGCGACGACGTCGGCCGGGTGCGGGCGTCGGCGGAGCTGTTGACCGGCTACCTCGACGCGGTGACGGCCAGGACCGTCGAGCACCTCGCCACGCTCGCACCGGAGGACCTCGACACCGTGGTCGACGACGCCTGGGACCCGCCGGTGACGGCGGGCGTCCGGCTCGTCAGCATCCTCGACGACTGCGTCCAGCACGCCGGCCAGGCCGGTTACGTGCGCGGTCTGCTCTTCTTCAACCGCTGACGCGCCGGCAAGACGGACGGGAGGCGCGGTGCCAGCTGACACCGCGCCTCCCGTCCGTCGCTCCGCGCGTCAGCGCGCCGCGAGCTCCGCGACCAGGCGGTCGCCGGGAGCGGCGTCCACGAGGTCGGCCTCGATCTCGGCGTTGTCGAGGATGCCCTCGATCTTGCGGCGGCGGTTCCGGGTCACGATCGTCACGACCGTGCCCTCGGCGCCTGCGCGACCGGTCCGGCCGGAGCGGTGCATGTACGCCTTGTAGTCGTCCGGGGCGTCCGCCTGCACGACGAGCGACACGTCGTCGACGTGGATGCCGCGGGCGGCGACGTCGGTCGCGACGAGCACGTTCACCCGGCCGCTCGTCAGCAGCCCGAGGTTGCGCGTGCGCCGCGACTGGTTGAGGTCGCCGTGGAGCGAGGTGGCGCGGATGCCGGCGTCCTCGAACTGGTCGGCGAGGCGCTCGGCGTAGGCACGGGTGCGCGCGAACACGATCGTCTTGCCCTCACCGGCGACGAGCTCCTCGAGCAGCTGGTCCTTCTGGCGCTGCTCGACCACGAGCACGCGGTGGTCGATGGTCGAGGACGCCTGGTCCTCCCCTGCCACCTCGTGGACGCTCGGCTCGTGCAGGAACTCCGACACGAGCGAGGCGACCTGTGCGTCGAGGGTGGCGCTGAACAGGAGCTTCTGCGCGCGGTTGCCCTGCGGCGTGACCTCGGCGGTCGCGGACAGGATCTCGCGCACCGGCTCGAGGAACCCGAGGTCGCACATGTGGTCGGCCTCGTCGAGCACGGAGATGATGACCTCGCTGAGGTCGAGCTTCCCCTTTTTCATGAGGTCCTGGACGCGACCGGGCGTGCCGACGATGATGTCGACGCCGCGCTCGAGGGCACCCTCCTGGCGGCCGTACGGGACGCCGCCGTAGATCTGCGTCGTGAAGAGCCCGACGGAGCGGGCGATCGGCTGCACGGTGCGGTCGATCTGCAGCGCGAGCTCACGCGTCGGCGCGAGGATGAGCGCACGCGGGGCGCGGCCCATCTTCCGCTTCGTGCCGCCGCCGTGCTCCATGAGCTTCTCGACGAGGGGCGCACCGAACGCGATGGTCTTGCCGGAGCCGGTGCGGCCACGGCCGAGCACGTCCTTGCCGGCGAGGACGTCGGGGATCGTGGCGGCCTGGATCGGGAACGGGTTCGACGCGCCCATCTCCGCGAGCGTGCGGGAGATGTTGCCGCCGATGCCGAGGTCACCGAAGGTCACGCCCTCGACGTCGGCCGCGACGGTGGCCTCGGCCTGGAGCTTCTCGAGCTTGACGTCGTCGGCCGGCACGTACGGGGTGCGGGTCTCGTCGCGGTCCGAGCGGTCACGGCGCGGACGGTCCTCGTCGAACGAGCGACGCGGGCGGTCGTCGAAGCGACGGGGCGCACGGTCACGGTCGTCACGGTCGAAGCGCTCGCGGCGCGGACGGTCCTCGTCGAACGAGCGGCGGGGGCCGCGGTCGCTGGGCCCCTGCTCGCCGGTACCGGCGCGACGCGGAGCCTGCGGAGCGTCGTGACGGCCGTGCGAGGAGGGAGCGTCACGGTCGAACCGGCGCGGGGCGCGGTCGTCACGGTCGAACCGGCGCGGGGCGCGGTCGTCACGGTCACGACGCGGCGCACGGTCGCGGTCGTCACGGTCGAACCGACGCGGCGCACGGTCGTCCCGGTCGAAGCGACGCGGCGCACGGTCCTCCCGGTCGAAGCGACGCGGCGCACGGTCCTCCCGGTCGAAACGGCGCGGCGCACGGTCGTCCTGGTCACGACGCGGCGCACGGTCGCGGTCGTCGCGGTCGAACCGGCGGGGCGCACGGTCGTCGCGGTCGAAACGGCGCGGCGCACGGTCGTCCTGGTCGCGACGGGGCGCACGGTCACGGTCGTCGCGGTCGAACCGACGCGGGCGGTCGCCCTGGTCACGGCGCGGTGCGCGGTCGCTGGGCCCCTGCTCGCCGGTACCGGCGCGACGCGGAGCCTGCGGAGCGTCGTGACGGCCGTGCGAGGAGGGAGCGTCGCGGTTCCAGCGGCTCTGGCCGCCCTCGCGGGGTTCCCAGTTCGGGCGCGCGGGACGGTCGCCCTGCGCGCCGCGGCCGCGACGCTCCTCGGCGTCCCAGCGCTGCTTCTGACGCGGCTGCGACGGGTCGGCGGCGCGGAAGCCGCGGTGCTTGCTGCTGCGAGCGGCGGGGGTGCCGTTCGGGTGGCGGACTCGGTCATCGGCACGCTGACGCGCGCCCTTGTCGTACGGGGCCATCGTTCTTTCCGGGGTGCGGACATGCCACGACACCCGGCAGCGACATCGGCGGGGGCGGATCGTGGAGGGGGTTCATCCCGTCGCGGATCGACGTGATTCCAGCCCTCGAGCAACACACACCCAAACGAAGAACTCCGTGGTCACAGTGCCACGGCGCCGAAGGCCGACCGAGCGAGTCTACGCGATGCGTCGCCGACTGACCAGCCCCGGGGCGGACGCGCGCCGACCGCGGACGCGCGTCGTGCCTCCCGGCCGGTCCGGTCGTGGGTCAGGACTCGGCGAGCCGCCGACGTTGCTCGGCCACGTCGAAGTCCGCGGGCGGCCACGTGAGCTGCATGTCCTCGAGTGCCCGGAGGAGGAGTTGCTGCACGGCCAGCCGGGCGTACCACTTCCGGTTCGCGGGCACGACGTACCACGGCGCCTGCGGCGTCGAGGTGCGGTCGAAGACGATCTGGTACGCCTGCTGGTAGTCGTCCCAGAGCAAGCGCTCGTCGATGTCGCCGGGGTTGAACTTCCAGTGCTTGTCGGGGCGGTCGAGCCGGTCGCCGAGCCGCTCGCGCTGCTCGTCCTTCGAGATGTGCAGCATGACCTTGACGATCGTCGTGCCCTCGGCGACGACGCGGTCCTCGAACTCGACGATGGCGCCGTACCGCCGCTCGATCTCCTCCGGCGGCGCGAACGAGCGCACGCGCTGGATGAGGACGTCCTCGTAGTGCGACCGGTCGAACACGCCGAGCTGTCCGGCGCCCGGGAGCTCCCGCTCGATGCGCCAGAGGAAGTCGTGCTCGCGCTCCTCGGCCGTCGGGGCCTTGAAGCCCGCGTAGTGCACGCCGTTCGGGTCGACCGCGCCGACCACGTGCGACACGATGCCGCCCTTGCCCGCCGTGTCCATCGCCTGGAGCACGAGCAGCACCCGCCGCTGGTCCCCCGCCGTGGCCGCGGCGTGCAGGCGTTCCTGCAGGGCGGAGAGCCGTGCGGCCCCGGCGGCGAGCGCTTCGAGCCCGTCGATCTTGCGTCCGGGGAAGCCCGGTGTGCCGTCGGGGTCCACGCGGTCGAGGCGGAAGCCCTCCTCGACGCGGAGCAGCGGTTCGGGGTCGGCGTTCCAGGCCTTGCGACGGCTCACGGGTCCTCCTGCGGGGTCTGCCGCCCATCCTGGCACCGGCCGACGCACTCCGCGCGGACGCTTCTCCGTCCGGCGCTTCCCCGTCCGGCGCTTCTCCGTCCCCCGGTGGACGTGGGCGTGCAGCCCGCCGGGTTAGCGTGGTCGCGATGGGAACCGCTCGCCGCTCGCTGCTCGCCGTCGCCGGTGTGCTCGCTGCGCTCGTGACCCTGGCCGCGTGCAGCCCGGACCCGACCGGCGACCGGAACGCCACCGTCACGACGGACCCGGTGATCTACCCGCTGTCGCTCCGGTACCACGGCGTCGACGTCGTCGCGGACGTGCCGTACGGCGCGGACCCACTGCAGCGCCTCGACGTCTGCCTGCCGCCCGACAGCGAGCCGGACGCGACCGCCACGCCGACGCCGACGGCCGATGCCACCCCGGACACCGCCGCGAAGACGGCTGCCTCCCGACCCGCGGTGATGATGATCCACGGCGGCAGCTGGTCGCACGGCGACAAGGCGACCGCCGCCTACCGGTCGGTGTGCCGGTACCTCGCCTCGGAGGGGTTCGTCACCTTCAACGTCGACTACCGCCTCGCCCCGACGGACCCGTTCCCCGCGGGCTACGACGACGTCCGACGGGCGCTGGACTGGGTCTTCCGGACGAGCACCCTCACGACGTACGACGTCGACCGCGACCGCGTCGGGCTGTTCGGCGGGAGCGCCGGCGGCAACCTCGCGGCCCTGCTCGCCGTCACGGACCACGACTCCCCCGCGTTCGCGGACGGCGACCGGATCCGGGCGGTCGTCGACCTCAGCGGTCCGACGAACCTGACGAGCCGCTCGACCGAGGCCGACGGGGTGTCGGCATCCTTCCAGCGGAAGCAGCTGCTCTACCTCGGGTGCCGGACGTACACGCAGTGCCCGGCGGCCGAGCAGGCATCGCCCGAGTACCGCGTCACGGCGGACACCCCGCCGTTCTTCATCGGGCACTCCACGGACGAGTTCATCCCCCTGTGGGAGTCGCAGGAGTTCGTGTCGACGCTGCGGTCCCACGACGTGCCGGTGACGTTCGTGCAGGTGCAGGGCACGGCGCACTCGATCGCGCAGCTCGACGAGGCGATGAGCAAGCGCGTGGTCGCGTTCCTGCGCGATCGGCTCGGCTGACGGGTCAGCTCGGTCGCGTCCGGACCACCGGACGGGAGGCACGGGACGGGCGCGCACCGTGCCTCCCGTCCGCCACCCGGTCGCCTTCGCGACCCGCCGTCGGCGACGCGGCCCGCCGGGCACTGCGGAGCAGGCGAGGCACGTCGATCTCTGGTCTGGCCGTTCGGGTACTCCTGCCCCGGTCCCCACGTACCGGATCGGCCACGCGCCGAACCGGTTGCGCCGTCCCTGCGTCGTGCTCGTGCCGCACCCCCTGCGCGGGTGGCACCCGGAGTCGGGACTGCTGCCCGGCGCCGTGTCCGCGCAGACTTCCGGGGTGACCGACACCTCGACGCGCCCCGCGACCGCCCCGACCACCTGGCAGCACGCCTCCGCCCTGCGGTCCGTGGTGGAGCTGCTCCTCGGGCTGTCGTTCTGCGCGACGGTGGCGTTCGGCGGGTACGCCGCGGCGACCGGGCACATGCAGGTGCTGGCGCAGGTCGCCGCGATCGTGTTCGTCACCACCCTGGTCGTCGTGCTCGTCAACTGGTTCCGGGCGGTGGAGGCCTCGGAGCGCTGACGCGCTGCTCGCGGCGGATCAGTCCGCCGACGCGGCCTTCCGACCCCGTGCCGCACGCCGCTCCTCGCGCCGCCGCTTCCGCTCCTCGCGCCGCTGCTGCTTGGCCTGCTTCCGGGTGATCCCGGCGGCGATGCGGTCCGCACGACGCTCCCGCGCCCGCTCGACGACGAAGTAGAGCGACGGCAGCACCACGAGGGTCAGGAGCGTCGACGACACGAGGCCGCCGATCACGACGAGCGCGAGCGGCTGCGAGATGAACCCCGACTTGCCGGTCAGCCCGAGCGCCATCGGCACCAGGGCGAAGATCGTCGCGAGCGCGGTCATCAGGATCGGCCGGAGTCGTCTCGTCGCGCCCTCGACCAGGGCCTCGGCGACGCGGAGCCCTCGCCTGCGGTACTGGTTGACGAGGTCGACGAGCACGATCGCGTTCGTCACGACGATGCCGACGAGCATGAGCAGGCCGATGATCGACGCGACGCCGAGCGGGATGCCGGTGAAGATCTGCAGCAGGAGCGCGCCGGTCGCCGCGAACGGCACCGACATGAGGAGCAGCAAGGGCTGCAGCAGGCTCCGGAACGTGGCGACCATGATCACGTAGACGATCAGGATCGCGACGAGGATCGCGAGGAAGAGCTGGCTGAACGCCGACGACTGGCTGGACGCCACTCCGCCGATCGACGCCGACGCCCCCTTCGGCAGGTCGAGGGCATCGACGGCCGCGGTGACGTTCTGCACGGCGGCACCGAGGTTCGTCGCGTCCGGGGTGACCGTGATCGTCGCGGTCCGGACGGCGTTCGACGTCGTGATCGTGGTCGGGCCCTCGGACTGCTCCACGGTCGCGAGGTCGGACAGCGGCACCTCGCCGGTCGACGTCGGGATCGACAGCTCCTTGAGCGCCGCGATCGTCCCCGGCGGGTTCGGGTCGGCGATGTACACGTCGAGGGTGGCGTCGTCGATCTCGACGCTGCCGGTGTCGCGGGGCGAGACCGCGGCCGCGACCAGCCCACCGACCTGCTGCTCGGTGAGGCCGCGCTCGGCTGCCTCCTGCCGGTCGACCTTCACGGCGAGGTACGGCTCGGCGGCCGAGAGGTTGCTCGTCGCCTCCGTGGTGCCGTCGACGCCGCGCATCTTCCGCAGCACCTCGTCCGCCGCGGTCCGGAGCTCGGCCTGGGTCGGCGCCGTGACGTCGACCTCGATGTCGCTCGAGCCGCCGAAGCCGCCGCCGGCCGAGGACAGCGACACCTCGCCGACGCCGTCGATCCGCTCGATGCGGTCGCGCGCGGTCGACTGGATCGTGGGCTGGTCGGCCGTCGAGTCGGTCGTGACGTTGTACTGCACGGACGCGGACGCCCCGCCGCCGAAGGCCGCCTGGATCGACTGGTCGCTCGACCCGATGGTGGTCTGCACCGTCTCGACGCCCCGCACCCCACGCAGCACCTTCTCGACCTTCGCAGCCGCGTCGGACTGGTCGTCGAGGCTCGTGCCCGGCTCGAGGTCCTGCGTCACCGTGAAGGTGTTCTGGCCGGAGTCGCCGAGGTAGTTCGTCTTGACGAGCGGGACGGCCGCGAGGGTGCCGCCGAGCACGAAGACCGCGAGGACGATGACGACCCACGGGCGTCGCATCGCCCAGGCGAGGACCGGGCGGTAGCCGCGCTGGAGGCGGTCACGGCGACCGGCGTCGTGCAGGTCGGCGGCGGAGGCCAGTGCGCCGGTCGCGGCCCCGCCCTCGGCCCCGACCGCAGGCACGCCCGTGGCGGCACCGGCAGCGGACTCCTCCGTGGGCGTCCCGTCGGCGGCCGCAGCACCGGCCTCGGCGTGCCGGTGGGTCTTCGGTGGCCGGAGGAACCAGTACGCGAGCACGGGCACGATCGTCAGCGACACGAGCAGCGAGGCGATGAGGGCCATCGTCACGGTGAGCGCGAACGGCCGGAACAGCTCGCCGACCAGCTCCGCGACGAACGCCACCGGCAGGAACACCGCCACGGTGGTCAGGGTCGAGGCCGTGACCGCACCCGCGACCTCCCGCACCGCGTCGAGCACCGCCCGGGCCCGGTCGACCCCGGGCTGCATGTGCCGCTTGATGTTCTCGATGACGACGATGGAGTCGTCCACGACGCGGCCGATGGCGATCGTGAGCGCCGCGAGCGTGATGATGTTGAGGGAGTACCCGGCGGCGCGCATGCCGATCGCTGCGAGGAGCACCGACGTCGGGATCGAGATCGCCGTGACGAGGGTCGACCGCACCGACAGCAGGAACACCAGGATCACGACCACCGCGAACCCGAGGCCGAGCAGGCCCTCCTCGGCGAGTGAGTCGATCGACTGCTGGATGTACGGCGCCTGGTCGAACACCACCGTGAACCGCGGGTCGCCGGCGACCTTCGACTGGATGTCCGGGAGGGCCTTCTTGACCGTCTCCGACACGTCGACGGTGTTCGCCTCCTGCGTCTTCGTGATCGCGATGGTGAGCGCGGTCTTGCCGTCGACGCGGCTGATCGAGGTGCGCGGCGACTCCTCGATCGCGACCTTCGCGACGTCGCCGAGCTTCGTCGGCGTGGTCGTGGTCGGCTGGGCAGCCGTACCGGTGGACGCCCCGGTGCCGGTGCCGGTGGTCGGACTGGAGGCGCTGCTCCCGCCCGCCCCGCCGGTCCCGCCCGTCGTGCTGGTCGCGCCCGAGGCCCCGGCTGCGCCCGCCCCGCCGGTCGCGGATCCGGATGCGGAGCCGCCCGATCCGGACCCGCCGTCACCCGAACCGGACGAGCTGCTGCCCGAGGAGCCGGTGAGCGGGAGCGCCTCGATGTCCTTCAGGGACGCGATGCGCTCGCCGGTCTGCACGGACAGCGTCTTCCCGTCCTGGGTGATCGTGCCACCGGGGATGAGCGTGCCGTTGTCGCTCAGGGCGTCCGAGATCGACTGCGACGTGAGCCCCTTCGCGGCGAGCTCGTCCTCGTCCGGGGTGATCACGACCCGCCGGCCGGGGTTGCCGAAGACGTCGGCCTGCCGGACGCCGTCGAGCTTCTCGAGGTCGGGGATCGCCGTCGCGTTCAGGCGGTCGACGAGCTGCTCCTGGTTGCCCTCCCCCGTCACCGCGAGCTGCAGCACCGGCAGGTCGTCGAACGAGCCCGTGACGATCTGTGTCTGCACGGTGTCCGGCAGTGACAGCGCGTTGACCGCGGTCTGGATCTTGTCCTCGGCGCTGGCGAGGTTCGAGCCGTAGTCGAACGACGCGGACACGACGCTCTGCCCGGTGGACGAGGTCGCACTCGTCGACTCGAGGTTCGGTACGGCCTGGATCGCCTGCTCGATCTTCGTCGAGACGTCGTTCGACACGACCTCCGGGGTGGCGCCGGGGTAGGCGCTCACGATGGCGACCTGGGGGAACTCGACGCTCGGGATCAGCTCCTGCTTGAGGCTCGTCAGCGAGATGCCGCCGAAGATCGCGACGACGATCGTGACGAGGGCGATGAGGGACCGGTTCCGGATGCTGAAGACCGAGAGGAGGTGCACCGTCCGATCCTCGCAGGCCGACGCGGTCGGAGGCTCAGCCGAGCAACAGGTAGGCGCCCAGGACGCCCAACGAGCCGACCACCCCGGTGCCGAGCGCGACGACCCGGTCGACCGGCGACCGTGCCGTCAGCACCCCGACGACGACGACCGCGGCGCCCACGAGGATCTCGATCGTCCAGAAGGTCGTGCCGGTGGTGTCGGCGATCCGGAGCAGTGCCCGCACCCCCTCGCCGACGAGCACCGCTCCGGTGACACCGATCGCCGCGGCGGCCAGGCGACCCGATCCGGACCGCAGCGCCCACACGACGAGGCCCGCGAGGAGTCCCGCGGGGATCCCGATGAGGACCCAGAAGTTCGTGAGGGACAGGAAGTCGGCGTAGCCGCGCAGGTTGGTCGCGGCCCAGTACCCGACGTGCATGAGCTCGAGGAACACCACACCCAGCACCATCGGGATCGCCGGTCGCCGGTGGAGGCCGGACAGGAGCACGAGCAGCCCCGCCACGACGAACCACGGGCCGGCGGAGTTCGCGAACTCCCCGAGCCCCGGGACGGCCTGTCCGTAGGAGCAGAGCATCCCGGCCAGCAGGGCGAGCCCGGTCGCGGTGCCCGCGCGGGCCGCCACGGGCATCGTCGGTCGGTCGGACGGCCGCTCAGGGGCCTCGGTCTGCGCGGGGTGCACGGTCGTCTCCATGCCCTCAGGATCCCGCGGTCGGTCGCACGGGACATCCGTCGGAGGGACGCACCGCCTCCACCGTCGGGATGATCCCGTCGTCAGACCACCGCTGCCAGCGACCCGCTCGGGCCGACCGCCTCGCCACCGACCCGCGCCCACGCCCGCTCGAGGACGTCGACCATCCTGGTGCGGTCGGCGGCCGGCATCGTGAACGGCACCCGGAGGAAGCGCTCGAACCCGCCGTCCGGGCCGAACACCCCGCCGGAGGCGAGCACGACCCCCTCGGCCCGTGCCGCGAGGACGAGCGCGCTCGACACCGGCCGGCCGAGGCCCACCCACGTCGTCAACCCGCCCGCCGGCGACGGCACGTCCCACTCCGGGAGCCGCGTGCGCAACGCGTCCACGACGTCGTCGCGGGCCTGTGCCAGGTACGCGCGCCGCTCCTCCAGGACGGTCTCGGTCCGTGGGACCAGCTCGCGCGCGACGAGCTGGTCGAGGACCGGCGTGCCGAGGTCGCCCGTGGGGCGGGCGAGGAGGAGCCGCTGCAGCAGCTCCGGACGAGCGCGGATCCAGCCGATGCGGAGTCCGCCCCAGAAGACCTTGTCGGCCGAGCCGATCATGACGACGTCGTCGGACGCCGCGGCCAGCGGGGTCGCGGCGGGTCCGTCGATGCGGAGCTCCCCCATCGTCTCGTCGGCGACGACCGTCGTCCCGACCGAGGCGGCGACCGACACGAGGAGGTCGCGGGCGTCGGGGGTCATCGTGGCGCCCGTGGGGTTGTGGAGCGCCGGCATGACGTAGGCCACCGACGGGGCCGTGCGGCGGAGCGTGTGCTCGAGGACCGTGGTGTCCCAGCCGGTGCGTGCGTCGACGGGGACCCCGACGAGCCGACCACCGACCTCACGGAAGGCCTCGTGCGCGTGCGGGTAGGTCGGGGACTCGACGAGGACGGCGTCGCCGCGCCGGACGAGCACGCGGGCGAGCAGGGCGATCGCGTGCTGCGCGCCGATGGTGACGACGACCTGCGACGGGTCGGTGGGCAGGCCGCGCGCGGTGTAGCGGTCGGCGATCGCCCGGCGGAGCCCGGGGTCCCCGACGGTGTCGTACCCGATCCCGGCGAGCGCCGCCGGCACGTGCCGCACCGCCCGCTCCACGGCCTCGGCGATGCCCGGTGCCGCGTGCAGCGCCGCCTTGCGGAGGTCGAGCACGTCTCCGCCGACGACGCCGCCGAGCCGTTCGGGGTCGGGGCGCCCGACGAGGTCCCGCGGCAACCGGACGACGCTGCCGGACCCGCGGACCGAGACGAGGAACCCGTCCTCGCGCAGCCGGGCGTACGCGTTCGCGACCGTGGTGCGGGAGACGCCGAGCGCCTCTGCCAGCCCACGCTCCGCGGGCAAGCGGACGCCCTGCGGGATGCGCCCGTCGATGGCGAGGACCCGGAGGGCGTCGGAGAGCGCCTCGTACGCGGCGGCGTCCGTGCTGTCGCGCCAGTCGGTGAGGAGGAGTGCTGCGGACCGGGCGCTGAGCAGGACGGGCGTCATGGATCCACGGTAGCGCGATTGGCCCTCGACCTGCAGGCCAATCTGCTCGACGATCGGAGCATGCCCCGCACCCCCGCCCTCACCCTCCGGTTCGTGCAGCTCATGGTCGGCCTGTTCCTCTACGGGGCGTCGACCGCGCTCCAGGTCCGGGCGGTCGTCGGCGTGGCCTCGTGGACGGTGCTCACCGAGGGACTGGAGCACGTGGTGCCGTGGTCGTTCGGTGTCATCACGGTGGTCTCCAGCGGCGTGATCCTGCTGTTCTGGATCCCGTTGCGCCAGAAGCCGGGCATCGGGACGCTGCTCAACGCGCTCGCGATCGGCCCGTCGGCGGACCTCGTGCTCTGGCTGGTGCCGGCACCCGACGGGCTCCTCCCCCGCATCGGGCTCTTCGTCGCCGGGCTGCTGCTCCTCGCCGTCGCGACGGCGTTCTACATCGGAGCCGGGTTCGGCACGGGCGCCCGGGACGGCCTGATGGTCGGCGTCTCGCAGCGCTTCGGCTGGCCGATCTGGGTCGCGCGGACCGTCATCGAGGTCACCGTCGTCATCGTCGGCTGGCTCCTCGGCGGGGACGTCGGCGCGGGCACGGTGATCGCCGCGTTCGCGATCGGACCGATGGTGCAGCCGCTCATGCCCCTCTTCCGTCGGTTCCCGTGGAGTCCGGACCGCACGCGGCTCGCCGCCGCGGCGGCCGCACCCGGCCCGGAGGCACGGATCACCTCCTGAACGTCGTCTTGCCACTCGCGCAACTCGCGATGTATCGTGTCATCACCAGACGCGATACATCGCGAGTTCGAGGAGGCACCATGGCACAGGAGAAGTGGCTCGTGGAGGAGCCCAAGGTCATCGACACCGGCATCGTCCGACGCCTGAAGGTCGGGCTCGTCGCCGGTCAGGTCGACGTCGTCGCGCACGACGAGCCCACCGCCCGGGTGGAGGTGCACAGCGTCTCCGGCAAGCCGCTCATGGTCGAGGTCGACGGGGACACGCTGACCGTCGACCACCCGCAGATCCGCTGGGACGACCCGATCGGGTTCCTCAAGTCCTTCCGCGGCAAGGCCCAGGCGGACGTGAGCATCCTCGTGCCGCGGGACGTCCCGGTCACCCTCGGGGTCGTGTCGGCCGGCTCGCTCCTCTCCGGCACGGACCGCGGCGCCACGCTGCACACCGTCTCGGGCGACGTCGTCGTGGACGGGGTCGCGGGTGACGTCACCGTCAACGCCGTCTCCGGCACGACCACCGTGCGGGACCTCGACGGCGCCCTCACCGTGCACACCGTGTCGGGCGACGTCGTCGCGACCGGGTCGATCCCGCGCTTCCAGGCGGACGGGGTGAGCGCGGACGTCCTGCTCGACCTGCACGGCACCCCGGACTCGGCCCGCGTCAACACCGTGTCCGGCTCGGTCAGCGTCCGGCTCGAGGACGGCGTGCCCTACCGTTGCACCGTCTCGACGGCGTCCGGCAAGCTGCAGTTCGACGACTCCGAGATCCGCGGGGTGCGCGGCTCGTACGTCAAGCAGGGCGGAGAGCTCTCCGGCCAGTGGCTCGACCTCAAGGTGAACTCGGTCTCCGGCGACATCGCGGTGCTCCACGCCCCGCCGGTCGCCGACGGGTCCGCCACCACCCCGACCACCGACGGCGAGGTGCCCGCATGAGCCCGGTCTTCGCGCACGGCCACCTGCGCCTCTACCTGCTCGTCCTGCTGGGCGACCACCCGATGCACGGGTACGAGGTCATCACCGCGCTCGGCGACCGCTTCGGCGGCACGTACGTCCCGAGCGCTGGCACCGTCTACCCCCGTCTGGCGAAGCTCCAGGAGGAGGGCCTCGTGACGGGGACCGCCGACGGCCGCAAGACCGTCTACGCGATCACCGACGCCGGCCGTGCCGAGCTCGACGCCCGGGCCGCCGAGGTCGCCGCGCTCGAGGACGGCGTGACCGACTCGGTGAAGTCCCTCGCCGACGGCGTTCGCGCATCGGTGGGCGAGGCCATGCGGTCCCTCCGCGCCGACCTCGCGGCGAGCGCCCAGGCCCCGCGCGGCCAGTCGGCCGACGAGCCGGTCGACGTCCCGACGTCGGGCGCCAGTGCCCTCCGCGAGGTCGAGATGGTCCTGTCGTCGTTCCGGCAGCAGGTCCGTGCGGACCTCCGACGTCAGGCGACGCGGGGCACCCTCACCGCGGACACGGTGACCCGTCTGCGTGACGGCCTCGAGGCGCTGCGCCGCTCCCTCTGACGGGAGCGACGGGAGCGGACGCGAGCACCGACGGGCCGGGCCGGCGGGGCGGGCGCACACCGCGCCTCCCGGCCGGCCCGCCCGCGCCGTCGCCCTGCGTCACGCGCGCCGCGTCGTCACACCCCGCCGGCGTCCGCCAGGGCGTGCATCGCGTCTCGGAGCGCGCGTGCGGCGCCGGAGCCGGCCCACTCGTAGGCGTGCCTGAACCGCTCGTCGTGCACGTACATGTCCGCGAGCGTGCGGAACCGCTCGGCGGTGACGGCCGGTCCGGGCGCCTGCTCGAGCCAGGTGAGCTGCCGGCGGGCGAGTGCGGCCCCGGCGGCCGACGTCGGACCGTCCCCCGACGCCGCCAGCGCCGCCGCGTCCCGGGCGATCGCCCGCTGCTCCGCCTGGAACGCGTCCTTCGCGGCGGCGTCCTTCGACGTCCACCACTCCTGTCCGCGCTGCCAGGCCTCGGCGCCCCAGCGCTCCTCGACCTCCTGCTTGAACCGGGTCTGGTCGAACCCGTCGAAGGTGTCCTGTGCGGTCATGTCGTCTCCTCGTTCGATCCTCGTGATGGTGGTGCGCACGGCCGCGAGCTGCCGGGCGAGCCGGTCGCGCTCCCGTTCGAGCCACGCGACGTGTGCCCGGAGTGCCGTGACGTCGTCCTGCTCGCCGTCGAGCACCTCGGCGATCTCCGCCAGCCCCAGGCCGAGCCCGCGGAGGAGCAGGATGCGCTGCAGCCGGACGAGTGCCCGGTCGTCGTAGCGGCGGAGCCCGCCCTCGCCGACCGCCGTGGCCGGGAGCAACCCGATCGCGTCGTAGTGGCGCAGCGTCCGGCTGGAGACCCCCGCGGAACGCGCCACGGCGGCGATGCCGTGGGGTGCTTTCGCAGCGGACGCGGCGCTGTCTGTCCGATCACTCATGCTGCACACCGTAAGCGTTGACGCAACGTCAACCGCAACCCTGCTCGACAGCACAGGTTCCGAGGATCCGCGCAGGCGCGGAATACGGGCGGGCGGGGTCGTGTTGAATCCGGGTCCGAAATGAGTAGGTTTGCCGCTCGTGACGAACGAGATCCGGTCGCTGAAGGCGCGACTGATCGGGGATCCCCTCCCCTCCGAGAAGCTCGAGGGACAGCTCCTCCCGAAGCACCTGGCGCTGCCGATCTTCGCGAGCGACCCGCTCTCCTCCGTGGCGTACGCGCCGCAGGAGCTCCTCATGATCCTGCTGCTCGGCGGCATGGCGTTCCTGACCTTCGCGCCGTGGGTGGCTGCGCTCGTCGTGCTCCTCCTCGTGGTGGTCGTCGCCTCCTACCGGCAGCTCATCAAGGCGTACCCGTCCGGTGGCGGCGACTACGAGGTGGCGCACCGCAACCTCGGCGAGAAGGCCGGACTCGTCGTCGCGAGTGCGCTGCTCGTCGACTACGTCATGACCGTGGCCGTGTCGGTGGCCTCCGGCGTGGACAACATCATCTCGGCGCTGCCGTTCCTCAACGAGTTCCGCGTCGAGCTCGCGCTGCTCTTCGTCGTGCTGCTCGCGGCCGTGAACCTCCGCGGGGTCCGCGAGTCGAGCAAGGCCTTCGCGATCCCGACCTACCTGTTCGTCACGTCGGTGTTCGTCATGGTCGTCACCGGTCTCGTGCGGGTCGCCGTCGGGGACGCCCCCGTCGCGGAGTCGGCGCAGTACACCGTGCAGAACGTCGAACACACGACCCAGGCCGCGTTCGTCCTGCTGCTCCTCCGTGCCTTCGCGTCCGGCTGCTCGGCCCTCACCGGCGTCGAGGCGATCGCGAACGGCGTGCAGGCCTTCCGTCGCCCGAAGGTCCAGAACGCCCAGAAGACCCTCGTCGCGATGGGCGGGATCGCGATCGTCCTGTTCGTGGGGCTCATCACGCTCGCCCTCGTGGCCCGCGTGCACTACGCCGAGCGTGCCTGCGACCTGCAGGGCTTCGCCGACTGCGCGACCACGCCGCAGCGCTCGCTCATCGCCCAGATCGCCGCCGCGACCTTCGGGGACGGCTCGGTCCTGTTCTTCGTCGTCCAGGCGACCACCGCGGCGGTCCTGCTCCTCGCGGCGAACACGGCGTTCAACGGGTTCCCGCTCCTCGGCTCGATCCTCGCGCGCGACTCGTACGCGCCGAAGGCCCTCTCGACGCGCGGCGACCGCCTCATCTACTCGAACGGCGTCATCGTCCTGGCGCTCGTCGCGGCGGCACTCCTCGTCGTGTACCGGGCGAACGTGACGAGCCTCATCCAGCTCTACATCATCGGCGTCTTCGTCTCGTTCACGCTCGGGCAGACCGGCATGGTCGTGCACTGGACTCGCCTGCTGCGCCAGGACCGAGCGGGGACGGCCGCCGAGCCGGTGAACCGCGGTCAGGTCGTGCGCTCGCGGCTCATCAACACCGTCGGGGCGAGCTTCACGTTCGTCGTGCTCGTCATCGTCACCATCACGAAGTTCACGCACGGCGCCTGGCTCGTGTTCGTGATCATGCCCCTGCTGTTCGTCCTCATGCTCGGCGTGAACCGCTACTACCGCGACGTCTCGCACGAGATCGAGGCCGACGAGGAGACCGAGTTCGGCGCGACCGGCGACCACGCGATCGTGCTCGTCAACAAGCTGCAGAAGCCGGTGCTCAAGGCGCTCGACTACGCCATCGCCGCGAAGCACGCGAGCTTCGAGGCGGTGCACGTCGCGATCGACGACGCCGAGGCCGCGCGGCTCCGTGCCCAGTGGGCCGACCACGGCATCGAGGTGCCGCTCACGATCGTCCCGAGTCCGTACCGCGACATCTCGATGCCGCTCATCAAGTACATCAAGGCCCACCGCGCCGAGCACGGCTCCGAGGTCGTCACCGTGTACACGCCGGTGTTCGTCGTCGGGCACTGGTGGGAGAACCTGCTCCACAACCACCGCGGCCGCCGCATCCGGAAGAAGCTCCTGCTCGTGCACGGCGTCAC
Organism: Curtobacterium sp. SP.BCp; assembly: GCF_051903255.1. NCBI lineage: Bacteria > Bacillati > Actinomycetota > Actinomycetes > Micrococcales > Microbacteriaceae > Curtobacterium > Curtobacterium sp. SP.BCp. Next base: position 678,746 of record NZ_CP194338.1, on the reverse strand, counting down.
GGTCGCCCTGGTCCCGTGGTTGCTCGACTCGTCCGAGCTGCTCTACGGCCGGCGCTCGCGTCCGCTGCCGGGCCAGGAGCGCCGCGGCGAGCCCGTCCGGCCGCCGCTCCGCCGGTCGCCGCACGGGGTCTTCCGCCCCGAGGGCCGCGAGGAGGACCGGCTGCTCCGCTCCGACCAGCGCAACAGCCTGGTCCCGCGGGGCGGGTCCGGTCCGCGGGGCGATGCCGGATCGCGGGTCGAGGCCGGACCACGGCGTGCGACCCGGCCGGCCGGACCCGCCGAGGGCGTCGACCCGGCGCGCTGCACCGGCGAACTCCGGACACTGGTCGCTTCCCCGCCCGCGGCGCGCACGCCGGCGTCGCCGCCCGGGGCCGATCGGTCGTGACACCGCGTGACGGTGCCCGGTCGTACGATGTGACGCCATGACCCCGACCGACCTCCGCGCCTTCGCCACGTTCGACGCGCACGGCGGCAAGGTGTCCAAGCGCGTCGAGGTGCTCGACCACGAGCCGCCGGCCGGCAGCCCGCTCGAGGGCCTGGTCGCCGTGCGCGGGGAGCACCCCCTCGGCGCGGTCGACGAACGTGCCGCGGACGACTCGGCAGCGCTCTCGCGCGGCGAGCCGGCCATCGGGTGGGTCGACCCCGCCACGCTCCGCGACTGGTACCGACCGGACCGCGTCGTGATCACCCGCCTCGAGGCACGCCGGTCCGGCATCGTCCCGGGCCTGTACGCCGACTCGCGTGGGCGCGGTCGGGTGCGGATCGACGGCCGGGAGGCACTGCTCGCCCCCGACGGTCGGCCCGCCTTCCGCGCGCTGGCCGGCCCCGACGACGCTCCGGTGGTCGACGTCCCACTGCCGAAGGACCAGGCCGTCCGACTCGTCGCGGTGACCGCGGTCGCGGAGGGCCTCGAGATCGTCACGACCCCGGTGTCCCCGTTCCTGTCACCCGGTCGGTACGCCGCGTACGCGGCCGACGTCCCCGGGCTGCCGCCGCGCCCGTCGACGGGGACCGAGCGGGTGACCGCGTCGGTGCTGCTCGACGGCGCGCTGCACGTCGTCGACCGGATCGACGAGCGGGCGGCGACGATGTGGATCGAGCGCGGTGGTTCGGTGGTCCCGATCGCCCTGAGCGGGATCGGTCCCGACCTCGTGCGGTACGCCGCCTCCGCCTGACGCCCGCCCTGCTGCTGTCCGGGGGACGCCGCGCTGGGGTGCGCGTCGGTGGCCCGGCGTAGCGTCCGCGGCATGAGCGATGCAGACCAGACCGACCACACGGGCGAGACCCTGGGTGGGCCGCGCCCGGACCCCTCGACGACCGCGAGCAAGGACCCCGAGGACTGGGTCACCGGTGACGAACCGATGACCGGCCCGCAGCGGAGCTACCTCGACACCCTCGCGCGTGAGGCCGGCGAGGAACTCCCCGCCGACCTCACGAAGGCCGAGGCGTCGGAGCACATCGAGCGGCTGCAGGCGCAGACCGGCCGCGGGTCCGACGCCGCTTCCTGAGACCGGGTCCACCGAACGGTGGACCGCTGTCTGGGCATGTCCTGGCGAAGCCCTGGCGAAGTCCGCCGAGACCCCCGTCCGGGGGTACTCGATGACGTGTCACCCGCTAGCTTCTCGGGCATGCGAACGACATCGACCTCGATCGGCCTCACCGTGCTCCGCGTCGTCCTCGGCGTGGTGTTCATCGCCCACGGCGCGCAGAAGTTCGCGCAGGGCATCCCGAACGTCACCCAGGGCTTCGCGGGCATGGGGGTCCCGCTCGCCGAGGTCGCCGCACCGCTCGTCGCGGGGCTCGAGCTCGTCGGCGGGGTGTTCCTCGTGCTCGGCGTCGCGACCCGCGTCGTCGGGGTGCTCCTCGCGGTCGACATGGTGGTCGCGGGCCTGCTCGCCCACTCCTCGGCCGGGTTCTTCTCACAGGACGGCGGCTTCGAGTACGTCCTCGTCCTCGCTGTCGGATCGCTGGCGGTCGCCCTGATCGGCCCCGGGCGGTTCTCCCTCGACGCACTCCTGCTGCTCGCCACCCGGCGACGTCGGGGCGTCGACGAGCCGCTGCCCGCCTGACCCGGTCGTCCCTACGCGACCACGAACGAACGGACGGCCGGCACACGACCTGCGCCGCGCCTCCCGTCCGTCCGTTCGTACGTTCGTCCGCTCTCTCGACCGTCCGTCAGCCCGGCCGCTGGCCGCCGTCAGGCGGCGTCGGCGAGCACGTCCACGACCTGCCGGGCGATGCGCCGACCCGCACGGTTCGCGCCGATCGTCGATGCCTGCGGGCCGTAACCCGCCAGGAACAGGCGCGGCTCGTCCTCCGAGCGGCCGTCCGACACGATGATCCCACCCTGCGCGGTGCGGAGCCGCAGCGGTGCGAGGTGGCGGAGGTCGGCACGGAAGCCCGTCGCCCACAGGACGGCATCGGCGTGCACGTGCTCGCCCTCGGCGGTCACGACGCCCGTCGCGTCGAGTCGGGCGAACATCGGCGAGGACACCAGCGTGCCGCGGTCGATGCCCGCTCGGATGCGCCTCGTGACCGGGATGCCGGTGCCGCTGACGATGCTCGGCAGGACTCGACCGGCGCGTGCGGCACGGTCCTGCTCGTCGACCGCGGCGACCGCCGACTCGAGGTCGAGCGAGGCCGAGTCCGACCAGACGACGGGGCGCCTCGTGAACCACCGCGTGGACCGCGCGACACCGTCGAGTTCGAGCAGGAACCCGATCGCGCTCGTCCCGCCGCCGACGACGACGACGTCCTGCCCGGCGAACTCCGTGGCGCTGCGGTACTCCGTCGTGTCGAGCTGCCGGCCGGTGAAGACGTCGCGCCCCGGGTACCACGGCACGAACGGGGTGCCCCACGTCCCGGAGGCGTTGACGACGACCTCGGAGCTGATCCGGCTCGTCCGTCCGTCCGGAATCTGCAGGGTCGTACAGAGTCGGTCGGAGCCCTCGACCCGGGTGACCGACGTGACCGCTACCGGACGACGGACGCGGAGGTCGTAGTGCTGCTCGAAGCGGCGGTAGTACTCGGCGACGACGTCCCGGGCGGGTCGAGCGCGGTCGGCGTCGTCGAACGCGAGGCCCATCGCCCGCATCCCCGGCAGGTCGTGGACCCGGTGTGCCGCGCCCAGCCGCAGGGCCTCCCACCGGTACTGCCACGCGCCGCCGGTGTCCGGCCCGCGGTCGAGGACCACGAGGTCCGAGCCCGGCGCGAGTCCGAGGCGACGCAGGTGGTGGGCGACCGAGAGCCCGGCCTGACCCGCGCCGATGACGACGACACGCGCGTACTGGTCCGGGGCGGGGTTCGTGGCGTCGCTCATCACATCCGATTCTGCTGTGTCCGCCGTGCTCGGGGCGACGTCCAGATCGGGGTACATGGTAGAGTGATCGGCAGATTTCAAACCACGAACCGTCCGATTCCCCGGGTGTCCAATCGCACCCGCCAGGATCGGACCAGAGCCGATCACGAGGGGGTCACGCATGGGGCGCGGCCGTCAGAAGGCAAAGCACACCAAGGTCGCCCGGGAGCTGAAGTACTTCAGCCCGGAGACGAACTACGGTGCGCTCGAACGCGAGCTCTCCGCCGGGCAGCACTCGGACGAGAACTCCTACGTCGACCGCTGGGCTGACCAGTACGGTGACGACGAGGACGACCTCGAGCTCGAGCAACACGAGGACCAGAACAAGTCCGCCTGAGCCGCCCTCGTGCGACACGCCGCTCACCCTCGGGTGCGCGGCGTTTGCGCGTGTGCGGCGCCCGTCGGCTCAGGTGCGGTGCGGTGCGGTGCGGTGCGGACCACGCGTGAACGTCCGGCCACGGTCACGACTCCCCTCACTCCGTGCGCCCGGTGGTCACGTCGTGTCGCTCCGGCCCGCCGAGAGCGACCATCCGTGATCGTCGGGCGGTGCGCACGCGGGGTGTCGCGACCTGAGCCGGTCGAGGCCCGCCCGCGGCAGGCGGAGCAGACCCCACGAGGCGCACGGCCCCAGGCACGGTCACGACTCCCCGCACGCCGTGCGCCGGGCGGTCACGTCGTGTCCCTCGGCTCGCCGAGAGCGACCATCCGTGACCGTCGTGCAGTGCGCACGCGGGGTGTTGCGACCATGCGGCAGGCGCTCCGGCCCGCCCGCGCGACCGCCCTGCCCGCCCGCCGACCGGACGGCCGGGCGCGTCAGGCGGAGTACGCCCCCACGAGGCGCACGGCCCCGCCGTCGACGCCCTTCGCGCCCTGCTCGAAGCCGGTGAGGTCCTCGCGCGGCGCGGTCGAGATCGTCCCGACCGCCCACGACGGCAGCCCCGCGGCGCCGAGCGACGCGATCACGTCCGACGCAGCACCCGCCGACACCACGGCGAACATCCCGATGCCGAGGTTCCACGTGCCCTCGGTGTCCTCGAGCGGCGTCCCCGCCATCGAGGCCAGCACCCGGAACACGGGCAGCGGGGACCACGTCGAACGGTCGACCTCGACCCACGAGCCGACCGGCAGCACGCGGGCGAGGTTCGCGGCGATGCCCCCACCGGTGACGTGCGAGAGCGAGTGCACCGCGCCGGGGTGCGACGACAGCAGGGACAGCAGCGGGCTCGTGTAGAGGCGCGTGGGCTCGAGCAGGGCCTCGCCCACGGACACGCCGGCGCCGAACTCGGGCAGCTGGTCGGTGTACTGGACGCCCCGCGTCGACAGGATGTGCCGGACGAGCGAGTAGCCGTTCGAGTGGAGCCCTGACGACGCGATCGCCACGACGACGTCGCCGTCCTCGACCAGGTGCGCGCCGAGCTGCCGGTCGGCCTCGACCACACCGGTCGCCGCACCCGCCACGTCGTAGTCGTCCGGACCGAGGAGGCCCGGGTGCTCCGCGGTCTCGCCGCCGACGAGCGCGGTCCCGGTCGCCGAGCAACCGCGGGCGATGCCGGCGACGATGTCGGCGATCCGGTTCGGGACGACGCGGCCGCACGCGATGTAGTCGGTCATGAACAGCGGCTTCGCGCCGACCACGACGATGTCGTCGACCACCATGCCGACGAGGTCCTGCCCGATCGTGTCGTGCTTGTCGATCGCCTGGGCGATGGCCACCTTCGTGCCGACGCCGTCGGTGGACGTCGCGAGCAGCGGGTGTTCGAAGTCCTTCAGGAACGACACGTCGTAGAGCCCTGCGAACCCGCCGACACCGCCCATCACCGAGGCGTTGTGCGTGGCCGAGACGGCCGACTTCATGAGTTCGACCGCGAGGTCGCCGGCTGCTGTGTCGACGCCGGCCTCGGCGTAGGGGTTCGTCATGCGTCGTCCTCCGCAGGGCATGGCAGACTTGTTCGGTCCCCCCGATTCTACGGTCTGGAGCACACCGCGAATGTGCGGCATCGTCGGGCTCGTCGCCCAGAGTCCTGCCAACCAATCCATCTACGACGCTCTGCTCCTCCTGCAGCACCGAGGACAGGACTCGACCGGCATCGCCACGGTCGAGGGTCACATCCACCACATGCACAAGACGCGTGGACACGTGCGGGAGGCCTTCCGCACACGTGACATGCGGTCCCTGCTCGGCACGATGGGCCTCGGCCACGTGCGCTACGCCACGAAGGGCGCCGCGAGCAACGAGGAAGAGGCGCAGCCGTTCTACGTGAACGCGCCCTACGGCATCGTCCTCGTGCACAACGGCAACCTGACGAACACGCGGGAGCTCACCCGCGAGCTGTTCGACATCGACCGTCGGCACCTCAACACGAGCTCCGACACCGAGCTGCTCGTGAACGTCCTCGCCCACGAGCTGCAGGGCCAGGTCCGCGGCAAGGACCTCGACCCCGGCCAGGTGTTCGACGCCGTGGAGCGCGTGCACGAGCGCGTCGAGGGCTCCTACGCCGCCATCGCCACCATCGCCGGGCACGGCCTGCTCGCGTTCCGCGACCCGTTCGGCATCCGCCCGCTCATCCTCGGACACAAGTTCGACGAGGCCGGCCAGCCGGAGTGGGTCGTCGCGTCGGAGTCGCTCGTCCTCGAGTCCGGCGGCTACGAGATCGTCCGCGACATCGCCCCGGGTGAGGCCGTCTTCATCGAGATGAACGGCCAGATGCACGCGCGGCAGTGCGCGAAGAACCCGCGGCTCGTGCCCTGCTCGTTCGAGTACGTCTACCTCGCGCGTCCCGACTCGGTCATGAACGGCATCTCGGTGTACGACGCCCGGCTCCGCCTCGGCAACCGCCTGGCCGACACGATCGAGCAGTACGCGCCGACGGGGAACATCGACGTCGTCATGCCGATCCCGGACTCCTCGCGCCCGGCCGCGATGCAGGTCGCGCAGAAGCTCGGCATCGAGTACCGCGAGGGTTTCTACAAGAACCGCTACGTCGGCCGGACGTTCATCATGCCGGGGCAGGCGGAGCGCAAGCGGTCCGTCCGCCAGAAGCTCAACGCCATGTCCTCGGAGTTCAAGGGCAAGAACATCCTCATCGTCGACGACTCGATCGTGCGCGGCACGACGAGCAAGGAGATCGTCGAGATGGCCCGGGCCGCAGGCGCGAACGAGGTCACGTTCACGAGCGCCGCTCCGCCCGTCCGGTACCCGCACGTCTACGGCATCAACATGCCGACGCGCGCGGAGCTCATCGCGCACGACCGGAAGATCCCGGAGATCAACCGGGTGCTCGGCAGCGACCACCTGATCTACCAGGAGATCGCCGACATGCGCGATGCGATCATCGAGGGGTCGGACGTCACCGACCTCGAGATGAGCTGCTTCACCGGCGAGTACGTCACGGGCACCGTCAGCCCCGAGTACCTGTCCTGGGTCGAGGCGAACCAGCTCAGCTAGGTCCGGTCGCCCAGGGCGACCAGCAGACGGACGGGAGGCCCGTGGCGACACCGCCACGGGCCTCCCGTCCGATCAGGGGTCGCGTCAGCGACCGGCGACGTCGTCGCCGTGGTCCTCGACCTCGCCGTCGACCGTCTCCGGCGCGGGTTCGACGTCCACGCGCTCGGCGGTCAGCGCCGCCGCACGGCGCGCGAACACGCGGTCGAGCACGACGGCGACCACCGCGCCGACGAACGCGCCGATGGTCACGCCCCACAGCGAGAAGTACCCCACCAGCGAGCCGAAGCTCGCGGTCTCCTGCTGGTCGCCGCGGTCGAGGTTCATCGTCGCGGACACGACGACGAGGGTGACGAGGAAGCCGAGCACCGCGCCGCCGACGATGAAGACGCCGAACTTCGGCGCACGTCGGATGGTGACCTCGTCGGAGGTGGAGACGGCGTTCGGGGCCGGTCGTTCTTCGGGTCCGTCGGTGGTGCTCACCAGCCCATTGTCCCCCACTGTGGGACGTGCTCCGGCCTGTGCGCGGAACGCGATCAGGTGCAGGATGGTCCCCACCGGTCGCGCCCTGACGACGGGTGGGGAGGGAACGAGGTGACACGCATGCGCGGACGCACCGAGCGTGGTCACCGGTCCGGTCCCCACCGCCGCCCGCCCGCGCGGATCGCCTGGCCGATCGCCCGCCGCGAGGAGGAGGACCGCGCGGTCGCCGTCGTCGCCGAGCACCGGTGGAGCGTCGCGCTCGTCGGCGCTCCGGGCCTCGGGAAGACCACCGCCGCCGAACGGATCACCGACCGCGTCGTCGGTCGAGACGCCGCGGGACGGACACTCGTCGTGCCGATCACGGCGGTCGCGGCTGGCCGGTCGATGCCCTTCGACGCGGTTTCCGGACACTTCGGCGAACTGCCGACCACGTTCGCGGAGCTCGCCGACGAACGCCAGGCGGCCGAGCGGCTCCGGTCGCTCGGTGGTGCGGACCGCGACGTGCTCCTCCGTGTCGACGACGCCGACCACCTCGACGCGATCTCCGCCCGGTACGTGGCGTGGCTCGTCCGCCACCAGGACGCCCGGCTCGTGCTCACCTGTCGGGACTTCACCGCGCTGCCCGAACCCCTCCGCGCCCTGTGGCAGGACGACCTGCTCGAACGCATCGACCTCCAGCCCCTCGACCTCCACGCGACCACCGACCTCATCGCGACCGCGCTCGGCGCCCCGTTGGAGAACGCATCGGCGGAACGCGTGCACCGCGCGACCGCGGGCAACCCGCTGTACGTCCGCGAGGTCGTCCGCGCCGCCCTCGCCTCCGGGGCGCTCGAGCAGACCGCGTCGGGGTGGTACTGGCGCGGACGGGTCACGGCGTCGAACAGCCTCGCCGACATGTACCGCACGGAGCTCGGCACGCTGCCCGAGGACCTCCGTGACGTCGTCGACATCGTCGCGCTCGCCGACCCGATCCCGCTCCCCCGGCTGCTCGCGCTCGTGGCAGGCGGGGACATCGACCGGGTCGTCGCGCTCGGCCTCGTGCGGATGGACTCGACCGAGGACGGGACCGTGGTGGTGCGGCCGTCGCACCCCCTCGTCGGCGAGGTCGTCCGCGCCCTCGTGCCCGTCGCCCGTCGCACGCTCCTGTTCGCCCGTGCGAACGCGTTCCGCGCCGACCGCGCGGAGGGCGCTCCCCCGGCAGCCCGGCTCCGAGCGGCGCTGTGGTCGCTCGAGTGCGGCGTGCAGCCGTCGACCGAAGCCCTGCTCGACGCCGCGCAGGTCGCGGTCCGACTGCAGGAGCTGGAGAGCGCGATCGCCCTGACCTCGGCCGCACTCCGGACGTCGCTGTCGTGCACGGGGCGGATCGCGGCCCTCGTGCTGCGATCGCTGGCGCACTCGTACAGCGCGGGTCGCGAGGCCGGTCGGGCGGACGCCGAGGCCGCGTGGTCGATCGCGCGCACGTCGGACGATGTGGACGACGCGGCGGTCATCGAGGCGTGCGAGACGCTCGCGAACATCCGCCAGTTCCACGACGACGACGTCGACGCCGCGGTGGCGCTCACCGACGCCGCGACCGAGCTGGTCGGTCCGGAGGCCGCCGAGCGGCTCCGGCTCCTGCGCCTGGCGCACCTGGGGTGGGGCGGTCGGTTCGCCGGCGTCCGCGCCGAGGTGGACGCGACCGGCATCGTGCACGCCCCGACCGTGCCGTTGGGCTTCCTCTGCGTCGCGCCGTGCGCCGTGATGGGCCTGGCCACCGCAGGGCGGCTCGACGACGCCGCGACCCTGGCACGCAAGGCCCTGCAGACCGCGGTGGTGAACCTCGAGGACGCGCCGTGGAGCGTCGGGGAGATCGTCTCCGTCCTCCACCAGGTGCAGGTGTGGCGCGGGGACGTCGCCGACCTGCTCACGGAGGTGCCGGTCCGACGGTCGAGCCCGTACCTCATGTACGACTTCACGCTGGAGCTCATCGGTGACGGCAACCTCGCGATCGGGCAGCGGCGGTGGGACGACGCGATCGCCGCGTTCTCGGCGGCGTGCGAGCGCTACGACGTCGCGGACCACGGCGGCTTCGCGGCGTACCCGTGGGCCCGGCTCGCCATGGCATACGCCTACGCCGGTCGGCTCGAGGAGGCCGCGGTCGCGCTCGACCGGGCCCGGACGACGCCCCTGCGCGCCATGCGGATCACGGGCGAACAGGTGGCCGTGTCGATCGCGTGGACGGAGTGGCTCCTCGGCAACCCCGAGGGGCAGCGTCACATGGACGAGGTCATCGAGCGGTCGAGCGCCGCGGGCTCGTGGACGCACGTCATGTACGGGCAGACGCTCCACTACGCGAACGACCTGCAGGCCGGTCGGGACGACGGGCCCTCCGCGGACCGGCTGCGGGTCGCCGCCCAGCGGGTGGACGGGCCCCTCGCCGCGGCGATCGTCGAGTACCTGGACGCCGTCCGCGCCCGGGACCGACCACGGGTCATCGTCGCGCAGGGCGTCCTCGCCTCGCACGGGATGTCCGTCACCGCAGGGCACACGAAGCCGCCACTGACGAACCGCGAGTACGAGGTCGCGAAGCTCGCGGCGGAGGGGCTGAGCAACCGACGGATCGCCGAGACGCTCGGGCTGTCCGTCCGGACCATCGACGCCCACCTGTCGCGGGTGTTCCAGAAGTGGGAACTGCACGCGCGGACCGAGCTCGCCGAGCTGCTCTGAACGCTGTCGGAGGTGCTCGACGCCCCTCCGGTCGACCAGCGGGTACCGTCCCGCACCGCAATCTGCGTTGCGGGATGCAGCACGACGCGCCGAATGGTTGACACAGCTGGTCGGAAATCGCGTAACGTGTGGCGTGTCGCCGGGTTCGGACCCGTTCGGGTCGGGTCCGAATCCCGGCGACTTCCACGATAGGCAACCGGTTGCGTGGGGCGCATCGGTAGGACCTACCTAATTCGCTTCGCATCGCGAGCGATCTCCCGTCGCAGCGCGCGCCGCAGGTCAGGCCGGCAGTCGTACCGGCAGGAAGTCGGTCAGGTCCGCCCGCGAACCGGACGCGCTGACCCGCGCGGCATCGACCGCCTCGTCCCAGCGCAGCGTCCCGGTGGCGAGGGCGATCCAGGTCGCGGCGTCCGTCTCCACCACGTTCGGTGGGGTGCCGCGGGTGTGCCGCGGACCGGGGATCGCCTGCACGGCCGCGAACGGCGGGACGCGGACCTCGACGCTGTTGCCCGGGACGTCCTCGGCGAGCCGCTGCAGCGTCCACCGGACCGCCGTCGCGACGTCGGTGCGCTGTGTGCCGCCCCCGACCACCGCGGCGAGCGCGCGCCGTCCGTCCTCGTCGTCGATCGTCCTGCGGGGCATGTCCACAGGCTAGCGACGCCGATCGCAACGCGGCACCAGCGCTCGGTAGGCTGGCCGGGTGCGAATCCTCGTCCTCGGTTCCGGTGCCCGCGAGCACGCCATCGTCACGGCCCTCCTCGCGGAGCAGGCAGGGCACGTCATCACGGTCGCGCCGGGCAACGCCGGCATCGCCGCGGACGTCGAGACCGTGTCGCTCGACCCGACGAACGGAGCGCTCGTCGCCGAGTACGCGATCGAGAACGACGTCGAGCTGGTCGTCGTCGGTCCGGAGGCACCGCTCATCGCGGGTGTCGCCGACCCCGTCCGCACCCGCGGCATCCCGGTCTTCGGTCCGGGCAAGGCGGCGGCGCAGCTCGAGGGGTCCAAGGCGTTCGCGAAGCGGATCATGGCCGAGGCGGGCGTCCCCACCGGCCGTCCCGTGTACGCGGGCACGGTCGACGAAGCCGTGGCCGCGCTCGACGAGCTCGGCGCACCGTACGTGGTGAAGGCCGACGGGCTCGCGGCCGGCAAGGGCGTCCTCGTGACGGAGGACCGGCAGGCCGCGGTCGACCACGCCACCTACTGGCTCCAGCACGGGCACGTCGTGGTCGAGGAGTTCCTCGACGGCGAAGAGGTCTCCCTGTTCTTCCTGAGCGACGGGCACGACGTGCGGCCGCTCAGCCCCGCGCAGGACTACAAGCGCCTCGGCGACGGCGACACCGGTCCGAACACCGGCGGCATGGGCGCCTACTCGCCCCTCCCCTGGCTCGCGGACCGCTGCGCATCCGAGGACGCCTTCGTGGCCGAGGTCACCGACCTGGTCGCCCTGCCGACGGTCCGGCGTCTCGAGCACGAGGGCACGCCGTTCGTCGGTCTGCTGTACTGCGGGCTCATCGTCACCGAGCAGGGTGTCCGCGTCATCGAGTTCAACGCCCGCTTCGGCGACCCGGAGACCCAGGTCGTGCTCCCCCGCCTGGCGACCCCGCTGAGCGGCCTCATGCTCGCCGCGGCGACCGGACGGCTCGGCTCCGTGCCGGCGCCGGAGTTCCGCGCCGAGTCCGCGGTGACCGTGGTCCTCGCGAGCGAGGGCTACCCGGAGAACCCGCACACCGGTCGTCGCATCACCGGCATCGACGCCGCGAACGCGCGTCCGGGCGTCTCGGTCGCCCACGCCGCGACCGGGCTCCTCGACGGCGAGCTCGTCGCCACCGGCGGTCGCGTGCTGAGCGTCGTCGCCACCGGCGCCGACTTCGCCGAGGCCCGTGAACGGGCGTACGCCGGCCTGCACGACATCACGCTGGAGGGCGCGCAGTACCGCACGGACATCGCCGCGAAGGTCGCCCGGTGAGCGCCCCCGTCGTCGACGGCTGGCAGCACGTCGCCTCGGGCAAGGTCCGCGAGCTCTACGTCCCGACCGGCACCACCGGGGTCGCGGACGCGTCCGAACTGCTCCTCGTGGCGTCCGACCGCGTCAGCGCCTACGACTTCGCGCTCGAGCCCCCCATCCCGGGCAAGGGCGAGCTGCTGACGCGGCTGTCCCGCTTCTGGTTCGACCGGCTGTCCGACGTCCCGAACCACCTCCTGCCCGAGTCCGCCGGCGGGACCCCGGTGCCGGCCGAGGTCGCGTCGCGCTCGATGCACGTGGTGCCGCTGACGATGTTCCCCGTCGAGTGCGTGGTGCGCGGCTACCTCGTGGGCAGCGGCTGGGCCGAGTACCAGGAGTCCGGCAGTGTCTGCGGTGTGGCGCTCCCGGCCGGGCTGTCGAACGGTGACCGCCTCCCCGAGCCGATCTACACGCCCGCGTACAAGGCGCCGCAGGGTGAGCACGACGAGAACATCTCGTTCGAGCAGACGGTGGAGCTCGTGGGGCAGCAGGACGCCGAGACGCTCCGCGACCTGTCGCTCCGCGTCTACTCCGAGGCCGCGGCGATCGCGCTCGAGCACGGGGTCGTCATCGCCGACACGAAGTTCGAGTTCGGTCGTGACGCCGACGGGGTCGTGCGGATCGCGGACGAGGTCCTCACGAGCGACTCCAGCCGGTACTGGGACGCCCGCGGCGCGAACCGGACCGAGTCGTTCGACAAGCAGATCGTCCGCGACTGGCTGAGCGCGAACTGGGATCGCCAGGGCACGCCGCCCGTGCTCCCCGACGAGATCGTCGAGCGGACGGCCGCCCGCTACCGCGAGCTCATCGAGCGACTCGGCGCCTGACCGACGACGTCGCGCGGGACGACGAGCCAGATCGGCGTCGGCGTCTCGGAGCGAGACGACGAGCCGGACCGGCGCCGGCGTCGCAGGGCGCGACCAGCCCGCGTCAGGCGTCGCGCGCCACGACCACGACCGTCAGGTCGTCGCCCGGGTCGTGCTCGACGGACCGGGCGCGCACCCGACCGAGGAAGTCGTCGAGGTCGGCCGCGCCGCGGTAGAGCTCCCCGAGCCGTGACAGCGATGCGAGCGTCGAGTCCCACAGCTCGAGCGCGCCGTCGCTCACCAGGACGAGCACGTCCCCGACGCCGAGGTCGAGCGACCCCGTCGTCCGGGTGAGGCCGGCGGGGTGCAGGCCGAGCGGGAGGTCGAACGAGCGGAGCACGGTCTCGGAGCCGTCCGCCCGGAGGTGCAGCACGAGCCCGTGTCCGGCGTCCGTGAACTCGAGGTGTCCGGTCGACGGTTCGAGTCGGCCGTGGAAGAGCGTGGCGAAGGACTCGGCGCGGCTGAGCTCGGGAGCGACCTGCGCCTCGAGCCCGGCGACCGCGGTGTCCGGTCGTTCGTCGCCGCGGGCGAGGAGCGCCCCGCGGATGTTCGCCGCGAGGAGTCCCGCCGACATGCCCTTGCCCATCACGTCGGCGAGCGTGACCACGAGGTCGTCGCCCGAGCGGTGCCACTCGTGCAGGTCACCAGAGACGACGCCGTGGGGCACGCTCATCCCGGCGACCCGGTACCCGGGAACGGTGACACCGGTCGGCTCGAGCCCGGCCAGGACGGCCCGGAGGCGGTCCTCGTCGGCACCGGCGGCGAGTTCACGCTCCGCCCACACCCCGAGTTCCTCGAGCAGCGCCAGGTCGTCGTCGCCGAGGGTCCGCGGCGCCTGGTCCACGAGGCAGAGCGTCCCGACCTTGACGTCGTCGTCACCGAGCCGCAGCGGCACACCGGCGTAGAACCGGACGTTCGGGTCGTCGACCACCATCGGCATGTCGGCGTAGCGGGCGTCGGCCGTGGCGTCCTCGACGACGACCGGGCCGACCTCGCCGAGGGTCCGGCCGCAGAAGGTGTCCTGCAGCGGGATCGTCGGGTCGAACGGGGTGTCGCTCTGCTGCGACTTGATCGTCAGCACGGAGTCGCCCGCGAGGTTGAGGAAGGAGCCGGTGACCCCGAAGGCCTCCCGTGCGATGCGGGTGATCCGCTCGAACCGCTCCTCGGGACCGCTCTCGACCACGTCGAGCGCCGCGAGCAGCGCCGCCCGCCGCACGGCGTCCGGGGCGGTGGCGTTCGACGTCGAGGTGGTGAGGCTCATGCCCTCCACGGTAACGCCGCCCGCGAGCGCCCGCGTGTCCCCACAACGGAGGACGCGCACCCCCAGAGCGTGGGCGAGGGGGTCCGGCCGTGACGATTGTCACGGTGACGTCGTGACGGACGGCAGCGGTGCGGCGACCCGATCGGCGCGAGATTGGTGCCCATGAACAGCACAGGACTCCCAGACGACGCGGTCATCGCACTGCGCGGTCTCCACAAGCGCTTCGGCGCCGTGCACGCCGTCGACGGCGTGGACCTCACGATCCGTCGCGGCGAGGTCGTCGCGCTCCTCGGGCCGAACGGCGCCGGCAAGACCACGACGGTCGACCTGGCACTCGGGCTCTCCACGCCCACCGCCGGCGAGGTCCGTCTCTTCGGTGAGGACCCCCGTGCGGCGGTGGTCGACGGGCGGGTCGGGGCGATGCTGCAGGGCGGCGCGCTGCTGCCGGACATGACGGTCCGCGACGTGGTCGCCCTCGTCGGCGCCGCGCACCGCACCCCGATGCCCGTCGACGAGGCCCTCCGGCGGGCCCGGTGCACCGAGATCGCCGGACGACGGGTGAACAAGCTCTCCGGCGGGCAGCTGCAGCGGGCGCGGTTCGCCGTCGCGGTCGTCTCGGACCCGGAGCTCCTCGTGCTCGACGAACCGACCGCGGCGATGGACGTCGAGGCCCGGCACACCTTCTGGTCGTCGATGCACGAGTTCACCGACGCGGGTCGCACGGTGGTCTTCGCCACCCACTACCTCGACGAGGCCGACACCTTCGCCGACCGCATCGTCATCATGCGGTCCGGTCGCGTCGTCGCCGACGGCACCCCGACCGAGATCAAGGCCATCGCGTCCAGCCGGTCGGTCCGGTTCGCCGGCGTCGGCCCCGACGCACACGTCGCCCTGCGCGCCCTGCCGGGCGTCACCGGCCTGGAGGCACGGCACGAATCCGTCACGCTCCGCACCGACCGCAGCGACGACACGCTCCGGGCACTCCTCACCTCGTTCCCGGAGGCGCACGACGTCCAGGTGGTCGCCTCGACCATGGACGACGCCTTCCTCGCCCTCACCGCCGACCCACAGGAGGTCTCCGCATGACCAGCACGACCGCGACCACCGTCGCCGCTCCCGCCCTCCGTCCCCTCGCCCGCACCGTCCGGGGTCGCCTCCCGATCCGCTACGTCGCCCTCGAGACCGCCCGTCAGCTCCGCAACGTCAAGGCGATGGTGTTCACCTTCGCGATCCCGGTGGTGATGCTCCTGGTGTTCGGCGCCGCCTACGGGTCGCAGCTCGACCAGTCCACCGGCCTGCGCTACCTGACCGTCACCACGCTGCAGATGGCGTCGTACGGCGCGATGATGGCCGCGCTCAGCCAGGCCTTCGCCATCGTCAACGAGCGCTCGATCGGCTGGAACCGCCAGCTCCGCGTCACGCCGCTGTCCGGCTGGGGCTTCATGGTGTCCAAGGTCATCGCGGCGATGGCGTTCGCGGCACTGTCCATCGGCATCACGATCACGGTGTCCGTGGTGGCCCTGCACGCGTCCCTCGACCCCGGGCACTGGCTCGCGGCGGCGTTCGGCATCTGGTGCGGCGTCGTCCCGTTCGCCCTCATCGCGATCCTCATCGGACAGTTCGCGAAGCCGTCGTTCGCACAGCCGCTCTTCATGGTCGTGTTCATGGGGCTCGCCATCCTCGGTGGTCTCTGGGTCCCGCTGTCGATCATGCCGAGCTGGATGGGCTCGGTCGCGCACCTGCTGCCGTCGTTCTGGCTCAACCGCATCGGCCAGATGGGTGCCGGTGCCACCGGCAGCACCGGCATGGTCGAGCCGGCGCTCGTCCTGACGGGCTGGGCGGTCGCCCTGGCCGCCGTGATCGTGTGGCGCTACCGCCGCGACGCGGCGCGCCAGTGAGCGGTGGCCCTACGCTGACCGACATGACCGACTCCCGCACCCGCCCCGTCGCCGTGAGCGACGGGGCGGAGGCGCGCCGTGCCTCCAGGCCGTCGCCCCGTTCGTTCCCGTGGGCCGTCCCGCCGGGCGCGACCGAGGACGTCATCCGCGCCGGCCGGCGCCGCTGGTACGGCGGCGCCGTGTTCGCGCTGCTGTGGCAGGTGCTCGAACTCGTCGCCGTCTGGAACGACGGCCGGTCGTTCGAGGCGCACGTCTGGTCGACGCTCGCACTGTTCGTCCTGTACGCGGCGTACCTCTTCGCACCCGAGCTGATGTGGCGGAGCGGGATGCGCACCCGGGTCCTCGTGCTCGCCGGGGTCGCGGCCCTCGCCGGGCTGCTGCTGCTCGTCGTCGGGCCGCTCGCGGTCTGGACGTGGCTCCTCGTCGCCGCGCTGACCGGCTTCGTCGCGGAGCGCTTCTGGGTCGCCGGGGTGGGGATCCTCACCGTCATCGTGGCCCAGGTCGTCGTGGCCGCGTCGCTCGGGTGGGACAGCGCGGTGGCCAGCGGCCTCCTGTTCGCGCCGGTCGTGACGGTCTCGGTCGGGGCATCGATGCTGTTCTTCGGTCGGCAGCGCGAGGCGGAGGACAAGCTCGACGTCGCACAGGACGAACTCACCCGGCTCGCCGTCGTCGAGGAACGGACCCGGTTCTCGCGCGACCTGCACGACGTGCTCGGCCACTCGCTCACCGTCGTCGCGATGAAGTCCGAGCTCGCAGGCCGGCTCGTCGACGTCGACCCCGCGCGGGCCAAGGCGGAGATGCAGGACGTCGAACGGCTCTCCCGCGAGGCGCTGCAGGGGCTGCGCCAGGCGGTCAGCGGGTACCGGGAGGCCGACCTCGACGCCGAGCTGGTGTCCGCCCGCGCCGCGCTGACGGCCGCCGAACTCGAGGCCGATCTGCCGGCCGACGGCACGGCGGCGGCGCGGGACGTCCGGAGCCTGTTCGCCTGGGTGCTCCGGGAGGGTGTGACGAACGTCCTGCGGCACGCGGCGGCCACCCAAGTGCGGGTGACCCTGACCCGGACGGCGCTGACGATCGAGGACGACGGGGCCGGGGCCGCCGGAGCCGGCGGCACCGAGACCGGCGGCGCCGGGGCCGGCGGCGCCGGGGCCGGGCGGGCGTCGCTCGTGGCCGGTGTCGGCGGCAACGGGCTCCGCGGGCTGCGGGAGCGGGCCGACGCGGTGGGCGCGACCGTCACCACCGGCACGAGCGACCTCGGGGGCTTCCTGCTGCGCGTCGAACGGAAGGGCCGACGATGACCGACACGATCCGGGTGCTGCTCGCCGACGACCAGGCTCTCGTGCGCGGCGCCCTCGCCTCGCTCCTCTCCCTCGAACCCGACATCGACGTCGTCGCCCAGGTGGCCCGCGGTGACGAGGTCGTCGAGGCGGCTCGGGCATCGGGTGCCACGGTCGCCCTGCTCGACGTCGAGATGCCCGGCGCCGACGGCCTCACCGCCGCTGCCGCGCTCGCCCGGGACCTCCCGAGCTGCCGCTCCCTCATCGTCACGACCTTCGGACGGCCCGGGTACCTCCGCCGTGCCCTCGAGTCGGGGGCGGCCGGCTTCGTCGTGAAGGACACACCAGCCGAACAGCTCGCCGACGCCGTCCGACGGGTCGCCGGCGGGTTCCGCGTGGTCGACCCCGTGCTCGCCGCCGAGTCGCTCGCCGCCGGCCCCTCACCGCTCACCCCGCGCGAGACGGACGTCCTCATCGCCTTCCGCACGAGCCCCACGGTCGCCGGGGTCGCCGCGTCACTGCACCTGTCCGAGGGCACCGTGCGGAACCACCTGTCCGCCGCCATCGGCAAGACCACCGCCCGGAACGCCACCGAGGCGCTCCGGGTGGCCGCGGACAACGGGTGGCTCCTCGGGACGGCGTAGCCTGGGTCGGTGCTCCGCCCCGTCGTCCGCCGTCCGCTCCGCCGTGTCGCCACGTCGCTCGTGCTCGGTGCTGCCGCTGCGCTGACCCTGGCGGGCTGCGGTGCCCACGACTCGACCGGGCAGATCACGGTCACGGTGTCGGGGAACGCCGCGCAGCGCCCCTACGAGGTGAAGGTGTTCGCCGCGACGGGCAAGCTCGCCGAGCACCAGCGGGTGTTCCCGGGCGGCACTGCGGCGTTCGCCGGGGTCCCCCTCGGCGAGGTCACCGTCCGTGCGGCGGACCTCTGCACGCAGCACGCGACGGTGTCGAACGGATCGGTGGCGACCGTCACTCTGACGACGACGGGTTGCTGAGCGGCTGTCAGCCGATCGTCCCGCCCGCGGCCACGCTGCGGAGCGGTCAGCCGCGCCGACCGGCCGTCCGGGCGAGGGTCTCACGGGGGCTCTCCCCGAAGCGGGCTCGGTACGCCGCGGCGAAGCGCCCGAGGTGCGCGAACTGCCACCGGTGTGCGACCTCACGCACGGTGACGATCCGGCGGCCGCCCGTCGCGAGCTCCAGGTGCACCCGGTCCAGCCGGGCCTCGCGCAGGTAGTGCATCGGCGTGATCGCGAGCCGCCGGCGGAAGAGGTCCTGCAGGCCCCGCTCGCTCAACCCGCACGCGTCCGCGATGTCCGCGACCGTGATCGGGTCGCTCGCGTGCTCGTGCACGAAGGCGATCGCGCGGTGCATGCGCTGCTCGACGTCCGACCGCGCACGGGTGTAGGTGGAGAGGACGACCCTGGCCACGCGGCGCTTGAGCGCTCGACGCTCGGCGTCCGGGAGCTCGTCGTCGAGCACCCGGTCGACGGCGTCGCGCAGCAGCGTCCGCAGGGGCTCGGTCCGGTTGTCGGTGGGGTCCGGCTGCACGAACCGGAACGACTCGTCCGCGTCGCCGAGCAACGCCGGTGCGACGTGCAGGAGCGTCATGGCCGTGGCGTCCGTCTCGAAGGCGTAGGCCACCGACGCGGAGAGCACCACGGGCTGCCCGGGACGGACCTCCCAGCGTTCGCCGTCGTCCGCGGTGACGACGGCGTGCCCGTCCGCGAGCCAGAACACGACGTGGTCGGGGCGCGGTCCGATGGTGCCGGCCTGTGGGCCGTTCGTCCGGATGCGCCGCACCGAGAGTTCGTCGTCGCCGCCGGTCTGGTACTCGAACGCAGCATCGTCCGTCGGCATGGGGAGCACGCTACCGGGTGGGCGCTCCGACCACGACACCCCCGAACGCGCCGCAGTGCGGTCGCACGAGGCACGACCGGCGCTGCCTGCCCTGTCCCGTCAGCGCGTCGCCCGGTCGGGGACCCGGTCCCACTCGTCGCCGTAGCGGGACAGCACGGTCCACCGGGACACCGGCCACGTCGTGATGAACGCGCGGCCCACCACGTCGTCGACGGGCACCGAGCCGTGCGCCCTGCTGTCCGCGGAGTCGTACCGGTTGTCGCCCATGACCCAGATGTGGTTCTTCGGCACCGTGATGTCGAAGTCGGTCCCGGAGACCCGGTCGGATCCGGCTTCGCGGACGACGTACGGCTCGTCCACGGCCTTCCCGTTGACCGAGAGCCGCCCGTCGGCCCCGCAGCAGGACACCCGGTCGCCCGGGAGCCCGATCACCCGTTTGATCAGGTCGTCGCCCTGGCCGGTCCCGAGCCAGCCGCCCGGGTCCGTGAAGACGACGACGTCACCGCGCTGCAACGGCACGAGCCCGGGGACGAGTTCGTTGACGAGCACCCGGTCGCCCACGAGGAGGGTGTTCTCCATCGACTCCGACGGGATGTAGAACGACCGGACCAGGAACGTCTTGACGAGGAACGAGGCGATCAGCGCCGCGACGACGATGATCGCCAGGTCGCGGAGGAAGCGCCAGCCGCTCCGCTGCTTCGCGTTGCCCTCGGTCGTCGCACCACTCGTCGCGTCACTCAATGCGTCAGCACCACCTTCACGAGTCCGATCACGAACGCGACCGCGGCGAGCACGATGCCGCCCCAGAGCCCGAGGAACGTCGGACGCGCCCCCGAGAACCGCTGCATGAACACGCCGACGAGCCCGATGCGCACGACGAGGATGACGACCGCGGCGATCTGCGCCCACTCCGCCGGGAGCCACCCCACCCAGGCCGCGGCGTACAGCACGGCCGGGATGAGGCCGGAGGTCGCGATCGGGTTGGCGTTCCGAGCGATCACCACCGCGCTCTCGCGTCGGACGTCGTCGTCGGTGTCGCGGTCCGCGCCGATCCCGTGTGCGACGAGGTGCGCCAGGACGTGTGCCAGGTAGGTCAGCACCGCCGTCGCGAGCACCGTCAGCACCGCCGCGCCGTGCTCGATCTCGGCCGGACCGACGGCGATGGCGGCGCTGAGCACGGTGATGTTGCCGTAGATGTACGACGACATCCGATCGCGGACGTGCTCGACCGGCAGGTCTCGCGGGTCCGGACGTCGTGGCATCCGTCCATCATGGCCTCACCGCACCGGTCCTCGCCGACAGGACGCCGAGTGCGATGCGATCCGTCGCCGTCTCGGACCCATTTGGTTGACGCGTCAACCAAATGGGTCCGAGACTTGATCCATGCAGACCCAGGACCTCCTCGCCGCCGACACCGGCATGGGCGCGGTCACGCTCCGCGTGGCCGACCTCGACCGCATGACGGCCTTCTACACCGAGGGCGTCCGGCTCAGCATCCTGACGTCGGACCACGGGCGGACGGTCCTCGGCCGCGGAGTCGTGCCGATCCTCGTGCTCGAGCACGCGCCCGAACTGCAGCACGCCGGCGCGCACGAGGCCGGACTCTTCCACACCGCGGTGCTGTTCGACACCCGCGCCGACCTCGCCGCTGCGCTGTACTCCGTCGCCACGCGGTACCCGCAGTCGTTCACCGGCAGCGCCGACCACCTCGTCAGCAACGCGTTCTACTTCGCCGACCCCGAGGGGAACGGCGTCGAGCTCTACTGGGACCGGGACCGCACCGAGTGGTCGTGGACGCACGGCACCGTCGACATGGCCACGATCTTCCTCGACCCGAACGCGTTCCTCCGCGAGCACCTCACCCAGGACGCCCTCGACGACGCCGCCGCACGGCCCGGACGCGTCGGCCACGTGCACCTCTCCGTCGGCGACGTCGCCACGGCCAAGGCCTTCTACGTCGAGCAGCTCGGCTTCGCGACGACCGCCGGGTGGGGCGAAGCGCTGTTCGTGTCGGCCGGCGGCTACCACCACCACATGGCGATGAACACGTGGAACTCCCGCGGCGCCGGCCGTCGGCAGCTGGCCCTCGGCCTCGGCCTGGTGCGCATCGAGGTCCCCGGCACGGACGACCTCGGCTCGCTGACCGAGCGCATGCGCCACCACGGTGTCCAGCTGGCCGACGACGGACGGACGGTCGCGTTCGAGGACCCGTGGGCGAACCGCATCGAGGTGACCACTCCCGGTCACGGCTGAGCACCGCCGACCGCCCCTCCGGCAGACTGGCCCCGTGACTGACGACACCCGGTGGGAGGTGGTCGAGGAGAGCGCACTGACGCTCGCCGACCACGAGGCGATCACGGCACTGCTGGCGCAGGCGTTCTCGGACTGGTCGCACTGGTTCGTGGGCAGCCGAAGCTGGAGCGGCATGCAGCCCGAACGCCGGGTGATCGCCCGGGACGACGACGGAGTGGTCCTCGCGCACGTCGGGATCCGACGGATGTTCGTCACCGTCGGCGGCCGCGACGTCCTCGTCGGCGACACCGGTCTCGTCGCCGTGAGTCCGCGCCTCCAGGGCACCGGGATGGGCCGCGACCTGATGGAACGCGCGCGGGGCGTCCTCGAGGGACTCGCGGTCCCGTTCGGCTTCCTCGGCACCGGCGAGGACCGCGTCCCGTTCTACGCGAAGGTCGGCTGGCAGGTGTTCGACGACGTCGTGACCGACTACACCGCGTTCACCGCGGAGGGCGCGGGGATGCCGATGACCGAACAGGGCGGCTGGATGGTCCTCCCCGTGGCCGCGCCCCTCGAGGACTGGCCCGCCGGACCGGTCCACCTGAACGCCCAGCAGGTCTAGCGAGGGTCTCCCACGGCTCGACGAAACGCGCGCGTTTCGACGCGACGCGCGTCGATCGACGCGCGCGGGGTCGGAACGCGCGCGTTTCGTGGCCTCACGCGGCCCCGCGACGGACGGGAGGCACGGTGCCAGCTGGCACCGTGCCTCCCGTCCGTCAGGTGGTTGGGCCGGGCTTACGCCTCGACCGCGACCTTCTCCGGGTCCTCGTTCGATCCCGGCGCGCTCGGCGCGACGGCGGCGCGCACACGCGCCCCGAGGTCGGCGTCGACGTTCGTCCAGTAGGCGAAGACGCGCTCGCGCAGGTCGTCGCGGGTCACCTTCGAGACGTGACCGGCGATGTTCCCGACGAGGCGCTCACGCGCGGCGTCGTCGAGCACCTCGCGGTAGAGGGTGCCGGCCTGTCCGAAGTCGTCGTCCTCCGGGTGCAGGGTCGCCGCGGAGCGCTGGAGCGCACCGTCCGACTCCCAACCCGGAACCTCGTCGGTGGCGGCGGGGTCGGCGTGGGCGCCACCGAGCGAGTTCGGCGCGTACACCGGCACCTCCGACTTCTGGAAGTCGAAGCGCATGGCGCCGTCCTTCGAGTACGAGTGCACCTCGTTCTTCGGGGCGTTCACCGGCAGCTGCGCGTGGTTCGTGCCGACGCGGTAGCGGTGGGCATCCGCGTAGCTGAAGATGCGCGCGAGGAGCATCTTGTCCGGGCTCGCCGCGATGCCGGGCACGAAGTTCGACGGGGCGAAGGTCGCCTGCTCGATCTGCGCGAAGTAGTTCTCCGGGTTGCGGTTGAGCTCGAGCTCGCCGACCTCGATGAGCGGGTAGTCCGCGTGCGGCCACACCTTCGTCAGGTCGAACGGGTTGAAGCGGTAGGACTCGGCGTCCGCGTACGGCATCACCTGCACCTTGAGGGTCCACTTCGGGAAGTCCTCGCGCTCGATCGCAGCGTGGAGGTCGCGGATGTGGAAGTCGGCGTCCTCACCGGCGATGCGGTCGGCGTCCTCCTGCGTGAGGGTCTTGTGGCCCTGCTGCGTGATGAAGTGGTACTTCACCCAGAAGCGCTCGCCGTCGGCGTTGATCCACTGGTAGGTGTGCGAGCCGAAGCCGTCCATCTCACGCCACGAGGCGGGGAGGCCGCGGTCGCCCATCAGCCACGTCACCTGGTGCGCCGACTCGGGCGACAGCGTCCAGAAGTCCCACTGCATGTCGTGGTCGCGGAGGTGCGAACCCGGCAGGCGCTTCTGCGAGCGGATGAAGTCCGGGAACTTGATGCCGTCGCGGATGAAGAACACGGGGGTGTTGTTGCCGACGAGGTCGTAGTTGCCCTCTTCGGTGTAGAACTTCAGCGCGAAGCCGCGGGGGTCGCGCCAGGTGTCCGGGGAGCCCTGCTCCCCGGCGACGCTCGAGAAGCGCACGAGCGTCTCGGTCTGCTTGCCCGGCTGGAGGAACGCGGCGCGCGTGTACTGCGACACGTCGTGCGTGGCGGTGAACGTCCCGAACGCGCCGCCGCCCTTGGCGTGGACGACACGCTCCGGGACGCGCTCACGGTTGAACTGGGCGAGCTTCTCGACGAGGTAGTGGTCGTGCAGCGCGAGGGGGCCGTCGGCGCCGACACCCATCGAGTGCTGGTCGCTGGAGACCGGAGCCCCGCTGTTGGTCGTGGTTGTGGGGGTGCCGGCCGGCTGGCCGGTCGTCGTGTTCTGGTCGGACACGGTTCCTCCTCGGAACGTTGGTTCGGTCAGGGTGCTCGGGTTGCTCGTGGTCCCGGTTCGGAGCCGGGCCGGGGGGTCGCCTGTCAGGGCCGGTTGGTCGCGGTGCCTGCGTCGACGGGGGCCGGGGCGTCGTCGCCCGGTGCGCCCTCGGCCAGGCCGCCCTCGACCGGTGCGTCGTCCCGCTCGGCCGCAGCGCAGCGCTCGCAGATCCCCCAGTAGGTGACCTCGGCCGTGGTGACCGCGAAGCCGTGCGTCTCCGACGGCGTCAAGCACGGCGCGTGCCCGACGGCGCAGTCGACGTCCTCGATGGCACCGCACACGGCGCAGACGATGTGGTGGTGGTTGTCGCCGGTGCGCCGTTCGTAGCGTGCGGGACTGCCGGCGGGCTCGATGCGGCGGACGAGCCCGACCCCGGCCAGTGCGGCGAGCACGCCGTACACCGCCTGGTGACTCGTCGTCGGGAGCTCGGCCGAGAGCGCGGAGACGATGGCGTCCGCGGTGGCGTGCGGCATCCGCTCCGTCGCGCGCAACACCGCGAGGCGCGGAGTCGTGACGCGCAGGCCCGCGGAGCGCAGCAGCTCTGCATCCTCCACACGCACTCCTTCTCTTGCAGCAGTCAAGACAACTCGTCCAGCGTAGCACCAGTCCCCGGCCGACCAGGGACCGAACGGTCGGACATGAACGCAACACCAGACACCGCGACCTCCGCCGTCCCGCCCTCGCCGCGCCTTCCGGTGCGCCTCGCCGCGGAGGCCGCGGGCACGTTCCTCCTCGTCCTCGGGCTCATCGGCGCGGCGAACTACACGGCCGTCTTCCCCGACGAGCACAACACCCTCGGCGTCGGCCTGCTCGGCGTCGCCCTGACGCTCGGGCTCACCGTGATGATCGGGGCGAGCGCCTTCGGCCCGATCAGCGGCGGGCACTTCAACCCCGCGGTCACGGTCGGTCTCGCGGTCGCGGGGCGACACCGCTGGGCCGAGGTCGTGCCGTACGCGATCGCCCAGGTCGTCGGCGGGACGATCGGAGCCGGCGCGCTGCTGCTCATCGCGGGTCAGGGCAGCGGGGACTTCCTCGCCGCGACGCTCGACGGGGGCTTCGCCTCGAACGGCTTCGGGTCGCAGAGCCCCGCGGGGTTCTCGCTGCTCGGCGTCGCCGTCGGGGAGACCCTGGCGACGGCCCTGTTCGTCACCGTCATCCTGCGGGTGACCGGGAGCGCGGGCAGCGCGGTACCGGC
Organism: Curtobacterium sp. SP.BCp; assembly: GCF_051903255.1. Classification (NCBI taxonomy): domain Bacteria; kingdom Bacillati; phylum Actinomycetota; class Actinomycetes; order Micrococcales; family Microbacteriaceae; genus Curtobacterium; species Curtobacterium sp. SP.BCp. Next base: position 653,799 of record NZ_CP194338.1, on the reverse strand, counting down.
ACCCCTGGTCATCGGGGCGACGCTCACGGTGCTGCTCCTCACACTCATCCCGGTGTCGAACGCCTCCCTCAACCCGGCACGCTCGTTCGCCACCGCGGTGTTCGCGGGTCCGGAGTGGCTCACGCAGTGGTGGGTGTTCCTGGTGTTCCCCGTCCTCGGCGCGGTCCTCGCCGGGCTCGGTGCCCGGGTACTGAGGCGCGCGTAGGCCCCGGGCGACGAGCGGCCGACCACGGACCGTCGGGAGCCGTGACCCGTTGCATGCCGGTGGCGGCATGCAACGGGTCACGAAACGGCGGCGATCAGCTGGGGCGGAGCTGTGGACGCCCTCGGCGGCGGTAGCGTCCGAGCATGTCCTCGCAGCAGAGCGTGCCGGAACGGGCACACACCGCACAGGACGTCCGGGGGATCATCGTGCAGCGGGACCTGGTCGTCGACCTCATCAGGACCGCGTGCGTCGTCCTCGTCGTCTTCGTGCACGTCACGATGGTCGGGGTCGGCACGTCGGACGGCGGCATCGCGGTCACGAGCCCGCTCCAGGAGCTCGACTGGTACGTCGCCGCGACCTGGATCGGTCAGGTCATGCCGCTGTTCTTCGTCGTCGGTGGCTTCGCGAGCATCGTCGGCTGGCGCAGCACCATGACCCGCGGGGGCGGAGCCCGGGACTGGTGGGCCACCCGGCTCGTCCGGCTCTTCCGACCCGCGGTACCGCTCTTCGTCGTGCTCGCCGCGGGACTCGGCGCCGCCACCGCCGCCGGTACGCCCGCCGACCTCCTGGCCGAGGTCGCGTTCGGCATCGGCTCCCCGCTCTGGTTCCTCGCCGCCTACGGCATCACGCAGTGCTGCGTGCCGCTCATGGTCCGCCTGCACGAACGTGCTCCGTGGCGGACCCTCGCCGCCCTCCTCGTGCTCGCGGCCGCGGTCGACGCCGTCCGTCTCGCGACCGGCGTGGCGGAGGTCGGCCTGCTCAACCTCGGCCCGGTGTGGTTGTTCGCGCAGCAGCTCGGGTTCCTCTGGGCGGACGGTTGGTTCGCCCGGAGGTCTCGCGTGCTGCTCGTCGCCGTCGCGGCCGCCGCGTACCTGGCCCTCGTGCCGATGACCTCGGTGGGGCTCTGGGCACCGGACATGCTGCAGGACCTCAACCCGCCGATGCTGCCGCTCGCGTTCCTCGCGGTCGCCCAGGCGTGCCTCGTGCACCTCGTCCACGGGCCGCTCACACGTCTGATGCGGACGCGTGCGGCGCAGGCCTCGGTGTTCCTCGTCGGCCGGGACGGCATGGCGATCTACCTCTGGCACCTGCCGATGTTCATCGCGCTCAACGGTGTGGCGCTCCTCGTCGGTCTGCCCTTCCCCGAGCCGGGCGGCACCGTCTGGTGGGCGACCCGCCCCGTCGCGCTCGTGGTGCTGCTCGGGGTCGCGATCGCCGTCGCCCGGGCGCTCCGGTGGTTCGACCGCCCACTCCCCCGCCTCGTGCCCGGGACCGACCGTCCGGCCTGGCCGGTCCTCGTCGTCGCGGCGCTCTGCACCGTCGGGCCGGCCTTCACGGTCATGCAGCTGCACCTCTCGTTCCCGGTCGCCCTGGCGGGTGCACTCCTCGTACCGCTCGGGGTCTGGCTGCTGACGCGGACCACGCCGGCGGTGGGCGTCACCCGGATCTGAACCCGTTCTCACCACCGGGGAGCCCCGGAGGGACCTCGGTCGCGCACGCCGGGCGGAGGATGAATGCGGCAGCACGATCCGCAGGAGGCACCCAACGCCGTCGACACCCGAGTTCTGGTCCACGTGGCGGTTCGATCCGCTCGCGGCCGCGATGATCTGCGTCGCCGCGGTCGCCTACGGCTGGTGGCTGGTCGGCGCCGTCCGCCGCGGAGTCCGGTGGCCGTGGTGGCGGACCCTCGCGTTCGTCGTCGCACTCGCACTGTTCGGGGTCGCGCAGTTCGGCATCGTCGGCGTCTACGCCGAGCACCTCCGGTGGGCGTTCGTGCTCCGGCTGGCGGTGCTCTTCTTCGCGGTCCCCACCTTCGCCGCGTTGGCCGCGCCCGTCTCGTTGCTCCGGACGGGAGGCCCGGATCGCCTCGCGCAGGCAGCCACGGCCGCCCTCCGGTCGCGTCCGGTCCGGGTCCTCGGCAACGCGATCGTGTCGCCGCTGGTCGCCCTCGCGATGTTCTGCGTGCTCCTGACCCCACTGTCGGCGGCGATCCGGACGTCGCCGGTGTGGGCGGTGGCGATCACCGTGCTCGTTCCGGTGCTCGGGTTCGGGTTGCTCGCTCCCCTGTCCGAGCCCGGGATCCTGCGGTCGTCGACGTTCGTGACCGTGGAGTTCCTGCTGGCGTTCGTGGAGCTCATGCTCGACGCGATCCCGGGCATCGTCCTGCGGATCACGAACCACGTGCTGGACGGAGCGACCACGGTGCTCGTCGGGAAGGCCTGGTACCCGTCGCCGTTGCAGGACCAGCACCTCGCCGGCGACCTGCTGTGGTTCATCGCCGAGGTCGCGGACATCCCGGTCCTCATCTCGCTCTTCGTCCGGTGGCAGCGGACCGACCGCCGCGAGGCCCGCGCCGTCGACGACCTCACCGACGAGGAGATGGCGGCGCTCACCCGGGCGCACCTCGAGCGGCGCGGGTAGTCGGCCGTCGGTGCCGTGGCCGCGGACGCGGGCACGGGCACGGGCACGGCCGCGGGCACGGGCACGGGCACGGCCGCGGATCCACGGTCACGGCGGCGGTCGCGGTCGTGCGACCTGATCGACATCGTGTGCGTCGATCGACACGTGTTTCGTCGCTCGATGCGCCCGCATCCGATGCACGGGCATCTTTCGACGCCGCGCGTGTCGATCGACGCGTGCTTCGTCGCTCCCGCACCGCGGCGAGCGGCCACCGACCCGCCGCGGCGTGCGGCCACCGACGGACGCGGCTGCCCACGGTCACCGACTCGCTCGGCGACACCACGACGAACGACGAACGACGTCGCCGCTGTCGTTCGACAACGGCGACGTCGTTCGGGATCGGTCGCTCGCGGGGGCTCGGTCCGGCCCGGGCTACGCCTCGGCGTGCCGCCCGTGGCGGTCGGTCGCGGCGAGCTCGGCCTCGGGGGTCTCCGGGGCGGCAGCGGCCGAATGCACACCGTGGCGCTCCGTGCCCGCAGCGGCGGCCGCGGACGACGGCGCGGCGACGGTCGCCTGGGCGTCCTGCGTCGCGACCGAGCCCGTCTGGTGCCACGCGACGGTCTGCTTCGGCTTCGCGAGGAACAGTGCCGCGACGATGCCGACGAGCAGCACCAGCGCCGGCAGGGCGAGCGACTGCCCCATCGCCGTCGCGAACGGCTGCTGCAGGAAGTCCGGCAGCGTGCCGACCTGCTGCTCGGCCACGCCACCCGTCGAGCCGCCCGAGCCGGACGGGAAGTTCGCCGTGATCCGGGCCTCGATCAGCGCGGCGATGCCGGCCGAACCGAGGACGGCACCGATCTGGCGCGTGGTGTTGTAGACGCCCGAGCCGGCGCCCGCGAGCTTCGGCGGGAGGTTGCGCGTCGCCGAGACGGACAGCGGACCCCACATGCAGGCGTTCGCGAGGCCGAGCAACGTCGAGGGCAGGAGCACCCAACCCCAGGCCGCGCCCGATGCGAGCAGCGAGCCGAACCAGAACAGGGCGCCCGAGAAGCACGCGAGGCCGAACGCCGCGACCCAGCGGAGGCTCCACCGGTTGAGGTTCTTGCCGACGAGCGGCGCGAGGCCGGCGGACAGGACGGCCTGCGGGACGAGCAGGAGCGCCGCCTGGGTCGGGCTGAACGTCAGGACGTCCTGGGCCCACAGCATGATCGGCAGCGCGAACGACGAGATCGCGACGCCCACCGAGGTGATGGCGATGTTCGCGAGCGTGAAGTTGCGGTCCTTGAAGAGCCCGAGCGGCAGCAGCGGCTCGCCCTTCTGCACGCCCTGCCACACGACGAACGCGGCGAGGACGACGACGCCGGCGACGATCAGCGACCAGACCGAGATCGGACCGGTGATGGTGCCCCAGTCGTAGGTCTCGCCCTCCTGGATGCCGAAGACGAGCAGGAACATGCCGGCCGCGCTCAGGACGATGCCGAGGTAGTCGAACCGGTGCCCGTGCCGCTCGAACGACGGGACGAAGCGCTGCGCGAGCACGAACGCGACGACGCCGACGGGGACGTTCACGAAGAAGATCCACTCCCAGCCGAAGCCGTCGACGAGCAGCCCGCCGACGATCGGGCCGACGAGCGACGCGACACCGGCGACGGCGCCCCAGAGGCCCATCGCCGCGCCGCGGTTCTGCGGCGGGAAGATGCGCGTGATGACCGCCATCGTCTGCGGGGTCATCATCGCGGCACCGAGGCCCTGGACGACGCGGGCGAGGATGAGCACCTCGATCGACCCGGCGAGGCCGCACCACAGGCTCGACAGCGTGAACACCACGAGGCCGGTCTGGTACAGCACCTTCGGGCCGAAGCGGTCACCGAGCCGCCCCGTGATGAGCAGCGGCACCGCGTACGCGAGCAGGTAGGCGCTCGTCACCCAGATCACCGAGTTGATGTCGGCGTCGAGCTTCGCGGCGATGGTCGGGGTCGCGACCGACACGATGGTCGAGTCGACGAGGATCATGAAGAAGCCGACGACCAGTGCCCAGAGGGCGGGCCACGGCTTCTTCTCGGTGCCCGTGTTCCGGGTGGTCGGCGTCGCGCCGGTGGTGGTCATCGAGTGTGTTCCTTCGTCTCGTCGTCTGCTGTGGTGGGGACGGCCGGGCCGTCCCAGGGGAGGTCGCCGCGCTCGATGCGGTCGGCGGTCGCCGAGAGCCACTCGATCTGCGCGGTGAGCATGGCACGGACGTACGACACGTCCAGCCAGAAGCGATCGGCCAGGCGCTTGGCCTGGAGGCCCGTGGCGGCTTCGTCGTACCCCTCGCGTTCCGCGCGGAGTGCCTCGGCGCGTGCGCGGAGGGCGGTCGCCGCGTCCTCGGCGCTCAGGTTGTCGACGTGGGACACCGCGAGCTGGAACTCCGGGTACTCGTCGGCCGGCTCGGCGATCATCCGTCGGAGGCCGTCCTCGAGCGCAGCACGGCCGTGGTCGGTGATCGCGTAGGTCGTCCGTTCCGGACGGTTGCCCTCGCGCGCGGTCCCGAGTGCCTCGGCGTACCCGAGCTCCACGAGGCGGCCGATCTGGTGGTAGAGCGTGCTCGGCCGGACCTTGACGTTCTGGTCCTCGCGACGCTGCAGCATCGTCTGGAACATCTCGTACGGGTGCATCGGGGCCTCGGCGAGGAGCCCGAGCGCGGCGAACGCGAGCGGCGTGAGCGACGCCATCCGTGCCTCCAGTCCGATGTTCGAGTGCGACTATTCGACTTGGAATATACGCCTTGGACGAGTTCTCCACAACCGGTCGGGCGCGCCGCGCCCGCCGCCTAGACTGTTCTCGTCCCACCCATCCCCGAAGTGCTGGAGTGAACACGTGCCAACGATCGTCGTCGAGGTCATGCCCAAGGCCGAGATCCTCGACCCGCAGGGCAAGGCGGTGGGCAACGCGCTCGCCCGTCTCGGCAAGGCCGACCTGACCAACGTCCGCATCGGCAAGCGCTTCGAGGTGGCCGTCGACGGCCCCGTCGACGACGCCAAGCTCGCCGAGGTCCGCGAGATCGCGGCCGACGTCTTCTCGAACGCCGTGATCGAGGACGTCGTCTCCGTCACCGTGCAGGACGCGTGACGCGGATGCGCATCGGCGTCATCACGTTCCCGGGCTCGCTCGACGACCGCGACGCCCAGCGCGCGGTCCGCCTGGCAGGAGCCGACCCCGTCGCGCTCTGGCACGGCGACCACGACCTCCAGGGTGTCGACGCGATCGTGCTCCCCGGCGGGTTCTCCTACGGCGACTACCTCCGTGCCGGAGCGATCGCCGCGAAGGCCCCGATCATGGCCGAGGTCATCGACGCGGCCGGCAAGGGCGTGCCCGTGCTCGGCATCTGCAACGGGTTCCAGATGCTCGCCGAGGCCCGCCTGGTGCCCGGAGCACACACCCGCAACGCGCACCAGCAGTTCATCCGGCGCGACCAGAAGCTCCGCGTCGAGACCAGCGCCACGGCGTGGACCTCCGGGTTCACCGCCCAGCAGGAGATCACCATCCCGCTGAAGAACGCCGACGGACGCTTCGTTGCGGACGCCGACGAGATCAAGCGCATCGAGGACAACGGCCAGGTCGTGTTCCGCTACGTGGGCGTGAACCCGAACGGGTCGATCGACGACATCGCGGGCGTCTCGAACGAGCGCGGCAACGTCGTCGGCCTCATGCCGCACCCCGAGCACGCGACGGAGCCCGGCTTCGGCCCGGACACCCCCGCGGCGATGGCCTCCGGCACGGACGGCCTCACCTTCTTCACCTCCGTGATCGAGTCGACGCTCGTCAAGTGACGGCCACGACTCCAGCGCCCACGACCCCAGCGCCCACGACCTCAGTGACAGGGAACGACACCACCGTGACGAATACCGTTCGCCCGAAGCCCGACACCGTGCAGGACGCCGCCGCGACGCCCGACAAGGAGCAGCCGTACGAGGCGCTCGGGCTCAAGGCCGACGAGTACGCCCGCATCAAGGAGATCCTCGGCCGCCGCCCCACCTCGGGTGAGCTCGCCATGTACTCCGTCATGTGGTCGGAGCACTGCTCGTACAAGTCGAGCAAGAACTACCTCCGGCAGTTCGGCAAGAAGGTCACGCCGGAGATGACGAAGAACCTCATGGTCGGCATGGGTGAGAACGCCGGCGTGGTCGACATCGGCAACGGCTGGGCCGTCACCTTCAAGGTGGAGTCCCACAACCACCCGTCCTACGTCGAGCCGTACCAGGGTGCCGCGACGGGCGTGGGCGGCATCGTCCGCGACATCATCTCCATGGGGGCCCGTCCGGTCGCCGTGATGGACCAGCTCCGCTTCGGTGCGATCGAGCACGAGGACACGCAGCGCGTCGTGCACGGCGTCGTCGGCGGCATCTCGTTCTACGGCAACTGCCTGGGCCTGCCGAACATCGGCGGCGAGACCTACTTCGACCCGGTGTACCAGGGCAACCCGCTCGTCAACGCCCTCGCGGTCGGTGTGCTGCGGCACGAGGACCTCCACCTGGCGAACGCCTCGGGCGCGGGCAACAAGGTCGTGCTCTTCGGTGCCCGCACGGGTGGCGACGGCATCGGCGGTGCCTCGATCCTCGCGTCCGACACCTTCACCGAGGGCGGCCCGACCAAGCGTCCGGCCGTGCAGGTCGGCGACCCGTTCGCCGAGAAGGTCCTCATCGAGTGCTGCCTCGAGCTCTTCCAGGAGGAGCTCGTCGAGGGCATCCAGGACCTCGGCGCCGCGGGCATCTCGTGCGCGACCAGCGAGCTCGCGTCGAACGGCGACGGCGGCATGCACATCTCGCTCGACGACGTCCTGCTGCGCGACCCCACGCTCACGGCAGAGGAGATCCTCATGTCGGAGAGCCAGGAACGCATGATGGCGGTCGTCCGCCCCGAGAAGCTCGACGAGTTCCTGGCCGTCGTCCGCAAGTGGGAGGTCGAGACGAGCGTCCTCGGCGAGGTCACCGGTACCGGCCGCCTCGTCATCGACTGGCAGGGCCAGGAGATCGTCAACGTCGACCCGCGCACCGTCGCGGTCGACGGCCCCGTGTACGACCGCCCGGTCGCGTACCCGACCTGGATCGACGCGCTGCAGGCCGACTCGGCTGCCTCGCTCGACCGGCCGGCCGACGGTCCTGCGCTGAAGGCACAGTTCCTGCAGCTCCTCGGCTCGCCGAACCTCGCGTCGAAGAACTGGGTGACGAACCAGTACGACACCTACGTCCTCGGCAACACCGCGCTGTCCTTCCCGGACGACGGCGGCATGATCCGCGTCGACGAGGAGACCGGGCTCGGCGTCACGATCGCCACCGACGCCAACGGTCGGTACTGCCAACTCGACCCGAAGCAGGGCGCACGTCTCGCCCTGGCCGAGGCCTACCGGAACGTGGCCGTCACGGGTGCGGTCCCGGCCGCGGTCACCGACTGCCTCAACTTCGGTTCGCCGGAGAACCCCGAGGTCATGTGGCAGTTCTCCGAGGCCGTCGAGGGCCTCGCGGACGGCTGCATGGAGCTCGGCATCCCGGTCACCGGCGGCAACGTGTCGTTCTACAACCAGACCGGCACGACCCCGATCCACCCGACGCCGGTGGTCGGCGTGCTCGGCATCATCGACGACGTCGCCCTCCGCGTGCCGTCCGGCTGGCAGGACGACGGCCACAACGTGTATCTGCTCGGCACGACCTCGCTCGAGCTCGACGGCTCGGCGTGGGCCGGCACCGTGCACGGGCACCTCGGCGGGCGTCCGCCGGCGGTCGACCTGGAGCAGGAGAAGGCCCTGGCGGACCTCCTGCACGCGGCAGCGAGCGAGCAGCTCCTGACGAGCGCACACGACCTCGCGGACGGTGGCCTCGGTCAGTCCCTCGCCGAGTCCGTCCTGCGCTTCGGCATCGGCGCCCGGATCGTCCTCGACGAGCTCGAGGACCGTGACGGCGTCGACACGGCGACCGCGCTGTTCTCGGAGTCGACCGGCCGCGTCATCGTGACCGTCCGGCGCGAGGACGACGTGCGCTTCCAGGGCCTCTGCGAGGGTCGCGGGTTCCCGGTGCTCCGCATCGGCGTGACCGACGCGACGAGCGGTTCGCTCGAGGTCCAGGGCGCGTTCGAGGCCACGATCGACGAGCTCCGCGGCACGCACGCCGCGACGCTCCCGGCACGGTTCGGTGACGTCATCACCGAGGACGTCACCGAGGGCTACGTCGGCCGGGGTCCGCTCGACGACCACGGGTCGTTCTCGCCGCGGGCCGACTCCTGACCGCCTCGGCCGGCGTGACGACGGGCATCGCCTGATGCCCGTCGTCACCCTGCCGTTCCAGGAGCTCGTCGACCGCTTCGGCCCGGTGCCCGACGGCGTCGAGCTCGCCGTGTGGGACGTCGAGCAGCCGTTCGACCGCCCGGACGAGGTCGCGATCGCCCTGCTGCCGTTCTACTTCGGCGGTCGGCACCGCTGGCAGTTCGTGCACGACCTGCCGAACCTCCGGCTGCTGCAGCTCCCGAGCGCCGGCTACGAGCACGCCGTCCCGCACGTCCCCGAGCACGCCCTGCTCGCGAACGGGCGTGGGATCCACGACGACGAGACCGCCGAACTCGCTGTCGGCCTGGCACTGACGAGCCTCCGGGAGCTCGGGGCGTTCCAGGCCGACCGCGCGAACGGCGTGTGGGACGCCCGCACCACGCGGTCCCTCGCCGATCGACGGGTGACGGTCGTCGGCTACGGGGCGATCGGTTCCGCCATCGCGACACGGTTCGAGGCCTTCCGCACGGAGGTCACCGTCGTGGCCCGGACCGCGCGCGAGCAGGACGGCCGCCAGGTGCACGGCTTCGACGAGCTCCCGGCGCTCGCGGCGGCGACGGACGTGCTCGTGCTGATCACCCCGCTGACCGACGAGACCGAACGGCTGGTGGACGCCGCCCTCCTCGCGGCGCTGCCGGACGGGGCCCTCGTGGTGAACGTCGCACGCGGCAGGGTCGTCGACACCGACGCCCTGGTCGCCGAGGTGCGCTCCGGCCGGCTCTCGGCCGCGCTCGACGTCACCGATCCCGAGCCGCTCCCGGCCGGGCACCCGCTCTGGACGACCCCGAACACCGTCCTCACGCCGCACGTCGGCGGCAACACCGACCTCAGCGTCCCGCGCTCGATCGAGCTGGTGCGCCGTCAGGTGGCCGCGCTCGTGGAACACCGTCCGTTCGAGAACGTCATCGAACGCTGACGGGGTCGGCCGTCGGCACACCGCCGCTCAGTCGACGGGCAGCGCCATCCCGAGACTCGGTGCGACGTCCTCGAAGCCGAGCGACCGGTAGAGCCGCTGCCCGGGTGGGTCCCCGACGAGGGTGACGTACGCGCCCTCGGGAGCGCGTGAGCGGATGTCGGCGACGAGCCACTCCACCACCGCCCGGCCGATCCCGTGCCGCTGGTGCGCCGGGTCGGTGGCGATGTCCGCGATGTGGAAGTACCAGCCGCCGTCGCCGATCGCCCGGCCCATCGCGACGACGTCCCCCGCGGGACCGACGACGTGACAGGCTGTCCAGCTCCCGGCGATGGCACCGGCCCCCTGCTCGGGCGTCTTGGGCGTCAGCCCGGAGTCGCGGCGCAGCCGCAGGTAGTCGGCGAGCGGTGGCGGACCGGCGACGATCGTGTAGGACGCATCCATGCGCTCAGTCTGGCCGACCCCGCCGACACGACCCGCGCCTCCCGGCCGCGCAGCGCACGCGACCCGGCACGAGCGATCAGACCGGGACGATGCAGGCCGGCGTGCCCACCGCGATCTGCGCAACTGCCTCACCCGGCACTCCGTCGGCGCCGACGGGCAGCACCGCGATCGCGTCCGACATCTGGTTCGCAACGAGTAGGTACCCCGGCACGCGGGCGAAGTGCCGCGGCCACGTGCCACCTGCCGGGGCCGTGCCGATCAGGGTGAGTCCCTCGCCCGAGGCGTCGAGCACCACGATCACGTCCCGCCCGCGGACCGCGACGACCACGCGCCCGTCGTCGTCGACCTCGATGTGACTGAGCAGCGACTCCCCGACCGCACCGTCGAAGGTCGGCGCGGAGGCCACGACCGTGAACGAACCGGAGTCGTCACGGCGGAGACGGTGCACCCGACCGTCGAGCTCGCCCGCGACGATGAGGTCGCCGTCGTGCCAGGCCATGTGCCGCGGGCCGACGCCGGGCGCGACGTGGTGCACCCGTACCGACTCGACGGCGGGTCCGGCGGTCACGCGGAACTCGTGCAGGGCGTCGCCACCGAGGTCGGCCACGAGGACCGTGCCGTCCGGCGTCGCGATCGACTGGTGGGCGTGCGGTCCCTCCTGTCGGTCCTCGACCGGGCCGGTGACGTCCGGGAGCACCGCGGTGGCCACGGCGGACTCGGGCACGACGATGCGGTCGGCCGTGCCGTGTGCTCCCACCATGCCGTCGCTGGCGAGCACCGAGGCGGCGTACGACTCGGCGCGCTCGAGGGACACGGCCGTGACGGTGCCGGAGGTGTAGTTCGCCACGACGAGGGCGCCCGACGGGTCCACCCGGACGTGGCAGGGCGCGTCGCCGCCGGCGGTGGCGTCCCACAGGTGTTCCAGACCACCGGCGGTCCGGCGGAAGGCCGAGACGCTGCCGTCGGCGGTCTCGGAGACGGCGTAGACCCGGTCGCCGGAGACGGCCAGGAACGACGGGTCGTCCATCACGGCCACGGTCTGGGCGACGCCGTCGTGGACGAGGGAGATCCCGGTCGCGGTGCCACCGCCCGTCGCGGTGTAGGAGCCGACGAGCAGGTCGGGCAGGTCGGGCAGGTCGGGCAGATCGCCGCTCATTCGCCGCCGCCCGCGATGCGCTCGTGGTGGTGGATGACCTCGGCGACGATGAAGTTCAGGAACTTCTCCGCGAAGGCCGGGTCGAGGTGCGACTCGGCGGCGAGGTCGCGCAAGCGTGACACCTGCACCTGCTCGCGAGCGGGGTCGGCCGCGGGCATGCCTGCGGCGGCCTTGAGGTAGCCGACCCGCTGCGTGTACTTGAAGCGTTCGGCGAGCATGTGGATGACGGCGGCGTCGATGTTGTCGATGCTCTGCCGGATGCTCTGCAGTTCGGCGACCGCAGCCTGGTCGTGCGCGGGCGTCTGGTCGTCGCTCATGCACCGAGCCTACTGGCCGCGGCTGGCGGCACCCACGTCGGTTACGAGGCTGCCAGAATGGGAGCCATGACGGCTCTCCTCGTGATCTCGAGCGTGTGCGCGGTCCTCGCCGGACTCGTGCACGTGTACATCTTCTTCCTCGAGTCGATCGCCTGGACGAGCCCGCGCGTCCGACGCATCTTCAGCGTCGAGACCGAGTCCGACGCGCTCGCGACCCGGTCGATGGCGTTCAACCAGGGCTTCTACAACCTCTTCCTCGCGATCGGCGCGATCCTCGGTGTGGTCCTGATCGCGGCGGGCAACGGCGCGGTCGGGTGGCCGATCACGGTCTTCGCCACCGCGTCGATGCTCGGGGCCGCGGTCGTCCTGCTCGGGTCCGGTCGCCGGTACCTCCGCGCTGCGTTGGCGCAGGGCACGCTGCCGTTCCTCGCGCTGCTGTCCGCGCTGCTCGGGTCGACGTTCGGCGCCTGACCGCCCCTACAGGACGGCACGCCCCCGCAGGACGGCACGCCCCCGCAAGGACGGCGCCACGCCAGCGCGACGACGCCCCTGCACGCACGACGCCCCCGCCGGATCCCGGCGGGGGCGTCGTGCGTGCGGCCAGGTCTCAGCCGAGCTTCTCCGCGAACTGCGACGGCAGCTTGTCGAGCGCCCACTCGATCGCGGCCGTGGTGCCGAGCGAGAACGCGGAGGACACGTCCTTGTCGTCGAACACGATGTCGTGGCCGGCCTCGACCGACGGCACCTTCTGGAACAGCTTGTTCGAGGACGCCTCCGACGCATCGACGAAGATCGGCAGGATGAGCGTCAGGTCGGCGTCGAGCAGGTCGAGGTTCTCGTCGGAGAGGCTCACCGCGAACTGCTTGCCGGCCTGCTGGTCGATGGCCTTCGGGATGGTGAAGCCGAGGTTCTCCATGAACTGCGACCGGCTGTCCGACGAGGCGTAGGCACCGAACCCCTCCGAGGAGTACGAGCCGACGACGGCGGTCTTCCCCTCGAACTCCGGGTGCGCCTTGCGGGCCGCGGCGTAGGCGTCGTCGAGGCCGGAGAGCAGCTTCTTGCCCTCGGACTCCTTGCCGAGCGCCTTCGCGATCATGTCGACCTGCTGCTCCGTGGTCGCGAGGTAGTTCGCACCACCCTTCGGCACCGCGACGGTCGGCGCGATCGCCGAGAGCTTCGCGTAGCGGTCGGCGTCGCCCGAGCTCTTGACGTCGAGGATGACGTCCGGCTTGAGCTTGATGATGTCCTCGTAGCTCGGCTCGAGCGTCTGGATGATCTTCGGCGACTTCGTGTACGCGCCCTTCAGCCACGGGCCGACGCCGTCGCCGCCGAAGCCGAGCCAGTCGCTCGCGCCGACCGGCTGCACACCGAGCTCGAGGGCCGTCTCGGCGTCACCCCAGCCGAGGGCGACGACGCGCTCGGGCGCGCTCTTGATCTCGGTCGTGCCGAGCGCGGTCGTGATCGAGACGGGGAACTGGCCGTCCGCCTTGGCGGAGGACGACGTGTCATCGGTGGAGGTGCCGGAGCCGGACGCGCAGCCGGCCAGGACGAGGGATGCTGCGACGACGGCGCCCGCGGCGGCGAGCGCGCGGCGGAGTCGGGAAGAGGAGCGGGTCACAGAGGTAAGGCTACCCTAAGTCATCCGGGCGGTGTGCCTGGGTACGCTGACGGGGTGCAGTACTCCGATCCGGCCCGCTCCCACCTCGCGGTGCTCGGCTCCCCCATCGCACACTCCCTCTCGCCCACCCTCCACGCAGCGGCCTACGACGTGCTCGGGGTGCCCTTCACGTACGGGAGGCACGAGGTGGCGTCCGGCGGGCTCGGTGCGTTCGTCGCGGGGCTGGGTCCGGAGTGGCGCGGGCTGAGCCTGACCATGCCGCTCAAGCGCGAGGTGCTGCCGCTCCTCGACCACACGACCCCCCTGGTCGACGAGCTCGGGGTCGCCAACACGGTCCGCTTCCGCACGGCCGGTGACCGTGTCGAGCGGCTGGGGGCGAACACCGACGTGGAGGGGCTCGTCCGACCGGTCGAGGCGCTCGGTCACCTGCCGGGCGAGGCCAGCGTCCTCGGCGGCGGTGCGACCGCGGCGAGCGCCGTCACCGCGGCGGTCCGGCTCGGCGCCGTCCTCGTGCGGGTGTTCCTGCGCGATCCTGCGAAGTCGCGGCGGCTCGTCGACCTCGCCGTCCGGCTCGGGGTGTCGCTCGAGGTGCACCCGCTGACGGACCTCCCGGGGACGCGCCACGGGTTCGTCCTCTCGACGCTCCCCGGTGGCGCCGCGGACGGCCTCGACCTGACGCCGTCGGACCCGGACGCGGTGCTGTTCGACGTCGCGTACGAGCCGTGGCCGACCGCTGCCGCCACCCGGTGGTCCGACGCTGGCGGCCGGGTGCTCAACGGGCTCGACATGCTGACCGAGCAGGCGATCGGGCAGATCCGGTTCTTCCTGACCGGCGACCAGGACCAGCTGCTCCCCGACGAGGCCGCGGTGCGTCGGGCGATGCGGTCCGCGGTCGGCCTGGAACCGTCGATCAGCCCGCGCTGACCACGCCGTCGACGTACAGCCACCGACCGTCTTCGCGGACGAAGTCGCTCGTCTCCTCGAGCACGCCGCGTTCGACCTCCGCGCGCCAGTACGCCCGGAACGCGACGGTGCCCGCGGTGTCGAACGGCCCGCCGGCGCGGGTGGCGACGATGTCGAGCCGGGTCCACCGCTGCGAGCCGTCGAGGTCGAGCGACGCCGGCCGGGTGCTCGGGTGCCAGGTCGCGAGCAGGTACTCCGGCAGCCCGAGCGCGAAGGCGGTGAACCGGGAGCGCATGAGCCGTTCGGCGGTGGGCGCGGGAGCACCGGCGTGCAGCGGGCCGCAGCACTCGCCGTAGGGGTTGCCGCTCAGGCAGGGGCAGCGGTCGGTGTCGGCGATCACCGGACGACGGTAGCGCGTGTAGGCAGGAGCGGTGTTCCGACTGGGCTGGCAGGTGTTCCGCACGCGGCTGCCCGAGCTCGTCTCCGACCGAGATCGGCGGCGCCTCGTGGTGGTGGCGTCGATCGTCGCGCCGGTGGTGACGGTCGGGCTGCTCGTCGTCGCCGCGCTGACCGAGGGGATCACCGTGGTCGGCGTGGTCGTGGCGCTGCTGTTCGGGGTCGCGGCCGGCGGGTTCGCGATGGTGTTCTGTCGCATCGGACCGAAGGGCTGGGCGATCCCGCCGGTGCCGGCGATCGGCTGGCGCACGCAGGAGGCGGTCGCTCGCTACTACGGTCGCAACCCTCCGGCGGTCACACCGGAGCACCGGGACATCGTGCTGCAGAGCATCGCGGTGCACCGCGACCCGGTCGTCCGCACGACACTGCAGAGCTCCTTCCTGCTCGGATCGTGGGTGTTCGGGTTGCTCGGGGCGGTCGTGCTCGGGCTCGCCGGTTCGACGGCGCACGGCCCCGTGTTCCTGTACGCCCCGGTCTGGCCCCTGATCGCCGGCGGGTACGGGGTCATCGGGTTCCGCACGCTCGGGCGGCAGGAGCAGCTGCGCGTCGAGGCGTCCGCGCTCCCGCCGGTGCCCCCGGTGCCCCCGAAGCGCGGTCGTCCGGGAGGTCCGAGCGGCAGCAAGCTCGCGCTGCCCGGGGAGTGACCCGTCAGTCGGTCGTCGTGGGCTCCGGCGCGTCGAGTGCCGCGAGCCGAGCGCGTTCGGTCCGCCCGAGGTCGGCGAGGTACCCGGGGGCCGACAGCACGTAGCCCGCGACCCAGAGCAGGGGGAACCACTGCGCCCAGCCCGCGACGACGCAGGCGACCGCGGCGGCGACACCCCCGCCGAGGAGCGGGCCGGCTCGGCCGATCAGGGCGATGAGTCCCCGGCGGAGCAGCATCGTGTCGGCGAGGACGGCGTCGCGGTCCTCGGGCGCGACGGGCACGGCGCGTCGACGGAGGTACCGCTTCGTCGTCGGCCGGGCGGCGAACCGCAGGTCCACGCGGACCGGCCGGCCGTTGATCGTCGCGGCGGGGTCGAGCGGGCGGCGGGTCGGCACGCAGCCGAAGACCAGCAGCCCGACCCCGAGCGCGAGGAGGGCGATCGCGACCACGCTGCGGACGAGACCGGTGCCGGCCCAGCCGAACCGTGCCTCCAGGGCGGAGAGCGCGACCACGCTGACGACGGTCGCCGCTCCCGCGATCCTCGCCGCTCGGCGGACGCGGGCGCGGTCGAAGACGTCGCCGGCGTGGCGGTGGAAGACGGAGCACCCGAGTCGGAACACTCCTCATGTCCTACCCCATGTCACCCGGTTCGAGGGGCGGGGTACAGGGCTGGTCGGTGTCCACATGGCGCGGCGCGTAGGAACGAACGCATGCCCGCCACCGCGTTCTGCCTCCACGCCCTCGGCTCGAGTTCCGAGGAGTTCGCGTTGCTGCACGACCGGCTGGAGGACACGATCGACCTCGTCGGCATCGACCTGCCCGGCTTCGGGTCGAGCCCGGCGTCCTCCGGCACGACCGTCGAGGACATGGTCGAGCGGGTCGAGCGGGCCATCGGCCGCAGCGGCGTGACGGAGTGGGCGCTGGTCGGGCACTCGATGGGCGGGAAGGTCGCGGCGATCGTCGCGGACCGGACGGTGTCGGGCGCGAACGGACTGTTCGGCCTCCGTGGTGTCGTGCTGCTCGCCGCGTCGCCGCGCTCCCCCGAGCCGATGGGCGAAGACCGCCGAGCGGCCATGCTCGACTGGGCGGCCGCCGGACACATCACCACCGACCACGGGGGCGAGTTCGTCGACGCGAACACCGCGACGACGCTGCCGTCCGACCGGCTGCGGTCTGCCGTGCACGACGTCGAGCGCGCGGACCCCGAGGCCTGGCGCGCCTGGCTCGAACGGGGCAGTCGCGAGGACTGGTCCGACGACACCACGAACCCGGTACCCGCGCTCGTGCTCGCCGGCGCCGAGGACGGCGACCTCGGACCGACGGCGCAGCAGGAACTCGTGCTGCCGCACTGGTCGAACGGGACCTTCGCGGTCGTTCCGGGTGCCGCGCACCTGCTGCCCTGGGAGCAGCCCGACGACGTCGCCGACCGCATCCGCGCGTTCTGGGAGCGGCACGCCGCCAACGGTCCGGTCGTGCCGGAGGAGCACGCCCGGGTGATCGCCTCCCCGCGGGTGAGCGCGACCACCCGTGGTGCGTTGGCGGTCCGGGCGCTCGCGGACGACCCCGACGCGGACCCCCTGGCGCTGTCCCGCGCGCAACTCGACACCCTCCGTGCCGTCGCCGCGGTGGTGGTGCCGCAGACGGGCGAGCGGACGGTCGACGTCGCGCTCCGGGTGGACGCGCAGCTGGCGGACGGCGTCGGCGACGGATGGCGGCCGGACGGCTTGCCGACGGACGTCGAGGCGTACCGGGCGGCGCTCGACGAGCTCGGCGGGGCGGTCTCGCGTGGCCCGGTCGACGGGCCCGTCGGCGGCGACGTGCTCGCTGCCGTCCTCACCGCGATCGACGACGGCTCCTACGAGCCGGCCGGACCGATGACGGTCGCGCAGCTGTCCGCCTGGGCCGAGGATGTGGCGGTCGATCTGGCGAAGCAGTGGCTCGCGCACCCGGCGACCATGGCGGCGATCGACTACGACGGCTACGCGAACGGCGGCGACGGGGTGCGGAAGCAGGGCTTCCAGCTGCTCGGGGCCGGCCAGCGCGAGGCGTGGGAACCGGGGGCCCCGTCTGCGGTCCCCCGGACGGACACGACGGAAGCAGGTGCGACGCGATGAGACTCGACGGACAGCGGCACTGGGACGAGGACGATGTCGTCGACGTGGTCGTCGTCGGGACCGGGGCCGGCGGCGCACCGCTCACCGCGGCCCTCGCACGACGCGGGCTCTCGGTCGTCGCGCTCGAGGCCGGACGGAACACCGAGCCGGGCGACCACACCCCCGACGAGGTGCTGGCCCCCGCGGACGTCAACTGGATGGACGAGCGGATCAGCGGCGGTGACGCCCCGACCGCGTTCGGGCCGAACAACAGCGGCACCGGTGTCGGCGGGTCGACGCTGCACTGGGGCGCGTTCACGCCGAGGCCGAGCCGGCACGACCTGCAGCTCCGGACCGAGACCGGGAAGGGCGAGGACTGGCCGATCGACCACGACGAGCTGACCGGGTACATCGAGCAGGTCGAGCACGACGTCGGCGTCGCCGGACCCGAGCACTACCCGTGGGACCCGTCCCGTCGCTACCGCATGCGCCCGCCGGCGCGGAACGCGTCCTCGGACATGATGATGCGCGGCACCGCGGCGCTCGGCATCACCGCGACGGACGCCCCCGTCGGCCTCACCACCGAGGACCGGCACCAGGAACACCACGGCCTCCGTCAGGCCTGCGTCTCGTGCGGGTCGTGTCACCAGGGCTGCCGGAACGGGTCGAAGGTGTCGATGGACACCACGTACCTGCCGGCAGCGGTGGCGTTCGGTGCCGAGATCCGCCCGGAGGCGTTCGTGCACGGCATCGAGCTCGACGCACTCGGCCGTGTCGAAGCGGTCGTCTACCACCAGGGCGGCCGGGACCACCGGCAGCGGTGCCGCTCGCTCGTCCTCGCAGCGGGTGGGGTCGAGACGCCGCGACTCCTGCTGCACACCGGGCTCGCGAACTCCAGCGGTCAGGTCGGGCGGAACTTCACCGCACACGGGGCGACGCAGGTGTGGGCGACGTTCGACGAGTCGATGCGGTCCTACCGCGGATACCCGTCGTCGATCATCACCGAGGACTTCGTGCGGCCGACCGACGCCGACTTCGCGGGCGGCTACCTCATCCAGAGCCTCGGCGTGCAGCCGCTGACCTTCGCGACGACGCTCGTCCGGGGCGGCGGGCTGCGCGGGAAGGCGCTCGTCGACGCCATGCGGGACTACCCGCGGATGGCCGGGGTCGGCATCAACGCCGAGTGCTTGCCGTACGACGGGAACCGCCTCGAGCTGACCGACGAGCTCGACGTCCACGGGGTGCCTCGGGCACGGGTCACGTTCAGCCCCGGCGAGAACGAGGACGCGATCGAGCGGCACGCCGTGAAGACCATGACCGCGATCGTCGAGGCCGCCGGTGGACGCGACGTCCGCGTGCTCGAGCGGACCGCGCACACCATCGGCACGGCCCGGATGGGGACCGACGCCTCGTCGTCCGTCGTGGACCGGGACGGCCGGTCGTGGGACGTGCCGAACCTCTGGGTCTGCGACAACTCGGTGTTCCCGAGTGCCGTGATCGCGAACCCGGCGCTGACGATCATGGCGCTGTCGCTGCGGACGGCGGACCGGATGCTCGCGGGTGTGCCGGACGGCGGAGGGTCGCGGGAGACGGTGGGCGCGCGAGGCTGACGCTCGGCGCGGGCGGTGCGCGCGGGCGTGGGCGCGCGGGCACGGGCGCCTGTCGGCGGTCCCGGGCAGACTGGCGGCATGTGTGGAAGGTTCGTCGTCTCCGACACCACCGCCGACCTGCTCCCGGAACTCGTCGGTGAGCTCGCCGCGCGCACCGAACACGTCGACGAGGACACCGGTGAGGTCCGCGCTGGCCTGGCCCCGAGCTGGAACGTCGCCCCGACCGACCCCGTGTACGCCGTCCGACAGCGGCACGGGCAGAGGGAACTCCCGCAGATCAGCTGGGGGTTCGTGCCGAGCTGGGCGAAGGACTTCCAGAAGCAGCGCCCGAAGCCGATCAACGCCCGCATCGAGACCGTCGCGACGAGCGGCATGTTCAAGCGGGCGTTCGCGACGAACCGGTGCATCGTGCCCGCGCAGGGCTACTACGAGTGGGTCGTGCGCGAGGACGGCAAGGAGCCGCACTTCGTCCACGAGCCCGGCGGCGCCCTCGCCATGGCGGGCGTCGTGAGCGCCTGGCCCGACCCGACGAAGCCCGAGGACGACCCGGACAAGTGGCGGCTGTCGCTCGCGATCATCACGCGGGACGCCCACGTCGCCCCGGGTGAGGTACACGATCGGATGCCGGCGTTCCTCACGCCCGACGGCTACGACGACTGGCTCGACGGCGAGCTCGGGACGGACGACCTGCTCGCCCTGCTCGACCACGAGTCGCTCGCGGTCGCAGCCGGGCTCGAGCAGTACGAGGTCGCACGGACCGTGAACAGCGTCCGGAACCAGGGACCGCACCTGATCGACCCCGTCGGCTGACGATCGTCGGGCCGACGACGAAGACCCCGCCTCGCGGGCGGGGTCTCTCGTGGTGTGTCGGTGGGTGGGACGCAGATCAGTCCAGCGTCCGCCGGACGTCCGGCAGGAGCACGTGGAGCCGTTCGGCGAGGCGGTCCTGGGCCTCCTCGAGGCTCCGGAAGTCTCCGACGTACTGACCGAAGGTGTCCGACACGAAGAAGTGCGCACCCTGCTGGTCGACGACGCCCCCGTAGTACCCGCCGTAGTTCGCTGCCCAGAGTCCGGCGTCCGCCTCGGACCACACCACGTGCGCTCGGGCCGGCGCCTCGGGCGAGACGATCCCGTCGCCGATCCCGGTGATGAGCTCGATGGTCGCCGTGTCGACGTCCACCTCGGTGTGCTGGCCGGACGCGACGGGGGTGCTCATGGTGGTGCTCCTGGTGCTGGTGGCGCGGTGCGCCGTGGTGCTGTGCGGTGTGCTGTTGTCGGTGGCCCCGTCCGATGACGGGTGCGGATGGTCGCCCGGCACTACGCGACCGGCCGGATGACGGCCGGGAGCATGACGTGCAGCTGGTCGGCGAGTCGGCCCTGGGCTTCCTCGAGCGATCCGAAGTCGCCGACGACCAGGCCGAACGTGTCCGACGCGACGTACCGGCCGTCGCGCTTGTCGACCGAGCCCCCGAAGTAGCCGCCGTAGTTGGCGACCCACTCGTCCTCGTCCTCCTGGGTCCAGGTGAGCTTGGCGCGGCTTGCACGCCCGTGGACGGCAGCGTCAGCCTCGAGGATCGCGATCGTGTCGACGGTGTCGGTGTCGAGCGTGACCTCGGCTCGCGTGTCGGTCTGGACGGTCGTGCTCATGTCGTGCTCCTTCGCGTTCCGGGGTACATCTGCTGACACCAGAACGCTACGAGACAGCACGGCCCACACGCCACCCGCCCGCGTGCATTCACGGGTTGCGTCAATGCTCTCCATCGCCGAGGCCCGGGTTTCCGGGGGCTGATGACGACAGTTCGGGGTACACGTCCCCCGACGGGGTACTCGTTCCGTGGATGAACCGGTTCCTGGGGTACAGCGCCGATGACGCGGCCGCGAGACTCGGCGGCACGCCCACGAGACTCGTGGTGGGCGACGACGTTCGCGCTCGCGGCCGCGAGACTGGTCGCTCAGCACGAGACTCGGCAGCACCCAGTCGCGGGCAGCAGGCAGCAGGCAGCAGGCAGCGCTCAGCGCACCGCGCGCAGGGCGTCCGCGATCGTCGCCACGGCGGCCCCGATCTCGTCCGCCACCCGGGCGTGCGTCGCCGTCGACCGACGGTAGGGGTCGTCGACGTCGTCGTCCGCGGGATCGACCGGGGGCGGCACCGAACCCCGGAGCCGAGCCACCCGCTCGACGAGTTCCGGCACGGTCGAGACACCGGAGAGGTCGGCCGGCTCCAGCGCGCCGAGCACCCGCGCGAACTGCACGATCGTGAACGCCCGCTTCGTGGCACGGGGAGCGAGGGAGACCACCGCGGCCCGATGCGCTCGCTCCGCGGTGAGCACGAGGTCGGCGGCACCGGCGATCGCGGGGGTGAGGTACCGCGCACGGTGGTCGTCCGGCGAACCGCCCAGCCGACGCGACTGCGCGGCAGCGGCCTCGTCCATCGGGGCGCCGTCCTGCGCGATGGTGCCCGCCGACTCGACCGTGAACGCCGGGGCGTCACGGCCGAGCCGAGCGGTGAGGACCTGTGCGCCGAGCGGAGACCGGCAGAGGTTGCCGCTGCAGACGAACAGGACGCGCATCGTCAGGACGCGGTCGTTGCGGCGCCGAGGAGGTCGTGCCGGACGACGATCGCGTCACGGCCGGGGCCGACGCCGATGGCCGAGATCCGGGCGCCGGACATCCGCTCGACGGCCAGCACGTAGTCCTGCGCGGCCTGTGGCAGGTCCTCGAACGACCGGGCGCCGGTGATGTCCTCGGTCCAGCCGGGGAACTCCTCGTAGATCGGCTTGGCGTGGTGGAAGTCCGACTGGTTCACGGGGACCTCGTCGACGCGCTGGCCGTCGACCTCGTACGCCACACAGACCGGGATGGTGTCCAGCCCGGTGAGGACGTCGAGCTTGGTGAGCACGAAGTCCGTCACGCCGTTGATGCGCGCCGTGTACCGGGCGATCGGGGCGTCGTACCAGCCGCAGCGGCGCGGACGTCCGGTGGTGGTGCCGAACTCGAAGCCGTTGGCGCGCAGGAACTCCCCCGACTCGTCGAACAGCTCGGTCGGGAAGGGCCCGGCGCCGACGCGGGTCGTGTACGCCTTGACGATGCCGATGATGCGTTCGAGCTTGCCCGGGCCGATGCCGGAGCCGGTGGCGGCACCGCCGGCGGTCGCGGAGGAGGACGTCACGAACGGGTACGTCCCGTGGTCGACGTCGAGCATGGTGGCCTGGCCGGCCTCGAAGAGCACGGTGTCGCCGCGCTCGAGTGCCCGGTGGATCTCGAGTGCGGTGTCGGCGACCATCGGACGGAGTCGCTCGGCGAACGAGAGCAGCGACTCGACGACCTCGTCGGCGTCGATCGCGCGTCGGTTGAACACCTTCACGAGGAGGTGGTTCTTCTGGTCGAGGGCAGCCTCGACCTTCTGCCGCAGGATGTTCTCGTCGAAGATGTCCTGGATGCGGATGCCGACGCGGTTGATCTTGTCGGCGTAGGTGGGGCCGATACCCCGGCCGGTGGTGCCGATCTGCCGCTTGCCGAGGAACCGCTCGGTCACCTTGTCGATGGTGCGGTGGTAGTGGGTGATGACGTGGGCGTTGGCCGACACGAGCAGCCGGGAGACGTCGACGCCGCGGGCCTTCAGCGCGTCGAGCTCCTGGAAGAGGACCTCGAGGTCGACGACCACGCCGTTGCCGATGACGGGGGTGACCCCGGGCGTGAGGATGCCGGACGGCAGGAGGTGCAGCGCGTACTTCTCGCCGCCGACGACGACCGTGTGCCCGGCGTTGTTGCCCCCGTTGAACTTCACGACGTAGTCGATGCGGGACCCGAGGAGGTCGGTGGCCTTCCCCTTGCCCTCGTCGCCCCACTGGGCGCCGATGATGACTGCTGCGGGCATCTGGTTCTCCTCACGTTGGCGGAGGACCGCACGCGACCGGCTCGGTCGGTGGTCCACCCGAGTCTATCGGCTGGTCACCTCCACGCCACCGTCCGGACAGACGGACGGGAGGCACGGTGCCAGCTGGCACCGTGCCTCCCGTTCGTTGCTCGGTCGCGCCCGAATCGCGCCCGCCTTCGCAGCTAGCTGCGGAAGAAGTCCGCGTACGCGGGATCCCCGACCGGCTGACTGTGGCCCGGCTCGCGGAGCCGCTCCTCGACCATCGCCTGGATCACGTCGGGCGGGGTGAGACCGCGTCGACGCCACTCCGTGGGGTTCGCCCGGAGCTGCTTGATGTCGCTCTGCTGTCGCATGTGATCACCATTCCACGAAACAACTAGTTTGTCTAACTACCTGTCCCGTCAGCGCACTCCGGGCGGACCCCATCGCGCTACTTCTTCGCGACCTTCGCGGTCGGCTTCGAGGTCGAAGACCCGTCCACGTACCCCTTGGCCTTGGCGACGACGGTCACCGTGAGCTTCTTCCCCACGTCGGCCGAACCGGCCTTGTAGGTCGAGCCCGTGGCGTTCCGGACGGGCTTGCCGTCGCGGGACCACTGGTACGAGTAGGTCACGCCCGACGCGTTCCAGGTCCCGTGCTTCGCCGTCAGGGTCTTGCCGACCTTGGCGGCACCGCTGATCGTCACGGCGCTGCCCTTCTTGAGCGACAGCTTCGGGACGACCTTCGTCGCGACGGTCTGCGCCTGGTCCCCGACCGCGTTGCCGAGGTGGAGGAGCAGGACCTTCGCGTCGGTGACCCCACCGGCGCGCGTCACCTGGAGCGACCCCTTGTCCGCGAAGAGCGTCCCGCCCTTGCCCGACTGGGCGAAGGTGAGCGCGGGCTTGCCGAGGTCGAAGGTCACCGCAGGGGTCTCGTCGACCACCGAGGAACCGGTGACACCGGTCGCGTAGGCGGACTCCGTCACGATGCGGTAGCTGACGTCCTTGCCCGTGGCACCGATCAGACCGGCCGTGACCGGCAGGACCTTCACGGCGCTGTCGAACGTGTTGACGTCCTGGCCGGGCGCACCGGCGTTCAGCGGGTAGGCGTCGACCACGGGGTCGTCGTCCTCGCCCGCGTGCAGGTCGATCGTCGTGACGAACGTCGCGTCGACGACGGAGGACTTGGCGTCGTAGACGAGGTAGTCGTCCACGCCGTCGCCGTCCACGTCGATGTACACCTCGACGTTGGTCACCGCGCCGGGGTTGGCGTCGGGGCCCTCGGTCTGCACGCCGAACGCGAGCACATCCGAGGCCTTGTCGTAGCTGGCGCCGTAGGAACGGACGTCCGCCGCACGGAGCGACTGCTCGGCGGAACCGGCGGGGAACGACTCGGCCGTGTCAGTGCCGCCGAGCACGAACGGTGCGACGACGGCGTGGTAGCCGGTGGTCAGACCGCCCTGGTCGACGGACCGCCCGGTGAGCTTGACGTCAGCGGTGCGCGTCTTCGTGAAGGTGGCCGTGCCGCCCTTGACCGCGCTGACCGGCTTCGGCGCGGCGTAGGTGCCGAGTCGGAGCGGTTCGAGGGTCTTGTCGGTCGGCGTGAAGGTCACGAGGCCGGTGGCCGCGGCGACGAACTCACGCTGGTAGCCCTGCTGCACGGCCTCCTGCGTCGGGTCGATCACTCGGCGCAGCTGCGTCGGGTCGGCGACCTTCATCGTCAGCGTGAGCACCGCGCGCCCACCCGCACGGACCGTGACGCGGGACTGGTCCAGCGAGAACGTGACTCCCGGCTGGGCGACCCGCGACTGGTAGGCCACGTCGTAGGTGTGGGCGACCGAGTCCTTGTTCGTGATGATCAGGGACCGCTTGTCGGTGGTGTTCTTGTTCGCCACCTCGACGACACCGAACGACGCCGTCACGAGCTTGCCGTTCTCGGCGCTCACCACGGTGGTGTCGGCGTTCACGGCCTGCAGGGCGTCGACGCGGCCGGTGCCCTGACGGAGCTGGGTCGCGAAGGTGTTGCCGTCCTTGACGTCGTGCGTCGCGGTGTTCATGAGCGCTGCCTTGACGTCGTCCGCGGCCCAGTTCGGGTGCGACTCGAACGTCAGTGCCGCGATGCCCGCGACGTCCGGCGTGGCCATCGAGGTGCCGCTCATCGACATGCGGCCGTCACCGGTGCCGTTGGCAGCGGAGATGACGTTGACACCGGGTCCGGCGATGTCCGGCTTGACGATGTCGTCGAACGAGCCGTGGACACCACGGCTGGTGAACGACGCGAGGGTGTTCACGGCCTCGGGGTCTGTCGCGAGTTCGGTGCCCTTGAGCTCGTCCGCGAAGCGCACCTGCAGGGTCCCCGCCTTCGCGGCGGCCTGGAGGCCCGTGACGCTGTCCTTGGTCAGCTCGGCACCCGGGATGGTCGCGTTCCCCGCGATGCCCGAGTCGAACGTGTTGACCGTGCCGGCGAGGAGCACGCCGACGCCGCCTGCGGCGGCGACGTTGCCGAAGCGCACGCCCGAGCCGCACTCGAGCGCACCGTCGGTCCACTTCAGCCAGACGACCTTGCCCTTGATCGCGGCGGCGTCCGCTCCGCTGAACGCGGTGCAGCCGTCGATGTTCGTGGTCGGGACGACGACGTCGCCCTCGACCGGCAGCGTGCCGGTGTAGTTCTGCGAGTACTGCGCACGCCAGTTCTTCGCGACCGAGCTCGGGGCAGTGGCGGCGACGGCGTCGAAGAGCGACTGGCCGGTGGCGCTCGCGGCGACGGTCAGCGCACCCTCGGCGGTCCCGGGGGATCCCCCGATGTCGGTGAAGTCGTCGGCGTTGCCCGAGGCGATCACCGGCAGGACACCGCGATCGGTGAGGGCGTCGATCTTCGCGTTGTCGGGGTCGTCCGGCGCACCGTAGTCGGAGCCGAGGGAGAGGTTGAGGACGTTGATGTCCTTGCCCTGGGTGAGCGCCTGGCCGACCCAGTCGAGTGCGGCACCGGTGAGGTCGGTCGAACCGCCCCCGTCGCCGAACACCTTGAGCGCGTAGAGCCCGGCCTCGGGCGCGGTGCCCGGACCGACCCACATGTCCTGGACCTGCTGGGCGGTGAGCTTGGTGTAGTCGCCGTCGAAGGTCTTCTTGTCGGCGGTGAGGCCGTAGCCCGCGACGGTGCCTGAGACGTGGGTGCCGTGGTCGCCGCCCTTGCCGTCGATGGGGTTGTCGTCCGGCGCGGGCACCGGCTGGTAGGCGGCGCTCGAGGGGTCCGCGTTGTAGGTCGGTCCGGCGAAGTCGTAGCCGCCGAGGAACTTCTGCGGGTCGTACGAACCGGCGGCCGGTGCGCTCGTCGAGGCGAGTGCCGCGGCGTAGGCCTCGGCCGTGCCGGGGCCGCCGAAGTCGGCCTGCGTGTAGTCGAGGCCCGTGTCGAGCACCGCGACGTTGACGCCCTTGCCGGTGTGTCCGGTCTGGGTCCAGGCGTTGAGCGCGCGGGTGTAGACGTCGCTCGCGGCGTTCTTCGGGGCGACGCCGTCGGCGCCCGCCCCCGCCGTGCTCGGGTCGACGCCGGAGGGGGCGGCGGACGCGTCGGCGTTGACGGTCGGCTCGACGATCTTCTTCGGCGTGAGCGGGATGATGCTCTCGACGTCGGAGCGCTTCGCGATCTGCTGGAGCGCATCGACGTCGGCGACGACCGCGACCCCGGGGACGGTGTACTCGGTCGAGTACAGCTCCTTCGACCCGGAGTCGGCCTTCTTGATGGCTGCTCGGACGGCTGCGGTGGTCGACTGGATCGACTGGACGCGCTGCTTCGCCTGCGTCGACGGGGACTTCGAGCGGGATAGGTCCCCGCCCTTCGCCTGCGCGTCGACCTCGAGCGCACCCTTCCCGGTCGTGCGCACGAATGCACTGACCGTCTTGGTGGGCTTCGCGTCACGCAGCGGCTGCGCGAGCTTCAGCTCGGGGATGGACACGCCTGCGGGAGCTGCGACGGCGGTGCCGCCGACCGCGAGCCCGGCGCACGTCAGGGCCGCGGCGGCGATGCCGGCGGTCAGGACGCGTGCGAGGCGGCGTGGTGTCGGGTTCTGGTTCGGTGTTGCACGGTTCAAAGGGCGCACTCCTGGCTCTGTCCGTGGTTCTCGTGGAATTCCTGTGAAGCTATGCGGTTCCTCTCAGGCCGCCTAGTCCCCTCTTCGGAGGACCGCCCCTCGTTCGGGGGTACACGGTGGATAAGTTGCACACGTGTGTGCAGGTTATTACGATGGGGATCATGCCCTCGCCTGCTGCATCCACTCGCGCCCCCCGGCGGGACGCCGCGGAGAACCGGGCGGCGTTGATCGAGGCCGCGAAGACGGAACTCCAACGCGACCCGGACGCCTCGCTCGAGACGATCGCCGCCACCGCCGGCCTGTCGCGCCGTGCGGTCTACGGACACTTCCCCTCCCGTGACGACCTCGTCCGCGAGGTCGTCACCATCGGCGCCGCCCGGATCGCCAACGCGATGCCGACAACCACGGACCTCGTCGACGTCCCGCCCGCCACGCGAATCGCATCGATCGCGGTGGCACTCTGGGCCGAGGTCTCCCACGTCCGTTCGATGGCGGCCGTCGCCGTCCGGGAACCCTTCATCCAGTCGGTCGCGGCCGAGTTCGCTCCGGTGCGGGCCCGCGTCCGCGAGGCCTGTGCGCTCGGCATCGCGGACGGGACCATGCGCGACGACGTCACGCCGGACGCACTCGGCCGGCTCGTCGAGGACGCGTGCATCGCCGTGCTCGACGAGGCGACCCGCTCCGGCACCTCCGACGCCGCCGGACGTCGGATGGTCGTCCTGTCGGCGCTCGGCGTGACCGGCATCGACTGGCGGACCGCCCTGCTCTCCGAACCCACGCCGTCGACCACCGCGTCGCCGACCACCAGCTCGCCGACCAGCACCGAGGAGCCCTCCGCATGACCACCCTCGAACTGGACCACGTCGGCATCGGCGACGAGCCCGGCGCCGCGCTGCCCCCCGTGTCCGCGGTGGCCGGACCTGGCCGACCGGGCATCGTCGCCGTCGAGACCGAACAGGCTCCGGTGCTCGCGTCGCTCGTCGCCGGCGGCCGGATGCGACCCGACTTGGGTCGCGTGCTCGTCGACGGGCACGAGGACCCGGCAGCCGTGCGCCGCGCGTTCGCCCTCGTCGACACCCCCGGCGTCGCCGAGCCCTTCCCCGTGATGAGCTGCCGACGCATCGTCCGCGAGGAACTCGCCTACGCCGGCCAGCGACCGTCGCGGGAGCACGTCGACACGGTGCTCGAGTCGCTCGGTATGGCGCAGTACGCCGACACCCACGTCCAGCGCGTCCCCACCGAGGTCCGCATCCGCCTGCTCGTCGAACTCGCCCTGCTCCGCGACGGTGTCGCCGGACTCGTGGTCACCTCGCCCGAGCGGCACGGCGGCGCCGTCGAGGACTGGTTCGCCGTCGTGCGCGACGTCGCCCTCCGGGGCGTGACCGTCCTCCTCGTGACGTCGAAGGCCGCGGCGCAGACCGCCGCAGCCCTCCTCGACACCATCCCGACGTCCGAAGCGGCGCCGGCCCCCTCCCAGTACCCGACCGACGGCCCCGACGACGCGACCGCCACCGACGGAGACGACCCGCGCCTCCAGGAAGCGTCCTGACGTGACCACCACCTCGCTCGTCCGCGCGGAGCTCGCGCGCCTCACCGCCACGCCCCTCGCCCGCCTCGCCTTCATCGCACTGATGTGCGTGCCGCTGCTCTACGGCGGCGCCTACCTGTGGGCGAACCGCGACCCCTACGCCAAGCTCGACCAGGTCCCCGCCGCGATCGTCGACCAGGACGCCGGCGCCACCCTCGACGGCGACCGTGTCGACTACGGCAAGGACGTCACGAAGGAGGCGATCGACGGCCATGACTTCAAGTGGACCGAGACGACCGCAGCCGACGCCCGCGCCGGCGTCCGCAACGGCACCTACGACTTCGTCGTGACGATCCCGCACGACTTCTCGTCCTCGCTCGTCTCGGCGCAGTCGGACGACCCCGAGCAGGCGAAGCTCACGATGACGACCGCCGACACGAACTCCTACCTCGCGTCGACGATCGCCGAGCAGGCGGGCAAGACCATGCGGACCGCCGTCGCCGAGCGGGTCGGCAAGCAGGCGGCGAAGACGCTGCTCGTCGGACTCGCTGACGTCCGCGACAGCCTCGGCGACGCCGTCGACGGGGCCGGTCAGCTCGCCTCCGGGGCCACCACCGCGAAGGACGGGGCCGACCGACTCGCCGACGGGACGGGCAAGCTCTCCTCGGGGGCGGCACAGCTCGCCGCCGGCACCGCGGACCTGCCGTCGCAGACGCAGCAGTTGGACAGCGGGGCACAGCAGGTCTCGGCCGGCGCGTCCGAGCTGGCGTCGGGCCTGTCGGACGCGAAGCAGCAGACGGCCGCCCTGCCGTCGCAGACACAGCAGCTGAACACGGGCGCGCAGCAGGTCGCGTCGGGTCTGCAGACGCTGTCGGACTCGACCGACCCCGCGCTGGAGTCACTCGAGGCGCTCTCCCCCGACACCGTCGACGCGGCGATCACCGCGGCGGCGGCGAAGCAGGGCGTGGAGCTCTCACCCGAGGCGCAGGCGGTCATCAAGCAGACCGTCGAGCAGCAGCTGGCGGACTCCGGCAACCAGGAGCAGCTGGCGAAGATCAAGCAGGCCCTGACCGGGATCGACCAGCTCCGCGACGGCTCGGCCCAGGTCGCCGCAGGGACACAGCAGCTCGCCGACGCGTCGCCGACCCTCGCGAACGGGATCGCGACCGCGGCGGGCGGCGCATCGACGCTCTCCGGTGGTGCGTCGCAGGTCGCCGCGGGCACGTCGAAGCTCGCGGCCGCGGCCCCGACCCTGTCGAGCGGCGCGTCCCAGCTCGCGACCGGAGCGGCCTCGGCCGACGACGGGGCGAAGTCCCTCGCCTCCGGGCTGACGAAGCTGGAGAGCGGCTCGAAGGAGCTCGCGGACAAGCTCGACGACGGCCGCACGAAGATCCCGGCGTCGACCGCGTCCTCGCGCGAGGACCAGGCGTCCGTCATCTCGGACCCGGTGAAGGTCGGCGACGACAACGTGGCCTCGGCGGGGAACTACGGCGCCGGCCTCGCTCCGTTCTTCATCTCCCTCGCGGCCTGGATCGGCATGTACGCGCTGTTCCTCATCCTCAAGCCGATCTCGAAGCGGGCGATCACCGCGGTGCGGAAGCCCCTCCGGGTGGTGCTCGGCGGCTGGCTCACCCCCGTGCTCCTCGGGGTCGTGCAGATGGTGGCGCTGTTCCTCATCGTCCGGTTCGCGCTCGACCTGAACGTGGTGCAGGCCGGCCCGACGATCGGCATCATGGTGCTCGCCTCGGCCACCTTCGCGGCGATCATCATGGCGCTCAACGTGCTGCTCGGGTCCGTCGGGCAGTTCCTCGGCCTCGTGCTCATGCTCGTGCAGCTCGTGACCGCCGGCGGGACGTTCCCGTGGCAGACGCTCCCGGGACCGTTGGCGGCGCTGCACTTCGCGCTGCCGATGACGTACTCGGTCGACGCCATCCGGCAGACGATGTACGGCGGGTCCGCGGCGGCGGCGTGGTCGGACACGGGGGTGCTGCTCTGCTGGCTCCTCGGCGCGCTGCTCGTGTCGTACGTCGTGACCGCCCGGCAGACCCGGAGTCGCACGCTGCGGGACCTCCGGCCGAGCCTCATCGGCTAGCGCCATCGGCCCGAGCGGCGGGCACAGCGCGGGCGAACGGCCCCGCGTCGAACCGCGATCCCGACATCGAACCAGGCGGCGTGCGCGGTTCGATGTCGGGATCGTGGTTCATCGCCGGCGCGCCGCCGCACACCCGCCCCGCCGCACCCGCGCCGCCGCACACCCGCGCCCCCGCACACCCACCCCCGCGTACCGTCGCGCACATGGCGACGCTGCTCATCACCGGAGCGGCCGGACGCATCGGGACGGCCCTCCGCCCGAGGCTCACGGCCGCCGGACACGACCTCGTCCTGCTCGACACCCGCCGCCCGGACCCGGCGGTCGGGGACCGCGAGCGCTTCGTCGAGGGGGACGTGAACGACCGCTCCGCCCTCGCGGCCGCCCTGCCCGGCGTCGACACCATCGTGCACCTGGCCGGGATCCCGACCGAGGACGAGTGGGACACCCTCCTCGCCGCGAACGTCACGGGCACCAAGAACCTGTTCGAGGCAGCGGCGGCGGAGGGGGTGGGACGTGTCGTCCAGGCGAGCTCGATCCACGCGGTCGGCCGGGTCCCCGAGGGCGACACCGCCCCGGGGAGCGTCCCGGGCGACCGGCTCCCGCGTCCCGACCTGTACTACGGGTTCACCAAGGCGGCGATGGAACTCCTCGGCAGCCTGTTCGCCGACCGGTACGACATGTCGGTCGTCTCGGCCCGCATCGGCGCCTTCGGCGAGCGCCCGAGCAGCCGGCGGGCGCTGCTGATGTGGAGTTCGCCGGACGACCTGGCGCGGCTCGTGCAGGCGACGGTCGACCTGCGGGAGCCGGGCCACCACGTCGTGTGGGCGGTCTCGCGGAACACCGGGTCCCCCGCCGACCTGTCCGCCGGCGAGGCGATCGGCTTCCACCCCGTGGACGACGCCTCGGCCGTGCTCGACGCGGACCAGCGTGCGGCCCTGCCGGACGAGGACATCCGGTTCCTCGGCGGCGGCATGGCGGACCTGCCGCTCGGTCGCCGGTCGACGTGACCGCACCGGCCACCGGGCCGGTCGGACGGGGCGGACCGGCGCCGGGCCTCCAGGCTAAATGTCCTGACAACAGCACCAACGCGACCACCGCTAGGATCGACGAGGACACCAGGAGGTCGATGCCGATCATGGGCGACGGCAAGCCCGCCGGCGGCAAGCCGGCGACCATCTACGACGTCGCGGCCCGTGCCGGCGTCTCCAAGTCGCTCGTCTCGCTCGTGCTGCAGCGCTCGCCCCGGGTGAGCGACCAGCGCCGCTCGGCCGTGCTGCAGGCCATCCAGGAGCTCGACTACCGCCCGTCGACGGCCGCCGTCGCCCTCGCGGGCACGCGTTCCCGAACGATCGGGGTGGTGCTCGACGACTTCCGGAACCAGTGGTTCGTCGACCTCCTCACCGGCCTCCGCGAGTCGCTGCAGGACCAGGGGCACCGGCTCGTCGTCGCCGACCGGTTCCTCAACACCGGCTTGGACGCCTCGCCCGTCGAGGGCTTCCTCTCGATGCGCGTCGAGGGCATCGTGATCGCCGGCGAGCCCGACACCGACCTGGCGGTCCCCGCGTCGATGCCGCTGGTCATCGCCGGCGGCCGGGTCGCGATCCCCCGCGCCGACACGGTCGCGAACGACGACCGCACCGGCGGCGCGATCGCCGCCGACCACCTGCTCGACCTCGGGCACACGCGCATCGGCTTCGTCGGCGCGCGTTCCGCGGCCTCCGACGAACGACGGACCGGCCTGGAGGCACGGGTCGCCTCCGCCGGGTCCGGCGCCTCCGTCGTCAGTGCGGTCCTCCCCGGTGAGCCCACCGAGGACGCCGGCGTCCGTGCCGTCGGGGTCCTCCTCGACGAGCACCCCGACGTCACGGCGGTGTTCGCCGCGAACGACGTGATGGCGCTCGGGGCGCTCTCGGGCCTCGCCGAGCGGGGCCTGCGGGTGCCCGAGGACGTCTCGGTCATCGGGTACGACGACACCCCGGTCGCCGCCACCCGCTACGTGGGCCTGACGAGCATCGACGACCGGAGCGTCGAGATCGGCCGGGGTGCTGGTGAGCGGTTGCTCGCGCGCATCGCGGACCCGGACGCCCCGGCACGGGAGATCCTCGTCGAGCCGCGGCTCGTCGCGCGGCGCACGACCGCACGGCGCTGAAGCTGGGACGGGAGCGCAGCTCGTCGCTCCCGCCGCAACGGTGCCTCAGCGGTCCGCGGTCGTGCCCTCGTCGCGGGCGACCGCCACGTCGAGCCGCGGGTCGAGTGCCGGGTCCGGGGACACCGCGGCGGTGCTCACCGGCGGGTCCGGCTCGTGCGCGACCTCCGGCCGTGCCGTGCTCCGGGTCGGGCGGAGCCGCTGCCGGATGACCCGCCACGGTCGACCGAGTCCGGTCTGGACGCCGCGCTCCGCTGGTGCGTCGACCTCGAGGCCGTAGTACTCGCCGACGCGTTCCAGGAGCAGCGCCCGTTCCGCCCGGTCGTACGCCCGGCGCTCGCGGGTGAACGCGATGACGGTCGACCAGCAGGTGAGCAGGAGCACGATGCTGAACGGGAGTGCGGTCGTGATCGCCGCCGTCTTCAGAGCGTTGAGGCCGCCGGTGAGCAGGAGCGCGATGGCGAGCAGTGCGGTCACGCCCGCGAAGAACACCCGCAGCCAGTTCTTCGGCTCGATGTCCCCACCGGAGGCGAGCATGGCCATCACGAGCGACCCGGAGTCCGACGAGGTCACGAAGAACACGCCGATCAGGAGGATCGCGCCGAAGGTCAGGACGGTCCCGGCAGGCAGGTCCCCGAGCAGGGTGAACAGCGCCCCCTCGACGTCGACCGAGCCGTCGCTGCCGACCAGGCCCCCGCCGTTCACCTGCTGGTGGATGGCGGCCCCGCCGAGCACGGCGAACCAGAGCATCGTGAGCGCGGTCGGCACGAGCAGGACGCCGAACACGAACTGCCGCACGGTCCGGCCCTTCGAGATGCGTGCGATGAAGATGCCCACGAACGGCGCCCAGGACATCCACCAGCCCCAGTAGAACGTGGTCCAGGCGGCCTGCCAGGCCTCGCCGGCTGCGCCCTGCTGCGCGCTCACGGTGAAGGAGAGCCCGACGAGGTCCTGCAGGTACGCGCCGATCGACTGCACGAGGTCCCGGAGGAGGTACTGCGTCGGGCCGACGACGAGGATGAACAGCAGCAGCGCGGCCGCGAGGAGCAGGTTGAAGTTCGACAGGAACTTCATGCCCTTCGTCACGCCGGTGACGAGCGAGACGATCGTGAGCGCGGTGATCACGGCGATGATGGCGATCTGGCTGACCGTGGTGCTCTCGGCGATGCCGGCGCTCTCGAGGCCGGCACCGATCTGGAGGACGCCGAGACCGAGTGAGGTCGCGACGCCGAACAGGGTCCCGATCAGGGCGACGACGTCGATGGTGTTGCCCCACCCGCCCTTGACGCGGGCCCCGAGGAGCGGCTCGAGGGCCCACCGGATCGAGACCGGGCGCCCGCGGCGGTGGATCGCGTACGCGAGCGCCAGCCCGAGCACGACGTAGATCGCCCAGGCGTGCAGGCCCCAGTGCAGGAAGGTCTGCGTCATCGCCTGCTGGGCGAGCGACGCCTCGTTCCCGGTGACGCCGGGGCGCGGGTCCGCGAAGTGGCTCAGCGGCTCGGAGACGCCGTAGAAGACGAGACCGATCCCCATGCCGGCCGCGAAGAGCAGCGCGAACCACGAGCCGGTCGAGAACTCCGGTTCATCGCGGTCCTTCCCGAGCTTGATGTCGCCGAACTTGCTGAAGCCGACGAAGATGCTGAACGCGACGAAGAAGGCCGCCACGAGGACGTAGTACCAGCTGAAGTTCTGGACGATCGCGTCCTGCAGTGTGTCGAAGGCGCCCTCTGCCGATGCCGGGGCGACGAGGGTCCACGCCACGAAGCCCAGGACGACGACCGCTGCCGGCCAGAACACCCAGCGCTTCAGTCGCGGGGTCGTGGTGGGGTGAGGAGTCGCCATGCCGACCATGGTGCCCGGGTTCCTGTGGCCGCGCTCAGGTCCGGCGGTGTGGCGAGCACGGCCGGGCGCGTCCTCCGGACGGCGTTCGACTCCCCCCCCGGTGGTCAGCGGGTAGCGTTGCAGGCCGAACCGGTCCACCG
This sequence comes from Curtobacterium sp. SP.BCp, assembly GCF_051903255.1. Taxonomy (NCBI): domain Bacteria; kingdom Bacillati; phylum Actinomycetota; class Actinomycetes; order Micrococcales; family Microbacteriaceae; genus Curtobacterium; species Curtobacterium sp. SP.BCp. The sequence goes on along the minus strand of NZ_CP194338.1, from coordinate 619,055 downwards.
CACCGACCACGCGGCGGCCGCCACCGAACGGGGCGGAGTCCGGTCACGGAGGATCTGGAGCGGTGCCGATGGAGGACGAGGGCCGGACGTCGGCACGTGCCGCACTGGTGGCGGCGCTCGACGTCGTGGGAGCGGCGCCGTCCGAGCGGTTCGAACGGATCGTCCGCGTCGCCCGGGAGGTCTTCGACGTCCCGTTGTCCTACGTCAACGTCCTCGACGACGACCTGCTGCACACCCTGACGCCGAACGTGCCCGACGAGATCGTGTCCGGACCCATCGGTTGGTCGTTCTGCCAGCTGACGATCCGGCAGGTCGAACCGACGGTCATCTGCGACACGACCGCCGACCCGCGGACGGCCGGACTGCCCGGGGTGACGAACCGCGGCATCCGCTTCTACGCCGGCGTCCCGCTGACGATGCCGGGTGGCGTGCCCGTCGGGACGCTCTGCCTCATGGACACGCGGCCGCGGGACTTCTCGCTCGCCGACGAGGCCGCGCTGATCGACTTCGGCCGCTGGGCGGAACGCGCCCTCGGCCAGGGCCTCCACCACGACCGGTTGCAGGACGTCGTGGCCGCACTGACGCCCGCTCCGCTCGGGGTCGGCGACCTGCACGTCTCCGCGACCTCGGTACCGTACGGCGACACGAGCGGGGACCTGCACGACTGGTCGACCGACGGGCAGCACCTCACCGTGACGCTCGCCGACGTGATGGGCAAGGAGCAGCCCGCGGCGATCCTCGCTGCCGGGATCCGTTCGGCGCTCCGACAGCACCGCGACCGCGCACCCGAGGACGCCGTGCGGGCCGTCGAGCCGGCGGTCGCGGAGGACCTCGTCGCCGCGAGCGCGTTCGCCACGCTGTTCCACGCCCGGGTCGCCCTCGGCACGGGAGCGGTCGAGGCGGTCGACGCCGGACACGGTCTCGTCGTGCACCTCGGCGCCGACGGCCGGCACCGGATGCTGCGCTCGCACGACCTGCCGCTCGGCCTGCACCCGGTCGGCGCCGCGCGGTCGGTCACGACCGTCACGCTGGCCCCCGGTGACGCACTCCTCGTGGCGAGCGACGGCGCACTCGACCTCGGCGACGGCACGATCGACACCCTGTCCGAGCTCACGCGCACGTTCGAGCGCACGCGGGACCACCACGCGTTCCTCGAGACCGTGCGACTCCGCGCCGCCGAGCGTGCGGAGGACGACGTGACCGTGGTGCTGCTGACCCGCGACGCCTGACCCGACCTCGCGTCACAACATCGTCGTGAGCACGCCCCCGTCCGCACGGAGGGCAGCTCCGTTCGTCGCCGATGCCCGCGGGCTGGCCAGCCAGACGACGAGGTCGGCGATCTCCGACGGCTCTATGAAGCGACCGAGCAGGCTCGTGGTGTTCTGCCCGATGATCGCGTCCCGGACCGTCGCGACGGGCGCTGCCTGGGCAGCGGCGACCGACGTGACGGCGGCCGCGACCCCGTCCGACCAGGTGGGTCCGCCGAGGACGGTGTTCACCGTGACCGACGTGCCCCTCGTGCGCTTCGCCAGCCCGTTGCCGAGTGCGACGAGGCCGGCCTTCGTGACGCCGTACGGGACCATGTCGCCGGGCACGTCGACACCCGACTCGCTGCCGACGAGCACGATCCGCCCGTGCCCACGGTCGAGCATCCCGGGGAGCAGCCTCCTGGCCGACCGGACGGCGCTCATCAGGTTGACGTCGAGGTAGCGCTGCCAGTCGTCGTCGCCGACGTCCTCGAAGCGGTCGAGGCCGAACACGCCGACGTTCGCGACCAGGACGTCGACCTCGCCGAGTTCGTCGAGGAGACGGTCGACGGCCGCCGCGTCGGCGAAGTCCGCCGCGATGCCGGCGACCCGGACGTCGGGTGCCGCTGCTGCGAGCCGCTCCACCGCCGCGGCGACACGGTCCGGCGACCGGCCGTTGATGGTGACGTCGACGCCCTCCGCTGCCAACGCTGCTGCGACGGCGTAGCCGATGCCCGCCGTCGAGCCGCTGATGAACGCGGTCCGGCCGCGCAGTCCGAGGTCCATGAGGCACTCCGTTCGTCGTGACTTGCTTGGGCAAGCGACGGTACGGCAGATGACTTTCCTGAGCAAGTGCGAGCAGGTAGCGTGTCGACGTGGACTTCACCGACGACGAACTCGCGACCTGGTCGTCACTCGCGACGCTGCTCGAGCGACTCCCCGCCGCACTCGACGCCCAGCTGCAACACGACAGCGGCCTGACGCACTTCGAGTACGGGGTCCTCTTCGCGCTCGACAGCGCTCCCGATCGCGCGCTCCGACTGAGCACCCTCGCGGCGTACGCCAGCTGCACGCTGTCACGCCTGTCGAGGGCGGTGACACGGTTGCACCGGCAGGGTTGGGTCGAACGGGTGGTCGACCCGACCGACGGCCGGTTCACCCTCGGCGTCCTCACCGACACCGGACACGCACAGGTCCTGGCAGCGACCCCCGGGCATCGCGCGCTGGTCAGGCGCCTCGTCTTCGACACCATCGGCGAGCGGGAGGCGCAGCACCTGGGTGCAGCCGCACGTGCCGTCGCCGAGGCGATCGGCCCGGCGCCCGTGTGGGCACCCGGACGACCCACCTGAACGGACGGACCTCAGTCCGCGATCGCGTGCTGCACGATCCAGCTGTGCATGACGATCGCAGCGGCGGCCGAGGCGTTGATGCTCCGCGTCGACCCGTACTGGGTGATCTCGAGGTGTGCGTCCGCCCCGGCCACGGCCTCGGCGGTCAGCCCCGGGCCCTCCTGGCCGAAGAGGAACACACAGCGCTCCGGGATCGCCGCGGTCTCGATGCGTTCGGCACCGTCGGTGTTGTCGATCGCGACGACCGGCCGCCCCTCGGCGTGCATGGCCTCGAGGAACGCCGCGACGTCCGGGTGGTACCGGACGTGCTGGTACCGGTCGGTGACCATCGCGCCGCGCTTGTTCCAGCGGCGGCGCCCGATGATGTGCACGGTGCCGGCGAGGAACGCGTTGGCGCTCCGCACGATCGACCCGATGTTGAGGTCGTGCTGCCAGTTCTCGATCGCGACGTCGAACGCGTGGCGGCGGGTGTCGAGGTCGGCGACGATCGCCTCCATCGACCAGTACCGGAAGCGGTCGACGACGTTGCGGGGGTCGCCGTCCGCGAGGAGCTCCGGGTCGAGCCGGGGATCGTCGGGCCACGGCTCGGGGTGGGGGCCGACGCCGTTGGTCGTGCGCTCGTGGGAGGGCTCGGGCTGGGCGGCGGTCACGCCCTCCAGACTAGGACGCGCGTGACGCTGCGACCCGCGCCTCGATGCCGGCGAGCAGCACCTCGACGCCGAGCGTGAAGCGGTCGTCGTACGAGTGCGACCCGAGGATCTCCCCCACGAGCGCGTGCCGCTCCGGCCGGCCGGCCTCGGACGAGCCCCGGCCGACGAGGACGCCGACGTGCCCGACCACGAAGTCGTAGACCACGAAGAACGCGTACATCGCCTCGCGGTCCGGCAAGCCGGCATCCTGGAGCGCCGAGACGACGGTCCGGACGACGCCGTCCGACTCGGTCGAGGCGAGCGGCGCGTGCTGGCTGTGCGACTCGAGGACGAGCGGGTGCGTCGTCATGAGGTCGCGGAAGGTGCAGGCGAAGACCCGGACGACCTCGCGCCAGTCCGACGGCCACACGAACGTCGACGCGAACTCGTCGACGGTGCGTCGGACGAGCTCGGCGTGCAGGTCGTCGAGACCGCCGATCGTCCGGTGCACGGTCATCGGGGCCACGCCGAGCGCCGCCCCGAGCGCGCGGAAGGAAAGCCGGTCGAGCCCCTCCTCGTTCGCGATCCGGGTCGCGGCGTCGATCACCTGCTCGCGCGAGAGCACGTTCGGACGACCGCGTCGTCGCCGCGGCGCCACCTCGGCCTCGCCGACGGACGCGTTCCCGGCAGCACCGGAGACGGCACCATCAGCAGCGGGTCGGGGGGTGGCGGCGTGGGCGAGGGGGTCGACGAGCACGGTGGGACTCCTTGATCCAGTACGTGTACCGAAAAGCCTAGGGCAAAAGCGAGTGTCATTCGGTGACTCGACCATCCCGGGAACCGACGCCGACGCGCAAGAGCCGATCCGTGCCTCCCGGCCTGCTCCCAGCCCGTGCCGGGCGCGACCGCACGCGCAGCCGGCGCGACCATCCGCTCGCACTAGGGTGAGGCCATGGCAACCCGCGACGAGGTCGAGTGCTGGCTGACGGACATGGACGGCGTGCTCGTCCACGAGAACCAGGCCCTGCCCGGGGCACCGGAGCTCATCCAGCAGTGGCTCGACGAGGGCACCGAGTTCCTCGTCCTGACGAACAACTCGATCTTCACGCCGCGCGACCTGAGCGCCCGGCTCCGCGGTTCGGGCCTGCACGTGCCCGAGGAGCGCATCTGGACGAGCGCGCTCGCGACCGCGGACTTCTGCCGGTCCCAGATGCCCGGCGGCTCCGCCTTCGTGATCGGCGAGGCCGGCATGACCACGGCACTGCACGAGGCCGGCTTCATCATGACCGAGACCGCCCCCGACTACGTGGTCGTCGGCGAGACACGGAACTACTCGTTCGAGGCGATCACCAAGGCCGTGCGGCTCATCCGCGACGGCGCGCGGTTCATCGTCACCAACCCCGACGCGACCGGCCCGAGCGCCGAGGGCGTCCTGCCGGCGACCGGTGCGATCGCCGCGATGATCGAGAAGGCCACCGGCAAGCAGCCGTACGTCGTCGGCAAGCCGAACCCGATGATGTTCCGCTCCGCGATGAACCGCATCGGGGCGCACTCCGAGAACACCGGCATGATCGGCGACCGCATGGACACGGACGTCCAGGCCGGCATCGAGGCCGGGCTCCACACCGTGCTCGTGATGACGGGCATCAGCGACCAGGCCGAGATCGAGAAGTACCCGTTCCGACCGAGCGAGGTCATCTCCGGCGTACACGAGCTCGTGCGCACCGAGCCGTTCGAAGTCGAGATGTAGGAGCACCGTGCGTTGGGACCCGGACCGCTACGCCGCCTTCGCGGACGACCGCGCACGCCCCTTCCACGACCTGGTCGCGCAGGTCGCGTGGTCGGCGGGCGACGGCCGGGAGGCACCGCGTCGCGTCGTCGACCTCGGTTGCGGCCCCGGGACCCTCACCGCCACCCTCGCGGCCCGCTGGCCGGGCGCGCAGGTGGTCGGGATCGACAGCTCCGCGGAGATGCTCGCCACGGCGCCGTCGGACGTCCCCGGGCTGGCGTTCGAGCTCGGCGCGATCGAGGACTGGACGCCGGGCGCGACGGACGACGTCGTCGTGACGAACGCCGCGCTCCAGTGGGTGCCGTCGCACGTCGAGCTCCTGCCGCGGTGGTTCGCCGCGATGCCGTCGGGCGGGTGGTTCGCGATGCAGGTGCCGGGCAACTTCGACTCCCCGTCGCACGCGCTCATGCGGTCGGTCGCGGCCGACGGACCGTGGGCGCCCGCGCTCGACGGCGTGCTGCGAGCCGATCCGGTCCTCGACCCGGCGGGTTACCTCGGGCTCATGCTCGACGCCGGACTCGAGGCCCGGGCGTGGGAGACGACGTACGCGCAGCTGCTGTCCGGCGACGACCCGGTGCTCGCGTGGGTGCGGGGCACGGGGCTGCGGCCCGCCGTCGCCGCCCTCGACGCCGCGGACCCGACGGGTGCGCTGACGACCGCGTTCACCGAGCGGTACGCCGCCCTGCTGCGTACCGCGTACCCGGCCGGACCGCACGGCACGGTGTACCCGTTCCGCCGGGTGTTCGCGGTGGGCCGCAAGCGCTGACGCGTCGTTCGCCGCTGCGCGTCAGACCGACTGGAGGCGCGGCTCGCCACCGCGCACGACGAACGCCGCCATCGGGGGCACCCCGACCCACCGCCGCCGTGTACGACGTGGGCGGTCGTCCCGCCACGCCACCATGCCGCCCGCGACGATCCCGAACGCGAGCAGGCCGAACGAGAACAGGCCGATCACCCCGGCGACCGTCAGCGCCGAGAGGTCGGACGGGTCCGCCGTGGTCGAGTAACCGATCGACCCGAAGTCCCAGAACGCGTGCAGCAGCACGGGCGCGAGCAACGACCCGGTCAGCCGTCGCGCGACGTACAGCGTCGAGCCGAACGACGCCGCGAACACGACCTGCAGGAGCGTGGGCCCGACACCGGCTCCGGCGAGGATGTTCAGCAGGTGCAGCAGCCCGAACAGCACGCACGACACCGCCCACACCGCGAACTCGGGCAGACGTCGACGCAGCCCGACGAGCAGGACGCCCCGGGTCATCAGCTCCTCGAAGACGCCGACGAACAGCACCCCGACCGTGAGCAGCAGGAAGTACCGGACGGGCAGCGCACTCCAGTCCACGAGCGGCAGCCGCACGAGGCAGACGAGGAGGACCCCGAGCGGCGCGATCATCGTCCAGCGCAGGGGCGTCCGGGTGGGGTCGACGGTCGCGATCCGCCACCAGCCGAGCGCGGTGACGACGACGGCGAGCGCCGCGACCGCGATCCCCTCCGGCACGACGAGGGAGCGGACGACGCTGTCGACCGTCTGCCCGAGACTCGGGTAGTCGTCGCTCGGGCGGGCCCGGACCGCGCTCACCACGGCGAAGACGACGAGGGGCGCGACGCCGACCAGCAGCGAGGGGGGAACCGGCCAGCGCCGTCTGCGAGCAGGGGCTGCTGACGTCACCCTTGCGTTTGTACCATTGACGCATGCGGCTTCCCTCCCTCAGCACCATGGCCGAGGACTACGTGAAGCTCATCTGGAAGGCGGGCGAGCGCGGCGGTGCCGGTCTGGCGACGCGCGACATCGCGGCGGCGCTCCGGGTCTCGGCCTCCACGGTGTCGGGCAACCTCCGGAAGCTCGACCGCGACGGCCTGATCGAGCACACCCCGTACTACGGCGTCGTCCTCACGCCGCTCGGGCAGCAGGTCGCGGTGGCGATGGTCCGCCGACACCGGCTGATCGAGACGTTCCTGGTCCAGCGGCTCGGGTACGGCTGGGACGAGGTGCACACCGAGGCCGAGGCACTCGAGCACGCGGTGTCGGAGACCTTCCTCGACCGCGTCGACGCCGACCTGGGGCACCCGACGCACGACCCCCACGGCGACCCGATCCCCCGCGCGGACGGCTCCGTGCCGGACTCTCCCGGGGCGCTCCTGGGCACTGTGACACCGGGCACGTGCGGCACGGTGGACCGGGTGTCGGACGACGATCCCTCGCTCCTGCGGTACTTCGACGAGCTCGGGGTGGCGCTCGGCACGCACCTCCGGGTCGAGCAGGTCCGGGACTACGCGGGCGTCATCGCGGTGGCGCGCCGCTCCGCCGACGGCTCGGAGTCCCTCGTCGACCTGCCGGCCGCCGCCGCGACCGCCATCTGGCTCGCCCCCGACGACGACTGACCGGCGCGGTCCGCCCGTCCGACCCCGCCCCGCTTCGTCCGGTCCCGCCCCGCGCTGGTGGCTCGACGTGCCGCTCACGTCCGCCCTGGTCGCACGACAGGCCGCCCCCGCGCGCGCGACCCGACACGTTCTGTGACCACGCGCCGGGCCCCCCGCACGTCCCCGCCGGACGGGAGGCGCGGGGTCAGCCCGCGCCGCGCATCCCGTCCGACCCCGCGCTGGTCGCACGACGTGCTGCTCACGTCCGCCCTGGTCGCATGACATGCCGCGCGGGCGTCCACAAGCCGACACGTTCTGCGACCAGGCACCCGGCGTGACGGCCGCGGCACCCGGCGTGACGGCCGCAGCACCCGCAGCGCGCGAGCGAGCCCGGCGTCAGCCGCGCGCCACCACCGACTGCCGCCGGAACGGCGCGGCCAGGGTCGACGCGATCTCCCGCCGGTTGATGCAGAACACGACGACCGCCGCGACGAGGTGCACGATGCTGAGCACCCACCGCCCGCTCGTGTCCGTCACCACGAACTGGACCGCGAAGAGCGCCACGAGCGCGATCGCCGACCACCGGTGGAACCGCAGCGCGATGATGATGGCCACGCCGAGCACGGTCTGCGAGGCGGTGAGCATGAACTCCTCGACCTGCCGACCGTCGAGCGGCAGCCCGCCCGTGGTCCCGCCGCCGAGCACGTGCGCGATCGGCAGCGACCCGACGAGCAGCGACCACTGGTTCACCTTCGAGGCGATGAGCGTCCCGATCGCCGCACCGCCCATCCCGCGCAGGGCGAAGAGCGCGGCGACGATGAACTCCGGCGCCTCGGTCGCGAGCGGTGCGAGCCACTGCACGAGGAAGTAGCTGTCGATGCCGAGCGCGCTGCCGGAGGACACGAGGGCCTCGGCGAAGGGCTCCGCGGACGACAGGATCACCGCGGCCGCGACGACGAACAGCGCGACGATCGTCCATCGACGCGCACGGGTCGGCATCGCGGCGATGTTGCCCGCCATGCCGACGAGTTCCTCGTCGTCGTCATCGTCGGACACCTTCGACGCGCGCCACAGGTAGGCGACGAACGCGGCGAGGAGCACGAACCCGAACCACAGCGGGATCGACCCGAACAGCGGGATGAGGAACGCCACGACCGCCAGGAGCGCGAGGAACCCGATGTCGAGCCGTGACGACTGCTCGAGCTGCAGCACCCGCGTGGCCGACGCGGGCAGCGAACCGGCGCGCACGTACCGCCGGGTGACGAGCAGCGAGATGACCACGACGAGCGGCCAGCCGAACCCGAGCAGCAACCGGTTCGAGCCGGTCATGTTGGCGGCGGCGAACTGCTCGAACGCGGGGTCGGAGCCGGAGCGGAACGCGTAGAACAGGTCGACCGCGTACTCGGGCAGCACGGCGATGAGCGCGAGGATCGCGATGGCCAGGGCACCCGCGATGTCCTTCTGCGCGGCCTCGGCTGCCCAGGCGAGCAGGAACGAGGCAGCGACGACCGCGCCGCCGAAGACGAGCAGGTCGACGACGGGGTTCGGCGCGGAGCCGGTCAACCGGAAGACGACGGCGGGCAGTGCGAGGACGACGCAGATCGCGATGCGTCCCCAGGCGCTGCGGCCCATGCGGGCGGGCGGTGCGGCGGCGTCGACGACGCGGACGGGTGAGGTGTCGATCACAGGGTGGTCCCTTGGTCGGGCCGCACCGATCGCGCAGGGGTGGGGAGCGCTTCGGCACGGCGGAACGGCCGAAGGTCTCGCTCGCCCGCCGGGTGGGACCGGCAGGTGGTGCACCGGGCCGATCGTCGTGATGGCCAGTGTGTCGATGCACGCGCTGGGAGCTACTCCCCTTCGACACCCACCTTGGCCGGTGTCGTTCCCGACGCGCAAGCCGATCCGAGGGTTTCGAGACGCCGAATCCGCGGGTTCCGGCGCCCGCCCAGCGCTGGTGCGGACGGCCGGGAGGCGCGTGGCGGCGCCGCCACGCACCTCCCGGCCGCCATCCGCTCACGTCGGCGGCCGTCGCGCTCGCTGCGGGTCGCGTCAGCCGGATGCGCGCTTGCTGCGTCCCAGCGCCATCTCGCGTCGCGCGCGCTCCAGCGCGAGCGAGGACGCGGCGTCCGGGTCGTGCAGCAGCCGCTCGGTGTCGGCGACGTGTTCGCGCACCGACTCGCCGCGTCGCGCGGCGGCGTCCGCGAGGACCGGCGCGACGACGTCCTCACCGAGGGACACCAGCGCGCGACTGAGGGCCAGGCGGCGGTCCCGGTCGCCCTCGCCGAGTTCCCGGGCGAGCCGTCGGGCCAGCGCGGGTCGTTCCCCCTCGGGGGCGAGGACCGCGGCGGCACGCCAGGCCGTTCGCCGGACACCGGGGTCGGTGTCGCCGATCCGGTCCGCGACCTCGGCGTACACGGACCCGTCGCGGATCTTCGACAGCGTGTGGAGCGCCTGCGACCGCGCCTGCGCTTCCGGACGGTCGAGCTCGGCGACGAGCCGTGGCACGACGACCTCCGCCGGCAGCCGGACGAGCGACCACGTCAGGGCCTCGCGGACCTGCAGGTCGGGGTCGACCGCGCACTGCTCGAGGAGGACGTCGAGGTCGGCCGGGTCCGCCGCGGTGCCGGCCGCCATCACGGCGCGGAGGCGCGCGGAGGAACGGGGGTCGGCGAGGTGGTCGGTCAGCGTGCTCATCCCCTCATGCAACACTGCGAAGCCCCTGGCCGGGCGACAGGCGGCCGGGCATAGCGTGGGAGTGTCGCGGCCGTCACCGTGACCGCGACGACCAGACCACGAAAGGACCACCATGCCCCGCATCGGTACCAGCGACCTCACCGTGTTCCCCCTCGCACTCGGCGGCAACGTCTTCGGCTGGACGGCCGACGAGCAGACTTCGCACCGGGTACTCGACGCGTACACGGGCGCCGGTGGGGACTTCGTGGACTCGGCCGACGTGTACTCCGCCTGGGCGCCGGGCAACAGCGGCGGTGAGTCCGAGCGGGTCATCGGTTCGTGGCTCCGCGCCTCGGGCAAGCGCGACGACGTCGTCATCGCGACGAAGGTGTCGCAGCACCCGGAGTTCCAGGGCCTCTCGGCGTCGAACGTCGCAGCGGCTGCCCGGGCCAGCCTCGAACGGCTCGGCACCGACCGGATCGACCTGTACTACGCGCACTTCGACGACGAGTCGACCCCGCTCGAGGAGACCGTCCGGGCGTTCGACCAGCTCGTGCGCGAGGGCCTCGTCCGGTTCACGGCGATCTCGAACTACTCGCGGGAGCGCGCCGAGGAGTGGATCCGCATCGCGGACGAGCACGGCCTCGCGAAGCCGGTCGCGATCCAGCCGCACTACAACCTCGTGACGCGGGAGCCGTACGAGTCGGACATCGCGCCGCTCGCCGCCGCCGAGCACCTCGGGGTGGTGCCGTACTTCGCCCTCGCCGCCGGGTTCCTCACCGGGAAGTACCGCTCGGAGGAGGACTTCGCCGGCAAGGACCGCGAGGGGCAGGTGTCGGGCTACTTCTCGGACGAGGGGCTCGCGGTCGTCGACGCCCTCGACACGATCGGCCGGGAGCACGGCGTGGAGATCGCGACCGTGGCCCTGGCGTGGCTCCAGGCACAGCCGGACGTCGTCGCGCCGATCGCCAGCGCGCGGAACACCGACCAGCTGCCGGCGCTGCTCGCGTCGGCGGAGCTCGAGCTCAGCGCGGAGGAGCTGCGCACCCTGTCGGACGCGTCCGCGAAGGTCCCCGCCGCACGTTGACCGCGGCGGCGGCGCCCCGCGCTGCCGCTGCTGGACGACGTCGCCGCTGTCGTACGACGAAGGCAACGTCGTTCGTCGCGCACGCGGGCAACCCGAGCGGGCACGGAGCGACTCCGCGGTGGTCGTACGACGACGACCGCGTCATTCGACAGCCGCGCTCCCAGGCTCGTCGCTCCAGCGCCGCTGACGCCGGCCGCGCGACGACGCCGACGGCGAACGCACGCTCGACGCCGCCCGCGCCGCCTACGCCGCGGGCGCGAGCGACCCCGTGAGCTCCTGCCCCGACGACCGCGTGACGAAGCACGAGATGAACGTGTCGCCCTGCTGCCACGTCGACTCGTCCGGCGCGTAGGCCCCCTGGACCTGCACGTCCCCGACCGAACCCGCCGCGGCCGTGTCCAGCGCCGCCGAGGTCTGGCACTGCTCCGCAGCCTGCGCCGCGAGTGCGTCCGCCCCCGGGTACGCGTCCGCCTGGACGGGCAGCCGTGCGGTGAGCTGCGCCGCGTGCGGCGTCGCGCAGTCCACGACCGTGAAGGTCTGCGCCCACGCGTTCGTGAACGGCGACAGGCACTCCCCGCCCGCGAGGTCCGTCCACGCGTGCTCGCCCGGAGCCGCCGGCGTGGTCGCGAACTGGAGCCCCGTCGCGGGCGTCTGCGCCTGCTCGGCCTCGGCGGAGGGCGTCGACGACGGCGCCGCGGACTGCGCGGCGGCGGTCGGTGACTTCGTGGGTGGGACGAGGTGGTCGGCGACCGTGTTGCCCATGATCCACTTCGCGAAGAGGAACACGAGGACGAGCAGCACGACGATGAGGACGATCGCGCCGCCGATGAGGAGCTGCTTGCCGCGCGTCCCCTCGCCCTGCAGCTTCGCGAACTGCTGGTTGATGAGCCCCTGCTGGGACGGCGACGGCGTCGGGGTCTCCGGTGCGCGGCTCGCGGGAGCGGCGGCCGAGGACGACCGGACCGCGGGCATCATCGCCGTGCCGGTGTCGTGCGGGTCGTAGCCGGTCGTGCCGAGCTGGTCGACGGCGGCGGTCCCGAAGAGGTCCTTGATCGCGCTCGTGTCGCTCGTCTCGCGGTCGGTCCACTCCGACTGGTCGATGTCCTCCGGGCGCCCCGCTGCTGCTGCGGGGTCGGTCGTCGCGGCGGGCTCCGGGTCGGGGCGGTCCTCCGGAGCGGAGAGCAGTCCGTCGAAGTCCTGCCCGACCGCGGGCGGGAGGTGCGCCGGGTACGACTCGGGGGTCGGCTCGACGAGCGGCGGGGCGGCGGTCGGCGACACGGCGTCGTCGGGTTCGGCCCACCACGGCGTCGCGGACGCGGAGCGTGGCGGCTCGAAGGCGACGGTCGGGGTCTCCTCGGCCTCGTCGGAGAGCGACCACCTGGTCGTGGCGGCCCCGTCCGCTGCCGGCTCGGCAGGGGTCGGGTCGGCAGGCGCCGGCTCGGCAAGCGCCGGCTCGGCAGGGGTCGACGGTCGCGTCGGTTCGACCGGGAGGCCCGTGGCCGCGTCCGGTACGGAGAGTCGCGTCGTCGGGGCGTCCGGCTCGGATCCCGTCGGTGCGGCGGCCGCAGCCCCGGCAGCGACCGCACCGGCAGCGCCGAGTGCGGCGGCGGTCGGCAGTCCGGGCGCCGCGGTGGGGACCGCTCCGGTGGCGACCTCGTCCTCGTCCTCCGCCTCGTCCTCCGCCTCGTCCGCGAGCGTCCACGACCCAGCCGTGTCGTACGCCTCGGAGGTCAGCGTCGTCGGGACCTCGCCCGTCTCGTCGTCGTGCACGGCCCAGTCGAACGGACGGTCCGACCCGGCAGCCGCGTCGTCGTCGGAGGACGACTGCACCCGCAGCAGGTCGGTGAAGCTCGGCGGCTCGTCGGCGGAGGGCAACGCGTCCTCGACACCGAGTGGCTGGCGGGCCATCGGCTCGCCGACCGTCACCGTTCCCGTGCCGGTGCCGGTCGCACGGCCGAGCCAGTCGACGTCGTCGCGGCCGGTCCCGGTGGGGTCGGTCCGCCGGCGTTCCTCGTCGAGCGCCCGGGCCTCGGCGGCGCGGGCGTCCCGGTTCGACTGCGCGGTCGGCAGCTGGATCGAGCTCGGGTGCGCCTGCTGCGACGGCGCACGGAGCTCCTCGGGCATCGAGATCGCCTGCGTGGCACCGGCGTCGCCCGCCGCCTCGTCACGCGCGGTCGCCTCGTCACGCGCCGCCGCCTCGTCACGCGCAGCCGCCTCGGCCGGGCTCGTGTCCGCGCCGGCGGATTCCTCCTCCGAGGGCGCCGTGAACGGCTCGGGCAGCGGCGCACCGGTCTCCTGCGCGGCCTTGATGGCCTCGCGACGCTCCCGTCGGGACGGCCACTCGTCGGCCGAGCGGGGAGCGCCGAAGATGTCCGCGGCACTGCGGAGACCGTGGAACGGAGCGTCCGCTTCCGACGCGCGCCGTGCCTCCAGGCCGTCGTCCCCGTCTCCGGGACCGGCGGTGTCCTCGGGGCCCTGCGCGTCGTCCGGACGCTCCCCGGTCACGCGGACAACCCCAGGTCGGCCAACCCGATGGCGGCGTAGTAGGGGTATCCGGCGGCCTCGATCTTCTCCTTGGCGCCGGTGTCGCGGTCGACCACGACGGCGACCGCGGCGATGATCGCGCCCTCACGCTCGAGCGCCTCGGCCGCCTTGAGCGGCGAGCCGCCGGTGGTCGAGGTGTCCTCGAGCACGATGACGCGCTTGCCACGGACGTCGGGGCCCTCGACCTGACGGCCGCGACCGTGGTCCTTCGGCTCCTTGCGGACGACGAAGGCGTCGTACGCGAGGCCACGGGCGGCGGCCTGGTGCAGCACGGCGCTCGCGATCGGGTCGGCTCCCATGGTGAGGCCGCCGACGGCGGCGACGTCCGGGACCTCGGCGATGAGGTCGGTCATCACCTGCCCGATGAGGGGTGCCACACGGTGGTCGAGGCTGACCTTCCGCAGGTCGATGTAGTACGACGCCTGCTTGCCGCTGGTCAGGGTGAAGTCGCCGTGGAACACGGCATCGGCCTTGATGTGGTCGATCAACTGGTCACGCACGTCAGTCACAGCGCACCAGAGTAGCCGGTCGGGGTGATCGGGCGCTCCTGTGCACCTGGGCGGCCCCCGCCGAGGCGCGCTCGGTACGCTCCGGAGCATGCCCCGCTCCGCACCGCCGCCAGCCGTCGAGGCGGGCAGCGCGGCCACCGCGGGCAGGTGGGTCGCGATCGGCCGGGAGGCACTGGGCGCCCTGGTCGCGCTGGCCCTGTCCGTCATCGCGTTGCGGCACGTCGTCGCCACACCGCGGGTCGCGTTGCTCTGGTACGACGGCGACTCGGTGCTCCTGCCGCTGGTCCGGCGCTCGCTCGACGCCGGGCAGCCGTTCGAGTGGGCGATGTCCCCCGCGCTGTTCTTCTTCCCCGAGCTGCCGGTCTACCTGCTCTGCTCGGTGGTGACGGCGACCCCGCAGCAGGCGCTCGCGCTGAACGGCGTGCTCGTGCTCCTCGCCGTGTACGCACTGCTCCGCGCGGCGGCGAACGAGCTCATGCCCTCGGCCGGACGTCCGGCACGGATCGCAGTGTCCGGGCTGGCGCTCGCGTTCGTCACGGCGCTCGTCCTGACCGAGTCGACCGCGACGGCCACCTCGCTCGAACTCGCGTCGCTGCTCCTCACGACCACCTACTACTACGGCGCCGTGCTGGCGATGCTCGCGACCGCCGTGCTCGTGCTCCGGGCAGTGCGGACCGGACGGGCATCGGTCCCGGTCCTCGTCACGCTCGGCCTCGTCGCGGCGCTGACGACCGCGTCGAACCCGCTGTACGTGCCGTGGTCGGCCGGCCCGGTCATCGTGACACTCGGGCTGCTCGCACTCGCACGCCGGGTGCCGTGGCGGCCGGCCGGGCTGCTCGGCGGGGTGCTCGTCGTCGGCTCCGTGGTCGGGTACCTCGTGCGGATCCCGCTGCGCCCGTTCGTGTCGCTCGACCCGTCCACCTACGTTCACCCATCGCGGGCGTTCGACACCCTGGCGTTCTTCGCGCAGCTCACCGACGACCGGGCGGCCACCGCGGCGGGCGACGCCGGGCTGCTCCTGCTCTTCGTCGGGGTCCTGCTCGCCGTTGGTGGCACGGTGTGGGCCTGGCGGATCCGGACCTCCCGCACGGTGCTCGTCGCCACGGTGCTGCCGCTCGTGACCGTGGTCGCAGTGTCCGTCGGGGTCGTGGTCGCCGGGTCGGAGACCCCGCGGTACCTCGAGCCGATCGTGACCGCGCCGCTCCTGGCGTTCATCGCGGTCGCCGAACTCACCCGGACCGCCGTCCGCGCGACCCGGGTCCACCGACCGTCACGGGCGGTCCGTACGGTCCTCGCGATCGGTGCGGCGGCCGTCCTCGTCGCGGGGGTGGCTGCCGTCCCGGGGACCGTCCGCACCGTGTCGGACGCCCGCTACTCCGCCGCCGGCTGCCTCGATCGCTGGGCAGCGGGGCGGGACGTCACCGGGGTCGGGCAGTTCTGGACGGTGCGGCCACTCGCGACCTACGCGGCGCCGAACGTCGAGCTGCTGCAGGTCCGGGACACGTTCGACACCTACCCGTGGTTGGTCGACCTCGGCGCCTACCGCGGGGCCCGACCGACCTTCGTGGTCATCGGCTCCGGGGACGTCTGGACCCGGGCCGTGGAGGACTCGCTCGGCGCTCCGGCGTCGATCACGCACTGCACGGGCTTCGACGTCTACGACTACGCGGGGACCGCGGGCGCGGCCGTCCTCCGGGACCGGGTCGTGCAGAGCGCGGAGCAGACCCTGCGCGACCGGGGCTTCTGAGCTCCACCCTGTCGCGCGGTGTTCCATCCACAGCGGCGCGCCCGCGACCCGATCTGCCTGTACGGATGTATAGGCTTCCCCCTGTGACCCGCGCCACCAGCCCCCGACCCCGCCGGACCCTCCCGCTCCGCCTCGCCGTCACCGGTCTGGCGCTCGCGGGACTCGTCGGCACCGTCGTGCTGGACGCCCCGGCGGCGCAGGCGAAGACCTACCCGTCGTGGGACGACCTGCTCGCCGCCCGTGGCAAGGAATCCGAGAAGCAGACGCAGATCACGAAGATCCGCGGCATCATCGACGGGCTGTCCGACGACCTCGAGGAAGCCCAGGCAGAGGCCCAGCGCCTCGGTGACGAGTTCCAGGAGGCGCAGTCCGCGGCGCAGCGACAAGCGGAGACGGAACAGAAGCTCCGCGCCGAGGCCGACGAGCACGCCGAGACCGCCGAGCAGAGCGCCGCCCAGGCCGGGCAGCTCGCCGCCCAGATGGCTCGCTCCGGCGGAGCGGACGTCACCGCGTCGGTCGTCGGCAGCTCGGAGGACGCCTCCGACCTGCTCTACAACCTCGGCGCCCTGAGCAAGCTCTCCGAGCAGGCCGAGCGCGTCGAGGCCGCCGCCTCCGCGGACGCCTCCGTCGCGCGGTCCCTCACCGCACAGGCCGACCGCGCGGCCAAGAAGCTCGACGAACTCGCTGACGAGGCGAAGGAACGGATGGACGTCGCGCAGGCCGCGTCCGACAAGGTCCAGGCAGCGTACGAGGAACAGCAGTCGAACAAGGCCCGGCTCGACGCACAGCTCGCGACCCTGACATCGGGTCGTGTCCGGTCCGAGAAGGAGTTCGCGAAGGGCGAGGCGATCCGCAAGGCGGCGGAGGAGAAGGCTGCACGCGAAGCTGCCGCCCGCGCCGCTGCTGCCGCGGCCGCTGCAGCCGCCGCGGCGAACAGCGGCGGTTCGTCGGGTGGGGGCTCCGGTGCCTCCGGCGGGTCGAGCGGCGGGTCCTCGGGCGGCTCCGTGGGGTCCGGCTCGGGTACGGGCTGGGTCCGACCGGCGAGCGGCGGCATCACGAGCCCGTACGGCTACCGTGTGCACCCGATCCACGGCGGCGTCATCTTCCACGACGGCGTCGACCTCGGCAGCCCGTGCTCGTCGGCCATCGTGGCGGCGGCCGCCGGGACGGTCGAGTACGTCGGCTGGTACGGCGGCTACGGCAACTACGTGCGGATCTCCCATGGCGGCGGGATCACGACCGCGTACGGCCACATCGTGAACGGCGGCTTCCGGGTGTCGCCCGGGCAACGCGTCTCGGCCGGGCAGCTCATCGCGCTCGTGGGCTCCACGGGGAACTCGACCGGGTGCCACTCGCACGTCGAGGTCCACACGGGCGGCGCCACGATCGACCCCGTGCCGTTCCTCCGCGCTCGCGGCGTCGGCATCTAGCGGACCCGCGCGGCCGCGCACCGGCGGCGCTCTCGCGTCTTCGCGCTCTCGCGCTCTCGCGTCTTCGCGCTCTCGCGCTCTCGCGTCTTCGCGCTCTCGCGTCTTCGCGCTCTCGCGCGTTCGCGCTCGCACAACCAAAGGCACCTCGAACCGCGCGCATCCGCGGTTCGAGGTGCCTTCGGTTGTGCGCCACCAATCCGCACCGGCACCCGCGCCGGCACCGGCACCGACGCCCGCACCGGCACCTGGCGTCAGTGCACGCGGTCCGGCTTCCCCGACCCGACGCCCCCGCGGGCGATCTCGAGCAGGACCGGCAGCCGCTCGCCGAGCAGCGCGTCGAGGTCAGCGACGACCGCCTCGACCCGCTCGGCGAGCTCACGCGGCCCGGCCCCGCGACGAGGACGCACCCGGATCCGGACGGCACGGCGACCACGTACCCGGTAGACGTCCACGGCGAGCGACGCCACCTGCGGCAGCGCACCGATCGCCGACGAGAGGGCGTGCTGCACGGCCGCGGCATCGATCCGCACCGATCCCGCGACGCCGTCGGCACCACCGTCGTCCTGCACCACCGTGCCGGTCCGTCCGCCGCCGAGCGTGCTGAGCACCACGAGCGCGAGCACCCCGACGACGACCGCGCCGCCGAGGACCGCGGTCCACGCGACGAGCGACGCTTCCTCGGCCGCGCGGGTGCCGAGGTCGGTCAGGCCCGGTCGTGCGAGGTCGTGCCAGATGCCGGCGGCGGCCGGGACGGTCTGCACGAGGACGGCTCCGGCTCCCGCGACGAGCAGGGCGAGCCCGACGACGACGAGGGCGATGCGTCCGACGACGCGGTTCGTGGCGTTCACCCGTCCACCCTCCCGGTCGGCTGCACCCGGACGTGCGGTGTCACGGTGGGCTGCGCCGCGACGGCGTCGAGCTCCCGCCGGACGGCCTCGGTGGCGTCGAGCACGGGCACGTCCACCCCGGCGGCAGGCCGCAGCACCACTTCGACGGTCCGGCGTCCGACGGTGCCGACGGCGGCGTCCGGCCCGAGGCGCGTGGCGGAGCGGGCTGCACGGGCGGCCGCGGACGCGAGCACCTCGTCGTCGACGACCACCGCGAGCCGGTCGGACGGCAGGGTGTGACGGGGTCGGCGCTGCGGCAGGAGTCCGCGGAGCAGGAAGGTCAGCCCGACGAGGACGACGATCGCGCCGACGGTCACCACCACGGTCGTGTCGAGGCCGTCCGGTGCCCGCACGGCCGTGTCGACGAGGGCTCGGGGGTCGACACCGGCCACGCGTTGGCCGAGCAGGACGACGGCGGCGGCGAAGACCACCGCAGCGGCGAGCAGCACGGTGAGCAGCATCGCGACGACGACGGTGCCCGAGCGCGACGCGGAGGTCTCGCGGCGGAGGACCCGTCGGTACACCCGCTCGTTCCCCGCCGACGACGCGTCGAGTCCGCGGGCCGCGCTGGCGTCCGGAGCCGCGCTCACCGCACCCTCCTCGGCGTGTCGACGACCGACGATCCGTATGTCACGTCGACGCGGTCGACCTGCCGCCCGGTGATCGTGTGCAGCCGCTCGGCGATCGTTCCGCGGGCGCGGTGTGCGGTCCGCAGCACCGGCTCGGACGGGACGGTGCCGGATCCGAGCGCGGGCACGACGAGCGGGGCCGTTATCTCGACCGCGAGCGAACCGTGCCCGTCGTCGGCGATCCGGGCACGGACCTCGCGGAGGGGTGCACGGAGCGCCTCGGAGGCGACCGCCTGCGCGGTGTGGACGAGTGCGGCGGGACCGATGCGGTCCCACCCGGGCACGACGCCGCCGCTGCCGGTCCCGCCGGCGACGACGGCGCCGGTCACGACGAGCTCCGGCGTCCGCGCAGCACGTCGACGAGTCGGCGCACGTCGAGGTCGCCGCTCACGATCCGACCGACGAGGGCCCCGACGAGCATGAACACGGCGACGACGACGAACGCCCAGAACCCGAGCGTCACGGCGACGATCGCGAGGACCGCCCCGACGCCCGCCCCGACGACGGTCCCGTTCATCGCACGCGACCCTCGGAGTCCTCGGTCGCGGCCGGCAGCCCCGGGATCTCGACGTCGTTGATCGCGACGTTGACCTCGGTGACCTCGAGCCCGACGAGGTCGGTGACCGCGGCGGTGACGGCTTCGCGCACGGCAGAGGCGACCTGCATCATCGGCACGGGGTACTCGACGACGATCGTGATGTCGACCGCCGCCTGGGTCTCGCCGACCTCGACGCGGACGCCCTGCCCGAGGTCGCTCGACCCGATGGCGTCCCGGATCGCTCCGAACGCGCGCGCCGCGTTGCCACCCAGGGCGTGCACGCCGGGCACGTCGCGCGCGGCGATGCCGGCGACCTTCGCCACGACGGCGTCGTCGATGAGGGTCTTGCCCTTGGTGGTCACCTGCGTCGTCGTGGTCCCGGTGGTGGTCCCGTCGACGCGGTCCGTGGTGGATGCCATGGGTGGTCTCCGATCTGATCCGCTGATCCGGTGGTGCACCCCAGCGAACACCATCCCACCGGGGAGGGACCGGTAGGTTCGGACCCATGCGCGTGGCGACCTGGAACGTGAACTCCGTCCGCACCCGAGTGGGGCGGATCGTCGACTGGTTGGTGCGCGAGGACGTCGACGTCCTCGGCATGCAGGAGATCAAGTGCAAGCCGGAGCAGTTCCCGACCGAGGCGTTCGAGGCCGCGGGCTACCAGGTCGAGGCGCACGGGCTGAACCAGTGGAACGGGGTCGCGTTCGCCAGCCGGCTGCCGATGGAGGACGTCACGCGGGACTTCCCCGGCCAGCCGGGCTTCCTCAAGGGCGAGGAGGGGCCGGACCTCCCGGTCGAGGCCCGCGCGATCGGCGTGACGGTCGACGGCGTGCGCCTCTGGAGCCTCTACGTGCCGAACGGCCGCGAGCTCGGCGACCCGCACTGGACGTACAAGCTCGACTGGCTGGCACAGCTCGCCGACCGCACGTCGGAGTGGCTCATCGAGGACCCGAACCTCCCCCTCGCGCTGATGGGCGACTGGAACGTGGCGCCGTTCGACCGGGACGTCTGGGACATGGCGGTGTTCGAGGGCGCCACCCACGTCAGTGAGCCGGAGCGCGCGGCGTTCCGGGCGTTCGAGGAGCGCGGCCTGCAGGACGTGGTGCGTCCGATCGTCCCCGACGGCTACACCTACTGGGACTACAAGCAGCTCCGGTTCCCCCGCAACGAGGGCATGCGCATCGACTTCGTGCTCGGCTCGCAGGCGTTCGCGGACGTCGTCACCGACGCGGCGATCCACCGCAACGAGCGGAAGGGCGACGCCCCGAGCGACCACGTGCCCGTGACGGTCGACCTCGACCTCGACACCTCGCTCGACGACGACCGGCCGATGATCTTCTGACGCGCGCGGCGTCGCGAGCGCACGCGGCGTCGCGGGTGCACGCATGTCGCGAGCGCACGCCCACTCGCGGTCCCGCGCACCGAGCGCGTCGCGAGTGCCCGCCCGTTCGCGACCCCACGCCGGCCTGGAGGCACGGTGCGGGCCCGACCCGCGCCTCCAGGCCGTCGGTGGGTCACGCCGGACAGCGCGCTACGGGTGCAGCAGGGCCGCGATCGCCACGAGCACCGGAACCGACCCGACGGTCGAGACGAGCACGACGTCCCGCGCCACCGGCACGGCGGCGCCGTAGCGCTGCGCGTAGTTGAAGACGTTCTGCGCCGACGGCAGCGCCCCGAGCGTGGTGAGCACGAAGACGTCCTGTGCGCCGAGGCCGAACACGTACCGCGCGAACACGAACGCCACGGCGGGCATGACCACGAGCTTGATCGCCGACGCGACGACGACGTCGGTCCGGATCGCCGGGTCCCGCAGCGGTGTCGCGCCGTGCAGGCTCATCCCGAACGAGAGCAGCACCACCGGCACCGCCGCGGCCCCGACCAGGGAGAACGGCTCGAGGACGGGCGCCGGCAGCTCCACGTGCAGCGCACTGCACACGAGCCCGACGAGCGACGCGATGATGATCGGGTTCCGGAACGGCCCGGCGATCCGACGCCCGAGGCTGCCCGAACCGGCCGTCGCGGTGTCGAGGACCGTCAGGGCGATCGGCGCGAGGACGATGAGCTGCAGCAGGATGACCGGGACGACGGCGGTGGCCTGCCCGAGGACGTAGACGGCGACCGGCAGGCCGATGTTGTTCGCGTTGACGTAGCTCGACGCCAGTGCTCCGACCGTCGTCGTCGTGAGCGGACGCCGGAGCACCACCCGGAAGACGATCGCCGCTCCGAGCGCGACCACGAGCGCGCTGACGAGCGACACCCAGAGCACGGGCGAGAGGAGCGCGGCGATGTCGGCGGTCGCGATGGTGTGGAACAGCAGGCACGGCATGAGCACGAAGAACGCGAGTCGGCTCATCACGAACTGGGCGTGCGGACCGAGCAGGCCGGTGCGCCCCACGACGTACCCGGCAGCGATGATCGCGCCGATGATCGCGAACCCGGTCAAGACGCCACCCATCCCGTCCATCCTGGCACCTCGGCTTCATGTGACGTCGTACAGCCGGGAAATGCGAACGCATCGAATACCGTTGACGGCACCATGACCTCGCAGACGCTCACCCGCTCGACCGACTCCAGCCAGCCCCTCGTGCCGCTCCTCGAGGAGCGGTGGAGCCCGCGTTCCTACGACGAGACCGCAACCATCGACGACGCCGCGTTCGACGCCGTCCTCGAGGCTGCACGCTGGGCCGCTTCGGCCATGAACCACCAGCCGCGCCGCTTCATCGCCGGTCGCCGTGGCACCGAGACGTTCCGGAAGATCAACGAGAACCTGCTCGGCTTCAACGCCGCGTGGGCGTTCCGTGCCAGCGCGCTCGTGGTCGGCGTGCTCGAGACCGTCACCGAGGACGGCGAGGAGCGGCCGTTCGCGCAGTACGACCTCGGCCAGTCGCTCGCCGCGCTGACCGTGCAGGCGCACGCCGAGGGCCTGCACGTGCACCAGATGGCGGGCATCGACGCCGAGGGGCTCCGCGCCGCGTTCGACCTGCCGGAGCGATTCCTGCCCTACACCGTGACGGCGATCGGCACGGTCGCGGACCCGTCGCAGCTCGACGACAAGGCCGCCGAGCGCGAGGTCGCGCCGCGCACCCGCCTGCCGCTCGACGAGGTCGTCCTCGTCAAGGAGTAGTCGGCAGCACGTCGTACCGACGGCCGGGTCCGCACGGGCCCGGCCGTCGTAGTATGTACTGACATGCAGAACGCAATGAACTTCTACACCCGCAAGTGGGTCCGCCCCGAGGACCTCAACGCCAACGGCACGCTCTTCGGCGGCAGCCTCCTCCGCTGGATCGACGAGGAGGCCGCGGTCTACGCGATCATCCAGCTCGGCAACGGCAAGGTCGTGACGAAGTACATGTCGGAGATCGTCTTCGTGTCGTCCGCGCGCGAGGGCGACATCGTCGAGATCGGCCTCGTCGCCACCCGCTTCGGCCGGACGTCGCTCACGATGCGGGCCGAGGCGCGCAACCTCTTCACGCACCGCAGCATCCTCACCATCGACGAGGTCGTCTTCGTGAACCTCGACGAGGACGGCAACCCGGCACCGCACGGCTACACGGACATCACCTACGCGCGCGACCGGGTCCCCGCCACGCACCGGGCCTGACCGGCCGCCCGCCGCCCGCCGCACGCTGCACCGCCCACCGGCCGCCGTCCGCTGCCCGCACGTCGCGGTGGTCCGCATCCGATCCGCACCGCTCCCCCGCACGGACCGTCTGCTCGGCCCGACTCTGGCAGGATCGGACCCATGACCACGCCCCACCTCGTCGCCTTCGACCTGGACGACACCCTCGCCCCGTCGAAGTCGCCGCTCGACCCCCGCATGCTCGAGACCTTCGCGTCCCTGCTCGAGGTCGTGCCGGTCGCCGTGATCTCCGGTGGCAACTTCCACCAGTTCGAGCAGCAGCTCGTCACGCCGCTCCGGCACCGCGACGGCCTGACGCTCGACGACCTCCACCTCCTGCCGACCTGCGGCACCCGGTACTACCGCTGGCAGGACGACGACTGGGCACTGCAGTACGCCGAGGACCTCACCGACGAGCAGAAGGCCCGCGCCCTCGCCGCCGTGGAGGACCAGGCGAAGCAGGCCGGCTACTGGGAGACCCGGACCTGGGGTGACATCCTCGAGGACCGTGGCTCGCAGATCACGTTCTCGGCCCTCGGCCAGGCAGCACCGGTCGACGTGAAGAAGCAGTGGGACCCGACCGGCGAGAAGAAGGACCACCTGCGTCGCCTCGTGCAGGAGCAGCTGGCCGACCTCGAGGTCCGCTCCGGCGGTTCCACGAGCATCGACATCACCCGCAAGGGCATCGACAAGGCCTACGGGATGCGTCGGCTCGCCGAGCTCACGGGCATCGCGCTCGACGACATGCTGTTCGTCGGCGACCGCCTCGACCCCGAGGGCAACGACTACCCGGTGAAGGCGCTCGGCGTCCCCTGCCACGCCGTGGAGGGCTGGGAGGACACCGACGCGTTCCTCACGGAGCTGATCCCGACGCTGCGCTGACGCGCACCGGTACGGACGGGAGGCCCGTGGCGGATCCGCCATGGGCCTCCCGTCCGTCCGTCTGGTCGCGTCGCGCGCGAGGCGCGCTGCTCGGTCGCTTCCGCGGGAGCGACAAAACGCGCGCGTCGGGCCGCGCTGCTCTGTCGCTTCCGCGGGAGCGACACGTCGCCACTGTCGCTTTCGCGAACCCGTTGGCGCAGAGCGTCGCGCGCGGGGCGCGGCGTCAAGGGATGCTGCGGACCGCCTCGACGAACGCGCGGATCTTCGCGGCGTCCTTGACGCCGCGCTCGGACTCGACGCCGCTCGACACGTCGACGCCGTCCGGGTCGAGCGCCTCGACCGCGGCAACGACGTTCGCGGGTGTGAGGCCGCCCGCGAGGATCCAGGCCTCGTCCACCTTGCCCGCGATCGTCGAGGGCTCCACGAGTCGACCGCTGCCCGGCACCGCGGCGTCGAGCAGCAGGAGGTCGTGGTCGAACGCGGCACGCTGCTCGGGCGTCTCGCGCAGGTAGTCCTCGGTGCTGACCGCCCGGATCGTGAAGAAGCCGGCGTCACGCGCGCGGGCGAAGTCCGAGACGGATTCGCCCCCGTGGAGCTGGAGCGTGGTCAGTCCGACCGCCGAGGCGATGCCGACGACCTCGTCGATCTGCTGGTCGCGGAACACCCCGACGGCGTCGATGCCCTCGGGCACCCGCTCGACGAGTTCCTTCGCGAGGTCGGCCGTCACCGTGCGGGGGCTGTTCGCGGCGAAGACGAACCCGACCGCGTCGGCGCCGGCGTCCACGGCGGCGTCCACCGTCTCGGGGGTGGAGAGGCCGCAGATCTTGATCCAGCGCTGATCGGTCATGCCGTCCATCCTGCCAGGGCGCACAGACGCGGTCGCACCCGTGTCAGTGCAGCATGCCCGCCAGGTACGACGCCCCGCACGCGGCGAGCAGTCCGAACATCGCGAACCCGCCGAGCAGCACGTTCCGGCGACGCCACCGCTTCACCGAGTCGAACGTGCCCCGCTTGGCGTGTCGGTGTGCGGCACGGTGCAGCTTGTACGCGCGGAGGTGCTTTTCACGGTCGGGGCCCAGCGGCACCGGCCCGGTGATCTGCGTCGACCCGCCGCGCAGTGCGTTCGCCACGGCCACCGCGGTCGGCCGACGCTCGGGGTCCCGGGCCGTCATGCGCTCGAGGAGGTCGCGCCACTCCGATGCGATGCCCTCCGGGACCTCCGGGTCGCGCCGGAGTCGGGCGAGGGCGGCCTCGATGAGCGTGCCGGAGTACTCCTGCTTGCCGGTCAGGGCCTCGAGCAGCACGAGCCCGAGCGAGTAGACGTCCGTCGCGAACCCGATCGGCTCGCCGGCCACCTGCTCCGGGCTGAGGTACGCGGCGGTCCCGATGATCGTGCCGTCGTTGGTGAGCCGGGAGCCGTCGACGAAGTGCGCGACGCCGAAGTCGGTGAGCTTGACGGTCCGCGCGAAGCCGGAGGAGCCCTCGTCGCTGATGAGGATGTTCGCCGGCTTGACGTCACGGTGCACGATGCCGCGGGAGTGCACGTAGGCGAGCGCGTCGGCGAGCTGCGCCCCGAGGTCGGCCACCTCGTAGTTGTGCAGCGCGCCCTCGGCCAACCGCCGGAGCAGCGTCGTGTCGGCGATGAGCTCCATCACGATGAAGCGGTGCGGGCCGTCCTCGAAGTCGTGCGTCCCGGCGTCGTAGAGCGGGATGAGTCCGGGGTGCGACAGCATGCTCAGCAGGCGGATCTCGCGCTCCTGACGGACGCGGTCGGCGGTCGTCATGGTGTCCGGCGTCGCGAACAGCTTCACCGCGACGAGCCGGTAGGTGTGCTCGTCGCGCGCTTCGTAGACGGTGCCCATGCCACCGGTGCCGATGAGCCGCAGGAGGCGGTAGCGGCCAGCGAGGACCGTCTCCGCCCGAGGGCTGTCCAGCAGGGTCATGTGCACGTCATTCCGTCGGGAGTCGGGAGCAGCAGTTGCCTTCGGGTTGACTCACCTCGTACGGTACGCGCCCGCGAACGATCCCGCGGGCTCGTTACGACATCGTGATGGGCCGTACTTCCCTGTGTTCATGCGGCTGCATCGGGTGTACGCATGGGCGGGACAGTTGGACGTTCACGCGCAAGGAGGACACGATGGCGCTGTCGAAGGGTGACGAGGTGCACTGGAACACCTCGCAGGGCAAGACGACCGGCAAGCTGGTCGAGAAGAAGACCAGGGACTTCACGTTCGACGGTCAGGACTTCAAGCCGACCGACGACGACCCGTACTGGATCGTCGAGTCGGAGAAGTCGGGCAACAAGGCCGCCCACAAGGAGTCGGCCCTGACGAAGGCCTGAACCGGTCCCGGTGCGGCTCAGTCGCCGGCCGGGGTGGCGCGGCGCCGCCCGCGAGCACCCTGTCCGGCGCGGGCTCGTCGGACCCGGCGCACGACGAACGTCACGACGACGACGGCGATGGCGACGTAGAGCACCCGGTCGATCCACTCGGTGTACTGCTCGACCTTGTCGTACTGCGTCCCGAACGCCGCACCGAGCAGGACGAGCGCGCCGTTCCAGATCCCGCTCGCGATGATCGTGAAGACCGAGAACGTACCGAGGTGCATGCGGTCCGCTCCCGCCGGGAGCGAGATGAGACTGCGGACGATCGGCACGAAGCGGCCGAAGAACACCGCGCTCTTGCCGTGTCGGTGGAACCAGTCCGCAGCCTTGCGGAAGTCGTCCTCGTCGACGAGCGGCAGCCGACCGAGCAGGCGCACGGTCCGCTCGAAGCCGATGACCGCGCCGAGCCAGTAGAGCACCAGTGCTCCGAGGTAGGACCCGAGCGTCGCCGCGACGAGCACCAGCACGAGGTTCATCTGCCCCGCCCCGGAGAGGAACCCGGCGAGCGGCAGGATGACCTCGGACGGGATCGGCGGGAAGACCGTCTCGACGAAGAGCATGAGCGCGACGCCCCACTCGCCGAGGGCGTCGATGAGCTGCAGGACGAGCCCGGAGAGCCCGCCCATCTCGGGATCGGCGGCAGCCACGGGACGGGGCAGGGCAGTCGTCATCCGCCGATCATCCCTGAGCGGCCTGTCAGACTCCGGCGCGGGACCTGAACGTCAGCCGAGGCCCATGTGCGAGGTCCGCACGTGGGTGAGGGACCGAGCGAGCGCACCTCGCGCCACCGCGTCGCGACCGACCGTCGACGGCACGACCTCGACCGGGTGCCGCAGCTCGGGCGTCACGAGGTCCTGCAGGGCTGCGGCGAAGACGTCTGCGGCGGGCAGGACCTCTCCACCGACCACGACGACCTGCGGGTCGAGCGTCGTGACGAGCTGCACCACGCCCGGGGCCACGTCGGCCGCGAACGCGCGGACGACCTCGACGGACTCGGGGTCACCGTGCCCGGCCGACGCGAAGACCGACTCGAGGTCCGTGCCGGGGGCGATCCGTGCCTCCAGGCGGGTCGGCGCGGACGGCCACCCGGTCGAGGCGAGGCCTCCCATCTCACCCGCCGCGCCGCGCGCCCCGCGCGCCAGCGATCCGTCGACGAGGTAGGACGCTCCGATCTGCCGCCCCATGACGAGGTAGAGCGCGTCGTCGACACCGCGGAACCGGCCCCACATCGCCTCGGCGGTCGCCGCGAGCTTGGCGTCGTTGTCGAAGAAGGTCGCCGCCCCGGGGAAGAGGTCCTGGATGCGGCCGGGCACCCGCGACTCCACCCACTGGGGCACCGCGACCGTGTAGTCGATCGCGCCCGAGCGGTCGACGACCGCCGGCACGCCGAACGTGGCGGCGAGCACCCGGTCGGGTGCGACGCCCTCGGTGAGCCGCTGCACGACGTCCTGCACGCTCGTCCAGGCCTGCTCGGCGCTCGTCAGGTCGGCGTAGCGCTCCTCGACCCGGACGGTCGTCGCGCCCCGGAGGTCCGCGCGCAGACCGACGATGCCGTGCAGCCCGAGGTCCACGCCGAGGACCGCGCCGGCCGACGCGTCGGCGGCGAAGCGCTTGGCCCGACGCCCGGCCTTGTTCGGGGTCGCGATGGCCTCGGCCTCGGCGACCCACCCCTCGTCCACGAGGTCGGCGAGCGCAGCCTCGACCGTCGGACGGGAGAGCCCGACCGTCCGGCTCAGTTCCGTGACCGTCCGGGAGGCGTCCTCGCGGAAGAGCTCGTCGAGGATCGCGCGCGAGTTGATCAGCCGCAGCACACCGGGGGTCGTCCCCACAACGGTGCTCGGGAGCGTTGACACGGTCTCTTCCACGGCCATAGCCTCCATATTACGAAAGACCATTGAGGAATGGTGGACCTGACATGCTCATCCCCCGCCCGCGCCGTACCGAAGCGGGAACCGGCGCCTTCGAGATCACCGCGTCGACCCGCATCGCTGCCGACGACGACACCGCGTCGGTGCGACTGTACCTGCAGCAGACCCTGCGCGGCTCGACCGGCCTGCCGGTGCGCGACGCGGAACGTCACGAGGGGGCCGACGTCATCGCGCTGCGGGTCGCTTCCCCGGCAGAGCTCGAGACCCTGCCGGCCGGACCCGCGACCGCGCCCAGCGGACCCGCGTCGGCTCCGGGCGCCCGCAGCGAGGCGTTCCGGCTCACGGTCACGCCCGAGCGGATCGAGGTGGTCGGCGGTTCGGCTGCCGGTGTCTTCTACGGTGTGCAGGCCCTGCTGCAGTCCCTGCCGGCCGACGTGTACCGGCACGGACGCGTCGGGACGGGGCCGTGGACGGTCCCCGCGACGGTCGTCGAGGACGCCCCCGCCTTCGCCTGGCGCGGTGTGATGCTCGACGTCTGCCGCCACTTCCGCACGAAGCACGAGGTCATGCGCGTCGTCGACCAGCTCGCCGCGCACCGGATCAACCGCCTGCACTTCCACCTCACCGAGGACCAGGGGTGGCGGATCGAGATCAGGAAGTACCCGCGCCTGACCGAGGTCGGCTCGTGGCGGCGCGAGTCCCAGGTCGGCGCGCACGTGGCGGACGCCGACGGGGCGCTCCGTCCCGCCGGGTTCGACGGACGCCCGCACGGCGGGTACTACACGCAGGACGACGTCCGCGAGATCGTCGCCTACGCAGCCGACCGCTTCGTCACCGTCGTGCCCGAGATCGAGACGCCTGGTCACGTCCGCGCCGCCCTCGCCGCGTACCCGGAGCTCGGCGTCCACCCGGACCGCCCGGTCGAGGTCTGGACGGAGTGGGGCATCGCCGACGACGTCCTCAACGCCGAGGAGTCCACGATCGCGTTCTTCCAGGACGTCCTCGACGAGCTCGTCGACCTCTTCCCGAGCCCGTACATCGGCATCGGCGGCGACGAGTGCCCGAAGGTGCAGTGGGAGCACGACCCGCGCACGCAGGAGCGCATGCGGGAGCTCGGGCTGGCAGACGAGGAGCAGCTCCAGGCGTGGATCATCGGCCGACTGGCGGCACACGTCGAGTCGCGGGGCCGACGTGCCTTCGGCTGGGACGAGATCCTCGAGGGCGGCACCCTGTCCCCGTCGGCCACCGTGCTGTCGTGGCGCGGGCTCACGGGTGCGCGGACGGCGGCGAAGCGGGGCCACGACGTGATCTCGTCCCCGGACGACCAGGCGTACCTCGACTACCGCCAGAGCGACCTGCCGACCGAGCCGATCCCGGTGTCGATCGTGCTCTCCGTCGACGACGTCTTCGCGTTCGACCCGGTGCCCTCGGGCCTGACCGACGTCGAGCGCGCGCACGTCATCGGCGGCCAGGGCAACATGTGGACCGAGCACGTCGACACCGCCCGGAAGCTCGACTACCAGCTCTTCCCCCGCGTGGCGGCGCTGTCCGAGGCGCTGTGGTCGGCGGACGTCGCCGGACCACGGGACGTCGCGGAGTTCCGCGGACGCCTGGCGGAGCACACGGCACGGCTCGAGGCGATGGGGATCGAGTACCGGCACGAGGCCGGGCCGTTCCCGTGGGAGCAGCGGCCGGGGGTGCCGGGGCGGCCGGCCTCACGAGAGGAACGCGCGGCGTACATCGACGCGGTGACGGCGAACATCGCGGAGTAGCGCGCGGGGCGGGCTGGACCGACCGGACGCGGAGGGCGCCGATCGGTCACGACTCCCCGCTCAGCTCCCCCGATAGGTCGCGAATCGTCGCGCCCCACTCGCGAGAGCGACGTTCCGTGACCGCTCGACCTGCGGCCCGCGGGGCGTCGCGACCGCTCCGCGCTGCGAGTACGGGGCAGAGTCGCGCCCCGTGCGCGACGCACCCACGGACGGACGGGAGGCACGGTGCCAGCTGGCACCGTGCCTCCCGTCCGTCACGTGGTGACGTCCGTCACGTGGTGACCTCCGTCACCCGGTGACGTCGACTACGCCGCGACCGGCGCGTGCTGCCCCACCGTCTCGGCCGCGACCGCGGCCTCGGAGCCCGCGGCGGCCTCGTCCACCGGACGACGACGCACCCACTTCTTCAGCCCGACCAGCACGAGCGCGGAGACCACGGTTCCGGCGAGGATCGCGACGATGAACATCCAGATGTTGCCGATCGCGAAGAAGACGAAGATGCCGCCATGCGGTGCCCGCGAGGTCACGCCGGCTGCCATCGAGATCGCCCCGGTAACCGCGGCACCGATCATCGACGCCGGGATGACGCGGAGCGGGTCGGCCGCGGCGAACGGGATCGCACCCTCGGAGATGAACGACGCACCGAGCAGCCACGCGGCCTTGCCGTTCTCCCGCTCCGGCTTGGTGAAGCCGCGGCGGTAGAGGACGGTCGAGGCGAGCGCGAGGGCCAGCGGCGGGACCATGCCTGCGGCCATGACGGCGGCCATGATCTCGAACGGCACGACGTTGGTGGCCGAACCGGCACCGAGTCCGGCGACCGCGAACGCGTACGCCACCTTGTTGACCGGGCCACCGAGGTCGAACGCCATCATGAGGCCGAGGATGATGCCGAGCAGGATCGCGGAGGCGCCGGACAGCGAGTTCAGCCACGCGGTGAGCTGCGTCATGACCCAGGCGATCGGACCGCCGAGCACGAGGAGCATGAGGCCCGAGGCGATGATCGACGCGAACAGCGGGATGATCACGACCGGCATGAGGCCGCGCAGCCAGCGCCAGGTCGGGATGCGCCCGATCCAGTAGGCAGCGCCACCGGCGATGAGGCCACCGACGAGTCCGCCGAGGAAGCCGGCGTTCATGAAGACGGCGATCGAACCGGCGACGAAGCCCGGCGCGATGCCCGGACGGTCGGCGATGGCGTACGCGATGTACCCGGCGAGTGCTGCGACGAGGAAGCCGAGCGAGACGCCACCGATCTGGAACGCGGCCGCACCGAGGTAGTAGGCGAGCCCCTCCGGTGGGAGGTTCACGAGGGTGTAGTTCGTCAGCGTGTAGACGGCGTTGTTCTGGCCGGAGTCGCCGTGCTGCAGCGCGATGCCGTAGCCCGCGAGCAGGAAGCCGAGCGCGATGAGCAGACCGCCGCCCGCGACGAACGGGATCATGTAGCTGACGCCGGTGAGGAGCCAGCGCTTGAGCGCCTGACCGAAGTGCTCGTCGGTCTTCGTGGTCTCGGCGGTCGCCGCACCGCCCTGGACGCGCGCGGCGTTGGGGTCGTCGGCGGCTCGGAGGGCCTCGGCGATCATCTTGTCGGGCTCGTCCACGCCGCGCTTCACCGGTCCGGACACGAGGGGCTTGCCCGCGAACCGGCCGCGGTCGCGCACGTCGACGTCCACCGCGAAGACGACGGCGTCGGCCCGGGCGATGAGCGCCGGGTCGAGCGGCTCGACCTGCGAGGACCCCTGGGTCTCGACGTGCATCTCGGCACCGGCCCGCTGGGCGGCGGCGACGAGGGCGTCGGCAGCCATGTAGGTGTGCGCGATGCCGGTCGGGCAGGCGGTGACGCCGACGATGACCTTGCGGGCACCCGCGGCGGTGTTGCTCGTGGTCGCGTCACCGGACGCGGCCTGCGTCGACGGTGCTGCGGCCGGCCGGGAGGCGCTGCTCGCGTTCCCGACGCCGGCTGCGGCGACCTCGCCGCCCACCTCGCGCTCGACGAGGTCGACGATCTCCTGCGGGGTCGACGCGGCGCGGAGCGCCGCGGTGAAGTCCTCGCGGATGAGCGCCCGGGCGAGGGTCGAGAGGACCGTGAGGTGGTCCTTGTCGGCGCCCTCGGGCACGGCGATCATGAAGACGACGTCGGCGTCGCCGTCCGGAGCGCCGAACGGCACCTTCCGGGCGAGGCGCGAGAACGCGAGGGTCGGGCTCGACACCGAGGCCGACCGTGCGTGCGGGATGGCGATGCCGCCGGGCACGCCCGTGCCGACGCTGGCTTCGCGCTTGATGGCGTCCTCGGCGAGGGCGGCGCCGTCGGCTGCGCGGCCGGTGGCGGCGACGCGGTCGGCGAGGACGCGGATGACGTCGCTCGACGTCGCTCCGAGGTCCTCGTCGAGGCCGACGAGCTCAGCGCTGATGAGGCGCTGCGTCGTGTCTGCGGACATGGGTTGCTCCTTTGCAGTGGCGCCGGGGGCGCGGGCCGTGCTTCGTGCTGGTGGGTGGGGGTCGGACGGGTTGTCGTGCGGGTGGTCGTCGCGGTTCAGACCGGTGCCGGTGCAGCTGGTGCCGGTGCCGTCGGTGTCGCGGGCCGCAGTGCTCGGACCGCGATGGCGGTGGGATCGGTGTGGTCGAGTGCGGGGACGTCGCTGCCCGGGAGTGCGGCTGCCGCCGCTCCGGTCGCGACGGCCTGGGCGAGGCGTTCCTCCGGCCGCGCTCCGGCGACCTCGGCGAGCAGGTACCCGGCGAGGGAGGAGTCCCCCGCCCCGACGGTCGAGCGGGCGACGATCGTCGGGGCGGCGGCGGCGTGCGCTCCGTCGGGGCCGACGAGGACGGCGCCGGCGCTGCCGAGGGTGAGCAGGACGGTGTCCACACCCCGCGACCGGAGTCGTTCCGCTGCGGCGGCCGCGGCGTCGAGGTCCCGCTCGTACTCGTCGGGGTCGCCGCCGACGACCTCGGCGAGTTCCTCGGCGTTCGGCTTGACGAGGTCGATCCGCTCGCCGGACTGCAGCAGGGCCGTGAACGGGACGCCCGAGGAGTCGACGGCGATCCGGACGTCCTCACCGTGGCGGGCGCGGACGGCCCGGACCAGCTCGGCGAGCGCGTCGTCCGGGAGTCCCGGCGGCAGCGACCCGGCGAGGACGACCCAGCGTGCACCGGGTCCGGTCGGGGTCGGCCCCGCGGCGTCGGCGACGAGCGAGGCGAACTCCTCGAGGCGTCCGGCGAGGGACGGCCCGGGCTCGTTGAGCTTCGTGGTCGTGCCGGTGGGCTCGGTGACCGTGACGTTCGAGCGGAGCGGCGCGCCGATCGGCATCGCGGCCGTCGGGATGCCGCGGGTCGCGAGGCCGAGCAGCACGGGGTCGAGCTCGTCGCCCGGCAGGACCGCGATCGTGTCGCCACCGCTCGCCACGACGACGCGGGAGACGTTGACGCCCTTGCCGCCCGGCTCCGCCGTGGACCGCGTGGCGCGCTGGACGGCGCCGCGCTGGAGTTCACCGGCGAGCTCGATCGTGCGGTCGAGGCTCGGGTTCGGCGTCACCGTGACGATGCGCGTGCTGGTCCGCGCGTCGTGGCTCGGGTTCTGGTTCATGCGACGACCACCTCGACGTCCGCTTCGGCGAGCGCACCGGCGAGGTCCGCCGGGGGCTCCTGGTCGGTGACGATCGTGTCGACCTCGTCGAGCCGGGCGAAGCGCATGAGGGCCTCGACCCCGTGCTTGGCCGCGTCCGCGAGGACGACGCTCCGCCGAGCGGCCAGGACGTAGGCGCCCTTGACCGCTGCTTCGTACTCGTCCGGGGTGCTCAGCCCGAAGCCCGCGGAGAGGCCGTTCGTCCCGACGAAGGCGATGTCGGGTCGCAGCGCGCCGATCTGCTCGACCGTGGCCGTGCCGACCGCGGCGCTGGTGACGCCGCGCACCCGGCCGCCGAGGAGGTGCAGTTCGACGTGCTCGCTGTGCTGCAGGACGCCGGCGATCGGGACCGAGTTCGTGATGACGGTGATCGTCGCCCCGGCCGTGGCGGGTTCCCACCGGGCGAGTTCGGCGCCGACGGCGGCGCAGGTCGTGCCGGCGTCGAGGGCGATCGACCCGGTGAACGTCGGCGGCACGAGACGCATGGCAGCGCGGGCGATCGCGGTCTTCGCGGAGCCGTGCTGCCCCTCACGTTCGGCGACGCTCAGTTCGACGACGCTCGACCGGCCGACCGGCACCGCTCCCCCGTGCACACGGCGCAGGACGCCGGCGGACTCGAGGGCGTCGAGGTCACGTCGGACGGTCTCGGTCGTGACGTCGAAGTGCTCGGCCAGTTCGGCGACGGAGACGCGCCCTGCCGACAGCAGCGAGGCGGCGATGGCGTCGTGCCGCTCGGTTGCGTACATGCCCGAACTCCTTCGTTCCCGTGGGTTTCGAGCACTGTACGCCGCAAAGTCACACGTTCGCAACCGTTTCGTTGCGAAACCAACACGTCCGCAGGCTTCCCCGGGCGCCCGCGCCACCCGCACTGGGCGCACAACACGCCGCCCGGGGCCGAGCGGGCCGACACGTTCTGCGACCAGCTGGCGTCGGTGCGGCACCCGCACGCGAGCACCCGGGCGCACGAGAACACCCCGCCCTGCAGGGAGCAGGACGGGGCGTTCGGGTACGAGCACCGGTGCCGGCTACCCCTTGACGGCCCCCGCGGTCATCCCGCTCACCAGCCGCCGCTGCACGATCAGGAAGAACACCACCACCGGGATCGAGAACAGCACGGACGCCGCCATGAGCCCGCCGAAGTCGGTCCCCTTGTTCGTGGAGAACCCGGCGAGCCACACCGGCAGCGTGTACATCCCCTGGTCCTTGAGCATCACGTACGCCGTCAGGTAGTCGTTCCACGCGGCGATGAACGCGAAGACGCTCGTCGCGATCACCCCCGGCATCACGAGCGGGAACAGGACGCTCCAGAGGATGCGGAACGTCCCCGCGCCGTCGACCTTCGCTGCCTCCTCGATCTCGACGGGCACGGCCACGAAGAACCCGCGCATCACCCAGATCGAGAACGGCAGGACGCTCGCGACGTACGCGAGGATCAGCCCGATGTAGCTGTTGAGCAGCCCGAGGGTCTGGAACGACAGGAACAGCGGGATGAGGAGCGCCCCGGACGGGATCATCTGCACGAACAGGATCGCCACGAGGATCGCGCGCCGCCCGCGGAACCGGAACCGCGACAGCGCCGCCGAGGCCAGGAACCCGACCACGATCGACAGCAGCACCGCAGCCACCACGACGATCGCCGAGTTGCGCAGGTACACGAGGAACCCGTCCTGGGTCAGCGCCCGGGTGAAGTTCTCGAGCGTCGGTCGGAGCGGCAGCCAGATCGGCGTCAGCGTCGTGACCTCGTCCGCGGGCTTGAACGCCGTGTTCACCATCCAGTAGATCGGGAACACCCAGACCAGGCAGAACACCACCGCGATGGTGTTCGCGACGATTCGCGGCTTCCGCCGACGCGCGCCGCCCGGCTCACCGCCCCGACCACGCCCGCCCGGCCTGGAGGCACGCCTCGCCCCCGCCACGTGGGGCTGCGCTTCGGAGGCGGTCACCCCGGTCACCCCGGGGGTGGTGGTCGTCGTCACAGGTCTTCCTCTCCACTGCGGACGAGCCGGCGGATGTAGTAGCTGGTGAGCGCACCGAGGATCAGCGTCGAGATGACGGCGATCGCGGCGCCCTGCCCGTACGCGTTCGAGACGAACGACTTCACGAACGTCCAGATGCCGAGCGTGAGCGTGGTGTCCTCCGGTCCGCCCCTGGTGAGCAGCCAGATCTGGTTGAAGACGTTGAAGTCCCAGATCACCGACAGGATCGTCACGAGGAGCAGCGTCGGCACGAGCGCGGGGAGCGTGATCGCCCTGTACATGGCCCACGCCGAAGCGCCGTCGAGCGCACCGGCCTCGTAGTACTCCGGCGCGATCTGCGACTGCGCCGCGTACAGCGTGAGCGCCACGAACGGGACCGCCTGCCAGATGACGAGCGAGAGCACGATCGCCAGTGACTGCCCCGGGGTCGAGGCCCAGTTGTCCTGCGTGTGGTCCCCGAACACGCCGAGCTGTGTGATGATCCAGTTGAGCACACCGTAGAACGGCTGGAAGAGCCACTGCCACACCAGGCTGGACGCCACGTTCGGCATCGCCCAGGCCAGCACGAGCACGACGCTGACCACCGTGCGCATGACGACGCCGAGCCGGGTGAGCAGCTGCGACACCGCCATGCCGATGCCGATCGTCCCGACGACCATCGCCCCCGTGACGAGCACCGTCCGGAGGATGACCGGCCAGAAGCTGGCGTCGGTGAGGACGTTCGTGTAGTTCGTGATCCCGGCGAACCCGGCCTGCCCGGTGAAGATCGCGCGGAGGCCGTAGTCCTGGAAGGAGATCACCAGCAGCCGCACGAGCGGGTACACGACCAGCGCGAGCAACAGGACCGCGGCCGGCGCCAGCAGCACGAGCGGGGCCCGGGACGCCGTCAGCGACCGCCGCCGGCCACCGCGACCGCCCGCCGAGCCCGACCCCGACGGACCCGCTCCGACCGGACGGCCCCGTCGCAGACCGCCACGCCGGGTGTCCGGCCCGGCCGAGGCCGGACCGGACACCCGCTCTGCAGTGGAGGTCATCGACTACTGCTGCGCGTTGAGCGCGGACGTGAGGTGCTCCGAGAAGCCCTCGGCTGCCTGCTGCGGTGTCTTCCGCCCCGTGGCGATGTCGGCGAACATCGTCTGGAAGCTCGAGTCGCCCTCGATCGTGGCCCAGCCCGGTGTCGCCGGGGTCGGACGGCTCGTCGAGGCGGCCTCGAAGTACGGCTTGTGGAGCTCGTCCACGTCACCGGCGACCGCGTCGAGCAGCTGCGTCGAGTTCGGCTCCCACCCGTCGACGCCGAAGACCTGGTCCTTCTGGAACTCCTTCGAGGTCAGGATCTTCGTGTAGTACAGCGCGAGGTCCTGGTTCTGCGACTTCGACGGGATGCCGAGGTCCGACCCGCCGAGGAACACCGGCTGGGTCTTCCCCTCGGTCGCGGAGGGCATCGGGAACGTCCCGATCTGGTCCTTGAGCTCGGGCTTGGCCGTGGTGATCGACCCGATCTCCCACGCTGACCCGAGGATCGCCGAGGTGTTGCCCTGGGCGAAGACGTCGGACTCGGCGGGCTTGTCGGTGTTGATGTCCTGCGTGGACTTCGCCGAGTAGCTGTTCTGGAAGTCCTTCCACGCCGTGAGCCCCTTGACGGCGGCGGCGGAGTCGAGCGCTCCCGTCCACTTGCCGCCCTTCTCGGTGGCGATCTGTCCGCCGGCGTCCCACACCCACTGCAGTCCGCCGTACCAGTACTGGCCGGGCATGTAGAACGCGGAGAAGTCGGCCTGCGGGTTCTTCGCCTTCACCTTGTCGAGGTCGGCGGTGAGCTCGTCGTACGACTTCGGCACGTCGGTGACCCCGGCGTCCGCCCACGTCTTCTTGTTGTAGATGACCGCGCGGTTGCCGGCGAACAGCGGGGCGCCGTAGAGCTTCCCGTCGACGGTCGCCGGGCCCTCGAGCCCGGACAGCCACGTCTGCCCGTCCTGCAGCTCCTTCTTGTAGGGCGACAGGTCCATCAGGCCGCCGGTCGCGGCGTACACCGGCACCTGTGTGTTGCCGAGGTCGACGACGTCCGGGGCGTCCTGCTGCGCGAGCGCCGTCGTGAGCTTGGTCGTGATGCCGTCCCACTGCTGCAGCTGGAGCTTCACCTTGGCGCCGGTGTCCTTGGTGAACTGCTTCTCGGCGACGTCGAGGATCTTCGGGCTGAGGTCGCCGTTCATGATCCACACGGTGATGGTCTTGCCCTTGCCGTCGGGTGTGCCGATGGACTTCGTGCCGCCGTCGGAAGCTCCGTTGCTTCCGGCGGAGCACCCGGTGAGGGCGAGCGCGCCTGCGAGGGCGAGCGCACCGAGTGCGGCGAAACGCGTGCGTGTCACGTTGACTCCCTTGGTCCGACCTTTATGAAAGGACGTTGCGTAATGGTGAGTAAAGACCCATCACGCAGGGATGTCAACACCGGATCGCAAGCCTGTGGACAGTCGCGATCCGCATGTTTCCGGGCGATCACGGATGTCGAACAGATCGGGACGCAGCCTTGACGAACTGGTCATGACCAGGCATGATCTGCACCCGCCGGACACGACGGACGGGAGGCCCGTGGCGATCCCGCCACGGGCCTCCCGTCCGTCGCCGGAGCGACCCGTCAGGACAGAGTGGTCAGTCGTCGAAGGGGACGTGCTCGCTCGACCCGACACCCGCACGCTGCCGGTAGGCCAGGTGCCCACCGAGGTACCCGCCGACCCCGACGACCGTCAGCCCCGCGAACCCGAGCAGCTTCCCGGCGCCGTGGTTCCCGCGCTTCCGCTGCATCCACGACAGCCCGTAGAGCGTGATCCCGACCCAGTTCACCGCCTGGTGCACCCATCCGGTCCGGAGCTGTTCGCGGTCGAGCTCGGACCAGTCCACGTACCCGGCAACGGACGCGCTCCCGGACGACACCAGCCCCACACCGACGAGGGTCTTCGCGGCCTTCGCGTTGCCTTTCCCGCCGATCAGGTCGAGCACCGCCGCCGAGATCCAGGCCCCGAGCGGCACCTGCACCATCAGGGGGTGGAGCGGGTGCCCGAAGGGCACGCCGTGCAGCAGCTGTCGCAGCGCCTTCGGGCGTGCGAGCGCGCGGACGACGCTGCGGTCGATGTCGACGGCCTTGTCGAGCACGTCCGCGTGCTCGACGGCGTCGGTGAGGCGACGGATGGCGCGGATCTCAGGCATGCCCTGGAATCTAGGCCGGGCGAGGCGGGGGCGTTCACAGCGCGCCAGCGCTGTGCCCCGGTCTCGCCGAGCGAGCCTGCGAGCGAGGCGGGGCGCGTTCCAGGAACGTTCCCCGGGCCTCCAGGCGGTCACCCTTGGCCACGCCGACACGGAACCAGGTTCCGGACACCACACCGCGCCGTTCCACGGTGCTGCGCCCGGATCCTGGTTCCCTCGGAGCGCACGAGCTGTCTCCCGCTACTCCTCGACGATCTCGCCCTCGACGACCTCACCGAGGTCGAACGGCTCGACCGTCAGCTCGTCGCCACCCGCAGCGACGTCCACCCGCACGGTGTCGCCGTCGCGGACGTCGCCGGCCAGGATGGCCCGCGCCAGCCGGTCGTCGATCTGCCGCTGCATGAGCCGCCGCAACGGACGCGCGCCGTACACCGGGTCGTACCCGCGCTCAGCGAGCCACGTCCGTGCCGACGGCGTCACCGCGAGCTCGAGCCGACGGTCGGACAGCCGGCGCGCGAGGCGGTCGACGTACAGCGACACGATCTGCCCGAGGTCCTCCGAGGTGAGCGCCTGGAACACCACGATGTCGTCGAGCCGGTTGACGAACTCCGGCCGGAAGGCCTGTGACACGAGCTCGCGCACGCCCTCCTCGCGCTGCTCCGGCGTCAACGAGGTGTCGGTGAGGAACTGCGACCCGAGGTTCGACGTCAGGATGAGGATCGTGTTCCGGAAGTCGACCGTCCGCCCCTGCCCGTCGGTCAGCCGGCCGTCGTCGAGCACCTGCAGGAGCACGTCGAAGACCTCCGGGTGGGCCTTCTCGACCTCGTCGAGCAGCACGACCGAGTAGGGCCGACGCCGGACGGACTCGGTGAGCTGCCCACCGGCCTCGTACCCGACGTAGCCGGGCGGGGCGCCGATGAGCCGCGCGACCGAGTGCTTCTCGCCGTACTCGCTCATGTCGATCCGGACGAGGGCCTTCTCGTCGTCGAACAGGAACTCGGCGAGCGCCTTGGCCAGCTCGGTCTTGCCGACGCCGGTGGGTCCGAGGAACAGGAACGAGCCCGTTGGGCGGTCCGGGTCCGAGATGCCCGCGCGGGTGCGGCGGACGGCCTCGGACACGGTGTTCACCGCCGAGCGCTGCCCGATGATCCGGCGGCCGAGCTCGTTCTCGAGGTGCAGCAGCTTCTCGGTCTCGCCCTGGAGCAGGCGCCCCATCGGGATGCCGGTCCACTGCGCGATGACGGCCGCGATGTCCTCGTCGGTGACGCTGTCGTTCACCATCCGCTCGGCGCTCTCGGCCTGCTCGGCGGCGGCCAGCTCGGCCTCGATGCGCGGCTTCTCGCCGTACTCGAGCCGGCTGACGGTCTCGTAGTCGGCCTCTCGCTGTGCCCGCTGCGAACGCATGCCCAGCTCGTCGAGCTGCTGCTTCAGCTCACCGATCCGGTTGAGCGACGCGCGCTCGGCCTGCCACCGCTGCTCGAGTTCCGCGAGCAGCGTCTCGCGGCTCGCGAGCTCGGCACGCAGGGTCTCGAGCCGCGCCTTCGAGGCGTCGTCCTTCTCCTGCTTGAGTGCGAACTCCTCGACGCGCAACCGGTCCACCGTGCGCTTGAGCTCGTCGATCTCGACCGGCGACGAGTCGATCTCCATCCGGAGTCGCGACGCCGCCTCGTCGATGAGGTCGATCGCCTTGTCGGGCAGCTGACGACCGGAGATGTACCGGTTCGACAGGCTCGCAGCGGCGACGAGCGCGGAGTCGTTGATCGTCACCTTGTGGTGTGCCTCGTACCGCTCCTTGAGCCCGCGGAGGATGGCCACGGCGTCCTCGACGCTGGGCTCGCCCACGTAGACCTGCTGGAACCGTCGTTCGAGTGCGGCGTCCTTCTCGATGTACTGGCGGTACTCGTCGAGCGTCGTGGCACCGATGAGCCGGAGCTCACCGCGCGCGAGCATCGGCTTGAGCATGTTCGACGCTGCGACGGACCCTTCGCCGCCACCGGCGCCCATGAGTGTGTGCAGCTCGTCGATGAAGGTGATGACCTGCCCGTCGGAGTCGTTGATCTCCTTGAGCACGGCCTTGAGCCGCTCCTCGAACTCGCCGCGGTACTTCGCGCCGGCGATGAGGGCGGAGATGTCGAGCGACACGAGCCGCTTGTCCTTGAGGGAGTCGGCGACGTCCCCGGCGACGATGCGCTGCGCGAGCCCCTCGACCACGGCGGTCTTGCCGACGCCGGGCTCGCCGATGAGCACGGGGTTGTTCTTCGTCCGGCGGGTCAACACCTGCGACACGCGCCGGATCTCGGCGTCGCGACCGATCACCGGGTCGAGCTTGCCGCTCCGGGCGATCGCGGTGAGGTCGACGCCGTACTGCTCGAGGGCGGTCTTCTGTCGCTCTTGCGAGTCAGGAGCGCCCTGGAGGTTCGCCATGCGTTCCGTCCTTTCGTTGCGTTGGTCTGAGGTTGAGTCTACTGCACTCAACTTCCGTTCGGCACGGTTTCTTCCCGCACCGGGTTCCGGATCCCGACCGCGCTGACGATCGCGCCGGCGAGCAGCAGGACGCCCATGACCACGACCGCACGGTGGAACCCGACCGTGCTCATCGCGCCGCCGAGCACGACACCGGCGAGCGCCACCACGACGAGGCTGGCGATCCGGGCCACGGCGTTGTTGACCGCCGAGCCGATGCCCGCCTCGGACTCCGGTACCGATCCCAGGACCGCACTGGTCAGCGGCGTCACCATGAGCGAGATCCCGACGCCGACGAGCACGAGCCCGGGGAGCACCGTCCACCAGTAGGCCGCCGGGTCGTCGCCGACGAGCACCATGAGGAACGAACCCACTGCTGCGATCGCCGGACCCGCGGCCATGAACCACCGCGGCCCGTACCGGCCGGCGAAGGAGCCCACCGTCGTCGAGAGCAGCAGGAGCAGGATCGTCGGCGGCAGCGTGGCGATCCCGGCGACCCAGGCCGGGAACGCCCAGACCTCCTGGAGGAACAGGGTCACGACGAAGCCGACCATGCCGAGCGCACCGTAGATCGACAGTGTCGCCAGGTTCCCGACCGCGAAGTTCCGCGCCCGGAACAGCCCGAGGTCCACGAGCGGCTGCGGGGTCCGCCGTTCCCACGGCACGAACGCCGCCAGCGCCAGCCCGCCGAGCACGAGCGCGCCGAGCACGATCGGGGACGACCAGCCGAGGCGCTCCTGCTCGATCAGCCCGAGCACCACCCCGCCGATGCCGACCACCGCGAGCACCGCCCCGACCACGTCGACCCGCGGCCTGCCGGGAGGCCGGACGTCACCGGAGATCCGGGCCACGAGCGGGATGGTCACCGCGATCGGCACCGCGGTGAGCACGAAGATCCACCGCCAACCGATCGCGTCGACGATCACCCCGCCGATGACCGGGCCGACGATCACGGCGGCGCTCGACCACGCCGTCCACGAGCCGATCGCCCTGCCCTGCGCCGCACCGCGGTACGCCGCGATGATGAGCGCGAGCGAGCTCGGTGTGACGAGCGCACCCCCGACACCCTGCAGTGCCCGCGCGACGATGAGCACCTCGCCCGTCGGCGCCGCCGCGCACACGATGGAGGCCACCCCGAAGACCATCAACCCGAGCGTGATGATCCGCACCCGGCCGAACAGGTCCGACAGGGAGCCGGCGACGAGGATGAGCGACCCGAGCGTCACCATGTAGGCGTCGACGACCCACTGCTGCACGACGAGGCCGCCCCCGAGCTCGTGCCGGATCGCCGGGAGCGCGACGTTCACGACGCTCGCGTCCAACCCCACCACGAACGACGCGAGGATCGCGACGACGAGCACCACGCGGCGGTCGTCGCGGAGCGGAGCGGCGGGCGTCGTCATGCGCTCATCCAACCCCGCACCGCCGACGTCGCGCACACGACCGCACGCACGACGAAGCCCCCGCGACCGGAGTGGTCGCGGGGGCTGCCGACAGGACGGGGCTGGGAGTCCTACTGCTTGGAG
Organism: Curtobacterium sp. SP.BCp; assembly: GCF_051903255.1. NCBI lineage: Bacteria > Bacillati > Actinomycetota > Actinomycetes > Micrococcales > Microbacteriaceae > Curtobacterium > Curtobacterium sp. SP.BCp. The sequence continues at coordinate 576,339 of NZ_CP194338.1, read as the reverse complement.
TCGGCGTTCGGCTGGACCGAGGGGCCGGGGTTCACGACCGGGGCCGCCGGCTGCGCAGCCGTGTTCTGCGCGGTCGTGTTCTGGGCGGTGGCGTCGGACGCCTGCTTGTCCTCGGTGCCCATCTCCTTCTTGAAGATGTTGATCGACTGGCCGAGACCCTTCGCGAGCGCCGGGAGCTTGGTCGCCCCGAACAGCAGGATGACGATCCCGAGGATGATCAGCAGATGGATGCCGGTGAGGCCTGCGAACATCATGACTCCTTCGATGGTGAACTGGTCGCCGTGCTCGGGTCTTCTTCGACACACGCGGCGGAAGCTCGTGGTCCGTTCATGGTAACTCGGTCTCTCCGGGAATCACAGGCGAGGGGCCCGAACGGACACCGTTCGCACAGGCTCGGGGAGTGAGGGCGTCAGGGAGCGAGGACATCCGCGAGCGACCACAGCACCGGACGGTCGAGCAGCGCCCCCGCGTCCGCCGGCTCGACCCCGCGCACGCGGAACACCGCCCGCTCGCCAGGGAGCAGCGTCACGAAGCCCCGGTCGACGACCCCGTCCGGCGACACCCGGTCGGGCTGGAGCAGCAGGTCCCGCACGACGGTCGAGGCCTCCACCACCACCCGGATCGTCGCTCCGTCGACCTCGGTCGACGCGGAGAAGCGCGCGGGCTCCCACCGCAGCTCACGGTCGGGCGCCGGCGTCCACACGGCGCGGTGGTCGTCCAGGTCGGCGACGATCAGCTCGTTCCGCGGATCGTCCACGACCCCGACCGACTCGGGCAGCGCGACGACGGCGACCCCGGCGGACAGGTGCACCGGCAGCGTCACCTCGGCGAGCACCGCACCGGCGAGCGTGATGCGGCGGACCCGCACGACCCCGTCGCCGACGGACCTGGTCGACCGGACCGCGACCTCGACGGGCGACGAACCGAACGCTCCTGGCGACACCCCGAGCGAGACGCCCCCGGACCCGAGCGACAGCGTGTCCGCCAGCTCGCCCAGCTCAGCCGCCTCGTCGACGTGCGCCGGTGAGGACGGGCGATCCGTGCCTCCAGGCTGGTCGTCCGGCGACGCGCCGGCCGGAGCCGCCGGCCGCGGGCCGGCGACCGACGAGACGGGCCGGATCGTCAGCAGCACGTCGTCGTAGAGCCGCCGCAGCTCGTGCGCGAGCGGCTTGAGGCGCCCCGACGAGTCGACGGCCGACCACGACGCGACCGGCCACAGGTCGTTGAGCTGCCACAGGACGACCCCGGTGTTCCGTGGCCAGTGCGTCCGCCAGTGCTCGACGCCCGTCGCGATCGCGCGCGCCTGCTGGAGCTGCGTCAGGTAGTGCCACGCGTCGAAGGAGGCAGCGTCCACGCTGCCGAAGCGCGGAGCGATCCCCCGCGCCAACTTGCCCATCCCGTCGTCCGCCTTCTGGTGGTGGACGACGCCGGGTGCGCCCACGGTCAGCTCGGGGTCGGACACCGCGTCACGCAGCGTCCGCCACGCGGGCGGCGCCTGCCAGCCGAACTCGGACACGAACCGCGGCACCGACACGCGGTACGCGCTGTCGGGCAGGCGGTTCCAGGCCTCCCACGAGTGGTGGGTCTCGTGGTCGACGTCGTTCGCCGGCAGGTCCTCGTCACCGGACCACGGCGAGCCCACCGTGTAGAAGCGCGTCGGGTCCACCGCGTCGACGATCGTCGGCAGGAGGTCGAGGTAGTAGTCCAGGCCCCAGCCGCGGTCCCCGAGCGCCTCGGCCCAGCCGTCGACGTCGTGCAGCCAGATGTTCTCGTTGTTGCCGTTCCAGACCACGAGCGAGGGGTGCCGCGAGAGCCGGGCGACGTTGTCCCGGGCCTCCGCGACGACCTCGCTCCGGATCGGCTCGGTCTCCGGGTAGGCGGAGCACGCGAACGCGAAGTCCTGCCAGACGAGCAGTCCGAGCTCGTCGCACACCTCGTAGAAGTCGCGCGACTCGTACATGCCGCCGCCCCAGACGCGCACGAGGTTCGCCCGCAGCGCGGCAGCGGTGCCCAGTCGAGACTCGTAGCGGTCCCGCGTCACACGCGAGACGATGACGTCGTCGGGGATCCAGTTCACCCCGCGGACGTCGATGAGGGTCCCGTTGACGTACACGCCGAAGGGCTTGCCGATGGTGTCGGACGCCGTGTCGATCCGCGTCGACCGGAAGCCCGTCCGGAACACGTCGCGGTCGAGGACCTCGCCCTCGACCGTCTGCAGCTCGACGGTCACGTCGTAGAGTGGCTGCTCGCCGTAGCCGCGCGGCCACCACCGCTGCGCATCCGGGACCCGCACGGTCACGACGGTCTCGTCGTCCTTCGGGGTCAGCTGCGCACGCGAGCGCTGCCGGGTCGTCCCGCCCTCGGCGTCCGGGCCGCTCACGGTCACGACGAGCACGAGGTCGTCGTCCTCGCCGTCCTGGTCGAGGTCGGCGGTGCTCGTCCCGCTCGTGGACGGCCCGGACCGCTCGACGGTGATGTGCGCGTCGAGCACGCCCTCCCCCGCCTCGACGTCGACGAGCGGACGCACCTCTCGGAGTCGCGCCGTCGACCAGCGCTCGATCGCCACCGGCCGCCACGGGCCGCTGGTCACCGCCGTCAGCCCCCAGTCCCAGCCGAAGTTCGACGCCATCTTCCGCACGTACGGGAACGGCTCGTCGTACGGGCCCGGCATGCTCCCGGCCCTGGCCGCGACGCGTCCGGCCTCGCGGTAGGGCGACTCGAACAGGATCTCGAGCTCCCGCTCCGTACGCGTGTTGGACCCACCGGTCGCGTCGCGCAGGTCGAACCGGTAGCGCCGGTGCATGTTCCGGGTGGCCCCGACGGTCACACCGTCGACCGTCAGCGTCGACACCGTGTCGAGTCCGTCGCACACCAGGTCGACGCGCTCGTGCCCCCGCGGATCGACGTCGACCGTGCGCCGGTAGGCCCAGTCAGCGCGTCCGACCCACTTGCCGTCCGCCTCGTTGCGGTCGAACGTGGGGTCGGCGAGCAGGCCCTCCCGCTCGAGGTCGGTGTGCACCTGCCCCGGCACCGTCGCCGGGATGCTCCGACCGGCGACGCCGTCAGGGGCGCCACTGCCGCCTGCCATCGTCACGGTCCAGTCGTCGCGGAGTTCCTCGCGGTCGAGGGTCATGCGGGTCCTTCTCTGGGCGGGCGGGACCGGTGGTCCGCTCGGTCGGGACGCCGGCTGCGTGTCCGCCAGGCGGCCGGGTACCGGCCTGGAGGCACGACACCGGTCAGCCGGGCGTCGTCACGTCGCGCGCGCGACCGCCTGGGCGATCACACGAGGGGGTGCCCGGCGATGCTAGTACGCGGAGCTTGCACGGGGGTGGGTGGCAGGCTGGGGCGCGTGATCACAGTTGCTCTCGCCGCAGCCCTCCGCGACGCCGGACTCCGCTGGCACCCGTCGACCGGGGACCGCTTCGTCATCGACAAGCCCGGGGTCGACGACGACGTCTACACCGTCTCCGAGATGACCGTCGAGCGGCACGACTACCCCTCCGGCACCGTGCTCGGGTTCAACGGGACGACGGAGTGGGCGCTCGACTCGGTCGAGGCCGCCGAGTCGCTGTGGCTGCCGCGGGAGGACCAGCTGCGGTCCTTGCTCGGGAGCGCCTTCGTGTCGCTCGCGAGTTCGGGCTCGTCGCTGACCGTCACCGCGACCATCGACGGGGCCCCGCAGACCTTCGACGCTCCCGATGCGGCCGACGCGTACGGTGCCGCACTCCTCGCCTACATCCGTTCTGCGCTGGACTGACCGCCCCCGGACCGGGTGACGCGCCCGGCTGGGAGTTGCTGGAATGCACGCTGGGCGGGCTTTGGTTGCATGGCGACATGACCGTTCCGAACATCACCCTGAACGACGGCAAGACCATCCCGCAGCTCGGCTTCGGCGTCTTCCAGATCGACCCCTCCGACACCAAGGAGGCGACGCTCGCAGCACTCGAGGTCGGTTACCGCCACATCGACACCGCCGAGATGTACGGCAACGAGAAGGAGGTCGGCGAGGCCATCGAGGCGTCCGGCATCCCTCGTGAGGAGATCTTCGTCACCTCGAAGCTCAACAACGGCTTCCACGACCCCGAGGCAGCGCTGGAGAACGGCAAGAAGTCGGCAGACCTCCTCGGCGGCTACACCGACCTCTTCCTCATCCACTGGCCGCTGCCCACCGTCTCGGACTTCGTGCCGACGTGGAAGGCGATGGAGGAGCTCTACCGCGCCGGCACCGCCCGCTCGATCGGCGTCAGCAACTTCCAGGCGCACCACCTCAACCGCCTCGCGGCCGAGACGACCATCACCCCGGCGGTGAACCAGATCGAGGTGCACCCGTACCTCACGCAGGACGAGCTGCGCGCGTACGACCGCGAGCACGGCATCGCGACCGAGGCGTGGTCCCCCATCGCGCAGGGACTCGTCCTCGACGACGAGACCATCACCCGCATCGCCGGCAACACCGGCAAGACCCCGGCGCAGGTCGTCCTCCGCTGGCACATCCAGCGCGGCGACATCGTCTTCCCGAAGTCGGTCACCCGCACCCGGGTCGAGGAGAACTTCGCGATCTTCGACTTCGAGCTCTCCGACGAGGACATGACCGCGATCACGTCGCTCGACAAGGGCCACCGCACCGGCCCGGACCCGGACACGTTCGACTACGTCCCGGCCTGATCCGGTACCAACACGAACGGCCGTGCGGCAACCAGTGGTTGCCGCACGGCCGTTCGACATTGACCTGAACCACTCCGCCTCGAGGGCCTGGACGAGGTTCGAAGTCCCCTTGTCCAGAGGACGTCGTTCGCGTTGCCGCTGATCGTGACCTTCCCTACAGTCCCAACGGTGATGCGGCTGATGGCGCTCTCGACGATCAGCTCGTCGACGACACCGAGGTGCACGATCGAGTCGTTGCCCGACACCGCCACCTTCGCGCAGGCACCGTGCGGAGCTGCGAGGGTGTTACTGGGCGTTGCGGTCGACAGTGAAGGTCGAGCAGATTGTGGAGGTCTTCCCCGACTTCGTGGTCTGCTTCACCTCGAGGCCCGCGTGCGTGCCGCCGCGGTCGCGACCGTGGTCCGCGAGGAACCGACCCGGAGTCGCGGTTCCCACGAACGTCGAACGCACCGTCGTGTTGATCGAGGGAGACCCCGCTGCTCAACCAAAACTTCACGTTCGCCAACGATGTTCAGCATGCGAAGCGTGAGCGGGCCGGGCGGGGTGGGTGTGGCCCCGCCCGGGCGGGTGGTGGGTGTTAGTTGGTGGTGGGGGTCATCGTGTGTTCGATGCGGTCGGTCTGGCCGTCGGCGTTGTCCTGGGTGATGACGACGGGGAAGACCTGGTTTCCGAGCTGGCGGGTGATGGACCAGGTGCCGGTGGCCTTGACGGTGGTGGTCAGGGCGTAGTCCGGGTAGTCGGTGCCGAACGGGTAGAGCGTCACGGTCGTGCCGGGGCGGGCGGTGCCGGTGAAGGTGAACGCCTGACCGGGGGTGTGGGTGAACGACGTGGTGGTGTCGGTCAGGTCAGCGGGGTCGCCGAGCCAGCCGGTGGGGGCGAGGAAGATGTTCTCGATGAGGTTGACCTTCGACGCGTCGGGGCTGTCCTGCTTGACGGCGAGTTCACGGTAGGTGGTGTTGCCCAGGGTGCGGGGGATGCTCCACTGACCGGTGCTGTCGGCCACGACGGTGATGTTGTAGCCGGCGTAGGCGGGGTTGGTGAACCCGAACGGGTTCAGGGTGACCTGCGGATCGGCACTGATCAGCACGCTCCGCTCGTTCGGGGTCACCGAGAAGTTCCTGATCCCGCCCGATACACGGGTGCCCTTCGCCGACTCCGACGCAGGCGCATCGGATGCGGCGGCCGGACCGCTCATCGTCACGGGGCCGATGAGCCCAGCGACGGCCACTGTGGTCGCCAGGAGTCCTGGGACACGAGAAAGATTGGTCAACAAGGCCCCCCGGGTATCGCTCACTGTCATGTGGCATTCCGGATGCTACAGGCGACGAGCGAACGGGTTCCGCGATATCGACGAACGAGAAACATGAGTGCTTCGGACGCAACTTTCAGCTGGCGCGCTTGACGCGCCTCCAGTCCGGAGTAGGGTTGAGTCCATCGGACGCAAGTCCAACCACTTCCGCACCAAACGAAGGAGCACCAACACATGGGACGTGCAGTAGGCATCGACCTCGGAACCACCAACTCGGTCGTCAGCGTGCTCGAGGGCGGCGAGCCCACGGTCATCGCGAACGCCGAGGGCCTCCGCACCACGCCGTCGATCGTCGCCTTCACGAAGGACGGCGAGGTGCTGGTCGGCGAGACCGCCAAGCGCCAGGCCGTCACGAACGTCGACCGCACCATCGCCTCGGTCAAGCGCCACATCGGCACCGACTGGAAGGTCGACATCGACGGCAAGCAGTACACGCCGCAGGAGATCTCGGCCCGCACCCTCGGCAAGCTCAAGCGCGACGCCGAGCAGTACCTGGGCGAGGACGTGACCGACGCGGTCATCACCGTCCCGGCGTACTTCAACGACGCCGAGCGCCAGGCCACGAAGGACGCCGGTGAGATCGCCGGTCTCAACGTCCTCCGCATCATCAACGAGCCGACCGCGGCAGCGCTCGCGTACGGCCTCGACAAGGGCAAGGAAGACGAGCTCATCCTGGTCTTCGACCTCGGTGGCGGCACGTTCGACGTCTCCCTGCTCGAGGTGGGCAAGGACGACGACTTCTCCACGATCCAGGTCCGCGCGACCGCCGGCGACAACCGCCTCGGTGGCGACGACTGGGACCAGCGCATCGTCGACTTCCTCATCAAGAAGTTCAAGGACGAGCACGGCGTCGACCTCTCGACCGACAAGATCGCGAAGCAGCGCCTCAAGGAGGCCGCTGAGCAGGCGAAGAAGGAGCTCTCGTCGCAGATGTCGGCGAGCATCCAGCTCCCGTACCTCACGCTCACGGCGGAGGGTCCGCTCAACCTCGACGAGACCATCTCGCGTGCGCAGTTCGAGCAGATGACCTCCGACCTGCTCGACCGCACGAAGAAGCCGTTCAACGACGTCATCAAGGAGGCGGGTGTCTCGGTCAGCGACATCGCGCACGTGGTCCTCGTCGGTGGCTCGACCCGCATGCCCGCCGTGGCCGAGGTCGTCAAGTCGCTCACGGGCGGCAAGCAGCCGAACCAGGGCGTCAACCCGGACGAGGTCGTGGCCGTCGGTGCCGCGCTGCAGGCTGGTGTCCTGAAGGGCGAGCGCAAGGACGTCCTCCTCATCGACGTGACGCCGCTGTCACTCGGCATCGAGACCAAGGGCGGCCTGATGACGAAGCTCATCGACCGCAACACCGCGATCCCGACCAAGCGGAGCGAGACGTTCACGACCGCCGACGACAACCAGCCGTCGGTCGCGATCCAGGTCTTCCAGGGCGAGCGCGAGTTCACCCGCGACAACAAGCCGCTCGGCACCTTCGAGCTGACCGGCATCGCGCCGGCGCCCCGTGGCGTCCCGCAGGTCGAGGTCACGTTCGACATCGACGCGAACGGCATCGTGCACGTGTCCGCGAAGGACAAGGGCACCGGCAAGGAGCAGTCGATGGTCATCTCCGGCGGTTCGTCGCTGCCGAAGGAGGACATCGAGCGCATGGTCCGCGAGGCCGAGGAGCACGCGGCCGAGGACAAGGCCCGTCGTGAGGCCAACGAGCGTCGCAACCAGGCCGAGCAGCTCGTCTACTCGATCGAGAAGCTCATCAAGGAGAACGAGGACAAGCTCCCCGCGGACGTCAAGTCCGAGGTCCAGGCCGACGTCGACGCCCTGAAGTCGGCGCTCGCGGGTGAGGACGACGACGCAGTGAAGGCCGCGTTCGACAAGCTCAACGAGTCGCAGGGCAAGCTCGGCCAGGCGATCTACAGCCAGCAGGACGCGGGTGCCGCGGCCGGTGGCGAGCAGCCCGCGGGTGACCAGGCGACGCAGGACGACGAGGACATCGTCGACGCCGAGGTCGTGGACGACGAGGACGACAAGGACAAGAAGTAACGATGCCGAACCCCGAGGACAACGCACCGAAGGACAACGTGCCCGAGGATGCAGAGCCCCAGGTCGAGGGCGACGCCACCAACGCGCAGGAGCCCGAGGACCTCATCGAGGCGGAGGGGCCGGACGTGGAAGTCCCCACGGACGGCCCCGCCGCCGGCGGGCCGCAGAGCGACCTCTCCCCGGAGGACCAGGCGCTGCTCGACGACGCCGCCCGAGGCATCGCCGAGGACAAGCTGAGCGCCGAGGACCGCGACCTGGTCGCCGAGATGCGGGCGGACATGCTCCGTGCGCAGGCCGAGCTGGTGAACTTCCGGAAGCGCGTCGAGCGTGACCGTGAGGCGAACCGCGAGGTCGCCATCGCCGAGGTCGTCCGGGCGCTCCTGCCGGCGCTCGACGACCTCACCCGCGCCGAGGCCCACGGCGACCTCGCCGAGGGGCCCATGCAGGTCATCGGTCAGAAGATCCGCGGCGGCTTCGAGAAGTTCAAGCTCGTGCAGATCGGTGAGAAGGGTGAGGCCTTCGACCCGAACATCCACGAGGCGATCGTGCAGCTCCCGACGCCGGGTGCGACCGCGCAGACCGTGGCGGACGTCGTCGAGCCGGGCTACAAGCTCGGCGAGCGGGTCCTCCGTGCGGCCAAGGTCGCGGTCGCGGTCCCGGCCTGAGCGCGGGAGGAGGTAGGTACGGATGGCCAGTCAGGATTGGTTCGACAAGGACTTCTACAAGGTCCTCGGCGTCGACAAGACGGCGAGCGACGCTGAGCTGAAGAAGACCTACCGGAAGCTCGCGCGGCAGTACCACCCGGACTCCAACCCGGGTGACGCCGCCGCCGAGGCCCGCTTCAAGGAGATCAGCGAGGCCTACTCGGTGCTCTCCGACAAGGAGCAGCGCGCCGAGTACGACCAGGTCCGCGCCATGGGCTCGGGCGCCCGCTTCACGGCGGGCGGCCCGGGTGCCCAGGGCGGCTTCGAGGACGTCTTCGGCGGCATGTTCGGCGGCGGTGGAGGCGGTCAGCGCGTCCGCTTCGGGCAGCCGGGCAACGGTCGCGGAGGCGCCAGCGGCTTCGAGGACATCCTCGGCGGCATGTTCGGCGGCGGCGGCTTCGGTCAGTCGAACGGCGGCTACCGCGGCTTCGGTGGACCATCGAAGGGTCAGGACGTCACGGCGTCCACGACGCTCGACTTCGCGACCGCGATCGCCGGCGACACCGTCAAGCTCTCGCAGGGCAACGGTCGTCCGGTGAACGTCCGGATCCCGGCCGGGGTCGCGGACGGGCAGAAGATCCGTCTCCGCGGGCGCGGGCAGCCGTCCCCCGACGGCGGTGAGGCCGGCGACCTCGTGGTCACGGTCTCGGTCCGGAAGCACCCGGTCTTCGAGCGCGACGGGCTCAACCTCCGCGTGGACGTCCCCGTGACGTTCGTCGAGGCGGCGCTCGGCGCGACGATCCAGGTCCCGACGCTCGGCGGCGAGCCCGTCAAGCTGCGGGTCGCCCCCGGCACCCCGTCGGGTCGCGTCCTGCGGGTCAAGGGTCGCGGCGTCGCCAGCAACAAGGGCACGGGCGACCTGCTCGCCACCGTGCAGGTCGCGGTGCCCTCCCACCTGTCGGACAAGCAGCGCGAGGCCGTCGAGGCCCTGGCAGCTGCGCTGCCCGACGAGGACCCCCGCGAGGACCTCCTCGCCAAGGCGCGCGGCTAGCGTCATGAACCGGTCGGGAGGCTCGGTGCGGCTCCGTCACGGAGCCGCACCGAGCCTCCACACTGTTGTGCACCACGAGGAGAACGAGAGGGGCGGTCGATGACCGACATGGACGAGAACTCGCCCGTCTTCGCCATCGCGATGGCGGCCGAGCTCGCGGAGATGCACCCGCAGACGCTCCGGCAGTACGACCGGCTCGGCCTCGTCGTGCCCGGCCGCACCCGCGGTGGTTCGCGGCGGTACTCGATGCGCGACATCGCCCAGCTGCGGGAGATCGCGCGGCTCGGCTCCGAGGGCGTCTCGCTCGAGGGCATCCGTCGGGTGCTCGAACTCGAGAACGAGAACCGGGCGCTGCGCTCGCGGGTGTCGGAACTCGAGACGGCCCTCGCCGATCAGCTCATCAACCGGCCGGGCGCGCGTGTGTTCGCGGCCTCGGCGACCGGCGGTGCGGTGCCGTTGCGCGCCGGGATGCGCCCGCAGCGGAACACGCAGATCGTCCTCTGGCGTCCTCCGCACTAGGGCGCACTGGGTAGGGTGGCGCCGTGCCACCGGACCTCGCCGACCTCTTCCGCCGTCGCGACGACGACGCGCCGGACCTGATCACGATCGACGGCACCGACCGCTTCATCCTCGACGAGGCGCCGCACGTCCACGGCGATGCGCTCCGGCAGCCGGGTGAGGTCGCGGTCGTCGACGACCGGAACGGTGTGCTCACGCTCGGGGTCATCTCGGTGCACGGCGCGTCGGACGTCCGGGTCGTGCAGGACTCCCTCGTCGGGGTCCGCGCGCTCGAGGCCAACGCCGGCGTCTTCGGGCGGCGGGGCTTCCACCATCCGGACTCCCTCGAACGGGCGTTCACCGACGCACGGCTCGTGCTGCTGCGCCTCTCGAAGTCGAACGACCGGCTCGACGAGATCGCCCGCGCGGTCGCCCGGTACGCCGCACCCGACGTGGTGCTGCTCTGCGGCGGGGTGTCGAAGCACATGAACCTCGGGCAGAACGACGTCCTCCGTCGGTACTTCGGCGAGGTGACGGCCTCGCGGGGGCGAGGCAAGTCGCGGCTGCTCGTCGCGCAGGACCCTCTTCGTGCCTCGGCCGTCCGCGCGGACACGTCGAACCCGTGGCCGCGCTCGGTCCACAACGACGAACTCGGGTTGACGCTCGTCGCGCACGGCGGGGTCTTCGCGGGAACGTCGCTCGATCAAGGCACGCGCGTGCTCCTCGACGTGGTGCGCGACGCCGTCCCGACCGCGCGGACCGCTGTCGACCTCGGCTGCGGGAACGGCGTCATCGCGGTGTCGCTCGCGCGGCAGCGGCCCGGCATCAAGCTCATCGCGACGGACGTGTCGCAGACCGCGGTGGCGTCGACGAAGGCGACCGCGGCGGCGAACGGTGTGGCGGACCGCGTGCAGGTCGTGCGGACGGACGCGGGCGACGAGCTCCAGGACGGCTGCGCCCAGCTCGTGCTGTGCAACCCGCCGTTCCACGCGGACACCACGGTGACCACCGACGCCGCCGAGGCGATGTTCCGGAACGCGGCCACGATCCTCCAGTCCGGCGGGGAACTGTGGTGCGTCTGGAACTCGCACCTGCGTTACCGGCCGGTGTTGGAGCGTGTCGTCGGCGCGACGCGCCAGGTGGTCCGGACCGACAAGTTCACCGTCACCGCCTCGCGGGCGAAATGACGAAGGGGCGGTCTCCCGACCGCCCCTCTGTCATTCCGGACCTGGCGTCGTCCCGGATCAGGCCGGGACGTAGTCGAACGTGTCCGGGTCCGGGCCGGTGCGGTGGCCCTTGTCGAGCGACGTGATCGCGGTCATGTCCTCGTCGGAGAGCTCGAAGTCGAAGATCGCGAAGTTCTCCTCGACCCGGGTGCGGGTGACCGACTTCGGGAACACGATGTCGCCGCGCTGGATGTGCCAGCGGAGGACGACCTGCGCCGGGGTCTTGCCGGTGTTGCCGGCGATGCGGGTGATGGTCTCGTCGTCGAGGACGAGTCCCTGCGCGATGGGGGACCACGCCTCGGTCGCGATGCCGTGCTCGCGGTCGTACGCGCGCAGCTCGTCCTGCGTGAGGTACGGGTGCACCTCGATCTGGTTCACCGCCGGGGTGATGGTCGTCTCGGCCGCGAGGCGGTTGAGGTGGTGCGCCTGGAAGTTGCTGACGCCGATCGAGCGGGCGGTCCCGGCGCGGTAGAGCTCCTCCATGGCCTTCCACGTCGGGACGAAGTCCGAGACGGTGGGCAGCGACGGTGTGGTCGACGTTCGAGACGACCTGGCGCTTGGCGGTCTCGCCGACCAGGACCTCGCCGTCCTTCGTGAAGGCGACGATCGACGGCGTGGTGCGGAGGCCCCCGGCGTTCGCGATGACCGTGGGCTCGCCGCCCTCGAGCACGCTGACGACCGAGCTGGTGGTTCCGAGGTCGATGCCTACTGCACGTCCCATGTGTTGACGCTCAGTGACTGAAAGCTGCGTCCGAGTGGCTCAATTCGCAGCTATCGCGGCGGTTTGTATTTCAGATGCCAATGGGATATATTTAACGAGATGCGGGGTTCTCCCGCCAAGCTGAAGACCGCGAGCCGCGGGCGACCCGATCGCCCCGTACAACCCACGCGGCCCCGATCCCCTTGAAAGGGACCCCTCCATGTCACGCAACAAGAAGCTCGCGAAGGGCCTGGGCGCTGGAGCGCTCGCCATCGCGACCCTGACCTCCGGCCTGTCCTTCGGTGCCGCTTCGGCGTCCGCTGCCCCTGCAGCCGACTCGAGGCCCTCGGCACGGGCGATCGACACCGAGTTCGACTCGGCGCCCGCCCCGCTTGTGGGGAAGCTGCCGGACGGACGATTCTGGTCCAACAGCGGCATTACCTCGGGCAGCCGGCTCTTCTCGACCTTCGAGGAAGCGAAGAGTCACAGCGCGCAGTGGATCTACAACTCGCTCAATAAGACACTGCGCGACGCCCGCTCGGGGAGCTGCATCGTCGAGGGCAACAATCTGCTCACCGTGAGCGTTCCCTCCTACTGCACCAACCCATCGGCCAGCACGACGTTCTCGTTCGAGGACGGGCATCTCCACGTCGCAAGTCAACCAGGACGCGAGATCACGAACTGGAGAGCGTCATCCGTCGGGTATCCTGAGTTCACCAACTCCGGAACGACCCCCTGGGAGATCGTCGCCGCCCCCGGGCTCTCGGCGCAGATCGAGTCGCGTGACGTCGATGGTCGTACCGCGGTCCTCGTTGGTCGCGCACAGGCCGGATCCTTCGTCACGATCTCCTGGGGCGCCGACGAGACCGTCGAGGTCCAGGTCGGTGAGGACGGCGAGTGGACGTACGAGCTCGAGCGCCTCAAGCTCGGCAAGAACCCCGTGCACCTCGAGCAGTACGTCGACCAGAAGAAGACCGGCGAGTTCGACCTCGACGTCGAGCTGAAGATCGCCGATCTGACCGTCGAGCACGAGTTCGGTGCGGACCGCGACGACCTCGTCACGCTCTCAGGCACGGCGCAGCCCGGTGCCATCGTGCAGGCGCTGGATGAGAACGGGAACATGATCGTCGCTTCGGACGAGGTGCCGAACTCGGGTGACTGGGCGGTTGAACTCCCGGCTCCGAACAAGGCCGGCGCCTACGACTTCGATGTGGTCCAGTCCTACGGCGGTGAGCAGACCGGCAAGACCGCGGTCTCGATCGACTACGGCAAGCAGCTCGTCGTGACCCGCCCTGAAGACGGGTTCGCGCACACGGGCGGCAAGCTCAAGATGAGCGGTACCGGTGAGCCCGGCTCGCGAGTCGAGGTGCACGAAGGATCGAAGCTGGTCGGGAGCGCGAACGTGTTCCAGAGCTCGCAGTGGAACCTCACCACGACCGAGGACCTCAACGCTTCGGAGCACACACTGACGGTCACGCAGAAGTCCAAGGGCGGCAACGTCCAGACCGATACGGTCGTACTGAACGAGGGTGAGACCGCGGTGCCGGCTCCGGCCGCGGAGGTCGTGTTCGATGCGGACGTGACGCAGAAGGCGAAGATCGTCGGCACGGCCCGGGACGGCGCGACGGTCACGATCCGTGACAGCAGCAACGCCGTGATCGGCGCCCCGCAGGTCGTCAACGGAGCGTTCGAGCTGGCACTGACCGGCGCGTTCGGGTTGCAGGACTACACGATCACGCAGTCGATCGACGGCGAGACCTCGCCGGAGACGCCCGTCACGGCGGACTTCGGTCAGGCCGTCGAGGTCACCGCGACCAACACCAACGGCACCGTCACCGTCACCGGCACCTCGTCGCGGGGCGCGAAGATCACCCTGACCTCGGGCGGCCGCGAGTTCGGTTCGTTCGACGTCACGAACACCGACGGCACCTTCAGCCGCACCCTGACCGGCCTCGGGCAGGGCAACATCGTGATCACCGCAACCGCGAAGAGCAAGGGCGCGCTGTCCTCGACCGACACCGCGAGCCTGTCCCTCCCGGTCACGGCCGCGTCGGTGACGTTCACCTCGCACCCGGACCGCACCTTCACCCCCGGCGCGCAGGTCTTCGCCGGCAAGGCCACCCCGGGCACCACGATCACCCTCAACCCGTTCGGCTGGGAAGCCGGCTACGCGTCCGCGAACCTGACCACCACGGTGAACCAGTTCGGTGAGTGGGAGATCAGCCGCGGCCTGGGCAACACCACCTACGCGATGTTCTCCATCAAGCAGACCGCGCAGCAGGGCGTCACGAACGAGCTCAACAAGCTCAACATGCGCCCCTTCGCCGAGGTCGGCGAGCCCGCGGACCTGACGATGAACTTCACCGCCGGTGACTTCTTCACCCCGGGCATGCAGACCTTCACCGGCCGGGCCACCCCGGGCGCGCAGGTCACCCTGAACCCGTTCGGGTTCACCAACCCCGCCTACGCCGGCTACAACATCACCGTCGTGGCCGACAGCACCGGTCAGTGGAGCATCCCCCGCACCCTGGGCAACACCACCTACCGTGAACTCGCCGTCAAGCAGGACAGCCCCGACGCGTCGAAGGTCAACCTCATCGAGAACATCTTCCTCGCCCCCACCGGCTGGCTCGGCGACCCCGCTGACCTGACCGACACCACCACGTCGTTCACCCACACCCCCGGTCAGGCGTTCACCTTCACCGGCACCGCCCGCCCCGGCACGACCGTGACGCTCTACCCGTTCGGCACCGACTACCCGGACTACGCCCTGACCACCACCGTCAAGGCCACCGGCACCTGGTCCATCACCCGCCAGCTCGGAAACCAGGTCTTCCCCGTCGTCATCACCCAGGACAACGCCGACGGCCAGACCGACCGCATCGAACACACGATGACCCCCACCACCAACTAACACCCACCACCCGCCCGGGCGGGGCCACACCCACCCCGCCCGGACGCCTGGACACACAACGATCAGAGGACCCGATCATGAACACCCGATCCATCGCCGCCGTCGTTCTCGCGACGTCTGCCGCACTCCTGCTGGCAGGGTGCACCGCGGACTCCGACAACTCGCCCTCCCCGAAGCCGACCGCCTCCGAGAAGGCGGCGCCGAGCGACGAGTACACGCCGGCCGCCTACCAGAACGCCTGCGACGGGACGCAGGCGGTCCTGGACCACGAGGGCGGGGAACACTCCCTCGAAGACGGGTGCGAGTCGGTCTCCGTGGTCGGGTCCGGGAGCAAGTACACGATCGGCGCGACGAACACCCTGACCGTCGAGGGGGACAACCTCGACATCAGAGTCGAGAAGGTCGACAAGATCCTGCTCCTCGGAGCCAACAACAAGGTGCACGTGACTGACGGCGAACCCGCCGTCGACGATCAGGGCAGTGGCAACACGATCGACTGATCGATCCGACCACCTGAGGCGCGAGCAAGGGCCACCCGTGAGGGTGGCCCTTTTCGTTGCGACCAGCCAGTTTGAAATATCACATGCTAGAATAGTTCAACCTTCTCGATTGGAGCATTCATGGAAATCCCGGACATCCTCCGCTCCCTCCGCCGTCGCTGGGCCGTCGTCATCGGCTTCCTCGCCGCCGGCCTCGCCGCGGCCGGGGGGTCGATCAGCCTCGCTACGCCCGAGTACGACGCGACGACCCGTCTCTACATCACCGTCGCATCAGCAGACAGCGGGTCGGCGACCGACCTCGTGCAGGGCGGCAACGCGGCCCAGCAGCGCGTGCACTCCTACGTCGACATCGTCTCCACGCCACGGGTACTCCAGCCGGCCATCGACGAGCTCGGACTCGACATGACTGCGGACGACCTCGCGCGCTCCGTACGCGCTTTCTCCCCGAACGAATCCGTCCTCCTGAACATCACGGTGCGCGACGATTCGCCCCGACGCGCCGCCGACACCGCGAACGCCATCGCCGCCAGCTTCACAAAACTCGTGACCGACGACCTCGAAGCACCGAAGACTGACGCACCCAGCCCCGTCTCGGTCCGAACCGTGCAGCCCGCACTCGAGCCGACGGAACCTGCCACGCCGCAGACCACCCGCTCTCTCCTGCTCGGCATCGGCGGCGGGCTGGCGACCGGCATCCTCGCCGCGCTGCTCCGGGACCTGACCGACACCAAGGTCCGCAACCGGACCTCAGTCGAGAACAGCACTGACCGCCCGCTCCTCGGCGTCATCCCGAAGAACCGGGAGATGAGCCGCGCGCCGGTGTACGTACAGGGGAACACGCGGAGCCAGTTCGCAGAGTCGTTCCGTGAGCTCCGGACAAGCCTGCGTTTCGTCGACACCGAACACGATCAACATGCGTTCGTCGTCACGTCAGCCCAAGCCAGCGAGGGCAAGACCACCACGACCCTGAACCTCGCTGCGGCACTCATGGAGGGCGGGTCGCGAGTCGTGGTCGTCGATTGCGACCTGCGGCGGCCCGCAGTGGGCTCACGTCTGGACATCGAGAACGGTGCAGGGCTCACCGATGTCCTCATCGGTCGCGCTGAACTCGAAGACGTCCTGCAGCCATGGGGTTCGAAGGGAAGCGTCCTCCCAGCGGGTCCGACTCCTCCGAACCCGGCCGATCTGCTCGCCTCAGAAGGCATGGCGGAGCTCCTCAAGGTGCTCGGGCAGGAGTACGACCACGTGCTCATCGACACACCCCCGCTGCTACCGGTGACAGACGCAGCCATCCTCGCCGCGGCGACGTCCGGCGCACTGCTCGTCACCGCGGCCGGCAAGTCCCGGACGACCGAGCTCCGCGAAGCGACGGAGATCCTCGACCGAGCGGGCGCCCGGACACTCGGCGTCGTCGTCGGCATGGTGCAACCGAAGCAGAACCGGTACGGGTACGGGTACGGCGACTCACCCGAGCTGTCCCAAGCCGATCTCTCGATGAACCGCGGATCACGAGTCGCGACGTAGGGCTTCCCGAGTTGAAATGTCAAATGCTAGAATAATGACAGCCGCGACAGGCGGCCCTTCTTCGAGACAGGACCCAACATGACCCTCAACACCGACTCGCTCATCGGCTCGCGCGTGCTCGTCACGGGCGGTACCGGCTCCTTCGGCAAGACCGTCACCAAGCGCCTGCTCGCTCGCGGCGTCGGAGAGGTCCGCATCCTGAGCCGGGACGAAGCCAAGCAGGACCAGATGCGCCACGAGCTCTCGGACCCGCGCGCCCGCTTCTACCTCGGAGACGTCCGCGAGCCGGAGAGCGTGGGTCGCGCCATGCGCGGGGTCGACCACGTCTTCCACGCCGCCGCGCTCAAGCAGGTTCCGTCGTGCGAGTTCTTCCCGCTCGAAGCCGTCAGGACGAACGTCCTCGGCAGTCAGAACGTGGTCACCGAGGCCGTCGCTGCCAACGTCAAGTCCGTCGTCTGCCTCAGCACCGACAAGGCGGTCTACCCGGTCAACGCGATGGGCATCAGCAAGGCGATGATGGAGAAGGTCGCGCTGTCCTACGGCCTGAACAACCCTGACGCGTCGACCACGGTGTCGTGCGTGCGGTACGGCAACGTCATGTACTCGCGCGGATCGGTCATCCCGCTCTTCATCGAGCAGATCCGTCGCGGACAGCAGCTCACCATCACCAACCCTGAGATGACGCGCTTCATGATGTCGCTCGACGAGTCGGTCGACCTCGTCGAACACGCCTTCGTGCACGCCAACCAGGGCGACCTCTTCGTCAAGAAGGCCGCGTCCTGCACCATCGGCGCTCTCGCAGCTGCACTCGCAAACCTCTTCGGCCTCGAGGGAGAGCCCTTCCGCGTGATCGGCACGCGCCACGCCGAGAAGCTCTCCGAAGCCCTCGCGAGCCGCGAGGAGCTGTCGCGGGCTGAGGACATGGGCGGCTACTACCGGATCCCCGCCGACATCCGTGACCTCAACTACGCCGCCTACATGGAAGAGGGCGACCCGTCGCAGACCGATCGTGTCGCCTACGACTCGCACACGGCCGAGCGGCTCGACGTCGCCGGTGTCGAGGAGCTGCTCCTGAGCCTCCCGCAGGTGCGCGACCAGCTCGAGGAGGCCGGCCGGGTCGTCAGCAGGATCGCGGCGTGAGCGGCACCCGTGCCCGCCACAGCGGCCTCGTTGCCGTGAGCGGACGCGGCGGGCTCGTCGGCTGGCACCTCCGCGCGCTCCTGCACGCACTCGGACGTCCCTTCCAGGACGTCGATCTCCGATCATCGCTGCCGACACACGTCGGTCTCGCTGCAACGGCGGAGGCAATCCACGTATCGGGCATCACGCGCGGCCCTGACGCGGCGCTCCGCGAGGGCAACGTCGACCTGGCACAGCGCTTCGTCCGCACGCTCGACGATGCAGGCGCCCGCCCCCTTCGGGTCGTCCACGCGAACTCCGTGCAGGCATCCCAGCCGACGCCGTACGGCGAAGGCAAGGCAGGAGCCGCGCAGATCCTGGCTGAAGCTGCACAGCGATGGGGTGCCGAATTCGTCGACGTCATCATCGAGAACGTGTTCGGCGAGCACGGCGCGCCGGAGCACAACACGGTCACCTCGACGTTCTGCCACCGACTCGCTCGCGGACTCGAGATGCCCGTCGGCTCGGATGCGGAGCGCGTGTTCGTCCATGCGCAAGACGTCGCCGAGGCCCTGGCCGGCGTGATCGACGCAAGAGAACTCGAGGCCCGCGGCACCCGTCTCTCGATCCCCGCACTCGCCGATCGGCTCACGAACCTCGCGTCGATCTACGACACCGGGGAGATCCCCGAGCTGCTCACCGCTTTCGATCGAGACCTCCTGAACACGTACCGTTCCTTCGCGTTCGACGTGCGTCCGGAGATGCCCCTGCGGTCTTCGCGCGACCTTCGAGGGGCTTTCACGGAACTCGTCCGAGTCCACGGCGGAACCGGGCAGACCGGGATATCGACCACCATCCCGGGCATCACACGGGGCAACCACTTCCACCGTCGCAAGCTCGAGCGCTTCGTGGTGATCAGCGGGCGTGCTCGCATCGTCACCCGTCGTGTGCTGAGTGAGGAGCGCCGCGTCTTCGATGTGTCCGGTGACGACCCCGTCGCGATCGACATGCCGACCCTGTGGAGCCACTCGATCACCAACATCGGCCACGAACCGCTCATCACGGCGTTCTGGACCGACGACCTCTTCGACCCAACCCGACCCGACACCTACCAGGACATCGCATGACCGACGTGACCACAGCCTCCAGGCAGAGCACCGACCGCCCGACCAAGGTGATGACGATCGTCGGGACCCGCCCCGAGATCATCAGGCTCTCGGCTGTGATCAAGCTGCTCGACCGCACCTGCGAGCACGTGCTCGTCCACACCGGTCAGAACCACGACCACCAGCTGAGCGATGTCTTCTTCGATGACCTCGGTCTTCGCTCGCCCGATCACTACCTGGACGTGGACACCTCGTCGCTCGGAGCCGTGCTCGGGAGCATCCTCGTGCGCGTTGAGCAGGTACTCCGTGCCGAGCGGCCTGACGCCGTGCTCATCCTCGGCGACACGAACAGTGCCGTCGCCGCACTGATCGCGAAGCGGATGCGCATCCCGGTCTTCCACATGGAGGCGGGGAACCGCTCCTTCGATGAGAACGTCCCTGAGGAGACCAATCGTCGGATGGTCGACCACATCGCCGACTACAACCTCGTCTACACCGAACACGCACGCCGGAACCTGCTCGCCGAGGGCATCCACCCGTCGCGCATCGTCCTGACCGGATCGCCGATGCGGGAGGTCCTCGCCGAGCACCAGGATGCGATCGCCTCGAACGACATCCTGACCCGCACGGGGCTCGCCCCCGAAGGCTACGTGCTGGTGAGTGCTCATCGGGAGGAGAACGTCGACGATCCGGAGCGCCTCACTGCCCTGCTCGACGCCGTGCAGGCCGTCGGGGATGAATACGACGTGCCGGTCCTCGTGTCGACGCACCCGCGTACCCGACGATGGATCAGTGACGACGAGGCGGACCGCCGCCCCTGCCTGCGCTTCCACGAGCCCTTCGGCTTCCACGACTACAACGCCCTGCAGCGGTCTGCGTTCGTGGTCCTCTCGGACTCCGGCACGATCAGTGAGGAATCCGTGGTGCTCGGGTTCCCCGCGGTGACCCTGCGCGACCGCATCGAGCGGCCCGAGGCGCTGGACACCGGCGACATGATCACGGCGGGTGTCAAGCGGACCGCCGTGCTCGAGGCGACTCGCCTCGTCCGCGCTCTGCGAGGCGCGGCACCGGTCACCGGTCCGGCGGAGTACGCGATCACCGACACCGCGCGACGGGTCGTCGCGTTCATCCTCGGCACGGCGCACGCGCACCACGAGACGCTCGGTCTGCGACGGAAGTCGTGACGGGCGCGGCTTCGCTCGGGGTGCGGCTCGCGCTGCGGTTCCCGACCAGCTCGGCCGTCGCCGCCCCGTACGCATTCCTCTTCTTGCCACTCGCGATCTTGAACGACAACCCGGAGCTCGACTTCCTCGTACAGACCGGCGCGCTCGCCGTCGGCTCCGCGTTCGTCGTGGAGCTCGCCGTCGCGCTCGTCCTCATCGCCGGGCGGAGCTCGGGCCGCATCGTCACCGACACCGGTCCCAGCATTCCTCCGTGGCACGGGGGCCGAGTCGCCGTGGTCGCGAGGATCGTGACGGTCGTGTCCGTCCTCGCCAACCTGTCGTCTCTGAGACTCGGCGGTGGGACGCTCTCATCGCAGGTGGCTGGCGCAGGGCCGACCGCCGTCCTCTCGCTCCTGTCTCCGTTCGTGTCATGGGCATGGGTCTCGGTCGCGCTGATCATCTCGGCGCACAGTCTGGGCGGCCTCAGCCGCTGGGCGGCGCTCCGGTGGATGACCTTGCTCGTCGCGACCCAGGCGCTCGCGGCGTACCTCTCGAACTTGACCGCACGTCCAACGGCGTTCCTGGTACTGCTCCTCACCTTGCTCTTCCTCACACGTCTCGTACCGTGGACGTGGATCGCGGCGAGCGTGGCGGTCCTCGCGGTCATCTGGCCAACCGTGTTCGCGATCCGGAACGAGCAGCGAGTGGCCAACGGTGTGGATGTCGACGACTCCGTCTCGGCGTTCGACCGGGTCCGCTTCGACGAGTTGATCGTGCGTGCCCAGCAGTACGGCCCGGGCCACGATCTCGGACAGCCCGGGCTGTGGGACGTGCTCCGCTACGGACTCGTCCCTCGTTTCCTCGACCCGGACCGGCCCTCGGTTTCTTCGGGCTTCCTGGTCAACGTGTTCATGGGCGGATCCTCGTTCTCGGCCGACCACTTCCTCCCGGTGGCGACCGCGTGGTTCTTCTGGGGCGGCCTCGCCACAGCCCTGATCTACGCCGGCTACGCGGTGATCGTGCTGGGCCTCCGGCCGTGGCACCGGCTCGTCGACCGTCCCTTCGCGATCGTGACCTTCGCGATCGTGCTCGGTGGCCCGCTGGGGTGGTTCGTCACGACGCCCGATGCACCCATCAACGCTCTGCAGACACTGGTCTCCGTGACGCCGGTGTTCCTAGCCCTGCGGCTCTGGGCCCGGCGACCCTCGAGCATCGAGCCGGCCGCGCCGCCGGAGCGATCGCACGACACCCGGGAATCGCTGTGCGTGTGAGGTCCGTGGCCGCGCGGGTCCTCCGGAGCCGCGCGGCTGGTTCGCTGCTCATCACCTGTCTCACCAGCGCCTCGGGGCTCGTGATCGCCGTAGCCGTCGCACGGAGCTCGACGGTGGCGGACACAGGACGGTTCGGCATCGCGGCATCGGTGCTGCTCCTCCTCGGGGCGGTTGCACGCTCCGGCGGTGTCGATCCGCTCGTCGTGCTCGCACGTCGACCCGAGGACATCCGGAGCCTCGGTCGAGCATCCTGCATCGCACTCGTCGGTGCTGCGATCATCGCGATCGCTGCAACGGCGCTCGCTCTCCCGTGGCTCGGAGTAGTCGCAGTCGCCGCTCACGGGGCCGTCCTCCGTGAATGTGTACGTGCTGCCCAGATCGCGCGAGGCCGGGTGCGTCTCGTAGCCCTCATCGAACTCGGAACCACCGTCGGCGCGGGAATCGCAGCGACTGGCGCGCTGTGCGGCGCCTGGGACGCCTTCACCGCATTCACCGTGTGGGCCGTGGTGGGCTCGACACTCGGGTACGCCTCAGCGGTCGTCCACCGTTCTGACGTCGCTCCCGTCTGGAAGCGCTCGCCGATGAACGCCTGGCGAAGCGCGTCCTTCATGGGTGACACTCTCATCGGCAGCGGGACGGTCCAGGCCTCGACGTGGATCGCCACGGCCGTCGGGGGTCTCCCGATCGCGGCCGGTACCCGTGGCGCCGGCACCCTGGCCGGACCGGTGACGGTCGTCCTCACCGCGATCCGATCCGTCCTGCTCCCACGCGCTGTCGCTCACTCGTCGGCGCCCGACGGACTCCGACGGCTCGTGCGGGACACGCTCGGCATGACCGCCCTCGCCGCACCGTTCCTCGTCCTGCTGGCGCTGTTCCCGGACCGCGTCGGAGAGTCGCTGCTCGGTGAGACCTGGAGCATCGTCCATCCGGTGATGCCGCTCGTGGCGTTTGAGCTCCTCCTGCAGGTCGCCGCGGCTCCCGCGGAGGCACTCCACCGCGTCTCCGCGTCCGATCGGAGGATCCTGGCCATCCGAGCGACACTCGCTGCCGTCCGGGTCGCGAGCGTGGCACTCGTGGCTCCGTTCGGGCTCGGCGCCGTCCTGGGAGCCGCGCTCGGAACCACCGCCACCGGCGCGGTCGTGCAGTGGTGCAGCGTCGCCGCCCTGTACCGGACCCGAGGACACCTTCCCCAGCGCACCTCACCCGAACACGACAGGATCAACGCATGAAGACCATCGCCCTGATCGTCCCGGAGTACCGGACCTCGCAGGCGCTCGGGGGCGGTCTGGCCGCGTTGGCAGACTTCGTCGAGCACGCACTCGAGGATCCCACCACGCCACCGGACGAGCGACTGGCGGTGCGGTTCGTCGTCCCACGGATGTACCACGGCGCACCGGAGCACTGGTCCGTCGGACGGCCGACGTCCTGGCGCCGCGGCCCGATCGCGACCCGACGCCCCGGGCGCCGCGAGATCTGGGACGTGGGCACGTGGTTCCCGGAGATCGAGCAGAACCGGTACCGCCCGCGAAGGGCGCTGACAGCACTCGTCGAGGACTGCGACGCGGCGGTCGTGATCGCGGGGACGCCCGCCCTTGGCTGTGTCATGGCCGGGACTGCCGTCCCGTGGGCGCTCGAAGTCGCGTCGCTCGTCGAAGAAGAGCGAGCGGCCCGGCTCTCGAGCACTCGAGGAGTGCGCGGCGCCCTGCTCCGGATGGCGACAGCGAGCACGCGACGGGCGGACCGATCGGCCCTCCAGCTGCCCGACGAGATCGTCACCATCAACGACACCCTCGCCGAGCGGCTCCGCGGGCTGACGGATCGACCGGTCCGGCTCCTCCCCCCGGGGGTCGACACCGAGTCGTTCCGACCTGCCCCGATCCGCGCCGCTGACGGGCCCATCGTCATGGTGAGCCGGCTCAACGACACGCGGAAGGACATCCCGACGCTCCTGCGCGCCTACGACCACGCGCGGCGACACCATGGAGTGCAGAATCGACTCGTCCTCGCGGGGAGGCACCGACCCGGGGAAGCCGAGCTGCGGCTCATCGACGAGCTCGGACTGGCCAGGGACGTCGACATCGTCTCCTCCCCGACGGACGACGAGCTCGCCGAGATCCTGCGAGGCGCTTCTTGCTTCGCGCTCGCATCACGAGAGGAAGGGCTCGGTGTCGTCTTCCTCGAGGCCATGGCCTCGGGTCTCCCGATCGTGACGACCGCGACCAGGGGCGCCTGCTTCGCCGTGCCGTCAGGAGTCGGTGACGTCCTTCCTTTCGGCCAGACCGTGGTCGCGGACTTCGCCGCCGCTATCGGACGGATGACGGCGGACCGCGATCGCGCAGACCGCATGGGAGCCTCGGCGCGACACCATGCGCTGAAGGAGTTCGACCGGAAGGTGGCCGCCGCACGATGGCGATCACTCGCGTGGGAACTCCTGGAACGGGAGACGCAGCGATGACGACCACAGTGCTGGTGATGGCGCCGTACTTCGTCCCCGCTGTGGATGGCGGAGGTCCGATCCGGACGCTCGACGCGCTCACGCTCGCGGCCCCTTCCCGCTTCGAAGTCGAAGTACTGACCCGGGACCGCGACCTCGGAGGCAGCGAACGGCTCTCCGTGCCGGTGACCGCCCGGGCCGGACGCCGGATCGTGCACTACATCGACACGCGCGGGTTCGTCGGTGTCGTTCGGCTCGCTCGGGCGCTGAGCGCGCGACGACCCGACCTCGCCTACTTGAACAGCGTCTTCGACGCCCGGTTCTCGATCCTGCCGCTGACCCTCCGTCGCGCAGGTCTGTCGCGCGCAGGCACGGTCGTCATCGCGCCCCGCGGCGAGTTCGATCCGGGTGCCCTGGCCATCCGTCCCGGCAAGAAACTCCGGTACCTCCGCGCTGCGCGCACGCTCGGGTTCTTCCGTGGGACCATCTGGCACGCCTCAACCGATGCGGAGGCCCTGCACATCCGTTCGGTCGTCGGTGCCCAGGCGCGGATCGTCGTCCGGGAGAACGAGACCCGTCTCCCGGACAAGGCAAGCCGCAGTCTCCCACCTGACGTCGACGAACTCAGGCTGGTCGCCCTTGGGCGGATCGCGCCGAAGAAGCGCGTCCACCTCGTCCTCGAGGCGCTGGTGTCCCTCGCCCCGGCGTCGCGGATCTCGCTGACGGTGATCGGACCGGTCGACGACGCTGCCTATTCGAGGCGATGCCGTGCGCTGATCAGCCAGCTGAACGAGAACGTCACGGTCGACTGGATGGGGTCCGTGCCGCACGAGCGAGTGATCGAGCTCCTGTCGGATGCGCACGCGATGGTCTCGGCGACTGCTGGGGAGAACTTCGGGCACACCGTCGCGGAATCACTCGCGGCTGGGCGCCCCGTCCTCCTCTCGGACACGACACCGTGGTCCGACAGGGTCTCCGCCGGGGGAGGCACGGTCGTGCACGACGACACCGTTGCGGCCTGGCGCCGTGCGCTCGCCACCTGGGCGGGGATGCCCGTGGCTGAGCGCTCCGAACGTGCGCGTCGAGCTGCTGAGACCTACGACTCGTGGCGCAGTGCAGAAGCAGCGCCACACGTGTTCGATCTGATCGCAGGTCTTCAGGAGAGCAGGTGCTGAACGACGAACGCCCCGGCACACGTCAGTGTCGGGGCGTTCGTCGTGCACAGGGTCGTTCAGGGCGCTCCGACCGCAGCGGGGGTCCGGACCGCGACCGTCGTCTCGGGGGAGCCCTGGAAGAGCGCCATCGTTGCGTGCCCGGGAGCGGAAACCCCCTGCCGACCGAGTACGGTCCCCACGGTCGCGACGAGGATCGAGCAGTCGACGGCGAGCGAGCGACGGACCACGTACTCGACGTCGTGCTCGAGGCGCACGTCCCACGCGATGGCATTGCGGCTGCGGACCTGTGCCAGACCGGTGATGCCCGGACGGACTTCGTGCCGGCGCGCTTGGTGGGGCGAGTAGAGGTCGAGGTAGGACATGAGGTGCGGGCGGGGTCCGATGATGCTCATCTCGCCGCGGAGGACGTTGACGAGCTGTGGCAGTTCGTCGATGCTGGTCGCGCGGAGGATCCTGCCGAGGCGCGTGATGCGCAAGTGATCAGCGTCGGCACCGAGCCGTTCGAGGGCAGCATCCGGGCGCATCGTGCGGAACTTCAGGATCTCGAAGCCGATCCCGCCCAGGCCGGGCCGGGTCTGCCGGTAGATCGCGGGGCCGCCGCCGCTCACTCGAAGTGCGCATGTCACAGCGAGCAGCAACGGACCCAGCACGATGAGGAGCACGATGGCAGCGGTGATGTCGCACCAGCGCTTCACGGTGTCGTACCGCCGGCGACCGAGGTGGTCGTCCGGGTGGGGAGTGTGCGTTTCGAGGATCATGCGGGTGCTCCTTCCGGGGCGGACGAGGTTGTTGGTGCGGGGGGAACGGGCAGCGCAGCAGCAGTCAGGGCGTCTTCCACGTGGTCCACTCCGCGGACGAGCGAGAATGCGCGCGAGGCGTACGCTCGCCCCGCGGCACTGAACCACTGCCGCTGTGCGGGGCTCGCGGCGTGCGCCGCACGGAACATCGCTTCGAGCGCGTCGACGTCGCCCGGGGGCGCGACGTACCCCGCGCGGGCGTCACACAGCATCGCTGCCGCGTCCCCGTCGAGTGCGCCGAGCACCGGGACGCCGTTCGCGAGCAGGTCCTGCAGCTTGGACGGGATCGTGACTGCGGTCATGGGGTCTGCCCGCAGGGACACGATCGCGAAGTCGGTCGCCGCGTGCAGTTCGGTCATCCGCTCGCGTGGGACCGGCGGTGCGAAGTCCATCGTGTGGACCCCGAGTCGAGCGGCGAGGTCCTCCAGCCCCGCGCGGTGAACCCCATCGCCGACGATCGTGAAACGCAGCTCCGCGAGGTCCTGACAGCGGGCCGCCGCGCGGACGACGGTTTCCAGGCCTTGAGCAGGACCGATCGAACCCGCGTAGACGACCCGGGTCCCCTCCCGCGATGACCGTGCACAGGCCACCGGCGCCGCCGTCACCCAGTTGGAGCACGACGTCGTCCGCGCCGGATCAGCGCCGCGTTCCTCCAGGAGGCGAGCTGCGCCTGGTCCGATCGCGATGACCCGAGCGGCCCGGCTGTGCACGCGTCGCAGCCACCTGAGGATGACACGCCGGGCTGCGACGCTCGCGACGCCGGACGGGAGCATCCCCGCGCCGAGCACGGACTCCGGCCAGATGTCCTGCACGTGCAGGACGTAGGGCGTTCCGAACAACGCACGCCACACCATGGGCGCGATCGCCGCGGTGGGCTGGGCACCGTAGACGTAGACGACGTCTGCTCGGCGGGCAGCGCGAGAAGCCGTCAGCGAGCTGACCGCGAAGCTCAGGTAGGAGAGGATCCGGCGTGATGCGCGCAGCGAGTGGTCGACCACGGTCGGTACACGCCGAACCGTCACCGCTCCGTCGATCTCGACGTGACCGAACCGCTGCGCCCATCCAGGGAAGAGCCGGCCGAACGGGTGGTTCGGGAACGTGGTCAGGACCTCGACGTCGTGTCCACGATCCGAGAGCTCGACTGCGAGCGAACGTGCTGTCGCCCCGTGTGCCTCGGGCGGGTAGTACTGCGAGACGACCAAGATCCGAAGGCGCTCATCCGGTCGAAGTGTCATACCGAAATATTAACATACCAAAGGTGATCACATCGGCGGAGTACGAAGTGTGGACAATGAGGAGACGGAGCGCACCCTCCGTGAAAGTGGGAGTGTGCACCTCCGTTCCTCTCGCTCCCGAGCTCTGGATGGTTTCCGGGCCGTTCTGGCTCTCGCGGTGGCTGGTTACCACCTCGGGGTCCCGGGCGCCCAAGCGGGGATCCTCGCCGTACCCGCTTTCTTCGCCCTGTCCGGACTGCTGATCACCGGCGCCCTCCGTGCACGACTCGACACCCTCGGCCGTGCAGGGCTCAGTGTGTTCTTCCTGGACCGTGCGCTCCGCATCATCCCTCCGGGCACCATGGTCGTTGCGATCGTCGGCTTCATCTGGCCGTTGCTCGAGAAGGACGATGAGACGAGCACGTTCGCTCGGATCGCCGGTGCAGCACTCACCGGGACGACCAACATCTTCCGGACCCACACCGAGTTCCGGGCCGGGCCCCTCGAGCCGCTGTGGAGCGTCGCCGCGGAGGGGCAGTTCTACCTGGTGTGGCCGTTCGTCGTCGTGGCCGTGGCGACTTCTGCTCGCGGCGACCGTCTCCTGCGCTGGGCGATGCCGGTCGTCATCATCGGACTCGTGGTCTCCTCGGCCAGCGCTGGGGTGCACGGTTCCCCGGAGAGCGCTCCGCCGGTGTACTACTCCGTCACGCTCAGCTTCGCGTGTGCTCTCCTCGGTGCCTTCGGCGCGCTGATCGTCCACGGGACGGGCCGTCTCGCGGTCTCCGAGCGGATCGGCGGCATCCTGACCTGGATCGGGGCCGGGTGCACGCTCGCGCTCGCGCTCGCGGTCCCTGCCGATTGGAAGAGCGAACCGTGGGTCTCGCTCATCGTGATCCCGTCGACGGCGGCTTCGGTGACGATCCTCGCACTCGGACTCGGTGCCGCGCAGACGCTCGTGGCTCGAGCCCTCGCGATGACGCCCGTCGCGTGGTTCGGGAAGAACGCCTCGTACTCGCTCTACCTCTGGCACCTTCCGGTCTACGCGCTGCTGCTGCCGTCCGTCGAGGGCCCGTTCGGGCGTGCGGTGGTGGGTGCAACCGCGATCGGTGTCGCTCTGGTCTCAGCAGTCGTCATCGAGCAGCCGGTGGGCAGGCTGCGCAGGAGGCTCGCAGCACGGCGGCCGGGTCGTGCTGCCCCGAAGCCGTCACCGTGCCGGCCACAGTAGGGTCGAGGCGTGCGATGGAGTCGAGTGGGTTGGCCCGGGGTCGGGTACGTCTCCCTCGAGGACGTCGAGGGCTACCCCGAGCACCTCGCCCGGCTCCTGACCGACGCTCCGCCGACCGTGGCCGCCCTCGCGTCGGTCACGTGGAACGAGGCACGCGTCGAGCGATGGGACGTCGTCGCCCCGGCGGACGGCGGCAGCGCCTCGGTCAGCGCGGCCGTGGTGGTCCGGAACGACGAGGTGCTCGACACCCCGGACGGCCTCTGGAAGCGCTGGAACCACGCCCGCGTCACGCTGCGCTTCGACCGCGCTGTGCTCGAACCGCGCGACACTGAGACCCTCGACCTCCTGGCCGGGGACGTCCACGTCACGCGCGGGGAGCTCGCGCACGTCGACGCCGACGTCTGGGAGCTCCGACTCCTGCTCTCCCCCACCGGTGAGCTCGCCGTGCACTTCCGTGACGTCGCGATCGAGGTCCGGTCCGTGCACGAGGACGACTGGGCCAAGCTTGAGCAGCGCCGGCAGCACGGTTGGCACGGCCCGGTGCCGGACGGCTGGGTCGAGTGGGCGACGCCGGCGGTGCGAGCGGCGGCACACGGCGACGTCGGCGGACTGTCGCTCGCGCTCGACGGCATCGGTGGCGAAACGGTCGGCATCGACGAGGTCGACCCCCGCTGGGGCTTCGCTCCGCTGCACGCTGCCGCCTGGTTCGACCGGCGCGGTACGACGGAGGCGCTGCTGGAACGGGGCGCGGACGTGACGGTGCTCGACGCCGAGGGGCGCAGTGCTCTGGATCTCGCCCGCGAGCGCGGCTCGCGGAAGGCGGAGGAGGTCCTGCTCGCCTGGTTCGACGACCAGACCGCGGGGCTGCACTTCACCGCGGAGGACCCCACCTCCGACGAATCGGCGGACTGAACCAGCCGGGAGGCGCGACCTGCGTCTCCACGCAGGTCGCGCCTCCCGGCTGGTGTCGTCTCAGACGGTGAGCGCGTTCGCCTGCGCGACCCGCCCGTACCAGCGCGCCGAGTCCTTCGGCGTCCGCTCGAACGTCTCCGGGTCCCACGCGACGAGCCCGAAGGTCGGGCGGTAGCCCGACGCCCACTCGTAGTTGTCGAGCAGGGACCAGTGCTGGTAGCCGAGGACCTCGATGCCGTCCTCGATGCAGCGGTGGATGCCCTCGAGGGCGCCCTGCGTGTACGCGACCCGGCGGGAGTCGTCCGCGGTGGCGATGCCGTTCTCGGTGATCATGAGCGGCACGTGACCGGAGAGCTCCCACGCCGAGCGGAGGCCGTCCGCGGAGGCCTCGGGGTAGAACTCCCAGCCGGTCAGGGTCGTCTCGACGTCGTCCGCGACGGGCAACGGACCGTCCGGGCCGATGAAGGTGCGGGTGTACGCCTGCACGCCGAGGAAGTCGTCACCGGCGGCCTGCTCGAGGTACCAGTCGTCGCGCGGGTACCCGTACTCGCGGAGCATCTCGTCCGAACCGGGTTCGCCGTTCGACCGGAAGGCCTGCGTCGCGATGGTCCAGCCGGACTGCAGCCCGGACACCTGTGACAGGACCTCGCGGGATCGCTGGTGCGACGCGAGCAGGGCGTCGGCGACGCCGAGGTCCGGGTTCGGGAGGCCGTACGCGACGAGGTTCGACGCGTCCTCTCCCCCGGCGAGCATCGCGGCGATGTTCGGCTCGTTGATCGTGCAGACGTAGCGGACGCCGTCCTGGACCACGGGCAGCGCGGCCTCGGTGTAGCGGGCGAACAGGTCGGCCGCGTCGGGTGCGCGCCAGAAGCCGTCGCGCTCGAACCAGCGCGGGACGGTGAAGTGCATGAGCGTGACGATGGGTTCGATGCCGAACTCGTGGCAGGTCTCGACCATGCGGCGGTAGTGGTCGATCTCCGCACGGGAGACGAAGCCGCGCTCCGGCTCGATGCGCGCCCACTCGATGCTGAACCGGTAGGAGTTCAGGCCGAGGTCGGCGGCGATCCGGATGTCCTCGCGGTAGCGGTGGTAGCTGTCCGCCGCGTCGCCGGAGGGCTCGACGATGGTGGTGTCGGGTTCGTGCTCGTGGACCCACCAGTTGCTGTTGACGTTGTTGCCCTCGATCTGGTGGGCGGCGGTGGCGGCACCCCAGAGGAAGCCGTCGGGGAACTGCAGCGTGGTGATGATGGTGCCTTTCAGTGCGTGCTCGGGTCAGTGCGTGCTCAGGAAGCGGTCGAAGACGGCGAGCGTCGCCGCCGGGTTCTCGACCTGCGGGCCGTGGTAGCTCTCGGGGATGACCTCGTAGGCGGCGCCGGTGTCCTCCGCCATCTGCCGCTGCCACGGGATCGGCCAGGCACCGTCCCACTCGCCGTGGGTCACGAGCACCGGGAGGCCGGTAGCGCGGAGCTCGGCGGAGGCGTCGGTGTGGTCCTCGAGGATGTGGCCACCGGCGACGACGCTCGCGGGGTCGTGTGCGTCGAAGCGGTCGCGGACGAAGCGCGGGTCGTCGGGGAGCTCCTCGTCGGGGCGGTGGGCCCAGAGCGGGTTCGTCGAGTCGAACAGCTGGCGGAGGTTCCCGCCGGTGTCGTGCAGGATCGTGAGCTCGGTGACCTTGCGGTAGGGCCAGCCGTACGGTCCGGAGCAGAACTGGACGACGTCACGGAACGAGTCCGGCGAAGCGATGGCGGCCTCGCGGACGATCACACCGCCGAGCGAGTGTCCGATGAGGTGCACGGGAGCGCCGTCGTCGAGCAGCCGAGCGACCCGGACGACGTCGGCGGCTTCCTCCTGCAGCGTGTACCCGGACGGCGACGCCGCCCGCGCCGAGTCGGCCTGCCCACGTCGGGTGATCGCGACCGCGGTCCAGCCGGCGTCACCCAGGAGCGGCATGAACGTCCGCCAGTCCTCCTTCGACCCCGTGTACCCGGGGACGATCAACACGACACCCTTCGATCTCCCGGTCGGCACGACGCGGTAGGCGGTGAGCCGCCCGACGGGGAGGTCGATGCCGACGACGTCGACGCCGTCCGGGGTGGGGAGGTGCCCGAACGCGGGGACGGTCGGGAAGTCGTGGAGCGTGGTCATGCCAGCAGTGCCCTTCGAGGGTTCGGCACCGCGTCGAGCAGCGCCACCGTGTACGGGTCCTGCGGGTCCTGCAGCACCGCGGCCGTGCGGCCCCGTTCGACCACGGCACCGTCGTGCAGCACCATGATGTCGTCCGTGATGAGCCGCGCGCTCAGCAGGTCGTGCGTGATGTAGAGGAGCGAGACGCCCCACTGCTCGCGCAGGTCCTCGAGGAGCGCGAGCACCCCGGCACGGAGCGTGACGTCGAGCATCGAGACGGGCTCGTCGGCGATGATGACCTGCGGGTCGGACGCCAGTGCCCGGGCGATGACGACACGCTGGCGCTGCCCGCCGGAGAGCTGGTGCGGGAGCTTCTGCGCGAACTGCTCGACGGGCGTCAGTCCCACGGTCTCGAGCAGCTCGAGCATCCGTCGCCTCGCGTCACGGCCGCGGAGTCCGGTGTAGTTCGCGATCGGCCGGGACAGGATGTACTCCACCGTGTGCAGCGGGTTGAGCGCCGCGTACGGGTCCTGGAACACCATCTGCACCTCGGAGCGGAGGTCCTTCAGCCCGCGTCGCCCGAGCTTCGCGACGTCCGTGTCGCCGAACCGGACGGTGCCCGTGGTGGGCTTCTCGACGCCGGTCAGCATCTTCGCGATCGTGGACTTGCCGGAGCCGGACTGGCCGACGAGGGCGAGCGACTGCCCGGGCTCGAGCGTGAACGAGACGTCGCGGACGGCCTGGACGGGCTGCTCGCCACGGCGGGGCGCCGGGTACGTCTTGACGAGGTGGTCGACGACGATCGGGTTGCGCGCGGCGCTGCGCTCGCGGGAGCCGACCGTGCTGAACGACGACGTCGTCTCCTGGCGGGTGGCCGAGGGACCGCGCTGCGACCGGTCCGGGAACCCCGGGAGCGAGACGACCTCGGCACGCGGGTCGGCGTAGTGCGACAGCAGCATCTTCGTGTACTCGTCCTGCGGGTCGCGCAGGATCT
Source organism: Curtobacterium sp. SP.BCp (assembly GCF_051903255.1). Lineage (NCBI taxonomy): Bacteria > Bacillati > Actinomycetota > Actinomycetes > Micrococcales > Microbacteriaceae > Curtobacterium > Curtobacterium sp. SP.BCp. Next base: position 543,734 of record NZ_CP194338.1, on the reverse strand, counting down.
CCGTCGAACCGCCGTCCTCGACGATGCGGCCCTCGTGCATGACGAGCACGCGCTCGGTGGCCTCGAGGACGATGCCGAGGTCGTGGCTGATGAGGATCGCTGTGAACCCCTCGGACCGCTGCAGCTCGATGATCGTGTCCATCACGGCGTGCTGGACGAGGACGTCGAGCGCCGTGGTCGGCTCGTCGAACACCATGAGCCGCGGTTCGAGCGACAGCGCGAGCGCGATCGACACGCGCTGCCGCATGCCGCCGGAGAGCTCACCGGGGTAGCGGGCGAGCATCGTGGCGGGGAGCTTCACCTTCTCGATGAGCTCCCGCATCCGGGCGTCCCACCGCTCGCGCGACACGTGCCCGTGCGCCTTGAAGACGTCGATGAAGTGGTTGCGGATCGTCCGCACCGGGTTGAGCGCGTTCATGCCCGACTGCAGCACCATCGCGAACCCGCCCTGCCGCTGCTGGCGGAGCGCTTCGTCGTCGAGGTCGCGGATGTCCGACCCGGCGAAGAAGATGTTGCCGCCGTTGGTGCGCGCTGGAGGCTTCTGCAGCCGCGTCAGCGCGTACCCGAGGGTCGACTTGCCGGAGCCGGACTCCCCCACGAGGCCGACGAACTCGCCCTTCCGCAGGGAGAACGACACGTGGTCGACGGCCTGGACGGCCTCCTGGCCGGCGGACTCGTAGACGACCGACAGATCGCGGACGTCCAGCAGGACGTCACCAGCGTCGGGACCTTCGGACTGGAGGCGCGTGGCGGCGCCGCCACGGGCCTCCCGGCCGTCTGCTGCGTGCGTGGGTGCGCCGCTCATGCGGTGGCCTCCTTGCGCTTGCGGCGCGCGCCTTCGCGCAGCCGCGGGTTGGACACGGCGTCGACGCCGAAGTTGATCAGGGTCAGGCTCATCGCCAGGAGGGCGATGCAGAGACCGGGGGCGAACAGCAGGATCCACTGACCGGTGAGCAGCGCGTTCGAGTTCTGCGCCCAGTAGAGGATCGTGCCCCAGCTGACGATCGACGAGTCACCGAGCCCGAGGAACTCGAGGCCCGCCTCGGCGAGGATCGCGCTCGTCGCCGCGCCGAAGAACGAGCCGACGATGAGGCTCGTCATGTTCGGGAGGATCTCGCGGAACACGATGCGGGTGGCGCCGTCCCCGGAGAACTGCGCGGCCGTCACGAAGTCACGGCTCCGAAGGGACTGCGTCTGGCTCCGGAGGACGCGAGCGCCCCAGGCCCAGCCGGTGACCACGATCACGGCGATGATCACCGCGATGCCGCCGTTCTGCAGGTACGCGGCGATCACGATCATGAGCGGCAGGCCGGGGATGACGAGGAAGAGGTTCACGATGAACCCGATGACCTCGGCGACCCAGCCGCGGATGTAGCCCCAGCTCAGTCCGATGGCGACGGCCACGAGCGTGGAGAGGAAGCCCGCGACCGCACCGACGAGCACGGAGACCCGGGCGCCGTAGATGAGCTGGGAGAGGACGTCCTCGCCGGCGGCGGTGGTGCCCATCCAGTGTGCCCAGGTGGCGTCGGCGCTGCGGGCGAAGCCGTTCTGGCTCGCGCCGTAGGGGGCGAGGAGCGGGGCGGCGATGGCCACGACGACGAACACGGCGAGGATGATGATGCCGATGCGGGCCTTGGTGTTGCTCCACACGACGCCGAACTGGCGGGCGGCGGCGAGCCACTTGGACGGGGCTGCTGGTTCGTGCTGCGTGCGTACTGCGACAGTGGTGTCCGGTGCTTTGGTCTGGGTCATCGGCGCGTCCTCGGGTCCAGGACGCCGTAGAGGACGTCCACGATGAAGTTGGCGATGAGCACCGACACGGTGATCATCAGGAAGAGGGCCTGCATGAGCGGGTAGTCCTGCCCGATCACGGCGTTGAACAGCAGGTAGCCGATGCCCGGGTACCCGAACACCTGCTCCACGAGCACGGACCCGCCGACGACACCGCCGAGCGCGAGGCCGAAGCCGGTGAGGTTCGGCAGGATCGCGTTCCGGGCCGCGTACCGGACGGCGACCGTTCGGCCGCGGAGCCCGTTGGCCTCGGCGAAGGTGACGTAGTCGTCGCCGAGCGTGTTGATCATCGCGTTGCGCATGCCGATGATCCAGCCGCCGAGGCTCGTCACGAGGATCGTGATCGCCGGGAGCATCGCGTGCTGCAGGGCGTCCCCGATGAACTGTCCGCTGAAGCCCGGCGTGGTCGTGGCCGAGTAGGCCCCGGTCGTCGGGAACCAGTGCAGGACGTAGCCGAGGAAGAACAGCAGCAGGAGCGCGGTCCAGAAGTACGGGAACGTCGACATGAAGCTGCCGGACAGGGTCGGCAGGGAGTCGAGCCAGGTGCCGCGCTTCCACGCCGCCCCGACGCCGATGAGGGTGCCGAGCACGAACGCGATGATCGTGACGAGCCCGACGAGCACCAGCGTGTACGGCAGCGCCTGCGCCACGAGGTCGCCGACGGGCTGGGGGTAGAACGTGTAGCTCGTGCCGAAGTCGAGGGTGACGACCTGGTGCAGGTAGCTGACGTACTGGTCCCAGAGGTTGCCGCTCGGGACGCCGAGCTGCGCCTCGATCGCCTTCTTCGTGGCGTCGGTGACGGGGCCGTTCTGGCTGAGCTTCGCGAGTGCGGCGTCGGTCGGGCTGCCCGGCATGAGCCGAGGGAGCACGAAGTTCAGCGTGACCGCGGCCCAGAGGGTCAGGACGAACAGGACGAGTTTCTGGAGGAGGTACTTCACTTCGCTTCCTCCTGTTCCTCGAGGATCTGGCGGCCTGCGGCACTGTCGCGGAGCCGCAGTTTCGAGAAGATCAGCAGCGGTGCGGAGTCGTAGTTCTGCGGTGCCATGTACGGGTCCTCCGCGCTCGGCCACCCGACGAACTTGTTCGTGTTGAACAGACCCCAGAGGCCGCCGTAGTACATGCCGATGACCGGGACGTCGTCGTAGACGATGTTCTGCAGCTGGTGCAGGATGGCCCGCTGCCGGGACTCGTCCGTCGTCGCCTTGTACTCGTCGAGGAGCGCCTGCGTGTCGGCGTTCCGGTACCGCTCGAAGTTGTTCACCGTCGACTTGCCGACGGGCTGGTAGAAGTCGCTCGACAGCAGCGAGTTGAAGGCCTGGTAGACGTCACCGTTGCCCATCCCGCCCATGGCCATGTCGAACTTTCCGTTGTTGAGGTTGGCCTGGTAGCCGGCGGGCTGCGGCGCCTGGAGGGACACCTTGATGCCGATCGCGGTGAGGTCGCGCTGCACCTGCTGGGCCGCGCGGAGCCAGTCGGAGTAGCCGTTCGCGGTCATGATCGTGATGGTCAGCTGCTTGCCGTCCTTCACGAGCTTGCCGCCCTGCTGCGTCCAGCCGGACTTCGCGAACTCCTGCAGCGACCGCTTCGTGTCCTGCGTGATCATCCCCTTGTCCGGGATGGACGGGTCGAGGTACTGCTCCTGGTTCGGCAGGATCAGGCCCGTCTGACCGGCGGCCGTCAGGTTGCCCTCGGTCGCGGTCTCGGCGATGTCCTGCCGGTCGAGCGCGTACGAGATGCCCTTGCGGACGTTGACGTCGTTGTACGGCGCCTTCGTGAGGTTCGGCACGAGGCCGATGACACCGCCGGCCGGGAACCACCACGTGTTGGTCTTCGACGCAGCACCCCACGTGCCCTTGACGTCCGAGATGAACGAGTACGCCCAGTCGTAGCCACGCGTGACGGTGTCGAGCTGGGTGTTCGTGGCTGGGAGGATGAGGTGCTTGATGGCGATCTTGTCGGCCTGCCAGTACCGGGGGTTCTTGTCCATCGAGTACTGCTGGTCGGTGTAGTTGCCGAGCACGAACGGCCCGGTGCCGACGGGGTTCGGGTCGCGCCACGTGGTCGGGTCCTTGACCTTCCCCCAGTGCTGCTCGCCGAGGATGTACGTCGCGCCGATGATGTTGAGGCTCGGCACGTCGTCGCTCTTGAGGTGGAAGACGACGTGGTCGCCGTCCTGCTCGATGCGGTCGATGTGCTGCCAGGCGCCCTTGATGTCCATCGCGGGGAACTTCTTGAGCAGGTCGAACGTGAAGACGACGTCCTTCGCGCTGAAGGGATCGCCGTTCGACCACTCGACGCCCTGCCGGATGGTCATGTCGATCGTGCGCGCGTCCGGCTGGGTCCAGCTGCTCGCGAGCCAGGGCGTGCCCTTGCCGTCGAGCGGGTTGACCTCGATCAGCGGCTCGTACATCCACTTGCTCGCGGTGCGGGCGTTCGAGATGTACGGGTTGAAGTTGCGGTCGAACAGCGGGTTGCCGTGGTCGGCGTTGATGAGCATCGTGTCCTTGCCGATGCTCGGGTCCGGCTGGGAGCGGACCTGGATGCTGCAGCCGCTCGCCGCGAGGGCCACGACGGCGATGCCGGCCAGGGCGGCGAGGAGACGGCCGCGCCGGCGGGGACGGGCGGGGCCGGTGGCACGGGTGCCGCGGGCTGCGCGCGGAGCGGCCGTCTGTGGGCCTGCTGGTTCGCGCATGCCTGGCTCGCGCATGCGCTGTGGGGGAAGCGTCATTGCTCGGTCGACCTCCGTGTCGATTGGGTACCGCACCAATGTATGCGCTTACATCGCGGCGTGCAACCACCGGTCCTGATCGGCGGGGTGCAACACGGCGTCCGGTGCCGTCAGGCGTCGAGGACCGGCGGGCAGCTCTCGCGGAGCAGCACCTCGACCGGCAGGCGCACGGCACGCGGGGGCCCGTCGGGGCGGGCGAGCCGCTCGACGATCGCCCGCACGGCGGCACGCCCGAGCTCCCCCATCGGCTGGTGCACGGTCGTGAGGCGCGGCTGCGAGAAGCGACCAGCGTCGATGCCGTCGAACCCGGTGACGACGACGTCCTCCGGCACGCGGATGCCGAGGGCCGCAGCGGCGTCGAGCGTGCCGAGCGCTGACTGGTCGTTCGAGCAGACGACCGCACGGGGGACGGCACCCTCGAAGAGCGACGTCGCGAGCTCCCGGGCGCGGGCGCGGCCGAAGTCGCCGTGCACCACGGGCACGTCGGCCGGGTCGACCCCGTGCTCGACGAGGGCCGCGCGGAACCCCGCCGCGCGCTCCATGTCGTCCGGCGAGTCGATCGGACCGGCGACGTAGGCGATCGAGCGGATCCCGAGGCGTCCGACCACGTGCGACACGACGGTCCGCATGCCCGCGGCGTTGTCGACGCTCACCGAGTCGAAGCCGTGCGAGCGCCGGTCGTCCGCGAGCACCACCACGGGGATGCGCCGGGCGACGTGCTCGAGCAGTTCGTCCGGGACGGTCTGCGCGAGCACGGCGAGGCCGTCGACCCGGCCGGCGACGTCGTTCACGATGACGTCCCGCGACGGACCCCGACCGGCCGCGACCATGAGCGCGAGGCCGCGCTGCCATGCCTCGACCTCGGCGCCGCGGAGGACCTCGTCGAAGTAGAGGTTCGAGGAGAACGGCTGCGTGACGTGCCGGCGATCGTCGACCACCCGGACACCGCCGTCCGTGACGAGGTCCGGCCGTTCGTCCGGCACGACGTCGAAGCCCGGGAGCAGGAGCCCGACCACGCCGGTGCGCTTGCCGGCGAGCGCCCTCGCGTTGCCGGAGGGGACGTAACCGAGCGTCCGGATGGCCGCCTGCACCCGGTCACGGGTGCCCTCGCGGACGGCGTCGGGCGTCCGGAGCACGCGCGAGACGGTGGCGATGGAGACACCGGCGGCGGACGCCACGTCGTAGACCGTGGGAGGTGCGGTGCGCTGTCCAGCCAAGCCGTGCCTCCCGTCCGCCGTCGCGCTGGTGGTGCCGCGCCCGGTGCGGCCGGACCATCCTAGGCACGCCGTCCGGGCCGACCCGTCCACAGGTGCGCGCAGACCCTTGCGCTCCGCGGACGAACACGGTCACACTTGAGCGACCTCAGTACGTCCCGTGAGGAAGCGCATCCGCAGGCAGGGGCCTGCGCCACCGATCCGATGCCCACACACACAGGAGCCGACGATGTCGAAGAACACCCGTGGACAGAGCCGTGACGTCATCACCGAGTCGATCGCCATCGACGAGGTGAAGAGCGGACTGCTCGACCACAGTCAGGGCAACCAGAACGCCTGGATCTTCGGTGAGGCCGACGGGAGCGAGGAACCGACGCTCTGACGCGCCGGTCGACGCGAGCTAGCGCCGTCAGCGCTCCGTCGACCCGTTGGCGCGCTCGGCCGGCACGCCGGAGCGTTCGGTCGGCCCGACGATCGCCATGCCCGCACCGCGGAGCCGCCGTCGCTCCTGCGCGATGAACGCGAGCAGCCGGTCGTTGGTACCGGCGACGTGCGCTGCGAGCAGTTCCGCCGCGCGGTCGGCGTCGCCCGAACGGACGGCGTCGAGGATCTGGCTGTGCTCGTCCCAGGCGGCGTCGCGGGCCTCGGGCGTCCGCACCTCGATCCAGCGGGTCCGCTCGAGGCGGGTGAGCGCGTCCGCGACGGCGTCGGTGATGAACCGGTTGCCGCCGAGCGACGCGAGGTCGAGGTGGAACGTCGAGCCCATCCGGATGCCCGAGCGCTGGTCGGGTGCCTCGCGGAGGTCGTCGAGGTGTGCCCGGACCTCGTCGAGCTGCTCGGTGGAGGCGCGCGCGACCGCGAGCCTGGCGGCCGCGGGCTCGAGGACGCCACGGAGTTCCGCGAGCGAGGCGATCTCGTCGAGGTCGATCGGGGTGACCGTCCACGAGCGCCCCTCGTGCAGGATGAGCCCCTCGCGTTCGAGCCGCGACAGCGCGGCGCGGACGGGGGTGCGGGAGGCGTGGAAGCGCGCCTCGAGTCCGCGCTCGGAGATGCGCTCGCCCGGGGCGATGTCGAGCGTCAGGATCGCCGCCCGGAGGTTGTCGTAGAGCTGCGCGGTCTGCGAGACCGGCGCGTCGTCCACGGTCACCACGTCTGTCGTTCCAGCCACGGTGCGGAAGCCTAGCAGGCATGGTATACCGTTGTGGTATACCAATCAGTTCTGGAACGGAACCATCGTGACGACGACCACCGCCCTCCGCCCGACGACGACCCGACGTGCCTGGACGATGCTCGCGCTCGGGGTCGCGGCACAGGCGGCGGGGACCCTCGTCGTGTCGGCGCCGGCACTCCTCATCCCGTACCTGCACGCGCACGGCACACCGTTGCCCGTCGCCGGGGTCCTCGCCGCGGCGCCCACGTTCGGCATGGTCCTGACGCTGATCGCGTGGGGTGCCGTCACCGACCGGTTCGGCGAGCGGGTGGTGATCGCGGGCGGGCTCGTCCTGACGACGATCGCGGTGGCGGCAGCGTGGGCGTCGGCCGGCGACACCGTCCTGCTCGGCATCGCGTTCCTGGCCGCGGGCATGACGAGCGCCTCCACGAACGCGGCGAGCGGACGCGTGGTCGTCGGGTGGTTCCCGAAGGAGCGCCGCGGTCTCGCGATGGGGATCCGGCAGATGTCGCAACCGCTCGGCGTGACCCTGGCCGCGGTGACGGTCCCCCAGCTCGCCGAGGGCGCCGGCATCCGGGCCTCGCTCGTGCTGCCGGTCCTGCTCTGCGCCGTGCTCGCGGTCCTCTGCGCGATCGGCATCGTCAACCCGCCGCGGGCCTCGCGGGCCGACGCCCCGGCGGAGCACGTGGCGAACCCCTACCGCACCGACGGGTTCCTCTGGCGGGTGCACGCGGTGTCGGTGCTGCTCGTCGTGCCGCAGTTCACCCTGTCCACGTACGGGCTGGTGTGGCTCGTCGGGCTCGGATGGTCGACGGGTGCGGCCGGACTCCTCGTCGGCGGCGCACAGTTCGTCGGTGCCGTCGGGCGCATCCTCGTCGGGGCCTGGAGCGACCGGGTCGGCTCCCGCGTCGGCCCCCTGCGGATCGTCGCCCTGAGCGCCGCGGCGGTGATGGGCGTGCTCGCGCTCGTGGACGTGACACACCTGGCGGCGGGGGCGGTGTTCCTCGTGGTGGCGACGAGCGTGACCGTCGCGGACAACGGGCTGGCGTACACGTCGGTGGCCGAGGCCGCGGGACCGTTCTGGTCGGGTCGTGCCCTCGGGGCGCAGAACACGGGGCAGTTCATCGCGGCGAGCGCCGTCGGGCCCGGGGTCGGCGCGCTCGTCGCGGGCCTCGGGTTCGCGGCGTCCTTCTCGATCGTGGCGGTCCTGCCGCTGCTGGCGCTCCCGCTCGTACCGAGGGCGGACCGCTCGCACGACTGACGCGCCCGGGCGTGCGGTACCGAGGTTGCGCGACTCGCCGCCCGCAGGTCGCCGAGGTTCCGACGACCGAGGCGGGAGCCGGCGAGATGCCGGTGTTCCGGAACCTCGGCAGGGCGGCTCGGGTGCGGACGCGCGCGCGGGACGGACTGGAGGCCCGTGGCGGGGTCGCCACGGGCCTCCCGTCCGTCAGGGGTCACGTGATCAGGCGGGCACGGCCGGTCCGACCGGCCAGCGCAGGAGCGCGGCCGCCGCTGCACCGCCCGGCAGGGACGCCGCGTTGACGAGCACGAGCTCCGCGTCCGTCAGCACCGCCGCCCGGACGAGCGCGCACACCGCGGGCACCGGCCCGATCACCGGGACGCCGCCGGCCTGCTCCGGAGCCGTCGCGACCCAGGGCGCCGCCCCGAGTGCGAGGAGCGTCCGGTCCCCGATGGCGACGGCGTCGAGCGCGACCACCGAGCTCTGCGCCTGCTGCAGCGCCTCGACCACGGAGCCGAGCCCGGTCACCGCCTGGTTGTCGCCGCGTCCGACGTGGGTCCGGAGGAGTTCCTCGAGGTCGTGCCGACGGGTGGCGACGACGCGGGCGAGTGCGATCTCGACGTGCTCGACGAAGGCCTGCTTCGACGCGGTGTCGGCGCGGGGGTCACCGGGGAACACCGACACGAGGGCCTTCGTCTCGGCCGACAGGGACTTCACCAGCAGCTCGCGTGCGGTGACGTCCCCCGCTATCACAACGAGCCCTGGTCGGCGCTCGCGGACCGTGGCGTCGAGGGCACCAGCGAGCTCGGACTGGTTCTGCTTCCAGATCTCCTCGGTGTGCTGCTGCCAGTGCGGCTGCTTCCACCCGGTGCCGGCCTTGGCGTAGTGCAGGGTGTCGTTGCGGCCCTCGACCTGCTGCTCGTCCGGGGCGACGGGCGCGTGGCCGAGCCGGTAGGTGCGGAAGGCCCCGCCCTCCTTGCCGGCGTGCACGACGAGGAACGGCAGGTCGACGGGGCGGTGGGCGACGAGGGGCACGAGGTCCGGGACGGCCCCGACGCCGACCGACTCCACGCCGTGCAGGTGTCCGGGGAGCACCTCGCTCAGGACGATCGATCCTTCGTGGACGAGCACGTACCGGGTGACGGGCGAGGGGACGCCGGCCTCCTGCTCGAACTCGGCGGCGACGGCGTCCACGACGGCGTCGGTGGCGCCCTGCGCACGGAGCGACTCCTCGACCGCGCGGAGCTTGAGCGCCGCCTGCCGCCTCGGGTCCTCCACGTTGCCGGAGACGTCCGCGTAGGCCCAGGCCCACGTGCCCCCGTCCTCCAGCCGCTGTCCCAGGATCCCGTGCAGTTCGCTCGTCGCGTTGGTCGACGTCATGGCAGCTCCTTCCGCTCAGCGTGCCGGAGCAGGTCTGCCCCGACGGCGGACACCGGTTCGGACGGACCCTGTCACGGTCCCCTGCGTCCGCGTCAGCCCACACTCCACCCGTCGACCCGGATGCGTCCACAGTGCGGAGGGAACGCCCAGCGACCTGCGTGAAAGTACAGCAACGCTCGGTTTTGTGGTTGGCTGGGCGGGACCCCGATCGACGACGAACCGGAGCCGTGCGATGACGCCGACAGGCAGAAGAAGCCCCATCACGAGACGACAACTCCTGGGCTTCGGCCTGGGGACGGCGGCGGCGGGCCTGCTCGCCGGCTGTGCGGTGCCGGGCTCGACGAACGTGAACAAGGCGGCGTTGATCCCCGCCGCGTCGGGCGGCGAGACCGTCCAGCTCACCTACTGGGCGTGGCTCAAGGACCTGCAGAAGGTCTGCGACGTGTGGAACGCGAAGAACCCCCGCATCCAGGTCACCGCGAACTGGATCCCCGGCGGCAACAGCGGCGGCTACCAGAAGATGTACTCCGCGCTCGCGGCCGGCGGTGGCCCGGACATCGGACAGGTCGAGCTCCGCCAGATCCCCGAGTTCATGCTCGCGAACGGCCTGACGGACCTCGCCCGGTACGGCGCGAAGGACTTCGAGTCGAAGTACGACGAGGCAGCGTGGGCGCAGGTCTCGTTCGTGGACGGCATCTACGGCATCCCGCAGGACACCGGCCCCATGGGCTTCTACTACCAGACCGCGATCCTCGAGCAGGCCGGCGGGGAACCCCCGAAGACGTGGGACGAGTGGCGCGACCTCGCCGACAAGGTGCGGGGGACCGGCAACGGCAACTACCTCGAGGTGTTCCCGGTCGCCGACGCGTCGCCGTTCGCCGCGTACGCACAGCAGGCCGGTGCGCGGTGGTTCAAGATCGACGGCGACGAGTGGGTCGTCGACATGACCGACGACAAGACGATGATGGTCGCCGAGTTCTTCGACGGCGTCATCGACGACAAGCTCGTCGACACGAGCGCCGGCGCGTACTCCCCCGGTTGGTACGCCGCGGCGGCGAGCGGCAAGATCGCGGCCGTCACGAGCGCGAGCTGGGGTGACGCGCTCATCCAGTCGGTGCAGGGCGGCGAGGGCAAGTGGAAGGTCGCGCCCATGCAGACGTGGGGCGACACGGGCTTCGGCTCGAGCGCGATCGGCGGCTCGACGGCCGCGGTCCTCGCCAACGCGAAGCACCCGGCCGAGGCGCTCGAGTTCATCACGTGGATGACCACCTCGCAGGAGGGCATCAACGCGATGATCAAGTACTGCGGCATCGGCTGGTCGCCCGCCAAGGACTACATCGGCGCCGCGCGACAGAAGCCGAGCGCGTGGTTCTCCGGGCAGAACTACAACGAAGAGGTCTTCGTCCCCGCGGCGCAGGAGCAGAACGTCGACTGGTCGTGGTCGCCGGTCACGCAGTCCGCGTTCACGAGCCTGCAGAACCAGTTCCGCCGCAAGCTGACCGGCGGCCTGAAGCTCACCGACGCGGTGGAGCTCGCCCAACGGGAGATCGTCCAGTCCTTCAAGGACAAGGGCCTGAGCGTGAGGACCGCACGATGAGCCAGCAGACCAGCGGCACCACGCCGACCTTCCGGACGAGCACGAAGGCCACCAGCGCGCAGAAGCGGGCGCCGTGGATCCTGCTCGGACCCTTCCTCGCGCTGTTCGTCCTGACGTTCATCATCCCGATCATCAGCGCGCTGTTCCAGAGCTTCACCACCGTCGACCGCAAGGGCCTGTTCGGCGAGGACGGCGTCGTCGGCCGGTTCGCCGGGTTCGACAACTACGCGATCGCGCTGCAGGACTCCGGGTTCGTCGCCTCGATCGGCCGGATGCTGCTGTTCGGCATCGTGCAGGTCCCGGTGATGATCATCCTCTGCACGATCCTGGCGCTGCTGCTCGAGTCGGCGAGCGCCCGCTGGCCCGCGTTCTTCCGGGCCGTGTACTTCATGCCGTACGGCGTCCCCGGCGTCATCGCGACGATCCTGTGGTCGTTCCTCTACGTCCCCGGGCTCTCCCCGATCGTGGCGCTGCTGCAGTCGGTCGGGCTGCAGCCGGACTTCCTCGGCGCGAACAGCGTCCTGTGGTCGATCGCGAACATCGTCACCTGGACGTACACCGGCTACAACATGCTCATCATCGTGGCGCAGCTCAAGTCCATCCCGGGCGAGGTCTACGAGGCCGCGAAGATGGACGGCGCGAACGCCTTCCAGGTCGCGTGGCGCATCCAGATCCCGCTCATCGCGCCGGCGCTCGTGCTCACGACCGTGTTCTCGATCATCGGCACGCTGCAGCTCTTCGCGGAGCCGCAGATCCTGTCCACGGTCGCGCCCGCGATCGACACGGAGTACACGCCGAACTACGCGGCCTACACGAACGCGTTCGCCTTCAACGAGTACGGCGTCGCCTCGGCCCAGGCCGTGATCATCGCGCTGGCCGCGTTCATCCTGTCGTTCGCGTTCCTCGCGCTGACGAACCGGCCGCCGAAGAGCGAGCGCGACCAGAAGAGGCGCGCGAAGCGCGACGGCCTGGAGGCACGGCGTGCGCTCCAGACGCGCGTCACCGCCGACGGTGGGTCGCGGCCCGCCACCGGCGTCGCGAACCGCAGCACGACCATCGGGGCCGCAGCGCGCCTCCAGGCCGAAGGGGACAACCGATGAGCGGCGAACGCATTGACGGACCGCAGTCGCAGGCTCCTGCGGCGCTGGCGTCGCGGCGCCGCTGGCGCGTCGCTCAGAGCTCCAGCGCGCCGGTGACCGAGCAGGCGGCCGAGCCCGTCGACACGACCGCGATCACGGCGCACCAGCGCCGCAAGCTCGACCGGTCCGGGAAGTCGCAGATCGTCGTGACGGGGATCCTCGTCATCGTCGCGATCTACTTCCTGGTGCCGCTGTACTGGGTGGTCATCGCGGCGACGAAGACCACCGGGGCACTGTTCGCGACGAACGGGTTCTGGTTCGGCGGCGAGTTCGCGCTGTTCAGCAACATCGCGCAGGTGTTCTCGTACGACGGCGGCATCTTCGTCCGGTGGATCGCGAACAGCATCCTGTACTCGGGCGTCGGTGCCGTGCTCGCGACGTACTTCGCCGCCGCCGGCGGGTACGCCCTCGCGAAGTACGAGTTCCGCGGGCGACAGCTCGTGTTCGGCACGATCCTCGGCGGCGTGCTCGTCCCCGGCACCGCGACGGCGCTGCCGCTGTTCCTGCTGTTCTCGACGCTCGGGCTGACCGACACGTACTGGAGCGTGCTCATCCCGAGCCTCGTCTCCCCGTTCGGGCTGTTCCTCTGCCGGGTCTACGCGGCGGCGTCAGTCGACACGGCGCTCCTCGAGCAGGCGCGCATCGACGGGGCCGGTGAGCTGCGGATCTTCCACACCATCGTGCTGCGGCAGATGACGCCGGCGCTCGTGACGGTGTTCCTGTTCCAGGTCGTCGGCATCTGGAACAACTTCTTCCTGCCGCTCATCATGCTGGCGGACCAGAAGCTGTACCCGATCACACTGGGACTCAACAACTGGCGTGCACAGGTCGATCGTCTGCCAGAGTTCTACCAGCTCACCACCGGCGGAGTGCTCGTCTCGGTCATCCCGCTCGTGATCGCGATCATCGTCCTGCAGCGCTTCTGGCGCGGGGGCCTCACGGAAGGATCGGTCAAGGGTTGACCGTCACTGCACAGCCATCCGCCGACTCGGCACGCGTCGACCTGGCGTCCACCGCCCCCGGCTCCGACTCGCGACTGGCACCCCGTGCCTGGTTGCACACGGACGCCCCCTCGCTGTCGCTGGACGGCGAGTGGGACTTCCGCTGGTCGCCCGTCGCCGACGTCCCGGTCCCCGGGGCGGACGACGACTGGGGCACCCTGCCGGTGCCGTCGCACTGGGTGCTGCACGGGCACGGGGCACCGAGCTACACGAACCTGCAGTACCCGTTCCCGATCGACCCGCCGCACCCGCCGGAGGAGAACCCCACCGGTGACCACCGGCGCACGTTCTCGCTGCCGGACTCGTTCGACGCGGCCGCCCGGGTCGTGCTGCGGTTCGACGGCGTGGAGTCGCACTTCCGGGTGTGGCTGAACGGCTCGCTCGTCGGGTGGAGCACCGGCTCCCGGCTCGTCACCGAGTTCGACGTGACCGCGCTGCTGCGTCCGGGGTCGAACGAGCTGCTCGTGCGCGTGCACCAGTGGTCCGGTGCCTCGTACCTCGAGGACCAGGACCAGTGGTGGCTGCCCGGCATCTTCCGCGACGTCACGCTGCTCGCGCGTCCGACCGCGGCGATCGACGACGTGTTCGTGCGCGCCGGATGGGCGCCGGTGCTCGGGTCCGCCGCGACCGCCGGCACCGCCGCGTCGGGGCGGCCGTCGACGGGGACAGGGACGATCACCGTGCCGACGCTCGACGCCGTGTTCCCGGTGCGGTTCGCCGTTCCGTCGCTCGACGTCGACGTGACGTGGGGGTCCGCGTCCGACGTCGCACCGATCACCGTCGAGGGCGTCGAGCCGTGGAGCGCCGAACTGCCGCGGCTGTACGACGCGACGCTGTCGACCGGCACCGCCGCCGGCGGACGCACGGGCGGCGAGACCGTCTCGCTCCGCCTCGGCTTCCGGTCGGTGCGCATCGAGGGCGACCGGTTCCTCGTGAACGGCGAGCGAGTGGTCTTCCACGGCGTGAACCGGCACGAGACCCACCCCGTGCGCGGGCGCGTCTTCGACGAGGAGCACGCCCGCGCCGACATGGCGCTCATGAAGCGGAGCAACGTCAACGCGATCCGCACCTCGCACTACCCGCCGCACCCGCGCGTGCTCGACCTCGCGGACGAGCTCGGGTTCTGGGTGGTCCTCGAGTGCGACCTGGAGACCCACGGCTTCCTGTTCACCGGGTGGGTGGGCAACCCCTCCGACGACCCGGCCTGGCGCGACGCGTACCTCGACCGGATCGCGCGGACGGTCGAGCGGGACAAGAACCACCCGTCGATCGTCATGTGGTCCCTCGGCAACGAGTCGGGCACCGGTCGGAACCTCGCGGCGATGTCGCAGTGGGTGCACGACCGCGACGACGAGCGGCCGGTCCACTACGAGGGCGACTACACGGGCGAGTACACCGACGTGTACTCGCGCATGTACCCGACGCTGCAGGAGACCGAGTCGATCGGTGGTGGCACGCCCACGCCCCTGATGGAGTGCGGCCCGGCCGAGGCGGCACGGCAGCGGTCGAAGCCGTTCATCCACTGCGAGTACGTGCACGCGATGGGCAACGGACCGGGGCAGATCGCCGAGTACGAGGCCCTCGTGGACAAGTACCCGCGGCTCCACGGCGGCTTCGTGTGGGAGTGGCGGGACCACGGCCTGCTCACCCACACCGCCGACGGCACGCCGTACTACGGGTACGGCGGCGACTTCGGCGAGGTCGTGCACGACGGCAACTTCGTGATGGACGGCCTCGTGCTGCCCGACGACACCCCGACCCCTGGCCTCGCGGAGTTCGCGGCCGTCGTGGCGCCGATCCGGATGTCGTCGTCGGACACCACGCTGCTCGTCGAGAACCGGTACCACTCGGCCTCGACCGCGGGACTCCGCTTCAGCTGGACGCTGTCGCGGAACGGCGAGGTCGAGGCGTCCGGGCGGCTCGCACCCGGCGTGATCGCCGCTCGGGCGTCCGCGACCGTGCCCGTGCCGGACGAGGTGCTGCAGGCCGCCGCCGGCTCGGTCGCACCCGGCGACGAGCTCTGGTTCGACGTGACCGCGGAGCTCGCCGGACCGACCGCGTGGGCGGACACCGGCCACGTCGTGGCACGCACGCAGCGGCTCGTCGCGAGCCGACCGGCGGACGCGCCACGGGCCTCCCGGCAGGGGTGGGACGGCGACCGTCTCGGCGACGGCACCTTCACCGCCCGCGGTGACCTGGTCTCGTTCAAGGGCCACGAGGTCGCCGGACCGCGACTCGAGCTCTGGCGCGCGCCGACGGACAACGACCGACTGTCGTCACAGGGCGGCTACGAGACGGCCGACCCCGTGCTCACCGGCGGCGTCGGCGACCCGGACGCTCCGGCGTCGGCCGAGCGGTGGGTCGAGCGTGGGCTCGACCGGCTGACCCACCGGCTGGTGTCGGTCGACCGCACGGCGGACGGCCTCGTGCAGCGGGTCCGGGTCGCGGCGGCGAACAGCGGGTGGGGCGTCGACGTCACGCACCGCTGGACCCTGACGGACGCCGGACTGCAGCTGCAGACGGACGCGGTGCCGTTCGGGGCGTGGGACGTCACGTGGCCGCGGTTCGGCGTGCGGTTCGACCTGCCCGTGTCGTTCCTCGACGAGACCGCGACGTGGTTCGGCACCGGTCCGGAGGAGTCCTACCCGGACTCCGACCACGCGGCCCGGGTCGGACGGTTCTCGGCGCCGGTGCGCTCGCTGACGGTGGAGTACTCGCGGCCGCAGGAGTCCGGCCACCGGCCCGAGCTGCGCTCGCTGAGCGTCGGCGACATCGCCGTGACGACGGTCGGCTCTCACCGCGCGGGCTTCACGCTCACACCGTGGACCGCGCAGCAGGTCACGCGCGCCGGGCACCCGTACGAGCTGCAGACGCCGGACCACGCGTACCTGTACCTCGACGTCGCGCAGCACGGGCTGGGCTCGCGGGCGTGCGGCCTCGACGTGCTGCCGGAGCACCAGCTGTGGCCGCACGCGGCGTCGTGGAGCGTGGTGCTGGGCTAGAGCGGGGCGGCGCGTTCGCGCCGCGAAGAACCACGGAAGCGACATCGAACCGGGCACTCAACCCGGTTCGATGTCGCTTCCGTGGTTCAATGCGACCGCGCGGCGCGCCCGCCGCGCTACGCGCCGAGCGCGCGCAGCGCGTCCGGGTCGCTCTGCTCGAGGAACGCCGTCAGCCGCTCCGGCTCGCCGTCCTCACCGATCGCCTCGGCCGCCCGACGCAGCGCGAACAGCGCCCGGAGCACGCCGCGGTTCGGCTCGTGCGACCACGGCACCGGACCGGCTCCGCGCCACCCGGCCTTCCGCAGCGCGTCGAGCCCGCGGTGGTACCCGACCCGGGCGTAGGCGTACGACTCGAGCGTCGCACCGCGGTCCCAGGCCTCGTCGGCGAGGAGCGCCCACGCGAGGCTCGACGACGGGTGCGACACCACCACGGAGGCGACGGGAGCGTCCGCGGCGAGCGCCGACGTCACCTCCGGTTCCTCGGGCAGCAGGGTCTCGGGGGTGGCTGGGTTCGGCAGCAGGTTCTCCGGCATGCCTCCAGCCTGTCACCTCTTGCGCGGCAGCACCCCGGGGCGTACCGTGGTGGCCCACCCCGTCGTCACCACGGGGTCGCGGTGCGGGACGACCGGCCGCCGCCACGGGTGACGGCCACGGGGGTCCCCGACGGAAGCAGATGAGTTGCTGTCGATCACCGGTTCCGCTCAGCCCACGCGCTGACACCGTGATCGCGCCCGCCGTCGGGCGCTCCACCGCTCGTGCCCGACCGCACGGTGGTGGCTCCGGTGTCGTGCGCCCAGCACCGACAACCGGGGAGGCACCCGTATGCCCATCAGTCCGTCCGTCGTCCTGAACGACCTCAGTTTCGCCTGGCCCGACGGCACCGTCGCGCTCGACCACCTCACCGCCGCCTTCGGCCGCGGCCGCACCGGCCTGGTCGGGAGGAACGGGGCCGGCAAGTCCACGCTCGTCCGGCTGGTCACGGGGCAGCTCCACCCCACCTCGGGATCGGTCACGACGACCGGTCCGGTCGACCTGCTGCCGCAGCGCCTGACCGCGCGGCCCGACGACACCGTCACGGACCTCCTCGGCATCCGACCGACGGTCACGGCGCTCCGCGCGGTCCTCGGCGGCGACGCATCACCGGAGCACTTCGACGTGATCGGCGACGACTGGGACGTCGAGGAGCAGGCCGCCGCCGCACTGTCCGGCATCGGGCTCGGCCTCGACGGTTCCGACCTCGACCGTCCCGTGTCGACGCTGTCCGGCGGACAGGCCGTGCTCGTCGCCGTCGCCGGCATCCGGATGCGTCGAGCACCGATCGCGTTCCTCGACGAGCCGACGAACAACCTCGACCGACGTGCCCGCGGCGTCCTGCTCGACATGGTCGACGAATGGTCGGGCACGCTCGTGCTGGTGAGCCACGACCGGGAGCTCCTCGAGCACGTGGACGAGACCTGCGAGCTGCGCTCCGGGACGCTGACCGTGTTCGGTGGGACGTTCAGCGCGTACGAGGAGCACCTCGCGGTGCAGCAGGCCGCCGCCTTGCGCGAGGTCCGGGTCGCCGAGCAGCGGCACCGGACCGAGAAGCGGCAGCGCATCGAGGCGGAGACGAAGATCGCCCGGCGTGCCCGCTCGGGCAAGAAGGCCGCCGAGGGCATGCCGAAGATCTTCTCGAACGAGATGCGGAAGCGTGGCGAGCAGACCGCCGGGCGACTCCGCACCGGGTACGCCGAGGACGAGGCCGCGGCGCTGGCGGCGAAGCACGAGGCCGAGGCCCGGCTGCGGGTCGACGAGTCGATCACGGTCGCGCTGCCCGATCCGGAGGTGCCGGCCTCCCGGATGATCGCCACCGTGACCGTCCGGGGGCGGGACACCATCGTGCAGGGCCCGGAACGGATCGCGGTCGCGGGCGACAACGGGGTCGGCAAGACGACGCTGCTCGAGCAGCTCGTCGGTCGCCCGGCCGCCCGCGAGCACCCGCTCCCGAGCACCGGTGCCGTCCCGCACGTCGATCGCATCGGCTACCTGCCGCAGCGGAAGGACTCGCTCGACGACACCGCGACCGTGTTCGACAACGTCCGCCGGCACGCCCCGACCGCGAGCGACGCCGAGGTGAAGAACCGGCTCGCCCGTTTCCTCGTCCGCGGGGACGCCGTGGACCGTCGCGCCGGGGACCTCTCCGGCGGCGAGCGGTTCCGGGTGGCACTGGCCGCGCTCGTGCTCGCGGACCCGCCGCCGCAGTTGCTGGTGCTCGACGAGCCGACGAACGACCTCGACCTGACGAGCGTCGACCAGCTCGTCGACGCGCTGCGGTCCTACCGGGGTGCGCTCGTGGTCGTGAGCCACGACGAGACGTTCCTCGAGCGGCTCGACCTCACGGCCCGGATCGAGCTGTCGTGACCGGGACCGCGGGCCTCGGCCCCGGCCCCGGCCCCGGCCCCGGCCCCGGCCCCGGCGGGACGGTCAGCGGCGCTTCGTCGGCCGGATCGCGAGCGACTCGACCGTGCCACGCTCCGGCAGGTCGACGACGGTGCGGACCGCCGCCGCGACGTCCTCCGGAGCGAGGTAGTACGCGGTGTCGTAGTCCTCGCCGAGCTTCTCGGTGAGGGCGCGCTGCATGTCCGAGTCGGTCCGGCCCGGGTGCACGCTCGACACCCGCACGCCGTTCGCGCGCTCTTCCTCGCGCAGGGCGTCGGCGAAGGCACGGAGGGCGAACTTCGACGCCGCGTAGACCCCGCCACCGGGGCCGGAGTGGAACCCCGAGCCGCTGTTGATCGGCACGACGATGCCCCGGGCCGCGCGGAGGGCCGGCAGCGCGCGACGGGTGAGCTCGGCGACCGCGAACACGTTCGTCGCGAAGACCCGTTCCCACACGGCGCGCTCGGTGTCCGCGACGGTGGTGCCCTCCTCGACGCCGGCGTTGTGCACGAGGACGTCGAGGCGGTCCGGCAGGGCGGGCGCGTCACCGGCACCGAGGTCGCCGACGAACGGCGACGCACTCGGCAGCTCGGACACGAGGGCGTCGACGGCCCCGGCGTCCCGACCGCCCACGTACACGTGGTGCGTCCGCCCGAGGTCGAGCGCGATGGCGCGGCCGATCCCACGGGTCGCGCCCGTCACGAGTGCGGTGGGCAGGCTGACGGGAGGCGCGGTGTCGGTCATGCGCACCAGCCTACGGATGCGGTCCGACGGGGCCGCACCGTGCCTCCAGGCCGGGTGTGCGACCGCAGGTCGTGTCAGCGAGAGGGGACGGACGCGCCGCGCCGGCGGCGGAGCACCACCCACCCGACTGCGCCGGCCGCGACGACCGCGACGATCACAGCGACACCCCAGGGCGAGCCGGCGAAGGCGGCGAGGACCGCCCAGAACAGGGCCAGACCGACGGTCGCGTAGACGAAGGCCCACGCGACGCACCCGACCAGCATGGCGACCGTGTACCGCCACCACGGGACCCGGGCGAGGCCCGCGGCCGCGTTCACCATCGTCTGCAGGCCGACGGCGAGGAAGCTGATCGTGACGACCGGCAGCCCCCAGCGGTCGAGGAGTGCCGAGCCCCGACGGACCGCTGCCGAGTCGAGCCACCGCCCCCACCGCGAGCGTGCCGCCCCGGTCACCGCCAGTCGTGCCAGCCAGTACGTGGCCTGCGCACGGCAGAACACGATGACGAGCAGGGTGGCGACGAGCGGCCAGAACGGCAGGTCGTCGAGGAAGGACGGCACGGGCGAACGGTAGCGGCGCCCGCCGGGAATGTCCTCAGTCCGACCCGGCCGGGTCAGTCGCGGTCGGCCGGGTCAGTCGCGGTCGGCGCCCTGGCGGATCCGGATCCCCTCGAGGACGTCCTTCGCCCGCTGCTCGTCTTGCTTCTCGATCTGGCGGGTGTCGCGCTCGGGGAGTTGGATGTCCTCCTCGGCGCGGATGCCTGCCTGCAGCTCGCGACCGCGTTCGAGCTCGGCGTCGAACTCCGCACCGAACAGCAGCGCGTTGTTCGTGATCCAGATCCACAGCAGGAAGACGATCACGCCGCCGAGCGAGCCGTACGTGGCGTTGTAGTTCGAGAAGTTGCCGACGTAGAACCCGAACCCGACGCTGGCGATGATCAGGATGAGGATCGCGACGATCGAACCGCCGCTCACCCACCGGAACTTCGGCTGCTCGACGTTCGGCGCCCAGTAGTACAGCACCGCGACCACGACCACGGCGATGACGAGCAGGACCGGCCACTGCACGATGAGCAGCACGGTCGCGGCCGCGTCGCCGAGACCGATCAGGTCACCGACGCTCTTCGCGAGGGGACCACTGACGAGGACGACGAGGCCGATGACGAGCAGCACGACCGTGAAGAGCGTCACGCCGAGCATCGTCGGGCGGAGCTTCCAGATCGGACGGCCCTCGCGGACGTTGTAGATGCGGTTCATCGCCCGGCCGAAGGCTCCGACGTACCCGGACGCCGACCACAGCGCGCCCAGGAGACCGACGATGAACGTGATCGGCGCCGCGGGCGAGCGCACGAGGCCCTCGATCGGGTCCCGCAGCAGCTTCGCCACGTCGCCGCCACCGATGTTCGTCACGACCTTGAGCACGTCGTCGATGGTCTTCGTCGGGTCGGACACGAGGCCGAGGATCGAGACCACCGCCAGGATGCCGGGGAAGAGCGCCAGCACGGTGTAGTACGTCAGACTCGCGGCCAGGTCGGTGCACTGGTCGCTCGAGAACTCACGGAGCGTCTTCTTCAGCGTGTAGACGACGGTCGGCTTCGTGAGGTCGGTGGGGCCGTCCGGCTTCCGCGGGTCGTCGGCGTCGGGCTTCTGTCGTTCGCGTGCCATGGTCAGCCCCTGCCTGCGGCCTTCGCCGCCGCCTTCGACGCTGCCTTCGACGCTGCCTTCGCGCGGGCAGCGGCCTGCTTGCGGTTCTTCGTCGCGCGGCGCTGGACGGCGGCGATGCCGGCGCGCTGCTTCACCCGGTTGCGGTGCATCGGGTCGCGCTCGAGCGCTTCCTCCGCCGCCTTCTTCCGCGCCTTCCGGCCCTTGCGGCCGGGCTGGGACTGCTCGGCCGCACCGGGGCCGTCGCCGCCGCGGGCGCCGAAGGGCAGCAGCGCGGTGAACGCGGTCTGCGCCGGGGGTCGTGCGAGGTGTCCGGCGTCCGTGCGGCCGATCCGCGCTCCGAGGATGATCGCGGCGATGCCGGCCGCGGCGGTGATCCCCATCGCCACGAGCGGTGTGGGGTCCCGGTGCCACCGCTGCTTCGTCTTCGCGATGGCCAGGCGGGTGCGCGCGGGCACGTCCGCACGGCGGCGGATCTCCGCGACGGTGTCGGTGATGCCCTCGCGCGCACGGGTGTTCGCGAGTTCGAGCTCGGGGAGGCTGTCGTTGGGCATACACCGTGCCTACCAGGGCCGATCCGCGACGGCCCACAGTTCGGGGCGTCTACGGTGCCGGGCATGTTGTTCCGAGACGTCGCCGAGGGCATCCACCGACTGGAGGTCGCCCACACCAACACCTACCTCGTCGAGACCGGGGACCGGTTGCTCGTGGTCGATGCCGGCCTCCCGGCGGTGTGGCCGCACCTGCAGCTCGCGGTGCGGGACCTCGGGTACTCGCCGGCCGCGGTCGAGGCGCTGCTCCTCACCCACGGGCACTTCGACCACGTGGGCACGGCGGACCGGATGCGCCGGGAGTGGGGGACGCCCGTGTACGTGCACCCCGGCGACCGGGAGCTGGCTGCGCACCCGTACTCCTACCGGCCGCAGACGAACCGGTTCGGCTTCGTCGCGCTGCACCCCGGCGGGCTGGCGCCCCTCGGACGGATGCTCCTCGCCGGGGCTGCCTGGGTGTCCGGTGTCTCGGACACGAGGTCGCTCGCGTCCCGGGCCGAGGTCCCCGGGTCGCCGTGGATCATCGAGACCCCGGGGCACACCGACGGGCACGTGGCGCTGCACTTCGCCGACCGCGATGCCGTCATCGTGGGCGACGCGCTCGTGACGCTCGACCCGTACACAGGCGGGATCGGGCCGCGGGTGGTGGCCCCGGCGGCGACGGCGGACGTGCCGGAGGCGGTGGCGTCGCTCGACCGGCTCGTGGACACCGAGGCGGCGCACGTGCTGCCGGGCCACGGTCCGGCGTGGTCGCTCGGGGTGCGGGCGGCGGTGGCGCAGGCGCGGCGCGCGGCGGGGGTCGCGGCGTAGCGCCTGGCGCCCGCGGGCGGGGCCGCGTGGCGGCGGTCGCGTAGCGGCGGCGCGGCGGTGCGGCGGGCGCGGGTGCGTCGGTGCGGCGGGTGCGTCGGCGCGGGCGCGGGGGCGTCGGTGCGGCGCGGGGGTGCGGCGTGCAGGCGCGGTGGCGGCGACCGTGTGCCGGACGGGAGGCGCGGTGCGGGCCCGCACCGCGCCTCCCGTCCGTCTCCTGGTCGCTGCGCCGTCGCCGAAGCGACAGTCACCCGGCGAGCGCCGCGGCGCGGGCCGCGAAAGCGACAGATGTCGGAGTCGGGTCGCCGCGTTCTGTCGCTTTCGCGGGAGCAACAGAACGCGGCCGCGCAAGGCCGCGCCCGAGTCGCGGCGCCGCCTACTCCGGGACGACGACGTCCTCGGGGACGCCGGACTCCGCCGACCGCTGCGCCGCCTCCATCACCGCGAGGCTGCGGAGGTTGTCGCGACCGCTCGTCTCCGGCGCCGGCCCACCGGTGACCGACCGCGCGAAGGCCTGCAGCCCACCCTGCCGATCGGTGTGCTCCATCGTCGGGAGCTCCACCGGCTCGGCCTCGTCGTCCTGCGTGCGGCGGAGCGTGACGCGGTCGCCCTCGACGGCGTTCGGCTCACCCGAACGGCTCGTGAACCACAGCTCGCCGTCCGACCCCTGGATGCTCCACTCCCCCGCCCAGGCCGTGCGGGGTGCGCGGGAGAGCCAGCTGCCGCGGTAGCTGACGACCAGCCCGCCCTCGAGCTCGATGAGCATCGACGCGATCGCCTCGTCCTGGTACTTGCTGAACGACGGCGACGAGGCGCGGGCGTAGACCCGCACGGGCTCACGGCCGGTGACCATCCGCATCAGGTCGAAGTGGTGGATCGCCATGTCGTTGATCATCGCGTGCGGGAAGCGGTAGTGCGGGTGCTCCTCGAACGGGAGGTCGTTGTCCCACTGGCGGAAGTCGACGTCGATCGTGGCGACCTCGCCGACCACGTCCGCCTCGAGCAGCTCGGTCACGACGCGGGGTGCCGGGTACCAGCGGTAGTTCTGGCTGACCTGCAGCACGAGCCCGAGTTCCTCGGCGCGACGGACGGCGGTCGCCGCTTCTTCCGCGGTGTTGGCGAAGGGCTTCTCGACGAGGACGTGCTTGCCCGCGTCCAGGGCCTCGAGCGCGAGCGACACGTGCGTGACGGCAGGGGCGGTGATGACGACGGCGTCGGCCTCGACCCCGGCGAGCGCCTCGGTGAGGGACGCGAACGCGGCGGCCGCCGGCAGGCCGAGGTCGGTGCGCACGGCGTCGAGCGTCGCGGGCACGGGGTCGACGATGCCGACGACCTGGACCTCCGACACCTCGGGGATGGCGGTGCGGGCCCAGTTGCCGCCCCACCCTCCGAGACCGACGTGGATGATGCGGACCGGCATGCGTGCACTCCTTCGTGTTCGGCTCGTGCGGCCTCGACGGCGCACGTCCCTCCAGTCTGTCAGGCGTCGCCGACAGCGAGCGACGCGCGCCGCGCCCGCGTCAGCGCACGAACACGTACGCGATGAGCGCCATCGTCACGAGGAAGCCCGCGAGGTAGTTGATCCACAGGAAACGCTTCCACCCCGCGTTCGCCGCCTCGGCCCCGGCGTCCGTGACGTTCCACCACGGCAGCACGTTGAGGGCGTACGGCACGACGACGACCGCGGCGATCGGCCCCGGGAACGCGGAGAACAGCAGGACGATGCCCGCGACGACGTACGCCACGAAGGCCAGCCGCACCGTCGCCCGGGCACCGATCACGGTCGCCACGGAGCCGATGCCACCCGCCCGGTCGGCGAGCACGTCCTGCACGGCACCGAACGCGTGCGACGCCACACCCCAGAGGAAGAACGCCACGCACACGGCGACGAGCTGCCCGGTCCAGTGCGGCCCGGCGAGCGCGAGTCCGTACACGGCCGGCGACACGAAGTGCGTCGACGAGGTCAGGGAGTCGAGGAACGGCTTCTCCTTGAACCGCAGCCCCGGCGCCGAGTACGCGATCACGGCGAACACGCTGATCGAGAGGACGAGCCACGACCACGGACCGTTCCCGCTCAGCCCGCCGAGCACGACGAGCGCGACGAGGAACGGCACGTTCGTGACGACGACCGCCCAGAGCGTGGTGCGGTGCACGCTCTTGTCGAGCAGGGCACCCTCGACCCCGCCCTTCCGGGGGTTCCGCAGGTCGGACTCGTAGTCGAACACGTCGTTGATGCCGTACATCGCGAGGTTGTACGGCACGAGGAAGTAGACGACGCCGACGACGAAGGTCACGACGCCGAGCACCGAACCGAAGACGTCGGTGCCGAGCAGGTACGCGGCACCGAACGGGTAGGCGGTGTTCACCCAGCTGATCGGCCGCGAGGACGTGAACAGGGCGCGCAGGGTCGACGGCCGGGAGGCACGGGTCGCGGTCATGGGGTCGGCTCGCCTTCTGCGGACGGTCGCGCACCGGGCGCGTCGCGGGACGGTCGCGCCGGTGGCGCGGTGGAGGACGGACGGTCGAGCAGCACCCACAGGGCGGGCAGCAGCAGGACCGCACCGATCGAGTACGCGAGGTCCTCGACCGGGATCGCACCGATCTTCGCACCGCTGATGAGCGACGGGTCGTACGCGACCACGCGCAGCGTCACGATGACGTTGTCGAACACGATCGTCATCACGAGGAGCACCACGGCCGCGATCAGCCCGCCCACGAGCGCGACCCGGCGACCGGGCCCCGACGGCCGACCTGCGGCCCGGGCACGCCGAGCGGCGACGACCCCGGCAGTGACCGCGACGACGACGGCGACGGCGAGGAACGGCACCGCGAGCAGGGCGTACGCGGCGTGCGAGCTCACGTGCGCCGCCGATCGAGCGCCTTCGCAACGAGCGGCGTGACCGCGCCGAACGCGTTCATCGTCGTGTAGCAGAGCAGCAGGAGGAAGAAGATCTCCTCGACCGGGACCTCCGGCGCCACGACGAGCCCGGTCAGGACCCGCTGCGGCCCGATGAAGAAGATGCCCGCGGCGACCCCGGCGACGTCCCACACGAGGAAGAACACCATGCCGATCGCCATCACGGCCGCCGCCCGCCACGGTGCCCGCCAGAAGAACAGCCGGAAGCGGGCGTCGAGCACCGTCATGCCGACGAGCGACACGACCAGCCCGGCGAGGTACAGCCCCGGCATCAGACCGCCGCGTCCCGCCGGAGCGGCGTCGGGAGCGGCTCGGTGCTGGTGTCGCCGTGCAGGCGCTTGAGCAGCACCTCGGCGCTGATCAGGCACATCGGCAGCCCGATGCCCGGCGTCGTCGAAGCGCCGACGTAGTACAGCCCGTCGACCTTCTTCGACCGGTTCGGCTCCCGGAAGAACGCGCTCTGCGCCAGGGTGTGCGCCGGCCCGAGCATCGAGCCGCTCCACGCGTTGTAGTCGTCGGCGAAGTCCTGCGGCCCGATCGTCCGGCGGACCCGGATGCGGTCGCGGAGGTCGGGCACGCCGGAGCGTTCGGCGATGACGTCGATCGCGCGGTCCGCGATCCGCTCGACCTCGAAGTCGCCGGCCCCGTCGATGCCGCCCTTGCCGATGGACAGGTCGGCCGGCAGCGGCACGAGGACGAAGAGGTTGCTCGACCCGGGCGGCGCGACCGTCGTGTCGGTCTCGCTCGGCGCGCACACGTAGATCGACGCGGGGTCGGGGACGCGGCGGTCCTTGCCGAAGATCGCGCCGAAGTTCGCCTGCCAGTCGGCGGTGAACACGAGCGTGTGGTGCAGGAGCCCCGGTACCGGTCCGTCGACGCCCAGGTAGACGAGGACGGCGGACGGCCCCGGGTCGCGCTTCTGCCAGTGCTTCGCCGGGTAGGAGCGGTGCTCGGGGTCGAGCAGCTGCAGCTCGGTGTGCCGGAGGTCGGCCGCGCTGACGACGAGGTCGGCCGGTGCGACGTGCTGCCCACCGTCGCGGTCGCGGTGCACGACGCCGGTGACGTGGCCGTCCTCGACGACGATCCGCTCGACCTTCGCGCCGGCGATGACCTGCGCGCCCTCGGCGCGGGCGAGTCGTCCGATCGCGCCGATGATCTCGTGGATGCCGCCCTTCGGGTACTGCACGCCGTCGGCCAGGTCGAGGTGGCTCATGAGGTGGTACATGCTCGGCGCCTTGTACGGGCTGGTGCCGAGGAACACCGCCGGGTAGCCGAGGACCTGCCAGAGCCGACGGTCGCGCACGGCGGTCTCGGCGTACTTCGCGAGCGGCTCGGTGAGCAGACGGAGGAGCTTCGGGAGCCGGCGCAGGACGTCCGGGGCGGCGAGCTTCCGGAGGTCCGCGAAGGTCGTGTAGAGGAACCGCCGCACCGCCATGGCGTAGGTCTCCTCGGCTGAGTCGAGGTACTTCCGGATCCGTGCTCCGGCCCCGGGCTCGACCGACTCGAAGAGCGCGATGTTGGCTTCCTTGTCGGCGCGGAGGTCGAGCGGCTCGTCGTGGCCCTCGGAGTACACGCGGTACCCGGGGTCGAGCGTGACGAGGTCGAGCTGCTCGGCCGCGGTGGTGCCGAGGAGCTGGAAGAAGTGGTCGAACACCTCGGGCATGAGGTACCACGACGGTCCGGTGTCGAACGTGAAGCCGTCGCGCTCCCACGAGCCCGCGCGGCCGCCGAGCTGGCTGCGCTGCTCGAGCAGCGTGACGGCGTAGCCGTCGCGCGCGAGCAGCGCAGCGGACGCGAGTCCGCTGATGCCGCCGCCGATCACGACGGCGCGGCGGACGGGCACCTTGCGCCGGGTGGTGGACGCGGAGCCGGCCGGACGGGAGGCGCGGGGCGGGGTCACGCCGTGCCTCCAGGCCGTCGCGTGGCCGGCCCACGACCCGACAGGACCTGCGCGGCGAGCCGCGCCTTGACGGGGTTCGGGACGCGCACGCGCGTCGCGACGAGCTGCGCGGCGGGTGTCCGCGCGATGCGGGTGTTGAGCTCCTGGAACAGCGCGTGGGCGAGGCCGACCGCGTGTCGGGCGTCCTTGGGCAGCAGCGGGATGGTCATCGCGGCACGGTCGAGGTCGGCCTGGACGTCGGCGACGAGCCGGACCTTGGTGGCCTCGTCGAAGCTGCGGATGTCGACGCCGGGGAAGTACGAGCGGCCGAGGACCTCGAAGTCGGCGTGCAGGTCGCGGAGGAAGTTGACCTTCTGGAACGCGGCACCGAGGGCCCGAGCGCCGTCGACGAGCACGGAGTCGTCGAACGTCGGGCGCCCGGCGCGGTACAGGAACGCACGGAGGCACATCAGACCGACGACCTCGGCGGAGCCGTACACGTACTCGCGGAAGGAGTCGTCGTCGTGCACGGTGCGGTCGAGGTCCATGCGCATCGACGCGAAGAACGGTCGGGTGAGCTCCGCGCCGAAACCGGTCACACGGGCTGACCGGGCGAAGGCGTGCACGACCGGGTTCGTCGAGAAGCCGAGCTCGATCGCGCGCTCGGTGTCGCGTTCCAGCTCGTCGAGGACCGTGCGGGCGAGCCCGCGGTCGAGGCCGGCCTCGGTCGCGGGGCCGTCCACGACCTCGTCGGCGACGCGGACGAGGGCGTAGACGTTGCGGATGTGCTCGCGGGCGTCCTTCCGGAGCAGGCGCGACGCCAGGCCGAACGACGTCGAGTACCGGTCGATGACGACCCCGGAGGCGGCCTCGGCGGTCGCGTCGTAGAGCGGGAGTCGGGCGGAGCGGTTCGGTTGCGGGTGGTGCGCGAGGGTCACCGGGCTCGCTCCACGAGTTCGGACACGATGGACTCCAGTCGGTCGGCGAGGTCGTAGGGCAGGCCCGCGAGCTCGGCGCGGGCCAGTGCCGTGTGCTCGGCGACGCGCTGTTCGGCTGCGGACTTGGCGCCGCAGGACACCAGCGTGGCACGGAGCTCGGCGGCCCGCTCCTCGGTGAGGTCCGGGTCGCCGAGGTGCAGCGACAGCTCGGGCCAGCAGTCCGTCGCCGCGGCGTGGGCGATGAGGACCGTGCGCTTGCCCTCCCGCAGGTCGCCGAGGACGGTCTTGCCGGTCTCGGCCTCGGCACCGAACACCCCGAGCAGGTCGTCGACGATCTGGTACGCGATCCCGATCTCGCGGCCGAACGCACCGAGCGCTGCGATGACGGGCTCTGGGGCGCCGGCGAGCACGGCCCCGGACTGCAGCGGCGCCTCGAACGAGTACACGCTCGTCTTCGCGCGCTCCATCGCGAGGACGTCGTCGACGGTCGGCATCGGTCCGAGTGCGAGGTCGACGTCGGCCATCTCGCCCGCGGCGCTCGCGAACACGGCCTCGTCGAAGATGTCGAGCAGCCGGGAGCGTCGCTCCCCCGTGACGCCCGACGCCTCGATGAAGCGAGGTGCCGCGGCGAGCGCGAGGTCACCGGCGATGACCGCGGCGCTCGTGCCCCGGTGCTCGGCGGTCGGCAGCGGGAGTCCACCCGTGGTGCCGGTGTCGCGGAAGGACCCGGCGACGTTCGGCTGCCCACGGCGGGACCAGTCGCGGTCGATGACGTCGTCGTGCACGACGAGCGCGGTGTGCAGGAGTTCGTAGGCGGCGCCGATCTGCACCGCCGCCGCGGTGTCGGTGCCCCCGAGCGCCGTGTAGGCGGTGAGGACCATGCGCGGCCGGAAGCGCTTGCCGCCCATGCTCGCCTTGCGGAGCACCCGCCAGAGTTCCGGGTTCGGACCGCCGTACCGCTCGGCCCGGGCGCTCGACACGGCGAAGAAGCGTTCGAGGCAGTCGTCGACGAGCGCGAGGTCGTTCTGCGCCATGGTGGTCGCTTCCTCGCTCATTGGCCTAACCTATCGGTGCAGATGACGACTTTCCCTGAATCCGTGGTGCTGCTGGCCGATGACCGTACCCCGGTCGGCACGGCGGACAAGTTCACGGTGCACACCGACCACACGCCCCTCCACCTGGCCTTCTCGTGCCACGTGCGGAACACCGCCGGGCAGGTCCTCGTGACCCGCCGGGCGCTGTCGAAGAAGACGTGGCCGGGGGTGTGGACGAACACGTTCTGCGGTCATCCCGGTCCGGACGAGACGTTCGAGGACGCCATCGCCCGTCGGGCCTCCCGTGAGCTGGGCATCACCGTGCGCGACGTCGAGTCCGTCCTTCCCGACTTCCGGTACCGCGCGGTCGACGCCTCCGGGATCGTCGAGAACGAGGTCTGCCCGGTGTTCCGCGCCGTGACCGACGACGTGCCGGCGCCCGCGGACGACGAGGTCGCCGAGTACGCGTGGGTGTCCGAGGACGAGCTGCGGGCCTCGGTGGCCGGTGCGCCGTTCGCGTGGAGCCCCTGGCTCGGGTGGCAGCTCGCCGAGACCGAGCAGGCCGGGCTCCGCATCACGCCGTAGCGCGCCCGCGGGCGTGTGCCGCGCGCCGCCGCGGGATGCCGAGACTCGCGCTGCGCGACCGTTCTCGCGCGCCGACGCGCGAGCGGTGTCGCTCACGCCGAGACTCGTGCCGCACCGGTCGAGACTCGTGCGGCACCAGCCGAGACTCGCCCTCGCGGACCAGGCAGTGTCCAGCGCACCGCATCGACAATGGTCCGTACGACCACCGCGGAGCGCGATGCCACCAGTGCCGCCGACGCCGTCCTCGACGCCCTCCGCGACGACCCGGTCATCGCGAGCGTGAAGGACCGGGCGGCGCTCGTTGCGGGAGCGGTCGCCGTCGCCTCGTCGACCCGCGACGTCCGGGACATGTGGCGGGCGGGACATGTGAGGGCGCTCAGGTCCGGCTCCGCGGTCGCCGACCGGGGTCGACGCCCTCGAGGCGCGTGACTAGGCTCGGAGGTCGGCTGCACGAGGCAGCCCACGGACGACCAGAAGGGCAGGTGAGGCGCGATGTCGGGTGACCATCCTCGATCGGGCCGACGGACCCTGCCCCGGCGGATCCACGCGCCCCGTCCCTGATCCCGCACCGCCCACGGGCGGTTCGCGCCTGCCTGCTCCCGACACGCAAGGAGCACGCCATGGCACTGATCGACAACGCCGTCTACGTCGCAGGACACCGCGTCGACTCGCCGTCGACCCCGTCGCGCGCCACCCGGGGCGACCTCGCGTGGATCGGGCTGCTCCGCCCCGAGCCGTCCGAGCTCGCCGCCGTCGCGGCCGAGTTCGACCTGCACGAGAACGCTGTCGAGGACGCCCGCAAGGGACACCAGCGGGCGAAGCTCGAGCGGTACGGCGACACCCTCTTCCTCGTCCTCCGTCCGGCCTGGTACGACCGCACCGCCGAGGAGGTCCGGTTCGGCGAGGTCCACCTCTTCGTCGGTGCCCGGTTCGTGGTGAGCGTCCGGCACGCCGAGCGTCCGGACCTCGCGGCACTGCGCGCCCGGTGCGAGGCCGACCCGGACTTCCTCGCCCGCGGGTCCGAGGCCGTCACCGCGGCCGTGCTCGACGAGGTGGTCGACGGGTACGCGCCGATCGTCGAGATCCTGCAGGAGGAGATCGACGCGATCGAGGACCAGCTCTTCGCCGGCCAGGTCGACCCCGGTGTCTCGAAGCGCATCTACCAGCTGCTCAGCGAGGTCCTCGGCTTCCAGCGCGCGACGACGCCGGTGCCCGCGATGGTGAAGGGTCTCCTGCGCGGTGCCGACAAGTACGGCGTCGACGAGGAGGTCCAGCACCGCCTGCGCAACGTGCTCGACCACGCCCTGCGCGTCACCGAGCGGGTCGACTCGTTCCGGGCGCTGCTCGAGAACGCCCTCACCCTGCACTCGACGCTCGTCTCCCAGGAGCAGAACGAGGCGATGCGCCGGATGACCAGCGCGAGCCTCGCCCAGGGCGAGGAGAGCCGCCAGCTCGCCCGGGCGGCGCACCGGCAGGGCGAGGAGGTGAAGCGGATCTCGTCGTGGGCCGCGATCCTCTTCGCTCCGGGGCTCATCGCGGGCATCTACGGGATGAACTTCGACGACATGCCGGAGCTGCACTGGCGGTTCGGGTACCCGGTCGCGATCGTCGCGATGCTCGTCCTGATGGCCGTGCTCTGGGCGGTCTTCCGCAAGCGCAACTGGCTGTAGCCGCGAGGGGCGCAGACACGACCGCGTGACGGCCTGGAGCGCGGTGCGGGGCCGCACCGCGCCCCCAGGCCGCCTTGCGGTCACGTCCGCCGACGATGGCCGCCGCCGTGATCGGTCCCGGGTGGCGTGGAGCGACGAGGCGTGCATAATGATCAGGCCCGGAATGTGAACGTGCACATCGACGTGCCACGACACCGGGCAGGAATGAGCAGCAATGGCGTCGACGCGAGCACAGCAGTCGCGTGCGCCCAGCATCCGCGACGTCGCACGGGTCGCCGGGGTCTCCCACCAGACGGTCTCCCGTGTCCTGAACAACTCCGAGGCGATCCGCGCCGAGACCCGCGACCGGGTCCTCGCCGCGATGGAGCAGTTGCAGTACCGGCCGAACCGGGCCGCGCGGGCGCTGGTGACGAGCCGGACGCACACGATCGGCGTCCTCACGGCGCGGCGGGCGCACTACGGCCCCGCGGTCGCGCTGCAGGCGATCGAGGACGCAGCGGTGGCCCGCGGGTACAACGTGACGACCTCGACGCTGACCGAGACGACCGACGAGGCGGTGCGCGAGAGCATCCAGCGGCTCCTCGACCTCGACGTCGAGGGGATCGTGGTGATCGCCCCGCAGCAGAAGGTGTTCGACCTCATCGAGGAGCTCGGCATCCGGACGCCGTACGTCACGATGCGGGCCAGCGTCGGCGAGGACCCGACCGCGCTCTGGGTGGACCAGATGGAGGGCGCCCGGCTCGCCACCGCGCACCTGCTCGACCTCGGTCACGAGTACGTCCGACACATCGCCGGACCCCAGGACTGGATCGAGGCCGACGCCCGGATGCAGGGCTTCCTGCGCGAGATGTCGGACCGCGAGATGCCCGTCGTGGCGCCGATCCTCGGGGACTGGACGGCCGACTTCGGCTACCACGCGGGCCGTGAACTCCTGCGGTGGCGGGACTGCACGGCGGTGTTCTGCTCGAACGACCAGATGGCGCTCGGGCTCGTGCACGCGGCGCGGTCCTACGGCCTGGACGTCCCCGGCGACCTCTCGGTGGTGGGCTACGACGACATCCCCGAGGCGAAGCACTTCTGGCCGCCGCTCACCACCGTGCAGGTCGACTTCGCGGAGCTCGGCCGGCGGTGCGTCGACCTCCTGCTCCCCCGGGACGACGAGCAGCTCCGGCCGATCGACATCGTCCCGCAGCTCGTGGTGCGCGGCTCCACGAGCGCGCCGCGCTCGCGCTGACGCACCGCCCTGACGAGTCGTCCCGACCCGGCGGTCCGACGCGACCCACCACCGGCCTGGAGGCTCGTGGCGGGCCCGCCACGCGCCTCCAGGCCGGTGCACGCAGACCCCGCCGACGTGTGCGGACATCCGCAACAGGACGCGGAAGTACCCCACACCGGGGGACGTGGACCGGCGCGTCGCGCCGGATGACGCGGGCCGTTACACAAACGCGACAATCCTGAATTGACAGCATCCGCACACCTGTGCGTAGGATTGCCCCCGTTCCAGCCGATGTGACCGTTCACATGGACCGTCACACGGCCGGGGCACCGGACGCGACAACGAGGTCCACGCAGGTGACTGCGCCCCCGCTGCCGCAGTGTCAACCCGAATGACTGCCGCGCTGGAGCGGCAGAAGGAGATGCACCGTGGCGTCAACCCCACAGGGCCCCGACCTGGCCACCAGGTCGGTGACCGCAGCCGAGACCATCCTCGAGATGCGGTCCATCACCAAGGAGTTCCCGGGCGTGAAGGCCCTCTCCGAGGTGTCGCTCGACGTCCGCGCCGGCGAGATCCACGCGATCTGCGGCGAGAACGGCGCGGGCAAGTCGACCCTCATGAAGGTCCTCTCGGGCGTGTACCCGTACGGCACCTACGAGGGCGAGATCGTCTTCGAGGGCGAAGAGGTCCGCTTCAAGGACATCAAGCAGTCCGAGCAGGCCGGCATCGTGATCATCCACCAGGAGCTCGCGCTGATCCCGGAGCTCTCGATCACCGAGAACCTGTTCCTCGGCAACGAGCCGTCGAAGTTCGGCGTGATCGACTGGACGAGCGCCCAGCTCCGCGCGCAGGACCTGCTCGCCCGCGTCGGCCTCGCCGAGGACCCGGACACGCAGATCAAGAACATCGGCGTCGGCAAGCAGCAGCTCGTGGAGATCGCGAAGGCCCTGCACAAGGACGTCAAGCTCCTCATCCTCGACGAGCCCACCGCCGCGCTGAACGAGAACGACTCCCAGCACCTGCTCGACCTCATCGTCGGGCTGAAGGCCAAGGGCATCTCGAGCATCATCATCAGCCACAAGCTCAACGAGATCGAGCAGATCGCGGACAGCATCACGATCATCCGCGACGGCAAGACGATCGAGACCCTCAACGTGAAGGGCGACGGCGTCAACGAGGACCGCATCATCCGCGGGATGGTCGGCCGGTCGCTCGAGAGCCGCTTCCCGGACCGCACCCCGAAGATCGGCGAGACGTTCTTCGAGGTCCGCAACTGGACCGTGCAGCACCCGCTCGACCCGTCGCGCCTGGTCTGCAAGGGCTCGAACTTCCACGTCCGTCGCGGTGAGATCGTCGGCTTCGCTGGTCTCATGGGCGCCGGCCGCACCGAGCTCGCGATGAGCATCTTCGGTCGTTCCTACGGCACCTGGCTCGGCGGCGAGATCGTCAAGGACGGCCGCACGATCGAGGTGAAGAACGTCCAGCAGGCGATCGAGCACGGCATCGGCTACGTCTCCGAGGACCGCAAGGCGCTCGGCCTGAACCTGCTCGACACGGTCAAGCGCAGCACCGTCTCCGCTGACCTGCCGAAGATCTCGAAGGCCGGCGTCGTCGACTCCCTCGAGGAGTACAACGTCGCCGACAAGTACCGGAAGCTGCTCCGCACCAAGGTGCCGACCGTCGAGGAGAACGTCGGGAAGCTCTCCGGCGGGAACCAGCAGAAGGTCGTCCTGTCGAAGTGGATGTTCACCGACCCGGACATCCTGATCCTCGACGAGCCGACCCGCGGCATCGACGTGGGCGCGAAGTTCGAGATCTACGGCATCATCCAGCAGCTCGCGGCGGAGGGGAAGGGCATCATCCTCATCTCGTCCGAGCTCCCCGAACTCCTCGGCCTCTCGGACCGGATCTACACGATCTTCGAGGGCCAGATCACCGCTGACCTCCCGGCCGACCAGGCCGACCCCGAAACCCTCATGCGCAGCATGACCTCCGCGCGGAAGGGCGCCACCGTCTCATGAACAACCTGAAACTGCTCTTCGGCAAGGGCAACAGCATCGGCCAGTACGGCATGATCATCGCGCTCGTCGTGATCGTCGCCTTCTTCTGGTTCACGACCGACGGGCTCATCCTCGAGCCCACCAACGTGATCAACCTGTTCCTGCAGTACTCCTACATCCTCATCCTCGCGCTCGGCATGGTGATGGTGATCATCGCGGGCCACATCGACCTCTCGGTCGGTTCGGTCGCGGCCTTCGTCGGCATCATCGTCGCGCAGTCGATGTCCGTGTGGCACTGGCCGGCCTGGGCCGCGATCATCCTCGGCCTCGCCGTCGGTGCACTCGTCGGTGCCTGGCAGGGCTTCTGGGTGGCGTTCGTCCGGGTCCCCGCGTTCATCGTGACGCTCGCCGGTCAGCTCATCTTCCGCGGTGCGAACCAGATCATCGGTCAGTCCACCTCGGTCCCGACGCCGGACTCGTACAACACGATCGGCGCAGGCTACCTCCCCGACTTCGGCCCGGACTTCGGCTACTCGAACGGCACGCTCCTGCTCGGTCTCGTGACGATCGCGGCGCTCATCATCATCGAGGTGCGCGGTCGCCGTCGTCGCCGCAAGATGCAGGCCGAGGTCCCGCCGCTGTGGGTCTCCGTCGTCCGCACGGGCATCCTCGTCGCCGTCACCCTCGTCGCGACCTACCTGTTCGGCGCCGGCCCGGTCGGCACCTCGGTCCCGATCGTCGCGATCATCCTCGGCGTCCTCACGATCGTGTACGGCTTCATCACGAAGAACACGATCTTCGGCCGCCAGGTCTACGCGGTCGGCGGCAACGCCAGCGCCGCCGTCCTGTCCGGCGTCAGCGCCCGCAAGGTCAACTTCTTCGTCATGGCGAACATGTCGGTCCTGGCCGCCGTCGCGGGCATGGTCTTCGTCGGCTACTCGAACGCCTCCGGTCCTGCCGACGGCACCGGCTGGGAGCTCGACGCGATCGCGGCCGTGTTCGTCGGTGGCGCCGCGGTCGCCGGTGGCATCGGCACCATCTCCGGGTCGATCATCGGTGGCCTCGTGATGGCGCTCCTGTCGAACGGTCTCCAGCTCATGGGCATCGAGTCGAACAAGGTCCAGATCATCCGTGGTCTCGTCCTCCTCGTCGCGGTCGCCTTCGACGTCTACTCGAAGTCCCAGGGACGCCCGTCGCTGATCGGCGGCATGATGCGGCAGTTCCAGCGGAAGGACACCGAGCAGAACACGGTGGCCGCCCAGCAGCCGCGGTCGATCGACGACCAGCCGGACAAGGTCAACCCCCAGTAGAACGTTGCGCCGGGCGGCCCGTCCGCCCGGCGCACGAACCCCACCACCACAGCACCACCCCTCAACGAAGAGAAAGCAATCTCATGCGCAAGAAGCTCATCGCCGGAATCGGCCTGGCCCTCGTCGCGGGCCTCGCCCTCAGCGGCTGCTCCGCTCGCGGGACCTCCGGTTCGGACTCCGCCAGCACGGAGATCAAGAAGGGTGACCTGATCGGTGTCGCCCTGCCGGCCAAGACCTCGCAGAACTGGGTGCTCGCGGGCGCCGCGTTCGAGAAGTCGATCGAGGACGCCGGCTTCAAGGCCGACATCCAGTACGCCAACGCCGGCAACCCGGTCCCGGACCAGCAGTCGCAGATCTCGGGCATGGTCACCAAGGGCGCGAAGGTCGTCATCATCGGTGCCGCCGACGGTTCGCAGCTCGGCTCGCAGGTGAAGGCCGCCAAGGCGAAGGGCGTCACCGTCATCGCCTGGGACCGCAACATCCTGAACACCAAGGACGTCGACTACTACGTGGCGTTCAACAACTACAAGGTCGGCCAGCTGCAGGCGCAGGCACTCCTCGACGGACTCAAGGCCGAGAAGGGTGACGGCCCCTACAACATCGAGCTCTTCGCCGGTTCGGCGGACGACGCGAACGCGACGGTCTTCTTCAACGGCGCGATGAACGTGCTCGAGCCGAAGATCAAGGACGGCACGGTCAAGGTCGTGTCCGGCCAGGAGACGTTCCAGAAGGTCCAGACCAAGGGCTGGCTCGCGCAGAACGCCCAGTCGCGCATGACCGACCTGCTGTCGCAGTACTACTCGGGTGACACCAAGCTCGACGGCGTCCTGTCGCCGAACGACACCCTCGCCCGTGCGATCCTCACCGCGACGAAGGCGGCCGGCAAGCCGAACCCCGTCGTCACCGGTCAGGACTCGGAGACCGCGTCGATCCCGCTCATCATGAAGGGCACGCAGTACTCGACCATCTACAAGAACACCACCGAGGAGGCGCAGGCCGCCATCGACCTGGTGTCCGACCTCTCGAAGGGCAACAAGCCCGACACCAAGATCGACAAGACGAACAACTACAACGGCGTCAAGACGGTCCCGGCGATCGAGCTCACCCCGATCCTCGTCACCAAGGAGAACGCGGTCGAGGCCTACAAGGGCAACGACACCCTCGAGGAGCTCGCCAAGAAGGGCTGAGTCCCCTCGGCACACAGCACACGGACGGCCCCGTCTCGCACTCGCGAGACGGGGCCGTCCCGCGCCCGAGGACGGGACCGGACGACGGCCGGGAGGAACGGTGCGGGCCCGCACCGTCCCTCCCGGCCGTCACGTGGTCGCGTCCTCGACGTGCGCCGCCCGCAGGCGGCGAGCCGCGGCGCACAGGTGCGGCACGTCGGTCCGCGCGGTCCCGAAGACGACCGCCGGGGTCGTGTCGAAGTACCGACGGGTGAGCCGCTCCGCGAGCAGGGACACCTTCGCCCACGGGATGCTCGGTTCGGAGGCGGTCACCTCCCCCGGGAGCATCCGCACCGCCTCCCCGATCTCGACCAGTCGCATCCGGACCGCGTCGTACACGAGGTGTTCCGGCAGCCCGTCGTCGCTGACGTACTCGCCGATCACCCCGCACGCCCGGATCACGTCGTCCAGGCGTTCCCCCGTCCCCCGTGTCACAGCGGGATCGCCTCGCGCACGACCTTCGGGTCCATCCCCGCGGCGTCCACGACGTCGACCCGGGTCCCGAGCAGCTGTTCGGCCTCGTCCTGGATCCGCATCAGCGCGAAGATGCCGAGCCCGCGCCCGAGGTCGACCATGAGGTCGACGTCGCTCCCCGGCCCGTCCTCCCCGCGCGCGACACTGCCGAAGATGCGCGGGTTGCGTCCGCCGAGCCGCCGCACGATGGCGTGGAGCTCGTTCCGCACGGCGGCCACCCGTTCCCGCAGGGGCGGCGGCTCCTCGACGGGTTCGAGCTCGATCGACGCGGTGAAGCCGGCGGCGAGCAGCAGCCGCTGCAGTGCGGCGAGCGAGGGCTCCCGACGACCGTTCTCGTAGGTGCTGATGACGCTCTGGGTGACACCGGCCCGGACGGCGAGCTGCACCTGTGTCAGCTCGGCGCGGACGCGGGCGTCACGGATGAGCTCGGCTGCCGACACCGGCGGCGCGGGCCTGGGGAGGACTGCGGACATGCGGCCACGATACACAGAATGCGAAATTTGCCGGCCCATGTACTGCGGTTCGCCACAACCGGTTGCGGGGATTGCTCCTGCTATATCGCGGTGTGTCGTTGATCCGCGGCCGACGCGGGCCCGACGCGGGCCCACCGCGGGCCCGCCGCTTGCCTCAGTCGCGCGTGGAGACGTCCGTGCGGTGGAAGTTCTGCGCCGAGCGCGACGCGGTCGGTCCGCGCTGCCCCTGGTAGCGCGACTGGTACTCGGCCGACCCGTACGGCTTCTCCGCGGGGCTGGACAGCTGGAAGAAGCAGAGCTGGCCGATCTTCATGCCCGGCCAGAGCTTGATGGGCAGTGTCGCGACGTTCGACAGCTCGAGCGTGACGTGCCCGGAGAACCCCGGGTCGATGAAGCCCGCCGTCGAGTGCGTCAGCAGCCCGAGACGCCCGAGCGAGCTCTTGCCCTCGAGCCGTGCCGCGATGTCGTCCGGCAGGCTCACGACCTCGAACGTCGACCCGAGCACGAACTCCCCCGGGTGCAGGACGAACGCCTCGTCCGGGTCGGTCTCCACCAGCCGCGTGAGCTCCGGCTGGTCCTCCGCCGGGTCGATGTGCGGGTACTTGTGGTTGTCGAACAGCCGGAAGTACTTGTCGAGCCGGACGTCGATGCTCGAGGGCTGCACGAGCGACGCGTCGTACGGGTCGAGACCGATGCGGCCGTCGGCGAGCTGGGCGGTGATGTCGCGGTCGGAGAGCAGCACGCTGGAAGCCTAGCGGCCGGTCGTCCGCGTCGATATCCTGTGAGGCTGCCCAGGTCCGGGCGGCGAACGGGAGCAGGACGATGACCACCGCAGGCCGACCGCCGTACACCGTCGAGGAACTCGACGTCCCCACCACGATGGACGACGACGCCCGACGCGTCGATGCCTTCCGTGCCTGGCTCGACGTGTCCGACCGCGCCGAGGCGGACGTCCACGGGCTGACCGAGCTCGCCTGGACCGCGGAGGAGTACCTCCCGCAGTGCCACACCCCCGGGGCGCCGAGTCGGCTGTTCGTGGCACGGGACACCGCCGGGACGGTCGTCGGCTCGGCGTCGTACGACTCGAAGGACGAAGCGGGGACCACGAACTGCTGGCTCGCCGTCGGCGTCGACCCTGCACACCAGGGCCGCGGCATCGGCACCCTGCTCGCCGACCGGGTCGAGCAGGTCGCACGGGACGAGGGCCGCACGCAGTGGAAGACGTACGCGGTGTCGCGCCAGGTCGGCCCGGGGGCCGGCGACGGGTTCCTGCAGGCACCGACCGGGTACGGCGCCGTCCCCGCGGACGAGGCCGCGGTCCGCTTCCTCCAGGGTCGCGGGTGGCGCTTCGGCCAGGTGAACCGGATCAGCCGACTCGCGCTGCCCGCCGACGCCTCGGTCGTCGCCGCCCTCAGGGAGCGCGCGGCCGGTGCCGCGGGTGACGCGTACCGCGTGCACGCCTGGACCGGTCGGACGCCGGAGCGGTGGCTCGACGGCGTCGCACTGCTGCACACCCGGATGTCGACCGACGCCCCCGAGGGTGACATGGAGGAGCCGGAGGACGTCTGGGACGCCGACCGTCTCCGCGAGCAGGAGGCCGAGCTCGAGCGGGCGCCGCGGACGATGGTGACGATCGCCGTGGAGCACGCCGACTCCGGCACGCTCGTCGGGTTCACGCAGCTGGCCGTCCCGGACGCCCCGGAGCGCGCGGTCATGCAGTGGGACACCCTCGTGCTGCGGGAGCACCGCGGACACCGGCTCGGGTGGCTGCTCAAGGTGGAGGGCATCGCGTTCGTCGAGCGGGAATTCCCCGGACGCCCGTCGATCGTCACGTTCAACGCCGAGGAGAACCGGCCGATGCTCGACGTGAACGAGGCCGTCGGCTTCGTCGGCGTCGGCAGCGAGGGCATCTGGGAGCACCGGGACTGAAGCGGGCCCCGGCTGGCCGGGTCGGCGGACCGACCCGGCCTGAGCCGGACCGCAGCCGGCGTCGCGGACGCACACCGTGCCTCCCGGCCGGGGCGCTTACCATGGGACGGTCATGACCGTCACGTCCTCCGCACCCCCGTCCGGAGGCGCGGCGCCGGAATCGGCGCCCGTCACCGCGCGCACGTCCACCGTCGCGACGGTCCTCGTCGTCGCCGTCCCGCTCGCCGCGGCCTGCGCCGTGCTCGGGATGGTCGTCACCGGAGCGTTCGGCTCCGACCAGCAGCTCGTCTCCGCCGGTGACCTCGTGACCTACGGCCTGCCGATCGCGCGTGCCGTGCACGACACGATGGCCGCCGTCACCATCGGCCTCCTCATCGTCGCGGCGTTCGCGCTCCCCGCTCGCAAGCAGGACCACGGGGCGGTCTCGAGCGTGCAGCACCGGGCGACCCGGTGGGCCGCGGCGACCGGCGGCGTGTGGTTCCTCGCCGCGGTCGTGAGCATCGTCCTCACCGGGGCGAACACGCTCGGCGTCCCGCTGTCGTCACCGGTGTTCGCCCGGAACTTCCTGCTCTTCGCGTTCCAGGTCGAGATCGGTCAGGCACTCGTCGTCTCCGCGGTCGCGATCCTCGGCGCGACCGTCGTCGCCGCGTTCGCCACCCGGGTGACGACCCTCGCCGTGGCGACCGTCCTCGCCCTGTTCGCGCTGCTGCCGCTGGCGCTCTCGGGGCACGCCGCCGGGTCGCTCGAGCACGCGAACGCGGTGAACTCGCTCGCGGTGCACCTTGTCGGGGTGTGCGTCTGGGCCGGCGGACTCGTCGCCGTGCTGCTGCTCCGCACCCGGACGAAGGGCGCGACCGGCCGGGTCGTGTCGCGCTACTCGACGCTCGCCGGGTGGTCGTTCGCCGCGGTGGCGTTCTCGGGCATCGTCAACGCGTCGCTGCGGCTGACCGGCCCGCTCGACCTGTTCACGACGACGTACGGCTGGCTGATCACCACCAAGGCCGTGATCCTCGTGCTGCTCGGCCTCGCCGGGGTCGTGCAGCGCCGTCGCCTGGTGCCGGCACTCCTCCGCTCGCCGCTCGACCGCCGTTCGTTCACCCGCTTCGCCCTCGCCGAGATCGTGTTCATGGCCGTGGCGATCGGCGTCTCGGTCGCGGTGTCGCGCTCGCAGCCGCCGATCCCGCAGACGCCGGAGACCGGGGACGACACCCGCTCCGGGCTCATCGGCTACCCGTACCCGCCGACCCAGACCCCGCACACGTACTTCACCGAGTGGCACTGGGACTGGGTGTGGGCAGCCCTCGCCGTGACCGGTGCCGGCTGGTACCTGCTCGCGGTGCGGAAGCTCCGGAAGCGCGGGGACAAGTGGCCCGTCGGGCGCACGATCGCCTGGCTGATCGGGTGCGCGCTGTTCATCTGGACGACCTCGGGCGGCCCGGCCGTCTACGGGATGATCCACTTCTCGTCGCACATGGTGCAGCACATGCTGCTCATGATGTTCGTGCCGCTGCCGCTCGTCCTCGGCGGCCCGGTGTTGCTCGCCCTCCGGACGCTGCCGGTGCGCAACGACGGCTCCCGCGGGGCCCGCGAGTGGCTCATGCTCTTCGTGCACTCCCGCTACATGCAGTTCATGGCGAAGCCAGCGGTCGCCGGGGTGATCTTCGCCGGCTCCCTCGTGGTGTTCTACTTCACGCCCGCGTTCGAGTACGCGATGCAGTCGCACGAGTGGCACGTCGTGATGGTCGTGCACTTCGTCCTCAGCGGGTACCTCTTCTTCTGGGTCTTCGTCGGTATCGACCCCGGCCCCGCCCGCCCGCAGTACCCGATCCTCATCATCGCCCTGCTCGCGACGCTGGCCTTCCACGCGTTCTTCGGCGTCGCGGTGATGACCTCGGCGTCGGTGTTCGCGTCCGACTGGTTCCACGCGCTCGGGCAGACGAACGACGCGGCGCTCCTGGCCGACCAGCACACGGGCGGCGGGATCGCGTGGGGTGCGGGTGAGCTGCCGATGGTGTTCGTCGCGCTGCTCGTGGTGCGGAACTGGGTGCGGTCGGATGCGCGGGACGCCAAGCGTCTCGACCGCAAGGCCGACCGCGACGGGGACGCCGACCTCAAGGCGTACAACGATCGGCTCGCGGCGCTGCGCGACCGCGACTGAGCGGCGGCAGGCGCGGGCGGTGCGCCCGGTGCGCCCGGTGCGCCCGGTGCGCCCGGCGCGTCCGGTGCGCTTCGCGTTCGCACAACCAAAGTCGGCTCGAACCGCGCTTTCCCGTGGTGTCGATGGACTTTGGTTGTGCGCCGACGGCCGGGGCGGCCGCGCCCGGCGGCGCCGCCGCGCCGGCCGCCCCAGCGCGTCAGTCGCCGTGCACGAGGCACACGGCGTCGAGGTCCATCGCCGCCTCGAGCGCCGCCGAGATCCCCGACTCGCCATCCGGCCCCGCGGGGGTCACCACGTCCACCCACCACAGCGGCACCTCGAGCGTCGGAGCCTCCGGCAGGATCCGCTCGACCTCGTCGAAGGCGTCGACCCGTCGGACACCGAGCACCGTCAGCACCGGGTGCGTCGCGTCACGGCAGACCTGCATCACCGGCCCGTCGTCGAGCGCACGCACACCCCACGTCTCGTCGTGCAGCAGCAGCGCCTCGGCCACGTCGCGGATCTCCACGGGCCGACGACAGAGGAGGGTCACCTCACGCGGCACCGGGACCTCCGCTGACCGGTGCTCCCACGTGCCCGTCCTCGTGCGCAGGGTCGAGCGGAGCGCCGCCGACGAGCTGCAGGAAGCGGTCTTCGTCGATGCGGTCGAGGAACGCTTCGAGCGCCTCCCACCCGTGCTCGAACCGGACGATGAGCCCGGCGTCCCCGCCAACCCGGGCGTCTCCGGTGGAACCGGCGGACGCTTCCGCGCCCGCGGCCGCAGCTGTCCCGAACGTGGTGGTCGACGTGTGCGGCGGCGGCCACTCCCCGTCGCGGTCGAGGAACGCCGTGGCCTCGGGTCCGACGACGACCGCGAGCGGCGACGGCTCGCCGTGCGAAACCGCCCGCACGAGGTGGTCCGCGTCACCGCGGCGCTGCATGACGACGCCGAACACCGGCTCCACCTCGTCGGCGACCCGCTGGACGGCGTCGAACAGACGTGGGGCGAGCGACGGGTCGGCGTGCTCCTCCGGCACCGTGAGCACCGCCGACATGGTCTCGATCACGACCCCGTCCTGCAGGTGCGCGGTCATCGTCGCCGAGAACCCGTCGCCGATCGCGTACGAGGTGGAGACGCCCGGCGCCTCGTGCTTCGCGTACTGCGTCACGACCCAACGGTCCCACGGCACGGTCAGGGGCTCGGCGGTCCCCCAGCGGGTCGGACACGCACCGACGGTGTCGCAGAGCGCCTCGATGGCGGACCCCATGTCGACCGCGCGCCCCTCGTGGTGCCGCAGCGTGAGGTCGATGCTGATCTGCCGCACCGAGTCCGACGACACCGGGTGCTCCGGCGACGGCGTCCCGACGAGTTCCGGACCGCGTCGGACGAAGTCCTCGACACCGGTCGCCGCCGCGCCGGTGCGTCCGTCACGCACGGACCCGTCGGGGTCGGTGACCGCCCACGCCGCGCCGTGCGCACCGAGTGCGTGGCGCACGGCCGGGGTCAGGGCCGCGCCGGCCCCGGTGCGGAGCACGACCATCCGGCCGGCAGCGGAGGCGCGGCGGAGCAGGGATGCGAAGGCGTCGGTCAGCCACACCACCGACGAAGCGGAGTCCACCACGATCGCTGAACCGACCACGTCGTCGATGAGGGGATGCCTGACCATCCGGTTCCTCCTCGGTCGTCCTGCCGCTCGGGTCCCCCTGGACGGTACACACGAGGGCGACACCTGTCCGTCACGCCGGTGGGCTCACAGCGCCTACACGGACACGGCCTGGAGGCACGGATCACCGCCGCCACGGAGA
Source organism: Curtobacterium sp. SP.BCp (assembly GCF_051903255.1). Classification (NCBI taxonomy): domain Bacteria; kingdom Bacillati; phylum Actinomycetota; class Actinomycetes; order Micrococcales; family Microbacteriaceae; genus Curtobacterium; species Curtobacterium sp. SP.BCp. The sequence goes on along the minus strand of NZ_CP194338.1, from coordinate 499,699 downwards.
CTCCCGGAGCGCGTTCGGCTGGCTTCCAGCGGAGAATCCGGTAGGGTTGTCGACGTCCCGCCGAGCGGGATGCGCGAGTGTAGTTCAATGGTAGAACTCCAGCTTCCCAAGCTGGTAGCGCGGGTTCGATTCCCGTCACTCGCTCCACTCCTGGTCTGACTGCGCCGCGAGCATGCGCTCGTGCGGACACACTCGTTCGCACGCGGCCGCCGCCGGCGCACTACGCTCGCCCCATGCCCGCCCACGAGCTCGCACCGGCCCACCTCGTCATCGGCGGCGGGGTCGTCGGAGCAGCAACGGCCTACGCCCTCACGGCCCGCGGCGAGCGCGTCGTCCTCGTCGAGCAGCACGGCAGCGGGCACGACCGGGGCTCGTCGCACGGAGCCACGCGGATCTTCCGGCAGGGCTACGCCGATGCCGATTACGTCGCCCTGACGACCCGGGCGCTCGCACGCTGGGACGCGCTCGAGGCGCGTGCGGGCAGACAGCTTCTCGACCGGACCGGCGCGGTGGACCACGGACGGCCGGAGGTGGTCGACGCCATCGCCGCGGCACTGGCCGACGCGGGCATCCCCCACGAGACGCTCACGCCGGAGCAGGCGGCCGAGCGCTGGCCCGGCATCGCGTTCGAGGGGCACGTGCTCACCCACGCCACCGCCGGACGCATCCGCTCCGCCGAGGCGATCGAGGCGTTCCTGACGCTCGCCGAGGCCACCGGGTCGGCGGACCTCCGCTTCGACACCCGGGTGACGGGCATCGAGGACCACGGCGACGAACTGACGGTGTCGACGAGCGACGGCGCGCGGATCCGCAGCCGGTCGGTGATCGCGGCCACGGGATCCTGGGCCCTCACGCTGGTCGGTGACCTGCTCGCCCGACGCGGGGCGCGCCTCCCGGCCGTCCGCGTCACCCAGGAGCAGCCCGCCCACTTCCCCAGTCACCTGCCGGACGAGGCGTGGCCGAGCTTCGTGCACTGGGCCGACGGCGACGACGTGTACGGCCTGCTGACCCCGGGCGAGGGCGTGAAGGTGGGCTTCCACGGGACAGGGCCGGTGGTCGACCCCGACCATCGCGACTCCAAGCCGGTGCCTGCGGAGGCCGAGCGCCTGCAGGCGTACGTCGCGCGGTACGTCCCCGGCGTCGACGCCTCGAGGCCGACCTTCATCAGCTGTCTCTACGACACGACGCCCGACGAGGACTTCGTCATCGACCGCCGCGGGCCGCTCACCGTCGCGACGGGCTTCTCCGGACACGGGTTCAAGTTCGCGCCGCTGCTGGGCGAGATGCTCGCGGACCTGGCCCTCGGGGGCGCTCCGCACCCGCGGTTCGCACTGACCGGCTGACCGGCTGCGCGCGACCCGGCTGGTCGCCGCCGAGCCGTCCCACTACGGTGGTCGGGTGCGCATCGTGGTGGCTCCGGACTCGTTCAAGGGCACCGCGACCGCGGCGTCCGTGGCTGCGGCGATCGCCGACGGCTGGCGGGTCGAGCGGCCGGACGACGAACTGGTCCTCGCGCCGATGGCCGACGGCGGCGAGGGCACCCTCGATGCGTTCGACACCGCGTTCCCGGGTTCCGTCCGGCAGCCCGTGACCATCACCGGGCCTGCTGGCGAACCCGTCGAGGCCGCGTGGCTGCTCCTCCCCGACGGACGCGGTGTGGTCGAGCTCGCGGCGACCAGCGGCCTGCCGCTGCTCGGCGGCGAGCTGCTGCCCGACACCGCGACCTCGCGGGGCTTCGGCGAGGCGATCGTCGCGGCGCTCGACGCGGGCGTGATCGGGCTCGTGCTCGGCATCGGGGGCAGCGCCTCGACCGACGGTGGCGCCTCGGTGCTCGACGTCCTCGCCGACCGGCCGCTCCCCAGCGGGGGCGTGACGGTCCTCACCGACGTCACCTCGCCGCTCGTCGGGCCGACGGGTGCCGCCGCGGTGTTCGGGCCGCAGAAGGGCATCGCCCCCGAGCGCGTGGCCGAGTTCGACGCCCGACTGTCGGCGTTCGCCGCGCGCTTCCCCCACGTCGACCCGGCGACCCCCGGGGCCGGGGCCGCTGGTGGCGTCGGGTTCGGGCTGCTCGCGTGGGGTGCGACCCTCGTGCGCGGTGCGGACGGGGTCGCCGAGGTCCTGGGCCTGCCGTCGCTGCTCGACGGCGCCGACGTCGTGGTCACGGGCGAGGGGCGGTTCGACGGGCAGAGCGCGGCGGGCAAGGTGGTCTCGGTCGTGCACGAACTCGTCGGGCAGCACGCACCGGGCGCCCGGGCGATGCTCGTCGCCGGGGCGATCGAGGCTCCGCTGGACGCCTTCGCCGCCGCGGCCTCGCTGACGGTGATCGCGACGCAGACCACGGGTGAGCCGACCGACGCGCTCCGCGACCCGCTGCGGTTCGCGACGATCGCCGGGACCCGACTCGCCCGGATGGCCTGAGAGTTCCTCCAGCAGGGGTGCCCCAGCGTGACCACCCTCGGTGTGGCGCGCTCCAGCAGAATTGGAGTCGGGGCCGGAACCGGCCCCTCCAGCAATCGACCCACCCCACGAGGAGACCATTGCGCACCGTCAACGCCTACGCTGCCCCGTCCGCCACGGAGCCGCTCGTCAAGACCACCATCACCCGCCGCGACCTCGGTCCGAACGACGTCGAGATCGACATCGCCTACGCCGGCATCTGCCACTCGGACATCCACACCGTCCGTGGTGAGTGGGGCGAGATCCAGTACCCGCAGGTCGTCGGTCACGAGATCGTCGGCCACGTCTCCGCCGTCGGTTCCGACGTCACGAAGCACCAGGTCGGCGACCGCGTCGGCGTCGGCTGCATGGTGAACTCCTGCGGCGAGTGCGAGAACTGCGTCAAGGGCGAGGAACAGTACTGCCTCAAGGGCAACATCCAGACCTACGCGGGCGTCGACCCGGCCGACGGCAGCATCACGCAGGGCGGCTACTCGCAGGCCATCGTGGTGAACGAGGACTTCGTGCTCCGCGTCCCCGAGTCGCTCGACATCGAGAAGGTCGCACCGCTGCTCTGCGCCGGCATCACGACCTACTCGCCGCTGCACCACTGGGGCGTCGGCCCCGGCTCGAAGGTCGCCGTCATCGGCATGGGCGGCCTCGGGCACATGGCGGTGAAGATCGCGGTCGCGCTCGGCGCCGAGGTCACCGTCCTGTCGCAGACCACGTCGAAGCAGGAGGACTCGCTCCGCTACGGCGCGACGGCCCACTACGCGACGAAGGACCCGGAGACGTTCGAGAAGCTCGCGAACTCGTTCGAGCTCATCATCAACACCGTCTCCGCGAAGATCCCGATGGCGTCCTACCTCGGGCTCCTCAAGGTCGACGGCACCATGGTGAACGTCGGCGCCCCGTCCGAGCCCCTCGAGGTGCCGGCGTTCGCGCTCATCCCGCGTCGCCTGAGCTGGGCCGGCTCCGCCATCGGCGGCATCCGCGAGACCCAGGAGATGCTCGACTTCTGCGCAGAGAAGGGCATCCTGCCGGAGACCGAGCTGATCAGCGCGGACCAGATCAACGAGGCGTACGAGCGTGTGCTGTCCTCGGACGTCCGGTACCGCTTCGTGATCGACGCGGCCACGCTCGCCTGACGCGATCGGAGACCGACCGGGAGGCGCGTGGCGAGTCCGCCACGCGCCTCCAGTCCGTCTGGGGCGACAGCCCGTCACCGCGCCCGCACCCACGTGCAGCAACGTGCCGCCCGTTCATCCGCAGACCGCGTCGGCGTCGTCCGCGGCACGCAACCGGGTCGACGGAGCGGTCCAGCCGGAGGATGGTGGGGGTCATGTCCACCACTTCCATCCCCTCCCCCGCGGCGCTCGTCTCCGTGGCCGGCAGCGACACGGACTCGGCGATCCGTGACCTCGCCGGGATGTACGCGGGCAAGCAGTGGTACTCCGCCCACGTGGACGACGACTACTGGTACCGGTACGCCGGCATCGGCGACGCCCGGATGAGCGTCCGACGCTCGCAGATGCACGGCTACCTCCGCGGCGACGTCGCCGTCGAGGGCGAGGTGGTCGTCCAGTGGATCGACTCCGGCACCGCGACCGTCGACACCCACCGCGACGCGACCCCCATGCGCCTCGGCGTCCCCGTCCTCTTCCCGATCGAGCAGCGCTTCGAGATGGAGTACCGCGACTGGGACCAGCGGCTCGTGCACCTGCGACGAGACCTCGTGCTCGACGTGGCTGCGGAGCAGTACCTCGTCGACGGGACGCTCGGCTTCGAGCGCGGGGTCGAGCCGGACGCGTCCGCGATCCAGCAGTGGCAGCGGTCGGTCGCCGGTGCGGTCCGCGCCTTCCGGGAGGACGGCGCGGAGTCGCTCGCGTGGCACGAGGCCCAGCGCGGTGTCGCCCGGGCGCTCCTGGGTCTGTACCGCTTCCAGGCACCGAAGCTCCCCGAGCACTTCGGTGCGCGGAGCAACCGCCGGGTCCGGGCAGCAGTCGAGCACATCCACGCGAACGCCGCCCTGCCGCTGACGGTGTCGGACATCGCGCGCGCCGCGGACCTCAGTGTCCGTGGCCTGCAGGAGTCGTTCCAGCGGGCACTCGACCGGACGCCGATGCAGTACCTCCGCGAGGTCCGGCTGCGCCGCGCCCACGAGGACCTGCTCCGTTCCTCCATCGAGGAGACCACGGTCGCCGACGTCGCGCGACGCTGGGGCTTCAGCCACATGGGCCGGTTCTCGAGCGAGTTCCTGCAGCGCTTCGGCGAGTACCCGAAGAACACCCTCCGTCGGCGCTAACCGACCTCGTCGCCCGTCGGGAGCGCACCGCACCAGTCGACCGTGGACGCCTCGACGCTCGCCTCGAGCGCGCCCGAGGTCGCGTCGACGATGCTGACCAGGTCGCTGGTGGCCGAGCGGGTGACGACGGCGGCGAACTGCCCGTTCGGGGAGGGGCACACGGCCGTGACGCCCGCGTCCGCGGGCAGCGTCACCGCCAGCCGGGAGGCGCGGGTCGCCTCGACACGGAGGATGCGTTGGTCGAGCGTCCCGTCGGCACGGACGGTGCCCACCACACGCAGGTAGGTCGCGTCGGTGAGCGGCGCGATCCGGCCGAGGTAGGGCGCACCGGTGCTGCCCGTCGGGGTGGCGACCGGTGTCCGGGCGCCGTCGGTCAGGTCGAGGTACTCGATGCCGGTGCCGGTCTCGACGACGGCCGTGGTGCCCGAGCCGACGAAGCCGTGCAGGGTGGTGGCGCTGCCGAGCCGGACCGCTGCTGCCGCTCCGCCCATGTCGACGAGCACGAGGTCGTCGCCGCTGGTGCGGACGAGGGCGCTCTCGGTCCGGGGCACGTACGCCCACTGGCCGACCGTCATCGGCACGGCGCCCGTCGTCGGCTTCCCGTCCGCCGCGATCGCGGTCGGCATGTGCGTCCCCGTCATGTCGACGACGTAGAGCCCGACGTCGGCGGAGCGCCCCGTCGAGGTGTCCGCGTACTCGAACCCGAACGAGGCGCCGTCGTCGGCGGCGTGCAGGGCGGTGACCCGGCCCGCCGAGGTCGGCAGCGTGAGGTGCTCGACCGGGACGGTGTCGTCCTGCACGCCGCCGGTGAGCGGGACGACGTCGACGGCCGACGCGCCCCGGCCGGCGTCGCGCACGACGACCAGCGAGCGACCGAGGCGTGCGAACTCCGTGATCCCGGTGTCGGCGTACACCGTCGTGGCGCCGCCGGCGTCGAGCGAGCGTCGGACGATCCGGTCCTTCCCGCCGTCCGACCCGGCGGGCACGAGCGCGAGGACGTCGGTGCTCCCGGTCCGGACCTCGGCGCGGAGCGTCGACGTCGAGGACTGCCCCGGAGCACGGACCCCGGACACGGCGATCTCGTACGACCGGTCGTACGCCAGGGGTCCGGCGAACTCGACCGCGATCGTGTTGCCGCTCGAGGTGACCGTGTGCGCTGCCGCCGGCCGGACCCGCACGTCCGCGGCCCGGACCGGCTGCAGGGCCTGGTTCGCGGTGAGGATCACCCGCTGCGCCGGCTTCGACACGAGCCCGGTGGCGTCGTAGGTGACGTCCCGGAGGCGCGGACCCTGCTGCGACCCGACGACCGCGGCGAGCGTACCGACGACGACGAGCACCACCGCGACGGCGAGGTACCTGGCGCGGAAGCGGTCGCGGCGGGGGCGACGGTCGTGGTCAGTACTCGTAGGGGTCACTCGGCTGCGCGATCTGTCGGACCGAGGACGCCTTGACGACGATCCTGGCGGCGGCGGACTGGTCGGGGTTGGCGACGAGTGATCCCCGCACGGTCACCCACCGGTCGGCGTCGGGGACGGCGCCGCTCGTGGTGACGCCGAGGCCGACGGGTTGGGCGTCGACCGCGCAGCAGCTGATCACGAAGCGGGTGAGCGTGAACGAGCCGTCTCCGGCGGGGACGACGAAGCCCGTGAGCTCCACCCGCTTGCCGACGAGCGCGCTCGTGTCGGTGGTCTGGCGGATCAGGGCGGCCCAGTCCTTGACGCCGTAGTCGGACGTGTCGACGGCGTCGCTGCCGAGGAGCGCGACGCCCTGCGTGCCGGTGGCGTTCGAGAGGGTGGCGGCGTCGACGCTCCGCTGCTGCGCGGTCCGGGCGGACAGGGTCGTCGGCGGCAGGACGAGCATGGCGACCGTGACCCCGACCGTGACGGCTGCCGCCGCCCAGCCGAGGACGGCCCGTGTGCGGCGACCCGCGCCTCCCGGCCGACCGCCGCGGTCGTGCGGTCCCGCTGCCGGGCCCGCGGGCGCGGGCGCACCGTCGGCCGCGTCGTCGTGCGTGTGTCCGCCGCCGGCCGGCTCGTCGCCGTGCGTGTGCCCGTGGCCGCGCGCGACGACGACGAGCCCGGCGACCGCCGCCGGCACGGCGAGCACGGCGAGCACGATCGTGAAGACCGCGTACCGCGGGTTGATGTAGAGGTCGAGGTGCCCGACCAGCGCCAGCCAGAGCGTGCACAACGCGACCGCGAGGACGGACCCGAGCCCCAGGGCGGCGGGCGCCGTCGACTCAGACGAGGACATTCATCACCAACCCGACGGTCGCGGCGAACAGGACGCAGACGACGGCGAGCAGCACGAGGAAGCGTGCGCGGAACGTCGTGCGGAGGAGGGCGATCATCTTGACGTCGATGATCGGGCCGATGATGAGGAACGCCGTGATCGACCCGGGCAGGAACGTCGACGCGAACGACAGGGCGAAGAAGGCGTCGACGTTCGAGCAGAGCGACACCGTCATCGCGAGGAGCATCATCGCGCCGACGGACAGCACTGGGTTCGCACCGATCGCCACGAGCGTCGAGCGGGGCACGGCGACCTGGATCGCCGCGGCCAGTCCGGCGCCGACGAAGAGGGCAGGCATCATCGTCGCGGTCTCACCGCCGAACTGCGCGGCGCTGTCCCGCCAGCGGTTCCGGGAGCGGGGCGCCCCGACGGTCGCGCGGCAACGGGCCTCGAACGCGGGCAGCAGCAGGTCGGCCGGGCGTCGGTGGGCGGCGACGATCCAGCCGACGAGGTTCGCGATGACGAACCCGCCGACGATCCGCACCGGGAGGATCCAGCCGGACCAGCCGAACGCCTGCGCGGTGCTGATGATCACGAGCGGGTTGAGGATCGGCGCGGCGACGAGGAACGTGACTGCCTCGGCGGGGGTGAACCCTCGGAGCATGAGGCCGCGGGCGAGGGGGACGTTGCCGCACTCGCACACCGGGAACAGCATGCCGATGAGCGAGATCACCGCACGACGGGGCACGGCACGCTGCGGCAGGATCCGTTCGAGCACCCCGACGGGCACCCAGACCTCGACGACGATCGACAGCAGGATGCCGAGCACGACGAACGGCAGGGACTCGACGACGACGCTGATCGCGAGCGTCAGGAAGTCCTGCACGACGTCCGGCAGACCCGCGGACCCGACGCTCGGCGAGACGATCCGGACGCCGAGGAGCACGATGACGGCGAGCAGCACGAGCCCCGGGCCGGTGAGGCTCCGGGCGGGGGCGGGGGTCGTGGCCGTGGCGGTCGCGCGCGTCACCTGCGCAAGGATAGGCGACGTCGACGGCGGCCGGCTCGTCAGCGCGCCGCGAGCCCGTCGAGGTGCCGGTCGAGGAGCTCGATCGCCCAGTCCGCCGACTCCCCCGGAGCCAGTCGCGACACGTGCATCGCGAGCCCGTCGATGAGGGCGTGCAGGCGACGAGCCTCGTACGCCCGATCGGCGTCCGGCACCCCGACGAGGTGGACGATGCGCTCGGTCCACTCCTGCATGTCCGACACGACCCGGTCGAGCGCCGGCCGGAGCTCCGGGTCGGTCAGTGCCGCGTTGCCGAGGGCGAGGTACACGTCGAGCTCGACGAGCCGCTCCTCGTCGAGCGGCAGCAGCTCGAGCAGGATGCGGCGCGCTCGTTCGCGGTCCGACAGCGTGTCGGGCACCGCGTCGACCCGGCGGGCGGTCGCGTCGAACACGGTCTCGAGCGCGTGCGTCCGGACGCTCGCCTGCGTGGGGAACACGTACCGGACGGTCGACGGGGGCAGCCCGGCCTCGGCCGCGACCCCGCGGACGCTCAGCGCGCCGAGGCCGTTCCGGGCGAGCACCCGCGCGGCCGCGTCGGACACGGTGCGGCGCCGTTCGCCGATGTCGATGCTCCTCGCCACGGGGCCATGGTCGCACGACTGTGCTACCTTCTTTGTCGTACAGTTGTGCGACTATCCGGGAGGGAGCACTCGTGACGTGGATCGTGTTGGTGCTGTCGGGCGTGCTCGAAGCCGTGTGGGCCACCGCCCTCAGCGCGTCCGACGGGTTCAAGAAGATCGTGCCGACGATCGTGTTCGTCGCGGGCATGGCGCTCAGCATGCTGGGCCTCGCGTACGCCATGACGGCCATCCCGGTGGGTACGGCCTACGCCGTGTGGGTCGGCATCGGAGCGTCGCTGACCGTCGTCGTGGCGGTGCTCCGCCGGCAGGAGGCCGCGTCCTTCGCCCGGCTCGCCCTCGTCTTCGGACTCGTGGCCTGCGTCGTCGGCCTCAAGGTGGTGAGCTGACGTGGCCTGGGTGGTCCTGTTCGTCAGTGCCGCACTCGAGACCGTGTGGGCGACCGCGCTCGGCGAGAGCCACGGCTTCACCAGGCTCGGACCGAGCCTGGTCTTCGCAGCGACGATCGCGGTGAGCCTCGGCGCGTTCGGGTACGTGCTGCGGCACATCCCGATCAGCACGGCGTACGCGGTGTGGACCGGGACCGGTGCCGCCCTGACCGTGCTCTGGGGCATGGCGACGGGGGCGGAGCCGGTGACACTCCTCCGGCTCCTCTTCATCGCCGGCATCGTCGGGTGCGTCGTCGGGCTCAAGCTCGTGCCGGCTCGGCCGGCGCGTGGACGGGCTCGCCGAGTCTCGGTCGCCCCGGCACGAGACTCGGTCGGCGCAGCGCGAGACTCGGTCGGCGCAGCGCGAGACTCGTCCAGCGCGGCACGAGACTCGGCGTAGGCGACACTGCTCGGGCTCCGGGTCGCGAGAGTCGTCGCTCAGCACGAGGCTCGGGAGCGCCGGTCGCGGGACGCGACCACGGACGGACGGGAGGCGCGGTGCCAGCTGGCACCGCGCCTCCAGGCCGTCTCCGCGTCACGTCGTCAGACGGACGCGCCCGTCCACTCGTCCTCGGCGGCGACGTGGTCACTGCCCGCCGTGCCGGCGGCCACGGCCGCCGCCACGCGGTCCGCGTGCGACGGCGGGTCGGACGGCACGTCGGCCGGGCGCCCCTCGTCGTTGATCCTGCGCAGCTCGGGGACGATGTCCTCCGCGAGGATGTCGATCTGCTCGAGGACCGTCTTCAGCGGCAGGCCGGCGTGGTCGACCAGGAACAGCTGGCGCTGGTAGTGCCCGACGTGGTCCTTCATCGTCGCGTACCGGTCGATGACCTGCTGGGGCGAACCGACCGTGAGCGGGGTCTGCGTGGTGAAGTCCTCCATCGAGGGCCCGTGACCGTAGACCGGGGCGTTGTCGAAGTACGGGCGGAACTCGTCGACCGCGTCCTGCGAGTTCTTCCGGGCGAAGAACTGCCCGCCGAGCCCGACGATCGCCTGGTCGGCCCGACCGTGCCCGTAGTGCTCGAAGCGCTGGCGGTAGAGCCCGACCATCTGCTCGGTGTGCTGGATCGGCCAGAAGATGTTGTTGTGGAGGAAGCCGTCGCCGTAGTACGCGGCCTGCTCGGCGATCTCGGGCGTGCGGATCGAGCCGTGCCAGACGAAGGGCGGGACGCCGTCGAGCGGACGCGGCGTGGAGGTGAAGCCCTGCAGCGGGGTGCGGAACTTGCCCTGCCAGTTGACGACGTCGTTCTCCCAGAGCTGGCGGACGAGGGCGTAGTTCTCGATCGCCAGGTTGACACCCTGCCGGATGTCCTGCCCGAACCAGGGGTAGACGGGGCCGGTGTTGCCGCGGCCCATCATGAGGTCCATGCGACCGTCGGAGATGACCTGGAGCATCGCGTACTCCTCGGCGATGCGCACGGGGTCGTTCGTCGTGATGAGGGTCGTCGAGGTCGAGAGCGTGATGTTCTTCGTCCGTCCGGCGAGGTAGCCGAGCATCGTGGTCGGACTCGACGCGACGAACGGCGGGTTGTGGTGCTCGCCCGTCGCGAAGACGTCGAGACCGGCCTGGTCCGCGTGCTCGGCGATCGTGAGGATGTCCTTCACCCGCTGGGTGTCGTCCGGGGTCGTCCCGGTGGTGGGGTCGGTCGTGACGTCGCTGACCGTGAAGATCCCGAACTGCATGGTGTGCTGCCCTTCGCCATTTCGATACGTTTGCATCGACTTGCTGGGTACAACGTAGCGCACGCCCGTCCATTCCCGCCAGGTCGACGACGTCATCTGCAGGACCGACGCAGGTCATCCCGCAGTGCGATGTGACATGCCGGCGGCCTCGGCAGCATGGAAGCGAACCTCGACGGAAAGGGCTCCCATGCACTCCTTGATCACGAAGGTCCTCGCACTGGGCGCTGTCACGGCAGGGGCCCTCGGCCTCAGCGGCTGCGCGCAGTTCTCCGACGCCGCGCACGGCGAGGCGAGGTCGCACGCAGACGGTCGTGCGGATGTCCGGGACGCTCCGAGCTGGCTCCCGGCGGACGCGACCGACATCTCGACCGTCGTCGGGACGAAGAGCTCCGACCCGGCAACGGCGCCGAAGAGCATGCTCTTCACCACGGAGGACGGCGTCACCGCCGATCGCTGTGAGCAGGTACCCCGCATGTCCGCTCCGTCGCTCACCTTCGACGAGGCTCCGGATCCCTACGCCGCACAGGAGGTCACGAAGTGCGGCGCGTGGTCGATGACCTCGAGGGGCACCCGCTGGCTCGCGTGGACGCCCAACACGGAGGACGGGAAGTGACCTCGTCACGACACCGTGACGGGGTCCGTCGCCGGTCATCCGGTCGGTCGCCGCTGTCGCTGCGCGACGACCGTGCCACGCTCGGCGTCGCGGCGCTGTCCACCGGGCTCGGCACGCTCGTCGTCACGGGCTCGGCCGCCGCCGAACGCGTCGTCGAACTCGGCGAGCGCACCGGCCAGTCCGCCACCGTCGCGATGATCCTGCCCGTGGTCGCGTGGGTCTTCGTCGGGATCGCGCTGTACGTCAGCGCCGTCGTCGCCTCGAACACGTGCGCGACCGTCATCGCGGGCCGGACCAGGAGCCTCGCCCTGCAGCGCGTGCTCGGGGCGACGGGTGCGCAGCTGCGGAGCCAGATCACGCGCTCGGGCCTCGTCGCCGGGGTCGTCGGCTCGGTCGTCGGAGCCGTGCTCGGCGTCGTGGTCGCGAACGGTGCGCTGGCACTCGCCGCCGTCGCTACGGTCCTGCCGGGGGTCGGCCTGCTCCTGCCGGTCGCCGTCGTCCCGGTGACCGTCCTGGTCGCCGCGATCACCACGGCCGCGTACCGGCTCGGATCCCGTGCGGTGCTGACGATCCCACCGCTGCGTGCCCTCGACGCCGCCGCCGAGGAGAGCGTGCCCGAGGGCTCGGGCGCACGATCGCGCTGGCTCGTCGCCTCGGCGCTCTTCGTGGTCGGTGCTGCGGGGATCGGAGCCGCGATCGTGCTCGGTGCGACGAGTGTGAGTGCGCTGCTCCTCGCCGTCGCGGCCGGAGCCGTGTCCTTCACCGGAGTGGTCATCGCCACCCCCGTGCTCGTGCCCGCGACGATCCGACTCGTCGCGGCCGGCGCCTCCCGGAGCGTCATCGGGGCGATGGCCGCGCGGAACTCACTGCGGTCCCCCCGTCGGACGGCCCGGGCGACCGTCGGGCTCCTCATCGCGGTGACCCTGATGGTGACCTTCGCGGTCGGCTTCGGGACCTACGCGCGGATGCTCCAGCAGCAGTCCGCGGCCGACCCGGTGTACTACCGCGACATCGAGGAGCAGTTCGACCAGCTCGCGGTGCTGTTCGCGAGCCTGACCGGTGCCGCGGGCGTCATCGCCGCCGCCGGGGTGGTCGTCGTGACCGCGCTCACGATCGCCCAGCGCACGCGGGAGCTCGGGTTGCTGCGGGTCATCGGGACGTCGCGGCGACAGGTCCGGGCGCTCGTGCTGACCGAGACGGCCATGACCATCGCCGTCGCCGTCCTGCTCGGCGTGCTGCTCGGCACCGCGTACGGCTGGTCCGGTGCGTACACGCTCCTCGGGGCGACCCCGGAGGCGCAGCTGATCACCCCGGTCGTCCCCGCGTGGGTGATCGTGACCGTGGTCGCCGGCGCGGTGGTCACCGGGCTCGCCGCCGCCGTCGGCCCGGCCGCCCGCGCGGTGCGGAGTGCACCGGTCGCCGCGCTGCGGTACGAGTGAGCGTGCTCAGCGTGACACCGGCCGCGCGCTGTCGGGTCAGGCGTCGTCCTCGAGGGTCCGCGCGCGCAACACCTCGGACTCGCGCCACAGCAGTGACGATCGCGAGCGCTAGGAGAACGGGGCGTCGGTGCGGGGCGCGGTGTGCATCCCGTCCGCGAACCACACCGCAGCGATGACGGCGAGGATGCTGACGCTCGATGCCAGCCGGCCCGCGACGAGCATCGCTGCGTGGTCGTGTGCCGCGCCGGACACCCCGACGACGAGCGCCGCGATGCCGACCGCGAGCGCGAGTCCGGTGGCGATGAGCAGCACCGCGCTCACGACCCGCCGGGGGCCGCGTCGTCCGTCACGGTCGCCACGCTCGCCCCGGTCCACCCGAGGCCCGACGGCACGGACGACGCCGACCCAGAAGAGCGCGATCGCCGAGGCACCCACGATGTCGCTCACCCGGTGCCAGCCGTAGACGACGGTCTGGTTCGCGACGAAGACGGCGTACGCGGCGCCGACGAGGGTGACGACGGGCCGGAAGCGCCTCGGCGTGACCATCAGCACGCCGAACAGTGCGGCCAGGGCGATCGTCGCGTGCCCCGACGGGAACGAGTTCGGCGTCGTCGACTGGGCGATCTCCGGGCGCACGGCGATATGTTTGACGAGCGTCGAGGTCGCTGCCGACGCGAGCACGACGACACCGGCTCCGAGCCCCACCGCCAGGCGTCGCCGGGCGAACGCGACGGCGACCATCACGACGACGAGCAACAGGATCACCGGCACCGAGATCACGTTGAGTGCCGTGTCCGACCCGAACAGGTCGGACTCCCGGACGCCGCCGAGTGCGGCGTCCTCCGCCCGCTGACCGAGCGGCGTCAGGACGGCGACCGCGTACACGAGAGGCACGATCACGAACCCGAGAACCGCGAGCAGCGCCCACCGTCCCCGCCGCGAGACGACTGGGCCTGGCACAGGTGTTCGCGTCACCGGTCTGGTCCTCCTCGGGGTGCTGCTGGCAGGGGTCGTCGTCCGGCTCGTCGGCCGCTTCCGCGGGCGTCCAGCGGACGGGGGCGGGCAGGCCGTCCGATTCGGTCGGTCGGGGTCCGACACGATACCGTTGACGAGCAGGTCGAACGCTGGGAACGCGGCGGAACGACGGCCTGCTGGCAACGCGCTGGCGTACTCGTCGCCCGCCGTGTACGAGGAGGAAACCGAAGTGGCAGTCAAGGAACCGGGCATCACCGCTTCTCCGAACCGGGGCCTGGCCCTGACCGTCGGCGCGATCCTGGCGCTCTGGGGCATCCTGGGCTTCTTCTTCGCTGGTGAGGGTGGCCACGCCTTCTTCGGCAACGACGGCGGCTACCTCTGGGGCGTGTTCCTCGTGAACCCCGCGCTGTGCCTCGTCTGGACGCTCCTCGCCGCCGCGATGCTCATCGGTGGCCTCGGCACCACCATCGGGTCGCGCAACCTGAACCTCGTCGCGGGCGTCGTGCTGCTCGTGCTCGCGCTCTACGGCTTCCTGTTCATGAACACCTCGGCCAACGTGTTCGCGCTGAACACGGTCGACAACGGCTTCAACGCGATCGTCGGCTTCGTGCTGCTCGTCACGGCACTCGCTGCCGACCGCGAGAACCTCCGCGCGCTCCGCGCCGACCGCGACAACCTCGACGCGCTGCGTGCCGAGGCCACCCACGGCTGACGCTCCGCACTCCTGACGCCCCGCCGACCCTCGAGGTCGGCGGGGCGTCGTCGTCCGGGGCGCGTTCGGTCCCGTCGAACCATGCACACGACATCGAACCGACAACCGTGCTCGGTGCGATGTCGCGTTCATGGTTCGCCCCCGACGCACACGTGCGTGCCGGCGCCGCCCGCGGGCGCCCACGGGCGCGCGCCGTCAGCCGTCAGCCGTCGGCCGGCTTCGGCGCCTCGAGCTCGGTCGCGACCACGCGCGGCGCCTCGGACATGAAGCGCCGCACGTCGAGGTCCACGATGATGTCCTGCGGACGCAGGGGTCTGGTCAGGTACAGCCCCTCGAGGGAGGTCAGCCGCGACAGCGCGACGTACGTCTGGCCGGCGCTGAACACCCGGTTCCCGAGGTCCACCACGGCGCGGTCGTAGGTGCTGCCCTGCGACTTGTGGATCGTCACCGCCCAGGCCAGCCGGAGCGGGAACTGCTGGAACTCCCCCACGGTGTCCTTCTTGAGCTCCTTCTTGTCCGGGTCGTAGGAGTACTTGAACTTCTCCCACACGGACGGCTGGACCTCGAAGGACTCCCCGTCGACGTCGACCCACACGGTGTCACGGATGGTCGTCACGACACCGAGGGTCCCGTTCACCCAGCGCTGGTCGGGGTCGTTGCGGAGGAACATCACGTGGGCCCCGGGCTTCAGCTCGAGGGCCTCGTCCGCGGGGAAGTTCCGCCCACCGAAGTCGCCGTTGACGTCGGCCCGCGCGGTCTTCACCTTCCCGGGCAGTCGATCGAGCGCCGCCTTGTTGATCCGCGCCACGGTGTCGTTCCGCGTCGCGAGGGTGATCGCGTCGTCGGGCGCCGGCCGCGCCCCCGCGGTGTTGAGCTGTCCGGCGATGTCCGCGGTCACCCGCCCGTGCCGCACGGCGGTCAGCATGGCGGCGAAGGCGTCGTCGCGCTGCCGGTGCACGGTCGCGAGCTCGACGATGTGGAGCTCGGCCTCGAGCCAGACCTTCGCGTCGAAGAACCACATCGAGCGGTAGTGGTCGGTGAAGTACGCGCGCTCGTCCCCGTCGCCCGGCACCGGCGGGAGCTGGTACGGGTCGCCGAACATGACGACCTGCACACCGCCGAACGCCTCGAACTGCCGACCGCGCGCCTTCCGGAGCGAGCGGTCCATCGCGTCGAGGAGGTCGGCGTTCACCATCGAGACCTCGTCGATCACGAGGGTGTCGATGGTGTTGAGGAGTTTGCGGGTGTCCGGCCCCTGCCGGAGCTCGGCGTCGGCGATGAGCCCGATCGGGAGCCGGAACAGCGAGTGGATCGTCTGCCCCCCGACGTTCAGCGCAGCGACACCGGTCGGCGCGCAGATCACGACCTGCTTCTCGGTGTGCCAGGACAGGTGGTTCAGCAGCGTCGACTTGCCGGTCCCTGCGCGGCCGGTGATGAACACGTGGTCGCGCGTGTGCTCGATGTAGTCGAAGACCGCGCGCTGTTCGGCGCTGAGCTCGACGGTCACGGCGCGTCCGCCCCGTGGTCGCTGCTCGGCCGGGAGGCACGGGTCGCCCTCGCCTCCGCACCCGCCTCGTCGGCGTGGCCGGCCCGGGCGGCCTCGCCGTCATCGCTCACGTCGTCGAAGTCGTCCTCGGGGTCTGCGACGCGGCTCGACGTCGAACTTCGGTCCCGACGTCGAACCACGCGATCGCCCGGCGCGACGTCGGCTCCGAGGTTCGACCCGGCCGCCCCGCCGTGCACGATCGACGGGACCGACGCCCCGACCTCGGCGTCCGTCGCGGGCCGGTCCCGCCGCAGCCGGACGAGCACCACCACGACGACGAGCACCACGACCGCGACCCCGGACGCCACGAGCAGCGTGCCGGCACGCGCCTGGTCCGCGTACGGGTCGGGCCCCCACGTCCGGCCCATCGCCCCGAACCAGGACGCCTGCAGGAGCCCGAGCGGCCCCTGCACCGCGATGCCGAGCGAGACGAGACCCGCTGCGACCACGACCGCACCGATGATCCGCACGACGGCGGCCGACATCGACGCGCGCCGTGCACCGGCTGCGACGGGGGTCAGCAGGCCGGGCAGTGCGAGCAGCCCGACGAGCAGGAACACCACGTCGATCACGGTGCGACCGGTGGAGTCGCTCACCGACCACCGCAGGGCCTGCGTCGCGGCGTACGCCCACCACACGGCGGCGAGGAGCAGGAACGCCGGGAACGGCTGGACGAGGTAGCGCACGACGGCGTTGTCGACGAGGAGGTCGGTCCACTCGCGGACGCCGGTGCTGCCGTCGCGTCGCTGGTGCACCGCCGCCCGGATCAGCTGCACGGGCGCGGCCGCCCAGGCGAGCGCCGGGACGACGAGTCCGAGCAGCACGTGGGCGCCGACGTTCGCGGAGACGAGGAAGCGGTCGTAGGTGTGGAGCGAGCCCGAGGTCGCGACCACGAGGCACACGACGGCGATGCCCGCGGCGACCGAGCGCCGGACGGGCCAGGGTTCCCCGCGACGACGCAGCCGCACGACCCCGGCTGCGTACGTCGCGGCGAGCAGGACGGCCGCCATGAGCCAGAAGAGGTCGATGTTCCACGCGGTCAGCCAGCCCCACGACCCCGGAGCGTGCGGAAGCGGGTCGTCCGTGAGGAGCTCGGCCGGTGTCGGGTCCGTCGTCTTGCTCAGCGCGATCTGGTCCGTCGGGGTCGCGGTCCGTCCGAGTGCCGCGGCGAACCCCGACGCGACGCCCATCACCGCGAGCTCGGTGACGATGAGCACCCAGAAGGTCCGGCCGCTGCCCGGGCGTTCGGTGAGCGATCGGATGGCCCGGCGGCGCTGCACCGCTCCGAGGACACCCATCGCGACGATCGCGCCGACCTTCACGAGCACGAGGACGCCGTACGGCGTCGCGAGGTTCGAGAACGCGCCGACGCGGATCTGCGCGGACGCGACCCCGGACACCGCCACGAGCACGAAGCACCCGAGCGCGATGCTCGAGTAGCGGCCGATGACGAGCGGGAGCCGCTCGCCACCGAGGACCGGCCGGACGAGGACGACCATCACGAGCCCGCCGACCCACAGCGCAGCGCCGACGAGGTGCAGCCCGAGCGCGGTGACCGCGGCGTCGTGGCTCGCGGTGCCGGCGGCGTGCCCCTGCTGCGCGAGCGGGACGAGGCCGATCATCGCGACCCCGGCGGTCAGGGCGACCATGCCCCGCGCCCGCACGGCGAAGCAGAGCACGGTGACCGACGCCGCGACGAGGACGGTCACGAGCCACGCGAGCCCGAGGTCCGTGCCGGTGAGGAACACCCCCATCGACTGCCCGAACTGCTCGTCGAGCGAGACCTGCGACCCGGCGACGCTGAGGAACGTGAAGAACGTCGTGACGACGCTCGACACGGTCCAGAGTCCGGCGGCAGCGGCGGCGACGTCGATCGCGCGGTCCCACTCCGGCGCGGTGCGCGAGAAGCCGACGGTCGCGAGGGCGAGCCCACCGATCGTCGCTGCTGCGGAGAGGTCGACCACGACCCGGGCGATCGGCAGCCCGAAGCGCACGACGGCACCCGGGTCGGCGATGAGCGCGGGGTTCGCTCCGCCACCGATCACCAGCGCGACCAGCAGCGAGAAGAACGCGGCGAGCAGCAGCACGGCGGGGCCGATGGTGCGCGCGATCCGGTTCACCCGTCAAGCCTAGGCGTTGCCCACCCGGCCACAGAATCCGCCGGGGCGACCTGTGGGTGGTGATCCGCGCCTCCAGGCCGGTGGAGGGTGGACAGCCACCCGGACATGCGAAAGGGACGGCCGCAGCCGTCCCTCCCACCAGCAGAACCGTCCTACTTGACAGCAGCCTTCAGCTTCGAGCCGGCGCTGACCTTGACCGAGTCGCTCGCGGCGATCTCGATGGCCTCACCCGTCTGCGGGTTGCGGCCGGTGCGGGCTGCGCGGTGGGTCTTCTCGAAGGCGATCCAGCCGGGGATCGTGACCTTGGTGCCGTCGGCAACCGAGCTCGAGACGACGCTGAACAGCGCGTCGACGACGCCGTTCACGGTGGCCTGGCTCTGGCCGGACTCCTGCGCGACGGCAGCGACGAGCTCGGTACGGTTCAGGGACTTGTCAGCCATTGGATGTCCTCCTCGGACTTCTTCGGTATCGGTCGGGCCATCAGGCGCGATGCCCGTGGAACCGGGGTCGAACCTACCAGCCACCCAGGGCGTTTCCGGCCGACTCGCCCGGATTTCCGGGCCTGTCGCGGGTCTGGCGGGGCAGATGTGACGGATGTGACGGTCCGTGTACCCCGCTCACAGCCCCTACCGAGCGAACACCGGTGCCCCGCCGACGGAGCACGAACGCCCCGCCGAGGGAACACGAACGCCCCGCCACCAACAGGTGACGGGGCGTTCGACGGGAAGCGGATGCTTACCAGGAGCTCTTCGTGATGCCGGGGAGCTCGCCACGGTGGGCCATGTCGCGGAAGCGGACACGGCTGATGCCGTACTCACCGAGGTGGCCACGGGGGCGACCGTCGATGGCGTCGCGGTTGCGGTAGCGCACCGGCGACGCGTCGCGCGGGAGCTTCTGCAGGCCGACGCGGGCGGCCTCACGCGACTCGTCGGTGCCGTTCGGGTCCACGAGGGCCTTCTTCAGCTCGAGGCGACGCTCGGCGTAGCGCGCGATGACCTCGGCGCGCTGGTTGTTCTTCGCGATCTTGCTCTTCTTCGCCATGCTTAGCGCTCCTCACGGAAGTCGACGTGCTTGCGGACCACCGGGTCGTACTTCTTGAGCACGAGACGGTCGGGGTTGTTCCGACGGTTCTTCTTGGTCACGTACGTGAACCCGGTCCCCGCCGTGGAGCGGAGCTTGATGATCGGACGGATGTCCTGACCCTTTTTCGCCATCAGATCTTCTCCCCACGGGCGAGGAGATCCTTGACGACGGACTCGATGCCGCGTGCGTCGATCACCTTGATGCCCTTTGCGCTGAGCGTGAGCGTGACGTTACGACGAAGCGAGGGCACGTAGTACGTCTTCTTCTGCACGTTCGGGTCGAAGCGGCGCTTCGTCCGGCGGTGCGAGTGCGAGATGTTGTGACCGAAGCCGGGGGTGGCGCCGGTCACCTGGCACACTGCTGCCATGGTTTCCTCCTGAGTACCGTGCGGTCGGACGACCGCACCCAAGGTCACTTGCCTGGTGCGCACGCGCTGGTCCGGGGACCGGCGAGGGGGTTGTGCGCACCGCCCAGGCCCGATGACCCTGTCGAAGGGCCGGCGGACACCGCGCGACCGCGGCATTCGCGACGGTCGGAGGGCTTGGAACGAGCTGTTCTCCGCGCGGGCGCGGAGGACCAGGGGTATACGTTACGCGAGCGTCGGGCGTGTCGCAAGCCGGAGCGGGTGGGTCGGGATCGGCCTGGAGGCACGGTGCGGGTCCGGCGCGCAGGCTGCGGCCCGCCGCGCGTCGGGGCGCTTGGTCGCACGACGTGCCGCTCACGTTCCGCCCGAGCGACACTTCCTGCGACCACCGCAGGACGCAGGCGGCATGTCGAGCGCCCAAGACCCGACACCAACACCGACACCGCGCGCGCCGCCGCCCCCGCGCCCTACGGCCCGTCGGTCGGCTTCGGCGCGAGCGCCTGCACCATGAGCTCGCCGAGCTCCCGCGGCGCCGTGAACATCGGCCAGTGCCCCGTGTCGAGTCCCACGATCGTGAGCTCCTCCGTCGCCACGAGCTCGGCCGCCCACGCCTGGTGGTCGTTCACCATCTGCGCCAGGTCGGCCGCCGGGATCTCGCACGAGATCACCGTCGCGGGGATCGCGTGCCGCGCCGGGTCGCTGTAGTGGAAGGGGTCGGAGGGCACCGACGCCGGCTCGGGGATCGCGACGCGCTCGAACCGAGCGCGCACCTCGTCGGTCATGCCGCGGAGGGTCGAGGCCTCCCAGACGTCCCACGACGGCAGCGGCACGACCCCGTCGACCACGGGCAGCTCGTCGTTGACGCAGCCACCTCCCGGGCCGGGGAACGTGTCGACGTAGAGCAGGTGCGCCACGAGCGACGGCCGCTGGTCCGCAGCCATGTAGGCGATCGGCCCGGCGCCGGAGTGCCCCGCGAGCACGACCGGCTCGTCAGCCGTCGCGACCTCGTCGAGCACCGCGACGAGCGACGCCACCTGTTCGTCGAGCGAGTCGCCCGTGCGGGTCACGGCCTGCACCGAGTGGCCGGCCTCGACCAGCACCGGAGCGACGTCGTCCCACGCACTCGCGTCGAGCCAGAACCCGGGCACCAGGATCACGTGCATGCCGCGCAGGCTACGCCTCAGAACGCGCCGCGGTGCACGCCGCGCACTCGCCGAAGATGTCCACGACGTGGCTCGCGTTTGTGAACCCGTGCTGCGCGGCCACCTCCTGCGCCCACCGCTCGACCGGGTCTGCCTCGATCTCGACGGTCCGCCCGCAGTTCCGGCAGATGAGGTGGTGGTGGTGCTTGTCCGTCGTGCACGCGCGGTACAGCGACTCGCCGTCCTGCTGCAGCGAGTCAGCGTCCCCATCGGACGCCAGGTCGGCCAACGCCCGGTAGACGGTCGCGAGGCCGATCGTGGAGCCACCCTCACGGAGGTGCTGGTGGAGCGCCTGCGCGCTCACGAACCCCTCGGTCGAGTCGAGCGCGCCGCGGACGGCCTCACGCTGCCAGGTGTTCCGCTTGGGCTTCTGCACGGCGTTCACGCGCTGACTCCGATCCTCGCTGCTGCTCCGGCACCTGACCGGAGGCCCGGATCACCTCCGCCGGTCCGCTCGCGTCGTGCGACGCGGTCGCGTCCGCGCTTGTCCTTCCGCGCTCCGACGATCCGGCACACCACCCAGATCGCGAACGAGATGGTCGTCACGTAGGGGCTGATCGGCAGGCCTCCGCCGAGGGCGAGCAGGATGCCACCGACGACGCTCGTCACGGCGAACACCGTCGACAGGACGGGCACGACGACCGGGTGCGAGCTCAGACGGAGCGCGGCGGCGGCCGGGGTGACGAGCAGGGAGAGCACGAGCAGCGCCCCGACGATCTGCACCGACACCGCGGTGGCGAGGCCGAGCGCGAGCATGAACACGATCGCGAGCGTCCGCACCGGGACCCCGGCCGCGGCCGCCACGTCCGGGTCCACGGAGGAGAACATCAGCGGGCGCCAGATCACCAGCAGCGTGGCGACGACGATGGCCGCGATGACGATCAGGAACGTCAGCTGGGGGTTGTCGACCGAGACGATCTGGCCCGTGAGCAGGCCGAACTTGTTCGCCGCGCGACCCTTGTAGAGCGCGAGGCAGAGGATGCCGAGCCCGAGGCCGAACGGCATGAGCACCGCGATGATCGAGTTGCGCTCCCGCGCCCGGGACCCGAGCACGCCGATGAGCAGCGCCGCGATCACCGACCCGACGAGCGATCCGGTGACGACGTTCACCCCGAGGAGCAGCGACGCCGAGGCACCGGCGAACGAGAGCTCCGAGATGCCGTGCACCGCGAACGGCATGTTCCGGGCGACGACGAAGGGACCGATGAGTCCGCCGACGATGCCGAGCACCGCGCCCGCCCAGATCGAGTTCTGCACGAGCACGAGGAGCTCGCCGTAGTCCTGGAAGGAGAAGACCTGCGACCACACGTCCATCAGATCCGCCCCTCGTCCGTCGTCGCCGCGTGCGGGTCCGGGTCGCAGTGGTGGTCGTGCGCGGCCTCGTTCGCGCCGACGATCACGATGCGGCCCATGGTGCGCACGACGTCGACGGGTGTGCCGTACAGGTCGCTCAGCACGTCGGTGCGGAGGACCTCGTCGGGGGCACCGATCCGGAAGCGGCCGCCGGCGATGTAGAGCACCCGGTCGACGACGTCGAGGATCGGGTTGACGTCGTGCGTGACGAACAGCACCGCGGCGCCCTGCTGTCGGCGCTGGCGGTCGATGAGCTCGGTCACGCCGCGCTGGTGCCGGAGATCGAGCGAGATGAGCGGCTCGTCGCAGAGCAGGAGCGCGGGGTCGGCCGCGATCGCCTGCCCGACGCGGGTGCGCTGCTGCTCGCCACCGGACAGCTCGGCGACCGGGGCGTCCGCGAACGCCGTCGCGCCGACCTCGTCGAGGATCCGGTCGACCCGGGCACGGTCGGCACGGGACGCCGGACGGACGCCCCACCGGTGCCCCGTGACGCCCTGCGCGACCATGTCCCGGGCGCGGAGCGGCGTCCCCGCCTCCATCAGCCGCTGCTGCGGGATGTAGCCGATGCGACGGTGACCGCGGCGGACGGGCTGGCCGAGGAACGTCATGCTGCCGCTCGTCAGCGCCTGTTGGCCGAGGACGGTCCGGAGCAGCGAGGTCTTGCCGGCGCCGTTCGGTCCGAGGACCGCGACGAACTCCCCCGGCGCGACGTCGAGGTCGAGGCCGTCCCAGAGCTTCCGCGAGCCGTAGGAGAGCCCGGCGTCGCGGAGCGTGAGCACGGCGGAACCGCCGCTGCGTGGTGCAGCGGCGGTCCGTTCGGGGGCCTGGACGGTCACTTCGCCAGCGCCGCCTTCACCGCGTCGATGTTCGCCTGCTGCCACGAGACGTAATCATCCCCCTTCGGGAGGGTCTCCGTGACACCGACCACCGGGACACCGGCCTTCTCGGCGGCCTGCTTGACCTGCTCGGTCTCCGCGCTCGACGTCTGGTCGTTGTAGGCGAGGAGCTTCACGGTCTTCTGGCTGAACAGCTTGAGCGTGTCGTTGAGGGCGGCCGGCGGAACGTCGTCGCCCTCCTCGATCGCCTCGGAGAACTTCTCCGGGGTGACGTTGTCGAGGCCGATCGCGTCGAAGAGGTAGCCCGGGACCGGCTCGGTGTACGCGACCTTCTCACCGTCGTACTGCGTCTTGAGCGACGCGGTCTGCGACTCGAGTTGGTCGAGCTTGCCGGTGAGGGTCTTCGCGTTGGCCTCGAACGTGCTCTTGCCCGAGCTGTCGAGGTCGCCCAGGCGGGTGGCGACGTCGTCCACCAGCTTCACCATCGTCGGGTAGTCGTAGAACACGTGCTCGTTGAACTCGGCGTCGCCGCCCTTGTCGAGCCCGGAGAGCTTCACCACGTTGATCGTGTCGGCCTTCGTGTTCGAGGCGTCTGCGAGGGTGGTCATGAAGTCGTCGTAGCCACCGCCGTTCTCGATGAGGAGGTCGGCCTTCGACACCGCGAGCTGCGTCTTCGCGCTCGACTCGAACGAGTGCGGGTCCTGCGAGGGGTCGTCCAGGATGCTCGTCACCGACACGTCGTCGCCACCGACGGCCTGGACGAGCGAGCCGTACACGTTGGTCGACGCGACCACCCGGATGGTGCCGTCCGAGCTCCCGTCACCGGAGGCCGAGCTGGTCGCGCAGCCCGACAGGGCGAGCGCGGCTGCGCCGGCGATGAGCGGGAGGGCGAGGAGACGCTGCTGCATGTCGTCGACGCTACTGCTTCTTGATAACGGTTGTCAAAATCAGTCGCGTGAGCAAACGGTCAGACAACGGGCTGGAGGCGCGGTGCCGGCTGGCATCGCGCCTCCAGTCCGTCGGTCGGTCGCGTCGCGGAGCGACCGAGCTACGCCTTGGTGGCCGCGTCGATCGTGTTCTCGGCGATCGTGTCCTCCTCGCGGCCGGGCGTGCGGAGGTTCCACTTCTTGATCACGAACGAGAACAGGAAGTAGTAGACGACCGCGTAGCCGAGGCCGATCGGGATGAGCCAGATCGCGCCGTCCGCCTTGCCGAAGTTCAGCACGTAGTCGATCGCCCCGGCCGAGAACGAGAAGCCGTCCCTGATGCCGAGCGCGTTGACGAGGGCGAGCGAGGTGCCCGTGAGGAACGCGTGGATGACGTAGAGCGGGAACGCCACGAACATGAACGAGTACTCGAGGGGCTCGGTGATGCCGGTCACGAACGAGGTGAGCGCGGCGGAGATCATGATGCCGCCGACGAGCTTCCGGTTCTGCGGCTTCGCGTTCCGCCAGATGGCGAGCGCACCGGCCGGGAGGGCGAACATCATGATCGGGAAGAAGCCGGTCTGGAAGATGCCGGCCGTCGGGTCACCCGCGAGGAACCGGGCGATGTCACCGTGGTAGGTCACGCCACCGGTGGTGAAGCTGCCGAGCTGGAACCAGGGGAAGAAGTTGAGGAGCTGGTGCAGCCCGATCGGGATGAGCATGCGGTTCACGAACCCGAAGATGCCGCCGCCCAGGACGGCGTTGTCGGCGACGGCCTGGCCGGCCGCGGTGAGGGCGATGTCGAAGTAGCGGTAGACGAAGGACATCAAGACCGCGATCACGAGACCGGCGACCGCGGTGAGGATCGGGACCAGGCGGCGGCCGGAGAAGAAGCCGAGGAAGTCGGGCATCTTCGTGCGGTGGAACCGCTGCCACAGGATCGCCGACACGAGTCCCATCACGATGCCGCCGAGGACGCCGAAGTTGATCGTCGCCTGGTCGCCGTTCGCGTCCTTCACCCCCGCGAGCACGATCGGCGACATCGCCGCGAAGACCTGGTACATGACCATGTAGCCGACGACCGCGGCGAGCGCCGTGGTGCCGTCGGACTTCTTCGCCCAGCCGATCGCGATGCCGACCGCGAAGAGCAGCGGCAACCAGGTGAACACGCCGTTGCCGGCGGCCGCGATGATCGTCGCACCCTGCTGGAAGCCGGGGATCGCGCCGAGCATGTCCGACTGACCGAGCCGGAGCAGGATGCCCGCGGCGGGCATGACCGCGATCGGCAGGAGCAGGCTCCGCCCGAGGCGCTGCGCGTTGGCGAAGAGCTTCGACTGCTTCTTCGGGGTCTTCTTCTCCGGCACGTCCGTGGCGGTGGTGGCGCTCATCGGAGTTCCTCTCGTCGTTGGGTGGAGCTGCGGGGTGGTGGAGCTACGGCTGGTGGAGCTGTGGGCGGGTTGAGTCGCACGGTCGGGCGCAGGTACGCTCGGAGCGACACCTGGCCGGTCCTGTCCGGTCATGACCAGTTTCGTAGTCTGAACCGAGACCGGTTCCGTGTCAACCTGGGACGGAACGCCTCAACGAAGGAGGAAACGATGGCCGACATCAAGGCAGCCGACATCATCGCCGCGCTCGGCGGAGCCGACAACATCGACGAGGTCGAGGGCTGCATCACGCGCCTCCGAGTCGAGGTCGAGGACGGCGACCTCGTGGACAAGGCCGCCCTCCAGGCAGCCGGAGCCCAGGCCGTCGTCGGCGGAGGCACCGGCTGGCAGGTCATCGTCGGCCCGATCGCGGACAACCTCGCGCAGGACATCCAGGACGAACTGTGACGACGGCGGTCCGCACCCCGTTCGGCGGGCCGGTCGTCGCACTGGCGGACGTGCCCGACCCGGTGTTCGCGGGGCAGCTCGTGGGCGCGGGCGTCGCCGTCGACCCGACGGGCGTCGAGGGCCCGGTCACCGCGGTGGCCCCGGTCGACGGCACGATCGTGAAGCTGCACCCGCACGCGTTCGCACTGCAGGGCGCCTCCGGCACGGACGTCCTCGTGCACGTCGGCATCGACACCGTGAAGCTCTCGGGCGAGGGCTTCGAGCTCCTCGCGGCCGAGGGCGACACGGTCGCGGCGGGTGACCCGGTCGTCCGGTTCACCCCGTCGGTGATCTCCGCCGCCGGCTACTCGCCGATCTGCCCCGTCGTCGTGCTCGGCTCCGCGCCGGACTCGGTACCGCAGGGCGCCGTCGGCACCACGGTCCGCGAGGGCGACGCGCTCTTCGAGGCGTAGGTCGCGGTACAGCTCCGACGAACACGCGAAAGCGACAGTCTGCCCCGCCGTCCGGGCGGAAGACTGTCGCCTTCGCGGGCACGATGCGACCGGCGCGGCTACGCGACCGCCTGCGGCGCCGTCGCGGTGACCTCCATCTGCACGCGGTAGCGGTCCGACCGGTACCACGAGCGACTGTGCTCGACAGGGCGGTCCCCCGAGTACGACACCCGGTCGAACTCGAGCACGGGGGCGCCCGTCTTCGTGCCGAGCAGCGTCGCCACGTCGTCGGCCGCCGGCTTCGCCGCCACGGTCTGCTGCGCCCGGTCGATCGGCGTCCGGTACTCGGTCGCCGCGAGGGAGTAGACGGACCCGGACAGGTCGTGGTCGAGCAGCCCGGGGAACGCGGACGCCGAGAGCCAGGCGTCGTCGATCGACACCGGTGCCCCGTCCGCCATCCGCAGGCGCTTGAGGTGGTACGCGGTCTCGTCCTCGGCGAGCCGGAGCGCGGCGACGGTGTCCGTCGGCGGCACGCGCTCCTCACGGACGAGGACGACCGTGGTCGGGACGTGCCCGAGCGCCCGCATCTCCTCCGTGAAGGACGCGAGGTGCAGCGTCGACTGCACGGGCCGGTGGGCGACGAACGTGCCCTTGCCGCGGACGCGCTCGAGGTAACCCTCGTTGACGAGCTGGCCGAGGGCCTCGCGCACGGTGATCCGCGAGACGCCGTACTCCTGGATGAGCTGCCGCTCGGACGGGATCGCCGCGCCGGGAGCGAGCCGCGCGGTCGCGAGGTCGAGCAGGATGCGCCGCAGCTGCTGGTGCTTGGGTTCGGCACCCTCGGTGATGCGGGTCGTCATCGCTCGGTCTGCTCCGTTGCTGTCCTGGTGGTACGAGGGGTGGTCATGCGCGGACATGACCAGTTCCCATCACAGTAGCGAGTCCACATCGGAACGCCAACGCCCGTGACATGATGACGGCCGTGACCTCGGTGGTGATCGTCGACGACGAGACGCTCGTGCGCTACGGCTTCGAACTCATCCTCGGGGCGGCGCCGGACATCGACGTCGTCGCCACCGCCAACGACGTCGACGCGGTCCGGGTGGTCACCGAGCACCGCCCGGACGTCGTCCTGCTCGACGTGCGGATGCCGCACGTGAACGGTCTCGACGTCCTGCGGGAGGTGCACGCCCTGCCCGAGCCTCCGGCCGTCGCGATGCTCACGACGTTCGACGCCGAGGAGTACATCGGGCGCGCCATGGAGCTCGGCGCTGCCGGGTTCCTGCTCAAGGACACCGACCCCGAGGCCCTCGCCGAGTACGTCCGCGTCCTCGCCCGCGGCGGTGTGGTCCTCGCACCCGGGGTCGACCGCCGCCGGCTCTTCGCGACGAGGAGCCCCGTCGCGGTCCCGCCGCTGAGCGACCGCGAGCGCCAGGTGCTCCGGTGCATCGCCGACGGCGCGAGCAACCCGGACATCGGGCGACGGCTCGGGGTGAGCACCGGCACGGTCAAGGAGGACGTCCGCGCACTCCTGGTGGCGTTCGGCGTCCCGACGCGGGTGCAGCTCGCACTGCGCGCAGCCGAGGCGGGACTGCTGGATGGCTGAGCACCGGGACCGGTCGCGGCTGGTGCAGGCCCTCCGCGACACGGACGGGAGGCTCGACCGCCTCGTCGACGTCGGCCTGCGATGGGCGCGCACCCACCGGGCACCCTGGTGGGTGGTCGACGTCCTGTTCGTCGTGGCCGCCGTCGCGGACGCCGTGCTCGACATCTCCGGCGCGACCTCCGTCGAGACCGGGCTGTCGCTCCTCGCCGCCGCGGCGCTGCTCCTGCGTCGTCGGCTGCCGGTCCTCGCGTTCGCGCTCACCATGCCGGGGCTGTTCGTCGGGTCGGCCGTGGTCGCTGCGAGCATCGCCCTCTTCACGCTCGGGGAGCGCACGGACCGACGCTGGCTCATGCTCGTCGCCGCGGCCGTGCAGTTCGTCGGCTTCAGCGGCTTCGTCGGCCCGCCGCAGAGCCTCGACGAGCTCGTCGTGTCGATCCTCTACGCCGTGATCTTCGCGCTCGGGCCGCTGGCGATCGGCTTGCTCGTCCGGACCCGCGCGCGGCTGACCGAGCAGCTCGCCGAGGTCCGGCTCGCCCGTGAGGAGGAACGACGGCAGGCGGCCGAGGTCGCGCTGTCCCGCGAGCGCGCCCTCCTCGCGCGCGAGATGCACGACGTCGTCTCGCACCAGGTGACGCTCATCGCGGTGCAGGCCGGGGCCGTCCAGGTCGCGGGACGGGACGAGGCCGAGCGGGGGTTCGCCCGGACGATCCGGCAGCTCTGCGTCGTGACGCTGCAGGAACTCCGCGAGATGGTGCAGGTGCTGCGCGCCTCGGGCGGGACCGCGCGGGAGATCGCCCCGCAGCCGGTGCTCGCCGACCTCCCGCGGCTCATCGCCGACAGTGGCCTCGAGATCACCGCGACCGTCGACCTGCCGGAGACGCTCGGACAGCCCGTGCAGCGCGCGGTGTACCGGTTCGTGCAGGAGGGGCTGACGAACGTCCGGAAGCACGCACCCGACGCCGCCGTGCGGGTGAGTGCCCGGATGCACGACGGCGTGGTCCTCGTCGACCTCGTGAACGGCCCCGCGCGTGCCGAACGGCTCGAACTGCCCGGCTCGGGGCTCGGCCTCATCGGACTCGGCGAACGCGCGTCGCTGCTCGGCGGGTCGCTCGAGGCCGGCCCGCAGCCCGGCGACGGGTACGCGCTGCACCTCCGCATCCCCGCCGACCACACACCGTCGGGCGGATGAGGTCCGGATGGCCGATCGGCCACCCGAGGATCACGCCCCGGAGCGATGTGCCGGCACCCCGTCCGCCGCTTCGATGAGAACGTGGCACTCCCTCCCGTCCTCTCCCGGCTCCGCTCGTTCCCGGTGACCGTCGTCGTCGCGGTCGTCGCGACGGCACTGATCGTCTCAGCGCGGATGATGCACTCCGAGCCGGACTTCCCGCACCACCCGCCGGTGGCGTGCCTCGCCCTCGTCGCCGTGGTCCTCGCGACGCTCGTCGCCGAACGCCGGCTCGGCTCGGTCCGGACGGTCCTCGTCGGGGTCGCCGCACCCCTGCTCGCCGCCGGCATCACGCTCGCCGTCGTGAGCCTCGGATCGGCACTCGGTGAGGCGCATGCGGAGGCCGCGGTCGGGCAGCCCCTCACCGCGCCGTCCACGGTCGCGGTGGCGCTGCTCGGCGCGGCGTCCGCCACGATGCCGACGCAGTCGCGGTGGCGCGTCCGCGCGGTCCTCTGGACCGTCGTGCTCACGCTCGTGCTGTTCGCTGGCCACGGGTCGGACCTGGCCCGTGCCCTGGCGACCCTCCTCGGGACCGCAGCCGGCGTGCTCGTCGCGCCCCGTGCCTCCCGGCCGGTGGAGCGCACCGGACGCGCGGTGCCGCCACCGCGGACGCTCGTCGTCGCGACCCTGAGCGCCTTCGGCGCCGGCACGCTGGTGACCCTCGTCGTCCCGCAGGCCGACGGCGTCCTGTCGCCGTTCGCGGACGCGATGAGCGACCGGTCGGTCGCCGCCGTGGGCGTCCTCCTGCTGATCGCGGCCTGGCTCGTCCAGCACGGCCGGCGACTCGGCGTGACGATCGCCGTCGGCGTCCTCGTGACGCTGACCGCGGTGCTCGCCGATGCGTTCCTCATCGAGCCGATGCAGGAGGGCGGCGTGCAGTGGCAGGGGCTGGGCCTCGACGCCCTCGAGTGGCAGGTCACGCTCCTCGGCGCGTGGCTGGTGCCCGCCACGGTCGTCGTCGTGGTGCTCGGGCTGCACGGCCGCCTCGTCCGCGCACGCTTCCGCGCCGTCGACGGGTCGCAGGCCGCGCTCGTCGAGATGCTCCGCGACGGGGACGCCGGCAGCCTCGGGCACATGGGCACCTGGCACGGCAACGCCACCTGGGTGCACCCGGACGGCCTCGGCGCGGTCGCGTACCGCGTGCACGGCGACGTCGCGCTGACCGTCTCGGACCCGGTGTGCGCCGCTGCGGACCGCGCCGAGGTGCTCGGTGCCTTCGCGGCGGCCTGCGAGCGCAACGGCTGGGTGCCCGCGTTCACGAGCGTGCACGAACCCGTGCGGGAGATCCTCGCGGCCGACGGCTGGACGTCCGTGCCGGTCGGGGTCGAGGCCGTGCTCGACGTCACCGCGTTCAGCCTGAGCGGCAAGAAGCGCCAGGACCTCCGGACCGCCTCGAACCGCGCGGACCGCGAAGGCGTGCGGGACGAGTGGACGACGTTCGCCGCGCTGTCGCCCGAGCACCGCAGCGAGGTCGAGGCGATCTGCACCCGGTGGGCGGCCGACCGACGGCTGCCGGAGATGGGCTTCACGCTCGGCGGACTCCGGGAGCTCGACGACCCGGACGTGCGGCTCATGCTCGCGATCGACGCCGAGGACCGCGTGGTCGGGGTCACGAGCTGGCTCCCCGTGCACGAGCGCGGTGCCCTCACCGGGTGGACGCTCGACGTGATGCGCCGCGGCGAGGAGGGGATGCCCGGCGTGATGGAGTTCCTCATCGCCCGGACCGCCCTCCGTGCACGCGACGCCGGCCTCACCACGATCAGCCTGTCCGGGACGCCGCTCGCCGTGCACCCGGGCGCCGGAGTCCTGGTCACCCGGGGTTCCGCCGTGCTCGCCCGTGTCCTCGAGCCGGTGTACGGCTTCCGGTCGCTCCAGCGCTTCAAGGAGAAGTTCGGTGCCCGGCACGAGCCGCTCTGGCTCGTGGTCCCGACGCCGCTGCACGTGCCGCGGGTCGCCCGTGCGCTCGCCACGGCGTACGTGCCGGGGCTGCGGCCGAAGCACCTGTGGGCGCTCCGTCAGGCGCACCGGCGGTCGCACGCTCCGGAGCAGCAGCCGGCCACGACGCCGCCCGCTGCCGCCGGTCGCTCGTGACCGTCACCGAGTGGCTCCTCGCCACCCAGCTGCAGGCGCCGTCGAAGCTCGTCCCGATCGACCTCGCCTTCGTCGTCGTCGCCCTGCTCGTCCTGCTCCCCGCGGTCCGGCGACGGGCGGCGGCCTGGCACTCCCGCGCCGCGTGGCGTGGTGTCGGGCTGCGGGCGGGGATCGCGGCTGCCGCGGCGGTGGTCGTGCTGCTCGCCTGCTGGGTGACGAGCGACGTGCTGAACCTGTTCGGCGTGGCGCTCAGCCCCGTGACGCGGATGTGGTGCGCGCTCGCCGCAGCGGCACTCGCGCTCGCGGTCACGGCCCTGGTGCAGGGCGGGCGCTGGCGTCGGGCCGTCGCGGTCGTCCTCGTGCCCGCCGCACTCCTCGTGCCGGCGCTCGGGGTGAACGTCGAGTTCGCCAAGTACCCGACGCTCGGCACGGTCGTCCAGAGCGACCCGTACCCGGCGTTCGACCCGGACGCGGCCCCCGCCGCCACGATGCCGGCCGTCGGCGAGGTCCGCACGGTGACGATCCCCGGACGCCGGTCGCACTTCGACGCCCGGCCCGCGATCGTGTACCTCCCGCCGGCCGCCCTCGTCCGTGACCCCCGCCCGCTGCCCGTCGTCCTCGCCTTCGCCGGTCAACCCGGTGCGCCGAGCGACATGTTCACCGCCGGGCAGATGGGCACCGTGCTCGACGCCTACGCCCGGGCCCACCACGGTCGTGCGCCGATCGTGCTCTCCGTCGACCAGCTCTCCGCGCCCGGTCGGAACACGATGTGCGTCGACTCCCGACTCGGGGACGTCGACACCTACGTCACCCGGGACGTCCCGGCGTGGGCGGAGTCACACCTGCCGGTGACGCCGGACCGGTCGCACTGGGGGCTCGTCGGCTTCTCGCAGGGAGCGACCTGCGCGGTGCAGTTCCTCACCGGGCACCCGTCCGACTTCGCGGCGGCGCTGGCGATCTCGAGCGAGCTCCAGCCGATCGACCAGTCGCCGCAGCACAGCGCGGACCAGGCGTTCGGCGGGTCCGTCGCGCGGTGGAGGGCCGCTGCACCCCGGGCGCTGATGGCCGACCACGCGCCCTACCGCGGGCACGACCTCTGGCTCACGGCGGGGTCGAGCGACCGGGAGTTCACCGAGAA
Source organism: Curtobacterium sp. SP.BCp (assembly GCF_051903255.1). Taxonomy (NCBI): domain Bacteria; kingdom Bacillati; phylum Actinomycetota; class Actinomycetes; order Micrococcales; family Microbacteriaceae; genus Curtobacterium; species Curtobacterium sp. SP.BCp. The sequence continues at coordinate 467,476 of NZ_CP194338.1, read as the reverse complement.
CGCTCGGCTGCTCGGTGCCGCCGCAGCGCGCGCCGGCATCCGGACGCGGTTCATGCCCGCGCCGAAGAGCGGCCACGACTGGAACACCGTGCAGTGGTCGTTGCGTTCGCAGCTGCCGCAGCTCTGCGACGCGCTCGCCGACTGACCGTCGACCTGGCGTGCCCCCGAGCAGGAACGGCAGCGGCATCGAACCACGGAACCGACGTCGAACCGACCGCCGCGCCTGGTTCGCAGTCGGACCCGTGGTTCGACGGCGCAGCCGCGCCGTGACGGGACGTGGCGGACGCCCCGCTCAGGCGTGCGCGACGAGCCAGTCGTGCTGCTCGCTGCTGAGGGCCCGGTCCGACCACACCTGGCGCTCGACCCCGGCGGGCGTCGGCGACGAGGTCGTGCCCTGCCACACCAGGGAGAGCCCGGAGCGCCGGAGCACGACGGCCGACCCGGCGTTGTTCGTGAGCACGCGCCCGGTGACGGGGACGTCCGCCGCGGTGTCGTGCGCCGCCCGGACCGCGGCGGCAGCGGCTTCGGTCGCGTAGCCGTTGCCCCAGGACTCCGGGACGAACCGGTAGCCGAGGTTCCACAGGTGCCCGACGGTCATGTCCACCCCGGCGACCCCGAGGAACGTGCCGTCGTGCGCCGAGCGGACAGCCCAGGAACCGAGGCCGTGCCGGATGCGTCCACCGATCTTGGCCTGGACGAGCTCGACCGTCTGCGCCCGGGAGTGGTGCCGACCCGCGGGCAGGTGCTGCCACGTGCGCGCGTCCGAGAAGAGCGCGTGCACGTCGTCGACGTCACCGGGCGTCAGCGGTGACAGGAGCAGGCGATCCGTTCGGATCTCCTGCGGGGGGACCAGGAGCTGGTGGACCATGCTCCGATCCTCACCCGCACCACCGACATCCGCGTGAACACCACGCGACATCCGCGCGACTCGGCTCGCCACGTGCGGCATCCCGCACGCGGAGCCTCAGTCGAGCAGGAGCGCCGGCTCCTCGAGCACCGAGGCCACGTCGTGCACGAACCGCGACGCCACGTCGCCGTCGACGACCCGGTGGTCGAACGAGGCACCGATCGTGGTCACCATGCGCGACCGGACCTCGCCGTCGACGACCCACGGCTTCGGCTTGATCGTGCCCATGGCGACGATCGCGACCTCGCCCGGGTTGAGGATCGGCGTTCCCGTGTCCATGCCGAAGACGCCGATGTTCGTGATCGAGACGGTGCCGTTCGCCATCTGTGCCGGGCTCGTCTTGCCGTCGCGGGCGGTGAGGGTGAGTTCCTCCAACGCCTGCGCCAGCTCGAGCAGCGACATGTCCTGCGCGTCCTTGATGTTCGGCACGATGAGCCCGCGCGGGGTCGCCGCGGCGATGCCGAGGTTGACGAAGTGGTGGACGATGATCTCGCGGTCGGTCCAGGTCGAGTTCACCGAGCGGTTGCGACGGACCGCCCAGATGACGGCCTTCGCGACGATGAGCAGCGGCGAGACCTTGACCCCCGCGAACGTCGGCGAGGCCTTGAGGCGCTTGACGAACTCCATCGTGTGCGTCGCGTCCACGTCCACGAACAGCGACACGTGCGGCGCGGTGAACGCCGAGGTGGTCATCGCGGTCGCGATGGCCTTGCGGACGCCCTTCACCGGGATGGTCTCGCTGCGGACCTCGCCCCACTCGGGCGTCTCGATGTTGCGGAACACGCTGGCCTGCTTCGCGTGCCGGATGACGTCGTCGCGGGTGATCTCGCCAGACAGCCCCGTGGCGACGATCTCGCTCAGTTCGACCCCGAGGTCACGGGCGAGCTTCCGGATCGGCGGCTTCGCGAGGACGTTGGTCGCGACGCTCTGCTTCCGCGGGCGGGTGCCCTGGCTCGCGACGGCGTCCGCGGTCGAGTCCTCACCCGGGTCCGCAGCGGCTGCGGCGAGCGCTGCGGCGTCCGCACTGGAGGCACGGCTCGCCTCCGCAGCGAGGGCCGCGGCCCGGCGGGCGCCCGGCTTCCGGCGGGACGGTGCGGAGGTCGCCGAGCCGTAGCCGACGAGGACCGCGCCGGAGGTCTCGTCGGTCCCGACGACGCCCGCGCCGTCGGCGACCGACGTCGGTGCCGCGGCCGCCGGCACGGCCGGAGCGACCGGCGTGGCGGCTGCCGCCGGGGCGGCGGCGGGTGCCACGGGCGCAGCGACGGGCGCGGACGCAGTGGGAGCCGGTGCCGCCGGGGCGGGCGCGACCGACGGGGTGGGCGCGACCACGGGCGAGGCCGGGGCTGCGTCGGCGACGGGGGCCGCGCCTCCCGGCTGGCCACCGGCGAGCGCGTCCGAGTCGACCCGGATGATCGGTCGGCCGACCTCGACCGTGTCGCCCTCGGCGACGAGCAGGCCGGTGACGGTGCCGGAGAACGGCGACGGGAGCTCCACGAGCGACTTCGCCGTCTCGATCTCCACGAGGACCTGGTCGACGGCGATCTCGTCCCCGATGGCGACGCGCCACTGGACGATCTCGGCCTCGGTCAGGCCTTCGCCCACGTCGGGCAGGGGGAATTCGGCGGCGGCCACTACGGCTCCTTCGACGTCGTTCGGGGTCGGACGGGGGTCAGTACGCGAGGGCGCGGTCGACGGCCTCGAGGACGCGGTCGGCGTCCGGGAGGTGCAGGTGCTCGAGCTTCGACACCGGGAACGGCACGTCGAAGCCGGACACCCGGAGCGGCGGGGCCTGCAGCGTGTAGAACGCCCGCTCGGCGACCGTCGCCGCGATCTCGCTGCCGACGCTGACGAAGCCGGAGGCCTCTTGCGCGACGACGAGTCGGCCGGTCTTCGCGACCGAGGCGAGCAGCGGCTCCCAGTCGATCGGGGAGATCGACCGGAGGTCCACGACCTCGCAGCTCGTGCCCTCGGACTCGGCGATCTCCGCAGCCTGCATGAGCGTCGCGACCATCGCGCCGTGGCCGACGAGGGTGACCTCGGTGCCGGTGCGGGCGACGCGCGTGGTGTGCATCGGCACGTGGCCGTCGACGAGGTCGACCTGCCCCTTCGGCCAGTACCGGGACTTCGGCTCGAGGAAGACGACCGGGTCCTTCGACGCCACTGCCTCTTGGATCATCCAGTAGGCGTCGTTCGGGGTGCTCGGGCTCACGACCCGGAGGCCCGCGGTGTGGGCGAAGTACGCCTCCGGGGACTCCTGGTGGTGCTCCACGGCACCGATGTGGCCGCCGTAGGGGATGCGGATGACGACCGGGAGCGACATGTGGGCCGGCAGCCGGTTCTGCATCTTCGCGAGCTGCGAGGTGATCTGGTCGAAGCCGGGCCACACGAAGCCGTCGAACTGGATCTCGACAACGGGCCGGTAGCCGCGCAGGGCGAGACCGATCGCGGTGCCGATGATGCCGGACTCGGCGAGCGGGGTGTCGCGCACGCGCTCGGGGCCGAAGCGGTCCTGCAGGCCCTCGGTGATGCGGAAGACACCGCCGAGCTGGCCGATGTCCTCGCCCATGAGCAGGACCTTGTCGTCGGCCTGCATCGCGGCGGCGAGCCCGGCGTTCAGCGCCTTGGCCATCGTCAGCGTGGGGGTGGGGTCGCTCGGGACCTCGCCGGCGCCGGGGTGGGCGCGGAGCGTGAAGTCGAAGAGCTGCTCGGTGGTGCTCATCAGTGGGCGCTCCCCTCGAAGCCGGCTTCGTACTGTTCGAGCCACGCCTTCTGCTCGGTGACGAGCGGGTGCGGCTCGCGGTAGACGTGGTCGAACATGACGTCGACGGGCGGCACGGTGAGCTCGACCGTCCGGCGGCGGACGTCGGCGGCGAGGTCCTCGCCCTCGGCGTCGAACGCCGCGAACTGCTCGTCCGTCGCGCCCTTCGAGCGGAGGTACGCCTCGGAGCGGACGATCGGGTCGCGGCGCACCCAGTCCTCGAGCTCGCCGTCGGCGCGGTACCGGCTCGGGTCGTCCGAGCTGGTGTGGGCGCCGATGCGGTAGGTGTCGGCCTCGATGAAGGCCGGACCCTGCCCGCTCCGGGCGTGCTCGGTCGCGACGACGGACGCCGTGTAGGACGCCAGGATGTCGTTGCCGTCGATGAGCACGCTCGGGATGCCGAAGCCCCGCGGTCGGTCGACGAGCGGGGTCGGCGACTGGACCGTGACCGGGACCGAGATCGCCCAGTGGTTGTTCTGCAGGAAGAACACGACCGGGGCCTTCGTCGACGAGGCGAAGACGAACGCCTCGTTCACGTCGCCCTGGCTGGTCGCGCCGTCACCGAAGTACACGATGGAGCATGCGTCGACGTCGGGGTCGCCCGTGCCGACCACCCCGTCGAGCTTCTGGCCGAGCGCGTAGCCCGTGGCGTGGAGCGTCTGCGAGCCGATCACGAGCGTCGAGATGTGCGTGTTGCCGCGCTCGTCCGGGTCCCATCCGCCGTGGGTCTGGCCGCGGTACATCGCGATGATCTCCATCGGCTCGACACCACGCTCGGTGGTGACGGCGTGCTCGCGGTACGACGGGAAGACGTGGTCCTGGGCGCGGAGCGCGAACACGGAGCCGGTCTGCGCGGCTTCCTGCCCGTGACTCGGCACCCAGAGGCCGAGCTGCCCGGTGCGCTGGAGGTTGTGACCGGCGTGGTCGAACCGACGGGTGAGGACCATGCGGCGGTGCATCGCCAGCAGGGTCTCGTCCGGGATCGCCCGCGCTGCGGCGGCGAACTCGGCGTTCTCGTCGGTCTCCACGAACCGGCCCTCGGGGTCGAGGAGCCGGACGGTGGTCGTCGCGGGGGCCGCGGCGCGGAATGACATGCGGGCCAGCGTAGCGGCAGCACTCAACGTGCCGATGTGAGGTCCCCCACAAGCGACCGCGCCGTTTCGAGGAGCGTTTCCACAGCCTCGTGCTCGCCGATCGAGATGCGGATCCCCTCGGGCGGGAATGCCCGGACGATGATGCCGGCGGCCTCGAACGCCTCGGCCGCGGCGGCGGTCCCGGCACCGGTCGGCAGCCACACGAAGTTGCCCTGGGCGTCCGGTACCGGCCAGCCCTGCTCCCGGAGCTCCGCGACGATGCGGTCCCGGCTGGCGGCGAGTTCGGCGACGCGCTCGAGCAGTTCGTCCTCGCGCTCGAGGCTCGCGAGCGCCGCGGCCTGGCCCTGTGCCGTCACCGACAGCGGGATCGCGCACGCACGGACGGCGTCGAGCACGTACTGCGGCCCGATCGCGTACCCGACCCGGAGGCCGGCGAGCCCGTACGCCTTGGAGAACGTGCGCAGGACGACGAGGTTCGGGAACCGGCCGACGAGCGCGCCGCCGCGGACCGCCGAGGGGTCGGTGACGAACTCGGCGTAGGCCTCGTCGAGGACGACCAGCACGGTCGAGGGCACCGAGGCCATGAAGCGCTCGAACTCGTCCGCGGTGACGATCGGCCCCGTGGGGTTGTTCGGCGTGCAGACGATCACCATGCGCGTGCGCTCCGTCACGGCGGCCACCATCGCGTCGAGGTCGTGCCCGCCGTCCGGCCGGTTCGGCACCTGCACGCTCGTCGCCCCCGCAACCGTCACGACGCCGGGGTAGGCCTCGAAGGACCGCCACGCGTACACGACCTCGTCGCCGGCGCCGCTCGTGGCCTTCGCGAGCTCGTGCAGGATCGCGACGCTGCCGGGAGCGACGTGGACCTCGTCGGCGGTGATGTCGAAGCGGCGCGCGAGCTCGGCGCGCACGGCGAGCGCGGTGGCGTCGGGGTAGCGGTTGAACGCCGTCTGCGCCTGGACCGCCTGCACGACACCGGGGAGCGGCGGGAAGGGGTTCTCGTTGCTGGAGAGCTTGAAGGCGTCGGCCGCGGCCTGTCGACCCTGCTTGTAGGCGGGGAGCACCGCGATGTCGGGGCGGATGTGGACGCGCTCGTCGCTCATCACAGCAGGTTAGCGGCACCCTCGCGGCTGCACGACGGCATCATGGGCGCATGCGATTCCTCGTCCGCCTCGTCGTCAACGCCCTCGCGCTCTGGCTCACCACGCTCCTCGTGAGCGGCGTCTCCGTGACCGCGTTCGGGGACGGCGGCACGACCGCGACCGTCCTCACCTACCTGCTCGTCGCGTTCGTGTTCGGTCTGGTGAACGCCGTGATCGGCACGATCATCCGGGTCGTCGCGTTCCCGCTCTACATCCTGACCCTCGGGCTCATCTCGTTCGTCGTGAACGCGGTGCTCCTGCTCATCGTCGCCGGCATCTCGACCGCCATCGGCTTCGGCCTGCAGGTCGAGTCGTTCGGCTGGGGCATCGTCGGCGCCTTCGTGCTGGCCGTGTTCGCCTGGCTGATCGGCCTCTTCGTCCGGCCGGTGCTGAGCCGCCAGCGGGCGTGAGCGCGCCGGCGCCCGCGCCGACGGGGCACCGGACCGCACCGCGCAGGCGTGTGAGCGCGCACGCGCCGGAACCGACCGACCGCCCGACGACGCCGGCCCCGTCGACCTGCACCGTGCCTCCCGGCAGGATCACGGGTGTCGCCGACGTCACCGCACTGCGCCATGATGTCCCCATGACACAGGACGCCGACGCCCCGTTCCGCGTCTCGTTCGTCTGCAGCGGCAACATCTGCCGCTCCCCCATGGCCGGCATCGTCTTCGCCCAGCTCGCCGCCGACGCCGGGCTGAGCGACCGCTTCGTCGTCGAGTCCGCCGGCACCGGCGACTGGCACGTCGGCGAGCCCGCGGACGAGCGCACGATCGCGGCCCTCGCCGCGCGCGGATACGATGGCAGCAGGCATCGCGCCCGCCAGTTCGACCCGGACCGGTTCCCGGACCTCGACCTGGTGGTCGCACTCGACCGCTCCCACGAACGCGTCCTGCGCTCGTGGGCACCGACCATGGACGACGCCGCGAAGGTGACGCTCCTCCTGCGGTACGACGACGCCTGGCCCCAGCAGACCGACGTACCGGACCCGTACTACGCGGACCGGCACGAGTTCGACCGAGTGCTCTCGACCGTCGAGCGGGCCTGCCGGGCGCTCTTCCGACAGCTCGAGCCGGCAGTCCGTCAGGGAGCCCCATGACCCCCCTTCCCCCGCAGCCGATCAGCCCGCTCGACGGGCGGTACTACCCGATCGTGCACACGGTGGGCGAGCACCTCTCCGAGGCCGGCCTCAACCGCGCACGCATCGTCGTGGAGGTCGAGTGGTTGGTCTTCCTGACCGACCACGCGATGTTCACCACGTCGCCGCTCAGCGTCGACGACAAGGCCGCGCTCCGCCGCGTCGCGGAGACGTTCGGGCAGGAGCAGATCGCGGAGGTCGGCGAGATCGAGGCCACGACCCGGCACGACGTCAAGGCGGTCGAGTACTTCGTCCGTCGTCGCCTCTCGGAGCTCGGGCTCGACGCGATCGCCGAGCTGACGCACTTCGCGTGCACGAGCGAGGACGTCAACAACCTGTCGTACGCCCTCACCGTCCGCGACACCGTCGACCAGGTCTGGCTCCCGGCGTTCAAGGCCGTCATCGCGGCGCTCCGCACGATGGCCGAGGACCTCAAGGCCGTGCCGATGCTGTCGCACACGCACGGTCAGCCGGCCACCCCGACCACGCTCGGCAAGGAGCTCGCGGTCGTCGTGTACCGCCTCGAGCGCGTCCTCGCCCAGGTCGAGGCGACCGAGTACCTCGGCAAGTTCAGCGGCGCGACCGGCACGTTCTCGGCGCACCTCGCCGCGGACCCCGAGGCCGACTGGCCGACGCTGTCGCGCGAGTTCGTCGAGGGCCTCGGCCTGACGTGGAACCCGCTGACGACGCAGATCGAGTCGCACGACTGGCAGGCGGAGCTGTACGACCGCGTCCGGCACGCGAACCGCATCCTGCACAACCTCGCGACCGACGTGTGGACCTACATCTCGATGGGGTACTTCACGCAGATCCCGGTCGCCGGTGCGACGGGTTCGTCGACGATGCCGCACAAGATCAACCCGATCCGGTTCGAGAACGCCGAGGCGAACCTGGAGATCTCGTCCGCGCTGTTCTCCACGCTGTCCGAGACGCTCGTCACGAGCCGGCTGCAGCGCGACCTGACGGACTCGACCACGCAGCGGAACATCGGCGTCGCGTTCGGGCACTCGCTGCTCGCGCTCGACAACCTCCGCCGCGGGCTGTCGGAGATCGCCGTGAACGAGTCGCGGCTCGCGGAGGACCTCGACGGCAACTGGGAGGTGCTCGGCGAGGCGATCCAGACGGTCATCCGCGCCGAGGTCACGGCCGGGCAGTCGAACATCGAGGACCCCTACGCGATGCTCAAGGAGCTCACCCGCGGCAAGCGCATCGGGCAGGCGGACCTCGTCGCGTTCGTGAACGGCCTCGACATCTCGGACGGCGCGAAGGCCCGGCTGACGAACCTCACGCCCGCCACCTACACCGGGCTGGCGGACGAGCTGGTCGACCACCTCGACGTGTGACCTCCGAGTCCGACGGCCGTCTCCGCGATCTGCGGAGGCGGCCGTCGGCGTTCGGGGTGGTCGCGCGCATGCGCCGGCCGGGAGGCACGGGTCGGCCCCGCCGCGGACGTCACCACCTCAGGTGGTGACGTCCCGCGCCTCGGCGACCAGTGCCTCCAGGACGGTGCGCACGCCGGGACGGACCGCACGGTCCGGACGGACGAGCGCATCGATGCGCCGTCCCGCTCGGACGTCCGCGAGCTCCGCCAGGTGGAACCGTCCGGCAGCGCGCGTGCCCGACGTGTACCGCGGCACGAGCGCGATGCCGTGTCCGGCGGCCACGAGGTTCTCGATCACCGGTAGGTGGATGGTCCGGAACGCGACGCTCGGCGGGGTGTCCGTCGCCGCGGCGAGCGCGGTGAGCACGCGATCGATCGGGTAGTCCTCCGGGACACCGATCCAGGTCTCCCCCACGACGTCGTCGATCCCGACCCGTCGGCGTCCGGCGAGCGGGTGGTCCGGCGGGAACGCGACGTCGAGCGGTTCCCGGAGGAGCGGGACGGTCTCGAGGCCGGACCGACCCGCCGGTGGCGCCCCGTCCGGCCGGTGCCCGACGACGACGTCGTGGTCGGCGGCGAGCGGGCCGAACTCGTCCTCGCTGACGTCCACGTCGACCAGGACCAGCTCGATGCCGGGGTGCTCGCGCATCCGGGTGAGGAGGCCCGGCAGCAGCAGCTCCGCGGCCGACGGGAAGATCGCGAGGTCCACCCGGCCGACGGCTCCGCCGACGTGGTCGCGCCAGGCCGCGTCGACCTCGGCGACCGCGGTGGCGATGCCGGCGGCGAGCCCGGCGAGCACCCGCCCGTCCTCGGTGAGGCGGACACCGCGGCCACTGCGCTCGACGAGCGGTGTCCCGACCTGTCGCTGCAGGGTGCGGAGCTGCTGCGAGACGGCACTCGGCGTTCGGTGGGTGGCCTCGGCGACGGCTGTGACGCTGCCGCGCTCGGCGAGCTCCCGGAGGACGGCGAGGAGCTGCACGTCGAAGTCGACCATGCAGGGACCCTACAACCTTGGTGTCGAACTGTTCGCTGGTGCTACAGCGTCTCGGCAGCCATCGTTGGAGGGTGCTCGCCCGTGATCGTCTCCTCGCCGTCGTCGTCGCCGTGGCCTGGGGACTGAACTTCCCCGCCACCGCGCTGGCCCTCGACCACTTCCCGCCGTTCCTGCTCGCGGCGCTGCGGTTCACGCTCCTCGCGGTGCCGACCGTGCTGTTCGTGCCGCGCCCGCGCATCCCGTTCGGACGGCTCCTGCTCGTCGGGCTGGGGCTCGGCGTGCTGCAGTTCGCGTTCCTGTACCTGAGCATGGCGTCGGGGATGCCGTCGGGGCTCGCATCGCTCGTGCTCCAGGCGTCGGCGCCGTTCACCGTGGTGCTCGCGGGGGTGTTCCTCCGCGAGCGGCTCACCGGACGGCAGGTCATCGGGGTGACGGTGGCGGTGTGCGCCCTCGCCGCGATCGCCGTGCACCGGGCGCAGGCGGCGGCGCTGCTGCCCGTCGTGCTCGCGCTGTGCGGGGCGCTCGGGTGGGCGATCGGCAACGTCGCGACCCGGCGGGCGGGGGCGTCGAACCCGCTGCACCTGACGCTGTGGTGGTCGATCGTGCCGCCCGTGCCGATGGCCGTGCTGTCGCTGACGGTCGAGGGGCCGGCGCGCATCGGGCGGGCGCTCGGCACCGTGTTCACGCCATCGGCCCTGTCCGCCGACCTCGGGCTGCTCTACATCGTGCTCGTGGCGACGCTCGTCGGGTACGGCATCTGGTCCCGTCTCCTGGCGTCGTACCCGTCGAGCATGGTGGCGCCGTTCTCGATGCTCGTGCCGGTGATCGGGGTGCTCGCGTCGTGGGTGGCGTTCGGGGAGGTACCGGACGCGGTCGAGATCGTGGCGGGGGCGGTCGTCGTCGGGGCTGTGCTGTGGTCGTCGCGGCCGGCGGCACGGGCGCTGCCGGGCGGGCCGGCTGCGGGCGGGTCGGCCGCCGCTGGAGCGGCGGTCGCGGCCGCCGTGCCGGGCGGGCCGGGCGCCGTCCCGGGCGGGCCGGGCGCCGTGCCGGGTGGGCCGGGCGCCGTGCCGGGTGGGCCGGCCGGGCTGGCCGCCGTGCCGGGCGCCGCTGGCGCGGCGGCTCCGGCGTTCAGCCCCGGTGCTGCCGACGCTCCGCGATGATCCCGGCGAGCGCCCCACGTAGCTCCGGGTACCGGAACTCGTAGCCCGCCTCGAGGAGCCGCGTCGGCACCACCCACCGGCTCTTGAGGACGAGCTCGGTCTCGGTGCGGATCGCGAACGACCCGAGCTCGAGCATCCACCGCGTCGTCGGGAGCCCGATGTGGCGTCCGACGGCGTCCCGGATCGTCGCCATCACCGTCCGGTTGTCCGACGGGTTCGGGCTGGACACGTTGACCGGTCCCTCGATGTCCTGGCGGTCTCGGACGAAGCGGATCGCGCCGAGGACGTCGTCGATGTGCACCCACGAGAACTTCTGCCGTCCCCGGGTGCGGCGGTGCTCGTGGTACGTGCCCGCACGGAGCCGTGCCGGGGTCGGGAACCACGCGCCGTCGTACTGCGGGCCGCCGAGCCCGGCCTGGGCCAGTCGGAGGAGCGGTACGAGGGCGCTTCCGTCGCCGAACACGATCGCCATCCGGAGTGCGACCCGCCGAGTGGACGGCAGGTCGGCCCCGAAGAACGCCTGCTCCCACGCCGTCGCGATGCCGACCGAGAACCCCTCGCCGAGCTCCCCGGTGTGCTCGTCCTGCGGGCGGTCGTCGGCGTGCCGGTAGATCGTCGCGGTCGAGGCGTTCACCCACAGCGGCGGCGGGTGCTCGCTCGTGCGGATCGCCTCGGCGAGCTCGAGCGTCGTCTCCACCCGGGAGCGCAGGATCTCCCGACGGTTCCGTCGCCCGTACCGACAGTTGACGCTCTTGCCCGCCATGTTGACGACCATCGCTGCGCCGTCGACGAGCTCACGGATCCGGAGGGTGTTGCCCCACACGGCGTCGCCGGTCCGTCCGACGGTGACGACCTCGTACCCCTCGTCCGCGAACGCGCGACGGAGGTACTGCCCCACGAAGCCGCTCGCTCCTGCGACGACCACCCGGGCCTTCGGGCCCGGTCCCGGTGCTGCCATCAGCGTCCTCCTTCCGGCACGACGGAGTAGCTGAACGCCCCCTCGTACCGGTACAGCGTGCCGACGAACGGCGCACGGAGCACCAGGGACACGCGCTGGAGACCCGCATCGTCATCGAATCGTTCGACGAGCGTCACACGCGGAGCGATCACCGCCGGGAGGCCCCACTCGCGTCCCAGCGCCCGGAACGTCACGTGCGTGGAGACCAGGCGCAGGGCGCCCGCGTCGGGTCCGCCCGCGTCGACCTCCGCCCGGAGTCGTGCGCTGACGCGCCCGCGACGCCCGAGGTGGTCGACGAGGCCGTCGGGGCCGGCGGTGATCGCGTCCACCATCGTGCGGTCGCCGGTGCGGAACCGGAACGTCCGGTGGGCCCGGACCGCGACGTGCCCCTCTGCCCCTCGTCCGCGCCCGACCCGCACCGGCCGGTTCTCCACGGTGAACGGCACGTCGTGCTCCCACACGGGGAACATCACCGCGTCGCGGGCGAACCAGGCGAGCACCGGCCAGAGCCACCGCCGTGGCGTGCCGATGACGTCGAACACCCCCGTGCCCCGGCCCACGTGACCCGGTGGCACCGCGCCGAAGTAGCTGCGGAGTCGTGGGTGCAGCCCGGCCAGGACGTCGGCGGGCGTGCTCAGTTCGTACGGCGACCGGACCACGCCCCGATCCTGGCACGCCGTCGGTCGCGGCTCCTACGATGTCGGCATGGGACACGACCACGGGCACACGCACGGACACGCCTCGGAGCGTGCCCTGCTCGTCGCGTTCTGCATCTCGGCGGGCATCCTCCTCGCCGAGGTGGTCGGCGCCGTGGTCACCGGGTCCCTGGCGCTGCTCGTCGACGCCGGGCACATGGTGGTCGACACGGGCGGGATCGGCATCGGCCTCGTGGCCACCCGGCTCGCCCGGCGGAGCCCGACGGCACAGCGCACGTGGGGGTACCAGCGTGCCGAGGTGCTCGGCGCCACGGCCCAGGCCGCCATCCTGCTCGCGGTCGGTGCCTTCGTGATCATCTCCGCCATCCAGCGGCTGTTCGTCCCGGCGGAGATCCACTCGGGTCCGCTCCTCGTCTTCGGCGTTGTGGGGCTCGTCGGCAACCTCGTGGCCTACGCGGTGCTGCTCCGGGCCTCGGGCGAGGGCTTCACCTCACGGGCCGCCCGACTCGAGGTGCTGAACGACACCCTCGGTTCGGTCGCGGTCATCCTCGCGGCGGTCGTGCTCATGGTCACCGGGTGGGAGCGTGCGGACTCGGTGGCGGCGATCCTGATCGGGCTGCTCATCCTGCCGCGGGCGCTCCGGCTGCTGCGCGAGACCGCCAACGTGCTGCTGGAGTCGACGCCGCCGGGGCTCGACCTCGACGCCGTCCGCGGCCACATCCTGGAGCTCGACCACGTCATCGCTGTCCACGACCTGCACGCCACCCTCGTCGCGACGGGCGTGCCGAACCTCACCGCGCACGTCGTGGTGGACGACCACTGCTTCTCGACCGCCCACGCGCCGCGCATCCTCGACGAGCTGCAGCAGTGCGTGGCGCAGCACTTCGACGTCCCCGTGGAGCACTCGACGTTCCAGCTCGAGCCCGCGTCCCACCGCCGGCACGAGCACGAGGTGCACGCCTAGCCCGCGCACCCGGGCGTCCCGCCGGGTTCCCGCTTGCCACGAAACGCGCGCGTCCCGACGTCCCGCGCGTCGATCTCGGCGAGTTTCGTCGCACGCGTTCCTGGCACGTCGATGCGGGAGCACGGAGCGACGATGCACGTGTCGAACGACGGGTGCGTCGTCGGAACGCGCGCGTTTCGTGCACACACCCGAGCGGGGCAGGACGCGCGGGTCAGCAGCCGTCGGTGCGGGTCGGGTAGGCGGTGATGACGCGGTCCGTCGTCGCGGAGACGATCACCTTGACGAAGGGCTCGCGCTCGGGGCGTGATCCGTCGTCGAACGACACCGGCGCGGCGAAGCAGACCTTGCCGTCGCCGGCGTCCTGCGGGTAGCCCGAGCGCGGGGTCGTCAGCGCTGTCCGGACCGCGGTGAGCATGGCGTCGTCCCAGTCGCGCGAACCCCGCCCGCCGAGGACCTCGGTCCAGTCCTGGTCGTGCCGGGCCCGGATGTGCTCGTAGCCCTGCCCGGAGTTGCCGCACTGCAGGACGACGCGGCCGAGGGCGTCGGTGTCGTACTGCGCCACGACCTGTCGGCCGTCGGTCTCGCACCGGTCGAGGACGTCCGCACCGGGCAGGTCGGGGCCGTCGCGCGTGATGACCACGACGCCGTCGCTCGGCAGCGTGGCCCCCGGGGTCGACGGACCGCCGGACGCGGCGCCTCCGTCCAGGACCGGCTCGTCGACGCCGCGCTCCGCGGTGAGCACGAGCCCGCCCGCGAGGAGCCCGGCGGCGACCACGGCGGCGACACCGGTGATGACGGACCGGCGACGCTTCTGGGACATGCGGACAGTATGCCGGACCGGCACCGCGCCTCCAGGCCGGGTCGGACCCGCCGACCTGCCGACCCGCCGACCCGCGGACCTCCCGCGTCGGCCGGGCCCGCGTCACGGGCCGTGTCGACTACGCCCGCGCCGCGAGCCGCTGCCCGGCGAACACCGCCAGCACGGCCACGAGCACCACGTACCCGACGAGCACGACGATCGTCGGGAGCACCAGCAGAGCTGCGCCGACCGCGACCACCGGGACGGTGAGGCCCGCGTACGCGATGAGGAACGTCGCCGCGAGCACCCCACCCCGACGCTCGGGCCCCACGAGGGCGCCCGCGCTGGCGATCGACGCCCGGAAGAGCAGCCCGACGCCCGCACCCGCGACGACCCCGCCGCCGATGAAGCCCCCGACCTGCAGGAGCACGGCGGCCACGGCCAGCACCGCGAGCCCGCCGACGAGGAGCACGACGCCGAGCCGGATCTGCCCCCGTTGCGAGAGCCGGGCGAACACGAGCTGGCTCAGGGCGCTCGCGGCGAACACCCCGAACGTGGTCGCGCCCGCCGCGAGCCGGTCGGTCACGTGGAACGTGGTGGCGAGGAACGTCGGCGCGACCGAGGTGAAGAGGCCCTGGACGGCGAGCGCCGCGAACGCCCCCGTGCCGGCTGCCCAGAACGCAGCACCCTTGCCCTCGGGGGCCTGCAGGCGCTGCGGGCGGTACGACACCCGCGACGCCGGGCGGTCGACGGTCTCGGGCGCGACGAGCACCACGACGAACGCGATCGTCAGCGCGACGACGAAGACGACGTACGGGACCAAGAGGGGCTGTCCGACGAACTCGGCCAGCGCGCCACCGACGAGGGCACCGAGGGACAGCCCACCGAGGTTGACGGCTCCGGCGGCGACGCTAGCACCCTTCGCGGACGCCTCGGAGCCGGTCGCCCGGACCCGCAGCTCGCCGAGGTGCGCGGTCGCCGTCGCGGTCAGGGTACCGACGCCGAGGCCGGTCACCAGCCGCGCGACCACCAGCCCGGTGACGTCGTTCCACACCAGGAAGAGCACCGCCGCCAGGAGTTCGAGCGCGATCGACACGAGGATGAGCGGCTTCCGCCCGTGGACGTCGCTGAGGTGTCCGGCGAGCCAGAGGGAGCCGACGACGCCCACGCCGTACGCCGCGAACACCACGGTCGTCGTGATCGTGGGGAAGCCGTCCCGCGCCTGGTAGATGACGTACAGGGGCGCCGGGACGGTCGCGAAGGCCATCACCGAGAGGAAGGCGAACGCGACGGCCCAGAAGCCGGCGCCGTGTCGACGTCGCGTGTGGGCCCGCCGACCGCGCGGGGCGGGAGCGACCCGGGTCGTCCGGACGGATCCCGTGCTGTGCTCGATGACTGACATGGTCCGATCCTCTGCCTCGTCGAGCATCGAGTCCAACGGACGCTCTTGATGATCACCATCGATCTGGTCGATGATCGGGTCATGGAGACCCGCCTGCTGGAACAGTTCGTCGCCGTGGCCGACGAGGGTGGCGTGACCCGTGCGGCCGAACGCCTCTGGGCAGCGCAGTCGACGGTGTCCGCCGGCCTCGCGTCGCTCGAACGGTCGCTCGGCGTCCGGTTGTTCGATCGCACCGGCCGCACCCTCGTGCTCACGACCGCGGGTGAGGACCTGCTGCCGCACGCCCGGGCCGTGCTGGAGTCCCTCGACCGGATGCGCGACCTCGCGACGGTGGACGACGCCGACCTGCGCGGACGGGTGCGGCTCGGGATCTTCACGAGCATGGACATCGTGGACCTCACGGGGGTGCTGCGACGGTTCCGGCAGCGGCACCCGCTCGTCGCGGTGGAGTTGATGACGTCGCCGTCGGGGACGACCGGACTCGTGCAGGACCTCGTGGCGGGGCGGATCGACCTCGCGTACTCCGGTCTGCCGAACCCACCGAGCGGTGTCGTCGTCGAGCCGCTGCGGGAGTTGCCGTTCCGGGTGTTCACGGCGCCGGACCACCCCCTCGCCGGTCGGGCGTCGGTGTCACTCGCGGAGCTCGCCGACGAACCGTTCGTCGACACGGCGCACGGGTTCGGCAACCGGGTGATCCTCGACCAGGCGCTCGAGCAGCGCGGCATCCGGCGCCGGATCGTCGCGGAGATGAACGACATGCCGGCGGTCGTCCGGTTCGCGGCCGCCGGCCTCGGGGTCGGTGTGGTGCCGGACTCGGGGGTGCGGCACGAGGGCGCGGTGCTCGAACTCGAGGACGACGTACCGCCGCTGCGGATCGGCCTCGCGATGCGCACCGTCCCGGAGCCGAACCGCGCGACGCAGACGCTGGCCCGCGACATCGTCGCGGCGCGCGTCGGGTAGTCACCCGACCGACGGACTGGAGGCGCGGTGCGGTGCCGCCACGCGCCTCCAGGCCGTCAGTCCCCCCAGATCTCCCCGACGATCGCGGGCAGGAGCCCGTTCGTCGGGAAGTCGGTCTGCACGATCTCGATCGCGAGGTTCCCGCGGGTGAAGTAGGTACCGGTCACGTCGACACCGCTGTCCGTCCCCGGACGGTAGGTGCACGCCCGACCCCCCAGACGGTCGACGCACGTCGGATCGAAGCTGTCGACGTTGCTCGCCGCGTACTCGTTGAGCTCCGACGTCACCGGTCGGACCGTCACACTGATGTGGGCCGCCACGCCCTCGTTCTGCCACCCACAGGCGAGCGACTCCGCCGGGTCGCGGAGCTTCTGGATGCGGTCGTTGCCGTCCGGTTCGCGTTCGCCGCCGTCGGCCGTCCAGATCGTGGACGTCTGCCGAGCAGCGCCGAAGAAGCGGGCGTAGTCGGCATCGGGGACGAGGAGGTAGCAGTCTCCCGGGATCCGGACGTCCGGCTCGCTCGCCGCCGTCGCGGTGCTCGTCGGTGTCGGGCGGGGCGCAGGGGTCGTCGTGATCGGCGCGGACGTCGGAGTGGTCGCAGACGGAGCCGGCGCGGGCTCCTGCGTCGCGGTGGGTGCGGCGACCGGCTGGTCCTGCTGGGACAGCGACACCGCGACCGCGCCCGATGCGGTCCCGAGCGCCAGCAGCCCGACGACACCGATCGCGATGCCCGGACGGATGCGGCGACGCCGGGAACGCGGGGTGGCGCGCTCGAGGACGTTCTGCTTCATCGCCACGAGCATCCGCTGGAGGTCGTCTCCCTCGGGGGGTTCAGTGTTCATCGTGCATCACCGCCTTCCGCAGTCGTGCGCGGGACCGTGCGACCCGCTGGGTGACCGCACCGACGCTCAGGCCGAGCAGCTGTGCCGCCTCGGCGTAGGAGTGTCCCTCGAGGAGGCACAGCTCGCAGATCCGTCGGTCGGTCTCGGGCAGGGCCGCGATCTCGTCACGGACCCAGCGGAGTCGGTCGGCGGCCTCCGCGTGGTCATCGGGTGCCGGGAGTTCCTCCGGGAGTTCGACCCCGCGGCGTCGCGCCTGCTTCCGACCGACGTTGAGCGCGTGGTTCCGGCAGACGACGAGCAGCCACGGCAACATCGTGTCGGCCGGCAGCTCGAGGGTCGACGCACGCTGCCAGAGGGTGAGGAAGCTGTCCTGCACGGCCTCCTCGACGTCCGGGCGGCTCTCGACGACGGCCCAGGCGTACCGGGTGAGGGTGGCCGCGTACCGGTCGAACGCCCTCGCGAGCGCCTGCTGGTCGCCGTGCCCGATCGCCCGGACGAGTTGCTCGTCCGTCTCGGTCCTCGTCTCCACGTCCACATCCCACCTCCTTCGACGAGGAGTGTCGGCAGGACCCGCGATCATGACAGCGCAGTGTCCGGATCGAGCGTCCGGGCGTGTCGGGACGGACCGGTCACGACCCAGGACGGGGCCGGACGCCTGCGGTCAGTGGAAGTCGTCGCCGTCGCTCTCGCCCGGGGTCTTGTGCCCACCGAGCATGTCGTTGTCGTCCTGGTCGCTGGTGGACGCCAGCTGGAGCATCGCGAGCACGACGACGACGACGATGAACGCGACACCGAGGAAGATGACGGCGAGGTGGGGCTCACGGGTCGAGATGAGGACCACCAGCGCGACGAACACGGCGATGATCGCCGAGATGCCGAGGAGTTCGGCCGGGCGCAGACGGTCGCGGCGGCTGGGGGTGGTCATGCGTGTGGTGCTCCGTCCGGGGCGGCTGCCGGAGCGGCCGTGCCCCACTTGTGCGAGAGTCCGGCGATCACGTGGAAGACCGCCGTGACGGCGAGGTAGGCGCCGAGCAGGCCGACCAGGATGATCGGCGCGTCGAGGGTGCCCTGGGCCTCGTCGATGCCACCGAGCTGCTTCGAGTAGTCGGGCGGGGTCACGAGGAAGGCGATGGCGAGCAGCAGGGTCAGGCCGCCGACCGTCGTCCAGTCGCGAGCGAACGGAGACCGGCCGCGGGCGCGCAGTCCCTGTGTGAGCTCGAGCGCGCCGGTGAGGACCGCGAACGCCACGACGATCGTGATGAACGCGGGGAGACCGCCGCCGTTGAGGACCAGCGCGGCGATCCCGCAGAGGACCGCGATGATCGCCTGCGCGAGGGTCGACCGGCGAGCGCGCCCGTCGCCGTCGAGTCGACGGGAGCCGGCGGCCAGCACGATGCCCTCGACCACCGCGTACCCGCCGAACAGCAGCAGACCGTAGCCGGCGGCGTGGTTCGAGGAGAAGGTGATCACGAGCGCGACGACCGCAGCGGGGACGGCCCGAAGGACCGGGATCGGCCAGTACCGTGCGCGACGGGTGGCGTCGTCCATGGTGGAGACGTCGTCCACGGAGTCGGACACAGGACCTCTTTCAGGCATGCGGATCGTACGGTCGATCCTACCGCCGGCGGGGTGGACGCCCGACCGGGGCCGGGCGTCCGCGCTGAGGATGCTCGAACCCGGTCGGGCGGCCGCGCCCGATCAGACCGGATCGACGTCCGACCCGGAGCCGACACCGGGTGCCGGGACCCGGTCGGTGGCGCCGGTCACGAGGCGGTGCCGCCGACGCGCGAGCCACCAGCAGGCGCCTCCGGCGGCGAGCACGACCCCGGCGAGCGCCGCGACCATCGCGAGGTCCGCAGCACCCGTGTACGCGAGCGCCGTCGGTCCACCGGCACGAGCGTCGGACCCGTCCGGCGCCGCGACGGGCGATCGGTCGGCTCCGGGTCGGCCGTCACCGTCGGTCGGCGTGCCGGTGGGCTCCGGCGAGACCGACGGCTGCGGTGACACGGACGGTTCCGGGCCGGCCGGATCGACGACGCCGATGACCACCTCCTCCGACTCGTCACCACCGTCGGGGTCGGTCGGTGACGTGGCCGTCGCCACGTTCGGGATGTCGGAGCCGTCGCCGCGGTAGTCCGGGTCGAGTTCGGCCCGGATGCGGAACGCGGTGGTCTCCCTCGCCGCGAGCGAGCGTCCGGAGTGGCACGTGACCGTCTGCCCCTCGGCGGTGCAGTCGTCCGGCGAGCCGGTGAAGCGCAGCGGTCCGGGGAGGACGTCCACGGCGCCGACGTCCTCGGCGACGGCAGGACCCCGGTTGCGGGCCGTCACGGTGTACTCGACCTCGTCGCCGGGCTCGACGCCGTCGGCCGGGGCCACGCGCTTGTTCGTCTCGACGTGGGCGACCGGTGCGACGCCGTCCACCGTCGCCGTCGCGCGTGAGGTGTTGTCGGACTCGTCGACGTCCGACACGGAGGGCGCGGCAGCGATCGTCGCGGTGCTCTCCAGCGTCCCCGCGGCCTGCTCGGCCACCGTGGCGCTGATCGTGACGGCCGCGGCCGAGCCCCGGGGCAGGTCGAGGTCGGTGCCAACGTCGCCGGTGCCGGACGCCGTTCCGCACGCGGCACCGTCGGCCCCGGCGCACCGCCAGGTGACGTCCTGCAGCTCGTCCGGGACGTCCACGGCGAACGCGCTGGGCGCACTCGCGTTCACACCGACGTTCCGCGCGGTCGCGGTGTACTCGACCGCTGCGCCGGGTGCGAGCTGCGCGGGCAGGTCCTGCTCGACGGCGAGGTCGGCAGGCTTGCGGACGGAGAACTCCTCGATCTCGTGGACGTTGACGTGGCTGCCAGTCGCGGCGGAGAACCCGAGCCGCAGGGTCGCGGGCAGGGGTGCCTGTCCGTCCCCGTGCAGCGGGACGTCCGCGAGGACGGGCCGCATCTCGTCGCCCTCCTGCAGGCGGACGCTCATCGTCAGCTCGCCGGCGTCGCCGGGCAGCAGCGTGATCCGGACGCGCCGCGGGTCGTCAGCTGGTGCGAGGACCCCGGTCGGCGCGGGCGCCCCGGCGATGTAGCGGTAGCCCTCGACCCCGTCGCCGGAGCCGCGGATGACCACGTGCTGCGGGCTCGCTCCTGGGCCCGAACCGTTGATGCGCGCCGAGAAGTTGCCGTAGTGGTCGAGCGCGACGGCCGCGAAGCCGCCGGGGACGCCGGGCAGGTCGCACTGCCGGCTGCCGCCCTCGGTCGACTCCTTCCGACAGGTGTAGCCGAGCCCGGCGCCGAACGAGCCGACGCCCTGGGGAGCGGCCCCGTCCGCGAGGAAGAGCAGGAGGCCGTCCGCGCCGGGATCGTCCTTCGCGGTGTGCATCGTGTACGTGAACTCGATCTCGAGCCCGGTGTCGGACGGGAACGTGTCGTCGGTCGACCACGCTCCCGCTTGCTTGCGGTCGTCCGTGGTGAGGCGCAGACGACCGTCGGTGATCGTCGCGTCGCCGTGCAGCGAACCGCCTGCGGGCGACGTGAACCGGTGGTCGTAGGGGAACGTGAGCTCCGCTGCGGTCGAGGAGGCGGAGACGAGTGCGGGGGCAGCGAGCACGGCGAGGGCGGTGCACACGCTCGCCGCGCCCGCCAGCCGACGGATGATCCGGGGTCTGGTGGTGCTGGGTTCTGTCATGCCCCGATCGTCGCGAGCAGGAGACCGTCGCCGTGGGCCGGTCGTCCCGTCGGTGGACGGACGCGGTCAGCGCAGCACCTGTGCAGGGATCGGGAGGACGCACACGACCAGCGGTCAGCGGACCGGGGCCACCCAGACCGTGGTGTCACCGGGCAGCACCCAGTCACCCAGGGGTCCGGACGCGAGCACCACCTGCCCCGAGGGCAGCGGCACCGGGTCCGTCCCGAAGTTCATGACGCACCGCCACCCGTCGTGCCGGTCGAACGCGACGACGGACTCCGAGGCTCCGTCGACCCACGTCAGCTCCTCGCCGCGCTGCAGTCGGCCCCGCTCCGCGAGCGCTGCACGGTACAGGCTCAGCGTCGACCCGGGTTCGCCGTCCTCGGCCTCCACCGAACTCGCCCCGAAGTCCTCCGGCTGCGGCAGGTGCGGCGCCACGGCACCGAACCCGAACGACGGCCCCGACGTGGTCCACGGGATGGGCACACGGCAGCCGTCGCGGCCCTTCACGGTGTGCCCGGTCCGGATCCACTTCGGGTCCTGGAGTTCGTCGTGCGGTATCGCGGGCGCTTCGTGCAGCCCGAGCTCCTCGCCCTGGTACACGTAGGTCGAACCGGGCAGGGCGAGCAGGAGCACCGTCGCGGCCCGTGCCCGCCGGAGCCCGCGCTCCCGGTCGAGCGCCGGCGTCGTGCCGTCGGTCATGAGCCAGGCGTCGGTGTCGGTCCCCTCGGGCAGGCCGTAGCGGGTGGCGTGCCGGACGACGTCGTGGTTCGAGAGCACCCACGTCGAGGACGCACCGGACTCCTCCGCCGCTGCGATGTTCCGCGAGATGATCGTCCGGAACACCTCGGCGTCGAACGGGGCCTCGAGCAGGTCGAAGTTGAACGCCTGACCGAGCTCGGTCGGCCGGGCGTAGAGCACGCGACGCGGCGCCGGGGCCCATGCCTCGGCGACGGCGGCCCGCGGCGGGTCGTACTCGTCGAGCACGAGGCGCCACCCCTCGAAGATCTCGTGCACCTCGTCGCGGTCGTACAGCGGGTCGGAGCCGTCGAGCGGCAACGCCTGCTCGTTCGACGGGCGGTACGGCGTCGAGAGGTCCTTCGCGAGGCCGTGGGCGACGTCGACACGGAACCCGTCCACCCCGCGGTCCGCCCAGAACCGCAGCGTCTCCTCGAAGTCGGCCCGCACCTCGGGGTTCGACCAGTCGAGGTCCGGCTGCTCCGGCGCGAACAGGTGCAGGTACCACTGCCCGTCCGGCACGCGCGTCCAGGCGCTGCCACCGAAGTTCGACACCCAGTCGCTCGGCGGGAGTTCGCCGGACTCCCCCGCGCCGTCACGGAAGACGTACCGAGCACGTTCCCGGGAACCGGGCGGCGCGGCGAGCGCTGCCTCGAACCACGCGTGCGCCGAGGAGGTGTGGTTCGGCACGATGTCGACGATCACGCGGAGGTCGTGCTCGTGCGCGGCGCGGAGGAACGCGTCGAAGTCGTCGAGCGTCCCGAGCCTCGGGTCGACCGCCCGGTAGTCGGCCACGTCGTAGCCGCCGTCGGCGAGCGGCGACGGGAAGAACGGCGAGAGCCACACCGCGTCCACGCCGAGCGAGGCGAGGTACGGCACCCGCGAGGTGATCCCTGCCACGTCCCCGAGCCCGTCGCCGTCCGCGTCCGCGAAGCTCCGCGGGTAGACCTGGTAGACGACGGCGTCACGCCACCAGTCGGCATCGGGGGTGCGGGGCGTGCTGGCGGGCGTCCTCGGGGTGCTCACGCGGCCGACGATACCGACGCCGGCTGCGCACGGGAATAGCGGCCCCGGTGACCTGATTGGTTGTACGTGACACCTTTCCGTCAACGAACAAGGGAACGCTGATGACGAACGTCCTGGTCCTGGTCGGCAGCCTCCGCGCCGGCTCCATCAACCGCAAGCTCGCCGAGGCAGCGGAGCAGCACGCTCCTGAGGGCGTCGAGCTCTCCACGTACGACGCGATCACCGACCTGCCCTTCTACAACGAGGACATCGACGGCGACACCCCGCCCGCCGCCGCCGTCGCGTTCCGCGAGGCCCTCGCCGCGTCCGACGGCGTGCTCCTCGTCACGCCGGAGTACAACGGCTCGATCCCGGCCGTGCTGAAGAACGCGCTCGACTGGGCCTCGCGTCCGTTCGGCGCCTCGCCCATCTCCGGCAAGCCGCTCGCCGTGATCGGTTCGGCGTTCGGGCAGTACGGCGGGGTCTGGGCGCACGACGACGCCCGCAAGGTCGCCGGCATCGCCGGCGCGAAGGTCCTCGAGGACGTCAAGGTCGCCATCCCGCAGTCGGTCGTCCGGTTCGCCGAGACGCACCCGAAGGAGGACGACGAGGTCGTCTCGCTCGTGCAGGGCGCACTGCGTGCGCTCGCAGCGACCGCCGCGGAGCCGGTCGCCGCCTAGCGCCCACGGGGTCACGACGGAGCGATCGCGGGTCGCCCCGACGCGACCGTCTGCAGCCCGGAGGCGCGGTGCCGGCCCGCTCCGCGCCTCCAGTCCGTCTCCAGCACAGCATGCGGACGCATGCGCCTGTCCCCCATCCACGGAGTCGTTAGACGCTCTAGTAAGGAGACGGGTTACGCTGTCCCGCATGTCCACGCAGGAGATCACCGAGGCGTCCGGGTACTGGTTCCCCGACGACGACGCGACGCAGCGCGGCGTCGCCGTCCTCAACGCCCTGCGCCGCTACCGCTCCGCCGAGACCGCGATGCGTCGCCGCACCCGCGACTCCATGGGCATGGGTGAGACCGACCTGCTCGCGGTGCGGTTCCTGCTCCAGGCGCAGCGCTCCGGTCGGCAGGTCAGCCCGAAGGACCTCGCGGCGTACCTCAAGATCTCCTCGGCCTCGACGACGATCCTCATCGACCGGCTGGTGAAGTCGAACCACGTCCGCCGCGAGCCGCACCCGACCGACCGCCGGGCCCTCGTGATCGTGCCGACCACGGAGACCGACGAAGAGGTCCGCGCCACGCTCGGTGTGATGCACCGCCGCATGATGGCGATCGCCGAGGGCCTGCCCGCCGGCGACGCCCGCATCGTGGCGCGCTTCCTCGAGGACATGCGCGAAGCCGTCGACCACGTCGACCCCGTCCCCGCGCACTGAGGCCCGCACGCCGAGCGTGCCGCGCGTCCGGCGAGCGCACCCGGGGGACGGACGGCCAGGGAGCACTGAGGCGACCCCGCGTAGACCGGAGTGGTCACCGACGTGGAAGGAGCCGATCATGCACGCATCGGACAAGCTCGCCAAGAACCTCCAGGCGGTCCTCGTGGACCTCATCGACCTGCACCTCCAGGGCAAGCAGGCCCACTGGAACATCCTGGGCACGAACTTCCGTGACCTCCACCTGCAGCTCGACGAGATCGTCCATGCCGCGCGCGAGTTCGCGGACGACACCGCCGAGCGCATGCGCGCGCTGTACGCCGTGCCGGACGGGCGGTCCTCGACCGTCGCCGCGACGAGCCACCTCGACCAGTTCCCCGAGGGCGAGATCACGACGCACGACGCGATCGACCAGGTCACGCTGCGCCTCTACCAGGCCACCGGCACCATGCGCGACGTGCACGACGAGGTCGACGAGGAGGACCCGACCACCGCGGACCTGCTCCACGGCTTCATCGAGCGCCTCGAGCAGCTCGCGTGGATGGTCTCCGCGGAGAACCGCGCACCGAGCACGCCGCTCGCCTCCGCGACGACACCCGCGGTCGCCGACGCCTCGGCGCACTCCTAGGACGCCGGGGGCCACGTGGACCTCGGCATCCGGGGCAAGACCGCGCTCGTCTTCGGCGGGGACTCCGGGATCGGTTGGAACACCGCGCGGATCCTCCTCGCCGAGGGCGCGACGGTCATCGTCACCGACCTCGACCAGGGCCGCCTGGACACCAGCGCCGACCAGCTCGAGGCGCCGCACGGCAAGCTGTTCGCCTTCGCCGCGGACGTGACGAAGGCCGACAGCCTCGCCGCCCTGCACGACCGGGTGCGCGAGGCCGTGGGCGAGATCGACATCCTCGTGCAGTCCTCGGGCGTCACCGGCGCCCAGGGGCTGTTCCACGAGATCGACGAGCAGGGCTGGCTCGACACGATCGACATCGACCTCATGGGGCCGGTGCGGATCACGCGCGAGTTCATCTCCGACCTGCGGAGCGGCGGCTGGGGTCGCATCGTCTACCTGGTGTCCGAGGACGCCTCGCAGCCGTACGACGACGAGTTGCCGTACTGCGCTGCGAAGGCCGGTGTCCTCTCGTTCGCGAAGGGCCTCTCGCGCAGCTACGCGTCCGAGGGCCTGCTCGTGAACTGCGTCAGCCCGGCGTTCATCCACACGCCGATGACCGACGCGATGATGGACAAGCGGTCGAAGGAACTCGGGACGTCGTTCGACGAGGCCGTCTCGTCGTTCCTCGACGAGGAACGCCCGTACATGGAACTCGGACGCCGCGGGGAACCGGAGGAGGTCGCGAACGTCGTCGCGTTCCTCTGCTCCGACCTCGCGAGCTTCGTCAACGGCGCGAACTACCGGGTCGACTCCGGCTCGGTCGCCACGATCTAGGAGCAGGACATGACCGACTTCCGGTACCTCATCGTCGGCGGCGGGATGGTCGCGGACTCCGCTGCGCGCGGCATCCGCGAACTCGACGCCGACGGGTCGATCGGGATCATCAGCGAGGACGTCGACCGGCCCTACGCCCGGCCGGCGCTCTCGAAGAAGCTGTGGACCGACCCCGAGTTCAGCTGGGACGAGAAGGTCGACCTCCACACCGAGGAGACCGGCGCCACGTTCGTGCTCGGCACCCGGGTGACGTCGATCGACCGCGACGCGAAGACCGTCACGACCGACCAGGGCGACACCCACGGGTACGAGCGACTGCTCATCGCGACCGGCGGCAAGCCCCGCGGGCTCGACGGACTCGAACCCTCCGACCGCGTGCTCGACTACCGGAGCGCCGCCGACTACCGGAAGCTCCGGGAGTTCGCGGACGCCGGCGCGCACGTGGTCGTCGTCGGTGGTGGCTACATCGGCACCGAGATCACAGCGGGCATCTCGCAGAACGGGGCGGAGGTCACGTTCGTGGACCCCGACGAGGTGGTGGGCGGACGGATGTTCCCCGACGACCTCGCGCAGGCGTTCCAGCAGCGGTTCGTCGACGCCG
This sequence comes from Curtobacterium sp. SP.BCp, assembly GCF_051903255.1. Lineage (NCBI taxonomy): Bacteria > Bacillati > Actinomycetota > Actinomycetes > Micrococcales > Microbacteriaceae > Curtobacterium > Curtobacterium sp. SP.BCp. The sequence continues at coordinate 441,490 of NZ_CP194338.1, read as the reverse complement.
GGGTGGACCTCCGCCTGGGTCGCCGCGTCGAGTCGGGCACCCAGACCGCCGACGGCGTCGTGCTCACGCTCGACGACGGGACGACGGTCGAGGCCGACGCGGTCGTCGTCGGGCTCGGCATCGAGCCGGTCACGCAGCTCGCCGCCGACGCCGGCCTCACCGTGCGCGACGGCATCGTCGTGTCCTCGACGCTCCGGACCGACGACGAGTCGGTCTTCGCCGCGGGCGACGTGGCCGAGTACCCGGACCGGATCCTCGGCACCCGCCGCGTGGAGCACGTCGACAACGCGCAGCAGCAGGGCCGGCAGGCCGGGCGGAACCTCGCGGACGCCGACGAGACCTACGACCACACGCCGATGTTCTACTCGGACGTGTTCGACATGGGCTACGAGGCCGTGGGGCAGGTCACCTCGTCACTCCACACCGTCGAGGACTGGCGGGAGCCGACCGTGACCGGCGTCGTCTACTACCTCGACGACGACCAGGTCGTGAAGGGTGTCCTCCTCTGGAACGTGTGGGACAAGACCGACGAGGCCCGGAAGGTGCTCGCCGACGCCCACTCGCTCACGCCGGACATGCTCATCGGACGCATCCAACCCTGACGGGCCGGACCGACCGACGGACGGGAGGCGCGGTGCCAGCTGGCACCGCGCCTCCCGTCCGTCCGTCAGTCGCGTTCGGCGCGCCGCGCGCGACGCTCCGCGTCGCCGCTGAGCGGGGCGCGCTCCCGTCCGTCCGTCAGTCGCGTTGGGCGTCAGCGCGCGTCGCGCGCCTCGGGGGCGACCTCGTCGACCACCTCGCGTCGGTCGGCCGGGTCGACCGGTACGCCGTCCCCGTCCGCCATCGCGACCGCGTGCGCGGACTTCGCGGCCTCGAGCGCCTCGTCGTCGTTCCGCGCCATGCCGAACAGCTCGATGAAGCGCGACTTCACGAGGAGCCAGGCGTCCCCGGGGCTCAGCCGGGCGAGGTCCGAGGACGTCGAGTCGTCGCGCACCCGCTGGAGCGAGGACACCCCGCGGTCGGGGATGCGCCCGGCGACGTGGTCCACCGCGAGCCGCGCGACCGCGTCCGCCTGTGCGTGCATGACCGAGTGCGCGCCGTCGACGACCTCGCGGAGCACCGCGTACGGGAACACCCGCGCGAGACGGCGGACCCAGTCGCGCGGCACCATCGCATCGTGCTCGCCGCGCACGATCAGCGTCCGGGCCTGCACCTCGGCGGCGCGCTCCTCGATCGGGAACGCGATCATCCGCGGCAGCACCTTCGAGAACCAGTGCCATCCGCAGAGCACGTACGCGGTGATGCCGTGCCAGCGCACCGCAGCGGGCTCGTGCACGGTCGACCGGAGGAACCGGAACGCCGACTGCCGCACGGTGCGGGCGCGGGAGTCGACGACCGGGCTGATGAGCACGAGGTCGGAGATGCCCGGACGTCGGGCCGCGACCTCCGTCACGACCTGGGTGCCCATCGAGTGGCCGACGAGCACCGGGTCCTCGAGCCGGAGCTCGTCGATGACCCGTTCGACGGCGTCCGCGTACCGCTCGATCGACACCCTGCCGCGGAAGTGCGGCACGCCCGCGAAGCCGGGCAGGTCGAGGGCGTGCACCGGACCGTTCTCGTTGAGGTGCGGTGCCAGCCGCTCGTAGTACGTCGCGGCGATGCCAAGTCCGGCGACGAGCACGAAGGCGCGGTCGCCCGGCTCACCGATGGAGCTGACGCGGACGTAGGTGCCGTCGACGGCGATGCGGTCGACCTCGACGGTGACGTCGGCGTCCTCGGCCTCGGCGAGGCGGCTCGCCGGGTCGGGTGCGTGAGCAGCGCGGTCGGGAGTGCGGGCAGCGCGGTCGGCGGCGTGCGTGGTGCGGTCGTGCGGCGTGCGGTCGTCGTCCACGGTGTCTCCTCGGGTCGAACGGTCGCCCAGGATACCCGCGGTGGCGGTCCGCCCGGCGGACCCCACCCCGTCAGCCGCTGAACGTGTACGCGGGGAAGCCGTGCACGCGGGTCGGCACCGCGAACACCGCGCCCGAGTGCGGGTGGTGCTCCAGGTCCTCCTCCGCGAGGTTCTCCCGCGCGGTCCCGACGTAGAGCGTCGACAGGTCCTCGCCGCCGAACGCCACCGAGGTCACGTTCGGGGCAGGGACCTCCACGGTCTCGAGGTGTGCTCCGTCCGGCCCCCACCGCTCGACCCGGCCCGCGCCGTAGACCGCCGTCCAGAGGCAATCCTCGTGGTCCCGCACGAGGCCGTCGTGCGCGGCCCCGCTGATGAACGGCACCAGTTCGCCGAGCTGCCCGTCCGGACCGTAGGACGCGCGGTAGATCGTCGACGTGCTCGTGTCCGTGACGAACATCGCGGAGCCGTCCGCCGTCCACTCGAAGCCGTTCGCGACACCGAACCCGCCACGCAGCGTCCGGACGGAGCCGTCTGACTCGACCGCGTACAGCGCCCCGGCCGGGTCCTCGCCACCGAGGTCCATGCTGCCGACGACGAAGCGGCCGAACGGGTCGCACTTGCCCTCGTTGAACCGGATGCCGGGCGTCGCGTGCTGCACGTGCACGAGCTCGCGTTCGACCGCGCCGTCCGGGCCCGTCAGCACCACGGTGTCCCCGAGGGCCGCCACGAACCCACCCGCGGCCCGGGGCTGGAAGCTCGCGAGGGGCGGCGGCAGCGGGACGACGCTCTGGACCGCGCCGTCGGCAGCGGCGGTGGTGAGCGTGCCGAGGGTGATGTCCGTCCAGCTGAGGACCTGCTCCTCCGGGCTCCAGACGATGCTCTCGGCGAGCACGGCCTTGTCGTCGCAGAAGACCGTCACGGGTCCGGTGGTCACGGTGTCCATCGGTCCTGCCTACCGGCGGTCGGCTCCGTGCCCGTCCAACAAGCTCCGTGCCCGTCCGACAAGCTCCGTGCCCGTCCGACAAGGTGTGCGGACTCTCACCCGGTTCCTGGTCCGGACGGCTTGCCCCCGCGGCGCGACGAGCGGATCGTTGGGCTTCCATCGTCCGCGACGTCCCGACGACAGGAGGGGGCCCCATGACGCCGAAGCCACGACCGTCCCTCCGTGCACGCCTCGGCGACTGGGCGTACGTGGCCGTCGGCAGCGCCGCGATCGTCGTCGGGACGGCCGTCGGGCTCGCGGTGTCGGTCGGGGAGTTCTTCGCGTCCGGGATGGAACCGAGGGAGACGTCCCAGCCCGCCGACCCGGTCGACGACGAACCCTCGTAGCGATCCGGGCCCGGGTGGAGATTCGCCCCGCGGTGACCGCCCGCTGCCTCAGAGGCGGGCGTACCGGGCGCGGAAGAAGCTGTAGGCGCCGAACGCCACGAACCCGATGCCGATCACGACGAGCACGACCGTCCCTCCGGGCACGCCGCGCAGCGCGTCGAAGGCGCCGTCGAGCCCGGTCGCCTGGTCCGGGTCGCTCCGGAACGCCGCCACGGCGACGAGCACGCCCACCGCGATCACCGCGACGCCCTTGAGCACGTAGCCGACGGTCCCGAGCACCGTCACGGCGTGCTCGACCGGTCGTCGGGGCCGGACGAGCTGCTTCCAGAACGAGCGCCGGGCCCCTTCGACGACCAGTGCGACGCCGATGCCGATCGCCACGGCGGCGACGAGGAGCAGGAGGAGAACCCCACCCGGCGTCGCGAGGGCCTTCGCCGCAGCACTCCTCGACGAACCGCTCGAGCTCGTCCCGGCGCCGATCGCGTACTGCACCGCCGACACCGAGACCGCCCCGTACACGATGGCCTTGCCGGCGTTCTTCGCCCGGGCACCCCATGCGCGGGCGCTGTCGCTCCGACCGCCGACGACGGCCTCGACGACGAGCCGGATCGTGAGCGCCGCCGTCCCGACCGCGACGACCCAGAGCAGGAACACCCCGCCGGGGACACGCTCGATCTGCTGCAGCGCCCCGGACTGGTCGGTCTCGCTCCCGCCGGCCGCGCTGCCGATCCCGAGCAGGACGACGAGGTACCCGATCAGCAGGTGGACGACACCGCTGCCGATGAAGCCGCCGCGGGCCAGCAGCTCGAACCAGCGACTGTCCGCCACCCGTCGGGCCTGTCGCCCGGCGTCCTCGACCGCTCGTTCCGCCGTTCCGCTCATCGATCCAGCGTGCCCGTCCGCCGCCGCCGTGTCCGGGCGGTGCGGTCGCCGGACCGGTCCGCCTGCCGCCGGGAGGCCCGTGGCGGCGCCGCCACGGGCCTCCCGTCCGTCAGTCGCCCTTGACGTTGACGACCTGCCGGAGCGTGTGCCGGACGCGGACCAGGTCCGCGGCGTCCGCCATCACCTGGTCGATGTCCTTGTACGCCGCCGGGATCTCGTCGAGGAACGCGTCGGTGTCCCGGTACTCGATGCCGGCCATCGCCGCCCGCAGCTCGCCGTGCGTGAAGGCCTTCCGGGCCGCGGACCGTGAGAACCGTCGGCCGGCGCCGTGCGGCGACGACTCGAGGGAGGGCTTGTTGCCGAGCCCCTCCACGACGTACGACGCGGTGCCCATCGACCCGGGGATGAGCCCGGGCTGTCCGGCCGACGCCTGGATCGCACCCTTGCGGGACACCCGGACGCTCTTCCCCCAGTGCGTCTCGCGCTGCGTGAAGTTGTGGTGGCAGTTGATCCGCTCCTGCTCGTCGACCCCGGTCCCGAGCACCTCGTCCAGCTGGCGGACGACGCGGTCCATCATCTCCTCGCGGTTGAGCAGGGCGAAGTGCTGCGCCCACCGGAGCTCGGCGATGTACCGGTCGAACTCGGCGGTGCCCTCGACGAGGTAGGCCAGGTCGGGGTCCGGGAGCTCGATCCACCAGCGCTGCGTCAGCTTCTTCGCGACCGCGATGTGCCGCTGCGCGATCTTGTTGCCGACCCCGCGGGAGCCGGAGTGCAGGAACAGCCAGACCCGGTCCGCCTCGTCGAGGGACACCTCGATGAAGTGGTTCCCGGACCCGAGCGTGCCGAGCTGGTTCCGCCACCCGCCGTGCGCGCGTGCCGGGTCGAAGCCGGCGGCCTCGGCCAGGGTCTCGAGCTCGGCGATGCGCGGCTCGGCCGTGGCGACGATCTTCCGGTTCGCAGCGCCGGCGGACAGCGGGATCGCCCGCTCGATCTGCTCGCGGAGCGTCCGCAGGTCGGACGGCAGGTCGGCCGCGCTGAACTGCGTCCGCACGGCGATCATGCCGCAGCCGATGTCGACGCCGACCGCCGCCGGCATGACCGCACCGAGGGTGGGGATGACCGAGCCGACGGTGGCGCCGAGACCGAGGTGGGCGTCGGGCATGAGTGCCAGGTGCGGGAACACGAACGGCATTCGCGCCGTCGTGCGGGCCTGCTGCTCGGTGTTCTCCTCGAGCACCGAGGCCCAGCTGAGCAATCGGTCGTTGATCTTCTGCATCGTTCGTCTCGCTTCCGTGACGGTGTCGCGGCCGTGGTGACGGCCTTCGGTGGCGGTCCGGGACGACGACGCTGCGGGCGGACGGGTCCGCCCCGAGGGTGGACCGTGCGCGGAGAGCAGGAGGAGGACGCCCCGAGCCGGGTGGGCACGCGGGGCGTCGGGTGACGGTCGCGTGCCTACGCGGGGTTGCGGAGGGACTGGCTCGCGTACTGCCGTCCGGGCAGCACGACGAGCGTGTCGAGCGTGGGCTCGACCCGCTGTTCGAGGTGCCGTACGGCGCGCATGCGCGGTCCTTCCGTGGTGCCCGGGACGGGCGGTCCTGCCGGTGGGCAAGAGCACGACAGTAGTGCGACACGCCCGGGGTGCGCAAGGGCGACACGCCCTGGCACGGCTCAGTCCGCTCGCGTCTCGAGCTGCTGCCGCAGCCGCTCCAGCGCGGGTCCCGCGTCCCGCAGCACCCGCCGCTCACCGTCGGACAGGGCCTCCATCGCGGCGACGAGCACGCGCTCCGCCGAGGCGTCGTACACGGCGAGCCGCTGCCGTGCGAGGTCGGTCAGCCCGACCTCGGTGCTCCGCCCGTCACCGCGCGCGAGCCGCCGTTCGACGAGCCCGTCGCGCTCCATCGCGGCGACGAGGTTGCTGACGGTCGAGCGCGCGAGCCCGAGCGCCCGGCCGAGCGCCGTCGGATTCGACCACCCGTCGACGTCGAGCCGTCGCAGGACCTCGATCTGCGCGTCGGGGATGTCGGGCAGGTCGACGGAGCGTCGCGCGGTGTTGAGGAGCGACCGTCGGAACGGGCCGACCTCGGCGCTCAGCCGACGCGCGACTGCCGGCAGGTCGGGGTCGCTCGGACTGATCGTCACCCTCCCAGGGTACGCACCGGAAATACGTGTGCAACAAACGCATCACTGGAGCAAACTCAACGCATGCAGATCACGACGAGCGTCGAACACCCCGTGCCCGAGCAGGACCTCTCGGGCATCGTCGGACACCGGTTCATCTACACGTACGCGAACGGCTGGCGGTACGAGATGTACGTCAAGAACGCGACGACCATCGACTACCGAATCCACTCCGGCATGGTCGGCGGCCGCTGGGTCAAGGACCAGCACGTCGACGTCGTGGCGCTGACCGCCGGTGTCTACAAGGTCTCGTGGAACGAACCCACGGGCACGAGCGTCGTGGTGACGGTCGTCCCGGGCGAGCGGGTGCTGCACGGCACGATCTTCTTCCCGCACTGGGTCGAGGAGGACGGCAGCAAGACGGTGCTCTTCCAGAACGACCACCTCGACCGCATGCGCGAGTACCGCGACCAGGGCCCCACCTACCCGATCTACGTCGTGCCGGAGTTCGCGTACATCACGCTGTTCGAGCACGTCGGCGAGGACGACGAGACCGTCGTCGACACCGCCCCCGGTGACCTCCCCGCCGGCTTCGCGGACCGGACGAACTGATGGAGCCGATCAGTCTCGAGCACCACGGCCGGACGCTCCGCGGCTGGCAGCTCGGCGCCGACGAGCCCGGGCGCCCGGCGGCGCTCCTCGTGCACGGGTTCGGCAGCACGGACACCGGCGGGCAGCAGCTCCTCGTCCAGACCGCACGACGGCTCGCCGACCACGGCGCTGCGGTCCGCTCGTACAGCCGACTCGGCCACGGAACGAGCGACGGTGACTTCGCAGACATCACCATCGGCGACGAGGTCGAGCAGGTCACGACCATGGTCCGGACGCTCGCCGCGGACGTCGACGGCCGCGTTAACGTCGTCGCGCACAGCCTCGGAGCCGTCGAGTCCGCCCTCGCCGCCGCACGCGAGCCGGACCTCGTCGCGACACTGACCCTGTGGTCACCCGCCGGCGTGGTCGTCGACGACATCGCGAGCAAGGACGAGATCCAGGGACAGCCGCTGGCGCCGGCACGCGAGCAGGGCTTCTTCGACTTTGGTGGGATGGCGCTCGGTACGGCGTTCATCGACGAGGTGACCGCCGGGCTCGACGTGTACGCGGGGATCGACCGCTACACCGGTCCGGCGGAGGTGTTCCACGGTACGGCGGACCAGATCGTGCCGCTGTCCTACGGCGAGCGCTACGGCGAGGTCCTGCCCGGGGCGGCGTTCACCCCGGTCGAGGGCGCCGATCACGGGTGGTCGTCCGTGCCGTTCCGGCGGCTCCTCCTCGACCGGCTGGTCGCGGCGACGGGGCTCACCGACGTCGCCTGACGGCTCCTGCACAGCCTGGAGGCGCGGTACGGCCGTCCACAACGGGGTACGTCCCGCTGATGGCCGGTCGCACCCCAGGGGCAGGCTGGATGCATGAGCGAACGGACCCGGGACACCCCTGATGCGACCGAGAACGAGGAACGCACCGACGGGTACGTGCCCCTGCGGTCCTACGGCGCCGTCGGTGACGGGCGCACGGTGGCCCTCATCGCGCTCGACGGTCGGATCGACTGGCTCCCGATCCCGTCGATGGACTCACCGCCGGTGTTCGCGAGCATCCTCGACGCCGAGCACGGCGGGCACGTCGCACTCCGGCCGGTCGGCGACGCCGAGGTCTCCCGCGAGTACCTGCCGGGCACGAACGTCCTCGTCACGACGTGGACCACGCCCTCCGGGCAGGTCACGGTGTCCGACGCGATGGTCACCGGTGTCGCCGGTCGGCTGCCGTGGGCCGAAGTCGCCCGGTGTGTCCAGGGCGTCCGCGGGTCGGTCGAGCTCGAGTGGGCCGTGGTGCCCGGCACGCTGCTGGGCACCACCGAGCCGAAGCGGCTCGACACCGCGAACGGCGCCGTGATCGGCGTCGACGGCATCACGATCGCGATCGTCGAGCAGGGCTTCGAGCCGGTGCACGACGACGGGCCGCGCTTCTCCGGCCGGTTCACCGCGACCGAGGGCTCGAAGCACATCCTCACGATCGTCGGCACCCACGACGAGCCGATCTTCATGCCGAAGCCCGAGTCGGCCCTCGCCGCGATGGACCGCACGATCGACAACTGGGCGACCTGGTCCGAGGCCTTCCACTACGACGGGCCGTGGGCTGACGCCGTGCAGCGGAGCGCCCTCGCCCTCAAGCTGCTCATCTACTCCCCCACGGGGGCGATCGCGGCGGCGCCGACCACGAGCCTCCCGGAGGACCGCACCGGCGGGAAGAACTGGGACTACCGCTTCGCCTGGGTCCGCGACCTGTCGTACACGGTGCACGCCCTCACCCGCTTCGGGCTGCGCGAGGAGACGCACGCGGCGGTGTCCTGGGTGATGCGGACCATCGCCGAGCACGACTCGTCGATGCCGATCTTCTACGAGCTCGACGGGTCGAAGAGCGACGGCGTCGAGGACCGCGACGTGCCGGGGTGGCAGGGCATCGGGCCGGTGACGATCGGCAACCGCGCCGGCGACCAGCTCCAGCTCGGCGTCTGGGGCGACGTCTTCGAGATCCTGCGGCAGTACGTCCGCGCCGGGAACGTGCTCGACCGCAAGACCGCCGCCGTCCTCGAACGGCTCGCGGACGACGCGTGCCACCGGTGGGAGGAAGCCGACTCCGGCATGTGGGAGCTGCAGGACACGCAGCACTACGTCACGAGCAAGATCGGGTGCTGGCAGGCCCTCGACGCCGCTGCCGAGCTGCACGACGCGGGCATGATCGACGGCCCGCGGGACAAGTGGGTCGAGAACCGCGAGCTCATCGAGCAGTGGGTGGCCGAGCACGGCTGGGACGAGGAACGCGGGTACTACGTGATGTACCCGGGCTCGGACAAGCTCGACACCTCGATCCTGCTGCACGCGATGAGCGCCTTCGACCGCGGTCCGCGCATGGCGTCCACGATCCGCGCGATCGAGGAGCAGCTGCAGCGCGGTCCGCTCGTCTACCGGTACTCGGGCATGGAGCAGGAGGAGTCGCCGTTCGTCGCGTGCTCGTTCTGGCTCGCTGCCGCGATGGCGTGCACCGGGCGGGTGGACGACGCGGCCGGGCTCATGGACGCGATGGTCGCGCAGGCGAACGACGTCGGGTTGTACAGCGAGATGATCAGCGAGGACGGCTCCTTCATGGGGAACCTGCCGCAGGGGCTCTCGCACCTCGCACTGATCCAGGCCGCGCTCACCATCGAGGAGGTCCGGGCCGAGACGGCTGACAGCGACACGGCCGACGGGGACGACACTGGCGGGTCCGACCGCACAGCGTGATCATGGAGGGGTCATGAACGACGTCGACGCACGCATGGACCGACTCCGACGCGCCGCTCGCTACCGGTACGAGCGGCTCGTGGAGAGCGAGATCGAGCGCGGGTCCCTCGACCCGGACGAGGTCCGTGAGGAGCGACGGCTGCTGCAGGCGAAGGACGTCGGGCAGCACGCCCGGGCCCTCATCGAGGAGGCCGAGCGCCGCGGCGTGTTCGAGGGCAACCCGTACCACGGCAAGCCGCTCCCCTCGAACGACGGCCGCCACGACCCCGACTGGTGGATCCGCTCGAAGATCGAGCGGGAACAGATCAGCGGGATCGCGCCGCCGGCGTTCGCGCTCCGGAAGGAGGACGCCGAGCTCGAGGACCAGCTCGACGCGCTCTCGACGGAGGGCGACGTCCGCGACGTCCTCGAGGACTTCAACGCCCGGGTCAAGGAAGCCCGACGGCAGCTGCTCGGCGGCCCGCCCGTGGTGACACCGCTCCGCGACGTCGATGCAGCGGTGTCGGCGTGGCACGCCCGTCGGGAGGCTCGAGCCGCGTCCGACGCGGCCGCGGCGGCCGCACGGGCTGCGGCGTCCGACACCCGGCAACCTCGTTGGTGGCGCCGTCGTCGCTGAGGTGATCTGCGCCTCCAGGCCGGCCCACACGCACGAGAGCGCCGTCCCCTGTCGGGGACGACGCTCTCGGAGTCGTTCCGGGTGTTACTTGATCTTGGCGGTGATGGTCGCGGTGCCCACGAGCAGGCCGCGCTTGACCGCGTCGGTGCCGAACGTCTTGTTCAGCAGACCCGCGGCGTCCTCGGACACGTGGACCGTGGTGCCGGTCAGGATCGCGTTGTCGCCCTCGAGCTGCAGCGGCTTGAGGGTGCCGCCCCAGAGCTCGAACAGGTACGCGTTCGCCGCGGCGACCTTGCCGTTGACCAGCACGTCACCGTAGAGCTTGGACGAACCCGGGTTCACCACGAAGTTCTCCAGCGTCACCGTCGTGTCACCGGCCTTGAGCGTCAGCCCCGAGTCGTCGTGGTTGAGCAGCCCCTGCACGTACGGACGGTACGAGCCGTCCGGGTTCCAGTACGTCACCGAACCGGCCGTGATCGGGAACGACACCGACCCGTCCTCGAGCTTGGCGTTGCCCGACACCCCGGGGGTGAGCTTCAGCGCGGTCAGCGCGTCGGTGAAGCCCGAGTCGAGCTTCACCGCGGTCGTGCCACCGAGGACCTCGGGCACCGACGCGACCGGCGCCGGGATCTTCGACGAGCTGGAGGAGACGGTGTGCACCGACGGGGTCGAGGCGTTCGCGGCACCGACACCGAACGCGGCGCCACCGAGGACGAGCGCGCCGGTCGTGGCGAGGGTGATCGTGGTCTTCAGGCTCTTGCGCATGATGATGCTTCCTTTGCTGTGTCGGTGCTCCGGCCGGTGGCCCTGCCTCCCTCACTGTGCGGGAGACGTGTACCGGCCGTACGTGACCGGGGAGCTTCTTGGGCGTTTCGCCCTGGTGACTTGCATTCGGCACCCCTCGCCGAACGGTTTGGCCGGTTTGCTGGAAAATCTCCACCCGCCCCTCCGTACCGTGGGCGCATGTCCCCTGCACCCATCGCGACCACCGACCGCATCCGGGCGATCGACGCCTGGTGGCGCGCCGCGAACTACCTCACCGCCGGGCAGATCCACCTGCTCGACAACCCGCTCCTCACCCGGCCGATCGAGCCGGACGACATCAAGCCGCGCCTGCTCGGACACTGGGGGACCTCGCCGGCGCTCAACCTCGTCTACGCGCACTGCAACGCGCTCATCGCCGAGACGGACCGGCAGCTGCTGTACGTCTGCGGGCCGGGGCACGGCGGCCCGGCGATGAACGCGAACGCGTGGCTCGACGGCACGTGGAGCGAGCTCTACCCGGACATCACGCCGGACACCGACGGGCTCCAGCGGTTCTTCCGGCAGTTCTCGTTCCCCGGCGGCATCCCGTCGCACGCCGCGCCGGAGACCCCCGGTTCGATCAACGAGGGCGGTGAGCTCGGGTACTCCCTCGCCCACGCCTACGGTGCGGCGCTCGACAACCCGGACCTCGTCGTCGCGTGCGTGGTCGGCGACGGCGAGGCCGAGACCGGGCCGCTCGCCGCGTCCTGGCAGGCGCACACGTTCCTCGACCCGGTGTCCGACGGCGCCGTCCTGCCGATCCTCAACCTCAACGGGTGGAAGATCGCGAACCCGACCGTCCTCGCCCGCATCCCCGGGGAGGACCTCGACGCGTACTTCCGCGGGCTCGGCTACGAGCCGATCACGGTCGACTCCTCCCGGGTCGACCACGACCCGTTCGCCGTGCACGCCCTGCTCGACGCCGCACTCCGGCGGGCGCTCGCCCGCATCGACGACATCCAGGCGGCCGCCCGCGCGCAGGCCGAACGCGCCGCAGCCGGACAGCTCGCGGGTGCTGCGGACCTCCGTCCGCGGTGGCCGATGATCGTCCTCCGCACCCCGAAGGGCTGGACGGGGCCGAACGAGGGCACCTTCCACTCGCACCAGATCCCGCTGCCCGACGTCCGGACGAACGACGAGGACCGCGCCCGGCTCGAGGAGTGGATGCGCTCCTACCGCCCGGAGGAGCTGTTCGACGAGCACGGCCGGCCGATCGGCATCCTCGGATCCATCCGTCCCGAGGGCGACCTCCGCATGAGCGCGACCCCGTTCGCGAACGGCGGCCGGGTCCGGACCGCGCTCGACCTCCCCGCGATCGCCGACCACGGCGTCCCCGCCGGTGAGCCCGTCTCGGCGACCGGGACCCTCGGCCCGTGGCTCGCGGCCCTGGTCGAGCGGAACGGGTCGGACTTCCGCCTGTTCGGCCCCGACGAGACGATCTCGAACAAGCTCGACGCGGTGTTCGACGTCACGAACCGGGTCTGGCGAGCGGACCGGGCACCCGGCGACGAACACCTCTCGGCGCGCGGCCGCGTCATCGAGGTCCTGTCCGAGCACGTCCTCGAGGGCATGCTCGAGGGCTACGTCCTGACCGGTCGGCACGGCATACTCAACACGTACGAGGCGTTCGCGCACATCATCGACTCGATGGTCGGGCAGTACGCGAAGTGGCTCGAGTCCTCCGCGGACCTCGACTGGCGGATGCCGGTGTCGAACCTCACGATCCTGCTCTCGTCGCACGTCTGGCGGCAGGACCACAACGGCTTCTCCCACCAGGACCCCGGGTTCCTCGACGTCGTCGCGTCGAAGCAGCAGGACCTCGTACGGATCAAGCTCCCCGCCGACGCGAACACCCTGCTGGCCGTCACGGCCCACGCGCTCGAGACCACGAACCGCATCGAGGTCATCGTGGCCGGGAAGCACCCGGAGCCGGTGTTCCTGTCGCTCGAGGACGCCGTCGCACACGCCGAGGCAGGACTCGGCGTGTGGGAGTGGGCCGGCACCGAGACCTCGGTCGGCCGGGCGGACGTCGTGCTCGTCGGGGCTGGCGACGTCCCCACGGTCGAGACGCTGGCGGCCGCCGCGATCATCCGCGAGCACGCACCCTCGGTCGGCGTGCGGGTCGTGAACGTCGTCGACCTGCTGTCGATCGGCGACCCGCGCAAGCACGAACACCCGGTCTCCGACGAGCGGTACGACGAGGTGTTCCTCCCCGGGACGCCGGCCGTCTTCGCCTTCCACGGGTACCCGGCACTCGTGCACCAGCTCACGTACCGCCGACACGGGCACGACGACCTCCACGTGCACGGTTTCCAGGAGCAGGGCACCACCACCACGCCGTTCGACATGCTCGTGCGGAACGACATGGACCGTTTCGCGTTGGCACATGATGCGCTGACCCGGGTCGACGCGTCGGCGCACGCCGAGCTGCTCGACCGCCTCAGTGCGGCTCGTGACGCGGCGCGGGAGTACGCCTACACGCGCGGCGAGGACCACCCGTCGGTCGCGGGGTGGGAGTTCGCCGGCTGGCCGCAGGACTGAGCGGCCGGACCGAGCGGCAGGACTGAGCCGCGGGTCCGCAGGTCCGCGCGGTCAGGCTCGGCTCCCGCGCCGGACGCGTCTCCTGCACCGACCTGGAGGCTCGGATCCCCCTCCACCGGACCGGTCACGCCCGTCGCGTGGCCGGTCCTGTGCCGCCAGGCTCAGGACATGGACGTGGGGTGGACGAGCGCAGCGGTGGCGGTGATCGGCGCCGTGGTGGCGGTGGCGAGCCTGGTGGTGACGGTTCTCGAAGGGGTACGGGCAAGGCGACATACGAAGTACTTGGCCCACCACGATCACTGGTGGCAGCGTTGGTCGTGGACCGCCGAGCGGGCGCTCTCGAACGCCGAGTGCGACCACGACGCCGCAGCGTTGATGGCTCGGGCGGTCCTGAGTCGTTCGTGGTCGACACCGGACGACGACTGGATGGAACGAGCCTTGGACATGCACGAGTACCAAGCGACTCGGCGACGACGGAGAGAGGCACGACGTGATCACTGACATGGAAGACGAACGCTTCTTCGAGATCCTCGCGCGCTTGGAACGCAGCACCAGCAGGTTGTTGCAGGATCCGCACTACGGACCGATCATCCGATCGGACGGCTCCCTCGCTGAACTCGAGGAGATGCGCATCGAGCGCCGCGAGCGCGAGGAACGCGCCCGCGCCCGGAAGCTCCGCGCCGAGGCCTCCTTCGCCGAAGGCTGAGCAGGCCGACGCACGCCGGGCCGTTTCGCCGAAGGCTGAGCAGGCCGGCGCACGCCGGGCCGTGCCGAGCAGCGCCGTGCCAGGGTGGACGGGTGAGCGACCTCGTCATCCCGGCCCCGCCGCAACCGACCGTCCCGACGACCACGGGTGGCCGGTTCCCCGTCCGGCGGGTCTTCTGCGTCGGCCGGAACTACGCCGCGCACGCCCGGGAGATGGGCCACGACCCCGACCGTGAGCCGCCGTTCTTCTTCACAAAGCCCGCGGACGCCGTCGTCGGTGACGGTGCCGACACCCCGTACCCGCCGCTGACCGCGCAGCTCGAACACGAGGTCGAACTCGTGGTCGCGATCGGCGCCGCCGCGGTGGATGTCCCGGTGGCCGATGCGCTGGGCGTCGTCTGGGGCTACGGCGTCGGGCTCGACCTCACCCGCCGCGACCTCCAGGCCGAGGCGAAGCGGCTCGGCCGCCCGTGGGACGCTGCGAAGGGGTTCGACGCGTCTGCCACGGTCGGCGTCCTCGTCCCCGCCGCCGGGGTGGACCCGACACAGGGGACCGTGGAGCTGACGGTGAACGGCACCCTCCGGCAGGCCGGCGACCTCGCCGACCAGATCTGGTCGGTCGCCGAGACGATCGCAGAACTGTCCCGCTCGGTCCGGCTCGCTCCCGGCGACCTCCTCATGACCGGCACGCCGGACGGCGTGGGTCCGCTCGTCCGGGGCGACGAGGTCGAGGGGCGCATCGCGGGCGTCGGGTCGGTCCGCACCGTCATCGTCTGAGCGAGCCGCGACGCCCCTCCACACTCGGGGTTCCGCCGCGTTTCGCGCACGTGTCGACGGACTGGGAGCGCTCGCAGGTCTGCAGCGTAGACCTCATGTGACGTCAGGGGTCAGCGACGTCGCAACATCACGGACAGGGCCGGGTGCCGGGGAGCAGCAGGCCGTCCGGAACCGGAGGTGCCGCCGTGCTCGAACACGACCTGCTCGCCACGTCCTCGACCTGGGCGGGCGACGAACCGATCGGCGAGCGGGTGCGCGCCGTCGGTGCCGCCGGGTTCGCGGGACTCTCCCTCACCGTCGGCGACCTGCACGAGGTCCGCGCCACCATCGGGTTCGCGGAGCTCCGGCGCATCCTCGACGGCTCCGGGATCGTCTGGGTGCAGCTCGGCCCACTCGACCGCTGGTGGTCGAGCGACGACCGTTCCGCCGACGAGGACGCCGACCGCGGTGTGGTCTTCGAGGCGACCGCGGCGCTGCGTGCGTGGCAGGTCGTCGTCGGAGCGGACACGACCCTGACCGTCCGCCCCGCAGCGATGATCGACGACTGGGTGGCGCTCGCGGCGCGGACCGAGCAGCTCGGTGCGCAGCTCGTCCTCGAGCCGGAGCCGTGGTCGAACCTGCCGACGGTCGAACGTGCCGCTCGGTTCGTGACCGCCGCGGGACACCCGAACGGCGGTCTGCTCCTCGACGCGATGCACACCCTGCGGGGCGGCTCGACCCTGGCATCGGTGCACGAGGGCGTCGCGCCCGCCGTGCTCGCCGCGGTCGAGCTGAGCGACGGGCTCCTCCACACGCCGGCCGGCATGACCCTCGCCGAGGAATCCCGCGCCGCACGGCACCTCCCCGGCTCCGGGGCGTGGGACCTGCCCGGCTTCGTCCGGACCGTGCGCGACCTGGGCTTCGACGAGCCGTGGGGCGTCGAGGTCCGGACCGCAGCACACCGCGCCATGCCGACCGCCGATGCCCTGCGGACCGCGGCCGCCGCCACCCGTGCTGTGCTCGACGCGGCCGATGCGTTCGGCGCTCCCGCTGCCCCTGCGATGCCGTCCACGCCGGCGCCGACCTCCGCCGTCGACCTCGACTCGTCGCGGGCCCCGCGGACGCCGATGCCCTCCGTGCCGCTCCCCCGCCGGGAGGCCGACACAGGGACGCCCGCGTAGGTTCGCGAGCATGACGGACCACGACGACGAACTCCTCCGCCGTTCCCAGGACGCGATCGACGAGGCGAAGGCCGCTGCGGCCGACGTGACCGAGCCCGACGAGGACGACCTCGTCGAACAGGACCTCCCGGTGGCGGACGACGCCGAACCGAGCGACGGCCCGGCGCCCGCGCCCTGAGCTGCCCAGCGATCGCGGCCAGGAAAGCCGGCCCGGACAAGCGGGCCCAGAAAAACTTCCGATCAGGTGTGACGAACCGGTCCGCCGACCCGTCTCAGCAGTGAGCCTGCCAGTTGCTCACCGCGGCTGGCGTCAGCGCGCCGTGGCCGGTCATCCCTGAACGCCGGTCACGGCGCTCGGACGGCGGCCCGTGCGTTCCCTGATCCGGCGCACGGGTCGCCTTCACCCGCGGGTTCCGCTGCGGGCGCAGGGCTCAGTCGTCGACCTCGTCGCCGAGGAAGTCGGCGTAGGTGACCTCACCGTCTGCAGTGCCGCCCTCCGGGTGCGCCGGGACGTGCTGCGGTCGCGGGCTCGCCGCCGATCCGCGCTCCTTCGGCGTGAAGGGCGGCAGGTAGTTGCTCGCGCTCATGGTCACGCCCTTCCGTCCCGGCGAACGTAACAGTCGCAGGACCCTCGGCAGAGGGTGGTCCCGCGATCGTCCCCCGGAGACGCGTCGAACGGGGGACGGTTGTTCGCCCGGGGCGGACCCCATGCGTGTGCATCTGCGCGATCAGGACTCGCGCACGACGTCGTCGGGGTCCTTGTCCGCACGCCATCCACGCCACGAGGGCTGGCGGAGCCGTCCGTCCCCGGTCCACTCCGCGAACTGCACCTCGCCCACCCGCACCGGTCGGACCCAGTGCGCGTCACGCGCATCCGGGCGAGGGACGTCCACGAACGGGGAGTCGTCGCGGGCCAGCGGCTCGAGCACCCCGGCGATCTCGTCGAGGTCGCGGTCGCGGAACCCGGTCCCGACCTTGCCGACGTACTCGAGCCCCTCGGCGCCCGGCACACCGAGCAGCAGGGAGCCGATGCCGCCCGCCCGCCGCCCCGCACCGGGGCGCCACCCGCCGACCACGACCTCCTGCGTGGCGTGGTGCTTGACCTTGAGCCAGGCCTCCGAGCGCCGACCCTCGGCGTACTTCGAGCTGCGCTTCTTCGCGACGACCCCTTCGAGCCCTCGTCGCTCGGACTCGGCGAGCGCGGCGGCGAAGTCCCCCTCGACGGCGTCGGGGACGTCGACCACGCCGCCGGGTTCGACGACCGTCGCGAGCGCCTCTCGTCGGGCGGCGTACCCGTGGCGGGTGAGCTCGTGGCCGTCGGCCTCGAGCACGTCGAACAGCAGCAGGCGCACCGGCGTCGTCGCACGGGCCGCTTCGACCTCGCGCGTCTTCGTGAGGCCCATCCGGTTCTGCAGGAGCTGGAACGAGGGCCGTCCGCGGTCGTCGAGTGCCACGATCTCCCCGTCGTAGACGCCGTCGACCGCGGCTCGTTCGGCGAGGTCCTGCAGCTCGGGGTACTGGGCGGTGAGGTCGTTGCCGTTCCGGCTCCGGAGGGTGACCCGGCCGTCCCGGACGGTCGCGAGCGCCCGGACGCCGTCCCACTTCAGCTCGAACGCCCAGTCCGCGGGGTCGAGCCGGGGCTCGCCCTTCGCCAGCGTCGCCTGCATGGTGCGGCGTTCCTCGGGGCGCTCGGTCGCGGGGCTGGCCGCGTGCACTGCCGGCCGGGAGGCACGGGTCGGCCCCGCCCCGCGCGTCGCGCCGGCCGTGCTGCCGGGCTCGCGGTCGGGCTGGTCCTTCGTGCGGTGGATGAGCCAGTTCTTCTCGTCGCCGTCGCGTCCGCGTCCTCGCCCCCGGGTGTGCAGGAGCGCCAACCGTCGCGCTCCCCCGGTCCGGCCGTGCAGCGTGACGATGACCTCTTCGCCGTCGCGCCACTTCTCCAGCTCGTACGTGCCGTCGTCCCAGATCGTGACCGTCCCACCGCCGTACTCGGCCTTCGGGATGGTCCCCTCGAAGGAGCCGTACTCGAGCGGGTGGTCCTCGGTCTGCACCGCGAGGTGGTTCTTCCCCGGGTCCGTCGGCTCGCCCTTCGGGAGGGCCCAGCTGACGAGCACGCCGTCGTGCTCGAGGCGGAAGTCGTAGTGGTCCCGGGTGGCGTGGTGCTCCTGGATCACGAACGTCGGGGTGCCGTCGTCCCGCACGGTCGGTGCCCCGGCGGGCACGGGCTCCGGCGTCTTCGCGGCGTCGCGCTTGGCGCGGTACGCCGTCAGGCGGTCCTCGCTCGCCTGGTTCGCGTCGGCGGTCCGGTCGCTGTCCCAGTGGCCGGCGTCGGGTCGTCCGACGGCCAGCGAGGCGGAGGCGACCGGGTGCAGGAGGTCCCCACGGGCCTCCAGGCGGTCGAGCACGTCGTCGAGGGTGAGCTGCGCGAGCCCGCGCTGCGTCAGTTCGTCCCAGGTGCGCGGGGCGGCGACCGTCGGCCGGTCACGGCCGCGGAGCGAGTACGGCGCGATCGTCGTCTTGTTGCCGTTGTTCTGCGACCAGTCGACGAAGACCTTGCCGGTGCGTTCGGCGCGGCTCATGGAGGACAGGACGAGGTCGGGGAGGTCCTGCTCGAGCGCCCGTGCGAGCTCGTGCGCGACGTCGGACACCTGGGCCGTCGTCGCACGCCCGTCGAGTGCCGCGTAGAGGTGGATGCCCTTCGACCCGGACGTGACCGGGTAGGGCTCGAGCCCCATGCCCTGCAGGACCTCGCGCGCAGCGACGGCGACCTCGACGCACTCGGGCAGTCCGACGCCCTCGCCCGGGTCGAGGTCGAGCACGAGCCGGTCGGGGTTCTGGTGCCCGCCACGCGGGCCGAAGCGCCACTGCGGCACGTGGAGCTCGAGCGCGGCCTGCTGCGCCATCCAGACGAGGGTCGCGACGTCGTCGACGATCGGGTACTCGGTGTCGTGCTCCTTGTGGGCGATCGTGTGGTGCCGCACCCAGTCGGGCGCGGAGTCGGGGAGGTTCTTCTCGAAGAAGACCTTCCCGTCGACGCCGTTCGCCCAGCGCTTCCGGGTCACCGGGCGGTCCTTCACGTGCGGGATCATCCACGGCGCGACCCGCTCGTAGTACTCGATCACCCGTCCCTTGGTGGTCCCGGTCTCCGGGTAGAGCACCTTGTCCGTGTTGCTCAGGCTGATCGACCGCCCGCCGACGAGCACCGTCCGCCGCTTCGCGACCGGGCTCACAGCGCCACCCCGGTCGCTCCCGCCACGGTCAGGGTGGACCCGGAGGTGTACGACGACTCCGGCCCGGCGAGGTACACGTACGCGCTCCCGAGCTCCACGGGCTGCGCCGGTCGTCCGAACGGGGTGCCCTCGCCGTAGTGGGCGATCTCGTCGCCCGGGTAGCTGATCGGCTGGAGGGGTGTCCAGACCGGCCCCGGCACGACCGTGTTCGCCCGGATGCCCTTCGGCGCGAGCTGCCGGGCCAGGCCGTTGGTGTACGTGATGATCGCGGACTTCGTCGCGGCGTAGTCGATCATCCGCGCCTGCGGCTCGTACGCCGACACCGAGCTCGTCGTGACGATCGCGCTGCCGGGTGCCAGGTGCGGGACCGCGGCCCGGACGAGCCAGAACAGCGAGTACAGGTTGACCTTGAGCGTGCGGTCGAACGACTCGGTGGTCTGCTCGACGACGTCCTCGTGCACCTGCTGGAACCCGGCGACGGTGACGAGCGCGTCGAGCCCGCCGAGGGTGCTCACGGCGTCGCGGACGAGCCGTGCGCAGAAGTCCTCGTCGGTGAGGTCGCCCGGCAGCAGGACCGCCTTGCGTCCGAGGTCGCCGATCACGTCGCGGACGTCCTCGAGGTCGCTGAGCTCGTCCGGCAGGGCGTTCAGGGCGACGTCCGCGCCCTCCTTCGCCATCGCGATCGCCGCTGCCCGCCCGATGCCCGAGTCGGCGCCCGTGACCAGCACGCGGTAGCCGGTCATGCGACCGCTCCCCTGGTAGGACCGTTCGCCGTGGTCGGGCGCCGGGTCCATCGCACTCGCGAGGCCGGAGCCGTCCTGCGTCTGCGCGGGGAACGGTGGGCGGGGGTGCTGGGTCCGCGGGTCCTGCTTGTCGAGCTGACTCATGTGCCCATCGTGCTCGCCCTTCCCCGGCACCGGCACAGCAGCGGCGGACCTGTGGAGAACCCGTCCCTCCGGACGTTCCGGTGCAGGGACGGGCATCATGTGGCCATGAGGTCGATCTGGAAGGGCTCCATCGCGTTCGGGCTGGTCAACGTGCCGATCAAGGTGTACGCGGCCACCGAGACCCACGACGTCTCCCTGCACCAGGTCCACGACGAGGACAAGGGCCGCATCCGGTACAAGCGCGTGTGCGAGTTCGGCCACGAGGTCGAGTATGCCGACATCCAGCGCGCCTACGACGACGGCGAGAAGACCGTCGTGCTCACCGCCGACGACTTCAAGCAGCTCCCCGAGGAGCAGTCGCACGAGATCGAGGTCCTGGAGTTCGTGCCGGTCGAGCAGGTCGACCCGATGATGTTCGAGAAGTCGTACTACCTCGAGCCGGACTCCCGGTCCCCGAAGGCGTACGTGCTGCTCCGCGAGACGCTGGCGAAGACCGACCGGCTGGCGATCGTGCAGTTCACCCTCAGGCAGAAGACCCGGCTCGGCGTCCTGCGGGTCAACGACGACGTCATCCTCCTGCAGGGACTGCTGTGGGGTGACGAGGTCCGTGCAGCGGACTTCAAGGGTCTCGACACCTCCGTGAAGGTGAGCGCGAACGAGCTGAAGATGTCGTCCTCGCTCGTGGACAGCATGTCCACCGACTTCGACCCGGACCGGTACACGGACGCCTACCAGGAGGAGCTGCAGCAACTCATCGACGCGAAGCTCGCGTCCGGCGACGACGTCGACACCGCCGAGACCTTCGGTGAGCGCGACGAGGACGACGACGAGGGTGAGGGTGGTGACGTCATCGACCTGATGGCCGCCCTGCGGGCGTCGGTCGACAAGAAGCGGACGGGAGGCTCGGGGTCGCGTTCCCGGAGCGGGTCGCGTTCCGCGACGCACGACTCCACCGCCGACGACGCGCCGGCCGAGCAGACGCCCGCCTCGAAGCGGACGAGCACCGCGAAGACGAGCACCACGAAGACGAAGGCGTCGACCTCGGGGACCACGACGAAGAAGGAACCGGCGAAGAGAGCACCGGCGAAGAAGGCGCCGGCGAAGAAGGCACCGGCGAAGAAGCGCGCCAGCTAGTCCTCGGTGTCCCGCGCCGTGCGGCGCAGCACCGTCGGCAGCGCCGTCCACAGCGCTCCGGTACCGACGAACACCGCGACCCCGGCGATGATCCCCCCGCGGCCGCCGAGCACCACGTCGAACACGAACCACACGGTCCCGGCGAACAGCAGCGCCGCGGCGAAGAGCGTCACGAGCAGCAGGACGTTCCCCGCGCGCACGAGGTCGTGCTTCTGCCGCTGCTTGAAGACGAGGCGGTGGGTGGCCACGACGGCGAGCGCGACGACGGTCACGACGACCGCGAGCACGACGAGCGTGAGGTAGATCGTCTCCTGCCGGACGGTCAGCGACGAGAACCGCTGCTGGAACGGCAGCGTCAGCAGGAACCCGGCGAGGATCTGCGTCCCCGTCTGCACGATCCGCAGCTCCTGCTGGATGTCGCTCCAGTTGCGGTCCCACCGTTCGGTCGGGGTCTCGTTCCGACCCCGCTGCAACTCGCTCATGCCGCGACCGTACTGCCAGCGCCGGCCCGCGGATCGCCCCGCTCCGTCACGAGCCGGAAACACGCTTCGGGGACACTGGGAGCATGACTCCACAAGAGCCTGGGAGCCTGACCTCGTCATCCGTGAGCGCAGGCCCGCCCGTCACCGTGTCCATCACCCGCCTCGTCGAACCCGACCGCATCCCGGAGGCCACCCGCTGGGTGCAGTCCGGCGTCAACCTCGCGAACCGCTACCCGGGCTTCCTCGGCTCCGGGTGGGTCCGCTCGCACGCGACGAGCCGCGAGTGGCACGTGCTGTACCGGTTCGCCGACCACGAGCAGCTCGCGACGTGGGAGTCCTCCGACGACCGTCTGCGGTGGCTCGACCTCGGCCGTGACCTCGTGGTGGAGTCCCGGGTCGAGAAGCGCACGGGCATCGAGGGCTGGTTCGACGCCCCGCAGGACACGCCGGCCTCGAGCGCTCCCCCGCGGTGGAAGCAGGCGGTGAGCATCTGGCTCGGGTTCTTCCCGGTCAACCTCGCGTTCACGTTCCTGGTCGGCTGGCTCGTCCCCGCGTTCGGGCACCTCGCCGTGCTGCCGCGGGTGCTGATCACGACGCTCGTGCTCACCCCGATCATGACGTTCTGGGTGCTGCCGTTCGTGACGAAGCTGATCCGACCCTGGCTGCTCGCACCGTCCCGGAAGGCCTGACCGCAGCCCCGCCCGACCACGGGCCCCGACCTCAGCCCAGCACGGACAGCTGGTCGAGCCGCTCGAGGATGACACCCTCGCGGAGGGCCCACGGACAGATCTCGAGCGCCGGCAGGTCGAAGATGTCGAGGCAGGCCTCGGCGACGAGTGCGCCGGGGACGACCTGGTGCGCGCGGCTCGGTGAGACCCCGGGGAGCGTCGCGAGTTCCTCGACCGTCATGCCGAGCAGCGCGGGCAGCTGTCGTCGGAGCTCGGCGCCGTCGAGGGACCGCGGGACGAGCGGCCCGTCGGCCGAGGGCGCCGCGCCGCAGATCCGGGCGATCGACCGGAACGTCTTCGACGTCGCGACGGCCCGGTCGGGCCGCCCGGAGCGGAGCAGGAGCCCGGCGTCCCGCGCGATCGACACCCGGATCTCGTGCCGGAGCCGCCGGACGTCGTCGTCGGTGGGTGCGCCCGTGGCGAAGAACGACCGCGCGAGCCGGGCGGCACCGATCGGCATCGACCACGCCACGTCCGGTGCCTCGTCGGCTCCGCCGGCGATCTCGAGCGAGCCACCGCCGATGTCGAACACCGCGAGCCGTCCGGCGGACCACCCGAACCAGCGGCGGACCGCCAGGAACGTCAGCCGCGCCTCGTCGTCGCCCGTGAGCACGGCGAGCTCGACGCCGGTCGTGTCCTGGACGTGCGCGAGGACGGCGTCCGAGTTCACCGCGTCGCGGACGGCGGAGGTCGCGAACGCGAGCATGTCCTCACAGCCGCGTTCCTCGGCGACGCGGACGGCGTCGGCGACGAACGCGGTGAGCGCGTCGATCCCCCGCTGCGTCACGGCTCCGGCGTCGTCGAGGTGCTCGGCGAGCCGCAGCGGCTGCTTGAACGAGGACGCCGGCAGCGGGGCGGCCCCGCCGTGGGCGTCCACCACGAGCAGGTGGCCGGTGTTGGACCCGATGTCGAGGACTCCGACGCGCATGGCACCACGCTAGCGGCCGGGAGGCGCAGCTCACGCCCGCAGGAACGCCTCCAGCTCGGCGGTGGTCGGGTAGGACGCCTGCGCGCCCGGCTTCGTCGCGGCGTACGCCCCGACCCCGACGGCGAAGTGGGCCGCGTCGGCGAGGGAGTCCCCGGCGGCGAGCCGGAGCGCCACCGCTCCCATGAACGCGTCGCCGCAGCCCGTGGTGTCGACCGGGTCCACGCGGACGGCGTCGACCGACACCGGGTCCGTGTCGCCGTCGTGCACCGTGCAGCCGGCTCCGCCCCGGGTGACGATCGAGCGCGCGACACCGTGGTCGCCGAGCTCGGCCGCCTCGTGTTCGTTCACGAGCAGGACGTCGGTCAGGTCGAGGAGCTCCTGCGGGACGGCGCCGAACGGCGACAGGTTCGTCAGCACGGTGACGCCGGCGTCGTGCGCGGCGCGGGCGGCGGCGAGCACGACGTCGATCGAGACCTCGAGGCAGAGACCGAGCACACGGGCGTCGGCGAAGGCGTCGGCGGGGAGGTCGTCCGGCGTCAGCGTGCCGTTCGCGCCGGCGGAGATCACGATGGTGTTCTCCCCCGCGCCGTCGACCGTGATGACGGCGGTGCCGGTCGCCGTTCCCTGCCGGACGGCGACGTGCGTCGTGTCGACACCGGCCGCCGCGACGGAGTCGCGGAGCAGCGCACCGTTCCCGTCGTCGCCGACCGCACCGATCATGCGCACCGTGCCCCCGAGCCTCCCGGCTGCCACCGCCTGGTTGGCGGACTTGCCGCCGGGGAGGATCGCGAGGTCCGAGCCCTGCAGGGTCTCACCGGGCTTCGGGAAGCGCTCGGTGCGGACCACGAGGTCCGCGTTGAGGCTGCCCACGACGACGATGCCGGTCATGCGGCTGCTCCTGTCTCGGCCGAGGCCGGGCGCGGGATGAGGAAGGACGTGGCGAGGGCCGCGCACGTGATCACGGCTCCGAGCAGCATGCCACCGGAGTACCCGGCGGTGCCCGCGGACCCACCGGTCCCGAGCGCGATCTGCAACGCCGGGAGGACCGCGAAGCTGATGCCCGCGCCGAGGTTGAAGGCACCGGCGTTCAGGCCGGGCAGGAACCCCGGGTTCGACTCGGGCGAGAGCACGATGCCCAGTCCGTTGAGGATGATGTTCGCGATGCCCGCGTAGGTGATGCCGATCAGGACCGTCGCGACGACGAGCACCGGGAGCGAGTGCACGCCGACGAAGGCCATCACGAGCGTCGCGACGATGCTCCCGACGAGTCCGACACGGAGGACGGCCCGGTAGCCGAGGGTGGGCGCGAGCCGACCGGCGAACGGCCCGACGATCCAGCCGACCAGCGCGTACGGCGTGAGGAACGCGAGCGAGGCGAGGTCGGCCTCCATCCCGAAGCCCACCTCCGCGTTCTGCGCGAGCGACGTGACCAACCCGTTGACCACCGCGAAGACACCGGTCATCGTGAGCAGGGTCGTGACGAGGAGCGCCCAGGTGCCGCGGCGCTTGAGGAACCGCGTCTCGACGAGGGGTTCCCGGACCCGCGACTCGACCGCCCAGAAGACGCCGAACGCGACGAGGGCGACGACGATCCCGCCGACCACGAGCGCCCAGTCCGCGGCCGCGAGCTTGCCCGCCTCGTTGAACGCGGTGAGCAGGGCGCCGACGCTGACGACGAGCGGCAGGACGCCCCACCAGTCCATCCGGGTGCCGGCGGACGGCTTCGACTCGACGCCCCACACGGCGACCATGAGCGCGGCCACCACCGTGACGACGGCGATCACCCAGAAGATCCCGCGGAAGCCGAAGTGCGTGGCGATCCACCCGCCTGCGAGGGCGTCCACACCCGCGATGCCGCCGTTGACCGCGGTGAGCAGGCCGAGCGCGGCGCCGTAGCGCTTCGGGTCGGCGATCTCGTTGCGGAGGATGAGCAGGCCGATCGGCACGACCGGCCCGGTGACGCCCTGGATCATGCGGCCGACGAACAGCATCGGAACGTTGACGGCGAGGGCGGCCACGACGCTGCCGACGAGCATCACGACGAGCATGCCGAGCAGGACGCGCTTCCGGCCGACGATGTCCGACAGTCGGGGCAGGAACAACGAGAACAGCGCCGCGAGGGTGAAGAACAGGGTCTGCGAGAGCCCGATCGTGGCGTCGTCGGTGCGGAGCTCGCGCGCCATCGTGACGAGGGCGGGGCTGAGCATGCTCGCGTTCAGCTGGAACGCGACGCAGGCGGCGAGCAGTGCGGCGGTCAGTGCGCCGATCGACTTCTTCGTCGAGGTGGTGGTCATGGGGGTCAGTGCTCCGGGGTGACGGCGGTGTCGGCGTCGGTGAGGGTGGAGGCTGCGGCACGCGGGGTCCAGCCGGTGTCGGGCGTCTCGCCGATGCGCTCGAGGGCGTCGACGACGAGGTCCCAGAACCGGCCGTGGTCGAGCTCGGTCGCGGCGCTCGTGCGGCAGTCCGCCGGGGCCGGGGCGCGGAAGTCGGCGACGGTCATGCCGAGGGTGTGCTCCCCCTTCGTCTCCACGGTGATCGGCACCTTCACGGCGCGCACGACGGTCGGGTCGATGACGTACGCGACGGCGCAGGGGTCGTGCACGGGCGGCGCGTCGAAGCCCTGGGCGTCCTTGTAGGTCTGCCCGAAGAAGTCGAGGAGCTCGCCGACGAACGCGGCCGGGCCGGTGCCGACGGCGGCGATGCGGGCGGCGACCTCCGGGGTGGCGAGTGCCTGGTGCGTCAGGTCGAGCCCGACCATGACGACGTCCCACCCGGCGCTGAAGACGATGTCCGCGGCTTCGGGGTCGATGACGATGTTGAACTCGGCGACCGGGCTCCAGTTGCCGACGTGCAGGCCGCCGCCCATCAGGACGACCTCCTTGACGCGCTCGACGATGCGGGGCTCCTTGCGGGCCGCGAGGGCGATGTTCGTCAGGCCGGCGGTCGGGACGAGCGTGACCGTCCCGGGCTCGTGCGCCATGACGGTGTCGATGATGAGGTCGACCGCGTGCCGCTCGTCGAGGTCGAACGACGGTTCGGGGAGCATCGGCCCGTCGAGGCCGCTCTCGCCGTG
Source organism: Curtobacterium sp. SP.BCp (assembly GCF_051903255.1). Taxonomy (NCBI): domain Bacteria; kingdom Bacillati; phylum Actinomycetota; class Actinomycetes; order Micrococcales; family Microbacteriaceae; genus Curtobacterium; species Curtobacterium sp. SP.BCp. The sequence continues at coordinate 414,873 of NZ_CP194338.1, read as the reverse complement.
GATGTCCTCGGCGACCTCGATCTCGCGCAGGAGCGGTCGGGGCGCGCCCGCGGCGAACGGGATGCCGGTGATGCCGGCGATGCGGGCGACGGCGAGGGCGTTGCGGGTGACCTTCGGGAGGGTCTGGTTGCCGACGACCGTGGTCACGGCGAGCAGGTCGATGTCGGGGTTCCCGTGGGCGAGCAGCATCGCGACGGCGTCGTCGTGGCCGGGGTCGCAGTCGAGGATGATCTTGCTCGGCACGCGAGCCGGCACGCGGTCTTCTGCCACGGGGTCTCCACTTCGTCGGGGATGGAACGTCGAGGCCTGACGCGGTGGGGTCCGCGGCGGAGGAATCAGCTCCCGCGGCACGTCAAGCGTTTGACATGGAATCACGTCAAGCGTTTGACGTCAAGTTGCTGCGAGGCCTGTCGGTACGATCGGCAGGTGTCCTCCCCCACCCGCGTCACCGCCGCGATGGTCGCCGAGCGCGCCGGCACCAGCATCGCCACCGTCTCGCTCGTGGTCAACGGGAAGGACCGCGGCCGCGTCTCGGCCCCGATCGCCGAACGGGTCCGGACAGCGGTCGACGAGCTCGGGTACGTCGTCGACCACGCCGCGAGCTCCCTCGCTCGTGGCAGTGGCGACCTCGTGGTGCTCATCGCCCCCGACCTGTCGAACCCGTTCTTCGCCGAGGTCATCCGCGGTGTCCGGGACACCCTGACCGACCGCTTCCAGCTCGTGCTCTCGGTCACCGAGCGCGGACGGCAGCCCGAGACCTCGGACGTGCGGCGCTTCGAGCGGCTCCGACCGGCCGGCATCCTCGTCGACGCTCCGGCCGCCGGCGAGGACCTCTCCGCCAGCGTGCCCGTCGTGCAGCTCGACGCCCCGGGCGGGGTCGACGCCGTGAACTACGACCTGACGACCGGCGTGCACGAGCTGGTCGAGCACCTTGCCGGTGCCGGGCACCGCCGGATCGGGTACCTCGACGGCACCTCCCGCGCGGCGACCTTCGCGCTCCGCCGACGCCTGCTCGAAGGTGCTGCGACCGCCGCCGGACTCACGGTGTCGCCGCTCGTCGGGCGCGCGGACCTCACGGTGGACGCCGGTGCCTCGGTGGCGTCGGAGCTGCTCGACCAGTGGGTCGCCGACGGGGTCACGGCGGTCGTCGCGGCCGCCGACACCCTGGCGTACGGCGTCCTGCGGGTGGCCGCGGACCGGGGACTGCGCGTCCCGGGCCAGCTCGCGGTCGCGGGCTTCGACGACCTGCCGTCGTCCTCGGTCACCGCTCCGGCGCTGACGAGCGTGGCCCTGCCGGGAGCGGACCTCGGCCGGGCTGCAGCGCTCCGCCTCCTCGCGACGTTCGACGGCGGTGCCGCCGAGGTGCCGTCGCTCCCCACACGACTCGTCGTCCGCGCCAGCACCGCCGGCTGACGCGACCACCTCTGTGCCGCGAGAGCGACAGGTGCGTGCGTCCGGTCCGCGGCATGCTGTCGCTTTCGCGATGGTGACAGGACGCGCGTGGTCCCGGCGAGTGCCGGAGCACCACATGACGGACGGGAGGCGCGGTGCCAGCTGGCACCGTGCCTCCCGTCCGTCGGTGGTGACGCGGGGAACCGGTCAGGCCGAGTCTCGGCCGTCGCCCTCCGTCCCGGCGGGAGCCGCAGCGGCCGGTGCAGCCGGGCCGCGCTGCGCGCGCTCGAGCTCGTCGGCCTCGGCACCGCCGACGGCCTCGCCGCGGGCGACCATCCCGGCCACGTCGGCGAGCTGCATCTGCGGGATGAACAGTGCGAGCACGAGCGCGACCGCGATGAACGGCAGGAGGTACCAGAACACCGGCGCGAGCGAGTCCGCGTAGGCGTTCACGATGCCGTCCTGGATCGCCTGCGGGAGCTTCGCGAGCGCCGTCGGGTCGATGCTCGCGCTCGCGGACGCCGCGTCGGACGCGCTGCCACCGGCGCTCGTGAAGACGTCGCGGAGCGCGTCGGTCAGGCGCGAGGTGAACAGTGCGCCGAAGACGGCCACGCCGAGGGAGGCGCCGACCTCGCGGAAGTAGTTGTTCGTGGACGTCGCGGTGCCGACCTGCTCCGGCGGGACGGCGTTCTGCGCCACGAGGACGACCACCTGCATGATGAGTCCGAGCCCGGCGCCGAACACGAACAGGTAGACGCAGATGAGCCAGATCGGGGTGCTCGCTGCGAGGGTCGTCATCGAGAGCATCGCGAGGCCGACCAGGATCGTGCCGACGATCGGGAACATCCGGTACTTCCCGGTCTTCGTGATGAGCGTGCCGGAGAGGATCGAGGTCCCCATCAGGCCGGCCATCATCGGCAGCATCAGCAGGCCGGACACCGCGGCCGAGGTGCCCGACGCCATCTGCAGGAACGTCGGGACGAAGCCGATCGCCGCGAACATGCCGACGCCGAGCACGAAGCCGATCGCGGTCGCGGTCACGAACGTGCGGTTGCGGAAGAACGACAGCGGGATGATCGGGTCCTCGGCGCGGGACTCGACGAACACGAAGAGCGCCGCCGCGACCAGGAACCCGGCACCCCAGGCCCAGGTCTCGGGGGCACCCCAGCCGTGGTCGCGGTTGCCGCCGGACTCGGTGAAGAACACCAGACAGGCGGTCGTCGCGGAGAGCAGGAGGACGCCCAGCCCGTCGATGCGACGCGTCGCCTTCTTGCTCGGCAGGGTCAGCGCGAACCAGGCCACCGCGAACGCCGCGATCCCGACCGGGATGTTGATCCAGAACGCCCAGTGCCAGGTCATGTGGTCGACGAAGAAGCCGCCGAGCAGCGGCCCGCCGACCGCGGAGAGCCCGAAGATCGCGCCGAGCGGGCCGAGGTACTTGCCGCGCTCCGAGGCCGGCACGATGTCGGCGATGATCGCCTGCGACAGGATCATGAGCCCGCCGCCGCCGAGGCCCTGCAGCGCGCGGAACACCACGAACTGCCAGAAGTCGGTGGACATCGCACAGCCGAGCGATGCCAGCGTGAACAGGGCGATCGCCACGAGGAACAGGTTCCGGCGGCCGATGACGTCACCGAACTTGCCGTAGATCGGCATCACGACGGTCGAGGCGAGCAGGTAGCCGGTCGTGATCCAGGCCTGGTGCGCCACTCCGCCGAGGTCGCCGACGATGGTCGGCATCGCGGTCGACACGATGGTCTGGTCGAGGCTGGACAGCAGCATCCCGGCGATGAGCGCCGAGAAGATGATCCAGATGCGCCGCTGGGTGAGCAGCAGCGGCCCGTCGGTGCCGGGGCGGGTGCGCCTGGCACCCTGCGCGGTGGCGGTCATGCGGTGGGGTCCTGTCCGGTGGTGGTGATGGCCGCCCTGAGCTGGCGGAGGTTGTCGGTGAGCAGCACGTCGAACGGTGGACCGGTGCTCTCGTCGTAGGTGTCGTCGAAGTAGGTGCCGGCGGTGACCTTGAGCAGGGCGGCCGCCGTCTCGGCCACCAACTGCGCCCGGTGGTCGCTCGGGTCGTCCGGCCAGCCGAAGCGGTCCCGGACCGCGCCGGCGACCGCGGCGAGCTGCGCGTCGGCAGCCGTGAGGAACTTCGCGACCATCGCGGGCTCGCGGTCGAACACCCGGCGGACGAGCGCCTCGTCCGCGCGGTCGAGCCCGACGACGTGGAGCTGCTCGACGGCGAGCGCGACGACGGACCCGAGCGGGTCGAGCTCCTCCCCCACGACGGCCCGCTCGGCGTAGTCGCGGAGCATCGCCGCGGACGCGCCCTGCTCGATGCCGAGCACCGCGTCGTCCTTCGAGGAGAAGTGGTTGAAGAACGTGCGACGGGAGACCCCGACGGTCTCGCAGAGCTGCTCGATCGTGAAGCCGTGCAACCCGTGCTCGACGGTCGCACGGCGCGCCTCGACGATCATGCGTCGGCGCAGCGCGCGGGTGCGTTCGGTGGTGGTCACCACACAAGAATTGCACTATCGGTCCGAGAGTGCAATGTATGCTCTTCGGTTAGAGCGCCTTCGCGAAGCAGAACGACCACGGCATGGTCTCCGCGTACGGCGAGTACACCGGGATCTGCTCCCAGCCCGTCTTGCGGTAGAGCGCGACGGCCTCGGGCTGCTTGTCACCGGTCTGCAGGATCACCCGGGCTGCTCCCTGCTCCCGCGCGACCCGCTCACCCTCGGCCAGCAGCGCGGTGGCGGCGCCCTTGCCGCGTGCGGCCGACAGGACGATGAGGCGCTTCAGTTCGACCTCGTCGCCGAGACGACGGACGGCGATGTGCCCGAGCGGGGTGCCGTCCTCGTCGAGCGCGAGGAGCGACGTGATCACGTCGGCCGGGTCGACCGTCAGCACCCGGTCGCGCTCGGCGGTGACGGCAGGGTCCTCCGCGGCGTTCGCCGAGCCGTACCGCTCGTGCATCTCCTCGTCCATGGTGGCGCGGAGGGCCACCCCGCGGGAGTCGTCCCAGGCGACGCGTTCGATCGTGATCACGAAGAACGATCCTCGCACGCCCGGGCGCCGATGACCGCGCGGGTCCGGATGACCGCGCGGCGCCGCTCACCGCAGGGCGGCGATCGGCCCGTCACCCGCGCGGAACGCCGACAGGATCGCGGCCGCGTCGTCGTACACCGCCGCAGCGCCCGCCCCGCGGAGTTCGTCGCCGCCCACGCCGCCGGTCATCACTCCGATGCTCGTGACACCCACCCGTCCGGCCGACTCGACGTCCCACACCGCGTCGCCGACCATGACCGCGGACCCGGCGGGCACTCCGGCCCGTTCCAGCGCGACCGAGATGATCCCCGGGTCCGGCTTCGCCTGCTCGACGTCCTCGGAGCTGGTGACCGCGGTCAGCCACTCCTCGGCGTCGAGCAGCTCGCGGAGTCGCACGAGTTCGGGCTCCGGCGCGCTCGTGGCGAGGACCACCGCGTGCCCGGCGTCGGCCACGGCGGCGAGCAGGTCGCGTGCACCGGGCAGGAGCCGGAGTCGGGGCTGCTGCTCCGCGTAGTACGCCGAGTGGTACTGCTTCGCGGCGTCTCGGGTGTCGTCGGAGGCGTCCGGCAGCAGCGCCTCGAGCAGCTTCGCGGAGTCCATGCCGATCGACCGGTGGATGCGCCAGGCGTCGACGGACTCGCCGATCGCCGTGAACGCACGCCACCAGGCGTCGATGTGGGCGTAGTTGGAGTCGACGAGCGTGCCGTCGATGTCGAAGAGGACTGCGGTCGTGGGTGCGTCGGCCATGTCGCCATGGTCCTCGGCGACCGACGTGACGCCTCCCAGGGCTGTCCGTCAGACCGTGATCGACTCCCCGGACCCGAGGATCGTCACCGGGACCGGCCCGAGTCCGTCGGACCCCAGGAAGCGTGCGGTGGACTGCTGCCCCATCTCGCTGAGCATCGCCTCGTGGATCTGCACGGCACGCTCGGGAGCGACCGCGCGCACGTAGTCGACCGCCTCCGCGGTGTGCGTCCACGGACCGCTGGTCGGCACGAGGAGCGTCGGCACCGGGACTCCGGGGACGAGGTACGCGTCGCCGGGGTGGAACACGGTGTCGTCGACGAGGTAGCCGACGTTCGCGATCGTCGGGATGTCACGGTGGATGACGGCGTGCTGCTCGCCGAACACGCGCACCGAGAACGGGCCGACCGCGAACGCGTCGCCGGCCTGCACCGACGCGACGCGTCCGTCGTGCTCGCCGAGCTGGTCGACCACGGACTGCGGAGCGCGGACGACCAGTGCGGGGTTCGCCTCGAGCCCGGCGCGGACCGCGTCGACGTCGAAGTGGTCGAAGTGCTCGTGCGTGACGAGGACGCCGGTCGCCGCACGCACCAGGTCGGCGGCCTCCGGGGTGAAGGCGCCGGGGTCGATCACGAGGGTCGCGCCGTCCCGCTCGAGGACGACCGTGGCGTGGGTGTACTTCGTCAACTCCATGCCCTGAACGCTACCCCTGGGCGGACGGGAGGCCCGTGGCGGCGCCGCCACGGGCCTCCCGGCCGACTGTCGGTCGCGTCAGCTGCTGCGCACGTCCTGCGCCGCGCCCTGCGCGTGGTCCTTCACGTCGGACGCGGCGCCCTGTGCCTCGTCCTTGACGGTCTGCGCCGCGTCCTTCGCGGTGCCCTGCAGGTCCTGCGCGTGCTCCTTCGCGGCGTCGCCGAGCTGCGAGCCGACGTCCTTCGCCTGCTCCTTGACGTCCTCGACGAGCGGAGCGGCCTTGTCCTTCAGCTCGCCGGCCAGCTCCTCCTCCTTGTCCGACGTCGGGATGAGCGACGACGCGAGCCACCCGGCGCCGAAGGCGATGAGCCCCACGGCGAGCGGGTTGCCCTTGGCCTTCGCGACGCCCTGGTGCGCGACGTCCTTCGCGTGGTCGGCGACGCCGGAGGTCGAGCCCGACGCACTCGAGCGGGCGGAGTCGGCCGCGCCCATCACGGACTCACGGACGTTCTGGAACCGCCCCTTGACCTTCTCGGTCTGGCGGTGGGCGATGGACGACGGGCTGACCTTGTCGGCGAGTGCGTCGACGTCGGAGCCGAGTTCGCCGCGCGTGCGTTCGATCTCCGCGCGGATCTCGTCGGGGGTGCGGCTCTCGTTGGGGGTGCTCATGACTTCCTCCCGGTGGTGTGGGGCTTGAGTGCTTCGGGGACTTCCTTGGCCGTCTCGACGGTCTGCGGCGAGCCCTGGATCTCCTTGATCTCCTTGCGGCCGCGGAGCGCCAGGACGGCCGCGACGATCGCGTAGACCACTGCGATCACGACGGCGGACCAGGCGTTGCCGATGAGGTACCCGAGTCCCCACCACGCCGCGATCGACAGGAACAGGAGCGCGAAGAGCGCGGTGATCGCGGCGCCGCCGAACATCCCGCCCGCCTTGCCGGCCTTCTTCGCCGACTCGGTGAGCTCGGCCTTGGCGAGCGCGACCTCCTGCCGGAAGAGGCTCGACAGGTCCTTCGACACGTCCGACAGGAGCTCGCCGAGCGGGGTGGTCGCAGCACGCTCCTGCGGGCTCGGCTCGCCGAGCGGGGTCCCGGGGGCGCTCGGTGGCGTCTGGCTCATGCGCCGTCCGCTTCCTTCTCGTGCTTGACCTCGGTCGCGAGCGCCTTCGTCAGGCGTCCGGCGAGGATGCCCGCGCCAGCGGCGATCGCGATGAACGTGCCGGGGCGCTTCGCGGCGAAGGACTTCACCTCGTCGAGGAGCGAGCCGGGGTCACGGCCGTCGAGGTACTCGGCGGCGCTGCCTGCGCGGTGCGAGAGGTCGCGCACGACCTTCGAGGCGATGCCCTGCTCGTCGTCGTTCTCGGCCATGCGTCCGAGCTGCTCGCCGATGTCGCGGAGACCCGACGCCGCGCGCTGCTGCTGGTCGGCGGCCTGCGACTTGAGGGTCTCGCTCGCCTGACCGTAGAGCTGCTTGGCGTGGTCCGTGGCCTCGGAGGCGACCTTGCCGGCCTGCTCCTTGGCGGTCCCGGCGACGTTCGCGGCCTTGTCCTTCGCGTCGCCGGCGACGTCCTGGGCCGCACCCTTCGCGGCGTCAGCCTTCCCGCTGCCGGTAGCGCCGTCGGCTGTGCCACTGCTGCTCGCACCGGCGTCGCCGCTCGCGAGACCGATGCCCGCGGAGCCGGCCGCGCTCGGCGTCGCCGGCAGCTGTTCGTCGGCGGGGAGGGCGTCGAGCGGCTCGTCGAGCAGGGGGTCGACACCCCGGCCGGCGTGCTGCGCGGCGCCTTCGCCGAACGGGTCGTAGGTCTGCGGCGCGTCGGGGCTGGTGCTCGGCAGGCCGTCGGCGGCAGCGGTGCGGTCGTGGATCGGGGTCCCGGAGTCGTTCCCGGGTGGGTTCGTGGTCATGGTGGCCTTCCGGTTCGGTACCGCGAGCACGACGCCCGCGGGTTCGGGACCGACCGTGCGCCCGCGCCGCTCCGACCCGGTCCAGACCGTCCGCGCAGCGCAGTCCCGCTGTCCACGGTGCGCGGGAGCACCCGGATGTCGTACGGCGTGGCGGTATCCACATGGTTCGCTGCTGCGACGGAGCGTCGGGTAGGCACGTTGACCATGCACATCGGCGATCCAGTGTTCACGCGCGGCTCCCACGTCTTCGTGGACGAGTCGAAGAGTCGGGGGTACCACCTCGCCGCAGTCGAGGTCCGACCGGAACTCCTGGCCGAGGTCCGTCGAGGACTCCGCGCACTGTGCCGACCGGGTCAGCGACGCCTCCACTTCACGAGGGAGAGCGAATCGTCACGCCGCGGGCTCACCGGACCGTTGCTCCAGCAACCGGTCGTGGGGGTCGTCTACTCGGCGAAGGGCATGTCAGACAAGGAGGCACGGACCGCGTGTCTCCGTCGCCTCGTGCGCGATGCGGTCGACGGCGGGGTGGCCCTCGTCGTGTTGGAGCGGGACGAGTCCGTGGAGGCGTGGGATCGTCGGATCATCCGCAGCGAGCTCCAGCGCGTCGTCGGCGACGTCCGGTACGGACACCAGGACGCGCACGCCGAGCCCGTGCTCTGGATCGCCGATGCACTCGCCTGGGCCCACCACGCCGGAGGCGACCGGCGGCGGCGGTTCGCGCCGATCACCCGGCGGCGCGTTCGCCTGATCGGGTGAGTCCTGACCGGGTGAGTCCTGACCGGGTGAATCCTGCCCGGAAAGAGCGCGAGCCTGGCTCGTCGTACCGTCCGGAAGACTGCCAGGCCTACTTCGCGCAGCTACTGCCACGCGCAGTCGGATGATACATCACGCGCCGAGCGCATGGTGGCGCAGGTGGGAGCCGCTATCCGGCAGCGGCCTGGCCCCGCCCGGCCCGCCGTCAGCGCAGCGCCACCCACACGGGGAACGCCGCGGCCGCGCTCCACGCCTGCGGCCGGCAGGCGGCGGGGTACGGCGCCGGACGGGACACCTCGTCCGCCGCGTCCCCGGCGTGCAGCTCGGGCATCCGGAAGTCGAACGCGACCGCCGCGGCGAGGAGCTGCTCGGCGAGCACCCGGGCCTCGGCCCCGTGGCCGGACCGGACGAGCCCATTGATGACGACCGCAGTGTCGTGCGCCCACACGGTGCCACCGTGGTAGCTCAGCGGCCAGTAGCCGGCGGCCGTGGTGGACAGCGTGCGCAGGCCGAACCCGCTCGCCATGTCCGGGGCGACGACACGGGCGGCGACGACAGCTTCCTCCTCGGGGCTGAGGATCCCGGTGCCGAGCAGGTGCCCGATGTTGCTCGTGGCGGAGTCGACCGGGCGCTTCGCGGCGTCGAGGGCGATCGCCGGGTACGGTCCGACCTCGTCGCGGACCCAGAACGCCTCGCGGAAGCGCTCCGCGAGCCGTGTGGCCCACGCCCGCCAGCCGTCGCCGCCGGTCCGCCCGAACGCGTCGAGCAGGTCCGCGCCGTGGACGGCTGCCTCGTGCGCGTAGCCCTGCACCTCGCAGAGCGCGATCGGCCCCTCCGCCAGCGTGCCGTCGCGCCACTGGACGCTGTCGCCGGAGTCCTTCCAGCCCTGGTTCGCCAGGCCGCGGCCGGTCTCGTCGACGTACTCGAGCAGCCCGTCACCGTCGTCGTCACCGTGGTCTCGCATCCACGCCAGGGCCCGTTCGAGCGCAGGGAGCAGCGCCTCGACCTCGGTGTCCGGCAGCCCGGCTCGCCAGGCGTCGTGCAGCAGGCAGACCCAGAGCGCGGTGGCGTCGACGGTGCCGTAGTACAGCGGCGGCAGCGAGAGCTCGTCGTTGTCGATCGCGAGGGTCGCCTGGCGGAGTTCGTGCATGACCTTGCCGGGCTGCTCGGCCGTCGCGGAGTCGGTCCGGGTGCCCTGCAGCGCGGCGAGCACCCGGAGCGTCCCGCCGGCGATCGACGTGTCGACGGGCAGCAGGAAGCGCGCCGCCCAGATCGAGTCGCGGCCGAAGAGCGTGAAGAACCACGGTGCACCGGCCGCGAGGAACTCGCCCTCCGGCCTCGTGAGCCGCAGGGCGTCGAGGTCCTCGGCCGCCCGCACGAGCCAGCGTCGCAGTCGGTCGTCCGCGACTCCGTCCGGCGCGGAGAAGGTCACGGGTGTGGTCGCGCCGCCGACGACGGCGTCGGGCGCGACGACCGCGCAGTCCCAGCCGAGTTCGGTGATCCGGGCGCGTGGGACGCGCCAGGTGAGGACGACGTCGCCGTCGTCGAGCCCGACGTCGGCTCCGGGGGCGTCGAGCGTCACGTCGACCGAACCGGCCGTCCAGGAGGCACGGCGCACCCCGACAGCGTCGGCGTCCGGTGCGAGGACGGCCGGCACCGGCGCGGGGGCGCCGCCCCCCTTCACCGCGTCCATGCCGCTCGCGTCCGGCGTGATCCGGACCACGACCTCGAGCGTGCGGCCGTCCGTCCCCGCCGCCGAGGACGCGAGACGGTCCTCGATCCGGAGGGTCTCGCGCACGCCGTCGGTCCGGACGGTGCGACGGCGGTCGAGTCGGACGTCGGGGTCGGCACCCGGAGCGTCGAGTCCGCGGAGGAGCGCCGAGAACACCACCTCGCGCGCTGAGGCAGGGGCGACGGACACGGGCTCGAGGTCCGAACCGGTGACGCTCACGCCGACCGCGGACACCACGCGCTGGTCGCCGGTCCAGTAGCCGTGGACCGGGTTCGTGCCGACGGCGCCGTTCCGGTCGGACCACGCCTGCGTCGGTGCGGCGAGCACGACGACCTCGTCGTGGAGCAGCGGTTGCAGGGGCGTCACGTGGGCCTCGGCGGTCGTGGTGGGCGTGCTGGTGGACGTGGTGGTCATTCCTTGACCGCCCCTTCGCTGGAGTTCATGATGCGCTTCTGGAAGACGAAGAACGCGACGGCGACCGGGATCGTCATGACGAACGCGGCGGCGAGCTTGATCGGGTACTGGTTGCCCGCGCTCAGCGCCCCGGACGCGAGCGACGCGACGCCCTTCGTCAGGGTCGTGAGGCTCGGCGACGAGGTCGAGACGATGAAGTGCGCGAGCTCGTTCCACGAACCCTGGAACGACAGGATCGTGATGGTGACGACGGCCGGTCGTGCCATCGGCAGCACGATCGACCAGAACGTGCGGAACACCCCGGCACCGTCGACCTTCGCCTGCTCCTCGACGCTCGCGGGGATCGACTCGAAGTAGTTCTTCATGATGAACACCCCGGCGGCGTCGACGAGCAGCGGGATGATCATGCCCGAGTACGAGTCGTACATGCCCAGCTGGTTGATGACGAGGAACTTCGGGATGAGCAGCACGACGTTCGGCACCGCCATCACCGCGATGATGAGCGCGAACACGGTCTGCCGACCGGGGAACCGCAGGCGTGCCAGCGCGTACCCGGCGAGCGAGTCGAAGAAGATCCGCCCGAGCGTCACGAAGACCGCGACGATGACGGAGTTCATGGCCCACACGCCGAAGTCCGAGTTCTCGAACAGGGTGCGGAAGGCGGCACCGGTCCACGTCGCGGGGAGCGCCAGCGGGTGCAGCGATGCGTCCTGGTCGGTCTTGAAGGCGTTCACGATCGCGACGTAGAACGGCAGCAGGTAGACGACGGCGATGACGGCGCCGACGACGAGCAGGGCGATCCCGCGCCCGGTGAGCCGACGCGGCCGCCGGCCCGGGCCGGGCGACTGCGTGACGGTGGCGGCGCGGAGGTCGGGCACCGCGCCTCCCGGCCGGGTGGAGGTGGCGGTCATCGTGAACCTCCCTGCTCGATCCAGCGCATGCGGCGCCGCGACACGGGACGCTCGCGGAGCGCCCAGCGCTGCAGCAGCGCGAAGACGACGATGATGCCGAACAGGATGAAGGCGATCGCCGCACCGACGCCCCACTGCTGGCTCCCGAACGCGGTGGAGTACGACAGGTACGCCGGGGTGATGGTGGTGTTCGCCGGCGCACCCCTGGTGCCCGTGTAGATCTGGTCGAACACCTGCCACGTCCCGATCAGCCCGAGGGTCAGCACCGTGAACAGGGTCGGGCGCAGCTGCGGCAGGGTGACCCGCCAGAACCGCGTCCACGCGCCGGCGCCGTCGATCATCGCGGCCTCGTCGACGTCGTGCGACAGGTTCTGCAGCGCCGCGATGAAGAGCAGCATGAAGGTGCCGCTCGTCGTGAACACCGCCAGCAGGATGAACGCCGTCATCGCCACCGACGGCCCGGCGAGCCACTCGGACCACGGGATGCCGAGCGCGGTGTGGTCGGCGAGGAAGGCGGGCGGGTTGCCCCCTCCGAGCTGGAAGATGCCGGTCGGCTCGTTGAACCAGTTCGGCCCCTTCACCCCGATCCACCCGATGATCGCGTTGACGGCACCGGTGGACGAGAACAGGAACAGCCAGAGCACCGTGATCGCGACGGAGCTCGTCACCGAGGGGAAGTAGAACGCGGTCCGGAAGAACCCGCGGCCGCGCAGGGCCCGACCGTTCACGAGGACGGCCAGACCGAGCGCGACGGCGGTCTGCAGCGGCACGACGAACACCACGTACCAGAGGTTGTTCCGCAGGGCGGTGCCGAAGTTCTGCTCGTCGAGGCCGCCCCCGCCGAGGATCTTCGCGTAGTTCTGCCCGCCGACGAACTGCACGCCGGACGAGAACGGGCTGCCGACGCCGCGCCAGTCCGAGACGCTCACCCACGCGGCCATGACCACGGGGACGAGGAGGAACAGGCCGAGCACGATCACCGTGGGTGCCGTGAACAGCCAGCCGGAGACGGTCTCGCCGCGGTTCTTCCGGGACACGTCGGTCAGCCCTGCAGCGCGGCGGACATGTTCTTCTGGACGCCCTCGAGCAGCGTCTTCACGTCGGTGCTCCTCAGTGTGCCGAGCTTCGAGTCCATGTCCGCGATGACGTCGGCCGTCCCGCTCTTCGTCGGCAGGCCCACCGCGTCGCCGGCCTGGTCGAGGAACGGCGCGTACTGCGGGTACTCCTGCTTCCAGGTGCCCGCGGCCGACTCGACGGAGGGCATGACGCCGAACGCCTTCGCGAACGCGAGCTGCTGGTCCTTGCCGACCATCTTCTCGACGAAGGACAGCGCGGCCTTCTGGTTCGGGGAGTCCTTCGCGATGCCCCAGCAGTTGGTGAACTGCAGCGTGCCGGCGCCCTTCGGCCCCGCGGGGAGCTTCGCGACCTCGTAGCCGACGCTCGGGTAGCTGGACGACATCGCGCCGGTGAGCCAGTTGCCCTCGATCGTCATCGCGGCCTTGTTCTTGCCGAACGCGTCACCGCCCCAGCTCTCGCCGAGGTCGCTCGAGAACTTCATCGAGCCGTCGTCGAGCAGGCCCTTGACGTAGTCGAGCGCCTCGACGTTCGCGGCAGAGTCGACCGTGGCCTTCGTCTGGTCGCTGTTGGTCAGCGCGCCGCCGGCCTGCGCCATGAAGGCCCCGAGCCGCTCGACCTGCGGGCTCACGGCGAGTCCGACGCGACCGTCCTGCGTGAGCTTCTCGGACACGGACTTCAGCTGGGCCCAGGTCGTCGGCACGTCGGCGTCGGTGAGCCCCGCGGCCTTCCAGTCGGCCTTGTTGATGAAGAGCGCGAGGGTCGAGAAGTCCTTCGGCGCGCAGTAGAGCTGATCGTCGAGGGTGAACGACTTCGTGAGGGTCGGGTAGAAGTCGCCCTTGTCCTGCAGCTGGTCGCCGTAGGCCAGGAGCGAGCCGTTCGAGGCGTAGCCCGCCAGCGACGAGGTGCTGACGTAGAAGACGTCCGCGGGCTTGCCGGACGCGAAGCCCTGGGCGAGCTGCTGGTCGAGGTTGTTGGCGGCCTGCACGGTGGCCTTCGTACCGGACGACTTCGACCACGATGCGGCGGCGCTCTTGACCGCAGCGGTCTCGGCGTCGCCGGACGAGCCGATCAGGACGGTCAGGGCCTTGTCGCTCGAGGTGAGCTTCCCGGCGTCACCGGAGCCGCCGGAACCGCCGGAGCCGGAGAAGCCCGAGCCACAGGCGGAGAGGGTCAGGGCCGCGGTCAGCGCGATCGCGCCGGCGGTCAGCTTGCGTGCTGTGCGTCGTTGCATCAGGGAGGACTCCTCGTCGAGTTGGGTTCGATCGTTCAAATTTGATCGATCAAACGCGTCCACGGTACACCCTCGACGCGCTAGCGTGAACCCCGTGTCCCAACCAGCCACCGTCGCCGACGTCGCCGCTGCCGCGGGTGTGTCCCGGCAGACGGTGTCGAACGCGCTGAACCGGCCCGAGGTCGTCCGGCCGGACACGCTCACCCGCGTCCGCGCCGCGATCGACGACCTCGGGTACCGGCCGCACGCGTCGGCCCGGCGTCTCCGGACGCGGCAGAGCTCCACGCTCGGCGTGCGACTCCCGCCGGTGCACGGCATCTCCGGGGCGGTCCTCGACCGGTTCCTCCACGCCCTCGTGGAGCGCGCCGACGAACGCGGGATGCGCATCCTGCTCTTCACCGCGACGGACCTCGACGACGAGCTCGCACACATGGAGCGGCTCGTGGAGGGGTCGGACGTCGACGGGTTCGTCCTGACCTCCACGGCCCACGGCGACCCGCGTGCGGCATGGCTCGGCGAGCGTGCCGTGCCGTTCGTGACCTTCGGCCGGCCGTGGGGCGTGCCGGACATGGACGACGCCCCGCACCCCTGGGTCGACGTCGACGGGCGGGCCGGTCTCCGTGAGGCGACCGCCGGGCTCGTCGCGCGAGGCCACCGGCGGATCGGGTTCCTCGGATGGCCGAGCCCATCCGGACAGGGCGACGAACGCCGGCTCGGCTGGCGCGACGCCCTGGCGGCAGCGGGGATCGACGACGACCCCGTGCCGCTCACGTGCGAGGACGACGTCGCTGCGGCCGCGGCCGCCGCATCCCGGGCAGTGGACGACGGGGCGGCCTTCGACGCCGTGGTCTGCGCGTCGGACACGCTCGCGCTCGGGGCCCGGTTCGCCCTCGGACCCGAGGTGCCGGTGGTCGGGTACGACGACACCCCGGTCGCCGAGGCCGTCGGGATCTCGAGCGTCGAGCAGCCCCTGGACGCGGCGGCCTCGGCGGCGGTCGAGCTCCTGATGGGGTCTGGTCGTTCGGTCCTGCCGGCCACGACCGGCCACCGCCTGCTCGCGCCGCGGGTGGTCTGGCGCGGCTGACCCCGCCACGCGGCTGATGCTCGCCGTCCGGGCCGGCCGGACACGATTCGGTGACGACCTCGCCGGCGGCGATCCGGACGACCGGACCCGGGGCTACCGTGCACCTCGAGGACGATCGAGTGCACGAGCGACCAAGGGGACGGTCATGGCAGGCAGGCAACGACAGGTCGGGGCGGGGTCGGTGGTCGGGACGGGCATCGGACTCGCGCTCCTCACGGTCCTCACGCTGACCGGATGCACACCCACGACCGCAGCCGATCCCACCGCGCGTCCGTTCTCCGGGACCAGCACGCCCACCGCGACCGCCGACGCAGCCACGGCGGGCCCGACCTCGGCGGCACCGACCCCGCGCCCGACCTCCACGATCACCCCGGTCCCCGGTGTGGACGACGACGCCGGGGCACTCCCCGACACCTGCACCGGACTCATCACCGCGGGCAGGTGGGACGACGCCTTCGCCTCGGCGCCGCTGAACGACCCGGGCGTCGTCGGCGACCCGGTCGAGGTGCCGAAGGACGCCCTGACGCCGGTGCTGCAGCCCGACGGGAAGTCCCTGTACTGCGTCTGGCGTGACCCTCGGGCGGACACCACCTTCCTGTCGATCCGCGTCGCGGTCGTGGACTCCACGACGGCGTACCCGCACCTGCAGAGCGCGCTCCAGGGCTACGACTGCTCGCTCGACGGGTACGGCTACCGCTGCCAGAAGGTCTCGCAGAACGCGCAGTACCCCGTCACCGACGGCGACACCTACTTCACCCGCGGCGACGTCGGCATCCACGTCCAGCAGTCGAACGTGTCGACCTCGGGCCTGCTGGACGACGTCGTCGCGCACGTCTTCTAACGGGCCGGGCGCGACCGGATGTGCGCCCGCTCCCCCTGCGGCCCGTACAGGCAGAGCACCTCGGTGACCTCGTCGGTGGTGTTGCCCACCCAGTGCGGCGTGTGCGTGTCGAACTCGACGACCTCGCCCGGCCCGAGGTCGAAGTCCCGGTCGCCGAGCAGGAGCCGGAGCCGACCGGACAGCACGTACAGCCACTCGTAGCCCTCGTGCGTCCGCAGCGTCCGGTCGGTGTTCGCGGGTTCCGGTGGGATGAGCTGCTTGAACGACCGGACCCCACCCGTGCGCCGGGTGAGCGGCACGACCACGCGCCCGCCGTGCACCTCGGGCTTGAGGTGCACGCGCGGGTCCCCCGTCGGCGGCGCCCCGACGAGGTCGTCGAGCGGCACCTGGTACGCCCGCGCGAGCGGCAGGAGCAGCTCGAGCGTCGGCTTGCGCTGCCCGGACTCGAGCCGCGAGAGCGTCGACACCGAGATCCCGGTCTCGGCGGCGAGCGCCGCCAACGTGACGTCGCGTCGCCCGCGCAGCGCGCGGAGTCGTGGACCGACCGCCTCGACGACGTCGGCCGTCGTGCGCGGGGCGATCCGTGCCTCCCGGTCGTGTGCCATGACGCCATGTTGCCATGACGGCAACGTTCTTTGCTGATCGGCAGTCGCGTTGCGCATGCTGTCGGCATGCGAGATCACTTCGACGTCATCGTCGTCGGCGGCGCGGCCGCCGGCCTGTCAGCAGCCCTCATCCTCGGCCGGTCCCGGCGCTCGGTCCTGGTCGTGGACGCCGGCGAGCCCCGCAACGCCCCCGCGGCAGGCATCCACAACTACCTCGGGCGCGAGGGAGCGTCACCCGCGGAGCTCGGTCGCGTCGGTCGCGAGGAGGTCGCCGACTACGGCGTCGAGGTGACGGCCGGGAGGATCGTGGCGACGTCCGCCACGGACGGAGACGGGACCGACGCCGTCGGCTTCTCGGTCACGTTCGACTCGGGCGCGGTCGTGACGGCACGCAGGCTGGTCGTCGCCTCCGGCGCCGTCGACGTCCTGCCGGAGGTCCCGGGGCTCGCGGAGCAGTGGGGGCGCGGGGTCGTGCACTGCCCGTTCTGCCACGGGTGGGAGATCCGCGATCGGCGCATCGGCGTGCTCGTGACGACCCCGAACGGTGCCCACCACGCCCTCGTGTTCCGCGCACTGAGCGATGACGTGACCGCGTTCGTCGCCGATGAGACGCTCGTCGACGACACCGCTCTGGCAGGTCTCCGCGCCCGCGGGATCACGGTCGTGCGCCAGCCGGTCGCGGCGGTGGAGTCCGAGGGCGACCGACTGACCGGCGTGGCCCTCGGGTCCGGCGAGTTCGTGGCCCTCGACGCCCTCGCCGCCGCGAGCACGGTCGAGGCGCGGGTGGACTTCCTCTCCGGGGTCGGCCTGGAGGCCACCGACTTCGTCGTGGGTGACCACCGGTTCGGGAGTGCGCTGACGGTCGACGGGGTCGGGCAGACGGCGGTGCGTGGCGTGTACGCGGCCGGGAACGTGACCGCGCCGATGGCGACGGTGATCGCGTCCGCCGCTGCGGGGACGGCGGTCGGTGCGGCCGTGCACGGGGATCTCGTGCAGGCGGAGCTCGCGGAGGCGGTTGCTGCGGCGGCGGCGTCGGGGTCGGGTTCGCCTCGGGTTCAGTCGACGCGGTAGCCCGCCTGCGCCGCCAGCAGCGGAGCGAGCGTGTAGAGCTGGTCGGTGCCGATCGTCGCGCCGCGGAGGCCTTCGAGCCGCTCCACCCGGTCGAGGTCGGCCTCGCGGAGGTCCACGTGCTCGATCCGGGTGTTCGTCCCCTCGACCGCCCGGATCCGCGTGCCCGGGAACGCCACCCGGAGCAGCTTCGCGTCGGCGAGGTCGAGCTCGTCGACCACGCAGTCGCGGAAGACGACGTCGGTGAGGGACGCTCCGCGGAGGTTCACGAACCCGAGCTTCATGCCGACGAACTCGACGCCGTTCAGCCCGGAGTCGTAGAGCTCGGCGGACCCGACGCGCCCGCCCGTGACCCGGACGTCGCGCCAGGTGCTGCTCGAGACGCGGAGCACGGGTGCGTCCAGTTCCTCGACCACGGTGTCCCGGACCCGCAGCCCACGGAGGTCTGCGTCGCCGGCGCGGAGGGTCTCGACGACGGACTCCTCGAGCTCGACGTCGGGCAGGCGCTCGCCGGCGAGGTCGAGCACCGCGATGCGCTTGCCCTCGATCCGGTCGCCGGACAGCACGTCGCCGGGGCCGGGCGTCCACGGTTCGAGGTCGGACGGGGACGGGACGGTGGTGCGCGGGGCGTCGGTGCCGTCGGTTCTGCGGGCCATGTGCTCAGTCTGCCGCGCGCGTCCGACGTCGGAGTTCGCTGGTGAGGGTGTAGTCCTTCGCCGGGCCGTGGGCCTCCCAGCGGACGGTCCACCGCTCGGCGTCGCCGTCGAGGACGCCCGTGTAGTCGTCGGGCGCGCAGGCGTGGGCGACGGACGTGCCCCACACCCAGGGGTGGAAGACGCGACCGTCGGCGAAGTGCACCGTCCACACGTCGTCATCGCTCCGCCGGACGGACAGCGTGCGCGAGACCGGCACCGTGCGGCCGTCGAGGGTCATCGTGCCGGACTCGTCCCAGCGCACCTCGTCCGGGTCGGTCAGGGACAGCGTCGTGCTCCCCGTGACGGTGCCCTCGACGCCGGCGAGCCGGTCGACCACGCTCCGTCGGAGTTCCCACTCCCCGAGGAGGTCCGTCGGCTGCAGCACCCGTCCACCCTACGACCGCGGACCCGCACCGTCGGGTGCACGCGGGCGACGACGGAGCGCGAGCCACACTGCGGAGCCCACCGCCACCAGGGCGGCCGCGGCGAGCAGCCCGCCGGCGATGCCGGCCGTCGAACCGACACCGTAGTTCGACCAGGGCAGGCCGAGGGCCCATTGCGTCGCCGGCCCGACGAGGAGCAGCGTGCCAGCAGGCATGACGACCAGCAACCTTCGCCGCCGGTCCGGCCACGACGGGCGCAGGAGCGCGGCGACACCGGACAGCGCGGCCGCCGCGGCCGCGCCGAACACCCAGGACGACCCGGACACCCGCCAGCCTTCGTGCGTGGACCAGGCCTGGACGCCGTGCACGGTGCGCGCCCATGCGGCCTCGTCGACGCCGTACCGTCCGCCGCCGACGGGCAGCGGCCAGCCGATCACCGCGAGTACGCCGGCAACCGCCCCGACGACGCCGAGGAGGACCGCCCAGAACCGCGGCCCGGCGGCGGGTTCGACGTCGTGGTCGGGGATGCTCACCCGCCGAGGGCCTCCGCGCGGGCCGCCCGGTGCTCCTCGTCGGAGATGACGCCGCGGGCGTGGAGGTCGTCGAGCTCGGCGAGCCGTTGCTCGAGCGACTTCGCGGGTGCGAGGGTCTGGCTCCGCATCGCCTGGTAGGCCAGGTCCTCCTGCATCGTGAACGGGTTCTGCCCGCGCTTCGCCATCCGGCTGCTGCGGACGACGATCGTCACGACGATGGCCACGAACCCGAGGCCGATGAACGCCGAGACGATCCCGAACAGCACCCCGAAGGCACCGAAGCCGACCTCGATCTCGTCTCCGAACACGTGGTCCCCCTTCGTCGGACTGCTCCGACCGTAGTGGACGCCGTGCCGGTCGTGCTGCCCCGCGAACGAGGTCCCGACCTCAACCCCGCAGCGGACCGGACGCCGGGACGTTCGCCCCGTCCGTGAACCCGCTCACGAGCTCCCGCAGGGCCTCCTCCGCCGTGTACCGCGGCTCCCACCCGAGCTCGGACCGCGCACGGTCGGTGCGCATGACCGGTACACCGGCGGCGATGTCGATCCACCCGACGTCGGTCGGCTGCAGTCGGAGCCGCCACGTGAGCGTGACGATCCCGTGGAGCAGCCGGAGCGGGATCCGGACGGCCCCGCGCATGCCGAGCGCCCGGGCGATCCGCGGCGGGTTGAGCACGGGCGCCGCAGCGATGTTGAACGCTCCAGCCGCTCGCCGGTCCACGACACGCCAGTACGCGTCGGCGAGGTCGTCGGCGTGCACGGCCTGGAACACGAACGGGTACGGCAGGGGCAGCACCGCCCACCGCACCCAGCGGACGATGCGCATCGGGACGAGGTGTCCGAGGAACAGGCCCCGGACCTCGGCCGCGACGTTCCGCTGGAACACCAGCCCGGGGCGGAGTCGCGACACGGTGATCGTCGGGTGCGCGGCGGCGAAGGCGTCGAGGGCGGCTTCGTTCGCAGCCTTGTGCTTCGAGTAGGTCGCGGTCGGGATGCCCGTGGCGGGCCAGGTCTCGTCGACGGGCGTGCGCTTCCCCGCCGGGTCCACGCCGCGGTAGGCCCCGACGGACGAGGCGATGACGACGTGTCCGACGCCGGCCCGCACCGCCGCTTCGAGGACGTGCGCCTGCCCGTCGACGTCGGTGCGCCGCTGGGCCGGGATGTCGTGCGTCGGCTGGAGTGCCCACGCGAGGTGCACGACGGCGTCCGCGCCCTGCAGCACGGCGGCGAGCTGCGGCACGACGCCGGGGTCGCCGACGTCGAGCGCGTGCCACACGGCCACGTCGTACGGGGCGACCCGGGCGTCCGGCAGCCGGCGCGCGACACCGACGACCTGCAGGTCATCGTCACCGACTCCGTCACCGGAGCCCGCGCCGGACCACTCCCCGGCGAGGCGTGCGGCGGCGAGCCGACGCAGGAGCGCGGTCCCGACGTTCCCGGTCGCCCCGACGACGACGATCCGCATCAGACGATCCCGCCGGTCACGCCGCCGCCGTCGCGGGGTCGAGCACGACCTTCACGCAGTCGTCCTCCTTCTTCTGGAAGACCGAGTACATGTGCGGTGCGTCCTCGAGCGACACCCGGTGCGACGTGAGGTCGAGGGTGCCGAGCGGGTCTGACGAGTCCTGCACGAGCGGCATGATGTCGTCGATCCACCGCTTGACGTTGCACTGCCCTTCGCGGATCGTGATCTGCTTGTCGAACAGCGTCATCATCGGCATCGGGTCGGCCATCCCGCCGTAGACCCCGCTGAGCGACACCGTGCCGCCGCGGCGGACGAGGTCGATGGCGGTGTGCACGGCGGCGAGCCGGTCGACCCCCGCGGTCTCGATCGCCTTCTGTGCGAGCTTGTCCGGCAGCAGCCCGGCGGCACGCTGCGCGAACCCGGCGACGGGGTTGCCGTGCGCCTCCATGCCGACCGCGTCGACGACGCCGTCGGGTCCGCGGCCGTCGGTCAGGTCGACCAGCTGCGGCACGAGGTCGTCGGACAGGTCGAACACCTCGGCGCCGTGCTTCGCCCCGAGGTCACGCCGGACCTGCTCGGGGTCGACGGCGAGCACCCGGTAGCCGAGGTGCTTCCCGATGCGGGCCGCGAACTGTCCGACGGGGCCGAGACCGAGCACCGCGAGCGTGCCACCCTTGGGCACGTCGGCGTACTGCACCGCCTGCCACGCCGTCGGGAGGATGTCGCTGAGGAACAGCCACTGGTCGTCCGGGCCGGACTCCGGCACCACGATGGGCCCGTAGTCGGCGTGCGGCACCCGGAGGTACTCAGCCTGGCCGCCGGGGACCTGCCCGTACATCTTCGTGTACCCGAACAGGGCCGCACCGGAGCCGTACTCCGTCACCTGGGTCGTCTCGCACTGCGACTGGAAGCCGTGCCGGCACATCCAGCAGTGGCCGCACGAGATGTTGAACGGGATGACGACGCGGTCGCCGACCTTGAGGTTCGTGACACCGGACCCGACCTCCTCGACGATGCCCATCGGCTCGTGCCCGAGGACGTCGCCCTTGTCGATGTACGGGCCGAGCACCCGGTACAGGTGCAGGTCGGAGCCGCAGATCGCGGTCGACGTGATCCGCACGATCGCGTCGGTCGGCTCCTGGATTGTCGGGTCGGGGACGGTCTCGACGGACACCTTCTCGGTGCCCTGCCAGGTCAGTGCGCGCACGTCGCGTTCCTCTCGTGGTCGCTTCGGGCCGGCCGGGAGGCACGGCTCGTCTCCGCCCCGTCGCTACCCGCCCGCCCCGTGGCGCGTTCCCAGCCGCGTCCACGACGCGCGGCGCGCACCGGACGCGCCCCGTGCCTCCAGACCGGCCCGCGAGCCGACGCACAGCAGGCGCGCGATGGCCGACCGGCCACCGGAGGATCGTTCCGCGAGGCGATGTGCGGGACCCGACCACGACGGATGGTGGTGGGGATGGACCACCGCACCACCCGCCGCACCCTGCTCGCCGGAGCCGGTGCCCTGCTCGCCACCTCGGCGCTGTCGGCGTGCTCGCCGACCGCACCCCGTCGTGTGTCGGAGCCGTCGCGCTCGCCGATCGCCATCGACACCTCGACCGCCGTGTCCACGCCCACGCCGAGCCCCACGTGGACACCGCCCGCGATCGCGCGGAAGCCGCTCCCGACCGGGACGGTGACGGGCCTGCCCGAGGGGACCCCCGGGATCGCGTGGACGGTCGACGACGGCGCGTCCTCCGACGTCGTCGGCGCCTACGTCCGCTTCGCACGGGAGACCGGCACGCGTCTGACGTTCTTCGTCAACGGGGTGCGGCCGTCGTGGACGGAGCACGCCGCGGCCCTCCGGCCGCTGGTGGCGTCGGGGCAGGTGCAGATCGGGAACCACACGTGGGACCACCCGGCCCTGACCGGACTGTCGGACCGGGCGATCGAGGACGAGCTCACGCGCAACCACGAGTTCATCGAGCGGACGTTCGGCGTGGACGCGCGCCCGTACTTCCGGCCGCCGTACGGGTACCACGACGCCCGGGTCGACGCGGCAGCCGCGCGCGTGGGCTACACGACGCCGCTGCTCTGGTACGGCACGCTCGCGGACTCCGGGGACATCGGTGCGGGGCAGATCGTCGGGTTCGCCGACCAGTGGTTCACGGCCGGTCGGATCGTCATCGGGCACGCGAACCACCCCGGGACGATCGGTGCGCTCCCTCGCCTCGGACGCCTGCTCCGGCAGCGCCGCCTCGGGACCTACACGCTCGACGACGTGTTCGCGCGCTGAGCACCGGCCGCGCCGGACGCGCCGTCGGCTCCGGCGTCGAGCGACCGGCCGAAGCAGACCGAGTTGCCGGAACCGACGTAGGCGCCGAACAGCGGGATCGGAGCGTACCCCTCGCGCTGGTAGAACCGGATCGCGTCGGGCTGCGCGGTGCCGGTCTCGAGCACCAGCCGGGTGGCACCGAGCCGACGGGCCTCCTCCTCGAGCGCTCGGAGGACGGCGGTGGCGACCCCGGTGCCCCGCGCCTCGGGGGCGGTGTACATCCGCTTCACCTCGACCACGCCGGGCCCGAGCACGTCGTCGGCGAGCGGCCGGAGCCCGCCGCACGCGAGCGCGGTGCCGTCCTCGCTCCGCGCCACGAGGAACACCGGGACGTCCGCGGCCGAGGGCGGTACGCCCGGCTCGTGGTCGCTCGAGCCGTAGCGGGCGTCGAGCTCCCGGCGCTGTGCACGGCGGAGCCGGTCGGCGTCGGCGTCGTCGAACGGCGTCGTCGTGATGATCCAGGGCGTGGCGAGCGGTGGCATGGCGGTCCTCTCCGTGACGATCGTTACGGTAACACCTGTTACGCTTCCGGTGTGCCACGGACCCGCGACGACGCAGCGCAGCGCGCACGCCTGTCCGACGCCGTGTTCACGACCATCGCCGAACTCGGCCCCACCGGGCTGACCCTGCGCGCCGTCGCCGAGCGGGCGGGCTGCACCACCGGGCTCGTCCTGCACACGTTCCCGGACAAGCGCGCACTGCTCCTGCACGCCCGAGACGTCCTGCACGAGCGCACCCGTGCACGCGCCGAGCAGGCTGAGTCGACCGCTGCCGACCCCGCTGCCGCCGTCCGTGCGGTGGCCCTCGGGGCACTCGCCACCGACGCCGACCGCGCTGCGGAGGCCCGCGTCTGGGTCGGCTTCCTCGCTGCGGCGCTCGGCGACCCGGTCCTCGCCGAGCGGCACGCCACGAACGCCCGGGCCTTCACGGAGCGGCTCGCGCGACTGATCGGCACCGCGACCGGCCTGCCCGCGGACACCAGCGCGGCCCGGGCGGCATCGCTCGGTGCGGCGGTCGAGGGCGTCACCGCACTCGCTGCCGGCGACCCGGACCACTGGGCGCCCGCGCGGCAGACGGCCGCGCTCGACGTCGTGCTGCGCGCGGCGCTCGCGCCGGAGCCCGACCCGGCGGACCGACCCGGCGGACTGACCCGACGCACCGGCCCAGCGCGATGACGAGCCCGGTCAGACCGCGTCCGGCGGCGTGACCGGGTCGGCGAGCACCGCATCGAGGACCGCACGGTGCTCGGCCGCACCACCGGGTCCGGCGCTCCCGGCGAGCATGATGAGGGACTTCCACAGCGCCCACGCCCGGGCCCGCGCCCACGTGCCCGCGTCGAGGCCGACCGCGTCGTGGAACACCCGGCGGGCGTCTGGGTCGAGGAACGTCCACGCCAGTACGAGGTCGCACGCCGGGTCGCCCACGCCGCACGTCCCGAAGTCGATCACGGCGCTGAGGCGGCCGGCGTCGTCCACGAGGAGGTTGCCGGGAGCCACGTCGCCGTGGAACCACACGGGCGGGCCGCTCCACGTCGAGCGGGTCGCGGCGCCCCAGACGGCCTCGCACGCACGGCGATCGACGCCGGGGCCGAGCGCGTCGAGCGCGGCGACCACCTCGGCGGCGTAGCGCGACGGGTGTGCGCCACGGTGGAACGAGTGCGCTCCCGCGGCCAGCCCCGGACCGACGGGGACGCCGCGCAACTGCACGAGGACGGTCGCCACGTCGGCCGCGAGTCGGGCACGGTCCAGGTCCGGCACGTCCATCAGCACCGAGCCGGGGAGCCACCGGCGCACCGACCACGGGAACGGGTGGTCGGCGTCCGGCGAACCGAGCGCGACGGGTTCCGGCACGGGGACGTCGAGACGTGCAGCGAGGTACGGCAGGACCCGCTGTTCCTTCTCCACCGCGGGCACGTACCCGGCGGCGCTCGGGAGCCGGACGCTCAGGTCGTCACCGAGCCGGAAGGTCCGGTTGTCCCATCCCTGGTGCGCGACCTCGCGGACCGACAGTCCGGCCCACTCGGGGAACTGCGTCGCCACGAGCCGTCGGACGAGGTCGGCGTCGATGCGGGGCGCGTCGGTGGACATGCGTCACGCGTCCGGTTCGGCAAGGTCGAGCAGGGCGTCCCGCGCGACGGCGAGTTCGCGCTCGTCGAGGTAGGGCGGCATCCCCGCGGCCGCCGCGAGCCCCTCGGCCGCGTGCCGGACGACGAGCGAACGCGCTTCGGGCAGCCCGTCGCGCGCGAAGGTCCCACGCCAGTCCTCCGCGTCCGCCGCCGTGATCGGCCCCATCCCGGGCACCGCGGTCAGCCCGGTCCAGAGCGTCGAGGGCGAGAACACCGCCATCGCCCGGGGACTGCCGCCGCACAGCGTCCGGACGTAGGCGCGGAGCACCTTGCCCGGCCGGTTCTCGGCGAGGTCGACGTGCCGGAACACCTCCGCCTTGAACGTCGCGAGTCCGTGCTCGGCGACCGCGAGGAGCAACGCGTCCTTCGACGGGAAGTGGTGGAGCAGGCCGCTCTTCGACACCCCTGCGTCCGCGGCGACCTCGGCGACACTCACCCGGGTTCCGCGTTCGGTGAGCAGCCGCTCGGCCGACTCCAGGACGGCCGCTCGGGTGCGCTCGCGATCGCGGTCAGTGCTCATGCGGTCCATCCTGCCGGTTCGGGATCACCCGGAGCGCGATGACCGCGGCGACCGCGAGCATCACCGCCGCGCACACCGACGCGAGCTGCATGCCACCGGTGAAGGCCTCACGGGCGTGCACGAGGAGCGGCGACGCGGGGTCGAGGGCCTGCGCTGCGCTCGCGAGGGACTCCCGGACCGCCGACGGGGCGTCGGGGTCGAGCGCACCGCGGTAGAAGGCGGTCTGCAGCGAGCCCAGCACCGCGATGCCCAGCGCGACGCCGAGTTCGTACCCGGTCTCCGAGATCGCGCTCGCCGCACCGGCACGCTCGCGGGGCGCTGATGCGACGACGGCGTCGGTCGCGAGCGTCATCGACACCCCGACGCCGAGCCCGACGACCGCGAGGGCGACCGCGATCCCGACGTAGGTCGGGAGCCCCTCGGCGAACGCCAGTCCCGCCATGCCGAGCGCCGCCACGGCGAGCCCGAGTCCGATCGACCGCCCCGGGCCGACCCGCCGCGCGAGCAGTCCGACCACCGCGATCACCGCGATGGACGCGAGCGTCGCGGGGAGCTCCGCCGCCCCGGCGAGCAGCGGGGTGAAGCCCCGGACGAGCTGCAGGTACTGCGAGAAGAAGAACAGCAGGCCACTGAACGCGAAGACCGACAGCGAGTTCGCCACCACGGCCCCGCTGAACGCCGGGATGCGGAACAGCTGCAGGTCGATGAGCGGTGTGACGAGCCGTCGCTGCCGTCGCACGAACCACCAGCCGGCGAGCACGCCGACGACCACCCCGGCGCCGACCGTCCAGTCGAGACCGTGCCCGGCGAGGTGCTTCACCGCGTACACGAGCGGCACGATCGCGAGCACCGAGAGCGCGGCGGAGAGCAGGTCGATCGGGTTCCGCGCGCTCCCCCGCGACTCCGGCAGCAGCACGGCCCCCGCGACCACGATCACCACGATGACGGGCAGGTTGATGAGGAACACCGAGCCCCACCAGAAGTGCTCGAGGAGCGCACCGCCCACGAGCGGCCCCGCGGCCGCACCGCCCGTCGCACCGGCCGACCAGACGGCGATCGCGGTCGTGCGCTGCCGGGCGTCGCGGAAGATCGTCCGGACCAGCGACAGCGTCGACGGCATGAGCGTCGCGCCCGCGATGCCGAGCAGCGCACGCGCCGCGATGAGCACCTCGGGCGACTGCGCGAACGCCGCCCCGGCCGACGCGAGGCCGAACGCGACCGACCCGATGAGCAGCAGGCGCTTCCGTCCGATCCGGTCCGCGACGTTGCCCATCGTGACCAGCAGCCCGGCCAGCGCGAACGAGTAGACGTCGCCGATCCAGAGCAGCTGCGTGGCGCTCGGGCCGAGGTCGGCGGTCAGCGACGGCACCGCGAGCGCGAGGACCGTCCCGTCGATCGCGAGCAGCACGACCGCGAGGGTCAGGACGCCGAGCGCCGCCCACTCACGCGGCGTGGCTCGGACGGTGGGCACGGAGGAGGTCGCTGTCACACCGCGAGCCTAACCGACCAATTGGTCGGCAGTACCGACTGCACAGTCTGCTCGCAGGAGCGGCCCGCCGGAGGCGAGTCGTGCCTCCCGGCCGTCACCCGCGCAAGCGGTCCCGCTCCGTGGGTGGCAGGTGCTCCGTCGCGGTCGCACGCGCGCCGGGCGAGAGCCAGCGACCCTGCCGCTCCAGGAACGCCACGAGCGCCGGTTCCGACGCGCGCTTCCCGACCTCCCGCAGCACCCAGCCGACCGCGGACTGCACGGAGTCGCCGCGCTCCCGGACGAGCCGGCCCACGATGCCGAGCGCGACGTCCGCGTCGCCCTGCTTGACGAACGCGAGCGTCGCGACCACCGCGATCCGCCGCACCATCGCCACGTCCGACTTCGCGAGCGCGAAGAGCTGCCCCGTGGAGCCGCTGGCGACGAGGGGTGCGCCGACGAGCTCCTCCGCCGCGAGGTCCACGAGCATCGGGTCGTCGAACCGCTCGGCCTTCGCCGCCGCGAGGTACTCCTCGGTCAGCTCGTCGTCCGGATGCGCCCGCATCGCCCGCACGAGCAGCAGCACCGCGACCAGCCGCGCACCCGCGTCCTCGCTCCAGAGCAGCGCCGAGCGCTCGCCCTCGTCGAGGGCGGCGAACCGCCGCACGACCCTGCGGGCCGCCGCGACGTCACCGTTCGTGCGCGCGAGCGCCGAGATGACGTCCTCCGCCGACCCACCGGCCTGGAGGCCCGTCACGCGACCTCCCCGTCGGTCGCCTCCGCCGTCGGCCGGGCCCGGCGACCGCGCCGCAGCACGATCACGGCGACCACCACGAGGAACGCCGCGAACATCCACGTGCCGACCTGCGGGTCGACGAGTCGGGCGAGCCACGCACCCGCCGGCGAGCACACCGCCGCGGTGGTGCCCACGGTCAGGCCGACCCGGACGTCCACCGCACGCCGACGGAGGTTCGCGACCGTGCCGGACACCGAGGTCGGGACCATCGTCAGCAGGGAGGTCCCCTTGGCGAGCAGGTCACCAGCGCCGAGGGCGACCTCGAGCCCCGGCACGATGACGACGCCGCCGCCGACGCCGACGAGCCCGGACAGCACGCCCGACAGCAGACCGAGCAGGAGCAACACCAGGGCCTCGACGACGCCGAAGTGCACGTCGCCGCCGCGGGTCGGGACCGTCGAGAAGAGCGACACGAGCACCACCGCGATGAAGCCCACGAAGATCCACGGCAGTGCGCGGAGCGGGATCGTCCGGAGGAGCCGGGCACCGATCGGCGCACCGACCACGCTGCCGACCGCCAGGGTCAGCGCTGCGAGCCAGTGCACCTCGCCCTGCACGCCGTAGGTGACCGCGCCGACGACGGCCGCGGGGGCGATCGCCACGAGCGAGGTGGCGGAGGCGCGGCGCTGGTCCATGCCGAGCACCGCCATGAGCGCGGGGACCACCACGACGCCGCCGCCGACGCCGAACAGCCCGGAGAGGAGTCCGGCCACGATGCCGATCGCGACGAGGGCGAGGGTCCGGCGCATCGTCCCAGCCTACGGCGCGCGCCGCGTGGAACTGGAGTATCACAGGCCGTGGGCTGCCGTGCGGGGCGGCGGTTCGCCGGACGATCGCCCCGGGCAAGGTTGAAGCCCACCACCGGGGCAACGGTGATGGGCTTCGAGTTGCTCTCCGAGTGGAGTGCAGAGGAACCGCGTACGTCCCGAGCGAAACGCTCGGAACCAGCGTACGTGACCGCGGTCACGGACGCACCCCTCGGCACCCCCGCTCCTCGTGTCCGCCGGCGCTGACACACGGAGGAGGTCTCGTTGTCGAAGGACAACGGGTCCGAGCCCAGGCGTCGGGTGTCCTGGTTGCCGGTCGCGAGCTTGCTCGTGGCCGTCGCCAGGCTCCTGCTCGACGTTTGGCGGAAGGACTGAGACGGGCGGCCCGCACGCATGGAGCGTGCGGGCCGTTCCTGCCCGACGGGGACCGGGCAGGGTCAGCGCCGAGCTGCGGCGGCGACCGTGCGCCGCGTCAGCGGAAGTGCAGGACCGACAGCGGGTCGATGAGGGTGCCACCGCGCCGGGTCTCGACGTGCACGTGCGGCCCCGTCGACTGCCCGGTGTTGCCCGACTTCCCGATCATCGTCGAGAGCGACACGATCTGGCCCTTCTTGACCTGGATCGCGCTGAGGTGCGCCGTCAGGACGGTCACGTTGCCGTAGGTCACGACGACGTAGTTCCCGTACGTGGCGTTGTTGGAGACGGTGGTCGTCACGGTGCCGGCCCCGGACGCGTAGACGGGCGTGCCGACGGCCACCGGGGAGTCCGTGCCCTGGTGGTACCGCGGGGTGTGGTTCGCCCCGCGGTCGTCGCCGAAGCGTCCGGAGATCTTCGTGCTCGCGACCGGCCAGCGCAGGCCGGTCACCGGCTTCGTCGACCAGACCCGCGTGTCGCTCTTCCCGTAGAGCACGACGTTGCCGTCGACCTGCACGAGGAGCTGACCGCCGCCGTACTTGTAGGTGCGCGTCGACCACTTGGCCGCGTTCGCCGCCGTGTAGACGACGAGGTTGCCGTCGGCCTGCACGGCGGCGTACGCCCCGGGGTTCCCCGACGTGCCGGACGACCACACCGCCTTGCCGGACACGGACTGCACGAGGTTGCCGTCGGTGCGCATCTCGAGGGTGCGGGTGGCGCTCGCGTCGGAGCGGAGGGTGGTGCCGCCGAGGATCGTGTACCCGGCGGGGACACGGTCCTGGTAGCCCTTCCAGTTGACGATCGGCGTCGCACCGGAGAGCAACGCCATCGTGCCGTCGCCGCGGAGGACGAAGGAGGTCGACTGCTTCGTGCCGGCCGACGACCACCGCGTGACCCGCTTGCCGCCGAGGAGCAGGTCGACCGCGCGGTTCTTGCCGATCTTCACGATCGCGCCGGGCTTGTTCGAGGTCCCCGACGCCCACAGCACGGCGTTGCCGATGCCGTACTCGACGAGGTTGCCGTCACCCTGCAGGACGAGTCGGAACTGTCCGTTCGGCGAGGTGACCGAGTCACCCGGGTTCAGTGTCGTGCCCGCCGGGACGGATCCCTTCCAGACGACGGACGCGGACGCCGGCGCCGCGGTGCCGACGATGCCGCCGGCGACGACGGCGAGCGCCGCGAGGCCTGCCGCCAGGCGGGAAGCGCGGGCTCGGAACGCCGGACGCGGACGCGTGGCGGTGGACGGGTTGCTGGTCATGGTTCCCCTGCTGGTCGGTGCGCCGTGCCCCTGCACGGACTGCGACCCGCCCTGCACGAGTCACCGAACGATGGTCGGTGTTCTGCGTTCCTGAGGACAACCCCAGTTCCGGGGGCACGGTGTCGTCGGAGCAGGATGGTGAGCATGCCGACACCGAACCCCGCCTTCGTCCCGCCCACCTCGACACCGACCCGCCCAGACCTCGCCGGCACGTTCGGAGCGGTCGCGTCCACACACTGGATCGCGACCGCCACGGCCCAGTCGGTGCTCGAGCGCGGCGGCAACGCGTTCGACGCCGCGGTGGCTGGGGCCTTCGTGCTGCAGGTGGTCGAGCCGCACCTCAACGGCCCCGGCGGTGACCTCACGGCCGTGTTCGCGCCGGCGGACGACCCGACACCGGTCGTGCTCTGCGGGCAGGGACCGGCGCCGGCGGGCGCGACGCCGGAACACTTCACCGCGGAAGGCCTCGACCTCGTCCCCGGCGCCGGCGCCCTCGCGGCCGCGGTGCCCGGGGCGGTGGACGCCTGGCTCCTCCTGCTCCGTGATCGCGGGACGTGGGACCTCGCGGACGTCCTGGCCCCGGCGATCGGCTACGCCAGGGACGGTCACCCGGTCACCGCCGGTGTTGTCCGGACGATCACGGCCGTGCAGGACCTGTTCCGCGAGCACTGGCCCACGTCGGCTGCGCAGTGGCTGCCGGGAGGCACGGTGCCGGTCCCCGGGGACCTCCTCCGCAACGAGGCACTCGCGTCCGTCTACGAGCGGCTCGTCGCCGCTGGCGGCGAGCACGCCGGTCGGACGGCCCGCATCGACGCTGCTCGCACCGAGTGGGCGGAGGGCCTGGTCGCGCAGACGATCGACCGCTTCGTCCGCGAACCGCACCGCCATGCATCGGGCACCGACCACGCCGGCGTGCTGCGGGCGTCGGACCTGCGCGCGTTCCGGGCGACCTACGAGCCGGCGACGACGGCGGAGTTCCGCGGGTGCACGGTCGCCAAGACCGGACCGTGGGGTCAGGGTCCGGCGCTCCTCGAGACCCTCAGACTGCTCGATCCCCTCGACGACGCCCTGCTCGACCCGTCCACCGAGCTCGGTGCGCACACCGTCGTCGAGGCGCAGAAGCTCGCCCTCGCCGACCGGGAGCTGTTCTACGGCGACGGGGACGTGCCCCTCGAGGTCTTGCTCTCGGACGCGTACACCGACGAACGTCGTGCCCTGATCGGCGAGCGCGCCTCGGCAGAGCTGCGTCCGGGGACCGTCCCGGGTGTCGCGCCCGCCGCGCCGCCCCTCCGGACCGAGTACGACGCCGATGCGGGCGGGAGCGCCGGGGAACCGACCGTCCGGGTCGCCCGTGACGCCGAGCGGGCCGTCCCGGTGGAAGACCGCGGCGAGCCGTTCGTCGCCCCGACCGGCGAGACTCGGGGAGACACGGTCCACATCGACGTCGTCGACCGGTGGGGCAACATGATCAGCGCGACCCCGTCGGGCGGCTGGCTGCAGTCCTCGCCGACCGTCCCCGGTCTCGGGTTCGCCCTCGGGACCCGGCTGCAGATGACCTGGCTCGAGGAAGGCACCGCCTCGACGCTGACGCCGGGGGAACGACCGCGCACCACCCTCACGCCGACGCTCGTCCTGCGCGACGATCGACCGGTGGCCGCCCTGGGCTCCCCCGGCGGCGACCAGCAGGACCAGTGGCAGCTGCTCTTCCTGCTGCGGTGGATCGTCGGCGGCTACTCACCCCAGCAGGCGATCGACGCTCCGGCGCTGCACACGACGTCACTCCCGGGCTCCTTCTGGCCGCGGACGTGGGAGCCCGCGGGCCTCGTGGTCGAGGACCGACTCGGGGACGACGTCATCGCGGCGCTGGAGGCACGCGGCCACGTCGTCACCCGCGCCGGTGACTGGTCGCTGGGCCGCTTGTGCTGTGTCACCCGCGACCCGTCGACCGGCGTCGTGGGAGCAGCCGCGAACTCCCGGGGTGCTCAGGGGTACGCGATCGCGCGCTGACGACGGACGGGAGGCACGGTGCCAGCTGGCACCGTGCCTCCCGTCGGTTTCCGCGCGGGTCTACCGCCGGGAGACGCGCACCCAGCGCACCACGTTCACGACGGGGTAGGCGAGCGCGAGCGCGGCCACCAGCGCCATCCCGATGGCTCCCGCCCAGACGTCCGCGGGCCCGGCCAGGATCCGGACGACGACCACGAGGGCGTTGATGCCGATCGCGGCGAGGACGAGCGACGCGACGACCCGCCAGGCGAGCCCCGACCGCGAGACCGGCTCGACGTCTCCACTGACGAGGCCACGTCCCGGGGCGTCGTACGGGATCCCCATCGTCATGCCACCGTCGGTGGTCCCGTCGCCTGAGCTCCGCGGCCTGACAGCCTCGGTGTAGTCCGGGTTCGTCGACATGATCTGCTCCCCACTGCGGAGCAGCCGCTGCCCCACGACTCCACGGTAGCCCCGGCGGGACCGAGCACACCGGGAGCGTTACCGGATCGTCGTCAGCGTGCCGATCGTCAGTGTGCGGATCGTCAGCGACCGAGGGTCGGCACGACGACGGCTCGACCGGAGAGCTCGCCGGCCTCGAGCTTCCGGTACGCCTCGAGCGCATCGTCGAGGGCGTACCGTTCGACGTCCGGCACGATCTGTCCCGCCCGGTACATCGCGACGACCTCGTGCAGGTCCTCGATGGTGCCCCAGTAGGTGTTCGTGATCGTCGACTCGTACGGCGTCGAGAAGAAGTTCCACTCGGTCGTGCCCCCGGCGATCCCGACGACCGTCAAGCGGCCGCCGATCGCCATCGACGCCTGCGCGGTCTTCACCGTCGGGGTCGCACCGACGAAGTCGAAGGCCGCGTCGACGCCGCGTCCGCCGGTGATCTCCCGGATGGCGGCGACCTGGTCCGGGCCGCCGGGGACCGTGATCGCGCCGCGGGCCGCCGCACGGTCCATGGCGTCCTGCTTCATGTCCGTCGCGATGACGGTCGCACCGGTGAGCGCGGTGAGGATCTGCACGGCGATCTGCCCGAGACCGCCGAGTCCGACGACGAGCGCGTACTTCCCACCGCCCGCGAGGTTCGGCAGCGAGGCCTTGATCGCGTGGTACGGCGTCAACGCTGCGTCACTGAGCGGTGCCGCGGCGACCGGGTCGGCATCGCCGAGGGGCACGAGGTTCCGCGCGGGCACGACGACGTACTCGGCCATGCCGCCGTCCCGGCCGAGGCCGATGCCCGCGTACGGGTTCGTGGCGGCGTTCTCGCAGTACGTGTCCTGCCCCTTGGAGCAGTACGAGCAGTGCCCGCACCCGACGGGGCCGTACACGAGGTAGGCGTCCCCCGAGGTGAACCCGGTCACGCCGGGGCCGGCCGACTCGACCCAGCCGGAGTTCTCGTGCCCGAGGACGAACGCGGGTGCCTGCGCTCCCGGCTGGCCCTCGCGGAACTCGCGGTAGACGGCGACGTCGGAGTGGCACGCCCCGGCGCCGGCGACCTCGAGCAACACCTCGCCCGGCCCGGGCGTGGGCTTCGGCACGTCCCTGAGGGACGGGAAGGTCTGGTACTGCTCGAACACGACGGCACGCATGGTTGCTGCTCCTTCTGACGGGTCACTGGTGAGCGTCGACTCGACTCGTCGGGCGTCAGGGGGTGCGGCGTCGCGATCGGATCGGGCCGATCCACCGCCAAACTACACCTGTTGCGTAAGTGCCGGGCCCGGATCCGGGTCGGGCAGGGACTCGCGACGCCCGGCGAACAGCCCACGGTCGAAGCGCGCACCACGCACGCGGGGACGACTGACCACCATGCCGGTGACGACCAACCACCCGATCGGGCCGGTGAAGACGAGGAGCAGGATCCACATCCCGGTGTGGTCGCGGTCGTGGAGGCGCCGCACGAGCAACGACCACCGCGGGATCGCGGTCGCGAGGAGGCCGATGATGATCGCGACGTCCCAGCTGTCGGGCCAGGCGTCGCGACCCGATCCGTACCCCCACCACGCAGAGGAGTACCGACCCTGGTGGATCTCGAACAGGTGGAACCCGACCTGCGGCGACGGGACGATGCCGAACGGGTCGGCGTAGACCGTCCAGCGTGCCGTCATGCCGAG
The DNA here is from genome assembly GCF_051903255.1 of Curtobacterium sp. SP.BCp. NCBI lineage: Bacteria > Bacillati > Actinomycetota > Actinomycetes > Micrococcales > Microbacteriaceae > Curtobacterium > Curtobacterium sp. SP.BCp. Next base: position 380,546 of record NZ_CP194338.1, on the reverse strand, counting down.
CTGCTCGACGAGCCACCACACCACGAGGGTGACCACTGCCTGCAGGGCGATCACCCAGAAGAACTCGGTCCGGCTGGCGCGGCCGTGGAACCGCCAGCCCTGCGTCCAGAAGCGCACCCAGGCCACGTCCGGGCGTCGGGACACGTCGACCGGTCCCTGCTCGGTCACGCGCGACCGGAACGACGTGCTGTCCCCCATGCGCCCGATCGTAGGGCAGACCTGCGTCTTCCCCGTGAGCAGGTTGCGAGAACGGTCGTTCTCCGATTGACTCGGCCTTGGCTCCGGACCGGAGTCGACGGCTCCGAACGGGGCCGACCCCACACGAAAGGAGCGGGAATGCCCACGCGCACCGCACGCACCGCCTGGAACGGCGGCCTCAACGACGGTTCCGGCCAGGTCGAACTCTCGAGCTCGAAGGTCGGCACCTACGACGTGTCCTTCCCGAAGCGCGCCGCGGACGACGCTGGTGGCACCACCAGCCCCGAGGAGCTCATCGCCGCAGCCCACTCCTCGTGCTACGCCATGCAGTTCTCGGCGATCCTCGGCGAGGCCGGCGGCACCGTCGAGGCGCTCGACGTCAAGGCCGACGTCTCGCTCGGCCCGGACTCCGCCGACGGCTTCAAGCTCACCGGCATCGTCCTCACCGTCAGCGGCGAGGTCTCCGGCATCGACGAGGCAGCGTTCTTGAAGGCCGCCGACGAGGCCAAGGCGACGTGCCCGGTCTCGAAGGCCCTCACCGGCGTCGACATCGAGCTGCGCGCGACGTTCGAGCAGTAGTCACGACGCGTCGCTGACGCGACTGCGTTCCGGACGGGAGGCACGGTGCCGGCTGGCGCCGCGCCTCCCGTCCGTCGTCGGTACGCTCACCAGCGTGAGACGTCGCCGCTTCGCCACCCCGACCTGGCTCGCCCTGTGGGCAGGCCTCGCGGCCCTGGTCGCGGGCGTGACCATCTGGGCCACTGCGCCGAGCGCGTCGTTCGGCTGGTTCGCGTACGCCCCGCTGGCGGGGACGGTCTTCGACCCGGTGACGCACTCGTGGCAGCAGGTCGTCGGCCCGCTGACCGCCGCGGTGGGCGCGGTCGTCGCGGCCTTCGCCGCCGGACGCCTGAGCGCTCGCTTCCGCGGGCCGCGCTGACCCGCCCAGCCGACGACACGGCCACGTTCAGCCGGCATCCGGACTCGGCGCCGAGCGGCTGGCACGATGGCGGGATGGCCGAGCAGTTCCTCCCCGGCGCGCCGAGGCCCGGCCGCCCGCCGCGGCCCCGCGTCCGGAAGGTCGCGCAGCACGACCTCCGCGACGCCCGTGCCCGGTTGCGCGGCACGATCTACGAGGACGTCACCCCCGACCTCCGACCGCGCGAGCAGTACTCGCCGGTGCAGATCGTGGACTTCTGCCTCGACCTCGCCGAGGTGATGCTCGCCTCCGGCGCCGACACCCGGAGCGTCGAGACCGCGGTGGTCGCGGTGTCGACGAAGTGGAACCTCGCACCGCTCGACCTCGACCTCACCGGCAGCTCGGTGACCATCCAGTACGCACCGGCCGACGGTCCCGCGCTCGTGAAGTTCCGCACCGTGACCATCGACGGGTCGGACCTCGGGCGTCTCGCGTGGGCGAACCAGATCGTGGACGACCTCGTGCACGGTTCGCGCGACATGACCTCCGCCGTGAGCGCGCTCGTCGCCGTGCTCCGCATGCCGCCCCGCTGGCCGACCTGGCTCGCCGACGTCGGGCTCGCCGTCCTCGGCACCTCGATCGCGATGCAGGCGGGCGGTGGCTGGCGTGCGGGTCTCGGGGCGTTCGTCCTCATGATGGGGATCATCGTGTCCGGCCGGTGGCTGACCGGTCGGGGCTTCCCGCAGTTCTTCGTCTCCGGTGCGCAGGGGGCGGTGGCGTCAGCACTCGGCACCCTCGCGATCGCGGCCGGGATCCTCGGTCCGGCCGGCGCGGCGACCATGGTGGCGGCGCTCGTGGTGCTCCTGCTGCCGCACGTCTCGCTCGTGACCTGGGCGCAGGACGCGATCTCCGGGTTCCGCGCGATGGCGGTCGCGCGGGCGTTCTCGATCCTGCTCGTCATCGCCGCGATCGTCGTCGGCGTCCCGGCCGGCATCGCGTTGACCCACTGGCTCCGCATCGAGGTCGACCCGTCCGGCATCGTGCTCGACCCGCTCCCGCTGTGGGCGTCGCTGTCCCTCACGGTCGTGTCCGCCGCGGCGAACTGCTTCGTGCAGCAGGCCAGCGCGCGGGTGATCCCGGTCGCGGTGGTCTTCTCGGTCACGGCCGGAGCGTCGCTGTGGGCGATGCGCCACCTCGGGCTGCCCCTGCTCGGCGCGACGTTCCTCGCGTCCGTGCTGCTCGGCGTGCTCGCGACGATCGCGGCGGCACGGATGCGCACCGCGGTGGGGGCGATCGCCGTCCCCGCGTTCTGCGGCGCGCTGCTCCCCGGTGTCGCCGTGTCGAACGCCCTGCTCAACGTGATGTCCGGGTCGTCGACCTCGGCGCTCGACTTCGTGTCCGCCGTGACCGTCGCGCTCGCGATCGGCGCCGGTCTCGTCCTCGGCGGGCTCTTCGCGACGCCGGGTGCCCGACGAGCCCTCCGGCGCGCGCGGAAGGTCGTCGTGCACTCGGTCCACAGCGACACCACCGCGCTCCGCGTCATCCGCGACTCGGGCTACGACCCCGGGGACGGCAGCCGACCGCGCTGGTGACCGCGGCCGGCCGCGCTGCCGGTCGTGCCGGGACTCAGCTGGCTTCGGTGACGGCGCTCGACACCGCGGTGGGTGCGTCGTAGTCGCCGTCCGGGATGTTCTTCAGCGCCTCGAGCGCATCGCCCGAGGCGCCCTCACGCTCGGCGGTGGCGACGATGTCGTCCTTCGACGCCGGGTACTCGATGCCGCTCAGGTACTTCTGGATCTCGATCGGGTTGGGGTTCGCCACGACGGCTCCTTCCGGTTGGGGTCTCCACCGAGTACCCCCGCCGGACTCTGCCCCGGCACGGTTCCGCGCATCCCGGCCAACCCCACCGGGCCGTGTGCGGTCAGATCTCCCAGCTGCCCGGGTCACTCCACGTGGCGTGCTGGACCTGGGCGCGCGGCTGGTACCGCTCCATCCAGCCGGCCTCGAGCCGCGCCACGGCCCGGTCGAACGCCTGCACGAGGTCCATGTCCGCTCGCAGGAGCGCCTGGAGCTGCAGCCCCTCGTAGAGGGCGATCAGTTGCTCGGCCCCGCGGCGGGGGTCCATCGTGTGCGGCGCCCGGCCGACGGCGACGTCCCGCTCGAGTCCGCGCTTGATCTGCGAGAAGAACAGCTGGTAGCGCGAGCGCAGGTACGTGGCCATCGGGTGCGACGGGTTGCCGGCCACGGACAGCAGGGCGACGAGCAGCCGCATGAGTGCCGGGTCCTCGGCGTTCGACGCGACGATCGCGCGGAGGAAGTCCACCGTGGCGGCGTCGCCGACCTCCGCCGTGACCTCCTCCATGCGGCCGCCGTTCCAGCGGTCGACGGCGGCGAGGACGAGACCGTCCCACGACGGGAAGTGCAGTTCGAGTTCGGCGACCGTGATCCCCATGCGCTCCGCGACCTGCTCCGGCCGCGCCTCGTGGAAGGGCACGTCGCGCAGGAGGTCGACGGTCGTCCCGACGATCGTGATCCGCAGGTGCAGGGTGGCGGCCGCAGCGGCTGCCGCGTGCGTGTCCGCGCTGGTGTTCTCGAGCATCGTGCCCTCCGATCGCCGGACGTCCTGTCCGGGGCGCCCTCGTGGGGCGCGTGCTGCACCCGGAACGAGTGCACACCCCATCCTGGTGGATGTCGGGGGACACCAGAATCCCCGGTCCGGGTGTCGGCATTCCGGGGGACAAGCATCCCGCTCAGCCCGTTCGCGGCCGGTCGTGTGACGATGCCGACATGACCCCGAACGACTCGATCGCGCACGGTCTCGCGACCATGGCGTCCGCCGGCTTCGAGTTCGGCGGCGACGCCGACCAGGTCGCCCACGACGTCCGGACGATGTGGGAGCAGCTCGGTCGACCGGTCGGCGCGTTCGACGCCGCCGCGCGGGCGATCGCCGAACTCCCCCAGCGCCCCGAGGTCCCGATCGCGGACCAGGCACGGCGCCGTGCGTTCGAGCGGGCGATCGGGATCAACCCGGTCGAGGTGGAACTGGCCGCCGCGCTGTCCGCCCGTGAGCTCCTCGAACGGTTGGCGCGGACCTGCGGGGCACCCTGCTGACCGGGCGACGCGAAGGAATCCCGTCACACGTTAGGTAAACCTAAGTAGGTGAGGCTACCCTTACCTCCGTGGTCGATCTGCACGCACGCGACGTCACCGTGGGCTACCACGGCGAGGACGTCGTCCACGCCGCCTCGCTCGAGCTCACCGCCGGGACGGTGACCGCCCTCGTCGGCCCGAACGGGTCGGGGAAGTCCACGCTCCTGCGCTCCGTCGCACGGCTGCAGCCCACGCGCTCCGGGACCGTGCACCTGCGCGGCGCGACCGATGCGCACGCCGCGAGCCGTGCCTCCAGGCCGACGGCGACGGCACGCGTGGCCGCAGACGCCGGACGCGACGTCGTCGACGGCCTCGCCCTGACCCCGAAGGCGTTCGCCCGCCAGGTCGCACTGCTGACCCAGGGCCGCCCGGTGCCCGGCGGACTCCGCGTGCGCGACCTCGTGACCTTCGGTCGGCACCCGCACCGCGGCCGCTTCGGCGGACAGGACCCGGACGGGCAGGTCGTCGTCGCCCACGCGCTCGACGTGACCGGACTGACCAGCCTCGCCGAGCGGCCGGCCGACGAGCTGTCCGGCGGGCAGCTGCAGCGGGTGTGGCTCGCGAGCTGCCTCGCACAGCAGACCGGCGTCCTCCTGCTCGACGAGCCGACCACGTACCTCGACCTCCGCTACCAGGTGGAGCTGCTCGACCTCGTCCGCGACCTCGCGGACGTCCACGGGACGGCGGTCGGCGTCGTCCTGCACGACCTCGACCAGGCGGCAGCCGTCGCCGATCGGCTGGTGCTCCTCCGCGCCGGCGTCGTCGTCGCGGACGGCACCCCGGAGGACGTCCTCGACGCCGAGCGACTCTCGGACGTGTACGGCATCCGCATCGACGTCGACCACGACCCCTCCACCGGTGCACTCCGGACCCGCGCGGTCGGTCGACACCACTCCCGGACCACCCCTGCACCCACCCGCTGACGACGGGGCGCGCAGCACGCGTCCGACCGACAGCTCCACCCCCACCGAACAGGAAGAACCCGAGCCGCCATGAAGCGACGACTCCTCACCGCCACCGCCATCGCCGCCGCAGCCGCGCTGGCCCTCACCGCCTGCGGCTCCACGCAGGAGGCCTCCGACGCCAGCCCCTCCGCCGCGAAGATCACGGTCACCGATGCCCAGGGCACGAAGGTGACGCTCGACGGCCCCGCGAAGAAGGTCGTCGGCACCGAGTGGAACGTCGTCGAGGACCTCGAGACCCTCGGCGTCGCACCCGCCGGCGTCGCGGACGTGAAGGGCTACAGCCAGTGGGACTCGAAGGTCCCGCTGACCGGCGACCCGAAGGACATCGGTACCCGCGGTGAGCCGAGTACGGACACGATCGCCTCGATCGCCCCGGACCTCATCGTCGCGACGACCGACCTCAAGGACTCGGTCATCACGCAGCTCCGCAAGATCGCCCCGACGATCGTCATCGCCTCGGCGAAGTCGGGCGCCCAGCTCGAGACCATCAAGGACACGCTCGACCTCATCGCGGAGGCCACCGGCACGACCGCGAAGGCCGACACCGTGTGGAAGGCCCTCGAGGACAAGATCGCGGACGGCAAGCAGGAGATCGCCGACGCGGGCAAGGCCGGCACGAAGGTGGCGTTCGCCGACGGGGGTACGTCCTGTCGAACCAGGTCACGATCCGTCCGTACACGAAGGGCTCGCTCATCGGTCAGGTCAACGCGGAGCTCGGGCTCGCGGACGCCTGGTCCGGCACGGGCATCGAGGGCGACGCGGCGTACGGCCTCGGCTCGACCGACGTCGAGGGACTGACGAAGCTCCCCGCCGACACGCAGTTCCTCTACATCGACAACAAGGCCGCGAGCGAGGACGACGTCTTCGGCAAGACCCTCGCGTCGAACGCCGTGTGGAAGTCGCTGCCGTTCGTCGAGCAGGACCACGTGCACCGTCTCGACGACGGCATCTGGATGTTCGGCGGGCCCGGCGCGATGGACGCCTACGTCGACGCCGCGGTCGCCGCGCTCACGAAGTAGCGGTGACCGGCACCGCCACGCAGGCGCGGGCCGGGAGGCGCTCCACGAGCGTCGCCCGGCCCGCGCTCGGCGTCCTGCTCCTCGTCGCCGGGATCGCGCTCGTCGCCGTGCTCGCCGCGGTGGACACCACCCAGGGCACCGCGAACGTCGGGGTCGCCGACGTCTGGAAGGCCCTCACCGGCCGGGTGGACGGCGCCGACGCGTCGGTCGTCGTCGCCTCCCGCTTCCCCCGTGCGGTCGCCGGGCTGGTCGTCGGCTTCGCGCTCGGTGTCGCCGGCGCCGCACTGCAGGCGGTGACCCGGAACGTGCTCGCCGCGCCGGACACCCTCGCCGTCAACGCCGGCGCGTACCTCGCGCTCGGCATCGTCTCGGTGTCGGGCATCGGACTGCCGGTCGTCGCGCAGTCCGGCATCGCCTTCCTCGGGGGACTCGCGGCCGCCGCCCTGGTGCTCGCGCTGTCCGGACTCGGCAGCGGGACCCTGCGGCTCGTCCTGGCCGGCACGGCGCTCGCCCTCGGCCTGGGCTCCGTCACGCAGGCGCTCGTCCTGCTGTTCCCGCAGCAGACCCGGGGGCTCTACAGCTGGAACCAGGGCGGCATCGCGCAGAACGGGTACGACACGATCCTGCCGATGCTCCCGGTGGTGGCGGTCGGGGTCGTCGGCTTCCTCGTCCTCTCCCACCGGGTGGACGCCCTGGCACTCGGTGACGACGCCGCCCGCGGGCTCGGCGTCCCGGTCCGGAGCACCCGCATCGTCGCGGTCGTCCTCGCGGTGCTGCTCTCCGCCGCGGCCGTGACGATCGCCGGACCGATCGGCTTCGTCGGCCTGTGCGCGCCGGCACTCGTCCGTCCGGTCGCGCGGACCTTCCCCACCCTGCACCGTTCCTGGGCGCTCCTGACCGTCTCGGGCCTCGTGGGAGCCGGCATCGTGGTCGCCTCGGACGTCCTGCTCCGCGCCGTCGTGTCGGGCGACCGGGCCGTGACCGTCCCCACGGGCGTCGTCACGAGCGTCGTCGGCGCGGTGTTCCTCGTCGTGATGGCGCTCCGGATGCGCGACACCGGGCAGACCACCCCGCTCGAGGTCTCGCGCATCCCCGGTCGACTCGCGGTCACCCTGACGGTCGTCGCCCTCGTGGCCGTGCTCGTCGGCGTGGTCGTCGCATCGGTGCTGCTCGGGGACGCGAAGCTCCTGCTCGGTGACGTGACGAACTGGCTGACCGGCCGGGCGAACCAGGCGATCTCGTTCATCCTCGACACCCGCGTCCCGCGGGTCACCGCCGCGCTCCTCGCCGGTGCAGCGCTGGCACTCGCCGGGACGCTCGTGCAGGGCGTCACCCGCAACCCGCTCGCCGACCCCGGGGTCCTCGGCGTCTCGAGCGGAGCCGGACTCGGTGCCGTGCTCGTCGTGACGGCGGTCCCCGCGGCGTCGACGTGGGGCGTGGCCGGGGCCGCGTTCGCCGGTGCCGCGCTGGCGGCGCTCGTGGTGTTCGGTCTCGCTGCCCGCGGGGGCTTCCGACAGAACCGCCTCGTGCTCGTCGGCGTCGGGGTGTCGGCCGGGCTCACGGCACTCATCAGCCTGCTCATCGTGGTCACCGACCCGTTCAACGCGAACAAGGCACTGACCTGGTTGTCGGGCTCGACGTACGGCCGGACGTGGCAGGACTCCTTCCCGGTCGTCGTGGTGCTCGTCGTCGCGCTCGTGCTCGTGCTGCCGGCGCACCGGGAGCTCGACCTCGTCTCACTCGACGAGGACTCGCCCCGGTTGCTCGGCGTCCGACTCGGCCGGACCCGACTCGGGTTCCTGACGCTCTCGGTGCTGCTCACCGCGACGGCGATCGCGGCGGTCGGCACGATCGGCTTCGTCGGGCTGGTCGCTCCGCACGCGGCCCGCTCGCTGGTGGGTCGAGCGCACGCCCGGGTCGTGCCGGTGGCGGTGCTGCTCGGTGCGGTGCTCGTCTGCCTCGGTGACCTGCTCGGACGGACGGTCATCGCGCCGGCGCAGCTCGGCGCGGGCATCCTCACCGCGCTCGTCGGGACGCCGTACTTCGTGTGGCTGCTCCTGCGGACGCCGCGAGCGCACTGACGGCGCTCGCGGTCTGACGGACGGGAGGCACGGTGCCAGCCGGCACCGTGCCTCCCGTCCGTCACGTGGTCGCCGCTACGGCGTCGGCATCCCGCCGTCGACGTGCAGCGTCTCCCCCACGACGTAGGACGATTCGCCGCTGGCGAGGAACACGTACGCCGGCGCCAGCTCGGCGGGCTGGCCCCAGCGACCGAGGTAGGTCTGCTCGCCCGCGCTCGGGAGGTCCTCGGGCTTCTGCCCGCCGGCGGGCTGCAGCGGCGTCCAGATCGGACCGGGTGCGACGGCGTTCACCCGGATGCCCTTCGGCGCGAGCTGCGCGGCGAGGCCCTTGGCGAGGTTGTTCACGGTCGCCTTCGTCGCGGCGTAGTGCACGAGGTGCGGTGACGGCGCGTACGCCTGGATCGACGTCGTGTTGATGATCGTCGACCCGGGAGCCAGGTGCGGCACGGCGGCCTTCGTGATGCGGAAGGTCGCGTAGACGTTCGTCTTGAAGGTCTCGTCGAACTCCTCGTCCTCGATGTCGGTGATCGAGTCGACGTTCTGCTGCTTGCCGGCGTTGTTCACGACGATGTCGAGTCCGCCGAGGCCCTCGACGGCCTTCGCGACGAGTTCCTCGCACCACTCCTTCGACGTGATGTCCCCGGGCAGCGCCACCGCCGTCCGTCCGGCGGCCTCGATGAGTCCGACGATGCGCTGCGCGTCCTCCTCCTCCTCGGGCAGGTAGGAGATCGCGACGTCGGCGCCCTCCCGTGCGTACGCGATCGCGACGGCGGCGCCGATGCCGGAGTCCCCGCCGGTGACGAGCGCCTTCCGGCCCTCGAGACGACCGGAGCCGCGGTAGGTGTCCTCACCGTGGTCGGCCGGCACGTTCTGCGCCATCTCCTCGTCGGTGCCGGCGCCGGGCAGGTACTGCTCGTCGGGCTTCTTGTCCGCGTACATCGCGGTCGGGTCCTGCATCGTGTACTGGTCCGTCATGCGCCGTACGGTACGCAGGCCGGGCAGCGCCGACGTCCAGGCACTGTCCCCCGACGGGTGTCGCCGAATGTCACGGTGCGGTGACGGCCCGGAACCGATTCGGTAACACCCGTCGTCCACCGAGGTCCGAGGCCGTACGGTCGACTGGTGACCTTCCGCCCCTCCCTCGCGCTCGGCGTCGCCGTGCTGGCCGCCTCGGCGACCGTGCTCGCGACCGGCGCACCCGCCGGGGCGGCGGAACCCACGCAGACGGCCACCTCGACGTCGTCCGTGTCGAACGGCAAGCTCAAGCGCGTCGACGCCATCGAGCTCCGCGCCGAGTCGCTCGTCCTCGAGCGTGACGACCGCACCGTCGTCGACGTGTCGATGCGCGATGCACGGTCGACCGTCTCACTGCTCAACCGGCTCCTCGGTACGCCGTCGCGCACCCAGACGGCCGAGGGAGACGGCGGGGCGTGCTTCCCGGCCGGCACGACCTACACCTGGGGCGGTGCGATCCGCGTCGCCGCACTGGCCACGCCCGCCGAGCTCGGCAACGCCGTCGAGATCCGCGTCCTCCGTGACGAGGTCCGGTCCCGCAGTGGGTCGATGGTCGAGCTGTCCGGTCCGCACGGCGTGCAGGTCGGCGACGACATCGAGCGACGCATCGAACGGACCGCCCCGCAGGACCGGATGTCCTTCGGCTCGGACGACTCGGACGACCCCTCGGCCTGGCAGGTGCTCCTCCAGCGCGGCTGGGACGACACCGAGCAGCGCACGGACGACCGGTCGAGCGACGACCGGTCGAGCGACGACCGCCGCGCGCGTGCGGCGTCGGACGAGGACACCGACGGCGCGAAGGACCCCCGGGGCGACGACACCGAGCGCAACGGTGTCTCCGCCCTGACCGACGACACCACCGTGACCGTGCTCGGCTCCCCGATGCCGGTCAACGCGACGAACGGCTGCTGATCCTCAGACCCGGATCGTCGCGACGACCGGGAAGTGGTCGCTCGCGAACCAGGTCTCCGGCCCGTCGTGGTCGATCACGACCCGGTCCACGGCGCGTACACCCCGCGTGAACACCCAGTCGATGCGCTCACCCGACGCCACCGGCGGCTCCCAGTCGTTGAAGGTCGCGGTCCGGTCCTCGGGGTCCCCGGCGACGTCCCACGCGTCCGTGAACCCGGCCTCGACGAGCACCCGGGACGCCCGACCGACGCCGGCCGGCTCGTTGCAGTCCCCGGCGACCACGACCGGCCCGTCGACGGCGGCCGTGCGCTCCGCGATCACGGCCGTGCTCCTCGCCCGGACCTCGTCACCGTGCGGGCCCTCCTCGTGGTCGAGGTGGGTCGTCACGAGCGTGAAGGCCGCGCCGTCGACGTCGAGGAACCGCGCGTGGTTGACGATCCGGGGGAACACGCTCCCCCAGGTGTTGGACACCGGCTCGTCCGGTGTGTCCGACAGCCAGAAGGACCCGTGCTCGACGGGACGGAGTCGATCACGTCGGAAGAACACGGCAGCGTGCTCACCCGCGCTCCCGCCCTCCCGGCCCTGACCGACGTCGCCGTACCCGGGCAGTCCGGCACGCAGGTCGTCCATCTGGTGGTCGAACGCCTCCTGGACGCACAGGACGTCGGGGTCGTGGCGTCGCACGATGTCGAGCAGCACCGGCAGCCGCGCGGGCCAGTCGTGTGCGGGATCAGGGTTCTTGATGTTGTACGTCATCAGGGTGATCGGACGCTCGGCGCTGCTCACCCGTCGAACCTACCGATCACGCGGGCTCCGGGACCATGACCCGCCGGAGCGCGATGACGCCGTCCCGGGCCCGCGTCTTGGCGGTCCCGACCGGGACCCCGAGTTCGGTCGCCAGTTCCGGCCCGGAGAGCCCCACGAGGTGCCGGAGCACGACTGCCTCGCGCTGCCTCGGGGGCAGCTCGGCGACGGCACGGCGGAGGGCCGCGCGGTCGAGGACACTCTCGGCACGCTCCGTGGCGGAGTGGTCGACGACCTCGTGGTCCCGGGCTCCGATGCGGAGGTCGCGGTCTCGGTCGGCGCGGCTCTTCCGGACACGGTCGATGGCCCGGCGCTGCGCGATCGTCCGGACCCACGCGATGACCGAGTGTCGGGGGTCGTAGCGCTCGGCGATCAGCCAGATCTCGAGGAACACGTCCTGCACGACCTCCTCCACCTGGCTGGGGTCGTTCAGTTGGTGGCGCACGTACCGTTCGACGAGCGGGCGGAAGCGTTCGTGCAGGGCCGTGAACGCGCGACGGTCACCGGCGGCCACCGCGAGCATCAGGTCGCGCTCCTGGGAGCGCTTGGCGAGGAGTTCGTCGTTCATATCCGGTATTTTGCATGCTGCAAAATGGACTCACAAGTACACTCTCCACATGCCCGCCACACGGACCAGCCCCGCTACCGTTCGCCGCAGCACCGCGAAGGGACTGCGGACCCGGGCCCGCATCGTCGACGTCGCCGCGGAGCTCATGCTGACCCGCGGCGTCACCGGCACGACCCTCGACGACATCGGTGCTGCTGCCGGTGTCGGGCGGTCGCAGCTGTACCACTACTTCTCGGACAAGGACGCACTCGTCCACGACGTCATCGACCGGCAGGCGGAAGCGGTCCTGACGCACCAGGGCGCCGACCACGCCGACCTCTCGACCTGGGAGGCCTGGTCACGCTGGCGGGACCGCATGGTGGACGGCGCGCACGCGGGTGGTTGCGTGGGCGGGTGTCCGCTCGGCTCCCTCGGCACCGAGGTCGCCGAACGGGACAGCGCCGCACGCGGTCTGGTGTCCGCCGGGTTCAGCCGCTGGGAGGAGGGCTTCCGCCGGGGGATCGCCACGATGCAGCAGCGCGGCGTGCTCGACACCGACGCAGACCCGGCCACGCTGGCGACCGCCGTGATGGTGGCGCTCCAGGGCGGCCTGCTCCTCGCGCAGGTCCACCGCGACGTGCGACCGCTCGTCGTCGGCCTGGACACCGCGATCGCGGCGATCCGGCAGCACGCGACCGCGGCGTGACACCGGGCGCCGGCGTCAGTTGATGCAGACGTTCGCCTTGCCGTAGTTGTGCACGTCGGTCGACTTGGGCGAGGGCTCGCTGCTCGGCTTCGCGGACGATCCACCGGACGAGGACCCGCCGGAGGACGACCCACCGGACGAGCCCGACCCGCCGGCGGTCGGCGTCGAGGCCGACGACCCGGGCTGGGCCGGAGCGGAGACCGTCTTGCCGTCGGAGCCGAGCACGAGCGTGACGCCCGTGACGTCGTTCGTCCGGACCGCGACGGCCCCCGGGGTGGCCGCCACGACGGCCTTCGCCTGCGACTCCATGCCCTTCGGGTACTGCACCTGCGTGGCCTTCGTGGTCTCCGAGGACCCGGGCGTCCCGACCTGGAAGCCGCGCGCGGTGAGGTTCTGCGTCGCGGCCGCCGCGGCGCCGGTGACCCCGCTGCCGTTCAGGACGGTGACCGTCGTGCTCGCCGGCTGTGCGCTCGTGGCCTTGGTGTAGGCCTCGGGCTGCCCGACGAGACCCTGGACGAAGGCGGGCAGACCGACCTCGTCGACCTGGACGATCGAGAGCGCGGACCCGTTGACGTAGATCGTCGGCGTGCCGAGCGTCGGGATCGTCGCCGACTGGATGTTGCCGGGTCGGAGGTCGCGCATCTGGGCCGCGAGCGACACCAGGTCGGTGTCGGTCTGGATCGATCCGCCGACCGCCTTGAGGATGTTGCCGAGCTTGACCGGGTTGAGCAGCGTGCCGGCGGACAGGACCTTCCGGGCTTCCTGGGACAGGAAGTACTGCTGGCGGACGTTGCGGTCGAGGTCGCCGTTCGGCAGACCGTGGCGCTGGCGGACGAACGAGAGCGCCTGCTTTGCGTCGAGGGAGCTCTTGCCCTTGGGCAGGTTCACGCCCGAGTACGGGTCGTTCACCGCGTTGTTCAGGCAGACGTCGACCGGCCCGAGTTCCTTGACGACCTGGTAGAAGCCGAGCAGGGAGACGCGGACGTAGTGGTCGATCTGCAGTCCGCTGACGTTCTCGATCGTCTTGATGAGCAGCTTCGCACCGCCGGTGTCGCCCCCGCCGTTGAGGGTGCCGTAGTAGAAGGCGCTGTTGAGCTTGCCCTTGCCGACGCCCGGGATGTCGACGTACGAGTCGCGCGGGAAGGAGATCATCGTCGCCTGCGAGCCGTCGGCGTTGATGTGGAGCACGATCATCGTGTCCGTGTTGGTCGCCCCGCCGTCGCTCGTCGTGCTGAGCTCGGCCATCTGCTCGGGGGTCGCGTTGTCCGGCCGGTGGTCGTCGCCGACGAGCAGGATGTTCTGCGCTTCGCCGTCGACGTCGTTCTTGGTGTCCTTCTTGCCGGTGATCGCGTTGACGATCGTGACGCTGCCCGCCAGCTGGTCGTACGTGTAGAAGGCGTACGCGCCGCTCAGGGCGATCGCCATGGTGACCACACCCGCGATCGCCGGGAAGACGGCGCTCAGGCGCCGCTTCTGCCGCCCGTGGCGGGGCGGCACGGAGCCGCGCCGGGCGCGGCGGGTCGTCTCGTCGGGTGCATCGCTCACCCGGAAAGGGTAACTGCAGTGCTCGAACCTGCCATGAGAACGCCTGGCAGGTCGCTCCGGACCGCCGTGACCACGAGACGGACGGGAGGCGCGGTGCGGGCCGGCACCGCGCCTCCCGTCCGCTGGGTGGTCGCGTCCGCGACCCTCGCTACTGGTCGCGCGAGGGCAGCAGGTGCACGGCCTCCATCGCGAGCTCGGCCGCGATCGGGTCCTTCGCCAGCACGGCGGCCTTGAGCTTCTCGAGCTCGGGGACGACCGTGTCCACGGGGATCAGCTCGGCGAGTTCGGGCACCCTCAGCTTGAACGCCAGGCCGTCGGTCGTCGACCGGCAGAGTGACGCGAGCGACGCGTTGCCGCAGGCCTCGACCCACATCGCGTAGATGTTCGCGCCGTCACGGGCGACCTCGTCCTGCTTGCCCTTCGACGAGCGGGCGACGACGTCGTCGAGCATCTTGACGACCTTCTTGCGCTGCGACTCGGTGAAGCGCGGGACCGCGAGGCGCACGACCCCGCCGTAGATCACCCCGAGGGTCCGGTAGGCGTCGAGGAGCTCGTCCTTCGTGGGCGCTGCCACACGGGTGTAGCGGTTCGGTGCCATCTCGATCAGGCCGGACCGGGAGAGCTCTGCCAGGGCCTCGCGGATGGGGGTGCGGGAGACGCCGAGCCAGGCGATGAGGTCGTCGTCGTTCAGGCGCTCACCGGGCTCGAGGGTGCCGTCCATGATCGCGTCGCGGATCTTGTCCTGGACGGTGTCGCGGAGGAGCTTCCGTTCGGCGGCGGGCTGGGTGGAGGGCACTGGCATGCGCCCAGCGTGTCACATGTGATGGGCAGCGCGCGAGAGGCGCGACGGCCACCATGCCCGCCGTCCGAGCTCGTACGTCAGGGCCGGGACGAGCAGGGACCGGACCACCACGGTGTCGAGCAGCACGCCGAACGCGACGACGAACGCGATCTGCGCCAGGAACAGGATCGGGATGACGCCGAGCGCCGCGAAGGTCGCCGCGAGGACGATGCCGGCGGAGGTGATCACGCCACCGGTGACGCCGAGGCCCCGCAGCACGCCCTCGCGCGGGCCGTGCAGCAGGGCCTCCTCCCGGACCCGGGTCATCAGGAAGATGTTGTAGTCGACGCCGAGCGCCACGAGGAACACGAACGAGTACAGCGGCACGCTCGGGTCGGCGCCGGGGAAGTGGAACACGTGGTCGAAGACGAGAGCACCGACGCCGAGCGCGGCCGCGAACGAGACGATCACGCTGCCGATGAGGATCAGCGGCGCGACGATGCTCCGCAGCAGGAGCATGAGGATGAGGAGGATCACGACGAGGACGATCGGGATGATGACCGAGCGGTCGCGGATGCCCGTGTCGTTCGTGTCGAGGGCCGTCGCCGTGACCCCGCCGACGATCGCGTCCGGGTCGACCCGCTCGACGGCGGTCCGGAGGTCGCGGACCGTCTGCTCGGCGGCCGCTGAGTCCGCCGGGTCGGCGAGTGTGGCCTCGAGCAGGACGTCCCCGCGTGACACGGTCGGCTCGCCCGAGCTCCCGCCGGCGCCACCGCCGGTCGTCCCGTCGCGCTCGCCGCTCACGGGCACGGTGCCGGACGGCGAGTCCTTCGCCGCCGCGGTCACCCCGTCCACGCCGTCGACGTCGGAGATCGCCCGCACCAGCGCGTCCTGCCGCGCTGCGCTCCCGATGACCTGCGCCGGGCTGCCGGAACCGCCCGGGAAGTGGTCGGCGAGCACGTCCTGGCCGTCGCGGGCCTGCGACGCCCCGATCACGAGGTCGCTCTGCGGCACGCCGTCGGCACGCAGGCCGAACAGCCCCGCCCCCATGGCGAGGAGGCCGACCGTGCACACGACCCAGACGATCCGCGACCGACGTGCCACGAGCCTCCCGACCGATGCCCAGAGCCCCTTCGCGTCCGGACCCGACACGACGGGGTGGGCGGACCCGTGCGCCGGCCGGAGCGGCCAGAAGGCCGCGCGCCGGAAGGCGAGCAGCAGCGCGGGGAGGAGCGTGAGCGCCGCGAGCAGGCTGAACGCGATGCCGATCGCCGCCACCGGGCCGAGCGCCTTGTTCGAGTTGAGGTCGGAGAAGAGCAGGCAGAGGACGCCCACGATGACCGTGCCACCCGACGCGAGGATCGGTTCCAGACTCCCGCGCAGGGCCGCCTTCGTCGCACCCCATCCGGTCCGGTGGTCTCGGAGTGCCTCGCGGTAGCGCGCGGTGTACAGCAGCGCGTAGTCGGTCGCGGCGCCGATGACCAGGATCGAGAGGATGCCCTGCACCTGGCCGTTGACGGTCACGACGTCGGCCTTCGCGAGCCAGTACACGACGAGGATCGAGGCACAGAGCGCGAACGACGCCGTGCCGAGGACGAGCACGGGCAGGAGCGGCGACCGGTACACGACGATGAGGATCACGAACACCGCGGCCAGCGCCACACCGAGCAGGAGCCCGTCGATGCCGGCGAACGCCTCGGTCAGGTCGGCGGTGAACCCGGCCGGTCCCGTGACGTACCCGCGCAACCCGGACGGGAGGGCGTCGTCGACGTCCGCGCGGATCGCCTCGACCGCGTCACCGGTCTCCGCGGACTGCGTGAGCGTCGCGACGATCTCGAGGGCGTCGCCGTCCTCGCTCGGGATCACAGGACTCACGCCCTGCACGTCGCCGCGGTCACCAAGCCTGTCGGCGAGCTGCGCGGCGGCGGTGCGGTCTGACCGGGTCAGTCCACCGTCGCGCTCGAGCACGACGATCGCCGGTGCCCCGGACGCCTGCCGGAACTCGGCGGCACGCTCCTGCACCTTCGTGGCGTCCGCCGATGCCGGCAGGAACGAGGTCTGGTCGTTCGTCGAGACGTCGGCGATCTTGCCGAAGTACGGTCCGCCGACGGAGGCGACGGCGAGCCAGGCGACGATGACGACGGCGGGGAGCACGATGCGGAGCAAGCGGGACACGGTGCGAGCGTACACGGATCGTCAGCATGCTGATCATCTGGTGTCGATGCGGCCTCCGTAGACTGCATCCATGCACGACGAGCCCGCAGCCTGGCCCATGGGTCGCCTGCTGGCCGCGGCCGCCCGACGGGTCGAACGCGACTGGGACGAGCGCCTCCGCGAGATCGGGCTCCCGCACGCCGGGCTCATCGCGATCGACATCCTCATCCGCACCGGGCCGACCGGAGCGGACACGATCGCCCGGGTCGCACGGGTGCAGCCACAGACGATGTCGCGCACGCTCGAACGGCTCGAGCGGGACGGACTCGTCGAGCGGTCACCCCACCCTGACGACCGTCGGCGTCGGGTCGTGACGGTCACCGACGCCGGGCGGGCGGCCTGGGACACGGCGAAGCACGTCGAGCGCGAGGTCCTCCCCGAGGACGAGCGCCTGCGTCAGGCACTCGCCGCCATCATCGAGCGCGCACCCTAGCATCTGGAATACCGCATGCGGTACGCTGGCCAGGTCGGCGTCAGGGCCGACCTGTCGAGCAGGAGCCCGCATGTCCGAACGCCGTGCCGCCCGTACCGCCGCCGACGCCGTCGCGGTCGCCCATCGATCGGCGCGCCGTAAGCGCCCGTTCCTCGTCGCGCTCATCGCGACGCTCGGCTCGCTCCTGGGCGTCGCCACGGTGATCGCTGTCACCGCGAGCCTCTTCGTCGGGGGCCTCGCGCGGTCGTTCGACGACAGGACGACGACGCTCCCGGACGCCTTCCCGTCGGGTCCGCGTCCCGCGGCGACCGACGGAGCGCAGAACATCCTCCTGATCGGGTCGGACTCGCGCGCGCAGGACGACCCGGACGGCGACCGCGCGGCCGGCGGCCGTTCCGACGCCCTGATGCTCGCGCACGTCCCGGCGGACCGGGACGCCGTGTACCTGATGTCGATCATGCGCGACTCGTGGGTCGAGGTCCCGGGGCGCGGCAGGGCGAAGATCAACGCCGCGTACAGCTGGGGTGGCGTGCCGCTCGTCGTGCAGACCGTGGAGCAGTTGCTCGACACCCGCATCGACCACGTCGCCGAGATCGACTTCGCCGGGTTCCGCGACATGACGAACGCACTCGGCGGCGTCACCGTGCGATCGCCGTCCGACTTCACGGCGCGAGCGGGCACGCACTTCTCCGCGGGCCCGAACCGCCTCGACGGCGATGCAGCCCTGACCTTCGTGCGCGAGCGACACGCCTTCGCCGACGGCGACCACACCCGCGTCCGCAACCAGCAGGCGTTCATGCGCGGCGTCGTCGACGGCGTGCTGTCGAAGGGGACGATCACGAACCCCGGGCGCATCCAGGACTTCGTGTCGGCGACGAGCGAGCACCTCTCGGTCGACCCCGGGCTCGACTTCCGGACCCTGGCCGGTCTCGGGTGGTCCCTTCGGGACGTTCGTTCGTCCGACCTCGTCACCTTCACGATGCCGAGCGCGGGCGGGGGCACGTCGCCGGACGATCAGTCGTACGTCACGCTGAACGACCTCGCCGTGCAGTCCCTGTCGCAGGCGCTGCGCTCCGACGACGTGGCGACCTGGCTCGAGGCGAACCCGCAGTAGTGCCGGACGGACGACGAACCCCCTCGGTCGTGACCGAGGGGGTTCGTCACATAGTCACGGCGATCAGGCCGGGAGCTGCAGGGTCTGACCCGCGTAGATGAGGTTCGGGTCGTCGATGGTCGACGTGTTCGCCGCCCAGAGCTGCTTCCAGCCGCCCTCGAGGTCGAGCTTCGTCGCGATCTTGTCGAGCGTGTCACCCGAGGCGATCTTGTAGGTCTTGCCGCTCGTCTTCACCGGAGCCGGCTTGCTGGACGCCGCCGGGGCGGTGGCCTTCGGGGCAGCCTGCTGCGGCGCCGCCTGCTGCGGGGCGGCCTGCTGCGGCGCCGCCTGCTGCGGAGCCGCCTGCGTGGTGCTCTGCTGCGGAGCGGGCGCCGGCGCCGCGGCCTGCGGGGCCGCGCCGGTGGTGCCGCTCAGGCCGAGCTTGGCCGAGCACGCCGGCCATGCACCCCAACCCTGCGAGGCGAGGACGCGCTCGGCGACGGCGATCTGCGCCGAACGGCTCGCCGAGGCCGGGTTGCCGGAGCCGCCGTTGGCCTGCCACGTGCCGAGGGTGAACTGCAGCCCGCCGTAGTAGCCGTTGCCGGTGTTGATGGCCCAGTTGCCGCCGGACTCGCACTGTGCGAGCGCGTCCCAGGTCGAACCGGACGCTGCGTTCGCGGGCGCCGCCGCGAGGCCGACACCCGTCGCGGCGATGCCTGCGAAGGCGAGGCCACCGACGATGGTGCGGGTACGGGAAAGCTTCTTCATGTGATTGCTCCACCGGGGTCACGCGCCGGGAGGATCCGGCTGTCCACTGCCCACCCCGACCGTCCGCGGTCACGTTGTGGGGTGCGCCACCGGGGGCAGTGGTCTCGCGCCGGTGGCACCTCGGTGGGCCACCATAGGAAACTCCGCACCGTTATCAAACCGAGACAAACGGTTCTACCCAGTGGTGCTGTGTCCCCCGGGCGTCTTCCTGTACGCGGCGATCGCCGCCGTAGCGCAGATCACCATGTACCCCAAGATGTTCCCTTGGCAATTCCCTGGGAAAACCGGCCTGGAGGCACCCCTCACCACCGCGAGAGCAGCGTCACCGCTTCGAGGTGGCCGGTCTGCGGGAACATGTCGAGCACCCGGACCCGGTCGAGCCGGAACGACGCCATGCGTGCGAGGTCCTTCGCGAGGGTGACGGGGTTGCAGCTCGAGTACACGACGTGCTCGACGGTCGACTGCTCGAGCCACTCGGACAGCGTCGCCCCGATCCCGCGTCGCGGCGGGTTCACGACGACGAGATCCGGCACGGTGTCCGGTCGGGCACGGAGGGCGTGCTCGGTGGCGTCGTCGGCGGCGAACCGGACGTCCGAGAGACCCGCCTCGCGTGCGGACTGCCCCGCGGACCGGACGGCCTCACGGCTGGTCTCGATGCCCGTCACCGCACGCCCCGGCCGGGCCGCGTGGAGGGCGAAGCCGCCGACGCCGCAGTACAGGTCCCACATCGACGCGGGGTCCACCTCGTCGATCCACGTCGTCGCCTGGGCGTAGAGCTGCGTGGCGACGGTGGTGTTCGTCTGGAAGAAGCTCTGCGGGCGGAGGTGCATCGTGACGGCACCCATCCGCATCGGCAGCGTCTCCTGGTCGGTCAGCACGATCTCCCGGTCGCCCTCAGTGACCGCCTTGTGTTCGGGGAGCAGGTTCGCCGTGACGACCACGGCCTCCGGCAGCACCGACCGGAGCGCGCCGAGGTGCTCGCGGAGCCGGGGCAGCTGCCCCTCGGAGCGCAGCACGAACCGGACCATGAGCTCGCCGTCGGGTGACTCCGTGACGAGCACGAACTTGAGCTCACCCCGACGGGTCGCGACGTCGTACGGGATCAGCCGGGCGTCCTCGATGAACTGCGCCAGGATCGGCAGCGCCCGCTGGATGCCGGGCGTGCAGATGCCGCAGTGCCGCAGGTCCACCCCGCGCTGCCGGTGATCGAGGATCCCGACCGTGGGGCGCTGCACGGATCCGCCGACGACCATCTTCGCCTTGTTCCGGTAGGCCGACTCCGGGCTGGTGACGGCCGGAAGCCAGTCGACGGCCGACGGACCCCCGGCCGCCTCGACCGCGTCGTGCAGCAGCTCCCGCGTCCGGATCTCCTTGTCGAGGACCTGGTCGGCGTAGGGCTGGCCCATGAGCGTGCACGATCGGCACACCCCGCGGTCGAAGTAGTCGCACTGCATGGCCGGCTCAGGATACGGCGTACGCCCCCTGTCGGGCGTCCCGCGTCCCGGTCCGGAGCCGGTACACCGACGTGGTCGCAGTGCAGAACAGCTCGGTGCCGTCGTCCCCGCCGAAGCAGAGGTTCGAGACGACCTCGGGCACCGGGACCTCGCCGAGCCGCTCGCCCGCCGGGTCGAACACGACGACACCCCGGTGCGACGACGACCACACGTTCCCGTGCTCGTCCACGCGGATGCCGTCCGGGATGCCCTCGTCGGCGCCGAGCCGTGCGAACTCGCGCCCGTTCTTCACGCGGACGCCGACGTCGTCGACGTCCACGTCGTACGCCCGGATGACCGGGAGCGCACCCGAGGAGCTCGCGACGTAGAGCACCCGCTCGTCCGGCGAGAACGCGAGGCCGTTCGGTTCGTCGGCGTCGGTGACGACCGGTCGGAGGTCGGCCCCGTCCGGTCCGCACCGGAACACCCAGTGATCGCCGTACTCGCGGACGCCGGGGTGTCCCTCGCGCGGCTGGGTGATGCCGTACGCGGGGTCCGTGAACCACACTGCGCCGTCGGATGCGACCACGACGTCGTTCGGGGAGTTGAGCCGGCCGCCGTTCCACCCGTCGACGACCACGGTCACCTCGCCGTCACGGTCCCGTTCGACCCGCCGGAGGCCGTGCGAGCACTGCACGACCGAGCCGTCGCGGTCGAGGAACCGCCCGTTCGTGAACTCGACGGCCTCGGCGTACGTGCCGGCCTCGCCGGTGTCCGCGTGCCACTGCAGGATGCGGTCGCCGGGGATGTCCGACCACCGGAGGGTCCTGGTCGCGGGGACCCAGCACGGCCCCTCGGCCCAGGTGCTCCCGGTGGCGATCCGCTCGACGGCGGACGGGTCGGGGACGAGCTCGGTGAACTCCATGACGCTCCTTCGCGTTGGTCGTACGGCCAGCATCGCACCGGCCGTGGGTCACGTCCGGTCGACGATCTCCTGCATCGCGGCCCGGGCGGCGGCCGGGTCGCCGTCCGCGACGGCGCGCGCGAGCGCGCCGTGCAGGCGGACGTCGTGCGCGTCGGGTCCGATCCCGACGCGCTCGTCGAGCGCGCGCTCGACGACGCCGTGCAGGCGCCGGAAGAGCGCGTTGCCGGACCGGTCCAGCACGCGTCGGTGCAGGTCGCGGTCGGCCTGGAGGAACGTGGCGGCGTCGTCTGGACCGGCGGCGGCGGCGAGACGGTCGGCGGAGGCGAGCAGTGCCTCCAGGCCGTCGGCGTCACCGGTCGCGGACGCCGCAGCCGCTGCCGCGGCCGGTTCGACGGCGCGGCGGAGCGCGCGGAGTTCGTGGAGGGCCACCTGCCGGTCCGGTCCGGTGAGCCGCCACCCGACCACGCGTGGGTCGAGCACGTCCCACTCGGCCGCGGGGAGCGCGACGACGCCGACCCGCCGCCGCGCCCGGAGGAGCCCGACGCCGACGAGGACGCGGACCGCCTCGCGGACGATGCTGCGGCTCGCGCCGGTCCGGACCACGAGGTCGTCGATGCTCACCGGATCGGTGCCGAAGGCGCCGTGCACGACGGCCGACCCGAGGTCGTCGAGGACCCGGTCGTAGATCACCGCTGTGCGACCGGACTGATGACGAGCTCGTCGACCCGCACGTGTGCGGGCGCCTCGAGCACGAAGGCGACGGCGCGCGCGACGTCCTCCGGCTGGAGCATCACCGCGCGGGCAGCGGCGTCCGGGACGACGGGACGACGGTCGAGGAAGTCCGTCGCGACGTCGCCCGGGCAGAGGTGCGTCGCACGGACGCCGTGCTCGGCGCCCTGCTGGTTGAGCGTCCGGACGACGGAGGCGAGGGCGGTCTTCGACGCCGAGTACGCGACGCCCGCACCGGGTTGGAAGGACCACCCGGCGTACGAGGACACCACGACCACCGTGCCGCCGGCCAGGCGGAGCGACGGGAGTGCGGCATCCACGGCGGCGACCACGCCGGTCAGGTTCGTGTCGACGATCGCCCGGAAGTCGGCCATGGACTGGTCGTCCCAGCGACGTTCGGGGGCGTTCAGGCCGGCAGCGAGGACGAGCCCGTCGAGCCGGCCGTGGCGGGTGAGCAGCGTGTCCCGAGCGGTCGCGACCGCCTCGACGTCGGCGGTGTCGAGCGGCAGCACGTCGGCGCTGCCGCCGGCTGCGCGGACTTGCTCGGCCACGGCGTCCAGCCGCTCGACCCTGCGGCCGCTGAGCACCACCGTCCACCCGTCGCTCGCGGCCTGCACCGCCACCGCGGCACCCATGCCGCTCCCGCCGCCGGTGATCCAGAGCACCCGTGCATCCGTCATGGGTGAATAGTATGCCTATTGGGGACCGACGACGGGAGCGACGATGCACCTCGACCTGACCGACCGCGTGGTGGTGGTGACCGGAGCCGCGCGCGGCATCGGCGCCGTGATCGCCGCACGCTTCGCCGCCGAGGGGTGCCGCGTGGTCGCGCTCGACCTCGCGTTCGACCCGGCCGCGGGTCCCGGTCCCGACGTCGACCGGGTGGTGTGCGACGTCACCGACCCGGACTCCGTGCGGACGGCGGTCGACACCGTCCTTGAGCGACACGGGACGATCGACGTGCTCGTCAACAACGCGGGCATCAACGTCGAGGGACTCGTCGCCGACCTCGACTGGGACGCGTGGCGGCGCTGCATGGAGGTGAACGTCGGTGGGACCTTCCTCGTGAGCCAGGCGGTCGCGCCGGTCATGCGCGCCGCCGGCCGCGGTCGGATCGTGAACGCGGCGTCGTTCGCGGCGATCGTGCCGAGCGTCGGGAGCGCTGCCTACGCGGCGTCGAAGGCGGCCGTGGTGCAGTTCACCCGGGTGCTCGCGTCCGAGCTCGGGCCGTGGGGCATCACCGTGAACGCGTACGCGCCGGGGATGGTGCCGACTGCCATGAACGGGTTCGCCGAGATGCCGCCCGAGCAGCAGGACCGGCTGCTCGACACGCTCTCGCTCCGGCGGTGGGAGACGCCCGACGACGTGGCCGACCTGCTCGTGTTCCTCGCGAGCGACGCGGCCGGGTACATCACCGGGACGCTCGTCGACGTGTCCGGGGGCAAGCTCGCGACGCAGATCCCCGCGCGGGCGCACGGTCGCTGACCGGACGACGCTACCGGGACACGAGCAGAGTGGACCCGTGGTCGCGCGGGCGACCACCAACGCTGTCCGGGCACACAGGTTCTGCCCATCCGACGCTTCGTAAGCTGGGAGCATCCAGTGAGCCGGACTGCAGCCCGACCCCGAGGAGGTGCCCCATGGTCACCGTCCTCGTCGCGTTCACGGCACTCGCCCTCATCGTGCCGGCACTCACGCCCTGGCTCGGGCGCCGCGTGTTCCTCGTCGCCGCCCTCGCGCCGGCGGCCGCCGCGGTCCTGACGATCGCCCAGACGCCCCGCGCCCTCGGCCCCGGGGTCCGGGAGCGGTTCACCTGGGTGCCGCAGCTCGACCTCGCCGTCGGTCTCCGGGTCGACGCCCTCTCGTGGGTGCTGGCGCTCGTCGTGACCGTGGTCGGGACCCTCGTGCTCGTCTACTGCGCGTCGTACTTCGAGGAGCGCGAGGTCGGTCTCGGGCGCTTCGCGGGCGTGCTGACAGCCTTCGCCGGCTCGATGTACGGGCTCGTGGTCGCCGACGACGTCATCGTGCTGTTCGTCCTGTGGGAGGCCACGACCGTCTTCTCGTACCTGCTCATCGGTCACGACGCCGTGAAGCGGGCGAGCCGGGCCGCCGCGATGCAGGCGCTCGTCGTGACCACGGCCGGCGGGCTGGCGATGCTCGCCGGGCTCGTCCTGCTCTCCGTCCGCGCCGGCACCACCTCGCTCAGCGCGATCGTCGAGGACGGTCCCGCGCTCGCGGCGTCCGGCGGCGCACTCGTCCCGGTGGCCGTGGCGCTCGTGCTGCTCGGCGCCCTGACGAAGTCCGCGATCGTCCCCTTCCACTTCTGGCTGCCCGCCGCGATGGCCGCGCCGACCCCGGTGAGCGCCTACCTCCACGCCGCCGCGATGGTGAAGGCCGGCATCTACCTCGTCGCGCGACTCGCCCCGGCGTTCGCGCTCGTCGACGGCTGGCGGGAGACCGTCACGGTCCTCGGCGTCCTCGGCATGGTGGTCGGCGGCTACCGCGCGCTCCGGCAGACCGACCTCAAGCTGTTGCTCGCGTACGGAACGGTCGCCCAGCTCGGGTTCCTCGTCCTCGCCGTGGGCTGGGGGGAGCCGGCGATCGCCCTCGGCGGGGTGGCGCTCCTCGTGGCGCACGCGACGTTCAAGTCGACCCTGTTCCTCGTCGTCGGGGCGATCGACCACGCGGCCGGCACGCGTGACCTCACCCGTCTGAGCGGCCTCGGACGCCGGATGCCCTGGCTCCTGGTCGTCACGGTCCTCGCGCTCGCCTCGATGGCCGGGCTCCCCCCGACGATCGGCTTCGTCGCGAAGGAAGCCGTGCTGACCGGCTTCGTCGAGGCGCTGCACGGCGACAGCAGCGCCTGGGCGTGGTTCGCCCTCGTCGGCGTCACCGTCGGTTCGGTGCTCACGATGGCGTACTCGCTGCGCTTCGTCTGGGGCGCGTTCGCCCGCAAGCCCGGTGTCGCCCAGACGACGCCGCACGGCCTGCACGGCCTCGGCGTCGTGCCGTCCGTGCTGGGCATCGCGGGCCTCGTGCTCGGTGTCCTCACCCCGCTCGTGGCGAAGGGCATCGAACCGGCCGCGAGCGCCGCGTCGATCGGCGCCGCGCCGGTCCCGCACCTCGCCCTCTGGCACGGTCTCGAGCCGGCGCTCGGCATCTCCGCGATCACGCTCGTCGGCGGTGTCGCGCTCTTCCTCGTTCGCCGCCCGGTCGAGGCGCTGCAGCACCGTCTCGCCGGCGCTCCGAGCGCCGCCGGCACCTACCGCCAGGTGATGCGCGGACTCGACCGGGCCGCGACCGGGCTGACCGCCGCACTCCAGCGCGGTTCGCTCCCCTACTACCTGACGGTCATCCTCTCGGTGTTCGTCGCCGGGGCGATCCTGAACCTCGTCCTCGGCGGACCGTGGGCGTTCTCGGTCCGGTTCGCGGACTCGTGGGGGCAGGTCCCCGTCGTCGTCGTGATGGGCATCGCCGCGATCGCCGTGCTCACCGCGAAGACCCGCTTCGCCGCCGCGGTCCTCGTCGGGGTCACCGGGTACGGCATGTCGGTCCTCTTCGTGCTGCACGGCGCGATCGACCTCGCACTCACGCAGCTCGTGGTCGAGACGGTGACGCTCATCGCGTTCGTCCTCGTCCTGCGTCGCCTGCCCCCGCGGATCGCGACGGCGAACCCCTCGCGCTTCCGCATCGTGCGCGCGCTCTTCGCCGGGCTGGCCGGACTCACCCTCGCGATCGTGGTCGTCGTCGCCGCGTCCTCCCGCACCGCCGAGCCGCTCTGGCCCGACCTCCCTGCGCTGACGAGCTCGTTCGGGCACGGGCTCAACGTGGTGAACGTCGCCCTCGTCGACCTGCGCGGGTGGGACACGCTCGGCGAACTGACCGTCGTCGTCGCCGCCGCCACGGGCGTCGCGAGCCTCATCTTCGTGAACTCGCGCGAGGACACGCTGCCGCGGCTCCGTGACCTCCCGTCGAGCATCACGAGCGACAAGCACCGCCCCGACGGTGAACCCCGCGCCTGGCTGCCGACGAGCGCCGCGATCCCGACCGGTCGCTCGGCGCTCCTCGACGTGGTCGTCCGACTCCTCTTCCACGGCCTCATCGTGCTGTCGGTGTACCTGCTCTTCGCCGGGCACAACGCCGCGGGCGGTGGGTTCGCCGGGGGCCTCGTCGCCGGCATCGCGCTCGCCGCCAGGTACCTCGCCGGTGGCCCGGCCGAACTCGGCGCAGCAGCTCCGGTGCGCGCGGGTCGCCTGCTCGGGCTCGGTGTCGCGACCGCGGCCGTCACGGCGCTCGTGCCGCTGTTCTTCGGCCGGGAAGCCCTGTACTCGGAGTTCGTCGAGGCCACCGTCCCGGTGCTCGGGCACGTGGAGTTCGTCACGGCGACGGTCTTCGACATCGGCGTCTACCTCGTGGTCGTCGGACTCGTGCTCGACGTCCTCCGCAGCCTCGGCGCCGAGGTCGACCGACAGCGCCTCGAGGACTCCCGCGCGCCCATCGCCGACACGACCGAGTCCGACCCCGCCCACAACGCCGCCGCCGCCACCCCGGAAGGGAGTGCCACGTGACCGTCACCCTGGTCCTCGTCATCGCCATGGCGGTGCTGTTCTCGTGCGGCGTGTACCTGCTGCTCGAACGCTCGCTCACGCGGATGCTCCTCGGGTTCCTGCTCCTCGGCAACGCCCTCAACCTGCTCCTGCTCGTGATGTCCGGTGCCGCTGGCAAGCCACCGATCGGCAAGTCCGCCGAGGGCATCACCGACCCGCTCCCGCAGGCGTTCGCCCTCACCGCGATCGTCATCACCTTCGCCGTGAGCGCGTTCCTCCTCGCGCTGATCCACCGCTCCTGGAAGCTCTCGCGCGCGGACGAGGTCGAGGTCGACGAGGCCGACGTCGCCATCGGTCGGGAACGCGACGACGACGCCGACGCGGACCCCGGCGACGAGGACCCCGAGCTCGACACCGACCCAGAGGCCGCCCAGCAGGAGGAGCACACTCGATGACCTGGCTCGTCCCCCTCCTCGTGCTCGTCCCGCTGCTCGGTGCGGCGGCGGCACTCGGTCTCGTCCGCCACCAGAAGACGCAGCGGGCGATCACGGTCGGTGTGCTCGTCGTCGCCGTGGTGGTCGCCGCGACGCTCATGGTGCTGGTCGACCGGCACGGCACGATCGTGGTCCAGGTCGGGGGGTGGCAGGCGCCGTACGGCATCTCGCTCGTCGTCGACCGGTTGAGCGCGCTGCTGCTCACCGTGAGCGCGAGCGTGCTCCTGCTCGTCCTGCTCTTCTCGATCGGGCAGGGGCTCGCCGACGACGACGAGGACGCCCCGGTCACGATCTTCTACCCGACGTACCTCGTGCTCGCGGCCGGTGTGCTCGACTCCTTCATCGCCGGCGACCTCTTCAACCTCTACGTCGCGTTCGAGATGCTGCTCGTGGCCTCGTACGTGCTCATCACCGTCGGCGGCAGCGAGCAGCGGGTCCGCGCCGGCACGACGTACATCGTGACGAGCCTCATCGCGTCCGCGATCTTCCTCGCCGCCATCGGGCTCGTGTACGGGGCGACCGGCACGGTGAACATCGCCCAGATCTCCGAGCGCGTCGCCGACCTGCCCGAGCACGTGCAGCTCCTGCTCCACACGATGCTGCTCATCGGGTTCGGCATCAAGGCCGCCGTGTTCCCGCTGGCGTTCTGGCTGCCCGACTCGTACCCGACCGCCCCGGCACCGGTCACCGCCGTCTTCGCCGGTCTGCTCACCAAGGTCGGCATCTACGCGATCATCCGCCTCGAGACGATCATCTTCCCGAGGCCGCAGCTCAACACGGTGCTGCTCGTGGTGGCGATCCTCACGATGGTGGTCGGGGTGCTCGGCGCGGTGTCGCAGACGGACGTGAAACGGCTGCTGTCCTTCACGCTCATCAGCCACATCGGCTTCATGGTGATGGGCATCGGGCTCGGCTCGGTCGTCGGCACGGCAGCGGCGGTGTTCTACACGGTCCACCACATCGTCGTGCAGACCACGCTGTTCCTGGTCTCGGGACTCATGGAACGCGTCGGCGGGACGACCTCGACACGGTCCCTCGGCGGGCTCCTCAAGGCCGCTCCGCTGCTGGCGGCCCTGTACCTCGTGCCGGCGTTCAACCTCGGCGGCATCCCCCCGTTCTCCGGGTTCATCGGCAAGCTCGGCCTGTTCCGCGCCGCCGCGGAGGACGGCTCCCCCCTCGCGTACGCGACGATCGCCGCCGGGGTCGTCACGAGCCTCCTGACCCTCTACGCGCTCATGCGCGTCTGGGACGCCGCCTTCTGGCGGCCCAAACCGGCCGCCGAGCCGGCCGCGCCGCACGCGAGCACGGCGGAGCCGCACGCGCACCTGCGGTCGCCGGAACCGGCGCCGCTGACGGTGTCCGAGGACAGCGGTCAGGCGTACCACCCGGGAGGCTCGGTGACCGTCACCGACGCACCGCACGTGAGCACCGCCTCCCGTCCGGCGACAGGTTCCACGGCCACCGCAGGCGAGGCGCCAGGACGCGTCCGCCTCCCCCGCATGCTCGTCGGTGTGACCACCGTCGCGGTCCTCGGGTCGGTCGCCCTGACCGTCGTCGCCGGACCCCTGTACGGCTACGCGACCCGCGCGGCCGAGTCGCTCGAGTCACCGGACCGCTACGTGCAGGCCGTGCTCGGGGGTGACCGGTGAGCGACACCCGACGGATCACGAACGCGCGGCGGATCGCCGTCGCCTGGCGCTACGACGTCCCGCTCGTCGCCGGGCTGACCGTGCTGTGGGCGCTCCTCTGGGGATCGTGGACTGCGCTCACGCTGCTCTGCGGCCTGGTGGTGGCGCTCCTCGTGACCCAGTTGCTGCCCCTGCCGCCGGTCCCGCTGTCGGCGCGGTTCTCCGTCCCGTCGGCGCTCCGGTTCCTCGTGGTGTGGAGCGGGTTCGTCGTCGCGGCATCGTTCCGGGTCGCCTGGGCGGCGTTCCGACCGCGCGGGGTGCGGCGCAGCTCGATCGTGCTCGTGCAGCTGCACACGACGTCCGAGATGACCTTCACCCTCGCGACCATCGCGATCTCGCTCGTGCCGGGGTCGTACGTCGCCGACGTCGACCTCCGACACCGCAGGATCCTGCTGCACGTGCTCGACACCGAGCGGCTCGAGCAGGTCGATGCCGAACGGCGGACCGCGCTCCGGATCGAGGCGATGGTCATCCGGGCACTCGGTTCGAGGCAGGACGTCTCGGAGCTGTCCGAACCCCTGCCGGAGGTGGTCCGGTGAGCGCCGCGGTGGCCGTCATGGCGGTGTGCATCGCCCTCGTCCTGCTCCTGCTCGGCGTCACGCTGGCGCTCGCGGTCGGACGCATCGTGCGCGGGCCGACGATCCTCGATCGGATGATCGGGTCGGACATGGTGCTGACGACCGTCCTGCTCGTCATCGCCGCGGCCATGGTGCTCCGGCGCGACCTCACCGCCGTCCCCGTGCTCGTGGTCATCGCGGCGACGAGCGTGTTCGCGACGATCGCCGTGGCGCGGGCGGTCACGCCGTCGTCCGACCCGTCCGACGAGGGGTCCGACGTCACCACCCCGGAGCACGCCATCGAGGAGGAGACACCGTGATCGAACTGATCGAGGGCTT
The DNA here is from genome assembly GCF_051903255.1 of Curtobacterium sp. SP.BCp. Lineage (NCBI taxonomy): Bacteria > Bacillati > Actinomycetota > Actinomycetes > Micrococcales > Microbacteriaceae > Curtobacterium > Curtobacterium sp. SP.BCp. Next base: position 350,688 of record NZ_CP194338.1, on the reverse strand, counting down.
CGTCGACGGCGCCGGCGTCCGCGCGTGGATCGCCGTCGGGCTGCTGCTCGTCGGTTCCGTGCTGTCCCTCGGAGCCGCGGTCGGCATCGTCCGGTTCCCCGACCCGCTCGTCCGGCTCCACGCCATGGCGAAGCCGCAGGTCCTCGGGCTGGCGTTCGCGCTCGCGGCGGTCGTCGTGGCGGTGTGGACGTGGACGGCGTTCTGGGTGGTCCTGCCGATCATGGTGTTCCAGCTGTTCCTGGTGCCGGTGTCGACGCACATGATCGCGCGGGCCGGACTCCGGTCGGGCGACTACCGCCACGACGCGCTGCTGCACGACGACACCGAGTAGCCCTGACGGCGCGGGGGCGTCGGGCGTGGCAAGGCGGGTGCCGGATGTCGGGCGTCCGCGGACGGTCCCGTCCGTCTCTGAACGACACCGCCGCTGTCGTACGACAACGGACGTGTCGCTCGCTGCACGCGCGCACTGGCCGCGTCCGCAACGGACGACATCGCCGCTGTCGTACGTCGACGGGCCTGTCGTCCGGCAGCGGCAGCGCCGGACCTCACGGCTCCCGACGCCGGACCCCGAGGAGCCCGGTGGCGCTCGGCGGGTCAGGCCGGGCGCCGGGCCCGCGACAGCACGAGGTTCGCCACCGCCGCGACCACCACCACGGCCGCCGCTACAGCGGGCAGCACCATCGCGCCCGCTGCCCCCGACCGTTCGGCGACCTCACCGGTCACCGCCGAGGCCAGCGACTGCCCGACGATGACCGCCGAGCCGAGGATCGTCATGGTCGTCGCCGAGCGCCCGACCGGGGAACGGTCCGACCCGAGCGAGTACTGCGTCACGAGCGTCGGCCCGATGCCGATCCCCATCACGCCGAGCACGATCGCCACCGCGGCGACGGAGTCCGCCTGCGCGAACGCGACCGCGCCGGCGAGCAGCACCGCCCCGAACACGAGCCAGCGCCACCCGAGGCCGAACCGCCGCGGGAACGCCGCGGACCCGAGCGCGAGCCCGGCCGACCCGATGCCCATCACGCCGTAGAGGAGCCCCGCGCGGGAGGCTCCGCCGTGCGACTCCATGAACGCCGTCAACGAGGTCAGCGTCGCGCCGAAGAACAGACCGATGCCGAGGATGCCGAGCACCACGACGACGAGACGCGGCCGCAGCAGCTCCCGTGCCGGCGCCTGGGCGACCGGACCGGACGCGGCGACGGCGAGCTTCCCGGTCGGGTGGAGCGCGAACGCGGTCACGAACACGAAGGTGAGCACCGAGGCCCCCGCGACGGCGACCCACGGCGCGATCGCGCTCGCGAGCACCCCGACGAGGAACGGGCCGATGATGAACACGGTCTCGTCGGCGGCGGACTCGTACGCCATGGTGCCGCTGAGGACCTTCTCGTGCCGGTCCGCCGCCATCCGCTGCCGGATGATCGCGACGAGTCGCGTGCGGGACATCGGGGCGACCTGCGGCGCGGACGCACCGATCAGGAAGGACATCGCGAGGACGGCGAGGTCCGGCGCCGCGCTCGACACCACGAACGGGAGCGCCCCGAGCAGGACGCCGTTGACGATGCCGACCGGGACGAGGACGCGTCGCTGGCCGAAGCGGTCGGCCGCCGCCCCGACCATCGGGCCGAAGACCGCCGAGCCGATGCCGACGGACGCGGAGTTGATGCCGCCGAGCGCCACCGAGTCGCGGGCGGCGACGACGAGCGTCAGGACGCCGACGACCATCATCGCGAACGGGAGCCGCGCGATGAACGCGATCGGGAAGTACCACCGGCCGGCGTGGCCGATCAGGGAGGTGGGTCGTGCTTGGAGCATGGGGGTGTGCCTTCTCGGCCCGGCCGGACAGGGGGGCGGGCCCATCGGGTGCCGCCGCTGTCCGTCGGGCCCCGTGGGGCGGCCGACGGCCGGTAGATACACACTGCGTGTTCTGCTTGCGCTGTCGAGGGTACCGCCTGTCGGCCGGGAGGCACGGGTCGGCGCCGCGACGGGCCTCCCGGCCGACGGGCGGTAACCCTGCGTCACCGGCGGTCGCGGTGCCCGGCAGGCCACCTATCGTGTCGCGCATGGAACAGCGACGCACCGGACGGACGGGGGCTCCCGTCAGCGCGTTGACGCTCGGCACCCGCGCACTGGCCGGGGTCGCGGCACGCGACCTCGGCGCCGCGGCCGCACTCGTGCACGAGGCGCTCGAGCGCGGGGTCACCGCGGTCGACGTGTCCGACGCCGACGGTGCCGGTCTGGCCGAGGAGGCGGTCGGGGCGGCCCTCGCGGGTCGGCGTGACGACGTCTTCGTGTCCGTACGGTTCGGGGACCCGGTCGATGCGGACCCGGCGCACCGCGGCAACGGACGCCGGTGGATGTTCCGCGCGGTGGAACGCAGCCTCGACCGACTGGGCGTCGACGTCATCGACCTCTACCAGCCCGCACGACCGGACCCGGCGACCTCCCTCGACGAGACGCTCGACGCACTGGCGGACCTCGTGGCGCTCGGACGGATCCGGGCGTTCGGCATCCCGGGGTTCCCCGCGGAGGAGCTCGTCGAGGCGCAATGGCTGCGTTCGGGGGGCAAGAGCGCGACAGCCACCCACGTGCCCTACTCGTTGCTCGCCCGGACCGCCGAACGGACGGTCTTGCCCGTCGCACGGCGGTTCGGGCTCGGGGTGTTCGCGGGCGCACCGCTCGCAGGAGGGTGGCTCGCGGGGGCCTACCGGGAGGGGGGCGGCCAGCCGGTGTCCCCACGAGCGGCGGCTGACCCGGACGCCTACGCTGTCGAGTCGCCGGGGAACCGCCGCAAGCTCGCGGTCGTGGACCGGTTGGGGCGGATCGCGGACGAGGCCGGGCTGACGCTGTTCGAGCTCTCCGTCGGTTTCGTGCTGACCCACCCGGACGTGTCGAGCGTGGTCGTCGGGCCGCGGACGTCCTCTCACCTGGACGCGTTCCTCCAGGCGTCGGAGGTGGCGCTGGACGATGACCTGTTGGACGCGGTCGACCTCGAGGTTCCGCCGGGCACACACGTGCTCGAGCAGGACACCGGGATCGCGCTGCCGGCGCTGTCCCGGGAGCGACTGCGGGGCCGGACGCTCGTGCGGTGACCCGCCGTCAGCGGTGCTGGGTGAGGGTGCAGAGCGCTTCGTGCGCGACCATCACGGGCACCGCGAGGGCGTGGGGCAGAGCAGCGGCGAACAGCTCGAGGCCGGAGAGCACCGCATCCAGAGCCGGGTTGCCGGTCGGTGCGGGCCAGTTCGAGGAGACGGGGCGGGCGATGTCCTGCTGCGAGAGAACAGTCATGGTCGTCTTCAGGTTGCCGCCGACCCTGCGTCGGCGTTCTGATGTCCAACATGTTGCCGGTCTGATGCAATGTCAGGTGCGATGGGAACCGGGTGTGTGCGTACGATCTTCACCATGGTGGAGATCCCGACGCCGAAGCCGACCGACCTGCTCTCGATCGGGGAGGTCGTCCGCCGGACCGGTGTCGCAGCCTCGGCCCTGCACTTCTACGAGCGGAAGGGCCTGATCCACCCCGAGCGCACGACCGGCGGCACACGGCTCTACCCGCGGCACGTCGAACGCCGGATCGCGATCATCCAGGTCGCGAAGCGGCTGGGTATCCCGCTCAGCGAGGTCGCCGAGCAGTTCGAGACGTTGCCGAGCGACCGGATGCCGTCGCTCCGGGACTGGGCGCGGCTGAACGAGCGGTGGCGCGCGCGACTGCGGGCCCGTCAGCTCGAACTCGAGCGACTGCAGGACGAGATGACGCAGTGCATCGGCTGCGGGTGCGTCTCACTGAACGCCTGCCTGGTGATGAACCCGGGCGACGCGATGGGGGCGGACGGCGCGGGCGCCCGGCGCCTGCTCCCGATCGAGGACTGACGCACGCGGGGTTCGGTGCGGGTGCGGGTGCGGGTGCGGGTGCGAGTGCGAGTGCGAGTGCGAGCTCACGAAATGCGCGCGTTCCGACGTCCCGCGCGTCGATCGACGCGTGCAACGTCGAAACGCGCGCGTTTCGTCGCCCGGCCCGGCCCGGCCCGGCCCGGCCCGGGGCCAGACCGTCGCGCTCAGGCCCGACGCGGACCGCGCAGGAACGGGATGCGCGGCATGAGCCAGTCGACCCAGACGACCCGGACGCCCGGGGCCACCGCGAGCGACCACAGGATCGAGGCCGCCGCGTCGGTCGGGTAGTGCACGGCGTCGATCGACACCGCGAAGAACACCACGACGATCGCCACGACACCGGCGACGAGCACGACCCGGTGCCAGCGGTTCTCGCGCAGCAGCCAGATGAGGGCGATCACGAACGCCGTGATGTACACCGTGTGCCCGCTCGGGTAGCCCGGGTCCGGCTGCACCGGGAACGGGTGCGGCAGCACGGCGACGTCGGGCCGCGCGCGGTGCACGATCTCCTTCACGACGGCCGAGGGGATCCAGGTGATCGCGATGGTCCCGCCGAACGCGATCGCCGGCCGGAGGTCGCGCGTCCGCCACCAGACCACGCCGACGACGACGAACGTGATCGCGATCGCCGGGACCGGACTGATGACGTGGTACACGGCGTCGGTGAACGCGCCGATGACCCCGGTGTGCAGTGCGTTGAGCGCCTTCGACAGCCCGAGGTCGAGCGTCCCGAGCGTGAACCCGACCCCTGTGATCACGAGCACCGCGACGACGGCCAGCAGCACCGACGCGAGCGGGTACCGGGCGGGCTCGAGGATGCCGACGACGTCGCGATCGGCGGACGAGCGGCGGAGCTGCGAGTCGTCGGCGGTCATCCGACCATCGTCCCAGGTCGGCGACGACCGCGGCCCCGATTCCCGTGACGATCCATCAGAGACCGTTCAGCGACCGGGACCCCGGCGGCCGGCTCAGTGTTCCGCGCCACCCTCCTCGACCAGGTCGGGCCCGCCGCGGAGCGCCTCGCGGACGACGACCTCGAGTGCACGGACGACGTCGTCGAGCGGCAGGGTCGGCGCTGTTCCGTCACCGAAACCCGGGGTGGCCGGCACGTGCACGAAGCCGGCACGCAGTCCCTCACGGCCGGCGAGGGACATGACCTCGTAGAACGCCTGGTTGCACGTGAAGGTCCCCGCCGTGTTCGACACGGCCGCGGGGATGCCGAAGGCGCGGACCTCGGCGACGATCCGCTTGATCGGGAGGGTCGTGAAGTACGCCGGCTGCCCGTTCGGGTCGATCGGCTCGTCGACGGGCTGCGCTCCGGCGTTGTCGGGGATCCGGGCGTCCTGCACGTTGATCGCGACCCGCTCCGGCGTGACCGCGGTCCGTCCCTCGGCGAGGCCCGTCGCGATGACCACCGTGGGCCGGTGTTCGAGGATCGCCGCCGCGAGGCGCTGCCGCACCTCGGCGAACACCACCGGGAGCTGTTCGGTCACGAGCCGAGCCGGGCCGTCCCAGTGTGCGGCGAGCGCCGACACCGCGTCCCAGGACGGGTTCGTCGCAGCGCCGCCGAACGGCTCGAAGGCGGTGAGCAGGACGGTCGTTCCGGTCGTGTCGGCCACGCCACCAGCCTAGGCACCGAGGTGCGTGCGTGTGCGGGAGACCAGGGTGCCGGGCCGTCGTCATGGTGGCCCCGTGAAGACAGCCCTCCTGGTTGCCGACCGTCTCGCATTCGCCGCCGCGTCGGTCGCCGGGGTCGTGACGCAGGTCGTGCTGAGCATCCGTGCCGACTTCAGCCTGGTCAGCGTCTTCAGCTACTTCACGATCCTCAGCAACCTCTACGCCAGCACGGTCTTCGTGGTCGGTGCGGTCCGCCTGCTGCGCGGTGTGCCGTCGTCCCGCGTGTGGGAGGTCGTGCGCGGAGCGTCGGTCGTGTACCTCGCCTTCGTGGGGCTCGTGTTCAACACGCTGCTGGCCGGCGCGGACCTCGGTGAGCTCGTGCCGTGGGTGAACGTGGTGCACCACATGGTGATCCCCGCAGCGGTGGTGCTCGACTGGTTCGTGGACCGCCCGCGGCACCGCCAGCCCGTCTCGATGATCTGGGCGGCCGCGATCGTCCCTGCTGTGTACACCGCGTACTCGCTCGTACCCGTTCTTCAACCCGGCACGGGTCGGTGGTCACGGCGGGGTCGCGCTCTACTGTGCCGCGCTGCTCGTCGGGTTCCTCGTGCTCGCCGTGCTCGTCCGGGCGTCGGGGAACGCGATGGTGCGCCGTCGCGCGGCACGTGCGGACGCACCTCGAGCGGCCTGACGAGAACGCGCGCCTCCGCACGGCCCGTACGGGCCGACATCGGACGGGAGGCGCGGTGCGGGCCCACCCCGCGCCTCCGTTCCGGCGCTCACCCATCCCGTATCCACAGGACCCGGCAGATCCGGCGCGGTCATGGAACGCTTGTCCGATGCTCATCGCGTACGTCGACGAATCGTACGATCGCGATGCCTACTTCATCGGTGCCGCCATCGCCACGTTCGACGAGTGGGAGACGCTCTCGTCTCGGCTCAGCGCCGTTCGGCACCGCACCGCCCGCGAGCACGGGACCGCCCACGACATCGAGTTCCACGGGCACGAACTCATGGGCGGCACCGGGCCGTGGGCGGCGCTCCGGGGTCGCCACCGAGAAGCTGCCGGAATCTCCTTCGCAGCACTGTCAGCAGCGCGCGAGAGCGGTGTGCGGTACATCTTCCGCGGACTCGACGTCGCCCGCCTGAAGGCGAGGTTCCGCTACCCGGAGCCACCCCATGCGATCGTGTTCGCGCACCTCCTCGAGCAGATCGACCACTACGTCGGGATGCACGACCCTGACGAGCAGGCCATCATCGTCGCGGACGAGATCACGACCCAGGCTGAGCACCAACGAGCCTTCACCGGCTACCAGGCGTTCGGCACCTCGGGCGAGCATCCGTCTCGTCTGACGCACCTCTCGGCGCCGATCAACTTCGCGACGTCGAGGCTCAGCGACGGACTGCAGGTGGTCGACCTCGCGCTGTACGTGCACTACCGGCGCGAGCGCGTGCGCTCTCGCCACGAAGCGGCCCGCCGGACGCTCCGACGGCAGTGGGACCTCGTGGAGCCCGTGGTCGTTCACCGGCAGACGTGGGTCCCCTGACCCCGTCCCTGGAAAGAACGAAGGCCCCACGTACGGGGCCTTCGGCTGGCGACGTCCCGGGAACCGGCCCGTCGTGCTCAACACGATACCGCAACGCGCGAACCAGCAGTTCCCGAGGCACGGATCCGTCTGTGTAGTGTTACCCCTGAACGGTGATGTACGAGCGGGGCGCGCATGGGGACGTTCGAGCGGTCCGACGACGAAGACGTGGCCTGCGGGCACGTCCACGACCGCCGCGAGTGGCACCGCCGCGGCATGCTCCACCCCGCCGACGTCGAGGCCCTCGTGCACCGACGACTCGCGGAGAACCTGCCCCACGACCCCGTCTACGCCGACTTCTTCGGCCCGGTCAGTCGTCCACGGGAGCCGGACCGGGAGCGATGACGGGCGCGAGCCCCACCGTGACGGTCAGTCCGCGACGTCGAACACCACGACGCGCTCGCTGCCCGCTCGGATGTGCGCGGACACGGGCTGGTGTTCGGGGTGTGGCAGGTACCCGTCGAGCGCCGCCCGGTCGCGGAACCGCACGACGAGCATCCAGTCGAAACCACCCTCCTGGCCCTCGGTGCTGACACTCGGGCCCGAGCGCACCGACTCCACGCCGTCGATGCGCGGCAGGTGCTCCTGCGCGAGGGCGTCTGCCTGCGCGGCCAGTCCCTCGGTCCCGTTCCACGCCACCAGTACCACGTGTGTCACGCCTGCCATCGCTGCTCCCGTCGTCACGACCCATGCTGCCCGTGCCCGGCTGGGACACCTCCGCGCCTGTGACCGTGCCCATCCGCGCGACCCACCGTCGGCCGGGCACGACAACGACGACGAGAGGGAACACCATGGCGAGTGGAGTGGCAGCGGTCTGGGTACCGGTCAGCGACATGCAGCGAGCGGTCGCGAGCGAGTCGGACGACTGGAGCGAGATCGACGCGAACGGGCTGCGGCTCGGGTTGAACGCCCGGGAGTCGGCCACCCCGTCGGAGGGTGGCGGCGCGGTCGTCACGTTCCAGCCGGACGGGAGCCTCGAGGACGAGGTCGTCGCCCTCCGGTCGAAGGGGGCCGAGTTCACGGGCGACATCAGTGAGCACCCGTGGGGACGGATCGTCCCGTTCACGGACAGCGAGGGCAACGACCTGCAGCTGTACGCGCCCCCGCAGGGCTGACGGCCGCCGGTCGCGAAGGCGGCCGGGTGACGGACGGGAGGCGCGGTGCCAGCTGGCACCGACCTCCCTCGCAGGCTCGGTCGGCGCGCCCCGCGCAACGCTTCGCGTCGCCGCCGAGCGGGGCGCGCCAGTCTGCTTCCTGGGCAGGTCTAGAAGGCGGGCGTCCCGCCCGCGATCGTGACGGTCGAGCCCGACTGGTAGCTCGACTCCGGGCTGACGAGGTGCACGTAGGCGGCACCGAGCTCGGCGGGCTGCCCGGGACGGCCGAACGGCGACGACTCGCCGAAGTGCGCCACGGTCTCGGCGTCGTCGGACCCCGGCTGCAGCGGCGTCCAGACCGGACCGGGGGCGACGGAGTTCACCCGGATGCCCTTCGGTGCGAGCTGCTGGGCGACGGCCTCGGTGAAGAGCTTCACCGCCCCCTTGGACACCGCGTAGTCGATCTTGTCCGGCGACGGCGTGCTCGCCTGGATCGACCCGGTGGTGACGATCGTCGACCCGGGCTCGAGGTGCGGCACCGCGGCCTTGGTCAGCCAGAACAGCGAGTAGATGTTCGTCTTGAAGGTGGAGTCGAAGTGCTCGGTGCTGAGCGTCAGGATGTCGTCGTTGCTGTCCATCCGACCGGCGACCATGACGAGGGTGTCGAGGCCACCGAACTCGTCGACGGCCTTCTGCACGAGGTCCTGGCAGTACTGCTCGTCGGAGATGTCGCCGGGGAAGAGGACCGCGCGTCGCCCCTCGCCCTCGAGGAGGTTGCGGACCTGTTCGGCGTCCTCCTGCTCGTCGGGGAGGTACGAGAGCACGAGGTCGGCGCCCTCGCGGGAGAGTGCGATCGCGGCGGCGCGGCCGATGCCCGAGTCGGCGCCGGTGACGATGCCGCGGTAGCCGGTCAGCCGCTCCTTGCCGACGTAGCTCTGCTCGCCGTGGTCCGGCTCGGGGTCCATCTTCCACGCGGCACCGGGCAGCGACTGCTCCTGCTCCGGGTACGGCGGTGCGGGGTAGAGGGTGTTCGGGTCGCGCTTGTCGTACTGGCTCATGCGCCCACGATGCCCGCGCTTCGCTCGGTACCGGTCCAGCGTGCGGGCGGCTGCGCGCATCGGACGCCGGCGCGCGCCGGCGGCCGACGGGCGCGCGCCCGGCTGCGCGCCGACGCGGATGGCCGCCGCACAACCGAAGTCCGTCGGAACCGTGGAGATCCACGGTTCGCACTGTCTTCGGTTGTGCGGCGGCGGCGCACGACGGTGCGGTCGCCGGGCGCGCCCGGCGGTCGTGCAGTCGGCGGCGGCGCCTCCGCGTCAGACGACGGGCGCGCCCCCGAGCACGAGGTCCCGCGCCTGCGCCGCCGCGCCGAGCGCCACGGCGTCGGACCCCAGCGTCGACTGCGCGAGCCGGATCGGGGCGCCGCTGACGGGCGGTTCGGCGGCGATGGCGGCGGTCACGGCCGGTTCGAGGAGGTCCCACGAGCGGGCGATCCCACCGCCGATCACGACGGTCGTCACGTCGAGGATCCCCGCCGTGAGCAGGGCAGCACGCGCGAGACCCCACCCGGCCCGCTCGAACACGGCGGCGGCGTCGAGGTCTCCCGCACGGGCGGCCTCGGCGACCTCGCGGGCGGAGACCCGGCGTCCGGAGCGTTCGGCGTAGCGGTCGGCGATGCCGCGGGCTCCGGCGAGCGTCTCGAGGTGCCCGACCTGTCCGCACGTGCACAGCGCGTCCCCGAAGCCGGGCACGTGTCCGATCTCGCCCGCGGCACCGCGCGGCCCGGCGAAGAGCGTCCCGCCGAGCACGAGCGCCCCGCCGACCCCGGTGCCGAGCGTCATGCCGAGCACGTCGGGCTCCCCCGCGACGGCGCCGGTCGCGACCTCGCCGAGGAGGAACGCGTTCACGTCGTTGTCGAGGGTCGCGGGGACGCCGAGGGCCTCGGACACGGCCGTGGTCACGCCGTACCCGGCCCAACCGGTGAACGAGTTGCCGGTCACGAGGACCGTGCCGGTCCCCGCGTCGACGACACCGGCTGCGCCGATCCCGACACCCGCCAGGGAGGCCCGGTGCCGGTCGAGCAGGTCCGTCACCGCGCGCACGCCGGTCGCGACGATGGCCGCCCCGCCGGCGTGCGCCGGTGTCGGCAGGTCGACGCGGTCGAGCACCTCGAGGTCCGGCGTGGTGAGCAGCACCTTCGTGTTCGTCCCGCCGACGTCGATGCCGGCGATGACCTCGGCGCTCATGCGGTCACCGTACCGAGTCCGGCGAGCCGTTCGGCGCGGCGGCGACGTTGGACGACGGGGTCGGGCACCGGGACGGCCGCGAGGAGCCGCCGGGTGTAGTCGGTCTCCGGGTGGACGAGGGTGGCACCGGTCGCGCCCTGCTCCTCGACGACGCCCTGACGCATCACGACGACGCGCTCGGCGAACTGCTGCACGACGGCGAGGTCGTGCGAGACGAACAGGCAGGCGAACCCGAGCTCGCCCTGGAGTTCCCGGAGCACGTCGAGCACGGTCTCCTGCACGCTCACGTCGAGCGCGCTGGTCGGTTCGTCGGCGACGAGGAGCCGTGGCGACAGCACGAGCGCCCGCGCGAGGGACACCCGCTGGCGCTGCCCGCCGGAGAGCTCCCGCGGCGCCCGGGACGCGAGGGTCCGGGGCAGTCGGACGGCGTCGAGGACCTCGTCGATGCGGCGCCGCTTGTCGGCCGAGGACGTGCCACGACGGTGCACGGCGAGCGGCTCCGCGATGCACTCGGCGACGGACATGCGGGCGTCGAGCGAGGCGACGGGGTCCTGCAGCACGACGCCGATGCCGGAGCGGAGCGTGCGGCGATCGCGTCCGCGAGCCCGGGCGAGGTCGGTCCCGAAGAGGTGCACGCTGCCCGAGGTCGGCTTCTGCAGGCCGAGCGCGACGCGTGCGGCCGTGGACTTGCCCGAGCCGGACTCGCCGACGAGTCCGACGGTCTCCCCGGCGTGGACGGCGATGTCGATCCCACGGAGGGCGTGCACCGCACGCGCCCCGCGCCCGAACGTCACCGAGACGTCCCGGAGGTCGACCACCGGGGGTGTGTCGTGCCTCCCGGCCGTCACGGCCGCGTCGGACGCCGACGGCCGATCGCCCGTCGCGACCGTGAGCCGCGGCACCGCGGCGAGCAGCCGCTTCGTGTAGTCGTGCTGCGGACGGAGCAGGACCTCCTCGACGCCGCCGGTCTCGACGACCTCGCCCTGCAGCATGACCGCGACCCGGTCCGCGAAGTCCGCGACGACGCCCATGTTGTGCGTCACGAGGAGCACGCCCGTGCCGGTGTCGGCGGCGAGTCCGCGGAGCAGCTCGAGGATCTCCGCCTGCACCGTCACGTCGAGCGCGGTCGTCGGCTCGTCGGCGATGAGGAGCTTCGGCGCGTTCGCGATCGCCATCGCGATGACGACGCGCTGCCGCTGTCCGCCGGACAGCTCGAACGGGTACGCCCTCGCGCGGGAGGCCGGCGACGGGATGCCGACCCGGTCGAGGAGCTCCACCGCACGGGCCGACGCGGCCGCGGCGGACACGTCCTCGTGGTTCCGGATCACCTCGGCGATCTGCGCGCCGACCCGGGTGAGCGGGTCGAGCGCGGTCGCGGGCTCCTGGAAGACCATCGAGACGGTCGACCCGCGGAGCGGACGGAGTGCGGACTCCGGGGCGCCGACGACCTCGTGCCCGTCGACGACGGCGCTGCCGGTCGCGGTGGCGTTGCCGGAGAGGAGTCCCATCGCGGCGAGCGCCACGGTGGACTTGCCGGAGCCGGACTCCCCGACGAGCGCGAGCGTCTCCCCCGGTTCCACGTGCAGGGTGACACCGCGGACGGCGTCGACGGTCCCGGACTCGGTCGAGAAGGTGACCCCGAGGTCGGTGGTGGTCAGGACGGACATCAGCGGCCCCTCACGTCGAAGGCGTCCCGGAGCCCGTCGCCCACGGCGTTGAACGCGCAGACGACGAGGATCACGGCGAGTCCCGGTGGCACGATGAGCCACCAGCGTCCGGAGTAGGCGGAGGTCAGGCCGGCGGAGAGCATGCCGCCCCAGTCGGTGGCGGGGGCCTGGACGCCGAGTCCGAGGTAGGAGACGTACGCCACGAGGAGGATCGCGTCGGCGACCTGGAACGTGGCCGCGACCACGATCGTGGACACCGAGTTCGGCAGCAGGTGGCGACCGATCGCCCGGGCGTGGGAGCCACCGATGGCGCGCAGGGTGAGGACGTAGTCGCGGTTCTTGAGCGTGAGGGTCTCGGCGCGGATGAGTCGGGAGGGCACGAGCCACGACACGAGCCCGAGGATCACGACGAGCCCCCAGACCCCGGGGGTCGTGATGGCCGAGATGACGAGCAGGATGAACAGCGCAGGGATCGCGATGCCGGCGTCGACGACGCGCATCATCACGGCGTCGACCCACCCCCCGACGTACCCGGCGACCGAGCCCCACAGCGTGCCGACCACGGTGGCGAGGATGCCCGCCGCGATGCCGACCAAGAGCGACACCTTGCCGCCGAACATCAGGCGGCCGAGGACGTCGTGGCCGACGGCGTCGGTGCCGAGCAGGTGCGCGGCGCTCGGGGCGAGGTTCACCTGGTCGAGCTGCGTGTGGGTCTGGTCGGTCGGGTACAGGAACGGGCCGACGAAGCAGAACAGGACGACCACCACGATGACGACGAGGCCGATCACCGCGAGGGTGTTGTGGCGGAAGCGTCGGACCGCGAGCTTCCAGCCGGTCGCGGCGACGGTGACCGGTGCGCCGGGGGCCTCCGGTGCCAGTTGGACGGCGCTCATGCGCGGACTCCCATCACGTCGTCGGTGGGCGCAGTGTCGATGAGGGACGCGACGGCGCTCATGCGCGGACTCCCATCACGTCGTCGGTGGGCGCAGTGTCGATGAGGGACGTGACGACGCTCATGCGCGGACTCCCATCACGTCGTCGGTGGGCGCAGTGTCGATGAGGGACGTGACGACGCTCATGCGCGGCTCGCCTTCGTTCGCGGGTCGATGAGGGACTGCGCGACGTCGGCGAGCAGCGTGCCCACGACGGTCGCGATCGAGATGACGAGGACGCAGCCGAGCAGCGTCGGGTAGTCCGACGTCTGCGCCGCGTTCCAGAACAGCAGCCCCATGCCGGGGTAGTTGAACAGCTGCTCGGTCACGAGGGCCCCGCCGAACAGCACGGGCAGGTAGTAGCCGAGCATCGCGACCACCGGGGTGAGCGAGTTCCGGAACACGTGCCGCCGGAGGATCGTCGCCGTCGAGGCTCCCCCGGCCCGAGCCGTGCGGACGTAGTCCTCCTGGAGGTTCTCGAGCGTCGAGGCCCGCATGTACCGGCTGAACACGGCGATCATCGCGAGGGCGCCGGTGACGACGGGGAGCACGAGGCCGGCCGGGTCCTGGAACACCTCGGCGAGGGTGTTCCCGCTCGGCGCCTGGGACGGCAGCCACGGCAGCTGCTGGCTGAAGACGATGATGAGCACGAGTCCGAGGAAGAACGCGGGCGTCGAGTAGAACACGAACGCCAGCGCGGTGGCCGCGTAGTCGACCGCACCGTTGCGGCGGACGGCCTGCCACATCCCGACCGGGATCGCGATGACGAGCCCGAGGACGGCGGACATGCCGGTGAGCACGAGGGTCTTCGGCAGGCGCTCGGCGATGAGCTGCGAGACCGGCTCGTTGAGCGTGTACGACATGCCGATGTCGCCGGTGAGCAGGCGTCCGAGGAACCGGAGGTACTGCACGGGCAGCGGCTGGTCGAGTCCCTGCGACTGGTTGAACGCGGCGATCTGCGCCGGCGTCGCGGAGACGCCGAGGACGCCGCGGGCGGGTCCGCCCGGCAGGGCGTGCAGCAGGCAGAACACGACGATCGTGACGATGAGGACCACGGCGAGTGCTTGCAGCACGCGCCGGAGCAGGTAGAGAGCGGTGGTCATGCGGCTTCCGATGGTCGGATTGGAGACGTGAGCCGGGAGGGAGGCGCGGTGCGCGTCGGACGCGCACCGCGCCTCCCGGCTGTCCTGGGTGTTACTTGCTCCACTTCCACTGGGCGGGGTGGAAGTTCGCGAGGGAGTCCTGGTCGAACCCGGTCAGACCCTTCTTGACGACCGAGATCTGGTAGTCGGGCTCGGGGAGCCAGATGACCGGGAGGTCCTTCGCGACGGCCGCGCTGTAGTCCTGCACGGCGGTCGAGTCGGTCGACGTGGTGGTCGCGTCGATGAGCTGGTCGACCTCCTTGTTCGAGTACGACCCGAAGTTGGCCGAACCATCGGTCTGGAAGAGCGACTCACCGGTCGGGTAGGCCGGGAAGTACCAGCTGCCCGCGGTGCCGAAGAAGGAGAGGTCCCAGTCACAGCTGGCCTCGTCGCTGGTGCAGGTCGGCGTCTGCGACAGGACGCTCGACACCGGCGCGGTCTTGATCGTGAAGCCGATGCCGGTCTTCGCGAGCGAGGACTGGATCGCGCTCATCATGTTGTCGGTGACGGTGGAACCGGACTGCGAGAGCACGTTCATGGTGAACTTCGTGCCCTTGTCGACGCCCTCGCCGCACTGGCTGTCGGACGTACCCGGGTCGGTGCAGACCATGGTGCCGCCCTGCTCCTCCCAGCCGTGGCTGGTCAGGAGCGCCTTGGCCTTCGAGGTGCTGAACGGGTACGGGTTGTCCTTCTGCACGGACGAGACGTAGTCGGACTCCTGCGCCTGCGGGATCGGGCCGTAGGTCGAGGTGGCGGTGCCGTTGAACACGACCTTCGACAGCGAGGTCTGGTCGATCGACATCTGCACGGCCTGGCGGGCGTAGAGCTGCTTGAAGACCGCACCCATGGTCGGGTTGTTGAAGTTGTACGGCATGTACGTGATGGCCCAGCCGGTCCAGGGCTTGACCTCGTAGCCCTTGGCCTCGAAGGATGCCTTCTGGTCCATGTCGGTGGCGTTGATGTAGCCGTAGTCGACCCCGCCCGAGCGGACGGCGTTGACCTCGGCGTCGGCGGACGTGAACGGCAGCAGGTTGACGGTCTTGATGGCGGGCTCCTCGCCGCCGTCGTACTCCTTGTTGGCCGTCAGCGTGACCTTGCCGGCGGTGGTGAACGCGCTCACGCCGTACGGGCCGGAGATGGTCTTCCAGAGGTCGTCGCTGGCGTAGTCCGAGATCTTGCCGGCGGCGGTGTTGAGGTACTTCCAGACCTGCTTCGCGCCCGCGGTGGTCTCGTCCGCGTTGCCGACCGAACCGCTCGCGCTCGTCTTGTCCCAGGCGTGCTGCGGCAGCGGGATGATGTGGCTCAGCTGGTTCGCGAGCATCCAGTCGGCGTTGTACGCCTTGTCGAACGTGATCGTGAAGTGGGTGTCGTCGACGGCCTTGAACGAGGTCCAGTTGTCGGGCGCCTTGCCCTTCGAGTACGAGCCCCACTGGTCCTTGTTCGCCTTGATGAGGTTGAACCAGAACTCGACGTCGCGGCTCGTGATCGGCTTGCCGTCGGACCAGTGGCGGTCGCCGAGGGTCATCGTGACGCTCGTGCCGTCCTTCGCGAACGCTGCGTCGGTGGCCACGGAGCCGGCCTTGTTCCACGCGATCTTGCCCGTCGAGCCGTCGTACGCAACGAGGGGCTCGTACAGCGACTGCGCGATCGAGCCGTTGTTCGTGTTGAGGTGCGCTGCCGTGCCGATCGGCAGGATCCAGTTCGGCGTGAAGTTCGCCGGCAGCGCGTAGTTGATCTCGTCGGTGTTGCTGCTGCCGGACGAGGCGTTGCCGCCTCCGGAGCAGCCGGCGAGCAGCGCGCTCACGGCGATCGCGGCTCCGGTGAGGAGCGCCCAGCGACGGGGCTTGGTCATGTGTGTCTCCTGGTGCGTGGGAGGTGTCGGGGTGTGGAGCACGCGTGCCGGTCGGCACGGGGACAGTCAATGACCAAAGGCGTTGGAAAAACAAACAATCCGATGTAAATAGTTCGTTTCTGCGGTTCGGGCGAAAGGGTGGACGGGTCGATCTGCCGCTTAGGCTCGGACTCACGGGCGGTCGCCGATCGCTTTCCACCGGATTGGAGAAAGTCGTGGCCGACCTCAGCGCCCGCGTCCTGGAGCTCGTCGCTTCGGGACAGGCCTCGAGCCGCACCGAGATCGCCACGCTGCTGGGTGCCGCGCCGTCGACCGTCTCGCACGTGGTCGCGCAGCTGCTCGCGCACGGGCTCCTCGCCGAGGAGGGCACCGACGTCTCGACGGGCGGGCGCCCCCGCAAGGTGCTCCGGATCGGCGGGGCCGACGAGTACGCGGTCGCCGCGGACGTCGGTGGCGGTCACGCCCGCATCGGCGTGGTCCGACCGGGAGGCGCGCTCGAGTCCGTCGCGAACGTCCCGTTCGCGCTCGCCGACGGTCCGACCGCCGGGCTCCAGCGACTCGCCGGGATGCTCGAGCGTCTCGCCGACGAGCAGGGGCGCGCGGGGCTCCGGGGGGTCGGCCTCAGCCTGCCCGGCCCGGTCGACGTCGAGGCCGGCGTGGTCGACCTGCCGAGCCGCATGCCCGGGTGGAACGGCTTCCCGGTGGCGTCCTGGCTCACCGAGCGGTTCGGGCTGCCGGCGGTCGTCGACAACGACGCGAACTGCATGGCCGCCGGTGAGCGGAGCGTGCAGGACCCGTCGCGTCGGCAGACCATCACGATCAAGGCCGGCTCGGCCATCGGTGCCGGGATCGTCATCGACGGCCGGCTCTACCGCGGGTCGACCGGGTCCGCCGGCGACATCACGCACGTGCGCATCGACGCGGCCGGGGACACCCCGTGCTCGTGCGGCAACACCGGCTGCCTCGAGACGGTGGCCTCCGGTGCCGCGCTCGTCCGCATCCTGTCGAACGCCGGGGTCGCGGTCGAGTCCACGGCCGACGTGGTCCGGCTCGCCTCGGACGCGCACCCCGAGGCCACCCGTGCCGTGCGGCTCGCCGGCCGGTACCTCGGTGAGGTCCTCGCGGCCAACGTCAACTTCTTCAACCCGGACGCGGTCTACCTCGGCGGCATCCTGTCGACGCTCGACCCGTTCATCGCCGCCGTCCGGAGCCAGCTGTACGAGAGCTGCCACCCGCTCATGACGCAGCACCTCGCGATCGAACCGGTGTCGCTCGGCGCCGACGCCGGGCTCGTCGGCGCCGGCCAGTTCGCGCTGCAGCGGGGCCTGACCGCCTCGCTCGAGGAGCTCTCGGCGCCCATCCCCCAGTCCACCGTCAGGAAGAGGAACGTCCGTGTCTGAGTCCGTGTCTGAGTCCGTGCCTGCCGCGCCCGCTGCGTCCGGCGTCCGTCGCCCGGTGATCGCGATCGCGGGGCTCGCCATCGAGACCTCGACGTTCACCCCCACCCGGACGCACGCACCGGCGTTCCACCCGGACCGCGGCGACGAGGTCGTGGCGCGGTACCCGTTCCTCGCGTCGTACGCCGACCGGGCCGACTTCCGCGGCGCGCTCATCGGGCACGCCCTTCCCGGCGGCATGGTCGACCGCGACTCGTACGAGTCGCTCGCGACCGAGATCTGTGACCGGCTGGCGGCGATCGTCGCGGACGGGGCCGTCGACGGCCTCTGGTACGACATCCACGGCGCGATGGTGGTCGAGGGCCTCGACGACGCCGAGACGGACCTGCTCGGACGCATCCGCGCGGTCGTCGGACCGGGCGTCGTCGTGTCGGCCTCGATGGACCTGCACGGCAACGTCACCGCGGAGCTCGCACACCAGGTCGACCTCGTCACCTGCTACCGGATGGCCCCGCACGAGGACGCCCTCGAGACGAAGGAGCGCGCCGTCCGCAACCTCGTCGACGTGCTCACGACCAAGCCGGTCGGCGAGCAACGTCCCGTGAAGGCCTGGGTGCCGATCCCCGTGCTGCTGCCCGGCGAGCAGACCTCGACGCGCATCGAACCCGCGGCCTCGCTGTACGCGCAGGTGCCGGAGGTCGAGGCCACCCCGGGTGTCCTCGACGCCGCGATCTGGGTCGGCTACGCCTGGGCGGACCAGCCCCGCGACCGCGCCGTCACGGTCGTCACCGGGTGGGACCGCGAGGCCGTCGCCGCCGGCGCCGAACGGCTCGCCCGCGCGTTCTGGGACGTCCGCGAGGACTTCGTGTTCGTCGCACCGACCGGCTCGTTCGACGAGTGCCTCGCCGCTGCGCTCGCGCCGGGGGCCGCGCGACCGTACTTCGTCTCGGACTCGGGCGACAACCCCACCGCAGGCGGCTCCGGCGACATGACGTGGGGGCTGACGCAGGTGCTCGCGAACCCGGCGTTCTCGTCGCCCGACGGCCCGACCGTCATCTACGCGAGCGTCCCCGGGCCCGAGGCCGTCGCCACCGCCGTCGAGGCCGGGGTCGGTGCGACCGTGACCGTCACCGCCGGGGCTGCGGTCGACGCCGTGCACGCGGGGCCGCTCACCATGACCGGCCGGGTGCACGCCGTCAAGCACGGGGACCGCGACGCCGAGACCGAGGTCGTGCTCCAGGTCGGGTCGGTGTTCGCGATCCTCACGACGCTCCGGAAGCCGTACCACCACGAGCACGACTTCACCGACCTCGACCTCGCCCCACGGGACGCCGACGTCGTCATCGTGAAGATCGGGTACCTCGAACCCGAACTCTTCGACATGGCTGCGGACTGGATGCTCGCGCTCACCCCGGGTGGCGTGGACCAGGACCTCGAGCGGCTCGGGCACCACAGGATCCAGCGGCCGATGTTCCCCTACGATCGGGAGTTCCCGTCGGCGCCCGACCTCGGCGCCCGGATCATCCCGCCGTCGAACGAACCGCTCGGAGCCATCGCGTGACCACTGTCCCCGTCGCCCTCGAGATCGCGGTGACGTCACCCGCCGGGGCCGTCGTCGCCCGCGACCACGGCGCCGACCGCGTCGAGCTCTGCGTCGGCCTCGAACTCGGTGGCCTCACCCCGTCCCAGGCACTCGTCGAGACCGTGCACGAGACCGGCATCCCGGCGCACGCCCTCGTCCGGTGCCGGCCCGGCGGCTTCGTGCACGACCCTGACGAGGTCGACCTCATGGAGCGCGAGGTGCGCACCGTCATCCGGTCGGGAGCGGCCGGTGTCGTGGTCGGCGCGCTCCGCCCGGACCGGACCCTCGACCTCGACGCCCTCCGCCGGTTCGTCGCCGCGGCCCGCTCGGTGAGCGCCACCGCCGAGGTCACCCTGCACCGCGCGATCGACCACGCGGCGGACCCCGTCGCCGCCGCCGCGGCGGTCGCGGACCTCGGCTTCACCCGCGTCCTGACCTCCGGCGGTGCCCTGACGGCTGCCGCGGGGGCCTCGACGATCTCGCGGATGGTCGAGTCCTCGGGGCCCGTGCAGGTCATGGCCGGCGCCGGCGTGACCCCGGCGGACGTGCCGGCGCTCGTCGCGGCGGGGGTCGCCGCCGTGCACCTCTCCGCGAAGCGCCCCGCCGCCGGCAGCGCCCACACCGGCGTGCCGATGGGCGGCTCCGACGACGGCTCGGCGCACTTCGTCACCGACGCCGACGTCGTGCGGGCGGCACGACGCGCGCTGGACACGGCGGCCGCGTGACCGGGTACCCGGACGTCAGCGCCCGGCCGTGGCGTGGTTCGCGACCTGCGTCGCGGAGAGCACGGTGCTGTAGACGGCCGCGTACCGCATCTGGCCGGTGAACCAGAAGTTCGACGGCTGGCCGGGCCAGCCGGAGACGGTGTCGTACCCGATGCGCCAGTAGCCGGTGTAGTTCTCGGGAGCCGTGTACGCCGCGTTGGACGCGACGAGCACGCCGTCCGCGTAGAGCCGCATCCCGGTGGCGGCCGACATCGTCGCCACGACGTGGTGCCACGCGCCGTCCGTGTAGGTCTTGGGCGAGGTGACGACCTGCGTGGTGCCGTTGTACGCGCCGAAGACGAGCTGTCCCGAGGTGTTCAGGTACACCTGTCGGTCGTGCTGCCCAGAGGTCGTCGCCTGGTTGCTGCCGAACCCGATCAGCATGCCGCCCGCGACGGTGGTCCGGAACCAGACCTCCTCGCTGAAGGTGGTCGGGTTCGCGACCGCCTTCGGCGTCGAGACGAAGCTCGTCGACCCGTTCAGCTGGTAGGCGGTGCCCGCGTCGCGCGGGCAGGCGTTCGGGCTCGGTGCGACCGCCGCCATGGACCCCTGGTAGGTGCCGTTCTGGCTCTTGCCGGACCAGTCGGTCGCCACCGTCGAACCCGAGGCCTCGCCGAGGCGGTAGGCGAACACGGCGTTCGCGGTGTCGGCGCCGACGGCCGCGGAGCAGGTGAAGTACGGGGCCGTCCCGGCGGTGTCCGTGTCGTTCGTGATCTTCGCGCCGAAGGCGGAGCGGGTCGGAGCGAAGGCGTTGAACAGGACGACGACGGCGATCGCGAGGACGAGGACGAGCGCCACGACGCGGCCGTCCCGGAGCCGGCGGGCGATCGCGCCCGGGGCGGACCGGAACGCGCTCACGATGCGCGCACCGCGTCGGTCCGGCCGACGGAGAGGCAGAGCGCCAGCGGCACGAGGCACGCGGCGATGAGGAGCCCCCAGCCGACGGGGCCGAGGTCGATGTTCGAGGTCAGCTGGTAGTGGCCGTTCTTCGTGAGCTCGTGGATGACCATGTGTCCGACCTGCCCGTCGACGAGGTGCAGCGGTTCGGTGCCGGGTGCCGTGACACGGACCGGGAACATGCCCGAGGACACGATGGTCACGTCGACACCGGTGTGGTCGGCGGTGTTCGTGATCGTCGTCACGTTGACGAACGGCTTCAGGACGAACGCCGCGTACGAGACGGTGAGTGCCCCGCCCGCGATGCGGAGGCACGTGCGGGTGACCCGGTCGGTGAAGACGCTCGTGAGCGTCCAGATCACCAACGTGCCGATGAGCAGGAGCGGGGCCGCGCGGAACAGCCAGCCGAGGTGCGGGACGAGGAGCACCGGCGAGCCGATGACGTCGGCCTGCGTGAGCGTCCACGGGTCGGTCGCGCCGTTGATGTCGCCGCGGGTGTGCAGCCCGCCGTCGTGGTCGACGCCGATGATGCGGTGCGTGTAGACGACACCGGGGTTCGCCGCGGTCTCGAACGTGACGACGTCACCGACCGCGAGGTCCGACGTGCGGGCCGGCAGGTCGAGGACGAGCGTGCCGACCGGTGCGGCCACGCCCATCGACGGGGTCTCGACGACGAACCAGCGCCCGCCGGAGCCGAGGAACAGGACCGCAGCGCCGAGGAGGACCGCGGCGACGACGGCGACCGACCAGGCGAGGACGGTCTCGAAGCGGGTGGCGGTGTGTGCGCCGAGGAGCGGCCGGTCGAGCGTGCCGCTGAGCGGGACGGCTGCGGTCTGGCTCATGTGCTGCTCCGGTCGTCGAGGGTGGTGCGGGGTGGGGACGGGGTGGGGTGGTGGGTGGCGACGCTCGGCCGGAGGGGGGTCGGTCGAGCGTCGCCGGTCTGGGGTGGTCCGGGCCGCTAGGCGGTGAAGGTCCAGGTCATCGGCACCGAGGCGGCGAGGCCCTGGTAGGTGTTGCCGGCCGACGAGTCGAGCGTCACGGCGAAGTTGAACGGGACGCTGGCACCGGCCGCCGGGGCGGGCGGCATCGTGAACGCGGTCGAGGCGGCGCCCTTGAAGCTGGCGAGCGTGCCGCTGAACACCGTGGTCGAGCCGGAGGTGATGACGAGGTTCATCTTCGAGCACAGGTCGGTGGCGCTGCCGTTGACGGTGCCGTTGTTGGACTGGGTGCAGGTCGCGCCCGGGGTCAGCGTGAAGGTGGCGGCGTTGGCGGTGCCGGTGTTCTTGATCGAGATCGCGGTGTTCACGGTGTTGCCCGGCGTCATCGTCGTGCTCCCACCGAACTTGTTGATCGTCGAGCAGGTCGCGGCGTTGGTCGAGACCGATCCGCCGTCGGTGCTGGTGCAGGTGACCGTGCCGCCGGCGTTCTGCTCCTGCATGGTCAGGGTGCCGCTGGCGGCGGTGTTGCTGCTGTTGGTGATGCTCGCGGCGAACCCGGACAGCGTGCCGGTGAGCGACAGCGAGAGGAGGACGGCGGCGAAGATGCCCGCGAGCAGGGCGACGGGGGCGAAACGGATCCGCTTCGCTGCGGAGGTGCGGGGCTTCTTGGACACGGGGAACCTCTTCGGTCGGTGTGGTCTGGCTGGTCGGTGTGGTCCGGCTCTTCCGGAGGAGCAAGGGGTTCGGGCCGACTTGCTTCACTCATCAAGATACTCAACCATTCACAAACTTGGCTACTCGTGTACTGTCCCCAGTGTGAGGGACGCCACGGACGGCCCCTCCGGACCCGAACTGGAGGACCTGTGACCCGAGCAGGTGCACCCGAACCCACCACCGACCCCGGCGAGCTCATCAGTGCGTTCGACGCCGTCGTGCGCGCGAACGCCGTGCTCGTCCGGCAGCTCAGTGCCCGCGCGGGCGTGCACGAGAACGCCCTCCGCGCACTCGTGCTCATCGACGACACGGGCTACTCGACCCCGACCGAGGTCGCCGGCTACCTGGGGCTCACCTCCGGTGCCGTCACGAACATGGTCGACCGGATGACCGCGGCCGGCCTCGTCGAGCGCGCGCCGAACCCGAACGACCGGCGGGGGTCACTCCTGCGACTCCGACCAGAGGGCGACGCGGTCGTCCGGGGGTACCGGCAGCGGTACGCCGAGCTGCTCACCGCGGTCGACGCCACGCACGACGGCGACCTCGTCACGCTGCTGAGCGACCTGGCGACGAGCCTCTACGAACAGGCCGGCGCCGCGGAGGGCTGACCGAGCGCGACCACGCCGTCCGCGGCGGCCACGGCGACCGGGTCGTGCGCCGCGTGGACGACGACCGCACCGGCGGCGGCCTCGTCCGCCAGCGCCGCGACGACGAGCGCTGCAGAAGCCGCGTCGACGCCCGCGGTGGGCTCGTCGACCAGCAGCACCGACGCCTCCTGGGCGAACCCGAGCGCGACGAGCACACGCTGCCGCTGCCCGCCGGAGAGCTCGTCGAACGAACGGTGCGCGAGGTCGGCCACGGCCAGGCGCTCGAGCTGGGCCTCGACGACCGAGCGGTCACGCCGCGTGGCCGGGCGCCACCAGGGCCGGGCCCGCCACCGCCCCATCGACACGGCGTCGCGCACGGTCAGCGGGAGCGCGCCGGGCGGGACGGACTGCGGCACGTACGCGACGTCGGCCGGGAGGCCCGCCACCCGCCCGGCGGACCACGGCACCAGTCCGGCGATCGCGTCGAGCACGGTGGACTTGCCCGACCCGTTGGGTCCGGTGAGCGCCGTGACGGCACCGGCCCGGAAGGTCGCGTGCAGTCCGGCGACGACACAGCGGTCACCTCGGTGCAGGGCGACGTCGGTCAGTTCGATGGCGGCGGCTCGGGACACCTGAGCACGCTATCAGTATTGATAGTCGTTTTCATGTAGCGTCTCCGAACGTGACCTGGCTGACCGACCCCTTCTCCGTCGACTTCATGCTGCGCGCCCTCGTCGGTGGCACGCTGGCCGCGGTGCTGTGCGCGGTCGTCGGCACCTGGGTGCTCGTGCGCGGCATGGCCTTCCTCGGCGAGGCACTCGCGCACGGCATGCTCCCCGGGGTGGCCGTCGCGACCCTGACCGGCGTCCCAGCCGCCCTCGGTGCCGCGGCGAGCGCGGGCGTCATGGTCCTCGGCGTCGGAGCACTGCGCCGGCGCGCCCGCCTGTCCTACGACGCGTCGATCGGCCTGCTGTTCGTCGGCATGCTCGCCCTCGGCGTCATCGTCGTGTCCGCGTCGCGCTCGTTCGCGACGGACGTGACCGCGATCCTGTTCGGGGACGTGCTCGCCGTGACCGCGGCGGACCTCGTCGGCCTCGCCGTGGCCGCCGCCGTGGCGCTCGGCACGGCGATCTGCTTCCACCGACCGTTCGCAGCGACGGCGTTCGACGTCCGGAAGGCCGCGACGCTCGGGCTGCGACCGCGCCTGGCGGAGGTGGTCCTCGTCGCCCTGGTCACCCTCGCCGTCGTCGCGTCGTACCGGGCGGTCGGGACACTCCTCGTGGTCGGGCTCCTCCTCGCCCCGGCCGCCGCCGCGCGCGCGTGGACCCGTTCGGTCCGCTCGACGATGCTCCTCGGCGCCGGCATCGGTGCCGCCGCCGTCGTCGCCGGCCTGCTCGTCTCGTGGCACCTCGGCACGGCCGCCGGCGCGAGCATCGCCGTCGTCGCGGTCCTCGGCGTGGCGGTCTCCCGTGGTGCCGCCGCCCTGCTGCACGGCCGCGCTCCGGCGCACCCCAAGCCCACCCGGACCGCCCGGACCGCCCGGACCCCCGGGTCCACAGCACCTCGAGAGGCCCCATGAACCACCGATCCACCCCCGCCGTCGGCGCCGCGCTCGGGCTCACGCTCCTGCTCGCCGCCTGCTCGACCGACCCGGCCACACCGGGAGCCTCCGCGACGACCGACCGCCCGCACGGGTACGTCGAGGGCGCTCGGGAGGCCCGTGAGCCCCAGCTGCGCCTCCTCGCGGTGGACCCCGACGGCCGGACCACGATCCGCGACCTGCTCACCGGCGAGTCCTCCGCGCTCGACACCGTCGATGCCCCGACGCACGCCGCCACGGACGGACGGTTCCTCGTCACGTCCGACGACGACCGGACGACGATCACGGACGGAGGCGCCTGGACGGTCGACCACGGCGACCACACGCACTACTACGCCGCCGAGCCGCGGGTCGTCGGGCACGTCGATCGCGGCGGAGCGGTCGACGTGCACTCCTCGGAGACGGCGACGACGCTGACCTGGCCAGACCACGGCGAGGCCGTCGCACTGGACCGCGAGGCGCTCGGGCAGGGCGAGGTCGAGGAGGTCCTGCGCGTCGAGGCGTCGGTCCTGCTGCCGTTCGGCGACCGCTTCGTCGTCGGGGCCGACGACACGGTGACCGTCCTCGACCGGAGTGGCCGTGCCGTGGGCGATGCGGTGTCCTGCTCGGAGCCCGCCGGCGGCATCGTGACCCGGGCGGGCGCCGTGGTCGGGTGCTCCGACGGTGCGGTCGTCGCGGACGAGGCCGGTGCGACGACGGTCCCGCTGCCCGACGGGACGACGGACCGTCCGACGTCGTTCGCAGCGCGGGCCGGACGGCCCACCGTCGCCGGTGTCGCGGGGAACGGCGGGGCCTGGCTGCTCGACGCACGGGAGCACTCGTGGCGGCACGTCGCCTCGGAACGACCGCTCCGTGCGGTCACGGCGGTCGACGACGCCGACGGGCACGTCGTCGCGGTCGACGACACGGGACGGGTGGTCGTCGTCGCGACGGCGGACCCGACGTCCACGAGTGGCCGCACCGCCACGACCGACCCTCTGGTCACGGCGGACGGCCCGGCCCTCCTCCAGGTCGACGCACAGCGGGCCTACGTCGCCGACCCGACCACCGGGTCGGTGCACGAGATCGACTTCGCGGACGACGCCCGGGTGGCCCGCACGATCGAGCTCGGTCACCCCGTCGCCGCCTTCGCCGAGGTCGGCCGGTGACCCCCGCAGCCCGAGCGACCGCGGCCGCGCGCACGGCCGCCGTACGTGCCACCGTCGTGCTCCTCGTCGCCGGACTCGTCGCGACCACCGCCGGGTGCAGCACGACCGAGCGCGACCGCCCCCTCGTGGCCGTGACGACGAACATCCTCGGCGACGTCGTCAGCGAGGTCGTGGGGGACGCCGCGGACGTCGAGGTCCTCATGCCGGCGGGTGCGGACCCGCACTCCTTCGAGGTCTCCGCCCAGGAGGCCGCACGCCTCCGTTCCGCCGACCTCGTCGTCGAGAACGGCCTCGGCCTCGAGGAGGGCGTCGCTCGGCACGTCGAGGCGGCAGCGGCCGACGGCGTCCCGGTGTTCACGGCCGGCGACGCGGTCGACGTGCTCGACTGGCGCTCCGAGGACGACTCCGGACCGGACCCGCACTTCTGGACCGACCCGCAGCGGATGGCCGAGGTGGTCACGGCACTCGACGACGCCCTCGGCGAGGTCGGCATCGACGCGCCGGGGGCCGACGGCTACCGCGCGCAGCTCGACGCACTCGACGACGAGGTGGCCGCGGCGTTCGCGACCGTCCCCGCCGACCGTCGCGCCCTCGTGACGAACCACCACGTGTTCGGCTACCTCGCCGACCGCTACGGCTTCCGGGTCGTCGGTGCCGTGATCCCGAGCGGGACGACCCTCGCCTCCCCGAGCGCCGCGGACCTCCGCGACCTGGCGTCGGCGATCGAGGACGCCGGGGTGCCGACGATCTTCGCCGACCTCTCCCAGCCGGCCCGACTCGCCGAGGTCCTCGCCGACGAGGTCGGCGTCGAGGTCACCATCACCCCGCTCGCCACCGAGTCGCTGACCGCCACCGGTCCCGCGAGCACCTACCTCGGCATGACCCGTTCGAACGCCGAGGCGATCGCCGACGGCCTGTCGGCTTCCAGATGAGAATGAGAATCAATACAGTGACCGTCATGACGACATCCTCGAAGCGACGCACCGCCGTCGCCCCCGCCCTGCTCCTCGGGGCTGCCACCCTCGCCCTGACCGGGTGCTCCACCGACCCCTCGGACGCGGAGGACCGCGCGGAGCGGACACGCGCTGCGGACGAGACCCGCCTCACCGTGACCTACGACGGCGGGGTGCTCGTCCTCGACGAGGACCTCCACGTGGTGTCGGACGACGCGATCGACGGCTTCACGCGGGTGAACCCCGCGGGCGACGGCCGTCACGTGCTCGTCACCGTCCCCGCGGGCTTCCGCGTCCTCGACACCGCCTCGGACCCGGCGCTCACCGACGCCGTCTTCCCCGCCGACGCCGGCGGCCACGCGGTCGTCCACGGTGACCGGACGACGCTCTTCGCCGACGGCACCGGGGACGTCACCGCGTTCGACCACGACGACCTGACCGACACCGTGGACGGCGGCAGCCTGCCCGAGGTCGACACGACGCGGTCCGAGGCGGCGCACCACGGCGTCGCGATCGAGCTCGAGGACGGCACGCTCCTCACGACCATCGGCACCGAGGAGTCGCGGTCCGGCGTGCGCGCGCTCGACGAGGACGGCTCCGAGGTCGCGCGCTCCGAGGTCTGCCCGGACGTCCACGGCGAGGGCACCGTCGCGGACGAGGTCGCGGTGTTCGGCTGCACCGACGGCGCGCTCGTCTACCGCGACGGCACCTTCACCAAGATCGACGCGCCGACCGCGTACGGCCGCACCGGCAACCTGTTCACCACGGACACGAGCCCCGTGGCGGTCGGTGACTACAACGACGACCCGGACAGCGAGGGCTACCTCCTCGACCAGCTCGCACTGATCGACACCGAGCAGGGATCGTACGAAACTGCGGACCTGCCCGAGGGCGTCGGCTTCACCTTCCGTGACCTCGCGCGCGGGCCGGACGACGAGGCGATCGTGCTCGGCTCCGACGGATCCCTGCACACCGTCGACGTCACGACGGGCGAGCACCTCGCCACGTTCCCGGTCATCGACGCGTGGGAGGGCCCCGTCGAGTGGCAGGACCCGCACCCCGCCCTCAAGGTGGCCGGCGACACGGCCTTCGTCACCGATCCGGCGACGAAGACCGTCCACGCCGTGGACCTCACCAGCGGCGAGGTCGTCGCCTCCAGCGACGAGCTCCCCGGCGTCCCGAACGAGATCGCGGTCGCGTAGCGCCGAGACGGACCCGATGACGGACGGGAGGCACGGTGCGGGCCCGCACCGTGCCTCCCGTCCGTCCAGTGGGTGCGTCAGCCCCAGACGCGGTCCGCGATCGCGACCACGCTGCGGACCTTCGCCCACTGCTCGTCCTCGGAGAGGACGTTGCCCTCCTCCGTCGAGGCGAAGCCGCACTGCGGGCTCAGCGCGAGCTGCTCGAGCGGCGCGTACTGCGCGGCGTCCCGGATGCGCTGCTCGACGACCGCCGGGTCCTCGAGCTCGCCGGTCTTCGACGTGATGAGTCCCAGCACGACCACCTGGTCGCCGTGCGGCAGGAACCGCAAGGGCTCGAAGCCGCCTGCGCGGTCGCTGTCGTACTCGAGGAAGAACCCGTCGTAGCCGGTGTTGCCGAGCAGCTCCTCGGCCACGGGCTCGTACCCACCCGACGAGATCCAGGTCGACCGGAAGTTGCCGCGGCACACGTGCGTCGTCACCACGAGGTCCGACGGCCGACCGTCGAGCACGCGCCGGACGATCGACGAGAACCGGGCGGCGATGCCGTCGGTGTCGATGCCGCGCTCACGGGCCTTCTCGAGCTCGACGTCCGAGCAGAGGTACGCCCACGCGGTGTCGTCGAGCTGCAGGTAGCGCACCCCGACGGCGTGGAACGCGGCGATCGCGTCGCGGTACGCCGTGACGAGGTCCTCGGTGACGGCCGCGCGGTCGGCGTAGTGGTCGGTCCGGAGCTGGTCGGCGTCGAGCCGGAAGTCGAACACCGTCGGCGACGGGATGGTGAACTTCGCCGTGACGCCGCGGCGGGCGGCTTCCTGCACCACGAACCGGGCGTGCGCCAGGAAGGGGTGGTCCGCCGGGAACGACACCGGGCCGGTCACGCGGAGCCCCTTCGGCGTCGTGGAGACCCCCTGGAACGCGATGCCGTGGTCGAGCTCGACGACCTCGACGCCGTCCAGTCCGCCCCAGAAGTCGAGGTGCCACCAGCTGCGCCGAGCCTCGCCGTCGGTGACGACCTGGAGCCCGGCGGCCTGCTGCGCGTCGGCGAGCGCCCGCACGGACTCGTCCTCGACGGCGCGGAGGGCGTCGTCGTCGACGGTCCCGGCGGCGTGGGCGGCGCGAGCCCCCTGCACTGCGGCGGGGCGGAGGAAACTGCCGACGACGTCGGCTCGGAACGGCGGTCGCGGTGACATGCGCCGATGGTACCGACGCGGAACCAGGAGCCGGGAGCCGACCGCGTCGCGCGGCGTAGTGTGCGCCGCATGCCCGCACTGACCGACACGTTCACCCTGTCCAACGGTCTGCACATCCCGAAGATCGGCTTCGGCACGTGGCAGATCCCGTCCGGCAGCGATGCCTACGACGCCACGAAGACCGCCATCGAGGCCGGCTACCGCCACATCGACACCGCGCTCGCCTACGGCAACGAGGCCAGCGTCGGTGAGGCCGTCCGCGACAGCGGTGTCCCGCGCGACGAGTTCTTCATCACGACGAAGCTCCCCGCCGAGGTGAAGACCGCGTCCGGCGCCCGTGACGCCTTCGAGGAGTCGACCCGGAACCTCGACCTCGGCCACGTCGACCTCTACCTGATCCACGCACCGTGGCCCTGGAGCGACATGGGGTCCGACCACCGAGACGGCAACGTCGACGTGTGGAAGGTGTTCGAGGAGCTCTACGACGCCGGCCGCACGAAGAGCATCGGCGTCTCGAACTTCGCGGTCGCCGACCTCGAGGACCTGCTCGGCCGGACCGACGTGGTCCCGCACGCGAACCAGATCCGGTGGTTCATCGGGAACACGCAGGACGAGACCACCGCGTTCGACCGTGCGCACGACATCCTCACCGAGGGCTACTCGCCGCTCGCCACCGGCGGCCTCCTCGACAACGCGCAGATCCGCGACATCGCGGCGGAGTACGACAAGTCCGTCGCGCAGGTCGCGATCCGGTACCTGCTCGAGAAGGACGTGCTGCCGCTGCCGAAGTCGACGACGCCGTCGCGGATCGCGGAGAACGCGGACGTGGACTTCGTGCTGTCGGCGGAGCACGTCGCGGCGCTCGACGCGCTGGAGGACACGACGGCGTGAACCGACCAGGTGACACGCCGGGAACAGTCGGCGGCCGCCGCCGGTTGCACCCGGTGATGCCGCAGCCAGCGGCAACGACGAAGCCCAGGAGGCCAGCATGACCACCACCGAGACCGCCATCCTCGCCGGCGGGTGCTTCTGGGGAGCGCAGCAGCTCCTCCGTCGCCGCCCGGGCGTCATCAGCACGCGCGTCGGCTACTCCGGCGGCGACACCCCGAACGCCACCTACCGCAACCACGGCGACCACGCCGAGGCCGTCGAGATCGTGTTCGACCCGTCGCAGATCTCGTACCGCGACCTGCTCGAGTTCTTCTTCCAGATCCACGACCCGTCGACGAAGGACCGGCAGGGCAACGACGTCGGCCGCAGCTACCGGTCCGCGGTGTTCTTCACGAACGACGAGCAGCGCCAGGTCGCGCTCGACACCATCGCGGACGTCGACGCGTCCGGGATCTGGCCCGGCAAGGTCGTGACCGAGGTCGAGCCCGCCGGTGACTTCTGGGAGGCCGAGGAGGAGCACCAGGACTACCTCGAGAAGCACCCGCACGGGTACACGTGCCACTTCGTGCGTCCGGGCTGGAAGCTCCCGCACCGCGACGAGGCGACCGCCTCGGCGTGAGTGCGCACGCCTGACGGCGTGACCGCATGACGGACTGGAGGCGCGGTGCCAGCTGGCACCGCGCCTCCAGTCCGTCCCTGGCTGGCGTCAGCCGCGCGGCACCAGCAGGTCGATGGCCGTCAGCTCCTCGTCGGTGAGCGGCGCACCGTCGAGCGCCGCGAGCGTGTCGTCCAGCTGCCGGACGCTCGATGCGCCGACCAGCGCGGACGTGACGGCCGGCTGCCGGAGCACCCACGTGATCGCGAGCTGCGCGAGCGACTGCCCGCGTGCCGACGCGATGTCGTCCAGCGCCCGCGCCGTCCGCAGGTAGTCGTCGTCGATGCGGTCGGCGCCGAACCAGCGTCCCTCGGCGGCACGCGACCCGACCGGCACCGACCCGTCGAGGTAGCGGTCCGTCAGGAGCCCGCCGGCGAGCGGCGAGAACACGATCGCCCCCGTGCCGATCCGGGTGAGCTCGTCGAAGAGCCCGCCCTCGGGCGTCCGGTCGAACATGCTGTAGCGCGGCTGGTGGATGAGCAGGTGGATGCCCTCCGCGGCGAGCGCCTCCGACGCGGCACGGGTCTGGGCGGGGTCGTAGTTCGAGATGCCGGCGTAGAGGGCCTTGCCGGAACGGACCGCGGTGACGAGCGCGCTGACGGTCTCCTCGATCGGGGTCGACGGGTCCGGGCGGTGCGAGTAGAAGACGTCGACGTACTCGAGGCCGAGCCGCCCGAGGGACTGGTCGAGCGAGGCGAGCATGTACTTGCGCGAGCCCCAGTTGCCGTACGGGCCCGGCCACATGTCGTACCCGGCCTTGGTCGACACGACGAGCTCGTCGCGGTACGGCCGGAGGTCGTCGGCGAGGACCCGGCCGAACTGCTCCTCGGCGGCGCCGGGCGGCGGACCGTAGTTGTTCGCGAGGTCGAAGTGGGCGATCCCGCGGTCGAACGCGTGCAGCAGGATGTCGCGCTGCGTCGCCAGGGGTCGGTCGGTGCCGAAGTTGTTCCAGAGCCCGAGGGAGATGCGCGGCAGGAGGAGACCGCTCCTCCCCACGCGCTCGTACGGGAGCTGCTCGTAGCGGTCGTCGGCGGGACGGTGGACGTCGTGCATCGTTGCTCGATCCGGGTCGGGGTCGGGAAGCGGCCGGCGGGCCGGGATCGACGCTACCGTGCGGGCGGGCCGGTCCGGTCGCGACCTGGCAGCATGCAGGCAACCGCCCGTCACCCGTCCGCACACGAGGAGCCGCCCATGCCGCAGGTCACGACACCCCGAGGAGTCATCGAGTACCGGGAGGACGGCGACCCCGACGGCACGCCCGTCGTCCTCGTGCACGGGTTCCCCGACGGCCCGTCGACGTGGGACGCCGTCGTGGCTGCACTGCCCGCCGGCCTCCGGGTGGTCCGGCCGTCGTTGCGCGGCGTCGGCGGCAGCAGCGTGCACCCGGAGGAACGTTCCGGCCAGGTCGCAGCCCTCGCGACGGACCTGCTCGACCTGTTCGACGCGCTCGACCTGCACGACGCCGTGCTCGTCGGCCACGACTGGGGCTCCCGAGCCGCCCACGCGGTCGCCGCCGTCGCGCCCGAGCGCCTCCGGGGGCTCGTGGGGATCGCCACCGCGTACGGGCCGCGCTCGGGGCTGTCCACCCAGCAGACGCTCGACGACGCCGCCGTCGCCTGGTACCGGTGGTGGCTCTGCACCGAGGTCGGCGAGGCCGCGTTCCGGAAGACACCCTCGGAGCTGCTCGTCTGGTCGTGGGACCACTGGTCGTCCCCGGACGTGATCGACCCCGACGACCGGCAGGCGCTGCTGGCGTCCTTCGCGTCCGACGAGTTCACGGACACCGTCGTGCACTACTACCGGCACGGCGCCGGGGAGGCACCGGGCAACCCGCGGTACGCCGACCTGCAGGCGACGCTCGACGCGTGGCCGTCGATCCACGTGCCGACGACGTTCCTCGTCGGTGACGCGGACGCGTGCGAGACGGTCGCGGCGGCGCGGGATGCCCGGTCGTCGTTCGACGGCGACTTCCGACTGGTCGAGCTCGCGGGCGTCGGGCACTTCGTGCAGCGTGAAGTGCCGGCGGAGGTCGTGGCGGCGGTCGCCGAGCGGCTCTGACGCGGCGGCGGCGCGCCCGGTCCGGCAGCAGGTGACCACTCCCGGATCTCATACCGGGGTAGGGGGCGGTCGACCCCGCGGGCGGATGGCAGCGCGCCGCCGCGTCCGTAGCGTCGTCCTCGTCGGCGAGCGCCGCCGACGGAGGGAGGCACCCCGTGCTCGACCAGATCACCCCGTTCGTCGTCGACCTGGCGGCGAGTCCGCTCGTGTACGTCGTGCTGTTCGCGCTGTGCCTGCTCGACGGCTTCTTCCCGCCTGTGCCGAGCGAGACGGCCCTCGTCGCCGTCGCCGCGGTCGCCGCCACGTCCGGTCAGCCGGTGCTCGTCGGCGTCCTGGTCGCCGCGGCGGCCGGAGCGGTCGCGGGCGACTCGGTCGCGTACTGGATCGGTCGCCGGATCGGACTGACGCGACTCGCGTCCTCCCGACGTCCGAGGATCGCCGCGGCGTTCGCGTTCGCCGAGCGGCAGATGGCGCGGCGTCCCGCGAGCCTCATCCTCGTCGGCCGCTACATCCCGGTCGGCCGCGTCGCGGTGAACACCACGGCAGGCGCGACGAAACTCCCCTACCGCCGCTTCCTCGGCATCAGCGCGGTCGCGGGCAGCGCCTGGGCGGCGACCTCGGTGGGCATCGCCCTGGCGACGTCGTCGGTCCTGCACGAGCCCGTCGTCGCGGCGCTCGTGTCGATGGTCGTCGCGGTGGTGCTCGGTGTCGTGGTGGACCGGGTGATCGGTAGCATCGGCCGCAGGCGCGAGGCCGCTGCGGCCCGACGACGCGCCACCCTCGAGCGGACGCCGCGCACGCGCACCCCCGCTCCGACCGGAGAGACTGCCCGCCCGTGACCAGCGACGACCACGAACCGAGCTCGGCAGGCGCCCCGGCCGCGCGCGATGTACGCCGAGCGCGCCGCCGCTGGCCGTGGTCGACCCGCCGCGAGTGGGCCACGTGGCCGGTGGTCGTCGCCCGTCTCGTCCTCGTCGTGATCGCCGCGACGCTCTTCGCCGTCGCCGCACCCGTCACCGCCGTCGTGTACGGCGTCCCGGTACCGCTCGCCCTCCTCGTCACCGCCGTGCTGTCGGTGTCCCTCGGCCTCGCCCCCGTGCTCCCCCGCACGGCCTCCGTCGCACACCTCGTCGCGGTCGCGGCCCTCGGGGTGATGACGATCGGCGGCGACGTCGCCCCGTGGCCACTGCCCGTCACCGCGATCATCGGCGTCGGCGCACTCGTGGTCGTCCTCGGCGTCCGCACCGACTGGCGGCTCACCGCGGCGGTGTGGACCGCCGCGACGGTCCTCACGCTCGCCCTCGTCGCGGTGGCACCGTCACGCTGGGAGCCCGCGGACGTCTGGGCCTCCACCTTCGTGGTGTCCGCCGGGTCGACCCTGCTGCTCGCCGGCGCCGCCGTCGCGATCGGACAGCGGCGGGCCGTCCGCGTCGAGCTCGCCGAGGCACGGCGGGACGTCGAACTCGAGCAGGAGCGTCGGCGCACCGTCGAGGAGCGGGCCCGCATCGCCCGTGAGCTCCACGACGTCGTCGCCCACAGCATGTCCGTCGTCCACATGCAGGCCGAGTCCGCCCCGTACCGCGTCCAGGACCTCCCGCCGGAGGCCCGTGCCGAGTTCGCCGCGATCGCCGGCACCTCCCGCACCGCCCTGCGCGAGATGCGCCAGCTCCTCGGCACCCTCCGCGGAGGGGCCGACGCCGAGCGCGCACCGCAACCGCAGCTCGCCGACCTCCCCGACCTGGTCGAACGCACCCGGGTCGCCGGCATCCCGGTCACACTGCACCTCGACGCCGTCGACGGCGACGCGGACCGGCTCGCGCAGCTCACCGCCTACCGGGTCGTGCAGGAGGCGCTCGGCAACGTGGCCCGGCACGCGCCCGGCGCGTCCACCGTCGTGACGGTCGGGAGGCACGGTGCGGCCCTGCGCGTCGAGGTCACTAACTCCGCGCCACCGGCAGGCACCGTCGCCGCACCGCCGCCCGACGACGGCGGCTTCGGGCTCGCCGGCATGCGGGAGCGGGTCGCCGCGCTCGGCGGGACCGTCGAGCACGGCCCGCGGCCGGACGGCGGCTTCCGCGTCGCGGTGACCCTGCCGACGACGCCGGCGCCGGCTTCGTCGACGCGAGCCGACGAGGAGCAGCCGTGACGCGGGTGGCGGTGGTCGACGACCAACAGATGTTCCGCATGGGACTGCGGGCGATCCTCCAGGCCCAGGACGACCTCGAGGTGGTTGGCGAGGCGTCGGACGGCGCCGAGGCGGTCGCACTCGTGCTGCGGGAGCAGCCCGACGTGGTGCTGATGGACGTGCGGATGCCGAACCTCGACGGCATCGAGGCGACCCGGCGGATCACCGCAGCCCCCTCGGACCGCCCCGTCCGGATCGTCATGCTGACCACGTTCGACGTCGACGACTACGTCTTCGACGCCCTCCGCGCCGGAGCGAGCGGGTTCCTCCTCAAGGACGCGTCGGCCGAGGAACTCGTCGCCGCGGTGCGGACCGTCGCGGGTGGCGAAGCGCTGCTCGCGCCGCGGGTGACCCGGCACCTCGTCGAGGCCTTCGTCGCCGCCCCCGCACCGGCCGCACCGCGCACCGAGGTCCTCGACGTGCTCACCGAGCGGGAGCGCGACGTGTTCCTGCTCATCGCCCGTGGTCGGTCGAACGGTGAGATCGCCGCCGAGCTGTTCATCGCCGAGCAGACCGTGAAGACCCACGTCGGACGCATCCTCGCGAAGCTGCAGCTCCGCGACCGGGTGCACGTCGTGGTGCTCGCACACGAGAGCGGGCTCGTCGGACCGGGGTGACCGATGCCGCGCCGCGATCCTGGTCAGGCGCACACGACGATGAGCGTGCACCCGTCGGGGCCGGCGCGGAACCAGCGCTCGTGCTCGGGCGGGACGCCCGCCGCGTCGCCGGCGGAGAGCTCGGTCTCCACGCCGTCGACCACGAGACGGCCGGAGCCGCGGACCACGACGTACGCGTCCTCGTCGCCGTCCTCGCGGTGGTGGTGCGGCACCGTGGCCGCGCCGGCAGGGGAGGTCGACCTCGTACAGCCCGAAGCGACCGATGCCGAGCGGGCCGCTCAGTCGGCGGTCGTACGGACTCGAAGCCGGGTGCTGCGAGGCGTCGGTCGGGACGGAGGCGATGTGCACCACGGAGGCGGTCATGCCCGTCACCGTACGGGCCTCCCCCTGTCCCACTGCACGGTCGGCCGACCGTCCTCGAAGGCGAGCTCCGTCGCGGCGATCATCCACGTGTGGCCGTCGTCCGGGTTGCCCTGGAAGAACAGGTACTCGCGGCCGTCCTCGTCACGCAGGTACCCCGGGTGGCCCGACTCCGAGTGGTTCCAGCTCCCCTCGGGCCCTGCGGGGACGAGGGGCTCGTCCGACCCGCGCGTCCACGTCCGGCCGTCCGGGCTCGTCGCCCAGCCGATCTGCTGCGGCGCGTTGTTGTACGCGCCCGCGTAGAACATCGTGAACCGCTGGCCGTCCCAACGCAGCGCCGGGGCCTCGATGCAGTCCTGCTCCCACGGGAGCTCGGGTGCGAGCGCCGGCCCGTCGACGGACAGCTGCTCCCAGTCCCCCGGCCCGTACGCACTCCCGATGCGCGCCCGCGAGGTCCCGAGCAGCTGCGTCGTCATCGTCGGGTCGCGGGTCACCCACGCCAGGAGCAACCAGTCCCCTGCCACGACGAGGTCCGCGTCGATCGCCCGGCCGCACGTCCAGTCGCCCGACGGCCGGAACACCGGGTTCTCCGGGTTCGGGGTGAACGTCAGGCCGTCGTCGCTGACCGCGTGGCAGATCGAGTCCTCCCGGCCGCGGCCGTAGGTCTGGAAGAACAGGTGCACCCGGCCGTCCACGACCACCGCACCGGGTGCCGCCGCGCCGCTGCGGTCGTAGTCGCCGAAGGGCGGCAGCACGGCCACCGTCCGCCACGACACCAGGTCGCCGCTCTCGGCGATGCCGATCGACCAGCCCTCCGGCTCGGCGTCGCTGGCCGACGGCAACGAGCAGTAGAGGAGGTAGCGGCCGCCGAAGCGGATGACCGACGGGTCCTTCGCGTACGGGCGGCCGCGGCGGGAGGTGTCGCCCCACGGTTCGCCGAGGAGTCGGACGGAAGCGTCGTCGCTCATCGGTCCATGGTGCACCCGTGGGCGCCTCCTGGGGCTCCGCACAGTCCCGCATAGGGGCCCAGCGGCACTGTGCCGGGCGTGTACGTCTTGCGGTGCTCGAGCTGTCCATCACCCGATGAACGACAAGAGCCTCAGCTCCCTGCGAGGGAGCCGAGGCTCTTGATCGTGGCGGTACCGGTGGGATTTGAACCCATTGCTCGGTGTTCGTATCTGCACGAGCAGACCCCGGATCGCCGAGTTCATGGGGAAGTTGTCGACGAGTCGGGCCAGTCAAAGCCGTTCCCGGCCAGGTGGTGGTGCACCAAATAGCACCACGGCGATGCTTGGGGACGCCCACTCCCGAGAGCAACGCGGAGGCGAAGCACCCGCCCCCGGGTGGGCGCCCGGATAGCGCCCCGCCATCGCGACTGTCTGCGGACCACCTATGTGAGACAGATGGGTAGAGCTGCGTGCGACCGCGACGGCTCGTACGCCGGAGGACCGCCCATCGAGACGACATCCGCTGGCCCGTGGAAGCTCGACGGTCAGTGGCGGACGCTACGGTTCACCCATGTCCTTCGCCGAACGCATGGGGTTCACGTCACCCCGGTCCGTAACACAGACAGGCGCGCTCGACACGGAGACCAGGACTGAACTCTGGAACACCGTCTATGTGATTCGCGGACTCACGCAAGATGCGATGGCCTATGACGTCGATACAGCGATCACTGCCGCAATCTGGGCTTGGTACTTCAAGAACGCCCGTGATGAGCAGCCGCGCGCCGAGAAGGTCTGGGGGCTGGTCAAGTCGGCCATTATGGACGGTGAGTGGTTCGAAGCCTTGGACTGCATCGAGGCCTACGGCAAATACCTGCACCGATTCTCGAACCAGTTCACATACCAGGTTCCGGACACTTTCGATGGCCTTCTGAATGCCACCCTCGAACGGTACCTCGTCGGGTACCGACTGATCGAGCGAGAACTCGTTCCACTCAGCGACGACATGTCAATCGCCGCGGTAACGGACGCGCTGGATCTCACGGTCCAGCTCAACGGTGCTCGGAACCACCTGCTTCGTGCGACAGAATTGCTTGCCGATCGGCAGATACCGGACTACCCGAACAGCATCAAGGAAGCAATCTCGGCGGTGGAATCCGTTGTGGCGACGGTTACGGGCGAGGGCACGCTCGGTGCGGGGTTGCGGAAACTCAAGACAGCGGGCATCGAGCTTCACCCCGCGCTGGAGGGCGCCTGGTCAAAGATGTACGGTTGGACGTCTGACGCGCAGGGTATCCGTCACGCGGCTATCGACCAGGCGGATGCTGACCAAAGTCTCGCAAAGTACATGCTCGTCGCGTGCTCGGCATTCGTGTCCTACGTCATCGAAGCCGGCAGGAAGAGCGAGCTCATCTGATCCTCGTTACACCGGCAGGCGAGCAGCAAGCCGGTCAGTACCTCAGGCGGCTTGATCCTGATGTCTTTTGCGAGCTCGGGGCTCAGGCGGACCTACGGTCGCGCCCCCCGGCCACGTTTGGGTGTCTACGGGGGAGTCAAGTGCGCCGCTACACCTTCTCGCTACGGTTCCGCGAAAACGTCCGGCCAGCGATCGACTCTCGCGACGCGTCACCGCGTTCGAGCGTGATCCTTTCGCTACACCAGAACTCGCTGCCCCCTATGTGGGGGAAGGGTACAAGAACCAAACCTTCCCCGGAGCGGTCCCGAATACTGTTCGACTCCCCCGGGGATATCCGGGGCGCTGACCAGCCGCAACCAGCTGGTTCTCCACCCTCCTGCAGGGTGTGTTTGGCGTGCGCACAGCAAACCGCGCCGGACACCAACCAAGAGAAGGACAGAACATCATGCGCAAGAGCCTGAAGACCTCGATCACCCTCGCCACGACCGGCGCGCTCGTCCTCGGTGGCGCCGCGTTCGGTGTCGGTGCCGCGAACGCCTCGACGCCCGCGATCCACACCGTGTCCTCGTCCTCGTCGAAGATCCCCGCCCCGGTCGCCTCGGTGCCCGAGGTCCTCGGTGGCACGACGGCGGTGAAGCTCGACTCGGGCTTCACCGACGCGCTGACCGCGCTGAAGCTCACCCCCGGGGTGTCGGGCAACGCCAAGCTCGAGGACGGGTCGGTGTCGTTCCCGATCACGGCCGGTTCGGTGACGTACTGGAACCCGGACGGCTCGTACCGTCCGTACGTGCAGGGGCTGCTCAACCACGACGACTCGGGGCTGACGCTCAAGGCCGGTGACACGACGGTGACGCTGGAGAACTTCGTGGTGAACCCGGGGTCGTCCAAGCTCTACGGTGACGTGCTGGTCAACGGCAAGGTCGCCGTCGCGAACGCGTACCTGTTCGAGCTCTGGGGTGGCACCCTCAAGCCGCTGCAGCTCGAGGGCGACAACGCGATCCTGACCGGCACCACGGTCCACGTGTCCGAGGACGCCGCTGGTCTGCTGAACAAGACCTTCGGCACCGACGCGGTCAAGCGCGGCCTGCTCGTCGGCACCGCGACCATCACCGCCAAGATCAAGTAAGCCGCTGCTGCCGAACCCCACCCTCGGGGCTCGGATACCGCTCGGGACGCTCGCCGCATACGACTGCGGGCGTCCCGAGCTTTTTCGCTCCGTGGGCGGCTATCGATCGTTGGCAGGACAGCGCGACTAGGTCGGTCACGGTGTCGGCGTGTGTGTGGTGAGTGTGTGGCGGAGCGCGAGGACGCCGTCGCGGACGCGCGTCCCAGCGGTGCTGATGCTGATCCCCAGGAGCTGTGCGACTTCGGGAATGGTGCGTTCACCCAGGTAGCGCAGGAGCACTGCTTCGCGTTGCTTGTCGGTCAGCCCGGCAAGCGCTGCCCGGAGCCGTGACCGGATGTAGAGCGCGTCGCGGTCGTCTGCGTGATCGACGCTGTCGTGATCACGGATACCGATGCGGAAGTCGCGGCGTCGCGCGGCCTCACGGCTCCGGATCCTGTCGATCGCGCGGCGACGGGCGATGGTTCGCAGCCACGACAACAGGTCGGAGCGGGCGGGGTCCCACTGGTCGGGGTGGAGCCAGAGGTCGAGAAAAGCTTCGTGAACGACGTCCTCGGCCAGGTGCGGATCGATGATGATCGTCGCTACGAACCCGCGTAGTCCGGCGGCATGATCACGGTACGCCGTGGCGAAGAGCACCCGGTGTTCCGGCGTCGCCTCAGCGGTCATCGGTCCTCGCCCGGAGAGCGCGTCCTGCCGAGGTCGCCACGGGGAAGCGGGCGGAACAGGGTCCAGACGGTCTTGCCGGCGGCGTTGTCGTTCCATGTGGCTGTGGCCGCGGGTTCGGTGCTGCTGTGCAGCCCGTCGTGGCTGACGGGGCGGGTGCAGCGCCAGCGGTCGAAGCTACTGGGGCATGGGGTGGGAGGAACGGCTCTGGCCTGTTCTGTCGGTGGGAGGGTCGTCGCGGGGATTCGGGGAGGACTGGTTTGTGGTTTGCCGTGGTTCCGGCGACGATCAGCGGATGGAGTCTGCCATGGTGGTCCGCACCCGCGACACGGTCCGGACCGGTGTTGTCGCCGAGGCGCGTGCCGCGCTCGCCCGCACTCACGACGTGTCCGAGCTCAGTGTGGAACCGGACGGGGCACCGTTCCGGTTCGAGGAGACGGTGGTGGCGTCGACGCGGCTGTCGTTGGAGTCGACCGCGTGCAACGGCACCGTGGCGGGCACGGTCCGCACCGGCGATGATGTGGTGGTCACCTGGTTCAAGTCCGGCCGCGGCACGATCGGTGAGCACCGCGCCCCGATCGGCCGGCCAATCCTGTTCCATCGGGACGCCGAACCGTTCCGATGGATCTCGTTCCAACAGGACACCCTTCGCATCGACCGGGACGTGGTGCAGAAAGTCGCCGCGGAACGCGGCGGATGGGCGCCGCAACCATTGGCGTTCAAGCCGTACCACGTGCCCGAGGGCGCCACGCTCGCAGCGTGGTGGCTGATGATCCGCACCGTCGCCACCGAGATCCTGGAAGGCCCGTCCGAGGTCGCGGCGGCACGTGACGAGGAACTGACCGTGATCGCCGCGGCGGGGCTGTTGACGGCCATCCCGCACTGGCCTGCTGGTGAGCAGAACGCGTCCCCGGCGAAAGCGCGGCTCGCCAGAGCGGAGGCGTTCATGCTGGAACACGCCACTGAACAGCTCACCGTGCAGCAGATCGCGGCAGCCGCCGGCATGAGCACTCGTGGTTTGCAGTCCGCGTTCCAACGCACGCATGAAAGCACCCCGCTGGCGTACCTGAAGCGGATCCGGCTGCAGATGGCGCAGAGCCTGCTCACCGAGGGCGCCGTGGACAGCGTCGCCGATATCGCGCAGCGGGTGGGATTGATGCACCTGGGCAGGTTCGCGGCTGCGT
The DNA here is from genome assembly GCF_051903255.1 of Curtobacterium sp. SP.BCp. NCBI lineage: Bacteria > Bacillati > Actinomycetota > Actinomycetes > Micrococcales > Microbacteriaceae > Curtobacterium > Curtobacterium sp. SP.BCp. The sequence continues at coordinate 309,592 of NZ_CP194338.1, read as the reverse complement.
ATCACGCTGAGTTCGGCGAGCGGCCCAGCCAGACGCTCCGCACCGCGAAAGCATCCCGCTGACTCGCAGCATGCACCGCCTGCTCGAGACGGATCAGCCGGTAGAAGATCAGCCGAAGATCCGACGTCAACTCGTCCGGCACCGGGTGCCGCACCGCACCGTTCCCGGTCACAGGAGTGGCTCCTGGAAGAAGTCGCCGTAGGCAGGATCAGTCTGCTCGGCGCCGTCCACTGACGTTATCGTGGTGGGGAGTTCGTAGACGCGTGCGTGGACGAGGGCGGCGATCTCGTCCGGGGACCGCATACCGCGGCGGTGCCACTGCCGCCGGTCCGCCCGCGCCTGCGCGAGCGAGCGTGGCTCCCGCGCCGGGTGCGGAGTGTGGGGCGGGTCCGCGGCGAGCAGACGACCGACATCGATCGGCTCCGTCGGCACACACCCGCGCAGACGGGCGGTCACGACAGCACCGCGAAGAAGATCAGCGCCGCTCCCAACGCGGCTACTGCCACAACCGCAGCACCCAGAGCCACCTCACGCAGCACCCGTTCACGGCTGGCCTGCTCCACCTCTGACAGCACGACCGGCATCGGCGCGGACACATGCCGCGCGACGGGTGCTGGGGCAGTGTCGAGCTGGTGCATGGTGTCCCTTCTGGTCCGAGCACGCCGGGTTGGGCGGCTCAGGAGCAGCGTAGAAAAACCCCACCCTGGTTCTTAAGTTTTTGAAGGAGTGACGTTATCTGGTCATCGCGGTGCGGTCGATGACGTTCTGAACCGCCGCTGCGAGCGATGCGATCCGCCGCGCGTCCTCGACGGGGATCGCATCGAGGAGTTCCTGCACCGCGTCCGGCAGTTCCCCGTACGCGTCCCGAAGCGCCGTTCGGGCATCGTCGGTGAGGTACAACACCCGGCCGCGGCGATCCTCCGGATCCCGCTCCCGATAAACCAGTCCACGGGCGACGAGTCGGTCCAGGAGCTGCGACACGGCGGCTTCCGTCACCCCGAGCGTCTCCGCTACCTGTCTCGGGCGAGCCGGGACGCCGGCGGCTGCCGCGGACGCGACGTATTGCACGGCGTTGAACTCGTTTGCTTTCAACCCCACCTGGGTCCGTGCGCGGGTCTGCAGCAGTGTCTCCGCGACGCGGAGCCGGTTCACTGACTCCAGTAGCAGCACCCCCATCGGCACCGTGTCCGTCTTCGCTAACGCCATGACCGGCACTCCTTCCTGCCGTCGAGTGTCCCACCCGGAACTCGCGCGGACCCAGGCAGCGCCAGCAGCAGTGCGATGCGAGGACGTCCGCGGCGGGTTCGGGTCAGGCCCGGACGCCCTCGCGCTACGGCGCCGTCGGGTTCGACGCTTCCGAGTCAAGACGAAACCAGCCCGGGAAACAGGGATCCGGGCTCCCGCAGCTAGGGACCACGGAGTAGCGGGTGTGACATTACAAGGACGCTTATCTGTTCCGTCCAGGAATGCGACAGCAGCCCGCTGCCCCGAGTCCGCTTGCGGCAAGCGCAATTTGGTCGCCGGGGTGGATCGGGTGACGGTGCCAGTACCCCCCTTGCGCTGCCCTGGCACCGTCGCCGCGACCTCACCGCGAACGGACGGTGAACCGTGACCCAGGAGCGTGCTAAACCGAGTCCGCGGCAGACTAACCCGGTTCCGCACCAGATGGAAGCCCGGCGAAGTTCTGGATCGGTGTCGCCGTCGGCCGATCGCAGGGTGTGGATGCCGGCTCTGCGGCAGAGCCGGCATCCCGTGCGTAACCAGACCCGAACTGATCACGCGCTCCCACCCTGCCGGACACGGCCGATTCCGCACAAGACGGCGAAAAGGCGGACAGACCTCTGGGTATCTGGGCGGCAGACTGGGAGGTGCTCCGGATGGTGACCGGGGAAGAGCCGTGCTGCGGTCCTGATTCACGCGGCGCGGTTCGGGCGGTGCCCGGTGCTTGCCGTTGCGGAGCACCGGGCACCGCTCTCTTATACGACGGGAATGTCCCAGTAGGTGGGCTGCTCGTACTGCTCGGACCATCCACGGCGCATCCGCGTCGCCGCCCGGTCGAACTCCGTCACGACATCCGTGTCCGCCGTCAGGAGCGCCTGCAGGCGGAGCCCGTCGTAGAGCGCGAGGAGCTGTTTCGCGCCACGGACCGGGTCCATCGTCGATGGTTCCCGGCCATCCCGCACGTCGACGACGAGTCCCTGATGGATCGCTTCCCGGAACCGCCGGTACATCGACCGGTAGTAGTCCGCCCCGTCCAACGACGAGTCGGCGGAGGACGCGAGACTGTAGGCCAACAGCTCCATCAGCGCCGGTTCTTCCGCGTGCGCTGCCATCAGCGCGTGCAGGTACGCCACCGTCCCCTTTTCAGCGATCAACGGCGCCAACGGTGCCGAGATCGCATGCGTCCATCGCTCCACTGTCGCCGCCAACAGTGCCCGATCCGTCGGGAAGAACTCCCGCACCGCTTCTGGCGTCATTCCTGCATGCGCGGCAGCGACGTCAAGGTTGAAGCGGGTCACACCGCCGTCGTGCAAGGCGGCGATCGCACCGTTGATCGCCCGCGTGCGCGGGGCTTCCTCTTCGTCCGCGGTCTGACTCGTGAGCGGGGCGAGCGGGTGCTTCCGGAACCACTCCAGCAACCCACGAGCTCGTGTCAGCCCCGCCGCCGGGTCGAGCGCCTGACCGGACGCGAAGAGGTCCCGGAAACCCGGGACCTGCTGCATCAGCGGATCGAGCGGCTGGAACGCCATCGACCAGTCCGGGAACGACCGCTGCCCGATTTGCTCATCCAGGAGCACACGGACGTTGGTGTGCCGCGGGTCGCGGCGGACCTGCTCGAACCGGGCGCCGACGGTCTCGTCATCGCCCTCGAGGATCCCGAGGCAGTTGTCGCCCTTGTGCGCGAGGACCCCGGTCACGCCGAGCGCGGTGTTCTTCTCCCGGCCAACGGCGAGGATCTGCGCAAGCTCGGTATCCGTGATTGGACGGGTCTGAGTGCTGGTGTACACGATCGAACGCATCGTTCTGGTCTCCCTGTCTGCCGGAACACGTTGCGGCTTCGAGTGAACTGCGCCGTCTCCTGCCCTGCAACCCCCCAACCGGCCGCACGCGGCAGGCACGACACGAAGCGCAGAGAACCGCCAGGGTTCGACCTGATCTGGCACGCGCTGCGACCGGCGCCGGCAACGCGACCGGACAGGATCGCCGGAGCTGCGGCCGACGACGAACGCGGTGTCTGGCTGCAACCCGAATGCAGCCAGACACGACACCATCCGAACGCGGACATCCGAACACCATGAGTGCACCACGACCTCGGATGCTCGAGAAGGCCCAGAACGCGGGGAGAACGTACGTTCTCCCCGCGTTTTGGGCCCGCCAAAACGCGTGCACGACCCTGGCACGGCCGAGATCGCGCGGCGGAAGACACACTGACCTCGAAGCTGTGCACCACCGGCAACTCGAAACGGATCGCGTGACGGCAATGAATAACCGGTGATCGCTGCGGATCAGTCAGCTCGAAGTGACTGGACGAGCGGCTATGGGCAAAGCCTGTGCTCTTCCATCCTGAGCACGTCGAACCGATGGCGGAACTGGTCCCGAACGTCGTGCGGTGCTCTCGTACGGACGCGTGCAATCGTGGCTGACGGCGTCTCGCCGAACGCGGCAGCATACTGGCCAGAGAATCTCCCGAGGTGCACCAGTTGCGCGGCCCGAGCAATCTGCCCAACGCTTCGCAGCTCATCGGGATTCAGCAATTGGCGACGCGTGTGCAGGAGCCGTATGCGACGAAGCACATGCATCGGCGACTCGCCTACCGCGATCTGGAACAGTTCTTGCAGCCGGCGCGGGCTCAGGTCGACAGCGTCGGCGACATCCGTGATCTCAAGCACGGAGCTGTGCTGCTCGTCCATGAACTGCAAGGCGCGCTGCACGACGGAACGGAGAGTCGTCGTGTCGAACCCAAGCAAAGCCACCACCGAATCGTTCACCGCAATCTCCCTTGTACCCAGGCGACGCGTCATCATCGCATCCCCGGCACGGAGAGGTGACGACCGACGCCGACGCTCCGCAGCATGCCGCTTAGGTGGATCCGACGCGAGATGGTCCGACCGTGCCCACGAACGACATCAGATCGTCGAGGAACAGCGCGGCTTCCTCGTCAGGGGCGTCATGCGGCGCGTCCCACTGCGTGATACATCCGTCGGTTTCGTGCCGGTGGGGGCCAGCGTGCTCGGTAGGCCTTGAGCATGATCGGTCCCAGAACATTGCTCCGCACCGCTGGTCCATCGCCTCAGCCCACCACAAACCGAATGTGTGGTGGCCCAGTCCCGACAATCCTGCCGAAGCCAGCACCCGGCGGCCCCAGTTTCGCGATGCGGCTGCCGTAACCGAAGCTGCTGGATCGCTCGCGTGGCTGTCCCCGCTGTCAGCATGCAGGAATTGTGATCGGCGGGTCAGCGCTGCGCAGTGAACCAATTGAGGTCTGGCCAGTCTTCCGACTCCGCCGGCTTCGCCGCCGTTTCGAGCTCAGCACCAACCCGACGACGAAGCGCAGTTAAGGTCTCCACGACGAGCGCTGGAACCGAGTCGTCAGGTTCATAGAGCGAGCCGCCAGCTCGCGGATCTCCAGCGGGACGCGAACCGAGCCGCTCGTCTTCTCTGTCCGGCGTCATCGGCCAACTGTCTCATACCGAAGATCGCGGCGAGCTCCGTCTCGGACGGCAGCGCTGCTCGCACGACCGGTGGCAGCACGTAGCGGACCACCCCGACCAGGCTCCGCCAACCAGGCGGAGAGCGCCGAACGACAGCGCCGTTCTGCCATCACGCGGCCACCGTTCGACGGCGCCGCGAGAGCATCGCCGACAGCGCCTCCGGCGAACTCAAGCGCCCCGAACCGCCGCGCGAGCACATCGACCACGCTCGGCCATTCGTCGAGCTACGCGGCGGTCAATGCTCGGGCTGCCACGGTGCAAGGGTCGTGGTTCACAGGACCGGACGGATCTCGAGCCTCCGGTTACAAGCCTTCGATGCCTTCTCCGCTAGGCGGAGCGCCACGTCGGCGTCGGAAGCGTCCCAGATCCGGGACTGCTGCAGGTTGAGTTGACTCATTCGTCTAGGCCGCGAGTGCGACCTGTGGGTTGATGATCGTCTCGTACTCGATCGGGGTCAACTTCCCGAGACCACGTTGACGGCGTCTCCGGTGGTACGTGCCCTCGATCCAGGTGATGATCGCCAGCCGGAGCTCCTCGCGTGTGGCCCAACGTCGCCGATTGAGGACGTTCTTCTGCAGCAGAGCGAAGAACGATTCCATCGCGGCGTTGTCCGCGCATGCACCGACGCGGCCCATCGATCCGAGCAGGCCGGCGTCATCGAGCGCCCGGACGAACTTCTTCGACCGGAACTGGCTGCCGCGGTCCGAGTGAACGACGGTTCCTGCTGGGTTGCGGCGCTGCACCGCCATCTGCAGAGCGGCGACGGCGAGCGAGGACCGCATCCGATCGCTGATCGAGTACCCCACGATCCGGCGAGAACAGGCGTCCTTCACCGCGCAGAGGTAGAGCTTGCCCTCTGCGGTGTTGTGCTCCGTGATGTCCGTCAACCACAACCGGTCCAGATCCGGCGCCGTGAACGCCCGTCGGACCCGGTCGTCGTGCACTGGTGGTCCCGCCTTCCGGTTCAGGCCGCGCTTCTTCGCATGCAGCGACCAGAGCCGCTGCTGCGAGCACAACCGCCATACCCGCCGCTCGGACGTCGTATGGCCGGCTGCATGAAGGTCGTCGGCGATGAACCGATAGCCGAACGTCGGGTCGTCCCGGTGCGCGTCGACCGCGGCATTGGTCAGATGCGCGTCGTCCCAGTCCCGCTGAGAGACCGGATCGGCGCGCCACCGATAGAACGCCTGCTTCGAGAACCCCAGCACCCGGCAGGCCACCGCGACGGGAATCCGGTCTGCGGCGAGTTCGAGGACCAGCGGGTAGATCATTTTGGGAGTTGCGACTGGGCGAAGTACGCGGCCGCCCGGCGGAGGATCTCGTTCTCCTGCTCGAGCAGCCGGATCCGTTTCTGCGCCTCCCGCAGCTCGGCTTGCTCGACCGCTTTCGCCGACGGCGACGCTGCGACATTGATGCCGTCGTCACGGTCCGCGAGGCGCAGCCAGCGGGCCAGACAGGACTCTGACACCCCGAAGTCTTTCGCGACCTGCCGCACCGATGTCTCGCCCTTCCGGGCGACCGCGATCACATCACGGCGGAACTCTTCCGGATACGCCTTCACCATGGCGCACATCCTTCCAGCAGGAGCCAATGCCCCTACCTGTCAGGAGTCAACCGAACCTGCAGCAGTCCCTCCAGATCCCAGCAACGAATTCGCGGGTCTGCATGTGGGGGCCGTCCGTCACGAGACCAGCATCCCCACGGTTGTCGACCACCGTCGCACGCTCCGGGGCCGCTAGTCCGGCCGCGAACACCCAGTGGCCGTCCCTGCGGAGCTGGTTGTTGAACGTGTCGATCGCGGCCATCTCTGCCTCCGTCGCGCGGCCGGAGGTCTGCTCGTCGCCGATGGCACCGCCGTCGAGGACGTTGACGAGGTACTGCACGGACATCTCCTTTGATTGTCGACCGGTCGTGCGGTCTGATCGTCAACCGGTCGTGCGGTCCTACCTGTACAACGAACACCTTGCCCGGGATCGGTCTGCAACACCAGAAAGCGTTGCCCTCGTCGGAATCGCGGTAGCTGAACCTGGGCCCCGCAGCGCTCACGACGGTGTCCAGGAAGCGTCCGACACGCCGAGTCTGCGGTGCGCCTTGCAGTAGTTGTCTTCACCCGTCTAACCGATGAAGAGGTGCTGAGCTGGAGGACTTGCTGGCGCCTGTTCGCGGGTGAACACTGGGCGGCAAGCGGAAGGAGCCGCGCATGCACGATTCGCTCTACATCGGTGAGCCGGGCGTACCGCCAGTACGAATCGAGACATACCGAGGCGTTCGACGGCGGGTGCGATTCGGGACGCATACGGATCGCGGACCGTCAGTCCTGCACGACTGCTTCCCCGACGCGGGTGACCGGTCTACGAGAGAACAACATCATGCTCCTACCCCGAACGGTGATCGCGCCCCGGCATGACGACGCCAATCCGACTGCTGCCGCGTCGCCTCTCTTGCCGCGGGTCTGTCCCTCTCTTGCCCTACGACTCGGTGTTTAGAGCGCTCGTGAGAAGCACAGCGACGCGGTGTGGTCGTGGTACAACCCGAATGGTCGGATTCGTGTGAAGCCGTTCCGGATGAACAGCGCGACTGCGTGCGGTTGCAGCAGCCCCATCTCCGCCACAACCGCCGGCGCCTGAAGCTCCTCAGCTTGCGCCAGAAGCTCGAGGAGCAGCAGGTTGCCAATACCGTTGCCGCGCGAATCGGGTCGGACGAACAAGCGTCGGACTTCGAAGACCCCGTCACCTGCTGCACTCAGCGACCCGGTTCCAAGGGCCAGCCCGGACTGATCCCGTGCGATCACATGCGCAGCGGCGGTCGCCGCGGTGAGCGGCCGCCCCTGATCGGCTGCGTACCCGTAGACCCGGTCGACTTCAAGCCGGGCTGCGGCACGCAGCCGGACGGCATCATCGCCGCCGAATGGTTCAGCGGCGACCGAAACAGAAAACAGATGCATGGGAGGTGTGTTCTCTACTAGGCGGGGTGCCGCTGTACCGGTGTTCGGTCGGCACCACTGACGCTGGCGTCGATCACGGACGGGGTGTCGGCAGTGCGGTGGCACCGCAATGACGAGCGGTCAGACACGATTCAGATCGGCTCTCGGACGCGCCGCGTTCTCGGATGCTGCGGTCAGCCGACGAGGCCAAGGTCCCAGACCGGTGGCACATACTCGCGTGACCATCCTTCACGCAGCCGGGTCACGGCTCGGTCGAACGCGTCGAGGAGATCCATATCGGGTCGCACCATGGACTGCAGCTGAAGACCCTCGTATGTCGCCAGCAGCTGCTCGGATCCACGTGATGGCTCCATCGTGCGGGGCTCACGCCCGAGCACGATGTCCCGCTCGAGGGACCGCTGCACGAACGTATGGAAGCGCCGCCACCGGGAGTGCAGCATCGGTGCCAACGGATGCTCGGGTGATGCAGCGATATTGAGCGTCGCCGTGAGGAACCGCATGAGCGACGGATCGGCGATGTTCGCCATCACGATCGCTCGCAGGAACCGTACGGTGCCGTGCTGTTCAGCGACCGGCATGAGCGGTGCGGTGCGCTGGTCGTTCCAGCGGTCGATCGTCGCCAGAAGCAGACCATCCCAGCTCGGGAACGTCTGGTCGATCACCACCGCCGGTTCTCCGATCGCGGATGCGACAACATCCGGGCTCACCTCGTGCAGCGGACGAGTGCGGAGGGCAACCATCATTCCCTCGACGACTCGTGAACGCAGCGGCGTCCCATCCAACGAATCAATGTCCATGCATGTACATCAGCAGGTTGCATCGAAGAAGGGTTACCCCCAGAACGGGAACGCACGTTCTCTGGACAGGGCACCTCTCCCGTGCGCCACACGGAGTCGACCTGCCGAACAGCGGCAACGAGGCCTACCACTTAGCGGCCCGACGGCCACTCTTGGCTCTCACGAAGCCCGAGAGTGATCGGTCGACAGTTCCACTCCGGTACAACCCTGAGTGCGGGCCTGTGCCTGTCCTCTTGGGTAGAGGCATGAACACGAATGCACGTTGGGCTCTTGCACCCGCTGTCGTTGCGCTCGGTGTGGTACTCGCCGGCTGCAGCTCGTCCAGTACGCCGACACCAACCGCCACGCGAACCGTCACCGCAACAGCCTCCAGCGACGTGACGCCGCCAACGTCAGCGTCGACCTCGTCATCATCGACTCCATCCGCTTCGGCAACCGACAACGCCGGCGGAGACACCGGCACGGGCGCCGGCGGTCGAGCCCCGGATGCGAACGCGTCCCGCTGCACGACCGAACACCTCAAGGGGGCCTTCGCCGGTCAGGATGCTGGCGCATCGAACGTCGACGAGGAGCTCCAGCTCACCAACACCGGAACCACGGACTGCACCCTGCAGGGCTGGCCCGGTGTCTCCCTTGTCGGCGACAGCAACGGCACCCAGATCGGCCAGCCGGCCGAGTTCGACCGCAGCACCGCGCACGAGGTCGTGTCGCTAAAGCCAGGAACCACTGCGGTCGCACACTTCCACTACGTCCAAGCCGACGCCTTCGATCAGGCAACGTGCAAGCCTGTGACCGGTGACGGGTTCCGCGTGTACCCGCCGGGGTCAACGACGAGCCTGTTCATCGCCGCCAGCGGCGTGAAGGGATGCACCGCGGGGAACGAGAAGATCTTCACCGTCGGCGCGTTCCACTGACCATCCGCCTCGGGTTCACTGCACCTCCTTGCGGCGCCAGCGCTCCTTCCAATTTGCCCTACCCGGAACGCAGAAATGCCGGACGGTGCCCGTAGGTTCCCTCTGCGGCGTCCGTCCTCACTTCGTGGTGCTGTCAGAGTGATCGTGGCTGTTGTCTTCGGGTGCGGCGCTCATCATGCGGAGCATCGACCAAGAACCGCCGCGGACGAACACGATCAGCAAGAACGCGGCGATCAGGAGGAACACGATGTTGAGCCAGGCGGTGTAGTTCCAGCTGATTGATGTCGCCACGATGCTTAGGTGCCGGTTCGTGGGGATCAAGCCCAGAGGGGTGAACAGCAGTTCGACAGCGTACCCAGCGAGGACCATCGCGCCGTAGAAGATCCCGGTGATACGGAGGGCTGCTTTCCAGCCGTAGTACTTCCGGTAGATGATGATGATCGGGATGATGATCAGGTCGGCGAAGATGAAGCTGATCACGCCGCCGAAGCTGATCCCACCGTTCCAGAGCACTGCGGCGAGGGGGACGTTGCCGACGGAGCAGACAAAGCTCACCATCGCCAGGATCGGTCCGATGATCGGGTCGATGATGAACGCCAGCGTGGGATGTCCATCGAGGAACACCACTTGCAGCCAGGCTTTCGGCACCCACGCGTCGAACGCGCCGGCGATGAGCAGGCCGATGATAATGTCGCGGATGACGGATGCCCAGTCCATGACGAAGTACTGCGACACGCTCGTCAGCCCGGGCTTCGAGAACAGCCGCCGCCAGAACCCCTGGTTACCCTGCACGGACATGTCCATCGCCGCGTGGCCCTCCATTAATCCGGAGAGGCCTTTTTCGGCTTGCTCGCGGGCGCCGTCGAGGATCTTGCCGCGCATCCAAAGCCGGAAGCCGAGGGCGATGAGGATGATCATGATCGGGCCGCCGACGAACTCCGCGAGCGTGAACTGCCACCCCATCACAAACGCCAGGATCAGCCCGAGCTCGACGACGAGGTTCGTCGACGCGACCTCGAACGCCATCGCGGACGACAGGCTCGCACCCTTCCGGAAAAGAGCACGCGCCAATGCGACGGCCGCGTAGGAGCAGGACGACGACAGGGCGCCGAGTCCGGTCGCGACGCTGATCGCGCGAGGCGAGTCGTCGTGCATGAGCTTCGTGATCCGGTCCGTGCGGACGACGGCCTGGATGATGCCGGACAGGGTGAAGCCGAGGATGAGGGGCCAGAGGATCTCCCACCCCATGGAGCCAGCGGCTGCGAGGGCGTCGCCGAGCGCGTTGATGACGAACATGTGCACCTACTTCGTTGCGGTGCGGGCAGAGTGTCCCGCAGCGTCTTGCAGATGAGGGAGTCCGGGCCGGGTAGGACCGAACCGGTTGCGCGCCGAGGGGGCGGTCGAGCCTTGCCTCGGCGCGCGCCGGGTCACTTGGATGCGAGCATGTCCTGCATCTGGGTGATCTGCTCCGTCTGGCTCTGGACGATCGATTTCGCCAGGGCGACCGTGTCAGCGTTCTTGCCCTTGGTGACCTCGGTTTTCGCCATGTCAACGGCGCTGGTGTGATGCTGGATCATCTGCTCGAGGTAGAGCTTCCCGGCGTCCCGCGGGGACGCGTTCTGGAGGGCCTGCATGGCGGAGTGGGACATCATCCCCGACATTGAGGAGTGATCCATACCGGACATGCTCGGCATCTGGGGCGGCTGGTTCCAGCTTTTCAGCCACCCGGTCATGGTCCTGATTTCGGAGGCCTGTTCGGTTTTGATCTGCTTCGCCAGCGTCACGACGTCTGCCTGCACGCCGGAGCCCTTCGCGAGAAGCATGTTGCTCATCTCGATGGCCTGCTGGTGGTGGGTCAGCATCTGCTGCGTGAATTTGACGTCCTGATCGTTGTGCGACGCCACGGACGACGAAGACTTGGACGACGAGGAGTCCGACGACGACGTGTTTGGGCTGCTGGTGTTGTTGGTGGAGCATCCGGCGAGGATGAGCCCGATGGTGAGGGCTGCGGCGGCCGTGGAGGTGGTCTGCATGGTGGATTCCGTTTCCGTGGATGCGTCAGATGGGTGCGGGCAGGCGGATGCCTGCCCGGGTTCTGGACATGCGGGTGCTCCCGGAGGGTGAGAGGACCCGCCGGGGTGGAATCAGACTCGGATGATCTGCAATGCCGATCGTGACGGCGGCCGCGGCACCGCGACACGGCGTGCCACGTGGGCTGCGAGGGCGAGCAGCCGCGCGAGGAGCTGCAGCACCCCGCCACTGCGGGCGCGGAGCAGCACCCACGCGAGCAGGACGATCGTCAGCATGCATGCCATCCCCATCAGGGAGCACATCAGCGCACACAAGCCGCCATCGCAGCCGGCATCGCTGAGGACGTTCATCACCGCAACAGCGGGAACCATGTCTTGAGCAGGACCGGTGGCCGCGGTGTGACCGGTGGCAGCGGTGGGATGGTGCTCCACCGTGGCGGTGGGAGCGGTCATCGGATGCTCGTGGTCGGCGGTGTGCCCAGCCATGGTGTGCATCAGGACCGTGAACCCGACCAGTAGCAGCAACGCCACCGTCGCCGTGACCTGCAACAGCAGCCGGCGACGCGGAGACGTGGTGATGATCATCTGATCTCAATGGGTCATGGAGCGGAGAGCGTCAGCCGTGCGAGGCGACAGGTGACCGTGATGATACCCCCAAGGGGTACCCACCGTCCGTCCGAAGATCGCGGAGGGCAGCAGCCGGCACAGGTATCGAGGTGCGGAAGATCGTTGGTGCGGGTACCGGGTGGTGGGTGCATACTGGTGGGGTCTTCGGACCCGGCAGTGGGGCTTGCCGGACCCAACCTCGACACTCGTCGACAACAGTCCCTATCTCAGCTGGTCGCGCTTCTGCGCGCCTGAGGTAGGGAGATGCCATGGTCGAATCGAACACCGCCGGTGTTGTCGTCGTCGGTGTGCAGCCAGGGCAGGCGCACGATGTCATCGGTGTCGCGGCTGCGGTCGCTGAACGCTTCAGCGCCCGAGTGGTGTGTATGGTCGTCGATCCGGCGCTGCTGTCAACGGGGGTGCGTGCGGACGGGTCGGAGATCATTGAACCGATCGACCCGGACACGGCGGACAGCGTCCCGCAGCAGCTGCCCGACGATGACGTAGGGCTCATCCGCGATCTTGCTGCAGCGCGGTCGGTGGACGTGGAGATCGTCTCTAGGGTTGGGGATCCGGGTCGCGCACTTGCTGCGGTGGCTGAGGAACAAGATGCGGTGATGATCGTCGTCGGATCGCAGGCCGGTCGACGCCGGATGGCGGAACTGCTCACCGGTTCGGTCGCCGCGCACCTGACGCATCAGCAGCTCCGGCCGGTGCTGGTCGTCCCGCGTCACCCGGTTGGCGTCACCGTGCTCCAGCCGTTGGATGCCCTTTGACGGGCACGCTGACGCTCCTGCGGCATGGGGAGAGCACCGCGAACGAAGCCGGCACCTTCACCGGGCTCATCGACGTCCCCCTCACGCCCCACGGTGAACAGCAAGCGTCCGCGGCGGGGCAGCTCCTCCGGTCGAACCTCGTCACGCTGGACGTCGTGGTCACCTCGACATTGCGTCGCGCCGTCCACACGGCCGAATTGGTCTGCGACGCCCTCGGGACGCAGCTGCCAACGGAAGCGGTGTGGCAGTTCAACGAACGCAACTACGGCGCCCTGACCGGGATGACGACGACCGACGCCCGCGGCACGCTCGGTGACGACGAGTACGTGCGGCTCCGCAGGTCCCGTGACGGCACGCCGCCACCGATGTCGCTGCAGCTGTGGGAGGAACTGCGGTCGAGCTCTGCGCTGCGCGGCCTGCCCGACGGCGCCCTCCGACGCACCGAGGCTCTCTCGGACGTCATTGAGCGGGTCCGCCCCGTCTTGCACGACTGGCTCCTGCCGCTGGTGCGGGCAGGGCGGAGCGTCCTCGTCGTCGCGCACGGGAACTCGCTCCGCGCACTCTGCTCATGCATCGACGACCTCACCGACCCGGAACTGAAGCGGCTGAACCTGCCGACCGGGCAACCCGTGCAGTACCACCTTGGCCCGACGGGTGCTCTCGTCCCGCGGGGTGGGGCGTTCCTGGATCCGGTAGCAGCACAGCACGCCGCGGCGCTGGTCGCGGCAGAAGGCGGAACATGACCACCCGAACGGACACCCCGATGCCCGACGACCAGCTCCCCTCCGACCCGGACGTCGACGTCTCCGACCCTGCAACGACCATGCGGCCGGTGCATCTGCGGTGGCGGTACGTCGGCCTGGTCGCCGTCGGCGGCGGGGCTGGTACTGCCCTCCGTGACGTCATCAGTAGCGTGCTGCCTGCCGATGGCGGGGTGAGTTGGTCGATCTTCTGGATCAACATCACCGGGGCGCTGGCCCTCGGTGTGCTGTTGGAGGCGCTCGCGCACCGCGGGCCGGACGCCGGCCGCCGACGCGTGCTGCGGCTGCTCCTCGGGACCGGGGTCCTCGGTGGGTTCACCACCTACAGCACCCTCGCCGAGTCCACTGCCGCCCTGTTCCTAGAGGGGCACGGACTCGCCGGTACCGGCTATGCGCTCCTGACTGTCCTGTCCGGCGCGATCGCGACCGCGTGCGGTCTCGTGGTCGCCGGCTGGTTCCGTCCCCAAACGGAGGACGCATGAACGCCGCGTTCATCCTTGCCGTCGCCGTCGGCGGTGGCGTCGGTGCTGCTGGCCGGTTCCTCCTCGATGGGTTGATCAACACCGGCCGGGAGTTCCGGGTCCCACTCGGGACGCTGACGATCAACATCACCGGGTCGCTGCTGCTGGGACTCATCGTCGGTGCTGCCACCCACCTCGGCGCGGTGCCGGTCGCGGTCCTCGGCAGCGGGGTGATGGGCGGCTACACCACGTTCAGCACCGCCAGCTTCGAGACTGTCCGTCTCGCCCGCAGCGGACGGATCGCCGCCGCCGCTGTCAACGGTCTCGGGATACTCGTCGTCTCCGTCGCCGCCGCGACCGCCGGCGTCCTCCTCGGCGGCACCCCGTGACCACCCCACCCACGGACCGCACCACACCCGCTCCTGCACCGGAGGTACCCATGCTGTTCGACGTCACGATCGAGATTCCGTGCGGCAGCGGCAACAAGTACGAAGTCGACCACACCACCGGCCGGATCCGTCTCGACCGGGCGGTGTTCACCAGCATGGTGTTCCCCCAGGACTACGGCTCCATCGACAACACCCTCGGCGACGATGGCGACCCCCTCGATGCCCTCGTGCTCCTACCCCGTCCCACGTTCCCCGGCGTCGTCATCACGGTCCGGCCGATCGGGATGCTGCGCATGGTCGATGAGAACGGCGTCGACGACAAGATCCTCACCGTCCCGGCTGGCGACGACCGCTTCGCGCAGCTGCAGGACATCACAGATGTGCCGGAACACACGCTGGCGGAGATCGAGCACTTCTTCGCCCACTACAAGGAGATCGAACACGGCAAGCACGTCACCACCAACGGGCGGGCCGGTCGTGCTGCTGCCGAAGCCGTCATCCGCATCGCGCAGGAAGCCCACACCCGACACCCGTGACCCACGGTCCCCAAGGCCGCCGCGGGGAGGCACTGGCGCCGAGTGATCGCCAGCAGGTCGTCCCTCCGCCTCCCCGCGGCTTCCCGGCAACCACAGACCAGCTCGAGGCATGACCCGAACCGAAGGAACGTCATCATAAACGACTACATCAGCGGCATCCACCGGTCGACCGTCCGCAGCTCGAAGCGATGATCGGGTTTGTCCGTGATGGTGACACCGTGCTGGTGCACTCGATGGACCGGCTTGCCCGGAACCTCGAAGACCTCCGCCGGCTCGTGCGCCGGCTCACGGATAAGAAGGTCCGCGTCGAGTTCGTCAAGGAGCAGTTGACCTTCACCGGGGAGGACAGCGCGATGGCGAACTTGCTGCTGAACATGATGGGTGCGTTCGCGGAGTTCGAACGCGAGCTGATCCGGGAACGTCAG
Source organism: Curtobacterium sp. SP.BCp (assembly GCF_051903255.1). Taxonomy (NCBI): domain Bacteria; kingdom Bacillati; phylum Actinomycetota; class Actinomycetes; order Micrococcales; family Microbacteriaceae; genus Curtobacterium; species Curtobacterium sp. SP.BCp. The sequence continues at coordinate 294,241 of NZ_CP194338.1, read as the reverse complement.
CGTGAGGGGATCGCGTTGGCGAAGCAGCGTGGGGTGCACCTCGGCCGGGCGCGATCGCTTGGCGCAGTGCAGATCGCGGAGCTGATCGGCCGCGCGGGCACCGGTGCACCGAAGACGGTGCTGGCGAGGGAGTACGGCGTGAGTCGGGAGACGGTGTACGCCTACCTCCGCGCAGCATCGCCCGCGGGTGAGTGAGGCAGGCGAGCGTGATCAGAACCATGCAGGACAGCATGGACAGTCACAGTCCCTGATCTACTCAGCCGAGGGCACACAGGCGTGCGGGGAGCGACCGGCTGCCTGGCGCAAGCTCCGGCCGCTTTTCGAGGAGGAAGGGCGGAACCTCCCTGGACGTGCAGGGCTAGACGCTTGTCCGGTCAGCGCCTGCGTCACCCTCGCACTCAGGTTGGTCTCGTCGGCGGGGCGTTGTCTCGTGGAGGTCAGTCGAGGAGGAGACACATGGTCAAGACTTGGTTCATCACTGGCGCATCGAAGGGCTTCGGCCGCGAGTGGGCGGAGGCAGCCCTCGAGCGCGGTGATTCCGTCGCCGGCACAGCGCGGAACACTGACGACGTGCAAGCACTCGTTGACCATTACCCGGAGACGTTCCTAGCGATCCGGCTCGACGTGACGGATCGTGCCGCGGACGTCGCCGCCGTGCAGCAGGCCGCCGAGCACTTCGGCCGGCTCGACGTCGTCGTGAACAACGCCGGCTTCGGCCACTTCGGCATGGTCGAGGAACTCTCCGAGGACGAGGTCCGCGCGCAGCTCGAGACGAACTTCTTCGGCGCGCTCTGGGTCACGCAGGCGGCACTGCCGATCATGCGGGAGCAGGGCTCGGGGCACATCGTGCAGGTGTCGAGCATCGGCGGGATCAGCGCGTTCCCGACCGTCGGCGCGTACCACGCGTCGAAGTGGGCGCTCGAGGGGCTCTCGCAGTCACTTGCGCAGGAGGTCGCGGGCTTCGGCATCCACGTGACCCTCGTCGAGCCGGGCGGGTTCTCGACCGACTGGTCGGGCCCGTCCTCGAAGCACAGCGAGGAACTCGACGCCTACGCGGACGTCCGCGAGGCCGCGTCAAAGCGGCCATCGGCATCCGACCCGGGCAAGCCCGAGGCGACGCGGTCGGCGATCCTCAAGGTTGTTGACGCGGACCAGCCGCCGCTGCGGGTCTTCTTCGGCAAAGCACCGCTCGGCATCGCCGAGCAGGACTACGAGTCGCGGCTCGCGACCTGGCGGCAGTGGCAGCCGGTCGCCGAGGAAGCGCACGGCTCCTGACGCACCCAGCTTCATCGATCCAGAACGAAAGGAACGACACATGACGTTCATCACCGTCGGAGCCGAGAACGGGCACGACATCGACCTGCACTACGACGACTTCGGCACCGGCGACCCCGTCGTGCTCATCCACGGTTGGCCGCTCTCCGGCCGGTCGTGGGAGGGTCAGGTGCCGGCGCTCGTCGAGGCGGGCCACCGGGTCATCGCGTACGACCGCCGCGGGTTCGGACAGTCGTCGCAGCCGTGGGGCGGGTACGACTACGACACCTTCGCCGCCGACCTCGACAAGCTGATCACGGGTCTCGGACTGACGGGGGTCACGCTCATCGGGTTCTCGATGGGTGGCGGCGAGCTCGCCCGCTACGTGTCGACGTACGGCACCGGCAAGGTCGCCAAGCTCGTGTTCGCCAGAGCCGTCCCGCCGTACCTCTGGAAGTCGGACGACAACCCCGAGGGCGGGGTGGACCAGGACCTCGCGGACTGGTTCACGAACGGGATCACCGGCGACCGTCCGGCGTTCCTGCGCGAGTTCGTCGACAAGTTCTACACGGCCGGCGGTGAGCCGGGGCTGCTGAAGAAGCCGCTCGTCAGCGACGACCAGCGCGCGTACGACCTCGCGATCGCCGAGCTGGCGTCGCCGAAGGGCACCCTTGACTGCACCGCGGCCTTCGCCACGACGGACTTCCGCGACGACCTGACGAAGGTGGACGTCCCGACGCTCGTCATCCACGGCGACTCGGACGGCATCGTGCCGTTCGAGGTGTCGGGCAAGCGGACCGCGGCGGCGATCCCGAACGCGCAGACGCACGTCATCGAGGGCGGCCCGCACGGGGTGCTCGCCTCACACCGGGACGAGTGGAACCAGGTCGTCCTGCGCTTCCTCGCCGGGTCCCCGGGGACCACCACGCCGTGAGTATTCATGTGGCCCCGGGCGGCGAAGCGACCCTCGCCGCCCGGGATCGGATGCGCGACCAGAACCTGCCCCTGGAGCAGCGCTTCACGAACGACTTCACTGACCACGATCCCGCAGCAGGGCAGCCCGACGGCGGCGCCGGGATCGCATGGTTCTGGGAACGATTCGCCCGCGCCTTCGACTACCAGCGTGATGACGTGGAGACGATCGTCGCGTCAGGGTTCGTCACGACGATCTCCACGATCAGCGGCACCCACATCGGCGAGTGGAACGGATGGGAAGCCACCGGCCGCCGATTCTCGATCCGGAACGTGCAGGTCTTGGGCTTCCGTGACGGGCTCGCGAGTGACCGGTGGGGGGCGACCGACGAGTACGGCATGGCCGAACAACTCGGGCTCGTCCACCCGCCTCGGTCGTGACCCTGCCGGCGCGTCCGCCGCACCGGCACGGTCCCTGCGACCGGGGTGCCTGGTCGGTCAGGTCGTGACGCGGGGCGCTGCCAGCTCGAGGTTGATGTCGTCAGGGTCCTGTACCGAGAGGATTACGAGGCCGAACGGCGGGAGATCAGTGATCTCTCCGCGGATGATCCCTGCGTCATCGAGTCGGCGTGCGGCGTCGTGCAGGTCGTTGACGGAACCGACGCGGAAACTCAGATGGTCAAGGCCCACCCGATCCGGGTTGAACCGATCATCCGCGGCGGCGACCGGGCGGAGACCGAGGGTCTGACCGTGGAACGTGAACGAGCAGCCCCCGTAGGTGCGCCATGGGTCCTCGTGGATCGAGGGGTCGTCGATTTCGTCGCTGAAATCGCTGCCGGGTGGCATGCCGAAGAGCTGCTGGTAGAACGCTTTGCTGCGGTGGATGTCCGTCACGGTCAGCCGAATGTGCGAGAACCCTTGCGGGTCGATGATGCCGTCATCCATCAACCCAAACAACACCTGATTGATGTGTGCGCCCAGCAGCCGGTGCGGCTGATCGGAGCTTACGATTGCCGGCCGGAGGACGCATGCCGCCGATCTCCGACGGCTAACGGATCCCGTGGATTGCGGATCAGTGGAGAACGCGGTGCCATAGCTGTGCTCAAGTTCATCAGCGGGTGCGGTGCTGATCGTCAGCGGCACCCCGATGCCGACTTGGAACGGAACGAGCGCTGTTTGGCCGTACGCGTCGGAGGTCGGGACCTGCAGCGTCTCGATCAGCCAACTCAGATTCGCCGCGGTCGAGGCGCGTTGCACGGCGGCGGCGACGATGTCATTGGTTTCAACGGAGGTGGTGCCGTCGTAGAGGTACTTCACGATCGGCGACCACCAGTGAGCAGATGGGTGTGGCTGTGTGCGGTGATGCACGGAACAGTAGGCCACGTCACCCGACCGGCCGTGCAGTCGGGGTTGAGGGCGATCATCCTGAACGTCGGGGGACACAACGTGCAAGTGCGCGGCGTAGCGTGCCGGTATTCGCGTCCGCAGGTTCGTGATGCTTCCCCGGTTCCCCGGTCGGTCAAGCTCATTTCTGGGAACCGGAGCGCGTCATGGCCGCATCAGCGAACTCCATACTGGGATGGTCACAGCACGCCGGCGGTGTGTGGGTCGCATCCACGGATGACGGAGCGGTGCTCGGGTCGGTGACGCAGACGGATCGGTTCACCGTGACGAGTGCGGACGGATCAGTGACCGGCACACATCGGTCGCTCGACGCCGCGCAGAGCGAGCTGGAGGGGTTCCATCGGTGGCGGCAGTCGCTGACGGAATGATCGGATTCTGCCCGCCGAACGAACGTCGCATGCTTGCTGGTGCCGTGTACGTTCCGGGCGACGCCGGTTAGTTGTCGTAGCGTGCGGCGCTTCGAAAGGTCTCACCGGGGAGCTCACCGAACGCGTCCCGGTACGCGCCGGAGAACCGGCCGAGGTGTGTGATCCCCACGGCGCGAGCGACGTCGGACACGGAGGTGGCGGTCCCGGACTCGAGCTGCTGCCGAGCCATCAGCAGCCGGACTCCGCGGAGGTAGGTCATCGGGGTGGTGCCGTGCGCTCGTTGGAACGCTGCTTGCAAGCCACGCTGGCTCATCCCGGCAGCGGTCGCGACATCGTCGAGCGTGATGTGGTCCCCGATGTGGTCGAGGATGAACGTCTCCGCCTGACCGAGCGGGGTTGCGGGGGCTTGTTCACTACGGCGGCCGACCGGCCAGTGCGGGATCGCGGTCAGCAGGCCCGCCGCGGCAGTGCGGGCAAGCTCCCGCTCCCGTTCCAGGGAGACCTCCCCGGTGGTGCCGAGGATCTCCGCGGCGACAGCGCGAACCATCAGCCACCACGCGGCCAAGGGCGCACCGTCGGGAACGTGGTTCGGTTTGAACTCCAACGGCCGCGGCTCCCACCCGCCTCGGTCCGCGGCGACCTGTTCGACGAGTTCCCGGTCGATGCGCATGACGTCTTTCTGGAACCGATCCCACTGCACCTGCTGCACGCCGGGCGCGTACAACACGGGCCGGCCGACGGGCAGCTGTTGCCCGCCGACGACGGCGTGGCCGGCTTTCAGCCAGACGACGATGATCGCCGCGGACGCGTCCACGTCGCCCCGGATCGTGCCGGTGCAGCTAGTGGACTCCAACGTCAGCAGCGATGTGCCGGTCAGAGTCTCCTCGAACAGGAAATCGTTGCTGCCGGTGACGTCGAGGCTGCGGATCTGGAACGTGTGCTGGAGCGCGTTCCGCGCGACCGCAGTGTCACGAGTCCGCGTGACCAGTCGCGTGCGGAGAATCGTTCCGTCAGGGTTGCCGGTGTCCGTGTCAGCGACGGCTACCTGGTCGGTCATATGAAGTCGTTCTCTTCGGAGCAGCGGAGGCGGTTAGGAGCGGCGGAGGGTGTCGCGGGGGTACTCGCCGTGCTGTTCGGCGTAGGCGGAGGAAAACCGGCCGGCGTGAGCGAAGCCCCACTGCCGGGCGACGTCGCCGATGTTCGTGGTTGCCGGGTCCCCGGCCAGCAGAGCGTCGTGCACCCGGTCGAGGCGAGTCTGTCGGATGTACGCGTTCGGCGTCATCCCGAACACCCGCTGGAACGCATGTTGCAGCGCGCGGAGGCTGAGGTTCGCGACCTGGGCGATGTCGTTCGTCGTGATTGGCAGATGGGCGTGTTCGTGCACGTACTCGACCGCGAGGCGGATGTGACTGTTTTTCGGCAGCAGCAGTTCCCCCGGTAGCGAGGATGACACCACCGGGTATAGCTCCAACAGTGCGAGCGCCCCGAGCCGACCCATCTCCGCCTGCAGCAGCGGGGACGCCTGCCGGTCCATGACCGTGTGGGAGATCAGCTGCACGCTGCTGCGCCACACATGCAGCGCCCGATCATCCGGCCGGACCGTGTGGTCTAACTGCAAGTCACCCGCGGCGACTCCCCGCTCCCCCGCGACGGTCTCGAGGGCGGACCGGTTGATCTGCACGATGCGTTGGTCGTAGTCGTCGTACGAGAACGCGGCGCCCTGCTGCGGCCACAACTGTGGCCGGCCCGGTTCCATCTCGATCCGGTCATCGCCGGCACCGATGCTCGCCCGGCCCTTCGTCGTCCACTGCACCACGAAGTCCTCCGACGGCGTCATCACCCCATCCAGATGCCCGTCGAACCGGATCGTTCGCAACGTCATCGCCTGATCGCCGACAGCGGTGTACCGGAACGAGAACGGCTGCCGAGTCTGGTCGGCACTCCACTGCTGCCCCGCGTACGCGGCAGCGAGGAAGTCGCGAGCAACGTCAAGATCGGTGCTCTGCGCCTGGTCCTGAATACGGGTCGGATTCTGATCGATCATGGTGTCGGCAGCAGCATGCCCGAGCCCGTCACCGCACCCCGGCCGAGTATCCAAAACCCGTCGCACATCGCTCGCAGTGTCGTTTTGCAGCAGGGCACGGTCCGCCGGATCAGGACGTGCGGCATGTCCAATGATCGACACGTCGGCCCCTCGGTCACGTCCAACAATCGACAACGACACCGAACCCGCTCGCGCACCATCGGGTGCCCCTTCTACGGTCATGGCATCGCCCGCCGCCGACACGTCGGCCCAGCAGGCAAGGACGACACCGTGACCACGATCACCGCCCCCGATCTTCAGCTCGCACCGACCAGCGCCCACGACGTCGTGTCGCTGCGTCGCACACCGACCGATAAGCGTTGCCCGTTCAGCGAAGTTCGGGAGGCACGTCGCCAGCACACGCTGCAGGTCGCAGCGATCAGCACCGGGATCGTCACCGTCACCGTCGCCGCGTCCGCCGCAGTCATCCTCGCGCTCTCCGCGTGAACGCGACCGTGCCCACGCACGGACCGGAACAGCACACCCCGGCACAAGCCCCACGTTTCTGACAGAACAGGACGACCTCGATGAGCATGCACGACCTTCTCGACCAGCTTCGCCGCAACCCCACCGAGTGGCACCGCCGCGGCATGAGCGCCCCCGGAGACATCGACCGGATCGTCACCGAACGCCTCGCCCACCACTACGTCAGCAGCACCCAACCCGCAGCAGAACCCACCTACGCGGATTTCTTCATCGCGGCCTAACCCGGCAGCGCTCCCACGCGGGCCAGTCACCACCCCGACCGGTACGCTCACGACCAACATCAGCAGGCCTATGACGCTCCTCACCCTCACCCCCAGCAGCCGCGAGACCACAACGCAACGCAACGCGTCCAGCGCCGCCGACGCGCTCTTCACCGAACACGGCGTCATCCCGGTCACCCTCCAGCAGGTCGCTGACCGCGCCGGCATGAGCCTCGCGGACCTCGCGACCGCGTACCCAACGAAGCAGACCCTCGTCATCGCAGTCCTCCAACGCTGGCACGGCTCCTGGCGACGCGCCCTCGATCGCATCACCGACACATCCAACGACCCGCGGGACGAGATCCTCGGGATCTTCGACTACCTCGAAGAGTGCTTCGCCGACGAAGGCTGGCGAGGGTGCGCGTTCATCAACGGCCACGCCGAACTCGGCCGCCAAGACCCCGACATCGCTGCGCTTGCCCGAAAGCACTTCCTCGACGTCGAACGCCACCTCACCCTCGTCTGCGAACGCGGCGGCATGCCCGCCCACATCGCACAAGGACTCTCCCTCCTCATCGAAGGAGCCCGCGTCGAATCAGCCGTCCAACACTCCGCACAGCCCGCACGAGCAGCCCGCCTGACCGCCGCGATGGTGATGTCCGTCTACGACACCCGACCCACCTTCTAACACCCTCCCAGCGCATGAACATCGCGGCTTCCCCCTCGCACTACGAACGAGACGAGACCGTCCCGCCCGTGCGGATCGAGACCTACCGCGGAATGCGCCGCCGCTTCCGACGCGGCGAACAACCGACCACTGAAACCCCATCAGCGCGCGACCTGCTCCTGCTCACCAACCGCTCGTAGCCCGGTCCTAGCCGGCCGGGTCAGTTACGACGGCTGCTGCGCCTCCTGTGATTGGAATCCGGAACCGGCTGCGAGCGGTCGTCTGGCTTGCCGCCTACGAGCAGGCGATCAACGAATCCGCTGCTGATCCCGAGGCCCCTGCCGTCCGATCAAGGCATCGTTGTGTCGCGCATGCGTTGAGCCGGGCTTGCTCCTGACGCGTCCGGTTGACCACCGGTTGACGAGACACCGACGACGCCCGTGAGTTGCAGTTTTCGGTCGCCGCGCGCATCGGTCGGCGGCCGCGCTTCCTCCCGCGTACCGTCCAGTCCGACACGGCGCCGCGGCGGTGCCGACGAGGTGGGAGGAGTACACCATGCGAGCAGTCGTCTACAACGGACCGAAGGACGTCAGCGTTCAAGATGTTCCGGACGCGACGATCGAACAGCCAACCGACGTCCTGGTGCAGATCACGGCGACGAACATCTGCGGATCAGACCTGCACATGTACGAGGGTCGCACCGACATCGAGCCCGGCAGCGTGTTCGGGCACGAGAACCTCGGCACCGTCGTCGAGGTCGGCGATGGTGTCCAAAAGGTGCAGGTCGGCGACCGAGTCGTCCTCCCCTTCAACGTCGCGTGCGGGTTCTGCAAGAACTGCGAGCGAGGCTGGTCAAGCTTCTGTCTCACTATGCAGCCGAACAAGGCCGCTGCCGGTGCTGCATACGGCTACGCAGACATGGGCCCCTACCGAGGCGGGCAGGCCGAGCTGCTGCGCGTCCCATTCGGGGACTACAACGCGCTCCGACTGGGCGAGGACTCGGTCGAAAAGGAGAACGACTACGCCATGCTGTCGGACATCTTCCCGACAGGCTGGCACGGCGCCGAGCTCGCCGGGGTGCAGCCGGGCGACACGGTGGTCGTCTACGGCGCCGGACCCGTCGGCCTCATGGCCGCGCTCTCCGCCTCGATCAAGGGTGCGTCACAGATCTTCGTCGTGGACCGTCAGGCCGACCGGCTCCGGCTCGCCGAGTCGATCGGCGCGATCGCCGTCGACGACTCGAAGGTCGATCCCGTACAGACCGTCCTCGACGCGACCCTCGGTCTCGGAGCCGACCGCGGCATCGAGGCCGTCGGGTACCAGGCGCACGACGGCCAGGGCAACGAGCAGCCCAACCTCGTGCTGAACCGGCTCATCGCCTCGGTCCGCTTCACAGGCGGGATCGGCGTGGTCGGTGTGTACCTGCCGGAGGACCCGGGAGCGTCGGACGAGCTGGCGAAGAAGGGACAGATCGCGCTGGACTACGGCACGTTCTTCTTCAAGGGCCAGCACATGGGCACCGGTCAGGCTCCGGTCAAGCGCTACAACCGCCAGCTCCGCGACCTGATCGCCGCCGGCAAAGCGTCGCCGTCCTTCATCGTCAGCCACAACCTGTCGCTCGAAGACGCCCCCAATGCGTACGAGCACTTCGACGCACGCGATGACGGCTGGACCAAGGTGATTCTGCACCCCTGAGCGGTGCAGCGCAGTGAGCCGAGCCCACACAACTGGGCCGGCTCACTGCCGTCTCGTCGGCGGTATCCCGCAGACCGCGGACTGCCGTCAGTCCGGCGTGCCCGCCGCCTCGGGCTGGCACAATACCCGATGCGCGAGCGTGAGGACGGGTGCGTGTCGTCGACGCACACTCGGTGCGATGCCCGGCCTGCGACCTACGATCGCGACCCGTCGCGGACGCACGCCTGATTACTGGCATCGCTTCAGGAGAGCACGCTGGTGGCGGGGAGTTCTGAGCCGTAACTGTCTTCGAGTTCATCAGCGGGCGCGACGGCGATGTTCAGGGGCACGCCGCCACCGACGCGGAATGCAGCAAAGGCAGCTCTTTGGCGTATCGATGCGCACCGCCCTTACCGTCTCGTCCGGCTAGAGCGCGCAACCAACAGTGACGATCACCGGATGAACGGGTGAGGGACGCGGAGCGTTCGGGTTACCCCGCGTCCCCCAGCACGGAGCGCGCCACTTCACGCATCACCTCCCCATGCAGGGATGCACGCTGCGCGGCCCGTCGCGAGAACTGATATACCGATATTGCGATGGTCTGACGGTTTGGCCCCGAGACGCAACGGTACTGATGTCACCTCGCATCGTCGAGTGCTCAGTGTCGGTTTCACCGTTGCCTGGGGCTGGGGAGACGCTGCACATGGGAAACGCCGGCCCGTGAAAGGCCGGCGTTCCGGGGCGCTGGATCAGACCCGAACTGCTCCAGCACCACACACCTTGCCGGATCAAGTTTGTACGCACAAGCCCTCTCAAAAGGGGACACGGCCCGTCAGGCGGTGCCCGCATACTGGGTGTGCTTCGGCTGGTTACCGGAGTAGAGCCGCGACGTGCCACCTGATCAGCGCAGAACGGCTCGGGTGGCGTCCGGGGTTGCTTTCCCGTGCCGCGGGCGTCACTCTCACCGGACGCTGTTTCCCTACCGGGTGCCGGTGACGGGAATGTCCCAGTAGGAGGGCTGCTCGTACTGCTCCGACCAGCCGCGCCGCATCCGGGTCGCTGCCCGGTCGAACTCGGTCACGACGTCCGTGTCCGCAGTCAAGAGTGCTTGCAGGCGGAGGCCGTCGTAGAGGGCGAGGAGCTGCTTCGCACCCCGGACTGGATCCATCGTTACCGGTTCCCGTCCTTCCCGCACGTCGACGACGAGTCCCTCGTGGATTGCTTCCCGGAACCGCCGGTACGCGGACCGGTAGTAGTCCGCCCCGTCCACCGCCGGGTCGCTGGCCGAGGCAAGGCTGTACGCCAGCAGCTCCATCAGCGCCGGCTCTTCCGCGTGCGCGGCCATCAGCGCGTGCAGGTACGCCACGGTGCCCTTCTCACGGATCAGCGGCGCCAGTGGGGCGGAGATCGCCTGCGTCCACCGCTCCACTGTCGCCGCCAGCAGGGCACGATCCGTGGGGAAAAACTGCCGCACCGCTTCCGGCGTCATCCCCGCACGCTGAGCTGCGATGTCGAGGGTGAACCGGGTTACGCCCCCGTCGTGCAGGGCTGCGATCGCACCGTTGACCGCCCGTGTCCGCGGAGCTTCCTCCGCTTCCGCGGTCTGGCTCGTCAGCGGCGCGAGGGGGTGCTTCCGGAACCAGTCCAACAAGCCTCGTGCACGGGTGAGCCCGGCGGCTGGGTCAAGCGGGTGGCCGCCGGCGAAGAGGTCGCTGAACCCGGGCACGTTCCGCATGAGCGGGTCGAGCGGTTGGAATGCCATCGACCAGTCCGGGAACGACCGCTGCCCGACCTGCTCGTCGAGCAGCACGCGGACGTTGGTGTGGCGGGGGTCGATGCGGACCTGTTCGAAGCGAACCCGGACGACGTCGTCGTCGCCTTCGAGGATCCCGAGGCAGTTGTCGCCCTTGTGCGCGAGGATTCCCGTCACCCCTAGGGCCGTGTTCTTTTCCCGGCCGACGGCGAGGATCTGCGCGAGCTCGGTGTCCGTGATTGGACGGGTCTGGGTGCTGGTGTAGACGATCGAACGCATCAGTGCTGGTCTCCCTGTTCTTCCCGGAACACTGCATTCCCAAGTGAAGACTGCGTCACGATCTGACTCAACCCCACCTTTGGGTCGTCGACCGCTGCCGCTCACCCCTGATCGGCACCGAGCATGCTTCGGGGTTGAGTGAGGTGCGCGGGCGGTGGTCATTGGTTCGGGTCCGGGACCACCGCCCGCGCGCTACAACGCCGTCGGGATCGACGCACAAGGTCATGACGAGGCCAGCCCGGTAACAGGGAGTCGGGCACCCGCAGCCAGTGACCACGGGGTAGCGCGGGCGATGCTACGCCGCCCCCGCTACAACGCATAGCCCCAGACGGCTGCGGGTATCAATCGTGAACCAGTCAGTGGATGACGTTCGTCGCGGGGAGTTCGAGCCCGTAGCTGTGTTCGAGCTCGTCATCGGGTGCGGCGCTGATCTCGAGGGGCACTCCGTCGCCGACTTGAAACGGCGCGAACGCTGCTTGGCCGTACTCGTCGGAGGTTGGGACCTGCAGTGTCTCGATGAGCCACGCCAGGCCCGCCGTGGCCGAGGCGCGTTCCACAGCGGCGGCGAGGATGTCGTTGGTCTCGACGTAGGTGGTGCCGTCGTAGAGGTACTTCACGATCGGCGACCTGTGGGCGGATGGGCGGAGCTGTGTTTGACGATGGATTAAACGGTAGACCCGCCTGCCCGACCGGCGGCGCATGTTGGACAGTGCCCGGCTGACCCAAGCATCGAACTGTGTCGAAGACCTCGCCCGATGCGGGGAACCGACCGCAACGGTGACCTGTTCAAGAGAGGGTGTCCAGCTTCATAGAGAAGGCGTCGGGCGGGGTGAGAATCGGTTCCATGGATGTTGTGGAGCGCATGCAGCAGGCGGCGAGAGCAGCAGTGAGGGCGGCGATGAGTCCGAGCCGTGCGAAGTAGGGCCGGGCGTGCACTGGCATCAACCCGATCAACGAGAACGATGATTCGGCTAACTCCATCACCGCAGCGCGTTCCGTTTCGGTGCGTGGGACGCCCGCGAGCACGAGCGTCGCCCATCCGAGGATCGATGCCGATGACAGCCCCGCGTCAATGACGCTGCCTTGATCGGTTCCAGGGGTACGGGCGCCGCCTGGTGGGTACGCAGTACGTCTGCAAGCTCCTCACGCATCACTGCACCGTACGAGCCGCCCCGCCGATCCGCCGGAGCGCGCCGGCGGACGCGACGAAGCTGAGGGCGTGAATCGGACAGCTTGTACTGTCGCTTGCGCTACACCGCGGAGCCCTAGCCGCGGGCGCCCGGATCCCTGTTCCCGGGCTGGCCTCGTCACGACCACGTGCGTCGAACCCGACGGCGTCGTAGCGCGAGGGCGCCTGCTGGCGGACCCGAACCAGTCAGCAGACGCCCTCGCATTCCCGGCCCCGTGCTCCAGCCATTCGGCGTACAGCACGACGTCGGTTCGGTGGCGCCTGACCCCAGTGAGCGGGTAGAACCAGACCGCCACTCCGGAAGTGCGGCTACACCTAAGCGTGTGGTGCTGGCAGTCGCACCCGACCGGCAGCGACCGCTGCGGTCGCGCCGGGACGACCAGCACCACATCCCACCCCTCTAGCCGCGGGACGCTTCCGCAGGCGAATTGGCGGTGCGGGTCCAGGGACGGTGCGAGCGGTGCCGCATTCGGGTTGCGAACCCGCTCGCCTGTCCGGGGCCGAGACAACCTGTGATCCTTCGCAAACTTAACTAATGCGCGTGGTGGATCAGCGGACGTGCGGGTTCGGTGGGGTGTGTGATGCTGCTTCCTGATGCCGATCGACGACGCGATGCCGGTGCGTCTCGAAGCGGCGGGGACGGACCCCGACGAAGCGCAGGCGCTGCTGACGCAGATGTACAGCGCCGACGTGTCCGTGCAGGCCGAGGCGAACCCGTTCGAGTACCGCTACGCCGCTGTCGGCGATCAAGCCCTGACACTTCGTACGTCCCGGTTCGCCGGCCGTATCGCCGGTGAGCTACCGCCGTCGCCGGACGAGGTCGTGGTGCAGTGGCTGCAGTCCGGCACCAGCCTGATCGACACGAACACCGATCAGCCGTTCGCGATGACCAACGGCATCCCGGTGCCGTTGCTGCCGCATCGATCGTTCGCGTTCGAGATGCACGACTACGAACAACGCCTGGTACATCTGTCGCGTCCGATCGTGGAACGCGTCGCATCGGAGCAAGGCGCTGACGTGTCCGGCGGGATCCTGTTCGATCACACGGTGCCACCGTCGGAGCAGGCGGTCCGCACCTGGCACAACACCGTCTCCCTGGTGTCGCACACGCTCCGGGAGAGCACGCCCGGTCGGCTGCTGCACGCGGAGATGGCACGGCTGGTGTCGGCGTCGCTGCTGGAGATGTACCCGCAGCAACGCGCCCCGCAGGCCGGGGAGGCTGGAGCGCAATCGGCGCATGTGCGGGCGGCGGTGGAGTACGTCCACCAGCACGCCCACCTGCCCATCACGACCACGACACTCGCGAAGCAGCTCGATGTCAGCCTCCGGGCGTTGCAGGAGGCGTTCCAACGGGACCTGCAGACCACCCCGAACGCGTTCATCCGGAGCGTCCGGCTCGGCCGAGTCCGGCAGGAGCTCCTCGCCGCGGATCCCGCGACGGTGACAGTGCGGCAGGTCGCTGAGGCGTGGGGGTTCGCGCACCTCGGCCGGTTCTCCCAGCAGTACACCGCCGAGTTCGGCGAGTACCCCAAGGACACCCTCGCCCGCCGCTGACGCTCGCCGGCATGAGGATGACCGGGTCGGACGGCGGTGGTCGCGGTGCAGAAGGACCGACGTGTCGGGAAGCGCGGAATGACCCTGTCCGCGATTCGCGGATGCTTAAAACCATTAGGTGATGGGGGTGGGTGGTCCCTAGCGTTGGGGACGTCAGGACGAGTCATCATCACCGCGTCCGCCCGATACTCCCCACAGGCTCGTGGGGGCAGCGCGAAGCCCGGTGGTCCTGAACGAATCAAGACGCACATCGTCTCCTGAAGGGGAGGTCACCATGACCGCCACCACCATCACCCCCGCACCCATCACCGGGTTCCCCGTTCCCGGCAAACACCATGTCGCAGCGCAGGCCGCACGGCCGGCCCGATCCTCGTTCTCCGAGGTCCGCGAAGCCCACCGCGCCCGAACACTTGCCGTCGCAGCGATCCTGACGGGCATCGGCGCCGTCAGCGCCTCCGCAGTCGCCGCGATCGCCCTCGCCGTCGCACCGTGACACGCACGATCGTTCCCATCGTGTTCGTCGACGAACGTGTCAACACGCCGACCGAACCCATCGACATGACCGCGCTGTTGCAGGCGCAGGAAGTTCATCACCATGCGTGACCAGCACCAGCTGCACCAGCTTCGCCAGAACCCGACCGAGTGGCACCGCCGCGGCATGACAGCCCCGGCGGAGATCGACGTGCTCGTCGCCAACCGGCTGCAGGAGAACTACCCGACCATCGCCGCCGCCGGCGAGCCGTCGTACGCGGACTTCTTCACCGCCCCGGCCGCCGCGTGAGCACCACCGACAACGCACCCGTGCCGGTGCTGCGATGGTCGGCCGCGGACGAGGGCTTCTGGGTCGCCGACGCGGACGGCTCCTACGCCGGCACCGTCGACCGGCAGGGCAAGCACCACTTCGTCCGCAACGGCTACGGCGAGTACATCGGCGACTACACCACCCTCCCCGCCGCGCAGCACGCCCTCGCCCAGCGCAGCACGAACCCGCACACACGGTGGCTGCACCGATGACCGCGACGCCGCAGATGCACGCCGCGACCTCGGTCGCGGAGATCCACGCCGACCATCGCCGCACATGGAGTCGGCTCATCACGCTCCAGCACGCTGCTGCCGGCACGTCCCCGCGCATCGGCAACGGCCGAGGACAGCTCGGCGGGTAGCCGCGAATCGCGGATCAGGCAGCCGACAGGTGTCGGGGTCCGCGACGATCGGCCATCCCGAGCACCAACGGAGAGAACACCGCCTACCGTGACAAACATCATGACTGCCAGCACCGCTTCCGCCTCACCAGACGGAAACGCTGACGTCGTCATCGCCGCGGACCGAATCTTCGCCGACATGGGTGCAGCCGGGTTGGACTACGACACAGTCGCTGCCGCCGCACACGTCGACGTCGACATCGTGCAGGCTGCATACCCGGCGGTCACGGATCTCGTGATCGCGGTGCTGCGGTACCAGCAGGACCAGTGGTCGGCAGGGCTGCAGCGTGCTGCCGCGAGTGTGCTCGAGCCGCGGGACAAGATCCTGACCCTGTTCAGCTACCTCGAGTCGTACTTCATGGACGACGCGTGGCGGGGCTGCTCGTTCATCAACGGCTACGGCGAGCTCGGCCGCACCGTCCCCGCGATCGCGGACCTCGCCGAACAGCACCTGACCAGCATCGAGACGCACCTCCAGACCCTGGCTGCAGCCGCCGGACTGCCGCCGTTCGTCGCCGACTCCCTGTCCCTCCTGGTGCAGGGCGCGAAGGTGGAAGCGGCGATCCACCGCACCACCCAACCGGCACGCTCCGCGCGGATGAGCGCAGCGATGCTGATGAGCGTCTACGACCCCGCCCGGCACGACCTCTTCATCTGACCGCCCCATCAGCGCGGATCTCTGCGGGCCGGATCGAGGTCAGCGTGCGGTCCGGTCGAGGATCTCCCGCACGTCGCTCGCCAATGCGCGGATCGCCGCGATCTCGCTGTCCGGGACCCGGTTCAACCGGTCCTGCACCTCGTCCGGGAACGACCCGAACGCGTCCCGTAACGCGGCCCTGGCGGTGTCAGTGAGTGTCAGGGTGCGGTTGCGGCGGTCGTCGGGGTCCTGCGCGCGGACGATGAGGTCCTTCTGCACCAGGCGGTCAGCGACGATCGTCGCCGCGGCCGCGGTGACGCCGAGCGCGGTCGAGACGTCCTTCGCCCGAGCGGGTATGTCCGACTGCTCCGCCGCCGCGATCAGCTGCAGCGCCTGGTAGTCCGCCGCGCGAAGACCCAGCCGGGCCCGGACACGGTTCGACAGCAACGTCTCCGCCGTCAGCAACTCGTGCGCTGCCTCGAGGAGCACCACGCCCGGCGGGACCTCAGGGTCGGTGGGAGTGGGCATCTCGGACCTCCAAACGGTCCGCGAACATCCTCCAGCACCCGTGTGACCCCGGAACGAACAGCCGCGACACCATCCGGTGTACACGGCGGCACATGCACGCCCGGGACCCGGCCGTCTGAAACGGGGTACGGAGCCGTCCGTACGCTCGGCGCATGAGCACCCCCACCGTGACCACGACGACCGCGAACAACGTCGCCGCGATCGTCGAGCAGTACCGGTACGCCGAAGCGCAACTCCACCGCCGCCGACAAACACTCTGCGGCCCTTCCCTCACCGACCGGGAAGCGCTCCGCCTCATCTACGTCAAAGCTGACACCGACCAGCCCTGCACACCCCGCACCGTCGCCACCGAACTGCGCATCACCGCCGCGTCCACGACCGCGCTCCTCGACCGGCTCCAAGGCGCCAGCCTCATCACCGGTACGCCGAAGCGCAACTCCACCGCCGCTCCGTGCTCCTCTACCCGGTGGACCGCCGGCAAGACCCGGACAGCATCGACCCCCTCACCGAACGCATCGCCACCCTCGCAGCCACCCTCACTGATGCCGACGCCACCACCGTCCAACGTTCCTCAGCGACCTTGCGCACCTCGTTGACAACGAATGCGCCGGCTGACAGTAGCTGCTTGCGAAGCGGATACGCACGCTGGACCACTGAGGACGTATCCGAAGACCGATCGGCTACCGGACGGCCCGCAGCTGTCTCGGTCAGGGTGTTGGCGTTCGAGGAGCGAGTGCGTGGCGGAGGGCGAGGACTCCGTCGCGAACGCGGGTGCCGGCGGTGCCAGTGCTGATTCCTAGTTGCTGGGCGATTTCCGGGACGGTGCGTTCCCCGAGGTAGCGCAGGAGCACGGCTTCGCGTTGCTTATCGGTAAGTCCTGCCAGTGCTGCGCTGAGCTGCGCCCTGATGAAGAGTGCGTCTCGATCGTCTGCGTGAGCGCCGCTGTCGTAGTCGCGGATCCCGACGCGGAAGTCGCGGTGTCGGGCGGCTTCGATACTGCGGATCCGGTCGATCGCACGGCGGTGTGCGATGGTCCGCAGCCAGGACAGCAGGTCAGCGCGGGCGGGGTCCCATTGGCCCGGGTGGCGCCAGAGGTCGAGGAAGGTCTCGTGAACGACGTCTTCGGCAAGATACGGGTCGAGGATGATCGTCGTGACGAAGCCTCGGAGGCCGACTGCGTGCGCCCGGTACGCCGCGGCGCAGAAGTCCCGATGCTGTCGTGGCGGGTTACCGGTCATCGTGCGTTACATCGCTGCACGGCCGGTCGGTGTGACGGGCAGGGCTGCGGAAGAGGTGTCGGAGGGTCCTGCCGGCGGCGTTGTTGTTCCACCGCGTTGTCGCGGTCGTCTCATCACAGCAGTGCAGGCCGTCGTGACCGGCCGGGAGGGCGCAGTGCCAGCGGTCGAAGACGCTGCGGCACGAATTGGTAGAAACGGCTCTGGCCTGCTCTGTCAGTGGGATCGTCGTCGAGACGATTCGGGAAGGGCGGGTTTTGTGGTTTGGTGTGGATCCGGCGACGATCAGCGGATGGAGACTGGCATGGTGATCCGCACCCGGGACACGGTGCGGACCAGCGACGTCGGCGAGGCGCGGGGTGCGCTCGCCCGCACCCACAACGTGACTGAACTGACGGTCGACGGCGGTGGGGGTTCGTTCCGGTTCGAGGAGACGGTGGTTGCGTCGGAGCGGCTGTCGTTGGAATCGACGTCCTGCACCGGCACCGTGTCGGGCACAGTCCGCACCGGCGCTGATGTGGTGGTCACCTGGTTCAAGTCCGGTCGTGGCACGATCGGTGAGCATCGCGCTCCAATCGGTCGGCCGATCCTGTTCCACCGCGACGACGAACCGTTCCGATGGATCTCGTTCCAGCAGGACACGCTGCGCATCGACCGGGACGTGGTGCAGAAAGCCGCTGCGGAGCGCGGCGGATGGGCGCCGCACCCGTTGGCGTTCAAGCCGTACCACGTGCCCGAGGGCGCCACTCTTGCGGCGTGGTGGCTGATGATCCGCACGGTCGCGGCGGAGATCCTCGAAGGCCCTGCTGAGGTGACCCCGGAACGTGACGAGGAACTGACCGTGATCGCCGCCGCAGGCCTGCTGACCGCGATCCCGCATTGGCCGGCCGGGGAGCGGAACGCGTCGCCGGCGAAAGCGCGGCTTGCCAGGGCAGAAGCGTTCATGCTCGAACACACCACCGAGCAGCTCACCGTGCAGCAGATCGCGGTCGCCGCGGGGATGAGCGTCCGTGGGTTGCAGTCCGCGTTCCAACGCACTCACGAGGCAACTCCACTGGAGTATCTGAAGCGGATCCGGCTGCAGATGGCGCAGCACCTGCTCACCGAAGGTGATGCCGACACGGTCGCTGATGTTGCCCGGCAGGTCGGTTTGCCGCATCTGGGCCGGTTCGCGTCGGCGTATCACGCTGAGTTCGGGGAACGTCCGAGCCAGACGCTCCGCACCGCCCGAGGGTCCCGCTGACCGGTAGCTCGGAGGACGTTTTCGAGGCGGCTCAGCCGGTGGAAGACCAGCCGATGCTTTGCCGTCAACCCGTCCGGAACCGGAAGCCGGACCACACTCTGCGCGGTCACGGGCGTGGCTCCAGGAAAAAGTCCCCGTAGACCGGATCCGACAACTCGGCACCGTCTGCTGACAGGATTCCGGTGGGGAGCGTGTGGACTCGTTCGTGGACGAGCGCGACGATCTCCTCCGGGGACCGCATGCCACGGCGGTGCCACTGGCGCCGATCCGCTCGAGCCCCCGCCAACCCGCGGGGCTCCCGGGCCGGATGATGCGGGGTGTGGGGTGGGTCGGCTGCGAGCAGCTGGCCCACGTCGAGCGGTTCTGTTGGCGTCAACGCCCGCATCCGGCCGCTCATGCCTGCACCGCCCACCAGATCAGCGCAGCGAAGAACGTCGGCACGGCCACCACGCCCATAACCAGCGACGCCTCAACCAGCAGCCGTCCGCGGCGGGCCTGCTGCACTTCCGGCAGGACGACCCGAACGGGTGTGGACACGTGGCGCGCAGCGGGAGTTGGTGCTGTGTCGAGCTGGTGCATGCCGTACGCCTTCCGGTCAGAAGCCACCCCAATCGGGCGGTTCAGAGGAAGCGTAAGAACACCACACCCTGGTTGTTAAGTTTTTGAAGCAGTGACGTTATCTGGTCATCGCGGTGCGGTCGACGATGTCTTGGACCGCAGCCGCCAGGGATGCCACCCGCCGTGCATCTTCTTCGGGGACCGCGTCGAGGAGGTCTTGCACGGCGCCCGGTAGCTCTCCATATGCATCTCGGAGCGCGGCACGGGCATCGTCCGTGAGGTAGAGCACGCGGCCGCGGCGGTCTTCCGTGTCCCGCTCCCGATGCACAAGCCCACGCGCGACGAGCCGATCGAGCAGTTGCGATACCGCTGCTTCGGTCACTCCGAGGGTCTCGGCAACATGGCGCGGTCGTGCCGGGGAGCCGGTGGCGGCGGCCGTGGCAATGTACTGCAGCGCGTGGAACTCGTTCGCTTTCAACCCGGCCTGTGCACGAGCACGCGTCTGGAGCAGCGTCTCCGCGGCTCGGAGCCGGTTGACCGACTCCAGCAACAGCACGCCAGAGGGCACCGCCTCTGCTTCCGTCGTCGACACCGCCAGGCTCCTTCCCACCTTCGAGTGTCCCACCATCAGGCTTGCCGAAACTCAGCCAGCGGGGGCGGACGAGCGGTGCGAGGGTGTCCGGGTCGGGTTCGGGTCACATCCCGACACCCTCGCGCTACGACGCCGTCGGGTTCGACGCTGCACAATCAGGACGATGCCAGCCCGGGAACAGGGATCCGGGCTCCCGCGGCTAGGGTCCGCGGAGTAGCCCGAGCGACGATACAAGCCGGTGAGCTTGTTGCATACAAGGAGCGCTCAAGTGCCCTGCTGCGGCAGGCGTCTAACCGCAGCTGCGGGATGGGCATCGAGATTCGTGGACGGCGCTGCCGGGTCGGGTCAGCGCCGATCAGGAACGCGAACCGTGGCAAGTGGCCGAGAGATCGGAGACCCGGCCGATGTCTGCACGACGTCGGGGGGACTATTGGTAGGTGTCAGAACCGCAGCTCCCGTTGAATGTCGAGGCTGAGGTGGCGTTTCTGGAGCTCGCGATGCGCTCTCGAGGCTTCACCCCGAATGCCGACGCGCTCTCCCGGGTTCGGCGAATGCTCACCGGCACGCTCACGCTCGATGCCGCACGCGCCGAGGTGCTGCGAAAGTACGGACATGGCCCGCAGCGCGACAGCGCCGGCTAGCCGCTAGGCGCCGTCACCAGCGCCGCTGATGTGTGGATGCTGGTATCCCGGTAGAACGGACGGAAGGATGTCTGCAGACCGGTTCGGGTCCGGTGTAGACACCCTCACGCCACAATTACACGGGCATCGACCACACGTTACCGCCGTGCCAACGTCAGCGCCGTGGCCAACCGGTCGACCTTTACTCGGCATCTTCGCCGCTGGTCTGGTCAGCGTGTGTCCAGCCGGTTCCCGCGATGTCGACCGTTGCGCAGGTGATCGATTCGTTGGATGCGGTACCGGGGAGCCGTGCGGTGCCTGTCCGCGACGGTAGCCTGCGGTGGCTTCGCACTACGTTCCCGCCGCCTCCTGATCCTTAGCAGGCACCGGTCCCTGCAGAACAGTCCGAGAGCCGGGCCGGCTTAGCATCCTCGATCTGGCCGGTCGCAGCGGCAGACCGCTTGACTGGTGCCATGCAGACGCTGTTCCTCCGGATCCGCGAATCGTTCTGGTTCGTCCCAGCGATCACGGGGATTGCGGCAGTGGTGGTCGCGGAACTGCTGGTGCTGCTGGATCGGACGCTGATCGATGGTGGCACCAGGCTGTGGTTCCTCGACGCGTTGAGCGCCAGTGGCGGCCGATCGATCCTGACGACGATCGGCACCGCGATGCTCACCGTCGCGGGCACGTCGTTCTCGATCACGATCTCGGTCCTGGCGACGACGTCGTCGACGTACGGGCCCCGGTTGGTGCGGAACTTTATGACGGACCGGGCGAACCAGTTCGTGCTCGCCGCATTCACGGCGACGTTCTTGTATGCGATCGTGGTGCTCCGATCCGTGCACACCGCGGTGGACGACGGCGACGCGTTCGTGCCGGTGATCGCAATCCACGTCGCGGTGCTCCTGGGCGTGCTGGACGTCGCCGTCCTGGTGTTCTTCATCCACCACATCGCGTCGAGTACGCAAATCACATCGCTGCAGGAGCAGGTGCAGACGGACCTCAAACGCGCCGTGCAGGAGGTCTACCGATCCGAGGAGACCGACTCGGTCCTGCTGCGTGCGGTCCCTCCAGTGCCCCCGGCAGCGGTGGAGCTCGTCGAGACTGCATCGAAGGACGGGTACGTGCAGTCGGTGCAGTGGGAGCAGGTGCGGGCATGGGCAGCGAACCGGGATGCTCGGGTGGTGATGGCTGCGATGCCCGGACAGTACGTCATCACCGGGGACCCGGTCTTCCGCGTCTTCGTGCCGGACGACGCGGATGCAGCTGTGCTGCGCCGGCAGCTGACGGTGCTGCTGCGGAACACGGTGTCGGTCGGTTCAGCGCGGACACCGCACCAGGACGTGCTGTTCGCACTGCAGCAGCTGGTGGAGATCGCCGTGCGGGGGCTGGCGTCGGGATCCAACGACCCGTATACGGCAGTCAGCGCGCTCGACATGTCGGCAACGGCATTGGTGCCGCTGTGGCGGGAACAGTCCTCGATCACGGCGTACACGGACCGTGACGGCGCCGTGCGGGTAGTGCCGACGTGGCCGGCCGCGGAGGAACTCATCAGCATGGTGTTCGCCGGCGTGCGCACCTATGGGATGGAGCATCCCATCGTCGTGGATGCGGCACGCCGGCTGGGGCAACGGCTCGAGGAGTGCGCTGCCCCGGACCGGCGGGGCCACGTTGCGGGACTGCTGGCGCAGCTCGAGGCACAGCGCTGACCGTCCGCTCTGCTGTGTGAGGCTGGTGCGATGAGCGTCGAAGTGACTGCGACGATCGCGGCGACCGGTGCGCGCGACACGGTGCAGGTCAGCGCGATCGCAGCCTCCGAAGAGCTGGCGCTGCAGCTCATCCGGTCGCAGCTGCCGCCAGGGTGGCAGGTCCGCTCCCACACTGCGGCGCGAACAGTCGGCCCGAGCGGTCACCCTGACCTGCCGGGCTCGAACGGCCTGCGCGTCTAAGTATCGTCGCGCTGCGTCAGCTAGGGGTGGGTGCAGAAGCGTTCGGTGCGGTCGCTGGAACCAATGACGATGATGGTGTCCCCGGTCTGCGGGACGGTGTTGGCGCTGGCAGGTTCCCACCGTCCGGTGGCGGTCTTGATCTTCACGATGGTGACGCCGAAACGGTTCCGGACATCAGCGTCGTCGAGGCGTTGACCGGCGATGCTGTCCGGGACGATGGTTTTCGCGACCACGAGATCGCGGTCGAACTCGACGTAGTCGAGCATGCTGCCGCGGACCAGGTGCGCCACGCGGCGACCGGGACTGCTGCAGGTTCGGTTGACTCCTGACAGGTAGGGGCATTGGCTCCTGCTGGAAGGATGTGCGCCATGGTGAAGGCGTATCCGGAAGAGTTCCGCCGTGATGTGATCGCGGTCGCCCGGAAGGGCGAGACATCGGTGCGGCAGGTCGCGAAAGACTTCGGGGTGTCAGAGTCCTGTCTGGCCCGCTGGCTGCGCCTCGCGGACCGTGACGACGGCATCAATGTCGCAGCGTCGCCGTCGGCGAAAGCGGTCGAGCAAGCCGAGCTGCGGGAGGCGCAGAAACGGATCCGGCTGCTCGAGCAGGAGAACGAGATCCTCCGCCGGGCGGCCGCGTACTTCGCCCAGTCGCAACTCCCAAAATGATCTACCCGCTGGTCCTCGAACTCGCCGCAGACCGGATTCCCGTCGCGGTGGCCTGCCGGGTGCTGGGGTTCTCGAAGCAGGCGTTCTATCGGTGGCGCGCCGATCCGGTCTCTCAGCGGGACTGGGACGACGCGCATCTGACCAATGCCGCGGTCGACGCGCACCGGGACGACCCGACGTTCGGCTATCGGTTCATCGCCGACGACCTTCATGCAGCCGGCCATACGACGTCCGAGCGGCGGGTATGGCGGTTGTGCTCGCAGCAGCGGCTCTGGTCGCTGCATGCGAAGAAGCGCGGCCTGAACCGGAAGGCGGGACCACCAGTGCACGACGACCGGGTCCGACGGGCGTTCACGGCGCCGGATCTGGACCGGTTGTGGTTGACGGACATCACGGAGCACAACACCGCAGAGGGCAAGCTCTACCTCTGCGCGGTGAAGGACGCCTGTTCTCGCCGGATCGTGGGGTACTCGATCAGCGATCGGATGCGGTCCTCGCTCGCCGTCGCCGCTCTGCAGATGGCGGTGCAGCGCCGCAACCCAGCAGGAACCGTCGTTCACTCGGACCGCGGCAGCCAGTTCCGGTCGAAGAAGTTCGTCCGGGCGCTCGATGACGCCGGCCTGCTCGGATCGATGGGCCGCGTCGGTGCATGCGCGGACAACGCCGCGATGGAATCGTTCTTCGCTCTGCTGCAGAAGAACGTCCTCAATCGGCGACGTTGGGCCACACGCGAGGAGCTCCGGCTGGCGATCATCACCTGGATCGAGGGCACGTACCACCGGAGACGCCGTCAACGTGGTCTCGGGAAGTTGACCCCGATCGAGTACGAGACGATCATCAACCCACAGGTCGCACTCGCGGCCTAGACGAATGAGTCAACTCAACCTGCAGCAGTCCCAGATCGCGGCGAAGATCATCACTGGGTCGTGGGCGAAGAGGTAGAGCGTGAAGCCCGCTGCGGAGAGCAGGTTGTTGAGGATCATCGATGCCTTCGCGCCAAACCGGTCGGTGAGGATCCCGCCGATGAGTCCGATAGGGAGAGCGACCAGTGACGCAACGGCGGAGAGCACACCGATCACCGCGAGGGGCACGTCGGTGGTGATTGTGAAGTAGACGATTGTCAGCGGCAGCGTGAGGCCGGCGCCGATGGTGTCGGTCAGCACCGCGAACGTGACGAAGCGGTGTTCGCGCAGGCTTGCGAGTGAAGCCCGGAATCGGGCAGGGGTGAAGAGCATGGAGATGTTCCCGTGAAGTCAGCGCGCCGCCGCCGGGCGACGGCGCGGGCATGCAGAAGCACGCGAGCAGAACGCTCGCGGCGGCGAAGGCCTGACCCTTGCTGGTCAGCTCAGTGCTGCGTTGCCATGACTCCGGGAGGGATCGGCCGCGGTCCGACAAGTTCGGGCGCAGGCTTTGTGGGGAACAGTCCACGAGAGGCGGTGAACGGCATCGTTGCCACCTTCCCCTCATCGGACTAGTTCGTCGAACGCTAGCAGCGTTCACGTTCACAGATCAACGTCGCCGTCTTGGTTCGCGATCGGCTAACGAGACGCGTCAACGAGGCCAAAGTGGCGTGCGATCAGCGATGCCACCGAAGCTGACCCAAACCCGTCCGTAGCGATTACGACCTCATCCAGGTTGGCGTCGGTGAGACGCTCGTTGAGTTGCTTCCAGCGGTCTAGGTGCCAGCGCAACTCAGCCTGTCGGGATACGTCGTAGCGTGCGCGCAGCCGCTCCTCGACGGTCGAAGGCTCTGCTGTGAGACGCACCGATCGAAGAGGCAGCGCTACAGCTTCCGAATATCGACGCTTGTCTGCTAGCTCAGCGATCACGCCGCTCATGACGAGCTGGCGCGGCCCGGCCGTCTGATAGTTCGCCCACACGGCTGCGATGTTGCGGGCTTCGATGACCTGGTTCTGTGGGTCGAACGCGGCGACGGGAGAGGATCGATGGAACCAGTCGACGTCGATCAGGCTAAAAGGGCGGCTCACAGCGGCCAGCAAGTTGCCGACATGGTCGAGCACGGTCATCTTGCCGACGCCGTAGGCGCCGTTGATGAAGATCCCGTACGAGGCTTCCACCCGAGAAGCCTACGGGCGCGAGTTTCAGCCGCTGCGGGCGGACAGGGCTTCGTCTCGGCCAAGGATCGTCTATCGGACGAAGGGCGCACTGCTCGGCGTAGCCTCTGCCCATGTTCGCTGCGGGTGCATCAGGGATGTGGATCGCGCTGCCCCTCCTCGGGGCTGTGCTGGTCTACGGCATCGTCCTCGGGATCATCCGCAAGCGAAACGGCAAGGAGTGACCGCCTGCCGATCGGCTATCGGACGGCGATTATGCTGCGGCTCATGGGGGAGCACACGGCGACGTCGGAGCGCGGGATGACGAACGGGTGGCGGCTTCTGCGCGACTTGGCGGTCATCCTGCTGGTGGCGCTCCTGGTGTCGTTCCTGGTGAAGACTTTCCTGATTCGGTCCTTTTACATTCCCTCCGGCTCCATGAAGAACACTCTGCAGATCGATGATCGTGTGATTGTGAACGAGCGCGCGACGCTGCACCGCGGCGACGTCGTCGTGTTCCGGGACCCGGGCGGGTGGCTCGACGCCGGAGCGTCTGTTGAGGGCACAACCCCAGCGTCGCCGAGCGCCCTCTCGACCGTGCTGAGCGCAGTAGGGCTCGGCGCCGGCCAGGGCGATTACCTTATTAAGCGGGTGATCGGACTCCCGGGCGATCACGTGCAGTGTTGCAACGCGCTCGGTCAGATGGAGGTCAACGGGGTCCCGATCGCTGAACCGTATCTGCGGAAGGAAGATGGTCAGGCGGCGTCCGGGATTCCGTTCGACGTGACTGTTCCAGCCGGGGAGTTGTGGGTCATGGGCGACAACCGGTATGAGTCTGCCGACTCCCGTCTGCACCAGGGCCTGCCGTCGAAGGGCTTCGTCCCCGAAAGCGACGTCGTGGGACGGGCGATCGTGGTCAGTTGGCCGTTGCAGCGCTGGGCGTGGCTTGACGACTACCCGTCCGTCTTCGCCGGCACCGACCGTAAGCGGCAATGACACAGCACGGCCGGTCTCGTTAGGCGATCGGTTGACGAGACAGCCCCTCTGCGCCATGTTCGTGGGATGCCTGAGTGGAACGGTCTTCAGATCCCGGTGACTGATCTCCGTCTCGTGTTCGATCGGATCCTTCAGCACGTCGAACATGCGAACGGGGAGTCGGTCGTGCTGCGTGAGGACTACTTCTACTCGTTGCCCGCTCCGGGCCTGTACGACGTGTCGAGCGATCCACCCGAGGCCACGATCGGGCAGCTGACCGAGTCGTGGGACAACCTGACGTCAGCGCCGGCCGCCGATCGGACGTTGAACTGGGAACTCGTTTGGCTGGGCGACGTCCTACGAGCCATCGGGCATCTTTTGCCCGAGGGCGAGCAGCGTTCGACAGACCGGTAGCCGATCGGCTAGCGGGCACCATGGAGGGCGTCGGGATCGATCTCTGCCGGTCTCGCTACCGTGGCGGGATGTGGTGGTCGGATGACGAGTGGGCGCGGCTGGCGGCCGAAGAAACGTGCGGCATGTGCGCTGACGCGCACCTGCCCACGAATGAGCACAGTGTCCTGATCGCCCGGACGAACGCCAGCTACGTACGGCTCGCACGCAACCAGGCGCACCCCGGCTACAGCATCGTGATCCTCCGCGAGCACGTTACGGGCCTCGAAGATCTATCGCCCTCGCAACTTGAGGCGTTCTGGGCCGACGTGCAGCGCGCCGGCCGAGCAGTCCAGCAGACCTTCACGCCGAAGAAGATTGACTACCTCGTGATGGGTCATCGCATGCCCCACCTGCACTGCCACCTGCTGCCACAGCACGCCGCCGATGATCCGAGACGTAACCCAGACATCTCTGACGGACCGATCCTTGCTCAATCCGATGAGCTCGAACACTCCGTGCGTGCCTTGCAACGCTCGTGGGAGCGCCTGTAGTCGATCCGCTAGCGGACGTTCGACACAGCTCGCGTCCCTCAGTCCTCGCGCGGGCCGCTCGATGAGCCTGCGGGCCAGTCTCGAGCGAGTGCTGACATGATCACCTCGTCATGAAACAGACCGTCGTGGAACACTGCCTCGCGACGGACTCCCTCCTCGACGTAGCCGGCCTTGCGGTACACCGCCCGTGCCCGGTCGTTGAACGCGTGCACCTGGATCTCGATGCGGTTCAAACCCATCTCTCGGAACCCATACTCCGTCAGCAGACGAACCGCATCGGTCCCATACCCGCGCCCGACGTGCTCGCTCCCGATCATGACCGCCAACGTCGCAGCCCTCACCGGGAGTGCTGCGCCGAAAAGCGTGACGTGACCAACAAGCTCACCCGAGGCGCGGTCAACGACGCTAAAGCCCACCTCGCCGCTGCGCTCGCTCTTGCTCCAACTCCGGAACATCTCAACGATCGGCGCTTCAGGTCGCGGGCGCACGAGGATCTGCTGCAACACCGCCCACTCCGGGTCACGCCACCAACGGACGAGGTCGGGGAGGTCTCCGTCGTCGAGCGCACGGAACCGGACTCCGTCTCCTTCGAGGATCGTCGACCCATAGCTTTGTGCCTCAGCGGCGCCGGTCCACGTCATACAGCGACCCTCTCACAGCGCGACCGCCGTGACCCGATTCCCCGGGGACGAGTCGACGCGATCATCGTGGACTCGACCAGCAGACCGAGCGTCCGATAGACGATCGGTCACCAAACTCGCCTTTATGGGCAGTCCGCCTGCGGGGGCGGCGTATCCGTTTAGCTGCATGTGTCACGTCGGTGGGTGACCTCGCGGCTGCCCGGTTCCTGAAGGAGCACTAAGACCGTAGCGGTACCAACGGTTCTGACCTGGGGTTTTTACTTCTACCCCCAGACGGGTGCCACGCAGCGTTCCTCAGCTTTCTCTTATGCTGCGCAAGCTGACAGCAGCCCGTGCGGTCAGCATGACGTAGGGGGTTTCGTGCGCTCGTTGCTGCACGCTCCGCGCACGAGGAAGCGCAGCATCGCTGCAGCGACCCTCGCCGCGCTGGCACTGATTGGTTCGTTCCTGGTAGCCACACCAGCCCAGGCACTGAATGACACCGGCACCGGTGGTGTGTTCGTGCCCGCGACTGGCCGGATCCTCGATACGAAGGCGGGGACGGGCGGGTTCAGCACGCCGATGGAGGCCGGCAAGTACCGCACCATCAAGGTCGCCGGCCTCGCTGGCCTGCCGGATGACGGTTCCGTCGGGGCGGTGTCGCTGAACGCGACGGTCGGCGCGTCCACCGGGTACGGCACCCTCTTCGGTCGTCCCGACGCGGACACCGGTCGGACGACGATGTTGATCTACAACGGCGTCTCGGGGGAGTACACCTCCAACAGCGCCACGCTCGCGGTCGGATCCGATGGCACGATCCAGGTCATGACCGAGACCGCTAGCCGCCTGATTCTGGACGTGCAGGGGTACTACACGGCCAACACGGACGGCACCGCTGCTGGCGGGTTCGTGCCGGTTGCGAAGCGGCTGGTCGACACCCGTTCCGGGACGGGCGCTGCGAAGGCGGCGATCGCACCGGGGAAGAGCATCGACGTGCAGATCACCGGCGCGAACGGCGTGCCCGCTGGTGCGTCCGCTGCGGTGGTGAACCTGATTGCGGTGAACTCGACGGACGCGGACGGGTACCTCACCCCGTACGCGACCGGTGGCACGAAGCCGCAGAATTCGCTGCACTACGCACCATCGGAAACCACGTCGATGCAGGCGCAGGTGCCGCTGTCCGCAGCTGGGAAGATCACGATCGCGAACTCGTCGACGACCACAAACCTGCTCGTCGACATCCAGGGGTACTTCACCGCCGCAGGGAAGGGCGGCGCCGTGTTCACGCCGTCGTATGGGCGTGCGTATGACTCGCGGGCGTCGGGAAATACGGCGTTGGCGAAGAACGAGGTCCGTTCCATCCAGATCGCCGGCACCGCCGGCGTCCCGGTCATGGGCTCCGGCATCACGGCCGTCACGCTGACGCTGATCGTCGCGCACGGCGGCAGCGCCGGCTACGCCGACGTGTACGCGGACGGGAAGACCAACCCGGGCATCACCGCGGTCAACTTCCAGCCCAACGAGATCCAGACCAACACCATCACCGTGCCGCTTGGTGCGAACGGGAAGATCGCGCTCCGCAACGCGGCCGAGGCCACGAACTACGTCGTCGACGTGCAGGGCTGGTACACCAACCCCGCAGCACCGCGTATTTCATGCCCTACTCCTTACCAAAGTGGGGCATGGGTCGCGGCTATCCCCGAAGATGACATCTCCTGCTCAGTGACGACCACCGCGGCTACTTTCAGCGGCGAACAGGTTCGCATCACTCTGGACGACGACGAGTACTCGGTGACGCCGTTGAGCGAGACCTCGACAACCTCTCAAACCGTTGCCGTTCCGGCGGTCGGAGGCGCGCACACCATTATCGCAAACCGTGTCGATGCGAACGACGCGACCACCGACACTGTTTCGTCGGCGTATTCCTTCACTCTCGGGGATTGGGCAAACGAAACACTCAACCCGACACCGCCCTCGCCGCAAACGGCCGGAATGACACCCACGCTCGACGCCGTACCCGAGAACGACACGTTCGGGTCCGACGTGCAGCGAAAGTACACGCTGAGCGCTAACCCAGACGGTGCAACAGACCCCATCATCGCCACTGGCTGGACCAGTGACCCGTATCCGATCCCGGCGGGGGTCCTCACGGACGGGGCGACCTATTACTGGACTCTAGAACTTAAGGGAACCGCCGGCGGTCGATCGGGCATTTCCGACGTCCTTTCGCCGGTATGGACCTTTACGGCGAGTTCCGCAGCGGATACGGCGGCGGACGCCATGAATGCCGAGGATGAAGCGAACGCGCCGGATGACGACGACACCGGCTCTTCTGCATCGAGGTCGGCAGCGGCTTCGTCCTCGACTGACTCGACAAACTCCGCAAGCGACTGGAGCATCGGCTTTGGCGATGGGGAGCGGGTGAGCTTCACCGACGGTACCGCTGGAACGAGTGCGCAGTCGAAGGCCGCAGCGGTGCGTGAGTACCACAGCGTTTACCCGGAGTGCCCCGACAGTGCGAAGGCTGGACATGTTGTGAAGAACCTGTCGCGAGCTGGCGCCTACGGAGCCCCCGGGCACAAGGCCCATCTGAGCTGCGGCAAGGGCTCCCCGTATTACGACAAGTCCGACAAGAGAGGCGATTACGGCATGCGACACATCGCCGGAAAGCACGGTCGTGACTTTGACAGGCCGATTCGGCAGTATCCCCAGGCGTTCAACGGAGCGAGCTGGAAAGACCTGATGTACGTCACCTTGGATCACACGCTCCGCGCACCCGGCAACGGAGTGAGCTATAACGCCAAGGCTGATAACTTCAACTACAACGGACCGCTCGATGTCTATTACAAGAACAAGAAGGTGCATTCGTACAAAGCCCTGGTGGCTGTAAGCAACGGAAACTGGGCTGTAGTCACCGCCTATGCTCAGTAGTACCATCTCCAGAGGTCGACACGCGAAGACACATTGCGTGTCGACCTCTGGCGTTTCAGTCATATGCGATTGAGGTGTGGACATGTCTGATATTCCGACAATTCGCTTGGAAAGTGGGTACGGGCCTGAGGTGCTCTGGTTCCCCGGACCCACCAGGCACTCCGACGTGGGATTGTCGGAGGCGCTTGTCGCTGACCTCGACTGGTGGCACCGCAGAATCGAAGGCGAAACGGATCATGTAGATCACAACGGTCCGTTTCCTTCCCCCGTAAACCCACTCGAAGCGGGGCGACGCTTGGCCAAGCGGCTTTCGGACGAAGTGGGCGAAGGTTTCAAGATTGAGCTTTGGTACGACGGTCTGCGCGACACGTTCGAGGCTGACCATCCAGCTTGGGAGCCGAGTGCGGCGGCGTTCTTCACCGCGCGGGTCGAAGATCTCTGAAGCGTCGGTGCTGTCTGACTGGAGTCCACCCCAACTGGACGTCAGGTGGCGGTCTCGGTTCGCGTCCGAATAGGGTCGTCTTCGACCTTTCCTGACACCGGCATCCGAGGGTCTTAGACTTCAACCTGACAGATGAGGGTCGGAGGCCGTGGTGTCGGGTCAGCGGGTCGGGTATGTGCGGGTGAGCACATTGGATCAGAGCACGGTGCGGCAACTTGACGGTGTCGCGCTGGATCGCGTGTTCGAGGACAAGGCATCCGGGAAGGACGCTGACCGCCCGCAGCTCGAAGCAATGATCGGGTTCGTCCGCGACGGAGACACGGTGCTGGTGCACTCCATGGACCGGCTCGCCCGCAACCTCGAAGACCTCCGCCGGCTCGTGCGCCGGTTGACGGACAAGAAGGTCCGCGTCGAGTTCGTGAAGGAGCAGCTGACCTTCACCGGGGAGGACAGCGCGATGGCGAACCTGCTGCTAAACATGATGGGTGCGTTCGCGGAGTTCGAACGCGAACTGATCCGCGAACGCCAACGCGAGGGCATCGCGCTGGCGAAGCAGCGGGGTGTGTACCGGGGGCGGGCTCGATCGTTGACAGCTGCGCAGGTGGAGGAGTTGCGTGCACGGGTCGCTGCTGGGGTTCCGAAGAGCGTGCTGGCACGGGAGTTCGGCGTCAGTCGAGAGACCGTGTACGCGTACCTCCGTGCCGAGCGCGCACTTGTCGGACCGGCGTCAGTGGCGTCGACGTCGCCGGACGCGATGCCTGGGCAGGAATCTGCCGATCACGCTCAGCGCGGCAGCAGCGAGGATGACCCATAAGATCAGCGAACAGACTCTCTCCGGTGAGGACTACCAGGTGGATGTCACCGTAAGGGTGCCCCGTTCACCTATGTGAAGAACATGTCGACGACATGCGGCGTGACCGGAAAGGTAACCAAGAAGGTGAACAAGCGATGAGTGACCACGGGCAAGTTGGTGTCGTCCCGCAGAAGCGGACGAGCACGATCGCGATCGTCGCGATCATCCTCGCGATCGTCGTCCCCATCGCGGGCATCGTCGTAGGGATCATCGCGCGGCGGGAAGTGGCTCGCACCGGCGAAGAAGGCCGCGGACTCAGCACGGCCGCGATCATCGTCGGAATCGTGCTCAGCATCTTGACCGTGCTGCCGTTGCTACTCGTTCTGCCTGATCTGATTCAGGTCTATGGATAGGGCTTCATAAGCGGTTGTTCGGGCCGCTTCCACCCCGACGCGTGATACAGCTGTTGCTCCTCACTTGTCTAAGTGAGGAGCAACAGCTGGCGTCATTATCGGAACTGATTCGGCGGAGGGGCGGCGCGTCTGCAGGCAGGTTCAGAGGTCGGCTTCGTCGGAGGCCGTGCTCGTAGCCGTCGCATGATGCGGTCAGCTAGTGGTTAGTCAGGCTGGCTTCTACCGAGGAAGTGCTCGTGTCCGCACGCCCATATGATGAGGCTGCCAACACCCCGCACCGCGGGTCGGTTCCGTGAGGGGAAAGAGTTTCGATGAGTGCCGGATCGACAGCGACCGCGCGATCTCCCCGATCAGACGCGCGCTCGTCCTGCCCGTGCTGTGGGTGGCGCTGTGGGGTCTTTTCGGCGCGGTGGATGTGACGACGACCATCACATGGGTGATCATCTCGCTGATCTACGCGGTACCTGCCGCGATCGTTTTCGCGCTCGTCGGAGCGGTCGCCGGCATGGTCACATCATGGTTGTGGCGTCAGCGTGATCGTTGGGGGAGACGGCGGAGCCAAGTAGCGGCGATCGTCGTCACAGGTGGGATCGTGGGCATCTGCGCAGGTCTAGCGCTCGCCCTGCTGCTGAACAGTGTCTTCACCGGAGTCACGGTCGGTCTGCTAGCCGCGGTTGTCGCCTCCGCCGCTGCTGGTCTAAGCCTGCGAAGGCTCGAGCGGCGGGCAGTGCAGCCCGCTTAATCAGCGAAGCGTTCCGCATGTCCGTAACGTCGTTAGCGTCTTGGTGGGCGCTCCGCGGGCCACACGACGTTCTCGCCAAGCCGGGTGAGGAACTCCTCGAACTGCGCCGGGGTGAGTAGCCCGCTCCGGAGTGCGTCGCCGACCAGGTCCCGGTTGGACCAGAAGTGCTGTCGGCCGTCCTGATCCACTTCCACACGAATTCTCATGTCGAGTCCGGCGAGCAGGGGAATCGGTGAGGTTGCATCGTGTCGAGCCGCCTCGATGTGCTCCCTGATGGTTTCCCGAGCTGCCCGATACTCCTCGCGAGTGGCCGGGACGGCGGTGAGGGCGTGGTCGCGTGCTCGAGCGCCGGTCAGCAGGATCGCGAGTGGGTTGAACGGGCCGCCGGCCGTGCGGTTCAGGGTGAAGCGGGGGTCCGCGGCCTGCTCAAGGCGTTCTTCGAGTGCGTCCGGGTGCAGGCTGCGTGCGGCGTAGAGGCGGGTGGTGTCGAGCGCACGGAGTTCGTCGATCGGGAGGATGGAGTCATACGGGGTGCCGTACACGAGCCGGTCGAAGCTCTTCCGGCCAGTCCAGTGCTGCCGGATGCGCTTCCGCACGTTCGCCGACTGGCCGACGTAGAGCTGCTTGAACTTGTCGAACACCATGACGTAGACGCCCTCGACACCTTCCCACTGGGTGAGGTCCTCCACGGGCCGCAATGACCGCCCCTTGGACAGGACTGCCGTGAGCGCCGTCTCGAACTCGGCTGCGTCGAGGGTGTCGAAGTACGCCAGCGACAGGTCATAGTTGCGCAGCGCCTCGTCGCGGTTCCAGAGCAGGAACGCGTCCGAGAACCGGGTCTGATCCTCATCGCGGAACTGCCACGCCCGGCCCTCCCAATAGCGCGCCGGCATCTGATCGCGACGAAACCGCTGGTGCGGTGTCCTACTCGGGAACCCGTACGTCGCACGCGCCATCACATCTCCGAACTGGCTACTGCCCAACCACTCCCCGAAGTGCTGCATAGCTCGATCTTTCCCTACAGCGCAGGAGTCCCCAGCGAACAATTTCTGTAGTACGGCACGTGGAGTGGCCCGTTTACGGGGGTCGCGCTCGCACGACTGTCTCCGACACGCTGGCGAGGAGGGGGGACGATGAGTCATTCGCTGGTGGACCACGAGCACATCCGCGTGCTCGTCTGGGCAAGCTTGCAACCGCGGTTCGGTGGGCCGGTGTCCTGGCGCTTCCGGCGGCCGGATGGGAGCATCGCACCGCGGAAGGCGTCGACCCGGAACGACCGGGAGACCGGGCAGCTACTCGTCGCGCAGATCGAGCAGACGTTCGACGAGCACCACGGCTCGGACGACGACCACGCCCCTTACGTGCACGGGTCACCCGTGCAGGACCGCTGGTCGGCGGTCGAGGTCCTCAAGGGCCTGCAGCACTACTCGTACCACGCGTTCGACGAGGACATCGACACCGAGTCAAACGAGGCGGTGCGGTTCTGTGCAGCCCTCGGTACCGCGCTCGTGCAGAGCCTGCTCGGGCCCGATCCGAATTCGGATGACGTTCGGGCACTGACGACTTCGCCCGAGTGGGATCAGGCTCCGCTCGAGATCGACGCGAGCGCGGTGCCCGCCGCTGGACCGCGGGTGACGGCACCGCGGCGTCGGCCGGCGCCTCGAGCACTGACCTCGCTGAGGTACCCAAACGGCCCGGTCCGACCGCGTGCCCGGAGCGGGCGACCCGCGAATCCCGTGCCGTGGGTGATGCCGGCCGCTGAGCAGGTCTGGGCGTGGGACCCTGGCCGGGGGCCGATCCGGCTCACCGACTTGGACACACCGCACGGCTGGCTGCACTCCGGATACACCCTGTCCGCGGACGGCACGACGATCCGGTACCTCGCCCAGTCGTCGAACCTCGACAGACCGCCGGACGAGCTCCGGACGCTCGATCTGCGTACTGGGGAGACCACCTCCGAGGCGCCGCACCGCAATCACGTCCGGCAGATACAGCACGTGGAGGGAACCGAGGCCCTCATCGAGTACACCGACGTCGTCGACCACTCCCTGACCCGCCCGGTCGTGCATGTGCAGCATCGGGGGGTGTGGCGGCGACTCGAGTCGCGTGCACCAGACCTCGGTGTCGCGGCGACGGGCACTCTGCTCGCGTTCTCGTCAAGCGGGGACCTCCTCGCGGTGACGTGGCGGTGGGGGCACAATCCGTACCCGATGACAGAGGTGGTGGACCTGCGCGACGGCGACGACATCGGCACGCGGTGGGCCGTTGACCTCCACGGCCAGGCGCCGTGGAACGCTGACGGGTCGCGCCTCCTCGTCGGGCAGACGCAGACGGACGGGTACTTGTCCCGGGTTGTCTCGGTATGGGACCGCTGGCGACGCACGGTCGAACCGATCGCCGTCCGTCCGGAGCACTATGACCAGGACGTCGAGCACCTCGGCTGGGTCGATGACCGGCGGTTGCTCTCGATGGTCACCGAGGGTCGGCAGGTTTCGATGCGGTCAGTCGACCCGGAGACCGGCGAGCAGGAGGAGTACGCCGCGTTCCGCCGACCGGTGAATCGCGGCGAGATGCACAGCGTTCTCGTAGCACCTGGCGTGGTGCAGGCAGATCCGGAGACGCTTCGCAGCTGACGCAAGCGATCACAGCGTCACCGTGCATACGAGCGGGGGCACTTTGTTCGCTACTACCAAGGCCGATCACTACCGGAGCAAGATGTCGACCGACGCACTGCGCTGACAGCTCCGTTTCAGTAGCCCATCGGCTAGTGGACACTTCCGTTAGCTTCAAGACATGCGACCGACAAGGGCCGAGCGGCGGCTGCGCAACCTCCAGACCCTACTTCTCCTCGGGGCTTTCCTGGCAGCGCTCCTCGCGGCCGTGGTGCTCATGCTCGTGAACGTTCCTCAACCGATCGCCATAGCAATCAGCGTTTTGGGGTACCTCGCCTGCTGGAGAGCGATTCTCCGAGCTATCCGCCGGCGCAGAGGATCGAGAGAGGACACGCACGACCGCTAGCCGATCGGCTATCGAGACTCAAGTTCATCGGCTAGACGCGGGCCGGGCTCGTGCATGTCCGGCGAGGTACCGTCGACGGGTGAAGTGGATCGTTGGACTTTCTGCGGTGCTTGTGCTGCCGTGCTTCGGGCTCGCCGCGATCGCAATCGCTTACTTCGCTTCTGCACACGGGGACACGGAGCGCATCCTGGAGGGATGTTTCTTCGCGGCTGGTGCTGCGGCGTGCGCCGTCGTCTTAGTCCTTGCGCAACGAGCAGGTCGCAACCTTCTGGCTGATGAGGCCATCAAGCGTCGAGCTCAGTGGGATGCCCAAGCCGGCGACACTGACCCCAGGCCGAGCGCGGACAAGTCTCATGACGACGGGCCCGCCACCCTGCCTCAGTGAAGGACCGGCTATCGAGACGGGGCTGAACGACGATCGGCCGGCGATCGTGAGGAGTTGAATGCAAGCATGCTGTCCCGGGTCCCTCCTCGCGTATTCGGCCTTGCGATCGGCGCGGGGGCGTTAGCAGCGGGCCTCGTCATGACCCTTCTCGGCGTCGGCCTCGGGAAGGACTACCTCGGACTCGTGGCGGCCGGGCTGGTCATCGCTGCTTTTGGATTGGTACTCGCGGTCGTGGGAGCGATCGGCTTCGCACTTCACGGGCCCGTCCGGCCGAGACGTGACTGATCGAAGCGAACGCCCGTGGCCGATTGGGGTCGGTAGAGGATCGCCCAGCGGTCACTTCCGCCGGTTGCGCCGATCGCGGTAGAAGCCGATTGCTACGACGACCGGCAAGATGAGCAGGGCCCACCACCAACCCTCTGCTCCTGCTGCGAACATGAGCCGAAGCTACGCTGCCGCGGCCCGACTACGTGTCCGATAGCCGATCGGCTATCGGGACGGGCTGATCGTAGGCTTGCTGGGTGATCGTGCGAGTCCTTGGTTCTGGTCGTCCGCTTGTTGCCCTTCACGGGTTCGGTGTCGACCACCGGATCATGCTGCCGCTGGCGGACGCGGTGCAGGACCTGCCGTGGCGGCTGGTGCTCCTCGACCTGCCGTGGGCCGAAGCCGCCGCGGCGACCGCGACCGCGAAGAGCGCGGTCGACGTGGCCGACGAGGTACTCGCCGACATCGACGACCACCTCGGCGACGAGCCCTTCGCCGTCATCGGGAACTCCTTCGGCGGCATGATCGCCCGACATGTCGCGCACGAACGCCGAGACCACGTGCTGGGCGTCGCGACCCTGGCGGGTGTCGTACATCCTGCCCACACAGACCGCGTTGTCCCCGAGCGCAGCGTGCTGCACACCGAACCGTCCGTCCTCGAAGCCGCCGGCGACGCGCGAGAAGCATTCGAAGAGGTCAGCGTCATCCAGGACGCCGCCGCGTTCACGGCGTTCGAGCGGTACGTGCTGCCCGGTCTCCGTGGCGCCGACCCTGCTGTGATGGACCGCGTCGCCGCCGACTACGCGCTGGACGCCGTGCCGGAGGAGCGCCACCCGGAACCGTTCACCGCTCCGGCCCTGCACCTGTTCGGTCGGCAGGACGACGTCGTCGGCTACGAGGACGGGCTCGCACTCCGGGACCACTACCCGCGAGGCAGCTTCGTCGTCCTCGACGGTGCTGGACACAACGTGCACCTCGAGCAGCCCGGGATCACCGCCGCCCTGGTCCGTGACTGGCTCGCGCGGATCGACCGCTAGCCGATCGTCAACCGGGCGCGATCCAGTGGTGTTGGCTGGGGTGATGAGCGGCGGGATTATCAACCCATTGGGCTTTGCTCACGTGCGGCTGACGGTGACGGACATTCGACGCAGCAAGGCGTTCTACCAGCGACTGTTCGGGCGACCGCCGGGGAGCGACTTCAGCGATGAGATCGACGATCCGACCGTGCATGACGACCCATGGCGAACTTACGGAGGCTGCTCCTTCACGTTCCACGGCGTTACCCTCGGTCTCCGTCCGGTCGCGTCGGCAGACGATCGGTTCGACGCCGATCGGGTCGGCCTCGATCATCTGACCCTCCGTGTCGGTTCCGTTGACGACCTGTACGAGGCCGCGCGAAGACTGGACGACGCAGGGATCCCGCGGGGCGAGATCTCGGACCTGCCACCGTTCGGGCTCGTCATCCTCTCGGTTCAGGACCCGGACGACATCAACCTCGAGCTGGCAGCACCTCGCACCGACACCTAACTGACCCACCGGGCACACTCTGGTCGCGCGGACCGCGCCGGTGCTGTGATCGCGCCGGCTCGGTCGTTACCGAGGTGGATGGATGAGCCCGAGTTGTTCCGCGATGCCGTACTCGTCGGTGGCGCCCCAGCGGTCGCTCGCGAGGCCGTCACGGAAGCCCAGCACCTGCACGTTCCGGATTGAGAACCGGCGGCGGGTGGCTTCCCATCCGTTCCACTCGCCAACGTGGGTGCCGGTGATCGTGGAGATAGTCGTGACGAATCCGGGTGCGACAATGGTCTCGACGTCGTCGCGCTCGTAATCAAAGGCGCGCCCGAAGTGCTCCCAGAACCAGGCGATGCCGGCGCCGCCGGCGGGCTGTCCGTCCGCGGGGTCGTGGTCGGTGAAGTCGTGGGTGAAGCGCTGGTCGAGCGGGAGGCTCTGGTCGCGCATGCGGTCCCGGGCGGCGAGGGTGTGCTCGCCGCCCGGTGCCATGTGGATACTCACGGCGTGACGGTGCCCGTGGATCCGGCCAGGAAGTCCCGCACGACCCGGTTCCACTCGTCCTTGTGCGAGGCGAGCACCCCGTGCGGGCCGCCCTCGATGACGTGTGTCTGCGCGTTCGGGATCGCCTCCGCGGTGCGCTTGCCCGAGGCCTCGAACGGGACGATGCCGTCGGCGTCGCCGTGGATGACGAGCGTCGGGACGTCGATCTTCGTCAGGTCGTCGCGGAAGTCCGTCGTCGCGAAGGCGACGGTGCAGTCGAGCGTTCCCTTCGGCGAGGCGAGCTCGGCGATCGACAGGTCGTACGCACGCTGGTCGTCGCTCACGAGCGGCTTCTTGAGCAGGCCCGGCTCGCCGCCCGCGGTGTAGAACATGTCGACGAACCGGTGCAGGAACGCGGGGCGGTCGTCCGTGATGCCGTTCGCGAACCAGTCGGCGAGGTCCTGGTCGACCGCGCCGTCCGGGTTGTCGTCCGACTTCCACAGGTACGGGGGCACCGCGCTCGCGAACACGAGCTTCTTGATGTTGCCGGTCCCGTACCGCGACGCGTAGCGCGCGAGCTCGCCGCCGCCCATCGAGAAGCCGATGAGTGTGACGTTCGGCAGCCCGAGCTCGGTGATGAGCTTGTCGAGGTCCGCGGCGAAGGTGTCGTAGTCGTAGCCGCCCCAGGGCTGCGAGGACTGGCCGAAGCCGCGGCGGTCGTAGGCGATGACGCGGTGGCCGGCCTCGACGAGTGCGGGGATTTGGCCCTCCCACGAGCGGCCGGACAGCGGCCAGCCGTGGATGAGGACGACGGGGTCGCCCGTGCCGAAGTCGTCGTAGTGGAGGTCAATGTCGTGGCCGTTTTCGGCGCCGACGGTGATGAAGGGCATGTGTCGTTCCTTTCGTTCTGGATCGATGAAGCTGGGTGCGTCAGGAGCCGTGCGCTTCCTCGGCGACCGGCTGCCACTCGCGCCAGGTCGCGAGGCGCGACTCGTAGTCCTGCTCGGCGATGCCGAGCGGTGCTTTGCCGAAGAAGACCCGCAGCGGCGGCTGGTCCGCGTCAACAACCTTGAGGATCGCCGACCGCGTCGCCTCGGGCTTGCCCGGGTCGGATGCCGATGGCCGCTTTGACGCGGCCTCGCGGACGTCCGCGTAGGCGTCGAGTTCCTCGCTGTGCTTCGAGGACGGGCCCGACCAGTCGGTCGAGAACCCGCCCGGCTCGACGAGGGTCACGTGGATGCCGAAGCCCGCGACCTCCTGCGCAAGCGACTGCGAGAGCCCCTCGAGCGCCCACTTCGACGCGTGGTACGCGCCGACGGTCGGGAACGCGCTGATGCCCCCGATGCTCGACACCTGCACGATGTGCCCCGAGCCCTGCTCGCGCATGATCGGCAGTGCCGCCTGCGTGACCCAGAGCGCGCCGAAGAAGTTCGTCTCGAGCTGCGCGCGGACCTCGTCCTCGGTGAGTTCCTCGACCATGCCGAAGTGGCCGAAGCCGGCGTTGTTCACGACGACGTCGAGCCGGCCGAAGTGCTCGGCGGCCTGCCGGACGGCGGCGACGTCTGCGTCCTTGTCCGTCACGTCGAGGCGGATCGCCAGGAACGTGTCGGGGTACTGCTCGACGAGCGCCTGCACGTCGTCGGTGTTCCGCGCGGTGCCCGCGACGGAGTCGCCGCGCTCCAGGGCGGCCTCCGCCCACTCGCGGCCGAAGCCCTTTGACGCGCCGGTGATGAACCAGGTCTTAGCCATTCGCTGCCTCCTCAGATGCCATCAACAACACAACGCCTCTCCCGCTGTCGAGACCCCGGACGAGCAAGCGACGAAAGCGCTGACCGGACAGCCGCTCTGTCCCTGCTCGTCGGGGAACTCGCCTACGGCGACGGCAGCATCCACGACGACCATGCCAAGGTCGGCATCCTCGTCGGCTCGTTCATCGCCGCCGGCATCGGCGCGCTCATCCTCCGCCGCACCAAGCACACCACCGCCTCGGCGTGACACACTGGCCGGGTACCCCGTCGCACGGGGTACCCGGTGGTGGGGCTCGCCGGACCCAACAGCATCGACGCCAACAGTCCCTATCTCCCGCACTCGACGGCAGATAGGACACCCATGCCCACCCACACCCGACCGCTTTCCCGGCAGACACTGCTCGTCGGTCTCGGCGGCGCGATCGGCACCACCATTCGGCTGCTGCTGACCACCTGGTTTCCGCCCGTCCACGGTGTCCCGGTCAGCGTGTTCCTCATCAACATCACCGGAGCGTTCCTCCTCGGCGCGCTCCTGGAAACCCTCACCCGGACCGGCCCCGACACCGGCATACGCCGAACCATGCGGCTGTTTGTCGGGACCGGGATCATCGGCGGGTACACCACCTACAGCACCCTCGCCGTCGGCATCGCGGAACTACTCACCACCGGGCAGCTCTGGACTGCCGCCGCATACGGGGTCGGCACCGTCCTCATCGGAGCTGCCGCGACCCTGGCCGGCATCCTTGCCGCCCGCACGGCTGTCCCTGCGGGTGGTGTGCGGTGAGCGTCTGGCTGATCCTCGGGACCGCGGCCGCCGGCGGGGCAGGGTCCTCGCTGCGGCTCCTCCTCGACACCGCCCTGCGTAGATGGATCGGGTCACGGTTCCCCTGGGGCACCGCCGTCATCAACCTCACCGGCTCCTTCGCGCTCGGCATCGTCTCCGGTCTCGGCTCAACTTTCCTGCCAACGCTCTGGGTAACTGTCATCGGCACCGGCCTGATCGGCGGGTACACGACATTCAGCACCGCCAGCGTCGAAACCGTCCGCCTCGCTCTCGAGCACCGACACCAGGCGGCCGCGGTACACGGGCTTGTGAACCTTGTCGCCTGCGCCCTCGCAGCACTCCTCGGACTGTGGATCGGTGTCCGATAGGCGATCGGCTACTGAGACGTGTGCTTTCGTGGTTGGTCGGTAGCGACGATCGATGTTGTCGCCGCTGGCCACAGCGCTTCGAGCCGCGGGCCCCACGGGGCTGCCATCACACCGCTCTGGCGTCGCGCGTTGACCTCCGACAGGGAGACCCAGCTCCAGTCCATCACCTCGGCAGGATCCGCTCGCACCACGGACCGACTCGGTTCCTGCGCGACGAAGAGGTCCACGAGTGCCGTCTCCTCGGCGAAGCGGCCGACCCGGCGCAGTGCCTCGGGTTCGACTCTGACATTGGTTTCCTCGCGCAACTCTCGGCATGCTGCTACAGGACCTGTTTCGCCTGCGAGGGCGCTCCCACCGGGGAACTCCCACCCGAAGGCAAACTCCTTCGTCGGAGCCCGTTGCGTGAGAAGGACGGTTCCGTCGGCTCGGTAGATGCATACGGTGACCACCAGATGAAACGCCCCACTCGGCCAGCCCGTGTCACCACGACGGAACGTCTCACCCGTGGGCACTCCGGACGCATCGATCAGGTCCCACCACTCGTTCATGCAATCAGCGTAAATCGAAGCGGCCCGCAGCTCTTGACACGAGTGTCCGGCAGGGATCGGCTATCGGACGCGCTGAGGTCCGCTCAATCGGCGCCGACGGCGGCGGAGCCAGAGTGCGAGGAACACGACCTCCATTGCTGCCAGTGGGACCATCGGCCAAACGGCCCATGTCTCGCCAACCAGGATTGCGACCAACGTCGCCTTATTGAGAACCGCGGCGATGATGACACCGCCGCCCACGAAGCCTCGCTTCATCGCATCGACTTCTTGTTCACTCTCCATCGCCGGACCTCCGGAACCGAGTCTGTCGGCGACATGCTCACTTGTACCGCCAGTCCATGACCTACCGGAACACGCCCCGTCGTTATTCCAAGCTCTTGTGGCTACGGAACCTAGGTCGCGCCCTGGTCGTGCAACCACAGGACTCAAGTGGGGCTTCGCCGCCGGCGGCCAGCGGCCGACGAGAGGATAGGACGATGAGCGCCATGCAGACCGTCGTGGTTCGATGCGATTCCGCCCGTGCATGGCATCCATTGCGTTGATGGACTTCCCCGGCGACAGCGTCGGAAACGTACGTATGGTCGCCCGCAGCCCCGGGTGCCTTACAGCGGACCACGGCGAAAGCGCACGCCGCCTCGGAGACTTCTGCCCAGAGCACGCAGCCGCGAACGCAATTTGGCGACAGTAGATCGGACGACGGTGTCGGTGGCCCATTGGCGTCGCGGGTGTGACCTCCTCGCTGACGGGCCGCGAGCTGCAGATCTCAGCGGAGGATAAAGCCGAATAGGCTTGTCAGAATGATCGTGAGCGGAACTGTGACCAATGTGGTGATCGCGGCGACCTTCACGTTCTTCTTCTCATCAGCTCGACGCGCGATCGTCTGCGCTCGAGACTCCATGCGGATGCGATGGCCTGGACCAAGGATCGTGTTGTGGCGAGCGTTGTAGATCGGTCGCGCGACTACAACGAACGCCGCGGCGATCAGAACCGATCCGAGCGCGTGCGCGGGCGCTGGCATTGGCTGGACGGCTTCAAGCCAGATCCAGAGAGCAGCAAGCACTAACGGCAGTACGAGCGGGAAGAGCCGAGTTACCAGCCGCCACTTGACGCGCGGCCGGTTGTGTTGAAGTTTCTCAACGATCTTGTCGCGCACAACTTGCGACGGCACGTTCACCGTGGGGTTGCTATGGAAGGTAACCAGCCCATTCTGGGGCGGGGTGAGGTTCGGACTGTTGACGGTGACGATCAGACGAGCCCGGTCCTCGGCCACCAGCGAGTCGAGTTCCGCCTCGGAAACATCTCGATCGCCGTACGCTGAACCACCGTTGACCGTGTACCTCGGCTCCGTCCCTCCAGCCCACTCTTTGAGGATCGCGCCAATCTCGACGACGGTGTCCATGTCGAGGACCACGGAGCGGATTCGTACGGGGCCGTCGGGTCCGGTGTTGGGGAAACGTTCCACCTTCGGACCGTAAAGCCAGTTCCACACCGAAAAGTCGTACTCGGTGCGTTCGGGCGCAAACATGGTGCCACTGTCTCCCATGACTGCCAGCCGGAGCAACCTTGCAGCTGCTCGATACTGATTGCCGCCCGCTTGGTTCAGGGGTCGATCGGCTCGGGAGACACGCTTCGGAGTGGTCGTCGGATGGGCAGCGCCCCCACTGCCAAGCTCAAGGAGGGCAGTCTGGTGACTGTCCGTAAGCGTGAGGACTGACATCGTGAGACCGTGTCATTCTCTGTCAGCGCCAGAGAAGCGGTGTGGGTGTGGAAACCCGGACGAGGCCTCATCAAGCTCACGTCCATGTTCCGAGAGCAGAACCCTGACGGCTTTCAGCTGTCGGTCGATGGCAGGACGCTTCGGTACGGCTACAGCGGATCCGCGCTGCTCCCAGATCGACGATTCTTGTTGGACCTCCTGTCTGGGGTCGAGACCGAGGAACCAGCGTGGCCGAGCAACACGCGTATCTTCTACGGCAACGCGGCCGACGAGTGCCGCGTCGAGTGGGCCGACTGGGTCAACCACCGCCCAACGCAGTCGATCTACCGGCTCCGCAACGACGCCGGGGACCAGATGCGGTCAGGGCTTCCGTTACCCACACTCGAGGACGGGTGGCTTGAACTTCCGACGCGATTCACGCTGGGGAGCAACCTAGGAGGTGATGCGTTGCAGTTCTCACCCGACGGCCACCGCCTGGTGATCAACTGCAATTGGTGGGGTCATCCGGTGGGTGCGATCGAAGTGTTCGACCGGTCAGCCGGGCTCATCGAGCAGCGGTACGGGTTCGTCACCGAGGGGTCCGGAGTGTGGAGCCCGAACGGTCAGAAGCTCCTCGGACGATCCATCACCATCGATCGGTCGTTCGAGGAGCGCGTGGAGGTCTTCGACCTCGATAGGCGAGATACGCCGCCCGTCCCGATCGACTCTGACGAATACCAACAGGCCGATGCCCCATGCGTCGGGTGGCTCGACGACGATCACGTACTGCTCTACACGAGGCACCAACGCACCATCACCTTTCATGCGTTCCACATCGACACCGGGGAACGCACAGCGGTCAACACGTTCCGCCTACCGATGCCCGCCGGCTCAATGGGTGATCTCCGCATCGCATCCGGAGTCGTGGCCAACCAGCCCGGCGCCCTTCTCTGACTCTGGCGCGTCGCAGCGACCGCTAGGGGATGGGGTTCCGGACACTTCTGCGGCGTCGCGGTCGGCTAGCCAGTCACCACAGATCCAGCCCGCCAACGG
The DNA here is from genome assembly GCF_051903255.1 of Curtobacterium sp. SP.BCp. Taxonomy (NCBI): domain Bacteria; kingdom Bacillati; phylum Actinomycetota; class Actinomycetes; order Micrococcales; family Microbacteriaceae; genus Curtobacterium; species Curtobacterium sp. SP.BCp. The sequence continues at coordinate 249,419 of NZ_CP194338.1, read as the reverse complement.
GCGGGTGATGTCTACAGTCGAGCCATGAACGGAGCTGACCTGTTCCTGCCGATCCTGATCGCGGGCGTGGTGATCGGAACGGCCCTTCTCGTGGTTGCCGTGGTCAAGACCGTACGGCACCACGGGTGGGGGCAGCAGCGGTGGGCTCCCCCCGCCATCCCGTGGTTCGTGGCTGGGTTCATCGTCCTGGTGGCGGGGCTCGTGGCCGCGTTCACCGTCGCGAACGGTGCGTGAGACGGTGCGACCACGGCGAGACGTTCCGGTGCCCGTCGTGACACGCGTCACACTCGGAGCAGGCACAGCCGTGCTCACGGTGCTCGCCATCGTCGTCCTGGTCGAGGACGTCCGTGATTGGCCTTTCGCTCTCCTGCTCGTGGGCGTCGCTGCGCTCATCGCGGTCCGCGGGGTTCCGGCCGGCATCGGCCTCCGGGAGGACGAGCCAGCCTGCCAGCCGACCCCAGGCCAGCCACTGACCATTAGAGATAGCCGGTCGCTCGCCGGCCATGCCCACCGTTCGATTGAAGTAGCGAGCTTGCCCGTGCCGAGCGACTCACGTGCTACGAGCCACGAGGGTGCTAAGCCTTGTCGCCGCGCTTCACGATGAACGAGTCGAAGAGAGCCCGTTCGGACCGGTCGGTGGTGGACGCTGCAATGTCGATGCCGGCGCGACCCTTGGGTACGTCGATGGGGATGCGGGTGGTGGCGCCGCAGTCGATGTCTGCTTCGCCGAGGTGTTCCCGCAAGGTGGAGGCCTCGCCGTTGCCGTCCTTCTTGACGGTGAAGACATGGAGGGAGACGTGGACGGTCTTTGTGGACCGGCAGACGGCGAGGACGTCGTACGGGCCTTCAAAGTCCTGCTGCAGCTCGAGACTGAGGGTCGCCTTCTTCGCGTTGTCGTCCATGAGGACGAGTTGGCCGCCACCGCCACCGAAGTCGCCGGAGAGCTGGGACGACATCTGCGACATCCACTGGTGGCCGTAGTCCTTCGGTAAAGCTTCGTTGTGGCTGCTGCAACCGGCGAGGGCAGCGGTGCCGGCGACGACGGTGACGAGCACGACGGTTGAGCGGCGATGGATCGGAGGCACGTGCCGATCATGCCGTGTTAGTCGGTACGCGTGCGACCCCGTCATCGTGGGGTGGCTCAGCGGCCCTGCCAGGGAAGGCCAACGGCAAATGACCGGCCGCCGAAGATCGCTGGTCTCGGCTCGATCGTCATTCACGCACTGGAAATCAGGTTCGGTTCGGGCGGAAGACGGTCGTCTCACCCCCTCCCGCGGGAGCTCATCCTCGGCCGGGCGCGGGAAGTGCTCAACAGTCTCAATAGCCGGTCGTTCAGCGAGACGGAGCGTCGCCTGTCTCCGTCCGCGTACCTTCGGCGCTCCCCCTGTCTCAGATAGCTGGTCCGAAATTGATTCCGGCAAGGTGCCTTATGCGAGACCGTGTCCTGCGATGAAACTTGAGCTTCAGGGCCGAGGAGGTCACGCCCGTGGGCGCGACCGTCACCACGACCACGACCACGACCACGACCACGACCACGACCACGACCACGACCGTCGCTATAGCTGTTCCGCTCGTTGCCGGCTCAACGCGAAGGTGACGTTGTCCAAGTCGTCAGGGAAGAGCGCCGCGTAAGTGTCGAGAGTCACTTTCGCCGACTTGTGGCCCAGCATCCGCTGGATCACTTTGACGTTGGCGCCAGCGCTGATCGCGAGTGACGCAGCGGTATGCCGGAGGTCATGCGGTGTGACTCGGCGGAAGCTAGCGTCGGCCGCCATCGCCCGCTGGACGGCCTTCGCGAACCACCCCTGACGGGAGTGCCCCGGCCGGAGAAAGCCTCCAACCGGTGACGACCAGAGGCGATCGTCGGGGTGCTTGTTTCGACAGGCCGCGGCAACAGCCGAGTCGAGGAAGTCGGGGAACGCGACGGAGCGCCGTTCATGCGACTTCACACTGCCCAGGATGTGCTGGCCGTTCACCTCAGTCACTCCCTCTCGGATGTTGAGGCGACGTCGACCAAGGTCAACGCTACGAACCCGCAAGGCAGTCACCTCGCCCCATCGGAGCCCCGTATAGGCAAGTAGCCGAATGAGGTCGCCGTACCTGGCCTCTGAGGCCAACGCCTCGACCTGCCGATGTGTCAGGAACACTTCGTCCGGGATGGGCTTCTTCCGGACAGTGAGGCCGCGCGCGGGATTTTTCACCACGCGGTTCTCCTCGACGGCTTCATCGAGGATGCCAGCGAGCAGGTCTCGGGCCCGCGCTACCGAGGTGTGCGAGAGCGATTGCCCGAGTTCGTTCAGCCACGTTTGGACGTCTCGCTTGGTGACTCGGCCCACGGCGTACCCGCCCCACTTCGGTTCAACGTGCACGCGCCAGCAGCTTTCAACGGAGTGGAAGCTGCTTTGAGTGAGCTTGAATCGGTGCATCTCGAGCCAGGCTGTCCCGAGTTCGCCAATCGAAACCCGCGCATCCGTCGGGTCGACGTAGGAACCTCGCAGCTTCGACACCTCGACGGTGTTGAGGTAGTTCAGGGCCTCGGTCTTTCTGCGGAAGCCACGGTCATGACCGCGAGTCCCGTCGGGCTTTGTATACCAAACTTCGTAAAGCTTGCCGCGGGTCTTTGTCTCATAGGACTTAACTGAACCCATAGTTCAGCGCAGTTCGTCGGAGGTGCTGGCAAACTCCTGCTCAAGGAGCCACGCTTCGACGGCTTCCTGCCGGTAAAGCGGAAACCGCCCGACACGAACGAACCGCGGGCCCGCCCCGGTGAGGCGCCATTGCCGCAAGTTGCGGGTTGTCACGTGAAGCCGAGCGGCAAGGGCGTCCGGCGTGAGCAATTCACGGGGCTGCGCGAGCGGGGCGGGAGAAGACGGAGACATGGGTGTTCCTCGAAAGTCGATGCTTTCGAGGAGGCCGTGATAGCCGAACCTGTTAACGGTTGCTTGGCGTACCCACTCGTCGAGCCGTCGCTGGCTCTGGTCCCTTTCATGTCATCCGGACCTGCGGCCAGTTTAGGGCACAAAACCAAGAGCAGAGCAAATTTCTTCTACCCTGGCGCTGGAACTTGGTCAGCCGGGAGCCCAGCCCGGAGGTCTCTCGCTAAGGGGGCCGGGCGCGAGCGCATGCTCACGCACCCTCCTTGGGATCGATTCGTCAATCATTACCCCGGACCTACGGTTGGGTGAGCAGTCCTGTTGGCGACGTTTGGCCTCTCACGCGGCCGTAGGAGGCGCTCGTGATGCCACCCCGGCAGGGGTGTATCCCAGCCGGTGTCCGAGGGGGAGCAACGCGGAGGATCGGCGCCGGCGCGAGGCACCCGAGAACGGCCCCGATGGGGCGTTAGAGGGCAAGGAGCGTAGCGACGCAGTAAGGGCCCCAAGGAGCGCCAGCGACGAGGGGTGAGGGGCACCGGAGACCGAGCGCAGCGAGAGGCTCGGGGGTCCCGAAGGAGTGTCGGCTGCGCCGACCACAACCAAGATTCCGACGAGCGCAGCGAGGATGGAAACGCCGGTTTGTGCCACTCCCCCTTATGCCCTTTTCTTCTCTGCGCCGAGATCGGAGCTTCAGCGACGAATCGAGGTCACAACTGCTGTTGTGATCAGGGGAAACGGATGGTGCCACACCATCTGGTACCAGACCGGAATCCGGAGGACGCGAAGCGCGGGCTGGTACCAGGACCATCCGTAGCCCCTGGAAAGTCGGGGATCGACCGGTACCACCACTGAGCGCCTGTTGGCACAGTGGTACCGGTCTGGTCGCGCAGCGGCCGCGGGGGTGGTGGAGCCTGCGGAACCAGCCCCCTTCCTCCCCGACGCCGACGCGGGCACGCGGCGGCCATCGGTCTCGCATCAGCGCAGGTCGCAGCATCGCGGAGACCTCTCCTGCGAGTCTGTTGCAGCGGCGTAGCCGCATCGCGGCGACCGAGGAACGAGCGTCGTCGCAGGCCTTCCGCGCCGTCCCGAAGGGACGCAGTCGCAGGCTCTTCTTTCGCCCCATCAGGGCGCGGATGCGTCTAACCTCGGCTGCATTTGCACGCTCCGGCCGCGACAGGCGGGCGCCCGAGGAACGCACGTCACTGCGGCTCTTCGTCTCGATCTTCCACTGACCAATAGACGGACTCTTCCGACCAGGAGATGGCCCGATCTGTCCGCCGCTTGACCCGGAGGTGGCCACAGCCTGGTCAGCGCGGCAGCTTCGCAGCGCGAACGAAGCCCTCGCCCTACGAATTTGACGTGCGACGCGCCGCGTGACCAGCCGGTAGCCCCTCCACGGTCAGCCCTGGGCCCGCTTGGCCCCCGCACTGGCCAGACGGTCCCTGAACGGCGGCTTCGCTTCTCCTTCGAAGGGCCGGATGGCCGCGCGGTGGTCCGAGCGTGGTCACACTGAGGCCGTCGATCGCCCTGGCGGCTACGCATCCGATGCTCGCGTTTTCGTCTGAGCGAAGCAGCCGTCCCACTAGCAACACGAGGCGCAGCCAAGCGACATCGACACGATTGCCTCTGGGCTATGTGGCAGCTTAGGAGTCGAGCGACCCCTCGATCACTCGTAGTGCGGCCCGGGGCCGAGTTTGACCGCAAAGCTTCAAGTCCTGGTCGAAGTCTCTTTTTGCTGGTAAACGAGCAGAAGCGACCGAAGGACTCGACTCGGAGGTTGCGCGTGCCTCAACGTCAAGGCAGATTCAATCGCATGGTCAATCCTTACAGGCGAGTCGTAAGCGTCTCTGTCAGCCCATGAAGCCGCAGAACCCCGATTCAGCATTCGAGCCCCTCGCTGCGTCAAATCTGTTTGATGCCCTCCTCGCGGAAGAAACCGCGCACCTGATCGCCGATCGCTTCGTAGCAGGCCCCGACAGGGGCCGGCATGGATGGTCCGAGCTAAATCAGCGAGAAAAGGAGAACCTCGTCGGCTGGGTTCTTGTGGTGCGCCGTACGCTGCCTGAGGCGTGGGAGAGAGCTCTGGCCCGCCTGGAGGCCAGGTCATGACTCGCCTCGTAGCACGACCGGATTTCTGGTGGCCGGAAATACTGACGCCTCCTCCCGCAACTTGGGCATACCTGATGGAAGAGCTTACGCAGGGGCCCGCGGGCGATGAGTGGGCCGTGGCCGCCGCCCAGTTCATTGCCGCGCACCGGAGTCGGGAGGGACGCGGACCAACGTTTCGGGAGGTCTTCGAGCACCTATTGCCGGACTTCGAAGGCTTACCAGGGCCCTTCCCAAACCACCTCACCGAGGATCAGCGAGCATCTTGCACGAACAGCTTCCGCATGTACGCAATGCACGTATGGCGTCGCACCGGGCTCTTTGCCTGGCGCAAGGGCGAGTACCGGAGCCTCCATGTGCTCTGGAGGTTCAGTGCAGAGCGTCACCTTCGCAAGAGCTTGCAGTGATCGGTTTCCGCCCCCACCCCGAGAGGCGCGTGGCATGACTGCCTGGACTGACGACCCGATCCTGCGCCGCTTGGTCTCAGAACTGGCGACTGATGCCGCTGACGTTTCGGACACGGTTCGGCGTGTGCTCGAACACATCGATCGCACTCGTCGCTTCGAACAGAGCGAGGCTCGTTCCCAAGAGGCGATTGCGCTTGCTGATGCCGCGCTCGGCGCGGGAGGCCGTGCCGTCCGAAACACGGTCGTTCGAGAGGTAGGCAAACGGGTCGCAGACGGTCGCATGACCGGCGAGGAGGCTGCCACGATCATCCGCGCGCTCACTACTGCTGATAGCTACTCAGCGAATCTTCCGGCCGCGACCCTCGACGAACGAGTCGGCCCCTTCTACGACACCGCCGGAGTGCTCGCTCTGCTGGGTATCGACTGCGAAGCTCTCGAGGTACTGGTCGCAGACCGCGACGTACTGGTCGTCGATTCTGCGGACCACTTCCATCTCTTCCCTTCGTTCCAATTCGATGAGCAAGCTCCGCTACTACCTGGACTTTACGATGTGCTCACCCGCCTTGATCCGGCAGGTGAGGATGCTTGGGGCGACGCCGTCTGGCTCAACTCGCAGGACCAGGATCTCGGTGGCCTCAGTCCAGCGGCAGCGCTCCGCACCGGTCGACACGACGCGGTGATCCGCCTCGCAGAGCAAGCGGGTGCGTTCCGATCGAGCTAGTCAGCCAGCCTGAGCCCGTCGGTAACTGCACGCGTAACTGCTCGAACGGCTAGGTATCTGCTGAGTAGGAACGCCCAATCTTCGCGCTGATCGGGGCTTTTCTGCCGCGTACCTGGTGGACCTGCAGCCAGGTAGAAACCACCTAAGGGAGACATCAAGGCCCCAGCACCATGTTCGTGGGGGATTTTTGTCTCGAGAACTTCTTTTCAGAACAAACAGATACAACCAGGTACAACATCCCGATCCCCATTAACGCGCCGATCGAAGCGCACCTGATGGTGTACCTGCACTGTGACCCAGCTGGTTCCACCAGGTACACCGTTGGAAACAGGTCTACGAGCACACTGCCTCTCACGCGGAGGGGCCCGCCTCGGCAGACTGGATCATTCGAAAGGCCCGAGGCGGAGACCAAGCGCGAACCTGTTCGTGCCAACCCCGGCCCCGGCGCCACCGGCAACGAAGGCACTGATCGGGCCACGCGGGAGGTCGGGAGCGATTGGCGCTGACTCCCTGGGTGCGGACGAGCCCGCAGCGGTCACCATCGCGAAGCTGCAGCCCGAGCAGACCCGCAGGTCCTCGTTACGCTTGCGTTCTCGTCCTGTCCCAGGCCGCACCCCGCACTGGGGCTCGTCGCTCGCGCTGCCGATCTGATCGGGTGGACGTCATGGAGACGATCGAGACCAGGGGCGCCGGCGCATCCGCGAAGCGCGAGTACGACCGCCGGCGGGCGCGCGACGAGGCGAAGATCCGTGACACTTGGGGCAACGGCCGCATCGGCACGATCGCCGTGGCGCTCTCCGGCGAGCGGCAGAGCACCGTCGCGTGGAAGTCCGGCGCCGCTGGCGAGGCCGAGGTCGGCCGGGCCCTCGACGCGATCGCCAACGAGCACCTCGTCGTGCTTCACGATCGTCGTATCCCCCGGTCCCGCGCGAACATTGACCACATCGTCATCACCCGAGCCGGCGTCTGGGTCATCGACGCGAAGCGCTACCGGAACAAGCGGCCCCGCCTGCAAGTCGACGGCGGGCTGTTCCGGCCCCGCACCGAGAAGCTCATCGTCGGCGGCGACCGCACGAAGCTCGTCGAGAGCGTGCTTCATCAGGTGGCGCTCGTGCGGGACGTCATCGGCCCGGTCTCCACGCACGGCGCGCTCTGCTTCGTCGACGCCGACTGGCCGCTCTTTGGCGGCTCGTTCACCGTGCGCGGTGTTGATGTCTGCTGGCCGAAGCGGCTCGCGAAGCAGCTCGCCGCGCTCGATGGAACAGTCGACGTGATCGCGGTCGCCGAGGCGATTGCGATGCACTTCCCGCCCGCCTGAGCCGCGCGGTCCACACGTGCGCCGCGGCAGCAACGTAGTCGGTATTGTTTTTTCCCAATAACTGACATTGTCGACATGTGTCGCCAGAAAGGAGTCGCGATGACGAATTGGCCAGCCCACGTACAGCGCGTGCTCCCCGGGGCGAGCACGAGCCGCCGCGGAACCCGCGAGGACCAGACGCTCTCCGAAGTCACGGTCTCGATCCCACCGCGGATCGCAAACCTCGACGTACCCGTCATCGCCGAGCGCGACCTCGCCCGCGCCCGGTACGAGGCCGCCGACCTCGAGCGCGTCGCCGACGGCGTGCTGAGCCCTCTGTCGGGCTTCCTCATCCGCATGGAGTCCGTCGCCTCGAGCCGCATCGAGCACGTCGAAGCGACTCCGGTCGCGTTCGCACGCGCCATCGGCGGGCTGAAGGAGAACGCTTCGGCGATCTCGATGGTCGCCGCCGGCACCGCGATCACGAAGCTCGTCGCACCATCCAGCACGACGATCACGCTCGACGAGATCAACGCCGCACACCTGGCGCTCATGGAGGCCGACCCGAACCCGTCCGAGCGAGGGCGATGCCGGACGGATCACGTTTGACGAGGGCAATGCCCGCTTCGTTCGGGGGTACAGAGTTTTCCGAGCATCGACGAACGAGGCCGGAACCAACGATCTGACCGAACCCGTACTCGACGAGCTCATCGCAAGCGTGCTTCGAGGAAAGCGATCCGACATCGAAGCCGCCGAGATCGGCGTGCGTCGAATCAGACGGCTGCGGGACGAACCAGGGATCTGACGGAACGCTCCATGAAGCGCTGCTCGCGTGCTCGACCGTGCTCTGCTGCGCGCGGCAAGTGTCGGTGGTCTAACCGAGAATGGGAATTCACGACGATTACTCGATAACCGGAGGACTCTTGAACTCTGAACTCTCTGATCTGCTCGGCTCCATCACCGAGGACATCGATTCCGAGCTCGCGTCGACGCCTGATGTCGTCGTGAAGAGCCCCGAATCGTTCGATGTCGAGAAGCTTCCCATCCAGAAGCGCGAGTGGCATCAGCTCGAGGACATCGTGGCGGTCGTCGTGGATCTCAAGGGCTCGTCCCGCCTCGGGACAGGAAAGCACGCTGCGTCAACCGCGAGCATCTACGAGGCTTCGACCGACAACGCTGTGGCCGTCCTGAAGCACTTCGGTGCGGACTTCATCCAAATCCAGGGCGACGGGGCATTCGGACTGTTCTGGGGTGAGCGTCGCTACGAACAGGCGACGTGCGCGGGCATCACAGTGAAGACCTTCAGCGTTGACCTGTCGGCGAAGATCCACGATAAGTGGCCGGATGCTCCAATCACCGGATACAAAGTCGGCATCGCGAGCGGACGAGTGCTCGCGAAGCGCATCGGCACGCCGCGAAACCCGGCGGAGCAGGAGCCGATCTGGTCCGGTAAGCCCGTGAACTACGCGGCGAAGGCCGCCCAGACTGCCGAGCTGGGCGAGATGGTCGTCACCGCGGATGTGTGGGCGAACATCGAAGACAACGACTACCTCACCACGTCATGCGCTCACGGCTCGGACGATTCACCATCACCGCTATGGGACAACAAAATCATCGAGAACGTTCCCGAAGAAGACGACAGCCGGAACGGTCGAGTTCTCACCGCAACGTGGTGTTCGGAGTGCGGTGAAGCCTTCTGCGACGCGATTCTGGCTGGCGACACCGAGCGCCCAGAGTCTGCCGAAGCTCGCGCGAATTCCATGCGCGCAGCTCGCGTTGGCGTTCTCGAAAAGGTCATGTCTGCAAAGAAAGCGTCGGCGATCAATCGACGCAAAGGATTGAACCGCCGATGAAGCGCAGGAAGCCGGACGAGCTGATCGTTCCCGGATGGCAGCAACTTGAGCTTGTCAACAGCTGGATTCGGCACAGCGATGCGAAGCTCACGACGCTGCTCGCGTTCATCGGGGTCGCAGGCGGCGGTCTGTATGCGGTTGTACAAGAAGGCTGTCGCCCCGCGGCGCTCATCCCGCTCGCGCTTCTATCCGCCGTCTTCCTGGGCGGCGCCGCAACGAGCGCGTTCCTCGGCCTCATCCCCGTTCGCCGCTTTAAGGCATCAGACGCCCGCGAAGTCATCTTCTATCGAGCGATCGCGAGCAAGTATCTCGATCCCGCCGCCTATATCGCAGCCTTCGAATGCTCAATTACCGACGAGGACCTGGGGCCTAACCTGCTGCGGCAAGCCCTCATCAATGCCAAGATCGCGGATCGCAAGTTCGTGTTGACGACCTGGTCAGGTCTCCTGCTGATGGGAGGACTCGCCGCGCTCGCGGTGTGCGCAGGTATCCGAGTGATCGGATGATGTCCACACCTTCGCGCCGCGCCTGACGCCGCCACTCGAATCAAACTCGGCTGGGTGATGAGGAGTCCGTCAGCGTGGACAGTGAACCTTGTCAAGCGCGCCGCCGGCGGGATCGAAGGCTATCTCCCGAGCGCTGATCTCGGCCATGCCCCACTGCGGACACCACGATGACGATCGCCCGAACGACGTCCGCCAGGAACCGCTCGCTTGCCGAGCCCGGGACCGAGCGCTCGGCATTGCACCAAATCGTCACCACGAGCTGTTCTGGGAAGCAGAAAACCCCCGGCTGACCGGGGGTTTTCGCTGGCGGTACCGGTGGGATTTGAACCCACGGTGGAGTTGCCCCCACACATGTTTTCGAGACATGATCCTTCGGCCGCTCGGACACGGTACCGGGAAAGAGTTTACACGATCCGGGAGGCCCGTCGCACCACCGGCAGGTCGGCCAGCCCTCCACAGGTAGCTGATCGGGTGCGCTCGTCCACCGTTCAGCCCGCGCACCGAGAACGGTCGAGCCGTCCCGCGTACCGTCCACCGCATGAAGTCACGCACCATCATCGCCCTGCTCTCGTCGATCCTCGGCGGGCTGACGGTCGTCGGTGCCGGCGTGTTCGGTGCCCGGGCGGGGATCCGGGGGCAACGAGCAGCGTCACAGCGCGTGGTCGACATGCTCCCGGTCAACGCGCAGTGGTGGCGGGAACACCTGCAGCACGACGGTCAGCTGACGTACCTGGCGATCGGCGACTCGGCGGCACAGGGCGTCGGCGCGACAGTCCCGAACCGCGGGTACGTCGGCTTGTTGGCACGGCGCATCCGGCACCGTTCGCGGATGACGGTCCGGGTGGTGAACCTCAGCGTGTCCGGGGCCACGACCTGGGCCGCGAAGCAGGATCAGCTGCCGAAGCTCCGCGGGTACACGCCCGACATCTGCACGGTGTCCATCGGGGCGAACGACATCGCCGACTTCGACCCGGACAAGTTCGAGCGCAACATCCGGGCGATCTACGGCGCAGTACCGTCGCACGCGATCGTGGCCGAGCTGCCGTGCATGTTCGTGCCGGACCGGGAGCGCAAGGTCGCGGTTGCGAACGAGATCGTGCACCGCGTCGCCGACGAGCTGGGGCTGACGGTCGCTCCGCTGCACGTCATCACGAAGCGCGTCGGGCTCCGTCGGACGTTCTTCAACAGCTACGGCGACCTCTTCCACCCGAACGACCGCGGGTACGAGATCTGGGCGAGCGCGTTCGAGCCGGCGGTCGACGCCCGGGTCGACACGGTGGCGGCGATCCGGCAGTACCTGTCCGCTCGCGAGGCCGAGGAGCTGGGTTCGGGCGCGGGTGCGGTCGCGGCGGCACGCGCGGAGCGGGACACCGACGACGCCGGTGCGCTCGACCATGCTGACCGCCCGGGTCGGGTCGACCGCCTGCGGCGTCGGATGACCGGATCGATCCCGCTGCCCGAGCACGCCGAGCGTCGCACGGGTGATGTCGGCGGCTCGGCCTAGCCTGACCGTCATGGCACGCCCGCAGTCCCTCTTCCGTTGCACCGAGTGCGGCTGGACCAGCATCAAGTGGGTCGGCCGGTGCGGCGAGTGCCAGTCGTGGGGCACGGTCGAGGACACATCGGCCGCGTCCGCCAGCTCCCGCGGCACCGCAGCGGTCGCCGTCGCCGGAGCCCGCATCGCCCGCCCGATCACCGAAGCCCGTGGCACGTCGGTGCAGCGTTGGCAGACCGGTATCGGTGAGTTCGACCGGGTGCTCGGCGGCGGGGTCGTCCCCGGAGCCGCCGTCCTGCTGTCCGGCGAGCCTGGTGTCGGCAAGTCCACCCTGCTGCTCGAGGTCGCTTCGCGCGCGGCAGCGACGGGCAAGCGCGTCCTCTACGTCAGTGCCGAAGAATCGGTCGACCAGGTCCGTCTCCGGGCCGAGCGCACCGGGGCGATGCACGACGACCTGTACCTCGCGAGTGAGGTCGACCTCGGCGTCATCCTCGGTCAGATCGACCAGGTGCAGCCCGACCTCCTCATCGCCGACTCCGTGCAGACGATCTCGTCGAGCACGATCGACGGCATCGCGGGCGGGACCTCGCAGGTGCGCGAGGTCGCCTCCACGCTCATCCGGGTCGCGAAGGACCGCGCGCTCCCGGTGCTCATCGTCGGCCACGTCACGAAGGACGGCACGATCGCCGGGCCGCGGCTCCTCGAACACCTGGTCGACGTCGTCTGCCACTTCGAGGGTGACCGCCAGACCGCGCTCCGGTTCGTGCGCGCACTGAAGAACCGCTTCGGACCGACGGACGAGGTCGGCTGCTTCGACATGGGCGGCGACGGCATCCACGAGGTCCCCGACCCGAGCGGGCTCTTCATGTCCCGCAACGGTGCGCCCGTCTCCGGCACCTGCGTGACCGTGGCGCTCGAGGGCCGTCGCGCGCTGCCGGTCGAGGTGCAGGCGCTCGTCGTCCCGAGTTCCGCACCGCAGCCGCGTCGGGTGGTGAACGGTGTTGACGCCTCCCGCGTGGCGATGTTGCTCGCGGTGCTCGAACGGCGTGCAGGGTTGAAGCTGTCTGACGCCGACGTCTACGTGTCCACCGTCGGCGGCATGAAGCTGACCGAGCCGGGTGCCGACCTCGCGATCGCACTGGCTCTCGCAAGTGCGGCGCGAGACCGCCCGTACCCGCACACGCTCGCGGCGATCGGGGAGATCAGCCTCGCGGGCGAGATCCGCCCGGCGACCGGTGCCAAGCAGCGCGCGAGCGAGGCCTCGCGGCTCGGCTTCACGACGGTGCTCGGCTCGGGTGCGGAGCACCTGCGCGAAGCGTTGCGGGTGGCGTTCTCGATGACGAAGTCGGCGCGCGAACGCGAACTCGACCGCGCGTTCTGACCGGCGACCGCTCATCGTGACCCGCCGCTGCCCGAAAGCGTGACGACCCAGAAGCGCGACCGCGGAGAAGCGACCGCCCAGGGGACGGGACCGCCGTGCCCGAGGCGAGCCGCGCCTCCCGGCCGGGTGATCCGCTACGCGCGCAACGCGGCCAGCAGGTCCTCAGGGGTCGACTGCATCGTGTTCGGGCCGGCGATGTCGAAGAACACGCCCTCGAGCGAGTCGAGGTGCTCGGCGAGGAACTCCTCGAGCCGTGGCCCGTCGTAGACCATGACCTGCCGGATCTTCTCGTTCGGCACCATCGCGGTGTAGGCGTCGGCGGACGAGAAGAGCAGCAGGATGCGCTTGTCCGAGCCCTCACGGCCGAAGACCCGCACCTGCATGTCCTTCTTGCCGGTGACGAGTCGGGGGACGATCACGATGTCGTTCCGGAGCGCGAACGCCACCGCGGCGACGTCCTGCTTCGCGAGGGCCTCCTCGAGCTGTTCGCTGCGGAAGCGCTGTTCCTTGTCTGCCATCACCCCTAGTCCACCAGATTCATGGGTCCGATTGCGACCTCGGCTCTTCCGTTGTCGCCCGTTGCCTGTAAGTTGGTACCAACCGCTCCGGCGGGAGTCCATCGTTCTTCCGGTGCTCAGCGCACCTCGAGCGCCATCGGTCATTGACCTTCCCAGGTCGCCTGGCCCCGAACCCGTTCCGCCGGCCCATGCCCGCGGGGCGCATCGATCCGACGACGACCGTCGGCGGATCAGCGGCAGAAATTGTCGCCCCGCAAGAAAGTAAGGAAACGCCATCATGGCAACTGGGACCGTCAAGTGGTTCAACAACGAAAAGGGCTTCGGCTTCATCGCGCCGGACGACGGCAGCGCTGACGTCTTCGCCCACTTCTCCGCGATCGCTGGCAACGGCTACAAGTCGCTCGAGGAGAACCAGAAGGTGGAGTTCGAGATCACCGAGGGCCGCAAGGGCCCGCAGGCCGAGAACATCTCGGTCATCGGCTGATCACCGAAACACCCTGAACGGGCCCGTCGTCTCCGGACGACGGGCCCGTTCTGTTTCGGCGTGCGCATCCCCGCGTCGAACCACGATCACGACATCGAGCCCGATCAACACACGGTTCGATGTCGCAACCACGGTTCGAAGCCCACGATGGGCACCAGAGCCGATGTCACTGCAGGATGAACTGCACCGACTTCGCCGACTCGATGTTCCCCACCGCGACCGACAGGTGGTAGCTCGCTCCCCCTCCGGTGACCGACGGCCGCGAGGCATCGCACGTCGACGCCGACGACCGGGTGCGGTCCCAGGCGATCGAGGGGGTGGTGAGCTTCTGCCCCGCTTTGATCGTGACGTCCTGATCCGTGCCGTTCGTCTGGCAGTCCTTCGACGACCAGTACTGCTCCTCACCGGAGCTGATGGTGAGCACCTGCTGCGCAGATCCGAGGTCCATGTGGCACGAGTTCGACCCGGTGTTCGTGATCGACATCGCGATCTTCGGGTCCTCGGTGGGGCCGTAGGCGGTCTTGTCGACGACGGGCGTCAGCTCGATCTGGTCCTTCGTGCACGCGGCACCGTCGGCAGCGGCGGACGCGGAGGGCGACGGAGGCGGTGACGCCTTCGATGACGACGCCGCAGGTGCCGACGAGGACGACGACGAACCGGACGTCCCCGCGGACGCCGACGGCGCCGCCGCGGGAGTGGCACCGTTGCCCCGGCCGACGACGATCAGCACGACGACGATCACGACGACGAGGACCGCTCCGAGCGCGATGGCTCGACGGCGCCAGTACACGCTGGGACGCTCGGGTCCGACGGGGTGACGGAACGACGACATGCGCACAGGGTAGGGCGGGACCAGCGGCACGCCGGGATGCCGCGCGACGCGTCAGAGGATCTTCAGCATGCGGGTGTTGCCGAGCGTGTTCGGCTTCACCCGGGCGAGGTCGAGGAACTCGGCGACGCCCTCGTCCGAGGACCGCACGAGCTCGGCGTAGACGTCCGGGGACACCACGCTCTCGCCGATCTCGAGGTACCCGTGCTTGGCAAAGAAGTCGACCTCGAACGTCAGGCAGAAGATGCGGGCGATGCCGAGTTCGCGGGCGTCGTGCTCCAGTCCCTCGAGCATGCGGTGCCCGACGCGCTTGTGGATCCAGTCGGCGTCGAGGGCCAGGGTCCGCACCTCGGCGATGTCGTCCCAGAAGACGGCGAGGGCGCCGCAGCCGATCGGGACGCCGTCGGGCCCCTCGGCGATGCGGAACTGCTGGATCGAGCCGTAGAGGGCGACGTTCTCCTTGCCGAGCAGGATGCGGCGGTCGACGTACGGCGCGATGAGGCGCTGGATGTGCGGGACGTCGGAGGCGACGGCCGGTCGCACGAGGATCCCGTGCTCGTCGCGTTCGTGGAAGGCGTGCCGGCCGTGTTCGCTCATCGACCTCACGATAGCGCGAGCGCCCGAGCGCCCGAACACAAGCGCCCGAGCGCGAGCGCCCGAATGCGAGCGTGCGACCGGGGGACGCGGACCCCGGACGCGCACCCAGACCGCCACGCCTACCGTCGCACGGGCAATCGAGACCGAACACGACGAAGGAGCACCATGCCCCAGATCATCGAGACCGTCGACGTGGACGTCCCCGTCCGCCAGGCCTACGACCAGTGGACCCGCTTCGAGGAGTTCCCGGAGTTCCTCGACGAGGTGAAGAAGATCGTCCAGGTCGATGACACCACCACCGACTGGACCGTGGAGGTCGCCGGTCAGGAGCGCGACTTCCGCGCCGTCATCACCGAGCAGCACCCGGACGAGCGCGTCGCGTGGACCGTCAAGGACGGCGACACCGACCACGCCGGCGCGGTGACGTTCCACAAGCTCTCCGACACGACGACCCGCGTCACGGCGCAGATCGACTGGCAGCCGTCGGGCCTCCTCGAGAAGCTCGGCTCGGCGGTCGGCGTCGGTGGCCACGCCGTGAAGAAGGACCTGCAGAACTTCAAGGAGCGCGTCGAGGCGGCTCCGACGGAGCCCGGCTGGCGCGGCGACGTCCCGGCCTGAGCCGGAACGGGACCAACGGGTCGCAACGCGACCAACGGGTCGCAACGCGACCAACAGATCGCAAAGCGACCACGATCCGGACGGGAGGCACGGTGCCAGCTGGCACCGTGCCTCCCGTCCGTCGTGCGGTCACCTCGGCATCCCCCCACGAAATGCCGACCTGACAGGACCGGCCGGACGTGCCAGGGTAGAACGAACGGTCGATCCCTCGGACACCGTTTTACCATGTCTGAGACAAGCGCGGGAAGGGGAGCCGTGATCGAGTACACGGACGACGACGCACACCGACGCGAGTTGTCGCGGAAGCTGCAGCTCCTGATGGACGTCGTCGAGGCGAACTCGGGGCAGCGTCCGTCCTACAAGGAGATCGCTGCGGAGATCGAGGCGCAGGGCGCGTCGATGAGCCGTCCGCGCTGGGGCTACATGCTCGGCGGGAACGGCCCGGCTGTCCGTGACCAGCGTCTGCTCGAGGCCCTCGCCGCGTTCTTCGGCGTCCCGGCGGCCTACCTCACCGACGCCGCGGGCAGCACCGACGTCCCGGCGCGGGTGCAGGCGCAGCTCGAACTCGTCCTGGAGCTCCGCAAGCGCGAGGTCCTCGCGTTCGCCACTCGCCGGCTCGGGGAGTTCGCCTCGGCCGACGAGATCCGCGAGTTCACGGAACACCTGCGGGCGCTCGACGGTCCGGGGAGCACGTCGTGAGCACCGTCCGCGAGCGCGCTGCAGCCCTGCGGCGGCAGGCGGACGCCCGTCGGCGGGTGCAGCGGCTCGGGCTCCCCCGACGCCTGACCCTGGCGGAGCTCGTCGCACGGGCGGAGGCGACGCTCGGCAAGCCGATCGAGGTGCGCACGTCGGACCTCCCCGGCGACCTGTCCGCACGGCTCATCCAACGTCGCGACCGCGCGCTGCTGGAGACCCGCTCCGGCCTGTCCGAGCGGTCGCGCACGGCATCCGTGCTCCACGAGCTCGCGCACGTGTTCCTCGCCGACCACGGCTGCGACCACGAGGCGTACACGGGGCTGCTCACCGGACGGGCGGCGTTCACCCGGTCGCTCGACACCCCGCACGAGCAGACGGTGGAGCTCGTCGCCGACCAGCTGGCCCTCCACATCGGTCTGCTCGACCCCGGCGAGCGCACGCCCGGGATCTTCCGGTGACCCTGCACGTCTGGGGGTCGTTGCCGGTCTGGGGCATCCTCGTGGTGCTCCTCGTGCGGCTGTGGCTCGTCCGCACCCAGTCCGCGAGCGTGACGTGGCTCACGGTGTGCTGCGCGTTCGTCGCGGTCGGCCTCTCGATCAACCAGCCCGACGTGCTCGGGGTGCTCGCGCGGGCCACCGGCGTGCCGAACGTCGCGGACGTCGTCGGGCGCTGCTTGATGGTCTGCGGGATGTTCGCGCTCGCGCAGTCGGTCGAGGCCGCGGCACGCACGGCCCGGCTGCTGCGACCGGGTCGGATCGTCGCGTGCGTCGCGGTGCTCGTCACCCTGGTGGTGCTGTTCTCGCTGATCGACGCCCCGCGCCCGACGGCGCAGTTCATGGTCGTGTACGGCGACCAGCTCCCGACCGCCCTCTACTCCGCGGTGGAGATGTCCTTCATCGCGATCGTCATCGCGCGGTCGGCCGTCGCCGTGCTCGGTGCGTTCCGGCGCGGCGAGCAGATGGGTCGGATGTACTGGCTCTTCGTCGTCGGGGCCGCGGCGATGGTGCTGCTCGCCGCGATCGCCGTCGCGATGGACGCCGCCCACGTGCTCGGTGCGTCCACGGTCGTCGGCGCGCTGTCGGTCGTCTACGCGCCGGTCTTCCTGACCTCGATGGTCCTGCTGGCCCTCGGCGCTGCAGGCGGAGTGCTGCCCGACGCCGTCCGTGAGTTCCGCGAGTGGCGCGCTGCCCGCCGGCGGTTCCGCACGCTCGAACCCGACCTGCACCGACTCGAGTCGGCGTCGGGGAACCGAGGGCTGTACTTCACCAACGTGTGGCAGCGTCGAGAGTGGCGGAGCCGTCTGCACCGCCTGGAGCTCGAGATCGAGGACCGCGCCCGCGAAGCCGGACTCGCCGCGCCCGCCACCACCGAACCCGACCCATCAGGAGCGAGATGACCGCCACAGGACGCACCACCGCGATCGGGACCGCGATCGGCGCCGCGGGGACGTTCGGCCTCGGCGCCCTGGTCGCCCGCCGGCTGCTCTTCCCCACGCCCTACACCGCGACCGCGACGGTCCGGTCCTCGTCGTCGACGGAGGTCGAGTTCGCAGCGACCCGCGACACCCGGCTCCCCGGCACCTACCGGATCACCCGTGGCAGCACCTCGGTCCGTGTCGGCGCGGTCCTCGGCGAGAGCGACGGCGACGGCGACACCGTGCGTCGGCAGCTCCTCGACGGCCCCGCACCCGAGGCCGGCGACTGGACGTGGGACGCGCTCATGCACGACTTCGTCGCCGAGGTCCTCCCCGGCCCGGCCACCGGCCCCGACACCACCGTCTCGCGCACGCACGTCGTCCACGTGCACGGCCAGTCGCTCGGCCCGCGGCAGGTCCTCCGCGGCATCCCGGTCTGGGACGCCCTCGAGGCATCGTCGGAGATCGTCGACACCACCGACCTGCCGCTCCGCTCCCTCGACCCAGGCGCTGCGGACCGCATCGTCGACCGGGTCCGTTCCGCCCGCGCCCGCGGCGCCGAGCGCGTCGTCCTGCAGGGTTGGTCGGCCGGTGCCCTGGCGTGCTCGATCGCCGCGTCACGCACGCCCGTCGACGGTCTGGTCGGCATCGCGCCACTGCTCGACGTCCGGTCCGCCCTCCGCGGTGCCGTGAGCGCCGTCCGACTACCCCGGTTCGTCGGGAGCGTCGCCGCACGGATCGCGACGACACCGGTCCTCTCGCGGCTCGCGGGTGCTGCGGAACCGGTCCGGACCGCGACCTGGCAGGCATCCGGCACGCCGACCCTCCTGCTGCGGTCCACGGCGGACCCGTTCGTGGCGGCGACCGACGTGTCCGCCGCCGTCCAGCGCGGCGCGACGGTGGTCAGCTTCGCGACGGCGCCGCACACGCTCGAGTGGAACGAGGACCCGGAGCGCTTCGACGACGCCGTCCGGACCTTCGCGACGACGCTGCGCGACGCCTGACCGCTCCGGCACACAGCGCCACCCGGCACAGAGCAACGGCCGGCACACAGCAACGGCCGGCACAGAGCAACGGCCCCGGTCCGTGAGGACCGGGGCCGTTGGCGACTCGACACGTTGGGGGGAACAGTCGAGCCGCTCACATCCGAGGAGCTGGGGGGAACGCCTCGGGTGTGGAACCACCGTACCGCGACCGAGCAGTGGATGTGGTGTGCCATCCGCGCAACGTGACGGGATACGGACTGGTCACGACCCACGACGGACGGGAGGCACGGTGCCAGCTGGCACCGTCCTCCCTCGCAGGCTCGGTCGGCGCGCCCCGCACAACGCTTCGCGTTGCCGCTGAGCGGGGCGCGCCCGTCAGAAGGTGGTCGCGTCCTAGGACTCGATCTCGCCAGCCGGCTCGGCAGCGCCGGTGAGGACCTCCTCGCGACCCGGTTGACGCCCGGTCTCGAACTGGAACGCACCGTCGTGGAAGTCGACCTTCACGTGGTCGCCGGCGTTCAGCTCACCCTGCAGGATGTGCTCGGACAGCTGGTCCTCGACCTCGTGCTGCATCGCGCGACGCAGGGGGCGAGCCCCGAGAGCCGGGTCGAACCCGACCTTGATGAGCTGCTCCTTGGCGGCGAGCGTGAGCTCCACCGTCATGTCGCGGTCGAGCAGGCGGTCCGCCAGACGCTTCACGAAGAGGTCCACGATCTGCAGCAGCTCGGACTGCGAGAGCTGCGGGAACACGATCGTGTCGTCGACGCGGTTGAGGAACTCCGGCTTGAAGTGCTTCTTGAGCTCCTCGTTCACCTTCGAGCGCATGCGGTCGTAGCCGACGCCCGAGTCGCCCTCGATCTGGAAGCCCACCGGACCACCAGCGATGCCCTGCGAACCGAGGTTCGTGGTCATGATGATGACGGTGTTCTTGAAGTCGACGACCCGGCCCTGACCATCGGTCAGACGACCCTCTTCGAGGACCTGCAGCAACGAGTTGAAGATGTCCGGGTGGGCCTTCTCGATCTCGTCGAAGAGAACCACGGAGAACGGCTTGCGGCGGACCTTCTCGGTGAGCTGGCCGCCCTCCTCGAAGCCGACGAACCCGGGAGGGGCACCGAAGAGCCGCGAGACCGTGTGCTTCTCGCCGAACTCCGACATGTCGAGGGAGATCAGCGCGCCCTCGTCGTCGAAGAGGAACTCGGCGAGCGCCTTGGCGAGCTCGGTCTTCCCGACGCCCGTGGGGCCGGCGAAGATGAACGAGCCAGAGGGGCGGTTCGGGTCCTTCAGGCCAGCGCGGGTGCGGCGGATCGTCTTCGAGAGTGCCGAGATGGCCTCTTCCTGACCGATGACGCGCTCGTGCAGGGCCTTCTCCATGAAGACGAGGCGCGAGGTCTCCTCTTCCGTGAGCTTGAACACCGGGATGCCCGTGGCCTGCGCCAGCACCTCGGCGATGATGCCCTCGTCGACGGTGCCGGACGCGGCGACGTCACCCGCACGCCACTGCTTCTCGAGGCGGAGACGCTCGCCGAGGAGCTTCTTCTCCTCGTCGCGGAGCGACGCGGCCTTCTCGAAGTCCTGTTCCTCGATCGCGGCTTCCTTCGACCCGCGGACCGTCGAGATCTTCTCGTCGAACTCGCGGAGCTCCGGCGGCGCCGACAGGATCGACAGGCGGAGGCGTGCGCCGGCCTCGTCGATCAGGTCGATGGCCTTGTCCGGCAGGAAGCGGTCCTGCACGTAGCGGTCCGCGAGGTTCGCCGCGGCGACGATCGCACCGTCGGTGATGGACACCTTGTGGAACGCCTCGTACTTGTCGCGGAGGCCCTTGAGGATGTTGATCGCGTGCGGCAGCGACGGCTCGTTGACCTGCACCGGCTGGAAGCGGCGCTCGAGTGCGGCGTCTTTCTCGAAGTGCTTGCGGTACTCGTCGAGCGTGGTCGCACCGATGGTCTGCAGCTCACCGCGGGCGAGGAGCGGCTTGAGGATCGACGCGGCGTCGATCGCGCCCTCGGCAGCACCCGCACCGACGAGCGTGTGGATCTCGTCGATGAAGACGATGATGTCGCCGCGGGTGCGGATCTCCTTCGTGACCTTCTTGAGGCGCTCCTCGAAGTCACCGCGGTAGCGGGACCCGGCGATGAGCGACCCGAGGTCGAGCGAGTAGAGCTGCTTGTCCTTCAGCGTCTCCGGGACGTCGCCCTTGACGATCGCCTGGGCGAGGCCCTCGACGACCGCGGTCTTGCCGACGCCGGGCTCACCGATCAGGACGGGGTTGTTCTTGGAGCGACGGGAGAGGATCTGCATGACCCGCTCCATCTCCTTCTCGCGCCCGATGACCGGGTCGAGCTTGGCGTCGCGGGCGGCCTGGGTGAGGTTCCGACCGAACTGGTCGAGGACCTGCGACCCCTGCTGCGCGTTCTGCTGGGTCTCGCCGCCGACGGCGACGGCTTCCTTGCCCTGGTAGCCGGACAGGAGCTGGATGACCTGCTGGCGGACGCGGTTGAGGTCCGCGCCGAGCTTGACGAGCACCTGGGCGGCGACGCCCTCGCCCTCGCGGATGAGGCCGAGGAGGATGTGCTCGGTGCCGATGTAGTTGTGGCCGAGCTGCAGCGCCTCGCGCAGGGACAGCTCGAGCACCTTCTTGGCGCGCGGCGTGAACGGGATGTGCCCGGTCGGCTGCTGCTGCCCCTGCCCGATGATGTCCTGGACCTGCTCGCGGACGGCATCGAGCGAGATGCCGAGCGACTCCAGCGCCTTGGCGGCGACGCCCTCGCCCTCGTGGATGAGGCCGAGGAGGATGTGCTCGGTGCCGATGTAGTTGTGGTTGAGCATCTTCGCTTCTTCTTGAGCGAGGACGACAACACGACGGGCTCGGTCGGTGAATCTCTCGAACATGTGCTCTCCCTTGCCGGACCGGTACTGGCCCGGTGACGTACATCGAGACTAACCAGCCGACCCCGAGTGGTCTGCCCCTGTTCGCCGTGGGCGTGACCCCTGGTGCGCCTGGCGCACAGCGCGGTCGCGCGCCGCGCCCGGCGCGACCACGAGACGGCCGGGAGGCGCGGTGCGGGCCCGCCCCGCGCCTCCCGTCCGGCGGTCCGTCACGACGCGACCCGGAGGGTGCTGTCCGGCGGGAGTCGGTACCATCCGGGCATGGAGCAGCCCGTCGTCGGCCTCGTCGTCCACCCGACCAAGAACGTGCAGGAGTCCGTCGAGACCCTGCGCCGCTGGAACGCCTCCGGCCGCGGCGAGCTCATCGCCCGACGGGCGGACGCGCAGCGCCTCGGCGGCACGATCGACGTCGTCGACGAGGACGAGTTCACCGACCGGGTCGACATGGTCGTGGCGCTCGGTGGCGACGGCACCATGCTCGGGGCGATGCGGCTCGTCGCCCGACGCCCGGTCCCCGTGCTCGGCGTCAACTACGGCAACGTGGGCTTCCTCGTCGAGATCGAGCCGCCGGAGCTCGAGGCGGCGCTCGAACGGCTCTCCGCCGGCGAGTACCAGCTCGAGCCGCACCACGCCCTCGAGGCGAAGCTGTCCTGGAGCGGTGCCCGCACGGAGTACCTCGCGTTCAACGACCTCACGGTGGTGCGACGCCCCGGGGCCGGGCAGGTCTCGGCGGACCTCAGCGTGGGCGGCCTCGGCTACGGCTACTACCGGGCCGACGCCATCGTGGCCTCAACCCCGGCCGGGTCGACCGCCTACAACTACGCAGCGGGCGGCCCGGTGCTCTCCCCCGCGCTCTCGGGATCGGTCGTCACCCCGGTCGCCCCGATGGCCGGCATCGACCGTTCGGTGGTCCTGGCGGCGCGGGAGCGGTACCGACTCGACATCGCCGAGGGCACGCGGAGTGCGGCACTCGAGGTCGACGGTCTCGTCGTCGGCGAGGTCGCGACGGGCGCCCAGATCGACGTCCGCCTCCGGAAGGACGCGTCGAGCGTGGTCCGGCTCGACGCAGCACGGCACGGCCGCACCGGGCGGGTGAAGCTCAGCCTGCTCGACCTGCCGGTGCGTCCCGACCAGCTCATCGAACTCATCCCGCAGGACCTGCGCCAGCGGCTCTCGCACGACCTCGAGCAGTAGACGCTGCGGGCGGGGTCGTACCGGGCCCGGACGTACGAGTGGCCCGCCCCGGCATCGCCGGGACGGGCCTTCCCATCACCCCACCGGACCGCCTTCCCACAGGTCGGTCCGGTTCCCCGAGCCGGAGCAGCTGCCCCGGCCGAAGTTCCTCGCTGACCTCAGTCGGTCAGGTACAGCTGCATGTCCTGCGAGACCGCCTTGGCGAACAGGCGCAGCTTGGCGCGCGACTCCACCCGGCTGACGGCCTGACGGGTCGTGTGCACGATCTTCGAGATCTCGTCGAGCGTCATCGGCTTGTCGTCGTCGAGGCCGTAGCGCATGCGGATCACGTTCGCCTCGTCGCTCGGCAGCTCGGCCACGATCGACCGGATGTCCCGGTGCAGCAGCGTGGTCTCGGTGAGCTCGTTGGGGCTCGCGGCGTCCTCGTCCTCGATGAAGTCACCGAGTTCGCTGTCGTCCGAGTCGCCGACGACGGTGTGGATCGACACCGGCTCGTGCGAACGGCCCTTCAGGTCGAGGAGCTCCTCGACGCTCATGCTCAGCTCCGCCGCGACCTCGTCGGGCATCGGCGCACGGCCGAGGTCGACGGTGAGGTCGCGCTCGGTGCGACTGATCTTGTTGATGAGCTCCACGGTGTGGACCGGGATGCGGATCGTGCGGGCCTTGTCGGCGAGACCGCGCGAGATGGCCTGGCGGATCCACCACGTGGCGTAGGTCGAGAACTTGTAGCCCTGGGTGAAGTCGAACTTCTCCACCGCGCGGACGAGGCCGAGGTTGCCCTCCTGGATGACGTCCATGAAGGGCAGGCCGCGCTGCGAGTAGCGCTTGGCGATGCTCACGACGAGGCGCAGGTTCGACGTGATCATGCGCTCCTTGGCGCGCTCACCGTCGCGGACGAGCCAGCGCAGCTCGCGCTGGAGGTTCTTGTCGAGCCCGGACTCGGTGTGCAGCTTCTCCTCGGCGAACAGGCCGACCTCGATGCGCCGGGCGATCTGTGCCTCTTCCTCGGCGGTGAGGAGCGAGAGGCGGCCGATGTGGCGGAGGTAGTCGCCGACCTGGTCGACGGAGGCGCCGCGGACGCCGGCGAGCTGCTCGTCGGCCTCGACCTCGGTGCCGAGGGTGGTCGACTCGACGGTCGCGTCCGCGGTCTTCGCGGCCGCGGCCTTCTTGGTCGTGCTGCGGCGGGTGGTGGTGCCGTTCGTGGTCGGTGCTGCCGTTGCGATCGTCATGTGACGCTCTCCCTGCGTTCGACGGTGATGGGCCTCAGGTGGGGGTGTTGATGAGTAAAGCGGTTGCGAGGTGTACCCCACAAATCGATGTGATCGATTCCCAGGCTTCTCCGTGCTTCACCCTCCGAACCGTCCCCCACGGGGTACAGCGTGGGGCCAGTCTGGCCCCACTCCAGGCCCGAGAACAAGGGTGTGACGCGATGTTTCCGGCGTTGCAGTGGTGTTTCTTCCGCGTTTCCGAGGGTGTACCCCGGCTCACCGCGCCGGGTGGACACAAGAAAGGGGTACGGCGGACCAGGTCGGTGTGATCTGGCCGTCGTACCCCGAATACCGAACGGGTGGGGGTCACCAGGAGGGTTCGAGCCACCCGTCACGGCGCTTCGAGACCTCGAGGTCGGCGTCGCGGTCGAACTCGTCGTACTCGCTCTCGATGTCGCCGACGAGGCTGCGACCGGCAGGGAACTGCTGCATGGGCATGCCGACGATGCTCGCCCCGCGGAGCGACCTGCTCGCGACGGGCCGGTGAACGGTGGGTGACGAAGCCCGGGCGGTCAGACGTCGACGTCGTCCTCGTCCCCGTCGACCCACTGCTCGTCCCGTGCGGGGTCGCCGAGCACCGGGTGGCCGAAGGCGTCCTCGGGGTCGAGGTCGGCGGGGTCCGGCGGGACGGTGGTCATGCCGCCAGTGCAGCACCGCTGCGTGAACCGCCGGTGAACGCGATGAGTGTGCACACCGACCCGGACGGCGTCGCCGTCAGCGGCGCTGCCGACTCGGTGGGCGACTACTCGGCGGACGCGGGCGACGGCGCGGGACGGCCGTGCTCCCGCTCGAAGCGGGCGCGCTCCTCGGCCTCGACCTTGGCGTAGGCGGCGCGCTCGGTGCGGTCCGCCCGCAGGATCGCGCGCATGACGAACCAGAAGATGAGGCCGACGATGACGGTCGGCGTCAGGGCGAAGATGATCCCGGTCACGACTCCATGCGGCACCGGGTCATCCTAACTCCCCCGACCGAAGGCTACTTGACCAGCGGGAAGAGGATCGTCTCGCGGATGCCGAGGCCGGTGATCGCCATGAGCAGCCGGTCGATGCCCATGCCCATGCCACCCGACGGCGGCATGGCGTGCTCGAGGGCCCGCAGGAACTCCTCGTCGACGCGCATCGCCTCGGGGTCGCCGCCGGCAGCGAGCTTCGCCTGCTCGACGAACCGCTCCCGCTGCACGACCGGGTCGACGAGCTCCGAGTACGCCGTCGCGAGCTCGAACCCGCGGACGTAGAGGTCCCACTTCTCGACGATGCCGGGACGCGCGCGGTGCTGTCGGGTGAGCGGCGAGGTGTCGACCGGGAAGTTCATCACGAACGTCGGGCGGTCGAGCGAGTCGATGACGAAGTGCTCCCAGAGCTCCTCGACGTACTTGCCGTGCGTGGCGTGTACGACCTCGACGCCCTCGGCATCGGCGAGTGCCTGCAGCTCGGACAGCGGCGTCTCCGGGGTGATCGCGCGCCCGGCCGCCTCGGACAGCGAGCCGTACATGTCGATGCGCGGCCACTCGCCGCCGAGGTCGTACGTGGTGCCGTCGGCCCAGGTGACCTCGAGCGAGCCGCCGGTCACCGCACGGGCGGCGTTCTGCACGAGCTCCTGGGTGAGGTCGGCCATCTGCTCGTAGTCGCCGTACGCCTGGTAGGCCTCGAGCATCGCGAACTCGGGCGAGTGCGTCGAGTCGGCGCCCTCGTTGCGGAAGTTCCGGTTGACCTCGAACACCCGGTCGATGCCGCCGACGACCGCACGCTTGAGGAAGAGCTCGGGCGCGATGCGGAGGAACAGCTCGGTGTCGAACGCGTTCGAGTGCGTGACGAACGGGCGAGCCGACGCCCCGCCGTGCTGGGTCTGCAGCATCGGGGTCTCGACCTCGAGGTACTCGTGCGACGCGAAGGTGTGCCGGAGCGAGGCCATCACGGCGGCACGGGCGCGGACGGTCTTCCGAGCGTCCTCGCGCACGATGAGGTCGAGGTACCGCTGGCGGACCCGGGTCTCCTCGTTGAGCTCGTTGTGGAGGTTCGGGAGCGGCAGGATCGCCTTCGCCGCGATCGCCCAGTCGTCGACCATGATCGACAGCTCGCCACGACGCGAGGAGATGACGCGGCCGTGCACGAAGACGTGGTCGCCGAGGTCGACGAACTCCTTCCACCGCGCGAGCGACTCCTCGCCCACCTCGGCGAGGGACACCATCGCCTGGATGCGGGAGCCGTCACCGGACTGCAGGGACGCGAAGCAGAGCTTGCCGGTGTTGCGCGAGAACACGATGCGCCCGGCGACGCCGACGACGTCCTGGGTCTCCTCGCCGGTCTCCAGCGTCGCGTACTGCGCGCGGACCTCGGGGATCGTCGTCGTGATCGGGAGCGCGGCCGGGTAGGCCTCGATCCCCGCGTCGAGGAGCTTCGACCGCTTGTCGAGCCGGACCTGTCGCTGCTCGCTGGTCTCCTCGGCGGACAGGTCGTCTGCTGCGGCGGCGGTTGCTTCGCTCATGAAGGGTGCGGCTCCGGTGGGGTCGTGGGGGATGCGGAAATGCTACCCGGCGCGGACGGCCGGCCGGGAACCGCGGACGTCAGGACCGACTGTCAGAGCCGCGCCTGGCCGTCGGCCGCGGCGAGCGCGTTGTCGACCGCGCTGCGGACCAGGGCACCGAGGACCCGGCCGGGGTGCTCGACCCCGATGCCGTCGAGGGTCCCGGCGGACTGCTCGACGATCGCGGTCGAGAAGCTCGCGGCTGCCCGGACGGCGTCGGCGTACGCGGGCCGGTCCTGCTCGGCGACGACGAACGGCTCCGCACCCATCTCGACCACGAGCGCCTGCGCGATCGGGAGCACGGGAGCCGGGGCGGTGACGGCGCAGTACGCGTCGCGGAGGCGGGTGAGGTCGACGCTCGTGCCGGTGAAGACCATCGCCGGGTGGATCGCGAGCGGGATCGCCCCGGCGGCGAGCGCCGGTCGGAGGACGTCGGTGCCGTGGTCGGGACTCGTGTGCACGACGAGCTGTCCTGGCTGCCAGATCCCGGCGTCCGCGAGGCCCTGGACGAGGGACCCGAGCTGGTCGTCCGGTACGGCGAGCAGCACGAGTTCGCTCCGCTCGACGAGGTCCGGCGTCGCGAGGACGGGCACCCCGGGGAGCATGGCCTCGGCGCGGTCCCGCCCGGCGTCGGACACCGCGGTCACGCCGACGACCGCGTGCTCCGCGTTCGCGAGCGCGGCCCCGAGGACGGGTCCGACCCGTCCCGCGCCGACGATGCCGACGCCGAGCCGTCCCGCCCTCACCGCGCAGCTCCGGGGGTGGGGGTGCGGTCCCAGCCGGGAGGCCCGTCCTGCCCCCGCCAGGCGGGCTCGGGCGTCGACGTGGTCGGCGCGGCGCCGGGGGCGACCCCCTGCGCGTCGGGTCCGTCCGCGGCGGGCGCGAGCCGTGCCTCCCGTTCGCGCCACCGGTGGGAGGTGTCGACCGCGGCGGCCTCGACGGCACGGTGCGCGGTGTCCGACCACAGCCGCTGCGCGTCGTGCGCGTCGAGCGCACCGAGGCGCGCGCTCACGGGGCCCTGCACGGTGTGCACGTGCACCGAGGCGAGCCGGAGGGCGCGTTCGAGCGGCCCCTGCTCGACCTTGACGCTCTGGACGCGCGGCAGCGGCACGATGACGAGGGACCGCCACACGGCACCGAGGCGGAACAGGACCGCGCCCTGCACGAACCGGTACCCGTTGCGGCGGAAGGACAGCGGGCGGAGCCACGCGCCGCGGCGGGGCGAGTGGACGAAGCCGCCGCGGTCGCCGGAGGTGGTGAGGCTGTCGTCGACGACGCTGACGGCCTCCGCCGACCCCTCGCGCAGTTCCTCCTGCGATGCCCGCGGGCCCGCGACGGCGGTGCCGACCAGGCCGGGAAGGATGATGTCGAGGACCTCGCGGACGTCCTCTGCGCGGCCGACGGGCAGCACGATCGAGGACGCCTGCTGGTTGGTGGACTGCCCGTTGCCGGCGTTCGTGGCGCGGTTGATGCGGATGTCCCACCAGCCGAACGGACGCCAGAGCAGCGGCTGCGCGACGCTCACGGCGTGGATGCGCCCGGGAGGGAGGGTCTCGTTCGACGTCGAGACGAGGCCGAAGCCGATGCGGATGCCGTCACGCGTCTCGGCGATCGTGTACTGCAGCGACCGTGAGAACTTCCGCACGTAGTAGCCGCCGGCGCCGATCACGGCAGGGAAGAGTCCGAAGAGGATGCCGTACTCGCCGGTGACGGCGATGCTCACGACCATCGCCACGATCGCCGCGAGCAGGAACACGGTGGTCCCGGAGAGCAGCATCGACGCGATGAGCCGACCGGGGTGGACCTTGACGACCCGGGTGGCCTGCACCGCGGCGGGGTCGAGCTCGGGCGAGAAGACCTCGTCCAGCCGGTCCTGCAGCACGCCGGAGGACGGTCGCCCCGGAGCCTGCTGCTCGTCCTCCTTGGCGCCCGAGGCGAGCACGAGGATGCGGCGGCGGAGGTCCTCCGCGGGCTTCGACCCGAGGTAGGCGAGCTGCACGTTGGCGTCGTTGCCGGCCTGCGCGATCTCGAGCTTCGCGGTGCCGAAGAGCCGCGGGATGATCGGCCGCGAGATGTTGATGCCCTGGATGCGGTCGAGCCGGGCCTTCCGGTGGTTGCGGAAGAGCACGCCCGAGCGGACCTCGACGATCTCGCCCGTGACGCGGAACTCGTGCATCCGCCACGACAGGTAGAACAGCCCGATCAGCAACACCAGGAGCACCGCGATGCCGAGCAGCACCCAGCCCACGGCCCCGTGCTCGTACACGTAGCGGACCGGGTCGCCGTCGTCGGACGGTCCACCGCCGGGGATGAAGAACTCGACGAGCTGGTCGCGCAAGCTGTTGAGCACGTAGCCGAGCACGACGATGAGGAAGATGCCGCCGCGCAGCAGGGGCGTCAGCGGGTGCAGCCGGTGCCACTCCCCGTCGGTCAGCGGGGCCGCTGCTGCGGCGTTGCCGACCTGGCTCGGCGGGGTCGGCGGCGGAGGTCCGGGGCGGAAGGTCACGACGACCCCCTCAGAGTCCGGCGCGGCGGGACTCGGCGAGCTCCACCAGGCGGTCGCGGAGGTCGTCGGCGTCCGCCGCGGGGATCCCGGGGATCCGGACGTTCGTCGCGGCCGCAGCGGTGACGAACTTCAGCTCGCTCATGCCGAGCGCCCGGTCGAGCGGGCCACGCGCGACGTCGACGAGCTGCATGCGGCCGTACGGCACGGCTGTGAAGCGCTGCCACATCAGACCGCGACGGAAGACGAGGTCGTCGTCCCGGAGCGCGTACCCGATCGAGCGGACCCGTCGCGGGGTGAGCACGGCCGTGACGAGCGCGACGATGCCGACGGCGATGCCGATCAGCGTCCAAACGGTGCCGGCGGTCCGGTCGAACCCGCCGTTCACCACACCGAGGAGCACGCACCCCGCGGTCACGACGACACCGATCGCGACGGTGGTCACCAGTTCCGTCCACACGAGCTTCGGCGACACCCGGGTCCAGGTGGTGCCGGTCAGGCCGAGGCCCGGCTCGTCGAGTCGTTCTCTCGGCATCGCGGGCTCCGCTCCCTCAGTTGGTGGCCGCCGAGCCGCCGCGGTGGTCGTCCTGGTCGTCGTCGCCGGGCGGTGCGATGCACATCCGTTCGGCGACCAGGGCACACACCGTCAGGACGACGGCTCCGCCGAGCGCCACGGCGTTCGGCAGGGTCGAGCCTAGCGAAGGGGTGACGTTGCGGGTCAGGAGGTACAGCAACAGCCCGATGCCGAACCCGCCGAAGAGCGCGCCGCCGATGCTGGACGCCTTCGCGAGGACCACGACCCGCGTCGCGTACAGCGGGTCGACCGGGCGCTGCCGGAGGACGCCCTCCTTGGCGTGACGTCGGACGGGGCGGGCCATCAGGACGACCGCGACGCCGATGAACGCGAGGGTCAGGCCGAGCGGGACGGAGAGCAGGAGCGTCGGGGCGCCACGGGAGGCGAGGACGGCGTCGACGGCGAAGCCCGCGACGGCGGCGACGACCGCGACGCTGACGAGGACGGAGGCGCGGGTCGGTTTCATGCGTGCTCCCCCGGCCTGGAGGCGCGGGTCGGGTCGACCCCGCGGGTCGCGGTGGCCGGGACGGTCGCGGCGCCCTGCGCGGTCGCGTCGTCGAACAGGCGTGGCTCGTCGACGCGCTCGGTGTCGTCGCCGATGGTGTCGAGCAGCTCGGCCACCGACCCGGCGCCCGGCAGCACCGCCGCCGGGTCCGCGTCGACCCAGGGCGCGAGCACGAACGCCCGCTCGGCCGCGCGCGGGTGCGGCACCGTGAGCGTGGCCGTGTCGATCACCAGGTCGTCGATCGCCACGACGTCGAGGTCGAGCGTGCGGTCGCCCCACCGGACCTCGCGCGTGCGGCCGTGCTCGTCCTCGATGCCGTGCAGCGCGTCGAGGAGCGCCTGCGGCTCGAGGTCGGTGTCCACGACGACGACGGCGTTCCGGTAGCGCGGCTTCGTCTCGTCGCGACCGTCGAGCGTCACGGCCACGGACTCGACCTCACGGCTGGAAGCCACCGGGGTCACGCCGGGGAGCGCCGCGATCGCCGAGGCCGCGGCGCGCAGGGTGCTGCCCCGGTCACCGAGGTTGGCGCCGAGCGCGATGACCGCGCGGCTCACTCTTCTTCCTCGGCGCGGGCGTCGTCGCCCTCGGGCAGGGCGCCACCGCGGGCCCGCCGGATCGTGATCGAGACGTCGGTGAACGGCACCGTGATGGGCGCCTGCGGCTTGTGGACCGTGACCTCGACCGCGAGCGCGGCCCGGTGGCTCAGGACGGCGGCGGCGATGCGCTCGGCGAGC
Organism: Curtobacterium sp. SP.BCp; assembly: GCF_051903255.1. Lineage (NCBI taxonomy): Bacteria > Bacillati > Actinomycetota > Actinomycetes > Micrococcales > Microbacteriaceae > Curtobacterium > Curtobacterium sp. SP.BCp. Next base: position 218,448 of record NZ_CP194338.1, on the reverse strand, counting down.
GTCTCGATGAGGTCGACCGGACCGCCCTCGATCTCCGCGACGACCTGCTCGGCGACGACACCGTAGTGGACCGTGTCGGCGAGGTCGTCGGAGCCGGACGACACCCGGGCGTCGACCTCGACCGCGACGTCGACGACGAAGTCCTGTCCGTCGGCGCGCTCGTGGTCGAAGACGCCGTGGTTCCCCCGGGCACGGACCCCGGTCAGTCGGATGGTGTCCCTCACGATCGTGCTGCCCTCCAGGCGTCCCAGACGTCGAGTACCGCACGGGTCGGTGCGGGGTCGTGCACGCGCACCCCCCACGCGCCGCGTTCGGCGGCGAGCAGGCTGATGGCGGCGGTGGCGAGGTCGCGGTCCCGCGGCGGTGCGCCGGCAGCGCTGCCGACCCCGTCGAGGAACCGCTTGCGGGAGGCGGCGACGAGCACCGGCAGCCCGATCGAGGCGAAGCGTTCGTAGCCGGCCAGGATCTCCCAGTTCTGGACACCCTGCTTGGCGAACCCGAGGCCCGGATCGATGACCACCTGCTCCTCACGCACGCCGAGGATGATGAGCTCGGCGACGCGGTGCTCGACCTCGCGACGGACCTCCTCGACGGCGTGCGCGTACTCGGCGTTCCGGTACATCCGATCGCTGTGCCCACGCCAGTGCATCACGACGAAGCCGGCACCGGTGTCGCGGACCACCCGGGCCATGTCGTCGTCCGCGAGCCCGCCGGACACGTCGTTCACGATCGCCGCGCCGGCCTCGACCGCGCGTTCGGCCGTCGACGCGTTCATCGTGTCGACGCTGACGGCGATGCCCTCGGACACCAGCTCGCGGACGACCGGGACGACGCGGTCCTGCTCGACGTCGACCGGGACGCGCTCGGCGCCGGGCCGGGTGGACTCCCCACCGACGTCGACGAGGTCGGCCCCGGCTGCGACGAGGTCACGGGCGTGCTGCACGGCGTCGTCGTACGCCTGGTGCAGTCCGCCGTCGCTGAACGAGTCCGGCGTGACGTTGAGGATCCCCATGACGCGCGTGCGGTCCTCGGCGGGCTGCTCCGGCGCGCGGTCACGCCGACGGCCGGTCACGATCTCCGGCACCGGCGCGGGTGCACGGAGGTCGATCGCGACCGTCGGCGGCTCCGCCGCGGCGGCGCGCGCCTCGTGCTCTGCGGCGCGAGCACGGTCCGCCTCGGCGAGGCGACGCGAGCGTCTCGTCGGCAGGTCGGTCATACCGGCCTACGCGGGGGCGATACCGGGGTTGCCGAACGGGCGACGACGGGGCTTCGACGACGACTCGGTGTCGCTCGGCTCGGCAGCGGTCGAGGCCGCCTTCCCCGGGAACTCGATCGCCGGGAGGTTCGAGACCGGCCGCTTGTCGCTCGACAGCCACTGCGGGCGCTCGGGCAGCTTGCGGACGTCCTTGAAGATCTCCACGAGCTCCGGCGCGTCGAGCGTCTCCTTCTCGAGGAGCTCGCCGGCCAGGCGGTCGAGGATGTCGCGGTTGGCGTTGAGGACCTCGTAGGCCTCGTCGTGCGCGGCCTCGAGCAGCGCACGGGTCTCGGCGTCGACCGTCTCGGCGATGTTCTCCGAGTAGTCGCGACCGCCGCTGCCACCCATGTCGCGTCCGACGAACGGCTCGCTCGAACCCGACCCGAGCTTGACGGACCCGACCGCACGGCTCATGCCGTACTCGGTGACCATCTTGCGGGCCGTGGAGGTGGCCTTCTCGATGTCGTTCGACGCACCCGTGGTGGGGTCGTGGAAGACGATCTCCTCGGCCACGCGACCACCCATGGCGTACGTGAGCTGGTCGAGCAGCTCGTTGCGGGTGACGGAGTACTTGTCCTCGAGCGGGAGCACCATCGTGTAGCCGAGGGCACGGCCGCGCGGCAGGATCGTGATCTTCGTGACGGGGTCGGTGTGCCGCATCGCCGCGGCCGCGAGGGCGTGTCCACCCTCGTGGTACGCCGTGATGAGCTTCTCCTGGTCGGACATGATGCGCGTCCGACGCTGCGGGCCGGCCATCACGCGGTCGACGGCCTCGTCCAGGGCCCGGTTGTCGATGAGCTGCGCGTTCGAGCGGGCGGTCAGCAGCGCGGCCTCGTTGAGGACGTTCGCGAGGTCCGCACCGGTGAAGCCCGGCGTCTTGCGGGCGAGGAGCTCGAGGTCGACGCTCGCGGCGAGCGGCTTGCCCTTCGCGTGCACCTCGAGGATCTGCTTGCGGCCGCCGAGCGACGGGGCGTCCACGCCGATCTGCCGGTCGAAGCGGCCGGGGCGCAGGAGCGCGGGGTCGAGCACGTCGGGACGGTTGGTCGCGGCGATCAGGATGACGTTGGTCTTGCCGTCGAAGCCGTCCATCTCGACGAGGAGCTGGTTCAGCGTCTGCTCGCGCTCGTCGTTGCCACCGCCGATGCCGGCGCCGCGGTGACGACCGACGGCGTCGATCTCGTCGATGAAGACGATCGCCGGGGCGTTCTGCTTGGCCTGGTCGAAGAGGTCACGGACGCGGCTCGCACCGACACCGACGAACATCTCGACGAAGTCCGAACCGGAGATCGAGTAGAACGGCACGCCGGCCTCGCCCGCCACGGCCCGCGCGAGCAGGGTCTTGCCGGTTCCGGGAGGGCCGTACAGCAGCACGCCCTTGGGGATCTTCGCGCCGACCGCCTGGAACTTCGCGGGCTCCTGCAGGAACTCCTTGATCTCGTGGAGCTCCTCGATCGCCTCGTCCGAGCCGGCGACGTCCGCGAAGGAGACCTGCGGGTTCTCCTTGTTGTTCATCTTCGCGCGGGACTTGCCGAACTGCATGACCTTCGAGCCGCCGCCCTGGGCGCTCGAGAGCAGGAACCAGAAGAGCGCGCCGATGATCAGGAACGGCAGGACGATGCCGAGGAGCGAGAGGAACCAGTTCCCCTGCTGCACGCGGTCGGTGTAGCCGTCCGGCAGGTTGGCGTCGTCGACGGCCTTGATGACGTCAGCACCACGCGGCGTCGCGTAGTAGAACTGCTCGGTCGCGCCGTCCTTGAGCTTGAGGTCGACACGCTGCTCGGTGGAGTTCACGACGACGGACGAGACCTTGTCGTCGGCGAGCTGCTGCAGGCCCTTCTGGGTGTCGATCTGCTGGGTGCCGGCCTGACTGATGACCGCCCACCCGATCCAGATCCCCACGAGCGCGATCAGGATGTAGATGTACGGCCCGCGGAGGATTCGCTTGAAGTCCATGTGATCCGGGCAGGTCGCCCGACACCTTTCTCTGCCGAAGTTGCGTGCAGGTCAGCATACGGCCGCGATTCTGTGGCGAGAATGGGTGTCCTCTGCGGGCGAACTCCACGCCCCGCCCGGGTCAGTCGGACGCGCTCAGGAGTAGACGTGCGGCGCCAGGACGCCGATGCCGCGCAGGTTGCGGTAGCGCTCGTCGAAGTCGAGGCCGTACCCGACCACGAACGCGTCCGGGATCTCGAAGCCGGCGTACTTCACGTCGACCTCGACCTTGGCGGCCTCGGGCTTGCGGAGCAGCGCGACGATCTCGACGCTCGCGGCCCCGCGGGACTCGAGGTTCTGCTTGAGCCAGGACAGCGTCAGGCCGGAGTCGATGATGTCCTCGACGATGATGACGTCGCGGCCGTGCAGGTCGGTGTCGAGGTCCTTGAGGATCCGCACCACGCCGGACGACTTCGTGCCGGAGCCGTACGACGACACCGCCATCCAGTCCATGCGTGCCTGCATCTTGAGGTGGCGGGAGAAGTCGGCCATCACCATGACGGCACCCTTCAGCACGCCGACGAGCAGGGGGTCCTTCCCCGCGTAGTCACGGTCGACCACCGCGGCGAGTTCGGCGAGCTTCTCGTCGATCTGCTCGGGGGTGAAGAGCACTTCGGACAGGTCTGCCTGGACGTCGGAGAGTTCCACCGGTCCAGGGTAACCGTCAGGACGACGCGCTGAACGCCAGACGGTCGCCGTCCCGCGACGCCCGGACGCCCGGGAGGTCGATCGGGCCCTGTCCGTGCCAGTCGGTGACGAGTCGGCAGACCTCGAGCGTCTGCACCCGCGAGAGCGTCACACCGAACTCGCCCTCGACGGCGAGCCGCACGAGGCGCTGCCGCAGCGCGGGCGGGTTCGCGGCGAGCCCGCGCACCGACAGGGAGATCCCCGCCTCCGAGTGCTCCGCGAGGTCCTCCGCCATCTCCTCGGCGAAGTGGTCGAGCGCGGCGGAGTCCTCCCGCAGCTGGTCGGCGGTGCGGGCGAGTGCCTCCGGGACGCCGGCCCCGAGCTCGCGTTCGAGCGCCGGCATGAGCGCGTTCCGCACCCGGACGCGCCCGTACGCCGGGTCGTCGTTCTGCGGGTCGTCCCACGGCGCGAGCCCGGCGGCCACGCACGCAGCCCGCGTCGTGTGCCGGCGGACGCCGAGGAGTGGACGGCCGTAGGCCGGTCCCGACGTGCGGACGGCGAGCGGCGGCATGCCGGAGAGGGCGTCCGGTCCGCTCCCGCGGAGCAGACCGAGCAGCACGGTCTCGGCCTGGTCGTCGAGCGTGTGGCCGAACAGCACCAGTGGTGACACGAGGTCGGCGGCGACCTCCGCGATCGAGGCGTGCCGTGCCTCCCGGGCGGCCCCTTCGGGCCCACCTGCGGAACCGACGGCCACCCGGCGGACCGACACCGGGTCGAGACCCAGCTCCGCACCCTGCCTGGAGGCACGGCTCGCCACGTCCGCGGAGCCCGCCTGGAGCGCGTGGTCGACGATGACCGCGCCGGCGCGGAGCGCCTGCCTCGGCGCCTCGAACGCGGTCGCGGCGGCGAGCGCGAGCGAGTCCGCTCCCCCGCTCAGTGCGACGAGGACGAGGTCGCCGTCCGCGACGATGCCCTCCGCGCTGGCCGTCTCGAGCAGGGTGCGCACCGCACGCCGGGTCTCGGCGACGGCGGGGTCCAACCGGGGACGCGGAGTGTTCACCCGGTAACGTTAGCCGCGCTTTCCCCCCGCACATCAGACTCAGGAGCGCAACATGGCCGCGTACGACGTCGTCGTCGAGATCCCCAAGGGCAGCCGCAACAAGTACGAGGTCGACCACGAGACCGGTCGCGTGTACCTCGACCGCGTGCTGTTCACCTCGTTCGTGTACCCGACCGACTACGGGTTCTTCGAGAACACGCTCGCGGACGACGGCGACCCCGTCGACGCGCTCCTCCTGCTCGAGTACCCGGTCTTCCCGGGCGTCGGGGTCAAGGTCCGCCCGGTCGGCGTCTTCAAGATGAGCGACGAGGCCGGCAACGACGCGAAGGTCCTCGTGGTCCCCGCGAAGGACCCGCGCTGGCAGCACATCCAGGACATCTCGGACGTCGACGAGCAGACGAAGGCCGAGATCGCGCACTTCTTCGAGCGCTACAAGGACCTCGAGCCGAACAAGTGGGTCAAGGCCGAGGGCTGGGGCGACGCTGCCGAGGCCGAGGCGATCGTGCAGGCCGGCCAGGAGGCCTACGTGCCCGCCGGTCACTGACCGTCTTCCACACGAAGGGCCCCGCACTCCTGGTGAGTACGGGGCCCTTCGTCCGTCCGTCTGTCGGTCTGTCTGTCCGTCTAGAGCGAGCCGGTGGGGCGGGCGACGTACGGCAGGAGCTGGTTCGGGAGCCACACGGCGCGCTCGACCACGCCGACGCCGGGCTTGGCGGCCTCGATCATCTGGCCGTTGCCGGTGTAGATCGAGTCGTGGTAACCCCCGCTGGCGGTTCCGTTGTTCGAGTAGAAGAGGATGTCGCCCGGCTGCCGCTGCGAGAGCGGGACGAGCCGACCGATCGACGCGAAGTAGTTGTACTGCCAGACGACGTTGTGGCCACCGGTCGCGACGCCCTGGGAGCCGTACGCCCCCATGACGAGACCGGAGCAGTCCCAGAGGTTCGGGCCGGCCTCGCCCATCTTGTACGCGTCGCCGAGCTGCGCGCGGGCGAACGCGATCGCGCCGGCCGCCTTCGAGGGGCTGCTGGGCGGCGGTGTCGGGGTCGGCTTCGCCGGGGTGGGCTTGCTCGGCTGCGGCTTGGACGGAGCGGGCTGCGCCGGGCTCGGGTTGCTCGGGGCGGGGTTCGCCTGGGACGGGTTGCTCGGTGCCGGGTTGGTCGAGGAGCCGCCGCCGCTGGGCTTCGTCGACGTGGAACCGCCGCCGGAGCCGGGGTTCGCCGTCGTCGAGCCGCTGCCGGTGCCCGGGTTCGTCGAGGTCGATCCCCCGGCCGCCGGGCTCGTCGTCGATGCACCGGTGTCGCCCGCGGTCGGCCCTGCTTGCGCGGCGAGTTCGACCTCGGCCCGCTTCGCCTGCTGCGTGTTCCAGTAGGCGGTCTCCGTGGCGACGCTCGTGCCCTTGAGGTAGGCGAGCTGCTTCAGGACGACCTCCTGCTGGTCCTGCTCGCGCTGGAGCCGCCCCTGCGCTGCCGACGCCGCGTCGTTCGCGTCCGCGAGCGCGGACTTCGTCGCGTCGGTCGCCTGCGCGAGCGCCGTCGTCGCCTGCCGCTGCTGGGCGGCGAGGGAGTCGACGGTGTTCTGGTCGGCCTGCGCCCGCGCCAGCACGGTCGCCGAGCGCTCGGACAGGTGCGACATCGTGCCGACGCGGTAGAGCAGGTCCTTCGCGTCCCGCGTGTCGACGAGCATCGAGGTCGACAGGTCCCCGCCGCCGGTCCGGGCGAGCTCGACGACGAGCCCGGCCACCTGCGCCGCCGAGTCACGGGCCGTGGCCTTCGCGCGCTTCGCCTGGTCGGCCAGGTCGTCGAGGTCCGACTGGGCCTCCTGCTGCTCCGACGCCGCGAGCGAGAAGGTCTGCGCAGCCTGCTGCTCGGCGATCGACGCACGGTCGGACTCGTCCTGCAGGTCCTCGAGGCGCGACCCCAGCTCGTCGACGGTCTGCTGCGCCGCCGCCGCGTCGGACTTCGCAGCCCGCACGTCGTCCCAGCTCGGAGCCGACGGGGTCGCCTGTGCCGGAGCGGCGAGGGCGACCGACAGGCCGATGCCGAGGACGGCGACGACCGCGGTGCAGGTCAGGGACCGGGCGGGCTGCTTCATGGGTCGGGTCAACGCCTCCTGGCGACGCTCGCGGTCATACCGAGATCCCCCGCGCTGCCATGAAGGGGACCGGGTCGGTGGCGGCGCCGTTGACCCGGGTCTCGAAGTGGAGGTGGCACCCGGTCGACCAGCCGGTCGAGCCGATCTTCGCGATCTGCTGTCCGGCACTGACGTGCTGGCCGTAGGCGACCAGGATCCCGCCGTCGACGATGTGGCCGTACGCCGTGGAGATGCCGCCGCCGTTGTCCAGGACGACCTCGTTGCCGTACCCGCCGCCGTTGCCCGCGAAGGTCACGGTGCCGTCGTGCGCGGCGTAGATCGGGGAGTAGCAGGCGGGCGCGAGATCGACGCCGGCGTGGAGTGCCGTGGCGTGCGTGTACGGGTCGACGCGCATGCCGAACCCGCTGGTCTGGTAGCCGCCGGCGGGGCGGACCCAGCCGGACGAGTTCGGCGCCCCACCGCCCGAGCCGCCCTGGCTCGTCGCGGCCGCGCGGGCGGCGGCACGGGCGGCCGCGGCGGCGATGCGCGCCTGCCGCTTCTTCTCCTCCTCGACCCCCTTGCGGTACTTCGCCTCGACCCCGTGCTGCTTGGTGGTGAGGAGGGTGAGCTGCGCCTCCAGGCGGTCCTGGTTGTCGTTCTGCGCGTCGACGGCGGTCTGGGCGGCGTCCGCAGCGCCCTGTGCCTGCTGCATCTTCGCCTCGGCAGCGTCCGCGAGGGAGCCGAGGGCACGCTTCGCGACGTCCGCCTTGTCGGCGAGGCCCTGGGCCGTGCCGCGGTCCTGCGAGGCCTGCGCGTAGATGCCGTCCGCCTGCTCGCTGAGCTTCGACATCGCCCCGAGTTCGTAGAGCAGGTCGCCGGACTTGCCCGGGTGCGTCAGGAGGTCGGTCGAGACGTCGCTCGAGCTCGCACGACCGAGCTGTGCCGCGAGCTGGCCGGCCTGGGCCTCCGACGCGGCGGCGGTCTTCTTCGCCTCGTCCGCCTGCCCCTGGAGCTTCTGCTGCTTGAGCGTCGCCTGGTCGTACTCCGTCTGCGCGGTCTGGTAGGCCGTGCCTGCTGCCTCCGCGGCCTTCTGCTTCGCGGCGGCCTCGTCCTTCAGGGTCTCGATCAACGACTTGATCTCGGAGACCTTGTCCTGCTGGGCCTGCGTGGAGGCCTTGGCCTTCTCCACGTCGTCCCAGCTCGGGTAGCTCGCGGCACTGGCCGGCCCGCTCGGCGTGAGCGCGGCGAGGGTCCCCGCGGTGAGCGCGACGGCGACCGCTGCGGCGACGAGGCGGCTGCGGGAGCGGAGGGAGAACGGTGAGGTCGACATGTGTCTCGATTTCGTAACAGCGCGGCAAGGCTCACGCACGTAACACTGTTAACAGACGCAACAGTAACAACAGGTGTCGCAGCCGGTCACCCCTCGTGCGAGGGGCAGCACGGTGCGACGACGATGCTCGCACGCGGGCACCGACGGCACGGATCGGAGCCTGGTGCTCCACGGTGAGTGAATGCCCGCGGACCGGTCGGGCCCACGCGACACGCCGGGGATGCCACGCCGAGGCCGCTCGATTTGTGAAACCCGGGGGGCATCCGTATGCTTGTCCATCGGTAGCGCACTGCACCGCTTGCGGCCCTATCGTTTAGTGGCCTAGGACACCGCCCTTTCACGGCGGCAGCACGGGTTCGAATCCCGTTGGGGTCACTCTTCGTGAGTGAGCAGGCAGGCAGAGCAACACCGAGCAAGACAGCAGTTCAAGCAAGACAGTAATTCAACATGGCCCTGTAGCGCAGTTGGTTAGCGTGCCGCCCTGTCACGGCGGAGGTCGCGGGTTCAAGTCCCGTCAGGGTCGCCACGGCTGGATAGCTCAGTTGGTAGAGCGTTCGACTGAAAATCGAAAGGTCCACGGATCGATGCCGTGTCCAGCCACGGTGAAAGGCCCCCTACTCCGGTAGGGGGCCTTTTCGCGTTCCGTGGTGTCCCGCAGTGGTTGCGCGGGGCTTCCGCTACGCCTCGCGGGTCTTCGGGCTGCTGTCGTTCGTCTTCGCCGGGTCCCGCTCGACCACACCGCCGAGGGCGTCGTCGATCCGTGACATCAGCTCCGCGGGGATCGTGACCCCGGCAGCGCCGGCGTTGTCGTGCACCTGCTCCGGCCGCGACGCCCCGATGATCGCCGACGCCACGTTCTCGTTCTGCAGTACCCACGCGACCGCGAGCTGGGCCATCGACAGGTCCAGTTCGTCGGCGATCGGCTTGAGCTCCTGCACGGCCGTGAGCACCTCGTCGTTCATGAAGCGCTGGATCATCTTCGCGCCACCCTTGTCGTCGGTCGCACGCGAGCCCTCCGGCAGCGGCTGACCCGGCTGGTACTTCCCGGTCAGGACGCCCTGGGCGATCGGCGACCAGACGATCTGCGAGATGCCCAGTTCCTTCGACGTCGGCACGACCTCGCCCTCGATGACCCGCCAGAGCGCGGAGTACTGCGGCTGGTTCGAGATGAGCTGCACGCCGAGGTCGTCGGCGAGCTCGTGCCCCGCCCGGAGCTGCTCGGCCGTCCACTCGCTCACGCCGATGTACAGCGCCTTGCCCTGACGCACGACGTCCGCGAAGGCGAGCATGGTCTCCTCGAGCGGGGTCTCGTGGTCGAACCGGTGCGCCTGGTAGAGGTCGACGTAGTCCGTCTGCAGACGCTCGAGCGACCCGTCGATCGACTCGAGGATGTGCTTCCGGCTCAGCCCCGTGTCGTTGTGACCCTTCGGTCCGGTCGGGCCGAAGACCTTCGTGGCGATCTCGAGCGACTGCCGCCGCTCCCCCTTGAGCGCTTCGCCGAGGACGGTCTCGGCGCCGGTGTTCGCGTAGACGTCGGCGGTGTCGAACGTCGAGATGCCGACGTCGAGCGCCGCCCGGACGCAGGCGACGGCCGCGTCGTTCTCGACCTGGGAGGCGTGGGTCAGCCAGTTGCCGTAGGTGATCTCGGAGACCTTGAGGCCCGAGTTGCCGAGGTAGCGGTACTCCATGTGCGTGTCACTCCTGTCGTGGACCGCATCGGCGCGGTCCGAACCGTGACGGTACGCGGCGGAGGAGGTGCAGGATCGCAGGGGTGCGGCGCAACGCGGTGCCGCGGGGAGCGAGGGAGCATCCATGACCGGAGCGAGTGTCCTGTTCATCGGCGGGAGCGGCGTGATCAGCGCCGCGTGCGTCCGCGAAGCCGTCGAGCAGGGGTTCGACGTGACGGTGCTCAACCGGGGGACCACCGGGGGCAGGCCGATCCCGGAGGGTGTGACGCGCCTCCAGGCCGACGTCTCGGACCGCGCCGCCCTGGCGGAGGCGCTGGGCGACCGTCGGTGGGACGTCGTCATCAACTGGATCGCGTTCACCCCCGACCAGGTGCAGGCCGACGTGGAGACCTTCGCCGGGAGGACGCGGCAGTACGTGTTCATCAGCTCGGCGTCGGCGTACCAGACCCCGGCGACCCACCTGCCGATCACGGAGTCGACGCCGTTGAAGAACCCCTACTGGCAGTACTCGCGCGACAAGATCGCGTGCGAGGAACTGCTCGTGCAGGCGTACCGCGAGCAGGACTTCCCGGTCACGATCATCCGGCCGTCGCACACGTACGACGAGACGAAGCTCCCGCTGACCGGCGGCTGGACCGCGGTCGCCCGCATGCGCGCGGGCAAGCCGATCATCATCACGGGTGACGGCTCGTCGCTGTGGACGCTGACGAACAGCCGGGACTTCGCGGTCGGCTTCACGGGGCTGCTCGACAACGCCTCGGCGATCGGCGAGGCCTTCACGATCACGAGCGACGAGGCGCCGACCTGGAACCAGATCGCGGAGGAGATCGCGGCCGCTGCCGGGGTGGACGACCTGAAGATCGTGCACGTGCCCGCGGACGCGATCAACGCGGTGGACCCGGAGTGGGGTGCGGCGCTGCTCGGCGACAAGGCGAACAGCTCGGTGTTCGACAACAGCAAGGTGCGCTCGCTCGTGCCGTGGTACCGGCCGCGGATCCCCTACCGTCAGGGCGTGCGCGAGGTGATCGCCTGGTACGAGGCGCACCCGGAGGAGCAGGTCGTCGACGAACGGCTCGACGGGCTGATGGACGAGCTCGCGGAGCGCTGGGCGGTCTGACGCGGGGCGGGGGGCGCGGTCGCGGTCGCGTCCGATGAACCACGAAAGCGACATCGAACCGGGCCGCGGACCTGGTTCGATGTCGCTTTCGTGGTGCGACTCGCGGGGCGCGCGCACCCGCCGGCCGGGAGGCACGGCGCGCGCCCGCCCCGTCAGCTGCGGACGCGCAGGACCTCGCCGAGCACGTCGATCGCGTGGCGCACCTCGTCGTCGGTGACGACGAGCGGCGGCGCGAAGCGGATCGTCGAGCCGTGGGTGTCCTTCACGAGGACGCCGCGGTCGGCCATGTCGTGCGCGATCTCCTTGCCGGTGCCGAGCGCCGGGTCGATGTCGATCCCGGCCCAGAGCCCGGCCACGCGGTGCGTCACGACGCCCTGGCCGACGAGGTCGTCGAGCAGACCGCGGAGCAGCGGTTCGCCGTCGAGGGCCCGCTGCTGGAACGTGCCCTCGCCGAGCATCGCCACGACCTCGGAGCCGACGGCGGCGGCGAGCGGGTTCCCGCCGAACGTCGAGCCGTGCTCGCCCGGGCGCAGGACGCCCAGGACGTCGCGGCGACCGACCACGGCGGACACCGGGACGATCCCGCCGCCGAGCGCCTTGCCGAGCGTGATGAGGTCCGGCGTGACGCCGACGCGCTGCACCGCGAGGGTGTGCCCGGTGCGGCCGAGGCCGGACTGGATCTCGTCGGCGACGAGCAGGGCGCCGAACTCGTCGCAGACCTCGCGGACGGCGGGGAGGTACGACGCCGGCGGTATGACCACGCCACCCTCGCCCTGGATCGGCTCGAGCAGCACGGCGACGACGGTCTCGTCCATCGCTGCTCGCAACGCCGCGGCATCGCCGTACGGCACCGTGCGGAACCCGGGCGTGAACGGCCCGAAGTCGTCACGGGCCGACGGGTCGTCCGAGAAGGAGACGATCGTGGTCGTGCGGCCGTGGAAGTTCCCGGACGCGACGATGATCGTGGCACGGTCGGCCGGGACGCCCTTCACGCGGTAGCCCCAGGCGCGGGAGACCTTGATCGCGGACTCGACGGCCTCGGCTCCGGTGTTCATCGGGAGCACCATGTCGGTGCCCGTCAGGTCGGCGAGGGCCGCGGCGAACGGCCCGAGGCGGTCGTTCACGAACGCGCGGCTCGTCAGCGTGACCCGGTCGAGCTGGGCCCGGGCGGCGTCGAGGAGGCGGGCGTTGCCGTGGCCGAAGTTCACCGCGGAGTACGCGGCGAGCCCGTCGAGGTAGCGCTTCCCGTCGACGTCCGTCACCCACGCCCCGTCACCCGACGCGATGACGACGGGCAGCGGGCTGTAGTTGTGGGCGAGGGAGCGGTCCTCGACGGCGAGCGCAGCAGCGGTGGCGGTGCCGGTCGCGGTGCTCATCAGGACCGCGCGACCGAGTTGCCGGTGCCGACCGGGTGCAGGTCGAGCGTGCAGCACTTCACGCCGCCACCGCCGAGCAGCAGCTCGGACAGGTCGACGCCGATCGGGTTGTAGCCCTTCTCCCGCAGCTGCTCCGCGAACGTGGTGGCACGGGACGCGATCACGACGTTGTACCCGTCGGAGTACGAGTTCAGGCCGAGGATCGCGGCGTCCTCCTCGGTCGCGATGATCGCGTCCGGGAAGCGCTCGCGCAGGATCGCGAGCGAGGCGTCGTCGAAGGCGCTCTCGAGGTAGGCGATGTTCGAGGTGCCGTCGGCCGCGGGTTCCGGGTCGAGCACCGCGATGGCCGTGTCGAGGTGGTAGAAGTTCGGGTTGATCAGCTTGAGCGTGACGACCTCGCGGCCGTAGATCGTCGCGAGCTCCTCGTGCGAGGTGCTGTCGGAGCGGAACCCGGTCCCGGCGAAGATGGTGTCCCCGATGAGCAGGAAGTCGCCCTCGCCCTCGTTCGTCTCCTCGGGCTCGGCCACGGTCAGGCCCGCGCTGCGGAACCAGTCCATGTACGCGGGCCCCTCGGGCTGGCGCTCGGGGTACTGGAACTTCGCGCCGTACGCGACGCCGTCGAGCACGAACCCGCCGTTGGCCGCGTAGACCATGTCCGGCAGGCCCTCGATCGGCTCGATGTACGAGATGTCGAAGCCGAGCTGCTCGTAGACGTCGACGAGCGACTGCCACTGCTCGACGGCCTTCGACGTGTCGGTCGGCTCCTCGGGGTGCATCCACGGGTTGATCCGGTAGCTGACCGTGTAGTGGGTCGGCTTGCACATGAGGATCGTGCGCTTGGTGGCGACACGGGCCGGAGCGGCGAGGGATTCGGGAGCGGTGTTCGACATCAGTCCTCCTGGGGACCGGGGCCCGAGCCTGCCAGGAACCACCACTGGACGAGTTGCAGAGCTCCGGCGAGATGCAGGCTCACTCGCCGTAGCGGACCAGGTCGACGCCGGTCCCGAGTCTTGCACACACCGTCCAGCAGGTGCAGTCCCCCACACTGCGGGGCAGTGGCACCCGTTCGGGTGACGCACGTTTCGTGCGCGGGACCCACCTGGCGTGCAAGAAGTCCGCGTAGCATTGGTGCAATGGATTCGCTCGACCACCGCATCCTGGATCAACTCCGGGAGAACGCCCGCGCCGGCTACGGCGACATCGGGTCGGTGGTCGGACTCTCGGCCTCCGCGGTGAAGCGTCGCGTCGACCGACTCGTCGCCGACGGGGTCATCCAGGGCTTCACGATCAAGGTCGACCCCGCCGTCGAGGACCGCGGCACCGAGGCCTGGGTCGAGCTCTACTGCCGCGGCACCGTCTCGCCCGACGAACTGCGGTCGCTGCTCGACAGCGTCCCCGAGGTCATCGACGCCGGCACCGTCACCGGCAGCGCCGACGCCGTCGTGCACATGCGCTCGCGTGACCTCCCCGCCCTCGAGGAGGCGCTCGACAAGGTGCGGCTCGCACCGCAGGTCGACCACACCCGCAGCGCCATCGTGCTGTCCAAGCTGGTCACCCGCGAATCCGCCTGACGACGGGGCGCCTCCGGCGCGTAGGTTCGCCCCTGTGGGACGGAAGACGACAGCCGGGAGGCGCGGCGTGCCTCCCGGACGGTCCGTGACGGCCCGTCGAATGGTCACCGCCGCGACCGCCGCGTACGTGGCCAACTGCCTCTGGGGCACGGCCGTGGCCCTGCGCCTCATCCGGACGAGGAAGCTCCGGGTCGTGCACCACGGACTGTTCGTCGTCACCGCGACCCTGACCGGAGCGGCCGCGACGACACCCGTCTGGACCCGCGACCGCAGCGCGCTCTTCCTGCTCCCCGCGCTCGTCCCGCTCGCCGTCGCTCCACGCACGAACCCCCGCGCCGGAGCACACTGGAGAGTCGCGGTCGCCGCCGCACCGTCCTACCTGGGGGCGATGCTCGCGCGCCGACGACCAGAGAGGTAGCAGTGGAGCTCTTCGAAGCCATCCGACGCCGACGCACGACCAACGGGGCGTTCCTGCCCGACCCCGTGTCCGAGGAGCACCAGCGGCTGCTGATGGAGCTCGCGGGGCGGGCGCCGTCGCAGCTGAACAGCCAACCGTGGCGGTTCGTGCTCGTCGAGGAGCGGGCGACGATCGACCGGGTCGCGCAGATCAGCGGGTCGTCGATGACGCGGACGATGGCCGAGGGCACGTTCTTCGAGCGGTACAAGCCCTACTTCCGGTTCTCGCAGGCCGAGATGGACGAGCGGCGCGACGGGATGCTGTTCGACAAGCTCCCCGGGCCGCTCAAGCCGTTCACGAAGCAGGTGTTCACGAAGCGCGGGCAGCTGCTCATGAACACCCTCCGCGTGCCGCAGACCCTCGGCGAGGAGAACCGGAAGCTCGTGGCCGGGTCGCCGCTGCTGCTCGGCGTGATGCTCGACCGGCACGAGTACCCGAAGGAGGAGCTGTCCGGCTTCTACTCGGTGTTCAGCATGGGCGCGGCGATGGAGAACATCTGGCTCGCCACCACCGAGCTCGGCCTCGGCATCCAGTTCGTGTCCTTCCCGATGGAGACACCGGGAGCGTGGGAGGAGATCGAGGGGCTGCTGCGGGTCCCCCCGTCCCTGGAGCTCATGGCCGTGTACCGGATCGGGTACCTGCCACCCGAGCGTCGACGTCCGGCGATCGACTGGACGTCGAGCGAACGGAAGCGGCCGTCGCAGTACGTCTTCCGAGGCACGTGCGACACCCCGCAGCAGGGGTGGGACGACGCCGCGCCCGCGGGCGGAGCGGACACCCGGTGACGGCGATCTCGGCGGTG
Source organism: Curtobacterium sp. SP.BCp (assembly GCF_051903255.1). NCBI lineage: Bacteria > Bacillati > Actinomycetota > Actinomycetes > Micrococcales > Microbacteriaceae > Curtobacterium > Curtobacterium sp. SP.BCp. The sequence continues at coordinate 203,103 of NZ_CP194338.1, read as the reverse complement.
GCCCCGCGGCTGCCGGGTCGCCCGTGGATCCAACAGGACTGGCTCGACGTCGTCTTCGTGCACTGGCGGGTGGACATCTCGGCCGTCGCCCAGCACCTCCCGGCCGGGGTCCGGCCCGACACGCTCGGTGCGGACGGTGTCGACGACGGCACGACCACGTGGGTGGGCCTCATCGCGTTCCGGTTCACCGACACCGCGTTCCCGCCCGTCCGGGTCGGTCGCGTCGGGGACTTCGTCGAGGTGAACGTCCGCGTCTACACGGTCGACGACCAGGGCCGGCACGGCGTCGTGTTCCTCTCGCTCGACGCCGGGAAGCTCCTGCCGACCCTCGGTGCCCGGGCCGCGACGGCGCTGCCGTACTGGTGGGCGCACGCCGAGTTCCGCCGACCGGAGCCGGACCGGGCCGCGTACGCGATGCGTCGGCACGGCACGCACACGAGGTCGGTGGTGGACGTACGGATCGGCTCGCGGATCGAGGAGCCGACCGCCCTCGAGACCTTCCTCACCGCACGCTGGGGCATGCACGTGCACCGGGCAGGCCGGACGCGCTTCTGGCCGAACGAGCACGAGACGTGGCCGCTGCACCGGGCGTCGGTCGTGCACCTGCGGGACGACCTCGTCGCGGCGGCCGGGCTGCCGTTCGCGTTGACGGAGCTCGAGCCGGACTCGGTGCTCTACGCGCCGGGGGTCACGACGCGGTTCGGTCTGGGGCGCTGAGGGGGCGGTCCGGAGGCGTGCGCTCGGCGACGGCGAACTGCACGACTGCCATCACGAGGGCGAGCGCTGCGAGGATCGCACCGGGACCGATCCACACCGCGGAGAGACGCTCCGGCAAGCCGTGGACAGTGAGTCCGGCGACGGACAGGACCGCGCACGAAACAGCGATGAAGACCGATGCCCAGGCCACGAGCAACCGGTCGATCCGGGGCACCGAGCGTGCGAAGCGGAACATCGTCGGGACCCAGCCGACGGCGCCGAAGAGCCAGCCGAACGGGAGGCCGATCACCAACGTCCCGATCGCGACGATCGAGGCCGTGGTCACGCCGACGGCCACCCGGACGACGTGCAGCCGCCACGAAGCCCGGAGGTCCTGGCCGTGGTACGCCGTCCGTCCGGCCACGGCCAGGGCGACCGCACCGGCTGCGACGACGACGGCACACGTCACGCACACGACCGCGCCGAGCACCTCGCCGAACCGCGTCCCGAGCAGCGCGATGAGAACGGCGAGCGCCACTAGGCAGACCGGGAGCGTCCAGACCTCGTGGATCCGCGTCGGGGTGTTCAGGACCCAGCCGGGCGGCGGCGCCTCCTCGACGGTGTCCTCTGCTCGGGTGTCCACCGGCCCATCATCCTCGTGGCCGTCCTCCCGCGCGCGGCACCGGGGGACACCGCGGCTGGGCGGGGAGCGGCACCACGCCCGGTAGAACGGGTCAATGACACGTGTGGCTGTGGTGACGGGTGGTTCGGCGGGACTCGGACGGGCGACGGTGCGCGAGCTCGCCGCCCGGGGCTGGGACGTCGCGGTCCTCGCCCGCGGGAAGGACGGTGTCGACGCTGCGGTCGCCGAGGTCGAGGCAGCAGGACGCCGCGGGCTGGCGGTGCTCGTGGACGTCTCCGAGCGCGAGGCCGTCGAGGCCGCGGCCGACCGGGTCGAAGCCGAGCTCGGGCCGATCGACCTCTGGGTGAACGACGTGATGGTCGGCGTCTTCGGACGGTTCCTCGACACCGACCCCGACGACTTCGAACGGGCGCTCCACGTCACCTACCTGGGCTGCGTGAACGGCACCCGGGCGGCACTGTCCCGCATGGTCCCCCGCGATCGGGGCCAGGTGATCCAGGTCGGTTCGGCACTGGGCTTCCGCGGGATCCCCCTGCAGGCCGCGTACTGCGGCGCCAAGCACGCGATCGTCGGGTTCACCGAGTCGGTCGTGTCCGAGCTCGAGGAGCAGGGCAGCAAGGTCGCGATCTCCCGGGTCGACATGCCGGCACTCAACACGATCCAGTTCCAGTGGGTGAAGTCGAAGCTGCCGCACCAGGCGCAGCCCGTCGCGCCGATCTACCAGCCCGAGGTGGGCGCACGGGCGATCGCCACGACGGCCGAACGGCCCCGACGCCGCACGTGGGTGGGCGAGTCGACCGTCTACACGATCCTCGGCAACCGCATCAGCGGACGGTTCGCCGACTGGTACGCCGCGAAGACCCTGGTGTCCGGGCAGCAGGCACCGCAGAAGGACGGCGCCGCACTCGGTGTCAACCTCTACGACCCGATCCCCGGTGACCACGGAGCACACGGCGTGTTCGACGACTCGGCGCACGCCTGGTCGCCGCAGACGTGGTGGGTCGAGCACCGCCGGCTCGGCAACGGCATCCTCGGCGCCGCGCTCGGTGCCGTCGGGGTCATCGCGCTCGCGGCGGGGCGTCGGAAGTGAGGACGGTCGAGGTCCTCCGGCTCGCGGTCGCCGGTGGCCACGCGGTCCGGCTCGTCGGCCGGCGCGGGACACCGGTGCTCGACGCGGTGCTCGCGGTGCGGCAGACGGCGCAGGCGGTGCTCGTGTCGCGGTCCGGTTCCCGGGACGCCCACACCGCGAGCGCCGTCGTGGACGTGCTGCACGGCGCGTCGATGGTCCCGGTCGCGCTGCTCGGTGGTCGTCTGCGCGGGCTCGCGGCCGTGCAGGTGCTCCTCGCGGCGGTCCTCACGGTCGCGGAGGTCGCCGCCGTCGGACACGGGCACGGTCGGCGCCACCGCTGACGGTCTGTCGGCGGTGGTCGGTACCGTCCCGCCATGAGCACGATCTACTCCGTCGCGTCGTCCCTCGACGGCTTCGTCGCCGCCCCCGGGGACGACCTCGACTGGCTCCTCCGGTTCGGGTTCGAGCCGTTCCAGGAGCACCACGACCGGTTCTTCGCCGCCGTCGGCGTGCTCGTCATGGGAGCGACGACGTACGAGTGGCTCCTGGAGCACGACGACACGTGGGCGTACCTGGACCGCCCGACCTGGGTGTTCACGAGTCGCGAGCTCGCCGTCCCCTCCGGCGCGGACGTGCGGTTCGTCTCCGGTGACGTCACGGGGCACCAGGACGCGATCGTCGCGGCCGCCGCCGGTCGCGACGTCTGGGTGGTGGGCGGCGGGCTGCTCGCCGCCCAGTACCAGGAGGCCGGCCTCCTCGACGAACTGCGCGTGACCGTCATGCCCGTCGCGCTCGGCGCGGGCACGCCGCTCCTGCCGGTCGCGGCCCCGACGTCCGTCTTCGACCTGGTCGGCACGACGACGTTCGAGGGCGGTGCGGTCGAACTGCACCACCGTCGCGGACGCGACTGACGGGAGGCACGGGTCGCGTGACGCGCGCACGGCACGCGGGCAGGGCCCCGGGACAGGTCGTCGGTCACGCGACGTGCGCGCGGAACGTGCGCCGGGCCTCCAGTCGGAGGGTCGCGTCACGCGACGTGCGCGCGGAACGTGCGCAGGGCCTTCAGGCGGTCCGCGTCGAGACCCGACCGTTCGACGAAGCGGTCGACGTCGAACCCGTCGACCGCAGCGCGGAACGCGCCCGCGACGGTCGTGCCGTGCTCCGCGCAGAGCGCCTCGATCTTCCCCTCCGGGAGCGGCACGCCGATCGACTCGTACAAGGCGGGAGCGGTCTCGACGGTCACGAGGAAGTCGTCGACGACGGCGGAAGGCTGGACGCCCGCGATCGTGAGGAGCGCGAGGGCGACGATGCCGGTGCGGTCGCGGCCACCCGCGCAGTGGAAGAGCACCCCGCCCGGGGGCGCGTCCGCGATCGCGGCGAGTGCACGGCCGGTGCGCTCGGGCAGTTCCGCGAGGTGCGGCCCGTAGTACAGCGGCGTCCCGACCAGCCCGGTCTCCCAGTAGGCCTCCCAGAACCCCGGGGCGTCGTCGAGCCCGTCGTGGTCGACGACCACCGTCGTGAGCCACTCCGGGCGGGGACCGGTGTCCTTCGCCCGCTCGGACGGTGCACGGAGGTCGAGGACGGTCCGGATCCCGGCGTCGTGGAGCGTCCGCCACCCCTCGGTGGTGACCCGGTCGACGCTCTCCGACCGGACGATCCTGCCGGGCGGGGTCGTGCCGCCGGCGCGGAGCGGGAGTCCGCCGAGGTCTCGGGCGTTGAACAGGCCCTCGACGTGGAGCGTGCGGTCGTCAGACACGGAGCTCCTGGAAGTCGGGGTCGAGGTCGCCGAAGCGGTGCGCGGTGATCGACACGGACTGCTCGCGGAGGAACGGGAGCATCTCGATGACTCCGGACTCGACCACGGGTGCGTCGTGGATCGCGGTGTCCACGCTGACGCCGAGGGCTTCCTCGAGGGCGAGGGGGTCGCCGCCGAGCAGACGGATGCGGCTCCCCGGGCCGCCGAACGCGGTGTGGCGCGGTCGGTCGTCCGGCTGGGAGAGCACCTGGTCGAGGGCGTCCTGCTGCTCGTCGTCGGGGTCGCTCCACCGCTGGTCGAACACCGCGCCGGACGCCGCCCGCGCGAGGAACTCCTCGTCGCTCTCGACCACGTGGTCGACGACGTCGAGCGGGGACCGGGAGGACGCGAGCAACTGCGTGAGCGGTCCGGGCAGCGGGCGGGACGTGCTCAGCATGAGGTGGGCGCGGGCGGCGGTCGCGGCGGCGAGCACCCGGACGAGGTCGCCCGTCGCCGAGTCCTCCGCGTGCCGGACGATCACGGACTGTGGGCGGTAGCGGAGCACGTTGCGCTGCACGACGAGCCCGGAGTCGTCGTGCGAGCGGCCGTACCGTGACTCGCGGGCACGGACGTCGCTCAGGGCACCCGCACGGACCTGGTCGAACTCCTCGAACGACAGCCCGCTCCGTGCCGCCTCGATGAGGGCCGTCACCCGTGGCGGGAGCCCGTGCAGCTGGATGCTCTTGTGGACCGTCCGCTCGGTGCGCTCCCAGCGGCCGAGCGTCGCGACGTACAACGGCCCGCCGGCCTTGGTGCCGGTGCCGACCGACGACCGCTTCCAACCACCGAACGGCTGCCGACCGATGACCGCGCCGGTGATGCCCCGGTTGACGTACAGGTTGCCTGCCTGCACGGTGGCGAGCCAGTCCGCGACCTCGTCGACGTCGAGCGAGTGGATGCCCGCGGTGAGGCCGTAGTCGGTCCCGTTCTGGATCGCCACCGCCTGCTCGAGGGTCTCCGCCCGCACGATGCCGAGCACCGGGCCGAAGTACTCCGTCTGGTGGAAGTCGCTGCCGGGTCGGACGCCGTCGCGGATGCCGGGGGACCACAGCCGTCCGGAGTCGTCGAGGGGCTCCGGCTGCACGAGCCAGGACTCCCCCGGGCCGAGCTCGGTGAGTCCGGCGCGGAGCTTGCCCGTCGGCTCGGCGATCACCGGACCCACCTGCGCACTCGGGTCGTCCGGCCAGGCCACCCGCAGCGTCCGGGTGGCGTCCACGAGCTGGCGTCGGAACCGCTCGCTCTCGCCGACGGAGCCGACGAGCACGACGAGCGACGCGGCGGAGCACTTCTGCCCGGCGTGCCCGAACGCCGACTGCACGACGTCCTGCACGGCGAGGTCGAGGTCGGCGCTCGGCGTCACGACGATCGCGTTCTTGCCGCTCGTCTCGGCGGTCAGCGGGAGGCCGGCGCGCCACCACCGGAAGGAGCGGGCGGTGTCGGCGCTGCCGGTCAGCAGCACGCGGTCGACCGCGGGGTGGGCGACGAGCTCGCGGCCCAGGGCGTCCTCGTCGAGGTCGACCAGCTGGAGGAGCGAGTGCGGTACCCCGGCGTCCCAGAGCACGTCGGCGAGGAGCGCACCGCACCGCTTGGCCTCGGGCGCGGGCTTGAGCACGATCCCGCTGCCCGCGGCGAGCGCGGCGAGCACCCCACCGGCGGGGATGGCGACCGGGAAGTTCCACGGCGGGACGACGACGGTCAGCCGGGGCGGGACGAACCGGGCGCCGTCCCCGTCGAGCGCGGCCAACTGTCGGGCGCTCTCGGCGTAGTGGTGGGCGGCGTCGACGGCCTCGGTGACCTCGACGTCGGCCTCGCCGATGGTCTTGCCCGTCTCGGCGGCCATCACCTCGATGAGGTCGGCGCGGCGGGTCTCGAGCTCGTGCCCGATGAGGTCGAGGAGCTCGGCGCGGTCGGTCGGGTCCTGCCGTCCCCAGTTCACGCCGGCCTGGGCGGTCCGGGCGACGATCCGTTCGAGCGTCGACCGGTCGACGACCTTGGCCCCGCGGATGGTCTGCGCGCCCAGTTGGGACTTCGGGACACGTCGGAGGACGTCCAGCGCCCAGCTGCGGTTGGCGGCGATGGAGGGGTCGGTGTCGGGGGCGTTCCGGAAGGCGTCGCGGTGCTCGGGTTCACCGAGCGGGCGACGGCGGTCCTGCGTGCGGTTCGTCGCGGGCACCGGCTCGTCGAGGGCGGCGACCGAGGCCAGGTACCGGCCGTGCTCGCGGTCGAAGACGCTGGCGTCGCGGTCGATGTCGAAGGCTCCGGAGATGAAGTTCTCGGGGCTCGCGCTCTCCTGCAGGCGTCGGGCGAGGTAGGCGATGGCGGAGTCGAACTCCTCCGGCTGCACGACGGGCGTGTAGAGCAGGATCCGGCCGACGTCGGCGCGCACCGCCTCGGCGTGCGTGGACGCCATGCCGAGCAGCATCTCGACGTCGACCGCGTCGGTGACCCCGCGGCGCTGCGCGAGCACCCACGCGGTGGCGAGGTCGAAGAGGTTGTGCCCGGCGACCCCGACCCGGACGGCGTCGGTGCGCTCCGGCGTCAGGGCGGTGTCGAGCATCCGGAGGTAGGCCGTGTCGGTCTCGCGCTTGCTGCCCCACGTCGCGAGCGGCCACTCGTGCAGGATCGCGTCGACGTGCTCCATCGCGAGGTTCGCACCCTTGACGAGCCGCACCTTGACCGGCGCTCCCCCTCGGGCCCGGCGTGCCTGTGCCCACGTGGTCAGCCGGTCGAGGGCCCCTGCGGCGTCGGGCAGGTACGCCTGCAGCACGATGCCGGCCTCGAGCCCCGCGAACTCGTCGCGGTCGAGCAGCGTCGTGAACACCGCGAGCGTGACGTCGAGGTCGCGGTACTCCTCCATGTCGAGGTTGATGAACTTCGCCGGGCGACCCTCGGCGAGCGGAGCGGCGGCGAGGCGGTACAGCGGGACGAGCCGGTCGACCACCCGCTCGACCGTCTGGTCGAACGCCCACGCCGACATCTGCGGCACGACCGAGCTCACCTTGATCGAGACGTAGTCGACGTCGTCGCGGGCGAGGAGGTCCGTCGTGCCCTGCAGTCGACGGTCGCTCTCGGCGGTGCCGAGCACGGCCTCGCCGAGCAGGTTGACGTTGAGTCGGGTGCCCGCGCCGCCGACCTTCGCGAGCGCCGGACCGAGCTTCGCCGCGGTTGCGTCGATCACGAGGTGCCCGGTCATCCGGCGCAGGATCCGCCGCGCGGTCGGGATCACGGCCCACGGCGCCATCGTCGCGAACCCGCCGCCGAGCGTGACCGCGCCGCGGAGGTACCAGGCGAGGAACTCGGGGACGTCCTGGCTGAGCTTCTCGAGGTTGCGGGCGGCGACCCTGGGGTCCTCCGGTCGGATCACCCGGTCGACGAAGCCGCGGGTGAAGTCCAGCCCCTGCTCGTCGCGGAGCACCCCCGCCAGCCGTGCCGCACCCGGGTCCGGCTTGGTGCCCGCGGAGGCCGCCAGCCAGCGACGCACGAGGGCCACGGCGTCGTCGGTGCAGTCGGCGATGCTGGGGGTCGGCATGTCCCGATCGTATGCCGCCGCACCGACGCTCCCTCGGAGCACGCCGTGCGTCGTCGGAGGGTCATCCGGACGGATGAAACCGGCGTCGCTCCGGGCATCCGTCGATACGCTGTCGAGCATGGTGACGCAGGACGACGAGGGGCACGACTGGGTCACGTGGGACACCTACCACGACGCCTGGCGACGGCTGGACCGGGCGCTCGACCACGCCGTGCAGGAGGGGGCGGGCATCTCGATCCCGGAGTTCGAGATCCTCATCGGGCTGCACCGCGACCCCGACCACCGGCTGCGCGTGCGGGACATCGCCGCGGGCATCGGCTGGGAGAAGTCCCGCGTCAGCCACCAGGTCACGCGCATGGTCGCGCGGGGTCTGGTCGAGCGGGCCGACTGTCCCACCGACGGCCGCGGCAGCTGGGTCTCGATGACCCCCGACGGCCGTCGCGCGGTGCTGTCCGGCATCCGTGCGCACACGGCCGCGTTGGAGGACCTGTTCTGGAGGCCCGTGGGGACCGACGCGGGCACGCTGCGGACCGTCAGCGCGCGCGTCCACACCGCGATCGGTCCGGTGGACCTGGAAGCAGCGGACCGCTAGAGGTCGACGTCCGCGAGGACGCGGTCGTCGCCGCGGAGCCGGACCTGCACGCTCGCGATGTCGCCTCGGGGCACGGTCGTCGAGGCCGACAGCCCGCGGGCGTCCTCCCCTGCCGCTGACCACGAGGCCACCGTCTCCGCCGTGCCGTCGTCACGCACCACGACGAGGTCGTACTGGACCGAGCCGTCCGACGCCCAGGACTTCCCGCCGTACGAGCAGCCCCAGTCGAAGCGCGTGCCCCACGGCTCGCCGCTGACGGCGAGGTCGACGTCGAGACCACGGGCACCGACGAGCGAGTACCGGTCGGCAGCGCTCTGCGAGGCGGCCTGCACGGACGCCGGGTCGACCCGTGCGGTCCCGACCGCGAGCCCGCCGAGCACGGCTGCGAGCACGGCCGCCGCCGTGGTGGCGGCGACCCACACCCGACGACGGCGCCGACGGTGACGGACCCGGTGGGCCACGGAGGAGAGGGTGCCCTCGGAACCGGTGTCGGGCCTCCCGTCCGGCACCGCGATCTCGACCGCCTGGTCGGCCGGGAGCTTCCCGAGCAGGCCGGGCAGTCCGACCAGCTCGGCGACGGCGGCCGCGCAGCGGTCGCACGTCTCGAGGTGACGCTCGTACTCGAGCCGCTCGTCCGCCGGCAGCGAGCCGAGCACGTAGGCGGCGTCCCACTCGGCGTAGCGGTCGTCGCTCATCGGGTCACTCCTCGTTCCTGCAGTGCGAGCCGGAGGGCCCGCAGACCGTAGTGCAGCCGCGACTTCGCGGTGCCCTCCGGGATGTCGTGCCGCCGGGCGATCTCCGGCACGGTGTGGCCGAGCCAGTACGCGTCCACCACCACCCGACGGTGCTCCGGGCTGAGCGAGGCGAGCGCGTCCGCCACGACGATGCGGTCGAGCACGGCGTCGGTGCGGTCGGCCTCGGCACGGTCGACCGGCTGCTCCGTGCCGTGCTCGTGTCGGTTCCGGGCCGACCGGGCGTCGTCCACGACGAGGTTCCGCGCGACCGTGAAGAGCCATGCCCGGACACTGTCGGGCGTCCGCTCGAGCACGGCCGGTCGCTGCCAGGCGCGCACCATCGTCTCCTGCACGACGTCCTCGACGGTGTGCCCGTCCCGCGTCAGGTGCCGGACGTACCGCGTGAGCGCGTCGCCGTGCTCCCGGTGGAGCGTGGCGAGCAGCTCGTCGGCGGAGCGTCCGGTGACCATCACTTCTCCAGGTCGAGGGAGAACTCCACGGAGCCCTTCGGGTCCACCGTGACGAAGCCGAGCGACGGGGCCTGGACGCCGTAGTCCTCGAACGTGATCGGGATGCTGCCGGCGACCTGCACCGTGCCGTCCGCCGCCACGGCGACCTGGGCGTCGGCGGTGACGGGCTTCTCGACGCCGTGCAGGTCCATGGTGCCGGTGAGGGTGACGTCCTGGGTGGAGCCGTCGAGCGCGCCGGAGACGTCGACGGGCTTCGTCAGCGTGAAGGTCGCCGTGGGGTGCTGGTCGGTCTGCAGCGCGGTGTTCCGGAAGTACTCGTCGCGCGCGGACTCCGGCGTGCTGATCTTCGCGACCTGGACCGTGACGGTCGCCTTCGTGAGGGAGCCGCCGCTGACCTCGGCGGTGCCCTCGACGTCCTTCGTGCGTCCGACCACGTTCACATCCTGGCCCTGGAGCGTCTCGTGCACCCGGTAGCCCGCGAACGAGTCGCCCGTGGACTTCCAGCTGCCGTCCGCCTCGGACGCGGGGAGCTTCCCCGTGCCGCCGGACGGCGCGGTGCTGAGCGACGGAGCGGCCGCGGCCTGCCCGTTGACGGTGTTCGCGTAGATGACCGGGCCGGCGATCGCTGCGGCGGCGCCGACGACCACGACGCCGGAGGCGATGCCGATGATGACCTTGGTGCGTGTGCGGAGTCCCATACCCTTCACGACGAGACAGCGGACCGGATCGTTCACCGGGTCTCGATCGGCGTGTCGATCCGTGCCAGGCTGAGGGTGTGGGAGCGCAGTCACCGATCGTCGTCGCCGTGGCCCGTGACGGGGGTCACCACTTCAGCAAGCCGCTCGTGGACGAGGTCGTGCTCGTCGCCGGGTGGGGCATCGAGGGGGACGCCCACGCCGGCACCACCGTGCAGCACCGGTCCCGGGTGGCGCGGGACCCCTCGCAGCCGAACCTCCGCCAGGTGCACCTGCTGCACGCCGAGCTCTTCGACGAGGTCGCGGACGCCGGGTTCGAGGTCGCTCCGGGCGACATGGGCGAGAACGTCACGACGCGTGGCATCGACCTGCTCGGGCTGCCGACCGGGACCGTCCTGCACCTCGGCGAGACCGCGAGCGTGCGGGTGACGGGCCTCCGGAACCCGTGCCAGCAGATCAACGGGTTCGAGCCGGGGTTGCTCAAGGCGGTGCTCGGCCGCGCCGAGGACGGGTCCGTGGAGCGGAAGGGCGGCGTGATGTCCGTCGTGCTCACGGGTGGGACCGTCCGACCGGGCGACACCGTCCGGGTCGAGCTGCCCGAGGGCGCCCCGGAGCCGCTGCAGCCCGTCTGACCCGGTCTACGGCGCACGAACCGCGCGCGTCCCGACGTCCCGCGCGTCGATCGACACGTGCGTCGTCGAAACGCGCGCGTTTCGTCTGCCCACGCCTGGCACAGTGGACCCGTGCAGCACCACGGAACCGTCGTCGTCGCCGGCTGCGGCGACCTGGGGACCGAGGCCGGTCTCCGCTTCGCCGCGCTCGGCCACCACGTGATCGGCCTACGTCGACGCGCCGAGCTCCTGCCGGCGCCCTTGGTCGGTCGGAGCACGGACCTCCGGAACGAGGTCCCGACGATCCCGGACGACACCGCGCTCGTGGTCGTCGCGACCGCAGCGGGCAGCAGGGACGTCGACGAGTACCGGGCGACCTACGTCGACGGACTCCGGAACGTCCTCGACGGCGTCGACGCAGCCACCGCCGAACCGCGCATCGTCGTCGTGTCCTCGACCGCGGTGTACGACGTGGACGACGGGAGCGAGGTCACCGAGGACACCCCGGTCCGTGGCAGCACCCCGACGGCCGCCGTGCTCGTCGAGGCCGAGGAGCTGCTCCGACGGCGCGCACCCGGTGCCGTGCTGCTCCGGCTGTCGGGGGTCTACGGTCCCGGTCGCGAGCGGTTGGTCGACCAGGTCCGCTCCGGCAGCGCCCGACTCGCGCCGGACACCTCCCCGCACACGAACCGCATCCACCGGGACGACGCGGCCGCGGCGCTCGTGCACCTCGCGGCCGTGGAGGACCCGGCGCCGACCTACCTCGGGACCGACGACGAGCCGGTCCGCCTCGACGACGTGCTCCGGTTCCTCGCCGCCGAGCTCGGCGTCGACCAACCCGTCCGCGGTGACGGCGACGGGCGGCAGGCGGGCGGGGACAAGCGGCTCTCGAACGCGCTGCTCCGCTCGACGGGCTGGGCACCGCGGTACCCGACCTTCCGCGAGGGCTACCGAGCCGTCCTCGCCGGCGAGGGCACGCGCCACCCCTGACGCGCCGCACCCCGTCCGTCCGGTGGTCGTGCCGGCGTGACGGCGCTCAGACGCGGATGAGGTTCGGCGCGAACCGGCACCAGTAGTCGGTGATCGGCCCGTCGGACTCTCGGATGCCGACGCCGAACGACTGCCCGTCGACGACCCACGACCCGAGCACCGGGTGGTTGTGCCCGTTCCGGCCGGGGAAGTCCGGCAGCTCGTGGTACTGCTGCCACACCCGCTCGCCCCCGGTACCCGCGCGGCGGTACTCGGTGCCGTTCGACGTCACCGAGCCGTCGGCGCGGTGCACGGCGATGCCGTCGCCCTCGCGTCCGAACACCGGCTTCACCACGAAATCCGTCATCCCACCGGGTCCGTCGGCGAACGAGGGAAGCAGGTTGTCGTGGCCCGGGAAGAGCCGCCACAGCGCGACGAGCAGGAGCTTGTTCGAGAGGAACATCTTCCACGCCGGCTCGTACCAGCGGCCGAGGCGGCCCCGGTCGGACACGAGGAACGCGCCGAACTCCTGGTCACCGGACGCCCGGTCGTCGCCCGACACGAGGTCCTCCCACGGGTAGAGCTTGAAGAGGTTCCGGATCACCGGCCACTGCATGCCTGGCGCGTCACCGGGCAGGGTGTAGGCGCTCCGCGACGACCCGACGGGCTCCTCGTTGCCGACGAACTGGCGGGCGGCGGCGTGCCAGCCCACGTCCTTCATCTCGATGCCGGTGTGCTCCCAGCCCGCCTCACCGGCGAGGTCCCGCATGTAGGCGACGGTGTCCCAGTCCTCACCGGCGGTGTCGAGGTCGGAGTGCGCCACGAACAGGCGCCCGCCCTCCTCCGCCCGGAGCGACTCGTGCAGGAGCGTCCGCCAGCGTGCGACGAGCGCCTCGTGGATGCCGTTCCACTGGTCGGTGTCGGCGGGCAGGTCACCGGAGCCGACTCGGTCACGGAGCCAGTGCCACTGCGTGACCGACGCCTCGATCAGCCCGGTCGGCGTGTCGCCGTTGTACTCGAGGAGCTTCGCGGGCGACCCGTCACCGGCGTAGGCGAGATCGAAGCGGGCGTAGACGTCGGGTTCGCCTTGATCGAGCGACCAGGACGCGAGCTCGAAGCCCTCCGGGGTGAGCCCGAGCGTGCCGAGCTCGCCGGACGCCAGGTACCGCGCGGCCTCGAGGCTCATCCGGTGCAGTTCCTCGGTCTGCTCCTCCAGCGCCTCGACCTCCGGGAGGGTGAACACGTAGGCCGCGCCGTCGTTCCAGTACTCGACCGCCGTCCCGTCCTCGCGCTCGGACCGGGAGTAGACCAGCCCGGTCTGCTGGATCTTCCGCTGCCAGTCCGGCCGCTCGGTGAACTCGACGCGCTCCATCAGCCACCGAACCCGCCGTGCTCACCGGACCCGCCGAAGCCGCCCTTCGACACGGAACTGCCGCGGGAGGAGACGCCGGACTCCGCGGTCTTGCCGGCCGGGAGCGAGGTCCGTCCGCCGGACACCGGGTCGCCGACCGCCGGGACCTTCGTCGTCCGGCTGCTGCTGAGCGGCAGGAAGTACCAGCCCGCGTGCCCGCCGTGGTTGTTGCAGTCGTCGTCCGGCAGCCGCTTCTGGGTCGCGTTGTCGCGGCAGATCTTCGCGTAGTCGGCGTCGACGCCTGAGCCCTCGCCACATCCCGTGAGGGACGCGGCGAGCGCGGCGACGACGCCGATCGAGACGACCCGGGACGCGCGGCGACGATGACGATCAGCACTCACGAACGTCGACACTAGGCGGTCCGGGTGACGGCGGCACGGCGTCGGTCGCCGCGCGCGGCGACCAGGTCGCGGACGGGAGGCCCGTGGCGGCGCCGCCACGGGCCTCCCGTCCGTCCTGTGGTCGCGTCAGCGACCGTCAGTGCTCGTCGTAGTGGTCCTCGTGCCGAGCGTGGCGGTGGCCGTCGTGGACGAAGTCGACGTGGTCGCCGTGCTCGACGGTCTCGTGCTCGCCGCCGTCGTGCTCGTGGTCGTGCTCCGAGACGTCGTGCTCGGCGATGCGGTGCTCGTCGTCGCCGGGTGCCGGAGTGGGGTCGGTGTCGGTCATGATTCCTCCTGAGATCGGTTCTCAACAGGAGGATACGGGTGCGGACGGCGTGTGTCCGGCGACTGTGTCGACGCTCAGTGGTGCCGGTGGTCCTGGATCGTCATGCGCGGCCCGAACGACGGCTTCCGGAAGCCCGAGCCCCCGATGAGCCGCACGACCCGCTCCCGGTGACCGCGGTACGGCTCGAGCAGCTCGAGCATCCCGTCGTCGTCGACCGGACCGCCCGTCAGCGCCCACCCGACGAGGGCCGGCACGTGGTAGTCGCCCACGCTCGGAGCATCCGGATCCCCGTGCGCCCGCTGGGCCGTCTCGGCGGCGGTCCACCTGCCGACACCGGGCACCGACTGCAGCCGGTCGGACACCACCGCGCCACCACGGCCGAGCGTCAGGGTGCGCTCGAGGGCCGGCGCGACCCGCATCGCGCGCATCACGGTGGCCGAACGCCCGGGCTCGATGCCGGCACGGTGCCACTCCCAGCTCGGGATCGCCGCCCACCCGGACGCGGTCGGCTGCACCCACATGTCGGCCGGGGCCGGACCGGGCGCGGGCGTCCCGAAGCGCCGCAGGAGGTACCGCCACGCGCGCCACGCCTGCCGCGAGGTCACCTTCTGCTCCATGATCGCCGGCACGAGGGCCGCGACCACCGCGTTCGTCCGGAGCAGGCGCAGGCCTGGCTGCCGGTGCCGGGCGTCGACGAGGAACGGGTGCGAGGTCACGTCGAGGTCGGACCAGTCGTCACCGCGGCCGAGCATCTCGGGGGCGTGCGCCACCGCCCACTCGGCGCCGTCGCCCCACGCCGAGACGGCGATCGCGTCGGGTCCGGCCCGGCGGACGAGCACCGACGCCGGCCCCGCGGGCGTCCGGAGCGCGAGCCAGGTGTCCGCACCGACCACACGGAAGGCGGGGTCACCGGAACCGCGCTGCAGGGGACGGAGCGTCGCGCGGACGTCCACCGCCCCGGTGGGTCGGTAGACCGTGTCGATCCGTCCGGCTGCGTGGTCGACGCAACCGACGGCGGTGGCGGACACAGCGAGGGACACCCCAGGATGGTAATGCGGAACCACCGTCAGTCATGATGGGCGTGTCCCACCACCACCGACGATGGAGTTCCCGTGCGCATCGGCATCCTCACCTCCGGCGGCGACTGCCCCGGCCTCAACGCGGTCATCCGCGCGATCGTGCTCAAGGGCATCGCGATCCACGGACACGAGTTCGTGGGCTTCCGCGACGGCTGGCGGGGCGTCGTCGACGGCGACATCGTCCCGCTCGGCCGCAAGGACATCCAGGGCATCGCGAAGCAGGGCGGCACGATCCTCGGGACGAGCCGCACGAACCCGTTCGAGGGCGAACGCGGCGGCGTGGAGAACATCGAGCGGACGCTGGAGCGGCACGGCATCGACGCCATCGTCGCGATCGGCGGCGAGGGCACCCTGGCGGCAGCGAAGCGGCTGACCGACGCGGGGCTCAAGATCGTCGGCGTCCCGAAGACCGTCGACAACGACCTCGGCGCCACCGACTACACCTTCGGCTTCGACACCGCCGTCGCGATCGCGACCGAGGCCATGGACCGCCTCCGGACCACGGGTGAGTCGCACTCGCGCTGCATGGTCGCCGAGGTCATGGGCCGCCACGTCGGCTGGATCGCCCTGCACTCCGGCATGGCCGCGGGCGCCCACGCGATCCTCATCCCCGAGCAGAAGACGAGCATGGAGCAGATCGCGCAGTGGGTGCGCGCCGCCTACGACCGCGGCCGTGCGCCGCTCGTCGTCGTCGCGGAGGGGTTCGTCCCCGACCACGAGGACAACGCCCACACCGAGCGCGGACTCGACGCCTTCGGCCGGCCGCGGCTCGGCGGGATCGGGGAGCGGCTCGCGCCACTCATCGAGGAGATGACGGGCATCGAGACCCGCGCCACGACCCTCGGGCACATCCAGCGCGGCGGAACGCCGACGGCGTACGACCGGGTGCTCTCGACCCGGCTCGGGCTCGCGGCGATCGACTCGGTCGTCGAGGAGCGGTGGGGTCGCATGGTCGCGCTCAAGGGGACCGACATCGTGCACGTCTCGTTCGACGAGGCGCTCGGCGAGCTCAAGACCGTTCCCCAGGATCGGTACGACGAAGCCGCCATCATGTTCGGCTGAGTGCCGCCCGCGAGCCCGAGACTCGTGGTGACGACCCGGCCTGGAGGCACGGGGTAGCGTCCGACAGGTGACCCGCGCCGTCCTCGTCTCCCGTTCCGCCCCGCCCGCCCTCACGGAGGTCGACCTCCCGGACCCCGCCGAGGGCGAGGTCCTCGTCGACGTCACGACGTCGAGCGTCAACTACAAGGACGGCCTCGCCCTCGCCGGGAACCCCGGCGTGGCGCGGGTCGATCCCCTCGTCCCCGGCATCGACGTCGTCGGCACGGTGTCCGCCCTCGGCCCGGGCGTGCACGGCGTCGCGATCGGTGACCGGGTGACGTGCAACGGCGCCGGCCTCGGTGAGACCCGGCACGGCGGGTGGGCGTCCCACACCGTGGTGCCCGCCGACGCCCTGGTGGTGCTGCCCGACGACATCGAGGACTCCTTCGCCGCCGCGATCGGCACCGCGGGATTCACGGCGCAGCTCAGCATCCTCGCACTGGAGCGGGTGGTCGCGCCCGACGACGGGCCGGTGCTCGTGACCGGTGCGTCCGGCGGGGTCGGGACGGTGGCGATCGCCCTGCTCGCGGCCCGCGGGTACTCGGTGACGGCATCGACCGGGCGGGTGGCGAACGCCGACTCCCTGCGTCGGCTCGGCGCGACGGACGTGGTGGACCGGGCCGCGCTGTCGGACCTCGGCAAGCCCCTGCAGCGTGCGACGTGGGCGGGCGCGGTGGACAGCGTCGGGGGCGCGACCCTCGCCAACGTGCTCGCCGCCACCCGGTGGGGCGGGGCGGTCACGGCGTGCGGACTCGCCCAGGACTCCGCGCTGCCGACGACCGTGATGCCCTTCATCCTGCGAGCGGTGTCGCTGCTCGGCGTCAACTCGGTCGAGGCGCCGCACGCGCTGCGGCAGCGGGCGTGGGACCGGCTCGCGACCGATCTCGACCCGGCGCTGCTCGCCGACGTCACCCGGACGGTGTCCCTGCCCGATGCGATCGGCGTCGGAGCGGAGGTCGTCGCGGGACGAGTACACGGTCGGACGGTCGTCGACGTGACGGCGACGTGAACGACCGAAATACTGCTACGCCATCATTTCACAAACGCTTGCACATTGACACGTTAGGATTGGAGTACAACACGTCTGACCCGTGAGGAGCACCGATGCCGGTCCCGAAGTCCACCGTCGAGAACTCGCCGCGGAAGCTCCTGCGCGACGTGGTGCTCGAGAAGATGCTCGCCGCGATCCAGGACGGCACGCTGCAGGCCGGCGAACGACTCAACGACGACGAACTCGTCGCCTGGCTCGGTGTGAGTCGCACCCCCATCCGCGAGGCCATCGCGAAGCTCGTCGACTACGGCCTCGTCGAGATGGAGGCGAACCGCTACACACGTATCGCGACCCCCACGGGCAAGCAGGCCACGGACACGACGCAGGTCCTCGGCGGGTTCATGGAGATGGCCGCCCGCTGGGGCGTCCCGCAGCTCGACGACGACGCGGCGAAGGCCCTCGTGGACCACCTCGAGGCCGTCCGCAGCTACGCCGACGCGCACGACAAGCGCATGGACGCCGAGATCGAGCAGGTCATGCTGCTCCTGATCCGCGCCGCCGACAACCAGCTCCTCGACAAGCTGTCCGAGTCGTTGCTGCCCCGCGCACGATTCCTCTCGCTGGCACAGGGCCCGTGGGAGTTCTGGGACTACCAGCACGCCGTCGAGCCGCTCCGCGCGGCGATCGCCAAGCGCGACGGTGACGGTGCAGCCGCGGCCATCCGTGCGCTGACCGCGACGGCGGAGCACCAGGCCGAGGAACTGCGGGCCGCCGGCGCGACGTCCTGACGACCGGCGCCGCGTCGTGACCGACACCCTCATCCAGGCCACCGGCGTCCGGGTGACGCGGTCCGGCCGCGACCTCCTGCACGACGTCGACCTGACCGTCCGGCAGGGCGAGCACTGGGCGCTCCTCGGGCCGAACGGTGCCGGCAAGTCCACGCTGCTCGCCGTGCTCGGCGCGACCGGACACCCCACGGCCGGAACCGTCGAGCTGCTCGGGCGCCGGCTCGGACGGGTCGACGTGCGGGAACTCCGCGAGCGCATCGGGCACGTGGACCCTCGGCACCGGATGACCTCGCCGCTCACGGTGCTCGAGACCGTGCTCACGGGCGTCACCGGCACGACCGACCTCATGCTGCGCTGGACCCCGACGGCCGACCAGGTGGCCGCCGCCGAGCAGCACGTCGCCGACGTCGGGCTCGCCGCACGCCGGGACGCACGGTGGCCGGTGCTGTCCCAGGGCGAACGCGGTCGGGCACTCATCGCCCGTGCCCTCATGGCCGAACCGCGGCTGCTGCTGCTCGACGAACCCGCGACCGGACTCGACGTCGCCGCGCGCGAGCACCTGCTCGAGACCGTGGATGCGCTCCGGCACCGGCACCCCGAACTCGGCAGCGTGATGGTCACGCACCACCTCGAGGACCTGCCGACCTCGACCTCGCACGCGATGCTGCTGCGCGACGGTCGTGCGGTCGCACAGGGCACCGCGGACGACGTGATCACCTCGTCCGCGGCGTCGCACGCCTTCGACTTCCCGCTCGCCATCGTGCGTGCGGAGGGGCGCTGGCACGCTCGCCGAGCGGTGTAGGCGACCCGCGCCTCCCGGCCGGTCCCGCGGGGACCAGCCGCCCGCCGGGCGCGCCGCTAGGCCGTGGCGGCCGCCGCCGCGCGCGCCGCGGCGGGCAACGCGTCGAGGACCCGGCCGACGGCACGGTCGTCGTGCGCCGCCGTGACGAACCACGCCTCGAAGACGCTCGGCGGGAGCGTCACGCCCTGGTCGAGCATGCTGTGGAAGAACGGCGCGTACCGGAACGCCTCCTGCGCACGGACGTCGTCGTAGTTCCGCGGCGCGGTCTCCGTGAACGCGAACGAGAACAGGTTCCCGGCGTGCTGCACGGTGTGGGCGACCCCAGCGGCGGACAGCGCCTCGCTCGTCGCGGTCGCGATCGTGGCAGCGGTGCGGTCGAGGTGCGCGTACACCTCCGACGTCGCGGCACGCAGGGTGGCGATGCCCGCCGCGACCGCGAGCGGGTTCCCGGAGAGGGTACCCGCCTGGTACACCGGGCCGAGCGGCGCGAGGAAGTCCATCACCTCGCGACGGCCACCCAGCGCGGCGAGCGGCATCCCACCGCCGATGACCTTGCCGAACGTCACGAGGTCGGGCTTCCAACCGGCACCGTCGGGCACGACCTTCGACGCCTCGAGGCCCCACCACCCGGCGCTGCCGACACGGAAGCCGGTGAGGACCTCGTCGACGATGAGGAGCGCTCCGTGCGACTTCGTGATCTGCGCCAGGGCACGGTTGAACCCGCGCTCCGGGGCGAGGACGCCCATGTTCGCGGCGGCGGCCTCGACGATCACGGCGGCGATGCGCTCGGAGTGCTCGTCGAACGCGCGACGGACGGCGTCGAGGTCGTTGTACGGCAGCACGAGCGTCTGCGCGGCGGTCTCGGCGGTGATCCCGGCGGACCCGGGCATCGCGAGCGTCGCGACACCGGACCCGGCCTCGGCGAGGAGCGAGTCGGAGTGCCCGTGGTAGTGCCCGGCGAACTTCACCAGGAGGTCACGGCCGGTGTACCCGCGGGCGAGGCGGATCGCCGTCATCGTCGCCTCGGTGCCCGTCGACACCATGCGGATCTTCTCGATCGGCCCGTCGCCGTCGACCGAGACCCGCTGCTTGACGAGCTCGGCGAGCTCGGTCTCGCCCGGCGTCGACGCACCGAACGAGAGCCCCCGTGAGGCCGCCTGCTGCACGGCCTCGACCGTGCCGGGGTGCGCGTGGCCGAGGATCGCCGGCCCCCACGACGCCACGAGGTCGACGTACTCACGACCCTCGGCGTCGGTGACGTACGCGCCCTTCGCGGCGGTCAGGAACCGGGGCGTGCCACCGACCGAACCGTAGGCGCGCACCGGCGAGTTCACGCCTCCGGGGATGCTGTTCTTCGCACGCCCGAACAGCTGGTCGTTGGTGGTGGTCGTCGTGGTGGTCATTCGGGGGCCTTCCCGGTCGAGGCGACGCCGGACACCGCCGCGGTGCTGCCGGACGTGCGCAGGCCGGCCTCCTGGTTGAGCTTCCGCGCGACCTCGACCGCGAAGTAGGTGAGGATCGCGTCGGCACCGGCACGCTTGATGCCGACCAGTGCCTCCATCGCGGCGGCGTCGCGGTCGATCCAGCCGTTCTGGGCCGCTGCCGTGATCATCGCGTACTCACCGCTGATCTGGTACGCCCACACGGGGACCTCGGAGACGTCCGCCGTCCGCGCGAGCACGTCGAGGTAGCTCATCGCGGGCTTCACCATGACGATGTCGGCGCCCTCCTCGATGTCGAGCAGCACCTCGCGGAGGCCCTGGCGCCCGTCCGCGGCGTCGATCTGGTACGTCCGGCGGTCACCCTGCAGCGAGGACGCGACGGCTTCGCGGAACGGCCCGTAGAACGCGCTGGCGTACTTCGCCGAGTAGGCCAGCAGGGCCGTGCCGCTGTGGCCGGCGGTGTCGAGGGCGTCCCGTGCGGCGGCGATCTGGCCGTCCATCATGCCGCTCATGCAGACGAGTTCGGCGCCGGCCTCGGCCTGCGCGACCGCCATGTCCCGGTAACGGAGCAGCGTCGCGTCGTTGTCGACCGAGCCGTCCGCCGCGAGGACCCCGCAGTGCCCGTGGTCGGTGAACTCGTCGAGGCACAGGTCGGACTGCACGACGAGCGCGTCGCCCACCTCTTCGCGCGCGACGCGGATCGCCACGTTGAGGATGCCGTCCGGGTCGGTCGCACCGGTCCCCTCGGCGTCCTTCGACGTCGGGACGCCGAACAGGTTCACGCCGCCGACCCCCTGCTCCGCCGCCTCGACGAGCGCGCGCCGGAACGAGTCGAGCGAGTGCTGCGACACCCCGGGCATGCTCGAGATCGGCACGGCCTCGGTCGCGCCCTCGCGGATGAACATCGGCAGCACGAGTTCGGCCGGGTGCAGGCGCGTCTCGGCGACGAGGCGTCGCATGGCCGGGGTGGCGCGGAGCCGGCGGGGGCGGACCTGGGGGAACTGTCCGGTCACGATGACCTTCCTGATCGGGGTGGTTCTGGGGCTTCGGGTGCTTCGGGCGCTTCGGTTCGGAGTGCCTCGGCGACGGCGTCGAGCAGGGCGTCGGCGGAACGGCTGCGGGCCACGACGTGCACGGGCAGACCGACCTCGCGCGCGGCCGCTGCGGTCCCGGGGCCGATGCACGCGATGCGCGTGCCCGGGTCGAGCGGGGTCATGCGGCGGGCGACCTGCGAGGCGACGCTGCCGCTCGTGACGAGCACCGCGTCGGGTGCCCGGTCGAGGCGGACCGGCTCGTCACCGGTCCCCACGGTACGGTACGCGACCACGTCCTCGACGTCGATCCCGCGGGCCCGCAGCCCCTCGACGAGCGTGGGCGCAGCCAGCTCGGAACGCGGGAAGAGGACACGTCCGGCGGGCTGTGGGAAGGCGGCGACGAGTCCGGCAGCGGACTCCGTGTCCGGCACCACGTCGACGCGCCAGCCCGCCTGCCGCGCGGCCCGCGCGGTCGCCTGGCCGACACAGGCCACGCGCACCCCGGCCGGGAGGCTCGGCATGCGTCCGGCGACCATCCGCACGGCCGTCGCACTGGTCACCGCGAGCCAGGGGGCTGGCGACCCGGCCCCGTCGGGACCGGTGCCGACGGCGGACGGGGAGTCGTGCCTCCCGGCTTCCGCCGCCAGGCGCGCGAGCGCCGCGTCGAGGGCTGCCGGGTCCTCCGGGGGTGCGTCGGTGATGAGCGGGACCACGACGGCATCGAGTCCTCGTGCGCGCGCAGCCCCGGCGACCGTGGCACCCCACGCACCACCGCGCGGGACGAGCACGACCGGTGGCCGCGGCTCGTCGTGCACGGGAGTGTCGCCGTCCGTGGCTAGTCCGTGCTGGTCGCCGTGCCGGAGCCGGTGCTCGACGTCGCGTCGTCGTCGGCGGGCTGCGCGGCGGCCGGGGTGGCCAGTCCGGGTCCGGCCGAGTGGTCACCGTCGGCCGGGGCGTCCGACACCGACGATGCCAGGTCGGCGAGTCCGGCCGCGCCGTTCTCGAGCAGTTCGGCGGCGACACGGCGGCCGACGTCGAGGGCCTCGTCGAGGCGTTCCTGCGCAGACCCGTCGAGGTGCGCCGCGTGCGACGCCGTGCGGTACTCGGAGCCGTCGGGGCGGTACACCGTCGCGCTGACGAGCAGGAGCTCGGCGTCGACGACCGCGGTCGCACCGATCGGCGCGGAGCACCCGGCCTCGAGCTTCGCCAGGACCTCGCGCTCGGCCGTCACCGTGAGGCGGGTCGGCGCGTGGTCGAGCTTCCGGAGTGCGGCGAGCAGGTTCCGGTCCGTCTCGTCCGACCGGATCTCGACCGCGAGCGCTCCCTGACCGGGCGCACTCGGCCAGAAGCCGAGGTCGAGGAGCTCCGTGGCAGCGCTCAGTCGGTCGATGCGCCCGAGTCCCGCGGCGGCGAGCACGACCGCGTCGAGGTCGTCCTCCACCCGGCCGAGGCGGGTGTCGATGTTGCCGCGGATGTCCACCACGTCGAGGTCCGGACGCTTGGCCTTGAGCTGCGCGACCCGGCGGGGCGACCCCGTGCCGACCTTCGCACCCTCGGGCAGCGAGTCCACCGTGGCGCCGTTCCGGGCCACGAGGACGTCACGGGCGTCGGCACGCTTCGGCACCGCCGCGATCGTCAGCCCCGGGTACGGCGCGGTCGGGAGGTCCTTGAGGGAGTGCACGAGGACGTCGACCTCGTCCGCGACGAGTGCTTCGCGCAGAGCGCTGGCGAAGACCCCGGTGCCGCCGAGGCTGGCGAGCGATGCACGGTTCGTGTCGCCCTCGCTGGTCACCTCGACGAGTTCGACGGGACGGCCGGACGCCTTCGCGAGGCGGTCGGCGACGTCCTGCGACTGCGACATCGCGAGCCGGCTGGCCCGGGTGCCGAGACGGATCGGTGCCGGACCGGCCGGCGCCTGCTCGGCTGCCGGCCGCTCGGCTGCTGCCTGCTCGCTCACGGTGCCAGGCCGGCGGCGGCGGGCTTGAAGCCGGCGCGCACGTTCTCGCAGCAGCCCGGTCGGCAGACGTCGTACCAGGGGCCGAGGTCGGTCAGGTGCGGACGCTCCGACGTCGGGACGCCGTTGACGCGCTCGAGCACGAGGTCGATCAGCCCGGCGACGTACGCCGGGTCGACGCCGGGCGTCTGCGTCCGGACCGACCAGAAGCCGAGCTCCTGTGCGGTCTCGGTGGCTTCCTCGTCGAGGTCCCACATGACCTCCATGTGGTCGCTCACGAAGCCGAGCGGGACGATGAGCACGGCGCGGGTCGGTCCGCCCTGGAGCTCCTCGTTCATGTAGTCGTTGATGTCCGGCTCGAGCCAGGGCTGCGTCGGGGGGCCCGAGCGCGACTGGTAGACGAGCTTCCACGCGGGCTTCGACGTCCCGGCGAGGTGTGCGTGCTCGGGCTGCTCGACGAGCTCGTTCCACGCCTGCTCGAGGACGACCTCGGCGACAGCGAGGTGCTGCGCCTCGTACGCGCCGTGCTCGTCGAAGCCGCGGAAGTCGGGCCCGGAGCGGGCGGCGTCGGCCGAGGGGATCGAGTGCGTCGAGAACAGCACGTGCAACTCGGTGCCGAGGTCGAGGCCCTCGTTCTCCGCGATCGCCTTCGCGAGGCCGTCACGCACGCCGTCCACGAACGGCCGCACGAAGCCCGGGTGGTCGAAGAACTGCCGGACCTTGTCGATCTTGATCGTGTCGATGAGGCCAGTGGCGTCGAGCACGCGGGCGTAGTCCTCGCGGTACTGCCGGCAGCTCGAGAACGACGAGTAGGCGCTCGTCGCGATCGCGATGAGGTTCGTCAGCCCGCGGTCTGCGGCTTCCGTGAAGGCGTCCTCGAGGTAGGGGTCCCAGTTGCGGTTGCCCCACAGCACGGGCAGGTCGATGCCGCGCTCCGCCAGTTCGGCCTCGAGCGCCGCCTTCAGCGCGCGGTTCTGCGCGTTGATCGGGCTGACGCCGCCGAAGTGCCGGTAGTGGTGCGCGACCTCTTCGAGCCGCTCGTCCGGGATGCCGCGGCCACGGGTGACGTTGCGGAGGAACGGGATGACGTCGTCCTGGCCCTCCGGACCGCCGAACCCGGCGAGGAGGATCGCGTCGTACGCGGTCGGGACCTCGACGTGCTCGGGTCCGTCGACCGCGGCGGGCGTCGCGGCGAGGACGGCTCCGTGTCCGTTCGTGATCTGGCTGGTGTCGGTCACGACAGCACCTCCGGCAGCTCGGCGGTCGTCACGCGACGACCCGTGTAGAAGGGCACTTCCTCACGCACGTGGAGGCGTGCCTCGGTGTAGCGCAGGTCGCGCATGAGGTCGACGAGGTCCACCAGGTCGGGGCTCTCGAGCGGGAGGATCCACTCGTAGTCGCTCAGGGCGAACGTCGCGATGGTGTTCGTCAGCACACGGCGGTACTTCGCGCCGGCGATGCCGTGGTCGCGGAGCATCTTCGAGCGCTCGTCCTCCGGCAGGAGGTACCACTCGTAGGAGCGGACGAACGGGTACACCGTGATCCACGCCTCGGGGTCCTTGCCGCGGAGGAATGCGGGGGTGTGCCGCTTGTTGAACTCGGCCTCGCGGTGCATGGCCATGGCGTGCCAGACCGGCTCGGCGTCGCGGAAGAGCGGGGTGCGACGGATCTCGCGGAGCACGGCCTGGATCGCCTGCGCGTCGTCGCCGTGGAGCCAGATCATGACGTCGGCGTCGGCACGGAAGCCGGAGACGTCGTAGAAGCCGCGGATCGTGACGCCGCGGTCGGCCGCGGCGGACACGACGCCGTCGAGCTCGGCGACACCGTCGTCACCGACCGGGGTCACCGCCCCGACCGGACGGCGGAAGACGGCCCACAGGGCGTAGGCCGTCAGGAGGTTCGGGTCGATGCCGGAGGCCGGGTCGGTCTCGTGTGCGTCGCCCGGAGCGGGCACGGTGGAACTCATGGGTCCTTTGTCCTATCGGTTGCCAGGGATTACCTCGGCCCCTGCCGAAGAGCGCCCGACGAGGAGGACCCGCGCGGCGGCGATGCGTCGGCCGGTCACCGCCGTCGGAGCACCGCTACGACGATACCCCCGACCACTGCCACGCCGGCTGCGAGCCCGGCCAGGTACGGCACGGGGTTCTCGTCCGCGCGCCGCTTCACCTTCGCGGCGGCGATGCCGAACTGCTTCGGGACGTTGAGCTTGTCCTCGATGGCGTCGAGGGTGTCGAACAGCTGCGCGCGGGTCGCCGCGACGCGGTCGGCCAAGTCGTCGTGCTGGTCGGTCACGGTTCCTCCGTCGGTGGTGCTGGTGCTGGTGGTGTCTGCGCGACCTCGGTCGCTGCCGGGGGTCGGCGTCAGAACCGGCCGCCGACGTCGGGCTTGCGCGATCCGTACTGCGTCCCCGGGGTCGGCTTCTTGCCGAGGCCCTTCACCGCGTTGACGTCGTTCTTCACGCTGTCGATCGTGCGCTTCGGCGTGATCGGCAGCCCCTTCTTGAAGCGCTTCCACCCGATCAGCCCGAGGATCGCCGCGACGACGAGCATGACGACGGCGACGACCAGCGCGGCGAGCCACGCCGGCATCACGGTCGCGAGGCCCATCACGGCTGCCGTCAGGAGGACGCCGATCGCGTACAGCACGATGACGAGCGCCGCGATGAGGAGCCCGGCCGCGAGCGCGAAGATCTTGACCTTCGCCAGCATCTCGGCCTTGAGCAGGTTGAGCTCACCGGTCACGAGCTCCTTGACGAGCTTCGGGACGTCGCCGACCAGACCGAACAGCGAACGCGGCTTGCGGTCGCGGGTGTCGGTCATGAGGTGTGAGCGTCCTTCTTCTGCCCGACCTTGCGGACGACCTTCTTGGTCTGCTCGCCGACGAACTCCGCGACGTCCGGGGTCTTGTCGGCGATGAACTCCTCAGCCGTGTGGACGCCCTTCTGGACGCCGTTGCTGTTCCAGATCTTGCCGCTGACGGTCTTGATCTGCTCGTACCGCGCCCTTCCGGCTCGTGATCCCAGGACGTACCCGAGTGCTGCGCCGGCGACGAACAGGAGCTTGCCTCGCATGTGCGATTCCTCCGTTGGGTCAGTGTGCGGTGGTCATGCGCCGAGCGGTATACGTCCGGCGTCTCCCCAACAGTAGCCCTCGGGCACCGCTCGGTCCGCCCAGGTTCACAGGTCCGCGTCGTCCAGGATGCGTTCAGCGGCTGTCCGGGCGGACGCGACGATGCCCGACAGCCCGCGACCGCTCGAGGTCTCCCCGATGCCGATGACGCCCTCGGCGAGGCCGGCGGCGGTGGTGTCCGGGCCGTGCCACCGGACGCGTGCAGCGCCACGGACGCGGTCCGTCCCGAACCGCACGCCCAGCAGGGTGACGGCGTCGCGGACGGCGCGCACGCCGGCAGGGTCGGCCGGGTCGACCGGGAGGCTCGTGGCCACGTCCGACACGTCGGCGTGCGTCGCGTAGCTGAGGCGCAGGACGTGCGCACCGCCCGTCGCTTCGGCGAGCCAGGGCCACTTCACGGTGGCGTGCGTCAGGGCCTTGGCACCGACCCCCTCGGCGTCCGGGTGCACGAGCATGCCCGTCCCGCGCGGAGCGGCGTCGAGGGCGGGTTCGTCGACGACGAGCGTCACGAGCTCGATGCCGGTGCGGTCGGCCGCCGCCGTGCGCTGCGGGTCGGCCGTCGAGGAGAGGACGTGGTCGGCCACGAGCGTCTCGGTCTCGCCGTCCGCTCCGGTGACCTCGACGTGGTGTCCGGCGACGGCGGTCGCGCGCGTGCTGAGCCGGACGTCGACCCGGTAGGTCTCCATGTCCGCCACGAGTTCGTCGACCAGACGGACGATGCCGCCGCGGATGCCCTGGACGGCGGAGCCGGCAGCGGCACGGGAGCGGAGTGCGAGCACCGCGCGGCCGAGCGAGCCGTCCCGGAGCAGCGCGGCGCGCAGCCCCGGCGCCACACAGTCGGGGTCGAGGCGGTCGGGGTGCGTAGAGTGCACGCCGCCGGCGATCGGGACGACGAGGTCGTCGAGCACCCGCTCGCCCATCCGCTTCCGGACGAGCTCGCCGAGCGACGCCGCCTTCGCGCCGACGGGGGACGGCAGCAGGGAGTCCATCTGCGCCCGCAGTCCGGCCTTCTGCCCGATCACGGCGAGGACGTCGGCCGCCATCGGGGTGCTCGGGATGCCGAGGAGGCCCGTGGCGGGGATCGGCGCGGTGCGACCGTCGCGGGTCATCAGCCACGCGCCGCGCTGGTCCGGCGTCACGATGTCGTTGCCGAGTCCGAGTTCGATCGCGAGCCGGCTGATCGCGTCCGTCCTGGTGGCGAAGGAGTCCGCGGCCATGTCGAGGTCGATGCCGGCGACCGTGTGCCGACGGACCATGCCGCCGAGCACGCCGGACGCCTCGACGAGCACCACGTGGGCACCCGCCTTGGCGAGGTCCCGCGCGGCGACGAGGCCGGCGACTCCACCACCGACGACGACGACGTCGGTCACGCCGGCTCCCCCGCCGTCCGGCCGGAGCCCAGGGAGTGCACGAGCTCGACGACGCGGGTGATCACGGTCGGGTCCGTCTCGGGCGGGACGCCGTGCCCGAGGTTGACGACGTGCGCACGGGCCGATCCGCCGCGACGGACGACGTCGCGCACGTGGGCCTCGAGCACCGACCAGGGAGCGGAGAGCATCGCCGGGTCGATGTTGCCCTGCACGGTGACGTCGGTGCCGATTCGGCGGACGGCCTCGTCGAGGGGGATGCGCCAGTCGACCCCGACGCCGTCGACCACGACGGAGTCGCCCCCGAGGGTGGTCATGTCGTGCAGGACCTCGCCGCTGCCGACGCCGAAGTGGATCCGTGGGACGCCGAGGTCCGCGACGTGCTCCAGCGCCCGGGCGGAGTGCGGCGCGACGGACGCGAGGTAGTCGGCACGCGGCAGCGATCCCACCCACGAGTCGAAGAGCTGCGCGGCCGAGGCTCCGGCGAGCACCTGCGCGCGGAGGAACGCCCCCGACACGTCCGCCGCCCAGGCGAGCAGGCGGGACCACGTCTCCGGGTCGGCGTGCATGAGCGTGCGGGCGCGGATGTGGTCCTTCGACGGACCGCCCTCGACCAGGTAGGCGGCGAGGGTGAAGGGCGCGCCGGCGAACCCGATGAGCGGCGTGCTCCCGAGCTCGGCGACCGTCCGCGCGACGGCCTCGGTGATCGGTGCGAGCGACGCCGGGTCGAGGGGCTGCAGGGCGTCCACGTCGGCTGCCGTGCGGATCGGGGAGCCGAGGACCGGACCGCGACCGGGGACGATCTCGACGCCGACGCCCGCGAGCTTGATCGGCACGACGATGTCGCTGAAGAAGATCCCGGCGTCGACCCCGTGCCGACGGACCGGCTGGAGCGTGATCTCGGACGCCATCGCCGGGTCGAGGCAGGCGTCGAGCATCGCCGTGCCGACCCGCAGCTCGCGGTACTCCGGCAGCGAACGCCCGGCCTGCCGCATGAACCACACGGGGAGCGTCTCGGGTCGGTCGCCACGGAGCGCACGGACGAGCGGGGAACCGCTGGTCAGGCCGGAGGTGAGGGGGTGCGTCCCGGGGAGGGCGGAGGCGGGGGCGTCGGTCACCGGACGATTCTCCCACCGGCTGTCCGGGTGGTTCCCGCACATCCGTGCAGCCAACCGCCGGCACACCGAGCGCGGGTTACCATGGAACACGTGCTCATCTGTCTCACGGCGTCGCACCGCAACGCCAGCTTCGATCTCCTGGAGCGACTGAGCATCGGCGCACCGACCGCCGCGAGCCGTCTCGTGACCGACTCCGACGTGTTGGACGGAGCCGTCGTCCTCGCCACGTGCAACCGCTTCGAGGCCTACCTCGACATCGCGGGGGACGACCGTGACTCCGCCGTCTCGGCCACCGTCGACGCCGTCGCCACCGCCAGCGACCTCTCCCCGACCGAACTCCGCGACTCCGTCCGGGTGCTCGGCGGCAAGGACGTCGTGCAGCACCTCTTCGCGGTGTCCAGCGGGCTCGAGTCCGTCGTCGTCGGGGAGACCGAGATCTCCGGACAGGTGCGTCGCTCCCTCGAGGACGCCCGCTCGAACGGCACCACCACCTCGGACCTCGAGCGCCTCTTCCAAGAGGCCGCGCACACCTCCCGCGGCGTCAAGACCCGCACGCGCATCGGTGCCGCCGGACGGTCGCTCGTCCGCCTCGGCCTCCAGCTCGCGTCCTCCCGCGTGACCGACTGGGCGCAGACCCGCGTCCTCCTGATCGGCACCGGCAGCTACGCCGCGACGACCATCGCGGCGCTGCGCGACAAGGGCGCCGCGAACATCCAGGTGTTCTCGCCCTCTGGTCGTGCGTCCTGGTTCGCGGCGAAGCACGACCTCGTCGCCGCGCGTGACCTCCGCCAGGCCATCGGGTCGAGCGACGTCGTCATCACCTGCACCTCGAGCGAGGTCCCGGTCGTCGCACCAGCGGACCTCGACGACGGCGTCCGTCGGATCGTCATCGACCTCGGGCTCCCCCGCAACGTCGACCCCGCCGCGGCCGGTGTCGACGGCGTCGAGCTGCTCGACCTCGAGACCATCAGCATCCACGCGCCGATCAACGAGCTGAACGCCGAGTCCGAGGCCCGCGCGATGGTCGACGACGCCGTGTCGCGCTTCCGCGCACAGGCGCTCGAGCAGTCGACCACCCCCGCACTCGTCGCGTTCCGCAAGCACGTGTTCGACATCCTCGACGACGAGATCGACCGGGCGAAGCGTCGCGACGGCGACCCCGAGTCCGTCGAGCAGACCGAGCGTGCCCTCCGCCACCTCGTGGGCGTGCTGCTGCACCGGCCCTCGGTCCGCGCACGGGAGCTCGGTCGCGCCGGTCGTGGCGAGGAGTTCGTCGGTGCGCTCGACGCGCTCTTCGGCGTGCAGCCCGCCCCCGAGACCGAGGTGCCGAGCCCGGTCGTGCCGCTCGCGGAGCGCACCGCGCCCGCCCGTGACGACGCGGACCGCACCGACGAGGCGGACGCGAGCTGAGCCGCCCCACGCCCACGGCCGCCACGCCGCTCCGCAAGCTCCGCGGCGCGGCGGAACCGGGGCGCGTGGGCCCTCCGGCCGTCCCCACGCTGCGCGTGAGCGCGCTGCTCCTCGTGCGCGACCGGCGGGTCCTGATGGTACGTGCGCGGGGGCGCGACGTCCTCTACCTGCCCGGCGGCAAGACCGAGCCGCGCGAGACCGACGTCGAGGCGGTGCTCCGCGAAGCGTACGAGGAGACCGGACTGCACCTGACGGCACAGGACGTCGAGCCGTTCGAGACGGTCACGGAACCCGCGCACGGGCAGGCGCCCGGCACGATGGTCGCGATGGCGCTGTTCACGGTCCGGCCTGGAGGCACGCTCGACTCCGCCACGCCCGTCGCCTCGGCAGAGGTGGACGAGGTGGAGTGGGTCACCTCCGCGGACGCGGACCGGTGCCCGCCCGCCGGTGTCGAGACGCTCCGGCGGCTCGTCGCCGCGGACCTCGTCGACTGACGGGCACGACCCGGGCTACTCGTCCTTGTCGGTGTAGTGGCCGACGCCCTCGGTGCCGGTCGGCTCCGGCTCGCCGGGGATGTCGCTCTCGACGTACTCACCCTGCTCGCCGTCCGGCGTCGGACGGCCCTCGCCCGGGATGTCGCTCGACACGAACTCGCCGACCGGCTCGGTGCTCGTGACGTGCTGCTCGCCCGGGATCTCGCTGTCGGTGAAGGCTCCGGCGCGGGGTTCGACGCCGTCCGCGCGACCCTCGTCGCCGCGTGCCTGCTCGTGCTTGTCCGTCATGGCGGTCTCCGTCGTCCGTGGCACGGGCTCTCCCGTGCCGGTGACCGCGAGTGTGCTCGCGGAGGCTGGACACCGCCCGAGTCCGGGTCGCTCGACGGTGGTTGCGTGGGTCCATGCAGCGCAGCACCGTCCCCAGGGTCCTGTCCGTCGCCGTCGGGCTGATCGCCGTCGGCGTCCTCGCCGGGTGTGCCGGCGGAGGTGCGGCGACGCCGAGCGCCACGGCGACGGCCACCGAGACCGTGACGGCCACGCCGACGCCGTCCTCGACGCCGTCGTCGTCCGCGTCGGGGTCGTCGGGCACCGGTTCGTCGTCCGGCACCGGGTCGTCGTCCGGCGGGGTCGCCCGGTGTGCCGCGTCGTCGTTGTCGCTCACCGAGCAGCCGGGCAGCGGCGGCGCCGCCGGGAGCACGATCATCCACCTCGCGTTCACGAACACGGGTTCGTCGACGTGCACGCTGCAGGGCTGGCCGGGCGTCTCGTTCGTCGGTGGCGGCGACGGCCAGCAGATCGGTGCCGCAGCGTCCCTCGACCGCTCGTCGCCGCACCCGACCGTGACGCTCCGCCCCGGACAGGTCGCGGTCGCGCCGCTGAAGATCGGGCAGGCCGGCAACTACTCCGCCGCGGACTGCTCCCCGGTGACGCCCGACGGCTACCGGGTCTACCCGCCCGGGTCGAAGACGTCGCTGTTCCTCAAGGACGAGGGGCGCCAGGCGTGCCGGTCGTCGGACGCGCCGCTGCTCAGCGTGCAGGCGCTCGTGCCGGAGGGTCAGGCGACCGACTGAGGCCTGCCACGATGGGCGCATGGTGACCATCGCGACGGACGTGCCGACCTCGGACGAACTGATCGGCCTCTACACATCGGTCGGCTGGTCGGCCTACACCCGTGATCCCGACCTGCTCGAGGCCGCGGTGTCGGGTGCGCACCTCGTGGTGACCGCCCGCGTGGACGGCGTGCTGGTGGGACTCGTGCGCACGGTGTCGGACGGGGCGACGATCGTGTACGTGCAGGACGTCCTCGTGCGCCCCGAGCACCAGCGGACCGGGGTCGGCCGGGCGTTGCTCGCCGAGGTGCTCCGCCGGTACGACCAAGTGCGCCAGACGGTGCTGCTCACCGACGCCGAACCCGGGCAGCGGGCGTTCTACGAGTCACTCGGGTTCGTCGAGGCGCACGACGTCGAGCCCGCTCCGCTGCGGTCGTTCGTGCTGCTGCGCTGAACACACGAGAGCGCCGCCCCCGTGGTCCGGGGGCGGCGCTGCTGCGTGGTGGTGCGGGGTGTTACTTGATCTTGGCGGTGATGGTCGCGGTGCCCACGAGCAGGCCGCGCTTGACGGCGTCGGTGCCGAAGGTCTTGTTCAGCAGACCCGCGGCGTCCTCGGACACGTGGACCGTGGTGCCGGTCAGGATCGCGTTGTCGCCCTCGAGCTGCAGCGGCTTGAGGGTGCCGCCCCAGAGCTCGAACAGGTACGCGTTCGCCGCGGCGACCTTGCCGTTGACCAGCACGTCACCGTAGAGCTTGGACGAACCCGGGTTCACCACGAAGTTCTCCAGCGTCACCGTCGTGTCACCGGCCTTGAGCGTCAGCCCCGAGTCGTCGTGGTTGAGCAGCCCCTGCACGTACGGACGGTACGAGCCGTCCGGGTTCCAGTACGTCACCGAACCGGCCGTGATCGGGAACGACACCGACCCGTCCTCGAGCTTGGCGTTGCCCGACACCCCGGGGGTGAGCTTCAGCGCGGTCAGCGCGTCGGTGAAGCCCGAGTCGAGCTTCACCGCGGTCGTGCCACCGAGGACCTCGGGCACCGACGCGACCGGCGCCGGGATCTTCGACGAGCTGGAGGAGACGGTGTGCACCGACGGGGTCGAGGCGTTCGCGGCACCGACACCGAACGCGGCGCCACCGAGGACGAGCGCGCCGGTCGTGGCGAGGGTGATCGTGGTCTTCAGGCTCTTGCGCATGATGTTCTGTCCTTTGCTGTGTCGCGCTCGGCGCGGCGTTCGATGGCGCGCCGAACCGACCCGTCGACGGGTCGAGAACCAGCGATCTGCGGCTGGTGAGCGCTCCGGGTGGTTCCCGGTCTGTGCAGGGGATTCGACGCCCTGCCCGGAGTGGATTGGGACGACTTCTCGCCGTTACCGTTCCGTGACATCGGGCGCTCGCTACCCTTGCCCGGTGACCGCTACGAGCCAGCAGGAACGCGTCGTCGAGCAAGCCGTCGTCGACCGCGGCAGCGCACTGGTCGGACGGCCGCTGCACGCCGTGCGCGTACTCACCGGCGGACAGCACGCCCGCACCGTCCTGGCCGACGACGGCGAGCAGCACGTCGTCGTACGGACCTTCCCACGCGGCGACGACGCCGTCCTCCGCGAGGCGGCGGTGCTCGCACGACTGGAGCCCCTCGGCGTCCTCGCGCCCCGCCTCCTCGCGCACGGCACCGTCGACGGGCTGCCGACCGTCGTCACCTCGGCCCTGCCCGGCTCCGTGCCGCCCGCCGACCTCGACCTCGGATCCGCCGCCGACCAGCTCGGCGCCGCACTCGCACGGGTGCACGAGCTCGATCCGACCGGGCTGCCCGACGACGGACGGGCACCGAACCGCGTCGCGGGCCGTCTGGCCGGTGCTGCGCGCGCCGTCTGGCCGACGACCGACCAGGCTCGCGTGCTCACCCACGGCGACTTCTGGAGCGGGAACGCCGTGTGGCAGGACGACCGTCTCAGCGGGATCGTGGACTGGTCGGGTGCGATGTCGGCTCCTCGTGGCGTCGACGTGGCGTGGTGCCGACAGGACCTCGTGCTGCTGGGCTCGACCGACGCCGCCGACCGGTTCCTCGCCGCGTACGAGCGCGCTGGCGGTGTGCGGGTCCTCGACGTGCACGCCTGGGACGTCTCGGCCGCGGCACGCGCCGACCCGTACGTGGAGACGTGGGCGCCCAACTACGCCGGGATCGGTCGGGAGGACATCACGGCGCGGGTCATCCGGCAGCGGTTCGACGCGTGGGTCCGGCGCCTCCTCGACTGAGACGGTGCCGGTCAGCGGCGAGCGGGCAGGTGCACGGCCTCGAGCACCTCGGTGCCCATCGTGCGCAGGGCATCCACGACCGCCAGTCGCCGCTGCAGGGTGGCGTCGTCGAACGTCACCGTGACCGCGTAGCTCACGGAGGACGCCGGACCGCGGAGGATCCCCGCCTCGGCACGGACCCCGAGCGACGAACCCGTGATCGACACGACCTGCAACCCGTGGTCGAGCGACCGGTGGGCCAGCGGGTCGAGCGCGAAGGAGCCCGCCACGAGGGAGAGGTCGCTCGACAGGGAGAGCCACCCGAGCACCCGGTTCGAGACGGCCTCGTCGACGACCTCCCCGAGCGCCAGCCCGCGGAAGAGCCAGCTCAGCTCACCGGTCGCGGCGACGGAGGCGTCCGGGGCGTCGTCCGGACCGCGACGGTCACGGATGCGGTCGATGAGCGCCGTCCGCTCGATGCCGAGCGACTCGGCTCGCTCACGGACAGCGTCGATGCCGACGGTCGAGAGCAGGGCGTTCATGGCCCAGGCGTCCGCGGTGGCGCCGACCAGGGTCGCGAGGTCCGACACCTGCATGGTGGACTCCTGCAGGAACTGCCACAGGCCGGCGCCCGTCGCGGTGTCCCGGGCCATCCGCTGCAGGCGGTCGCCGTGCAGACCACCGTCCTCGAGCAGTGCAGCGACCTCGATGAGCAGCAGCACCCGCCCGAGGCTCGCGACCGGTTGGACCAAGGTGTCGTCGACCGCGAGCAGCGCCTTGCCGGTCGACGTGTCGATGACGGAGGCACTGACCCCCGCACCGTCCCTCGCCAACGCACCGAGTGCCTCCAGGGTGGCTCCGAAGCGCTCGTCGGCACCGCCACGGTGCCGGCCGTGCGCACGGCCGCCGCTGCCGCCGCGCGATCGGTCGCCGTCGCCGGCCGACCCCTGACGGCGTCGCCGGGACGGCAGAGCCGCGTCCGGCTCGACCATCACCAGATGGCGACGCGCTCGGCCGGGTCGAGGTACATCGAGTCGCCCTCCGTCACGCCGAACGTGTCGTAGAAGCCGTCGATGTTGCGCACGACCTGGTTGCACCGGAACTCGTTCGGGGAGTGCGGGTCGATGCTGAGCAGGCGCGCGGCCTCCTCCGGACGGATCGCCATCCTCCAGGCCTGCGCCCAGCTGAGGAAGAAGCGCTCTGCGCCGCTGAGCCCGTCGACCACCGGCGGCTCCTGACCGTCGAGGGACAGCAGGTACGCCTTCCACGCGATCGAGAGGCCACCGAGATCGCCGATGTTCTCACCGATCGTCAGCGCGCCGTTGACGTGACCGTCGGGGACCTCGGTCGGGACGAGGGCGTCGTACTGCGCGATGAGGGCCTTCGTGCGCTCCTCGAACGCGGCGCGGTCGGCCTCGGTCCACCAGTTCTGCAGGCGACCGTCGCCGTCGTACTGCGACCCCTGGTCGTCGAAGCCGTGACCGATCTCGTGGCCGATCACGGCGCCGATCGCGCCGTAGTTCGCGGCGGGGTCGCGTCCGGCGTCGAAGAACGGGAACTGCAGGATCGCGGCGGGGAACACGATCTCGTTGAAGCCGGGGTTGTAGTACGCGTTGATCGTCTGCGGGGTCAT
Organism: Curtobacterium sp. SP.BCp; assembly: GCF_051903255.1. Lineage (NCBI taxonomy): Bacteria > Bacillati > Actinomycetota > Actinomycetes > Micrococcales > Microbacteriaceae > Curtobacterium > Curtobacterium sp. SP.BCp. The sequence goes on along the minus strand of NZ_CP194338.1, from coordinate 167,598 downwards.
GAACCACTCGTCGCGGTCGATCGGCTTGCCGATCTTGCCGAGCTCACGGTCGACCTGGAAGCTCGCGACGGCGCGGACGTTGCCGATGAGGTCGTCGGCGGAGACCTGCAGCGCCGAGTAGTCGCGCCACTTCACCGGGTAGCCGATCTTCGGCGTGAACTTGTCGAGCTTGTCGAGGGCACGCGCGCGGGTCTCGTCGGTCATCCAGTCGAGACCCGTGATGCTCTGGCGGTAGGCCTCGACGAGGTTCGCGACGAGCTCGTCCATCTCGGCCTTGGAGGTCTCGTCGAAGTGCTCCTGCACGTAGATGCGACCGATCGCCTCGCCCATGGCGCCCTCGACCAGGGAGACGCCGCGCTTCCACCGCTCGCGCTGCTTGGGCGCTCCGGTCAGCGCGGTGCCGTAGAACGAGAAGTTCGTCGCGGAGAACGCGCTGGTCAGGTAGGCCGCCGAGCCGCGGACGACCTGCCAGCGGAGCCAGTCCTTCCACGCTGCGAGCGGCTCGGTGCGCAGCAGTCGCGCGAGCCCGGTGATGAACGACGGCTCGCGGACGACGACGGTCTCGAAGGCACCGGCCGGGGCGTCGATGGCCTCCCACCACTGCCGCAGGTCGATGCCCTCGGCGAGCGCCGCGACCTCGGTCCACGGGAGCTTGTTGTAGGTCTTCTGGCTGTCGCGCGTGGTGACGTTGTCCCAGTGCTCGGCGGCGAGGGCGGTCTCCAGGCCGATCACGTTGTCGCTGCGGTCGCCCGCGTCGTCGAAGCCCGCGAGCGGGAACATCGCGGCGACGAACTCGCGGTACTTCGTGCGGATGTCGGCGAAGCGGTCCTCGCGGTAGTACGACTCGTCGGGCAGTCCGAGGCCGCTCTGCTCGAGGAACACGACGTAGGACTCGGGGTCACCCGGGTCGTTGTCGACGAACAGCTGGAGGAAGCTCGGCAGCCCGAGGCGCTCGAAGCGGCCGACCATGCGGACGACGTCCTCGACCGTTTCGACCGTGTCGACCTCGGCGAGCAGGGGCTCGATCGGGCCGGTGCCCAGCTCCTCGAGGTGCGTCTCGTCGGTGAAGGAGGTGTAGAGGTCGCCGACCTTGCGCTCCTCCGTGCCCGGGGCTGCCTGCTGGGAGCGCTCGACGATGTCGCGGACGGCGAGCTCAGCCGACTCGGCGAGGACGGTGAACGACCCGTACCGCGCCTTGTCGTCGGGGATCGGGGTGGCGGCGACCCATGTGCCGTTGACGTGCCGGTAGAGGTCGTCCTGTGGGCGCACACCGGCGTCGAGCTCGTCGGTGTGGATGCCGGAGGTGCTTGCGACGTCGGTCATGCCGTCCACGATAGCCACCGTTGCCCTGTGCGCGGGCGCTCAGTGCCGGCGTCGGCCGCGGCGCCCGGACGACCGTCCGACGCCGAGGAGCACCGCCCCTGCTGCGAGCAGCCCGGCGGCAGCGGCGAGCGGTCCCGCGGGCTCCGTCCCCGGACGGGACGGTGCACGGGCGACTCCTCGGTGGTACGTCACACACCATATACAACTTTTCCACAGTCGGCGCGGGTCCTCGTCACGTGGGTCCCGGTGCCACTACCGTTTCCCGCATGGGACTCCCTTGGAAGCTGCACGGCGACGGCCGCACCGTCTCGGCGACGACGATCGTGGCCCCCGACGAGCGCCTCGGCTGGGGACGGACCGTCGGCCTCGGCGTGCAGCACGTCGTGGCGATGTTCGGCGCCACCTTCCTCGTCCCGCTCATCACCGGTTTCCCGCCGTCGACGACCCTGCTGTTCAGCGGCATCGGGACGATCCTGTTCCTGCTCATCACCGGCAACCGCCTGCCGAGCTACCTCGGTTCGTCGTTCGCGTTCCTCGCACCGATCGGCGCCGCCACGAAGATCGGCGGCATCCCGCTCGCCCTGTCGGGGATCATCGTCGTCGGGGCGCTGCTCGCGGTCGTCGGACTCGTGGTGCACCTCGCCGGCGCCGGGTGGATCGACCGGGTGATGCCGCCGGTGGTGTCCGGTGCGATCGTCGCCCTCATCGGGTTCAACCTCGCGCCCGCCGCACGCGACAACTTCGTCAAGGCGCCGGTCATCGCGCTGATCACCCTGCTCGCCATCATCCTCGTGACCGTCCTGTTCAAGGGGCTCATCGGGCGGCTCTCCATCGTCATCGGCGTCGTCGTCGGCTACGTCGCGGCGGTCATCGCGGGCGAGGTCGACTTCTCGAAGGTGGCGGCGGCGCCGTGGATCGGTCTGCCGACGTTCACCGCCCCGGCCTTCGACGCCGGCCAGCTCGCGATCTACCTCGGCTTCGTGCCGGTCGTCCTGGCTCTGGTCGCCGAGAACGTCGGCCACGTGAAGGGCGTGGGACAGCTCACCGGCCGCGACCTCACCCCGCTCACCGGGCGTGCGCTGTTCGCGGACGGGGTGTCGACGGTCCTCGCGGGCATCGGCGGCGGATCCGCGACGACGACCTACGGCGAGAACATCGGCGTGATGGCCGCCACCCGCGTGTTCTCGACCGCGGCGTACTGGGTCGCGGCGATCGTCGCGGTCCTGCTCGGACTCTCCCCGAAGATCGGTGTCCTGATCTCGTCGGTCCCCGCGGGGGTGCTCGGCGGAGCGACGACCGCGCTCTACGGCCTCATCGGGATCATCGGCATCCGGATCTGGGTCGAGAACAAGGTCGACTTCGCGAAGCCGAAGAACCAGCTCACGGCGGGGATCGCGCTCATCATGGGCATCGCGGACTTCACGTTCTCGTTCGGCAGCGCGACGTTCGGCGGGATCATCGTCGGCACGGTCGCTGCGATCGTGGTGTACCACGTGATGGACCTGATCGGCCGGGCCCGCGGGACGGACCCGGCGACGCCTGCGGCGTCGGACGCGGCCTACGCCGCGACCGGTGCGGTCCCCGCAGAGCCGCGCGCCGACTGAGACGCCGGCACGGGACGGACGGGAGGCTCGTCGCCGGCCCGCCCCGAGCCTCCCGTGCGAGCCGCGCGAGCCGCGCGACCCGTCAAGATGGTCCGGTGCACCTGAGGACCGAGACCCGTCGAGTCGACCGGGACATCGTCCGACTCACCGTGCCCGCGCTCGGCGCGCTCGTCGTCGAACCGCTGTTCCTGCTCACCGACACCGCCCTCGTCGGGCACCTCGGCCAGACGCCGCTCGCAGCGGTCGGTCTGGCGAGTGCCGTCCTCCAGACCGTCACGGGGCTGCTCGTCTTCCTCGCGTACTCGACCACCCCTGCGGTCGCGCGGGCCCTCGGCGCCGGTGACCGACGCGGAGCCGTGCACGCGGGCATCGACGGCATGTGGCTCGCCCTCGTGCTCGGGGTCGTGCTCGCTCTCGTCGGGTGGCCCCTCGCGGCACCGCTCGTCGATGCGTTCGGCGCTGCGCCGGAGGTCTCGGCGGCAGCGACGGCGTACCTCACGCTGTCGCTCGTCGGACTGCCGGGGATCCTCGTGGTGACGGCGTCCACCGGGCTCCTGCGCGGACTGCAGGACACGCGGACCCCCCTCGTGGTCGCGACCGTCGGGTTCGTCGCGAACGGGCTGCTCAACGCGGTCCTCATCTACGGCGCGGGCTGGGGCGTCGAGGGTTCGGCGGCCGGGACGGTCGTCGTGCAGTGGGCGATGGCCGCCGTCTACGTGGTGATCGCGGTGCGGGCAGCCCGGGCGTCCGGTGCCCCGCTGCGCCCTGGCGCCTCGGGGGTGGCACGCGCGCTCCGGTCGGGGGCGTGGCTGTTCCTCCGCACCGCCTCGCTCCGGATCGCCATGCTCGCGACGGTGTCGGTGGCGGCGGGACTCGGCACCACGGGGCTCGCCACGACGCAGGTCGGGCTCACCGTGTTCTCGACGCTGGCGTTCGCGCTCGACGCCCTCGCGATCGCAGGGCAGGCCCTCGTCGGCCACGGACTCGGAGCGCGCGATCCCGACCGGGTGCGGCTCGTGACCGGCCGGCTGGTGCTGCTCGGGATCGTGGGCGGCGTCGTGCTCGGACTCCTGACCGCGGCGGTGAGCGGCGTGCTCGGGCCGGTGTTCTCGGGCTCGAGCGCGGTGCAGCAGGCACTCCCCCTGGTGCTGGTGATCGTCGCGGTGGGGATGCCGGTCGCCGGGTACGTGTTCGTGCTGGACGGGGTGCTCATCGGCGCCGGGGACGCGCGGTACCTGGCACTCGCGGGCGGCGTGAACCTCGTCGTGTACCTGCCGCTGCTGTGGTGGGCGGGCGGGACACTCGCAGGGCTCTGGGCTGCGTTCGCGCTCGGGTACATCGGCGTGCGCGCGGTGACGCTCGGGGTGCGGGCGCACCGGCGGGGCTGGATCGAGGTGGCGCTGGCCCGTTGAGCGGCGGCGTCCGCGCGCCCTGGTGAGGGCGCGCGGGTGCCGTGCCAGCGACAGATGTGCCGTGTCGCTCTCGCGAGAGCGAGAAGAACCGTGCGGATCCCCGCGGCAGACTGTCGCTTTCGCGGAAACGACGATCGCCGGCGCGTTCCGCGCACCGCGTCAGTGCGCGGGCGGCGGGGCCGTCGTGTCGCCGATGCGGAGCTCGGAGCGGAAGGCAGCGGGCTGGGCCGGAGCCCCCTCGAGCATGGCGATCGCCGCCCGGGCCGCGGCCTGGCCCTTCTGCACGAACGGCTGGACCAGCGTGGTCAGCTGCCGGATCGGGGTGCGGTGGAACAGGCTGTCGTCGACGGGGATGCCGTCGAACCCCACGACGCTGACGTCCTCGGGCACGCGGAGTCCGGCATCGAGCGCCGCCGAGATCACCCCGACCGCGAGGACGTCGCTCTGCACGACCACCGCGGTGGGCCGAGGCCCGTCGGGGGCGAAGAGGGCGGCCCCGACGATGCGGCCCTCCTCGACCGAGCTGCCGGCCGCCTCGTGCGCCGGCGCGGACGGGAAGACCCCGCGGACCCCGCGCAGGCGTTCGAGCGAGGTGTGCGCGATGCCCTCGGCCTCACGTCCGGGGCTGATCGGCCCGCGTCGGTGGGTGCCGTCGAGCGGCAGCGTCACGACGAGGACGTCGGTGTGGCCGAGGTCACGGAGGAAGGCAGCGGCGCGGCGCGAGGCCTCCCGGTTGTCGAGCTGCACGGGGACCGCGCCCTCGATGTCGTCCGCCTCGATGGCGACGACGGGGATGTTCCGACGGCGGAGGACGGCGACCGCTGGATCGATCCGGACGTTGCACCCGATGAGCACCACCGCGTCCACCGGGGCGTCGACGAGCGGTCCCACCAACCCGGCGTCGTCGAGCGGGCTGCGGACGAGGAGCAGGGAGGTCCCCGCCTCGCCGGCGACCTCGGCGATGCCGTCGAGCGTGAGGACGTTCACCGGGTCACGGAAGGCGTCGCTCAGCCGCTCGTCCATCACCACGCCGATGACCCCGGACCGACCTCGGCGGAGGGAGCGCGCACGTGGGTCGGGGCCGCCGTAGCCGAGTTCCGCGGCGGCCGCGAGCACGCGCTCGCGGGCTTCGTCCGAGACCGGGCCGGCACCGCTGAACGCGAGCGACGCGGTCGAGGGTGCCACGCCGGCGGCCCGTGCGACCGCGGCCAGGGTCGGGCGCGCGACACGACTGCCCGTCGTGGGTCGCGCCGCGCCGTTCGCGGTTGCCGGTTCGTCCATCGCCCGTTAGCGTAATCGTCAACGGCGGTCGAATCGATTCGACCAGCGGCCCGACACGCAAGACGACGCGGGACCCCACCCAGCACGAGACCCGGAAGAGCACCATGACGACGACGTCCGCACGCACCGCACCGACCACCCGGGCGTGGATCACCGCCGTGTTCGTGGCCTTCACGATGTCCGGCCTCGCGATCGCCACGTGGCTCGGTCGGATCCCGAGCGTCCGCGACTCCCTCGGCGCGACCACCTTCGAGATGGGCCTGCTCGTGCTCGGCATGGCGGTGGGCTCGATCGGCGGCCTCACGTTCGCCGGGCACATCGTCGCCAAGGTCGGCGCCCGTCGGGGTGTGCAGGTCGCGTCGGTCTGCCTCGCGGCCGGGATCGTCTTCGCCGGGTTCGCCGTCACCTTCGGCTGGGGCTTCGCCACGATCTGGATCGGCCTCGTCGCCTTCGGCTTCGGCAACGGCCTCGTGGACGTCTCGATGAACGTCTCCGGCGCAGCCGCCGAGAAGGCCGGTGGCCGCACGATCATGCCGCTCTTCCACGCCGCGTTCAGCGTCGGGACGCTCGCAGGTGCCGGCCTCGGCGCCCTGACCGAGGCGCTCGACGTCCCGGTGGTCCTGCACTTCGCGGTCCTCGGTGTGGTGATTTGCCTCGTCATGCTCGCCGCCGCCTCGCGCTTCGGCGACGAGCACCGGTACGAGGAGCACGAAGACACCGAGACCAGCCCGACCCCGGTGCAGCTCACCCGCTGGCAGGTGTGGGCGCAGCCGTCCACGCTCCTCATCGGCGTGATCGTGCTCGGTATGGCGCTGGCCGAGGGGTCCGCGAACGACTGGCTGCCCCTCGCCATGATCGACGGCCACGGCCTCGACAACGCCGCCGGTTCCGCGGTGCTCACGGTGTTCCTCGCTGCGATGACCGCCGGGCGCATCGCCGGCAGCCCGCTCATCGACCGGTTCGGCCGTGTCCCCGTGCTCCGGGTGAGCGCCGCCGTCGCCGTCGTCGGACTCGGCCTGCTCATCTTCGTCGACGTCATCCCGATCGCGATCGTCGGCGTGGTCCTGTGGGGCCTCGGGGCGAGCCTCGGCTTCCCGATGGGCATGTCCGCCGCCGCCGACGACCCCCGTTCCGCAGCGCTCAAGGTCAGCGCCGTCGCGACGATCGGGTACGTGGCGTTCCTCGCCGGCCCGCCGCTGATCGGCTTCCTCGGCGAGCACATCGGGCTGCTCGGCGCCCTGCTCGTGGTGTTCGTCTTCATCATCGCCGCGGGCCTGGCGTCCGGTGCCGCCCGCGAGACCGGCGCGGCCGCCGAGACCCTGCGCAGGCGGCGGGCCGGCGGCGACCGCCGCGCCGACGGTGCGCACGGGGCCGCACCCGGCCACCAGGCACCCGACCACCAGAGGGACGCGACGCAGCGCGGCGGAGGCGAGCCGCGCCTCCAGGCCGACCGCCCGGACCACGCGACGGACGACACGATGGCAGACCCGGCGTCGTCGGGCGGGGCACGCACCGACCGTTAGGATCGCCGGGTGCGTCTCGTCATCGCCCGCTGCTCCGTGGACTACGCGGGGCGACTCTCGGCCCACCTCCCGCTCGCCACGCGCCTGCTCATGCTCAAGGCGGACGGTTCGCTGCTCGTGCACTCCGACGGCGGCAGCTACAAGCCGCTGAACTGGATGAGCCCGCCCTGCTCGATCGAGATGGGCGAGCCGAGCGAGGAGCAAGCCGAGGCCGGCATCACGCAGGTCTGGACGGTGACGCAGAAGAAGACGCAGGACAAGCTCGTCGTCAGCCTGTACGAGGTCATCGCGGACGAGACCCACGACCTCGGCGTCGACCCTGGTCTCGTGAAGGACGGCGTCGAGGCCCACCTGCAGCAGCTCCTCGCCGAGCAGATCGAGCTCCTGGGCGACGGGCACACCCTCGTCCGCCGCGAGTACATGACCGCGATCGGGCCGGTCGACATCCTGGCGCGGGACGACGCGGGGGCGAGCGTCGCGGTCGAGATGAAGCGGAACGCGAACATCGACGCGGTCGAGCAGCTCACCCGGTACCTCGAGCTGATGAACCGCGACCCGCTGCTCCGTCCGGTGCAGGGCGTCCTCGCGGCGCAGACGGTGGCGCCGCAGGCCCGCACCCTGGCCGAGGACCGCGGCATCCGCGTCCTGGTGCTCGACTACGACGCGATGCGCGGCATCGAGGGCGGGCACACCCGCCTGTTCTGACGCGCGGGTCTGCCGGCAACAGGGTCGCGAAACGCGCGCGTTCCGACATCGCGCGCGTCGATCGACGGGTGCAACGTCGAAACGCGCGCGTTTCGTGGACCCCGCTCACCCGCAGCCGGGAGGCACGGTGCGGGTCCGCCCCGTCGCCGACGGCGGCCGCGTGGTCGTCTCCACGGCCCCGGCTAGGCTGGGTGGGACATGACGCGCCCGTTCACCGCCATCCTCTTCGACCTCGACGGCACCATCAGCGACTCCGCTCCGGGCATCCTCGAGAGCATGACGCACACCTTCACCACCGTGGGCGTCCCCGTGCCGGACCACGCGACGCTCATGTCGTTCGTGGGCCCGCCGATCCTCGACACCTTCCACGACGCGATGGGCATGGACGCCGCGCAGGCCGAGCACACCCTCGCCGTGTACCGCGAGCACTACCTCTCGCACGGCGCCCTCGACTCGGCGATGTTCGAAGGGATCGACGTCGTGCTCCACACGCTGCACGAGGCCGGGTTGCCGATCTCGACCGCGACGAGCAAGCCGGAGACCCCGGCGACGTACATCCTCGAGCACTACGGCCTGACCGGGGACATCGACATCATCACCGGCGCGAGCGACGACGAGGTCCGCAGCTCGAAGGCCGACGTCGTCGCGGAGGCGCTGCGCCGACTCGACGCCCGCGGGTTCGACGTCAGCCGTCCCGTGTTGATCGGCGACCGCAAGCACGACGTCGAGGGCGCAGCGGTCCACGGCGTGCCGACGATCTTCGCGGAGTGGGGCTACGGCTCGCCGGAGGAGGCCGAGGGCACCGTCGCCCGGGCCGCGACCCCGCTCGACCTCCTGCCGATCCTGCTCCCGTGACGGGCGCCGTCCGCACCGGGCTCCGTGGGGCCGCGTGGCTGCTCCCCGCCGCCGTCGTCCTCATCGCCCTGAACTTCCGCGGCCCGATCGTCGCGACCGCCCCGGTCATCGGTGACGTGCGCGCCGACCTCGGGCTGACCGCGAGCATCGCCGGTCTCCTGACGACCATCCCGGTGCTCTGCTTCGCACTCGCGACACCGTTCGCGAGCTGGGTGATCGCGAAGGCGGACCCCGAGCGCGCGGTGTCGCTCTCGCTCGTGGTCGTCCTCGCGGGCACGGTCGTCCGGTCGCTGCCCTCGTCGGTGGCGCTGCTCGTCGGCACCGCGGTCATCGGCATCGGCATCACGATCGGCAACGTCGTGATCCCGGTGGTCATCCGGCGGGACACCTCCCCGGAGCGGGTCGGACTCGTCACGGGCGTGTACACCTCGGCGCTCAACGTCGGGTCGATGATCACCTCGCTCGGGACGGCACCGATCGCCGCGGTCTGGGGCTGGCCGATCGCGATCGCGATCTGGGGTGTGCTCGCAGTCCTCGCCGGCATCGGCTGGACGTACACCGTCGGGGCTCGGGCGGCCTGGCGTCGGCCGGTCGCGGTCGAGCCCGTCGTGGAGACCGGACCGATCGACCAGGTGCTCGGCACGGGGTCGATCCGGACCGTCGACGGCGGTGCGGGAACGACCCCTGTCCGTCCGGCTCGGCGACTCATCACCTGGGGGCTCACGCTGGCGTTCGGCGGGCAGGCGTTCTCGTACTACGCCCTCACCGCATGGATCCCGACGCTGCTGCACGACGAGATCGGCTTCTCGAAGGAGTCCTCGGGCGCGAGCTCGTCGGTCTTCCAGATCCTCGCCGTCGTCGGGGCGCTCGGCGTCCCGCTGCTCGCGACCCGGTGGCGTCCACGGGCGATCATCGCGCTCGTCGCGTTCCTCTGGCTCGCGATGCCGCTCGGGCTGCTGTTCGCGCCGCAGCTCTGGTTGCTCTGGTCGGTCCTCGGCGGCGCGGCGCAGGGCGGCGGCATCACGGTCATCTTCATCGTCATCGTCCGGATCGTCTCGAGTGACGCCGATGCCCGGCGGATGTCGGCGTTCGTGCAGGGCGGCGGGTACCTCCTCGGGAGCGCCGGACCGCTCGTGGCCGGGTCCCTGCACGGAGCCACGGGCGACTGGACGGCGCCGCTGCTCGTCGTCCTCGTGGCCGTGCTGACCCTCGGCGTCGCGGGCACGATCTCGGCGCGTCGGGTCGACTGACCGGTCCTCGGCGTCGGCTGAGCTTCCGGTCAGTCGAGGCCGCACGCGGGCTGGACGTTGCCCGGACGAACCGCACGTCGGCTCAGCGCAGGCTCCGGCTTCGCGGCATGCTGGCGGCAGCGTCGCGGCACACCGTCACCCGGCAGCGCGAGGGTCCAGGGGTGGACACCCGACGTCCGGCCCGGTGGGCCGACCAACACCCCGCGGCGCGGGTCGCACTGCTCCTCGTCCTGACCGGCTCCACGGTGCTGCTCGGGTGGAACCTCGCCCGCGGCGGCGATGCGCCCTTCTACGCGGCGGCCGCCCGCTCGATGTCCGGATCGTGGCACGCGCTGTGGTCCGGGTCCTTCGACCCCTCGGGGACGGTGACGCTCGACAAGCTCAGCGGGTTCCTCGTCCCGCAGGCACTGAGCATCCGGCTGTTCGGCGACTCCACCTCGGCCCTCGCGCTGCCGCAGGTCGTCGAGGGACTCGTCACGGTGTGGGCGTGCTCGGTCGTCGGCCTCCGCTGGGCCGGTGCCGGGACGGGACTCGTCGCCGCCCTCGCCGCCGCCAGCACGCCGATCTTCGTGTCCGTGTTCGCGCACCCGATGGAGGACGCACTCGTCACGGCCGCACTCGCCGTCGCCCTGCTCTGTTGGCAGCGTGCCGCGATCACCGGGACGTGGTGGCCGCTCGTGGCATCCGGCCTCGCGGTCGGGGTGGGGTTCCAGGCGAAGATGCTGCAGGCGTGGTTCATCCTGCCCGCACTGGTGGCCGGCGCACTGCTCGCGGACGCCCGGCCCGACGGACGACGGTGGAGCGTGTGGATGCGGCTCGGGCGGTCCGCGGTGCTCGGTACCGTCGCCGTCGCGGCCTCGCTCGTGTGGATCGTCTGGCTCGCCGCGACGCCCGCCGGGGCACGGCCCGTCGTGGACGGCTCGACGGACGACGACCCGTGGGCGATGGTGTTCGGCTACAACGGGCTCGACCGCTTCCGACCGGGGACGTTCCCGGGGTCGGTCGCCGTGCACCCCTCGGCCACGCCGGCGCCGTCCGGTGACCCGGGCGGGCTGACGAAGCTGCTCGAGCCGCACCTCGGCTCGCAGGTGTCGTGGCTGCTGCCGGCAGCGCTCTTCGCCGTCCTCGTCGGAGCCGTCGTGGTGTGCATCCGACGGCGCGACCGGGCCGCGCTGGTCCTCGGCGGCGCGCTCGACACCCGCGCCGGTGCCGTCACGCTCGTCGTCGTGACGGTCTGGCTCGCGACCGCGGCCGCCGTGCTCTCGGTGGCCCGGATCCCGCACACCGCCTACGTCGCCGCGGTCGGCGTCCAGCTCGCGGTCCTCGCCGCCGTCGGCTGGTGCGGGGCGGTCGGCCTGGCGCGCTCCCGGTCCGCATGGCTGCGCGCCCTGCCGCTCGTCCTCGCCGTCGGGCAGGAGGCTTGGTGGCTCTTCCTCGCGCACGGCGCCGGTGAGCCGACCGTCCTCGCCCACGCGGCGCACGTCGTCGCGAACGCGAGAGTCGTCGCGGCGGTCGTGGCACTGCTCTGGCGGCCACGGCAGGTCGCGGGGGGACCGTCGGGGCTGCACCGTGCCTCCCGTGCGGTGATCGCGACCGCCACCGGACTGGCCCTCGTGGCGGGGCCGGCCGCCTTCTCGCTCCAGGCGCTCGACGCGGCACGCGACGGCAGTGGACTCGACGCGTCGGTGGGGCGCACGGCCGACGCGGCGGAGCGCTTCCGTGTCTCGTCGCCGGACTGGCGCGGCGGCGAGCCGACCGCCTACTCGGTCGCGCTCCGCCGGCTCGTCGCGCTCTCGGAGCGCATCGACGGCCCCCGCCACGGCGTGCCGCTGTTCCTCACGGACACGTGGCGGCTGTCCTCCCGCGTCATCTCGGCGACGGGGCTGCCGGTCCTGACCGACGGCGGCTTCTCCGGGACCGTCGCGGTGTTCACGACGCACCAGATCCGGGAGCGGATCGACCACGGACTCCGCGTGGTCGTCGTGCGGGAGGGCACCCGTCTCGGCGACCCGGTGCTCCGCGCGGTGCTGCTCGGCGGGTGCCGGACCGTCGGGGACGTCCTCCCGGGCAGGCACCACACCCGCGGGCGCTGGGCCATCGCCGGACTGCGGTGGTCGGTGTGGCGCTGCGGGCTGTCGGGACCCTCGGTCGGCAGCGTGCTCGTGCACCCGGCCGACGGCCACGGCCGGGTCGAGCTGCTCGTCAGGCCTGCTCGAGCACCTCGCGCAGGGACATCGGCCGGCGCCCGGTGACGCGCTCGACGTCGCCCGAGACGTGTGCGAGCGCCCCCTCGGCGATCGCCGTGTAGGTGCTCACCCAGGCATCGGCCTGCCACGGCGCCGGTTCCCACCGAGCGCGGGAGGCGTACGCCTCGTCGAGGGTCTCCGAGTGGTACGTCACGCCGCGCCCGCGGACCTCCGACACCGTCGCCGCGGCCTGCGCGAGGGTGATCGCGGCCGGTCCCGTCAGTTCGTACGTGCGGTCGAGGTGCGACGTCGGCGCCTGCAGCACGGCCGTCGCGACACGAGCGACGTCGGCGCGCGCGACCGCGGCCATCGCGCCGTCCGCCGCCGGCCCGCGGATCACGCCGTCCTCGCCGACGAGGTCCTCGACGAAGTCGAGGTAGAACGAGTCGCGGAGGAACGTGTGCGCCATCGAGGTCGCCCGGATCGCCTGCTCCGTCGCCCAGTGGTCGCGGCCGAGCGTGAACGTCGCGTCCGCGGCCGCACCGACGAACGAGGTGTAGACGACGTGGCGCACCCCGGCCGTCGCGGCGGCGCCGACGAAGGTGCGGTGCTGCGCGAGGCGGTCCTCGGCCTCGGCACCGGACACCATGAGCAGCAGGTCCACGCCCTCGAGCGCGGCGCGTGCGGCCCCGGCGTCGTCGTAGGAGGCGACCGCGAGCTCGGTGCCGGGGAGCTGCGGCGCACGGGAGGCGTCCCGCACGATCATGCGGAAGGGCACGTCGGCCGCGGCGAGCGCGCGGGCGACGGCGCCGCCGATGTTGCCGGTGGCCCCGGTGACGGCGATGGTCATGGTCGGTCCTCTCGTGGGGTGCGGGGCCGGCCGGCGCGCGTCGGTCGGGTGGTGCGGGGCTGGCCGGCCAGCGTCGGTCGGGTGGTCACGTCCGGACCGTCCTGGAGGCACGGCTCACCGTGGCAGCGACCCGTGCGGCGTTCACACCGTCCACCTCCACCGCCCACGCGCGCGCTGCGTCGTGGTCGCGCCCGTGCCGCATGTGGCGACCGACCAGGCGGTCGACGCGGACCGCGTCGTCGACGACGCAGGCCCACGTCTCGGTGAGGAGCGCCGGCAGCGCGGTCCACGGCGCCTCGGTGTCGAGGAGGTAGTTCCCCTCGGTCACCACGAGTCGGGTCGCACGCGGGACGGCGATGCTGCCCGCGACGGGTTCGTCGATCCGGCGGTCGAAGTCCGGGGCCCAGACGACCGGTTCGTCCGCGGTCGCCAGTCGACGGGCGAGCGCGACGTACCCGGCGGCGTCGAAGGTGTCGACCGCTCCCTTGCGGTCGTGCCGGCCGAGGGCGTCGAGCGCCGCGTTCGCGAGGTGGAACCCGTCCATCGGCACCTGCACGGCCGTCCCCGCGCCGAGCCGTTCGTCGACCGCGGTCACGATGCGTCGGGCGAGCGTGGACTTCCCCGCGCCCGGAGCGCCGACGATGCCGAGGACCACCCGGTCCGCGCCCCGTGCCAGTTCCACGGCTCGCTCGACGGCCTCGTCGACGGACATCTCCTGCTGCGGCACGGTGTCATCCTCGCAGGCGCGGTGGTTCACTGGCCGCATGGTCGATGCGACGAAGGCGTTCAGCGGGTTCTCGGTGCGCGACGTCCCGGAGGCGAGGGCGTTCTACGAGGGGGTGCTCGGCGTCCCCGTGACGGAGGAGTACGGCATGCTCTCCCTGCAGGTCGGCGGGACCCACGTGCTGGTCTACCCGAAGGGTCCCGCGCACGAGCCGGCGTCCTTCACCGTCCTGAACTTCCCGGTGCCCGACATCGATGCGGCGGTCGACGAGCTCACCGATGCCGGGGTCGTGTTCCTGCACTACGACGGTGTCACGGACGAGCGGGGCGTGAACCGGCAGGGCGGTCCGCTGATCGCGTGGTTCACCGACCCGTCGGGCAACGTGCTCAGCGTCCTCGAGGAGTAGTCGGGATGTCGTATCCCGAGGATTGCGGCCCTCGGGACTGACGGCCGTACGGTCCTCTCCACACGAGTGAGAGGACACGGCCATGAAGGTCATCAAGTACACGGACGAAGAACTCCACGCGAAGCGCGCGGCGATCCTGGAACAGTTCCGCCTCGACGAACGGGGGTTCGCGCCGATCCTGGAGTGGCGCGAACTCGATTGGGACGAATACCTCGCGAACAACGAATTGGAGGGCATCGCCTTCCTGCTCGGGGAGGACCGGTGAGCGACGTGTCGCTGCCGCTCGCCGAGGCTGGAGAGCGGCTGCAGCTTCTGCTCGACCGAACGCTGCCCGACCACGGAGCGCAGATCGTGACGGCCGAGACCGGCCGTGCGGGGATCGACCTGGTCACGGCGCAGGACGCCGACGGGACGCACACCATCCGGCTGTTCGCCGCTCAGGAGCACGTCGGGAGCGCCACCATCGACCTGCGTTACCGGTGGTCCGTCCCGGACGATGCGCTGGTGGTCCGGGCATCGAATATGGCGCTGTTCCTGGTCGGCGACCGCCAGCCACTCGTGCGGTTCGAGTACCACGAGTCGTTGACGTCGACGCCGCCCTCGCACTTCCACGTGCACGCGGAGCGCAGTGCGTTCGGGGCGATGCTCGCGCGGACGCACGGCACGGACGGCGGGACGCGCAGTCCCGGCCGGCTCGCGTCGCTGCACCTCCCGCTCGGCGGGCCGCACTTCCGGACCGGGCTCGCCGACTTCGTCGAGTTCCTCATCGAGGAGTGCGGCGTGGACGCACGACCTGGCTGGCGGATCGCGGTGCACGAGTACCGGCGGGACTGGCGTCGGGACGAGGCCGCTGCGACGGCACGCCAGTTCCCCGCAGAGACGGCCGACGCCCTGCGTGCGCTGGGGTGGCGGGTCGATGCGCCGGAGGTCGACTGGGAGCTCCGGTCCGCTCAGGCCGTCAGCGTGTGAGCGCACCCGCCCACGCGAGGGCGATCGGGACGAGGAGCCCGTGTCGGTGGTGGGGCAGCTCGGCGATCGGGATCCACCGGGCCTCATCGGTGGATCCGTCGAGCTCGTCGCGGAGCACCCCACCGGTGACGGTGGCGCGGAACACCACCTGCACGGCCTTCATCGGGCGGCCCTTCGCTCCGGCGTGCATGCGCCGCTCCCCCGGGACCACGTGGTGCCGGATGCCGAGCAGCGGCCCGACCGTGGCGTCCAGCCCGGTCTCCTCCTGCACCTCGCGCACGACGGCCTGCTCCACGGTCTCGTCGAACTCGACTCCCCCGCCCGGCAGCGTCCACGTCCCGGCCTCGGGGAACCGGAGCTTCGCGAGGAGCACCCGGTCGCCCTCGGTGATCACGGCGTACGCCGCGAGCCGGGTGTCGTAGTCCGTGTACTCCATGACCCGACCATGCCAGGAAGGCGAGTGCGACTCGTTCAGCCGCGCCGTGCCTCCCGGCTGATGCGGCGGGACGACCGCACGCCGCCGCTCACCGCGGTGTGACGGTGCTCACGCCGTCGCGACCGTGCTCCACCCGACCCGGAGCCGAGCGACCGCTCGGTCGAACGCACCCAGCACCTCGGTGTCGTCGCGGAGCATGGCCTGCAGCTGCAGGCCCTCGTACAGCGCGACGAGCTGCTCGGCGGCGTGCCGTGGGGACGCGCCCCGCGACTCGCGCCCGGCGACGACGTCGCGGGTCAGTCCGAGCGTGATGTCCTCGAACGAGTGGGCGTACTGGGCGCGGAACCAGCCCTCGGCCGGGTGACCCGGCGTGGACGCGGCGCTGAGGAGGGCGATCCGCAGCCGGACGAGCGACGGCTCGTCGAGCCCGGCCTGCAACCGGGCACGGAGGTAGGCGACCACGCCGTCCCGCTCGGCGATGCTCCACAGCGCCCGGCGGCTCCCGTTGTTCCAACGGTCCATGACGGCCACGATCAGGAGGTCCCAGATCGGGTAGGCGCGGCGCACGTCGTCCTCCGTGAGGCCGGCCGCGCCGGCGATCTCGGCGTGACCCACGCTGTGGAAGTCACCGGACCGGTAGGCCTCGACGGCACCGGTGACCACACGGGACCGGAGGTCGGCGTCGGAATCGGGCATGCCGTCGATCCTGTCCCGACCGGCGGGTGCGGAGCATCGCCCAGTTCAGGGGGTCAGTCCGGGGCGCCGGGGTGCCCCGCCGGTCAGCCAACCACCCGCCAGCCGGTCCCGCCCGCCCGTCAGCGCGTCAGCTCGTCAGCTCGTGCTCGTCAGCCGCGGTCGAACGCGATCGTCCCGTCGTCCGGCTCCTCGACCCGTCCGGTCCGCGCGAAGTCGGCCCACACCTTCCGGATCCGGCGACCACGCTCATCGACCGCCGCCCAGTCCCGCTCGGGCACGAACGCCGACCCGGCCCACGCCGCACGCCCCCCGAGCAGCATCGGCAGGTCGCTCATGTGCACCGCGCCGGTGGGGCGGGCCGTGGTGCCCCGGAGCAGGCGGTACGAGGTCGCCCGCCCGCCGGCTGCTCGGTGCCGGTCGCGGAAGCGCCGGACGTCCCGTCCGTAGATGACCTCGGACAGGGGCCGGACGAGCCACCATCGCACGAGGGAGCGCAGTGGGCGGATCCGGGTCACGGCTGCGAGCGCGGGGACGGCCCGGACGAACATCGCCGCCTCGTCGACCGCGGAGCCGATGAGCACGTCGATCCTCGGCGCCACCGCGCGCCAGGCGTCGGCCGCCCGGCGCTCGGTCGGCAGCGGATCGTGCCCGTACTGCGTGCCGAAGGGCATGCCGCCGCGGAGGCCGAACGGTGCGCCCGCCCGGGTGCCGGCCAGCTGCCGCTCGAGGACGTCGTCGAGCGGTGTGGTCGCGCCCACGACACCGACGGCCCGGAGCACCGCGCGTGACATCCGCGCTCGCCGTCGGGAGATGCCGAGCGGGGCGCTCTGGATGATCGCGCGACGGAACAGCCCCTCGGTGCCGTCGCTGATCATGAGGTGCGCGATCGCGTCGCCACCGGCCGACTGCCCGAACAGCGTCACGGCGTCCGGGTCGCCCCCGAAGGACCGGATGTTCCCGTGCACCCACCGCAGCGCCTCGACGAGGTCGAGCAGTCCGAGGTTCGCGGGCACGCGCTTCCCGTCGCCGAGGAACCCGAGCACGCCGAGGCGGTAGGTCACCGACACGACGACGACCCGCTGCTCGACCACGAGGTCGTGCGCATCGTGGATGGGCAGGTCGCCGCCGCCGATGACGTACGAGCCGCCGTGGACCCAGACCATGACGGGGAGCTGCTCGTCCGGACGCACGTCGGCGGGGAGGGTGATGGTCAGGCGCTGGCAGTCCTCGGCGACGGCGAGGTGCTGCATCGGGGGCAGCAACTCGTCCACGAACGCTGCTGGCGGCTGCGGCGCGACCGGGGCGGGGGTGACGGCGGCGAACGGTGTACCGAACGCGGGTGCGGGTCGGGGCCGGCCGAAGCGCTCGGCGACGGCGTAGGGGATCCCCTGCGCCCGGACGACGTCCCCGTCGACGCGGGCCTGGACGGTGCCGACCGGGGTCTCGAACGCGCGCAGATCGGTCACGCCCTCCACGCTAGCGCCGACGCCCGCGACACGGCGTCGAAAACTACCCACCGGGTGGTTTTTCCGGTAGCGTCGTCCTCGATCTCGCCGTGGAGCATCGCTCCTCTGCGGGCTGCGACGACCAGGGCCGCGACGACACCGTCACGGCGACCAGTGCCGCGACACCAGTCAGGACCGAAGGAGCCTCTGCAATGCCCACCACCTCTGTGCAGCTCTACTCGCTGCGCGACGCCATCGCCGAAGACCTCGACAAGGCCATCGCCCGGGTCCGCGAGATCGGCTACGAGAACGTCGAGCCGTACGCCTTCGTCGAGCGCGTCGACGACCTCGAGCGGGCACTGCAGGCCAACGGCCTCTCGGCGCCCTCGGGCCACGTCGCGGTGATCGACGCCGAGGACACCGCCCCGATCTGGGACGCCGCGAAGCGCCTCGGCATCCAGACCGTCATCGACCCGTTCATCCCGACCGACCGCTGGCAGACCGCCGACGACGTCAAGAAGATCGCGGACCGGGTCAACGAGCTGACCGCCGAGGCCGCCGGGCACGGCCTGCAGTTCGGGTACCACAACCACCAGTGGGAGTTCACGAACAAGGTCGACGGGCGCACCGTCTACGACCTGTTCGTCGAGCAGCTCGCACCGGAGACCGTGCTCGAGGTCGACACCTTCTGGGCGACCGTCGGCGGCGCGGACGCCCCCGCCGTGCTCCGCTCCCTCGGTGACCGCGTCGTCGCGATCCACGTGAAGGACGGCAAGGTCGACGGTGACATCCTCACCGCCCTCCCCTCCGCCGAGAGCGCCCTCATCGTCCCGGAGGCGCTCCAGCGCGCGTTCGAGAACCAGAAGCCCGCCGGTCAGGGCGACGTCGACGTCGCAGGCATCCTCGCCGCCGCTCCGCAGGCCATCCGCGTCGTCGAGTTCGACGCCTACGCCGGTGACGTCTTCGAGGGCATCACCGAGTCGCTGCAGTGGCTGCGCGAGAACGACACCGCCGGGAGCGCCGCGTGACCCGCGTCGGCGTCGGCATCATCGGTGCCGGCAACATCTCCGACCAGTACCTGACGAACCTGACGCAGTTCGCCGACGTCGAGGTCCTGTTCGTCGCCGACCTCATCCAGGAGCGCGCGAAGTCCCAGGCCGAGAAGTACGGCGTCCCGTCGTACGGCTCGGTCGAGGAGCTCCTCGCCCGCGACGACATCTCGATCGTGGTGAACATCACGATCCCGGCCGAGCACGCCAAGGTCGGCCAGCAGATCATCGCCGCCGGCAAGCACACCTGGAGCGAGAAGCCGGTCGCCACCACGGCCGAGGACGCGCAGGCGCTCCTCGCCGCGGCCGAGGCTGCCGGGGTCCGCTACGCCACGGCGCCGGACACCGTGCTCGGTGCGGGCATCCAGACCGCGATCCGCGCCATCGCCCGCGGGGACATCGGCACGCCGCTCACCGCGACGACGATGTTCCACGTGCCCGGCCCGGACCAGTGGCACCCGGACCCCGAGTTCCTGTACGCGCAGGGCGCCGGTCCGCTGTTCGACATCGGCCCGTACTACGTCACGACGCTGCTCCACGCGTTCGGCTCCGCCTCGCGCGTGCAGGCCGTGTCGTCGAAGTCGCGCGAGACCCGCGTGATCGGTTCGGGTCCCCGTGCCGGCACCGAGTTCCCGGTCGAGGTGCCCACGCACCACGCCGCGCTCATCTCGTTCGCCGACGGGCAGTCCGCGCAGACGACGCTGTCGTTCCAGCACGCCCTGCCGCGCAACGGCTTCGTCGAGATCAACGGCTCCGAGGGCACGATCGTGCTGCCGGACCCGAACGTCTTCGACGGTGACAGCACGCTGTGGACGCTCGGCAAGGACGAGCCGACGACGCTGGCGCACAAGGGTTCCACCTGGGGTCGTGGCACGGGCGTCGTCGAGATGGCCCGCGCGATCGCCGAGGGCCGCCCCGAGCGGGCCTCCGGTGCTGTCGCGTCGCACGCGCTCGACGTCATGCTCGGCATCCGCGACGCGGCCGAGTCCGGCCAGGCCGTCGAGATCGCCTCGCGCATCGCGAAGCCGGAGCCGTTGCCCGAGGACTTCGACCCGGCAGCCGCGGTCCTCGCCGAGGGCGTCAACGCCTAGTCGCACCGCACGAGGAGGGGCCGGTTCCGTCAGGGACCGGCCCCCTTCGTGTCCGCCGTCCAGCGTCGTCGGCCGGGAGGCACGGGTCGCGCCCGCCCCGCGGGCACCGGTCGCGCCGCGCGGGTCGATCCGGGACACCGCGCCCGTCCGGCTGGGGTAGCGTCGCCCCGTGGCGAAGACCCCTGCGATGACACCGACGCCGACGCCCCTCGCCGAGGTGCTCGGCCGGGCCACCGGTGCCCGTCGCGCCGAGGTCGACGATCTGGTGACGCTCCACCGCGACCTGAGCGGGGCGGAGCCGGTGGTGTGGGCGGGTCGCATCCTCGGGTTCGGTGCGGTCGAGTACCGGCACGACTCCGGCCGTTCGGGCACCGTGCCCCTGCTCGCGTTCGCCCCGGGTCCGAAGCACCACACGGTCTACCTCGCCTCGGGGTTCGCGGAACGGTGGCCGGACCTGCTCGAGCAGCTCGGAGCGCACCGGGCGAGCACCGCCTGCCTCTACCTGACCCGACTCGAGGCGGTCGATCGGTCGGTGCTCCGTGAGCTGCTGGTCCGGACCCGAGACGACGCGCTGGCGAACGGCTGATCCCGCCCCGGTCCACGAGACCCGCGCGGTCGGCCCGCCTCCGACGGGTCGTTCGGCGTCCGCGCCAAGATGGGTGGACGCCGTCGACCGGCGGA
Organism: Curtobacterium sp. SP.BCp; assembly: GCF_051903255.1. Taxonomy (NCBI): domain Bacteria; kingdom Bacillati; phylum Actinomycetota; class Actinomycetes; order Micrococcales; family Microbacteriaceae; genus Curtobacterium; species Curtobacterium sp. SP.BCp. Next base: position 147,112 of record NZ_CP194338.1, on the reverse strand, counting down.
CGAGCAGGAGGGCGCGACCATGGCAGCACCGACGACCGACACCGAGGTCTCCTACCCCGCGGGCGCCCTGACGAGCGAGGGGACGGTCCTGCAGGTCGAGCCCGCGGGCGACGACCGGTGGGCCGTGTTCCTCGACCGCACCGCGGCGCACCCGGTCGACACCGCCTGGCCGGACCAGCCAGCCGACCGGGTGGCCCTGCGGGGGCCCGACGACGCGTACGACGTGGCGGAGGTACGGGTCGCCGGCTTCCACGACGGGAGCGTGCTCCTCGGGGACGCCCTGCCCGTGCGGACCGGCACGCCAGGGTGGGTGTTCGGTGTCGCGCACGTGGTCGCAGGGACCCCACCACGGGTCGGCGAGACCGTCACGGTCACCGTCGACGCGGCGTACCGCGCGGCGCTGAGCGTCGCGCACAGTGCCTGCCACCTCGCCGCCCTCGCCCTCGACGCCGCGCTCGCGGACCACTGGTCGAAGGCCGTGCCGGAGGACGCCCTCGGCCGTCCGGCCTTCGACGCGCTGGCCGTCACCCGGTCCTCGATCCACGAGTACCGGTCCGAGGACGTCTACCGGATCGGCAAGTCGCTCCGGAAGAAGGGCTTCGACCCGAGCGCGTTCGACGACCCCGACGCGATCGCTGCCCGGGTGACGGAGCAGCTCCGCGCCTGGACCGCCGCCGGGGGCTCGATCCACGTCGACGCCGAGGGTACCGGCCTCTCCGCACGGCGGCAGTGGACGTGCGCGCTGCCCGAGGGCACCGCGGCGATCCCCTGCGGCGGCACGCACGCCGAGTCCCTCGCCGACCTCGTCGACCCCGCGGTCACGATCAGCGTCGAGGACGTCCCCGGCGCGCGGCTCGTCACGATGACGACGAGGGTCACCGCGCCCCGCTGAGCCGCGGTCGCGTCAGGGCGCCGGGGGCAGGAGCCGCTCGAGCATGCGGAGCACGCGCTCCCCGTCGACGGCGTCCGGGTCGAGCAGCCACTGCACCTGCAGGCCGTCCGACGCCGCGATGCCGAGGCTCGCCAGGTCCACCGGGTCGAGGTCGTCGCGGATGCGCCCGGCGGCCTGGTCGGCCCGGATCCACTCGGCGAGCTCGGCGCGCAGTGCGGCGAAGCGCTCGCGCATGAACTCCCGGGTCGCCGGGTGCCCCTCCTGCACCGCGTCGGCCGACAGCGTCGTGTAGAGCTGCACGAGGCCGGGGACCGCTCGGTTCCGCACGGCACTGTCCCGCATGTCGCCGATCGCCGACTTGACGCGCTCCGGATCGGCCTGCGACCGGACCTCGTGCTCGTGGTAGACCGCGAGCAGCAGTTCGTCGCGGCTCGGGAAGTAGTGCCGGAGCGCTGCGTGGGTGATGCCGAGCGCGTCGGCGACCGACCGGAGCGACGACGCGTCGACGCCCTGCGCCGCGACCATGCGGATCATCTCGTCGAGGATCTGCGCCCGGCGCTCGGCGCCCTTGCGGTACCCGCGTCGTCGCGGGACCGCGTCGTCGTCGGCCGGGGAGGTCACCCCGCCAACTTACCGCTGGAAGGTTTTCCGCGCGACCGGTCGTGGGCACGGGCCGGCGCACGATCGCGCGCCGCACCACGGCATGGTCATTCAGTCTGCGTCGGCGGGGACCGTGTACTCGTCGACCGGCACGGGCGATCCCTCCGCGAGCGCGTCCACGATCGCCGAGAGCGTCCGCGTGAGCACCTCGTTGTCGTCGTCCGACAGCCCGTCCAGCACGCCCACCACGGCCTCGTGGAACGAGGCGTAGGAGACACCGATCTTCGCCGCCGCCTGGTCGGTCGGCTCGAGGACCTGCTGTCGACGGTCCGTCGGGTGCGCGGCCCGTACGAGGTCGCCCGACGCGACGAGCCCGTCGACGAGCTTGGTGACGGACGCGTTGGACACCGACAGCATCACCGCGAGGTCCTTCGGTCTCATCGGCCGGTCGTCGCGGTGCGCCTGGAGCAGGTACCGGAGCGCGAGCGACTCGTTCTTCGTCAGCCCGGTCTCGACACGTGCGGCCTCGATCTGCTGCTCCTCGGCGTGCTGCAGACGGAGCAGTGCGTCGACCGCGGTCTTGGCGGCGGCCGAGCGGGGCTGGCGGGCGTAGAGGTGGGCGTGCTCGCGGCGGACGACGGTCAACGGCATGCGGTCATGCGCTCCTGGTCAGACGAGGGGTGCCGAGAAGAAGTCGGCGTAGGACGGTTCGGTCTGCTTCGCGAGCAGCGACGGATCCTCGATCCGACGCTGGACGAAGGCGTCGATCACGGCCTGGTCGGTCAGGCCGACCCGGGGGTGGCTCCGTCCGCTGGCTGCGAGTCGCGGCATCCCCGTGTACGTGCTGCGCATGTCTGATCCCGCCTTCCTGCTGTGGTCGAGGTGTCCGTCGTGGACGATCCAGACTCTTTCACGAGGTGAACGGTTTGCGCAACGAACAGTTTCCATCCTGGACGATTCGCGCACTGAACCGTTCGGACGGTGCCGTCAGGACAGCATGCCGACGGCCATGACCACGACCGCCGTCCCCATCGTCACGGTCTCGAGCAGCGGGAGCATGCCCGCCCGGCGCCGGCCTCGCTCCTGCGCCCGTTCCCGTTCCCGGAGGCAGCCGCGGACCTCCGCGACCGTCAGGACGAGGTACCCGGCGGTCAGCCCGGCGAGCACGACCGCCCACGTCGCGGCGACCGGTCCGCCGTGGTCGTGCATGCCGGGCATCGAACCGTCGTGCGACATCCCGACGCCCATCGCGCCCATCACCAGCAACCCGAGCGCCGCGTGCAGCCGCGCGGACCGGTCCGCACGCGCGCCGTTCCGCTGCGACCGGTCGACCGCGGCGAGCGCCACCGCCAGGACGACCAGGACCAGGAACCAGGCGGCTCCGGGGAGGACGCGGGGCGTCAGGAGGCCGTCTGCCATCGCGGCGACCATCGTGATCGCCGCGACGACGTCGACCGCACGGCCGGGGCGCCACGCCCCGACCGTGCAGCACGCTCCGGCGGACGCCGGCAGGACGGCGACCAGCCCGAGGACGTCCGTCACCTCAGTGCCCGGTGTGGTGCGCGCAGTGCGCCTCCGTGGCGGCCGCCACCGCGGCCGGCACGTTCAGGGCGGGGTTGCGCGGGAAGAACCCGTACGGCTTCAGGGTGAACTTCGCGTAGTCGACGGGCATCACGGGCCAGTCCTCCGGGCGGGGGAAGTGCGTCGGACCGAAGGTGTGCCAGAGCACGATGTCCTCACCGTCGAGCGACCGGTCGGCCTGCACGTACCGCGCGACGCCGTCCCCGCCCGGGTTCTGGTGCACGAAGTCACCCGCCGCGTACTGCTCGGCGGGGTCGTACTGCGTGACGTAGAGGTGCTTGCGGGCGAACTCGGCGCGCGACGCGACCGAGGACGAGTCGTCGGCGAGCAGCACCGGGGCGTCCTGCGGGTACAGCACGTAGCCGGTCGGCCGGCCGAGGTGGTTGCGCTCCTCGGTGTTCGAGATGAACCAGGTCCGGCCACGGGACGCGTCCGCGAGCCGCCCCGACGTCGACTCCGAGGCGATGCGTGTCGCCCGCTTCGTGAACGCGTTCCCGTGCTCGTTGCCGGGTCCGACCGGCATCCGGACCGCGTCGATCTCGTCCACGGCGTTGGTGAGACCGTCCACGGTCATGTCGAGCCGCGCGGAGAACAGGTGCTGGTGGTACGGCGCACCCAGCCCGGGGGCGACCTCGGACGCGAACCCGTAGTCCGATCCGTCGGCGTCCCGGCCGGGGTAGGACGAGGTGAACAGGACGCCGGTGAGCTTCGCCTCGCACTCGATCGTGCCGTCGAGGTAGAGGTACCAGTAGAAGCCGTAGTCGTAGTTACCGACGGTCGTGAAGAACGAGATCACGAGGCGGCGGGACCGGCGGACCTCGTGCGAGCCGGTGTAGATGTCCTCGTGCTTCCAGAGCGTGCCGAAGTCCTCCTCGTGCATGCAGATCCCGTTCGTGATGGTCTGCGGGTTGCCGAGCTCGTCGGCGAGGACGGCGTCGAAGTAGCGGATCTCGCCGACGCAGTCACAGCCGAGCTCGAGGGAGTTCGTGAAGCGGCCGAAGAGGTACTCGCCGGTGTCGAAGTAGTTCTGCCAGAACCGCACGGGCGAGGGGTCCCCGTAGGGCACGAGCATCTCGTCGATCGACGCGCGGTACACGATCGGGCGCAGCCGGTCGCCGTCCTGCCAGGAGAGCTGGCGGAGCACCAGCCCCTCGCGCGGGTCGAACCCGACCTGGAACCGCCAGTTCGCCCACTCGACGAACTCACCGTCGACCGTGAAGGACGGTCCCTCGGGCTGGGTGATGACGATCGGCTTGAGGTCGAGCGGCTCGCCCTGGAGCTCCGGGTCGTCGAAGTTGCCCGAGGTCGCGGGGACGGGCATGCCGGCGGCGTCGACGATCCGGGTGACGGTGCGGTTCGCCGCGTCGACGTACACCGAGAGCCCGTCGACGGGGTGTGCCCAGACGTGGTCGGCGGGGTGGTCCTGCCGGAAGGCGAGCACGCGGAGGATGCGTCGGCCCTCCTCCTCGGGGAGGTCGTAGTACCCGGCCGACAGCGGGACGCACTTGACCTCCTCGACGGTGAGCCCGCGTGCCGCGAGGGCGGCCACCCACCGCTCGTCGGCCGCCGCGATCTCGCCGACGGCGTCGAACTCCTCGATGAGCACCGGGAGCTGACCGCGCGAGCCGTCCAGGACGTCGGTGCGCAGGACCGTGCCGCCGTCGATCGACACGACGTTGTCGGTCGAGCGGCCCGTCGCCATGTCGAGCAGCATCACGCGGGCGCACCGTTCCGGGACTGCGCCGGTCCCGGCCTGCCATGCCAGGACGTCGCGCTTGTGCGGCTCCGCGAGACCGACGTAGGCGAACCGGGTGGTGTCGGTCCAGTCCGGCTGCGCCGTCACGACGTCGCGGATCCGGGTGATCTCCGGGGCGGTGAGGCTCGCCAGCGGGTGGGTGGTCGAGGTGGCGGGGACGGTCGGTTCGGTGATGGTCATGCGCGTGGTTCCTTGCGTTCGGTCGGGAGGCACGGTGTGGGTCGGTGGGTCGGCTCACGCCGACCGGGTGGTCGGTGCTGTCGGTCGGTCCTGCTGGCGGGACGCCGCCGGTCGGTGCCGCTCACTGCTCCGCTTCGAGGCGGTCGAGCATCAGCTCGTAGCGGTCGCGTCGTCGCCGACGCAGCACCAGGGCCTGGACGGTCCCGACGGCGGGGACGACCACCACGAGGCCGGTGAGCACGGTGCTCACGACGCCGAAGACGCTGTGCCCGGCTGCGTCCACGTCGCCGACGAGGGTCGGGAAGTTCGCCCAGATCAGGACGGCCGACGCGACCAGCCCCGCGAAGCCGAGCAGGGGCGCGACGACGGTGTTCCAGACGCGGAGGTCGGCTCGGTTGCGGCGGAAGTAGACGACGACTGCGAGGCTCGTGGCCGCCATGAGCACGGCGATGCCGAGCGTGGCGACGCCGGAGAACCAGCTGAAGACCTGCAGGACGGGGTCGAGGCCGAGGACGGCGAACAGCGCGGTGAACACGACGGCGGTGACGGTCTGGACGACGCTCGAGGTGTGCGGGGAGGCGTGTCGTCGGTGCACGAGGCCGAGGCGACCGGGGAGCAGTGCGGCGTTCGCCATCGCGTGCTGGTAGCGGGTGATGACGTTGTGGAACGAGAGGACGCAGGCGAACATGCTCGTCAGCAGCAGGACGTTGAGGACCGCTTCGCCGACTCCGCCGATGTACCGGGCCGCCGTGGTGAGGATGAGCGACCCCGGGTCCTCCGCCGCCTCGGCCAGCACCCCGTCCGGCCCCCAGGCCATCACGAGGGCCCACGACGCGAGGGTGTAGAAGACCCCGATGCCGATCACGGCCGCGTAGGTCGCGCGGGGGATCGTGCGGTCGGGGTCCTTCGCCTCGTCGCGGAAGATCGCGGTGGCCTCGAAGCCGATGAACGCCGCGATCGCGAACATCAGTCCGACACCGGGCGAGCCGGACACCACCTGCGACGGCGCGAACGGCGCGAGCGACAGCCCGTCGGCGCCGCCCCGGAACACCACGGCGGCGACGAGGACGAGCACGATGCCGACCTCGGCGACGAGCAGGACCCCGAGGACCTTGCTCGACAGGTCGATGTGCCGGTACCCGAGGACGCCGACGAGCACGACCACGGCGAGCGACCAGACGTACCAGGGCACGTCCGGCCCGCCGAGGCCCGCGACGGTGACGCCGAGCAGGTACCCCATGTACGCGTGCACGGCCACCTGGATCGTCGTGTACGTCAGGAGGGCGAGCGTCGCGGCCCCCGCGCCGGCCGGACGTCCGAGTCCGTGCCCGACGAACGTGAAGAAGGCGCCGGGCCGCGGCAGGTGACGGGTCATCGCGGCGAGCCCGACGGAGAACAGCAGGAGCACCACGGCCGAGACGGCGTAGAGCGCCGGGAACCCGACGCCGTTGCCGAGCAGCATGCCGAGCGGGGCTGCGCCGCCGACGACCGTGAGCGGTGCGGCGGCCGCGACGACCATGAAGACGATCGCGGTGACGCCGAGGGAGCCGTGCATGGTCCGGCCGTGCGGGGCGGGGAGCGCTCCGAGTGACGCGGGGTCCTTCGTGATGCTGGACATCGTGGCCTTCCGGTTCGGGTGGCTTCGGGGGTCGGCACCACGGTCCCGCGCCGCCGTTGCGGCCACGTACCGCCGAGGTGAAACCCGGTCGCACCCGAACGGGACACCTCCGTCGCCGGCGTCCCGTTCCGCCGGTACCTGCCCGAAACACGGCCGCCACACCGGGGCAACGCGCGGGCCCTACCGTGGCCGGGTGACCGCCCTCGACCGTGCGATAGCCCACCCGCCCCGGGTGCCGGGCGTCGGTGCGGGTTCGCCCGTCGACGGACTCTCGCGACGCAGTGTCGGGCCGGTCGACGTGCTCTCGCAGTCGGTCTCCGCGGTGGCCCCGTCCGCCGCCGCGACCACGATCCCGGTGCTCGTCGCGTCCGTCGCCGGCAGCGGTGCGACGTGGTCGCTGCTGGCGGCGATGGCGCTCTCGTTCCTGGTCGGACGCACCGTGAACGAGTTCGTCCGCCGCGTCGCGGGCCCTGGATCCCTCTACACGTACGTGTCCCTCGGCCTCGGACCGGTCGCGGGCGTGGTGTGCGGTGCAGCGCTGCTCCTCGGCTCGGGGTGCATCGCGGTGTTCTCGCTGACGGGGACCGGCTACTACCTCGAGTACCTGCTGTCGCGATTCGTCCCGCTCGGGGACGGCGGTGTGCTCGTCACCGTGCTCGTGGTCCTCGTCACGGGGGCCGTCGTGTTCGCCGTGACGGCCGTCGGCGTCCGGCTGTCGACCCGTCTGACGCTGCTCGTCGAGACCGTCTCGGTGGCGGTGATCGCGGTGCTCGTCATCGCCCTGCTGGCCCGCAGCGGACCGCCGGACCTCGGGGCGGTCGCACTCGGCCCCGTCATGCCGGCGCCGTTCTCCGTCGGGACCGCACTCGCCGTCACCGCGTTCGTCGGCTTCGAGAGCGCGTCGGTGCTCGGCGTCGAGGCCCGCCGCCCGTTCGCCACGATCCCGCGCGCGATCTCGTGGACCGTCCTGCTCGCCGGCGTCCTCTACCTCGGCAGCGCCGTGGCCCAGCAGTCCGGTTTCGCGGCGGTGGGAGCAGAACTCGCGACGAGCGCCTCGCCGGTGAACGAGCTCGCCGTCGCCTCGGGTGTGGGCTGGGTCGGGTGCGTGCTCGACCTCGCGATCGCGGCCTCGTTCGCGGCGTGCGCGATCGCTTCGACGACCGCGCTCGTCCGGGTGCTCTTCGCGATGGGCCGCGAGGGCGTGCTCCCCCGTGCGTTCGGTCGGACGTCCCCGCGCTTCCGGACGCCGTTCGTCGCGGGGATCGTGGCGAGCGTCGTCCTGACCGCGGTCCCGGTCGCAGGACTGACCGCGGGCGTCGCGACGTGGACGCTCATGGAGACCGAACTCGCCGTCGCCGCACTCGGGTACCTCGTCGCCTACGCGCTCACCTGCGTCGCCGCGCCGGTGTTCCTCCGTCGGATCGGCGAGCTGACCGCCCGGGTCGCGACCGTCGCGGTCGTGACGGCGGCGCTCCTGACGGGAGTCCTCGTGGTCTACGCCGGGGTCGAGGCGACGAGCGACCGGTGGCCCGCCGTCGCGCTGGTCGTCGGGGTGGTCGCCGTCGTCCTGCTCGCCTTCGCGGTCGTGACCCGACGGCGTCCGTGGCGGCGCGCGAGGAGCCGGGCCGTGTGGGACGTGCCCGTCGAGACGGACCTCCTGGGTGCCTCCCGGCTGCGCCCCGACGACCCCGACCGGACCGGCCGAGGCGACCGGCCGTGAGCGACCCCGGCCTGCGCGCACGCCAGCCGAAGGCGATCCAGAACGCCTTCGCCGTGCTCGAGGCCGTCGCCGCATCGGGGCCGGGGACCACCGCGCAGCAGGTGTCCGAGGCACTCGGCATGCCACGGGCGACGACCTACCGGCTCATCACGCTCCTCGTCGAGGACGAGTACCTGGTCCGCCTGTCCGACCTGCGGGGCTTCGCCCTCGGGCACAAGGTCGCCGAGCTGGCCGGGCTCGGGGCAGCGCCGTCCCTCCCGCCGCTGTCACGCGCGGTGCGGTCCGTCCTCGCCGAGGTCCGGTCGAGCGTCCGCGCCGGCGTGCACCTCGCCCGGTACGACGCCTCCGGGCTGGCCGACGTCGACGTGGACCCCGACTTCCCGCTCCTCGACGAGCGGGGGCTCCGCGCAGACCCCGGGGCGAGCGCGATGGGGCGACTGCACGCGCACGGCGGCACCGAGGTCGTCCGGCAGGTCGGCGCGTTCCGGTCCGGCTTCGGGTGCCTCGCGGTCCCGGTCCTCGACGAGCACGGTCTGCTGGTCGCCGGACTCACGCTGTCCGCCGCGGCGCCCCGGATCGACTCCCCCGGCGACCTCCTGCCGCTCCTGCAGCGTGGAGCCGACCGCCTCGAGCCGCTCCTCGCCTGACCCTCAGCGTCCTCGGAGCGCACTGTTGGCACTCTCTGGGTTCGAGTGCTAGAACGGATGGCAGTTGAGTCGAGGGGACTCAACGAGGATCACGTGAAGGAGTTGACGACGATGACGATGAACTTCGACCCGTTCCGCGAGCTCGACCGCCTCGCCGGATCCCTGCTCGGGAGCGCCGGCGGACCGCGTTCGATGCCGATGGACCTGTACCGCACCGGGGACCACTACGTCCTCGACGTCGACCTGCCGGGCATCGACCCGGGCAGCGTCGACGTCGACGTGGACGGCTCGGTCCTCACGATCCGCGCCGAGCGCACCCTCGGCGCCCCGGACGGCTCGCAGTGGATCACGCGCGAGCGGCAGCCCGGCACGTTCGTCCGCCAGCTGACCCTCGGCGACCACCTCGACGCCGGACGCATCACCGCGACCTACGACAACGGTGTGCTGAGCATCACGATCCCGGTCAAGGAGTCGGCGAAGCCGCGCAAGATCGAGGTCGCGGTGGGCAGCGGGTCCCAGCAGCTCGCCGTCGGCGGCGGGGCCTCCGAGTAGGTCGGAGGCGCGATGGCAGCACTCCTGAACGCGCTGCTCGCGATCGGGGCCGTGACCGCCGCGCTCACCGCGACGAGTCTGGACAGGCGGGTCGCCCTCGTGCTCGGGGCGACCGGCAGCACGGTCGGCGCGTTCCTCGCGTGGGTGGTCGCACCGAGCGCGTTCTCCGGGTTCGTGCCGTGGGTGGCCGCCGTCCTCGGGACGGCGGCGCTCACGGCCGGGTGGAGCGTCGTCCGGCTCTACGACGGCGTCTTCGCCCCGCCGCCGGAACCGGCGGGCGAGACCGGGACGATCGCGACGACCGCGCGGTGACCGCATGACGGACGGGCGCGCCCCGCTCAGCGGCAACGCGCCTCCCGTCCGTCCGCCCCATCAGTCAACGAAACGCGCGCGTTCCGACATCGCACCGGTCGATCGACGGGTGCCACGTCGGAACGCGCGCGTCCCGTTCCGCGACTACTCCTTGTTGAGCTTGTCCTGCACCGTGCCGGCCGTCTTCTCGACGACGTTCGGGAGCTCGGTCGTGCCGTAGAACCGGACGTCCGGGTGCGTGGGCGGCGGCATCGGCGACGAGGTCGTCGGACCGTCGTGGTACGTGTACTCGCCCTTGCCGTCGAACGAGGGGCCGCTCGCCCACGGGCCGTTCGCCGCCTCCTTGCCGTCGGAGAAGTTGAGGTACTGGTAGTTGACCTCCTGGTTCTCCTTCGCCTGCGGGAAGTTGCTCGGCACAGGGAAGTCCTCGATGCCCTTCTCGCGGAGCTCCGCGGCGGCCGTCGCCCACATGTTCTGGTGCATGGTGTCGCGCGCGAGCAGGAACGACAGGAGGTCCCGGACCCCGGCGTCGTCGGTCTGGTGGTAGAGCCGCGCGACCTGCACGCGGCCCTGCATCTCGGCGTTCGCGTTCGCCGTGAAGTCGGCGAGCAGGTTGCCGCTCGCGGTGATGAACGACCCCTGCCAGGGGTTGCCGTTGCTGTCGACCGGACGTGCGCCGGCTCCGGCGACGATGCCCTGCTGGACGTCCGTGCCACCGACGATCGCCGCGACGGTCGGGTCGTCCTGCACGGCGTCCTCGGTGATGCCGAGCGGGCTCTTCTCGAGCAGCTGCGCGATCATCGTCGCGAGCATCTCGACGTGGCCCATCTCCTCGGCGCCGATGCCGAACACCAGGTCGCGGTACTTGCCGGGCATGTGCATGTTCCACGCCTGGAACTGGTACTGCAGGGCGACGGTGATCTCGCCGTACTGACCGCCGAGCACCTCCTGCAGCTTGCGCGCGTAGACGGCGTCGGGCTTGTCGGGCGTGGACTTGAACTGGAGTTCCTGCTTGTGGAAGTACAGATCGTGCTCCTGTCTTCGTTCGGTGGTGCGCTTCAGAGGATCGGGGTACCGCCGGTGACGGCGACGCGCGCACCGGAGACGTAGCTGCCGTCGTCGCTCGCGAGCAGCACGTACACCGGGGCGAGCTCGGCGGGCTGTCCGGGACGGCCGAGCGGGGTCTGCTTCCCGAACTGCTCGACCTCCTCCGGAGGCATGGTCGAGGGGATCAGCGGCGTCCAGATCGGCCCGGGCGCGACGCTGTTGACGCGGATGCCACGCGGGCCGAGCAGCTGCGCCAGCGCTGCCGAGAGGTTCGCGACGCCCGCCTTCGTGACGTCGTACGGCGCGAGGTCGGGCTTCGGGTTGTCCGAGTTCACCGAGCTCGACCCGATGATCGCCGAGCCGGGGCCGAGGTGCGGCAGCGCGGCCTTGACGAGGTGGAAGGAGGCGCTGAGGTTGGTCGCGAGGGTGTGGTCCCACTCCGCGTCGCTGATCTCCTCGATCGTCTCGTGCGTCATCTGGTACGCCGCGTTGTTCACGAGGACGTCGAGCCCGCCGAGTTGCTCCACCGCGGTGGCGACGACGGACCGGCAGTACGCGGGGTCGCTGACGTCGCCGGGCAGCAGGACCGCCGTCCGCCCCGCCTCCTCGACCCAGCGCTTCGTGTCCTGCGCGTCGTCCTCCTCGTCGGGGAGGTGACTGATGAGTACGTCGGCACCCTCGCGGGCGAAGGCGATCGCGACGGCCTTGCCGATGCCGCTGTCCCCGCCGGTGATGACCGCCCGCTTGCCCGTGAGCTTGCCGGACCCGCGGTACGACTGCTCGCCGTGGTCCGCCGTCGGGCTGAGCTCCTGGTCGCTCCCCGGGGGCTGCTGTCGGTCGGTCATGTCGCCTCCTGATCAGTGGTGCGCGGTCCGCTTCGTCCGAGGACCGCTCGGTTCGGCCGATGGTCGGCGCGCCGCACTGAGCGGCCGTCCGGGAGTGGCCCGATCGCGCGGCGGGTGTGGCCGGATCGCGCGGGCACCGGCCCGACGGGCCGCGCGTAGCGTGGCCGGCATGGACCTGCAACTCTCGGAACGTGTCGCGCTCGTCGTCGGAGGGAAGGGCTACATCGGTCGTGCCGTCGCCGAACGGCTCCGGACCGAGGGGGCGACCGTCGTGGTGGCCTCCCGGAGCGCCGGGGACGACGACGGCAGCGTGGCGATGGACACCGCGTCGCAGGATTCGGTCGACGCCGGCGTCGCGTCGGTGCTCCAGCGGCACGGGCGGATCGACGTGCTCGTGGTCACGGCCGCCCCGAGCGCGCAGACCCTCGACCCGGCTCGGGGGTCCGACCCCGCGCAGGTCGCCGAGGCGATCGACGGCAAGGCACTCGGCTTCCTCCGCGTCGCGAACGCCGTGCTCCCCCACCAGCGGGAGGCGGGCTTCGGTCGGGTCGTCGTCGTGAGCGGCCAGAACGCCTACATCGCGGGCAACATCACCGCGTCGCTGCGGAACACCGCGACGAACGTCATCGCGAAGAACCTCGCTGACGAGTGCGCCGGGTCCGGCGTCGCCGTGAACGTGGTCAACCCTGGGACCGTCACCGACGAGCCCTCGTCGGAGGTGCAGCGCGGAGCCGGCGGCGAGTCGAGCCCGCAGCAGATCGCCGACCTCGTCGCGTTCCTGTCGTCGCCGCTCTCGGCACTGAGCGGGGAGTCGATCTCGATCGCGCACCGGATGCTCGGCTCCGTCGTCGTCTGAAGCCGCGTCGCGGCGGACGGGAGGCCCGTGGCGGGCCCGCCCCGCGCCTCCCGTCCGTCCCGTGGTGCGTCAGCGCCCTGTCCGTGCGCCCGGTGCAGGGTCAAGATGGGGCATGGACACTGCGGAGCAGGACGTGGTCGGACTCGTCGAGTACGCCGGTGGGCGGCTGACGGACCGGATGGAAGGGCTCTCCGACGACGAGTGGGCATGGCAGCCGATCACCGGGGACGCGGAGGTCACCGTGCGGTGGCGGCTCGACCACGTCGTCGAGGTGCTCACGGCCAGCCGGAACCGCGAGTGGCTGGGGCTCGCGCCGTCGACCGGACCGACGCCGGGCACCCCGGCGACCGCCGCCGAGGCGCTCGCCGGACTCGACACGGCGATCGGGGTGTTCCTGGCGGCCGCGACGGAGGTGGGCGACTCCGCCTCCGAGCCGATGGGCGCCGTCGCCGGCCCGTACGCCGAGTCGACGAAGCGGTCGTTCGTGCTGCACGTGGCGGACGAGCTGATCCACCACGGTGCCGAGGCGGCGCTCCTCCGGGACCTCTACGCCGCGCGACCGTGAAGAGGGTGCTGATCACCGGGATGTCGGGGACGGGCAAGTCCTCGGCGCTGGAGCGGCTGGCGACGTTCGGTCACCGCGTCGTGGACACCGACGACCCGGGCTGGCGCAGGTACCACCCGTACCCGCACCCGTCCGACGAGGCACACCGCGGCGAGTGGCTCTGGGCCGAGGACCGGATGACGGCGCTGCTCGACGAGGACGACGACCGGTCGCTCTTCGTCCAGGGGTGCGTCCGCAACCAGGGCCGCTGGTACGACCGCTTCGATGCGGTCGTGCTCCTCAGCGCACCGCTCGACGTCCTGCTCGAACGGGTCGCGCGACGGACGACGAACCCGTACGGGAAGACCGACGTGGAGCGAGCGATGATCGCGGCGGACTTCGCAGAGGTGCTGCCGCTGCTCCGCGCCGGGTGCACGCACGAGCTCGACGCGACCCGGCCGCTGGACGACGTCGTCTCGGACCTGGCAGCCCTCGCGCGCTGAGCCGTTCGTCCCCGCGACGGATGCGCTTCGGCCGTCCGCCCGATGCCCGGCGGCCCGGGATCGCGGAGGCTGAGGAGCATGGACTCCTCGATCAAGCACGTCATCGCCACCCTGTCGGTCTGCGCCGGGATCGTCGTCGTCACCGCGTGGGCGCTCATCGCGATGTCACCGGTGGCGTGAAGCGCGGGGCGACCCGCGGGACCGTCCCCACGCGCAGCCGGGTGACGGACCCCTCCGTGCGATGATCGGACCCGTGACGGAAGGGCGCACGTTCATCCGACCGCTCGCCACGCGCTCGATCGTCGTCGACGTGGTCTGGGCGGTCGTCGCGGCGCTCGCGTTCCTCGCCCCCGTCGACCTCGAGCTCGAGCACGCCAGCATCCTCGCCGTCGTCGCCGCGGCCGGGGCCATCGCCGTGCGACGCATCTCGCCGTCCGTCGCGATGCTGCTCGTCGTCGCGCTCGGGTTCGTGCAGGTGGCCGGCGGCGAGCGTCCGTCGCTCGTGGACCTCGCGATCTTCGTCGTCATCGGGACGACCGCGATCGTCGGGACCCGCGCCGAGGTCGTCCTCTCCGGACTGCTCGCGTTCGTCACCGGTGTCGGCGCGACGCTGTACCTGACCGTCACCGGGTTCCGGTTCGCCGTGCTCGTGAACGGGCCGCGCGACCAGGCCTTCCTGGCGATGGCGGCCCCCGCGGCGGCGCTGCTCGCGGTGTGGGCCGGCGGGCTGGCCGTGCGGGCGTTCCGCTCCCGCGACCGCGAGTCCGAGCGACGCGCCCACGCCGAGGCCGCGCGGTCCCGAGCGGAGGCCGTCGCCACCGAGGCCGAGGCCACCGCCACCCGTGCCATCGACGTCGCGGAGTCCGAGCGGATCCGAGCGGCGATCGCCCGGGACGTGCACGACGTCGTGGGTCACTCCCTCGCCGTGATCATCGCCCAGGCCGACTCGGTGCCGTTCCTCGCCGACGAGGCACGGGTGCGCGAGGTCAGCGCCACGATCGCCAGCACCGCGCGCAGTTCGCTCATGGAGGTCCGGCAGGTCCTCGGGCAGATCGACGGCACCGGGGACGCCGGTCCGGCGACGCTCGACGAGATCGTGCAGGGCATCCGTGACGCCGGGGTCACCGTGGACCACACCGTCCGCGGCGTCCCGCGCACGTTCGGCCCCGACGCCGGCACCGCTGCCCGTCGGGTGCTGCAGGAGATGCTCACGAACGCGCTCCGGCACGGCGCTCCCGGCATGCCCGTCACCGTCCGGGAGACCTGGCGCTCCGCGGACCTCGTGCTCGAGGTCGAGAACGTCATCGGCGGTGGTGCCACCGGGGGCTCCGGCCGCGGGGTCGACGGCATGCGCTCCCGACTCGCCGCCCTCGACGGCTCCTTCGACGCCGCGGTCCTCGACGACGTGTTCGTCGCCCGCGCCCGCATCCCGATCGACATCCCAGGGGGGAACCACCGATGACCGACACGACCGACCACGCAGCCGCCGCCGATCCGGCCCGCGGCCCGGCCAGCACCGACGCGACGGGACCGGCGCCCATCCGCGTCCTGCTCACCGACGACCAGGCGCTCTTCCGCGCGGGGCTCCGTGTCGTGCTCGACGCCCAGGACGACATGGTCGTGGTGGGTGAGGCATCGGACGGCGCGGAGGCCCTCGCAGCGATCCCCGGCGTCCGTCCGGACGTGATGCTGCTCGACATGCGGATGGCGGGCATGGACGGCGTCGAGACCGTCCGCCAGCTGTTCTCCGGCGCGGTCGACGGCCCGATCCCCCGCGTGATCGTCCTGACGACGTTCGGCCTCGACCCGGCGGCAGCGACCGCGATCCGGCTCGGTGCCAGCGGGTTCCTCCTCAAGGACACGACGCCGCCGTTCCTGTTCGCGGCCATCCGCGCCGTGCACGAGGGCAGCTCGGTGATCGCCCCGAACGACCTCGCGCAGCTGTTCGGCGCCGACGTCGAGCGTGCGCCGAAGCCGCAACCGCAGGAGTTCCAGACGCTCTCCGACCGCGAGCGCATCGTGTTCGGTTGGGCGTCGCGGGGTCTGTCGAACGCCGAGATCGCCGCGAAGGAGTTCGTCACCGAGTCGACCGTGAAGACCCAGATCTCGAGCATCCTGGGGAAGCTCCAGCTCCGCGACCGGGTGCAGCTGGTGGTGTACGCCCACGACCACGGGCTCGCGGGCGCACGCGACGAGGCGTAGCGGCGGACGAGGCGTAGCGGCGGACGCGGCGGACGCGGCACGGACGCACGTCAGGTGTCGCCGGGTACCGTCCCGGACACCGACCGAACGACGCCCGGTGCGCCGGGCAGAGAGGGGCGATCGATGACGATCGACCAGACGACGACCGTGGCCCGCGACCTGACGGACCGGACGGTGGTGGTGACCGGAGCGGCCGGCGGCATCGGCCGCGAGGTCGTGCGCCGCCTCCACGCCGCCGGCGCCGAGGTGGTCGCGGTCGACCTCCGCGAACCGACCGACGTCCCCGCGGGCGTGACGTCGGACACGGTCGACATCACTGATCCGGAGTCCCTGCGCGCGTTCGCGGACCGGGTCGGCTCCGAGCACCCCGGCCGCATCGACCTGGTCAACGCGGCGGGCATCGTCGAGGACGACGTCGCCGCGGCGGAGATGTCCGCCGAACAGTTCCGCGGGGTCCTCGACGTCAACCTCGTCGGGGTGTTCCTCACCTCGCAGGCCCTCCACCGGGTGATGGCGGGGCGCGGTGGAGCAGCGATCGTGAGCATCGCGTCCATGTCCGGCAACCACGTCGTGAACCACCCGCAGAAGCAGGTCGCCTACAACGTGTCGAAGGCGGGCGTCACCGCGCTCACGAAGACCCTCGCCGTCGAGTGGGGGTCGGAGGGCATCCGGGTGAACTGCGTGTCACCCGGCTACGTGGACACACCGCTGCTCGCCAAGAAGCACCACCAGTTCGACGAGTGGATGCGGGACATCGTGCCGGGGCGGTTCGCGCAGCCGGCCGAGGTCGCGGCGGCGATCCACTTCCTGCTGAGTGACGCGGCCTCGTACTGCCACGGGACCGAGCTGCTGATGGACGGCGGCTACTCGCTGCGCTGACCGGGCAGGGTCAGCACCTCGTCGAGGATGGTGGTGATCGCGGCGGGGTCGTGGGCGAAGCGTCCGAGGAACAGTCCGCCGATCCGCCCATGCCCACGGGTGAGGAGCCCCGGTCCGGCACTGCCGCCGTAGATCACCGTGCTGCCGGTGAGTTCGGGCCGCGACGCGAGGTGCGCCTCGAGGCCGGCGAGCACGTCCACGATGTGGTCGTCCGGCGCGGGCGCCGGCGCACCGATCGCCCACACCGGTTCGTAGGCGACGATCAGCGGCCCGGCGAGACCGTCCGCGGTCGCGGTGGCGAGCGAGCGGTCCAGTTGCGCGGTCACCTCGGCGATCGCGTCCGCACTGGAGGCCCGGTGCGGCTCCCCGACGCAGACCAGCGGCCGCAGGTGGTTGCGGTACGCCGCGTGCACCTTCCCCGCGACGTCCTCGTCGGTCTCGTGGAACAGGCTCCGCCGTTCGGCGTGGCCGATCTCGACGAGGTCGACCCCGATCTCACGGAGCTCGGGGCCGGAGACCTCTCCCGTGAACGCGCCCTCGTCGGCCCACGCCAGGTCCTGCGCCCCGAGCAGCACCGGAGCATCGCCGATGACCTCGCGCACGGGCACGAGCGCCGGGAACGTCGGGACGACGAAGAGCTGCGCGGCCCCGGAACGCACGGCGGGGTGCCGCTCGGCGATGTCCACCACCTGCCGGACCCAGTCGAGGGTCCGGGCGTGGGAGAAGTACATCTTGAGCGACACCCCGACGAGCGTCATGCGCGGTCGGCCCCCGTCGCGTCGATGCCCTCGGCCGCCGAGCCGTCGTAGGAGCAGATCGCCGCGACCTTCTCGGCGCTGGCGGAGGACGTGTCGAACTCGTACCCGAGCCACTCCTTCGCCAGCCGTCGTGCGAGTTCCAGCCCGATGACCCGCTGCCCCATGCAGAGCACCTGCGCGTCGTTCGACAGCACGGAACGCTCGACGCTGTAACTGTCGTGGGCGGTCACTGCTCGGATGCCCGGGACCTTGTTCGCGCTGATCGCGACGCCGAGCCCGGTGCCGCAGACCAGGATCGCCCGGTCGGCCTCGCCGTTCGCGACCATGCGTGCGGCGTCGACGGCGACGTGCGGGTAGGCGGTGTGCCCGTCCGCGTCCACGCCGACGTCGGCGACGTCCGAGACCCGCTCGTCCGCGAGCAGGTCGGCCTTGATCGCCTCCTTGTACTCGAAGCCGGCATCGTCCGATCCGACCACCAGTCGCAGCGTCATCGTGCTGCTCCTTCCTCGATGACCGAGGTCACCGTCTCGACGATCAACGCGAAGGACACCGCTCCGGGGTCCCGCGTCCCCACCGCCTGGTCGGCGTGGGTCTTGGCGCGTCCCTTCCGGGGCACGAGGTCGGCCGTGGCGTCCGCCGCCTCGCGGGCAGCGGTCGCCGCGGTGCGCCAGGCGTCCGCGGTCGACGCCCCACCCTCGACCGCGGCGCCGAACGCCTCGTCGAACGGCACGAGGGCGTCCACCATCGTCTTGTCCCCGGGCACGGCACCGAAGGCCGACACCGCCGTGGTCGCGGCGTGCACCGCTTCCGCGAGCCGCGCCGACGACGGACGTGACTCGTCCCCGATGACGCGACCCAGTGCCTCCAGGGCGGCTCCCCAGATCGCTCCGGACGTCCCGCCGGCCTTGTCGGACCAGGCGTCGGCGGCGATCGCGAGGAGGCCGCCGGCTCCGACCTCGCGGTGCAACGCACCGGAAGCCGCCGCGTCCGCGGCGTGCGCCCCGCGCTGCATGCCGATGCCGTGGTCGCCGTCGCCAGCGACCGCGTCCATCTCTCCGAGTTCGTCGACGTGCTCGTCGACGACGCGGCGCGCTGCGGCGAGCGCCGCGGCGACCCGTGCCGCGACCTCCTGCGACTCCGCGGTGCCGGTGCCGACCTCGATGCCGTCGGACGCCTCGAGCTCGGACTCCGGCAGCCGCTCGGCTGCGACCGCACCTCCCTTGCGGAACGCGGGGGTGTCGGCGGGCGCTGCCCAGAGCCGTTCGAGTTCCTCGTCGAGCCAGAACAGGGTGAGCGAGACGCCCGCCATGTCGAAGCTCGTGACGAGCTCGCCGACCTCGGGTTCGACGATGACGACGCCGGCGTCCTCGAGCAGACGGGCCACCGAGCGGTACACGACGAAGAGTTCCTCGTACTTGACGCTGCCGAGGCCGTTGAGGATCGGAACGACCCGCGCGCCGGACGCCGTGACGCCCGTCGGGAGCTCGTCGAGCAGACGCGACACCAGGAGGGACGCGAGCCCCTCGGCCGTGGGTACCTCGGTCTCGTCGATGCCGCGTTCGCCGTGGATGCCCATGCCGATGGCCATCCGGTGTTCCGGGACCTCGAAGAGCGGCTCGGCGGCACCGGGGAGGGAGCACCCGGAGAACGCGACGCCGAACGAGCGGGTCCGGTCGTTGGCCCGCGACGCCACCGTGGTGACGTCGTCGAGGCTGCGCCCCTCCTCGGCGGCGGCCCCCGCGACCTTGAAGACGCAGAGGTCGCCGGCGATGCCGCGGCGCTCGGCGGTGCGGTCGGTGGGTGCGGACACGACGTCGTCGGTGACCCGGACGGTCCGCACCGGGATGCCCTCGCCCTCGAGCGTGCGTGCGGCGGCGTCGAAGTTCAGGCAGTCACCTGCGTAGTTGCCGTACGAGAACAGCACCCCGCCCCCGTGCTCGGCTGCTCGGGCGACCCCGGCGACCTGCTGCGCCGACGGACTGGCGAACAGGTTGCCCATCGCCGCGCCGGCCGCCAGCCCGTGCCCGACGAGTCCGCCGAACGCCGGGTAGTGCCCGGAGCCGCCGCCGATGACGACCGCGACCGTGCCGTCGGGACTGGTGGTGGCGCGGGCCACGCCGCCGTGCACCCGGCGCACCCACCGCTGGTTGGCGAGGACGAACCCGTCCGCCGCCTCGTCCGCGAAGTCCGCGGGGTCGTTGAAGAGCCTGGTCATCGTGTCGTCTCCTTCGACGCACTCGTCGCCACGTGTGAGGTGTCGAGCAGATCATCCGCCTTCGCGCCTCGGAAGAACTTCGTGCAGAAGATCATCACGGCCGCCACGAACGCCAGGACACCGAGCGAGACGATGCCGAACGCGCCGCTGTCAGTCGGGACCACCTCGTTGATGGCCGTCCGCATGATCGGGGCCACGAAGCCGCCGAGGTTGCCGAGCGAGTTGATGAGGCCGATGCCCGCGGCCGCCGCCGCCCCGGTGAGGAACGCCGTCGGGTAGGCCCAGGTGATCGGGCCGACCGCGAGGAAGCTCGCCACGGCCAGGGTGATGAACAGGATGCCGAGGATCGGCTGCCCGTTCGCGCCCGCCCACGCCGACCCGAGGATCGACAGGCCCGTCGTGACGTAGAACATGGTGCCCCAGCGGCGACGCCGTCCGACGGTGTCCGCCTTCGAGCCGACGAGGTAGCAGGCGACGAGGCCGACGAGCCACGGGATCGCGGCGACGAGGCCGACCTGCCAGCCGACGTCCTGCCCGAGGAGCGACGACACCTGCTGCGGCAGGTAGAACGTCGTGCCGTAGACGGCGACCTGCAGGCAGAAGTAGATGATCGTGAAGTACCAGACGCGGCCGCTCGCCATCGCCTTCCAGATCCCCTTCGGCCCGTCCTCGTTCCGGGCGTGGTCCTCGCGGGCCATCGCCGCCGTGAGGGACGCCTTCTGCCCGTCGTCGAGCCACTTCGCCTGCTGCGGGCTGTTCGTCAGGAAGAAGAGGGCCGCGACGCCGGCGAGCACCGCGAGGATGCCCTCGCCGAAGAACATGACCTGCCAGCCGTGGAACGGGGTGACCTGGTCGCCGACGCTGATGAGGCCGCCGGAGAGCGGCGCGCCGATCATCTGCGAGAACGGCTGCGCCAGGTAGAAGATCGCGAACATCCGCACGCGGACCTTGTTCGGGAACCACTCGGAGAGGTACATGATCACGCCGGGGAAGAGCCCGGCCTCGGTCACGCCGAGCAGGAAGCGCAGGATGATGAACATCGTGTCGTTCGTCGTGAACGAGAACAGCGCGGCGACGATGCCCCACGTGACGGCGATGCGGGCGAGCCAGAAGCGGGCGCCGAACCGCTTGAGCAGCAGGTTCGACGGGATCTCGAAGATCGCGTAGCCGATGAAGAAGATGCCGGCGCCGAGCGCGAACGCGGCGTCGGAGATGTTGCGGTCGACGCTGAGGGCCTCTTCGGCGAACCCGACGTTCGTGCGGTCGAGGAAGGCGACGAAGTACAGGATGACGAGCATCGGCATGAGGTGCTTCGTCGCCTTGCCGATCGCCGACTTCAGGGCGGGATCGTGGGTGGACCCCAGGGCGGGGCTGGTTGCGGACACGGTCGCTCCTTCGCGATCGGGTGGTCTGACTGGAGGCACGACTCACGACGAGCACACCGGCTCGCTCTGGTCGTGGGGCTGGGTCGGCCCAGTACGCCTGTGGGCGTTTCAGTGCATGTAGAGGCCGCCGTCGACGTTCAGCGTCTGCCCGGTGACGAACCCGGCGTCCTCGCTGATGAGGTAGGCGATCGCCGCCGCGATGTCCCGCGGGGTGCCGATGCGCGGGAGCACACCGTCGGCCGCCATCGCGGTCTTGCGCTCCTCGGAGAGCGTGCCGCCCATGATGTCGGTGTCGATCGGACCGGGCGAGATCGCGTTGACGGTGATCCCCCGGTGGCCGAGCTCGCGGGCCATGCCACGGGTGAGACCGATGACCCCGGCCTTCGCGACCGAGTACGGCGTCTTGCTGAACGTGCCGCCGCCGCGCTGGGCGGAGACCGACGACAGGTTCACGATGCGGCCGTACCCGCGCTCGACCATGGACTGCGCTGCCCGGAGGCTCGCGAAGTGCACGCCGTCGAGGTTGATGCTCAGGACCCGGTGCCACTCCCCCTCGGGCAGGTCGAGGTACTCGTGCGCGGACGAGACGCCCGCGAGGTTCACGAGCGCCGCGATCGGCGGCAGCGCGGCTTCGATCGTGTCGAACGCGGCGCGGACGGCGGCCTCGTCCGCGACGTTCGCCCCGGCGCCGACGGCCTGGACGCCGTGCTGGTCGCGGAGCTCGGCGGCGACCTGCTCGCTCGCGGCCTGGTCGAGGTCGATGATGCCGACGTTCCAGCCCTGCCCGGCGAGGTGGTGGGCCGTGGCCCGGCCGATCCCGCGCGGGGAGGCGGCGCCGGTGAGGACGACGGTCTGCTGTTCGGTGCTCATGCTCAGTCCCCTCAGTGGATCGGGGCCGGGCCGAGGTCGTCGAGGAGCTTCTGCATCGCGACGTAGGCCTTGTTCCGGTAGGCGACCAGCTCGGGCGTGCGGTCGGCGGGCACGTCGAGGTACCCGGCGCCGGACTTCGTGCCGAGTTCACCGGCGTCGACGTGCTGCTGGAGCGACGGCGGCGTGGCGAAGCGCTCGGGCCAGCGGGTCTGCAGCGACTCGAAGCAGAACGCGTACACGTCGAGCCCGGCCATGTCGGCGATCGCGAACGGGCCGAAGAACGGCAGGCGGAACCCGAAGGTGGTGCGGACGATGGTGTCGATGTCGTCCGGGCTCGCGATGCCCTCGTCGGCGATCTTCGTCGCTTCCTCGAACAGGGCGTACTGCAGGCGGTTGAGCACGAAGCCCGTGGAGTCCTTCACCCGGGCGGACTGCTTGCCGGTCGCAGCGACGACGGTCTCACCGACCTCGATCGCGTGCTCGTTCGTGGTCGGGTGCGGGATGAGCTCGACGCCGGGGATGAACGGCGCCGGGTTCGAGAAGTGCACGCCCAGGAATCGCTCCGGACCCACGACTGCCTCGGCGAGCGACTCGATGAGGATCGTCGAGGTGTTCGACCCGATGACGGCGTCCGGGCGCGCGGCCTCGCTGATCCGACGGAGCGTGGCGTGCTTGATCTCGAGCTTCTCGGGCACGGCCTCCTCGATGAAGTCGGCCGTGGCGACCGCTTCCTCGATGGAGTCGGCGGCGCTGAGGTGGGCGTCCACGCGCGCCACGGCGTCCGCGGGGAACAGGCCGTCCGCGACGAACTGCTCGGTCTCGGCGATGAGCCGGGCGCGGTTGGACGCGGCGATCTCGGCCGAGACGTCCGCGATCCGGACGGTGTGGCCGGCGAGGGCCAGGACCTGGGCGATCCCGCCGCCCATGTAGCCGGACCCGACGACGGCGATGTCGAGGGTGCTCATCGAGTTGCTCCTTGCTTCGTCGCCCCGACCACCGAGGTGGCTCCGACCACCGAGGTGGCGAGGACGGATCGGATGTACTGCTGGTTGGTCGCGCAGACGCCGAGGCTGTCCCCGCCGTACTGCTCCGTCATGACGATGCCGCGGAACCCGTCGGCGACGGCGTCCCGGAGCACCTGGCGGTAGTTGATGAGTCCGGTCTCCATGGTGCTCGGCGCACTCGTCGCCCAGCTGCCGTCGCCGGCTTCGTCGCGCGTGTAGTTCTTGACGTGGAGGTAGTTCGTGTACGGCAGGGTCTTCGCGAAGAGCTCCTTCCAGTCCTCCACCGGACGGTGCAGGCGGATGAGGTTCGCGACGTCCGCGTTCAGGCCGACGGTGTCCAGTCCGATCTCCTCGACCAGGCGGACCGCGCTGTCGGCGGTGCCGAGGTAGGTGTCCTCGTACAGCTCGAGTGCCATCGGCAGTCCGACGCTGGCGGCGTGCTCCCCGAGCTCCCGGAGGCGCTTCACCGCGGCGTCCCACACCTCGGGGTCGTCGGGGTCCTCCGGGCCCGGTGCCGTCCAGAACCAGAGGGCCTTCCGCTGCGCCTCGGTGAACGGCTGGTGCAGGCCTGTCGAGAACACCTGCATGCCCCACTCGGCCGCGGCGTCGATGGTCCGGTGCGCGTACGCGAGGTTGTCCTCTTCGTGCCCGGGCTGGATGACGCTCTTCCGCTGCAGGTGCACGGAGGGGATGCCGACCCCGTGCGCCGCGGCGACCGCGAAGAGTTCGTCACGCCGGGACCGCTCGAGGTCAGCGGGGCGGATGTGGCTGTCGGCGAGTTCGGCGAGCGAGAATCCCGCGGACGCGATCTGTGCGAAGACGTCGTCCCACACCTCGGCGGGGGCGTCGTGGAAGGCCGTACCGTCGCGGGTGACCTGGGCGAACCCGTGCAGGCAGGCGGCGATCGGCCACGTCTCGTCGGTCCAGGTCGTCGGGTCCCAATCCTGGGTGACCCAGTCCTGTGGTGATGCCACGTGCATGCTCCTTCGCAGTCGTGCGGTGCGGTTCAGCGCCGAACCTCTTTCCTATAGGAAAGATACTCGCAAACGGCCGGAGCGCAACCCGGCCCGCGCGATCGGGCCCCGTTTGGTCGGGTGCCGAGCTGTCAGACGCCGTGCGGTCAGGCCCCGTGTGACGCGTCGGCGCGCGACCGGACCCGCACGTTGTCGATGTGCACACGCATCGCCGACACCGCCGCCGACGGGCTGATCGCGAGCGCGTCGAGGATCGACCGGTGCTCCGCCACCGCACGCGAGGTGTCGTCGTCCCCACCCCCGACGATCTGCCGCATCCGGTGCACGCGCGTGGTGATGATCTCGGACATCTCCTCGAGGAACGGGTTGTGCGTCGCGTCGAAGAGCACCTGGTGGAAGTCCCAGTCGCTGCGGAAGAAGCGGGCCATGAGTTCGTCGGGCACCGTCCCGACCTCGATCGCGGCGACCTCGGCGGCGACGTCGGACTGCACCGCGAGCGCGGCGTCGAGCCGGGTCCGGAGCGCCTCGACGTCCCCGCGCGCGGCGAGTTCGACGGCGCCGCTCTCGACGATGAGCCGGGCGTCGAACAGCGCCTCGAGCTGGTCGCCGGCGAGGGGCGGGGCGACGCGGTACCCCTTGTTCGCCTCGCGGGTGACGAGTCCGGTCCGCTCGAGCTGGACGAGCGCCTCACGCACCGGCGTGGGCGAGACGCCGAGGGTCCGGGCGAGCCCGTCGATCGACAGGCGCATGCCCGGCTCGACGTCGTGGCCCATGAGGAACTCGAGCACGCGGTCGTACACCCGGTCGCGCAGTCCGAGCTGCGTGATCCGCTCACTGCCGAACCCGGCCATGGTGCTCGTCATGGTCCGATCATAGAGAATCGACGATCACGGAACGTGACCTGGAACCGGACGGGAGGCCCGTGGCGGCGCCGCCACGGGCCTCCCGTCCGGCCCGTGGTCCCGTCAGACCGTCGGCCGGTCCGGCACCTGCGCGAAGCGGATCGCACCGCGATCACGCACCCGGAACCCGAGGTGCTCGTACAGGGCGATCGCACCCGTGTTGGTGGCCGCAGCGTGCAGCATCGGCGTCTCACCGCGCTCCCGGATCCCGTGTGCGACCGCGAGCACGAGTCGCCGTCCGAGCCCCTGGCCGCGGAACCCCGGGTCCGTGCACACCGCGCTGATCTCGGTCCACCCCGGCGGGTGCAGGCGCTCCCCGGCCATCGCGACGAGTCGGCCCTCGCGGCGGATGCCGAGGTACGTACCGAGCTCGATCGTGCGCGGGAGGAACGGACCGGGCTTCGTCCTGGTGACGAGGTCGAGCATCTCGGGGACGTCGTCGGGCGTCAGCTCGACCGCCTCGGAGTCCGGGTCGCCGAGGACCGCCTCTCCCGTGAGCTGCACGCCCCCGGCGCCCTCCAGTTCGTGCCAGCCGGACGGCAGCACCGCGGACGGGTCGACGCGGAACCCGGCGCCGGGCCCGAGGAGGGCAGCGACGTCCGCCCAGTCCTGGTCCGTCGGGTGCACCGGCACTCCGGTCCACACCGAGACGTCCGGCAGGTAGCGCACGATCTCGCCCCGGCGCTCGGCGAACCGGGCGTGGGCGCCGTTGAGGGACGCGAGCGCGGGGTTGTCGAGCATCCGCGTCGGGGTGCCGTCGTCGGCGGTCGTGAGGTCGAGGGTGCGGACGGCCGCACCGCGGGGGTCGGGTGCGAAGCCGCGGTCCTCGAGGAGCCGTCGGGTGCCGTCCGCGAGTCCGGCGGTGTCGACCACGAGCGCCGATGCGTACCGGGCGGTGGCGGTCGCGACCACGACGTCGACGAGCGCGCCGTCGGCGCCGGGTGCACCGTCCGCTCGGTCGTCCGTCACCCGCAGTTCGACCTCGCCCGCGTGCGTCAGTGCGCTGAGGTGCTCACCCGGGGCGCTCGACTCGACGACGGTGCCGTCGCGGCGGTCGTGGTCGTGGGTCCAGCGTTCGGCGCGCGGGTCGGCGGCAGCGGAACGGCGGACGGCGGACTCGGACACGGACACGGACGGGACGGTCATGGGTCCAGTCTCCGGTCGGATCGTGGTGTCCGACGGATCGTTGCGGTGCGTGACGGATACCCTGCTGGCGTGACCTCGCAACAGGCTCGTCCGCAGGTGGTGACCGTGTCGGTCGTGCTCTGGGCCGTGTGGCTCGTTGGCTGCGTGCTCGCGTCGGTGATCGGCTTCGTGGAGTTCCCGGCGAGCGCCCTCGTGACCGTGATCTCCGTCGTGCTCTCACTGGTGATCTGGGCGCTCGTCGCCTGGGCCGTGCTGCGGGTCTGGCGCGGCTCGGCGACCGCGCGCATCGTGCTCGTGGTGGTCGCGGCGGCTCGGGCGCTCCTGAGCATCGGCGACGGCGCCTCGACGCTCCTGCTCGTGGCGCTGTCCGCGGTCGCTGCGGTCCTGCTCTTCCTGCCGGCGGCGCGCCCGTTCTTCACCCGGCGGTAGCGTCCGCTGAACCGAGCGCCCGCACCGGCAGTTCGAAGAACGCGAAAACGGGCGGGGTAGCGAAAGTCACCCCGCCCGCTCTGGTCGAGTACTACTTGAGCTCGTACATCTGCGAGCCGAGTTCGTCGCTGAAGAGGTCTTCCTTGGCGCTGAGCTTGACGGCGGTCGTCTCGTCGTCGAGCTCGTAGGCCACGGCGTTCTCGACGGTCCCGCCCTGCTTGATCTGCTCGGTCTGCGTGTCGAGGTACTGCTCACCCGGCGTGGAACCGACGTTCAACTCGTTGACCGCATTCGGGTCGT
The DNA here is from genome assembly GCF_051903255.1 of Curtobacterium sp. SP.BCp. NCBI lineage: Bacteria > Bacillati > Actinomycetota > Actinomycetes > Micrococcales > Microbacteriaceae > Curtobacterium > Curtobacterium sp. SP.BCp. The sequence goes on along the minus strand of NZ_CP194338.1, from coordinate 120,395 downwards.
TGTCCTGGTACGCCTCGAACGAGCCGATCCACGCGGTGGTCGGGTCGAGTTCCTTGTTCGTGAGGTTGGTCGTCGTGTAGACGAACGCGATCACGGGCTTCTCGCCGTACTCGTTGCCCGGCTGGCCGACCGGGATCACGCGGTGGCTCGTGATCTCGATCTTCATCTTCGACGTCGTGAGCACACCGTTCTTGAACGACGCGTCGCCGCTGACGGCGCCGTCCCCGGCAGCAGCAGCGGATGCAGAGGAGCCCGCCGGCGGAACGGTCGCCTTGCTGATCGCTTCGGCAGCGCCCGCGAATGCGGCCGTGTAGATCACCGCGAGGATGACGGACAACAGGAGCCCGAGACCCGAGAGGATCAGGCCGGCGATGGCGGCCTTCCGCGGGCGGAACTTGATGACGAGTCCGACGATCCCGAGCACGACACCGACGACACCGGTCGCGATGGTCACGTAGTTCAGGAACGGGATCGCGAAACCGACCATCGTGACGATGCCGAGGACGAGCGAGGCGATGCCGAAGCCGTTGCCGTTGCCGGACGGCTGTTGCTGCTGCTGAGGGGCGGGCGCGGGGGCCTGCTGGGAAGGCGCCTGGTACGGGGCGTCGGACACGATTGCTCCTGATTGTTGTGAGGGCTACTCGGGTAGTAGCGCTCCAGGAGCGTAGCGGACTGAGCAGTCGCTCATTGTCCGTTCAGCACGGATTGAGGTTTCGCTCGGATTCGCGCAAGGTTTTGCGAAAGCCCCCGTCCACTCCTTGCGAAAGTTTGTGGCGTAACCTTTCACAACGGAGATCCGAACGAAAGGGTGCACGGTGACGCCGACGACACTCGGGTGGGAAGAGCGATGGCTCCCCCGCCCCGAGAACCCCGACTTCGACTCTCGACGGGTTCGTGCCCTGCGCAGCGGACCGTACCGTGCCGCCGTCCCACCGCAGATCGCGGCGGCCGACTTCACGGTCTCGACCCGTGCACTCTCCGACGCCGACGACGCCTCCCGCGCGATCGCGAGGTTCGATGCGGAGCACGCAACGTTCCCGGCACCCTTCGCGTCGGTCCTGCTGCGGAGCGAGTCCGCGTCGAGCTCGGAGATCGAGCACCTCACCGCAGGTGCGCGAGCGATCGCCGAGGCGGAGATCGACGAACGCATCCAGGGAAACGCCCCGATGATCGTCCGCAACGTCCGTGCGATGGAGGCCGCGGTCGCGCTCGCGGACGACCTGGGCGTCGAGACGATCATCGCGATGCACGCAGAGCTCCTCCGCGACCAGACCCCGCACCTGGTCGGGAGCTTCCGCGACCAGCAGGTCTGGATCGGCGGCGCGCTGCCCCACCTCGCGGCGTTCGTCCCACCCCACCAGGAACTGGTGCCGGCAGCGATGGACGACCTCGTGGAGTTCACGGCTCGGACCGATCTGCCCCTGCTCGTCCTGGCCGCGATCGCGCACGCGCAGTTCGAGACCATCCACCCCTTCCCCGACGGCAACGGCAGGACTGGACGTGCACTGGTGCAGGCGATCCTGCGACGAGGGGGTCTGCTCAGGCATCTCACCATCCCGGTCAGCAGCGGGATCTTGACCGACGTGGACGGGTACTTCGACGCCCTCGACGCCTACCGGGACGGTGACGTCGACCCGATCGTCGACGTCTTCTCGGGCGCGTCACTGGCCGGGCTCCGGAACGCGAGCACACTGGCCTCCGACATCCGCGCCCTCCAAGACCAGTGGGACGCACGACTGTCCGGGCTCCGGTCCGACGCGACGGCGAGACGCATCGCGCGGCTCTCGATCGAGCACCCGGTGGTGAACGTGCGACTCGCGGTCGAGCGAACGGGAGCGAGTGCCCCCGCCGTCGCGAACGGATTCGCGCAGCTCGTCGAACGACAGGTGCTCCGACCGGCGAACTCGAAGCAGCGGAATCGGGTGTGGGTCAACGACGCTGTCGTGGAGGCACTGGATGCGTTCGCGGCGCGGAGTGGACGCCGGCAGGTTCCGCCGCTGTGACCATGCCCCGGCTGCGCGTTCCGCTGACCCGCCCGGCCTAGCCCCGCGTCCGCGCCAGCCGCCGGTTCAGGGCGCCGTTCAGCAGCGCCACGAGGAGGCCCACCGCGAACACGAGGGTCCCGAAGCAGAGCACCTGCGGCGGCATCCCGGCCTTCGCGGCGCCGTACACGAACAGTGGGAACGTGACCGACGGCCCGGCGACGAACGACGTGATCACGTAGTCGTCGATCGACATCGCGAGCGCCAACAGCCCCGCAGCGAGCATGCCCGGCGCGAGGAGCGGCAGCGTGACGAGCCGGAACGCCTGGAACGGCGTCGCACCGAGGTCACCCGCCGCTTCCTCGAGCACCTTCGACGTCCCGGCGATCCGCGCGCGGAGCACCACGACGACGTACGCGACGTCGAACGCGACGTGGGTGATGAGGATCGTCCAGAACCCGGTGCCGAGTCCGACCGACAGGAAGAACGACAGCGACGCCGACCCGACGACGATCGACGGCGCAGCGATGTCGGCGAAGACGATCGAGCTCACGATGCCGCGGCCGGGGAACCGGTAGCGCTCCAGGGCGAGGGCGAGCGGCAGGCCGACCGCCACGGAGACGACCGCCGCCAGGAACGCGACGAGTACCGACGTCCCGAAGGCCGCCCCGAGCCCGGAGACGTTCCAGAGGTTCTGGTACCAGTACGTCGTGAAGCCGTTCCAGGCGAAGGTCAGGCGGTTGGTCGGGGCGTCGTTGAACGAGTACGCCACCATGGAGACGATCGGGACGAGGGTGATCGCGATGACGACCCAGTAGATGATCGCGAGCCACGGCCCGCGGCGTTGGGCCCCACGACGGCGGCGCTGCGGTCGGGCGGCGGTGCCGGACGAGACGGGCGACAGGGGTGCGGTCGACCCCGGACGGGTCGGTGTGACGGCGGTCATACGAGGTCCTCGAGGTCGTCGGTGCCGGACACCCGGGCGTAGATGAACAGGATGATGCCGAGCACGACCATGAGCACGGTCGAGAGCGCCGCGGCGACGTTGTACTGCTGGTTGCCGGAGTAGGCGTCCTGGATCGCCTGACCGATCGTGTACGTGTTCGTCCCGCCCAGGAGCGCCGAGTTCACCGGGTCGCCCACGCAGTCGATGAACACGAGCAGCACCCCGGCGAAGATGCCCGATCGCGACAGCGTCAGCGTGGTGTGCCAGAACGCGCGGAACTTCCCCGCGTAGAGGTCGTTGGCGGCCTCACCGAGCCGCGGGTCGATCCGCTCGAGCGCCGCGTAGATCGGCAGCACCATGAACGCGAGGTCGTTGTAGGCGTTGCCGAAGATGACCGCGCCGGAGGTCCCGAGGATGTGGAAGTCCTTCCCGGCGAGTCCGATCGCCTGCAGCGTCGTCACGACCGGGCCCTGCGACGCGAGCACGAACGCCCACATGTCGGTGCGGATCACGAACGACACCAGGAAGCTGATGAACACGAGCATGAGCAGCGGGTTCTTCCAGCGCGGCGACACCCGGAACGCGATGAAGTAGGCCACCGGGTACCCGACGAGGATGGTCGCGATCGTGGCAGCGACGCCGTACCAGAGCGACCGGAGCAGGAACGTCAGGTACGGCACCTGCGGGTCGACGAAGAGCGACGAGTAGATCCCGACGTTCCACGTGAACGTGTACCCGTCGTCCGGGTTGCCCGACATGAGCGAGACGATGAGCCCCGACACGAGCGGGATGACGAAGAACACGCAGAGGTAGGCCGTGCCGACGATCCCGAGCAGGAACGGCACCCGGAGCCGACGACGCCCCGGCCCCGTGCCGACCCCCGCGATCGCGGCGGTCCCGACCGCGGTCACGACTGCACCACCGCGTTGAAGATGCTGTTCCACTCCGAGTACTCGTCGTAGTTCTCGAAGACCCGGAACTCGTGGGAGCGCTCGAGGACGTCCTGCGACGGGAAGACGAGCGGGCTGTCGGCGACGGTGGGGTCCTCGAGGACGTTCCGCACGTAGTCCTCGGCCGCAGGGACCGGACAGACGTAGTTCACGTAGTCCTCGACGATCCCGGCGATCTTCGGCGTGTAGTAGAAGTCCATCCACGCCAGGGCCGACACCGGGTTCGCGGCCTGCCTCGGGATCATGAGGTTGTCGTGCCACATCATCTGGCCTTCCTCGGGTGTGACGAACTCCAGGTGCTCGAACCCGGACTGCTGCGCCTGGAACACGTCGCCCGACCAGGCCTGCGTGATCCAGGTGTCGCCGTTCTCGAGCTTGTTGATGTAGCTCTGGTCGTAGAACCCGGTGACGCTCGGCCGGAGCTTCCGCAGCCAGTCCTGGGCCTTCCGCCAGTCGGACGGGGTCGAGGTCTCGGGGTCGATCCCGTTCGCGAGGAGTCCGAGCGACCCCAGCTCGGTGTTGTCGCTCATCAGCCCGACACGACCCCGGAAGGCCGGGTCGAGGAGGTCCTGGAAGGACGTGATCTCGCGGTCGATGTACTTCGGGTTGTAGGCGAGCCCGGTGAACCCGGTCTGCCACACCACCGAGTGCTTGTTGTCCGGGTCGTACGTCGGGTTCTTCACCGAGTCACCGGCGTGCTTCGCGAAGTTCGGCAGCCGCGCGTGGTCGAGTTCGCACACGAACCCGTTCTTGATCATCTGCGTCAGCTCGAACCCGTTGGTCATCACGACGAGGTCGTACCCGGTCGCGCCCTGCGCGCGGAGGATCGGTGAGACGGTCGCGTAGAACGTCGCGTTGTCCTGGATCACCGCCTGGTAGTCGACCGAGATCCCGGTGGCCTGCTCGAAGAGCTGGATCGACTCGGACTTGCCCTTGTCGGAGTCGATGTAGAGCGGCCAGTTCGCGAAGTTGAGCTGCTTGGTCGCCTTCGCGTCGGCCCAGAACCGCTGCCAGTCGACCTCGGTGCCGGCGAGCGAGGCAGCGGATCCCTTGATGCTGCACCCGGCGAGGAGCGCGGCGACGGCCGCGGCCCCGCCGCCAGCGAGGAACCCGCGTCGGCTGACGCGCGCGGACGTCAGTCCGCGGACCAGGTCGGGTCGGCTGGTCACGCGACCGCTCCTGCGGTCGCCGGTGCGGACTGGAGGCCCGGATCGCCCTGGGCGGGGACGGTCGCGTCGGACGCGGGGCGCGCCTCCAGGCCGAACCCGTGGTCGACGCCCCACGTGAGCCAGACCTCGGTTCCTCTGGCGATCCGTGGGCCGCCCTTCGAGTTCTGCGCGAAGACGGAGACCTGCCCGGCCCCGGGGACGTCCACGAGGTACTGCGTGCTGACGCCGGAGAACGAGACGTCCACGACCCGTCCGGGCCCGAGGATGTTCCGGCCGGCTTCCGGGGACGGCTCCGCCGTGCGGATCTTGAGCTTCTCGGGGCGGACGCCGACGACCACGCGTCCGGAGGTCGCGACGGCCCGGGCGGTGGGGACCGCGAGGGTGCCGGCCTCGGTCGCCACGACGAGGAGCTCGCCGTCGGTGCCCCGGACCTCGCCCTCGAGCAGGTTCGACTGGCCGAGGAAGTTCGCGACGAAGGCGGTGCGCGGGAGTTCGTAGAGCTCCTGCGGGCTGCCCATCTGCTCGATGCGCCCGCCGTTCATGACGGCGACCGTGTCGGCCATCGTCATCGCTTCCTCTTGATCGTGGGTGACGTGCAGGAACGTGAGGCCGACCTCGGCCTGGATCGACTTCAGCTCGAACTGCATCTGGTGGCGGAGCTTGAGGTCGAGCGCGCCGAGCGGCTCGTCGAGGAGCAGGAGCGCGGGACGGTTGACGATCGCACGGGCGAGGGCGACGCGCTGCTGCATGCCGCCGGAGAGCTGCGCCGGACGCTTCGACGCCGAGCCCTCCAGCTCGACCAGCCGGAGTGCCTCGGTCGCCTTCGTCACCGGGTCCGGGATGCGCCGTCGCTTCAGGCCGAACGCGACGTTCTCGAGCACGCTCATGTGCGGGAAGAGCGCGTAGTTCTGGAACACCGTGTTGACCGGCCGCTGGTACGGCTTCGTGTCGGTGACGTCCTTCCCGCCGATCGTGATCGTGCCGCTCGTGGGTTCCTCGAGCCCGGCGACGAGCCGCAGCGTGGTGGTCTTGCCGCAGCCGGACGGGCCGAGCAGGGCGAAGAACGACCCGGCGGGCACCGTGAGGTCGAGCGAGTCGACCGCGGTGTGGCCCGGGAAGGCCTTGGTGATCCGGTCGAGCCGCAGATCGGCCCCCGATTCGGCGAACGTGCCGGTCATTGCCATGGTGCCTCCTGCTGGTGCGCGGGTCGGGTCCGGTGGTCAGCCGGTGTAGGACATGACGTGCTTGATGCGGGTGTAGTCGTCGAACCCGTACTGCGACAGGTCCTTGCCGTAGCCGGAGTGCCGGAAGCCGCCGTGCGGCATCTCGGCGACGATCGGGATGTGCGTGTTGATCCACACGCAGCCGAAGTCGAGGTCGCGGGAGCACCGCATCGCCCGTGCGTGGTCGGTGGTCCACACCGAGCTCGCGAGGCCGTACTCGACGTCGTTCGCCAGCCGGAGGGCCTCGTCCTCGGTCCGGAAGCGCTGGACCGTCTGGACCGGACCGAAGACCTCTTCCTGCACGATGCGGTCGTCCTGCCGGAGCCCGGAGACGATCGTGGCCTCGTGGTGGAACCCGCGGTCGCCGATCCGGTGGCCGCCCGTCTCGACCGTGGCGTGGTCGGGGAGGGAGTCGAGGAACGAACGGACCTGCGCGAGCTGGCCGGCGTTGTTCACCGGGCCGAAGGCGGGGTCGGCGACGTCGGGGCCGGTGCGGGCGTTCGCGTGCGCCTCGGCGACGAGGGCCGCGACGAACTCGTCGTGGATGCCGTCCTGCACGAGCAGCCGGGTGGCGGCGGTGCAGTCCTGTCCGGCGTTGAAGAACCCCGCGGCGACGATCCCGGCGACGGCGGACGGGATGTCGGCGTCGTCGAACACGATGACGGGTGCCTTGCCGCCGAGTTCGAGGTGCGTGCGCTTCAGGTCGGTCGCGGCGGCACGGGCGACCTGCACGCCGGCGCGGACCGAGCCGGTGATGCTCACCAGCTGCGGAGTCGGGTGGTCGATCATCGCGGCACCGGTCGTCCGGTCGCCGAGCACGACGTTGAGGACGCCCGGCGGCAGGAACTCGGCGGCGACCTCGGCGAGCAGCAGCGTCGAGAGCGGCGTGGTGTCGCTCGGCTTGAGCACGGTCGTGTTCCCCGCGGCGATCGCCGGGGCGAACTTCCACACCGCCATGTTGAGCGGGTAGTTCCACGGCGTGACCTGCGCGACGACGCCGATGGGCTCGCGTCGGACGAACGACGTGTGGTCGGGCAGGTACTCGCCTGCGCTCCGACCCTCGAGGTTCCGGGCCGCTCCGGCGAAGAAGCGGATCTGGTCGACGGACAGCAGGATCTCGTCCTGCACGAGGGTCGCCCGGGGCTTGCCCGTGTCCAGGGACTCGAGGTCGGCGAACTCCTCGGCACGCTGCTCCATCGCGTCGGCGATCCGGAACAGGGCGAGCTGGCGTTCGCCGGGGGTGGTGCGACGCCAGGTCGTGGACGCCTCGGCCGCGGCGGCGAACGCGGCGTCGACGTCTTCGGGGGTGGAGACGGGCGAGGTGCCGTACACGTGCTCGTCGGTGGGCGCGACGAGGTCCATCGTCGCGTCGCCGCGGGCCTCGACCTGCTCGCCCCCGACGAAGTTCCGGAGCACCCGCGTGGCTGTGTCACTGTCCAGCATGGCGGCGATACTGGCACGGAATCCCCCGCTCCGGAAGAAGATTCCGCAGGTTGTGGAGAACCGTAACAACGGAAATCGTCGCGAAACATCGTGTTCACAACGAAATCCCTTGCGCGGCTCGGACACCGCTGCCATGCTGTCCGGCATGGCGGCAGCACCACGACGTCCGGGACCGATCGACGAGACCTCGAAGCGGATCATCGAGCAACTCCAGGCAGACGGACGCCGCCCGTACGGCGAGATCGGCAAGGCGGTCGGTCTCAGCGAGGCGGCGGTCCGCCAACGGGTGCAGAAGCTCACGGAGACCGGCGTCATGCAGATCGTCGCGGTCACGGACCCCCTGCAGTTGGGGTTCCACCGGCAGGCGATGATCGGCATCCGGGTCAGCGGTGACACCCGAACCGTCGCCGACGAACTCGAACGGCTCCCGGCGGTCGACTACCTCGTCATGACCGCCGGGAGCTTCGACCTCATGGTGGAGGTCGTCTGCGAGGACGACGACGGCCTCATCGAACTGCTCAACGGCACGATCCGGGCGATCCCGGGGGTCGCCGAGACCGAGACCTTCGTCTACCTGCAACTCCGCAAACAGCTCTACGACTGGGGAACGCGATGACCATCTCCGAACCACGTGCACGCCTGGGGTCCTACGACCCGTTCGCCCCGGTGGACGACGCCGCGCTGCAGCAGAAGTCGCGCGACCACCTCTGGATGCACTTCGCCCGGCACGGCGCGAACCAGGCCGGAGCCGACGTCCCGATCATGGTCCGGGGCGAGGGGCACCACGTCTACGACAGCCGCGGCAAGGAGTACATCGACGGACTCTCCGGCCTGTTCGTCGTCGCTGCCGGGCACGGCCGCAAGCGTCTGGCCGAGATGGCCGCCAAGCAGGCCGAGACCCTGTCGTTCTTCCCGATCTGGTCGTACGCGCACCCCGCCGCGATCGAGCTCGCCGACCGGCTGGCCGACCACGCCCCGGGCGACCTCAACAAGGTGTTCTTCTCGACCGGCGGCGGAGAGGCCGTCGAGACCGCGTTCAAGCTCGCGAAGTACTACTGGAAGCTCCGCGGCAAGCCGATGAAGCACAAGGTGATCTCGCGTGCGGTCGCCTACCACGGCACCCCGCAGGGCGCCCTCGCGATCACGGGCATCCCGGCGATGAAGCAGATGTTCGAGCCGCTCACCCCTGGTGGTTTCCGCGTCCCGAACACGAACTACTACCGCGCCGCGGAGATGGGCTTCGCCGGCGGATCGGAAGAGGAGTTCGGCTTCTGGGCAGCCGAGCGCATCCGCGAGATGATCGAGTTCGAGGGGCCCGACACCGTCGCCGCGGTCTTCCTCGAACCGGTGCAGAACTCCGGCGGGTGCTTCACGCCGCCGCCCGGCTACTTCCAGCGCGTCCGCGAGATCTGCGACGAGTACGACGTGCTGCTGGTCTCCGACGAGGTCATCTGCGCGTTCGGCCGGATCGGCACGATGTTCGCGTGCGACACGTACGACTTCGTGCCGGACATGATCACCTGCGCGAAGGCCATGACCTCGGGCTACTCCCCCATCGGCGCGACGATCATCAGCGACAAGCTGTTCGAGCCGTTCTCCACCGGCGACACGACCTTCTACCACGGCTACACGTTCGGCGGGCACCCGGTGTCGGCGGCCGTCGCGATGGAGAACCTCGACATCTTCGAGGAAGAGGGGCTGCTGCAGAACGTCCAGCAGAACGCGCCGCTCTTCAAGGCCGAGCTCGACACGCTCCGCGACCTGCCGATCGTCGGTGACGTCCGCGGCGACGGGTACTTCTACGGCATCGAGCTCGTGAAGGACAAGGCGACGAAGACGACCTTCGACGACGCCGAGTCGGAGCGCCTGCTCCGCGGGTTCCTGTCGAAGGCGCTCTTCGACGCGGGCCTGTACTGCCGCGCCGACGACCGGGGAGATCCCGTCGTGCAGCTCGCGCCGCCGCTGACCATCGGGCAGCCGGAGTTCCGCGAGATGACGTCGATCCTGCGGAGCGTCCTGACCGAGGCCTGGACGAAGATCTGACCATGACGGGCTACCGAGGCGTCTCGTTCTGGCTCGACGCGCTCGTCACGAGCGGTCGCGACGACCTGACGCCCCGGCCCCCGCTCGACGGCGACACGACCGCCGACGTCTGCATCATCGGTGCCGGACTGACGGGTCTCTGGACCGCGTGGTACCTGCACCAGGCCGACCCGCGCCTCCAGGTCGTCGTCGTGGAACGCGAGATCGCGGGGTTCGGCGCGTCCGGCCGCAACGGCGGTTGGTGCTCGGCCCTGTTCCCGGCGTCCGCCGCGTCGATCGCGGAACGCGACGGGTGGGACGCGGCCAACGCCCTGCGCGCGGCCATGCGCGACACCGTCGACGAGGTCGGACGCGCAGCGTCCGAAGCCGGGGTCGACTGCGACTTCGTCAAGGGCGGCACCGTCCTCTACGCGCGCTCCGCCGTGCAGGAGCGCGCCGCCCGTGACGAGGTCGCGTCCTCCGCCGCCTGGGGTGACGACATGACGTACCGCGACGCACGCCCCGGCGACGCCGCCGGGTCAGCCGGCGTCGCGTGGACCCCCGACTGCGCGCGCGTGCAGCCCGCTGCGTTGGTGCGTGGCCTGGCGGCCGCCCTGGAGGCACGGGGCGTCCGGATCGCGGAGCACACGCCCGCCTCGTCCTGGGACCAGGGCCGGGTGGTCACCTCGCGCGGGACCGTCTCGGCGGGTGCCGTCGTCGTCGCGGTCGAGGGCTACGGTGCCCAGCTCCAGCAGACCCGACGCCGCGTGCTGCCCCTGTACTCGCTCATGATCGCGACGGCGCCGCTGCCCGCCGCCGTGTGGGACCGGATCGGGCTCGAGCACGGGCAGACGTTCGCGGACTACCGGCACCTGCTCGTGTACGGGCAGCGGACGGCCGACGACCGCATCGCCTTCGGCGGACGGGGTGCCCGCTACCACTGGGGCTCGTCGATCGAACCGGGTCACGACCGGGTGCCGCGGGTGTTCGAGCACCTGCGGAGGGCACTCGTCGACCTCTTCCCCGCCGTGGCCGACGCTCCGGTCACGCACTCGTGGGGCGGACCCCTCGGGGTGCCCCGCGACTGGTACGCCTCGGTCACCTGGGACGGCCACGTCGGGACCGCCGGCGGCTACGTCGGCGACGGTCTGTCGACGACGAACCTCGCTGGCCGGACCCTCGCCGACCTCGTCCGCGGGGTGGCGTCGCCGCTGACCGCGCTGCCGTGGGTGAACCACCGCTCGCCGGACTGGGAGCCCGAGCCGTTGCGGTTCCTCGGCGCGAACGCCGGACTCGTGGCGACCGACCTGGCGGACCGCGAGGAAGCACTGACCGGGCGGCCGAGCCTCGCCGCACGGTTGATGGCCCCGCTGACGGGAGGGCACTGATGTCCGACGTTCCTGGTCCGGATGCCGACGTCGTCGTCGTGGGGGCCGGGGTCTCCGGGCTCGCCGCCGCTCGGGCCCTGGTGCAGGGCGGGCGGTCGGTCACCGTCCTCGAGGCCCGCGACCGCATCGGCGGGCGCACCTGGACCGACGACGCACTCGGCGTCCCGGTCGACCTCGGCGCCTCGTGGATCCACGGCATCGACGGCAACCCGCTGTGGGAGCTCGCGCCCGCGCTCGGGATCGACACCGTCGAGTTCACCGTCGGCAGCTTCCAGTTCGACGGTCGCCCGATCGGCTGGCACGCACCGTCCGGTCGCCGGCTCACCGAGGCCGAGGCCGCGTCGTTCGTCGCCGACCTGCACGCCCTCGACGCCGCACTGCCCGAGGTGGTGGAACACGCGCCGCCGCCGTCCACCTACGCCAGCGCCGTGAACGCCGTCCTGCGCGACCTTCGGATCGACGGCGACCGCGCCGCTCGCGTCCGGGAGTACACGGCGCACCGCTCCGAGGACCTCTGCGGTGCACCCGTCACCGTGCTCGATGCCCACGGCCTCGACGAGGAGCACGTGCCCGGCGACGAGGTCGTCTTCCCCCGCGGGTACGGCCAGTACGCCCGCGCCCTCGCCGAGGGTCTCGACGTCCGGCTGTCCTCGGTGGTCCGGGCCGTGCGGCAGTCTCCGGACGGTGCGGCGGTCGAACTCGCGGACGGTCGGGTCGTCACCGCCGCCGCGGTCGTCGTGACCGTCCCGCTCGGTGTCCTGCAGGCAGGTGCCATCACCTTCGAGCCCCCGCTCGGCCCTGACGTCCTCGACGCGATGGGCCGGCTCGGGATGGGCGTCTACGACAAGGTGTTCCTCCGGTTCCCCGAGCGGTTCTGGGGCGACGACTGGGTCGTGCGGCAGCAGGGTCCGGCCGGTGTCGACTGGCACTCCTGGTACGACATGTCCCGGGTGACCGGCGAGCCGGTGCTCGCCGCCCTCGTCGGCGGTGCCGGCGCCCGGCGGATCGAGTCGCTGCCCGATGCCCTCGTCGTCGACGAAGCCGTCACCGCGCTGCGACGGATGTTCGGTCCGTCCATCCCACAGCCCGACGCCGTGCGCATCACCCGGTGGGCGGCGGACCCGTTCGCGCGGGGGTCGTACTCCTACCTGCACGTCGGGGCGTCCCCGGACGACCACGACCTGCTCGGCTCGCCGTCCGGCCGGGTGCAGCTCGCCGGGGAGGCCACGTGGGGCGACGACCCCGCGACCGTCCACGGGGCGCTGCTCTCCGGGCTGCGTGCGGCGGGGCGGTTGCTCGGGCGCGAGGTCGAGCCGGTCTCCCTCACCGAACCGCTTCCCACCTGACGTCTCGGACCCCGACGGGTGCCCCGCGCTGCGGAGCGCGGGACACCCGGGGCTCAGCCCTTGCGCCAGAGGTCGCGCAGGAACCGGGCCAGGGTCACGATGAACGTCGCGATCCCCAACCACGGCACCTGACGGCGTCGGCGCGGTTCGTCGTCGTGCGACATGCGAACCACCTTCCGTGTCAGCGCCGGCGAACACGAAGAGCAGGGGCCGAGGGACGTGCGACCCGATCGTGGATCGGGTTACACTGGTTCCGAGATCAAGCTCGGGACCCGTGTTGTCCCTCGTTCTCCACTCGGAGAGCAAATCGAAGCCCATCGCTGTTCGCGCAGCGGTGGGCTTCATCCTTGCCCGGGCCTCGTTCCGGCGGTGGCGCGGCCCACGGCCAGCCTACTGATGCTCCACGTTCCACCATCGCGACACGGGGCAGTCCGCTGAGAGGGTCCGCACGGGTCGCAGCGCCGTGGCCCCGCGCAGCGGTGCCACACTCGGGACCGTGACGACGACGCGGACCACCCACGAGCACGAACACCGTGCGCCGGTCGCCGTGGCCGTGCTCGTCAACCTCGCCCTGAGTCTCTTCCTGCCCGACCAGGTGCTGTTCTTCCCCTCGTGGGTCGTGCCGCTGCTCGGTGTCCTGCTCCTCACACCGCTCATCGTGTTCAACCCGCGACGACTCACCCGTGAGACCACCTGGTCGCGCTGGCTGTCCACGGGCCTCGCGGTGCTGCTCACGGTGGCGAACCAGCTCACCGTCGTGAAGACGATCGACCAGCTCCTGCACGGACACCCTGACGGCGGTGCGGTGCTGCTCACGGCCCTGCAGGTGTGGGTGAGCAGCATCATCGCGTTCGGGCTCGTGTACTGGGAGCTGGACCGCGGTGGTCCGGTCGCACGTCGGCAGCCGCAGCTCTGGGCGAGCGACGAGGCCGACTTCCTGTTCCCGCAGGAGTCCGATCCGACCAAGGCGTCGTGGCGACCCGTGTACCTCGACTACCTCTACGTCGCGATGACGAACATGGTGGCCTTCAGCCCGACCGACACGATGCCACTCACCGTCCGGGCGAAGATGATCATGGCCTACCAGGCGATCGGCGGCTTCATCCTGCTCGCACTCGTCATCTCCCGCGCGGTGAACATCATCTCCTGACCCCTTGCGCTTGTTGATCGCAAGGTCAACAATGGCGCCATGGACGTCACCACCGCTGCAGACCAGCCGTCTCCCCTGCGCGAGGACACCGGGACCGCCCGTCGCCGGGTCCGTGTCGCGCTCGTCCAGACCCGTTGGCACGAGGACCCCGTCGAGCACGAGCGCGTGCTCGCCGACGGGATCGCGTCCGCGGCGGCGAACGGAGCCACCGCCGTCTTCCTGCAGGAGCTCACGCTCTCCCGGTACCCCGGTGACGTGCCGGCGGACGGGGTACCGAAGGACGGGGCAGAGTCGCTCGAGGACGGCCCGACCGTGACCTTCGCCCGCGAACAGGCCCGGCGCCACGGCGTGTTCATGCACGCGTCGCTGTACGAGCGACCTGCCGACGACGACCAGCCGGACGACCCCCGTGGCTACAACACCGCGGTGCTCGTCGGCCCGGACGGCTCCCTCGTCGGACGGACCCGGAAGACCCACATCCCGATCAGTGCCGGCTACTACGAGGACACCTACTTCCGGCCGGGCCCCGACGACGACGCGTTCCCCGTGTACGACCCGGAAATCCTCGGCGTGCGGGTCGGGCTCCCCACGTGCTGGGACGAGTGGTTCCCCGAGGTCGCGCGGTCCTACGGGCTCGCCGGTGCGGAGGTCCTCGCCTACCCGACCGCGATCGGGTCCGAACCGACGTTCCCCGACTTCGACACCGCACCGATCTGGCGGCAGGTCATCGTCGCGAACGGCATCACCGCCGGGCAGTTCATGGTCGTGCCGAACCGCTGGGGCGACGAGGGCGCGATCACGTTCTACGGCTCGTCGTTCATCTCGGACCCGTTCGGCCGGGTGCTCGTCGAGGCTCCGCGCGACACGGACGCCGTGCTCGTGGCCGACCTCGACCTCGACGCACGGGCCGAGTGGCTCCGGCTCTTCCCGTTCTACGTGACCCGGCGGCCCGACCTCTACGCACCCCTGACCGACCCGGTCGACCGCCTGCGTGACGGGTACGGCGCCGACGAGGCGATCCGTGCCTCCCTGGCGGACACCGCCACCCCGCGCCGAGCCGTCGGCCCGCAGACCGCGGCGGCACGCGCGTGACCTGGCGGATGCCGGCGGAGACCGCGCCGCAGGACCGCACCTGGATGGCCTTCCCCCGCCCGGGCGCGACCCTCGGCGAAGACGCGGCGAGCGCCGATGCCGCCCGGACGGCATGGGCCACGACGGCGAACACGATCGCCGAGTACCAGCCCGTCACGGTCGTCGTCGACCCGGTCGCCCGAGCGGAGGCAGCACGCCTGCTCTCGGGTACCGTCGACGTCCTCGAGGCGCCGCTCGACGACTTCTGGATGCGGGACATCGGCCCCACGTTCGTACTGGGTGACGACGGACGACTCGGTGCGGTGGACTGGGTGTTCAACGGGTGGGGCGCGAACGCGTGGTCGACCTGGACCCGTGACGCACGGATCGCCGCCACGGTCGCCGAGGCCGCCGGCGCCGAACGGATCCCGTCGCTCCTCGTGAACGAGGGCGGGGCGATCCACGTCGACGGCCGGGGCACGGTGCTGGTCACGGAGACGGTGCAGCTCGATCCCCGACGGAACCCGTACGCGGACCACGCCCGCGTCGAGGAGGAGCTCGCACGGACCATCGGCGCGTCCGAGGTCGTGTGGCTGCCGCGTGGACTGACCCGGGACTACGACGGGCTCGGGACCCGCGGGCACGTGGACATGGTGGCGACCTTCGCTGCGCCGGACGTCCTGCTCCTGCACGCGCAGCCGGATGCCGACCACCCGGACCACCTGGTGATGCCACAGGTCCGGGCGGCGCTCGAACGTGTGACGGACGCCACGATCGTCGAGTTGCCGGCACCGGCGACGCTCGCCGACGACGACGGCCCCGTGGACTGGAACTACGTCAACCACGTCGTGGTGAACGGCGCCGTGATCGCGTGCGCCTTCGGTGAGCCCTCGGCCGACGACCGGGCTCGCGGGGTCCTCGCGGACGTGTACCCGGGGCGGGAGGTGCGGTCGGTGGACGCGCGGGAGGTGTTCGCGCGTGGGGGCGGGCTGCACTGCATCACGCAGCAGCAGCCGAGCGTCGGCGCGCACTGACACGGCTGCTGCACCGACCGGACACGAGCGCCCGCTGCGGTCAGTCCCCGGACGGCGCCAACCCGATCCGCGACTGCATCCACGCCAGCCCCGCGGCGAGCGCCGCCCGTGCGGTCGTCCAGTTGTGCTTGTCGCCGGGCACCACCCACGTCGCGACGTGCATGCCCGCGGCTCGCGCTCGCGCTGCCTGCACGGGCATCACGGGCCCGTAGGTGTGGTCGAGTTGCCCGACCGCGAAGAACGCGTTCGTGTCCCGGTAGGGCGCGTTCGCCCGCATCAGGGCCGCCGGCTGCGCGGCGAGGTACGCGGCACGGCTGCCCGCGAAGCCGTCGGCGATCGTCTTCGCCTCGCCGCCGAGCGTCGGACCGTCCTCGCCGGAGACGTCGATCAGGTTGCCGAAGCGGGAGGGGTCACCGGCACCGAGCTGGATCGCGCACGTCCCGCCCTGCGAGAACCCACCGATCGTCCACGCCGACGCCGCGGTCTGCACCTTGAGGTGACTCGTGATCCACGCGGGGACGTCCTTCGTGAGGTACGTCCGGCTGTTGCCGAGCTTCCCGTCGACGCACATCGGGTTGGCGGACTGCGGACCGAGCTGGTCCGGCACGACGACGATCGGAGCGAGCCCGCGGTCGACGGTGGCGAGGGCGTCCATGGTCTGCTCGATCTGCCCGCCGCTCTGCACGTCGTTCGGTCCGGCGCCGCGGGACTGACCCGACAGCAGGACGTCGACCGGTAGGTGCGGCGGGTCGGCGGTGAGGGCTGCGGGTGGCAGGTACACGAGGGCCTGTCGCGCTGCGAAGTGGGACGTCGTCGCGGGGATCGTCTCGTGCAGCAGGCGCCCCTGGGTCGGCATGCCGTCGGGCGCCGTCCACGAGGTCGCGAGGTCGACGCTGCTCGGGGCGGTCGACCCGCCGGGCGCCTCGCTGGCGGGGATGCCGAGCGACGACGTCGGCACCGGGGTGTACGTGGGCACGGGTCGCGGGGAGGTACGCGTCGGCGTCGCGGAGGCAGCCGCGGCCGGTCCGTCGGCGCGGGCCGACGCGTGGCTCGCCGTCCAACCGCCGAGTCCTCCGACGACCAGCCCGACGACGAGTCCCCCCGCGAGTCCACCGGCGAGCAGGGCTCCACCACGTCGTTGCCGGGGGGTGCTGGGTGTGCGTGCCATCGGTCGTCCTCGTCCTGCGTGCGCTCTCGTCGGAGGTGCTCTCCGGCCGCGAGCGTAGGGACCGGGTCCGGGAACTCGCTGCCGTCCGGCGACGGTCGGCTGAGGGTCTTCCCCGCCCGCCTTCAGCGACCGTCGGGCGTCCTCCGAGCAAGCGACATGACGTACAACCGACACCGCCCCCGTGTACTCGACGGCGTGCCCGGCGCGCTTGCCGTCGTCGGTATCGTCTGCGCACCGGGTCGCTCCGAACGGGCGTCCCGGTACCCGTACCGGTCGGGGCACCGTCGCCCCGACCCCGGCCCCGCGGCCCGGCCGCGAGCAGGAGGGAACGACCCTTGGCAACACCGACCCTCGCCACAGCGGCGTCCGGCTCGACCGCCCGTGGCGGTTCCCTGAAGCGGAGTCTCGGCCTGTGGGCCATCGTCGGACTCGGCCTGGGCTACATGACCCCGACGGTCGTGTTCGACACGTTCGGCATCGTGTCCGACGAGACGAACGGCGCCGTGCCGAGCGCCTACGTCATCGCGCTCGTCATCATGCTCCTGACCGCGGTCAGCTACGGGAAGATGGTGCGGGTCTACCCGGCGGCCGGTTCGGCGTACACGTACGTGCGGGAGTCGATCCACCCCAACGCCGGCTTCATGGTGGGCTGGGCTTCCCTGCTCGACTACCTGCTGCTGCCGATGGTCAACGCGCTCATCATCCGGCTGTACCTCGAGCAGGTGTTCCCCGCGCTGCCGGCGTGGGTCACGGTCGTCGTGTACACGCTCTTCGTCACCACCGTGATCTGCCTCTCCATGCGCGGCACCTCGAACCTCAACATGGTCCTGCTCGTCGGAGCGATCCTCGCGATGATCGCGTTCGTCGTGTTCGCGGTCATCGAGCTCGTCCGCGGTGCCGGAGCGGGCACCGTCGTCAGCACCGAGCCGTTCGTGCACGACGGCGTCACCATGACCGCCCTGCTCACCGGCGCCACGGTGGTGTGCTTCTCGTTCATCGGGTTCGACGCCGTGACGATGTACACGGAGGAGGCGAAGAGCATCCGGATCATGCCGAAGGCGATCCTGCTCACCGTCCTGCTCGGCGGCCTGATCTTCCTGGTGTCCGCGTACTTCGCACAGCTCCGGTTCCCGACCAACGCACCGTTCGGGGAGTTCACCGACGACCCGCTGCCGCAGATCGGGCTGCTCGTGGGCGGTCCGGTCTTCCAGGCCATCCTCGTCGCCGCGGGCTTCGTCGCCGCCCTGGCGTCCGGGCTGGCCTCGCACGCGAGCGTCGCGCGCATGCTGCTCGTGATGGGCCGGAACAACGTCCTGCCGAAGAAGGTGTTCGGCTACGTCAGCCCGAAGACCCGCACGCCGATCCCGAACATCATCATCGTCGGCGCGGTCACGCTCTTCGCGATGACCTTCTCGCTCGACACGATCTCGTCGTACATCAACTTCGGCGCCCTCATCGCGTTCACCTTCGTCAACCTGACCGTCATCGTGCACTTCGCCTGGCGCCAGGGTCGTCGGCACATCGCCCGCGACCGCTTCGCCTACATCGTGCTGCCGGGTGTCGCGATGCTCCTGACGGGTGTTCTCTGGTCTCAGCTGCACGCCGACGCGCTCATCGCCGGCGGGGTGTGGGCCGCGATCGGGTTCGTGTACCTGCTGGTCATCACGAAGGGGTTCCGGATCCAGCCGAGGGGCTTCGACGAGAACCAGCCCGTGACCGGCGTCAACAAGCAGCTCACCGACGAGCACCGACAGGAGACACGATGAACGACACCGCCACCACCTACGCGGTGACCGACCCGGCGTCCGGCGAGGTCCTCGCCACGTTCCCGACGATCACGGACGCCGAGCTCCAGCAGGCGATCGCCGCCGCCGACCGGACGCACGCGGACTGGGGCCGGTCCACCACCGTGGCCGACCGCGCCGCCCTCCTGCACCGCGTCGCCGAGCTCTACCGCGAGCGACGCGAGGCCCTCGCGACCACGATCGTGCGCGAGATGGCGAAGCCGATCGACCAGGCGTACGGCGAGGTCGACTTCTGCGCCGACATCTACGACTACTACGCCGACCACGCGCAGGACTTCCTCGCCGATCAGCCGATCACGCTTGCGGAGGGCAGCGAGGGCAGCGCCTTCGTCCGCAAGTCCTCCGTCGGCGTGCTGCTCGGCATCATGCCGTGGAACTTCCCCGCGTACCAGATCGCCCGGTTCGCCGGCCCGAACCTCGTCATCGGCAACACGGTCCTGCTCAAGCACGCTCCGCAGTGCCCGGAGTCCGCACTCGCGATCGAGGCGGTCTTCCACGACGCCGGGTTCCCCGAGGGCGCCTACACGAACGTCTTCGCCACCAACGACCAGGTCGCCGACGTCATCGCCGACCCGCGCGTGCAGGGCGTGTCCCTCACCGGCTCCGCCAGGGCAGGCGCCGCCGTCGCGGAGATCGCCGGCCGGAACCTCACGAAGGTCGTGCTCGAGCTCGGCGGGTCGGACCCGTTCATCCTGCTCTCGACCGACGACCTCGACGCCGTGGTCGAGTCCGCCGTCGCCACCCGCCTGGAGGGCAACGGCCAGGTCTGCAACGCCGCGAAGCGCTTCCTCGTGGCGGACCACCTGTACGACGACTTCCTCGCGAAGTTCACCGCTGCCATGTCCGCCGTGGAACCGACCGACCCGAGCGTCTCCGGCGCCGAGCTCGGCCCGCTGTCCTCGCCGACCGCGGCCGACCGGCTCGAAGCACAGCTGGCGGCGGCCGAGGAGCAGGGTGCCACGGTCGTCACCGGGGGCGAGCGCCGCGGCAACGCGTTCACGCCGACCGTGCTGACGGGCGTCACGTCCGACAACGACGCCTACCGCGAGGAGTTCTTCGGTCCCGTGGCGGCCGTGTACCGGGTCGCCGACGAGGACGCCGCGATCGAGCTCGCGAACGACACCCCGTTCGGCCTCGGCTCGTACCTCTTCACCACCGACGCCGACCAGGCGCTCCGGGTCGCCGACCACATCGAGGCCGGCATGGTCTACGTCAACATCGTCGGCGCGGACAGCCCCGAGCTGCCGTTCGGCGGTGTCAAGGCGAGTGGCTTCGGGCGCGAGCTCGGCCCCTTCGGGGCCGACGAGTTCGTCAACAAGAAGCTCATCCGCATCGGCTGACGGTCCGACCGGACCAGCAACGGACGGGAGGCGCGGTGCCAGCCGGCACCGCGCCTCCCGTCCGTCGCTGCTCGCGTCCGCTGACTCCCCCGGAATTCTGTCACATCCGGTATGTTTCGTATCATGCCGCGGATCGCATCATTCGCTCGTGAGAGCATCAGCCCTTCGACGGCAATGCCCGTGATCGCCGGGGGCACGATGCTCGGCCTGTCCGCGACGGGATCGAGCTCGGCACTGTGGTGGGGAATAGGCGAGGTCATACTCGTAGCGAGCGTCGTGGTCACCGTCGGTTCACTCCTCCTCACCCGCCTCCGCGGCCTGCCTCCCGTGCCTTGGGATGGGAGGACCTGGACCCGCACGGCACTCGCGATCCCGCTCGCTGCCGTCGCGGGAGCGATGCTCTTCGATGGACCGTTGTCACTGCTGGCCGTGACCCCGATCCTGACCCTCGCATGCGGAGTGGGGGCCGAGCGATCAGGAGCACGCCGCCGCACCGTCGCCGCGATCTCCTGCGCAGCTGCGGGGACAGTGCTCATCGTGCTGTTCTGCGGAGGCACGTTGAACGCTGGCCTCTCCGCCCTCATCCAGGGCAGCGTCGTGTCCGGGGCGTTCGTCGCCCTGCTCGTCGCCGGTCGAGTCGTGATCCGGCGGTGGCGGCACTGACTCGCACGTCAGCACCGCCACACCGTCGGCTCCTTACTTGAAGACCGCCATGCAAGTGGTTCCGCGAACGACGCCGTTGTTCCGGAACTGCACGCAGATGCTGCCCGCCCGCATCGTGCGCTTCTTCGCCCCGGGGATGTGGAACGAGGCCTGCCCGCATCCAGATCGCACGGACGTGGTCTCCGTCGCGTAGACACGATCCGACGTGTCCTTGAACTGGTACCGGCCGCTCCAGTTGCAGAACATGCCGGGGACGATCGCCGCAGGACCGATGCAGTCAACGCCAGTCGTGGTGCCGCTCAGGTTCAGACCACTGCCCCGGACCGACATGTTCAAGAAGCACCCTGCGGGCACGTTGATCGTCGTGCCTTTCCAGCTCCATGAGAACGAGCCGACCGGCCGGGAAGCGAAGCCACCCCGTGCGTTCGATCCCCCGTCCGCCGCCGCGTCGTACGGCGCTGACGCCGCAGTGAGGGCGCGCTCGAACTCGCGTACCTCGGACAAGCCCGCCGAAGCACTCGCCGGCGCCGTGGTCGCGGCACCGATCAGCACCGCCCCGCCGAGGACGGCGGCAGACTTGGTGATCATTCTGGTGACCATCTCTTCCTCCCCGTCAGCCGCTTGCTGACATTTCACCGTTGACATAGCGTTGTCCTGGTGAGGAAGAGAACGGCGGAAGCGCGATCGAGTGGAGGCAGGCTGATCCGTGACGGCACGAAGAGCGCATCGCAGGTCCTGCACGCCTTGCGGCAGCAACGGGTCGGCGTCGAGCGCATCATCAAGCGCGACTTCTCGGACGACCAGATGCACGCCGCCGTCGCCCGGTACAGCGCGAGATGGCTGGGCTCCGCATCGGCCGACGGCCCCGATCAGGCAGGACGACGGACTGGAGGCGCGGTGCCGGCTGGCACCGCGCCTCCAGTCCTGTGGTCTAGACCAGCGCCGTGAAGGACGCGTCCCGCACCAGCACGGTCGTGGCGTCGCCGCCGACCGCCTGCTCCTGGTCACTCGACAGCCCGAGCGCCCAGCTCCCGCCACCCGGCTTCTCCGGCAGCGTGAACTCGACGGTCGTGTCCGAGGCGTTGAGGAGCACCGCCACGGCGTCGTCACCACGGGTCAGCACGAGCGTGACCGCCCGGTTGCCCCCGTCGGCCCAGTCGGCGTCCTCGAAGCCCTGCGCGTCGGCTCGGAGTACCTGCACGGTCGAGTCGGAGTCACCGGGGGCGGTGCGGTACCACTCGGGCCGGAGCGCCGGGTGCTCGCGGCGGAAGGCGATCGCAGCCGTCGCGAACGCGAGGAGGTCCTGGTCGGCGGCTGCCCAGTCGAACCAGGAGATCTCGTCGTCCTGGCAGTACGCGTTGTTGTTGCCGCCCTGCGAGCGCGCGATCTCGTCGCCGCCGAGGATCATCGGCACCCCGGCGGAGAGCATCAGCGTGCCGAGGAAGTTGCGGCGCTGGCGATCGCGGTAGTCGTTCACCGCGCCGTCGTCGGTCGGCCCCTCGACCCCGCCGTTGAACGACGCGTTGTCGCTCTCGCCGTCGTTGTTGTCCTCGCCGTTCGCCTCGTTGTGCTTCTCGGCGTACATCGTCAGGTCGGCGAGGGTGAAGCCGTCGTGCGCGGTGATGAAGTCGACGGAGCACAGCGGCGAGCGCCGGGACCCCTCGTACACGTCGGGGCTGCCGAGGACGCGCTGGACGGCCTCGCCGAGGGTGCCCTCGTCGCCGCGCCAGAACGCGCGGAGGTCGTCGCGGTACTTGCCGTTCCACTCCGACCAGTCAGCGGGGAACCCGCCCACCTGGTAGCCCGCGGTGTCCCACGGCTCGGCGATCATCTTGACCTCGCGGAGCACCGGGTCCTGGTGGACGATGTCGAGGAACGCGGAGTGCTTCTCGGCCTCGCCGTCCTGCCGGGTCAGGGTGGTGGCGAGGTCGAAGCGGAAGCCGTCGACGTGCATCTCCTCGACCCAGTAACGGAGCGAGTCGGTGATGAGCCCGAGCGCGGACGGGTGCGACACGTTGAGGCTGTTGCCGGTGCCGGTGGTGTCGAAGTAGTTCGCCTCGTCACCCTCGACCAACCGGTAGTACGCCTGGTTGTCGATGCCCTTGAACGACAGCGTCGGGCCCATGTGGTTGCCCTCGGCGGTGTGGTTGTAGACGACGTCCATGATGACCTCGAGCCCGGCGGCGTGCAGGGCCTTGACCATCTCCTTGAACTCGGTCACCTGCTGGCCGGCAGTGCCGGAGGACGAGTACTCGTCGTGCGGGGCGAAGAACCCGATGGAGTTGTAGCCCCAGTAGTTCCGGAGGCCCTTGTCCGCGAGGGTCGAGTCCTGGACGAACTGGTGCGTGGGCAGGAGTTCGACGGCGGTGACGCCGAGGTCGGTGAGGTGCTTGATCGCTGCCGGGTGCGCGAGGCCGGCGTAGGTGCCGCGGATCTCCTCGGGGACGTCGGGGTGCTGCTTCGTGAACCCCTTGACGTGCACCTCGTACACGACGGTGTCGGCGTAGGACGTCCCGGGTCGGGTGTCGCCGGCCCAGTCGAACGCGCGGTCGGCGACGACGGACTTCGGCATCGCGCTCGCGGAGTCGGTGTCGTCGAGCTGGTCCGGCTGGTCCATGTCGTGCCCGAACAGTGCCTGGCCCCACTCGTACGTGCCGTCGATCGCGGTCGCGTAGGGGTCGAGCAGGAGCTTGGCCGGGTTGTGCCGCAGGCCGTTCGCGGGGTCCCACGCACCGTGCACGCGGAAGCCGTAGCGGGTACCGACGGTGACGTCCGGGACGACGTCGTGGAAGGTGTACCCGGTGCGGTTCGTGAGTTCGGTGCGGTGTTCGGTGCCGTCCTCGTCGAAGCGGCAGAACTCGACGCGCTCGGCGGTGCTGGAGAAGAGTGCGACGTTCGCGCCGCCGTCGACGAGCGTCACGCCGAGCGGGGTGCGGGAGGAAGTGGTCATGTCGTCCTTGTACCGGTCGGTCACTGTGACCTGTGCCGGACGACGTACCCCGGGCGGGTCGGCCGGTCGTAGGATCGGCTCGTGACCACCGGTGCTCCGCGCTCCCGCCCCGCCCTCGTGACCGCTGCCGTCGTGCTCTGGCTGCTGGTCTCCGCCGCCCAGCTCATCGGCAGCACCCTGGTGATCGGCCGGACCGCCGCGCAGTACGGGCCGTGGTCCGTCGCCGGGTACGTCATCGGGCTCGGGCTCATCGGGTTCGTCGCCTTCGGAGCGATCCGACTGGCGCGGGGCTCCGGCCGCGCACGCTTCTGGCTCGCGGTGCTCGCGGCGTTCGGCCTGCTGAACGCGGTGGTCCCGCCGTACGGCCTGACCACCGCCGAGCGCGTGGCCGCGGCCGTCGCCGGGGTGCTCCCGTACCTCCCGCCGGCGCGGGCCTGGTTCCCGCCGCGTCCGGCTCGCGCTCCGAAGGCGCAGCAGCCGCGCGTGGTCGGCTGGGACCCGGAGACGGGCGAGCCGATCCGCGCCAGCGAGTGACGGACTAGTCCGCCTGCGGCTCCTCGGGCTCACCGCCCGAGTCGTGGTCGCTGTCCTGCGACGGGTCCTCGGTCGCGTCGCCCGACGGCGATCCGTCCGGCAGGTCCTCGGTGTACTCGCGCTCGGCGTCGGACGGCTGGCTGCTGCTCGTGTCGCTCATGGCCGGGACGCTACGCGCGGCGCGCGTCACACCCATCCAGGTGACCAGGAGGAGGACTGGAGGCGCGGTGCGGGCAGGCACCGCGCCTCCCGGCCGTCGTCCGGTCCCGTCTACCGCACCGCCGGCTGCGGCAGAGCCGCGAGGATCTCGGCGGCCGCCTCGCGACCGATCCGCACCGCCCCGTCCACGTGCTGGTACCCGTGCCCGGCGAGGTCGCTCGACGCGAACCGCAGCGGTCCGACGGCCGCGCGCTGGTCGGCGCCGTACCGGACGAGCCCGCCGAGGTCGAAGCTCGCGGCGTAGGCGCCACGGGTCCACTCCTCGGTGCCCCAGTCGCTCTCGTAGTAGACGACCGGGCGGCGCGCCTCGTCACCGTAGTAGTGCGCGAGCGAGTCGAGCACGCGGGCCTTGCGTTCCTCCGCCGACAGCGCGAAGACGTCGTCCGCGTGCTGGTCGGAGACGAACCCGACGAGCGTGCCCTGCTCCGAGCCGTGCATCGAGTTGTCGTACGCCTCGTGCACGAGCTCGTACGGGCTGAACGCGGTGCCGGACAGCCCCGCGCCCCGCCAGAACGGCCGGTCGTAGACGGCGTGCACCTTGATCACGAAGCCCATCGAGAGGTGCTGGTGGAGCTGGTGCTGCCGTCGGGGCAGCGGCGGCTCGTAGGAGATCCGCGAGTAGAGGGGCGGCGGGACGGCCACGAGGGCCTGCCGTGCCCGCACCTCGATGCCGCCGTCCGCGATCGCGACCACGCCCTCGTCGTCCCAGCGGAGCGTCCGGACCGGGGCGTTCAGGTGCACGTCGTCGCCGAGCTTCGCGGCGAGGCGTTCTGAGACCTGCTGCATCCCGCCGACGACGCGCTTGTCGAGGATGAAGTCGGCATCGACGAGGTTCGAGAAGCTGCCCGCCGAGGCCGCCATGAGCAGGGCCTGCAGCGCGGAGAAGGTGTGCGCGGGCTTGGTCAGCATGGCGCCGGCGATGAAGAGCTCGACGTTCTCGGTCGCGACCCGGTCGTCGCTGAGCCGCCGGAGCCACTCGCGGAAGGAGACCTCGTCGAGCACTGCGGCGTCGGGGGTCTCCCACGGCCGCGACGGGTCGACCTTCGCGACGTACTCGTCCACGACGGCCACGAGCCGTTCGATCTCGGTCGCGGTGGCCTCGGGCAGCGGGAAGATGTCGCCGGTGTACTCGGTGCGGGAGCCGTGCTGGTCGATGTAGACGCTCGAGCCCTCGCGGTACCGGTCGTACGTCGCGAGCCCGAGCTGGTCGAGCGTCTCGAGCAGGGCGGTCTGGTCCGGGGAGACCCACTGCCCGCCGATCTCGAGCGTGACGCCCTCGATGTCGTTCGTCCACGTCCGGCCGCCGACGCGGTCACGGGCCTCGAGCACGGCGACGCTCCGGCCCTGCGCGACGAGACGGTTCGCGGCGACGAGTCCGGTCACCCCGGCGCCGATGACGACGACGTCCTTCTCGATGGTCATCGCTGCGTTCCCTTCGTGCGCCCGAACGGGTCGGGCGTCAGTGTGTACATGGTCTCGAGGTACTCGTGCAGGCCCTCGCCGCCGCCCTCGCGGCCGAGCCCGGACTGCTTGACGCCGCCGAACGGGGCGGAGGCGTTCGACACGATGCCGGTGTTCAGCCCGAGCATGCCGGTCTCGAGCCGCTCCATGAGCCGCTGTCCGCGGGCGGGGTCCTCGGTGAACGCGTACCCGACGAGGCCGTACTCGGTGTCGTTCGCCGCGGCGATGCCCTCGTCCTCGGAGGAGAAGGTGCGGATCGCGAGGACCGGTCCGAAGATCTCGTCGCGGAGCAGGTCGCTGCCGGGCTGCACGTCGGTGATCACCGTCGGCGCGTAGAACGTCCCGGGGCCGTCCACGGGCTGGCCGCCGGTGCGGAGGGTGGCGCCCCGGTCGAGGGCGTCGGTCACGAGCCGGTGCGCCTTGTCGACGGCGCGCTGGTCGATGAGCGGTCCGATGGCGACGCCGTCCTCGGTGCCGCGGCCGACGGTCATCGCCTCGACGCGTTCCGTGAGCCGCCGGGCGAACTCCTCGGCGACCGACTCCTGCACGATGAACCGGTTGGCCGCGGTGCACGCCTGCCCGGTGTTGCGGAACTTCGCCGCGAGGGCACCCTCGACGGCGAGGTCGAGGTCGGCGTCCTCGAAGACGAGGAACGGCGCGTTGCCCCCGAGCTCCATGCTCGTGCGGAGGACGTTCTGCGCGGCCTGCGCGAGCAGTGTCCGGCCGACGGGGGTCGACCCCGTGAACGACAGCTTCCGGAGCCGGGGGTCGTTGATGATCGGTTCGGAGAGCGCGCCGGCGTGGCTCGTCGGGACGACGTTGACGACCCCGGCGGGCACCCCGGCCTCGAGCAGCAGGTCCGCGAACAGCAGGGTCGTGAGCGGGGTGAGCTCGGCCGGCTTCACGACCGCGGTGCACCCGGCGGCGAGCGCGGGGGCGATCTTGCGCGTCGCCATCGCGAGCGGGAAGTTCCACGGGGTGATGAGGAACGTCGGACCGACGGGCTTGTGGGTGACGATCGCGCGCCCGGAGCCCTCGGGGTTGGTGCCGTAGGAGCCGCCGATCCGGACGGCCTCCTCGGAGAACCAGCGGAGGAACTCGCCGCCGTACGTGACCTCGCCGTTCGCCTCGGCGAGCGGCTTGCCCATCTCGAGCGTCATGAGGAGCGCGAAGTCCGCGCGGCGCTCCTGGAGCAGGTCGAACGCCTTCCGCAGGACCTCGGCGCGCTGCCGCGGCGGGGTCGACGCCCAGGCCTGCTGGGCAGCTGCGGCGGCGTCGATGGCACGGACACCGTCTTCGGGGGTTGCATCGGCGATCTCGAGGAGCGTCTCGCCTGTGGACGGGTCGACGACGGGGAACGTCGCGCCGTCGGCTGCCTGCTGCCAGGTGCCGTCGACCAGGAGGCCCGTGGGGACCTTCGCGAGCAGCTCGCGTTCGGCGTCGGTGCGGGTGCTGAGGTCGGTCTGGGTGTCGGTCATGCTGCGGCGAGTCCTTCCAGGACGACGTCCAGGCCTTCGCCGAGGAGGGCGTCGTCGATCGCGAGCGGGGGGAGGAAGCGGAGGACGTTGCCGTACGTCCCCGCGGTGAGCGCGATCACACCGTGCTCGTACGCGTACTTGACCACACGACCGGTGAGCGCGGCATCGGGTTCACCGGTCTCCGGGTCGACGAGCTCGATCGCGACCATGGCGCCGCGGCCCCGGACGTCGCCGATGCGGGGGTCCTCGGCCTGCGCGGAACGGAGGCGCCCGAGCAGGAGGTCGCCGATGGCTGCCGCGCGCTCCACGAGCCCGTCGTGCTCGAAGGCGTCGATCGCGGCGAGTGCGGCGGCGCAGGCGACCGGGTTGCCCCCGTACGTGCCGCCGAGGCCGCCGACGTGCGCGGAGTCCATGATGTCGGCACGACCGGTGACGGCGGAGAGCGGCATCCCGCCGGCCATGCCCTTCGCGGTCGTGACGAGGTCGGGGACGATGCCCTCGTGCTCGCTGGCGAACATCGCGCCGGTGCGGGCGAACCCGGTCTGGACCTCGTCGGCGATGAAGACGACGCCGTTCGCGGTCGCCCACTCGGACAGCGCCGACAGGAACCCTGGTGCGGGGACGACGAAGCCGCCCTCGCCCTGGATCGGCTCGATGAGCACGGCCGCGGTGTTCTCGGCGCCGACCTGCTTCTCGATCTGGATGATCGCGCGCTTCGCGGCCTCGGCGCCGGACAGGCCGCCGTCGCGGAAGGGGTAGGACATCGGGACGCGGTAGACCTCGGGGGCGAACGGGCCGAAGCCGTTCTTGTACGGCTGGTTCTTCGCCGTCAGCGCCATCGTGAGGTTCGTCCGACCGTGGTACGCGTGGTCGAACACCACGACGGCCTGCTTGCCGGTGTGCTTGCGCGCGATCTTCACGGCGTTCTCGACGGCCTCGGCACCGGAGTTGAACAGGGCCGTCCGCTTCTCGTGGTCACCGGGGGTCAGCCGGTTCAGGGCCTCGGCCACCTCGACGTAGCCGTCGTACGCCGCGATCGTGAAGCACGTGTGCGTGAACGACGCGACCTGCTGCTGCACGGCCTCGACCACGCGGGGGTGGGCGTTGCCGACGCTCGTCACGGCGATGCCGGACCCGAGGTCGACGAACGAGTTGCCGTCCGCGTCGACGACGACACCGCCCCCGGCCGCGACGACCGCGATCGGTACCGCGACCCCGACGCCTGCGGCCACCGCGGCGCGCTTGCGGTCCATGAGCTCCCGGGAGCGGGGACCCGGCACCTCGGTGACGAGCCGGCGCTCCTGCGGCAGCGAGGGGCCGCCCGTGGCGGCGCTGGTCGAGGGTGCGACGGTGGAGGTCATGCGGCGATCGTAGGAGCCTCACGCCGGGAGCCCCACCGTCCACGGCGTACAGCAGTACTGGCCTCGTTCGCCACAGCGGATAGAGTCCGACCATGTCCGCGACCCTGCGTTCCCTGCTCCACCGCGCCGACCTCCGGCTCCGGCTGCTCACGCGCGACGACGCCCCGGCGCTGGACGCCCCGCTGTCCTGGCTGCACAGCTCCGACCTCGAGGACCCGACGCCGTTCCTCGCCGACGGGCAGGGCCTGCTGACGACGGGCACACAGTTCGGCGACGCCGAGGTGGACGCGGAGGTCGCCGAGGGCTACGTCGACCGACTCCGGCGGCGCGGCGTCGTCGCGCTCGGGTTCGGCACGGAGGTCGTCCGGAACGGCACCCCGGCGTCGCTGGTCGCGGCCTGTGACGCGCACGGCCTGCCGCTCTTCGAGGTGCCCTACGAGACGTCGTTCATCGCCGTCGCGCAGGCGAACGCCGACGCGGTGTCCCGCGAGGCCAACGCCCGGAACGCATGGGCACTCGCGGCACAGCGGGCGATCTCGCTCGCGGCGATGCGGCCGGACGGCCTCGGCGCGACGATCGCCGAGCTCTCCCGGCAGCTCGACGGCTGGGTCGGGCTCTTCGACCTCTCCGGGCGGCTCGACCGCGGGTTCCCCGACGGTGCCGTCCCGGTCACCGACCTCGACGTGCTGCGGTCCGAGGCGCTGCGGCTCCTGCGCGCGGGTCAGCGGGCGAGCCTGCCGGTCACCACCGAGCACCGCACCGGGTACACGCTCCAGACGCTCGGCAGCGGCGGGCACCTCGCCGGTGTGCTGGCGATCCAGAACGGCGGGGCGCTCGACCGGGCGGGCCGCGAGGTCGTCACCGCCGTCATCGCCCTCGCCGGACTGGCCCTGCAGCAGAACCGCGAGCTCGCCCGGGCCCGGGGGCTCCTGCGCACCGGACTCCTGACGATGCTGTCGGTCGGGGACCCGGCCGTCGTCGACTCGACCTCGCGCGAGGTCTGGGGGCCGTTGCCCGCGGAACCGGTGCGGATCGCGGCCGTCGACGTGGCCGACCAGGACCTCGACGCGGTCGTCGACCTGCTCGAGCTCTGGGTGCAGGACCGCCCCGGCCGGTTGTTCTTCGCCGTGGACGACGCGCTCTTCCTCTGCGTCGGCGCGGAGGACACCGCGGTGGTCGAGGACCTCGTCGACCGCTTCGAACTGCACGCCGGACTGTCCGACGGTGCCTCGTACCGGTACTTCGGCCGCGCCCGCACCGAGGCCGTGCAGGCGCTCGACCGCCGCCGCGAAGGACGTCCCGGCACGACCGAGTTCGGCGACCTCGCCCGTGAGGGGGTGCTCGCCCACCTGGCCCACGTCGACGTCGACGCCGGGGCCGTCGCACGCGCGTTCCTCGCCCCGCTGCTCGACCACGACCGGGCCGCGGGGACCGATCTCACCCGGACCGTCCGGACCTGGCTGGAGCAGAACTGCGAGTACGACCGCACCGCGCAGGCCCTCGGCGTCCACCGGCACACCGCCCGCGCCCGGGTGGAACACGCCGGCCGGCTGCTCGACCGCGACCTCTCCGCGTTCGCCACCCGCGCCGACCTCTGGGCCGCGTTCGTCGTCGACGGCAGCGGCGGCCAGATCGGCGCCACCGGTACGACCGGCACCGGCGGAGTGGCTGCCGTCTAGGCTGTGCGCGTGCCGACCACACCGCCCCGCCGGCGCCTCAGCCCGGCCGAGCGGGAGTCCCAGATCACCGAGACGGCCGCCGCGGTCGCCCGTACCGACGGCCTCACCGCCGTCACGCTTCGCGGGGTCGCCGCGGCCGTCGGGGTCGCCCCCTCACTCGTGGCGCACTACCGCCCGGTGATGGAGGACCTCGTCGGCGAGACGTTCCGCTCGATCGCGTCGGCCGAGGTCGCCGAGGTCGCCGGGCTCGTGGCGCGCGAGGCCGACCCGGTCGCACGGCTGGCCGTCCTGGTCACCGCCGTCACCGATCCCGCCCGCGACGACGTGGCCGTCCTCTGGGCCGACGCCTGGAGCCTCGGCCGGACGAACGCGGTGCTCGCCGCCGCCGCGCGCGACGTCATGGACGACTGGCAGCGGCTCGCGACCGCTGTCGTCGAGGCGGGGGTGGGCGCCGGGGTCCTGCACGCCGAGGACCCGGCGGCCGTCGGACGGCTGCTCTTCGCCCTCGTCGACGCCACGAACGGCTACGCCCTCGTCGACCACCTCGACCGGTCGACGCGTGACGATCTCGTCCGGAGCACGATCGCCCGCGCCGTCGGCCTCGACGCGGCCACCCTGCGGCGCTGAGCGTCGTCGCCGCGCGAGCGCAGCGCGACCGCGCACCGGACTGGAGGCACGGGTCGGGCCCGCCCCGCGCCTCCAGTCCGGAGGTGGCAACGCTCACCCCAGGACGCGCGCCGTCCAGTCGGCGAGCGCCGCGACCGCGCGGCGTGACACCGCCGCGTCCGGGACCATGCTCGTGAAGCCGTGGAACGCCCCCGGCCAGACGTGCAGCTCCGCGTCGACGCCCGCGGCCCAGAGGGCGCTCGCGTAGGCGACCGTCTCGTCGCGGAAGACCTCCGCGGTGCCGCAGTCGAGGTACGTCGGCGGGAGCCCGTCGAGGTCCGTCGCCCGTGCCGGCGCGGCGTACTCGGACACGTCGGCGGTCGCGCGGCGGGCGCCGAGGTACGCGTCCCAGCCGAAGCGCGTGAGCTGCCGGTCCGCGACCCCGACGCCGTCGATCTGCCGGGTCGACACCGTCGCGTCGCGGTCGTCGAGCATCGGCGAGACGAGCACCTGCGCGAGCACGTTCGGCCCCTGCCGGTCACGGGCGAGCAGGACCGTCCCGGCAGCGAGTCCGCCCCCGGCGCTCTGGCCGGCGACGACGATGCGCTCCGGATCGACCCCGAGCTCCTCGGCGTGCTCCGCGACCCAGACCAGTCCGGCGTAGCAGTCCTCGACCGGGTACGGATCGGGGTGCTCGGGCGCGAGGCGGTAGTCGACGCTCACGAGCACGACGTCGTTGTGGTCGAGGAGCCACGGGTCGTAGGAGTCGAGGTTGCCGAGGTGGTGCCCGAACACCATGCCGCCGCCGTGGATCGCGTACACGACCGGTGCGGTGCCGGTGCGGCCTCGGCGCTGGATGACGGCGAGGTCGATCGGATCGCCGAGGTGTCCCGGCACGCTGATGCTGCGCCGTTCGAGCCCGCGGCTCTCGAGACGGGCGTCGAGTTCGGCCTCGGTGACGTCGAGCTGGCGCATCCGGGGCAGGGCCTCGGGTGTCACGGTGAACGGTCCGCGGGCGGCGAGCGCGTCGAGGAACGGGACGAGCTCGGGGTCGAACGGCGGGTGGACGAGACGGTCGATGGGCACGGGGTGCACTCCTTCGGTGAGAAGTGGCGACTCCCGTGAGACGCGTGCGTGGTCTCGTGCGCCGGAGCCCACGGACGTTTTCCCTCTGCCGCGACCCTAGCGCACCGTCACGGTCCCTCCCGGTTCCGCTCCCGCCGACGGCGGACCGCGGCCAGGATGCGGCGCCAGCCGACGAAGTACGCGGCGAGGCTGATGGGGATGGCGACCGGCTGCGGCAGACCGAGGACGACCAACAAGACGGCCAACGCCGTCGCGGCCACCAGGAGCCCGACCAGTGCCAGGGTCTGGACGTTCCGCAGTCGTCGCTCGCGTCGGTCGATCACCATCCGTCCACCATGCCCGTTCCTGGTGCGAACCAGGCAGGCCCGCACTGTCGTTTGACAGTTCACGCTGCTCATCGGCAGAGCAGCGGTACCGAGCACCGTGACGGACATCGAAGGATGCTGATCGTGAACCCTCTCGTACCGACCGTGCTGGACGGCACGTTGATGGTCGTCTCGCTCGTGGCGGTGGTGCTCTCGTTGGGCGCGTTCCTCTCCCTCGCTCGTGCAGGAGCGCTGACGGGTCGTCGTGGTCTCGCCTGGACGCTGGTGGTCCTGTTCGTCCCGTTCCTCGGGGCCACGGCGTGGTTCGTCGCACGGCACCGCGAGCACGCGGCGGCGCGGCGGAAGCGCGGCGCCCACTGACGCGGTGCGATCCCAGCGTGACCACACGACGGACGGGAGGCACGGTGCCAGCCGGCACCGTGCCTCCCGTCCGTCAGCGCGTCAGCGCGTCAGCCCTTGACCGGGATCGACTGCGCCTTGAGCGCCGCCACGGTCTTGGACTGCCCCGACTCGAGCGCCTCGAGGAGCGTGCCGTTCCCGGACGCCGCCTGGCCGAACCCGTCGGACACGTCCGAGTAGGTCTGGGTCATCGTCGGACCCCAGGTGAAGGGCTGGATGTCCTTCGCCGCGGTCGCGAACTCCTCGTAGATCTTCTGGTTGCCGTAGAAGGGGAGCCCCTCGGTCAGCGCCGGGAGGTCGGCACCGGTGGTGGACGCCGGGTAGAGGTTGGCCTCCTTGTTGAGGGCGGCGAGCGCCTCCTCCGAGGTGTTCAGCCACACGAGGAACTTCGACGCCTCGGCCGGGTGCTTGCTGCCCGTGAAGACGACGTTGGACGAGCCACCCCAGGCAGCGGACTTGGTCTCACCCGAGGTCCACTGCGGCATCGGCGCGACGGCCCACTTGCCCGAGGTCGAGGGCGCACCGCTCGAGATGGTGTTCGCTCCCCAGACGGCGGAGACCCAGGTCCAGTCCTGGCCCTTGTCGTACGCGTTGTTCCACTGGTCGGTGAAGCTCGGCAGCGTGTTGACGAGCTTCTTGTCGATGAGGTCCTGCCAGTAG
Source organism: Curtobacterium sp. SP.BCp (assembly GCF_051903255.1). NCBI lineage: Bacteria > Bacillati > Actinomycetota > Actinomycetes > Micrococcales > Microbacteriaceae > Curtobacterium > Curtobacterium sp. SP.BCp. The sequence continues at coordinate 86,936 of NZ_CP194338.1, read as the reverse complement.
TCGGCGACCTTCTTCGACGCACTGTCGGTGAGGTTCACGTTCCAGTCCGAGCCGGAGTTCGAGAACCACTGGCCGCCGGCCTGCGAGACGAGTCCGGCGAACTGGTTGACGTCGCCCTTGGCGAAGTTGGTGATGTTGCCGCCCATCGCCTTGATCTTCACGGCGTCCTCGGCGTACTCGTCCCAGGTCTTCGGCACGTCGAGGCCGGCCTTCTCGAACAGGTCCTTGCGGTAGTACAGCGCCATCGGGCCGGAGTCCTGCGGCACGGCGTAGACCGACTTCGACTCGCCGAAGGTGACCTGGTTCCAGAGGCCGGAGGAGAAGTCCTTCTTCGCGTCGCTGATGCCGGCGCACGCGCCGATGTCCTCGAGGCCGCCCTGCACCCGGAAGGCCGGCAGCGTGTCGTACTCGACCTGGCCGATGTCCGGCGCCTGCTTCGCCTTCAGCTGGTTGAAGAAGTTCTGGTACGTGCCGCTGTTGCCGTTCGCGACGATGGAGACCTTGACCTGGATGTCCGGGTTCTCCTTGTTCCAGATCGCCACGACCTTGTCCATGTTGGGGACCCAGGTGGTGAAGTCGAGCGTGACCTTGCCGCTCGACGGCTTGCAGCTCGCGGCCGCGGTGTCGGAACCGCCTCCGGAGCCGCTGCCGCCGGCGCTGCAGCCGGCGAGGGCCACGGTCGCGGCGACCGCCACGGCGGCGACGCTGAGGAACTTCGTTGTCTTCATGCTGTTTCCGTTCGGATGTGGGTGAAGGGTCGGTGGTGCTGGTGGAGGCCGTCGCGGCTGCGGCTGGGGGATCACAGCCGCGACGGGGTCGGGGATGCTGCTACTTCAGGCCGCCGGCGCCGAGGCCGGACCGCCAGAACCGCTGGAGGGAGAGGAACGCGATGAGCAGCGGGATGATCGAGACGAACGACCCGATGAGCACGAGGGTGCGCAGGTCCGGGTACTGGTTCACGCTCGAGTTCCACGTGTAGAGGCCGAGGGTGACGGGGAACAGCGACGAGTCGCGGAGCATCACGAGCGGCAGGAAGAAGTTGTTCCAGATCGCGACGAACTGGAACAGGAAGATCGTCACGAGTGCGGGCGACATGAGCCGAACGGCCACGGTGAAGAAGGTGCGGACCTCGCCGGAGCCGTCGATGCGGGCGGCCTCGATGATCTCGTCCGGCACGCTCGACGCCGCGAACAGCCGCGACAGGTACACGCCGAACGGGCTGACGATGCTCGGCAGGAACACCGACCAGAACGTGTCGGTCAGGTCGACCTGGCTGAAGATGAGGAACAGCGGCAGGGCCAGCGCGGTCGCCGGGACGAGCACGCCGCCGAGGAACACGTTGAAGAGGGCCTCGCGGCCGCGGAACCGGTACTTGGCGAGTGCGTACCCGCACATCGCGGAGAGCACGGTGCCGATGAGCCCGGCGACGCCGGCGTAGGCGATGCTGTTGAGCATCCACCGGACGTAGACGCCGTCCTGGTACGTGAAGAGCCTGCCGAGGTTGCCGAGGAAGTCCTGCACGCTGGAGGCGCTGAACCACAGCGAGAACGTCGTGTTGAAGTTCGCGGTCGTCTTCGTCGACGAGACCAGCAGCCAGAAGATCGGCAGCAGGAAGTAGACGGTGAAGACGCCCATGACGAGCATCGCCGTGCCGCGCGAGATGACGCTCTCACGCGGTCCCCGCGCTCCGCGCTGGTGCGGCCGGGAGGCACGGTTCGGCTCGAGCGGTCGGCCTGCGTCCACCACGAGGTCGCGGCGGGAGGGTGCGTTGACGGTCACTGGGCGGCCTTCCGCTGGGTCAGTCGGAGGAACCCGATCGACAGGACGAACGTGGCGACGGCGAGGACGACCGAGAACGCCGCGGCGAGGTTGAAGTTCGGCACCGAGGAGGTCGAGTAGACGAGCATGTTCGGCGTGAAGGTCGACGAGATCGTCGAGGTGAACTGCCGGAACACGGTCGGCTCGGTGAGGAGCTGGAGGGTGCCGATGATCGAGAACACCGCGGTGAGGACGATCGCCGGGATCACCATCGGGATCTTGATCGAGAGCGCGATGCGGAGCTGCGAGGCGCCGTCGAGCTTCGCGGCCTCGTAGATCTCGGTCGGGATCGCGAGGAGCGACGAGTAGATGATCAGCATGTTGTAGCCGACGTAGACCCAGGTGACGACGTTCGCGACGGCCCAGAGGACGGTGCCGGAGCCGAGCAGGTCGACCTTCGACGTGACGGCGGAGAACGGCGAGAGGTCCGGCGCGTAGAGGTAGCCCCACATGATCGCGGCGATGACCCCGGGGACGGCGTACGGCGCGAAGAACGCCAGGCGGAAGAACCGCTTGCCGCGCAGGAGCGGGGAGTCGAGCAGGAGCGCGAAGACCAGGGCGAGCGCGAGCATCACGGGGACCTGCACGACGCCGAACAGCAGCACGCGGAGGACCGAGCCCCAGAACTCGCTGTTCTGGAACACGAGCACGTACTGGCTGAGGCCGCCGAACACCTGCGTCGGGGCACCGAACGTGCCCTGGCGCTCGATCTTCAGCAGCGACTGCCACACCGCGTAGAGGATCGGGACGAGGTAGAACGCGGTGAAGAGCACGGCGAACGGCGTGACGAAGACCGCGATCGCGCGGCGGTACCGGAAGCCCCCGCCGCGTCGACGTCGGGCGACCCGGGGTCGCTGGGCTGTGGTGGTCATGGGCGCTTCCTGTCCGTGCGGATGATCTGGGTGCCACCGGGGGCGATGGTCGTGGTGCCGGCGACGGCGCGGTCGGCGACGAGTTCGTGGCCCGCCTCGTGGTGCTCGACGGCCCGGTCGGTGTGGTTGAGCAGGAACACCCACTCGTGCTGGTCGTCACGGCGTCGGACGACCTCGAGTCCCGGCTGGGCGGCGGGGTCCGGCGACACCCCGGCCTCGTCGAGGACGTCGCGGAGGAGTCCTCGGAGCGTCTCCGCGGCGAGGACGGTGGAGACGTACCAGGCAGCTCCGGCCCCGTGGTCGTTGCGGGTGACGGCTGGTGATCCGGCGACCTCGCCGTCCGTGTAGTCGAGGACGCTCGTGGCGCCGCGGAGCTCGACCGGCTCGCGCCACACCGTGCCGACGGACCCGTCCGACAGGTGCACCTCGCCGCCAGCGGGCAGCGGGAGGAACTCGTCGACGCGGACACCGAGGAGCTCGCGGAACGCCCCGGGGTAGCCGCCGCGGCGGACCCGGTCGCGCTCGTCGACGATGCCGCTGAAGAACGTCACGACCGCTCGACCTCCGCCGGCGACGTGGTCGGCGATCACCGCGGCGTGCTCGTCGCGGACGAGGTACAGCTCGGGGACGAGGACGACGGCGTACCCGTCGAGGGGTGCCCCCGGCGCGACGACGTCGACCGTGACGCCGAGGTCCCACAGTGCGCCGTGGAGCGCGTGCACCTGCTCCAGGTACTTGAGCGCGGTGGTGGGGTGGGCCTCCAGGTCGGCCGCCCACTGGTTCTCCCAGCTGAACACGAGCGCGACGTCCGCGGTGACGCGGGACCCTCGGAGCTCGCCGAGCCGTTCGACCAGGGAACCCAGTTCGACGACGTCACGCCAGGTGCGGGAGTCGGTGCCGGCGTGCGGGAGCAGCGCGGAGTGGAACTTCTCGCTGCCCTGCACGGACGCACGCCACTGGAAGAAGCAGACGCCGTCGGCTCCGCGGGCGATGTGCGCCGCGGTGTTCCGCAGCATCTCGCCAGGGGCCTTCGCCACGTTGTGCGGCTGCCAGTTCACGGCGCCCGTCGAGTGCTCCATGAGGAGCCACGGGGCGCCACCGGCGAGACCGCGCGTGGTGTCGGCGGCGAAGGCGAGCTCGACGTGCGGCCGGGGCAGGCGGTGGTCGAGGTAGTGGTCGTTGGCGATGACGTCCATGTCGCCGGTCCACGTCCAGTAGTCCATCGCCGTGATGTGCGCGGCGACCATGAAGTTCGTCGTGACGGGCTTGTCGCTCAGGCTGCGGAGCACCTCGGCCTCGGCGCGGTGGTGGGCGAGGAGTTCGTCGGACGAGAACCGGTCGAAGTCGAGCGTCTGGCCGGGGTTGGTGGAGGACAGCGTGGCCCGGGGCGGCAGGACCTGCTCCCACGCGGAGTAGCGCTGGCTCCAGAACGCGGTGCCCCACGCGGCGTTGAGTTCCTCGACGGAGCCGTAGCGGGCCCGGAGCCAGGTGCGGAAGGCCTCGGCGGAGACGTCGCAGTAGCAGTGGGCGTTGTGGCAGCCGAGCTCGTTCGAGACGTGCCAGAGCTTCACGGCCGGGTGGTCGCCGTACCGCTCGGCAGTGGCACGGACGAGCGCGAGTGCGTGCTCGCGGTAGACCGGGGAGCTCGGGCAGAACGCCTGGCGTCCGCCGGGCCAGCGGGTGGTGCCGTCGGCGACGACCGGCAGGACCTCGGGGTGCGCGGTCGTGAGCCACGGCGGGGTGGAGGCGGTGCCGGTGCCGAGGTCGACCCCGATGCCGGCGTCGTGCAGGAGCTCGATGACGCGGTCGAGTGCGCTGAAGTCGTACTCGCCCTGGCGCGGCTCGACGTGCGACCACCCGAAGACGTTGATCGCGACGAGGTTCACGCCGGCCTCGCGCATGAGCCGGACGTCCTCGACCCAGACCTCGGGGTCCCACTGCTCGGGGTTGTAGTCGCACCCGAACGCCAGGCCGGTCGAGCCGAGCCCGAGCGCGCCGGTGGCGACGGTCGGCTGGGTGGTGGTGGTCACGGGAGTCCTCGCTGGTCGGGGCGGTCCTGCCGTCCGGCCGCGTGCGACCCCTTCGACGGCGAAGGTCACCCAGGATTCTGGGAGCGCTCCCAGTCCGCTGCGATCGATCGGGACCGAGAAGTTCTGGGAGCGCTCCCAGAGTGAACACCAGCGCGCCGCCGATGTCAACACGGCACGGTCATCGACCAGGCAGAGCGGTCGGTACGCTTGCCGCATGTCCGACGTCCGTGCCGCCCGTTCCCGCGCCACGATCCAGGACGTCGCGGACGAGGCAGGCCTCTCGCGCGGCACGGTCTCCCGCGTCCTCAACGACGAGCCGTACGTGTCGCCGAAGGCCCGCGAGGCCGTCCAGGAGGCCGTCCGTCGCGTCGGCTACGTCCGCAGTGCCGCAGCCCGGAGCCTGGTCACGCGGCGTTCCGGCGCGATCGCGCTCATCGTCCACGAGCCCTCGGTCCAGGTGCTCGACGACCCGAACATCGGGAACATCTTGATCGGCACGAACACCGTGCTGTCCGAGGCCGACCAGCAGCTCGTGACGATCATGGTCGACTCCGCCCGCGACAACGAGCGCGTGGTCGAGTACCTGCGCGGCGGGTTCGTCGACGGTGCGATCGTGCTCTCCGCCCGCGACGGCGACGCCGTGACCCGGGCCGTCGAGGAGATCGGGCTGCCCGCGTGCTTCGTCGGCCACCCGTCGGATGCGCCGAACACCTCGTACATCGCGATCGACAACCGCGCCGCCGCGTACGAGATCACGAGTCGACTCGTCGAGACCGGACGGCAGCGCATCGGCATGCTCGCGTCCGGCCTCGACCGCGACTCCGGGCAGGACCGTCTCGCGGGCTTCGAGGCCGCGCTCGGCGACCGCTTCGACCCCCTGCTCGTCGCCCCGAACCCGCTCTTCAGCTACACGGCCGGCGTCGAGGGCATGCGCGAGCTCCTCGACCGTGCGCCGGACATCGACGGGGTCTTCGCGGCGTCGGACGCCGTCGCCGCCGGGGCGATGGACGTCCTGCAGCGCGCCGGTCGGTCCGTCCCCGGCGACGTCGGCGTGGTGGGCTTCGACGACAGTGCGTGGGCGCTCCGCTGCGACCCGCCGCTGTCGACCGTGCGGCAGCCGGCCAAGACGCTCGGCGAGCACGCAGCGCGACAGGTGCTCGAGCAGATCGCCGGCTCCGACGAGGGTCCGCACGGGCTCATCCTGCCCACCGAGGTGGTCTGGCGGGCGAGCGCCTGACGAAGGGTCGGGTCAGCCCCGAGCGCTCCGGTGCAGAGCGAGCCACTGCAGCAGCATGATCGTCTTGCCGTCGGAGATCCGCCCGTCGTCGACCATCGCGAGCGCCTCGCGCACCGGGAGCTCGAGCACGTCGATGTCCTCGCCCTCGTCCTCGATGCCGCCGCCGTCCCCCACCCGGTCCACCGGCGTGTACGCCCCGACGTACCCGTGCACCCGCTCGGTGACGGACCCGGGGCTCATGAACGCGTCGAACACCTTCGTCAACACCCCGAGCCGGATGCCGAGCTCCTCCGCTGCCTCACGCCGGACCGCCGTCTCCGGGTCGTCCTCGTCGAGCAGTCCCGCCGCGGCCTCCACGAGCATGCCGTCCGGGTGGCCGTTGACGTACGCCGGCCAGCGGAACTGCCGGGTGAGCAGGACGGTGTCGCGCTCCGGGTCGTGCGGCAGCACCGTGGCGCCGTTCCCCCGGTCGTAGGTCTCGCGCTGCTGGCGGTCCCACCGGCCGTCGCGCCGCCGCACGTCGAGCGTCGTCCGGCGGAGCACGTGCCAGCCGTTCGAGACCACCTCGACGTCGTGGACGACCACGTGCGGGTTGCGGTCGAGGTCACGGCCGACGGCGTCGAGGCCCGTGCGACCCCGGTCGTCCGGGACCGTCTCGCCGGGGCGTGCGTTCGTCATCGGGGTGTCCACGCCGCCACGGTAGCGCGGCGGTCGGACGCACCAGGATGAGCCGCGGACGACGCGACCGACGAGCCGGGGCCGAGCCGTGCCTCCAGGCCGGTCGCCGGGTCTCGCCCGGGCGGGCGCGGGCGGAACGCAACAGGCCCCCGGATTCCTCCGGGGGCCTGTTGCTCGCCTGGTGCGCGAGGGGGGACTTGAACCCCCACGCCGTTTCCAGCACACGGACCTGAACCGTGCGCGTCTACCAATTCCGCCACTCGCGCCAGCCCCAGAACACTACCATGCACAGACGGCCCCAGGCGCCAGCCACTACCATGCAGGAGTCCCTGACCGAGAACACTGGAGACCCATGGGCCTGTTGGACAGCTTCGAGCGGGGGTTGGAGCGCGCCGTGAACGGTGCGTTCGCCAAGACCTTCCGCTCCGGCGTGCAGCCCGTCGAGATCTCGAGCGCTCTCCGGCGCGAGCTCGACACGAAGGCGGCCGTCGTCTCCCGTGAGCGCATCCTCGTGCCGAACGAGTTCACCGTCCGGCTCGCCCCGCCGGACTGCACGCGCATGACGGACATCGGCCAGCCGCTCATCGACGAACTGCGGCAGATGGTGCAGCAGCACGCGGTGGCGCAGAACTACTCGTTCTCCGGGCCGGTCTCGATCACGCTCAAGCAGGACGGCACGCTCTCCACGGGGATCCTGCAGATCGACTCCTCGACCGTCCAACGCGACGTCGCCTGGGTCGCGGTGCTCGACATCGGCTCCCAGCGGCACAAGCTCCAGCGCGGGCGCACCGTGATCGGGCGCGGTTCCGACGCCGACATCACCGTCGCCGACACCGGCACGAGCCGCAAGCACGTCGAGGTGATCTGGGACGGCAAGCACGCCCAGGCGAACGACCTCGGGTCGACGAACGGCTCGAAGCTGAACGGCGAACGCTTCCAGCAGGCGATCGTGGAGCCGGACTCCACCATCGAGATCGGTCGTACCCGTATGGTGTTCCGGGTGATCCCGGAGAACGACGGAGGTGCTCGATGACCACGGGGCTGACCCTGCTCGTCCTGCGCTTCGCGTTCCTCGCGGTGCTCTGGCTGTTCGTGTTCGTGATCGTCTTCGCCCTCCGGAGCGACCTGTTCGGCCAGCGCGTCCGGACGATCCCCACCGACCCCAAGGCCGCGCCGTCCGGGCCGACCACCCCGTCGATCCCGACCGCAGCGACGACCGCCTCCGCTCCGGCCGGGGCGTTCACCGAGCTCATCAACCAGGGTGGGGGCACCGCGTCGAACGCCGCCGTCGCCACCCGACTCGTCATCACCGAGGGGTCGCGCGAGGGCATGGAGATGCCCCTCGGCGGCGGTCCGATCACGATCGGACGCTCGAGCGAGTCGAACGTCGTCATCCGTGACGACTACACGTCCACCAACCACGCCCGACTCGATCTGCGTGCCGAGGGCTGGGTCGTCACCGACCTCGAGTCCACCAACGGCACGTTCGTCAACGGTCAGAAGGTGACCTCCCCGGTGCTCGTCGCCGAGGGGACGCCCATCACGATCGGGACGACGACGTTCGAGCTGCGGCGGTAGGCGGATGACGGCACGGACGCTGAGCGCCGCTGTGTCCCACGTGGGGCGCATCCGCGCGAACAACCAGGACTCCGGTTACGCCGGCGCGCACCTGTTCGCGGTGGCGGACGGCATGGGCGGGCACGCCGGCGGTGACGTCGCCTCGGCGATCGCGATCCGCCGCATCCGCGAGGTCGACCGCGAGTTCCCGTCGGCGCACGACGCCGAGTTCGCCCTGCAGTCGGCACTCATCGCGGCGAACCAGCTCATCACCGAGACGGTCTTCGAGCACCAGGAGCTCACCGGCATGGGCACCACGGTGTCTGCGCTCATCCGGGTCGGCGACCAGATCGCGATCGCGCACATCGGTGACTCCCGCATCTACCGCTACCGCGACGGCGAGCTCCAGCAGATCACGTCCGACCACACCTTCGTGCAGCGGCTCGTCGACAGCGGACGCATCACGCCGGAAGAGGCCGCGGTCCACCCGCGACGCTCGGTGCTCATGCGGGTGCTCGGCGACGTCGACGCGGCGCCGGAGGTCGACACCGCGGTCATGGACATCCAGCCGGGCGACCGCTGGCTGCTCTGCTCGGACGGCCTGTCCTCCTACCTCGCCGAGGAGCGCATCCGCCACGCGCTCGCGTCGAACATGGACGCGAACCAGGCCACCCAGCGCCTGGTCAAGGAGACGCTGGACCACGGCGCCCCGGACAACGTCACCGTCGTCGTGATGGACGTCACGGACGCCGATGTCGTCGACGAGGACGACGCCGCGACGACGGTCGGATCGGCCGCCGCACCGCTGACCTTCGAGGCGTCGACCGGCCGCAAGCCGATCCGCCTCCCCACCATCCTGCTGCACCCGCTCAAGGTCACCACGGCACCGGAGGACTCCCACTTCGAGCCCGAGTCGGACCAGTTCTTCGCGGAACTCATCGCGGAGGACCACCGTCGGCGCGTCCGTCGCCGCGTCGCCTGGAGCATCGCGCTCGTCGTCGCGATCGCAGCCCTCGTCGGTGCCGTGTTCCTCGGCTGGCGCATCACGCAGGACCACTACTACGTCGGCTCCGACCGCGGGACGGTGGCGATCTACAAGGGCGTCCAGCAGTCGATCGGACCGATCGCGCTCTCAGACGTCTACGAGGACACCGACATCAGCGTGAGCGGCCTGCCCGAGTACACGCGGGAGAACGTCCGGTCGACGATCAACGCGCAGTCACTGTCCGACGCGCGCGAGATCGTCGATCGACTCCGCAAGGCCGCCGAGACCGGGCAGGACCAGGCGGGGACCGGTGGCTCCTCACCGTCGGCGTCGCCGTCCGCGACCGGTTCCCCGACGCCGTCGCCCTCGCCCACCCCCGGGAAGAAGCGATGAGCAACGCGACCGCCCAGTCCTTCACGCAAGCGATCACGATCAAGCTGCGCGAACCCGCGCGGGCCCGGAACCTCGAGCTCGTCCTGCTCGTCATCGCCTGCGGCATCTGCGCCGGCGCGATGGTGCTCGTGCAGCTCGGCACGAAGGGACGGCTCTTCGACACGTCCGTGCTGTGGATCGGCGCGACCATCCTCGGCCTGGCACTGATCATGCACGTCGTGCTGCGGATCGTCGCGAAGAACGCCGACCCGTTCATCCTGCCGGTCGCCCTGGTGCTCAACGGGATCGGCATCGCGGAGATCTACCGCATCGACGTCCACGACGGCCTGACCGGCTGGTCGGCGATCGGCGTCAAGCAGATCGTGTGGACGATCCTCGCGATGGCCGTGGCGATCGTCGTCCTGCTCGTCGTCCGCAACCACCGGTTCCTGCAGCGGTACCGCTACATCTTCATGGCGCTGACGATCTTCCTGCTGCTCATGCCGATGCTCCCGCTCATCGGGCACAACGTGAACGGCGCACGCGTCTGGATCAAGGTCGGCTCGTTCACCTTCCAGCCCGGTGAGCTCGCGAAGATCACGATGGCGCTGTTCTTCGCCGGTTACCTCGTGACCGCGCGGGACTCCCTGTCGATCGTCGGGCGCAAGGTCCTCGGCATGACCCTGCCGCGTGCCCGCGACCTGGGGCCGATCCTCATCATCTGGGCCGCTGCGATGAGCGTCCTCGTGTTCCAGCGCGACCTCGGCACCGCACTGCTCTACTTCGGCCTGTTCCTCGTCATGATCTACGTCGCGACGGCGCGGCTCAGCTGGGTGCTCATCGGCCTCGTGCTGTTCGTCGGCGGCGCCCTCGTGGCGCAGTCGGTCCTCGTGTACGTGCACGGCCGGTTCGAGCAGTGGCTGAACCCCTTCGACAACGCGATCTACAACGCCGACACCCAGGCCAGCTACCAGCTCGTGCAGGGTCTGTTCGGTTTCGCGAACGGTGGCATCACCGGCACGGGGCTCGGGCAGGGGCGGCCCTACATCACCCCGGTGGCGAACGCCGACTACATCGTCGCGTCGCTCGGCGAGGAGCTCGGCCTGATCGGCGTGTTCGCCATCCTCGCCCTGTTCATCGTCTTCGCCTCGCGCGGCATCCGCGTCGGCTTCATGGCGCAGGACGACTTCGGCAAGCTCCTCGGCGTCGGCTTCGGCTTCATCATCGCCCTGCAGGTGTTCGTCGTCGTCGGCGGCATCACGCGCGTCATCCCCGTGACCGGCCTCACCACACCGTTCATGGCGGCCGGTGGATCCTCCCTGATCGCGAACTGGATCATCGCCGCGATGCTGCTGCGCCTGACCGATGCGATCCCGGCCGAACAGCGCGTGCAGCAGGGGTCGATCCCCGCTGCTCGCGGACGAGGGGCGACCAGGAAGGAGCGTGCCCGGTGAACCGACAACTCCGCGGTGTGTCCACCGTCATCGTGCTCATGTTCGTCGCGCTCTTCGTGTCGACCACGTCGATCCAGTTCTTCTCGGCCGAACAGCTGCGTGCCGACCCCCGCAACTCCCGGACGATCCTCGCGAGCTACTCCACGAAGCGCGGCGCCATCCTCGTGGACGGCAGCCCGATCGCGGAGTCCTCCCCGTCGAACGACCAGTACCAGTACCAGCGGAAGTACACCGACGGTGACCTCTACTCGGCGGTCACGGGGTACTTCACGATCGGTCAGGGCAACTCCGGCATCGAGAGCGCGGAGAACGGAGTGCTGTCCGGCAACTCGGACGCCTCGTTCTTCCAGAACCTCAACGCGATCCTCACCGGCCAGGACGTCCAGGGCGACAACGTCAACCTGACGATCGACCCCGACGTGCAGAAGGCCGCGTACGACGCCCTGGGCTCGAACACCGGTGCCGTCGTGGCGATCCAGCCGAAGACCGGCAAGATCCTGGCGATGGTCTCGAAGGAGTCGTACGACCCGAACGTCCTGACCTCGCACGACACCGCCGACGTCGTCGCGAAGTACAAGGCGCTCGAGCAGGCCGCCGGGCAGCCGCTGAAGAACCGTGCGATCGCGGGCGACCTCTACACGCCGGGCTCGGTGTTCAAGCTCATCGTCGCGTCGGCGGCACTCGAGGGCGGCAAGTACACCCTCGACTCGACGTTCCCCAACCCCTCGCGGCTGCAGCTCCCGGGCACGAGCACGTACATCAACAACGCCGAGGGCGGCTCGTGCGGGGGCGGCGACAAGGTCAAGCTCCGCACGGCGATCCAGTACTCGTGCAACATCCCGTTCGCGGAGCTCGGACAGAAGCTCGGCTACGACGCGATCAAGAGCATGGCGGACAAGTACGGCTTCAGCGACCAGATCGAGGTCCCGATGAAGGCCACCGCGAGCCAGTACCCCGACGTCAGCGACGACACCGCCCAGCTCATGCTCAGCGCGTTCGGCCAGGCGAGCGTCCGCGTCACCCCGCTGCAGATGGCGATGGTGTCGGCGGGCATCGCGAACGGCGGTACGGTGATGCAGCCGACGCTGATCGACTCGATCACGACGAGCGACCTCAAGACGGTCGAGTCGTTCTCCCCGAAGGAGTTCAGCAGCCCGCTGTCCTCGTCGGAGGCCGGTGACCTCACCGAGGCGATGCAGAGCGTCGTCAACGCGGGGACCGGGACGAACGCCAAGATCCCCGGGGTCGACGTCGCGGGCAAGACCGGGACCGCCGAGGGCGGGACCGGCGACCCCTACACGCTCTGGTTCACGGGCTTCGCTCCGGCGAAGGACCCGGAGGTCGCCGTCGCGGTCGTCGTCGGCAACGGCGGCGGTCTCGGGCAGTCCGGGGTCGGCAACACGGTCGCGGCTCCGGTCGCGAAGAAGGTCATGGAGGCGGTGCTGAACAAATGAGACCCACCAGCGGGCTCACCTTCGGTGGGCGGTACCAGCTCTCGTCCCGCGTCGCGATCGGCGGCATGGGTGAGGTGTGGCAGGCGACCGACCTGGTCATCGGCCGCACCGTCGCGCTCAAGATCCTCAAGGACGAGTACCTCGGTGACCCCGGGTTCCTCGAGCGCTTCCGCGCCGAGGCCCGGCACGCGGCGCTCGTCAACCACGAGGGCATCGCGAACGTCTTCGACTACGGCGAGGAGGACGGCAGCGCCTACCTCGTGATGGAGCTCGTGCCCGGTGAGGCCCTCTCCACCATGATCGAGCGGGAGCACACGCTGCCGGTCGACAAGGTGCTCGACATCGTCGCGCAGACCGCGAACGCCCTCCAGGCCGCGCACGCCGTGGGCCTCGTGCACCGCGACATCAAGCCGGGCAACCTGCTCATCACGCCGGACGGCCGCGTCAAGATCACCGACTTCGGCATCGCACGCATCGCCGACCAGGTCCCCCTGACCGCGACGGGCCAGGTGATGGGCACCGTCCAGTACCTCTCGCCCGAACAGGCCAGCGGACACCCGGCGTCGCCGTCGACCGACATCTACTCGCTCGGCATCGTGGCGTACGAGTGCCTCGCGGGACGGCGCCCCTTCACGGGCGAGTCGCAGGTCGCGATCGCGATGGCGCACATCAACGAACAGCCGCCGCCGCTGCCCGCCGACGTCCCGGAGCCGGTCTCCGCGCTGGTGATGTCCTGCATCGCGAAGAAGCCGGCGGACCGCCCCGCGACCGCGGCGAACCTGGCCCGCGCGGCACAGGCGCTCCGCCGCGGGGACGTCGCTGCCGCGACCGTCGCCGTCCCGATGCTCGCCGACGCCGGGACCGTCGCCTTCAACCCGCCGCAGCGGCAGGGTGACGACGCCGCGACCGCGCTCCTCGGCACCCAGGCCGGCTCATCGGTCGGTGGTCCCCGCACCCCGCCGTCGCCCACCTCGGAGGACGACGAGCCGAAGAAGAAGCGCGCGTGGATCTGGTGGGTGGTCGGCATCGTCGTCCTGCTCGCCATCGGTGGTGTGATCGCTGCGGTCGCCCTGAACGGCAACGCGGAACCCGAGACGCCCGCATCGACCAGCTCGTCCCCGCGATCGACTCCGACCCGGAGCACGCCGACGCCCACCCCGACGCAGGTGAGCCGGATCGACATCGACTCGTCGGACTACGTCGGCCGTGCCACGAGCGACGTCGAGGCAGAACTCCGGAACCTCCAGCTCGTGCCGAACGTCGTGGACGGCGACCCCGCGACCGGGTCGAACCAGCCGAACACGGTGCAGTCGCTCGACCCGACCGGCAGCCTGACCGCCGGCACGACGATCACCATCCGGCAGTACACGACGCCGCCGAGCGTGGAGAAGCCCGCGACGCCCACCGCGAGCGATGTCTCGGACACGGGTGCGGTCACGTTCAGCTGGGCCGAGGCGACCTGCCCGACCGGGTACACGGTCTCGACCTACACGTGGATCGCCACCGGAGGCAAGGACTCCTCGGGCGCCACGTCCGGGACGATCTCCTCGACCGCCGTCAACATCCAGGCCGACGCTGCGGACGAGCCCGTCACGTTCAAGTACTCGGTGACGTGCGGCGCCGGCGGCAACAACCTCGCCAAGTCGCCCGGCTCCGACGCCGCCACGGCGACCTGGACCGTCGGCGACACGACGGACCCGGGCGACGGCACCGACCCCGGCGACGGATCGACCGGCTCGCCGCAAGACCCGAACTGACCCCCGATCGGGGGCTCGACACCGTTCCGTAACGGTTCGGCGCGGGCGCACGTCACCAGCGTCCCACCAGGTCGTCCTGCCGTACACTTGGCCGGACGAACAGACGGAGGAGTACGTGCCAGAAGGTGTGACAGCGGGGATCACGCTCCTCGCCGACCGCTACGAGATCGGTGACGTCATCGGTCGTGGCGGCATGGCCACCGTGCACCTCGGCAACGACACCCGGCTCGGGCGCAAGGTGGCCGTCAAGCTGCTGAAGCCGAGCCTCGCCAACGACCCGGCGTTCCGGACCCGCTTCCGGCAGGAAGCCCAGTCGGCCGCGCGGATGGCCCACCCGACGATCGTGCGCGTGTACGACGCGGGCGAGGAGACCGTGACGGAGACCTCCGGTGCCGAGGTCCAGGTGCCGTACATCGTGATGGAGCACGTCGAGGGGCGTCCGCTCTCCGACATCATCTCGGACGGTCCGGTCGCCCCGGCCGAGGCCGTCCGCATCACCGAGGGCATCCTCACGGCCCTCGAGTACTCGCACCGTGCCGGGGTCGTCCACCGCGACATCAAGCCGGCGAACATCATGGTCACGCACACCGGCCAGGTGAAGGTGATGGACTTCGGCATCGCCCGCGCCATCACGGACACCTCCGCCACGGTCGCGCAGACCACCTCGATCCTCGGCACGGCGTCGTACTTCTCGCCGGAGCAGGCGCGCGGCGAGACCGTCGACGCCCGCACCGACCTCTACTCGACCGGTGTGGTCCTCTTCGAACTGCTCACCGGACGTCCGCCGTTCATCGGCGACAGCCCGGTCGCGGTCGCCTACCAGCACGTGAGCGAGCAGCCTGCCGCTCCGTCCACGATCACATCGGACGTCTCCCCGGCACTCGACGCCGTGACCCTGCACGCCCTCGTCAAGGACCGCACGCGTCGGTTCCAGAGCGCGGCGGAGTTCCGGACCGACCTGCAGCAGGCGGCCGCCGGTCAGGTGCCGTCCTCGACGCGGAAGCTCCAGCAGCAGCACGCGAGCGACGCCTCGACGATGCTGTTCGGCGTCAACCCGCGCACCACGTCGAACCCGGCGGTGGCGTTCCGCGAGCTCGACGACGACACCGCCGAGCACCGGCCGCAACGCACGCAGAACCGCCCCCCGGTGGCGTGGATCTGGGTGGGCATCGTGCTCATCGTCGCGATCATCGCCGCGACCGTGTTCTTCGTCGCGAACCTGCAGCCCGGCAAGGCGCCCGTGTCGTCCTCGGTGACGGTCCCGAACGTCGTCGGTGCCACGTGGGACTCGGCGGCCACGCGACTGAAGAAGGACGACCTGGTCCCCGTCAAGGTCCCGGAGGCCTCGGACGACGTCGATCGCGGATCGGTCATCCGGACGGAACCCGGATCGGGCAACACGGTCGCGCGCAAGTACAAGGTGAACGTGGTGGTGTCCTCCGGGCCGGCCCAGGTCACCGTGCCGAACGTCGCGAACCAGACGCAGGACGCCGCCCAGCAGGCGCTCCAGGCCGCCGGGCTCGAGGTCGGCGCGGTGAGCTCCGACTACTCGTCGAGCGTGCCCGAGGGCACCGTGCTGAGCAGCGACCCGGGCAGCGGTTCGACCGCCACCAAGGGCACGGTCGTGAACCTCACGGTGTCGAACGGCAAGGTGCAGCTCCCCGACGTCACGAACCAGCAGTTCCCGGCCGCGAACCAGACGCTGCAGAACCTCGGGCTGACCGTCGGGCAGAACCCGTCGTACTCCTGCACGGGTGGTCTCGTCACGCAGCAGGACCAGCCCGCGGGCGACATCGCCCAGGGCAGCACCGTCACGCTGACCTACTGCGCCGGTTCTGCGCAGCCGCAGCAGACCGAGCAGCCGTCGCCCGGCGACTCCTCGGGCGGCAAGGGCGACGGCGGCAAGGGCGACGGCGGCAAGCGCGACGACGGCTGACGCCGGTCCGTCCGGCAAGCGCAACGACGGCTGACGCCGATCCGGCCGGGAGGCCCGCCACGGGTCCCAGGAACACCGGGCCTGTGCTCCTGGTCGCCTCGGCCGCGGAGCGGCGTCAGGGCCGGTGTGCGGCGATGAGCGGGTTGAGGTCGGCCGCCCGCGCAGCGGCGCCGTCCAACCCGGTGGTCTGGAGCCAGTTGCCCACCATCCGGTAGCCGCCCTCCGTGAGGACGGACTCGGGGTGGAACTGCACGCCGTAGACGGGGTGGTCGCGGTGCTCGACGCCCATGATCACGCCGCCACCCGTCCGAGCCGTCACGACGAGCTCGTCGGGGACCGTTCCGTCGACGATCGCGAGGGAGTGGTAGCGCGTCGCGGTGAAGGGGTGCGGGACACCGGTGAAGAGCGTGCTGTCGTCGTGGTCGACCTGCGACGTCTTGCCGTGCATGAGCTCGTCCGCGTGGGTCACGACCGCGCCGAGGGCTTCGGCGATGGCCTGGTGGCCGAGACACACGCCCAGCAGCGGCTTGTCGGCGGCGATGGCCGCACGGACGGTCGGGATCGACACACCGGCGTCCGCGGGGGTGCCAGGGCCCGGGGAGAGGAGCACGCCGTCGTAGTCGGCGATCCGCTCGGCGATCTCGTCCTCGGAGAACGAGTCGTTGCGGACGACGTCCGTCTCGGCGCCCAGCTGCTGGACGTACCCGTTCAGCGTGTAGACGAAGCTGTCGTAGTTGTCGACGACGAGGATCTTGGTCATGAGCGGTTCACCGTACTCCTGGGGGATGTGCACAGTCGGAACGAGGCCTCTGCACACCTGTGTTGACGGTAGGATACCGGCCATGGCCAAGGACAAGGACCGCACCAAGCCCGCCCGGAGGACCCGAGCCGACTCGGTCGACACCGCGGGGGACAGCCCGAACCCTGTGTGGTTCAAGCCGGTCATGTTCGGCTTCATGCTGCTCGGGCTCGCCTGGGTCATCGTCTTCTACGTGTCCCAGGGCACGCTCCCGGTGCCGTCGCTCGATTCGTGGAACATCCTCATCGGCTTCGGCATCATGTTCATCGGCTTCCTGATGACCACGCGGTGGCGCTGACCGGCCTCCACACTCCTCGACGCCCGTCGTGCCGATCGGTACGGCGGGCGTCGTCGTTTCTCCACAAGCTTCGGGTTGCCGCGCGCGCTGGCGAGCGCGTTCTCCACCGATCACCCACAGCTATCCACACTTTCCACACCGCTCTCCACATGTAGATCCCCGAGTTATCCACATGTGAATCCACAGTGGGGATAATCACACGCGTGTAACTCACCGACCTGTCCACAGCTGTGGACAACTCGATGCGGAGGTTGTGGAAACGCAGCCTCCGACGCACCTCTGGGAACGACGAACGCCCTGCCGCTTCGTGCGACAGGGCGTTCAGGACGTCGAGATCAGGCGAACATGCCCGTCGCCCCCAGGAGGATCCCGGCGAGCAGGACCACCGCCTCGGTCACGAGCAACGCCGTCTGCAGACCGCGCTGGCGGATGTTCCGTGTCTTGGAGAACACGAATCCGGTGATGAACCCGAGCACGATGCCACCGATGTGCGCCTGCCACGAGATGTTCGTCCCGGGCAGGAACCCCACGATCAGGTTCAGTCCCATGATCACGAGCAGTTGCACCGCGTTGTACCCGAGGCTCCGCTGGATCACGAAGAACGCAGCGAACAGGCCGAAGATCGCACCGGAAGCGCCGACGACCGGCGAACTCGGGCTCAACAGGGTCACCGCGAGGTCGCCCCCGAGGCCCGACAGGAAGAACAGCGCGAGGAACCGCCAGGTCCCGAGGATGTTCTCGAGCATCCGCCCGAAGATCCACAGCGCCCACATGTTGAAGAGGATGTGGAAGATGGACGAGTGCACGAACAGCCCGGTGACGATCCGCCACGGCTGCGTGTCCGCGACCGGTGCGAAGTACAGCATCGCGCTCGTGAGCGCCCGCCCCGTCACCTGGTCGAGCAGCCACACCGCGACGCTGACCGCCACGAGGACGACGGTCCCCTTCTGGTCGAGCATCGCGAACCGTCGTCGAGCGACGGTCAGACCGCTCGGGGCACCCGATGCCCGACGGTTCGCCTGGAACTGCGCCCGCTGCTCACGCACGCACTCCGGGCAGTGCACACCCACCGCCGCCGGCGTCTGGCACTCGGGGCAGATCGTCCGGCCACACCGCTGACAGAGCACGAAGCTCTGCCGGTCGGGGTGCCGGTAGCAGGTGTTCGGGTTGGATGCCGGGTCGGTCAACGGGTTCAGACGTCCTCGACGTCGATGCTCTCGATGACGACGTCCTCGAGCGGCTTGTCACGACCGTCGGTCGCCACACCCTCGATGGCGTCGACGACCGCGCGGGACTCGTCGTCCGCGACCTCGCCGAAGATGGTGTGCTTGCCCTGCAGCCACGGCGTCGCCACGGTCGTGATGAAGAACTGCGAGCCGTTCGTCCCGCGGCCGCCCTGGATACCGGCGTTGGCCATCGCGAAGATGTACGGGTTCTGGAAGGTGAGCTCCGGGTGGATCTCGTCGTCGAACCGGTAGCCCGGGCCGCCGATGCCCTGACCGAGCGGATCGCCGCCCTGGATCATGAAGTCCTTGATGATGCGGTGGAAGACGACGCCGTCGTAGAGCTTGTCGGTCGAGACCTTCCCGGTCCCGGGGTGGGTCCACTCCTGCTTGCCCGTCGCGAGGTCGACGAAGTTCTTGACGGTCTTGGGAGCGTGGTTGCCGAAGAGGTTGACGCGGATGTCGCCCTTGTTCGTGTGGATCGTTGCGACAGCGGTGTGCAGAGACATGTTCCGATTCTCGCATGTACTGCTGACGTACAGACGGTACGCACAGGCAAGCCTCCGTGACCTGTCAGGCGGCGCGGTGGCAGGATGGGGACACGCCGATCCTGTGGAGGTACCAGATGACGATCGAGATCCCGCGCAAGCGCAGGAAGCAGATCAAGAAGCTCAAGGGCAAGACCGCCTCGCTCCTCGGTGAGCAGCGCAAGGTCCTCGAGCACGCGAACGCGATCCTGGCCGAGGCCCGCTCCAACGCGGCCGACGCGGCCCGCAAGGACATCGCACCCCGTGTGCAGAACGCCATCGACAACGGGATCCGTCCCGCCGTCGCTACGGGCGTGCACGCGACGAAGAGCGCCGCGCAGACCGCTTCGCACCGCTTCCAGACCGAGGTCGTCCCCGGACTCGTCGCGACCGCGGGCTCCGTGATGAGCGTCAAGGACCTCGCGAGCGACCCGCGCGTCAAGAAGATCGTCAAGGAGGCCCAGAAGAAGGGCAAGAAGGCGAAGAAGACGGCGGAGAAGTACGTGCCGCACCAGAAGAAGAAGGGCCTCGGCTTCGGGGGTGTCGCACTGATCGTGGTCGGTGTCGTCGCCGTCGCGGGCGCTGCTTACGCCGCGTACCAGACCCTCCGCGCCGACGACGACCTCTGGGTCGCCGACGACGCCGACACAGCGGAGAAGCCCGCCGCCTGACCTCCTCGGTTCGTACGACGGCCCCCGGCACGCGCCGGGGGCCGTCGTCGTACCGCTGTCCGTCTCAGTGCACGACGTCGTACACGCCGGTGACGATCCCGGTGGGCGAGACCGACGTGCGCACGACCTGGAGTTCCGCGGGGGTGTCCCCGAACAGCCGCTGACCGCCACCGAGCACGACGGGGATCACCGTGAGGACGTAGCGGTCCACGAGCCCGAGGGCAGCGAGCTGCCGGACGACGTCACCGCTCCCCAGCACGACGACCTCGCCCTCGACCGTGTCGACGGCGCGCCGGACCGCTGCACCGAGGTCCCCGGCGAGCCGTTCGGAGTTCGGGTACGGCAGCTCGAGGTCCGGGTCGCGCGTGACGACGTACTTCCGGGTGTCCCGCAGCACCGGGGTGAAGGGGTTCTCCTCGGTCACGCCGAGCCAGTGCCCCACGACGTCGGAGTAGGTCCGCCGACCGAACAGCATCGCCCCGTCCGCCGATCCCGATCCGCCGCCGAAGGCCGCCATCGCTGCTTCGGGGTCCGCCGCGAGGGGCGCGACCGCCCACCCGCCGAGCCGGAACCCTCCGCGGGTGTCCTCGTCGGGTGACGCCGGTGCCTGCATCACGCCGTCGAGACTGACGTTCTCCACCACCACGAGCGTTCCCATGGGCCCATCCTGCGCCGGTGGCGCAGCGTGCGTTCCGCACGGACCAGCGGACGGGAGGCCCGTGGCGGCGCCGACCCGCGCCTCCAGTCCGTCCCGACCCACGGCGACGACGGCGCGACCCGGTGCTCCTGCGACGCACGCGCCGCAGGAGCGGCGGCGCGTCATCAGCACACGACGAAGCCCCTGGGAAGCGACAGAGTCGCGACCAGGGGCGCCTGCGACGCACGCGCCGCAGGAGCGGCGGCGCGTCATGGGCACACGACGAAGCCCCTGGGAAGCGACGGAGTCGCGACCAGGGGCTTCTGCGAGTGGAGCCTAGGAGAATCGAACTCCTGACATCCTGCTTGCAAAGCAGGCGCTCTACCAACTGAGCTAAGGCCCCGAGAGGTCCAGCGTACTGGACCGAGGAGGAGATGGTGGGGCTACAAGGACTTGAACCTTGGACCTCTTCGTTATCAGCGAAGCGCTCTAACCGCCTGAGCTATAGCCCCTCAGACCAGATGAGAGCCTACCGTACCGATCTCGCAGAACGAAATCGAGCGGTCGACCCCACCTGGCCCGGGTGTGTCAGTTGTTCGTGAAGCCGACGAGCAGGCCGCCGGTGATCCGCACACTGAGGTTGTAGAGGACACTCACGATCGCGCCGAGCACGGTGCCGACGACCACGTTGAGGATGCCCACGACGATCGAGAACCCGAGCACCTGGCCCAGCGAGAACTGGTCCATGATCGAGTAGTTGTTCTGACCGGTGACGTCCTTCAGCAGGGCGTCGACCTGGGTGAAGACGCCCGTCTGGTTCAGGATGACCCACACCAGCGCCGTGGCGACGACGATGACGATCGAACCGGCGAGGGCGATGAGGAAGCTCAGCTTCACCATCGACCAGAAGTCGACGTACACCAGTCGCAGGCGGACCTGCCGGGTGCCGACGGGCCGCTTCGCCTTCTTCTGGAGCTTCTCGGCGACACTACTCATTGCTTGACTGGTCCTCTCCGGCCTCGCGGTCGGCGGGCTGGTCGTCGGCTGCTTCGGTCGGGCTGACCGTCTCCACCGGGCCCGCGGGCTCGATCTCGGCGTCGTCCTGGTCGTCCAGGTTCCGCTCACTGTTCCGGGCCACTGCGATGATGCGGTCGTTGTCCGCGAACCTCGCGAAGACGACGCCCATCGTGTCGCGGCCCTTGGCGGGCACCTCGGCCACGGCAGACCTTACCACCTTGCCCGATTGCAGCACGACGAGCACCTCGTCGTCCTCGCCCACGATGAGAGCCCCCACAAGGTCGCCCCGGTCGGCCGCCAGCTTGGCCACCTTGATGCCGAGACCGCCACGGCCCTGCACGCGGTACTGGTCGACGGAGGTGCGCTTCGCGTACCCGCCCTCGGTCATCACCCAGACGTATCCGTCGTCCGAGACGACCCGCGCCGCGAGCAGGGAGTCGTCGTCGCGGAAGGACATGCCCTTCACACCCGAGGTCGATCGGCCCATCGGGCGGAGCGCGTCGTTCGAGGCGGTGAAGCGCAGCGACATGCCGTGCTTCGACACGAGGAGCAGGTCGTCGGTCTCGTCGACGAGCAGCGCCTGGACGAGGGTGTCCCCGTCGCGGAGGTTGATCGCGATGATGCCGCCGCTGCGGTTCGTGTCGTACTCGGTGAGCGCGGTCTTCTTGACGAGCCCGTGCTGCGTCGCGAGCACGAGGTACTGCGCGGCCTCGTAGTCGCGGATGTCGAGCACCTGCTGGATCTGCTCGTCGGGCTGCATCGCGAGGAGGTTCGCGACGTGCTGACCCTTGGCGTCGCGGCCGGCCTCCTGCAGCTCGTACGTCTTCGCGCGGTAGACCCGGCCCTTGTCCGTCAGGAACAGCAGCCAGTGGTGCGTCGTGGTGACGAAGAAGTGCTCGACGACGTCGTCGGCGCGGAGCTGCGCGCCCTTCACCCCGCGACCACCGCGGTGCTGGGACCGGTAGTTGTCGCTCCGGGTGCGCTTGACGTACCCGCCGCGGGTGATGGTGACGACCATCTCCTCTTCGGGGATGAGGTCTTCCATCGACATGTCGCCGTCGAACCCGAGCATGATCTCGCTGCGACGGTCGTCCCCGAAGCGCGCGACGATCTCGTCGAGCTCCTCGATGACGATCGCGCGCTGCCGCTCGGGCTTCACGAGGATGTCGTTGAAGTCGGCGATCTTCCGCTCGAGTTCCTCGGCCTCGTCGTGGATCTTCTGCCGTTCGAGGGCGGCGAGGCGACGGAGCTGGAGCTCGAGGATCGCGCGCGCCTGGATTTCGTCGACGTCCAGGAGCTCCATCAGGCCGGAGCGGGCCTCTTCGGCGTCGGGCGACCGACGGATGAGCGCGATGACCTCGTCGAGCGCGTCGAGGGCCTTGAGGTACCCGCGCAGGATGTGCGCGCGCTTCTCGGCCTCGCGCAGGCGGTACTGGGTCCGGCGGACGATGACGTCGATCTGGTGGTCGACCCAGGCGGAGATGAACCCGTCGAGCGCGAGGGTGCGGGGCACGCCGTCGACGATCGCGAGCATGTTCGCGCCGAAGTTCTCCTGCAGCTGCGTGTGCTTGTACAGGTTGTTGAGGACGACCTTCGCCACCGCGTCGCGCTTCAGCACGATGACGAGGCGCTGACCGGTGCGGCCCGACGTCTCGTCGCGGATGTCGGCGATGCCGGCGAGCTTGCCGTCCTTCACGCCCTCGGCGATCTTGATCGCGAGGTTGTCCGGGTTCACCTGGTACGGCAGCTCGGTGACGACGAGGCACGCGCGGCCCTGGATCTCCTCGACGTTCACGACGGCGCGCATCGTGATCGAGCCGCGGCCGGTCCGGTAGGCGTCCTGGATGCCCTTGGTGCCGAGGATCTGCGCGCCGGTCGGGAAGTCCGGGCCCTTGATCCGCTGCATGAGCGCGACGAGGAGTTCCTCGCGCGTGGCCTCGGGGTTCTCGAGTGCCCACTTCGCGCCGTCCGCGACCTCGCGGAGGTTGTGCGGCGGGATGTTCGTCGCCATGCCGACCGCGATGCCGACGGAACCGTTGACGAGGAGGTTCGGGAACCGCGACGGCAGGATCGCCGGCTCCTGGGTACGACCGTCGTAGTTGTCCTGGAAGTCGACGGTCTCTTCCTCGATGTCCCGCACCATCTCCAGGGCGAGCGGGGCCATCTTGGTCTCGGTGTACCGCGGAGCGGCGGCGCCGTCGTTGCCGGCAGAGCCGAAGTTGCCCTGGCCGAGCGCGAGCGGGTACCGCAGGGACCACGGCTGCACGAGGCGGACGAGCGCGTCGTAGATCGCCGAGTCGCCGTGCGGGTGGAACTGGCCCATGACGTCGCCGACGACGCGGGAGCACTTCGAGAACGCGCGGTCGGGGCGGTAGCCGCCGTCGTACATCGCGTAGAGGACGCGGCGGTGCACCGGCTTCAGCCCGTCACGGACCTCCGGCAGCGCGCGGCCGACGATGACCGACATCGCGTAGTCGAGGTAGGAGCGCTGCATCTCGAGCTGCAGGTCGACCTGCGAGATGCGGTCACCGGAGACGACGATGTCTCCGCTGTCGCCGTGCACGATCTCGGGCTGCTCGTCGGCGCCGTTCTCGTTGTCGTCAGCCATGTGGCTTCGTTCCCTTTCTGGACAGCCTGGAGGCTGTGGTTCCGTTGGTCGCGCCGGGCGCGACCACAGGTGGTCGGGTCTGGTGCTCGCTGCTCACGCCGTGCCTCCCGGCTCGGCTGGTGACGAGCTCAGATGTCGAGGAAGCGGACGTCCTTGGCGTTCTGCTGGATGAACTGGCGACGCGCGTCGACGTCCTCGCCCATCAGCGTCGCGAAGACGCTGTCGACGGCGGCGGCGTCCTCGAGGGTGACCTGCAGGAGCGTGCGGGTGTCCGGGTTCATGGTGGTGTCCCAGAGCTCCTTGTAGTCCATCTCGCCGAGACCCTTGTAGCGCTGGATGCCGTTGTCCTTCGGGATCCGCTTGCCGGACGCGAGGCCGGCCTGCAGCAGCGCGTCGCGCTCACGGTCCGAGAACACGTACTCGTGCGCCGAGTTCGACCACTTCAGTCGGTACAGCGGCGGCTGCGCGAGGTAGACGTAGCCGCGCTCGATGAGCGGCCGCATGTAGCGGAACAGCAGGGTGAGGAGGAGCGTCGTGATGTGCTGGCCGTCGACGTCGGCGTCGGCCATGAGCACGATCTTGTGGTACCGCGCCTTCTCCGGGTCGAAGTCCTCGCCGATGCCGGCACCGAACGCCGTGATCATCGACTGGATCTCCTGGTTGGCGAGGGCACGGTCGAGACGCGCCTTCTCGACGTTCAGGATCTTGCCCCGCAGCGGGAGGATCGCCTGCGTGAGCGGGTTGCGCCCCTGCACGGCCGAACCACCGGCGGAGTCGCCCTCGACCATGAAGATCTCGGAGATCGTCGGGTCCTTCGACTGGCAGTCCTTGAGCTTGCCGGGCATCCCACCGGACTCGAGGAGACCCTTGCGGCGGGTGGTCTCGCGCGCCTTGCGGGCGGCGAGTCGGGCCTGGGACGCCTGGATCGCCTTGCGGATGACGTCGCGCGCCTGGGTGGGGTTGCGGTCGAACCAGTCGGCGAGCTCGGTGCCGACGACCTTCTGCACGAAGCCCTTCGCCTCGGTGTTGCCGAGCTTGGTCTTCGTCTGGCCCTCGAACTGCGGTTCGCCGAGCTTGATGGAGATGACGGCCGTCAGACCCTCACGGATGTCGTCACCCGTGAGGTTGTCGTCCTTCTCCTTGATGATCTTGTTCTCACGCGCGTACTTGTTGACGAGCCAGGTCAGCGCGGCGCGGAAGCCCTCTTCATGAGTGCCGCCCTCGTGCGTGTTGATCGTGTTCGCGAAGGTGTGGACGCTCTCCTGGTAGGAGGTGTTCCACTGCATCGCGATCTCGAGCGCGATCTGGCGCTCCTTGTCCTCGGCCTCGATCGAGATGACGTCCTCGTGGACCTTGTCGGACTTCTTCTGCGCGTTGAGGTACTCGACGTAGTCGATGAGCCCGCGCTCGTAGTGGAAGGTGTCCTTCCGGGCCTCTTCGCCCTCGTCCGGGGTGCGCTCGTCGCGGAGCTCGATCTTCAGGCCCTTGTTGAGGAAGGCCGTCTGCTGGAACCGGGTGCGCAGCGTCTCGTAGTCGAACTCGGTCGTCTCGAAGATCTGGTCGTTCGGCCAGAACGTGATCGTCGTGCCCGTGCGGTCGGTCTCCTCACCCTCGGCGACCGGGGCGACGGGGACGCCGTCGGTGTAGCTCTGCCGGTAGACGTGCCCGTCGCGGGCGACCTCGACGTCGAGCTCGGTGCTGAGCGCGTTGACGACGGACGAACCGACACCGTGCAGACCACCGGAGACCGCGTAGCCGCCACCGCCGAACTTGCCACCGGCGTGGAGGACGGTCAGGACGACCTGGAGGGTGGAGACACCCTCGGTCGGGTGCGTGCTGACCGGGATGCCACGGCCGTTGTCGACCACGCGGATGCCACCGTCTTCACGGATGGTGATGCCGATCGTGTCGCAGTAGCCGGCGAGGGCTTCGTCGACAGAGTTGTCGACGATCTCGTAGACCAGGTGGTGGAGACCGCGCGGACCCGTCGAGCCGATGTACATGCCCGGGCGCTTGCGGACGGCTTCGAGGCCCTCCAGCACCTGGATCTGGTCTGCACCGTAGGACGGTTCGTTCTTCTGTGCGTCGTCAGATCCTGATGTCATGTCGAGAGAGCTCCTGCCTGCGCGCGGAACACCCGCACACTGCACTGCCCAGTCTACCGCGTCGGGCGTTCGTTCGAGGCGGAATCCGGGCGCTGACGGGCCTTTTTTCGCCCGGCAGGATGAAATTGTCGGCTCAACCGTAGGTGTCGCGAGGACCGCGCCCCTGGACCGTCCTGGGACCGCGTTTCCAGGTGGGGGCGTCGGGCCCGGAAACCCGGATCGACTGGACCCCGGCCTGCGGGTGCCGTTCGGCGATGGTCGTGGTGATGGTCGACCGCATGAGTCGGAGCTGCGTCGCCCACGCCGTCGAGTCGCACCGGATGACCAGCGCACCGTCGTCGATGGTCACCGGACGGGAGTGCTTCGCGAGCTCTTCCCCGACGACGCCGGACCAGTCGACGAACAGCTCGGAACGTGCGAGCGGCTCGACCCAACCGAGTTCGTCCGCGAGCGACCCGACGACGTCGCCGAGGCCCTTCGGCTCACGACCGCGACCGTACGGCACCGAATCGGCGTCGACCTCGCGGGCGCGACGTCGACGAGCATCGACGGTCCGGAGCGAGGGGTCGCCGAAGACCGCCTTGAGGTGCCGGTAGAACCGGGAGGGCTCGGTCGGCTTCCACGGCTTCGGCATCAGGACGCCGTGTCCGCGGTCGACGGGTCGACGACCGCCGCGTTGCTCGGGTCGACGATGCTCCCCGCACTCGTCGGGTCGACGATCGTCCCCGCCTCGATGTGCACGGTGTGCGCCGCCAGCTGCGCGGGCACGTCCCCGAACACGGCCGCCGTGATGAGCACCTGCTCGTAGTCGGCGACCGCGTTCGCGAGACGTTCGCGACGGGACTCGTCGAGTTCCGCGAACACGTCGTCGAGGATGATGATGGGGTCGCCCAGGGTCGACTCCGCCCGGAGCACCGCGGCGCTCGCGAGCTGGACGGCGAGCGCGAACGACCAGGACTCGCCGTGACTGGCGTACCCGCGAGCGGGTAACCCGTTCAGTTGGAAGAGCACGTCGTCGCGGTGCGGACCGACGAGGGTCAACCCGCGGTCGAGTTCGTCGCGACGGCGTCGTTCGAGCGCGCTCCGGAACGCCTCGGCCGCAGCGGGCACGCTCACCGGCTCGTCCGGCGTCCCGAGCACCGGATCGGTGGCAGCAGCGTCCTCGGGGTCGACACCGCGGACGCTGAGCACGCCGGTGATGGTCGCCTCGTGGCGTTCACCGGCGACGGTCGCGTACGCCTCGGCCACGAACGGAGCGAGGCGTCGGGTGAGGTGGTCGCGCGCGGCGATGATCTCGGCGCCGAACTGGACGAGTCGGTCGTCCCAGACGTCGAGCGTCGACAGGGCGCCCGCCTTGGAGCCGGTGGCTCGCGCCGACTTGAGCAGGGTGTTGCGCTGCCGGAGCGTCCGGTCGTAGTCGGCGAGGACTCCCTGCATGCGCGGGGCGATCTGTCCGAGGAGTTCGTCGAGCATACGGCGTCGTCCGGCCGGTTCGCCGCGGACGAGCGCGAGGTCCTCGGGGGCGAAGAGCACGCTCGTGCAGTAGCGCGGGAGCTCCCGGGGCTTGATGGCCGCGCGGTTCACCTGCGCCCGGTTCGACCCCGAGCGGTTGATCTGCACCTCGGCGAGGATGCTGCGGTCCTCGTGCGCGAGCTTCGCGCGGACGATCGCCGCATCGCAGCCCTGGCGGACCAGCGCCGCGTCGGTCGGGACCCGGTGCGAGCCGAGCGTCGACAGGTAGCCGATCGCCTCGACGAGGTTGGTCTTGCCCTGTCCGTTCCGGCCGACGAACAGGTTCGGCCCACGTGCGAGGTCGACCTCCGCCTCCCGGTAGTTCCGGAAGTCGGTGAGTTGCAGGTGGTCGACGTGCACGCGGGCCGAGACGAGCTCAGGTGGTTACCCGAGCTACGCCTTCTTGACGGCGTGGCCGCCGAACTGGTTGCGGAGCGCCGCGACGGCCTTCATCGTCGGGGACTCGCTGCCCTGACGCGAGACGAAGCGGGCGAACATCGCGGCCGAGAGCGCGGGCATCGGCACCGCGAGCTCGATCGCCTCTTCGAGGGTCCAACGACCCTCGCCGGAGTCGTCCACGTATCCCTCGAGCTCGTCGAGCTTCGGGTCCTCGTTGATCGCGAGCACGAGCAGGTCGAGCAGCCAGGAGCGCACGACGGTGCCGCGCTGCCACCCGGCGAACACGGCGGGGACGTCGTGGATGATGTCCTTCGCCTCGAGGAGCTCGTACCCCTCGCCGTACGCCTGCATGATCGCGTACTCGATGCCGTTGTGGACCATCTTCGCGTAGTGGCCCGCGCCGACGCCGCCGGCGTGCGAGAAGCCCTGTTCGCGCGGGCCCTCGGGGCGGAGCGCGTCGAAGACCGGCATGGCGAACTCGACGTCCTCGGGGGCACCGCCCACCATGAGGCCGTAGCCGTTGTCCTTGCCCCAGACGCCACCGGAGACACCGGCGTCCATGTAGCGGATGCCCTTGGCGTCGAGCTGCTTGGCGTGCACCTCGTCGTCGAGCCACTTCGAGTTGCCGCCGTCGATGACGAGGTCACCCTCGCCCAGGACGTTCGACAGGTCGGTGATCACGTCGTCGGTGATCTTGCCGTGCGGGACCATGACCCACACGAGCTTCTTGCCCTCGGGGAGCGCCGCTGCGAGCGCGCCGAGGTCAGCGACGTCCGAGACCTCGGGGTTCGCGTCGTAGCCGGTGACCTCGATGCCTGCGTTGCGGAGACGGGCACGCATGTTGTTGCCCATGCGACCGAGGCCGACAAGACCGATGTGCATGATTTCCTCTTCTGTTCGTCGTCGCGCTGATGCAGGGGTGGCGCGTCAGCGCAGTGTTCGGCTGTTGCGCTTACCGCAGCAGGAGATTGGGCTGCAGCAGGTACCGGTATCCGTCCGTGGCAGGTGCGTCCTGCGAAGTCTGGCCGGTGAGGAGCACCGGGCCGGGCTTGTTCGGGTTCTCCGTCTTGGTGAAGGAGATGCGGACGAACTCGGAGTGCACCGCGTTCAACCCGTCCAGGAGGAAGGCGGGCTTCAGCGAGACCACCGTTTCCTCTCCGGTCAGCAACGCACTGATCGACTCTGACGCCTGCGCTTGTTCGGACCCGATCGCCTCGAGCGTGAGCCCGTCGACCGAGAAGGAGAACCGGAGCGCCGCTTCGCGCTCCAGGACGAGGGAGACCCGTCGGACCGCCTCGACGAGCTCCGCGGTGTTGATCACCGCGTGGTCGTCGACGGTCTCGGGGAAGAGCCGGCGGACCGGCGGGTAGTTGCCCTTGATGAGCAGCGAGGTCACGGTCTTGTCGTCGGCGTGGAACGCGATGAGCTCGCGGTCCGAGGTGCCGCTGATCGAGACCGACACGGTGGACGCCGAGCCGAACGTGCGGCCGACCTCCTGCAGGGTGCGCGCCGGGACGAGCGCGTGGAGCGGCTCGGAGCCGACACGGCCGGAGTCCCACGCGATCGTCCGGACGGCGACGCGGTACCGGTCGGTCGCGATGAGCGAGAGGTCGTTGTCGCCGACCTCGAGCTGCACGCCCGTGATGACCGGCGTGACGTCATCGCGGCTGGCGGCGACGGCGACCTGCGACACGGCCTCGGAGAACGCGTCGCCGGGGATGACGCCGGTCTGCGCACCGATCTCCGGGAGGGTCGGGTACTCCTCGACCGGCATGGACAGCAGCGTGAAGTGCGCCGAGCCGCAGCTCACCGAGATCTTGGTGTCCTCGGTGGTGAACGTGACGGGGGCGTTCGGGAGCCGGCTCGCGATGTCGTTGAGCAGTCGGCCGGAGACCAGGACCGTGCCCGGCTCGTCGATCTGCGCCGTGATGGACGTCTGCGCGGAGACCTCGTAGTCGAAGGACGACAGCGTCAGACGATCGCCTTCGGCGTGGATCAGCACACCGGACAGGATCGGGAGGGTCGTGCGCTGTGGGAGGAGCTTCACCGCGAAGGAGACGGCTTCGGAGAAGACGTCCCGGTTGACCTCGAACTTCACAGCTGGGACCCCTGTCGATCGTTTGGACTGTCCGGCCGCCCCATTGTGGCACAGCGCAGCGGCCGCCGGATTCTTGTCATCCCGCCGTCCACAAGGTTGTCCCGCGGAGATTCATCGTTAACCAGGATCAATGGTGTTAACGCCTGTGCACAGTGTGGATAACTCTGTGCATCCCGCTTGTCCACAGGGAACTACACAGGTGTGAGTTGTGAGTGGTGTGTTGACGAGCTCTGGATGAGTAATCGTCATCTATCCACTTCCATCCCCAGTCTCCACAGGTGGGGTCAGATCTGTGTACAACCGGACCGCGTGTCATCCACAGTTATCCACAGGCTTTCCACACTGTGGGAATCTCGCCGCCTGGAACCGTCTCAGATGGTGGACATGCGCGCATTCACACTGATCAGAAGGCGTGTCGCACGCATCCGACATGTCGCTGACGCGACGAGGAGACGGACTGGCGCGCCCCGCTCAGTGGTGACGCGCCGGCGTCGCGCGGGGCGCGCCGACCGAGCCGGCGAGGGAGGGGTGCCAGCCCGCACCGCGCCTCCAGTCCGTCCGCGTCTCGCGACGTGCGTCGCGCGCCGTACCCACCGGGGTCAGCGGTAGCGGCGGTCCTGCTTGATCCGGCTCGTGAGCTCGGTGACCTGGTTGTAGATCGACCGACGCTCCTTCATGAGCTCGGTGATCTTCTTGTTGGCGTACATGACCGTGGTGTGGTCACGGTTGCCGAACAGCTGCCCGATCTTCGGGAGGGACAGGCTCGTCATCTCCCGGCAGAGGTACATCGCGATCTGCCGCGCGGTCGCGATCGCCTGGGAGCGGGAGGAGCCGTAGAGGTCGTCGACGGAGAGCTTGAAGTACTCCGCGGTGTGGTTGATGATGTCCGTCGGCGCGATCACGTTGTCGTCGTCGAGCGTGATCAGGTCCTTCAGGACGGTCTGCACGAGCGCCATGTCGACGGCGGTCCGGTTGAGGCTCGCGAACGCGGTCACCCGGATGAGCGTGCCCTCGAGCTCCCGGATGTTGCTCGACACCTTCGACGCCATGAACTCGAGGATGTCGTCGGGCACCTGCAGGTGGTCGGACTGCGCCTTCTTGCGGAGGATCGCGATGCGCGTCTCGAGGTCGGGCGCCTGCACGTCGGTGATGAGCCCCCACTCGAAGCGCGAGCGCATCCGGTCCTCGAAGCCGGTGAGGTGCTTCGGTGCGACGTCCGACGTGATCACGACCTGCTTGTTGTGGTCGTGCAGGGTGTTGAACGTGTGGAAGAAGGCCTCCTGCGTGGAGTCCTTCCCCTGGAGGAACTGGATGTCGTCGATCAGCAGGATGTCGATGTCGCGGTACCGCTGCTGGAACTGGTTCGACCGGTTGTTCGCGATCGAGTTGATGAAGTCGTTCGTGAACTCCTCGCTCGACACGTACCGCACCCGGATCCCCGGGTAGAGGCTCTCGGCGTAGTGGCCGATCGCGTGCAGGAGGTGGGTCTTGCCGAGGCCCGAGTCACCGTAGATGAACAGCGGGTTGTACGCCTTGGCCGGAGCCTCGGCGACCGCGACCGCCGCGGCGTGGGCGAAACGGTTCGACGACCCGATGACGAAGTTGTCGAAGTTGTACTTCGGGTTGAGCCGGGACTCCGGCCGGCCACCGGTACCAGGGGCGTCGATCTGGCTCGGGACGAACGGCGCCTCGATGTACTGCCGGGGCGCGGCGCTCTGCTCGACGGTCGCCTGCGACGCTTCGGCGTAGTCGGGGACGTGCGTCGCGCTCACGACGTCCACGCGCGGTTCCGAGGCCATGTCCGGGTTGACGGTGATCGCGAAGTTGGCGACCGCGTCGTCACCGATCCGGGCGATCGCCTCGGTGATGGGGATGCGGATGCGTTGTTCGAGCATCCCGCGGGTGAGGTCGTTCGGCACCTCCAGGTAGAGGGTGCCGGCGAGCACGCCCTTCGGCTCGACCAGGTTGAGGAAGCCCTGCAGCTGCGGGGTGATGCGGTCGTCCTCGGCGAGGAGTCCGAGCACCGACGTCCAGAGGTCCTCGACGGGGTCGGCCGGCATCGTCATGTCGCGCTCGTCTCCAGGTTCGTTCGTGCTCGTGTGCTCGTCGGGTCATCGTCGGCGGTGGCGGCTGCACGCCGCGGGTCCCCCGGTACCGCTCGGTCGAGGACGGCGTCGGCGGCAACCTCGGCACCGGAGGCGGACACTGTGCCGAACCGTACGGTCCACAGGGTTGTCCACAGCCTTGTCCACGACCGCCCGACCGAGCTCTGGAGGGGGAATCCCCTGTCGTACCGGGCCGAGGGCGGATCGATCACACCACTGTACGGGACCACAGCGCGTCGCACCGAACCGAAGTTTTCCCCAGTGTGGACAATGGTCGTGCGCACTGCGGTCCCGGTCGTCGTTTGACCTCTCTGCCGCTGTCACGTACCGTTAACCAGTTGACTGCGGCCAGTTGGTCGCGCCCGTTACGCGTCGTTCGGTGCTCCGAGCGGCAACACACATACATACGTGACGGCTCACACGGACACTCGCGCAGTGCACTCTGGCGCAGTGATCGGTGCAGCCGCGTGGAGATCATCATGAGCAAGCGCACCTTCCAGCCGAACAACCGCCGCCGCGCCAAGAAGCACGGCTTCCGCGCCCGCATGCGTACCCGTGCCGGCCGCGCCATCCTCGCCGCGCGCCGTTCCAAGGGCCGCACCGAGCTCAGCGCCTGAGCAGGCATCGCCTGATCGGCCGCCGATCGGTCCGCTCGCGGACCGTTCTCCGGTAGCGAGCATGCTGGCCCGCGCCAACCGCATCGTCCGTGGGGACGACTACCGGTCCGTCGTGCGCCGTGGACGCAAGAGCGCCACGGCGCACGTCGTCGTATCCGTGGTCCGTCACCCCGGCGGATCGGTCGGACCGACGCGCTTCGGGTTCATCGTCGCGAAGACCGTCGGGAACGCGGTCACCCGCAACCTCGTTCGTCGACGCCTGAAGGCGATCGCGCACGAACTGCTCGCCGGCGTGCCGACCGGGCACGACGTGGTGATCCGCGCACTGCCAGCCGCTGCGCAGGCCGGATGGCCTACCCTGCTCGGAGACGTTTCGCGCTCGTTCGCGCGCGGAGTGGAGAAGGCAGCATGAACCGCAGTCGGCTGACCCGGATCGCTTGGGTCATCGCGTTGCTCCCGCGCAACGCGTGCGTCGTCGTGCTCCGTGCCTACCGCGCGGTCATCTCCCCGCTCTACGGGAACGTCTGCCGCTACCACCCGTCGTGCTCCCGGTACGCGCTCGAGGCCATCCAGCAGTACGGGGTGGTCCGTGGCTCGGCCATGGGGGCGTGGCGGATCGCCCGCTGCAACCCCTGGGCAGCCGGCGGCATCGACGACGTCCCGGAACGACGTCGTTCCTACACCGTGAACCGGTTCGGGTTCGTCACCGGCCCGACCTCCACACCGCAGCCCCAGCAGCCTGCGATCGCCCCGCTGCTGCTCTCCCAGCGAACGCGAAAGGCGTGACCGCCCCCATGGACTTCATCGGAACGATCCTCTGGCCGCTCAAGTGGGTGGTCTCCGCCATCCTCGTCGGCTTCCACTGGATCTTCGAGAACCTCGGCATGGACCCGGGTGCCGGCATCACGTGGGTGCTGTCGATCATCTTCCTGACCTTCGTGGTCCGCGCCGCGCTGATCCCGATCTTCGTCCGACAGATCAAGTCGCAGCGCCGCATGCTCGAGGTCGCGCCGCAGCTCAAGAAGATCCAGGACAAGTACAAGGGCACGAAGGACCAGTTCTCGCGCGAGGCCATGAGCCGCGAGACCATGGCGCTCTACAAGGAGACCGGGACGAACCCGCTGAGCTCCTGCCTGCCGCTGCTCATCCAGATGCCGATCTTCTTCTCGCTGTACTCGGTGCTGCACGAGGCGCAGATCAACAAGACGGGCATCGGCCTGCTCTCCAGCGACCTCGCTCGCTCCTTCGGCAACGCGTCGCTCTTCGGCGCCCCCCTGCACGAGACCTTCACCAACGCGTCGGGCTGGGAAGTCCGGGTGATCGCGGGCTTCATGATCGTCGTGATGACGGCGTCGCAGTTCATCACGCAGCTGCAGCTCGTCGCGAAGAACATGTCCCCGGAGACCAAGGAGTCTCCGATGTACCGCCAGCAGAAGATGATGCTGTACATCCTCCCGCTGGTCTTCGTCATCTCGGGTCTCTCGTTCCCCCTCGGCGTCATGTTCTACTGGCTCGCCTCGAACATCTGGACGATGGCGCAGCAGTACTTCGTCATCCGCAGCATGCCGACCCCGGGTTCCGAGGCCGCCCTCGCCCGCGAGGCCCGCCTCGCGAAGAAGGCCCAGCGCCGCGGTACCCCGGTGCTCGCGGAGGCCGGTGCCGGCGCAGCCGCGGTCGAGGTCGAGCCCGTGCGGGTCACGACGCAGCGTCAGCAGCCGGTCGGCAAGAACCGGTCGAAGAAGAACGGGAAGAAGTAAGTGACGGACGACACCACCACCGCCGAGGCGCCCGAGACCGACCACGACGAGGTCGAGCGCGACGAGGCCGACATCGCCGGTGACTACATCGAGGAGCTGCTCGACATCTGCGACCTCGATGGAGACATCGAGATCGAGGAGCGCGCTGGCCGGGTGTACCTGTCCGTCACGGACGACGGTGACTCCCTGCGCGTCCTGTCGAAGCCGGAGACCGTGACGGCGCTCCAGGAGCTCACCCGCATCGCGGTGCAGGCGGAGACGGGCGAGTTCAGCCGCCTGATCCTCGACGTCGCTGGCTCGCGCGACACCCGTGCGTCGGAGCTTCAGCGCCTCGTCGACACCGCGATCGAGCGGATCGAGGGCGGATCGTCCTCGGCGGCGCTCCCCCCGATGTCGTCCTACGAGCGCAAGCTGGTCCACGACCTCGTCGCCGAGAAGGGCTTCCACTCGGAGTCCGAGGGTGAGGGCCGCGACCGGCACACCGTCGTCACGCGATGACCGAGGCTTCCGCTCCGGAGCTCGAAGTCGAACCGGCCGCTGCGGCGGCGCTCTTCGGTGACCGCCTGGAGCTCGCGCGGTCCTTCACGAACGAACTCGCACGGCGGGGTGAGGAACTGGGGCTGATCGGCCCCCTCGAACTGCCCAGGCTGTGGACGCGACACATCCTCAACTCCGCACTCCTGGCTCCCCTCCTCGAGGCTCGTGGCCGGGTCGCCGACGTCGGCTCCGGTGCCGGGTTGCCCGGCCTGGTCCTCGCGATTGCGCGTCCGGACGTGCACTTCACGCTCATCGAGCCGATGGAGCGCCGCGTCGACTGGCTGAACGCCGAGGTCGAGCGCCTCCGCTTGGACAACGTGACGGTGGTCCGGGCGCGCGCCGAGGACGTCGCTGACGACATCGTAGTCGACCAGGTGACTGCCCGTGCCGTGTCAGCGCTGTCGAAGCTCATTCCCCTCACCGTTCCGCTCGTACGTTCGGGCGGACAGCTCATCCTGATGAAGGGTGCGCGAGTCGACGAAGAGGTCGAGAAGGCTCGCAAGGTCATCCTGCGCAAACGGCTCGGCGACGTCGAGGTCCTCGAGCTCGGAGACGGTGTGGTCGAGGAGACCACGCGCGTGTTCCGGGCTACAGTTGATTGACGCCGGCAGCAGCGCTCCGCGTTCCACGTGAAACACGAACCGGGGAAGAGGGCACTCGTTGAGTTCATCCACCGACTACGACGCGTCGACGCCGCTCGCTCGTGAGATCGCTGACCTGAACCGACGCCGGCGGGCCATCGCGACCCAGCAGTTCCCGCTGCCGGAGAAGACCCGCATCATGACGGTGTCCAATCAGAAGGGTGGGGTCGGGAAGACCACGACGACGGTCAACCTGGCTGCCGCCCTGGCGCACGGTGGCGCTCGCGTTCTGGTGATCGACCTGGATCCGCAGGGGAACGCATCGACCGCCCTCGGAGTCGATCACCAGGCTGAGGTTGCGAGCATCTACGACGTCATCGTCGACGAGGCGCCCATCGCCGACTGCGTCCAGCGCTCCCCCGAGTCGGAGACGCTCTGGTGCGTGCCGGCGACGATCCACCTTGCGGGCGCGGAGATCGAACTCGTGTCGCTCGTGGCGCGTGAACAACGGCTGCGGACAGCACTCGACCAGTACTTGGAGTCGCTCGACGAGCCGTACCACTACGTCTTCATCGACTGCCCTCCGTCGCTCGGCCTCCTGACGATCAATGCCTTTGTCGCTGCGGAGGAAGTGCTGATCCCGATCCAGTGCGAGTACTACGCGCTCGAGGGCCTGAGCCAGCTGCTGCGGAACATCGAGCTCATCGAGCGGCACCTGAACCCGAAGCTGCGCGTCTCGACGATCCTGTTGACGATGTACGACGGCCGGACGAACCTCGCGAACCAGGTGGCTGCGGACGTCCGGGAGCACTTCGGCGACCAGGTGTTGAAGTCGATGATCCCCCGCTCGGTCCGTGTCAGCGAAGCCCCGAGCTACGGCCAGAGCGTCGTGGCGTACGACGTCAACTCCACCGGCTCGCTCTCCTACCTGGAGGCGGCTTCCGAGATCGCAGCACGAGGAGCGCAGAACTGATGGCACCGAAGCGAACCGGACTCGGCCGAGGCATCGGCGCCCTCATCCCGACGGCGACCGAGCAGCAGGACCGTCCCGTCGACGTGTTCTTCCCGACAGGGGGCTCGCCGGCATCGGCGCCGACGGCAGAAGACCTCGTGGCCGTCCCCGGCGCCCGGCTGGCGAACCTGAATCCACTCGACGTCGTCCCGAACGCACATCAGCCGCGCAAGGAGTTCCGTGAGGAGGAACTCCAGGAGCTCGTGCACTCGATCCGGGAGATCGGAGTCCTGCAACCGATCGTCGTGCGCCCCATCACTGGTGCCTCCGGTACGGAGCCTCAGTTCGAACTCATCATGGGTGAGCGTCGGCTCCGCGCGACGAAGGAGCTGGGCCTCAGCACGATTCCCGCCATTGTCAAGGAAACCCCCGATGACGCGATGCTGCGCGATGCGCTGCTCGAGAACCTGCATCGCGCACAGCTGAACCCGCTCGAAGAGGCGTCGGCGTACCAGCAACTCCTCGCCGACTTCGGCATCACGCAGGAGCAGCTCGCGCAGAAGATCGGTCGCTCGCGGCCGCAGATCACCAATACGATCCGTCTGCTGCGTCTCCCCTCTCCCGTGCAGCGGCGAGTCGCAGCAGGCGTTCTGTCCGCGGGCCACGCTCGGGCGATCCTGGCAGCCCCGGACGCAGAGGCGATGGAGTACCTCGCCGAGAAGATCGTGAACGAAGACCTCTCCGTGCGCACCGCTGAAGCACTGGCGCAGCAGCTCGCCGCCGGAACTCCGGCGAAGCCCAAGCAGCAGCCGGCGAAGCGTCAGGCGCACTTCGACGACCTCGCAGAACGCCTGGGCGATCGTCTGAACACCCGGGTGAAGATCGCCGTCGGCGCGCGGAAGAGCTCGGTCACGATCGACTTCGCGAACGGCGAAGACCTGAACCGTATCCTCGCCGAGCTCGGTATCCGCGACATCGCCGAGTAGGCGGTCATCGGCGGCGCTGGTGTCTCCTCCTGCGGAAGTGTGCGCCGCACTCCTCCCCACTCCTCCGCACTCCTCCGCACTGCGCTCCACGGGCGGCGGGAGCCTCGGGCGTTGATCGTCAGCCGCACGAGGTCACGCGCCCATGGGCTCAGCAGCGGCCTGTGCGGCTGTCTCCGGGCCGAACGTCCTCGTCTTGAGTGTCGGTGTGCCCCGGGATCCGCAGCGGTGCCAGAGCCCGTTGAGTGGTTCGTGCACGCTCATCTGGCGCGTGGTGGCGGTGAGTTCCGCGGACGCGTCGACGAAGCGTCACGCCCTAGAGGCTGTCGCGGGACTCCTCATGATCGACCGTTTCACGTGGAACGGCAGGGTGCGGCTGTTCTGGGACGTCGGGCGCCTGCTTGACCGCTGTTTCACGTGGAACGTTGCAGGCCTGCAGCGCTGAGCACACCGGAGCTCGGTCGCGCAGTGCCTCTCTGACTCATCGTCGCGCGGGGTCGCGAGTACGCTCGCACAAGCGGACGCGCCTCAAGGCTGTGGCGTTCGTGCGCACCCCATGACGCAATGTTCCACGTGGAACAGTGGAACGTCAGGGCAGAGCGGTGGCGCTGCGACCAGCGCCGGCTCGACAGCTGTCTCACGTGGAACGTCGCAGGCGTGCAAGCTTCCAGACGCCGACTGCGGCGAACACTGGCTTGACCGCGGCCATTTCGCCCCAGCGATGGTCCGGACCAGGTACCAGCCGACGTGCGAGATCCGGACGCTGGCGGCGGAGATAGCGCCGTGCCTTCTCTGCATGCAGACTGTTGGACGCGAACATGATCCATTGTGCGTCGGCGAGAAGAGGCGTGACGTTGCGGACGTTCTCCCACGTGGAGCGACTCTCCGTTTCGACGACGACTCTGCCTGACCAACCGAGGTCGTCGCGGAGGTGACGACGAAGGAGTTCGGCCTCGGCGATGGAGCCGCGGACCGCTCCCCCGCTACAGATGATCGTGGTGCCGGGTCGACCGCGCGCACTCCGAAGGGCGATTCGAGCGCGCCAACGATTGATCATGTTGATCCGTGAGTGGCCGTTCGCGAAGCCGAGAACCACCACGCAGCCGGCGGCCATCGCATCTGGCGTGGCCGCGAGTCCGTGGCCACGCCGACTCGCGTGAGCGTGCAGAACGTCGGCGGCGATCATCACCGCCAGGGCGATCCCGGTACCCGCGGTCAGGAGGGATGTTCCACGTGGAACACGCCCTGGCTGCATCGCGGGGTCAGTGCGCGTCGTCGCGGATCGCCTGCTCGGCGAGTTCCGCGTAGGTCCAGCCGAGATCGAATCCCGATGCGGAGAGGGCCTGCGGGACGAGCGAGGTCTCAGTGAGGCCCGGCAGGACGTTGGCTTCGAGGAACCACGGCGTCCCGGCCCCGTCGATGATGAGGTCGACACGCGACAGGTGCCGGAGGCCGAGCGCTTCGTGCGCGGCGACGGCGGCCGCGGACACGGAAGCCGCCTGCTCTGCCGAGAGGCGCGCGGGGGTGTAGAACGTCGTTTCACCGGCGTTGTACCGCGCCTCGAACCCGTAGATTCCGCTCCTCGGCACGATCTCCACCGCCGAGAGAGCGACCGGGCCGTCGCCGGTGTCGATGATGCCGACGGCGACCTCCACGCCCCGGATGAGCTGCTCGACGACGACGTCGTCACAGTAGGTGTACGCCGTGACCATCGCACGGGGCAGGTCGTTCACGTCGTCCACCAGGGTGACTCCCTGAGCGCTGCCGCCACGGGCCGGCTTCACCGCGAGCGGGACAGGGTGCTCACCGGCGATGGCCGCGAGTACCCCGACCGCACCGAGCTCGCGGAAGACGTCGTGCGACAGGGTGATCGACCGGGGAGTCCGGACGCCGGCGCGCGCGACGAGCGCGGACGCGGTGGGCTTGTCCCATGCCAGCCGGGCCGACGTGGAACGCGAGCCGACGAACGGGATGTCGAGTGCCTCCAGGATGCCCCGCAGGGCCCCGTCTTCTCCGGAGGCGCCGTGCAGAGCCGGCCACACGACATCCGGGCGTGATTCGGCGAGAGCCGGCAGCAGCGAGGCGTCCGCATCCCGGAGGTCGACGTTCCAGCCGTAGCCGGTCAGGGAGTCGGCGACCCGTCGACCAGAGCGGAGGGAGACGTCACGCTCGTGTGAGATCCCTCCGGCGACGACGACGACGTGACGGTGTGCGGGCGCGGCCATGAGGATGGTCCTCCGTGCTGAGTACGAACGAAAGTGCTGATCAGGAGATGTTCGGCGGCGGAGCGGACACCGACGACGACGGCCGGACGACGGTGTTCGGCCGCGTGGCGGAACCGAACGTCTCGAGGAGCTCCAGCTCGTCGTTGACGACCGTCGCGAGACGCTTCACCCCGACCCGGATCTGCTCGGCGGTCGGGTAGCAGAAGGACAGCCGGATGTTCCCGCCGCCGCGACCGTCTGCGTAGAACGCGGTCCCCGGCGTGTAGGCCACGAGTTCCTTCACCGCGCGAGGCAGCATGCCCTTCGAGTCGAGGACGTCCGGCAGGGTGAGCCACACGAAGAACCCACCGTTCGGTCGGGTCCAGGTGAGGTCGGGCAGGAACTCCCCCAGCGCGGAGAGCATGGCGTCGCGGCGCTCGGCGTAGAGCCCACGGAAGGTGTCGATCTGACCCTTCCAGTCGGCCGCGTCGAGGTAGGCGTTGACGACGTACTGCCCGAAGGAGTTCGGCGCGAGCACGGCCGATTCGTTGGCGAGTACGAGCTTCTCGCGGATCGCGTGCGGAGCCAGTGCCCAACCGACCCGGAAGCCCGGCGCGAGGGTCTTCGAGAACGAGCCGAGGTACACCACGCCCTCGTCGTCGATCGAGCGGATCGCCTGAGGTGCCGGCTCGTCGAACCACAGGAGCCCGTACGGGTTGTCCTCGAGCACGAGGATGCCGTTCGAGCGGCAGATGTCGAGGACCTCGATCCGGCGCTCACGGCTCATCGTGACGCCAGCGGGGTTGTGGAAGTTCGGGATCGTGTAGAGGAACTTGATCCGCTTGCCCTGCGTCCGGAGGTTCGCGATCGCCTCGCGCAGAGCCTCCGGGACGAGGCCGTGCTCGTCGGTGGTCACGTGCACGGTCTCGGCCTGGTACGAGCGGAAGACGCCGATCGCGCCGACGTAGGACGGTGACTCGGCCAGGACGACGTCGCCCGGATCGATGAAGAGTCGCGTGACGAGGTCCAGGGCGTGCTGCGAGCCGGTGGTCACGACGACGTCGTCCGCCGAGGCACGGATGCCCTCGAGGCTCATCACGTCGACGATGTGCTCGCGCAGGGACCGCAGGCCCTGCCCTCCGCCGTACTGGAGCGCCATGGCGGCGTCCTCGGCCATCACGCGATCGATCGAGCCCGTCACGAGCTCACGGGGCAGGGCGGAGACGTACGGCATTCCCCCGGCGAGGGAGACCACCTCGGGGCGCGATGCGACGGCGAACAGGGCTCGGACCTCGGAGGCGCTCAGCCCGGCGGTGCGCTGGGCGTAGGAGTCGTACCAGGGGTCGAGGCTGGTGCCGTTCGTCATCGTGTGCTCCGTTCACTGAGGCATTCCCGCCACACTACGACATGTGCTGCGGAAACCCGGGGTCCGATCGGCCTCCCGTGGCCTGCATCGTGAGAGAACGCACCACCGGACGCACAGGTGCCCGGCCAGCGACAGCAGGACGCCCCGCCCCCGGGACCGGGGACGGGGCGTTCGAGCGTGTCGGGCCGACTACGCGAGGAACTCGGCGAGGTCGGCTTCGAGCGCCGGCTTCGGCTTGGCGCCGATGACGGTCTTGACGACCTCGCCGCCCTTGAAGACCTTCATGGCCGGGATCGAGGTGATCTGGTAGTTCATGGCCGACTGCGGGTTGTCGTCGACGTTGAGCTTGACGATCTCGATCTTGTCGGCGTGCTCCGCGGCGATCTGGTCGAGGATCGGCGAGACCGCGCGACACGGACCGCACCACTCGGCCCAGAAGTCGACGAGGATCGTCTTGTCGGACTTCAGGACCTCGTCCGAGAAGGTGGCGTCGGTGACTGCCTTGGCGTTGGACATGTGTGCTCCTTCGTGGATCCCGGTCGCAGCCGAGAAGTCGTTCGGTGGGTACAACGGACGAACCGCTGTGACATTCCCCGGGTTCAGGCGCGTGCGGCCTCGACGTCGACCGTGACGGGCGACTCCGGGGTGACGCCCTCGGCCGGCACGGTGAGGTCGTCGTCGAGTTCGGCGAGGTACTTCTCCGCGTCGAGCGCGGCCACCGTGCCCGAACCGGCAGCGGTGATCGCCTGACGGTAGGTCGGGTCGATGACGTCACCGGCCGCGAACACGCCCGGCAGGTTGGTCTTCGACGAGCGGCCCTGGACGGCGATGGTGCCCTCCGGCGCGATGTCGATCTGCCCGTGGATGAGGTGGGTCCGCGGGTCGTTGCCGATCGCGATGAAGAGTCCGTCGAGCTCGAGCGAGGAGGTCTCGCCGGTCACGGTGTCGCGGAGCTGCACGCCGGTCACGGAGGACTCACCGTCGATGCCGATGACCTCCTTGTTCCACGCGAACTCGATCTTCGGGTCGTTGTGGGCGCGGTCCTGCATGATCTTCGACGCGCGCAGGGTGTCCTTGCGGTGGATGACCGTGACCTTGTCGGCGAAGCGCGTGAGGAACGTCGCCTCTTCCATCGCGGAGTCGCCACCGCCGACGACGGCGATGTTCTTCTGACGGAAGAAGAAGCCGTCGCAGGTCGCGCACCACGAGACGCCGTGAC
The DNA here is from genome assembly GCF_051903255.1 of Curtobacterium sp. SP.BCp. Taxonomy (NCBI): domain Bacteria; kingdom Bacillati; phylum Actinomycetota; class Actinomycetes; order Micrococcales; family Microbacteriaceae; genus Curtobacterium; species Curtobacterium sp. SP.BCp. The sequence goes on along the minus strand of NZ_CP194338.1, from coordinate 44,571 downwards.
CAGACAGGCGCTCCTCGTCCGGGAGGCCGAGGTGACGGTAGGCGGAACCCGTCGCGTAGATCACCGCGAGGGCCTCGTACGTCTCGCCGGAGCCGACGGTGACCTTCTTCACCTGGCCGGTGAGGTCGACCGACACCGCGTCGTCGTACAGGACCTCGGCGCCGAACTTCTCGGCCTGCTCCTGCATCTTGATCATCAGGTCGGGGCCCTGGATGCCCTCGGGGAAGCCCGGGAAGTTCTCGACCTCGGTGGTCTTGGTGAGTTCGCCACCGGTCTCGACGCTGGACGCGACGATGAGGGGCTTGAGCTCCGCTCGCGCGGCGTAGATGCCGGCGGTGAACCCGGCCGGACCGGAACCGATGATGATGAGCTGGCGCATGCCTCGCTGCCCTTCCGTTGAGTGCTGACCGGGTCAACACATGCTACCGGCGCGACATTCCACGCCACCCGTGCAGCGCGGCCAGCGGCCGACGGGACGCGGACCGGCGACCGGGCCGCGCGCGGGGTCAGCGACCGAGCGGGTCCGGGGACAGCGACCGGGTCGGACCCGGGGTCAGCGACCGAACCGGGCCCGGACGATGTCGACCGCCCCGCGGATCTCCTGGTTCCGCGCGAGCGCCAGCACACCGAAGTAGACGAGCGCCATCACGACGCCGGTGAGGACGATCGTCAGGACCGCTCCGGTCGCGTCGGACATCGCGAACCCGCTCGCGCTGAACGCTCCGAAGAACCAGACGACCACGAGGCCGACCGCTCCGGCCACGAGCGCCGCGACGATGAACTGCAGGTGCGACCGGGTCACGTTCGCACCCTCCATGCCCTTGAGTCGCCGCGACACGAGCACGAGTGCGAGGACGGTCTGCGCCGAGCCGGCGAGCGTCGTGCACGCCGCGATCGAGAACCCGATGACCGTGTCCGGGAGCAGCGACACCGAGAGGGCCCCGATCACGAAGAGGACCGACTGGACGCACTGCATGAGGAACGGCGTGCGGTGGTCGTGCAGCGCCCAGAACACCCGCTGGATCACGAACAGCATGCTGAACAGGACGAGTCCGGGCATGTAGGCGAGGAGCACGGCACCGATCGACAGTGCACCGTCGAAGGTGCTCGCGAAGATCCGGCCGAACGGCACCGACACCACCATGAGCGCCACGGAGGCGAACACGGTGAAGAGTCCGACGATCCGCAGGCTGAGGGACAGGTTCCGCCGCACGGCGTCGAGGTCGCCGCGTTCGGCGTCGTGGCTCATCCGCGTGAAGTACGCCGTCGCGATCGACACCGTGATGATCGAGTGCGGCAGCATGAACAGCAGCCAGGCGTTCTGCAGCACCGCGTTGCCCGCGGCCCCGGTCCCGAGCGACGAGACACGTGACTGGACGAGGCCGGCGAGCTGCGTGACGAGGATCATCGCGAAGAGCCACCCGGCAGCGGTCCCCGTCGCCTTGAGCCCCACGCCCCGCCACCGGAAGTCCGGGCGGTAGGTGAGACCGGCACGACGCCAGAAGAACGGCAGGAAGGCGGCCTGCGCGACGACGCCGAACGACGCGCTGCCCGCGAGCACCGCGATCTTCGCCGGGGTCCAGTCGTCGAGGCCGGCGTTCACCGAGCGGTCCCCGAACAACGCCATGAAGACGATGAGCCCGCTGACGGCGATGACGTTGTTGATGAGGGGCGCCCACGTGAACGGCCCGAACACCTGCTTGGCGTTGAGGACCTCGCCGAGGAGCGAGTACATCGCGTAGAAGAGGATCTGCGGCAGGCACCAGAACGCGAAGGCCACGGCGAGGTCCGTCTGTGCCGGGGTGAAGCCCTTCGATCCGTCACCGGCCTGGATGCTGTACGCCCAGACGAGGAACGGTGCCAGCGCGGTGGCGATGATCGTGATGACGACGAAGACCGTCCCGCCGAGCGTCACGATCTTGTTGACGTACGCGGTACCGCCGTCGGTGTGCTGCTGCATCGACCGGACGATCTGCGGGATGAGCACGGCCGACAGCAGACCCCCCGCGATGAGCGCGTAGATGTTGTTCGGCAGCTGGTTCGACACGGCGAACGCGTCGGCAGCGACGGAGCCCTGCTGGCCGATCGCGTAGGCCAGGATGATCGTCTTCGCGAACCCGAGGACGCGCGACACCATGGTGCCGGCTGCGAGCATCGCGCTCGCTCGGCCGAGGCTGCGCTCGGCGACGGGTTCGGCGTCGACGACGGACTGCGGCTGGGTGGCGCTGATGAGGGGCTCCTCGGGTGCGGGCTGCTCGGCGGGTCGATCAGTGGGCCGGCTCGCGGGGTCGTCCGACGGTTCGTCGTGGTCACCGGAACCTGCCTGGAGGCCCGCCCCGGCCCCGCCGTCGAGGCTCGCCTCGTCGAGGTGCTCACGGTCAGGCCGCGATGCGGCAGCCGCGGCTACCGGCCCGCCTGGGCCGTCCTGCGGACCGACGCGGGGCCCTGCGACCGCGGCAGACCGCGCGGCCGCTGCTGCGTGGCGGACGGGCACCGGGCCTCCCGGCTGACCCGCCTGGACCGACGGACCCGCCTGGACCGACTGACCCGCCAGACCCGGCTGCTCGGCGAGCGGACGGTTGGGGTCGTCGTCCTCGTCGTCGGTCTCGCCGCGGCGACGTCGCGCCCGCTTGCGGATGCTCCGGAAGATGCCGAAGCTGAAGATCGCGACGAGCGCGATGCCGGCGACGGCGGTGATGACCGTCTCCCACTGCGCCTGCACGTTCAGCTCGACGGTGGCCGGCTGCGCGATGGTCTGCCCGGTGGGGGTCGTCAGCGCGAGGGTGAGCGACACCTTGCCGTTCGCCACCGACTGCACCGGCACCGTGGTGCGCGTCGAGGAGTCGCTCTGGACCTTGACCACGATGTCGTTGCGGACGACCCGGAGCGCCGAGTTCGACGGCTGGACGGAGAGCCGGACCGTCACCGGGTACATCGACTCGTTGCGGATCGAGATCGGCAGGGACGACCGGTCGCCCAGCAGCGTGAGGCTGCTCGAGTCCGTGATCGTCACCGAGTCGGTCGTCCGCGCCCAAGCCGCCACCCGGTTCGTGATCGCCGCGTCGAGGGCGTCGTCGTCCGTGCGCCAGGAGTTCGACGCGAGGGCCAGGAGCTGGAGTCGTGCCGGTGCGGTGACGTCCTCGGGGGTGTCGAGCGCCGTGGCGAAGCCGGACAGGGCCTCCGAGGCGCGGACCAGCCGCTCCAGACGGTCGATGCGGGCATCGCCGTCCGACGCCTTGGTCAACGTCAGCGAACCGGGGGTCGCCGACGCGGTCGACGACAGGTCGGTCGGCGCGGCCCACGGGGTGCTCTCGAGTGCGTCGAGGGCCTGGGACAGCCGGGTGGAGTCCGACGGCCAGTCCCGACCGAGGGTGAGGAGGACCGGGGACGTCGCGGTGCCGGCACGGGCCGCGCTCGCGAGCGTCGCGGTGAGCTCGGACATCGCCGTGTCCCAGGTGCGCTGGTCGGACGCGGTCGCCGCCTGGCGGAGGAGCGACGACATCGCCTGGTCGGCCACGAGCACCTTGTCGGAGCCGATGCGCTCGGACGCCGGGATGGTGGTGTCGGCCCCAGCGGAGGTGTTCCCGCTCGCGACGATCGTCGTCGTGGTGCCAGCTTCGCGGAGCGCCGGGAGGTCACCCTGGGAGACGGTGCCCTCGACCGGCCACGCGACGTCGTCCATCGAGTAGTCGAAGTCGAGGAGCGACGAGGTCGTGGGGAGGACCTCGGTGCTGTCCGGGTCGGTGCCGTCGGCGGTGCCGTCGGCCGCGCCGGTGGCTCCGTCGGTCGGGGAGGCGGTTGCGGTGTCGCCCGGTGCGGCGGTGGAGGGCGCGTCCGTCGGAGCGGTCGCCGACGGGGTCGGACTCGGCGTGGAGGCGCCGGGGAAGTTCTCGGGACGGATGCCCGCGTCGAGCGAGATCGGCGCGAGGACGCCGTCCGCGCCCGCCTGCCGCAGCCCCGTGACGTCGGCGTCGGCCCAGGGCAGCGCGAAGGTCTCGTTGCGGATGTCCTCGAGGTCCTGCAGCCACGCGGTCGCACTCGACGGTGCGTTCTGGCCGAGGATCCGGATCGACGCGATGATGCGCGGGTCGATGCCGACCGCGACGTTGTGCCCCTCGGCGGCGCGGAGCTGCTGGGTGAGCGTCCCGTCGACCGCGGTCGCGGCGGCGAGTTCGTCGGCCCCGACGAACATGCTCGACGAGTGGGGCAGGGTGATCGGCATCGCGACCGAGACCCCGACCGGGGTGACGCCCACCGAGGTCTCGGCCGACGCCGGGTCCCACGTGATGGCGGAGCGCGCGATGGCGGTCGTCTCGCCCGCGGTGTAGACGGCCGCGATGCGTCGGGGACCGAACGAGCCGTAGCCCCCGAGTCCGACGTTGCCCGGGACGATCTTCACCGAGCGGAGGGTGACCGAACGGTGCGCCGGAACGGCCGGGACGTCCACAGTGTCCATCGGGGCGCCAGGGTAACCGGTCGTGCTGGTGTCGACGAGCCAGTCGGAGAGCTGGTCGCGCGAGCTCACCACCCGGGAGATGTCGAGCTCGGCCGAGCCCGCGGGGAGCGCCTCGTCGGTGTCGTTCGTCACCGTGACCGAGAGCGTGAGGTCCTCGTCGCGGTGCACGATCCCGCGGTTCGCCGGGGACACCGTGACGCTCGTGGTGCCCTCGGTCGCGTTCGACACCTCGGCGGGAGCGGTCTCGACGGAGGACGCGGTCGTCAGGGCGCTCGCGGACGGGGCGTCGACGGGCGCGACGACGAGGCCGAGCGCGACGAGTGTCGACGCGGCCGCGGCGAACATGGTGCGGAAGAGCTGCATACAGGGGTGCCCGGGGGATCGACCCGGACCGTGCACGAGTGTATGAGGCCCCACCATGAACACCGCCCGTGCGCGCGCAGGGTGTGGAGAACTCGTCGGCTCGATCTGGGAGGATTGGTCCGTCATGCAGTCCGTTGCCCAGGCCGTCGAGCGACTCGACGCACTCGCCGAAACCCTCCCCGTGGCCACCCTCGCGCGGGCGTTCGCCGACGCCGGACACGAGCTGGCCCTCGTCGGCGGCCCGGTGCGCGACGCGTTCCTCGGCCGTCCGGTCACCGACCTCGACTTCACCACCGACGCCACCCCGGACTACGTGCTCCGGATCGTCGAGCCGATCGCGAGCGCCACGTGGGACGTCGGCCGCCAGTTCGGCACCATCGCCGCGCGGGTGCACGACGAGCAGGTCGAGATCACCACCTACCGGAGCGACGTCTACGACGGCGAGACCCGGAAGCCCGAGGTCGCGTTCGGCGAGACCATCGAGGACGACCTGCTCCGCCGCGACTTCACGGTGAACGCGATGGCGCTCCGACTGCCCCAGCGCGAGCTCGTCGACGTGCACGGCGGTGTCGAGGACCTGCTCGCCGGGCGCCTCCGCACGCCGCAGCAGGCGACGGTGTCGTTCCGCGACGACCCGCTGCGCATGATGCGGGCGGCCCGGTTCACGTCGCAGCTCGGGTTCACCGTGTCCGACGACGTGCGCGACGCGATGGCCGAGCTGGCCGACTCGATCGAGATCGTCTCCGCCGAGCGGGTGCGCGAGGAACTCGTCAAGCTCCTGAACACCGCCGACCCCGTCCCCGGGCTCCGGCTGCTCGTCGACACCGGGCTGGCCGAACGCTTCCTGCCGGAGCTGCCCGCGATGAAGCTCGAGATCGACGAGCACCACCACCACAAGGACGTCTACGAGCACTCGCTCACGGTGCTGACGCAGGCCATCGGGTACGAGGCCGAGCGCCACCCCGGCGAGGCCCCGGACACCGTGCTCCGGCTCGCGGCGCTCCTGCACGACATCGGCAAGCCCGCGACCCGGAAGCTCGAGCCCGGCGGTGCGGTGAGCTTCCACCACCACGACCTCGTCGGGTCGAAGCTCGCGAAGAAGCGGCTCCGTGCCCTGCGGTTCGACAACGACACGATCGGCTCCGTGGCCCGTCTCATCGAGCTGCACCTCCGATTCTTCGGCTACACCGACGGTGCATGGACGGACTCCGCCGTCCGTCGCTACGTCCGCGACGCCGGTCCGGAGCTCGAGCGGCTCCACGAGCTCACCCGCTCCGACGTGACGACGCGGAACCGCCGGAAGGCCGACCGCCTCGGGTTCGCGTACGACGACCTCGAGGCACGCATCGCGACCCTCGCCGAGCAGGAGGAACTCGACTCGATCCGTCCCGACCTCACCGGCGACGACATCATGCGCATCCTCGACATCGCGCCCGGACGAGCCGTCGGTGAGGCCTACCGCTTCCTGCTCGAGACCCGGATGGACGAGGGCCCGCTCGGGCACGAGGAAGCCGAGGCGCGCCTGCGCGCCTGGTGGACGGCGCGCGACGCCGACTGAGCGGCCGCGCCACGAGTGCGCCCCGCGCCCGACGCGACGGCCTGGAGGCCCGGGGCGGCTTCCACGGGTGGTGGCGCGCCTCCAGGCGGTCCGGTAGGCTGTTCAGGTTGTCTCCGCGCGTCTGCGCGCTGACACATGCATCAACCCTCCTGCTCCGGGAACCGCCCGGAGCCGCCGAGACCAAAGGAGGTGGGTTCCGCATGCACCAGTACGAACTGATGGCGATCCTCGACCCCGAGATCGACGAGCGCACCGTCGCTCCCAGCCTGGACAAGTTCCTGGCCGTGATCCGCAACGACGGTGGCACCGTCGACAACGTGGACGTCTGGGGCCGTCGTCGTCTCGCCTACGAGATCGCGAAGAAGTCCGAGGGCATCTACGCCGTCGTCGACTTCACGTCCTCCCCCGAAGCCGCCAAGGAGCTCGACCGTCAGCTCGGTCTCTCCGAGGCCGTCCTCCGCACGAAGGTCCTCCGCGCCGAGGAGGCGATCGCTCAGGTCGCCGCCCAGAAGCAGCGCGACGAGGCCCGCGCGGCCCGCAAGGCCGCGAACGCGACCGCGAGCGCCGAGTAAGTCATGGCCGGCGAAACCGTCATCACGGTGGTGGGCAACCTCACCGCGGACCCCGAGCTGCGTTACACGCAGAACGGGCTCGCGGTGGCGAACTTCACCATCGCCTCCACCCCTCGCACGTTCGACCGTCAGGCGAACGAGTGGAAGGACGGCGACGCGCTGTTCCTCCGTGCGAGCGTGTGGCGCGAGTTCGCCGAGCACGTGGCGGGCTCGCTGACGAAGGGCTCGCGCGTGATCGCGCAGGGTCGTCTGCGTCAGCGCTCGTACCAGGACCGTGAGGGCCAGCAGCGCACGAGCATCGAGCTCGAGGTCGACGAGATCGGCCCCTCGCTCCGCTACGCGACCGCGCAGGTCACCCGTGCCTCGGGTGGCAACGGCGGCGGTCGTGGCCAGGTCGGCGGCGCGAACGCCGGCGGCAACGGCGGCGGCAACTGGAACAACGGCGGCGGTCAGTCGGACGCGCCCTGGTCCCCCCAGGGTGGCCAGCAGGGTGGCGGCAACGCACAGTCGAACGACGTGTGGTCGACGCCCGGCGGCTCGTACGACGACGAGACCCCGTTCTGATCCCTCCGGTCCACCGGACACAACTTCTTCATCTCTAAGGAAAAACAATGGCTGGAAAGAGCACCGGCGACCGCCGGAAGCCTCGCGGCAAGGGTGGCAAGAACGCCGCTCCCGCGAAGTCGATCAAGGTCGGCGTCATCGACTACAAGGACGTCGCGACCCTTCGCAAGTTCATCTCCGAGCGTGGCAAGATCCGCGCCCGTCGCATCACCGGCGTCTCCGTCCAGGAGCAGCGCCTCATCGCCCGTGCCGTGAAGAACGCCCGTGAGATGGCGCTCCTCCCCTACGCCGGCTCCGGCCGCTGATCGGAGGATCTCCCATGTCGAAGCTCATCCTCACCCACGAGGTCTCCGGCCTCGGTTCCGCCGGTGACGTCGTCGACGTCAAGAACGGCTACGCCCGCAACTACCTCATCCCCCAGGGCTTCGCTGTCGCGTGGTCCAAGGGCGGCGAGAAGCAGGTCGAGTCGATCCGTGCCGCGCGTACCGCTCGCGAGCTCGCCACCATCGAAGAGGCCCAGGACCTCAAGATGAAGCTCGAGAACGCCACCATCCAGCTGTCGGTCAAGGCCGGCAAGGACGGCCGTCTGTTCGGCTCGGTCCGCCCGGCGGACGTCGCCGCTGCGGTCGAGGCGCAGGGCGTCGGCTCGCTCGACAAGCGCAAGGTCGAGGTCCCCGCGACCATCAAGACCGTCGGTGACCACGAGGCCACCGTGCGTCTGCGCGAGGACATCACCGCGGTGATCTCCCTCAAGGTCGTCGCCGCCAAGTAAGGCCGCGAACACCGCTCACGACGGGCGGGTCTCCTCCGGGAGGCCCGCCCGTCGTCGTTCCCGCGGCCGTCGGTTCGCGCCTGGCTGGTTACTGTTCAGGTGGGCTCCGTGAACCTGGAAGCGGCGTGAGAAAGTTGTCCTCAGGTTCCTGTTTGTCAACTGGTTTTACACACCCGAAACGGCCGGTTCGTCAACCTTCAATGGGAACTTGAACCCCACTTTTCCACACACGGTGTGGAACGGAAAACCCCAGATCAAGCGGTCGAAACTGTGTTCTAGAAGCAGGTTGTCCACACACCTCTCCATAGTTGTCCACACGGCACTCCGGCGTGTTCCGCAGCCTCTCCACAGAGTTATCCACAGGGCACGTTTGTGGGGATAACTCCGAGGCCCTTAGCGTGGCCCGGCGACCTGGCGATGTCGGTCGTCCGGGGTAGAACTTCGGTGTGGGCAGGGGCCCGGGCCGTACCAACGACAGGAGTCCGTGTGTCGATCGCGCATCTCGATCCGTCCCCCCGCGACGTCGCCGACCGCGGAGGCATGGAGCGGACGCCGCCGCACGACCTCCTGGCCGAGCAGTCGACCATCGGCGGCATGCTCCTGTCGAAGGACGCCGTCGCGGACGTCATCGAGACCGCGCGCGGGGTCGACTTCTACATCCCCAAGCACGAGGTCATCTTCGACGCGATCCTCTCGCTGTACTCCCACGGCGAGCCGACGGACGTCATCGCCGTCACCGACGAACTCACGAAGACCGGGCTGCTCTCGCGTGCCGGCGGTGCCGAGTACCTGCACAGCGTGACGAGCATGGTGCCGACCGCTGCCAACGCCGGGTACTACGCCGCGATCGTCGCCGAGAAGGCCGTGCTCCGCCGCCTGGTCGATGCCGGCACCCGCATCGTGCAGATGGGCTACGCGTCCGAGGGTGAGGTCACCGACCTCGTCAACAGCGCGCAGGCCGAGGTCTACAACGTCGCGGGCGGCGTCCAGACCGAGGACTACGTGCCGCTCACCGACGCCATCGGCGCCGCCATCGACGAGATCGAGGCCGCGAAGGGCCGGGACGGCCAGATGACCGGCGTGCCGACCGGGTTCAGCGGGCTCGACGGGCTGACCAACGGCTTCCACCCCGGACAGCTCATCATCGTCGCCGCCCGACCCGCGCTCGGCAAGTCCACCCTCGCGCTCGACCTCTGCCGGGCGGCCGCGCTCAAGCACAACCAGACCGCCGCGTTCTTCTCGCTCGAGATGGGGCGGGCCGAGATCGCCATGCGTCTGCTGTCCGCCGAGTCAAGCGTGCCGCTGCAGAACATGCGCAAGGGCACCGTCGACTCCCGCGACTGGACGACCATCGCGCAGACCCGCGGGCGGATCAACGACGCCCCGTTCTTCATCGACGACTCCCCCAACATGACGCTCGTCGAGATCCGCGCAAAGTGCCGCCGTCTGAAGCAGCAGCACAACCTCAAGCTCGTCGTCATCGACTACCTGCAGCTGATGACCTCGGGCAAGCGCGTCGAGTCCCGCCAGCAAGAGGTCTCCGAGTTCTCGCGAGCCCTCAAGCTCATGGCGAAGGAGCTCGGCGTGCCGGTCATCGCGCTGTCACAGCTGAACCGCGGGCCCGAGCAGCGCGCCGACAAGAAGCCGATGATCTCCGACCTGCGTGAGTCGGGGTCGATCGAGCAGGACGCCGACATGGTCATCCTGCTGCACCGTGAGTCGGCGTACGAGAAGGACAACCCGCGGCAGGGTGAAGCCGACCTCATCGTGGCGAAGCACCGCAACGGGCCGACGGACACGATCACGGTGGCGTTCCACGGGATGTTCTCGCGGTTCGTCGACATGCCGCAGTAGCGCTGCCGTTCGTGTCGTCCGCCAACTAAGTTGTCCAACTGCCACACAACCTGTCCTGAAATACGGAGGTGGACACCTTATTTGGCAGTCCTGTCGGTCTCCCTCAGACCTGAGTGACGACGCGGTGGCGTCGTGACCGCTCCCAACCTCGGTGCCCGCGAGGAGTCGTGCACCCCTACTCTGAATTAAGCGAGCCCGGAGCTCAGGTCGTCCCGCCGAACTGCCCGCCGTCGATGCTCGATGCTGACTCGGTCGGGGAACAGGTTGATGAGTACCAGTAGGTACGCCTCGTACCATTCATCTGCGATCTGTTCAGCGCGGTGGATGCGCTGAAGATCCTGCTCGGCGAAGCTGATCAGCTCGGGATATTCGTCTCCGTCGACCGGTTCGTAGGTGCGAGCATCCAACCAGCGACGTTCGTCTGCTTCCCAGATCAGGCCAACCCACTCGTCCTCTGCGCCGGACAGGAACTCGAAGTCGAACTGCCAGTTGTCAGCCCACGCCTTTCCGGTCGAGCATGCGGCGTAGCCGTCGGGTTGCGGCGTCTCGTCGGGGATCGGTTCATGGGGGTACCGCATGATCGTGTTTCCGTACGCCGCGTAAAACAGGACCTCACCGGTGAGCAGGGCGTCAACGACCGAGTGACGTTTACGTCGGCTCCCCAGGTCGCCGCGGAACATCCACAGCGCCCTGTCCGCCTGCTTCTGCCAGTGGTCCCATGCCTCCTCGGGCCCCGGCAGCGTTTCACCGGCTGGCTCGATCGTCCACGTGCCTCGATCCCCAAGGACCCATGTGAGAGTGGCCGGTCGGAAACGAATCGGGCTGGAACCGCAATGTTTCTGGCCCCTTCTCTTCACCGGTGACGGTCAAGCGCGGAGCGTTGAAGTGACGGCGGACCGCAGAGTGGTCGACCTGGTGCACTGGCCACTGATAGCGGATCTCGAGCACTCCCGTTGTCACGCGAACCTCCCGCGACTCCGAGCTGATCGCTGACTCATCGGGCCGTATCTGTAGACGGGCACGTCACTAATGATCGCCACTGCGGACCCATCCTGCAGAACCGCTGCACCGGATCGTGCGATCAGAATTGGACGTAGCCGTTCCAGGCCGCCTCTGCTTTTACTTCGTCATCGCCGAAGATGTCGGGGTCGACCGGGAAGTGCTCGTTCCGGAAGCGGTCCAGCTCCAGCTGCGCGCGATCTCGAAGCGTCGCTCGGTCCTGGTCAGGGTGCCCCAAAGCAAGCATGGCAGTGCGCCGCTCGACAACGGCGGCCCACAGTTGTCGTCGGCTGACCTCCGCGATCAGCTGCGAAGCAACGAGCATCGAGTTGAACTCGAGCGATCCAGCGGACCGGTCCATCAAGGTGACGAGGTCCCTGTCCTTCACCTCGGTGAACACCTTCGGCTGCTTGCGTTGCTGCTTCATCATCCAGCGGATCTGTGCACGGGCGTCCGCAATCGGATTCGGTTCCTGCTCGTCGGTCATGTCTTCATCCTCACCGTGCGGAGGCTTCGCCGCGAGGGAAGTTCCGTCGTCTCAGCGTGTGGGCGAGGTCAGCAGAGCGGCGACGGACTCGAGCGCGCCGGGGATGAGGGAGAAGTAGGCCCAGGTGCCGCGCTTTTCGCGGTGCAGGATGCCGGCGTCGACGAGCACCTTGAGGTGGTGCGACACGGTCGGCTGGGACAGGCCGAGCGGTTCCTGCAGGTCACAGACGCACGCTTCCGCGCCCTCGTGCGCGGCGACCATCGAGATCAACCGCAAACGGGCGGGATCTGCGATCGCCTTCAACGACTTCGCCAGGACCTCCGCGGACTCCTGCGTCATCGCTTCGGTCGTGACGGGCGAGCAGCACGCGGTGACGTCCTGGATGGGGAGCAGCTCGATCGTCGTCATCACACCATCATCCCACGGACTTCGACACACGTCTATATTTGCCTTTATCGATATCGACATGCTTCGATGTCCTTGCTTGTCTCCCGCTGATCTGTGAAGGACCGACCACGATGACTCACCTTGTTGCCGTTGGCGGCAGCGACGCTGGCATCGCCGCGGCGCTGCGCGCCCGTGAGCTGGACCCGTCGACCGATGTGACCGTGGTCCTTGCGGACGAGTTTCCGAACTTCTCGATCTGCGGCATCCCCTACTGGGTCTCGGGCGACGTCGTCACGGAAGCGTCCCTCGCGCACCGCACCCGCGCCGATCTCGAAGCCGCCGGCATGACCGTCCGCTCCTCCACATGGGCCTCTGCGGTCGACGTGGACCGTCGCCGCCTCACGGTCACCGGACATGGCGGTGAGGAAGAGCTGCCGTACGACGAGCTGCTGATCGGGACTGGCGCTGAGCCGGTCCGCCCGGCCGGGATCCCGTTTGGTGAGCCCGGGATTCACCTGCTGCACTCGATGACCGACGCCGAGCAGGTCGTCGCTGCCCTGGAGCTGCTGCCTACCGGCAGCCGCGTCGCGGTCGTTGGCGCCGGCTACATCGGCCTCGAAATGACCGAGGGACTCGTCGCCCGCGGGTTCGACACGACGCTGATCCAGCGCGGCCCGGAAGTGCTCTCCACCCTCGATCCGGAACTCGGGTCCCTGGTCACCGCGGAGGTCCGCCGACACGGCGCAACCGTGCTGACCGGGGGGGCCGTCACCGGCATCACCCCAACCAGAGGCGGGCAGTGGCGGGTGACGACGGCGACAGCCGCTGGGGATGAAGAGGGCACGTTCGCGCTCGTGGTGGTCTGCGTCGGCGTGCGGCCGATGACGGACCTCGCGACCGCAGCGGGTGCGCAGCTCGGGCAGGCCGGCGCGATCGTCGTCGACGAGCAGATGCGCACCGGGGTGCCGCACGTGTGGGCTGCGGGCGACTGCGTCGTGACGCATCACCGGCTGCTCGGGACGACGTGGCTGCCGCTCGGGACGACGGCGCACAAGCAGGGCCGTGTCGCCGGGGAGAACATGCTCGGCGGGTCCCGGACCTTCGCCGGTTCGGTGGGGACGCAGGTGGTGAAGGTGTTCGACCTCATCGCCGCCCGCACGGGCCTCCGCCACCACGAGACCGCTGCGCTCGACGTGTCGCCGCTGACCCGGGTGACGGTGGCGAATGACCACAAGCGGTACTACCCGGGTGCGGTGCCGCTGACGATCAGTGTCACCGCCGACCAGCCGTCCGGCAAGCTCCTCGGCGCGCAGATTGTGGGGCAGCGCACGGCGGAGATCAGTAAGCGCATCGACACGTACGCCACCGCCCTCCACGCTGGCTTCACCGTCGACGACATCATCGACCTGGACCTCAGCTACACGCCGCCGCTCGGGTCCCCGTGGGATGCCGTGCAGGTCGCCGCGCAGGGCTGGGAGCGCGCCGCCGCGGCGGCGAACCAGGCCGGGGTGAGCGGCTGATGGTGCTGGCGGTCGTCGCTGCCGCGATCTTCGTCGCGACGCTCGTGGTGGTGATCTGGCAGCCCAAGGGCTTCCCGATCGGCTACACCGCGCTTATCGGCGCGGTCATCGCCCTCGCGACCACGGTCGTTGGGCTCGGGGACGTGCCGACGGTGGTCGGGATCGTGTGGAACGCGACGCTAACGTTCGTCGCCGTGGTGCTGATCTCGTTGATCCTCGACGAGGCCGGATTCTTCGAGTGGGCCGCGCTCCACGTGGCGAGGTGGGGTCGCGGGAACGGGCGGCTGCTGTTCGTGCTGATCGTCGGTCTCGGCGCGGTCATCGCGGCCGTGTTCGCCAACGACGGGGCTGCGCTGATCCTCACCCCGATCGTTGTCGGGATGCTCCGCGCCTTGAACATGCCGGCGAAGGCGGCGCTGGGGTTCATCCTCGCCACCGGGTTCATCGCCGACACCGGCAGCCTGCCGCTGGTGGTGTCGAACCTGGTCAACATCGTCTCAGCCGACTACTTCGGCCTCGGGTTCGCCGAGTACGCCGCCGTCATGGTGCCCGTCGGCATCGTGTCCGTGCTGGCGTCCCTCGGGATGCTGCTGGCGTACTTCGGCAGGTCGATCCCGAAGCGGTACGACGTCCTCGCGCTGACTCGGCCCGCCGGCGCGGTGAAGGACCGGGCGACGTTCCGCGCCGGGTGGGTGGTCCTCGCCGTGTTGCTGGTCGGCTACTTCGCCGCCGACCCGCTCGGGGTTCCTCTCGCCGCGGTTGCTGGTGTCGGCGCGGTCGTGATCGTTCTCGTTGCCGCCCGGCAGCCCGCGTTCCTCTTCGCCCGCCAGGCTGCGTCCCCGGTTCTCGTCACGACCGGCGGCACCGCCACCGTCACCGCCGACAGCGGTGGAACCGGTGGCGGGTCGGGGCGGGTGATTCCGGTGTGGAAGACGATCCGGGAGGCGCCGTGGCAGATCGTGCTGTTTTCGATCGGTATGTACCTCGTCGTGTACGGGCTGCAGAACCAGGGCCTCACCGACTACCTCGCCCGCCTGTTCGACGTGTTCGGGGACCACGGGGTCCTCGTCACCGCGCTCGGGGTCGGGTTCGTGATCGCGATCCTGGCGTCGCTGATGAACAACATGCCGACGGTGCTGATTGCCGCCCTCGCGATCGGCGGTGCCGGCGCGACCGGGCTGACGCACGAGGTGATGGTCTACGCCAACGTCATCGGTTCCGACCTCGGCCCGAAGATCACTCCGATCGGGTCGCTGGCGACGCTGCTGTGGTTGCACGTGCTCGACCGGAAGGGCATCCACATCGGCTGGGGGCAGTACTTCCGCACCGGCATCGTGCTGACCGTCCCCGTCCTCGCCGTCACCCTGGCAGCCCTCGCCGGCTGGCTCACCCTCATCCGATGACCACGCCCACGCCTACCGAAAGCACCGCCATGACCGCGACCCCCACGATCCTGTTCGTCTGCGTCCACAACGCTGGCCGCTCGCAGATGGCCGCCGGCTACGCCCAGGCCCTCGGCGGCGACCGCGTGCAGGTTCTCTCCGCAGGCAGTGCACCGAAGGACCAGATCAACCCGATCGCGATCGAGGCGATGGCGGAGGACGGCATCGACATCGCCGGGAACCAGCCGAAGGTCCTCACCACCGACGCCGTCCGCGAGTCCGACGCGGTGATCACGATGGGCTGCGGCGATGCGTGCCCGATCTTCCCCGGCAAGCGGTACGAGGACTGGGACCTCACCGACCCCGCCGGGAAGGGCATCGACGACGTCCGCCCCATCCGCGACGAGATCAAGACCCGCGTGCAGGCGCTCCTGGCCGAGCTGCTGCCCACCGAAGCATCCGCCTGACCGCCGGAAGGACCACCCCATGACGCTCACCCTCACCGTCCCACCGCGGACCGACGCGGACCGCCTGACCGGGCTGCCCGTCGCCGTCATCGGCGCCGGCCCCGTCGGGCTCGCAGCCGCCGCGCACCTCCTCGAGCGAGGCCTGCCCGTCGTCGTCTACGAAGCCGGCGACCAGGTCGGCACGAGCGTTCGTGCGTGGGGGCACACCAGGCTGTTCTCCCCGTGGCGGTACGTCATCGACGACGCCGCCCGCCGCATCCTCGAACCCACCGGCTGGACTGAGCCCCGCCGGTCGTCGCTGCCGACCGGGCACGACCTCGTCGCCCAGTACCTCGAACCGCTCGCTCAGACGCCCGAGCTGGCACCGGTGATCCGGGACGGCGTGCGTGTCGACGCGGTGTCCCGGCAGGGCATGGATCGCACCCGCTCCGCCGGCCGCGCCGACACCCCGTTCCTCCTCCGCCTCCACACCGCGGATGGTGTCGAGGACGTCACCGCCCGTGCCGTCGTAGACACGTCCGGCACGTACACGTCCTCGAACCCGCTCACAGCCGCCGGCCTCGCCCCCACAGCGGACCTCGGCGACCGCATCGTGCACGCCCTCCCCGACGTGCTCGGCGAGGACCGTGACCGATTCGCCGGGAAGCGGGTCCTCGTCGTCGGGGCCGGGCACTCGGCCGCGAACACGCTCATCAAGCTCGCCGCCCTCGCCAAGGACGAACCCGGCACGACGCTGCTGTGGGCGATCCGGAACGCCGGCACCGCCCGCCTCGGCGCGGACGCCGCCGACGGGCTCGCCGCCCGCGGGCAGCTCGGCTCCACCGTGCATGGCCTCGTCGAGTCCGGGCTCATCGAGCAGCTTGCGTCGTTCGAGATCGACGACGTCCGTCCCGACGGTGACCAGGTCACCGTCACCGGCCGCCGCGCCGGGGAGCCGTTCACCGTCACGGTCGACGTTGTGGTGAACGCGACCGGGTTCCGGCCCGACCTCGACATGCTCCGCGAGATCCGGCTCGGACTGGACGACATCGTCGAAGCACCCCGCGCGCTGGCGCCGCTGATCGACCCGAACCTGCACTCCTGCGGCTCCGTGCCTCCGCACGGCGTTGCCGAGCTGGCGCACCCGGAACCGAACTTCTTCATCGCCGGCATGAAGTCCTACGGCCGCGCCCCCACCTTCCTGCTCCTCACCGGCTACGAGCAGGTCCGCTCCATCGCCGCGGAACTTGCCGGCGACCACCAGGCCGCCCGCGACGTGCAGCTCGTGCTCCCCGAGACCGGCGTCTGCACCACCGACGTCGGCGGGTCATCCTCCTGCAGCGTCCCCGCGACCACGACCGAGGCGTCGGAGGGGTCGTCGTGCTGCGCCGCCCCCGCGCCGGCCGCCGCGCCCGCCAGCAGCTCCTGCTGCACGAACTGAACCGGACCCCGCATGACCGACAAGCCCACCGTGCTGTTCATCTGCAAGCACAACGCCGGCCGCTCCCAACTCGGCGCCGCCCTCCTCGAAATCGCTGCCGACGACCGCTACACCGCCACCTCCGCAGGAATCGCTCCCGCCGACGAGGTGAATCCGTCGATCGCCGCAACCGTCGCGGAACTCGGCGTCGACATCAGCGATCGCACCCCGCGGAAGGTCACGCCCGAGCTGCTGGATCAGGCCGACGTTGTTGTGCTGATGAAGCCCGGCCTGATCCTGCCCGCGACGCCTCGCGGCACGGTGTTGCAGTGGTCGTTCCCGGACCCGGACTCCTGGTCCCCCGACGACGTCCGCCCCATGCGCGACGCCGTCGCCGCCCGCATCCAGGACGAGCTACTGCACCCGTGACGGACAGCACCACGGTCACCGTTCGGCCGATGACCGCCGGCGACTGGCCAGCCGTCGAGGCGATCTACCGGGACGGCATCGCCACCGGAAACGCGACGTTCGAGGCGGAACCGCCGACATGGGAGGCATTCGATGCGGGGAAGCTACCCGACCACCGGTTCGTCGCCCTAGGCGGCGACGAGGTCCTCGGCTGGGTGGCGGTCTCCCCGACCTCCGCCAGGCCGGTGTACCTGGGCGTCGTCGAGCACTCCGTGTACGTCGCCGCCGCGGCTCGTGGTCGCGGTGTTGGACACCTGCTCCTTGACGCCCTGATCGCGTCGACCGAGGCTGCCGGCATCTGGACCATCCAGTCCGGGATCTTCCCCGAGAACACCGCCTCCCGAGCCCTCCACGCCCAACACGGGTTCCGCGAACTCGGCACCCGAGAACGCATCGGCCTCATGACGTTCGGGCCGTCGACCGGGCGGTGGCGCGACAACGTCCTCGTCGAGCGCCGAAGCCCGCACGCCAGCTCCTGAGCAGGGGCGGCACGCTTCGATCCGCATGCTTGCAGGTATGTTCCAGAACCCGCTATGCTGTGGCACGCGTCATTAGTGCGCGCAAAAAGCCAGTCCATCGGACTGGCTTTCGTCATGTCCGGCCCGAACCGTAGGCTGGAACCGCTCGATACGACTCTGCCCTCAGCGCAGCACCCGAGCACCACGAACAGGCCGGTCCCGTCAGGGCCGGCCTTTTCCATGCCCTCACGCGCGGAGCGCACACCAGACCGCTCGCTCCGGGCATAGGGCCTCTGCGCGTCCACCGGGCGCACGCGCCGACCTGGCGCTCTAGACCCCCGCCCACGACGGGCGGGCTGGCCACACGGCCAAACCCGAAGGAGGCAACATGCCCATCACCGACACAACGGTGGACATGCTGACGGCCTTCGGCGGCACCATCCTGACCGGCATCATCGCGGTCGTCGCCCCCGTGCTTGGCTTCCTCCTGCGCAAGCAGGTCACGGAGCTGATCAAGCACATCGTGGACGTCGTCGACGACCGCACGCTGGCCAGGGACCCCGAGCGGGCACGCATCGTCGCAGAACTGCGACGAGCCCGTTTCGGGAAGAAGTAGCCGCCGAAAAAACGCCAACCCTCATTCGGGAAGGAGAACTCTGCCCTGAGCTGTATCGATAGGGGTGCCTCATACGAGATGCGGACACGGATTGGCTGCCTCGCTAGCCAACTGGGCTTGGGGACGGGCTGCCCAGACCGCTACAGACCGAGCAGGCGACACGCACCGACCCGCCGCTCGACGTCATCGAAACTGTCGCATCGGAACCAGAGCTCCGATCGGAGCATGCACACCTGGCACTGTTCCGGCAGTGCCTCGACGTCTGCGACGGGCTCTCGAGCGTCCGCAGACCAGAGCCGGTACCCGTCCGCCGAGCTGCACCAGGAGCCCAGCCGGTCAGCAGCAGTCGCACGCGTCGACGTCGCGCTCACCGATCAGTGCCGACACCGGCTGCTTGCACGCGTCGCCGCGCCCGGCCTCCAAGCCCTCCCGGACCGCGAAGACCACCACGACCAGGCCCGCCACCGGGTCGGCCCAGGCCCACCCGAACAGGGTGTTCAGCAGCAGGCCGATCAGGACCGCGGCGGAGAGGTAGCTGCACACGAGGGTCTGCTTCGAGTCAGCGATAGCGGACGCGGAGCCGAGTTCCTTCCCGGCGCGCCGCTCCAGCAGGCTGAGGAACGGCATCACGGCGAGGCTCACCGCGGCGAGGACGATTCCGACGGTGCTGTGCTCTGGCTCGCGAAGCCCAGCGAAGGTCAGGGCGGCGTCGACGGTGACGTACAGCGCGAGGCCGAAGAACGACACCGCAATGACTTTCAACGTGGTGCGCTCGCGTGCTTCCGGGTCGCGACCGGCGAACTGCCACGCGACGGCGGCAGCGGAGAGCACTTCCACGATGGAGTCGAGCCCGAACCCGATCAGTGCCGTCGAGGACGCCACCGTGCCGGCTGCGATCGCGATCACGGCTTCGATCACGTTGTAGGTGATCGTCGCGGCGACGATCCACCGCACCCGTCGCTGCAACACGCTCCGGCGCGCAGCCGACAGGGGGGCAGCGAGCTGTACGGCGGCGCTCATGCGCCGGCTCCGCAGCACAGGGGGACGTCGCAGTCCTTGTCCGTGCAGTCAGTGCCGTCATCGACGGCGAGAACGACGTCGACCAGAGCGTCCAGCGCACGTGACAGATGCGGGTCTGCGATTTCATACCGGGTACTGCGGCCTTGTGGGACGGCGACGACGATGCCGCAGCCGCGCAGGCACGCGAGGTGGTTCGACACGTTGGTGCGGGTCAACTGGAGCTCTTCCGCCAGCCGCGCCGGATACCCGGGCTCGTCGAGCAGCCGCAGCAAGATGCGGGCTCGGGTCGGGTCTGCGAGAGCCCGGCCAAGCCGGTTCATCACATCAACCCGAGAGGCTCTAGTCAGCATGTGCTGACTATACAGCCGAGGATGACCATCCGAGGGTCGCTGCCTCATCTCGATAGCCGATGGCTGGTTGGACACCGCTGGGGCTAGGTGCTACAGCGTGCGTCCGGCGTTGGCGGTGAGCCACGGGATCGGGTCGATGGGTGTGGTGCCGCCGGGCATGACCTGCAGGTGCAGGTGCGCGCCGGTGCTCGCTCCGGTGTTGCCGACGAGGCCGACGAGCTGCCCGACGGCGACGGTGTCGCCTGGTCGGAGCGGCGAGGAGCCGAATATCATGTGCGCGTACAGGGTGGACACGAGGCGACCGTCGATCTGGTGGTCGATGATGACGTACTGCCCGTATTCGGGGTGCGTTGTCGACACTCGGACAGTGCCGGCAGCGACAGCTCCGATGGGGGTGCCGGCGCCGGGGGTGAGGTCCGCGCCCTGATGAATCGACGAGCAGGTCGCGCATGGGGCGCTTCGCGGACCGAACGGTGAGCTGACGGTGATGGTTCCGGCGATGGGCCAGCGAATGTCGCCGGTTCCGGTGTTCACGATCGTGCCGCCCGTGGTCGTGGGAACGCTCTGTTTCGTCGAGGCCGGTGCGCCCCCGGTTGACGCGGCCCGTGAGGCGGGTGCTGTCTTGGTGATGACGGGCTTCGGGGTCGGCTTGGTGATCGTGTACCCATCGCGGTCGACCGCGAGGGCCAGCCCGGACGCGGTGAAGCTCTGCCCGGCGGCGGCAGGAGCGACACCGGACACGACTGCGGCGGAGCCGGTCGTCGCCTGCGCGGGCAGCGCCGCGGCAGCGGTAAACAGCGCCATCGCGGCCGCGGCACCAGTGATCGGAACCGCGGCGAGAACGCGTGACCGCAGTGAGCGGACCGGTGTTGCGAGTGCAGCCGCGACGGGCGGTAGCGGCCGCAGCGCCGGCTGGGCAGCGGCAGTGATCGTCGCGGTTCGGGTGCGGCTGGCGGTCGAGGCTGCGGCGGAGCGTTCGGCGGCGAGGGCTTCGCGGCGCGTCCGGGGTGCGGGAATGGCGGGGGTCTGGGGATGCTGCTGAGGCACGGGCAGGCTCCAAGAGTGGTGGTGGCCGGCAGGCCGAAACGGGAGGGGTGACCCGAACGCAAGTCGAGCAGGGAGGAGAGGGCGGGCCGGTCGTGGGCCGCGGCAGGAAAGGGGGGAGCCCGCCGCGACCCACGCCGGGGCTTTAGAGGGACGCGAGCATGTCCTGCATCTGGGTGATCTGCTCGGTCTGGCTGGACACGATCGACTTCGCCATCGCGACGGCGTCGGTGTTCTTGCCCTTGTCGACTTCGGTCTTGGCCATGTCGACGGCGCCCTTGTGGTGCTGGATCATCTGCTCGAGGTAGAGCTTCCCGGCGTCCTTCGCGGACGCCTTGTCGAGGTCGGTCATGTCGGAGTCGGACATCATCCCGGACATGGAGTGCCCCATCCCGGAGTGCTCCGACTCGACCGGCTCGCCCCAACCCTTGAGCCAACCGGTGAGCTGGTTGATCTCCGGGGACTGCTCGGCCTTGATCTGCTTCGCGAGTCCAGCGACGTCGGTATCGACGCCCGAGCCCTTGACGAGGAGCATGTCGCTCATCTCGACGGCCTGCTTGTGGTGCGGCAGCATCATCTGCGCGAACATCACGTCCTGGTCGTTGTGCGCCGACGCCGCCGACGTCGACGAGGACGACGAGCCCGCGTCGGAGCCGGTGTTGCTGGTGGAGCAGCCTGCGAGGGTGAGGCCGAGGGTCAGCGCGGCAGCGATGGCGAGCGTGCGCGTGGTGGTGGTGTGCATGATCTTCCGTTCCCGTGAATGCGTCAGGCGTTCCGGGCAGGCGGACGCCTCCCGGTTCTGGGCATGCGGAGGCCACCCATCGGGGGTGGGATCCCGCTGGGGGCGGATCAGATGCGGATGATCTGCAACGCCGTCAGTGATGGCGGTTTCGGTGCCGCGATGCGGCGCGGCAGCCGGTCAGCCAGCGCGAGAAGCCGCGCGAGCAGGTAGAGGATGCCGCCGGTCCGTGCGCGCAGCAGCGCCCACGTGAACAGGGCGATCGTCAGCGCGCACGCCATCCCCATCAGCGAGCACATCAGCGCACACAGGCCGCTGTCGCAGCCCGCATCGGTGAGGACGGTCATCACCGCAGTCGCAGGAGCCGCGTGCTCGGTGTGGCCGGCGGCGACGTGGCTGTGCTCGGCGGTGGCTGCGGGAGCAGCCATCGGGTGCTCGTGGCCGGCGGTGTGCCCGGCCATCGTGTGCATCAGGACCGTGAACCCGACCAGCAGCAGCAACGCCAGCGTCGCCGTGGCCTGCAACAGCAGCCGGCGACGCGGGGAGGTGGCGGTGGTGAGCATCAGTCTTTCGAGCAGACGGGTCGGAGGAGCGCTTCTATGGTGCGGTACCCCGAACGGCGGCGGCAACCTGGTGTCCGGATTCACACCGAACCCGCCGCGACCGGCCGAACCGGGAACATCGCGTGGAGTTTCGCGTTACAGCGCATGGTACCCCCTAGGGGTATATGTGAACTGTTGGCGTCGACCGCGCCAGATCGGAGCAGCATGGACACGCACGAGCACCATCAGATGAGCGGACACGAGCACGCCGGCCACAGCGGCGGGCACGGGACGACGACGTGGTCGATGGCTGCGCAAGCGACGCTGCACTGCCTCACCGGCTGCGCGATCGGTGAGGTCCTCGGCATGGTCATCGGCACCGCTGCCGGCTTCCACAACGCCGGCACGATCGTCCTGTCAATCGTCCTCGCGTTCATCTTCGGCTACGCCCTCACCATGCGCGGCGTCATCAAGTCGGGTCTGAGCCTCGGCGCTGCGTTCAAGGTCGCTCTCGCCGCGGACACCGTGTCGATCGCGGTCATGGAGCTGATCGACAACACCGTCATCGTTGCGATCCCCGGCGCGATGGACGCGCAGCTCAGCGACTGGCTGTTCTGGACGGCGCTGCTGTTCTCCCTCGCGATCGCATTCGTGATCACCACGCCCGTGAACCGGTGGATGATCAGCCGCGGCCTCGGCCACGCCGTCGTCCACGGCCACCACTGACCGGTCCGCTAGTCAACTCGATCGCGGCGCGCGGTCAGGCGTGTGAGTGTTCGTGTGCGGCGTGGTCGTGGCCGCCGTCGTCGGGTGCACCCTTCATCATCCGTAGCATCGACCAGGAGCCGCTGCGGATGAACACGGCCAGCAGGAACGACGCGATCAGCAGGAACACGATGTTGAGCCAGGTGGTGTAGTTCCAGCTGATAGAGGTCGCCACGATGCTCAGATGCCGGTTCGTAGGGATCAGGCCCAGCGGGGTGAACAGCAGTTCGACGGCGTAGCCGGCGAGGACCATCGCCCCGTAGAAGATCCCGGTGATCCGGAGCGCTGCTTTCCAGCCGTAGTACTTCCGGTAGATGACGATGATCGGGATGATGATCAGGTCCGCGAAGATGAAACTGATCACGCCGCCGAAGCTGATCCCACCGTTCCACAGCACTGCGGCGAGGGGGACGTTGCCGACGGAGCAGACGAAGCTCACCATTGCCAGGATCGGTCCGATGAGCGGGTCGATGATGAACGCCAGCGTCGGGTATCCCTCGAGGAACACCGCTTGCAGCCACGCTTTCGGCACCCAGGCGTCGAACGCGCCGGCGATGAGCAAGCCGATGATGATGTCGCGGATGACGGATGCCCAGTCCATGACGAAGTACTGGGACACGCTCGTCAGGCCGGGCTTGGACAACAGACGGCGCCAGAACCCATGATCCCCCTGCACGGACATGTCCATCGCCGCGTGCCCTTCCATCGACCCGGAGAGGCCCTTCTCGGCTTGCTCGCGGGCGGCGTCGAGGATCTTGCCGCGCATCCAGAGCCGGAAGCCGAGGGCGATGAGGATGATCATGATCGGGCCGCCGATGAACTCTGCGAGGGTGAACTGCCAGCCCATCACGAACGCCAGGATCAGGCCGAGCTCGACGACGAGGTTCGTTGACGCGACCTCGAACGCCATCGCGGACGACAGGCTGGCGCCCTTCCGGAACAGGGCCCGTGCGAGTGCGACGGCCGCGTAGGAGCAGGACGATGACAGGGCACCAAGTCCGGTCGCGACGCTGATCGCGCGAGGCGAGTCGTCATGCATGAGCTGCGTGATCCGGTCCGTGCGGACGACGGCTTGGATGATGCCGGACAGGGTGAAGCCGAGGATGAGGGGCCAGAGGATCTCCCACCCCATGGAGCCGGCGGCTGCGAGGGCGTCGCCGAGCGCGTTGATGACGAACATGTGTCCCTACTTCGTTGCGGTGCGGGCAGAGTGTCCCGAGGGGTCTTGCGGATGAGGGAGACCGGACCGAGTCGGACCGGACCGGTTGCGCGCCGGGGTCACATCGACGCGAGCATGTCCTTCATCTGAGCGATCTGCTCGGTCTGGCTCTTCACGATCGACTTCGCCAGGCCGACCGCGTCAGCGTTCTTGCCCTTGTCAACCTCGGTCTTCGCCATGTCAACGGCGCTGGTGTGGTGCTCGATCATTTGCTCGAGGTAGAGCTTCCCAGCGTCCTGTGGGGATGCCTTCTGGAGGTCCTGTATGGCGGAGTCGGACATCATCCCCGACATCGAGGATCGAACCATCCCGGACATGCTCGGCATTTCGGTCGGCTCGTTCCACGCCGTCAGCCAACCGGTCATCCTCGTGTTCTCCGGGTCCTGCTCGGCCTTGATCTGCTTCGCCAGCGTCCCGACGTCGGCCTGCACGCCGGATCCCTTCGCGATGAGCATGTCGCTCATCGCGATGGTCTGCTGGTGGTGCGGCAGCATCTGCTGCGTGAACATGACGTCCTGATCGTTGTGCGATGCCGATGACGACGAGGACTGCGACGACGACCCGTCGGAGCTGCTGGTGTTGCTGGTGGAGCAGCCGCCGATGGTAAGGCCGATGGTGAGGGCGGCTGCGGCCGCGAGAGCGCGGGTAGTGGTGGTCTGCATGGTGGATTCCGTTTCCGTGGATGCGTCAGATCGGTGCGGGCTGGCGGATGCCTGCCCGGGTTCTGGGCATGCGGGTACTCCCGGAGGGTGGGAGGACCCGCCGGGGTGGAATCAGACTCGAATGATCTGCAACGCCGAACGTGACGGCGGCCGCGGCACCGGAATACGGCGAGCCACGTGGGCTGCGAGAGCGAGTAGCCGCGCGAGGAGGTGCAGCACTCCGCCGCTGCGGACGCGCAGCAGCACCCACCCGAACAGGACGATCGTCAGCGCGCACGCCATCCCCATCAGGGAGCACATCAGCGCACACAAGTCACCATCGCAACCGGCATCGCTGAGGACGTTCATCACCGCAACAGCGGGAACCATGTCTTGAGCATGACCGGTGGCCGCGGTGTGACCGGTGGCAGCGGCCGGGTGGTGCTCCATCGCGGCGGTGGGAGCGGTCATCGGATGCTCGTGGTCGGCCGTGTGCCCGGCCATCGTGTGCATCAGGACCGTGAACCCAACCAGTAGCAGCAACACCACCGTCGCCGTGACCTGCAACAGCAGCCGGCGACGCGAAGACGTGATGATGATCATCTGGTTTCAGTAGGTCATGGAGCGGAGAACGTCAGCCGCGCGAGGCGACAGGTGACCGCGATGATACCCCCAAGGGGTACCCGCCCTCCGAGGATCGCGGAGGGCGGCGCCGGCACAGGTATCGAGGTGCGGAAGATTGTCGGTGCGGGCACCGGGTGGTAGGTGCATAATGGTGAAGTCTTCGGACTCGGCAGTGGGGCTTGCCGGACCCAACCTCGACACTCGTCGACAACAGTCCCTATCTCAGCTGGTCGCGCTTCTGCGCGCCTGAGGTAGGGATATGCCATGGTCGAATCGAACACTGCCGGTGTTGTCGTCGTCGGTGTGCAGCCAGGGCAGGCGCACGACGTCGCCGGCGTCGCGGCTGCCGTCGCTGAACGCTTCAGCACCCGCCTGGTGTGTGTGGTCGTCGATCCGGCGCTGCTGTCAGCGGGGGTGCGTGCGGACGGGTCGGAGATCATCGAACCGATCGATCCGGACACGGCGGACAGCGACCCGCAGCAGCTCCCCGACGAAGACATGCGGGTCATCAGGGATCTTGCTGCGGCGCGATCGGTCGACGTGGAGATCGTCTCCCGCGTCGGGGACCCGAGTCACGCACTCGCTGCGGTGGCTGAGGAACGTGACGCGGTGATGATCGTCGTCGGATCGCAGACCGGCCGACGCCGGATGGCGGAACTGCTCACCGGGTCCGTCGCCGCGCACCTGACCCATCAGCAGCACCGGCCGGTGCTGGTCGTCCCGCATGACCCGGTCGGTGCCACCGTGCTCCAGCCGTCGGATGCCCAGTGACCGGCGTGCTGACGCTTGTGCGGCACGGGGAGAGCACCGCGAACGAGGCGGGCATCTTCACCGGGCTCCTCGACGTCCCGCTCACGCCCCGCGGGGAACGGCAAGCATCTGCAGCCGGACGGCTCCTGCGGTCGAACCGCATCACGCCGGACGTCGTGGTCACCTCCACGCTGCGCCGCGCCGTCCGCACCGCCGAACTGGTCTGCGACGCCCTCGGGACACAGCTGCCGACGGAAGCGATGTGGCAGCTCAACGAACGCAACTACGGCGCCCTGACCGGGATGACGAAGACCGACGCCCGCCACACGCTCGGTGATGAGGAGTACATGCGGCTCCGCAGGTCCCGTACCGGCACACCGCCACCGATGTCGCTGCACCTGTGGGAGGAACTGCGGTCGAGCTCCGCGCCTCGCGGCCTGCCCGACGGTGCCCTCCGACGCACCGAGGCCCTCTCGGACGTCATCCAGCGGGTCCGCCCCGTGCTGCAGGACCAGCTCCTGCCGATGCTGCGGGTAGGGCGGACCGTCCTCGTCGTCGCGCACGGGAACTCGCTCCGTGCGTTGTGCGCATGCATCGACGACCTCACCGACCCGGAGCTCGAGCGGCTGAACCTGCCGACCGGGCAACCCGTGCAGTACCACCTCGCCCCGACGGGTGCTCTCGTCCCTCGGGGTGGGGCGTTCCTGGATCCGGTAGCAGCACAGCACGCCGCGGCGCTGGTCGCGGCAGAAGGCGGAACATGACCACCCGAACGGACACCCCGATGCCCGACGACCAGCTCCCTTCCGACCCGGACGTCGACGTCTCCGACCCAGCAACGACCATGCGGCCGGTGCATCTGCGGTGGCGGTACGTCGGCCTCGTCGCCGTCGGCGGGGCCGCTGGTACTGCCCTCCGTGACGTCATCAGCATCGTGCTTCCTGCCGATGGCGGGGTGAGTTGGTCGATCTTCTGGATCAACATCACCGGAGCGCTGGCCCTCGGTGTGCTGTTGGAAGCGCTCGCGCATCGTGGGCCCGATGCCGGCCGCCGGAGGGTGCTGCGGCTGCTCCTCGGCACCGGGGTCCTCGGCGGGTTCACCACCTACAGCACCCTCGCCGAGTCCACCGCCGCCCTGTTCCTCGACGGCCACGGCCTCGCCGGCACCGGCTACGCGCTCCTCACCGTCCTGTCCGGCGCGATCGCGACCGCGTGCGGTCTCGTCGTCGCCGGCTGGTTCCGCCCCCGAACGGAGGAAGCATGAACGCCGCCCTCATCCTCGCCGTCGCCCTCGGCGGCGGGGTCGGCGCTGCCGGCCGGTTCCTCCTCGACGGGGTGATCAACACCGGCCGGGAGTTCCGGCTCCCCGTCGGCACGTTGACGATCAACGTAACCGGGTCGCTGCTGCTCGGGATCATCGTCGGCGCCGCCACCCACCTCGGCGCGGTGCCGGTCGCGGTCCTCGGCACCGGGGTGATGGGCGGCTACACCACGTTCAGCACCGCCAGCTTCGAGACTGTCCGTCTCGCCCGCAGCGGACGGATCACCGCCGCCGCGATCAACGGTCTCGGGATGCTCGTCGTCTCCGTCGTCGCCGCGACTGCCGGCGTCCTCCTCGGCGGCACCCTGTGACCACCCCGCCCACGGACCACACACCCGCTCCAGAACCGGAGGCGCTGATGCTGTTCGACGTCACGATCGAGATTCCCCGCGGCAGCGGCAACAAGTACGAAGTGGACCACACCACCGGCCGGATCCGGCTCGACCGGGCCGTGTTCACCAGCATGGTGTTCCCCCAGGACTACGGCTCCATCGATGACACCCTCGGCGATGACGGTGACCCCCTCGACGCCCTCGTGCTCCTGCCCCGTCCCACGTTCCCCGGCGTCGTCATCACGGTCCGGCCGGTCGGGATGCTGCGCATGGTCGACGAGAACGGCGGCGACGACAAGATCCTCACCGTCCCCGCCAACGACGACCGGTTCAACCACGTGCAGGACATCGGCGATGTGCCGGAGCACACGCTGGCGGAGATCGAGCACTTCTTCGCCCACTACAAGGAGATTGAGCACGGCAAGCACGTCACCACCAACGGGTGGGCCGACCGGGCCGCTGCCGAAGCAGCCATTCGCACCGCGCAGAACGCCTACACCCGACACCCGTGACCCACGGGTCTACAGACTGCCGCGGGGAGGCACTGGCGCTGAGTGATCGCCAGCAGGACGTCCCCTCCGCCTCCCCGTGGCTTCCCCTCAATCACAGATCAGCTCGACGCATGACCCGACCAGAAGGAGCGTCACCGTGAACGACTACATCAGCGGCATCCACCACCACGGAACCCATCAGGGTGAGTACGTCACCCACCACGACCACCCGGTCACCATCGACGCAGTCCACGGTGCTCGCATTCTCGACTCCCGCGGCTACCCGACCGTCCGCGTGTCCCTCGAGCTCGACGACGGCCGCACCGTCACCGGCGACGCCCCCGCGGGCGCATCCACCGGCGCTCACGAAGCCGTCGAGCTCCGTGACGGCGGTTCCGCGTTCGGCGGCCGCGACGTCACCCAGGCGCTCCACCTGATCAACACCGACATCTCAGGGCTCCTCACCGGCCGGTCGTGGTCGGCGATCGGGCAGATCGACGCCGCCCTCGCCGAACTCGACGGCACCAACGGGTACCGCCGGCTCGGCGCGAACAGCGTCGTCGCCACCTCGATCGCCGCGTCCCGGGCTCTCGCCTACGCCGCGGACCTCCCGCTGTGGCAGTGGATCGCCGAGATCACCGGCTCGACGCCGCGGATGCCGGTCCCGCACTTCAACGTCCTCAACGGCGGCGCGCACGCAGCGAACAAGCTGGACTTCCAGGAGTTCATGATCGCCCCCGTCGCGGCGACGTCGATGGCCGACGCTGTCCGAATCGGTGCAGACGTCTACCACGCCCTCGCGGGCCTAGTGCGGGACCGGTTCGGCAGCCTAGGCCTCGGCGACGAGGGCGGCTTCGCCCCTTCGATTGCCGCCCCCGAGGAAGCGCTCGACCTGCTGGTCGCTGCGATCCGCGCCGCCGGCTACGAGCCGGGCGTCGATCAGGTGGCGACCGCCCTCGATCCGGCTGCGAACGAGTTCTCCCAGGGCGACGGCTCCTACCGGGTGCTCGACCACACCCTCGACCGGGACGGTCTGGTCGACTACTACCGGCACCTGGTCGACACGTATCCGATCCGGAGCATCGAAGACGGGTTCGCGGAAAACGACCATGACGGGTTCCGCCGCATGCAAGCGGCACTCGGCGACCGGATCCAGATCGTCGGCGACGACCTCTACGTCACCGACCCACAGCGCATTCGGGAGGGCGGCGAGCAGCAGCTGACGAACGCGGCACTGATCAAGCCGAACCAGATCGGCACCGTCTCCCAGACCCTCGGCGCGATCGCCACCGCCAGCAGCATCGGGATGGCCAGCATGGTCTCCCACCGTTCCGGCGAGACCACGGACACGTTCATCGCGGACCTCGTCGTCGGGACGGGTACCGGGCAGATCAAGTCCGGCGCACCCGCCCGCGGGGAACGCGTCGCGAAGTACAACCGGCTCACCGAGATCGCCGAGCAGCACCCGGAGCTGCCCTACGGACTGATCTGACCACCGGTACTCGAGCTGCGGACGGTGTCCAGGAACGCCGTCACAGCGGGCCCCGGGCGGCCCGACCAGATCGCACGCAGCGGCCGGATCAGTGGCGGGCCGAGCAGCGGCACCCGGACGAGGGCACCGTCTTCGAGGTCATTGCTGACGGTGCGGAGGCTCATCACCGCGGGCGCAATGCCCGCTCGAGCGTTGGCGCGGATGATGCCCGTCGTCTCGAGCACCGCCGCTGGCGCGACCGGGCGGAGCCCAGCATCGTTGAGCCACGTCTCGACCGTGGCGCGGGTTCCGGACCCTTCCTCGCGCAGCAGCAGCGGCGTCTCCGCGAGGTCATCCGCGGTAATGCCAGAAGCGCTTGCCCACGGATGGTGCGGAGCGACGACGACCACGAGTTCGTCCTCATCGACCACCAGCGATGACAGATCAGCCGGCGCAGCAGGAGTCTCCGTGAACCCGACGTCGGCAGCGCCGGAACGGACGAGGTCCATCACAGCAGCAGAGTTCCCCGCGATCAAGCGCACCGACGCATCCGGCGCAGCAGCCCGGTGGGCGAGCAACCATGCGGGCAGCAGGAGTTCGGCGATCGTCTGCGACGCTGCAACGGCGAGGGACCCCGCGGGTTCTCGAAGCGCGGCGACTCCTGCTTCGAGCCGACGGGAGGCTTCCAACACCGGAACAGCCAGACCGAGCACCACTCGGCCTGCGTCGGTCATCGCGGTCCCTGATGCCGTCCGGCGCGCCAGCGGCTGACCGATCGCCTGCTCCGCGGCACGCAGGCGCGCCGACACCGCCTGCTGCGTCACCCCCAACACGTCCGCCGCGCGGGTCAACGAACCGGTATCCGCGACGCGGACGAGGAGCTCGAGAGTGTCGAGGTCCAGAGTCCGGTCCGTCAACCGCCGCAGTGCCACAAACGACCATTGTGCCCTGCCAACGAGTTCGCCGTTCCCGAACCACGGGGCACACGCGCACGCTTAGTACATGTCCGCTCACTTCGCCCACGCACCCGCAGCTTCCGAGCACGGTGCGCGAGACCGGCGGCTGTTCCGGGAGCTGGAGCGGCCGGGCCTTATCGTGTCGAACCTGACCCCGAACTGGTTCGCGTCGATCATGGGCACCGGGATCGTCGCCGTCGCCGCTGCATCACTGCCGCTGCAGTTCCCGGGCCTCCGCACGGCGGCGACGATCGTGTGGGCGATCGCAGCGGTGCTGCTCGTCGCCCTCACGGTCGCGACGGTCCTTCACTGGGTCCGGTACCGGAGTACCGCAGCGAAGCACCACCTCCACCCGGTGATCTCGCACTTCTACGGCGCACCGCCGATGGCGTTCCTCACCGTCGGCGCCGGCACCATCCTCCTCGGCAAGGACTGGATCGGCCTCCCCGCCGCCGTCACCATCGACTGGGTCCTCTGGAGCATCGGCACCATCGGCGGCCTGCTCACCGCGGTCCTGGTGCCGTACCTGGCGTTCACCCGCCACGAGAACAAGCCCGACTCCGCGTTCGGGGGTTGGCTCATGCCGATCGTCCCGCCGATGGTGTCCGCCTCCACCGGCGCACTCCTCCTGCCATATGCCCCCGCGGGGCAGGCGCGGGAGACACTGCTGTGGTCCTGCTACGGCTTCTTCGGCCTCAGCCTCATCACGTCGCTGGTCGTGATCACGTTGATCTGGAACCGACTCGCGCGGCACAAGGTCGGTGCCGCGGGCATGGTGCCGACGCTGTGGATCGTCCTCGGGCCCGTCGGGCAGTCGATCACCGCGGTGAACCTCCTCGCCTCGAACGCCCCCACCGTGGTCGATGCGTCGACCACCCACGCGCTCCTGGTTGTCGCGTTGGTGTACGGGTTCGCGATGCTCGGCTTCGCGCTGCTGTGGACCGCCATCGCCCTCGCCATCACCATCCGCACCGCCCGCGAACACCTGCCGTTCAGCCTGACCTGGTGGTCCTTCACGTTCCCCGTCGGCACCTGCGTCACCGGCCTCAACGGCCTGGCCCTGCACTCCGGCCTCACCGTCGTCGCCGTCCTCGCAGCCGTCTACTACGTCGGACTCGTCGCCGCGTGGATCACCGTCGCCGTCCGCACCTTCCACGGCTCAGTCATCCGCGGCACCCTCCTCGCACCACCACAGCCGGCATGAGCACCCCCGACGAACTCGCCGACGAGCTCGCGGACGTTCGATCGCTGAACGCTCTCGCGGAGACGTGGCGCACCGCGCCCGACGGTTCACGGCGGTTCGTCCCGAACTTCGACCCACGATCCGGCGGCACAACCAGCCGCGTGCTGGTCCTCATGCAGTCGCCCGGCCCGCAGACCATCGCCGCAGCGCACTCGGCGATTTGCAGCGAGGACAACCCGGGGCCGACCGCGGCCGCGTTCCGCGCAGCCCGCATCGAGTCCGGACTTGCACGCAATGAGTACCTCCGCTGGAACCTCATCCCGTGGGAACTCCCCGGCCGTGGACGACCTGCAGACATCGACGAGGGACGACATGCCCTCGGCGTTCTCCTCAGGGCGCTTCCCTCCGTCGAGGCGATCGTCACGTACGGGAGTATCGCTCTCGAGGGAGTCATGCGACACCTCACCCTGGACGAGCACGCCCGACTCGTCCCCGTCATCGCGGCACCACACCCCTCTCCCGCCAACGGCCGCCATCGCGCGGAACAGCACCGACGTTCCGTCCAGGCACTCCGACTCGCCGCACGGAAGCGTCGGATGTAGCGAGGCTTCAGCTGCCTTCACCGGCAAGGCACGAGTGAACCGGTAGCCGGTCGTCAACCGGACGCTCGGCGTTCCCAACCTCGCGCGCGAACGGCCACGCTGGCAACCCGTCCGGATAGGTAGTCCGTAATGGGTTCCGGAGAAGGCCCCCTAAGCGAGACGGTCAGGCACGTGAGGAGACTTGCTGGTCAGCCCTTATCCGAAGTGGAAGGATGCCGCTTGGCCTGCGAGACGAATAACGTCGCCCGCTCGCCCGTCCCGAAGGGCGGCGGCTGGGCTCATCCCGTCAAGCTCATCACCTGGGGCGTTCAACCAGACGGCGTCTCCCCAGGGATCAGTTCGTGAGGGGTCGAGTTGAGCGAGCACCTCCCGTAGTCGGGGCAAGGGCTGCCCGGTCTCGTCGAACTGGAATGCCGGATAGAGAGGGAGACCCTCGGACGACACGACAGCTAACACATCGCCGTTCTGGACCAATACAGTCAGGGCGGCGGCGCTCACTTGAAGTAGGCCGAGCAGTGAGGCTGCATCGAAGAAGGGACCAGTTCGTTCGTCGAGTGCGCCGACCTGAGACTCAGCTTGTGTCCCCACAACGCCGGACGGGAGGAGCGCGTCGATGAACGCGACTGCTTCGTCGCCGGTCATCCGCCCCTCGGCAACTCGGCGGCCCAGCTCTCGTACGGCAGTGTCGGTGACCTGCAAGCCCTCCGCACCGAGCGCCGCATCAGCAAGTGACAACGCCCGGCCGGCGTCACCGCCAAGAGCGTCACTCTGACGATTGTGATCAACGTGGTTCAAGGCGCTCTCGACGGCGTCGGACGCAGACCCCGCGCCGTCCGCAACCTGCTCGAGCAACCGACGTAGGACCGGGTCCGTCAACCGCAGGGCAGCTGCGCGGGTCATCTCTATCCGCGCCGCTGCAGCGAACTCACCGGAGTCCGGTCCCGAGTCGGTCACAGTGTCCCCGATCGACGAGCTTTGACGGGTTCGTAGACGTTCCGGCACGTTGCGGGTGCGGTGAGGGGCGGATCGGGCTGCTTGCCCTCAGTCCGAATCTTCATTCCGGTGTTTCGCCTCGTAAACGAGGGAGAATGGCGAAGTTGGTCCGGCTCTGAGTCGGGGAGATGTTGGAGAGACCGGGGAGTTACCATGGCCTGCAGGCACGACTCGCAGGGGTCGTCTTTGACCCCTCGGCACGCGACCGGCAAGTTGCGTGAAGTGCCCACAGGAACCCAGAGTGCTACGTCTGATCCGAGCGAGATTCGCGTCGGATCCTTCCACGTGCCCGCGGCCTGTGCAAGCGCCGTTCCGACGTTCATAGATCCGACCGGAACAGACGCATGACCGAACCACTCTCTCCCCGACGCTCGCGCCGTCCTCAGAAGGTTGCGACTGACCCAGCCCGGGCTGATGAGGTGCTGGCTGCGCTTCGGGAGTCCGAGCTCGAGATTCGACGGATCGAGCAGCAACGTCGTCGACTCATGGTTGAAGCGAGTGACCTTGGCTTGACCACGACGAAGATAGGCGAAGCAGCGGGCGCTAGTCAGACAGCGGTATCGCGGTGGGTGCGTGAAGCTCGAGAACAACAGAAGTCCGATCGATAGCTCAGAGCACCGTAGCTTAGTCTAAAAAACTAGGCTACGGTGCTCGCCATGCGTCCCACCAACCTGTCGTCGGCAGCCGAGGCCGACCCGGCTCCCGATCAGTTCCGCCGGTCGCCGCGTGTGCAAGTCACCAACGTCCTCCCCGCATGGGCCGGCGACCTTGCTGAAACGCTGCTTCGGGACAGCGAACGGCTGATACATCGCGGCCGGACACGCGTCGGCGGGTGGGACGCCGACCCCATGACGATCCTGAACTCGTGGGCGGCTCATCCCCGTGTCCGGGGGAAGCGGGTCATCGGCTCGGTGTGGGGCTTACGGATGCGGTTTCACCGGCCGTGGTCGACGTACCGCTTGAAGCCAGGGAGCCCTTCCGAAGGCGTGGTCGCCGGGTACTCGGCGGACGGACGCACCGTCCGCACTGTTCAGGTGGCTGATCTGACGGCGGAGATACTATCCGCCGCTCATCCGATGCGGGAATTCTCTCGCCGGCTGACGCAGGCGCACAAACCCGTAGCGGTTTGGACGCACACGACTGGCTCACTCATCGGTGCCGAGTCGCATCTCGAACGCGACTTCATCACCCTCGCCGACTTCCACCCGGCCGTGAGGTACATCGGCGGGCAACCATTCACGCTGGCGTTCGAGCCAGGAGCGCTGTGCAAGCTGCACACGCCGGACCTGGTCCTTCTGGGGGACGGGCTGCCGCCGCTGGTTGTGGACGTGAAGAACGCTGAGCAGGCGTCGACGCCGAAGTGGCGGGCTCGCGCGTCTCTTATCCGGGACGTCCTTGCCGAAGCCGGCATCGGCTACGAAGTATGGACGGGGATGCCGCGGCTGATGCAGGCGAATCTCGAGAACTTTACTGAAGCACGCGTCCCTGAGCCGTCGTACCTGCGTTGGGCGCCGGTCGCTGCGGAGCTGTGTTCTCGTCCCATGCCCGTCGTCGAACTCGTGACACGTATCGCGGCTCGGGGGTACGAGCCAGGATTCGCGATGATGCTGATCCGCAGGATGCTCTGGCGGCGTGACCTCCGTACCGACATGCGCTTGCCATTCCGGTCAACGTCGATCGTCTGGACGGTGGCATCGTGACGAAGGACTCAGAGTGGGTTCTGAAGCTGCGTGTGGGCATGCCGGTGGTGTTCGACGGCGAGCAAGTCTTCGTGCAGTCGTGGGGTGACGGGTGGGTGCAGTTCCTCGACGCCGCGAACAGACCCGTGACCCCACGACCGCTGCGAGCGATCGTGAAAGCGATCGCCAGCCCGGAGAACCCGCCGCCAACGTCGATGCTGCTGCACGACCTCGACGACCGGCTCAGCGACCACGCAATCGGCAAGCGCGACGACCACCGCGCGCTCATCCGCTACATCGATACCGGCATCGCGCCCTGGCAAGGCGAAAACGACAAGCCCCTACGGGACGTCGACCCGGACGCCAATCACAACGAACGCAAACGCCTCGCCGCGATTGCGAGACGCATCGCCGAACATGATGACGTCTCCTACGAGACGGCCCGTAAGCGCGTCAGCCGCGCCGTCAAGCGGGAGGCGGCGGGCCCTGGGGCGACGGTCGATGGTCGCTACACGAGAGAGCGTCGAACGAACCGGAACGCTGACCTCCCCGCCCTCGTGGAGAAGTTTCTCCAGGATCGCGTCTTCGATCCGACCCTCCACACTCAAACGCAGTACCTCCAGTTCCGTCTCTGGCTGCTCGGCACAGCTCCCGACATCACGAAGCCGCCGTCGGAGCGGACGTTCTACCGTCTGGTCGAGCGTCTACACAAGCGGATGCCGCACCTGAAGGCCAAGTCGAAGACGAAACACGGCACCGCACAAGCACCCAAGCAGTCCTTCGCACCGCGCCATCTCGAACGGCCCGGCTCACTCTGGCAGATCGACGCCACCACCTCGAACGTGATGCTCTGGGACCCAAAGGAGCGCACCGGAAAGACCCGCACCTACCGAGTCACGCTCGTGAAAATCATCGACTCCGCCACCCGCATGATCGTCGGACGATCGATCAGCGAGCACTCCTCCGGCGTCGGAGTCGTCCTCGCCCTGGCCGATGCGTTCGCGTCGATGGTCGACGACCGCGAGACAGTCACAATCGATGGACGGGTGTACCCGCGACCCTTCGTCGGAATGCCACGCGCTCTCACTCGATGGCCTATACCCCCGCGTCGGATCATCACCGATAACGGCAAGGACTTCCTGTCCAACTTCCACGTCAACCAGCTCGCCCGCCTGGGATGCGAGGTCGAGTTCGCCCGCGTCCGCGACCCGCGTGCCAAGGCCCTCATCGAGCGCAGCTTCCTCAGCTACAAGACCGAGTTCGAGGAACTCTGCGCCGGCTACGTTGGCGGGTCGATCGACGAACGCGGCCTCGATACCGAGGCGCTTCTCACCTGGGACCAGCTCTGGGAACGCGACCAGCAATGGACCGACCTCTACAACTTCCGCGAGCACCGGGGCCACCGCGCTGAACTCGGACGACGCGTCAGCCCCTACCAACGTTGGGCGGAACTCGTCGGCGAGACCGGATTCGTCGAGATACCCAAGTGGGAGAACGAGTGGATACGCTTCCTGCCGACCTTCCGCGCCAAGCTCGGGAAGTACGGCATCACCCGCCGATACGAGGTTTTCAACGCACCCATCATCGAGACCCTGCTGCGCACCCCGGGTGCGTCCCGTGACGGCTACTGGACGTTCCACTACAACCCGTCCGACCTGCGGCAGGTGTACTGCTTCGACCCCGACGGAGCCGCATGGGAGGTGCCCTGGGTGCTCCGCACCGAGGACACTCCCCAGTTCTCGGACCACTCCCTGACCGTCCTCGGCGGGCAGGTCGGCGATCTCACCTTGCGGCGGGTGGAGTTTCAAGACCGGATGCTGCAGCTGCTCATTCGGTGGCGCGCTGATGATGCTCTGATCCGTGGGAGCCGGTCGGAGCTGTCGCGGACTGACGAGATGACCGCGGCTGCCTACGAGCGGCTGCAAGCGCTCGACTCAGGGACGGTGATCCCGGCCGACATGGACTACGACCTCGAAGAAGTCCTTGGCCACAATGACGCGGGCGCCGAACTCGACGATGATCTTGACGACATCGACGACCTCTTCGGCCGGTTCGCATGACTCTCAACCACGAACTGGGCCTCCCGCCCACGGTCCGGCGACTCTTCGGCGCAGATCCACACCCCGAGCAAAGCTGGGCGCTCATGACGGTGCAGGATCAAGCGTTCGTTCGCGGTGTCACCGGCGCAGATGTTCCCGATCCCGGCCGACCCCAACTCGATGCCGGGCCCGACGAACGGCGGCGCTATGGCATCGCGCTCGAAGACTGGCACCACTCGTGGCCCTACTCGCGCACGCTCCAGACAGCGGAGGCCGAAATGCAGTACCGGACCGTCCGTAGCCCGCGGCCCCGCCGCACCGCCGACCTGATCCCGATCACACTCATCACTGGGCCGCCCGGGACTGGCAAGACAAAGCTGATGCGTCGCATCGCGGCGGAGACGATGTGCCAAGCGGCTTGGGAAGCTCGGATCGGCATCAGCGCACCGCTCTACGACGACGGCTTGTTCACCGCACCTCGCAGGGACGTCGTCATCGTGGACCTGCCGAAGAAGCAGGCGGAGCAGCAGTTGTTCGCGTTGCTCTGCCAACAGGTTGGAGCGCCGTTCGACAAGGACGCGCGCGCGGCATTCGGCCGCGCAGTCGAACGTCACCGAATCCGGTGGGTATTTGTCGATGAGATTCAATTCATCAACTTCGACGGGCAGATCGGCAAGTACGTCCACGACGGCTTCAAATCACTGCAGAACATGGGTGTTCGAGTCGTCCTCGCCGGCCATGACATGCGACAGCAGCTGGCCGCACAGCGCAGCGGCGCTCGCGAAGCAGCACGGGTCCAGTCTGAAGCGCGCTGGATGCTTATCGAGCTCGAGCCGTACCGACGCAGCACCAAGGGCGAGATCACCGAATGGAGGAAGCTCCTGGAACGCATCGAGCAACGGATCCGGCTCAGAGGACACGAGCCAGGAGAAGCAGTACTCAGCAGCGAATTCGAGGAATACCTCTGGGTGTCGACCCTCGGATACATGAGCCACGTGTCGACACTCGTATCCGGCGCCGTCAACGTCGCGGCTGCGACCGCTGACCAGCGCATCACCCGGAGGATTCTCGACCTGGTCGCTGTCGAAAAACGCGCCCAGGACGGACGCGCGCAACGCCTGCAACTGTGGGACGTTGGCCGGTTCTCGTTCCGGCAGCGCTGGCGCTGAGATGGAGGCGTCGCCGCCGAGAGCGGGTGCCTCCGACCCGGGCGACGCGGTCCCGTTTGGCTTTCGGACGACCGTCGTGCCCGGAGAGCACCTGCCGAGCCTGTTGCTGCGGATCGCCGCCTACGTCGGCGAGCCCCCGGCAGCGATCAGTCGATGGTGCGGGCTCGGTGCACTCCGATCTGAAGATCGTCGGCGCATTGACATGAATCTTCCGAACGAGATCGCGCAGTCCATCGCAACCGCCGTCGGTTGCGATACGAGCGAACTCCTGGACGGGATGATGCGGTCCTTCGTCTACGACGCGCTCGCGCCCGGCGACGACGGTCTCCCCGCGCATGCGAAGAACTGGACCCGAGGTTCCGGGACCCGATACTGCCCACAGTGCCTCACGGAGCGGCCAGCCGTCTTCCTCGCCCATTGGCGCTTGTGGTGGTCGTTCCTCTGCGAGACGCACCTCGTGCCACTGCACGACACGTGCCCTGCCTGCGGGCAAGGTATCCCGGATCCTGCGCTCATGGAAGCTCACCCCGTCGACCCCTCTTGCTGCCGTGCACGTATCGCGGACGGCGGCAGGTGTGGTTACGACTTACGGACCACCTGGGACGAGGCACCCTTCGACGAAAGCGCACCCATCGTTCGC
This sequence comes from Curtobacterium sp. SP.BCp, assembly GCF_051903255.1. Classification (NCBI taxonomy): domain Bacteria; kingdom Bacillati; phylum Actinomycetota; class Actinomycetes; order Micrococcales; family Microbacteriaceae; genus Curtobacterium; species Curtobacterium sp. SP.BCp. The sequence continues at coordinate 5,679 of NZ_CP194338.1, read as the reverse complement.
GCACAGGCCGCGATCTCTGCCGTCTGGAAACGTGACCGGGACACGCTGGACGTCTTCATCCCAGACGTACAGCACTTCTTCCGCACGTTGCGCGGCGTCGGTATCGCGCTCCTCGCTGCGAACGACATCCCCCTCATCGCCGAGCTCGCCACGCTCGACGCCTCGCAGCTGCAGGGTCTCTTCGACGAGACTGTGCGAATCGGAACCGCACCTCCGAAAAACGCGTTGGCGATGGGGGCGCTCATGGCCGCCGCCTTCGCACTCATGTTCGTCCCGGAGGACGAGATCCGGCACATCATCCGGCGGCTCACGTTCGCGCGGCCCTCCGAGCAAGGGCGGAGCGCACGCGGTCCCGGGAGCGCCGCAACCCTCCTTGGCTACTGGCCGGGTGTCGGGCCAAGATTCCGAGGCCGCGTCCTCCGCGCGGTCGATCAGGATCTGCCCGCGATGCAACGTCTCGTGACCGGTAGCGCAGTGCGAGCAGAGTTCGATGAACCGGCCGTCGCGGCCTACGTCGACTTCCTGATGCCACGCGACTCCCTCCGGGATCCAGAGTGGACCGCGGACCACATCCCACCACTGCTCTGGACGAACTGGGTGGTACCACTGAGCGTGGCCGGCGGCGCTGACCCCGAAACGCTCCAACGGTCGCTCGCGCTGGGGCTGACTGCTGCTCTTGCTGGCGTCCACCGAGACGCACCTGACCCCGAGGTGATTGCGGGTATAGGACGACGACTTCGACCATCCATGCTCGGCACACCAGCTCAAACGACGGCGATCCTGCAGCAACTCGGCGAGCTCGCTCGCTACCTCGCAGCGTCCGAGCCGAGCATCAACTACGCGACCCGGCGCCAACACCTGCCGTGGTGGCAACTCCTCAAGCCGACGCACTGGGACATGATCTGCGCCAGCGTCAGCACCTTCACCGGCGGCCCCCGACGGCTCCGCAACGCACGCCGATACCTCTACCTCCGAGCGACAGCGCAACCCGTCAGCGCTCTCCCCACCCCATGGGCAGTGGTCGCGGATGGACGAGATGCCGCCGAGTACACGGACTTCCAGATCCGGATGACGGCCCAGTTGCAGGTCGCCCTGGACGCGTACTTGGAGGCTTGGCTCGCGGTCACGATCGATGCGGTGAACGCGTACGAGCAAGGCAAAGGCACGTCACCTGCCGCTGTCTGGGAGCCCCCGCGGTGGGCCGGCCGAGAGACGGTCAACCTCGGCCCCGAGATCGACGACATCGACGTGCCGGCGCTCCACGACCTCGTCTCCTCTGGCGTCACGACCGTCAGAGCCCTCGCCGCAGCTGCCCGCCGCACACCCCAGCATGTCCGCTGGGCGCTCCGGAGACATCCCGTCCCGGCGGACCAGCCGATCGTCCCTATCGACTGGAGTTCGCATCTTCGGGAGGTCCCGTGGCAGTCGTACCTCCCGGTGCAGCGGATGACACAGCGAACTGGGTACGACGTTCACCAGGACGTGACGGTGCTGGTGCCGTACGGATGGCACGGCGCCCGCGTCTATCGGGGAGGACGTGGCGCTCGGCTCATCGATTGGCACTGACCGCTATACGACGCGGCGCGAACCGATCAACCGATCTGCCAAGGAGGAACACCTATGGCGAAACGCACTGTCCAGCAGCGCGCCGCTCGCATCCTGCAAGGCTCGGATCCGGATCGCTGGAAGTACAGCACCGCGCTCCGAAAAATTCAGTGCAACGAAGAGGAGGATCCCGGGTACGCGTGGCGTATCGTCCGTGCGGAGATGAGAGCTCGAGCTCCGCACGGCGATGGATGACATTGAAGCGAGCACAGTGTGGAGCTGATTGATCCAGCGTCTGATCCGATTGCCCCGTGACAGGCCCGACCTACGACGGCTACGAAATGTCAATCGCCAGGGGCTCGAGGATCGCACGAAGATCAGCCGGGATGCCTGAGGTTGCGATCATCATCGCGGCAAGCGCCGGAGGTATATGCCGACTGTCGCTGGGCTTGGACGTGACGTGCATTGCGATGGCGTCGAGCCCGCGGCGAGCGTTACTGTCCTCGTCGAGCGCTCCGGGGTAGAAGGCTTCCAGCAGCGGTTTGTCATTGGTCAGTTGGATCTCGGCGAGCACCGGGAAGTCCGGTAGTCGGTTGATTGTGAGGATCGGAGAGAAGCTGCCTGCGGGCAAGTCGGGATGCCAGTCGTCGTCCTGCTCGATGTGCGGCTCAATCCATGCCTTGACGTGACCGGGTGGGTAGATCGTCCATCCCTGACGGGCGTACCACGGGGCGACGTCGGCCTGCATCTGTGCGGAGGCGATGCTGTACCCGAGCATGCGGAGTGTTGTAAGCGATCGACTGACGAGGGCGGCGCCGACGCCGCGGCCACGAGCGTCGGGGACAACGGCCACTTGGGTGAGGACAGCGACCTGTCCGTCAGTGCGTTCAAAGACGCCTGCTTGATTGGGTCTGCTGAACGCATAGCCGAGGAAAGCGCCGTCGCCGTTGCGGGCGACGACCGTGGGTGACTTGCCCTCTCGCCATTCGGCCTGCCGTTCGTGGAAGGCCCGCTGTGAGGGTGCGTGCTCAGCCCGGAACGTCTCGATGGATAGTGCGATCACGTCGTCGGCATCACTCGGAGCGGCAGCGCGCAGCCGAATTTCGGGGGACTCAGTAGTCATCGGCATTCTCGCTGCTCGTCAAGTTCGGGGCTGCACTTGTGTTGCCTACGTATTGCGCAGTCACTGCGACGGAATGTCGCCTGAGTCAGGACCCTGCTCACTGGGCTGCTTATCGTTCTCCTCGGCCTTCGCAGGGGCTTCCGGGCTGCTCTCGGCGGGGCGCACCGTCTCAGCGGCGCGACGGGTGATTTCGCTACCGAGTGCGGCGCCGTCGATGCCGGCGGCCGCACGGCGGCTGAGTTCGGAGCCGAGCTGGGCGGCGCGGCCGGCGTCGATGACCTGTCGACTGAGTTCGGCGCCAAGCGCGGCGCTGTTGAGTGCAGCGGCGGCTTTGATGCCAACGCCGGCGTGGCGGGCGAGTTCGACGTTCATCGCCGCGATGGTGCCGGGCGTGACGATGTTGATCCCGGCGGCCGCTCGACGGGCGAGTTCGGCGCTGAGCGCTGCGATGTCGGATGGTGTGCCGAGCGCTCTCACCGCTGCCAGGGTGGCGGCTTGTTGCTCTCGCCACAATGAGAAGGCCGTCGAGGTCAACGTCGATGTGTCCTCGGTGCGTCGCGGCGGTGTGTAGACCGGGGCTGGTTGCAGATTGGTGCGGTCCTGATCGATGTGGAAGCCCTCGTCGTCAACGGTGTACCAGGCGGTGATGTCGAGATCTTGGTACGAGCCCTCGTTGTCATCGTCCGGCCAGTCGATCCAGTCGAAGGCCACGCGTGCAGTCATCCGGATTCTCGTCCGGTACGACCGGCCACCGTCGACAAGCTCGCGGGCGAAGGACCACACCAGCTCGGGGGTTCCCGGTTCGCTCACATCGGCATCGACCGGGTCCCCCAGATCGAGGGCGATCCAGAGTTCCGGGGCGTGCAACTTGCCGTCGGGGAACAGTGCAGTGACGAGCTCGCTGAGGTGCTCCGCTTCGGGGAACACACGGTCTTCGTCGCCGGCGTACTTCTGGGGAGGCACGAACTCCTTGAGCGTCGTGCACAGCGTGATGGTTCCCGTCGTGAGGACCGCTTCCATCTCCGCACGGAGATCCGCGTGGAGGGCGTCGCGGTAGCCGCCCCCCTTCTCGTTGAACGGACGGCCTCGATCGATCGCGCGCTGAGCGACCTCGTCGTGTGTCACCGTGGGGGTGTCTCGGATGGTCACCCCTTCGGCCTCGAGGTAGATCGTTGCGTCGTAGCTCTCTGCCCACCGCTCCACCTCGTCAGCAGCGTCCTGCACCGACTGCTGCACGGCTTCTGGCGCCCGGTGGACGTCGCCCTTGGGTCGTTGGTCCCGCCTGTTCTTTTGGACCGTCCCGGTGATCTCCGCCGCGACGATCTTCGGCACGACCACGGAGAGCGCACCATCGCGGATCGCCGTAGTGATGTCCTTCCAAGCACTGCCCTGCAGCTCCGGGTTGGGAACGACCGCGTTCGCGTCTAGGACGAGGATCATTGTGTGTTCCTTCGTGATGGGTCGGTACTGGCGGTGTGATGAACGGCTTGCCTGAGCGGCTCTCGGCGTCGTACTGCGACCACGCGCTCAGCGAGTGATCGTCCGGTTTTCGACCCTGATAGACGGCTCGAGCGAGCTCGTTTGCGTACAAGTCCCGCCACTCGCGCGCGATCTTCCCAGTCGGCATACCGCTCCCCTTGCTCAGTCGATGCTAGGGGTTCCGCGTACGGCGAGTCCGTCCCAGTTCGTGGGCCGCGAGCGGCTACGGCCGGATCCGCGTCTGCCGCTAGTGGTGTGGTCCGACGTCAACCAGCATCGAAGCCATGTGCAGCGGGTTGAACGACTTGCCCGGATCTACTTTGGCGTTCCGAAGCAGGCACAGCGGTGGAGTGTTGAGTAGACGCCCCGCAGCTGTTATCGCCCAGCGGCGTGCTGCACGTACCCTGCAACGCTCGGACCCCGACCGCTGGCACTTCAGCGCGGCGCTCAACGAAGTTCAGCGCAAGGAAGAAGAAGACCCCGGGCGCGCGTGGCGGTCCGTCCGCGTCGAGATGCGTAGCAGAGCTGAGCACCCAGGCGAAGCGGCCTGAGCCGTGTCGTTTTCAACAAGGCCGGCGTAGATCGCGAACGAGCGCGAGGGTGCCCTGCACATCCTGCGTCCCTCAAGTGGAGAGTAGGGCCTCGACCGCGGTGCGACCGAACGCCTTGCTCGATCGCAGATAGAGAGGCTCAGCTACCCGCTGGCGTCACTGGTTACCCATACGATCGGAGCATGAGCCAGTATGAGCGCGGGTATGCAGCGATGCTCGAGCTTCTCCCCGACATCGACGTCACTATTCAGTCAGACTCGAACGAGGCCGACACCAGATTCCAGGTCATCGACCGCCTTCTCGTCGACGTCCTTGGATGGCCGCGACAGGCGGTCAAGACAGAACGTCACACTGAGACGGGGTACATTGACTACCTTGTCGGCTCTGCTGGTTCGCAATTCGTGGTTGAGGCTAAGAGAACTGGTCGCTACTTTGAGTTGCCGGTGGGTAACGGCTCGTCGGTAGTTCCCATCAAATCCCTCACTTCGGGGTCAGCCGAGGGTAAGGAGCTACACAAGGCCCTCGAACAGGCGGCTCGATACGCTCAAGAGCGAGGCGTTTCGGTCGCGTGCGTGTTCAATGGCCATCAGCTTGTAGCATTCCTCGCCTCGCGTACCGACGGCTTGGCCCCTCTTGACGGCCGGGCGATGATTTTCCCGTCAGCCGAGACGATGTACGACGATTTCCTCGTGCTCTGGAACCACCTTTCTCCGGACGGCGTTGCCAGCAGGGGCCTGCACAAGCTCCTGCAGACCGGGATGCCACTTCCGCCGGAGCCCTTGTCGTATAGGCTAGCTGACTACCCGGGTAATCAGCGGCGCAATCAGCTTCAGACGAGTCTCCAAATAATGGGCGAACTCTTCCTGGGTGACCTCGAAGATTCCAAGGAATTGCACGAGGAGTTTCTGCGGACGTGCTATGCAACGAGTGGTGCCTTGTCGCAGTACGCAGAAGTGAGTAGGCAAATCCTGGCGAGCCGGT